>CAVQVG010000001.1:0-130745 GCA_963717125.1 uncultured Actinomycetes bacterium
GTCAACGAAGCGCTCTCCCACTGAGCTAACCGCCCGCGAGGCGGAGACGGGAATCGAACCCGTGTACAGGGCTTTGCAGGCCCTTGCCTAAGCCACTCGGCCACTCCGCCAACCCCAGGCTCCCGGTCCGGGACCCATGGCGTGGAAAACCAACCGAGAACCGCGGCGGGCCAGCGACCCTGCAGAACGGCATCCGGCGCCTCCGAGCGGACGACGGGATTCGAACCCGCGACCCTCACCTTGGCAAGGTGATGCGCTACCAGCTGCGCTACGTCCGCATAACCAGCCAGAACCCGGGCTGGTGCACTCCCACCGGGGCGGGCGTGCGTTCAGAACTGTAGCCGATCCTGGCCCGCGAGCAAACTCGGCAGCACGGCGCGGCGGCCACCACCGAGGCTGCCACGAGGCCGCCCACGAGGCCGCCACCGAGAGCCGCACCGAGACCGGTCTCGCTCCGGAGTGTTCTCCCCACCGCAGCGGGCAAGGAGACCGCGAGGAGGCTAGCGAAATGAAGTCCAAGATCATCGAAGACGCAGACGTCGTCACCTACGTCGTGGTGTGCGATCCAGGCGACGAGGCCGTCGCCGCACTCCAGCAGTTCGCCCGGACCGAGCGGCTCGAGGCCGCCCAGGTCACCGCCGTCGGCGGATTCGAGCGCGCCACCGTCGGCTGGTTCGACCGGGCGGCCAAGCGGTTCCGGCACATCCCCATCGACGAGCCCACCGAGGTCCTCTCGCTGATCGGCGACGTCGCCGAGGGCCAGGACGGCCCCAGCCTGAACCTGCACGTCGTGCTCGGCCTGTCCGACGGCACCACCCGCGGCGGCCACCTCATCGCGGGGCAGGTGTTCCCCACCCTGGAGGTCGTCGTGACCGAGGCCCCGGCGGAGCTGCGCAAGGTGATGCGACCCGACCTCGGCGTCGCGCTCATCGACCTGGACCGGTCCGAGGCCTGACCTCAGTGCCGCGCCGCGGTGACCGTGACCGTGGTGTAGCCCATGGTGAAGCCGCCGCCGACCGCGTCGATGGCCGCGCCGAGGCCCGCCACCAGCTCATCCAGCGTCCCCGGCGGGAGCTGGTTGGCGAAGCCGGAGGTAGGCAGCTGATCCAGGAACTCCGCGCGGGTATAAGGACGATCCCACTCGAACCGCCACTGCTCTATTTCACTGAACGCACTTGCCTGCCTCATGCCGTCCGCTGCCTTGGTGCACAGCGCCGAGTACGCGTTGGCGCCAGGCGTCGGCATCCGGAACAGCGGCGCGTCGGACGTGACCCGGCGGTACACCGCGGCGAAGGTATCGGCGAGCTCGGCTGGCGGCTGGAAGGAGTTCCAGAACACGGCCAGCCGGCCGCCGGGGCGCAGCACCCGGGCCGCGTGGGCCGCGCCGGCCACCGGGTTGACCCAGTGCCAGGCCTGCCCGGCGACGACCGCGTCGAACGTCCGGCCGGCCGGGTCCCAGTCTTCGAACTTGGCCACCTCGGCCTCGAGGCCACGCCGCCGGGCCAGGTCGGCCATCCGGGCATCGGCGTCGACGCCGAGCACCCGGCACCCGGCCGCCTGGAACAGCCGGGCCGCGATGCCGGTGCCGCAGCCGACGTCGAGCACGTCGGGCCCGGGGCTGACCGCGATGATCCGGTTCACCAGCGCACCGGGATAGCTGGGGCGGGCCCGGTCATAGCGTTCGGCGTCCGAGCCGAATGACTCGGCCACCTCCCGGGCCTGGTGGGACTCGCGTGCCGAAAGAGCCGCTCGGTCCGGCGGTAGAGTGGGCATGCGCCCACGCTAAGTGGGCACACGCCCACTTAGCAAATCGGGTTTCGCGCAGAGCGAAGGAAGGATGGACGGTGCCGACCGGGGTGGCCATCCGCGACGTGCGCGAGCAACTGTTCGACGCGGCCGAGCGCGTCCTGCTCAGGGACGGGCCGAGCGGGCTGACCAGCCGCGCGGTCACCACTGAGGCGGGCTGCGCCAAAGGGGTGCTGCACCGGCACTTCGCAGACTTCGACGCCTTCCTGGCCGAGTTCGTGCTGGACCGGGTGGACCGGCTGGACAGCCAGGCCGCCGTGCTGCGCGACGCCGCCGGGACCGGCACCGTGGTCGGCAACCTGACCGCCGCGCTGACGGCCCTGTTCGCCTCGGTCGCGGTCGCCATCGTCCCGCTGGTTACGTTCCGGGTCGAGCTGCGCGCCCGGCTGCGCCAGGCCGGGCCGGCCGGTGTCCCGGTGCTGACCGAAGCGGCCATCATGATCACGTCCTACCTGGCCGCCGAGCGGGAGCTGGGCCGGATCGCGGCCGAGGCCGAGCCCGACGCGCTCGGCCCCACCCTGATCGGGGCCGCGCACCTGTTGTTCGCCGACCGGACCGGCGCGCCGCCCGGGGCCGACGCCGTCCGCAGGGTGGTGACCACGGTCATCGGTGGCGTGCTGCCGGAAAACCATTGGCGCTGACCCGCGTCCGCTCAGTTAGCTGGGGGGATGAAGCTGGAACAGTTCGATCCCGCGGCGGGCGAAGCCGAGGTCCGCGCCTGCCACGAGATCTACCTGGCCGGCCATCCGATTGACGACCCGTATGGCCCGGCGACGTCCCTTCGGTACTTCGCCGGCTGGCTCACCCTGGGCTGGACCGAGGACCCGCAGGAAGTGTGGCTGGCCCGGGACAGCCGGGGCGACCCCCAGGGGTGGTACCTGCTGAGCCTGCCGCAACGGGAGAACCAGCACCTGGCCATGCTCTCGCCCACGGTGCACCCTGATCACCGCCGCACCGGCCTGGGTACCGCGCTGGTCCGGCACGCGGCCGGCCGGGCCCGCCAGTCCGGCCGGAGGGTACTGACCGGATCGGCCCTGGCCGGCTCGCCGGGCTCAGCCTTCGCCAGCGCGATCGGCGCCCGCCAGGGCATCACCCAGGTCGGCCGCGTGCTCCGGCTGAGCCAGCTGCCCGCCGGCCGGCTGGCGGCCCTCCGCGCGGGGGCCGAGCTGGCCGCCCGCGGGTACGCGCTGCTGTCCTGGGCCGGCCCGGCGCCGGAGGACCTGGTCGCCGGCCTGGCCGCGATCAACACGTCAGCCTTCGCCGACATGCCGCGGGATGCCGGGCAGGAGGCGCTGCGCTGGGACGAGACGCGGGTGCGCCTCGATGAACGCCGGATCGCGGGCCAGGGCTTGCGCTGGTACACCGTGGCCGCGCGGTCACTGGCCACCGCCGAACTCGCCGGGTTCACTCAGGTGGCCGTAGACCCGGCCGTCTCGTCCTGGGGCTTCCAGGAGATGACCGCGGTAGCCCGGCCGCACCGCGGCCACCGGCTCGGGCTGCTGGTCAAGGTGGCCATGCTCGAGCTCCTGGCCGGGCGGGAACCGCAGCTGACCCAGATCATCACCGGGAACGCCGACGCGAACCGGCACATGATCGCCATCAACGCCGAGCTCGGCTTCGAGGTGCTGGACCAGTGGCCGTCCTGGGAACTGGACGTATCCCGGGCCCTGACCGCGCGCCGTCAGGCGGTCAGCGTGACCTCGTAGGTCTCCACCGACATCGACGGGGCGCCCAGGGCCGGCGCCTCCTCCCGCCGGATCTCGGCCGCCTCGGCTTCCACCGCGTCCAGTTGCTCCCGGGTCTCCCACAGCGAGAGCGTCATGACCTTGCCGGTCTCGGCGTCGGTCAGCAGGTAGAAGCCGCTGAACCCGGGCCGCTGGACGACGGCCGGCAGCTGGTCCCGGCCCAGGGTGATGGCGCCGTCCAGCTGGTCCGGCGTGGCCTGGGCCGCGATCACGCGGGCGAACATCACCGTTCCCGCGGGCTCGGGTGCCGCTGGGCGCGCAGCACCGCGTCGTGGAGCGTCACCGTGTGCCCGTGCTCCGGGTGGGTGGCCTCGCGGGCCGGCGCCGCATTGGTGATCACGTCCCAGCCGGCCGGGTCGAGCAGCGCGGCGATGTCATCGCCGGAGAAGAACAGCTCCGGAATCGGCGGCCGGGGCACCGTGCCGATGTCCGACGCGTGGTGGCCGACGATGAGCAGGGTGCCGCCGGGCCGGACCGAGGCGGCCAGGCGGCGGAACGCCGTGTCCCGCGATCCCGGCGGGAAGTGCATGTAGTGCGCGGTCGCCAGGTCGTACCGGTCCTGGCCCGGATCCCAGTCCAGCAGGTCCGCCCGCTGCCAGGCGATCCGCCCGGCGATCTCCGGCCCGGCCCCGGCGGCGTGCTTGGCCGCCCGGTCCAGCGCAACCGTCGAGATGTCGACGCCGGTGACCTGCCAGCCCTGGCTGGCCAGCCAGATGGTGTCCGCGCCCTCGCCGCAGCCCGCGTCCAGCGCCCGGCCCGGGGACAGCGTGGCGACCTCCGCCACCAGGGTCGCGTTCGGCTGACCGCTCCACAGCGCGTCCCTGGTCCGGTACCGCTCGTCCCAGAACGCCTCGGTGAACATCTCGGCCACGCTGGCCTCATCGTGCCCGGTCACCACGACCACCTCCACCAGAGCCAGACCCATCGTCACCGGCAGCATGCCCGCTGACGCCAGCGATACGCAAACTCTATTGCCGGTCTGGCAAACTGGGTGGATGGATGACCTGGACTCGGTGCTGGCCTCGGTCGGGCCCCGGCTGCGCGCGCTGCGCCTGGAGCGCGGCCGTACGCTGGCCGACCTGTCCGCGGCCACCGGCATCTCGGCCAGCACGCTGTCCCGGCTCGAATCGGGCCAGCGGCGGCCGAACCTCGACCTGCTGCTGCCGCTGGCCCAGGCGTACGGGGTCCCGCTGGACGACCTGGTCGGTGCGCCGCCCACCGGGGACCCGCGGATCCATATGCGGCCGTTCAAGGCCGCCAACGGCGAGACGTTCGTGCCGCTGACCCGCCGGCCGGGTGGCCTGCAGGCCTACAAGGCGGTCCTCTCGCCCAGCCGGGGCCAGCAGCTCGATCCCCGGGTGCACGAGGGGTACGAGTGGCTGTACGTGCTGAACGGCCGGCTGCGGCTGGTGCTCGGCGAGCAAGACCTGGTGCTGGTGCCCGGCGAGGCGGCGGAGTTCGACTGCCGGGTGCCGCACTGGTTCACCACCGCGGACTCGGAACCGGTCGAGTTCCTCGTCCTGTTCGGCCGTCAGGGCGAGCGCGCGCACCTGCGGGTCCGGCCCCGGGCCAGCGCCGACAGCTGAGATCCTCAGCCAGGATGGGGCGTCACAGCACTGACCAGGGGATGGCAGGCTGTCAGCCATGCGAACTGTGATCGTTACCGGTGACGCCCTCACCCTGGACGATGTCATCGACGTCGCGTACGGGGAAGCGCGAGCCGAACTCGGCGCCGGGGTAGCCGCCGTCATGCAGCCCAGCCGGACCGTGGTGGCGGAGGCCATTGCCAGCGATGCGCCGGTGTACGGAGTCAACACCGGGTTCGGCGCCTTGGCCGACACCCGGGTCGGCGAGCAGGACCTGACCCGGCTGCAGGGCGCCATCATCCGCTCGCACGCGGCCGCCACCGGGACGCCGCTGGACGACCCGACGGTGCGCGCGCTGCTGCTGCTGCGCGCCCGCACGCTGGCGGCCGGCTACTCGGGCGTCCGCGAGGATCTGCCCCGCCGCCTGCTCGAGCTGCTCGGCCTGGGCCTGCTCCCGGTGATCCCGGGCAAGGGCTCGGTCGGCGCGTCCGGGGACCTGGCCCAGCTCGCCCACCTGGCCCAGCCGCTGATCGGCGAGGGCCGGCTGCGTGGCCCGGGCGACCCGGCGCGCGGCCGGCCCAGCGCCGAGGTGCTGGCCGAGCACGGCATCGTGCCGCTGCAGCTCGCCCCGAAGGAGGGGCTGTCCCTGGTCAACGGCACCGAGCCGATGCAGGCGCTGCTCGCCTTCTCGATCCACGACGCGCTGATGCTCGTGCAGGCGGCCGACCTGGCCTGCGCGCTGTCCATCGAGGCGCTGCTCGGCACCGACCGGCCCTACGACGAGCGGGTGCAGGTGCTCCGGCCGCACCCCGGCCAGCTGGACAGCGCGGCCAACCTGCGCGCGCTGCTGGCCGGCTCGCCGCTGCTGGCCAGCCACCGGCACAGCCGCCACGCGGTGCAGGACGCCTACTGCCTGCGCTGCGCGCCGCAGGTGCACGGCGCGGTCCGGGACGTGCTGGGGTACGCGCGCCGGGTCATCGACATCGAGCTGGGTGCGGTGGTGGACAACCCGGTCGTGGTGCCCGACGGCGAGGTGATGACGACCGGGAACTTCCACGGCGAGCCGCTCGCGTTCGCCGCCGACATGCTGGCCATGGCCCTGGCCGAGCTGGCCAGCATCAGCGAGCGCCGGGTGGACCGGATGCTGGACCCGGCGTTCTCCCGTGGCCTGCCGCCGTTCCTGGCCCCGGAGGCGGGCACCAACTCCGGCTTCATGCTGGCCCAGTACACCGCCGCGTCGCTGGTCAGCGAGAACAAGGTGTTCGCCCACCCGGCCAGCGTGGACACCATCCCCACCTCGGGGAAGCAGGAAGACCACGTGTCCATGGGCTGGACCTCGGTGCGCAAGCTCCGCGAGGTCGTCGCGAACGTGCGCACCTGCCTGGCCGTCGAGGTGGTCTGCGCGGCCCAGGGCATCGACCTGCGGGCCGAGGTGGCGACGCCCAGCGAGCCGCTGCGCACCGTGCACGCGGCCATCCGCTCCGAGGTCCCGATGATGCTGGTGGACCGCGAGGTCGCGGAGCAGCTTGCCGTGGTCGACCGCTTGCTCCCCACCCTGGTCGCAACGGCCAATGCCGCGGGCGGGCCGTTGCGTTAGCGTCGAGCCGTGATGGTGTGGCTGAACGGCAGC
This sequence comes from uncultured Actinomycetes bacterium, assembly GCA_963717125.1. Classification (GTDB taxonomy): domain Bacteria; phylum Actinomycetota; class Actinomycetes; order Streptosporangiales; family Streptosporangiaceae; genus RYN-230. The sequence goes on from CAVQVG010000001.1 coordinate 6,768, forward strand.
CTCGTCCCGGCGGATGAGGCCCGGGTATCGGTGTGGGATCACGGGCTGACCACGGGCGACGGTGTGTTCGAGGCCGTCAAGGTGACCGGCGGCGTGCCGTTCGCGCTGACCCGGCACCTGGCCCGGCTGCGCGCCTCGGCCGCGGGCCTGGGCCTGCCCGAGCCGGACCTGGTCCAGATCCGGGCCGGGGTGACCGCGGTGCTGGCGGCCGCCGGGTGGCCGGACCGGGCCCGGATCCGGATCACGGTGACCGCGGGGGAGTCCGTGCTCGGCTCGGCCCGGCCGGACGGCCTGGCCACCGCCGGGCTGACCACGGTCATCGTGCTCGGCGAACTGGCCGGTGCCGCGGCCAGTTGCGACGTGGCGGTGCTGCCCTGGCCGCGCAACGAGCGCGGCCTGCTGGCCGGGGTGAAGACCACCTCGTACGCGGAGAACGTGCGGGCGCTGGCCTACGCCCGGGAGCGGGGCGCGGCCGAGGCGATCTTCGGCAACCTGGCCGGGAACCTGTGCGAGGGCACCGGGACGAACGTGTTCCTGGTCACCGGCGGGCGGCTGGTCACCCCGCCGCTGTCGGCCGGCTGCCTGGCCGGGGTCACCCGGGGGCTGGTCGTCGAGTGGGCCGGGGTGGCGGAGGCGGATCTGCCGCTGTCGGCGCTGGCCAGCGCGGAGGAGGCGTTCCTGACCGGGACGACCCGCGATGTCCAGCCGATCCGGCTGGTGGATGGGGTGCCGCTGCCTGCCGTGCCCGGCCCGGTCACCCGCAAGGCGGCGGAGATCTTCGCCGCGCGTTCCGCCGAGTCCCCGGATCCGTAGGGATGCGGGTCAGCGGCGGCGGAGCAGGGCTTCCAGTTCGCCGTCCAGGTTGATGAACTCGCCTTCCCGGCCCGCCGGGATGACCTGGAAGGTGCGCAGCAGAAATCCGGCCAGCGCGGTCAGCGGGGCTTCGAAGTGCGCCTGGCCGAACGGTGAGGACAGCGAGATGTTGAGCACCCGCTGCCCGGTGGGTGTGTCGGCTGGCCACACCCGCACGTCGCCGTCGCCAGCTGGCTCGGTCATCCCGCCTGCCAGCAGGTCGCGGGCGAAGATCCACTCAACCGGCTCGTCCATGCCAACATGAAAGGCCATGCGGATGGCGTACGGGTCCTCGGCACGGTAATGAAGACTCGCCGTGAGCGGAACGCCATCGTGTTCTGGAACCACGAGTCTGAGGCCGAGCTCGGCTGCGACGGTGTTGCTGCTGTTCATTGCCTCGCCAAACCTTTGCCTTGTCTGATCCCGGGAACGCCGGGCTTCATCCATCCAGCGCTGCCGTCTCACAGGGTGACAGGGCACGCAGGCACGAAGTCTTCTCCAGGAGGATTCCGCGAACGCTGCCTCTACTAACCTCGGTCACCATGCACCAAATCAGCCGTGACCTGGGCAAACGCTTCTCGGGACTCAACGCAATCATGACCCAGCCCTGTTCCTGTGACCAGGAACAACACGCTGTGATCTCGGTCTCAGTAGCGTCACGGCAGAAATTTGGCTGCGCATCTCGTGCGCACCTCCAGTTTTGCGTTCAGATAGCGAACAGTCGTGCTTTGTCCGATCGGGAAGCATACAGGCTCACCGCCAGCCCGCACTACCCCAGGAAGCTCTACTTTCTCGCAACACCAGACGCAATCACGACAATAACGGACTTATTTCATGAGTGACCGAATATCCGTATTGAATAGGACAACCAGATGACCGGCCAGCGGCGGGTGGGTTCGCCGTCCCGGCGGCCAGGCGGCCCCGGCAGGCAGCCCCCCGGACCGGCCGCCGCCCACGCGCGGGACGCCCACGGATACGCTAGTCTGTGTTGGCCCGCCAGCGGTCGGCCGTACAACGGCCCGGCCAGCTGGGGGGCGCCAGCCCGGGCGATTGGCTCAGTGGAAGAGCGCTGCGTTCACACCGCAGAGGTCGCTGGTTCGAACCCAGCATCGCCCACCAGCCCCGAACTGGCGTTAGGCCAGATCAGAACAGGCCTCATCCGATCGCGGATGGGGCCTTCGCCCTTGTGTTTGCCACGACATAACACTCGTAGCCGTCGAGCTAGGGGCGGAGCCGGGTCATCATCCGCTCATGTGCTTCCGCGGCCAGTTCCGCGGTGCTGGCCGGGAAGTCCTGCCAGGCCTTCGCGCTGCCCTGGGCGCCGATGTCGTCGAGCAGTGCGTTGTCCGCCCGGACTCGGCGCGCCGGTCACCATGGCCAGGTTCACCGCATCGCTCGGCCGGGCATCGATCTCGTGCCGCCCGGCCGGGCCGTCGATGACGACGCTGGCATAGAAGACCGGTTCGGTCAGCCGGGTGATCCGCACCTCCGTGACCCGGGACCCGGCCGCCGTCACCAGGCGCCCGGCCAGCTGGTAGGTCAGGGGCCGCGGGGCCTCCAGAGACTCCAGGCTGAGCGCCAGCGCGACGGCCTCGGCTGGGCCGATCCAGATCGGCAGCTGGCGCTGGCCGTCGCGCTCCCGGAGCACCATCACGTGCACCGGGCGGGCCGGGTCATCGTCGTGATCGCGGCGGATCTCGGTCACGACGACGTCGCGCCATACGGGAGTGCCTGCAGTAGTCATAGGAACCTCCTCAGGGGTGGTGATCAGTGGAGCCAGACTGGGCGCCAGGGCCGCGCGAGCCTGGTGTAGCCGGGACTTGACCGCGCCCACGCTGATGGCCAGCTCGGCGGCCACTTCGCGATGGGTCAGCCCCTGCAGGTAGAACAGCAGTACGGCGTGCCGCTGGCCGTCGGGCAACCCGGCCACGGCCGTACGGACGGCGGCCGCCAGCTCGGCCAGTTCGGCCTGCTCATCCGGGCCCGGGCTGCTGGACGCGTGGTCGGGCAGGATGGCCGGCACTTCGGCGCGCAGCTGATAGAGCCAGCGCCGGGCCACGTTCAGCGTGATGCCGCAGAACCAGGCGCCGAACCGGTCCGCGGTGCGAAGCCGGTCCAGGCCGATCAGCGCCGCAACGCTGGCTTCCTGCACCGCGTCCCGGGCCAGGCCGCCCGGCCCGAGCAGCCGCCCGGCCAGCGCCAGTGCGGTGGCCCAGTGCCGGGTGACCAGCTCGGCGAACGCGTCCTTGTCGCCGCCCCGGGCGGCCAGCACCAGATCCGCGTCCGGCCCCAGCCGGTCAGCTTCGCTACACACACCCCATAGTGCGCCAGGACGCGGCGTGGGTTAGCCGGTGCCCAGCCTCCGTAGCCGTCCGTCGTGCGTAGGGCCAGGCCGCAGGGGTAGCGGCGGGGCGACCAGCTAGCAGAGCGAGAGAAGGATCTGACATGTGGGCTCTCCTGTCCGCCCGGCTGCGGACATGGCTACTGATGGCGATCGCGCTGCCGCTGGCCCGGCTGCTCGTCCACACGCGCCGCACTGGCCGGTGGCTCCCCGGGGAGCCACCGGCCAGCCGGGTGTGGGCGCGACCGGCTAGCTGCCGACCGTCATCATCCCCAGCCGCGGGCTGCCGTAGCCCACGGTGAACCAGACATGCCCGGCGCTCTCCGCGGTGACCAGCCCGGCGATCACCGGCACGACCCGGTCCGGGACGATCTTGCCGGTCGGCTGCATCGGCGCGCCGCCTGGCGGGCCCACCACGATGGTGCCGAGCGGCACGGCCGTGGCCTGCCCGCCGCGCAGCAGTTCGGCACCGGTGGCGGTGCCGACGATGTCCGCGGTGCCGGACACCGGGACACCGGTCCCGGTCAGCACGGCCGGGCTGGCTCCCGGAGCGGTCAGCGGGAGCGCGTGCAGCGTGCCGGCCGACCGCTGGTCCGGCGCGCCCGACGCGCATCCGCCGCCCAGGGTGAGCACCTGGCCAGCGCCGCCGGACACGGCCCGGACGGCGCAGCCGCCGGTGTTCACGGCCGACCAGCCCGCGGCCGAGTGGGACGCGAGCACGATCGAGCCGGGCGCCGGGCCGGCCCGGCGCCACAGCACCGCGTCGACGTGGCCACCGGGCAGCGTGGCCAGGCCCGTGCCCCAGCCCGCCAGCACCGAGCCCGTCGGCAGGGCGACCGCGCCGGTCGCGCCGCTGCGCGGATCGTAGGTCTGCAGATCCGTGGCGAACAGCCGGCCGATGACGAGCACGCCGTGCGCGCCCACGGTCATACTCTGCACGTCCTCGAACGCGGTCTCGGGCCGGCAGCTGGCGGCACAGGCAGGTCCGCGACCTTCCGCGAGACGAGCGGCAGCACCGGCAGCCGGACCGTCCGGACCGCCCCGGTGGACGTGCTCACCCCGACCAGCGTCGAGTTGATGCCGATCCACACCTCGCTGCCGTCGGTGACCAGCGGCGTGGTGCTCCCGGACCGGATGGCCAGCGACCGCGGTATCTGGTACCTGGCCGTCTTCCCGGTCGCGCCGAGCACGTGGAACAGCGTGTCCTGGCGGGCGCTCTCGCTGAAGTACCACGCCCCGCCACGGCCGTCCGCGGCCAGGCCGGAGGTGCTGCCGTAGCCGGCCGGCACCCGGGCTGGGTAGGTCACCCGGATGCCCGCGGTGGCGCCCGCCGGGGCGTGCAGGGTGCCCGGCAGGCCCGGCGCGGTCCCGGCGCTGTCCTGGGCGCCGGCCGAGGACAGCGCGGTCGCCGCGGCGGCGCCGCCCGCCGTCAGCGCGGCGGCGGCCGCGATCACCACCAGCCGGAGCCGGGCGCGTCGTAGCTGGCTGGGAGCTGGTTTCCGGGATGTCTTCATCGGTCAGCTCCCATAAGTGTTGAACGCGGAATAGGTCAGCCAGTACGACGCGGTGTACGGCGAGCTCTGTTCCTCGGAGGTGGAGATTTCGCCCTGCCACAGAGCAGTGGAGTAGCTGTGCCGGATGATGGCTATCTCCGACGCCTCGTTATAGGAGTTCTTGGAACCCGTCGTGCCGAACAGCCCGGCGGACATGGCCGGGCAGGCGGCCACCGCCGAGGCGCCCTCCGCCTCGAGATTCGCGTCCTGGTAGGTGTTCGTCGGGTTGATCAGCCACTCGTCGGCAATCTCGGTCGAGTTGTCGAACATGTAGTACAGGCCGTAGCTGCCACTGGTCGTGCTGGAGATGGTGGATTCGAAGAACTGGTTGCCCAGTCCGTACTGCGGGAAGTAGTTGGGGGTCGGCCACGTGCCCGGCCCGGTGAACTCCGCGTACATCACCTGGTCGGTGGTGGTGACGCCGTCGATGGTCCCAATGCCATAGCCGCCCTGGATCCAGTCCTCCCCGTCGTACGGGGCACTGCTGTCGGCGTACTCGGGTGTGTTGGACCCGAGCCAGGCGAGCATGTGGCTCTGGTCGTCCCCGCCGTAGGTTTCCCCTTCGGCCCGGATGTCGCCGTACACTCCCTCGTTGGCCGCATTCCTGGTGTGATTGCCGGCGTAGTAATAGCCCTTGCAGCCGAACGTGGACGCGCCGGCGGAAGTGGCCGCGCTGGTGGAAGTGGCGGCTGCCGGGATGAACCCGAGCAGCGCTATAGCCATCGCGGCTAACGTCACGCCGCGCGGGACAGAACGTTTTACCCTCATCAGGCCCTCTCCATCCTGGGTTCCGGCAACCAGCCGCTGCTCTGCGACGCGTACAGCCGATCCGGGTCGGCGGGGGACCCCTTGACGTGGTAGATCTCCCAGCCCGGGAAATGCGGCCCGCTGACGTCCCACTGCTCCCGCTTGCCGTCCGAGGTCAGCAAGAACGCGCCTTTGCGCGTGCCGACCAGTACCCTCTCGTTGCTCATGAAGCTCTGACGGCCGGCGCGCCGGAAAATCATCGGTCAGCCGGGCGGCTCGAGCACGGCCCAGCCGTGCGCCTCGACCCGGTGCGGCTGGCCCGGGTCATCCGGGGTGCTGGCCAGCAGCCGCTTGCCCGGCGGCCCGGGCAGCGGGAAGTCCACCGCGGCGCCCGACGAGTTCAGCAGCACGGTCAGCCCGGGGCCACCATCCGGGTCCACCGCGTGGTAGGCGAGCGCATGGTTGGCCAGGTGCCGCACCTCGCTCACCGACCGGGCCAGCCAGTTGTGCCGCCGGCGCAGCCCGATCAGGTCCTGGTGCAGCCGGTAGACCGGCCACCCGTCCGGCGCCAGCCCGGCAGGCCCGGCCGGAAACGCCGGCCGGATCTCCGCATCCCCGCCAGCTCGTTCATATTTGATCCCACTGAACGCTTGTTCGTCGCCGGCGTAGATGCTCGGCGCCCCGCCGACGGTGAGCAGGACAAGCACGGCGTGCGCCAGGTGGCGTGGCTCGGTCAGCTGGCTGGCCAGCCGGGTCACGTCGTGGTTGCCGACGAAGGTCAGCGGCAGGAACTCGGCCAGGAACCCGTTGTGCCGGCCTAGCGCCCAGGCCAGCTCGAAGAAGTTGCCGTCGTTCAGGCTGCTCCAGATGGCCTTCCACAGCTCGTACTGGGTCACGCTGTCCGGGCCGCCGTCGCGGACCATGGCCGCGTAGTCGCCGTGGATCATCTCGGCCACGAACCAGGCCCGCGGGTGCTCGCGGCGCACCCGGCCGAGGACCACCCGCCAGAACGCGGGCGGCACCGCGTACGCCGCGTCGAGCCGCCAGCCGTCCGCGCCGCGGCCCAGCCAGTGGCTGAGCACCCGGGCCGCGTAGTCCTGCACCGCGGGCTCGGCGTGGTTGAGCGCGACCAGGCCGCGGTGCCCCTCGAAGTCGGCGTAACCGAACCCGTCCGGCCCGCCGGCGGTGAAATCGAGCCGGAACCACGATGCGTACCGGGAGGCCGCGCCGTGCGCCAGCACGTCCTGGAACGCCGGGAACCCCCGGCCTACGTGGTTGAGCACGCCATCGAGCAGCACCCGGATGCCGCGGTCCCGGCAGGCCTGGACCAGGTGATCGAAATCCTCCTCGGCGCCGAGCCGGGGATCGATCCGGAAGTGATCGACGGTGTCGTAGCCGTGCGACTCGCTGGCGAACACCGGGCCGAGCGCCAGCCCGTTGCAGCCCAGCTCGATCAGGTAATCCAGCCAGCCCTCGATCCGGGCCAGCCCGCCGCTACCGACGAAGGAGATCGGGTGCAGCTGCCACCAGATCGTGTGCTCGGGCCAGGCCGCCATCGCGACTCACCCTACTGGACCGGCCGCCGGGACTGGTTCGGGGTCAAGGTCTTCATCTACCGGTTGGCGCGAGTTCGCGTTCCAGCCATGCGAGACTCCTACGGTGATCGCCGTGACGGAAGCGACGTTAGTCGTCGAAGCCCGCGGGGTGACCAAGTGGTTCGGTGCGACCACTGCCCTCGACGGGGTGGACATGACCGTCCCCCCAGGCGTCGTGCACGGCCTGCTCGGTCCCAACGGCGCCGGCAAGACCACATTGCTGGCGGCCTTGTTCGGCCTGGTGCTGCCGGACGAGGGGACGCTGCGGTTGTTTGGCCGGACCCGGCGCGAGGCGGGACCTGGCTGGCTGGACGGGGTGGGCGGGTTCGTCGAGACGCCCCGCTTCTACCCCTACCTCACCGGGCGGCAGAACCTGGCCGTCCTGGCCGGACTGGACGGCGGGGACGCGGCCACGCTCATCGACCAGGCCATCGAGTCCGCCGGGCTGTCCGGTGCCCGCCGCCAGAAGGTGCGCGGCTACTCGCTGGGCATGCGCCAGCGGCTCGGCCTGGCCGCGGCCATGCTCCGGCGGCCGCGCCTGCTGATCCTGGACGAGCCGGCGAACGGCATGGACCCGGCCGGGATCCGGGACCTGCGGGCCGCGCTGCGGCGCCTGGCCGCCGGCGGCCTGACCGTGCTGCTGAGCAGTCATGACATGGCCCAGGTCGAGGAGATCTGCGACAGCGTGACCGTCCTGCACCACGGGCGGGTGGTGTTCGCCGGCGGCCTGTCGGTCATGCGGGCGGACGCCCCGGAGCCGGTGTGGCGCCTGCGGACCAGCGACGATGCCGCGGCCCTGCGGGCGAGCCGGGACGTGGCCGGGGTCAAGGCCTCGACGCGCGACGAGGGTGGCCTGAGCGTGTACGCGGTCCAGGACCGGTTCGACGAGTACGTCGTGCACCTCGGCCGGCTCGGCGTCGCCGTGCACGGGCTGGAGCTCGAGGTCACGCCGCTCGAGGCGCTCTTTTTCCAGCTCACCGCCGACTCCGCGGGGTCCGGGCCCCAGCCCGCCAGCGAGGAGGGACCATGACCCTGGCCGCGGAGCGGTGGCCGCCCTACGCCGAGCCCGCCGCCGGCGCGCGGCGCTCCGGCGCGCTGGTCGTCTACCGGCTGGAGCTGCTGAAGATCAGCCGCCTGATCCAGGTGCGGACGATGGCCGTGCTGGCCGTCGTCGGCCCGTTCCTCGCGGTCGCCGTGCTGCGCGTGCAGAGCGCCACGCCCGGTGACACCGCCTTTGGCCAGTGGGCGCACAGCTCCGGCTTCGCGATCCCGATGGTCGTCCTCGGCTTCGGCGCCGCCTGGGTGGGCCCGGTGCTCACCGCCGTGGTGGCCGGTGACATCTTCTCCAGCGAGGACCGCTTCGGCACGTGGAAGACGATCCTGACCCGCTCGCGCAGCCGCGGCCAGCTCTTCGCCGGCAAGTTCCTGGCCGCGCTGACCTTCGCCGTCGCGCTGCTCGTCCTGCTGACGATCACGGATCTCGTGGCTGGCCTGGTGGCCGGGACGCAGCCGGTGGTCGGGCTCGGCGGCCAGCTGGTGCCGGCCGGGCACGCGACCGAGCTGGTCGTGCTCAGCTACCTGTCCGATCTGCCCCCGCTGCTCGGCTTCACAGCCCTGGCCCTGATGCTGTCCGTGGTCAGCCGCAACAGCGTGGTCGGGATCGGCGGCCCCATCGTGATCACGCTGGCGCTGCAGGTCATCACGCTGATCAGCTTGCCCGCGTGGGCACAGCTGGCGCTGATCAGCACGCCCTTCCAGGCCTGGCACGGGTTCTGGACCCAGCCCGCGTTCTACGGGGAATTCCGCTGGGGGCTGGTGACCAGCGCGGCCTGGTTCGTCGTCTGCGCGGCCGTGTCCTGGCTGGTGTTCCGGCGCCGCGCGATCGGGGTCGCGTCATGATGGGGGGGCGGCACCGGGGGCGCCGGGGAGCGCTCGCCGCGGCCGGGGCGGTCCTGCCGCTGCTCTTCCTGCTGGCCGGCTGCGGGTCCACGGGCATCAGCGCCGCACCGCTGCAGGCCTCGATCAGCCGGACGTTCGCCAACCTCTACGTGCTCCAGCAGGTCGAGCAGGGCAACCCCCGCCCAGCCGTGGGCAGCCTGCACACCCGGGCCAGTTGCCAGCGGGGCACGCCCGCCACCCCCCAGAACGGCTCGGGAACCTGGCTGTGCCTGATCACCTACGAGGTCGCCGGGCCGGGCTACCCGGTGGTCGCCAAGTACAAGGTCAACGTCCAGACCGACGGCTGTTACGCCGCCGACGGCGACGGGCCGGCGTCGGTGAACGGGTCGCCGACCATCACCGGGCCGCGCTACGCACAGCTCGTGAACCCGCTGTCGCTGATCGACGGCTGCTTCGACTTCACCTAAACCCAGGGCCGAAGAGAAAGACTGAAAGGGAGCCATGCGCCGTTTAATGTCTGCACGATGGCGTCACGAGCACCGGCGTGCGCTGCGCCTGCTCGTTGCCGCCGGAGCCTCGCTCACGCTGCTGGCCGGGGCCGGCACCGTGGCCTTCGCCGCCACCTCGGGTGGCGGGTCCCCGTTCGGGGATGAGCAGGTCGGCGGAACGTACGCCAACGGGATCCTGCTGCCAACCCAGCAGTGGATCAAGCCGATCGGCAGCCGCGTCCTGCTCGACAACGACGGCCGCCTGGTGTCCTCGTCCATCAGCCCCAACGGCCAGTACCTCGCGGCCCTGACCTGGAACGACTTCACCGGCTGGCTGACCATCATCAGCGTAAAGACCGGCCAGATCATCCAGCAGGTCGGCACCGGCGTCGGCACCGACAAGGTCATCGGGGACGGCACCGTCGCCGCCGACGGCCCGCTGTGGTCCGCCGACGGCAAGTCGCTGTGGTTCCCCCAGACCTCCGACCTGGTGCACTTCGCCGTGGCCTCGGACGGCACGGTGTCCAGCCCGGTGGTCATCCCGCTCGCCACGACCATCGTCAACCTGACCACCGGCAACACGACGGTGCCGGACGGGCCCTCGGGCATGGCGCTCAGCTCGGACGGCAGCAAGCTCTACGTCGCCCTCAACGTCGTGAACGAGCTCGGCGTCATCAACACGGCCACCAACCAGCTGACCAAGGTGATCAAGGTCGGCAACGCCCCCCGCCAGGTGGTGCTGGCGGGCAACGACGCGTTCGTCTCCAACGAGGGCGGCCGCCCGGCCAAGCTGGGGGAGTACACCAACAACTCGGCAGGCACGAACATCGTGGCCAACAAGGTCACCGGGGCGGCCTCCACCGGCACCGTGTCCGAGGTCAACCTGGCCACGGGTCACCAGGTCAAGTCGATCCGGGTCGGCCTGGAGCCGTCCGCCGAGTACCTGGCCCCCGACGGCACGCTGATGGTGGCCAACTCGAACAACGACAGCATCTCGCTGATCAACACCAAGACGACAGCGGTCGAGCAGACCGTCAACGTCAACCCGTTGCCCGGGACCACCGTGGGCAGCAACCCGAACGCCATCACGATGCCGAACGCCAGCACGGTGCTGGTCAGCATCGGGCGGGACAACGCGCTGGCGGTCTACGGCTACAGCGGCCCGCGGACCCCGCTGCGCTACGAGGGCCTGCTGCCCACCGACTTCTACCCGGTCAACGCGCAGTACGACCCGGCCGTCGGCAAGATCGTCGTGACCAACGACAAGGGCATCGGCGCTCGCGGCACGGCCAAGACCATCGACAAGGGTCCGGGCACCGCCCCGGGCGCCGAGTCGGTCACCGGCCCCAACACCTACAGCGATACCGGCTCGGTCACCGAGTTCGCCATGCCGACCCTGGCCGCCCTGGCCGGCTACACGCACCAGGTGTTCGTCAACAACAACTGGGAGCACCTGCTGGCCAGCACGCCGCTGCGCAGCTGCGCGGCGGCGGCGGTGGCCATCCCGACCCGGCTCGGCTGCCCGTCCAAGATCAAGCACATCTTCCTGATCATCAAGGAAAACCGCACCTACGACCAGGACTTCGGCGACATCGCCAAGGGCAACGGCGACCCCGCCTACGCCCAGTTCGGGGCCACGATCACGCCCAACCAGCACAAGCTGGCCACCACCTACGGGCTGTTCGACAACTTCTACGACGAGGGCACGCTGTCGGCCGACGGGCACAACTGGCTGATGCAGGCCGACGCGAACGACTACATCGAGAAGGAGTTCGGCGCGTTCTACCGCAGCTACCCGGCCCAGGGCGGGGACGCCCTCGCCTACCAGCGGGACGGGTTCCTGTGGAACGCGGCCGAGGCCGCCGGCCAGACGGTCAAGGCCTACGGCGAGTACAACAACTTCATCACCCAGCCGGCCGGTGCGACCTGGTCGCAGTACTACCAGGACTCGCAGATCCTGGAAGGCAAGGCCACCGGGGCGCTGCCGGTGCCGATTTCGGCGACCAAGACCTACGCCGACATCCCCTCGCTCAACGCCATCGATGACCACGCCTACCCGGCCTTCGACCTGTACATCCCGGACCAGTACCGCACCGACATCTGGGCGCAGTCGTTCAAGCAGCAGCAGAAGACCGGCCAGTTCCCCAACCTCAGCCTGATCTGGATGCCGGACGACCACACGGCCGGCATCGGCACGGGTGCGCCCAACCCGGTCGCCGAGGTCGCGGACAACGACCTGGCCGTGGGGCGGATCATCGACACCATCTCGCACTCCAGCATCTGGAAGAGCTCGGCGGTGTTCGTGGTCGAGGACGACACCCAGAACGGCATCGACCATGTGGACGGCCACCGTGCGCCGCTGATGGTCGCCAGCCCGTACGCCAACCGGGGCATCGTCGACAACTCGTACTACACGCAGCTCAACGTCGTGAAGACGATCGAGCAGATCCTCGGCATCGCCCCGATGAACCAGGAAGACCGGGCGGCCTGGCCGATGTTCAACGCCTTCACCAACAAGCCCGACTTCGCTCCCTACGACGTCGTGCCCAACCAGATCCCGCTGACCCAGGGACTGACGACCGCTTCGTCGTCGGCCAAGGCCGGGCCGGCGTTCACGCCGGCCTCGCCCGCCCAGCTCGGCGTCCCCCGTGCCGAGCGGGCGATCTACGAGGACTGGGTGGTCTGGAGCCGGGACGGCCGGTTCGTCGGCTCCCACGCCATCCAGGACTTCGCCAACCCGGCCCAGCTGAACCGGCTGGACTGGTACAGCGCGCACGACTGGAAGGTGCCGTACCCGGGCGACAAGAAGATCCTCACGCCGAACGAGGTGCCCGGGCACAACCTGCCCGCGGACTACCTGGGTGATTAGGGCCATCCCCTAGCGCCGCAACCACGGGCCTGCTGTCCGCATCTGCGGACAGCAGGCCCGTGCCGTTGGCCCGGTGTGGTGAACTCTGCTTGTGCCACACGCCAATGAGCCTGCCCTGCTCCGGCTGACCGGGGTCAGCCGGAACTACGGGGACCGCGTCGCGCTGAGCCCGATGGATCTGTCGGTGGCCCCCGGGCAGTGCGTGGCCGTACTCGGCGTGAACGGCTCCGGCAAGTCCACCCTGCTGCGCATCGCCGCCGGCCGCGACCGGCCGAGCAGCGGGCAGGTGGTCTACGCGGGCCGGGCGATGACCGAGGACGACCTGGTCGCGCGCACCGAGATCGCCGTGGTGAGCGACCTGGCCAGCGCGTACCCGGACCTCACCGTCCGGGAGCACCTGCAGCTCGTCGCGGTGGCGCACGGCGCGGGCGCGGCCGCCGCCGCCCGGGTGGACCGGGCGCTGCGGGAATGCCGGCTGGACGATCACGGCGACGCGCTGCCCGGGTCGTTGTCCAGCGGCCAGCTGCAAGCCCTGCAGCTGGCCGTGGTGCTGGTCCGGCCGCGGCGGCTGCTCATCCTCGACGAGCCCGAGCAGCGGCTGGATCCCGGGGCCCGGCGCTGGCTGGCCGGCCTGCTGACCGGCGAGAAGGCGGCCGGCGCGGCGCTGCTGGTCGCCACCCACCACACCGAGCTGGCCGCGGCCATCGCCGACCACGCCGTGGTGCTCAGCGACGGCGCGGTCATCGCCGCCGGGCCGCCCCCCGTCGCGCTGGCCTCAGTCCAATGAGCCCAGTCCAATGAGCCCAGTCCGATGAGCCAGTGCAATGAGCCCAGTGCAATGACCGTCGCCCCGGGCCCGGTCGCCGTCCCGGACAGCACCGGGCCGACCTTCGCGCTGCTCCGCGAGCTGCGCCGGGGCCGGGGCCGGAAACAGGCGGCCAGCATCGCGTTCTGGATCTACCTGGCGCTGTTCACCGTGGCCGTCTACGGCGGCTCGCTGATCGTCGCGGCCTACCGGGCGCTACGCCACCCGCCGCCGCCCACCGAGGCCTCGCTGCGCTGGCTGCACGCCGCGCCCGCCGGGCTGACCGCGCTGGCGCTGCTGGTGCTCCTGGTCCTGCTCCGGGACGCGCTGTGGCGGGGCCCGGTGACCGTGCCCGGCGCCACCGTGGACTGGCTGCTGAGCACCCCGGTGAGCCGGCGGCGGCTGCTCCGGCCGAGGTTCCGGCTGTCCGCCGCCGGGATGCTGCTGGCCGGCGCCGCGGTCGGCATCGTGCCCGCCGCCGCGCTGGTCGCCCTGGGCCTGGGCGGGCGGAACGGCGGCGACGTACTCCGGCTGACCGGCGCCGGGCTGCTGTCAGCTGCGTTGCTGTTCGCCGTGGGCACCGGGCTGGCCGGGCTGGCCGAACGGCATCCGCAGACGTGGCCCTGGCTCCGCCGGGCCACCCCGGTAGCGGTGGCGGCCGCGGCCCTGCTCGGCGGCATCGCGGCGTGGGCGGCGTTCGGCACACTGCCCGCCGTGGTGAACACGGTGCTGCTCTGGTCCGGGCCGTGGGGCTGGGCCGCCCAGGGCCTGACCGCCCAGGCCGGCCACGGTGCCGCGGGCGCAACGGGGGGAGCGGGGGCACCGTGGTGGCCGCTCGCCACCGCGCTGCTGGCCGCGGCGGCGCTGGCCGCGCTGGCCGCCGGCCAGCGAGCGGCGGCCGGGGTGCCCGCCGCCGCGCTCCGGGCCCGGGCCCGCACCCTCGGCGCGATGTCCGCGGCCGCGCTGAGCATGAACACCCGCGGCGTGGCCACGGCCTACGGCGCAGCGGCCAGCCAGCCGCGGCGCGCCCGGCTGCGCCTGCCGCCGCCGCGGCGGCGCCAGTTCGTGCTGCTGTGGCGGGACCTGCTCGCGCTGGCCCGGGCGCCGGCCCGGCTGGCCGCCGCGGTGGCGCTGGCCTGGCTGGCCGTTGGCCTGATCGCGGCGGCCAGCCACGGCCGGTCGGTGTCGCTGCTGCCGGTGGGCTGCGGGCTCACCCTCGGCTACCTGGCCGCCGCCTGGCTGTGCGAGGGGGCCCGGCTGGACGCGGACGACCCGCGCCGCTCGGCCCAGCTCCCGTTCCGGTTCGAGTCGCTGGCCTGGTGGCACGCGGCGGTGCCGTGCCTCGTCCTGCTGGCCGCGGCCGGGCTGCCGGTGGCCGCGGCCAGCCTGGCCACCGGCGACCCGCGACCGCTGGCCCTGCTGGCCGTGACCGTCCCGGTGCTGGTGGCCGGGGCGCTGGTCAACGTATTCCGGCCGCCGCTCAGCCCGGACATGTTCGTCGGCGCGGAGACCCCCGTCGGCAACACCGCGGTGATCAACATCATCTTCTGGTACGCCTGGGGCACGCTGCTGGCGGTGGTGCCGATGACCGTGCTGCTGTCCAGCGCGATCCGTTCGCCCGGCCCCGGCTCGCTGGCCCGCGCCGTGGTCATCGGCGCCGCCCTGGCCGCTGGCCTGGGCGGCTACGCGGCCCGGCGAGCCCGTCGGCTCCGGGCCGGCTGAGCTCTGTTGCTTTGCGCCTCGCCGCCCTGCTGGCCGGCCGGGCCGGGACGGTCGTCAGAATAGGACAGTGATGAGCGAGCCAGCCAGTCGTCCGGCCCGGGTCGTGGTCGGCGTGGACGGATCACCGGGGTCGGTGCAGGCGCTGCGCTGGGCGGCCCGGCAAGCCGAGCTGACCGGGGCCGAGCTGCAGGTGGTCACGGCCTGGGAGTACCCGACGTTCTACAGCTGGGCCCCGGCCAATCCGGGTGACACGGACCTCGCGCACCTCTGGGCGGGCACCCAGGACGACGCGCTCGGCGAGGTCTTCGGGCCAGACCGGCCGGACTGGGTGCGGACCCAGGTCGTCGAGGGCCCGCCGGCCCGGATCCTGGTCAACGCGTCGGCGGCCGCGGACCTGCTGGTCGTGGGCTCCCGCGGGCACGGTGGGCTGGCCGATGCGGTGCTCGGCTCGGTCAGCACGTACTGCGTGCACCACGGGCACGGGCCAGTCACCATCTGCCGCCCGGACTGATCTCTGCTTGCTTTGCGCCTCCGGGGGCGCTTTACCCGCCGCCTTCCCTCGTCGCTCGGTCGCTCGTGCTCTGCTTTCTTGCGCCTCCGGGGGCGCTATACCCGCCGACTTCCCTCGTCGCTCGGTCGCTCGTTCCTCGCTCCGTCGCTCCTCAGTCCAGTCGGCGGCGCGCCCCCTTCGGCGCCGCCCGTGGTCAGCGTGTACTGCACCTCGAGCCGCTCGGCGGAGCGGTTCGCGCTGATGGCCACGCTGTCCCCGGGCAGCAGCGCGTGGTCGTCCACGATGGGCAGCCCGGCCGCGGTGAAGCTGACCCGGTGGCTGAGCAGCGCCGGGCTGCCCGCCGCCCGGCCCAGGTCGGCGGCGTCGGCCGGCCCGAGCAGCACCGGGGTGATGGTCTCCGCCGCCCGGGTGACGGTCAGCCCGTGCTCGGCCAGCACCGTGTACAGCCCGCGTTGCGCCAGCTCAGCCACGTCGAGCGTGCCGGGACTGTCCGCGCCCGGCCCGTCCGCCCTGGTCAGCTCGGCGGGCAGGTACGAGGTCTGCACGATCAACGGCTGACCGTCGGCCAGCCGGAGCCGACGCAGCCGCAGCACGTCGCCGGGGCCGCCGAGCCGGGCGTCCACCTCCTCTGGGGCGGTCACGATCCCGGCGGCCAGCAGCCGGGTACTGATCCGGGCCCCCTGGCCGGCCAGGTCGCTGGCGAAGCTGCGCAGGTGGCCCAGGTCGTAGGCGTACCGCTGGGCGACGTAGCTGCCGCTGCCGTGCCGGATGTCGATCAGCCCGTCGTCGGCCAGCAACTGGAGGGCCTGGCGCAGCGTCATCACGCTGACGCCGAACTCCGCGGCCAGGTCGCGCTGCGCGGGCAGCGGATAGCCCGCGGGCCACTCGCCGGTGCTGATCCGGTTCCGGAGCTCGGCGTGGATGCGCAGGTACTTCGGCTGCCGGTCGAGCGCGCTGCGGCGGCGCCCGGCCAGCAGGGCCGGGCTCACGGCTGGGCTCCGTCGACGGCCGCGCGCAGTTCGCCGACCGCCTGGCCCAGCTCGGCGGCGGTCGCGCCGTCCAGCACGCGGCGCATCAGGGCGGAGGCGACGATCACCCCGTCGGCGTGCCGGACGGCGGCCGCGGCCCGGGCCGGGGTGCTGATGCCGAAGCCGATCAGCACCGGCCGGGCGGTGCCGTCAGCCGCCCCGGCGGCCCGGGCTTGCGCGGCCACCGCCCATCGGCTCGCGTCCTGGTGCTCGGCGGTCGTCCCGGTGGTAGCCATCACACTCATCACATACAGGAAGCCACGGGTCCGCGCCGCGATGACACGCCGCTGCGCGGCCGGGGTGGCCGGTGTGAGCATCAGTGTGGCGTCCAGGCCGGCCTGCGCGGCCGCGGCCAGGTAGCCATCCGCCTCGGCGGCGGGCAGGTCCGCGATGATGGTGCCGCTGAACCCGGCCGCGGCCAGGCCGGCGCAGTAGCCGGGCAGCCCAGGGCGGAACGCGTGATTGGCGTAGCTCATCGCGATCAGCGGGACGGCCCAGGGGCCGGCCGCACGCAGTTCGGCCAGGATGCGGGCCGGGGTGGCGCCGCGGGCCAGCGCGGTCTCCGACGCGCGCTGGATGACCGGGCCGTCCAGCATCGGGTCGGAGAACGGCAGCCCGATCTCGACCGCGTCGGCGCCCGCGTCGATGATCGCGGCCAGCAGGTCCGTCCAGTCGGCCCGGATCCCGCCGGTGAGGTAGCCGACCAGGCTGGGCCGGCCGGCCGCGCGGGCCGCGCCCAGCGCGGTCTCAACCGCGGCCACGGGTGAGCTCCCGCAGGCAGGCGGCGTCCTTGTCGCCGCGGCCGGACAGCGTGATCAGTACCGCCGATCCGGCCCGCAGCTGGCCGTCCCGGGCGGCACGGCGGACCCAGGCCAGCGCGTGCGCCGACTCCAGGGCGGGCAGGATGCCTTCGGCCCGGGCGCACCAGCCGGCCGCGTCGATCGCCTCCCCGTCGGTCACGGTGTGGTACTCGGCGCGCCCGGTCGCGGCTAGCCAGGCGTGCTCCGGGCCCACCCCCGGGTAGTCCAGGCCCGCGGACACCGACTGGGCCTCGAGGATCTGCCCGTCGGCGTCCTGCAGAAACCGCGACAGGTAGCCGTGCAGCACGCCGCGCTGGCCGTTGCTCAGCGCGGCGCCGCCGGCCGCCTCCACGCCGACCAGCCGGGCCGTGGTGTCCGCGAACCCAGCGAACGTGCCGGCCGCGTTGGAGCCGCCGCCGACGCAGGCCACGGCCAGGTCTGGCACCGGGCAGGGCAGTCGGCCGGCCGCGGCCAGCGCCGCGCACTGGGCGCGCGCCTCGTCGCCGATCACCCGCTGCAGTTCGCGGACCAGCCACGGATAGGGCGCCGGGCCGAGCACCGAGCCGATGCAGTAGTGCGTCGAGTCCACCGTGGTGACCCAGTGCCGCAGCGCCTCGTTGGTGGCGTCCTTGAGCGTCCGTGAGCCGGAGCGCACCGGCACCACGGTCGCGCCGAGCAGTTCCATCCGGAACACGTTGAGCTCCTGCCGCGCCATGTCCCGCTCGCCCATGTAGACCGTGCAGCCCAGGCCCAGGTGGGCGGCCACGGTAGCGGCGGCCACCCCGTGCTGGCCCGCGCCGGTCTCGGCGACCAGCGCGGTCTTGCCCATCCGGCGGGCCAGCAGCGCCTGCCCGGCCACGTTGTTGATCTTGTGGCTGCCGGTGTGCGCCAGGTCCTCGCGCTTGAGCAGGACCTGGACACCGAGGTCGGCGGACAGCCGGGGCGCGATCGTGACCGGTGTGGGCCGCCCGGCGTACTCGGCCAGCAGCCGGTCCAGTTCGGCCCGGAAGCCGGGGTCGGCCCAGGCGGACCGGAACGCCGCCTCCAGCTCGGCGCACGCCGGGATCAGCGCCTCAGGGACGAACCGGCCGCCGAACGGCCCGAACCGCCCGCCCGGCCCCGGATCGCCCATGACCGGCGGGCCCGGATCGCCCATGACCGGCGGGCCCGGATCGCCCATGACCGCCGGGCCCGGATCGCCGATGGTAGTCGGCCCGGGCTGGCCGGACTCATCAGCCAGCACGGCTGGTTCGGTCATCGTCATCGCGCCGCCTCTTCGGTCGTCGTCTTCCGCTGCCCTTCGGCCGTCGGCCACCCCGTCGCCCTTCAGTCGTCGTCTTCCGCCCCTCGGCCGTCGGCATCCCGTCGCGCTTCGGCCGTCCGCATCCCCTGTCGCGTCTAGAGTTCTAGAACAATGGGAGTTCTGGAACTCTAGCACGCTTGAAAATCCGCAGCCAATAAGACCAGGGCAGGGTCCAGAAGCAAGCCGGTCTGGGGCAGAGGTGGCTGATGTGACTGCCGGTGCTGTGGTGGCAAGGCAACGGGCATCGGTTGGAAACCGGACGGCTCCGCCGTTGAAGGGATCCGCGGCTGGTTTCGCGACAGTACGGGTAGCGGGCACGAGGTTCTCGTGGCTGGTGCCGCCGGGCTCGGGCCAGCACGAGTGGGCAGGCGCTGGCGTTAAGCAGGCTGGTCCGCGCGCGCCGGGTGCGGACCGGGGGCGGGCAGCTGACCTTGGCCGGAACCGGGCGGAGCCGTCCGTTTCCGGCCGGTTAACGGCAGTAAATAGATCTTGTGCGGGCTGGCGGGCAGGCGCATCATCTCTGCACGGGCAAGTGCTGGTAAAAACACCGGCACGAGCGGCTGCGGCGTAGCCGCCGGCAGGAGGTGCTGAGCAGATGACGGCAGGCACAAGCGAGACCGAGACCGGGCAGCGGAAGCTGCACCGCAACCTGAGCGTCTGGGAGGCCATCGGCATCTCGCTGGCGCTGATGGCGCCGTCCATGGCGGCCAGCATCAACCCGCAGGGCACCGCGACCACGGTGGGCCGGGCGGTGCCCATCGCGTTCGCGCTGGCCTTCGTCAGCGTGCTGCTGGTGGCTTACACGTTCGTCCGGCTGACCCAGCGGTTCCACCACTCCGGCTCGGTGTACGGGTTCGTCGGTGCCACGCTCGGCCCGCGCACCGGGGTGATCTCCGGCTGGGCGCTGACCGGCACCTACATGTTCTACGCCGTGGTCACCTCGATGGCGGGCGGCCGGTTCGCCGCGAACTTCCTGGACCACCTGGGCGTCTGGCACAACCCGCCGACCTGGTCCGGGTTCCTGCTCGGCGCGCTCGGCATGGTCGTCGTCTGGTGGCTCGCGATCACCCCGGCCCGCGGCGGCACCCGGCTGCTGCTGGCGGCCGAGGCCATCACGGTGGCGCTGATCGTCGTCGTGATCGTGATCGTGTTCGCCAAGCTGGCCGGGCACAGCGCGCCGCACGGGCTCGGCGTGGACTGGTCGGTTTTCAGCCTGCCGTCCGGCATCCCGCTGTCCACGATCTTCCTCGGCGTCGTGTTCGGCTTCCTGTCCTTCGCCGGGTTCGAGGCCGCCGCCACCCTGGGCGAGGAGACCAAGCAGCCCCGCCGGGACATCCCGCGGGCCATCCTCGGCGTGGCCATCTTCGGCGGCGTCTACTTCTTCGTGGTCACCGCGGTCGAGGTGATGGGCTTCGGCACCTCGACCAGGGGGGTCACCGCGTTCATCAACTCGACGTCGCTGATCGGCGACCTGGGCACCAGCTACGTATCGGCGTGGCTGGGCACGCTGATCACGCTGGGCGCGATGGTGTCCGCGTTCGGCTGCGCGCTGGCCAGCACGGTCGGCGCGTCCCGGCTGGCGTTCGCCATGAGCCGGGACGGGGTGCTGCCCGCCCGGCTCAGCCACGTCTCGGAGCGGCGCCGGACACCGACCGTGGCCGCGCTGGCCGTGGTGCTGGCCGTGTACGTGATCATCGCGTTCACCTGGTTCGGCCTCGGCGGCGACCCGTTCACGCTGTTCCTGGAGAGCGGCACGATCGGCACGCTGATCCTGCTCGTGGTGTACATCCTGGCCACCATCGGCATGGTCCGGCTCGTGTTCTTCTCGGGCGATAACACCATTCGGCGGTGGGAGCTGATCATCCCGGTGCTCGGCATCATCGTGCTCGGCTACACGCTGTTCCGGAACGTCTGGCCGCTGCCGAAGGGGGTCGCGTGGTGGGGGCCGTCGGTGACCATCGCCTGGTTCGTGGTCGGCATCGCCTGGGTGCTGGCCCGGCCCGCGGCCACCCGGCGGGCCGGCGAGCTGCTCACCCAGTCCGAGGGGCTGGGCGGTTCCGGCTCGGCGGACGCGGAGGAAGCGGCGAGCCCGGTCAGCTGATCCGGAAACTGCTTGAATGATCCCCGCCATGTGCCGGCCGGTGCATGGCGGGACAGCCATGCGAGGCGGGTACCGGGAGGACAGCACCATGCCACGGCCATTCAGCCAGGTCCGCAGCGACGAGGAACGGGACGCCGACCAGCGCCGGGCGCAGCAACTGCAGGAGCAGCACGGGGACGAGGTGAGCGCCGTCGCGACGACGTTCATCGACGACAGCGGCGCGGCCCGGGTCAAATCGGTGCCGCTGGCCGGGCTGGACCGGGCGGCGCGCAGCGGGCTCGGCTTCTCGCCGGTGATCGACGCGTTCGACAGCCTGGGTGGGATCAACCCGGCCTCGCCGCTGGACAAGCCGGACGGCGACCTGCGGATGGTGCCCGACCTGGATTCGTTCGCCACGCTCAGCGCTCCGGCGGGCTGGGCGTGGGCACCGGGCGACCGGTTCTGGCAGGACGGCAGCGTCTATCCCGGATGCCAGCGGTCCTTCGCCCGGGCCCAGGTGGCGGCGGGCCTGCGGGCAGGCATCAGCGCGCAGATGGCGTTCGAGGTGGAGTGGATGGTCGGCCTCGACCAGGACGACTTCCAGCCCGCGGTCCGCGGCACCGGCTACGGCCTGTCCCGGCTGCTGGCCGCGGCCGACTACGCGCGCGACGTGCTCGACAGCCTCGCAGCGGCCGGGGTGCAGGTGCTGCAGCTGCACCCGGAGTACGGCCCCGGGCAGTTCGAGGTGTCGGTCGCGGCCCAGGACCCAGTGTCCGCCGCGGACACCAGCGTGCTGGTCAAGCTCGTCATCGCGGCGGTCACCGCCGAGCACGGCTGGCGCGCCGCGTTCGCGCCCGCGGTGCTCACCGGCAACGTCGGGAACGGCGGGCACCTGCACGCCAGCTTCTGGGCCGACGGGCAGAACCTGCTGGCCGGCGGCCCGGGCCGGCACGGGCTGACCGAGCGCGGCGAGTCGATGGCGGCCAGCCTGCTGGACAGCCTCCCCGCGCTGCTCGCCGTCGGCGCCCCGTCACCCGGCTCCTACCTGCGGCTGCAGCCGTCAGTGTGGGCGGGCGCGTTCCAGGTGTGGGGCAAGGAGAACCGGGAGGCCGCGCTGCGCTTCATCGAGGCCGGCCCGGCGGAACCGGGTGCCGCGAACCTCGAACTCAAGAGCTTCGACAACAGCGCCAACCCGTATCTGGTGGTGGGCTGCGTGCTGGCGGTGGCGCTGGCTGGCGCGGACCGGAAGGCCAGCTTGCCCGCCGAGGTCTCCGGCGACCCGGCCAGCCCGGGTAACCCGGCCGCGGGTCAGGCATCGCGGCTGCCCGGCACGCTGGCCGAGACGGTGAACGCTTTGGAGGCGAACGAGGATCTGCGCGCCGCGCTCGGCGGCGAGCTGCTGGCCGGTTTCGTCGCCGCCCGCCGCGCGGAGATGGAGCTGGCCGCGGGCAAGTCCGACGAGGAGATCATCGCCCAGTCCCGCTGGGTCCTGTAACCGGGTGCCGCGCTGGGCCGCAGCTCGTGATCAACCGATTACTGCCGTTATAGGAGCAGCAATCGGTTGATCATGATGGTCCAGGCTAGGTGTTGCGGCCGCGGGCGGTGACCGGCCAGACGTTCAACCACCTGGCCGTCTTCGGCTATGTAGACCGAGTCGACCAGGTTGACCACGGTGCAGACGTGGTTGGGCAGGACGACGACCTGGTCGCCGACCTGGGGCGGGGGCTGGTCGGCGGGGTGGCGGACCACCGCGTGGTGTTCCCAGAGGCCGGTGATGACCGAGTCGTCGAAGTCCGGCAGCAGGCCGTGGCCGGGCGCCCAGGCCGGCCGGTCCGGGCCGAGCACCTTGGCCCCGGAATCGAGGATGAACCGGTCCGCGGTGGGCACCGAGACCACGGTGGCCAGGATGGCCAGGGCCACCTGGTCCACCGCGCAGGTGCCCAGTACCACCTGCTGCGCGTCGTTGAATGCGTACACCCCTGGGCGCAGCTCGGTGACCGGGCCGTCGTCGGCCGGGCCCAGGGACAGCGCGGCGCTCGGCGTGGAACCGCCGCTGCGCACCGGGCAGGGCAGCCCGGCCCCGGCCAGGCTGGCCGCCGCCGCGGTCAGCGCGGCGCCCTCGTCGGCCGCCGCCGACACCGGGGCGCCTGGTGCATAACTATGCCCGGGAAAAGTGAACACGCCGGCCAGCTCCAGCCCGGCGGCGTCGGCCGCGGCCGCCACCTGGCCCGCGTCGGCCGGGGCCACCCCGCTGCGCCGCAGCCCGCAGTCCACTTCGACCAGGACCTGGGCGGGCGTCCCGGCCAGCGCCGCGGCTAGCCGGGCCACCGCGTCGGCCGAGTCCACGCCCACCGACAGCTGGACCCGCCCGGCCAGGGCACGGAGCCGCCCGGCCCGGTCGGCGTCGGCCCACACCGGGTAGGCGATGAAGATGTCGGTGACCCCGGCGGCCGCGAACGCCTCGGCCTCACCGACCGTGGCCACGGTGAGGCCGGCCGCGCCCAGGTCCAGTTGCCGGCGCGCTATCTCGGCGGACTTGTGCGTCTTGCCGTGCGGCCGGAGGGCCATCCCGCGGTGTGCGGCGCTGTCCGCCATCGCGCGCAGGTTGGCGTCGAGCGCGCCGCTGTCCACCACCACCGCGGGAGTCACCACCGCGCCGGGTGGCAGCTGCCATCGGCCGGCCACCGGGGCGCTCAGGACGGCCGGGCCGCGGAACCGCCGGCCACCTCGTAGGACCACAGCTCGCTGGAGATGCCGACCGGCCCGCCCCCCGGCCCGCCGGCTGGCCCGCCGCCCGGGCCCCCGCCGCCCGGGCCCCCGCCGCCAGGGCCGCCGCCTGGCCCGCGGTGGCCCTGGCCGAACGCGGGGGAGTTCAGCCAGGCCGCAAACGAGTCTTCGTCCCGCCACCGGGTTACCACCAGCCAGGTGGTCCGCTCATCGGTGGGCTTGAGCAGTTCGAAGCCCTCGAAGCCGTCCTGGTCGTCCACCGCGCCGGCCCGGGCCGCGAACCGGCGGGCCAGCTCGTCCCCACTGTCTGCGGGGACGGTAATCGCGTTGATCTTGATCACGGTCATATGCCGATGATGCCAGCCGCCGCCCAGCCGCCCGGCCGCGACCCGATGCCCGCCCGGCCCGCCGGCCAACTGCCGGTAACGGAGTGCGCTTATCTTGACCCCCATGGCACGAACCCGCTTGTACCGCCACGGCACCCTGGCCGACGAGGGCTTCCCGGTCAGCAAGGTGTCCGACTACCTGGCCGAACCCGACGCCGTGGTCTGGTTCGACCTCTGCGAGCCCACCGCCGCGGACCTCGCCTCGATCAGCGAGGAGCTGGGCCTGCACCCGCTCGCCGTCGAGGACGCCGTGGCCGAGCACCAGCGGCCCAAGCTGGACCGCTACCAGTCGCATCTGTTCGTCACGTCCTACCAGGTCAAGCTGGACACCAGCAGCGGCGAGCTGCAGACCAGCGAGATCGACGCGTTCGTCACCCAACGCGCGCTCGTCACCGTGCGGCGCAGCCCGGAGTTCGACCTCGACGCCGTGTTGCGCCGCTGGGACGGCTCACCTGACCTGGCCCGTTTCGGGGTCGGCTTCCTGCTGCACGGGCTGCTCGACTACGTGGTGGACACCCACTTCGAAGCGGTCCAGCAGCTGGACACCCAGATCGAGGCGCTGGAGGACCAGCTCTTCGACGACAACCCGCGGGACAAGGAGATGCAGCGCCGCACCTTCGAGCTGCGCAAGTCGCTGGTCCTGCTGCGCCGCGTCGTGCTGCCCATGCGTGAGGTGCTGAACAGCGTGCTGCGCCGCGACCTGCACGTGATGGTCGAGCAGATGGTGCCGTATTTCCACGACGTCTACGACCACGTGCTGCGGGCCACCGAATGGACCGAGTCCTTGCGCGACCTGGTCACCACCATCCTGGAGACGCACCTGACCGTCCGCGGCAACCGGCTGAACGTGATCATGAAGCAGGTGACCAGCTGGGCCGCGATCATCGCCGTGCCGACTGCGGTGACCGGATTTTACGGGCAGAATGTGCCATATCCCGGATTCGGGCATACTTCTGGTTTCTGGGTTTCCACCACCATCATGGTCGCGCTGTCCGTGGGGCTGTATGTCGTGTTCCGCCGCAAGGACTGGCTGTGAGCGGGCTGCACGCCGCCGGCCAGAATTAGCGGTGTGGGTACGGAACCGGCCAACCCGGGCATCCGTTCCTTAATGGCGGGCAGCGGTTGAGCCGGGCACTGGCGACGTAGGGAGCGGGAGTTGCGCATTCCAGGATGGGCACGGGGGGCGGCGGGATCGGGGGACACGGCGGCGTCCGGAGACCCAGCGTCAGCTGCGGATACGGCGGCCGCCGGGGGCCCAGCCGCCGAACCGCCCACTGCCGAACCGCCTGCCGCCACGGAACCGCCGGTCGCCGGATCGCCAGGCGCCCCGCAACCGCCTGCCCCCGAACCGCCGTCCACCGAACCGCCGGCCACCGAACCGGCTGGGGCCGCGGAACCGCCCGCAACGGCTGAAGCGCCGGCCGCAGCGCCAGCCACGGCCGCAGCGGCCGCAGCGGCCGCGGCGACGGCACCGGCCGTGGCGCCGGCCCCCGGCCGCGGCCTGGGCAGCCTGAGCCGGGTCAAGGTGGCCGGGCTGGGCGCCGCCGTGCTCGGCGTGCTGGCCGTGGGCGGCATCGTGGCCAGCACCCTCGGCGGGCAGAAGGCGGCCGGCCGGACCACGGCCGACGCGTCCCAGTCCGCCCACCCGGCCAGCCCAGCCGCCCCGCTGCAGGTCGTCTCCGTGACCGAGGGCGGCGCGACCACCCACGCCGACGGCGCCGACCCGGTCCAGGTCACGCTGTCCGCGCCGCTGGCCGCCACCTCGCCGCTGCCGGTGGTGCGCCCGGCCGTGCCCGGGACCTGGAAGCGGACGGCCGACACGGTGACCTTCACGCCGGCCACCCCGTTCCAGCCGGGCACCGCGGTCCGGGTGCGCTTCCGGGCCGGGCAGCGCGGCCTGCGCTCCGCGGCGGGCGGCCTGCTGGCCAGCCCGGTGGTGGACCACCTGCGCACCGGCGGCTGGTCCAACCTGCGGCTGAAGCAGCTGCTGGCCCAGCTCGGCTACCTCCCGCTGAAGTGGAAGGCGCAGAACGCGAGCGCACCCCAGCCGGACAGCATGGCTACCGAGCTGGCCGCCGTGTACGCCCCGCCGGCCGGCACCTTCAGCTGGAAGGGGGGTTTCCCGAAGGTCCTCACCTCGTTCTGGGGCGGGCCGTCGAGCCTGATCATGGAGGGGGCCATCCGGGCCTTCCAGGCCGACGAGGGGCAGACCATGACCGGGGTGATGACCTACAGCCTGTGGCAGCACCTGCTCAAAGCGGCGGCCAAGGGGCACACCAACCCGCACGGCTACACCTACGCGCTGGCCAGCAAGGGCAGCCCGGAGACGCTGACCGTGTGGCACAACGGCAAGGTCGTCATGCACACGCTGGCCAACACCGGCATCCCGGCCGCGCCCACCGCGGACGGCACGTTCCCGGTGTACCTGCGCTACCAGTTCCAGATCATGAAGGGCACCAACCCGGACGGCAGCAAGTACGCCGACCCGGTGTGGTGGGTGGCCTACTTCAACGGCGGCGACGCGGTGCACTACTTCCCGCGCGGCTCCTACGGGTTCGAGCAGAGCCTGGGCTGCGTCGAGCTGCCGTGGACCCAGGCCAAGCAGGTGTGGCCGTACATGAGCTACGGCACCCTGGTCACCGTCACCGGCTGACCGGCCGCTACCGGGAGATATCGAGGCGCGGCACCGGCCTGACCTCGATAGCATCAGGAGGTTAGGGCGCCAGCCCTCCGATGCACCTACGACCAGGGAGCCACCGTGCCTGCCCAGCCACCGCCGCACATCACCCTCGCCGGACGCGAGCACGAGGTGGCACCGGGCACGACCGCGGGCCAGGCCCTTGATTTGCTCAACGCCCCGGCCGGGGAGCGCAGCGCCGCCGGGTCCCCGGTGATCGCGGCGCGGGTCAACGGCGAGCTGCGCGACCTGGCCAGCCCGGTGGCCGACGGTGACGTGGTCGAGCCGGTGGAACTGGCCAGCCCGGACGGCCGGTCGATCATGCGGCACTCCACCGCGCACGTCATGGCCCAGGCGGTCCAGGAGCTGTTCCCCGAGGCCAAGCTGGGCATCGGCCCGCCGGTGGAGAACGGCTTCTACTACGACTTCGACGTGCCCCAGCCGTTCAGCCCGGATGATCTCAAGGCCGTCGAGCAGCGGATGCGGCAGATCGTGAAGCAGGGCCAGCGGTTCTCCCGGCGGGAGGTCAGCGACGAGCAGGCCCGCACCGAACTGGCCGGTGAGCCGTACAAGCTGGAACTGATCGGCATCAAGGGCGGCTCGGCCGCCGCGGCCGCCGATGCGGGCGCCGCCACCGCACCCTCCGAGGTCAGCGTCGAGGAGGCGGTCGAGGTCGGAGGCGGCCAGCTCACCATCTACGACAATCTCGACCCGGCCAGCGGCGAGCTGTGCTGGAAGGACCTGTGCCGCGGCCCGCACCTGCCCAGCACCCGGCAGATCCCGGCGTTCAAGCTGATGCGCTCGGGCGGCGCCTACTGGCGGGGCAGCGAGAAGAACCCGCAGCTGCAGCGGATCTACGGCACCGCGTGGGAGTCCCGCCAGGTGCAGGACGACTACCTGGCCATGCTGGTCGAGGCGGAGAAGCGGGACCACCGCCGGCTCGGCGCCGAGCTGGACCTGTTCTCGTTCCCGACCGAGATCGGCTCTGGGCTGCCGGTGTTCCACCCCAAGGGCGCGATCATCCGGCGGGTGATGGAGGACTACTCCCGGCGGCGCCACGAGGAAGCGGGCTACCAGTACGTCAACACCCCGCACCTGACCAAGGAGGAGCTGTTCCAGACCTCCGGTCACCTCGGCTTCTACGCCGAGAGCATGTTCCCGCCCATGGAGCTGGACGGCGCCACCTACTACATGAAGCCGATGAACTGCCCGATGCACGTGCTGATCTACCAGTCGCGCGGGCGGTCCTACCGGGAGCTGCCGCTGCGCCTGTTCGAGTTCGGCACGGTGTACCGGTACGAGAAGTCCGGTGTGGTGCACGGGCTGACCCGGGCCCGCGGTTTCACCCAGGACGACTCGCACATCTTCTGCACCCCGGAGCAACTGGCCCCGGAGCTGGCCTCGCTGCTGGACTTCGTAGTCGGCCTGCTCCGTGACTTCGGGCTGACCGAGTTCGAGGCCGAGCTGTCCACCCGGCCGGAGAAGTTTGTCGGCGAGCCCGAGGAGTGGGCGGCGGCCGAGGCCGCGCTGAAGCACGCGCTGGACGCCTCGGGCCTGCCGTACACGGTCGCCGAGGGCGAGGGCGCGTTCTACGCGCCCAAGATCGACGTGCACGTGAAGGACGCCATCGGCCGCCGCTGGCAGCTGTCCACCCTGCAGGTGGACTTCCAGGAGCCGGGCCGGTTCGGCATCGAGTACCAGGCCGCGGACGGCTCCAGGCAGCGCCCGTACATGATCCACCGGGCGCTGTTCGGCTCGATCGAGCGGTTCTTCGGCATCCTGGTCGAGCACTACGCGGGCGCGTTCCCGCCGTGGCTGGCCCCGGTCCAGGTGGTCGGCATCCCGATCACCGACGGGCACGTGCCCTACCTGGAGAAGGTCGCGGCCAGCCTGCGGGACCAGGGCATCCGGGTCGAGGTGGACACCAGCGACGACCGGATGCAGAAGAAGATCAGGAACGCGCAGCGGCAGAAGGTGCCGTTCATGCTGCTGGCCGGCGACGAGGACATGGCCAAGGGCGCGGTCTCGTTCCGGTTCCGGGATGGTTCGCAGCGCAACGGGGTGCCGGTCGAGGAGGCCATCTCCGAGATCGTCGCGGCGGTGGCCCAGCGGATCCAGGTCTGACCGGCGGGCCATGTCGGACGAGCTCACCGGCGGGGTTGCCGGCCAGGACGGGATCGGCGTGCCGGACGGGTTCGCCCGGCTGTGGATGCCGCACCGGATGGCCTACATCAAGGGCGAGAACAAGGTGCCGGCCGGCCGGGAGGACGACGAGTGCCCGTTCTGCCGGATCCCGCTGATGTCGGATGAGGATGGGCTGATCGTCGCCCGCGGCGACGTGGTCTTCACCGTGCTCAACCTGTACCCGTACAACGCCGGGCACCTGATGGTGCTGCCGTACCGGCACGTGGCCGACTACACCGACCTGGATCTGGGGGAGACCGCGGAGCTGGCCGACCACACCAAGCGGGCGATGACCGCGCTGCGCGCCGCGTCCGGCGCGCAGGGCTTCAACATCGGGATGAACATGGGCTCGGTGGCGGGCGCGGGCATCGCCGCGCACCTGCACCAGCACGTGGTGCCGCGCTGGGGCGGCGACACCAACTTCATGCCGGTGGTCGGGCACACCCGGGTGCTGCCGCAACTGCTCCGCGACACCCGCAAGCTAATCGCGGAGGCGTGGCCGGCAGTGTTAGCCCGGGGGGACGACCCCCCGGAGCCCCCCGATCGCCGCTCCGCGCCGAGGCCGGCACAACCGGCCGGGGACGGCTGAGGTCTCTCTCCACCCGATCGGCGCTTCGCGCCGAGGCAGGCGCGGCCACGCGGTCGCGCCTGCCTATCCGCTAGTCGTTCTCCGAGGCGCTGGCCATCTTGTCGGCCAGGTGTGCGGGGAGCGGCTCGTAGCGCAGGTAGCTGCGGCTGAATGAGCCGGTGCCGTGCGACATCGAGCGCAGGTCGATCGCGTACCGGGTGATCTCCAGCTGCGGCACCTCGGCCTTGACCAGGGTCCGCCCGCCAGCCACCGGCTCGGTGCCCAGCACCCGGCCGCGCCTGGACGACAGGTCGGACATGACCGCGCCCACGTAGTCGTCGGCGACCAGCACGGACAGCTCGTCCACCGGTTCCAGCAGGAGCACCTTGGCTTTGTCCGCGGCGTCGCGCAGGGCCAGCTTGCCCGCCTTCTGGAAGGCCATGTCGGACGAGTCGACCGAGTGCGCCTTGCCGTCGAACAAGGTGATCCGGATGTCCACCATCGGGTAGCCGGCCATGACGCCATGTTCCAGCTGGGCCCGCACGCCCTTCTCCACCGACGGGATGAACTGGCGCGGCACCACGCCGCCGACCACCTTGTCCACGAACTCGAAGCCGTCGCCGGAGGGCATCGGCTCGATCTCGATGTGACACACGCCGTACTCGCCGTGCCCGCCGGTCTGCTTGACGTTGCGCCCCGTGCCCTGGGCCTTGCCGGCCACCGTCTCACGCAGCGGGACGCGCAGCGCCTTGGTCTCCACACCCACCCCGTACCGGGTGGAGAGCCGGTCCAGCAGCAGGTCGGAGTGGGCCTCGCCCATGCACCACAGGACGAGCTGGCGGGTTTCCGAGTTGTTCTCCATCCGGAGCGTCGGGTCCTCGGCGACCAGCCGGTAGATGGCCTGCGACATCTTGTCCTCGTCGGCCTTGGACTTGGCCGATATCGCGACCGGGAGCAGCGGATCCGGCATCGACCAGGACTCCATCAGCAGCGGCTGGTCCTTGTCCGACAGCGTGTCCCCGGTCTCCGCGGTGCCCAGCTTGGCCACCGCGCAGATGTCCCCGGCCGGGCACTGGGCCACCGGCCGCTGCTGCTTGCCCAGCGGCGACGTGAGCGCCCCGATCCGCTCGTCGCTGTCGTGGTCGGCGTGGCCGCGGTCGGCCATGCCATGCCCGGACACGTGCACCGTGGCGTCCGGCCGCAGCGTCCCGGAGAACACCCGGACCAGGCTGATCCGGCCCACATAGGGGTCGGACGTGGTCTTGATCACTTCGGCCAGCAGCGGGCCCTTGGGGTCGCTGGTCAGCCCGGCCACGCTCTTCCCGTCCAGCGTGGTCACCCCGGGCATGGGGTGCTCGCTGGGCGCCGGGAAGGCCTGGGTCATCACTTCGAGCAGCTCGGCGAACCCGACGCCGCCCTCGAAGCTGGACGCGGCCAGCACCGGGAAGAAGCTGCCCCGGGCCACGGCCTTCTCCAGGTCCTCGATGAGCACCTTGGCGTCGATGTCCTCACCGGACAGGTACCGGTCCATCAGGGTCTCGTCCTCGGACTCCTGGATGATCCCCTCGATCAGCGCGCCGCGCAGGTCAGCCGCGCGGTCGGTGTCGGCCGGATCCGGGTCCCGCTCGGTGCGGGCGCCGCCCGAGTAATCGAAGAACTTGCCGGTGAGCAGGCCGATCAGGCCGCGGACCTGGCCGGGGCCGTCGGTGACCGGCAGGTACAGCGGCGCGACCGCGTCGCCGAACGCGTCCTGGCAGGCGCGCAGCGCCTCGTCGAAGTCGGCCCGCTGGTGGTCCAGCTTGGTGATGACCACGGCGCGGGGCATGCCGACCCGGGCACACTCCTCCCAGAGCATCTGGGTCAGGCCGTCCACCCCGTCGGTGGCCGGCACGGTGAACAGCGCGGCGTCCGCCGCCCGCAGCCCAGCCCGCAGGTCCCCGGTGAAGTCCGCGTACCCGGGCGTGTCGATGAGGTTGACCTTGACCCCGGCGTGCAGAACCGGTGCCAGGGTGAGGTTCACCGAGCGCTGCTGGCGGACCTCCACCTCGTCGAAGTCGCTGACCGTGCTGCCGTCCTCGACCCGGCCGGCCCGCTGGATCGCACCGGTGTACGCGAGGAGCGCTTCGACCAGCGTGGTCTTGCCTGACCCTGAGTGGCCGACCAGTGCGACATTCCGCACGCTGTCGGGCTGGCCGGCCGCTGCTGTACCGCCAGCGGCTGTCGGTCCTTTCTTATCGGTCATGAGCCTCGCCTCCAACGACTCTGTTCGGCTGCCTCACAACCAGCCTTTACCTCCCGGCCACCCGATCACAAGCCCTGAGCCGGAATCATCCGAGCTGTCCCCTCGCCAGTAGGATCGGACGGCCATGCTGAACGCGCTGAGACCCCTGTTCGCCAAGCTGCTCACGCCGCTCGGCCAGGCACTGGCCCGCACGCCGGTCACCCCCAACATGGTCACCGTGACCGGCACGGTGGGCGTGGCGGTGGGCGCGCTGTGGCTGTTCCCGACCGGCCACCTGTTCGCCGGCACGCTGGTGTGCTGGGGCTTCGCCATGTTCGACATGCTGGACGGGCTGCTGGCCCGGGTGAAGGGGACGTCCGGCGCGTGGGGCGCGTTCCTCGACTCGACCCTGGACCGGGTGGGGGACGCCGCTGTTTTCTCCGGGCTGGCCATCTGGCTGGCCCGGAGCGGGCATCAGTGGGGCCTAGCGGGTGTTGCACTGTATTGCCTCGTTGCGGGGAACATGGTGTCCTACGCGCGGGCCCGGGCCGAGGGGCTGGGGGTACGCGCGGATGTGGGCGTGGCGGAGCGCTCGGAGCGGCTGCTGGTCGCGCTGGTGGCGGCCGGGCTGACCGGCCTGGGCGTGCCGTTCGTGCTGGCCATCGGGCTCTGGGCGGTGGCGGTGGGGAGTACGGTCACGTTCGGGCAGCGGGTGCTGGTGGTGCGCAAGGCGGTTGGTCCCGGCGCCGAAGGGGGCGCGGCGCCGCGCCAAAGGGGCGCGGGTAAAAGCGCCCCGGAGGCGCAAAGCAAGCAGGGAGAGCAAGAGTGACCTCGGTTCAGGACCGGCTGGCCTCGGCTGGTTACGCGCTCGGCTGGAAGCTGGTCTGCCGTCTGCCCGAGTCCTGGGCCCGGGCGGCCTTCGAGTTCTTCGCGGACATCGCCTGGCGGCGGCAGGGCCCGCGGGTGACGACGCTGGAAGGCAATCTGCGCCGGGTGCTCGGCCCGGACGCGTCCGGCCAGCAGTTGCGCGCGCTGTCCCGGCGGACCATGCGGTCCTACTCGCGGTATTGGATGGAGGCGTTCCGGCTGCCGGTCATCCCGCTGGACCGGATCATGGCCGACATGCATGTGACCGGAGAGGACAACCTGCTGGGCAACCTCGCGGCAGGCCGCGGGGTGATCATCGCCCTGCCGCACATGGGCAACTACGAGCAGGCCGGTTACTGGGTCATCAACGTGGGCGCGGGCTCGTTCACCACGGTGGCCGAGCG
This sequence comes from uncultured Actinomycetes bacterium, assembly GCA_963717125.1. Taxonomy (GTDB): domain Bacteria; phylum Actinomycetota; class Actinomycetes; order Streptosporangiales; family Streptosporangiaceae; genus RYN-230. The sequence continues at coordinate 39,395 of CAVQVG010000001.1, forward strand.
GCTCGAGCCGGAATCGCTGTTCCGCCGGTTCCTGGCGTTCCGTGAAGGGCTGGGCATGGAGGTGCTGCCCGCCACCGGCGGCCCCAGCCGGTTCGGGGTGCTGGCCCAGCGGCTGCGGGCCGGCCGCCTAGTCTGCTTGGTATCCGACCGGGACGTGACCGGCGGGGGTATCGAGGTGGAATTCTTCGGGGAGAAAGCGCGGATGATGGGGGGCCCGGCCGCGCTGGCGGTGCAGACTGGCGCCGCCCTGCTTCCGGTCACCCTGTGGTTCGAGGGCGTGGGCTGGGGCGCGCAGATCAACGACGAGATCCCGGTGCCCGCCGAGGGCACCAGGCGGGAGAAAGTCGCCGCGATGAGCCAGCAGGTGGCTGAGGTGTACGAGGCGGGCATCCGGGCCCACCCGGAGGACTGGCACATGCTGCAGCCGGTGTTCACCGCCGACCTCGACCCGGACCGGCTGGCCGCGGCCGAGGCCCGGGCGGCGGCTAACGGTGCGGCCCCCGGGGTGGCCAACGAGGCGGCCAGCGCGGACGGCAGCGCTCCGGTGGGCGGCGGGCCGTGAGGGTTGGCATCGTCTGCCCGTACACCTGGGATGTGCCCGGCGGCGTGCAGCAGCACATCAGGGACCTGGCCGAGGCGCTGATCGGGCTGGGCCACGAGGTGTCGGTGATCTCGCCGGCCGACGACGACACGCCGCTGCCGGACTACGTGGTGCCCGCTGGCCGGGCCGTCCCGGTGCCGTACAACGGCTCGGTGGCCCGGCTGGCGTTCGGCTTCCTGTCCGCGAGCCGGGTGCGCCGCTGGGTCAAGGACGGCGGCTTCGACGTGCTGCACGTGCACGAGCCTGCCGCGCCGAGCCTGTCCCTGCTGGCCTGCTGGGTGGCGGACGGGCCGATCGTGGCCACCGTGCACACCGCGACCCCCCGGTCCCGGGTGATGCACGCGGCCTACCCGGCGCTGCAGACAGCGCTGGAGAAGATCACCGGGCGGATCGCGGTGTCCGAGGCGGCCCGCACCACGCTGGTCGAGCACATGGGCGGGGACGCGGTGCTCATCCCGAACGGGGTGACGGTCAGCCGGTACGAGAAGGCCAGCCCGCTGCCCGGCTGGCCCGGCGACGGCGGCGCGCTCGGCTTCCTGGGCCGGATGGACGAGCCGCGCAAGGGCCTGGACGTGCTGCTCCGCGCGTTCATCCAGCTGGCCGGCGAGCGGCCCGGCCTGCGCCTCCTGATCGCGGGACCCGGTGACGTGCCCGACGTGCTGGCCCGGGTGCCGGAGCCGCTGCGGCCCCGGGTCATCCTGCTCGGCCAGGTCAGCGAGGAGGACAAGGCCCGGGTGTACCACTCGGTGGACGTGTTCTGCGCGCCGAACACCGGCGGCGAGAGCTTCGGCATCGTGCTGGCCGAGGCGATGGCCTCGGGCGCGCCCATCGTGGCCAGTGACCTGGACGCGTTCCGTCAGGTGCTGCGGGGCGGGAAGGCCGGCGAGCTGTTCGAGACCGGCGACCCGGCCGCGCTGGCCGCGGCGGCCAGGCGGCTGCTCGACGACCCCGGGCGGCGGGCCAGCCTGTCCGCCGCCGCGGCCGACGCGGTGCGGGTGTACGACTGGCCGGTGGTAGCCCGCGACGTGGTCCAGGTGTACGAGGCCGTGGTCGCCGCGACCGGGCAGGTCGGGGTGGTCCGGTGAGGCGGCCATGCTGATCGACGTCATCCTCATCGCGGTCGCGGCCGTGCTGGTCGGCGTGTACGTGTCCTGGCGGGCCTGCCGCCTCGACCGGCTGCACAAGCGGACCGAGACGGCACGGGCCGCGCTGGACGCGGCGCTGGTCCGGCGCAGCTCGGTGGCCCAGGAACTGGCCGCCTGCGGGGTGCTCGACCCGGCCACCAGCCTGCTGCTGGCCGGCGCCGCGCACGACGCCCGGGCCGCGGGCCAGCCGGACGAGCTGGCGGAGAGCGACCTCACCCGGGCGCTGCGCGCGGTGCTGAGCCAGCCCGGCTTCCGCGCCTCGCTGGCCGGCCGGGGCAGCGCCGACGAGCTGCTGGCCGAGCTGGAGGCCGCCGCGCACCAGGTGTTCCTGGCCCGCAAGTTCTACAACGACCTGGTCGCAGCCACGCTGGCCGCCCGGCGGCGCTGGCTGGTCCGGGTGCTCGGGCTGGCTGGCGGCGCGGCGCTGCCCGGCTTCTTCGAGATGGACGATTCACTGGTGGTCGCAGACGGTGACGGACGCGGGTCCGATATGCCGCATTTGACCAGCTGATACAGCACCTACCATGGACGCAGGAGCATGCGGCAGAATTGAACGATCAGTCAGCCCCGAACATGTGAGGTTCACCGTGTCAAGCAGTACCGCGTCCAGTCCCGTGGACTCCGCCTCGCACACCGGCACCGTACGGGTCAAGCGCGGCATGGCCGACATGCTCAAGGGCGGCGTGATCATGGACGTGGTGACGCCGGAGCAGGCCAAGATCGCTGAGGACGCGGGCGCCGTCGCGGTGATGGCGCTGGAACGCGTGCCGGCGGACATCCGGGCCGAGGGCGGAGTGGCCCGGATGAGCGACCCGGACATGATCGATGAGATCATCCGCGCGGTGTCCATCCCGGTCATGGCCAAGTGCCGGATCGGGCATTTCGCCGAGGCGCAGGTGCTGCAGGCCATCGGGGTGGACTACATCGACGAGTCTGAGGTGCTCACCCCGGCCGACGAGGCCCACCACGTGGACAAGTGGCAGTTCACGGTGCCGTTCGTGTGCGGGGCCACCAGCCTGGCCGAGGCGCTCCGGCGGCTCGCCGAGGGCGCCGCGATGATCCGGTCCAAGGGCGAGGCCGGCACCGGGAACGTGGTCGAGGCGACCCGGCACATGCGCCAGATCTCGTCCGACATCCGCCGCCTGACCACGCTTCGCGAGGAAGAGCTGTACGCCGCGGCCAAGGATCTGCAGGCGCCCTACGAGCTGGTGGCGGACGTGGCCCGGGTGGGCAAGCTGCCCGTCGTGCTGTTCACCGCGGGCGGCATCGCCACCCCGGCCGACGCGGCCATGATGATGCAGCTCGGCGCCGAAGGGGTGTTCGTCGGCTCCGGCATCTTCAAATCCGGCGACCCGGCCCGGCGCGCCGCCGCGATCGTCAAGGCCACCACGTTCCACGACGATCCCGATGTCGTCGCCAAGGTCTCCCGCGGGCTCGGCGAGGCCATGGTCGGCATCAACCTGGACACCCTGCCGCCTGCCGAGCGCTACGCCGGCCGCGGCTGGTGACCTGGCCGGGCACATGTTCGAGCGGTTCACCGACCGGGCCCGCCGGGTCGTAGTCCAGGCGCAGGAAGAATCCCGGCTACTGAATCACGGCTACATCGGCACCGAGCACCTGCTGCTCGGCATCCTCCGGGAAGACGACGGGGTGGCGGCCGAGGCGCTGGCCTCGCTGGAGGTCAGCCTGGACGCGGCCCGGGAGCAGGTGGCGGAGATCGTCGGCCGGGGCCAGCGGGCGCCGTCCGGGCACATCCCGTTCACGCCGCGGGCCAAGAAGGTGCTCGAACTGTCGCTGCGTGAGGCGCTCCGGCTGGAGCAGCACTACATCGGCCCCGAGCACATCCTCCTCGGCCTGGTCACCGAGGGGCACGGGGTGGCTGTGGAGGTGCTCCGGGTGGTGGGGGCCAGCCCGGAGCAGATCCGGGCCCGGGTGCTCGAGCTGGCGCCCGCGGGCGGCGAGGAGCCGGACGATCCGCCGGAAATCGGGGGGCCGGTGCGCCTCACGGTCACCCCGGGGCAGCTCGACCGGCTGCTGCGCCAGCTTGAATCCATCGACGGCCGGCTGGCCGCCATCGAGCGGCACCTGGGTCTCGGCGAGCCGCCCACCGCCGCCGCGCCGGAGTGACCCAGCCTGGCCCGGGAAGAGCAGCACCCGTCCAGCGCGTTGTCCAGTGAACACAACCCATTCACGGGAGGAAGAGCATGCCCGAGCCCGTCCCGGAGATCGCCGCGGGACCGGTCGTCGGCGTGCTGTCGCTGCAGGGTGACGTGGTCGAGCATGTCCGCGCGCTCCGCTCGGCGGGCGCCCGCCCGGTCACCGTGCGCCGCCCGGACGAGCTCGACGCGGTGGACGGCCTGATCATCCCGGGCGGGGAGTCCAGCACGATCTGGAAGCTCGCGGTGATCTTCGAGCTGATGGAGCCGCTGCGCAAGCGGATCAGCTCCGGGCTGCCGGTGTTCGGCTCGTGTGCCGGCATGATCATGCTGGCTGACCGGCTGCTGGACGGCATCGGCGGCCAGGAGACGTTCGGCGGCATCGACATGGCCGTGCGGCGCAACGCGTTCGGCCGCCAGGTGGACTCGTTCGAGGCGGACATCACCCTGGCCGGGCTGGGCGGCGGCCCCTTGCGCGCGGTCTTCATCCGCGCACCATGGGTAGAGGAGACCGGCCAGGACGTGGAGGTTCTCGGCCGGGACCCGGGCACCGGTAGGATCGTCGCCGTCCGCCAGGGTTCCGCGCTGGCCACCGCCTTCCACCCTGAGCTGACCGGGGACCCGCGGGTGCACAAGCTTTTCGTAGACATGGTGAGGGATCGGATATGAGCGGCCACTCCAAGTGGGCCACGACCAAGCACAAGAAGGCCGTCATCGACGCCAGGCGGGGCAAGCTCTTCGCCAAGCTGATCAAGAACGTCGAGGTAGCGGCGCGGACCGGTGGGGCTGACCCGGCCGGCAACCCGACGCTGTTCGACGCGGTGCAGAAGGCCAAGAAGAGCTCGGTGCCGAACGACAACATCGACCGCGCCATCCGCCGCGGCGCCGGGCTGGAAGCCGGCGGCGCCGCCTACGAGGCGGTCAGCTACGAGGGGTATGCCCCTGGCGGGGTGGCGGTGCTGGTGGAATGCCTGACCGACAACCGGAACCGGGCCGCGGCCGACGTGCGCACCGCGCTCACCCGGAACGGCGGCTCGATGGCGGACCCCGGGTCGGTGTCGTACCTGTTCCACCGCAAGGGCGTGGTGATCGTGCCCAAGGTGGGCGGGGTCAGCGAGGACGACGTGCTGATGGCGGTGCTGGACGCGGGGGCCGAGGAGGTCAACGACCTCGGCGAGTCGTTCGAGGTGATCAGCGAGCCGGGCGACCTGCTGGCGGTGCGCAGCGCGCTGCAGGAGGCGGGCATCGAGTATGACTCCGCCGATGCGGCCTTCCTGCCCACCGTCGAGGTGGAACTGGATGCTGATCAGGCCAAGCGGGTGTTCCGGCTGATCGAAGCGCTCGAGGACTCCGACGACGTACAGGACGTGTACGCCAACTACTCGGTCCCCGACTCGGTGCTGGAGAGCCTGGACTGACAGAGTGCCCTGAGTGGACATCAGGGAGCTGGACGCCAGCGATGATCTGGGCGCGCTGCTGGATCTGAGCAGCCGCGCGTTCGGGCCGCACTCGCCGGCCAGCCGGCCGGGCTGGTACGCGGAGGCCGAGTCGGTGGTCCGGGCCCGGCGCTGGCTGGCCGCCTTCGACGGGCCGCGGCTGGTCGCCGCGGCCCGCTATCACGAGATGCGGCAGTGCTGGTACGGCCGCTGGCAGCCGATGGCCGGGGTGGCCAGCGTGATGGTCGCGCCGGAAGACCGTGGCCGCGGCGCCGGCCGGGCGCTGATGACCGCCCTGCTGGAGCTGATCGCCAGCCGCGGCTACCGGATATCGGCGCTCTACCCGGCCACCTCAGCGCTGTACCGGTCACAGGGCTGGGAGATCGCGGGCGTACGGGACCAGGTCCGGTTCCCGGCCCGTTCGCTGCGCGCGCTGGCCGGGCCGGACCCGCTGCTCATCTCTCAGGGCTCGGCACCGGACGGCCCGCTGCCACGCCGCTGCCGCCCAGACGACGCGGCGGCGGTGCTGGCCACGCTCAGCGGCGTCCACCAGGCGCTGCGGGAAAGCGGGCCAGCGACCCGCGACGAGGAGACCGTGCGTCGCTGGCTGGCCGACGAGGACCGGTACTCCTACCTGGCCCCGGACGGGTTTCTCGGCTACCGCTGGCGCAACGGGAACGACGAGATCGCGGTGGATCGCATGGTCGCGGCGTCGGCCGCGACCACCCGGGCGCTGTGGGCCATCGTGGCGTCGCACGCGACGATCGCCGACACCGTGCTGGCCTGCGTGGGCCCGGCTGACCCGGTGTCCTGGCTGACCCGGGAGCCCGACGTGCAGACGGCCGGCCGGTACCTGTGGATGCTCCGGGTGGTTGACGCGCCCGGGGCGGTAGCCGAGCGCGGCTTCCCAGCCGCCGCCGAGCTGACCGCGGCGCTCGAGCTGGCCGACCCGGCCCGCCCGGGCAACGCGGGGCGCTGGACGCTTGAGGTCGGCGGGGGCAAGGCCGCGCTCACCCGGGGCGGGGCGGAGCCGGTGGGCGGTGCGCCGCTCATCGTCGGGCCGCGCGGGTTCGCCGCGCTGTACGCGGGCACCCCGGTGGGGACGCTGCGCCGGGCCGGGCTGGCCACCGGCGGGACACCCGAGACCGACGCGGCGCTGGACACCGCGTTCGCCGCCAGCGCGTTCCTGCACGACTACTTCTGACCCGCTCGCGGCGCGTCCCCGGGCGCAGGCCGGGCCGGACCGGTAATGTCGGTGCCTGCACCGAACATGTGTTCGTCAGGCGGCCGGAGCTAGGGGTGCGGATCCACAGATGCGGGTACTCGGCGTCGATCCCGGGCTGACCCGGTGCGGACTGGGCGTGGTGGACGGCGCCCCGGGGCGGCCCCCGTCCCTGGTCGCCGCCGGGGTGGTCCGGACCGAGGCCGGGGACGACCTGGCCGCCCGGCTGCTCGCGCTGGAAGCCGAGATCGGCAACTGGCTGGCCGAGTACCGCCCGGACGCGGTCGCGGTGGAGCGGGTGTTCAGCCAGCACAACGTGCGGACCGTGATGGGCACGGCCCAGGCGGGCGCGGTGGCCGTGCTGTGCGCGGGCCGGCTCGGGCTGCCGGTCGCGCTGCACACTCCCAGCGAGGTGAAGGCGGCGGTGACCGGCAGCGGCCGGGCCGACAAGGCGCAGGTGACCGCGATGGTGATGCGGCTGCTCCGGATGGCCGACCCGCCCCGGCCCGCGGACACGGCCGACGCCCTGGCGCTGGCCATCTGCCAGCTGTGGCGGGGCGGGACGCAGTCCCGGCTCGCCGCCGCCGCCCGCGCGGCGGCCCAGCCGAGGAACTCAGGAGTAGCGCGGTGATTTCGCATCTGGACGGGCTGGTCGCGGCGATCGCGCCGGAAGGCGCGGTGATCGAGGTAGGCGGGGTCGGGCTGCTGGTCCAGGCCACCCCGGGCACGCTGGCCACGCTGCGCCGCGGGGAGCGGGCCCGGGTGGCGACCTCGCTGGTGGTGCGGGAAGACGCGCTGACCCTCTACGGCTTCGCCAGCGACGACGAGCGGGACGTGTTCGAGCTGCTGCAGACGGCCAGCGGGGTCGGCCCCCGGCTGGCTCTGGCCATGCTCGCCTCGTTCAGCCCGGACGGGCTGCGCCAGGCCATCGCGGCCGAGGACGTGGCCGCGCTGACCCGGGTCCCCGGGATCGGCCGGAAAGGCGCGCAGCGGATCATGCTGGAACTGGCCGGGCGGCTGGGCTCACCCGGCGCGCCCGCCGTCGCGGCCGGGACCGTGGGGCCGGCCGGCCGGGGGCGCGCGCCGCGTCCTGGCGCGACCAGGTCCGCACCGGGCTGGTCAACTTGGGCTGGCAGGCCCGCGACGCCGATCAGGCCATCGCCGCGGTCGAGGCCGAGCTGGCCGACGCCGGGGACGGCGCCGAGCTGGACGTCAGCACGGCGCTGCGGGCCGCGCTCCGGAAGCTGAGCCGGACATGACGGGGTCCCGTCAGCCGGAGCACCGGACTGATCACTCAGCGGCCGAGACGGCCGCCAGGGAAGCACCTGAGCTGTCTGAAGCCGAGCAGGAGAGACTCGTGTCTGCGCTGGCTAACGCGGACGAGCGGGTCATTGAGGGCGCGCTGCGGCCGAAGCGGCTGGCCGAGGTGATCGGCCAGGTCCGGGTGCGGGAGCAGCTGTCCCTGCTGCTGGAAGGGGCGCTGCGGCGCGGCCGGCCGCCGGATCATGTGCTGATGTCCGGGCCGCCCGGCCTGGGCAAGACCACCTTCGCGATGATCATCGCCACCGAGCTGGGCGCGCAGCTGCGGATCACCAGCGGGCCAGCCATCGAGCGGGCCGGTGACCTGGCCGCCATCCTGTCCACCCTGGGCGAGGGCGACGTCGTGTTCATCGATGAAATTCACCGGCTGGCCCGGCCCGCCGAGGAAATGCTCTATCTGGCCATGGAGGACTTCCGGGTGGACGTGGTGGTGGGCAAAGGGCCAGGGGCCACCTCTATCCCGCTGGACATCGCCCCGTTCACCCTGGTCGGCGCCACGACCCGGGACGGGCTGCTGCCCGCGCCGCTGCGTGACCGGTTCGGTTTCACCGCCCGCCTGGACTTCTACGAGCCCGCCGAGCTGGACGTGATCGTCCGCCGGTCCGCGGATCTGCTCGGGGTGGCGCTGCGCGGCGACGGCGCCGAGGAGATCGCCCGGCGGTCCCGGGGCACGCCACGGATCGCGAACCGGCTGCTCCGCCGGGTCCGCGACTACGCCGAGGTGCGCGCGGACGGGACGGTCACCCGGCCACTGGCCCGGGCCGCGCTCGACCTGTACGAGGTGGACGAGGAAGGGCTGGACCGGCTGGACCGGGCCGTGCTGAGTGCGCTGGTCACCCGGTTCGGCGGTGGGCCGGTCGGGCTGAGCACGCTGGCCGTCGCGGTCGGCGAGGAAGCCGAGACGGTGGAGGTGGTGGCCGAACCGTTCCTGGTCCGCGGCGGCCTGATGGCCAGGACACCGCGCGGCCGGGTGGCCACCCCGGCGGCCTGGATTCATCTGGGCCTGGCGCCGCCCGAGCCGCCTGGCCTGGCCGTGCCCGGGAGTCTGTTCGAGTGATGCCCGGCCGGCTGGTTGGTCGCGGAGATGTCACGATCAGTCGGCAGACCCCGTAGCCTGTTGGTGCGCCGCGTGCGCGCCGCTACACTTCGGCCGTTGGTCAACGACTGGCCGCTGGCCATGGATCCCGGCCCCGCCGGTTCACGGCCCGGCGCGTGGCCAGCGGAGCACATTCAACTGGAAGGATGCCCCCGCGATGATGGGGAACATGTATCTCGCAGCTGCCAAAAGCTCCTCAGGGAACTACACGTTCCTGCTCGTCATCGTGGTGCTGTTCGGCGTGCTCTACTTCGTCATGATCAGGCCGCAGCGCAACAAGCAGCGCCGGGTTCAGGCGATGCAGGGCCAGGTGCAGCCCGGCCAGCGCGTGCGCACCACCGCGGGCATGTACGCGACGGTGGTCGAGGCGGACGACACCGACGTGGTGCTGGAGGTGGCCCCCGGCGTTCAGCTTCGCTTCCTCCGCCGGGCCGTCATGGACGTGCTGCCCGACGAGGACGGGACCCAGGCCACGGACACCGCGAGCGCGGAGTACGACGAGCCAGCCGGCACCGATGACACCAGCGCCGACGGCCTGGGCACGGACGGCCAGGCGGCCGCCGGGCATCAGAACGGCTCCGCGCCGGACAGCTCCGCCGACTCCAGCCCGGCCGACAGCACAGCCTCCGGCGAGCACAAAGCGGACTGACCGGCAGCCCCGCGCCGGCGTCCCGGGGCGGGCGACACGCGAAGCGAAGGATAGGCAGAAGTGGCTCCCCCTAGCGGTAACGTCTCCCGCCCCGGCCGTGCGCTGGCGGTGCTGGGTGTGCTCATCGTGGTGCTGTTCCTGGCCATCATCGGTGGCAACATCGCGCAGCCGTCCAAGTGGGGCAGCGATTTCAAGGTGAAGCTTGGCCTCGACCTGACCAGCGGCACCACCGTGGCGCTGGAAGCGCAGGCGCCCAGGGGCGTGTCGTCGGCCCAGTTCGCCACCGACATGACCCAGGCCAAGAACATCATGGTGAGCCGGGTCAACGGCGAGGGCTTCACCGAGGCGCAGGTCCAGCAGCAGGGCAGCAACATCATCAACGTGGCCGTCCCGGGCGCGAACAGCCAGAAGGTCATCGACCTGGTCGGCACGACCGCCCAGCTGCTGTTCCGCCAGGTGCTGCTGGTCGCCCCGAACACCGTGACCGCCACGCCGACCCCGACCCCCTCGGCCAGCGGTTCGGCCACGGCCACGCCGTCGGCCAGCGCGAGCCCGTCGGCCACGGCCAGCACCAAGGCCAAGGTGAGCATCGCACCGGGTGGCGCGGCTGGCCGGCCAGCGTCGGCCGGCCGGGCGCACCTGCTCGCCGCGCAGGCCAAGGCGTCCGCCACCCCATCGGCGACCGCGTCGGCCACCCCCACCCCGACGGCCAGTGCCACGCCCACCTCGGGACTGGCCACTACGGCGGACGCGGAAGGTAGCGCGTCGCTGGCCACCGCGCACACCAAGGCCCTGTTCGACAAGCTGAACTGCGCGAGCAAGAACTGGAAGTCGGAAGTCGGCTACACCGGCACCCAGTACAACAACCCGGGCAGCCAGACCGTCTCGTGCGGCACGATCAACGGGGTGCCGTACAAGTACGCGCTGGCCACCTCGGTGGTGCAGGGTAAGGACATCAAGTCGGCGAGCGCCGGGCTGTCCCCCTCCAGCGTGGACTGGCAGGTCAACCTCAGCTTCAAGCCGCACGGGGCGACCGCGTGGGGCACGCTGACCACGGCCATGTTCAACAAGTACGGCACGTCCTCGGCGAACGACCAGCTGGCCGTGGTGCTGGACGGGGTGGTCATCTCCTCGCCGGTCATCGAGGGCGCGATGAATACCGGCAGCGCCGAGATCACCGGCAGCTTCACCGAGAACCAGGCGACCCTGCTGGCCAACCAGCTCAGCTACGGCGCGCTGCCGCTTACCTTCACCAAGCAGTCGATCAATACCATCTCGCCGCAGCTGGGCAGCGATCAGCTGCACGCTGGCCTGCTGGCCGGCGCGATCGGCCTGCTGCTGGTGGTGCTGTACTGCCTGCTCTACTATCGCGGCCTGGCCGTGGTCGCGGTGTCCAGCCTGATCATCGCCGGGGTGCTGGTGTTCGAGGCGATCATCCTGCTCGGCAAGTACGAGAACCTGGCGCTGGAGCTGTCCGGGGTGGCCGGCCTCATCGTGGCCATCGGCATCACCGCGGACTCGTTCGTGGTGTTCTTCGAACGGCTCCGTGACGAGGTCCGGGACGGCCGGACGCTGCGCACCGCGGTGGAACGCGGCTGGAAACGGGCCCGGCGCACGGTGCTGGTCTCGGACACGGTGTCCTTCCTGGCCGCGGCGCTGCTCTGGTACTTCTCCATCGGTGAGGTCAAGGGCTTCGCGTTCACGCTCGGGCTGACCACGGTCATCGACGTGGTGGTGGTGTTCCTGTTCACCAAGCCGATGATTACCCTGCTGGCCCGGACCAAGTTCTACGGCCAGGGTCACCGGTGGTCCGGGCTGGATCCGGCCCGGCTCGGCGCCAGGGCCCCCTGGCGGTCATCCCGGCCGGCCCGGGTCACTGCCGCCACCCCGGCGAAGGAGGCGTGATGTCGCGGCTGGGCAACGTCGGCGGCAAGCTGTACCGCGGCGAGGTCTCCATCGACTTCGTCGGCCGGCAGCGGCTCTGGTACGCGATCTCCGGGTTCATCCTGGTGATCAGCCTGGTCGGCCTGTTCACGCGCGGGCTGAACTTCACCGTGGACTTCAAAGGCGGCTCGGTCTTCAAGTTCCCGGTCGGGAACACCAGCATCGTCCAGGTGCAGCACGCGGTGGCCAGCTCGCCCGCGGGCAGCAACGCGATCGTGCAGGAGGTCGGCTCGGGCAGCAGCGCCAACTGGCAGGTGCAGACGGGCAAGCTGCCGTTCAGCCAGCAGGAGGCGGTGCAGGCCACGCTGAGCCGTGACCTCGGCGTCGCGCAGAACAAGATCAACATCAACTTCGTCGGGGCCAGCTGGGGCTCGGACATCACGCACAAGGCCATCGAGGCGCTGATCGCCTTCCTGATCGTGATCGTCATCTACCTGTCGATCGCGTTCGAGTGGCGGATGGCGATAGCCGCGCTGATCGCCCTGGCCCACGACATCGTGATCACCATCGGGGTGTACGCGCTGACCGGCTTCGAGGTCAGCCCGGCCACCGTGATCGGCCTGCTGACCATCCTCGGCTACTCGCTGTACGACACCGTGGTCGTCTTCGACAAGGTCCGGGAGAACACCGCGGGCCTGCTCAGCTCGACCCGCAGCACCTACAGCCAGGCCGCCAACCTGGCCCTCAACCAGACCCTGGTGCGGTCCATCAACACTTCGGTGATCGCGCTGCTGCCGGTGGCCGCGATCCTGTTCATCGGCGGCGCGGTACTTGGCGCAGGCGAGCTGAACGACCTGGCGCTGGTGCTGTTCGTCGGCATGCTGTCCGGCACCTACTCCTCGATCTTCATCGCCACCCCGGTGCTGGCCGACCTCAAGGAGCACCAGCCGGCGTACCAGGCGCTGGCCAAGCGGGTGGCGCTCAAGGCGGCCGGCGGCCGGGCGGCCAAGCGCGCCGCGGCCAAGGCCGGCCGCACCGGCGCCGCGGCCGAGCCCGGCGGAGCGGGGGCCAGCGCGCTGGCCGACGACGCGCCGCCCGGGGCGGCCGATCCGGACGACCTGACCGACGCGGAGCTGGCCGGGGACGACGACGCGGCCGCGCCGGGGGAGAAGGTCCCAGCAGGCCGCGCCGCGCCGCGGCCGCCGGGGCCCGGCGCCCGCAGCGGCCCCCGCCAGCAGCCGCGGCGGACCAGTTCGGCCAAACGCCGGCCCGGCGGCAAGAAGAAGCGGCGTTAGATGCAGCCAGCGAACACCCCCGGTCAGCCCGCCCCGGACAGCGAGCTGGCCGCGCTGATCGCCAGCCGGATCCGGGATATCCCCGACTACCCGCAACCGGGTGTGCTGTTCAAGGACATCACCCCACTGCTGGCGGACGGCGCCGCGCTCAGCGCCGTGGTGGCCGGGCTGGCCGCCGGGCAGCCGCGGCTGGGGGAGCCCGGCGGGGTGGACAAGGTGGCCGGGATCGAGGCCCGCGGTTTCATCCTGGCCGCTGCGGTGGCTATCGCGCTCGGCGCCGGGTTCGTGCCGGTCCGCAAGCAGGGGAAGCTGCCCGGCCCGACCTACGCGCAGAGCTACGAGCTGGAGTACGGCAGCGCCACGATCGAAGTGCACCAGGACGCGTTCGCCCCCGGCGAGCGGGTGCTCATCGTGGACGACGTGCTGGCCACGGGCGGCACCGCGGCCGCGACCGTGGAACTGGTCCGCAAGGCCGGCGCCGAGGTGACCGGGATCGCGGTCCTCCTCGAGCTCAGCTTCCTGGCCGGGCGGGACAAGCTGCCGGATACCCCGGTCCGCTCGCTGCTGGCGGTGTGACCTGCGGCTCGGCTGACGGAGCGCGCCGACCCGGGCACTTTCTGGATCTTCCGCCGATAGAATGATGGCTTGGCGGATGTGAGGAGTGCCTGTGGCCGGTGACGCGGCACCGCCCGGCCCGGCCAGCGCTGGCCGGGTCCCCGGGAATGGCCGGAGCCCGTCAGACGCTGCTCCTCTCATGACGTCCGCTGCCCCCGCCACCAGCCCGGTTCCGCCGGCTGACGACGCCCCGGACACCGCCGCCCCGGACACCGCCGCCCCGGCTGAGCCCGGCACCGGCCGCGGGCCGGCGGCTGGCCGCGGCGCCCGCACGGGCGCCGGGCGTGGCTCGGTGGTCGGCCGGGGTGCCGGGGCTGGGCGGCTGACCGGCAGCGGCAACGAGGCGGGCGGTGGCGCCGCGGTCCGGCGCAGGCTGGCCCGGCTGGGCGCGCCCCGCGGCGGCGGCGGCAACCCGGTGCTCGAACCGATGATCAAGACGGTGCGGGCGACGCACCCCAAAGCGGACGTCCGGCTGATCGAGCACGCCTACGACGTCGCCGCGCACTGGCACACCGGCCAGCAGCGCAAGAGCGGCGACCCGTACATCACCCACCCGCTCGCGGTGGCCACCATCCTGGCCGAGCTGGGCATGCCCCAGGAGACGATCTGCGGCGCCCTGCTGCACGACACGGTCGAGGACACCGCCTACACGCTGGCCGAGCTCCGGGCTGATTTCGGCGACGAGATCGCCAACCTGGTCAACGGCGTGACCAAGCTGGACAAGGTCAAGTACGGCGAGGCGGCCGAAGCCGAGACGGTGCGCAAGATGGTGGTCGCGATGGCCCGGGACATCCGGGTCCTGGTCATCAAGCTGGCCGACCGGCTGCACAACATGCGCACGCTGCGCTACCTGGCCCGGGAGAAGCAGGAGCGTAAGGCGCGGGAGACCCTGGAGATCTACGCCCCGCTGGCGCACCGGCTGGGCATGAACACGATCAAGTGGGAGCTCGAGGACCTGGCCTTCGCCACGCTCTACCCGAAGCGGTACGACGAGATCGCCCGGCTGGTATCCGAACGGGCGCCGCGCCGCGACGTGTTTCTCCAGGAGGTCATCGAGGACGTCTCGGCCGACCTGCGCGAGGCCAAGATCAAGGCGCCGCGGGTGACCGGCCGGCCCAAGCACTACTACTCCGTGTACCAGAAGATGATCGCCCGCAACGTGGGCTTCGACGACATCTACGACCTGGTCGGCATCCGGGTCCTGGTGGACTCGGTACGCGACTGCTACGCGGCCCTCGGCACGGTGCACGCCCGGTGGAACCCGGTGCCCGGCCGGTTCAAGGACTACATCGCGATGCCGAAGTTCAACATGTACCAGTCGCTGCACACGACGGTGATCGGTCCGGGCGGCAAGCCGGTCGAGCTGCAGATCCGCACCTGGGGGATGCACCGGCGGGCGGAATACGGCGTCGCGGCGCACTGGAAGTACAAGGAAGAGACGGTGGCCGGCAACGGCCAGGCCCGTCGACGCCACCAGTGACATGGCCTGGCTGCGCCAACTGGTCAACTGGCAGCGGGAAACCGCGGATCCGGCCGAGTTCCTCGAATCGCTCCGCTTCGACCTGGGCGCGGCCGAGGTCTACGTGTTCACCCCGCGCGGCGAGGTGATCGCGCTGCCGCAGGGCGCGACCCCGGTGGACTTCGCCTACGCCATTCACACCGAGGTCGGCCACCGGACCATCGGCGCCCGGGTCAACGGCCGCCTGGTGGCGCTGGAGAGTGCGCTGGACAACGGCGACACGGTGGAGATCTTCACCTCCAAAGCCCAGGACGCTGGGCCGAGCCGGGACTGGCTGACGTTCGTCAAGAGCGCCCGGGCCCGGAACAAGATCCGGCACTGGTTCTCCAAGGAGCGCCGCGAGGCGGCCACCGAGACCGGGAAGACCGCGATCGCGCGGGCGCTGCGCAAGCACGGCCTGCCGCTGCAGCGCCTGGTCACCGGGGACGCGCTGCTCGCCATCGCCACCGAGCTGCACTACCCGGACCTGTCCGCGCTGTACGCCGCGGTCGGCGAGGGCCACGTCAGCGCGCAGTCGGTGGCGGGCAAGCTGGTCCTCAACGCCGGCGGGATGGCCGGCGCGCAAGAGGACCTGGCCGAGGCCACGCTGCCGACCAGGCCGCCGCCGCAGCGGCCGATCGGCGACTCCGGCGTGGTGGTGGAAGGCACCTCGGACGTGTACGCGCGGCTGTCCAAGTGCTGCACCCCGGTACCCGGCGACGAGATCACCGGGTTCGTCACCCGCGGGCACGGCGTGTCGGTGCACCGGGCGGACTGCCTGAACCTGCGGCACCTGCTCGACTCACAGCCGGAACGGCTGGTCGCGGTGCGCTGGTCGCCCACGGAGGACTCGCTGTTCCTGGTGGCCATCCAGGTCGAGGCGCTGGACCGGACCGGGCTGCTGTCCGACGTCACCCGGACCATCTCCGACCAGCATGTGAACATCCTGTCCGCCTCGGTCACCACGACCAGGGACCGGGTCGCGGTCAGCCGGTTCACGTTCGAGATGGGCGACCCCAAGCACCTCGGCCACGTGCTGCGCGCCGTCCGCGCCATCGACGGCGTCTACGACGTCTACCGAATTACCTCTTAGTCCGGGGGGACGACCCCCCTGGGCCCCCCGCCATTTCCATCCGTGCCGACGACCCCCCTGGACCCCCCGATCGCCGCTTCGCGCCGAACGCCGGCTCCGCGAGCACCCGCCTGCGGCGGGCCTCGCCTCGCCGACGACACTTCAGCGGCTGGCGTTGCCCCTGCCGCGTGCCTCGCCTTCAGCCGGAGAGTTCCGCGAGCGTGCGTTCGGCTTCCTCTAGCCAGGAGCGGCGGGCGGCGATCGCCTCGGTGGCCTCGTCCGCGGCCCGGGTGTCGTCGCGCTCCTGCGCTTTGGCCAGCTGATCCTCCAGGCTGGCGATGGCCGTCCGGATCTGGTCCACCGTGCCCTTGGCCCGGGCCAGCGCCTCCGGGTTGGACCGCCGCCACTGCGCGTCCTCGGCCTTGCGTACCGCGTCCTCCACCCGGCGCAGGCCCTGCTCCAGCCGGTCGTGCGCCTCCCGGGGCACCGGCCCAGCCTGCTCCCAGCGCTCCTGGATGGACCGCAGGGTGGCCCGGGTGGCCCGCACGTTGCTGGCGGGCAGCAGCTGGTTGGCCTCCTCGAGCAGCGCGGCCTTGACCGCGGCGTGCTCGCGCAGCTCGTTCTCCTTGGCCGAGTACACGCTTGACCGCGCGGCGAAGAACTGGTCCTGGGCCGCCTTGAACCGGCCCCACAGCTCTTCCTCGTCGCCCCGGCCGGCCCGGCCCGCCGACTTCCAGGACCGCATCAGGTCCCGGTAGGCCGCCGCGGTCGGGCCCCAGTCGGCGGAGGTGGCCAGCGCCTCGGCCTCCACCACGAGCTTCTCCTTGCTCACTTTGGCCTGCTCGCGCTCGTCTTCCAGCCCGGCGAAGTAGGCCTTGCGCCGCTTGGCGAACGCGTTGCGGGCGGCGGACAGCCGCTTCCACAGCGCGGTCTCCATCGCGCGGTCCGCCCGCGGCGCGGTCTTCCACTCCTCGAGCAGCTGGCGCATCCGCTCGCCGCTGATCTTCCAGTGGGTAGCCTCGGCCGCGATCTGCTCGGCCTCGGAAACGATCCGTTCCTTGATCGCCTTGGCCTCGACCCGGGCGTGCTCACGGGCCGCCCGCACTTCCTCGCGGCGGCCCTCGACCTGGCCGGTCAGCGCCTCCAGCCGGGATTGCAGCGAGTCCAGGTCACCGATCGCGTTCGCGGTGGCCACCGCCTCGAGCAGCCGGTCGATGGTGGCCCGGGCCGCGCCGGGGGACAGGTCGGTGCCGGAGATGCGCTGCTCGAGCAGGGCCACTTCGGTCTCCAGCGCGGTGTACTTCCGCTGGTAGAACGCCAGTGCTTCGTCCGGGCTGCCTGCCTGCCATGAGCCAACCACCCGCTCGCCGGCGGCAGTACGCACGAAGACTGTACCGTCGTCAGCTACCCGGCCCCACGGATCGTTGGCGGTGCTCACCGCTAACCTCCTGCCCTGCCCTGCCCCGGACGGCATCGCCCGGCTCAGGTCTTCTCAATAGTGACGCTTTCGATGACGACTTTCTTCTTCGGGTGCCCATCCCCCTGGCCATTGGCGTTGTCGCTGCCCGCCTTGGCCACATTCTGGATGATCCCGAGCCCTTTGACGACCGTGCCGAACGGCGTGTAGCTCGCGGCCAGCGTCGAGTTCCTGTAGACGAGGAAGAACTGGCTGCCGTTCGTATCCGGACCCCCGTTGGCCATCGCCACCGTGCCCTGGGTGTACTTCGCGCCAGTCAGATTCTCGTCGTTGAACTTGTACCCCGGCCCGCCGCTGCCGGTCCCGGTCGGATCGCCGCACTGCAGCACGTACAGCGGGCTGACCGTGGTGAGCCGGTGGCAGTTCGTCTTGTTGAAGTACTTCTTGCTCGCCAGGTACACGAACGAGTTGACCGTGCAGGTGGCCTTGCTGTTCAGCAGGTCGATGACCACATCGCCGCGGTTGGTGTGGATGGTGGCCTGGTAGCTGGCTCGCCAGTCGGGCTTGGTGGGCGGCTTGCCGACGTTGCGCGCGGCGGTGCCGGACGCCGGGTAGCTGCACGTCTTGGCCGGTTCCGCGGCCAGCGCCGGGGTGGCCGACGGGGTCGGCGTGGCGGCCGCGGTACCGGACGGCGAGGCGGAGGCGGTGGCGGTGGCGGTGGCGGACGCGGCCGCGTTGCTCGTCGTGCCGGGCTGGCCGAACAGGAAGAATCCGCCCACGCCCAAGCCCACGACGACCAGGCAGACCACGGATATCGTCGTGATCTGCCGGGTCCGCCTGGCCCGCTCGGCCCGCCGCGTCTGCTGCCGCACCATGCGGTCGCGGGCCAGCTTGCGCTGCCGCTCCTTCTTGCCCACAGGTCCGTTCCTCCTGGCTGCTTGCTGCCTGCTTACCAGCGAAACTTCGCGAATGGTACCGGCACCCATGAGGTCGTGACGACGCTGTTACCGGTTCGCGGCTCGGCTGAGCAGATCGGTAGCCTGGAGCCGGGGTCAGTGACCCGCATCCCGCTATCTGTCCGGAACGCCCCGAGGGAGGTAGGCCCGTGCTTGTTGCCGGGTTCCCGGCCGGCTCGTTCGCCGCCAATTGCTACCTGGTGGCCGCCGAGCCAGGCGCGGAGTGCCTGATCATCGACCCCGGCGAGGACGCCGAGCCAGGGATCGAGGAGCTCCTCGCCCGGCACCGGCTGAAGCCGGTCGCGGTGCTGCTCACGCACGGGCACATCGATCACGTCTGGTCGGTGGCGCCGGTCTGCGGGGCGAAAGGCATCCCGGCTTACATTCACCCGGCCGACCGGGCGCTGCTCTCCGACCCGGCCCGCGGGCTGTCCCTGCGCCCGGGGTTCGAGCTGTTCGGCGGCCTCACGTTCAGCGAGCCGGACGACGTCCGGGAGCTGACCGACGGCACCGTGCTCAGCCTGGCCGGCCTGGAGATAACCGTGGACCACGCGCCCGGGCACACCCCGGGCTCGGTGGCGTTCCGATCCGGCTACACCGTGATGTTCTCCGGCGACCTGCTGTTCGCCGGCTCGATCGGCCGGACCGACCTGCCCGGTGGGGATCCAGCCGCAATGATGGACAGCCTGGCCCGGGTGTGCCTGACGCTGCCGGACGAGACCACGGTGCTGCCGGGGCACGGGCCGCAGACCACCATCGGCGCCGAGCGCGCCAGCAACCAGTTCCTGGCCGGGCTGCGTCCTGGCGCGGGCCCCGGCGCGCAGCCCGCGCGGCCGGGCCGGGCGACCGGGCTCTGACGACCCGGCTTCAACAGGGGAGATTCATGATCCGAACCCACGAGGCGGGCACGCTGCGCGCGGAGCAGTCCGGCCAGACGGTGACGCTGGCGGGCTGGGTGGCCCGCCGCCGCGACCACGGCGGCGTCACATTCATCGACCTGCGCGACGCCAGCGGGGTCGTGCAGGTGGTGTTCCGCGACGAGGGCGAGGACGGGCCCGCGCACGCGCTGCGGGCCGAGTTCTGCGTCCGGGTGACCGGGCAGGTCCGGCGCCAGCCGGCCGGCAACGAGAACCCCGATCTGCCCACCGGCGAGGTGGAGGTGGCCGCGGACGACCTGGAGGTGCTGGCCGAGTCGGACCCGCTGCCGTTCCCCATCGACGAGACCGGCGGGCTGAACGAGGACGTCCGGCTCCGGTACCGCTACCTGGACATGCGGCGCGCCGAGACCGCGACCGCGCTGCGCACCCGGTCCGAGGCCGGCTACCTGCTCAGCGACGTGCTGCGCGGGCACCGCTTCGTGTATGTGGAGACCCCGGACCTGACCAGGTCCACCCCGGAAGGGGCGCGCGACTTCCTGGTGCCGGTGCGGCTGCGTCCCGGGCACTGGTACGCGCTGCCCCAGTCGCCGCAGTTGTTCAAGCAGCTGCTCATGGTCGGCGGCTTCGAGCGGTACTGGCAGCTGGCCCGGTGCTTCCGCGACGAGGACTTCCGGGCCGACCGGCAGCCGGAGTTCACCCAGGTGGACATCGAGATGAGCTTCATCACCCGGGACGACGTCATCGGCGTGGCCGAGGACCTGATCGGCCGGCTGTGGGCGGAGATCGCCGGCTTCCAGCTGCCCCGCCCGGTGCCCCAGATGACCTACGCCGACGCGATGGCCCGGTTCGGCTCGGACAAGCCGGACCTGCGGTTCGGCTGCGAGCTGACCGACCTGACCAGCTACTTCGCGCAGACCGGGTTCCGGGTCTTCCAGGCCCCCTACGTCGGGGCGGTGGTGATGCCGGGCGGCGCCAGCCAGACCCGCCGCGAGCTGGACGGCTGGCAGGAGTGGGCCCGGGCGCGCGGCGCCCGCGGGCTGGCCTACGCGGCGATCGGCGCGGACGGCGCGGTGTCCGACTCCGGCCCGGTGGCCAAGCACCTGTCCGGCGACGAGCGCGCCGGGCTGGCTGCCGCGGCCGGCGCGCAGCCGGGTGACTGCGTGTTCTTCGCGGCCGGCCCGCCGCAGCAGGCCCGGTCGCTGCTCGGCGCGGCACGGCTGGAGATCGGCGAGCGGCTCGGCCTCATCGACCCGGGCGCGTGGGCATTCACCTGGGTGGTGGACGCGCCCATGTTCGAGGAGGACGGGGCGGGCGGCTGGACCGCGGTGCACCACCCGTTCACCGCACCGCTGCCGGAGTGGACGGGCAAGTTCGCCGACGAGCCGGGCGGCGCCCTGGCCGACGCCTACGACATGGTCTGCAACGGCACCGAGATCGGCGGCGGGTCGATCCGTATCCACCGGCCCGACCTGCAGCAGAAGGTGTTCGACGTGATCGGGCTGGCGCCCGAGGAGGCCCGGTCGCAGTTCGGCTTCCTGCTCGACGCGCTGCGCTTCGGGCCGCCACCGCACGGCGGGATCGCGTTCGGCTGGGACCGGCTGCTCATGCTGCTGACCGGGCGGGAGACGATCCGGGACGTCATCGCGTTCCCGAAGGCCGCGTCCGGGTCCGACCCGCTCACCGGGGCGCCCACCCCGATCACCCCGGAGCAGCGTCGCGAGGCCGGCATCGACGCGCCGCCCGAGTAGCTGGATCGGACCGTCGGCGTAGCCGGATAGTGTCAGGTTGTGGTAAAGAGCACGGACGGCGCAGGGCAGGCGAGCAGCCTGTTCGACGCGGCTGAGGAGGAGGCGGCCCGGGCGGCCGCCCCGCTGGCCGTGCGGATGCGCCCGCGCACCCTGGACGAGGTGGTCGGCCAAGCGCACCTGACCGGCCCGGGCACCCCGCTGCGCAAGCTGGCCGAGCACGACGCGGGCATGGCGGTGGTGCTGTGGGGGCCGCCGGGTACCGGCAAGACCACCCTGGCCCACGTGATCAGCCAGGTGACCCGCCGCCGGTTCACCGAGCTGTCCGCGGTCACCGCCGGGGTGAAGGACGTCCGGGCGGCGATCGAGGCGGCCCGCCGGGAACTCGGCCTGACCGGGATGCAGACCGTGCTGTTCATCGACGAGGTGCACCGGTTCAACAAGGCGCAGCAGGACGCCCTGCTGCCCGCGGTGGAAAACCGATGGGTGTCGTTCATCGGCGCGACCACCGAGAACCCGTCGTTTTCCGTGGTCGGCCCGCTGCTGTCCCGGTCCCTGCTGCTCACGCTGGAGCCGCTGAGCGACGAGGACATCCAGGAGGTCATCCGGCGGGCGCTCAGCGACGAGCGCGGCCTGGCTGGCGCGGTCCGCCTGGACGACGCGGCGCTGGCCCACCTGATCCGGCTGGCCAGCGGCGATGCCCGGCGGGCGCTGACCTACCTGGAGTCGGCCTCGCTGGGGCTGCGCCCCGACGCGGTCATCGACTCGGCCACCCTGGAGCGGGCGGTGGACCGCGCCGCCGTCCGCTACGACCGGGCTGGTGACCAGCACTACGACGTGATCAGCGCGTTCATCAAGAGCATCCGGGGCAGCGACCCGGACGCGGCCGTGCATTACCTGGCCCGCATGATCGAGGCGGGCGAGGACCCGCGGTTCATCGCCCGGCGGCTGATCGTGCACGCCAGCGAGGACGTCGGGATGGCCGACCCGTCCGCGCTCGGCGTGGCCGTGGCCGCGGCGCACGCGGTCGAGTTCGTCGGCCTGCCGGAGGCCCGGATCAACCTGACCCAGGCCACGATCCACCTGGCCCTGGCGCCCAAGTCCAATTCAGTGATCAAGGCGATCGGCGCGGCCCAGGCCGACGTCCGCGCCGGGCTGGCTGGGCCGGTGCCGGCGCACCTGCGCGACGCGCACTACCCGGGCGCGGCCCGGCTGGGCCACGGCCAGGATTACCGGTACCCGCACGACTTCCCGGACGGGGTGGTGGCGCAGCAGTACGCGCCGGATTCGCTGGCCAGCCGGCGATATTACGAACCGTCCCGGCACGGCGCCGAGGCCCGTTACGCCGAACGGACCGAGCGGATCCGGGCCATCCTGGACAAGTCCGGGGAGCCGGACGGTTCGTGACCGCGGCGGGGGGTAGCCGTCCTGGTCGCGGGATGCGAGCGGCCGCCGCGAGATAGGGTCGGGCAAATGAGGGAGCAGGCATGCTGAACGCGGTCTGGGTGGCGGTGATCTTCGCCGTCTGCTGCTGGGCGGTGCTGGTGGCCGCCGCGGTGTATGCGCTGGTGAAGCTGGCCCGGCTGATCAACCAGACGTCCGCGGCCGTGTCCGGGTTGCGCGCGGACAGCGACGCAGTCATCGCGCGGGCGCACGCCACTCTCGACGCCACGGCCGGCCAGCTCAACCGGACCGACGAGATCACCGCCAGCATGGACGAGGTGGCCGGCCACATGGCCGAGCTCACCGGCCGGGTGACCCAGTTCGCGCCGCTGGCCCGGCTGGCCGCGGCGCAGGCCGGCTCCCGGTTCGCCCGGGTCTCCGCGTTCGTCTACGGCGTCCGGCACGCGGCCGAGTTGCGGACCGGATCCCGGGCCCTGGAGAGCGGGGAGCGGCGATGATCCGGCGGCTGTTCTGGCTGACCCTGGGCGCGGTGCTGGGCATCACCGCCTACCGGCGGGCCACCGCACTGGCCCGCGCGATCATGCCTGGCCCGCGGGCCCGGGAGATCACCAGCTTCGCCGGGGACGTGCGTGAGGGGATGCAGATGTACCGCCAGCGCCAGCTCCAGGCCTCGCGCCCGGCTCTGGAAGGGCGCACCGACGACGCAGAGGATGGCCGTTGATGGAGTCGGCAGAGATCGCCCGCCGTTTCCTTTCCTATTTCGAGAACCGCGGGCACACCGTCGTCCCGTCCGCCTCGCTGATCGCTGACGATCCCACGCTGCTGCTCGTGAACGCCGGGATGCAGCCGTTCAAGCCGTATTTCCTGGGCCAGGCCACGCCGCCGTTCAGCCGGGCCACCAGCTGCCAGAAGTGCGTCCGCACGCCGGATATCGAGGAGGTCGGCAAGACCACCCGGCACGGCACGTTCTTCCAGATGCTGGGCAACTTCTCGTTCGGCGACTACTTCAAGGACCAGGCCATCCCGTTCGCCTGGGAGCTGCTCACCATGCCGGAACGGGACGGCGGTTTCGGCTTCCCCGAAGACCGGCTGTGGGCCACCATCTACCTCGACGACGACGAGGCGTTCCGCATCTGGCATGACGTGGTCGGGCTGCCGGAGCGGCGCATCCAGCGCCGCGGCATGGCGGACAACTACTGGTCGATGGGCGTGCCCGGGCCGTGCGGGCCATGCTCGGAGATCTACTACGACCGCGGCCCGGACTACGGCCTGGACGGCGGCCCCATCGTGGACGAGGACCGGTACCTGGAGGTGTGGAACCTCGTCTTCATGCAGTACCTGCGCGGTGAGGGGGCCGGTAAGGAGGGCTGGCCCATCCTGGGCGAGCTGCCCAAGCGCAACATCGACACCGGCATGGGCCTGGAGCGGATGGCCGCGATCCTGCAGGGCGTGGACAACATCTACGAGGTCAACACGCTGTGGAAGGTGCTGGACAAGGCGGCCGAGCTGACCGAGCAGAAGTACGGCCGGGACCACCGGTCCGACGTGGCGCTGCGGGTCGTCGCCGATCACGTGCGGACCGCCGCCATGCTGGTCGCCGACGGCGTGCTGCCGTCCAACGAGGGCCGCGGCTACGTGCTGCGGCGCATCCTGCGGCGCAGCATCTACAACCTCCGGCTGCTGGCCGGCGGCCAGCGCGGCGGCGGCAGCGACGGCCGCTACCTGCACGAGCTGGCGGACACCGCGCTGAACGCGATGGCCGACCAGTTCCCCGAGCTGCGCACCGAGGCGCCGCGGATCCTCGGCGTGATCGACGCCGAGGAGAGCACGTTCCTGGGCACGCTGCGCACCGGTTCGGCCATCTTCGACGCGGCGGTGGGCGAGACCAGGCGGCGCGGCGCCGCGACGCTGTCCGGCGAGCAGGCCTTCCAGCTGCATGACACCTACGGCTTCCCGATCGACCTCACCCTGGAGATGGCCAACGAGCAGGGCCTGGCCGTGGACGAGGACGGCTTCCGGCGGCTCATGGCCGAGCAGCGGCAGCGGGCCAAGCAGGACTCGCTGGACAAGAAGACCGGGAACGCGGACATCTCGGTGCTGGCCAGCCTGCTGACCAAGTCGGGACCGGTCACGTTCACCGGGTACGACGTCACGTCCGGGGAGGCCACCGTCACCGGGCTGCTGGCCGACGGGGTGAGCGTGCCCGCGGCCGGCCAGGGCACCGAGGTAGAGGTGGTGCTGGACCGCACGCCGTTCTACGCCGAGGGCGGCGGGCAATTGGCCGACGCCGGGCTGATCCGGGTGGCCAGCGCGCCCGGCGCACCGGGCGGCCTGATCGAGGTGCGCGACGTGCAGCAGCCGGTGCCCGGTCTCATCGTGCACCGCGGCGTGGTGACCAGCGGTGAGGTGGTAGTGGGCGCCGCCGCCGAAGCCGAGATCGACATCGCCCGGCGGCGGGCCATCTCCCGGTCGCACACGGCCACACACATGGTGCACCGGGCGTTCCGCGGCGCGCTGGGCGAATCCGCGGCCCAGGCCGGCTCGGAGAACTCGCCGGGCCGGATGCGCTTCGACTTCACCGCGGCCGGCCCGGTGCCGCCTTCGGCGCTGCGCGATGTGGAGGACGAGGTCAACCAGGTGCTCATCGACGACCTCGCGGTGCGCGCGTTCGTCACGCCCATCGACGAAGCCCGCTCCATGGGCGCGATCGCCCTGTTCGGCGAGAAGTACGGCGACGAGGTCCGGGTCGTCGAAGTCGGCGATTACTCCCGGGAGCTGTGCGGCGGCACTCACGTGGCCCACTCCGGGCAGCTCGGCCTCATCAAGATCCTCGGCGAGTCGTCCATCGGGTCGGGGGTGCGCCGGGTCGAGGCGCTCGTCGGCACCGACGCGTTCCGCTACCTGGCCCGGGAGAGCCTGCTGGTCAGCCAGCTCACCGAGCAGCTCAAGACCCGCCGCGACGAACTGCCGGACCGGGTGGCCGGGCTGGTCAGCCGGCTCCGGGACGCCGAGCGCGACCTGGAGCGGCTGCGCAGCGAGCAGGTACTCGGCGCCGCGGCCGGCCTGGCCGCCAGCGCCGAGGATGTCGGCCGGGTCGCGTTCGTCGCGCACCAGGTGCCGGACGGGACGACCGCGGATGGCATCCGCAAGCTCGCCCTCGACGTGCGCAGCCGGCTCCCCGCGCAGCGGCCCGCCGTGGTGCTGATCGCGGGCGTGCCCGCCGACCGGCCGGCCGTCGTGGTAGCGGTCAACGAGGCTGCCCGCGGGCTCGGCCTGACCGCTGGCGCCCTCGTCCGCGCGGCGGCCGGCGCGCTCGGCGGGGGCGGCGGCGGCCGGGACGATATCGCGCAGGGTGGCGGCGCGCCGCAGGGCGACCGGTCTGGCCAGGCAATCAGTGATGCTTTTGATGCGGTTCGGGCGGTTGTGAGGGACACAGCGTGATCCGTTGCCGTACCTTTGAACCGTGCTGCAGCCAACCCGTTACGCCCACGAGGCCGCTGACGTGCGGAGTTCGGCGCTGAGGACCGGCGTGCGGCTCGGTGTCGACTACGGCTCGGCCAGGATCGGCGTCGCCCGCAGCGACCCCGATGGTCTGCTGGCCAGCCCGCTGACCACCGTGCCGCGCGGCCCCGGTGACATCGACAGCCTGGTCAGCCTCGCGCTGACCCACCAGGCCATCGAGGTCGTCGTCGGGCTGCCCACCAGCCTGTCCGGGCGCGCTGGGGCCGCGGCGGCCGCGGCCACGGACTTCGCCCGCACGCTGGCTGGCCGGCTCCACCCGCTGCCGGTGCGGCTGGTCGATGAAAGGTTCACCACCGTGCTCGCGCACGAGGCGCTGCGCCAGGGCGGCCGGGGGTCGCGCGCCCGGCGCCCGGTGGTAGACCAGGCGGCCGCCGCCCTGTTGCTGCAGGGGGCACTGGACGCCGAGCGGGCCAGCGGCCGGCCGCCTGGGCAACCCGTCTCCCCGGCCTCCGGGAGCAGCGGGTGAGCCGCCACTCGCGGCGGGGGACACAGGGGGAGCAGGAGTGGGAGCCGGGGAATTACCCGCCGCCGGCCGACAGCGGTGAGCCGTTCCCCGGCGATGGCTACCCGCCCGCCGACGATGGCTGGGGTCAGGGCCCGCTCGGCGGCGATCCCCGGTACCCCGCGGACACCGGCGATTACCCGGTCCACGGCGGCTACCCCGAGCCAGCTCCGTGGGCGGACCGCGGCGCCCCCCGCGCCGAGCCGCCGCCCGGGCCGGCGCACCAGGACGACCCGTATACCTGGGGACCGGATCCGCTCGGCGGCGACCGGATGCCCCCGCGGCCCGCGGCCGAGCCGATGGCGCCGGAACGCTGGGAGCGTCAGTCCTGGGACGACCAGTCCTGGGACGGGCCGGGTGAGCAGGCCTGGGCGCCGCAGCCGTGGGACGAGCCC
The DNA here is from genome assembly GCA_963717125.1 of uncultured Actinomycetes bacterium. GTDB lineage: Bacteria > Actinomycetota > Actinomycetes > Streptosporangiales > Streptosporangiaceae > RYN-230. The sequence continues at coordinate 66,203 of CAVQVG010000001.1, forward strand.
GCGACCGGCCCGCAGTCCCTGGCCGGCCCGTCGTGGGATGACCGCCCCGGCGCGTCCGGCGGGTTTCCGCCGCCGCCCGCGGCCATGCCCGGGCCCGGTCATCCGTCCGGCCCGCTGCCCCCGCTGCCGGACTATGACTGGTCCGGCCCCGCCTCTGGCCCGCTGCCCAGCGCGCCGTCGTCGTTCGGCAACGGCCGCGCGGACCTCGCGCCGCCGCACCGCGGTTCTGGCCGCGGCGAGGATGCTGAGCGCGGCTATCCGGGGTATGAGGGCTACGTGGACGACCCACGTGAACTCGAGCTAGGGCCGCAGGACTCGGGAGAGTACCCGGCCACCGGGGACTGGTACGAGGACGGCGGCCAGCCGCCCGCCTGGGCGGACGAGAACGACGGCCGCGACCTGCTCCCCGGGCTGAACGAGGGCAGGAAAGGCCGCCGTGGCCGCTCGGCGCCCGCCAGCCCGTCCGGCCGCAAGCGGCGGCGCCGCGGCCGGGTCGCGATCCTGGCCTCGCTGATGGTGTTCGTGCTCATCGCTGGGGCCGGTGGCGCGGTGCTCTACCACTACTACCGGACGTACATCAACCCGCCGGACTTCGCCGGGCCGGGCACCGGCTCCGTGCTGGTGCAGATCAAGCCGGGCCAGAGCGCCACCGCGGTCGGCGAGCGGCTGGCCGCGCTCGGCGTGGTGGCCAGCGCCCGCTCGTTCTCCAACGCGGCCAAGGCCAGCCCCAAGGGCAACGCGCTGGAGCCCGGCACCTACCGGGTGCGCGAGCACATGAAGGCTGCGCTGGCGCTGGCCCTGCTGCTCAAGCCGTCCAGCCGGATCCAGGCCAAGGTGACCATTCCGGAAGGTTTCCGGCTGTCCGAGATCATCGCGCGGCTGGGCCAGGCGACCGGCAACGTCAAGGGGTACCAGCAGGCCATCGCGCACCCGGCCGGCCTGGGCCTGCCCGCGTTCGCGCACGGCCGGCCCGAGGGATACCTGTTCCCGGCCACCTACGACATCCAGCCGGGCACCTCGCCGGCGGCCGTGCTGAAGAGCATGGTGCAGCAGTTCGACCAGCAAGCCACCAGCATGGGGCTGCCCGCCGCGGCCGCCCGGGCGCACGAGAGCGAGGCCGCGGTGATCACCGTGGCCAGCATCATCGAGGCCGAGGGCAAGCTGCTGTCGGAGTACCCGGAGATCGCTGAGGTGGTCTACAACCGGCTCAACGCGGTCCCGCCGGTCAAGCTCCAGCTCGACACGACCGTGCTGTACGCGATGAGCCTGAAGCACAGCAAGGCGGCGTTCAGCACCACGTTCCCGTCGCCGTACAACACGTACCTGCACGCGGGCCTGCCGCCGGGGCCGATTGACAGCCCGGGCAAGACCGCGATCGCGGCCGCGCTGCACCCGGCGCACGGCAACCTGCTGTACTTCCTGACCATCAACTCGGCCACCGGGAAGACGCTGTTCTTCAGCAATGCCGCCGCGTTCGACGCCGCCGTGGCGAAGTACGGCAGCACCGGCAACGGCACCGGCACGCACACCGGTTCCGGCTGAGCACAAGCGTCATGAAAGCGGCGGTTCTCGGCTCGCCGATCGCGCATTCGCTATCCCCGGTGCTGCACCGGGCCGCGTATCAGGCGCTCAGCCTGACCGGCTGGTCCTACGGGGCCATCGAGTGCGACGAGGCCGGGCTGCCCGGGCTCATCGCGGGGTGCGGCCCGGAGTGGGCCGGGCTGTCCCTCACCATGCCGCTCAAGCGGGCCGTGCTCAGCTTGCTGGACGAGGCCGAGCCGCTGGTGGCCGAAGTCGGCGCGGCCAACACGGTGTGCTTCGACGCCGGGCGGCGGCACGGGCACAACACCGATGTGCCGGCCATGGCAGCCGTCATCACCGAGGTGGCCCCGGGCCTGCCCGCAGACCCCGGCCAGGTGCTCATTCTGGGTGGCGGCGCGACCGCGTGCTCCGCGCTGGCCGCGGCGCGCGGGCTCGGCGCCGGCCAGGTTACGGCCGCGGTCCGCGACCCGCAGCGGGCTGGTGACCTGCTGGCCGCCGCGGACCGGCTCGGTGTACCCGTCCAGCTGGCCCCGTTCGGCGACCCGGCGCAGCCCGCACCCGGGCTGCTCATCTCCACCGTCCCGGCGGGCGCGGCCGACCACTACGCGGAGCGGATCCGGCAGGGCACGCTCCGCCCGGGCTGCGTGCTCGACGTGGTGTACCACCCGTGGCCCACCGCGCTGGCCACCGCCGCCCAGCAGGCCGGGGTGCCGACCGCGGGCGGATTCGCGCTGCTGCTGCAGCAGGCCGCGCGGCAGGTCGAGCTGATGACCGGCAAATCGGCCCCGGTCGAGGCGATGCGCGCCGCTGGGCTGGCCGCGCTGGCGGGCCGCCGGTAAACGGATTGCAACCGATTCCGGTGGACGTGCCCTGGCCGGGAACATAGCGTGATGACATGCGTGATGGGGGGATGGTTGCGGGGATTGTGGCCCATGATCCAGTGGCGCTCGGCGCCGCCTACGATCACTACGCCCCGGGGCTTTACGCGTACTGCCAGTCACTGCTGAGCGAGCCGGCCGAAGCGGCCGACGCGGTGCATGACACGTTCGTGATCGCGGCGGTCCGGCTGGGCGGGCTGCGCACGACCAGCCGGTTCCGGCCCTGGCTCTACGCGGTGGCCAGGAACGAGTGCCGGCGTCAGCTGGCCAGCCGGGAAGCGGGCCCGTTAGACCAGGACAGCGCGGGCCCGGGCGACGACACCACGGATTTCGGCGCCACGCTGGACCAGGCTGAGCTGCGCGAGCTGGTGCAGTCAGCGCTGGCCGGGCTCAGCCCCGATGACCGGGAGATCGTCGAGCTCAGCATGCGGCACGCGTTCTACGGCGCGGACCTGGCCGACGCGCTCGGCGTGCCACGGAACCAGGCCCACGGGCTGGCGGCCCGCGGCCGGGCTCACCTGGACAGCGCGCTGGGTGCGCTGCTCGTCACCCGGTCCCGGCAGGGCTCATGCGCGGCGCTGGCCCAGATCCTGGCCAGCTGGGACGGGGAGCTGACCCCGGCCATCCGCAAGCAGGTGGCCCGGCACATCACCGGATGTGACTGGTGCGGTGAGCGGCGCCGGCGCGAGCTGAGCCCGATGGCGCTGCTGGGCATGCTGCCGGTGCCCGAGCTGCCACCCGGCCTGCGGGACCAGGTGCTGTCCCTGGTCAAAGACGACTCGCCAGATGCGGCGGTCTTGCGCGGCGAGGTGGCGCGCCGGGCGGAGCCGTTCGCCCGGTCCGGGTTCCCGGTGCCGCTGGACCGGCTGGCCGCGGCGCACGGGCCAGCCACGTTCATCCCGGCGGCCGGGGTGCTGGTCGCGGTGTTCGCCGTGTTCGGCGGCGGCGCGGTGCTGGTATCGAACACGCTGCCCAGGTCGGGATCGCCCGCGGTCTCGGCGCTGGCGCCGGTGGCGCCGTCGGCCGCGCCGGCGCCGTCGGCCCGCCCACCCGCGTCCGCGCAGGCGCGCAATGGCCGCCGGGGCGGTGCCCAGCTGCGCCAGGGCCGGGCCGGGTCGTCACTGGCGGCCCGGTTGACCGGGGCCCGGCACACCGCGGGCAAGCCGAAGCCGTCGAAGTCCAGGACGGCGTCGCCGAGCCCAAGCCCGGCCAAGTCGCCGAGCCACACGCCCACGCCCACGCCGAGCACACCTAGCCCGACGCCGAGCCCGACCCAGACGCCGACCCCGACGCCGTCCCCGACCCCGAGCCCGACTCCCACCCCGACGCCCAGTGGGTCGGGTACCGCGACCGCGCCGGCCACGGTGGGCTCGGCCTGAGTCACCGGCCCGCCGGGCGGCCGCCGGGAATACCACCGGGCGGTTCATTGCTGTTACGCTTACCTGACGACCAGCCCGGCATGTCCGTGCTGGGCGTGCAAGCGGAGGACCACCTCCCACCTAGCCGGCCACTAGGCTGGCGGGTAGCCTGTCGGCCTTCAGGGCTGGCCAGGCAGGCCGGGCGAACCGCCCCGGTCGTGGCCGCCATTGGCGGACACCGATCAGGGGCTGCCAGTTCCGGTCGACTACAAATCCCGCTGCGGAATCCGGAGCGGGGGTTGTGGCGTTAGGTGGGCTTCGCATGCACCGGTGCGGGGCCCTTTTACGTGCGGCAGGAAGACGCCGCAGGGACGAGCTTCGCGGGATGGTCGCAGCGCAGCCGATCCGGGCACCAGGCCCGGACGGTGACCAGGCCCAAGGAGGTCACATCAGCGCCGAACCCCGTATCAACGACCGCATCCGCGTACCCGAAGTGCGGCTCGTCGGTCCGAACGGTGAGCAGGTCGGGATCGTCGCCCTCAACGACGCGCTCCGGCTGGCTCAGGAATCGGACCTCGACTTGGTGGAGGTTGCGCCCACCGCGCGCCCGCCGGTCTGCAAGCTCATGGACTACGGAAAGTTCAAGTACGAGTCCGCGCTCAAGGCCCGCGAGTCACGCAAGAACCAGGCGCAGACGGTCATCAAGGAGATCAAGCTCCGGCCGAAGATCGACCCGCACGACTACGGGACCAAGAAGGGTCACGTTGAGCGGTTCCTCAAGCAGGGTGACAAGGTCAAGGTGACCATCATGTTCCGTGGGCGCGAGCAGTCCCGGCCCGAACTCGGGTTCCGGCTGCTGCAGCGCCTGGCCGGCGACGTCGAGGAGCTCGGCTTCGTGGAAGCCCAGCCCAAGCAGGACGGCCGGAACATGATCATGGTGATCGGACCGCACCGCAAGAAGAGCGAGTCCAAGTCCGAACGCAGCGCGGCCCGGGAGGAGTCGGCTGAGGCACCCCGGTCGGTGCCCCGGCCACGCCGCCCAGCGGCGCCGCCCGGCGGGGCCAGCCACGCTAACGCCAGCCAGCCCACTGGTAACCAGAACAGCACTGGCCACCAGAACGGGGCAGGCACCGGGGAGCAGGCGGGCGCCTGAGCCAGGACAGGACCGCACCTCAGTCTTAGCTGCCGGGGGCACCAAGGACAGCGGATGCCGGCAGGCATCCGAGGCACCGTGCCGCCACGGCACGTAACCAACACGGAGACGACGGCCACCATGCCGAAGATGAAGACGCACAGCGGCGCCGCCAAGCGGTTCCGGCTCACCGCGACCGGCAAGGTGATGCGCCGCCGGGCCAACATGAACCACCTGCTCGAGCACAAGTCAAGCCGGCGAACCCGGCGGCTGAACAAAGACCTGACGCTGGCCCCGGCTGACGTCAGGAAGACCAAGAAGCTGCTGGGTAAGTAACCCGGCCCGGCCCGCAAGGGAGTCAGTGAAATGGCACGCGTGAAGCGGGCTGTCAACGCCCACAAGAAGCGCAGGGTTGTCCTTGAGCGGGCGAGCGGTTACCGGGGCCAGCGCTCCCGGCTCTACCGCAAGGCCAAGGAGCAGGTCCTGCACTCGATGACGTACGCCTACCGGGACCGCAAGGACCGGAAGGGTGCGTTCCGGCGGCTGTGGATCCAGCGCATCAACGCCGCGGCGCGCGCCGACGGCATCACCTACAACCGGTTCGTGCAGGGCCTCAGGCTGGCCGACGTCGAGGTGGACCGCCGGATGCTGGCCGAACTCGCGGTGAGCGACCCAGCCGCCTTCTCCACGCTGGTCGAGGTGGCCAAGGCCGCCTTGGCCGAGGCCGGCCCGGACGCGGCCAGCGCGGCGGCCTGACGCCGCCCGGCCAGCCCACAGGGGCGATCTGATGCGGCCGGCCGGCGCCGAGCTGACCAGCATCCGGTCGCCCAGGGTCAAAGCCGCCCGCCAGCTCGGCAAGCGGGCGCTCCGGCAACGGGCCAGGGCGTTCCTGGCCGAAGGGCCGCAGGCGGTCGGCGAGGCGCTGGCCGCCGGTGACGTGGTGTCCGAGCTGTTCATCACGGCGACCGCACAGGCCCGCTACGGCGAGCTGGCCAGCCTCGCCGCCGCGCAGGGCGCCGAGGTGCACCCGGTCAGCGGCGAGGTGATGGCCGAGCTGGCGCAGACCGTCACGCCACAAGGAGTGCTGGCCGTCTGCCGGTTCATCGACGTGCCGCTGGCCACGGTGACCGGCCCGGCGCGCGGGGCCGGCGGGGCGCCGCGCCTCGCGGTGATCCTGGCCAACGTCCGCGACCCGGGCAACGCCGGCACGGTGCTGCGCACCGCCGACGCCGCGGGCGCGGGCGCGGTGCTCTTCGCCGGGTCCTCGGTGGACCCGTACAACAGCAAATGCGTCCGCGCATCCGCGGGCAGCCTGTTCCATCTGCCGGTCGTGACCGGCACGCCGGTGCCCGAGGCGGTCCGGGGGTTGCGCGCGGCCGGGCTGCGCGTGCTGGCCGCGGACGGCGGCGCCAGCCGGACCCTGGATGACCTGCAGGCCGACGGAACTCTCAGCGGCGGCACCGGCTGGCTGTTCGGCAACGAGGCGTGGGGGCTGCCAGCCGACGTCCGCGCGCTGGCCGATGACATCGTCGCGGTGCCCATCTACGGCCGCGCGGAGAGCCTGAATCTGGCGGCCGCGGCCGCGGTCTGCCTCTACTCCTCGGCCCGGGCGCAAGGCCAGCAGGCCGCGCCCAGCCCGGTGGCCCGAAGCCTGGGAGAGCAGTGACGCGCAGCGAACAGTGGGCCCGGGGGGCTGCCGCTGCCCGTCGCGCAGGCGCTAGAGTCTGATCACGTTGCGTCATTCACGGAAGCCCCGAAGGCCGGACGGAGGCGGCGGTCTCATGGACAGGCTCATGCCCGACCTGGCGGCCACGCTGGCCAGCGTGCCGGCCGGGCAGGTGCTGGCGCCCGGCGGCGTGGTCTGCCCGGACGACCTGCCGGATGGCCTCGTCATCGCCGATCACGCCGGCCGGGTCATCGTGTTCAACCAGGCCGCCGCCCGGCTGACCGGCATCACCGCGCAGCACGCGCTGGGCCGGGACATCCGGCAGGTGCTCCCGCTCCAGGACACCGAGGGCCGCAGCTGGTGGGCGTGCACCGACCCGTACCGGGGCCTGTCCACCCGCACCAGGCACCAAGAGCGGCCGCTCGTCATGCCGGACGGCACCGAGTTCCTGGTCACCATGGGCTACGTGCGGGTGCCGCGCGGCAAGCCCGGGGTCACCTGGCCCGGGCTGGCACAGCCGGGCGCGGTCCAGCGCCTCGTGGTCGGCCTGCGCGGGGCTCAGCAGCGGGCCCGGCTGGAGCGCAGCCGCGCCGACCTGGTCTCCACCGTGGCCCATGAGCTCCGCTCCCCGCTGACCAGCGTCAAGGGCTTCACGGCCACGCTGCTGGCCAAGTGGACCCGGTTCACCGATGACCAGAAGCGGGTGATGCTGGAAACGGTCAACGCCGACGCGGACCGGGTGACCCGGCTGATCACGGAGCTGCTCGACGTGTCCCGGATCGAGGCCGGCCGGATCGAGATCCACCGCCAGCTCGTGGACATCCCGCAGCGGGCGGAGAGAATCGTGGCCGGCCGGGCGGCCGCGGGCGACCCGCCGGAGCGGTTCCGCATCGAAGTCCCCGCCGAGCTGCCGGAGACCTGGCTGGACGCCGACAAGGTGGACCAGATCCTCGGCAACCTGGTCGAGAACGCGGTCCGGCACGGTGCTGGTACGGTGACAATCGTGGTACAGCCCGCCGACAACCTCGGCCCGCGCGCGGTCAGCCGGGCCGGCCCTCAGGCGTCCGCCGGTGCGCAGGCCACCGCGGTCGCGGTCAGCGTCCGCGACCAGGGCGACGGCGTACCGCCGGAACTGGTCCCGCGGATCTTCCGGCAGTTCTGGCGGGCGAAGCGGCGGGGCGGGGCCGGGCTCGGCCTGTACATCGTGAAGGGCCTGGTCGAGGCGCACGGCGGGTCGATCAGCGTGCAGAATGCGCCCGGCGGCGGCGCCGAGTTCCGATTTACCATGCCCGCCGGACTGCCCGACTTCGGGTAGCTGGCGGGCGCAGCGCGGCGGCCCCGGCCGGCCGCCCGCCCTGTTGCGGGCTTCCCCCGGCACCGGTGGCTCCCGCACGTCAGCTGCCCAGTGACCGGTTAGCCCAGAACCCAGCAGGAAGCAAGAGCGATGTCCGCACCGAACAAGCAGTACGACCCGGTGGGGGTGACGGCCCTGTCCACCGGGGAAGTCGCCCGCGCCCGGGATGAGGCGCTGGCGGCCATCGCCGCCGCGCGCACCCTTGACGAGCTCAAAGCGGCCCGGCTGGCGCACGCCGGTGACCGGTCACCGCTGGCTGCCGCCCGCGCCGAGATCGGCGCGCTGCCCCCGGCGGCCCGCGCCGAGGCAGGCAAGCGCGTCGGCGCCGCGCTGCGCGAGGTCAGCGACGCGCTCGCGGTCCGCCAGGCGGACCTGGAAGCCGAGCGGGACAAGCGGGCGCTGATCGATGAGGCGGTGGATGTCACGCTGCCCTGGGACCGGCAGCCACGCGGCGCCCGGCACCCGGTGACCACGGTCAGCGAGCGGCTGTCCGATGTGTTCGTCGCCATGGGCTACGAGATCGCCGAAGGCCCCGAGGTCGAAGCCGAGTGGTACAACTTCGACGCGCTCAACTTCCCGCCCGACCACCCGGCGCGGGAGATGCAGGACACCCTTTTCATGGCGGCCCCGGACGGGTCGGACCGGTCCGGGGTGGTGCTGCGCACGCACACCTCACCGGTGCAGATCCGGGCCATGCTGACCCGGCCGCTGCCGCTGTACGTGGTCAGCCCGGGCCAGTGCTACCGCAGCGACGCCCTGGACGCCACGCACAGCCCGGTGTTCCACCAGATCGAGTGCCTGGCCGTGGACGAGGGGCTCACCATGGCTGACCTGCGCGGCGCGATCCGCGCGTTCGTGGACGCGATGTTCGGCGAGGGGCTGCGCACCCGGCTGCGGCCCGACTTCTTCCCGTTCACCGAGCCGTCCGCGGACGTATCCATGGAGTGCCACATCTGCCGCGGCGCGTCCACCCGGCCGGGCGGTGCGCCGTGCCGGGTGTGCCGCTCCCAGGGCTGGATCGAGCTGGCCGGCTGCGGGATGGTGAACCCCCGGGTGCTGATCGCCTGCGGCATCGACCCGGACCGGTACAGCGGCTTCGCGTTCGGCCTGGGCATAGAGCGGACCCTGATGGTCCGGGACGGGGTGGCCGACATCCGGGACACCCTGGAGGGTGACGTCCGGTTCAGCCGCGCGTTCGGGATGGAGGCCTGATGCGACTCCCACTGTCCTGGCTGGCCGAGGCGGCCGGCCTGGAAGCCGGCCTCGATCCCGCCGACGTGGCCCGGCGGCTCACCGCGGCCGGCCTGGAGGTCGAGGCGGTGGAGCCGGCCGGGCAGGACATCACCGGGGTGGTGGTGGCCGAGGTGACCGCCATCGAGGAACTCACCGGGTTCAAGAAGCCGGTGCGGTACTGCCAGGTGAGCACCGGGGAAGGCGAGCCCCGCGGGGTGGTCTGCGGGGCGGTCAACTTCGCCGCCGGGGACCGGGTGCCGCTGGCGCTGCCGGGCGCGACCCTGCCCGGCGGGTTCGAGATCAGCGCCCGGAAGACCTACGGGCACATCTCGGACGGGATGATCTGCTCCGCCGCTGAGCTGGGCATCGGCGAGGATCATTCCGGCATCCTGGTGCTGCCGCCGGACGCGCCGCTGGGCGTGGATTTCGTGGCCTACGCCGGCCTGGCCGACCAGGTGCTGGACATCGCGGTGACCCCGGACCGGGGCTACGCGCTGTCCGTCCGCGGCGTGGCCCGCGAACTGGCCATCTCCTACGCGCTGCCGATCCGCGACCTGGCCGACGCGGAGCTGCCGGACGATGTCGCCGCGGTGTCCGCGGAGGTCTATCCGGCCAGCATCGAGGACCCCACCGCGTGCGACCGGTTCGTGCTGCGCGAGGTGCGCGGGTTCGACCCGGCGGCGCCGACCCCGCTGCCGATCCGGGTCCGGCTGGCGCGCTCGGGCATGCGGTCGGTGTCCCTGGCCGTGGACGTCACCAACTACCTGATGCTGGAGCTCGGCCAGCCGCTGCACGCGTTCGACCGGGACAAGCTGGACGGTCCCATCGTGGTCCGCCGGGCCCGCCCCGGTGAGCGGCTGGAAACGCTCGACCACGTGGTCCGCGACCTGGACCCGGAGGACATCGTCATCGCGGACTCCTCCGGCGCGATCTCGCTGGCCGGCACGATGGGCGGCCTGGCCACCGAGATCTCGGCCACGTCCAGCAACCTGGTCATCGAGGCGGCGCACTTCGACGCCCGGGGGATCGCCCGGGAGAGCCGCCGGCACAAGCTGTTCAGCGAGGCGTCCTACCGTTTCGAGCGGGGCGTGGACCGGGAGCTGCCGCTGCGCGCCACCGCGCGGGCGGTGTCCCTGCTGGCCGGCCTGGGCGGCGGCAGCGTGCCGCCGGGCGCTGCGCACGCCTCGGTGGACGTGCCGGAGGTATCCATCGCGATGGCGGCCGGCTACCCGGACCGGGTGGCGGGCATGGTGTACGGCCAGGAGGCGGTGCTGCGCAGGCTGCACGAGGTGGGCTGCGTGGTGACCGAGCCCGCCAGCCAGCAGCTGGCGGTGCGGCCGCCATCCTGGCGGCCGGACCTGCGCCACCCGTGGGACCTGGCCGAGGAGGTTATCCGGCTGGAGGGCTACGAGAACATCCCGGTCCGGATGCCGCGGGCCACGGCCGGCCGCGGCCTCACCGACCCGCAGCGGCTGCGCCGGAGCACCGGCCGCGCGCTGGCCGAGGCCGGTTACACCGAGGTGCTCAGCCAGCCGTTCGGCTCGGCCGCGGACCATGACCGGCTGCTGCTGCCCGGCGACGACCCGCGCCGCCGGGCGCCCCGGGTCGCCAATCCGCTGAACGACGACGAGCCGCTGCTGCGCACCACGCTGCTGCCCGGCCTGCTCCGGGTGCTGATGCGCAACATCGGCCGCGGGTTCGGCGACATCGGGCTGTTCGAGAGCGGCCGGGTCTTCCGCGAGCGGCCGGGCGGCCCGCGGACCGCGCCGATCCTGCCGGTGGACCGCCGGCCGACACCCGGGGAACTGGCCATCCTGGAGGCGGCGCTGCCCGACCAGCCGCTGCACATCGCGGCCGTGCTGACGGGGGAGCGGGAGCTGAGCGGCTGGTGGGGCACCGGGCGGCTGGCCGGCTGGCAGGACGCCATCGAGGCCGCCCGCGACGTGCTCCGCGAAAGCCGGGTCAGCTTCGAGATCCGCGCCGACCAGGCCGCGCCCTGGCATCCCGGCCGGTGCGCCGCGCTGTTCGTGCAGGCGGACGACGGCCGCGAGTGGCTGGCCGGGCACGCGGGGGAGCTGCACCCGCGGGTTGTCGCCGCGTTCGGGGTACCCGCCCGGACCAGCGCGATGGAGCTGGATATGTCGCTCATCGAGGCGGCCGCGTCCCGGCTGCCGCCGGTCCAGGCGCCGGCGCTATCGGCCTACCCGCCCGCGACCCAGGACGTCGCCCTGCTGGTGCCGCTGCAGGTGCCCGCCGCCGCGGTGCAGGCCGCCCTGGTCGCCGGGGTGCAGGGCAGCGACTACCCAGGGCTGCTCGAGGATGTCCGGCTGTTCGACATCTACACCGGCGAACAAGCCGGGGCGGGACGCAAGTCGCTGGCGTACTCGCTGCGGTTCCGCGCCCCGGACCGCACGCTGACCGTGGAGGAGACGACCGCGGCCCGGGACGCCGCGGTGGCCGAGGCGGCCCGCCAGGTGGGCGCGGTGCTGCGCGGCCCGTCCTGATCGCGGCGCTACCCGTCGGCCAGCTGGGCGCGGGTCAGCGGCGCGGTGACCGGGCAGACCAGGAACGCGACGACCAGCAGCACGCCGGCCAGCGACAGGGCGCGCAGCACCCCGACGTGGTCGCCCAGGAAGCCGATGGACGGGGGCCCGGCCAGGAACGCCACGTACCCGATCGATGAGGCCGTGCTCACCCGGCCGGCCGCGTACCGGGGGTTGTCGGCCGCCGCGCTCAAGCCGACCGGGAAGCCGAGCGAGGTGCCCAGGCCGAGCAGCACGGCGCCGGCCAGGGCCACCGGCAGGAACCGGCCGAAGATGATCAGCAGCAGGCCGGCCAGGGCGGTCGCCGCGCCGGCCCGCAGCATCCCGACCCGGCCGAACCGGTCGATGAACCGCGGGCCGAACCACCGACCCGTGGTCATCGCGGCCAGGAACGTGGCGAGCGTGAGCGTGCCGAGCACCGGCGTCGCGTGATAGCCGGTGATGACCCCGAGGCTGAGCCAGTCGTTGCCGGTTCCCTCGGTGAAGGCCATGCACAGCACGAACAGGCCGATGAGCAGGGTCCGTGGCTCGGTCCAGGCGCGGAGCGGGCTGCGCCGCACGGCGGTGTCCGCCGGGTCCGCCGCGGCGTGCGGCAGGAAGTGGCGGGTGGCGGCGGGCACCGCGACGGCCACCGCGGCCGCCACCGCGAGCAGGTGCGCGGTGACCGGCACGCCCGCCGCGACCATGATGGCGCCAAGGCCGGCCCCGGCCACCGTGCCGATGCTCCACCCGGCGTGGAACCTGGTCATGATCGACCGGCCGAGGGCCTGTTCCACGGCCGCGGCCTGCACGTTCATCGCGACGTCCCAGTTGCCCGTGCCGAAGCCGAACAGGAACAGGCCGGCCACCACCAGGGGGATCCCGTGCTGGTAGCCAACCGCCACGGTGGCCAGGCCGGTCGCTGAGATCAGCGACATCACCAGCACCGCGCGGCGTTCCCCGATCCTGGTGATGACCAGCCCGGACAGTGGCATCGCGATGGTCGAGCCGATGGCGACGCTGAGCAGGATCAGCCCGAGCACACCGGGGGAGACGCGCAACTGGCTGCGCACCTGCGGGATCCGGGCGGCCCAGCTGGCGAACGCGAAACCCGCGGCGATGAAGACGACGTAGACGGCGTTGCGGGCGCTGCGGACCCGCGAATCAGGAAAAACCGCCGTTATCGTCTGCACGGCCATCATGCTGCCACGCGGCGGCCTGGCGCCGGCGGCACGGGTGTCGGCGAGCGGGTGACTCCCTTCTAGAGAAGCCCAGCGGTCTGCCTCGGTATGTCATAGCGTTGACACTAGAGGTGGGCGAGTGATCACACTAAGTCATAATGCGGTGAACCCATGCTCTTGAGCTGACATGCACCCAGGCACGTCGCCGTGACAGGGGGTGTGCCACGCTATGCGGCAGACGACGGCGTCCCGTATTTCCAAGGCAATGCGGCGGGGGAGTCGTAGGAGGCGCAGAATCGTTAGCCGGGAATCTGGAAGGTCGCACCACCGGCAAGAGCGGCTGATGGGGTCGGCCGAGCCACGCGCTACCTTTGCTGCCGTCTTCAGCCTCGGAGAGTTCAGGGCGTTGTGGAGCGGCCAGATCGTGTCGGTCGTCGGCGACCAGCTGGCCCGGGTCGCCATCACCTTGCTGGTTTTCGACCAGACGCATTCCGCGCTCCTGGCTGCGGTCGCCTTTGCCGCGAGCGTCGTGCCTTCTTTTGTCGGTGGACTGGTCCTGTCCGGCCTCGCGGATCGCTGGCCGCGCAGGCGAGTGATGATCGTCTGCGACCTGATCCGCACAGCACTGGTCGGCCTGATGACGCTGCCGTCGGTCTCCGTGTGGCTGCTGGTGCTGCTGCTGTTTCTGGTGACTACGGTGGGCGCACCGTTCAGCTCGGCGCGGGCGGCCCTCTACCCCGACATACTGGCTGGAGACCACTATGTCCTGGGCACGGCGGTCACGCAGACCACGATTCAGTTCGCACAGGTCATAGGTTTCGCCTCCGGGGGAGCGGCAGTGGCCTTCCTCGGCGTCCGGGCCTCGCTCGTGGTGGATGCGGTGACCTTCATCGTGTCGGCGGTCATCGTCCGGTTCGGGGTTCGCGCCCGCCCTGCGGCTGGATCGGGACTTCACCGGGCCGGATCGGCGATCAGCGGCGTCCGCGCCGGGGTGCGTCTGGTGTTCACGTCGCCGGCGCTGCTTGGCCCGATGCTGTTTGGCTGGCTCTCCGCCTTTTACAACGTTCCGGAGGGAATCGCCGCACCGCTCGCGCGGGACCTCGGTGGCGGTGATGTGGCGGTCGGCCTGATCCTCGCGGCAGCTGCCTTCGGTGCCTCGCTGGGCGGGTTGCTGTTCGGCCGGCTGGTCAGGCCGGCCCAGCGGCTACGCTGGATGAGCCCGCTGGCCGCGCTGAGCTGCGCTGTGCTCATGCTTTTCGTGTTTCGCCCGGCGCTGCCGGCCGCGCTCCTGATACTCACCGCGAGTGGCCTCTGTGGCTGTTACCAGCTGGCCGCCAGCGCCGCATTCGTCCGCGCCGCCCCCAGCGGGCAACGTAGTCAGGCGTTCGGCATCGCCCAGGGCGGGATGAATCTGGGGCAAGGTATAGCGATGATCCTGGCAGGCGCCGCGGCTCAGCATTACGCGCCGAGCGCAGTGATCGCCACGGCCGGCCTGCTTGGTGTGATCGCGGCAGTTTCGGTGGCTATGTTCCGCCAGATCGAAGCGCACCAAGTTTGACCGGCTGGGGGCTGTCGTAAGCCACCCTCCGGTCGGCCGCAACCCCAACTCGGGGTACCGGTACCTCGTATCGGGGTCACTAGTCCCAGATGGTGTTGCGCATGGCTGCCTCCTTGGCGGTGTGGTGGGTGGCGGGTTGGCCGGGCGGTGGTCAGTCCCAGACGGTGTTGCGCATGGCTGCCTCCTTGGCGGTGTGGTGGGTGGCGGGTTGGCCGGGCGGTGGTCAGTCCCAGACGGTGTTGCGCATGGCTGCCTCCTTGGCGGTGTGGTGGGTGGCGGGTTGGCCCGGCGGTGGTCAGTCCCAGACGGTGTTACGCATGGATTCCCTCCTCACGATCTTGGCGGAGCCTCGTCTGCCTGCACATGTCGCCGGTCCAGCGGCTCCTGCCAGAGGCGCTATGAAATTTTGCCCGACAAGGACGTAGTGGGCATAGCAGGCGTTCCGCTCGGGTGAGACTTGTGAAACTTGGGCGTCTTGCCATGCCATGTACTCATATCCTGGAGTTGCAGTCGGGTGGTAACGTAGAGCAGCGATCGTACGGTGCTGCCACGATTTTGGTCTCAGTGTGTAATGGGGGGTTGACAGGGGGCACATGCCGTCTGTGAAAATTCGGGGCAGCGCCCGTAACTGTCGTCGTGGACAGCAGGCGCGATGATCTTGTGTGCCCGTAGAGGAGGATGACATGCAACACCGCGCATGCGAACGTATGCGTTTCGGTGTCCAGGTCGTCCGCGCCTGGCCGCTGTGGGAGCTGCCGACCTGGCTGATCGTCTTCATCATTACGGTTACCGCCGGGTATGCCGCTGCGCTGGGGATGGCGGCCTGGGCAGTGCACATGACCGCCCACGATGTGCTCCTCTTCGGTGCCCTGCTGGCCTGCATAGCAGCCACGGTCGAGTTCACCAAGCGGGCCGGGCATAGCGCTGGGGTCGTCAAGGACGTTTATGCGGTGTGGGAACTGCCCGTCGCGATCCTGCTGCCGCCGTTGTTCGCGCTGCTCGCGCCGCTTCTGCAGTATGTTCTGACGCACTGGCGCGGCAGGCGGATCCCACCTCACCGGCGCGCGTTCAGCATCTCTGCGGTCGGGCTCTCCTATGGCATCGCCTCGGTAGCGTTCCACTCGGTAGTCCAGCCTGCGGTCGGACCGGTGGCCAGCTTCGGGCCTCATGCGTCCCTCTGGCTCTTGGTCGTCGCAGGTATCGGGTTGCTGCGGTGGGCGATCAACCAGGCGCTGGTGCTGCCGGCCATCAAGGGCGCGGATCCGGCCATGCGGATTCGCGACATGCTCCTGGCCCGGGAGCGGGTGCAGAACGACGTCGCTGAGGTGTGCGTGGCGGTGCTGGTCACGCTCGGCATAGCCTTCAGCCTCCTTACCGTCGTTTTCGCGCTGCCGTTCGTCACCCTCCTGCAGCGCTCGGTCCGGCACTCCCAGCTGGTGAACGCCTCTCGTGTCGACTCCAAAACCGGCCTGCTCAACGCGGGTACCTGGGAGCGCGAGGCAGCGTGGGAGGTGGCCCGTGCTGTACGTACTCGTACCCCCCTCGCACTGGTACTGATCGATATCGATCACTTCAAGCTGGTCAACGACCTGCATGGTCACCTGGTCGGCGATAAGGCTCTCCGGGCCATCGCGCACACTTTCCAGGTCTTCCTGCGCAGCTACGATCTGGCCGGCCGGTTCGGCGGCGAGGAGTTCGCGCTGCTGTTGCCCCAGACCAGCGCCCCCGACGCCCGCCAGATCGCGGAGCGGGTGCGGAAGCACATCGAGGCTATGCCGATCAGCGTGGATGATGATCCCGCCACCGAGCCACTCCAGGTTACTGTCTCCATCGGGGTGGCCGCACTAGGTGTGAGCTGGGAAAGAACAACCGGCAGCCAGTTCACCGACCTGCTGGCCGGCGCGGACAGCGCGCTGTACCGGGCCAAACATGCGGGCCGCAACCAGGTGTGGATGGTCACCGACACGGCCACCGTGGGCGCCGCGAGCCGCGCGGATGAGTCTGCCGATGTGAGCGTTAACCACCCGTAACAGCACGGTGGCTGGGCGGTGAACAGCCGGGTCGGTCAGGAGACAGCCGGGTCGGTCAGGAGGACGGCGACGCCGAGGGGCTGGGCAGCACGGCCGCGATCTCCGCGCCCGCCTTGGTGCACTTGGACGTGTCCCCGGTACGCAGGATCTGGGGCGTGTTGAACCCGACGCAGACCCAGCCGCTGACCGTGATCGGCCCGCCGCCGCCGTTGCCCGGCGCCTTACCGGACGCCACCTCGGCCGCGTAGCTCCGCTGCAGCTTCATCGCGGCCGGGCAGCCCACCGCCCCGCGCACCACCTGTACCTGAACCGGGACACCGGCCGCGGTCTTGCCCATGCCGCACGGGCGGCCGGTGGGCACCGGCGACGCGGACTGCGCCGCGGGCGACGGGGGCGATCCGCCCGTCGAGCCGTGCGCGCCGCATCCGGTAAGCATGACCAAAGCCAGTACGGCGGGGAAAGCCGCGTCGGGGGGCCGAATGGAACGGCGCATGGGGGGCTCCTTTCGCGCCCCTCATCATGCCGCTAGCCCAGTGGCCCTCCGACGCCGGCTCCCCGTGTCGGACGCGCCCCCGAGTGGCGTCCGTTGTACGTACTTAAGATCCTTTGGCGTGCGGACCCTGCCCGGCTTCACCAGCCCGGAAACACATCTTGCATAACTAGTCATCATCATGCATACTTTTGCGGGAGGGTCGGAGAACCGGATCCCAGGTTGCGAGCGGCAGGAGGGCGGATGGGAGTCCGGGTGGCGGTGGCCGGTGCCAGCGGCTACGCCGGGGGAGAACTGCTCCGGCTCATCGCCGCGCACCCTGATCTGGAGCTCGGCCCGGTGACCGGGCACGCCAGCGCGGGCGCCGCCGTCACCGACCTGCACCCGCACCTGGCCGGCCTGGACGGGCTCACGTTCGAGCCGACCGAGCCGGCCCGGCTGGCCGCGGCCGACCTGATCTTCCTGGCCCTGCAGCACGAGGAGTCCGCGGCCATCGCGGCCCAGCTCCCGGCCGACCTCGCGGTCATCGACCTGAGCGCCAGCTTCCGGCTCGCCGACTCCGGCGACTGGGCCGCCTTCTACTCCGGCCCGCACGCCGGCCGCTGGGTGTACGGCCTGCCCGAGCTGCCCGGCGCCCGGGACCGGATCCGGGCCGCCCGCCAGGTCGCCGCGCCGGGCTGCCACGCCACCGCGGTCATCCTGGCCCTGGCGCCGCTGCTGGCGGCCGGGCTGGCCGGCCCGGCCGACATCGTCGCCGTATCCGCCTCCGGCACTTCCGGCGCGGGCCGCGCCCCGCGCCCCGCGCTGCTGGCCAGCGAGGTGCTGGGCGCGATGTCGCCGTACCAGGTGGGCGGCGTGCACCGGCACACCCCGGAGATCGAGCAGGCGCTCGCCGAGGCCGCGGGCACCCGCCCCACCGTGTCCTTCACCCCACTGCTCGCGCCCATGCCGCGCGGCATCCTGGCCACCTGCACCGCCCGGCTGACTGGCCGCCCAGTGTCCGCCAATTCAGTGGCCGCCGACCCGCGCGCGGTGCTCGCGGCCGCCTACGCGGGCGAGCCGTTCGTCCGCGTGCTGCCCGACGGGCAGTGGCCTAGCACCGCGGCCACCCTCGGCAGCAACACGGTGCACCTGCAAGCCGCCGCGGACACCCATGCCGGCCGGGCCGTCGTGGTGGCCGCCGAGGACAACCTGGTCAAGGGGGCGGCCGGGCAGGCCATCCAGATCGCCAACCTGATGCTCGGCCTGCCCGAGGGGGCAGGCCTGTCCGTGAACGGAGTTGCCCCATGAGCGTGACCGCCCCGCTCGGCTTCCGCGCGGCCGGCGTGGCCGCCGGGCTCAAGCCATCAGGCGAGCGAGACGTCGCGGTGGTGCTGAACGACGGGCCCTCGCGGGCCGCGGCCGGCGTGTTCACCCGGAACCGGGTCAAGGCCGCCCCCGTGCTGTGGACGCAGCAGGTGCTGCGCGGCGGCCGGGTCCGGGCGGTCGCGCTCAACTCCGGCGGCGCGAACGCCTGCACCGGCCCGCTCGGCTTCCAGGACACCCATGCCACCGCCGAACGCCTGGCCCACGCACTCGGCACCCAGCCTGGCGCGGCCGCTGAGTCAGCCGGCGAGATCGCCGTCTGCTCGACCGGCCTGATCGGTGAGCGGCTGCCGATGGACCTTCTGCTCGGCGGGCTCGGTGCGGCGCTCGCCGAGGCGGCCCGGAGCGGCGGCACGACGGCGGCGGACGCGATCCGGACCACCGACACGGTGAGCAAGATCGCGTTCAGCCGGGCGGCCGGCTACACGATCGGCGGCATGGCCAAGGGGGCGGGCATGCTGGCCCCCGGCCTGGCCACCATGCTGTGCGTGCTCACCACCGACGCCGACCTGCCGGCCAGCGCGCTGGACAGCGCGCTGCGCGAGGCCACCCGGGTGACGTTCGACCGGCTGGACACCGACGGCTGCATGTCCACCAACGACACCGTGCTGCTGCTGGCCAGCGGCGCGGCCGGGACGGCGCCGGACCCGGCCGAGTTCACCGCCGGGCTGACCGACGTGTGCGCCGACCTCGCCCGCCAGTTGCAGGCGGACGCGGAGGGTGCGAGCAAGCTGATCGCGGTCGAGGTGGTCGGCGCGGCCAGCGAGCAGGACGCGGTCACCGTGGGCCGCGCGGTGGCCCGGTCCAGCCTGCTCAAGTGCGCCATCGCCGGCGAGGACCCGAACTGGGGCCGGGTCCTGGCCGCGGTGGGCACCACCGACGCGGTGTTCGAGCCGGACCGGCTGAGCGTCGCGGTCAACGGCGTCTGGGTGTGCCGCAACGGCTGCCCGGGCGACGACCGGTCCAAGGTGGACCTGCGGCCGCGGCAGGTGACGATCACCGTGGACCTGTCCGCCGGGCCGGCCGCCGCCACCATCGCCACCACCGACCTGACCGCGGCCTACGTGCACGAGAACTCGGCGTACTCCACATGACCACACCGCCCGGCCACGACCGCGCCCTGGCCAAGGCGGCCACGCTGATCGAGGCGCTGCCGTGGCTGAGCCGGTTCCACGGCCAGACCGTGGTGCTCAAGTACGGCGGGCACGCGATGACCGACGACGACCTGCGGCACGCGTTCGCGCAGGACGTGGTGTTCCTGCGGCACGCCGGGCTGCGCCTGGTCGTGGTGCACGGCGGCGGCCCGCAGATCTCCGCGCACCTGGACCGGCTCGGCGTGCCCAGCACGTTCAAGGCCGGGCTGCGGGTCACCTCGCCGGAAGCCATGGACGTGGTCCGGATGGTGCTCACCGGCCAGGTCAACCGCGACCTGGTCGGCCTCGTCAACCGGCACGGCCCGTTCGCGGTCGGCATGTCCGGGGAGGACGCCAACCTGTTCACGGCCAGCCGCCGCGGCGCCGTGGTGGACGGCGAGCCGGTGGACCTCGGCCTGGTCGGCGAGATCGACGCGGTGGACCCGGGCGCGGTGCTGGCGCTGCTCCGGGACGGCCGGGTGCCGGTCGTGTCCAGCGTGGCCCGCGGCGCGGACGGCGAGGTGTACAACGTGAACGCGGACACCGCCGCGGCGGCGCTGGCCGTGGCGCTGGGCGCGGCCAAGCTGGTCGTGCTGACCGACGTCGAGGGCCTGTACGCGGACTGGGGCGACGGCGCGGCCGGGGGCGAGGTGATCAGCCTGCTGTCCGCGACTGACCTGGAGAAGCTGCTGCCCGGGCTCAGCGCCGGGATGATCCCGAAGATGGAGGCGTGCCTGCGCGCGGTCCGTGGCGGGGTGCCGCAGGCGCATGTGCTGGACGGCCGGCTGCCGCACTCGGTGCTGCTGGAGATCTTCACCGACTCCGGCATCGGCACCATGGTCGTGCCGGATCCCGCCGCCCCGGATCCCGCCGCCACAGAGGAGGCAGCCCAGTGACTGCGACGGAGCGGCTCCAGGCGCGGTTCGAGGCCGCGCTGATGGGCAACTACGGCACCCCGCCGGTCGCACTCACTCGCGGCGAGGGCTGCCGGGTCTGGGACGTGGACGGCCGGGAGTATCTCGACCTGTTCGCGGGCATCGCGGTGAGCTCGCTGGGCCACGCCCACCCGGCCATCGTCAACGCGGTGAGCAGGCAGGTCCGCCAGATCGCGCACACCTCGAACCTGTTCCTGCACGAAGCCGAGGTCACGCTGGCCGAACGCCTGCTGGCCCGGCTGGACGCGCCCGGCCGGGTGTTCTTCTGCAACTCGGGCACCGAGGCCAACGAGGCCGCGATCAAGCTGGTCCGCCGCGCCCAGGGGCCGGCCCGCCCGGTGTTCGTCGCGGCCGACGGTGGCTTCCACGGGCGTACCCTGGGCGCCCTCGCGCTGACGGGCAAGAGTTCCATCCGGAGGGCGTTCGGCCCCTTCGGCCTTGAGGTTAGGTTCGTGCCCTACGGCGACGCGGCGGCGCTCCGGGCGGCCACCCGGGCGGACGTGGCCGCGGTGTTCCTGGAGCCCTGCCTCGGTGAGGGCGGGGTGGTGCCGCCGCCCGCCGGCTACCTGCGCGACGCCCGGGAGGCCTGTGACGCGGCGGGCGCGCTGCTGGTGCTGGATGAGATCCAGAGCGGCATCGGCCGGACCGGGACCTGGTTCGCGCACCAGGCGGAGCCGGTCCGGCCGGACGTGCTCACGCTGGCCAAGGGGCTCGGCGGCGGGCTGCCGATCGGCGCGTGCGTCGGGCTGGGCGACGCGGGGACCGTGCTGCGCCCGGGCGACCACGGCAGCACGTTCGGCGGCAACCCGGTGGCCTGCGCCGCCGCGCTGGCCGTGCTGGACACGATCGAGGCCGACGGCCTGCTGGCCCAGGCCACCGCGGTGGGCCAGCAACTGGCTGACGGGCTGGCCGCCGTGGCGCACCCGCTGCTGGCCGGGGTGCGCGGCCGCGGCCTGTGGCTGGCCGCCGTGCTGACCAGCCCGTCCGCCGCGGCCGTGACGGCCGCCGCCCGGGACGCTGGCTTCCTGGTCAACGCGGTGCAGCCGGACGCGGTCCGGCTGGCGCCGCCGCTGATCCTGGCGGCGGATCAGGCGGCCGCGTTCGTCGACGCGCTGCCGGCCATCCTCGACGCGGTACCCTCGCCGGAAGTTGCGACCGCCGGAGGGGGCCCGCGATGACCAGGCATTTCCTGCGCGACGACGACCTCAGCCCGGCCGAGCAGGCCGAGGTGCTGGACCTGGCCGACGCGATGAAAGCGGACCGGTTCGGCTACCGCCCGCTGGCCGGCCCGCGCACCGTGGCCGTGCTGTTCGACAAGCCGTCCACCCGGACCCGGGTCTCGTTCGCGGTCGGCATCGCCGAACTGGGCGGCCAGCCGCTGGTCATCGACGCGCAGACGGCCCAGCTCGGCCGGGGCGAGCCGGTCGCCGACACGGCCCGGGTGCTGGACCGGCAGGTGGCCGCGATCGTCTGGCGCACGTTCGGCCAGGACCGGATCGAGGAGATGGCGTCGGTCAGCCGGGTGCCGGTGATCAACGCGCTGACCGACCGGTTCCACCCCTGCCAGGTACTGGCCGACCTGCAGACGGCGCGGGCCGCGCACGGCCGGCTGGCCGGGCTGGTGCTCACCTTCCTCGGCGACGGCGCCAGCAACATGGCGCACTCCTACCTGCTCGGCGGGGCCACCGCCGGGATGCGGGTGCGGATCGCGGCCCCGGCGGAGTACCGCCCGGATCCGGCCGTGCTGGCCGGCGCCGCCGTCATCGCCGCGGCCACCGGCGGGTCGGTCGAGGTGACCGGCGACGCGAAGGCGGCCTGCGCGGACGCCGACGTGCTGGCCACCGACGTGTGGACGTCGATGGGGCAGGAAGGCCAGGAGACGGAGCGGGTCGCCGCGCTGCGCCCGTACCAGCTGGACGAGGACAAGCTGGCGCTGGGCCGCCCGGATTGCGTGGTGCTGCACTGCCTGCCCGCGCACCGCGGCGAGGAAATCACCGCCGCCGTGCTGGACGGGCCGCGCAGCCGGGTCTGGGACGAGGCGGAGAACCGGCTGCACGCGCAGAAGGCGCTGCTCGCCTGGCTGCTGGAGCGGGCCCGGTGACTCCGGCCAACCCGGTCAGCCCGGTCACCAAGACGGCCCGGCAGGCCCAGATCACCGCCATCCTGGCCAGCACCGCGGTCCGGTCCCAGGAGGAGCTGTCCGAGCTGCTGGCCCAGAACGGGGTCAAGGTCACCCAGGCCACGCTGTCCCGCGACCTGGACGAGCTGGGCGCGGTGCGGCTGCGCGGGCCGGACGGGGCGCTGGTCTACGCGCTGCCCGGCGAGCCCGGCGGCCCAGGCTCGCGGCCCGGCGGGCTGGCCGGCGTGCTGGCCGGATCCGGTGAACCGCGGCCGGGCCGGCCCGGCGTGCCGGCCGGGGTGCGCGGCGGGCTTGGCCCGCTGGCCGGGCGGGGCCGGGGCGGTGCGGGGCGGAGGCCCAGCCCAGGCCGGGCCACGGCCGACCTGCCGGAGCGGGAGCCGCCCAGCCGGCTGGCCCGGATCGCGGCCGACTTCCTGCTCAGCGCGGAACCCAGCGCCAACCTGGTGGTGCTGCGTACCCCGGCCGGGGCGGCGCAGCTGCTGGCCTCCGCCATCGACCACGCCGCCTGGCCGTCCATTCTCGGCACCGTGGCCGGTGACGACACCGTGCTGGTCATCACCCGGGAGCCGGCCGGCGGCCAGGACATGGCCCGGGCGCTGCTGCGGATCGCCGAGCGGCGGGCCTGAGCCGCCCGGCTGGATCGCCCGGCTGGATCGCTGGTGCGGCGCCGGCGGTGGCGGCGCCGCATTAACATTCCGGGGCAGCGCAACACGCGATGGAGAGGAACGCGGTGGCAGAAGAGGAACGCACGCCGACCCGGCTGTGGGGCGGCCGGTTCGGGTCCAGCCCGGCCGAGGCGCTGGCCCGGCTGTCGGTGAGCGTCCAGTTCGACTGGCGGCTGGCCCCCTACGACCTGCTCGCCTCGCGGGCGCACGCACGGGTGCTGCACCGGGCCGGGCTCCTGTCCGACGCGGAGGCTGCGCGGCTGCTGGCCGCGCTGGACAGCCTGGACGCGGCCTGCCAGGACGGCAGCTTCCGGCCCACGGTGGCCGATGAGGACGTGCACACCGCGCTGGAACGCGGCCTGCTGGAACGGGTCGGCGCGCTCGGCGGCAAGCTGCGGGCCGGCCGCAGCCGGAACGACCAGATCGCCACCGACCTGCGGCTGTACCTGCGGGACCACGTCCGGCGGGTGGTGTCCCGGGTGGCCGAACTGGAGACCGCGCTGCTGGCCCAGGCCGAGCAGCACGTGCATACCCCGGCCCCGGGCATGACCCACCTGCAGCACGCGCAGCCGGTGGTGTTCGGGCACCAGTTGCTGGCGCACGGCCAGGCGCTGGCCCGCGACGTCAGCCGGCTCCGGGACTGGGACAAGCGAGCCGCGGTCAGCCCGCTCGGCGCGGGCGCGCTGGCCGGCTCGTCGCTGCCGCTGGACCCGGAGGCGGTCGCCGCCGAGCTGGGCTTCGACCGGGCCGCGGAGAACTCCATGGACGCCGTGAGCGACCGGGACTTCGCGGCCGAGTTCTGCTTCGCGGCGGCGCTCATCGGCGTGCACCTGTCCCGGCTGGGCGAGGAGATCGTGCTCTGGTCCACGTCCGAGTTCGGCTGGGTGGAGATCGACGACGCGTACGCGACCGGCTCCTCGATCATGCCGCAGAAGAAGAACCCGGACGTGGCCGAGCTGGCCCGGGGCAAGGCGGCCGGCTCATCGGCGGCCTGACCGGCCTGCTGGTGACGCTCAAAGGCCTGCCGCTCAGCTACGACCGCGACTTGCAGGAGGACAAGGAGCCGGTGTTCGACGCGGTGGACACGCTGCTGGTCGTGCTGCCCGCGATGGCCGGCCTGGTGGCGACCATGACCATTCATACGCAGCGCCTCTCGGCTGGTGCGAGTACTGGCTTCTCGCTGGCCACTGACCTGGCGGAACTGCTCGTCCGGCGCGGGGTCCCGTTCCGCGAGGCGCACGAGGTGGTCGGTCACCTGGTGGTGTGGTGCCAGGTGCACGACTGCGACCTGCCCGACGTGAGCGACGAGGACCTGGCCAAGATCTCGGCGCACCTCACCCCGGACATCCGCGAGGTGCTCACCGTGCAGGGCGCGCTGGCCGCGCGGAAAGCCCCGGGCGGCACCGCACCGGAGCGGGTCGCCGAGCAGTTGGTGGCGTTGCGCGCCGTGGTGGACGAGCACGCGGCCTGGGCGGCGCGCTGACCGTGGCCGGGGAGGCGGAGCGAGCGGGGCCGCTGCTGCCGCGCGAGTTCTTCGCCCGCCACTCGCTGGAGGTGGCGCCGGAACTGCTCGGCTGCGTGCTGGAGCATGAGACCGCCGAGGGGCTGGTGGCCGTCCGGCTCACCGAGGTCGAGGCGTACGAGGGCGCGGCCGACCCGGCCTCGCATTCCTACCGGGGCCGGACCGCGCGGAACGCGGTCATGTTCGGCCCGCCGGGGTACTCGTACGTGTACTTCACCTATGGCATGCACTGGTGTGTCAACCTGGTCTGCCTGCCGCCCGGGACCGCGTCCGCGGTGCTGATCCGGGCCGGGCAGGTGATCGACGGGGTGCCGCTGGCCGCGGCGCGCCGTTCGGCTGGCCGGGCGCGTTCGTCCGCGATCACCGAACGGGAACTGGCCCGCGGCCCGGCCCGGCTGTGCCAGGCGCTCGGCATCGACCGGGCCCAGGATGGTCTCGACGTATGCGACCGGTCGTCCGCGCTGCGGATCCGGGCCGCGGCTGATCTGGGCGGCGGTCCGGCCGAGATCAGCCGGGGGCCGCGGGTCGGGATCAGCCGCGCGGCCGAATGGCCCTGGCGGTTCTGGCTGACCGGCGATCCGACCGTGTCGGTGTACCGGCCGCACATGCCCCGGGCGCGGCCGAAAGCGGGTTCACGTTCGGCCAGCGAAGGTGGCACGATGAGCCGGTGACCGACATCATCGACGAGCTGACCTGGCGCGGGCTCATCGCGCTGTCCACCGATCCCGACGAGCTGCGCAAGGTGCTCGATAGTGGCCCGGTCACGGTCTACGTAGGTTTCGATCCCACCGCCCCGGGCCTGCACATCGGGAACCTGGTCCAGCTGCTCACGCTGCGCCGGCTGCAACTGGCCGGGCACCAGCCGATCGCGCTGGTCGGCGGGGCGACCGGGCTGATCGGGGATCCCAGCGGCAAATCGGTGGAGCGGGCGCTCAACTCCCGCGAGGTGGTCGCCGGGTGGGTGGACCGGATCCACGGCGAGGTGTCCCGCTTCCTCGACTTCTCGGCTGGTCCCAACGGCGCGCTCGTGGTCAGCAACCTGGACTGGACCGAGCCGCTGTCCGCGCTCGAGTTCCTCCGCGACATCGGCAAGCACTTCCCGGTCAACCAGATGCTCAGCCGGGAGTCGGTCAAGGCCCGGCTGGAGGGGGGCGGGATCAGCTACACCGAGTTCAGCTACCAGATCCTGCAGGCCAACGACTTCCTCGAGCTGTACCGGCGGTTTGGCTGCACGCTGCAGGTGGGCGGCAGCGACCAGTGGGGCAACCTGGTGTCCGGGGTGGACCTGATCCGCCGGGTGGACGGGGCCGCGGTGCACGCGCTGGCCACTCCGCTGATCACCAAGCCGGACGGGACCAAGTACGGCAAGACCGAGGGCGGCGCGATCTGGATCAGCGCCGACCTGATGAGCCCGTACGCGTTCTACCAGTTCTGGCTGAACCGGGCCGACGAGGAGGTGCCGGGGCTGCTCCGGGTGTTCACGTTCCGGTCCCGCGGGGAGATCGAGGAGCTGGAGCAGGAGATCCGCGAGCGGCCCGCCGCCCGGATGGCGCAGCGGGTGCTGGCCGCCGAGGTGACCGAGCTGGTGCACGGCCTGGCCGAGGCGGAGAAGGCTATCGCGGCCAGCCACGCCCTGTTCGGCCACGGCGACCTGGCCAGCCTGGACGAGAACACGCTAGCGGCGGCCATCGCCGAGATCCCGTCGGTGCAGGTCGGCTGGGCCAGTCTGCTGGCCTTGGGTCAGCCGACAGTGGCCGACCTGATGGCGGCCACCGGCCTCGTGTCCAGCAAATCGGCCGCCCGGCGGGTCATCGCCGAGGGCGGCGCCTACCTGAACAACCAGAAGGTGACCGAGCCGGACGCGCGGCCAACCGAAGCGGACCTGCTGCGCGGCCGGTTCCTGGTGCTGCGCCGCGGCAAGCGCACCGTCGGCGGCGTCGAGGTCGTCCGGGGCTGAGCGCCCCAACCCCGCGCTGAGCGCCCGACCAGGGCTGAGCGCCCACCAGTGCTGAGCGCCCGACCAGGGCTGAGCCTTCCACCAGCGGTCCAGCACCGCTCAGCGACCAGCTCCGTGGCCTGTCACTCCGGAAACGGCAGGCGCTTTACGTGAGAATATTCACGTTGGCCATATCAGCCCCATTACTAGGCCGACGCTGCCGCAACGTTCCTTCTGGCCAATCGTGATCAACCGTTTGGTGTCGTCCTGGCAACAGCGATCGGTTGATCACGATTGGGTTCCGGTCGGGCGGCCGGATCGTGGCGCATCAGTTGCCACACCAGCATCACGGGCAGCCAGGTCGGCCGCCCGGGCTGGAAATCCCTCGTCCCGTCATGGGTTCGCGCAGACATCGCCGTGCGGATCGCGAGCACTGCGCCGGATAACCCGGGCTGATCCACCACCCCATACGTCGTCGGCGGCCGCCTACGGGGTGCAGGTGGCTGGCCGGCTGCGCCACGGGCGCCAGCTCCGTCGGCCCGCGGCGGCTGAGACCGCCAGGAAATTTTTCCCGGCGGGTTTTTGCTGTGCTGAGGGTGAGGCAGGGGGTTCGGCGCGGATGCGGCGCACCGCTGGAGGCCTTGCTGAGCAGGTCAGCGTGTAGGTGAACCGGCGGTGACCAGCGGGTGAGGCGCCGATTTGACGGAAACCGCTTTGCTGCCTAATGTTTCACCTGCCCCGAGGGACACGGAACGCCGCTGGCGGGACGGCCCCCTCGGACCAGTGAGCAGCGAGCAAGACGGCTTGCGGGACGGAGCCCGGACACGGGTGGTCCCGAACCGCAGGTAAGCTGAGGCTGGCGCAAGTTGGCAGGCCAAGTCGGACCCGCAGAGCGGGGTTTGACAGGCCCGGAGCTTGCAGGTAAGTTAGTAGGGTTGCCCCGGAACACGGCGAGAGCCGAGTGATGGTGTGCGTCCGCTCCTTGAGAACTCAACAGCGTGCTAAAAGCCAGTGCACATGCACAAAACCCCGTCAGTGGGGGCTGGCCGGTAACGGCCCAGTACCTCACTTACGGATGCCAAGATCGCCTTGGCTGGTGGCATTAGCTATCGGACAAGGCACTCCTTTGTCTGCTCCCGCTCCAACGTGAGCGGTCGCAAATAGACATCAACGGAGAGTTTGATCCTGGCTCAGGACGAACGCTGGCGGCGTGCTTAACACATGCAAGTCGAGCGGAAAGGCCCTTCGGGGTACTCGAGCGGCGAACGGGTGAGTAACACGTGAGCAACCTGCCCTTAGCTCTGGGATAGCTCCGGGAAACCGGAATTAATACCGGATGTTACGTCAGCTGACATCGGCTGACGTGGAAAGATTTATCGGCTAAGGATGGACTCGCGGCCTATCAGCTAGTTGGTGGGGTAAAGGCCTACCAAGGCGACGACGGGTAGCCGGCCTGAGAGGGCGACCGGCCACACTGGGACTGAGACACGGCCCAGACTCCTACGGGAGGCAGCAGTGGGGAATCTTGCGCAATGGGCGAAAGCCTGACGCAGCGACGCCGCGTGGGGGATGAAGGCCTTCGGGTTGTAAACCCCTTTCAGCAGGGACGAAGCGAAAGTGACGGTACCTGCAGAAGAAGCGCCGGCTAACTACGTGCCAGCAGCCGCGGTAACACGTAGGGCGCAAGCGTTGTCCGGAATTATTGGGCGTAAAGAGCTCGTAGGCGGACTGTCACGTCCGCTGTGAAAAGCTGGGGCTTAACCCTGGCCTTGCAGTGGATACGGGCAGACTAGAGGTAGGTAGGGGAGAATGGAATTCCCGGTGTAGCGGTGAAATGCGCAGATATCGGGAGGAACACCGGTGGCGAAGGCGGTTCTCTGGGCCTTACCTGACGCTGAGGAGCGAAAGCGTGGGGAGCGAACAGGATTAGATACCCTGGTAGTCCACGCTGTAAACGTTGGGCGCTAGGTGTGGGATCCTTCCACGGATTCCGTGCCGCAGCTAACGCATTAAGCGCCCCGCCTGGGGAGTACGGCCGCAAGGCTAAAACTCAAAGGAATTGACGGGGGCCCGCACAAGCGGCGGAGCATGTTGCTTAATTCGACGCAACGCGAAGAACCTTACCAAGGTTTGACATGCAGGGAAAAGCCGTGGAGACACGGTGTCCGTAAGGGCCCTGCACAGGTGGTGCATGGCTGTCGTCAGCTCGTGTCGTGAGATGTTGGGTTAAGTCCCGCAACGAGCGCAACCCTCGTTCTATGTTGCCAGCGGATAATGCCGGGGACTCATAGGAGACTGCCGGGGTCAACTCGGAGGAAGGTGGGGATGACGTCAAGTCATCATGCCCCTTATGTCTTGGGCTGCAAACATGCTACAATGGCCGGTACAGAGGGCTGCGAAACCGCAAGGTTGAGCGAATCTCAAAAAGCCGGTCTCAGTTCGGATTGGGGTCTGCAACTCGACCCCATGAAGTCGGAGTCGCTAGTAATCGCGAATCAGCAACGTCGCGGTGAATACGTTCCCGGGCCTTGTACACACCGCCCGTCACGTCACGAAAGTCAGCAACACCCGAAGCCGGTGGCCTAACCCGTAAGGGAGGGAGCCGTCGAAGGTGGGGCCGGCGATTGGGACGAAGTCGTAACAAGGTAGCCGTACCGGAAGGTGCGGCTGGATCACCTCCTTTCTAAGGAGCACCTGGCGCGCTCGACCACTTGTGGTCGATGTCGCGTCCAGAGCCACATCTCAGGCGAGTGTCCTGAGGTGGCTGCTCACTAGTGGAGCACTGGTTATTCGGTCGGGGCAGCTGCCTGGGCCAGTTAGTACACCCGCTTGCGGGAGGAACGCTGACGTCGGGGACTGACCAGGCCGAGCACGCTGTTGGGTCCTGAGGGAACGGCCGCAAGGCTTCCTTCTGCCAGGGCCGGTGGCCCCGCCTGGGAACGGGCTGGGGCGCCGGAACCGCCCGTATCTTGAGAACTGCACAGTGGACGCGAGCATCACATCTGTAGTTGCCAAGTTATTAAGGGCGCACGGTGGATGCCTTGGCACCAGGAGCCGATGAAGGACGTAGGAGCCTGCGATAAGCCCCGGGGAGTCGGCAACCAGACTTCGATCCGGGGATTTCCGAATGGGGAAACCTGGCGGGTGTAATGACCCGTCGCCCCTGCCTGAACACATAGGGCAGGTGGAGGTAACGTGGGGAAGTGAAACATCTCAGTACCCACAGGAAGAGAAAGCAACCGCGATTCCCTGAGTAGTGGTGAGCGAAAAGGGAATAGGCCAAACCAGTCACGTGTCATAGCCAGCAGGCGTTGCGTGACCGGGGTAGCGGGACCGTCCAGTCGGAACTGCTGATCCGGCAGGAAGTAAGAAATCGCTTTGGTAGTCGAAGACGCTGGAAAACGTCGGCATAGAGGGTGACACCCCCGTAGGTGAAACTTAAGCGACTTCCGGACGGTATCCCAAGTAGCACGGGGCCCGAGAAATCCCGTGTGAATCTGGGAGGACCACCTCCTAAGCCTAAATACTCCCTGGTGACCGATAGTGCACAAGTACCGTGAGGGAAAGGTGAAAAGTGCCCCGGTGAGGGGTCGTGAAATAGTACCTGAAACCGTGTGCCTACAAGCCGTGGGAGCGTGTCAGCCTTTAGGCTGACGTGAAGTGACCGCGTGCCTTTTGAAGAATGAGCCTGCGAGTTATGGTATGTGGCAAGGTTAACCCGTGTGGGGGAGCCGTAGCGAAAGCGAGTCTGAATAGGGCGTTCTAAGTCGCATGTCATAGACCCGAAGCGGAGTGATCTACCCATGGGCAGGTTGAAGCGCGGGTAAGACCGCGTGGAGGACCGAACCCACCAGGGTTGAAAACCTGGGGGATGACCTGTGGGTAGGGGTGAAAGGCCAATCAAACTCCGTGATAGCTGGTTCTCCCCGAAATGCATTTAGGTGCAGCGTCGCGTGTTTCTTGCCGGAGGTAGAGCTACTGGATGGCCTAGGGGGCCTACAAGCTTACTGAAGTCAGCCAAACTCCGAATGCCGGTAAGTGAGAGCGTGGCAGTGAGACTGCGGGCGATAAGGTTCGTAGTCGAGAGGGAAACAACCCAGATCACCAGCTAAGGCCCCTAAGCGTGTGCTAAGTGGGAAAGGATGTAGAGTTGCCCAGACAACCAGGAGGTTGGCTTAGAAGCAGCCACCCTTGAAAGAGTGCGTAATAGCTCACTGGTCAAGTGATTCTGCGCCGACAATTTAGCGGGGCTCAAGCACACCGCCGAAGCTGTGGCACTCGCGCAATAACCCGGCCCTTTTGTGGCGAAGGTGGATGGCGGTCTTGATCGCCGCGGTTTCGGCCGTGGCTGTCTCGACTGCGGCTGCCAGAGCCTTTTAGGGTCCAGGTGCGCGGGTGGGTAGGGGAGCGTCGGGTGGCGAGAGAAGCGGCGGAGTGATCCAGCCGTGGACGCCACTCGAGTGAGAATGCAGGCATGAGTAGCGAAAGAGGGGTGAGAAACCCCTCCGCCGAATGACCAAGGGTTCCTGGGGCAGGCTAATCCGCCCAGGGTAAGTCGGGACCTAAGGCGAGGCCGACAGGCGTAGTCGATGGACAACGGGTTGATATTCCCGTACCCGCTTAAATGCGCCCATGCTGAGCCCAGCGATGCTAAGCGACCTATGCCGGCGATCCTTCGGGATGACCCGGCGGCGGAAGCGACCCAGACTGGTAGTAGGCAAGCCGTAGGGGTGACGCAGGAGGGTAGCTCTACCGGGCGATGGTTGTCCCGGAGTAAGGGTGTAGGGCGGTGCGTAGGCAAATCCGCGCACCATGTGCCTGAGACCTGATGCCGAGCCGATTTAGGCGAAGTGAGTAATCCCATGCTGCCAAGAAAAACCTCGCGGCGAGCATTTAGGCGGCCCGTACCCCAAACCGACTCAGGTGGTCAGGTAGAGAATACCAAGGCGATCGGGTGAACTGTGGTTAAGGAACTAGGCAAATTATCCCCGTAACTTTGGGAGAAGGGGAACCGTGCCCGGTGATGAGACTTGCTCTCTGAGCTGGATGCGGTCGCAGATACCAGGGGAAAGCGACTGTTTACTAAAAACACAGGTCCGTGCTAAGTCGCAAGACGACGTATACGGACTGACGCCTGCCCGGTGCCGGAACGTTAAGGGGAAGGGTTAGTGGCTTTGGCCGCGAAGCTCTGAACTTAAGCGCCGGTAAACGGCGGTGGTAACTATAACCATCCTAAGGTAGCGAAATTCCTTGTCGGGTAAGTTCCGACCTGCACGAATGGCGTAACGACTTTCCCACTGTCTCAACCACAGACCCGGCGAAATTGCACTACGAGTAAAGATGCTCGTTACGCGCAGCAGGACGGAAAGACCCCGGGACCTTCACTGCAGCTTGACATTGGTGTTTGGGACGTCTTGTGTAGGATAGGTGGGAGACTTTGAAGCGGGGACGCCAGTTCTCGTGGAGTCATTGGTGAAATACCACTCTGGTCGTTCTGGATGTCTAACCTGGGTCCGTGATCCGGATCAGGGACAGTGTCTGGTGGGTAGTTTAACTGGGGCGGTTGCCTCCTAAAAGGTAACGGAGGCGCCCAAAGGTACCCTCAGCCTGGTTGGCAATCAGGTGTCGAGTGTAAGTGCACAAGGGTGCTTGACTGTGAGACAGACATGTCGAGCAGGAGCGAAAGCTGGGACTAGTGATCCGGCGGTGGCATGTGGAAGCGCCGTCGCTTAACGGCTAAAAGGTACCCCGGGGATAACAGGCTGATCTTCCCCAAGAGTCCATATCGACGGGATGGTTTGGCACCTCGATGTCGGCTCGTCGCATCCTGGGGCTGGAGCAGGTCCCAAGGGTTGGGCTGTTCGCCCATTAAAGCGGTACGCGAGCTGGGTTTAGAACGTCGTGAGACAGTTCGGTCCCTATCCGCTGCGCGCGCAGGAGACTTGAGATGGGCTGTCCCTAGTACGAGAGGACCGGGACGGACGAACCTCTGGTGTGCCAGTTGTTCCGCCAGGAGCACGGCTGGTTGGCTACGTTCGGAAGGGATAACCGCTGAAAGCATCTAAGCGGGAAGCTCGCATCAAGATGAGGTCTCCCTCGGGGTTAACCCGGTAAGGCCCCCAGCTAGACGACTGGGTTGATAGGCCGGAGGTGGAAGCGTGGCGACACGTGCAGCCGACCGGTACTAATAGGCCGAGTGGCTTGGCTTCTACACTCATTGTGATTATTGCGTCCACTGTGCGGTTCCCGAGGTGCGGTCGGTGCCGCGCCCGGGACTGCAGCTCAGGCTGTGGTTCGGGCCGGTCCTCACATCTCCATAGAGTTTCGGTGGCCATAGCGAAGGGGAAACACCCGGCTCCATTCCGAACCCGGAAGTTAAGCTCTTCAGCGCCGATGGTACTGCGCGGGGGACCGCGTGGGAGAGTAGGACGCCGCCGGACATCTTCGTTGAGGCCGCTCCCGGCAGGGAGCGGCCTCAACTGCGTTGTGCGGGTGATTGTCCTGCGCGTGACCCGTGTGGCGCGAGCGACACGTTCGGGTCTGAGATCCTGGCTGGCGTGCCTGGCCCACGCGCGGCCCCTAGACGCGCCCGCGCGTTCTTTTCAGCCGGAACATGCGGTCGGCTGGGTGGGTTGCCCAGAGTGGGCGCGCGAGCCGAGTGAAAAGTGGACCGAGATGAACGTGGCGTGCGCGCAGGAGCGTGGAGGAGAACGTGGCAGGCGAAGAGGGCCGGAGCGGCGGCCGCGGTAATGGGCGGACCGGTGCGGCGCGGCGTGGTGCGTCGGCCGGGACGAGCTCGCGGGCCCCGTCCGGCACCGGCCGCGGCGCCGCTGGCACCGGCCGTGGGACCGCTGGCACTGGCCGTGGGACCACTGGGACCGGCCGTGGCGCCGCTGGCACCGGCCGTGGGACCACTGGGACCGGCCGTGGGACCGCTGGCACCGGCCGTGGGACCGCTGGCACCGGCCGTGGGACCGCTGGCACTGGCCGCGGCGCGGCTGGCACCGGCCGTGGCGCGGCTGGCACCGGCCGAGGGAGCACTGGCACCGGCCGTGGGGCCGCTGGGACCGGCCGTGGCGCGGCAGGCGGGCCGAAGCGGGGCGCGGCGGTGGGCCGCGATGCCGGCGCTGGCGGTACCGGACGGGAAACCGCGCGGGGCGGTGCCCCCCGGGCGCGGACCGTCCGGCCGGACGGCGCGGTTCGCGGGCGCGGGCCGGGCGC
This sequence comes from uncultured Actinomycetes bacterium, assembly GCA_963717125.1. Classification (GTDB taxonomy): domain Bacteria; phylum Actinomycetota; class Actinomycetes; order Streptosporangiales; family Streptosporangiaceae; genus RYN-230. The sequence goes on from CAVQVG010000001.1 coordinate 100,064, forward strand.
TGGCTCGCGCGCCGGGTCGCTGGAGGGTGATGGGTTTAGAGGGGCTGGTGCGCCCCGAGCTGGCTCACGGGCAAGCGACGCGGCCACGGCCGGCCGCCGTTCAGCGGACAGGTCGACCGCGCGCCCAGATCGGCCCGCGCGCCCGGACCGGCCCGCGCGCCGGGTCGGGACCGGCCAGGACAGCTCCGGCGGGCGGGGAGCCCGCCCGGGCCAGCCGGGCCGCGGGCCACGGAGCGGCCAGGGGCAGCCAGGTAGCGCCGAATCCCGGGCGACACGAGACCGCCAGGGGCAGCCGGGTGGCCGCGCGGCCGGGACGCCGCGGCCGACCTGGGACGGCCGGGACGCCCCGGTGCCGCGTGGTCGGGCAGGCGGCAGTGCGCGGCCTGCACCGGACCGCTCCACCGCGGCCGGCGCGGCTGGAGCACGGCCAGAATGGGCGACTGGCGGCCGGGCCGGTGGTGCCCGGGCCGGCGGCAGCGGCTACGGAGCACGGGCCGGGCAGCCGTCTGGCCGACCGGGCACCCGGCCGGGCCGGGTCCCCGACGGCCGGACGGCACGGGCTGGGCGGCCGGCCGGCCGCCCAGACAGCCGCTCAGACACCCGGCCGGGACGCGCCGGAGGTGGGACTGCGCCACGGTCGGCGCGCGCGGCCGATGAGGCCGGGACCCGGGTGGACATCCCCGCCGAGATCACCGCGGACCAGCTCGATCCGGCGGCCGCCGCGGAGTTGCGCACGTTGCCGGCGGATCTGGCCACCGCGGTGGCCCGCCGCCTGGTGGCCGCGAGCCTGGCCGACGACCCGGAGGTCAGCTACCAGCTGGCGCAGGAGGCCAGGCGGCTCGCGGCCCGGGTCGGCATCGTCCGGGAGACGGCCGGAATTGCCGCCTACCGGGCTGGGCACTGGGCTGACGCGCTCACCGAGCTGCGGGCGGCACGCCGGCTGACCGGCCGGACCAGCTATTTGCCCATGATGGCCGACTCCGAGCGGGCGCTGGGCCGCCTGGACCGGGCCCTGGCCCTGCTGGCCGAGCCCCAGGCTGGGCAGGTGGACCGGGCGACCCAGGTCGAGCTGCTGATCGTCGAGTCGGGGGTCCGCCGGGACCAGGGGCTGCCCGAAGCGGCCGCGGTCACCTTGCAGGTGCCCGAGCTCACTGATGGCAGGCTGCGGCCGTGGTCGGCCCGGCTGTTCTACGCGTATGCGGACGCACTGCTCGAGGCGGGGCAGACCGAGGAGGCCCGGTACTGGTTCGGCCGGGCGGCCGCCGCGGACCGGGACGAGGAGACCGACGCCGCGGAACGCTACGACGACCTGGACGACGTGGTCATCGACGACCTCGAGGATGACCCCGAGGACCTTGAGGATGACCCCGAGGACCTCAAGGGGGACGACCAGGAGGACGACGAGGACGCCGCCGAGCTGGACACAGACGACGGGCCGTGACGGGATCCGTCCTGGTGCAGGTGACCACAGTCACCAGCCAGCTGGCAGGCGCCCGCTGAGCCGCGGCTAAGGCCGTCAGGACGGGTTCTCCCGGTCCAGCCAGTGCATGATGCCCGCGACACTGCCCTCGGTGCCGCTGACCGCCTCGAACCGGTCCGCGACGTCCGGGTCCGCATCCGGGGCCAGCACCGCGTACCGCTGCCTGGTCCGCTCGTGCACCATAGCCACCGCGTGATCGAGGTCCAGCCCCGCGTCCCGGGCCCGCCGGGTCTCCGCGACCCACACCTGGATCTCCTCGGCCGACCGCGGCAAGGTCTCGGCCACGTCCGGCACCGGCCCGTAGTGGCTGAACAGCAGCCGCTCCGGGCGCAGCGCGGCGAACATGCGCAGCGAGCGGAGCGCGGTGTCCAGATCGAAATCGGGCGGCGGCGTGGCCGGCCGAAGGTCGCGGGTCTCCGGGATGTACACCCCGGCCGCGTCCCCGACGTACAGGTCGCCGCTCACCGAGTCGATGAGGCCGACGTGGTGCTTGGCGTGCCCGGGCGAGTAGTGGCTGTCCAGCCAGCGGCCGCCGCCCAGGTCGATGCGGCCGCGCTCGGCCACGCTGACGATCCGGTCGGCCGGGGTCGGGCGCATCGCGCCGAACAGCCGGTCCAGCGCGTCCCCGTACACCAGCCGCGCGCTGGCCATCAGCCGGGCCGGGTCGGCCAGGTGCCGGGCGCCGCGCTCGTGCACCACGACCTCCGCGCCCGGGTACATCGCGGCGATGTCCCCGGCGCCGCCCGCGTGATCCAGGTGGATGTGCGTCACCACCACCGTGGCCAGGTCCGCGGGGCCGAGGCCGAGCGCGGCCAGCCCGTCGCGGACCACCGGCGCCGACGGGGCGGTGCCCGTCTCCACCAGGCACGGCCGGTCGCTGCGGATCAGGTAGCCGGCCGTGATACCGGGGTAGCCGGCCATCCGGGTATCGATCTCGTACACATCATGCCCAAGATCGGTAATCCCCGGGGTCGGCGGTCTGCGCTCGGCCGTGTCCATGTCACCATGGTTCCAGACAGTGCCGGTGGCTGTCGGCACGCACCAGGGCGCGGCCAGCTGCCATCCCGGCCGGGCTGGCTGGATGCGGCAGCGGTCGCGCTCCGGCTCCGAGTAGTATCGGAGCGCGGTCGGATCGTGCCCTTGTGCGAAATGGCGGACACCGGCCGGGGGGAATGATCTCGGTTGCTTGCGGCCTGCCGTTCCTGGCCAGGCTTCCGGCGCGGTACCGGGTCTGTCGGGAGAGCGGTGCGGAGCAACCAACCTGTGAGTGGATTACCAGTGAGAATGCCTGCCGCCAAGTCGCAGACATCGCCAGCGCAACCCGGTCCTGACCGTCGCTGGACGCGGTCCGGCCAGGTGAACGCCGCCATCGTGGTGATCACCCTGCTGGCTATCGGGCTGCGGCTGTACCAGCTGACCCGGCCGCAGTACCTGCTCGGCGTGACCGAGTACGACGACGGCACCGACTTCGGCAGCGCGGTCCTGCTCATCCACGGCTACCTGCCGTACCGCGACTTCATCATCGTGCAGCCGCCGGGGATCACCCTGCTGATGGCCCCGGTGGCGGCGGCGACCAAGGCGCTGGGCACCGCGTGGGGGATGGGGGTGGGCCGGATCCTGACCGCGGTGGCCGGCGGCGTCGGGGCCGGGCTGACCGGCCTGCTGGTCCGGCACCGCGGGCTGCTCGCCGTCATCCTGGCCAGCGGGATCGTGGCCGTCTACCCGGCCAGCGTGCAGGCCGCGCATACCGTGCTGCTGGAGCCGTGGCTAGTGCTGTTCTGCCTGCTCGGCGCCCTGGCTGTGTTCGACGGCGACCAGCTGGCCAGCAGCCGCCGGCTGGTCTGGGGCGGCCTCGCGTTCGGCTTCGCCGGCGCGGTCAAGGTGTGGGCCATCCTGCCGGTCCTGGTCATCCTGGTGCTGGCCGCGCGGCAGCCGCGGCGGGCGCTCGGCTTCGCGGCCGGGGTGGCGGTCGGCTTCGTGGTCCCGGTGCTGCCATTCGCGGCGCTGGCCCCGCGGACCTTCTACAACAGCGTGGTGCTGGCCCAACTGGTCCGGGTGGACGTGGTCCGGGTCACGCTGTCCTACCGGCTGCACCAGATGACCGGGCTGACCGACTTCTCCAGCCTGGGCCCGGTCCCGCTGACCATCGTCACAGTGGCGATCATCGTCCTGATCGTGGGGTGCGCCGTCGCCGCCACCCGGCGCTCCGGGCAGTGGCCGCTGCCGCTGGAGCAGTTCGGCTACGCGGCGACCGTGCTGACCATCATCGCGTTCCTCTGGCCCGCGGACTTCTACTACCACTACGCCGGCTTCCTGGCGCCGTTCCTGGCCCTGGCCATCGCCCTGCCGGTGGCCCGGCTGGTGGCCACGTTCGGGCCCGCCACCCGGCCAGGCCAGACGGCGGCCGGCGCCCCGCGCCGGGTCACCGGCTGGCTGAGCCGGTACGCCGCGGCCACGGCGTCGGTGATCATCGTGATCCTGGCCGTCATTCAGGTCGGCTTCGAGACCAGCCTGCAGCCGCCGCTGGCGCCGACCACACCCGGGCTGACCGGCACCATCATCAGCCAGGCCGAGCGGGTCATCCCGCCCGGCGCGTGCGTGCTGGCCGACCAGGCGTCCTACGCCATCGCGGCGAACCGGTTCGGCTCGTCGCGGCCCGGCTGCGTGCCCCTGGTGGACGGGGTCGGCAGCGACTACTCGCTGTCCCAGGGGCGGAACGCGGCCAGCGGCGCGCAGCGGGTGCCCGCGGTGCGCGCGCTGTGGCTGTCCGCGTTGCGCGGCGCGCAGTACGTGTGGCTGTCGCCGCTGTCCTACAAGCGGATCCCGTGGACGGCGCGGGACATCACGGTGTACTTCGACCAGCACTTCGTGCCCGCGCCCGGCGGCCCGTTCGGCCTGTACGTCCGCAAGAGCTGAACCAGCCTCAGCCCGCCGCCGGCTGGACTGCCGCGCCGAAGGGGGCGCGCCGCCGACTGGACAGTGAAGGGGGAATGGGGAGGTGGGCGGGGAGGGAGCGAGGAACGAGCGACCGAGCGACGAGGGAAGTCGGCGGGCAAAGCGCCCCCGGAGGCGCAAAGAGATACTGCCGCGTCTCAGCCAGCCGCGAAGCGGCGCAGCACCAGGCCGGTGCGCGGCTTGGGCGCGAACGAGGTGGACTTGCGCGGCAGCCGCTCACCCGCCGCGGCCGCCTCGTACACGTCCGCCGTGGTCAGCGGGTTGACCAGCACGGCGGTGCCGCCGGCCTGGCCCGCCAGGGCCACCGCGCGGGCCGCGTCGTGGTGCACCACCTGCACGGTGCGCTCGTCGTCGGTGATCTGCCACAGGTCACCGATCAGGAGCTGCTGCAAGGCGGCGCTGGACAGCCGGCGCCAGGCCGCGGACTTGCCAGCCGGCATGGCCGCCTCGAGCTGGACCGGATCGGGGTCGGTGAGCAGGTGCAACTGGCCCCGGCCGGCCGACCAGGAACGCGGTGCCGTCCCGGCCGGCCGCGGCCAGGTCGTCCAGCGCGGCGGGCAGGCCCGCCGGGCCGCCGGGCAGCGGCCGGACGGTGAACGCGGCCTTGGCCCGCTCCACCGCCTCGCCCGGGTCCAGCCCGGGGATGACCCGGTGGATGGCGCCGATCGTGGGCGGGAACGAGGTGTGGTCCACCAGCAGGGCCAGGCCGTAGTCCCACGGGCCGGGACCGTCCCCGGCCGCCCGCCGCTCGGCCTGCAGCTGCAGGTAGGCGGCGTACCGGTGGTTGCCGTCGGCGATCAGGGCCTGCCGCGGGGCCAGGTCGGCGGCGATGGCCGCGTGCGCCGCCGGGTCGGTCAGCGCCCACAGCGTGTGCTCGATGCCGTCGCTCGTCCGCGCGCTGAGCACGGGCTGGCTGGCCGTGGCCGCCTCGGCGGACAGCCGGGCCGTGACGGTGTCCGGGCCGCCGTCGTAGAGCAGGAAGATCGGCTCCAGGTTGGCCTGGGTGGCCTCCATGAGCTGGCGGCGGCCGAGCACCGGCCCGGGCATCACGTCCTCGTGCGGCAGCACGATCCGCGCCTCCGCCGGGGCCAGCCGGACCGCGCCGATCAGCCCGCGCTGCAGCACGCCGTCGCCGCCCGGCCCGGGCCGGGCCAGCCGCTGCTGGTACAGGTACAGCGCGGGCTGGTCCTCCGTGGCCAGGATGCCCTCGGCCAGCCAGTCGCGGAGCAGCCGGGCGGCCTCCTGGTACTCCGCTCCGGGCTGGCCCGGAACCGGCCGGGGCAGGATGAGCCGGACCACGTTGTGCGGGTCGGCGTCGCGCAGATGCTGAGCGCTGTCCTGACCGATGACGTCGTACGGTGGAGAGGTGACCTCTGCGAGTCCGGTCACCCTTGGCTGGGCATAACGGACACCACGGAAGGGCGTGAGCGCGAGCCCGGCTGGGCCCGGCACGGCTGGTTCCTCGCCGGACGGAAGGATCTGCACATATGTCAGAAGCACCGCTGGGCGGCCAGGATTCCCGCCCGGAGGAAAATCCGCCTGCGCCCGGCGACAATCCGGCCCCGCATGGTGACGCGTACACGTGGTACCGGCGGGGCCTCGAACTACTGGGCCGGGGCAGCGCGGCCGCGGCCGCGCAACTGCTGGAGCGGGCCGCCGAGGCCGAGCCGGGCGCGCGGAGCGTGCTCGAGGCGCTCGGCCGAGCCCAGTTCGACACCCGGCGATACGCGGACGCGGCGCAGACATTCCGGCAGATCGTGGAGGCCAGCCCGACCGACGACTACGCCCAATTCGGGCTCGGCCTGGCGCTGGCCCGGAGCGGCGACCCGGGCGCGGCGGCCGAGCACCTGGCGCTGGCCGCGGCTATGCGGCCGGAATTGCGGCACTACACCGACGCGCTGCAGGGCGTCCGGGCTACGCTGCGGGCCAGGTCGGGGGCTGGCGAGACGCGGGCCAGGTCGGACGCGGGCAGCGAGACGGGGCGCGGGCGGCCGGACGAAACGAAGGGTCTCCTGTGACTGCTGAGCGTGCCGGGGCTGATGTTCCTACCGAGGAGACCGGCGAGGCCGGGGAGACCGGGCAGGCCGGGGAGACCGGGGAGACCGGCGAGGCCGGCGAGACCGGGCAGGCCGGGGAGACCGGACTGGCCAGCTTGCTGCGCGGCTCCCCGCAGCCGCTCAGCCAGCGCTACGACGTGGCCCTGCTCGACCTCGACGGGGTGGTCTACCTGGGACCCAGCGCGGTGCCCGGGGCCCCGGAGGCGCTGGCCAAGGCGGCCGGGACCGGGATGCGGCTGGCGTTCGTGACCAACAACTCCTCGCGCACCCCGGCCGCCATCGCCGCGCAGCTGGCCGGGTTCGGCGTCCCGGCCGCGGCCGGCGAGGTGATCACCTCCGCCCAGGCCGCGGCGACGCTGCTGGCGGACCGGCTGGAACCCGGCGCCGCCGTCCTGGTCGTCGGCGGCACCGGGCTGCGGGTGGCGGTGCGGGAACGCGGGTTCCGCCCGGTCAGCACCGCGCTGGACCGGCCCGCCGCGGTGGTGCAGGGCTTCGCGCCCGGGATCAGCTACGCCCTGCTCTGTGAGGGCGAACTGGCCGTGCGGGCCGGCGCCTGGTACGTGGCGTCCAACGCCGACGCCACCATGCCGACCACCCGCGGCATCCAGCCCGGCAACGGCGCGCTGTGCCAGGTGATCGCGTACGCCACCGGGCAGCAGCCGGTCGTCGCGGGCAAGCCGGAGCCGCCGCTGCACGCCGAGGCCGTCGCCCGGACCGGGGCGCAGCGCCCGCTGGTGGTCGGCGACCGGCTGGACACCGACATCGAGGGCGCGGTCCGGGTCGGCGCGGCCAGCCTGCTCGTGCTCACCGGCGTCAGCCTGCAGGCCGACGCGGTACTGGCCCGGCCCGCCCAGCGGCCCAGCTACCTGGCGGCCGACCTGGCCGGCCTGCTCGAGCCGCATCCGGCGGTGACCAGCCGCCAAGGAGCGTTCTGCTGCGAAGGATGGCGGGCGCACGGCGGTCACGGAGGCACGGAGCTGAGCCTCGACGGCGCGGGGGACCCGGTGGACGGGCTGCGCGCGCTGTGCGCCGCCGCGTGGTCGCTGGACCAGGTCAGCGGCGAGATGATCCGGCCCGCGCTGGCCGCGCTCGGCCCGCTGGCGCGCTGAGCGTCACCGGCCCGGAGTAGGCCGGGCATCCACCTACGGTCGCACGTAGATCGCCTTCACGGCCGATGTGCCGGACCGGTCCGGTCCGGAAGACTTGCTGTGCATAAGGCAGGCGGGCAGTGGGCCCGGGCCGACGAAGGGACACATCAATGATTGAGGCACGGGGCCTCACCAAACGCTACGGGGACAAGGTGGCGGTGGACCACCTCTCGTTCACCGTGGAGCCGGGCCGGATCACCGGCTTCCTCGGCCCCAACGGAGCGGGCAAGACCACCACGATGCGGCTCATCCTCGGGCTCGACTTCCCGACGGACGGCCGGGTCACCGTGCACGGCAAGGAGTTCCGCCGGCTCGCCCACCCGATGCGCGAAGTCGGTGCGCTGCTCGACGCCAAGGCCGTGCACGGCGGCCGGAGCGCGTACAACCACCTGCTCTGCCTGGCCCAGACGAACAACCTGCCCGCCCGCCGGGTGGGCGAGGTGCTCGAACTGGTCGGGCTGAGCGAGGTGGCCAGGAAGCGGTCGAAGGGGTTCTCCCTGGGCATGGGGCAGCGCCTCGGCATCGCCGCCGCGCTGCTCGGCGACCCGGCCATCCTGATGTTCGACGAGCCGGTCAACGGGCTGGACCCGGAAGGCATCCTGTGGATCAGGAACCTGATGAAGGCGCTGGCCGCGGAAGGCCGCACCATCTTCGTGTCCTCCCACCTGATGTCCGAGATGGAGAACACCGCCGACCACCTGCTGGTGATCGGCCGCGGCAAGCTGATCGCCGACTGCACGGTGACCGAGTTCATCGCGCGCAACTCGGTGCAGGCGGTGCGGGTCCGCACCCCGCAGCGGGAGGCGCTGGCCAGCGCGGTCGCGCTGGCGGGCGGCAGGACCCTGGACGGCGCCGACGGCGCGATCGTGGTGCAGGGGCTGGCCGCCGAGCAGATCGGCGACCTGGCCTACGACAAGGCGATCCGGCTGCACGAGCTGGCGCCCACCCAGGCCTCGCTGGAAGAGGCGTTCATGGAGCTGACCGCGTCCAGCGTGGAGTTCCGGGCCGGTACCCCGGGGCCGAGCCGGCCGTGCGTTCGGCGGAGCCGGTGGGCTCGGGAGAGGTGGCTTGACATGGCAGTGACGGCACAGGTCCCGGCGGGGGCTCACGCGGCCCTGGACGGGCCCGGCGCCCCAGCCGGCCTCGGCGGCGCGCTGCGCTCCGAGTTCACCAAGATCCGCTCGGTCCGGTCCACCTACTGGACGCTGTTCGCCATGGTGGTCGTCACCATCGGCATCGGCGCGCTGGCCTGCGTGGCCGCGGTGTCCCACGGCGGGCACGGGCCGGGCTTCGACGCGACCCAGCACAGCCTGATCGGCCTGGTCCTCGGCCAGCTGATCATCGTGGTGCTCGGCGCGCTGGCCATCACCTCGGAGTACTCCACCGGGATGATCCGCACCTCGCTGTCCGTGCAGCCCCGGCGGGGCACCGTGCTGGCCGCCAAGGGCATCGTGTTCACCCTGGTCAGCCTCGTCAGCGGGCTGGTCGCGTCGTTCGCCTCGTTCTTCATCGGGCAGGCCATCCTGTCCTCCAAGCAGCTGAACGTGAGCCTCGGCGAGCCGAACGTGCTGCGTGCGGTGATCGGCGGCGGCCTGTTCCTGGCCGTCTGCGGCATGCTGGCGTTCGGTCTCGGCACCCTGATGCGGCACACCGCGGCGGCCATCACCGCGTCCATCGGCCTGCTGTTCGTGCTGTTCGTGCTGGTCAACTTCCTGCCGCAGGACTGGCAGAACCACGTGGACAAGTGGATCCCATTCAACGCGGGCAGCCAGATCTGGACCACGGTCAACCAGCCGGGCACCCACTTGTTCTCCGCCTGGACCGGGTTCGCCGTGTTCCTCGGCTACGCGGTGATCGCGATCATCGCCGGCGCGGTCGTGTTCCTGCGCCGCGACGCGTAGGACCGTGCGGCGCGGGGGACAGCGCCGCACCCACGTGCCTGGTGGCTGCCGGGGCGGCCACCAGGCACGTACGCGTCCGCCATTACCGCTGGCAGCTTGGGCACCAGAAGGTGACCCGCGCCTCGGCGCCCGGGCCCTGGTCGGCCCGGCTGATGATGGTCCCGCAGCGGCGGCACTGGAGGCCGCCCCGGCCGTACACCCAGTGCTCCGCGCCGCGCCGGGCCAGGCCGGTGGTGACGTGGCCGATCCGGTTCTTGTTCGCGTCGAGCAGCCGGTGCGCCAGGTCCACCAGCGCGTCCACGCCGGCCACCGAGCCGACCTCCCGCCGCGGCTGGATGCCACGCAGGAACAGCACCTCGGACTTGTACACGTTGCCGATGCCGGCCAGGTTGCGCTGGTCGAGCAGCGCGTCGCCGATCGGCCGGCCGGGGTCGGCCCGCAGCCGGCGGACCGCCTCGCCGGGGTCCCAGTCCGGGCCGAGCAGGTCCGGGCCGAGGTGCCCGACCACCTCGGCCTCCCGGGCGGTGCGCAGCACCTCGACGAGGCCGAGCTGGTAGCCGATGGCCTGCCAGGTGTCGTTGCCCAGCACCAGCCGGATCCGGTGCCCGCCGGCCTGCCGCTCGCTGGCCGGGCGCACCCGCCAGGCGCCGTCCATCTTCAGGTGGGTGTGCACGGTGACCCCGCCCTCGACCCGGGTCAGCAGGTGCTTGCCGCGCGCCAGCGACTCGGTGACCTGGCGCCCGGTCAGGTCGGTGGTGGCGTACCGCGGCACCCGGAAGTCGGTGCGGGTGAGCTGACGGCCACCCAGCGCCTCGCCGAGCCGCCGCGCCGCATACCAGACCGTGTCCCCCTCCGGCACGAGCTCGGCCCCCCTTCTCCCGCGCCCCAGTATGCCCCCGCCCCACAGGCCCTCCGCGCCGCGGGCCCTCCGCCCCGCCGCGGGGTGGCGCGGCACACCTCCAAGTGCATGGCTGATGCATTCATGCACACCGGTGTGCAGCAAAGATTCATTCATGCACTGCCTAACGCCGGCTGGTGGCCAGTGAGTGAAAGATGCGTGTAGTGGTGCGGGCGGGCTCGACCGGAGTTCCCCCGGAAGTGTCGGAAGCGGCAGGCACGATGGGCAGGTGGCCAAGACAGTCAGGCTCGATGAAGACGCGCTGCAGGGGCGGCTCGCCGCGCAGCACGGGGTCATCTCCCGGGCGCAGGCCGCGGCGTGCGGGATGACGCCGGGCACACTGCGCCACCGGGTGCGCCCGGGCGGGCCGTGGCGGACCCTGCTGCCCGGCGTGTACCTCGCCAACACCGGCACGCCCGGCCGGGCCCAGCTCGACATGGCGGCCCTGCTGCACGCGGGCCGCGGCGGCGTGATCAGCGGGCTGGCCGCCTTATCCAGGCACGGCGTCCGCACGCCGCGCACGGACGTGGAGCTCACCGCGGGCCCGGTACGCGGTTCGGCGCTGCTCCGCCACGCCCTGGCCGAAGTGACCGCAGGTGCCCGGTCGGTGGCTGAGGGCGACTTCCTGCTGCTGATCAAGCGTGCCCGGTTGCCCGAGCCGATGCTCAACGCCCGGCTGTTCGCGGGGGAGACGTTCATCGCCGCGCCGGACTGCTGGTGGCCGCGGGCCGGGCTGGCCGCCGAGGTGGACTCCCGGGAGTGGCACCTGTCGCCCGGCGACTGGGCGCGGACGCTGGCCCGGCACCGGCGGATGACCGGATACGGCATCACCGTCCTGCACGTCACCCCAGGTCAGATCGTCCGCGACCCGAAAGGAGTGGTCGGGGATCTGGCTGCCGCGCTGGCCGCGTGCCGGGGTCGGCCGACCCTGCCGATCACGGCCCGCCCGGCCCGCTGACCCGGCTCACCCCCATTCCGCTGCCTAACGCCCTTTCCGGCGGCTGGGGCACGATCAGAGCAGTTTGCGGAGGCGGAGGAGGTCGCTCAGGCTGGCCTCGACCTTGACCCGGCCGGCGAGCCAGGCGCGGGCGAACCGGCGCGGGTCCGCGGCGATCGCGATCAGTTCGTCGCTCTGGGTGCGGAACCGGATGTTGGCCGGTTCCGCGCCGGCCGGTGCCTCGGTGACCGGGCCGGCCCCCTCCTGGCCGAGTTGGCTGACGAAGGTGACGCCGAGATCGGTCACCGTGACGCTCATCGACCGGTCGGCCAGGTTCGCGGCCCGCGCGTCCGCGTCCAGGTCGGAGATCCGGCCGGCCAGCGTCTCCAGCGCCTTACGGCTTTCCTCGACTGTCGCCATCTCGCCTCGCTTCCCGGGAGGTGTCCATTGTGCAACTCCGTTCCGTCTGCTACCTACCGGGCGTGGCGTCGCGGCTAGCTGACCCGGCTGGCCTTCACTGGGCGGTAGCGTTCATCGCAGGAGTGCCAGCCGGCGGAAACCCCCCGCGCGCCGGCGAGAGGAGTGCCTTGTGACGCAGAACGAACCGGAGGCTACGCCGGGGCCTGCGGCCGGCCCGGCGGCGCCCGGGACGACCGGCGACCCGCAGGTGGACGCGGCCCTGCACAGGCTAGCTGACCTGGCCGAGCTGCCGCTGAACGAGCACCCGGCGGTGTTCGAGCAGATCCACGGCGCGCTGGCCGGGGCGCTCGGCACGCTTGACTCAGGCTCGCATGACTCACGCACGGGCGACCCGGGCCCCGGCGATCCCGGCAACTGACCGGCTAGGCAGCCACCAGATGAGCACGCGGCGACGGCTGGACGCCGAACTGGTCCGGCGTGGCCTGGCCCGGTCCCGGGAGCACGCGGCCGAACTGGTCAGCGCCGGGCGGGTCGCGGTCGCGGGCCAGGCCGCCGGGAAAACCGCCACCCAGGTCGGCCAGGACGAGCCGATCACGGTGCGGGAGGTCAGCGACGACCCCGGGTACGCGTCCCGCGGCGGCGGCAAGCTGGCCGGCGCGCTGGCCGCGTTCCCGGCGCTGCGGGTGGCCGGCCGGCGCTGCCTGGACGCGGGCGCGTCCACCGGCGGATTCACCGACGTGCTGTTGCGGGCCGGCGCCGCCCAGGTGGTGGCGGTGGACGTGGGATACGGCCAGCTGGCCTGGGCGCTGCGCAGCGACGACCGGGTCACCACGGCGGACCGGGTGAACGTGCGGCACCTGCGCCCAGAGCAGGTGGCCCCGCCCCCCGGGCTGGTCACCGCGGACCTGTCGTTCATCTCGCTCGGCCTGGTGCTGCCCGCGCTGGCCGCCTGCGCTGCCCCGGACGCCGACTTCCTGCTCCTGGTCAAGCCGCAGTTCGAGGTGGGCAAGGGCCGGGTGGGCGCGGGCGGGGTGGTGCGCGACCCGGCGCTGCGCGCGGCGGCGGTGGCGGGCGTCGCGGCCGCCGCGGCGGAACAGGGCCTCGGCGTGGCCGGGGTCACGGCCAGCCCGCTGCCCGGGCCGGCCGGCAACGTGGAGTACTTCCTCTGGCTGCGCCGCGGCGCGGCACCGCTGGATCCGGCCGCACTGGACCGGGTGATCATGGAAGGACCCCAGTGAGCGCCATCCGGTACCGGCTCCCGGCCCCGGGCCGCCAGGCCCGGGCGAGGGGCCGGTCCACGGGCTTGCGCCGGATGGCGCGAACTTCTCAGGAGACACTGTGACTGCCCCTCGCACCGTGCTGGTGATGGCGCATACCGGGCGGGCGGCCGCGCTGGCCAGCGCCCGGCTGGTGGTGAGTATGCTGCTGTCCGCCGGGATTTCCGTCCGGATAGTGGACGCCGAGGCGGACGAGCTGCGCTGCGCGGGCGCCGACGTGGTCCGGGCCACGCCGGACGCGGCCCGGGACACCGAGATGGTGATCGTCCTGGGCGGCGACGGCACGCTGCTGCGGGTGGCGGAGATGACCAGGCCGGCCGGGGTGCCGCTGCTCGGGGTGAACCTCGGCCACGTCGGCTTCCTGGCCGAAGCCGAGCACGACGACCTGCCCGACGTCATCGACCGGGTGATCAGCCGCCGGTACACCGTGGAGCACCGGATGACGGTTGATGTGACCGTGCGGCAAAATGGCACCGTCACCGCCACCACCTGGGCGCTGAACGAGGCCAGCGTGGAGAAGGTGGCCCGGGAGCGGATGATCGAGGTGGTGACGGAGATCGACGGCCGCCCGCTGTCCCGGTGGGGGTGCGACGGCGTGGTGTGCGCGACTCCGACCGGGTCGACGGCCTACGCGTTTTCGGCGGGCGGCCCGGTGGTCTGGCCGGAGGTGGAGGCGCTGCTGATGGTGCCGATCAGTGCGCATGCCCTGTTCGCCGGGCCGCTGGTGATATCGCCGCATGCGACGCTCGCGGTGGAGGTCATCAGCGGGGCCAGCGTCGGCCAGTCGTTCGCGGGTGTGCTGTGGTGCGACGGCCGGCGCCGGGTTCGACCTGCCGCCCGGCGCGCGCATCGAGGTCCGCCGGGGCAGCCAGCCGGTGCTGCTGGCCCGGCTGCGCGGCGACGGGGAAACCGCGGCGGGCGGCGCGCCGTTCACCGACCGGCTGGTCGCCAAGTTCGGCCTGCCGGTGGCAGGCTGGCGCGGGCGGCCGCCGGGCCGGGACACCGAACCAGACAGCCGGCACACCGAACAGGAGCCGCGCGCCCATGCTTGAGGAAGTACGGATCACCGCGCTCGGCGTCATCGACGACGCCGTGCTGGAACTGTCCCCCGGGTTCACCGTGGTCACCGGGGAGACCGGGGCAGGCAAGACGATGGTGGTGACCGGCCTGGGGCTGATGTTCGGCGGCCGGGCCGACCCGGCCCGGGTCCGGCCGGGCGCGGACCGGGCCACCGTGGAAGGCCGGCTCCGGGTGGACCCGCGCGGCCGGGTCGCCGAGCAGGTCACCGAGGCCGGCGGCGAGCTGGACGACGATGGCACGCTGCTGGTCAGCCGCTCGGTGTCGGCGGAAGGACGGTCGCGCGCGTTCGCGGGCGGCCGGTCGGTGCCGGTCTCGCTGCTCACCTACCTGGCCGACGACCTGGTCGCGGTGCACGGCCAGGCCGACCAGCAGCAGCTGCTCCGGGCCGGTCGGCAGCGGGAGGCGCTGGACCGGTTCGGCGGCCCGCCGCTGGCCGCGGCGGCCGGCGACTACCTGCGCGGCTACCAGCGGCACCGGGAGGTCACCCAGGAGCTGGCCGAGCTGACCAGCCTGGCCCGGGAACGCGCCCGGGAAGCCGACGACCTGCGCCGCGGGCTGGCCGAGATCGAGCGGCTCGAGCCGGTCGAGGGCGAGGACACCGAGCTGCGCACCGAAGAGGACCGGCTGGCCAACGCGGACGCGCTGCACAGCGCGGCCACGGTGGCGCACGACGCGCTGCTCGGCGACCCGGCGAGCGGATCCTATGACCTGCCCGACGCGGTCAGCCTGCTCGGCGCGGCCAGCCAGGCGCTGGCGGCGGTGGCCGGTCACGACCCGGCGCTGGCCGGGCTGGCCGCCCGGCTCGACGAAGCCAGCTACCTGGTCTCCGATGCGGGCGCCGAGCTGGCCTCCTACCTCCAGTCAGTCGAGGCCGACCCGGCCCGGCTGGCCGCGGTGCAGGAGCGGCGGGCCGAGCTGACCCGGCTGATCCGCGCCTACGGGCAAGCCGGGCCGGCCCCGGCCGCCCAGACGGACGCGCCCGAGGCAGCAGACGCGGCCGAGGCGGCCGAGGCGGACGGCGACGCCGCCCAGCCCGGCCCGGACAGCACTGCAGGCGGCGACCTCGCCGCGGTGCTGGCCTGGGGCAAGCAGGCCGCGGCGCGGCTGGCCGAGCTGGACGGCGACGACGACCGGATCACCGGGCTGGCCGCCGAGGCCGACCGGCTGGCCGGGGAGATGGCCGCGCTGGCGGCCCAGCTCACCGCGCTGCGCACCGAGGCGGCGAAGCGGTTCGCGGCCGAGGTGACCACGGAACTGGTCGCGCTGGCCATGCCGTACGCCAGCGTCACGGTGGCGGTCATCCCGCAGGCAGAGTTCGGCCCGCACGGCGCGGACGACGTGGAGCTGCGGCTGGCCGCGCACCCCGGGGCGCCCGCGCTGCCGCTGGTCAAGGGCGCCTCGGGCGGTGAGCTGTCCCGGGTGATGCTGGCCATCGAGGTGGTGTTCGCCGGCGCCGACCCGGTGCCCACGTTCGTGTTCGACGAGGTGGATGCCGGGGTGGGCGGGAAGGCCGCGGTGGAGATTGGCCGCCGGCTGGCCCGGCTGGCGCGGCTGGCCCAGGTGATCGTGGTCACCCACCTGCCCCAGGTGGCCGCGTACGCGGACAACCATCTGGTGGTGCAGAAGGCGGACGACGGCCGGGTCACCCGCAGCGGGGTGACCCGGCTGGACGACGCGGGGCGGGTCACTGAGCTGTCCCGGATGCTGGCCGGGCTGGAGGATTCCGCGTTTGGCCGGGCGCACGCCGGCGAGCTGCTGTCGGCCGCGGCCGCGGAACGGGCGGCGGCCGGCCCGGCGCCGGGGGGTCGGCGACGCTGAGCTGTCGGGAGCGCTGCGCGCTGGGCCGCAGCTGGCCCCGGCTGTCCCGGCGGTCTGGCAGGATGGACTGCGATGATGGCCCAGTTCCTGAAACTCCCCATAATCCACCGGAGCAGGCCAGCGGACCTGCCGGGGATTACCGGGCGGGCGCGTCTGGACCGCAGGACGAAGAATCTCACCAAGCGGCTGAGCATGGGTGACATCGCCATCATCGACCACGTGGACCTGGACAAGGTGAGCGCGGACGCGCTGCTCCGGCTCCAGGTCGCCGCGGTGGTGAACGCCGCGCCGAGCATCAGCGGCCGGTACCCCAACCTCGGCCCGCAGGTCCTGGTCGAGGCCGGCGTGCCGCTGGTGGACGACGTCGGCCCCGAGGTGTTCCGCAAGGTCAGCGACGGCACCCAGGTCCGGCTGCACGAGGGCACGCTGTACGTCGGGGACATCGAGGTGGCCACCGGCCAGGTGCAGACCGCGGAGACGGTGGCGGCCGCGATGGCCGCTACCAAGGACGGCCTCGCGGCCCAGCTGCAGGCCTTCGTGGCCAACACGCTGGAGTACGCCAAGGGCGAGGGCGGCTTGCTCATCGACGGCATCTCCGCGCCCGACCTGACCACCAAGATCGACGGGCAGCACGTCCTGGTCGTGGTGCGCGGCCAGCACTACCGCGAGGACCTGGCCGCGCTGCGCGCGTATATCCGCGAGTTCAAGCCGGTCATGGTGGGGGTGGACGGCGGCGCGGACGCGCTGCTGGAGGCCGGGTACCGGCCCGACATCATCGTCGGTGACATGGACTCGGTCACCGACGACGGGCTGACCTGCGGGGCCGAGCTGGTGGTGCACGCCTACCCGGACGGGCGGGCCCCCGGGCAGGCCCGGACCGAGCGGCTCGGCCTGTCTTCGGTGCTCTGCCCGGCCGGCGGCACCAGCGAAGACGTCGCGCTGCTGCTGGCCGACGAGAAGGGAGCCAGCCTCATCGTGGCCGTCGGCACGCACAACACGCTGGACGAGTTCCTGGACAAGGGCCGGTCCGGGTACGCGAGCACCTGGCTGACCCGGCTCCGGGTGGGCAGCAAGCTGGTGGACGCCAAGGGCGTCAGCCGGCTGTACCGCAACCGCATCTCCGGCTGGGCGCTGCTCGGGCTGGTGCTGGCCGCCTGCTGCACCATCCTCGTGGTCATGCTGGCCTCGCCGGCCGGCCAGTCGGCCGGCAAGATCTTCATCACCTACCTCGGGGCCCAGTGGGACGGCGTGCGGTACTGGCTCAGCGGGCTGCTCTAGACCGGGACTCCTCGTGATCGACTTCCGATATCACCTCGTTTCCATCGTTGCCGTGTTCCTGGCCCTGGCCATCGGCATCGTGATCGGTTCCACCTCGGTGCTGAAAGGCGCGGTGCTCAGCGGGCTGCAGAAGACCTCGGCCGCGGAGAGGAGCCGGATCGACTCGCTGTACGCGCAGAACGGCCAGCTCAAGCAGCAGCTGAACGCGGCCGAATCGTTCGCCTCGGCCAGCGAGCACCTGCTGCTCGACGGCCTGCTGGCCGGGCAGCGGGTGGTGCTGGTCGAGGCGCCCGGCGCGCCCGGCTCGGTGATCAGCGGGGTGCAGAACGCGCTGACCTCGGCGGGCGCCACGGTGACCGGCCAGGTGCAGTTCCAGACCCAGTTCTTCAGCACCGGGGCCGAGTCCGGCCTGGACACGCTGAACCGGCAGCTCACCCCGGCCGGGGTGACGCCGCACAGTGGGTCCCCGCAGGCCGCGGCGGCCGCGCTGATCGCCAGCGCGATCCTGACCAAGGACACCCCGGGCCAGCCGCTGACCGGCAACGCGGCCAGTGCCGACCAGGCCATCCTCAACGGCTACGCGGCGGAAGGTTACCTAAGCACCAACCCGCGGCCGGCCGACCGTGCCACCCTGGCTGTCGTGATTATCCCGGGCAGCCCGCCGACCACCAACGACGCCAACGTCGCCAGCCAGACCCTGGTGACGCTGGCCCAGCAGCTGAACCTGGCGGACAGCGGCACCGTGGTGGCCGGCCAGCTGGCCGGCTCCGGGCCGGGCAGCGCCATCGACGTGATGCGGGCCGGCGGTCGCGGTGGGCACCTGAGCAGCGTGGACAACGCGGACACCGCGAGCGGCCAGATCGTGGTGGCGCAGGCCCTGTACGAGCAGCTGGCCCAGGGTAAGTCGGGCAGCTACGGCAGCCTGCCCGGTGCGACCCAGGCCGGCCCGAGCCCGGCGCCGGTCCCGTCGGCCACCCCGTCCAGCACCGCCACGGCCAGCACCCACACGTCCGCCACCCGGCCGCCGGTGGCCGGGAAGTGAACCGGTCAGCCACCACGCTGGCCGCCGCGGCCCTGGCCGCCGCGGCCGCCCAGGGCAGTTACCGGCTGCTCCGCCGCAGGCCGCCCGCGGGCCCGGATACCTGGGCCCGGACGAATCACCGCGGCGAGCCGGTGACGCTGCTGGCGGGCCCGGCGGTGGCGGCCGGTGCGGCGCTGGCCGCGGCGGCCAGCCCGGGGCTGCCCGGCCGGGCCCGCGCCGCGCTGCTGGCCGCGGCGGCCGGGGCCGCCGCGTTCGGCGGCTACGACGACCTGGCGGGCAGCGGCGACCGGCGCGGCTTCCGCGGGCACCTCGGTGCGCTCGGGCACGGCGAGCTGACCACCGGCGCGGCCAAGCTCGGCGGCATCGGCGTGACCGGGCTGACCGCCAGCGCGCTGCTCGGCGGCGGCCCGCTGGACGCGGCGCTGAACGCGGGCCTCATCGCCGGCGGGGCCAACCTGGTCAACTTGTTCGACCTGCGGCCCGGCCGGGCCAGTAAGGTCACCGTGGCCGGCGGCGGGCTGCTGGCCGCGGCGGCGCCGCCGGCCGCGCCGCTGGCCGCGGTGCCGGTGGGCGCCGCGCTGGCGCTGCTCGGCGAGGACCTGGGGGAGCGGGCCATGCTCGGCGACGCGGGGGCGAACGCGCTCGGCGCGCTGCTCGGCACGGCCGCCGCGGCGGGCCTGCGGCGGCAGGCCCGGGTCGTGCTGCTGGCCGGGATCGTCGGGCTGACCGCGGCCAGCGAGGTGGTCAGCTTCACCAAGGTGATCGAACGGACCCCGGCGCTGCGCTGGCTCGACATGCTGGGCCGGCGGCCGGTCCCGGCGGCCGCGCCGCCGGCGCAGGCGGGTGGGCCGGCTGGGCGGACCGCGCCCCCCGGCCCGAGCGCAGCGGCGCCCGCCAGCACGCAGTGACCCGCCCGCAGGCGGCGGTGACCGAGCCCGGGGCGCCGCAGCGGCCCGGCCGGGCCATCGGCCAGGCGGCCGTGCTCATCGGCGCGATCACCGTGGTGTCGAACATCGTCGGGTTCGGCCGTCAGCTCGCGTTCGCGCACACCGTGTCGGCGAACTGCCTGGGCACCGCGTACGCGACTGCGAACCAGGTGCCGAACATCGTCTACGACGTGGTCATCGGCGGCGCGCTGACCAGCGTCCTGGTGCCGGTGCTGGCCGCCCCGGCGGCGCGGCGGCTGGCCGCGAGCGACCCCGGCCGGGACATGGCCGCCGCGGACGCCGAGACCAGCCAGATCGCCTCGGCCCTGCTCACCTGGACGGTACTGGTGCTCGCGCCAGCCAGCCTGCTCATCGCGGCCGTGTCCGGCCCACTGGCCTCGCTGCTGCTGGCCGGCGCGCCACGGTGCAAGCACCCGGCCATCTTCACGATCAGCGGGCACATGCTGGCCGTGTTCGCGCCGCAGATCCTGCTCTACGGCCTGGCCGTGGTGCTCTACGGCATCCTGCAGGCGCACCGCCGGTTCATCTCGCCCGCCCTCGCCCCGGTGCTATCCAGCCTGGTGGTCATCGCCACCTATATAGCCTTCGTCCCCCTCAGCCACGGGTTCCGGAACCACCTGACCCGGATCCCCACCGTCGCGCTGCTGGTGCTGTCCATCGGCACCACGGTCGGCGTGGCCGCGCTGGCGCTCACCGCGCTCGGCCCAGCGCTCCGGCTGGGCCTGCGGCTGAGGCCCACGCTGCGCTTCCCGCCCGGCGTGGCCGCCCGGATCCGCGGCCTGGCCGCGGTCGGGGTGGCCGCGCTGATCGCCCAGGACGCGTCCGTGGTCGCGGTGATCGTGCTGGCTAACAGCCATCAGGCCCGCGGCGCGCTGGTGCTGTACAACTTCGGCTGGCAGATGTTCTTCGTGCCGTACGCGGTGCTCGCCGTCCCGCTGGCCACCACCGCCTACCCGGTGCTGTCCGCCGCCCGGGGGGCCAGCTTCGACCGGACGGCCGCGGCCACCACGCGCGCCGTCATGCTGGTGTCCTGGCTCGGCGCGGCGCTGCTGGCGGGCGCGGCCATCCCGGCCGCCCGGCTGTTCACCCACCATCCGCACGACGCCCACCTGCTGGCGCTGACCTTCGCCGCGTTCGCGCCGGGGCTGGTCGGCTACGGGCTGGCCGCCTGCCTGTCCCGGGTGCTGTTCGCCGACGGCCGGGCCCGGCTGGCCGCGGTGGCGCTGGTCGCCGGGTGGCTGCTGGTCATCGTGGCGGACGTGATCGCGGTGGCGCTGGTGCCGCCCCGGTGGGTGGTGCCGGTCCTCGGGCTGGGCAACACGGCCGGGCTGACCGCGTGCGGCCTGGCGCTGCTGGCCGTGGTCCGCGGCATGCGCGGGCGCAACGCGCTGCGCGGCACCGCCCGGGCCGCCCTCGCGGGCCTGGCCGGCGCGGTGGCCGGGGTCGCGGTCGGCGCCGCCGTGTCCACCGCCCTGCCGGTGCACGGATTCTTGCCTAACGCCGGTGCCGCCGTACTCGCCTGCGCCGGTGTCGCGGTGGCGTTCGGGGCCGCGGTCCTGGTCCTCGATGGTCGCGACTTGCGCGCCGTACTGGCGAGGGTCCGGGAACGCCTGCCCCGGGTCCGGCCGGCCCGCTGATGAACGGCACTGGTGACCTGTCCGGGCTGGCCGTCGGCTACCTGGTGGGCAGCACGGCCGGTGGCACCGGCCGGCACGTGGCCATGCTGGCCAGCGGCTGCGCCGCCCGCGGTGCGACGGTCACCCTCTACGGTCCTGTTAGCCCGGGGGGGCGACCCCCGGACCCCCCGATCGCCGCTCCGCGCCGAGCGGCGGCGAGCCGCCGCGGCAAGGGGGGCGACCCCCGGGTCCCCCGATCGGCGCTCTGCGGCGGGCGGCGGCGAGCCGCCGCGGGCGGGGGAGCCGGGAAGCCTGTACTTCCGGGAGCTGGACATCGGGGACCGGCCGCGGCCGGTCCGCGACGCGCGGGCGGTGACCCGGCTGCGCCGCTGGCTGGGCCAGGACGCCCCGGACGTGCTGCACGCGCACGGGCTGCGGGCGGGCGCGCTGGCCACGCTGGCCCTGGCCGGGCGGCCGTCCCGGCTCACCGCGCTGGTCGTCACGGTGCACAACGCGCCGCCGCCCAGCCAGCCCGCCGCCGCGGTGTACGCGGCGCTGGAACTGATCGTGGCCCGCCGGGCGGCCGCGGTGCTCCCGGTGTCCGCGGACCTGGCCGGCCGGCTGCGCCGCCGGGGCGCCCGGATCGCCGGGCGGGCGGTGGTCGCCGCCCCGGACACCCCGCCGCCCGGTCCGGCGCAGGTCGCGGCGGTGCGCCGGGAACTCGGCGGGGAGGGCCGCCCGGTGGTGCTCGCGGCCGCGGCTGGCCGCGCAGAAAGGCTTCGGCACGCTGCTCGACGCGGCCGCCCGCTGGCAGCGCCGCGACCCGGTGCCGCTGCTGGTCATCGCCGGAGACGGGCCGCTCGGCCCGGCGCTGCGCAGCCAGGCCGCCGCGGCCGGCACCGACGTGCGGTTCCTCGGCGCACGGTCCGATGTGCCGGTGCTGCTGGCCGCGGCGGACGTGGTGGTGGTGCCCAGCTCCTGGGAGGGCCAGCCGCTCATCGTCCAGGAGGCGCTGCGCGCGGGCCGCCCGCTGGTCGCCTCCCGGGCCGGCGGCATCGCCGATCTGACCGGCGCGGACGGCGCGATCCTCGTCCCGCCCGGCGACCCACGGGTGCTGGCCGCCGCGGTGACCCGGCTGCTGGATGACCCGCGGGAGGCCGCCGCGCTGGCCGCGGCGGCCCGGCGGCGGGCGGCCACGCTGCCCGGCGCGGATGCGGCGGTGGACCAGGCCGCGGCCGTGTATCTGCGGGTGCGCCCGGCGCGGGCTTGACACCGGGCCAGCCGGCCCGACGGCGACCGGCCAGGGGCCGACTTACCGGACAGTACGTATTTCCTTAGTAACATCGTGCTATTCCGCTTGAAATGTTTGCTCAACGTATGCTCGGCTGTCCCTTTGGGTGCATAGGTCCCTGGTTTCATGGATCGCGCCCGATGGGGGAAACGCGTGCGATCACCAAGCCGACCGCCGAAACAGCCTGGGCCACGGCCCGGGCAGGCCGGCATGGGCGCCGGGCCCGCGGCTGAGCCGGGCCGCCGGACCGCGCCGCGCGGTTTCGCCGACGACGCCGCTCAGGACGCGGTGATCCTGTCGGTACAGGACATCAGGGCGGCCCAGGAAACGATCGCGCTGGCCCGCGCCGACCGCGAGGGTGGCCGCGACCCGGCTGGCCCGGACCAGCCGCTCGGGCCGCCCGACGCGCCGCTCGACCCGCCGGACCAGCCCGCCGGCGCCGCCAGCCCCGGCCCGGAGCGGCCGCCGGGGGCGAGTGGTTCCGGCGGTAGTCCCCCGGGGGAGCAGAGCGGAGGGCCGCCGCCCCGGGCTAACATCACCCCGTCCTGGGGCACGGTGCTGGCCACCACCATCCGGCTGTGGTGGCAGCGGCACGGGCGGCCGGCTTCGGCCAGCCCACAGTGGCGGGTGATCGCCGTGGTGCTGCTGGTCGCCGTTGTGCTGGCCTGGGCCGCCCTCAGTCTCGCGCTGACCCGCAGCAACGGGCGGACCGGGAGCAGCGCGCCCAACCGCGGCAACGGTTCTGATGCAAGTCGCCAGGCGGGCGGCACGACCGCGCTCAAGGCGGCCGCGGCGGCCCGCACGGCGGCCGCGGCGTGGCTGGCCCAGCAGGTCGCCTCGGATGCCATCGTGGCCTGCGACCCGCAGATGTGCGCGGTGCTCCAGCAGGCTGGCCTCCCCGCTGGCCGGCTGCTGGTGCTGGGTACCGCGACGTCCGGGCCGCTGAGCAGTGACGTCCTGGTGGCCACCGCGGGCGTGCGCCAGGAATTCGGCGCCCGGCTGAGCCAGGTCTACGCGCCAGACGTGCTGGCCAGTTTCGGCACCGGCAGCGCCCAGGTGGCTATCCGGGTGGTCGCGCCGGACGGGGCGGCCGCCTACGTCAGCAGCCTGCGGGCCGACCAGGCGGCCCGGCTGTCGGCCGGCAAGCAGTTGCTGCGCAACCCGCGGATCCACGCATCGACCGGTGCGCTCCCGGCGCTGGCCGACGGCCAGGTCGATGCCCGGCTGCTGACCGTGTTCGCCGCGCTGGCCACGCTGCACTCGGTGCGCGTGCTCGGTTTCGCCCCGGGGCCGGCCGGCGCCAGCCCGGGACTGCCGCTGCGCACCGCGTACCTCGCGCCCGCCGGGCCGGGCACCCCGCAGCGGCCGAACAGCATGCGGTCGCTGGTCAGCTTCCTGCGGGACCAGCTGGCCCCGTACCGCCCGGCCAGCATCACCGAGTTCCGGCTGCCCGGCGGCAGCCTCGCCCTGCGCGTCGAGTTCGCCGCACCGAGCCCGCTCGGGCTGCTCGGGAAGAGCTGATCTGGTCCGCACATCTAACCGAAGATTCATCAGTCACTGGTCATCAGGACCGGGAGTGGGGAGTGCACGATGACAGGAAGTTCACGGTGTTCCGGCTGACCCGGCGGGTCGCCCTGCTGGCGGGCAGCGTGCTGCTCGGCGCGGCCACCGTCGCCGGCCCGGCCACCGCGGCGGCGGCCGCGCCCGCCGGGTCCGGCTGGATCAGGCTCGCCCATCTGTCCCCGAACACGCCAGCGGTGGACGTCTACCTCTACAGCTACGGCATGCCGAACGCCATGATCGTGCTGCATCACGTCAGCTACGGCACGGTGTCGCCGTATGAAAAGGTGGCCAGTGGCGAGTACACGGTGGCCATGCGGGCCACCGGCGCGTCCCCGTCCAGCACCCCGGTGCTGTCCAGCAACCTCATGGTGCATCCCGGGCACGCATACACGGTGGCCGGGATGGGCCCGGAGAAGGAGCTGCGGCTCCAGGTGCTCGACGACCGGCTGAGCACGCCCAAGGGCAAGTCGCTGGTCCGGGTGATCCAGGCGTCGCTCAAGGAGCACCGGGTGACCGTCCAGGCCGGGCACCGCACGCTAGCCAGTGACCTGGCGTTCGCCAGCGTCACCGGGTACACCGCCGACGCGCCCGGCAACTGGCCGGTGCACGCCACCGGCGGCACCGAGAGCTGGTCCGGGACGGTGCCGCTGACCGCGGGCTCGATCCACACGCTGGTCGTGCTGGACACGGCCAGCGGCCTCACGGTGACCACCCTGACCGACGCGGCGGGCAGTGGCGCGATGCCGCAGGGCGGCGCGGCCACCGGCCTGGGCGGCACCGCCCCCGGGCCGGCCTCCTCGCCGCTGCCGTGGCTGGCCGGGCTGGCGGGCGGCCTGCTGGCCGCCGCGGCCGCGGCCATCCGGCTGCGCCGCCACCGGGCGGTGGCGCGGCACGCGCGCTGATGACGGACGGCGGGCCGGCCCGGCACGGCCGCGCCGGCCCGCTCTGGCGGAAGGTGGCACGGCGGCCGGTCGCGGTCGCCGTGCTGCTGGCCGGCCTGGTGGTGGTGTCGGTGGCCGGGGCTGGGCTGGCGCTGCGCACCGGCCGGCCCGGCCACCCGCCCCGCCCGCTGTCCGCCGCCGCCACCCGGCTGGTCCCGCTCGGCCAGGCCCCGCTGCCCCGGCCGGCCAGCCGCCGCCAGGTGCCGCTGCCGGTCGCGCTGCGGATCCCGGCCATCGGCGTGCGGACCAGGCTGATCCGGCTGGGCATCACCGCGCAGGGCACGCTGCAGGTGCCAGCCAGCACCTCGGTGGCCGGCTGGTACACCGGCAGCCCGCGGCCCGGCGCGCTCGGCTCGTCGGTCATCGCCGGGCACATCGACTCCTACCTGGGCCCGGGTGTCTTCTACCGGCTGCGGCTGCTCCGCCCGGGCAACAAGATCTTCGTCCGGCAGGCGGACGGCCGGCTGGCCACGTTCCGGGTAACCGCGGTGCACCAGTACCCGAAGGCGCACTTCCCCACCGCCCAGGTGTACGGGCCCACCCCCGACGCCGAGCTGCACTTGATCACCTGCGGCGGCACGTTCGACGACGCCACCGGCTCGTACCTGAGCAACGTCGTCGTGTTCAGCACCGAGGTGCGCTGAGCAGCTGATTACTCAGCAGTACGTAGTCGCATGGAGACATCGCGCTATTCCGGTTGAAATTCACCCCTCAGCTGTGCTCCGCTAGGCACCCTGGGATTGGGATGTCCTTGCTGCTCATCGGCCCGCTCACCGGGGGGACGTGCGGGTCCGGCGACAGCGCTCGCCTTGGGTGCAGTCCCGGCCATAACACCGCCCCAGGACGCAGTGATCGTGTCAGGGCAGGACATGGGAGGCGAGGGCGCTGGCCGGGGAGCACAGCGAGACCGGGCACGGTGTGGCCGGGCTGGACCAGCAGGATCGTGCGCCGGAGCGGCCGGCCGGCCCGGCCGCGCCGGACCGCCCACCGTCCTGGGGAACGGTCCTGGCCACCACCGTCCGGCTGTGGTGGCAGCGCCGGGTGCGGACCCGGGCAGGCCGCGCGCGCTGGCGGCTCACCGCGCTGATCGTCGTGGTCGCCGTGCTGGCCGTCGCGGCGGTCGTCGCCGTCGCCTTGACCCAGGCAAACCGGGGCCGGGCGACCGCGTCCCCGTCGGCCAGCAGCCGGGGCAGCACCGTCCCGGCGCTCAGCCCAGCCGAGGCCCAGGCCGCCGCCGCGGCCCGGACCAGCGCCGCCGGGTGGGTGGCCCACCAGGTCACCCCGGGCGCGATCGTGGCCTGCGATCCGCAGATGTGCGCCGACCTGGAGCAGGCCGGGCTGCCCGCGGGCCAGCTGGTCTACCTCGGCGTCGGCACGGCCGGGCCGCTGGAGAGCGATGTGCTGGTGGCCACCGCGGTGGTCCGGCAGCGCTACGGCGCGCGGCTGGGCACCGGGTACGCGCCCAGCGTGCTGGCCAGTTTCGGCACCGGCAGTGCTCAGGTGGCCGTCCGGGTGGTGGCCCCGGGCGGGGCCGGCGCCTACGCCACCAGCCTGCGGGCTGACCTGGCCGCCCGGCTGTCGGCCGGCCAACAGCTGCTGCGCAACCCGCGGCTGCACGCGTCCACCGCGGTCCGCCGGGCGCTGGCCGCCGGGGAGGCCGACAGCAGGCTGCTGGCCGACTTCGCCGCGCTGGCCGCCGGGCACCCACTGCGGATCATCGACTTCGGCGCCGCGCCGGCCGGGCTGAGCCCGGGTCAGCCGCTGCGCACCGCCGACATCGCCCCGGCGGGCTTCGGCACCGTGCACCAGCCCGACAACCTGCGCCTGCTGTCCCGGCTGCTGCTGGCGGAGCCGGCCCGGTACCGCCCGGCCAGCCTGACCCGGCTGCGGCTGCGCGGCGGCACGGCCGTGCTGCGCCTCACGTTCACCGCGCCGAGCCCGCTCGGGCTGGGCGCGAAGGGCTGACCCGCCGTCGGCTACCAGCCGCGGGCGCGCCATTCGGCCAGGTGGGGGCGTTCGGCGCCCAGGGTGGTGTCGTGACCGTGCCCGGGGTAGACCCAGGTGCCGTCCGGCAGCTCGCCGAACACCCGCGCTTCCAGGTCGTCCATCAGCTGGCCGAATCGCTCCGGGTCGCCCTGGGTGTTGCCCGGGCCGCCGGGGAACAGCGAGTCGCCGGTGAACAGGTGCGGCTCGCTGGCCAGCTCGCCGCCCGCGTCGTAGAGCAGCGCGATGCTGCCCGGCGTGTGGCCACGCAGGTGGATGACCGAGACGGTGCAGGTGCCGACCGGCACCGCGGCGGCGTTCTGTACCAAGGTGGTGACTGGTACGGGCAGCTCGCCGGCGTCGGCGGGATGCGCGACGGTGTCGGCGCCGGTGGCCGCCTGCACCTCGGGCAGCGCCTGCCAGTGGTCCCAGTGCTGGTGGGTGGTGATGATCCGGCGCAGCGGGCGGTCGCCGATCAGCGCCAGCAGCAGGCCCGCCTCGTTGGCCGCGTCGATGAGCACGGCGTCGCCGGTCTCGGCGCAGGTCAGCACGTAGGCGTTGTTGTCCATCGGGCCGACGGACAGCTTGCTCACGGTCAGGCCCGGCAGTTCCCGGGTGTCCGGCGGGCCGCCGGCAGTCACGTTTCCGGTGTAGGCCACCAGTCTCTCCTTGCGGTCAGGGTGCGATGGGTGAGGCGGTCCGCGGCTACCGCCACGGCGGCGGCGCCGGCACGGCGGCCGCCCCGGAGACCTGCAGCCCGGCGCCGTCGGCCCGGCCGGACAGCCAGGCCAGCAGGCGCCCCGGCGTGCCGCGCACGACCAGGCCGGGCGGGCGGCGGCCGGCCGGGCCGACCAGGAAACTGTCCGGCCAGCCGTCCGCGACGAGGCGGCAGGCGGTCATGTCCGGGTGGCCCGCGAACGCGCCGGCCACCCGGGGCAGCGCGTCGGCGACGAACTCGGCGGGCCAGTCGCCGGGCGGGTAGCCGGTGCCCAGGTCGACGTGATGGAACTCCAGCTCGGATAGGCGGAGCCGGAGGATCCACCAGGCCGGGAAGTCCACGCCGCGCCGCTCGACCTGGGCCGCCCAGGCCGCCTCGGGCAGTTCCGCGGCCACCGCAGCCAGCCGGGCGGCGCTGCCGCGCAGGTCCGCGGTGAGATCGGCGGCGCTGCGCCCGGCGCCGGCCTCGATCTCCCCGTCCCGGGCCGCCTCGCTCGGGTACATCGGCGTCTTCGTGCCGGTGCGCGCCCAGTGCAGCAGGTTGCGGAGGCCGTCCGCGTTGCGCGCCAGGTGGGTGAGCACGTGCCCGCGGGTCCAGCCAGGCAGCCGGGAAGGCGCGGCCGCCGCCGCGTCGGTCAGGGCGCTGGCGCTGCTCAGCAGGCGGTCGGTCGATTCCTGAATGCCTGCCAGCTGCTGGGCGGTTTCGCGGTCCACGGGCCTCCTTTTGGCGGGGTTCGGGGCCATCCTCTCCCACGGGATGGCACCCTGGAAGAACCGGGGGCCGCCCGTGGTTGGGCATCACGTGGCAGGGGGTTCAGGGGCAGGGAGTTAGGTGGCCGGTTCAGGTGGCTGGGGCAGGTGGGTGAGCGTGGTAACGGGAAGCCTGGCGGCGGGTTCGGTGTTTTGTCAGTAGCCCCGAATAGCATGACGTGTCTTTGGCCGCCTGGGGGCTTCCCCATCATGATCCGGAGAACTGAACGCAGTGGCTGATCGTCTCGTCGTCCGCGGCGCACGCGAGCACAACCTGAAGGATGTGTCGCTGGATCTGCCGCGGGATTCCATGATCGTGTTCACCGGGCTGTCCGGGTCGGGCAAGTCCAGCCTGGCCTTTGACACCATCTTCGCGGAGGGCCAGCGGCGGTACGTGGAGTCGCTGTCCGCGTACGCCCGGCAGTTCCTGGGCCAGATGGACAAGCCCGATGTGGACTTCATCGACGGGCTGTCGCCGGCCGTGTCCATCGACCAGAAGGCGGCCAGCCGCAACCCCCGGTCCACCGTGGGCACGATCACCGAGGTCTACGACTACCTGCGGCTGCTGTACGCCCGGGTGGGCAAGCCACACTGCCCGATCTGCGGTCGGCCGATCGCCCGGCAGACCCCGCAGCAGATCGTGGACCGGGTGCTGGAGCTGGACGAGGGCGCCCGGTTCCAGGTGCTGGCGCCGGTCATCCGCGGCCGCAAGGGGGAGTACACCGAGCTGCTGCGTGAGCTGCAGGTCAAGGGCTACTCGCGGGCCCGGGTGGACGGCACGGTGATCCGGCTGGACAGCGTGGGCGACGACCCTGGTCAGCTGCCCGCGCTGAAGAAGTACGAGAAGCACACCATCGAGGTGGTGGTGGACCGGCTGTCGGTCAAGCCGGACGCCCGGCGGCGGCTGACCGACTCGGTGGAGACGTCGCTGGCGCTGTCCGGCGGGGTGGTCCTGCTCGACTTCGTGGACCTGCCCGAGGACGACCCGCACCGGCAGCGGATGTACTCCGAGCACTTGGCCTGCCTGTACGACGACCTGTCCTTCGAGGAGCTGGAGCCGCGGTCGTTCTCGTTCAACTCCCCGTGGGGCGCCTGCCCGGACTGCACCGGGCTGGGCACCCGGATGGAGGTGGACCCGGAGCTAGTCGTGGCGGACCCGGACAAGACGCTGGCCGAGGGCGCGATCGGGCCGTGGAGCGGCGGTCATGTCAGCGACTACTTCCTCCGGCTGATCGAGGCGCTCGGCGCGGCCATGGGGTTCAGCATCGACACGCCCTGGCGCCGGCTGCCGGCCGCGGCCCGGAAGGCGCTGCTCGACGGGTACGACAAGCAGGTGCACGTCCGGTACAAGAACCGGTACGGCCGGGAGCGGTCCTATTACACCTCGTTCGAGGGCGCGATCCCGTACATCGAGCGGCGGCACTCCGAGGCCGAGTCCGACTCCAGCCGGGAGCGGTTCGCCGGGTATATGCGCGAGGTGCCCTGCCCGTCCTGTCACGGGTCGCGGCTCAAGCCGATCGCGCTGGCCGTCACCGTGGACGACCGATCCATCGCGGACTTCTGCGCGCTGCCCATCGGCGAGCTGGCCAAGCTGCTGCTCAGCCTGGAGCTGTCCGACCGGGACATGCAGATCGCCGGGCGGATCCTCAAGGAGGTAAACGCCCGGCTCGGCTTCCTCCTGGATGTGGGCCTGGATTACCTGTCGCTGGACCGGGCGTCGGCGACGCTGGCGGGGGGTGAGGCGCAGCGGATCCGGCTGGCCACCCAGATCGGGTCGGGGCTGGTCGGTGTGCTGTATGTGCTGGACGAGCCGTCGATCGGGTTGCATCAGCGGGATAATCACCGGCTGCTGGAGACCCTGGTCCGGCTGCGTGATCTGGGTAACACGCTGATCGTGGTGGAGCACGATGAGGACACCATCCGGGCCGCGGACTGGGTGGTGGACATCGGCCCGGGTGCGGGCGAGCATGGCGGCAGCATTGTGGTGTCCGGGCCGGTGTCTGAGCTGATGGCCAGCTCCGAGTCGCTGACCGGGGCGTACCTGACCGGGCGGATGGCCATCGCGGTGCCGGCCGGGCGGCGGAAGCGGTCGCGGTCCCGGGAGGTGGTGGTCCGGGGGGCCGGTGAGCACAACCTGAAGAACGTGGACGTGGCGTTCCCGCTGGGCTGCCTGATCGCGGTCACCGGGGTGTCCGGGTCGGGGAAGTCGACGCTGGTCAACGACATCTTGTACAAGGCGCTGGCCCGGGAGCTGCACGGCGCGCGGACGGTGCCCGGCCGGCACGTCCGGGTCAGCGGGATGAACCAGCTCGACAAGGTGGTGCACGTGGACCAGGGGCCGATCGGGCGGACCCCGCGGTCCAACCCGGCCACCTACACCGGCGTGTTCGACCACGTCCGGAAGCTGTTCGCGGCGACCACCGAGGCGAAGGTCCGCGGCTACCAGCCCGGCCGGTTCTCGTTCAACGTCAAGGGCGGCCGGTGTGAGGCGTGCGCCGGGGACGGCACCATCAAGATCGAGATGCAGTTCCTGCCCGACGTGTACGTGCCCTGCGAGGTGTGCCACGGCGCCCGGTACAACAC
>CAVQVG010000002.1:0-220684 GCA_963717125.1 uncultured Actinomycetes bacterium
GCCCCGGCCATCGTGTTCGTGGACGAGATCGACGCGGTCGGCCGGCACCGCGGGGCCGGTTTCGGCGGCGGTCACGACGAGCGCGAGCAGACGCTGAACCAGCTGCTGGTCGAGCTGGACGGGTTCGACATCAAGGGCGGTGTGATCGTCATCGCGGCGACCAACCGGCCGGACATCCTGGACCCGGCGCTGCTGCGCCCCGGCCGGTTCGACCGGCAGATCGTGGTGGCCCAGCCGGACCTGGCCGGGCGGCGCGGCATCCTCAAGGTGCACGCGCGCGGCAAGCCGTTCGCCCCGGACGTGGACCTGGACATCATCGCCCGGCGGACGGCCGGCTTCACCGGCGCCGACCTGGCCAACGTCATCAACGAGGGCGCGCTGCTGACCGCGCGGCACAACGGCACGCTGATCACCATGGCCTCGCTGGAAGAGTCCATCGACCGGGTGATGGCGGGCCCGGAGCGCAAGAGCGTCGTGCTCTCCGAGAAGGAGCGCAAGATCATCGCCTACCACGAGGGCGGTCACGCGCTGGTCGGCCACGCGCTGCCGCACGCCGACCCGGTGCACAAGATCACGATCATCCCGCGTGGCCGGGCGCTCGGTTACACCGCGTCCGCGCCGCAGGAGGACAAGTTCCTGGTCACCCGGTCCGAGATGATGGACCAGCTGGCCATGCTGCTGGGCGGCCG
The DNA here is from genome assembly GCA_963717125.1 of uncultured Actinomycetes bacterium. GTDB lineage: Bacteria > Actinomycetota > Actinomycetes > Streptosporangiales > Streptosporangiaceae > RYN-230. Next base: position 690 of record CAVQVG010000002.1, read on the forward strand.
GACCGCCGAGGAACTGGTCTTCCACGAGCCGACCACCGGCGCGGCCAACGACATCGAGAAGGCCAGCTCGGTCGCCCGTGGCATGGTCACCGAGTACGGGATGAGCGAGCGGCTGGGCGCGCGGAAGTTCGGCACCGGCGACGGCGAGCCGTTCCTGGGCCGGGAGATGTCGCACACCCGGGACTACTCCGACGAGATCGCCTCCACCATCGACGAGGAGGTCCGCCGGCTCATCGAGTCCGCGCACGACGAGGCGTGGGAGATCCTGGTCACCTACCGGGAAGTCCTGGACGACCTGGTCCTGAACCTGATGGACAAGGAGACGCTGAGTCGGCAAGAGGTGCTGGCGATCTTCGCGCCGATCCAGAAGCGCCCGACCCGCGGCTCCTACACCGGCTACGGCAAGCGGCTGCCGTCCGACCGGCCGCCGGTGCTGACCCCCAAGGAGCTGGCGCTGACGGCCGCGGCCGAGATGAACGACCACCCGGCGGCGGGCAACGGTTCCGCGGGCGCCATCGGCGGCCCAGGCTCGTCCACCGGGCAGCCGGGTGGCCAGGGTCAGGGGCAGCAGGACACGCCGGCGAAGGCCGGTGAGCACGACTTCGACGGGGCGATGAACGGGGGTGGGGAGATCTGCTGGTGGGGAGGAGGAGCGCGATGGACTCCGGGACACCGGGGGTGGGGGTTCGCGGAGCAGTTCTCCGGGCTGGGCCAGCGTCCCGAGGACGTGCTGACACGGTCTCGACGTGGATCACGATGAGCTGGTGCTGGTCGCGATCGAGGTGTACAGCACTGTGAGCACTTTGGTGCGTTTTTGGTGTTTTTTGTGGTTGTTGGGTGTGTGTGGTGTTGTTGTTTGTTTTTTTTTTTTTTTTTTTTTTTTTTTTTTTTTTTTTTTTTTTTTTTTTTTTTTTTTTTTTTTTTTTTTTTTTTTTTTTTTTTTTTTTTTTTTTTTTTTTTTTTTTTTTTTTTTTTTTTTTTTTTTTTTTTTTTTTTTTTTTTTTTTTTTTTTTTTTTTTTTTTTTTTTTTTTTTTTTTTTTTTTTTTTTTTTTTTTTTTTTTTTTTTTTTTTTTTTTTTTTTTTTTTTTTTTTTTTTTTTTTTTTTTTTTTTTTTTTTTTTTTTTTTTTTTTTTTTTTTTTTTTTTTTTTTTTTTTTTTTTTTTTTTTTTTTTTTTTTTTTTTTTTTTTTTTTTTTTTTTTTTTTTTTTTTTTTTTTTTTTTTTTTTTTTTTTTTTTGAGCTGGCGCTGACGGCCGCGGCCGAGATGAACGACCACCCGGCGGCCGGCAACGGTTCCGCGGGCGCCATCGGCGGCCCAGGCTCGTCCACCGGGCAGCCGGGTGGCCAGGGTCAGGGGCAGCAGGACACGCCCGGCGAAGGCCGGTGAGCACCGACTTCGACGGGCCGCGCATCGAACGGGCGGTGCGGGAGATCCTGCTCGGCATCGGGGAGGACCCGGAGCGCGATGGACTCCGGGACACCCCGGCCCGGGTGGCCCGGGCCTTCGCGGAGCAGTTCTCCGGGCTGGGCCAGCGTCCCGAGGACGTGCTGACCACGGTCTTCGACGTGGATCACGATGAGCTGGTGCTGGTCCGCGACATCGAGGTGTACAGCACCTGTGAGCACCATTTGGTGCCGTTTTTTGGTGTCGCCCATGTCGGCTATATACCGAACGAAAAGGGTCAGATTACCGGGCTGTCCAAGCTGGCCCGGCTGGTCGATGTTTATGCCCGCCGCCCGCAGGTACAGGAACGGATGACCAGCCAGATCGCGGACGGCCTGATGAACGTCCTCGAGCCGCGCGGCGTTCTGGTGGTGATAGAGGCTGAGCACCTGTGCATGTCGATGCGCGGGGTGCGCAAGCCTGGGGCCAAGACCGTCACCTCGGCGGTCCGCGGGATCATCCGCGACAGCGACCGGACCAGGATGGAAGCCATGAGCCTGCTATTTGGGCGGCGCGCCAGCGGGTAACGTTCCCGTTGGGCGGAATGCCCGCACTACGCGGGACCCATGACTACGCTAGTGCTCCGTGATTCAGGGCGTGACCCGGATGTCTGAAACAGACCAAAAGCCGTCGAGCGAGGGCGAATCGGCAAATAAGGCCGATTCGTCTCCTGTGGCACAACCAGTGGTCCGGCCGCCGGACCGCCGTACTCAGCGCACCTGGGTACCGGTGGCCGCGAGCTGGCTGAGCCTGCTGATCGGGCTGGCCGACATCGTCCAGGTGGTCCGGCCCAGCCTGTACACGGTCACCCACCTGCACAAGATCCATGCCTTCGTGCCGGGCACGCTGACCAACGTCGCGCACACCCTGTCGGTCATCATCGGCCTGCTGCTGCTGATGCTCTCGCACGGCCTGCGGCGGCGGAAGCGCCGCGCCTGGGAAGCGGTCACGCTGATTCTCGCGGCCAGCGTGGTGGTCCACCTGCTGCACCCGTACCACGACCGGGTCATCACCGCGGTCGTGTCGGCCGTCCTGTTCGCCGCGCTGCTGTACTTCCGCAAGGAGTTCTACGCGGTCGGCGACCCGCGCAGCCGGTGGCGCGCGCTGTGGGTGTTCTGCGGCCTGGTCGTGGCCGACATAGCCATCGGCCTCACCTACATCCTGCTGGCCAAGGGCCTGGCCGAGAACTACTCGCTGTGGCAGCGGACCGTGCACGTGGTCTACGGTCTGGTCGGCGTGACCGGGCCGGTCCAGTTCGTGCCGGAGTCGCGAAGCGACCTGTTCTCCCTGCTGACCGCCTGCCTCGGCCTGTTCACCCTGCTCGTCACCGCCTACCTGTTCTTCCGGCCGGCCTGCCCCGCGGGCCGGCTCGGCCAGCAGGACTCGCAACGGGTCCGGGACCTGCTGTGCAAGCAGGGGGCCCGGGACTCCCTGGGCTACTTCACCCTGCGCAGCGACAAGAGCGTCATCTGGTCACCGACCGGCAAGTCCTGCATCGGCTACCGGGTGGTGTCCGGGGTGATGCTGGCCGGCGGTGACCCGCTGGGCGACCCGGAGGCCTGGCCCGGCGCCATCCACGCGTTCCTGGACGAGGCGGCCCGGCACGCCTGGGTGCCGGCCGTGATGGGCTGCGGCGAACTGGCCGCCGAAGTGTGGTGCCGGGAAGCCGGCCTGACCGCGCTGGAACTCGGCGACGAGGCCATCGTCGAGGTGGCCGAGTTCAGCCTCAAGGGCCGGTCCATGCGCAACGTCCGGCAGATGGTGAACCGGGTGGAGCGCGGCGGCTACACGGTCCAGGTGCGCCGGGTGCGCGACATCCCGCGGGAGGAGATAGCCCTGTTCGCCCGGCAGGCCGGGTCGTGGCGCGGTAACCCGACCGAGCGCGGCTTCTCGATGGCCCTGGGCCGGATGGGCGCACCCGGCGACGAGGACTGCGTGATCGCCACCGCCACCGAGAACGGCGTGCTGCGGGCCGTCCTGCACTTCGTGCCCTGGGGCCCGGACGGGCTGTCCCTGGACCTGATGCGCCGGGACCGGTCCGCGCAGCCCGGCGTGAACGACTTCCTCATCGTGGAGGCCATCAAGGCCGCCGACGATCTCGGGGTCAAGCGCCTCTCGCTGAACTTCGCGGTGTTCCGCGCCGCGCTGGAGCGCGGCGAGCGGATCGGTGCCGGGCCCGTGCTGCGGGCCTGGCGCGGCATCCTGCTGTTCGCCTCGCGCTGGTTCCAGATCGAGTCGCTGTACAAGTTCAACGCCAAGTTCGCGCCGGTGTGGGTGCCCCGGTTCTTCGTCTGGCCGGGCACCAGGGACACGCCCCGGGTGGCGCTGGCCGCGCTGGAGGCCGAGGCGTTCCTGGTCTGGCCGAAACTGGAGGTGCGCAGGCTGGCCCGGCGGCTGGGGCTGGGCCGGGCGCGCCGTCGCCTGGCCGCCGCCACCCGCGGGACCGCGCCCGCCGCGCCGCCGCCCGCCGCGCCGCCGCCCGCCGCGCCGCCGCCCGCCGCGCCGCCGCCCGCCGCGCTGCCGCCCGCCGGCCTGGCTGGCCCGCGTGGCGCGGCTGGCCCGGTTGAGCCTGGCTGACCCGGTTGGCCCGGCCGGTCCTGCGCCGGCCGCGAGCCGGCTGGCGCGGCAGGAGCCGCGGAGCCGGCTGGCGCCAGGCCGGTCGCGGAGCCGGCTGGTGCTGCCGGGGCCGCGGAGCCGGCTGATGCTGGCCCCGACGACGAGGACTGCGACAGTGCGGTTCAGGTCAGCCCGGCTGAGGTCAGCGCCGGGAAGCGGCACGCCGAGTAACCCAGGGCGCGGGCCGCGTAGGGTTACCCCCGTGATCAGCAACGCAGCCCGGCCGGCTAGCCCGCCTGGGCTTCCCGACCCGGGCCGCTGCCTGGTCATGGGCGTGGTGAACGTAACCCCGGACTCCTTCTCTGACGGCGGCGAGTGGTTCGGCACGGAGGCCGGCATCGCACACGGCCTGGAACTCGCCGCCCAGGGCGCGGACATCGTGGACGTGGGTGGTGAGTCGACCCGTCCCGGCGCGCAGCGGATCACCGCCGAGGAGGAGTTGCGCCGGGTCCGGCCGGTGATCGACGGCCTGGTGGCGGCCGGTCTCCCGGTCAGCGTGGACACCATGCGGGCCGAGGTCGCCGAGCAGGCTCTGCAGGCCGGCGCCCGGCTGGTCAACGACGTGAGCGGTGGCCTGGCCGACCCGGAGATGCCCCGGCTGGTGGGCGCGGCCGGGGTGCCCTACGTCGTGATGCACTGGCGCGGGCACAGCCACAGCATGGATTCCAGGGCCGTGTACCAGGACGTGGTGCGCGAGGTCGCCGAGGAGTTGTGCCGCCGGGTGGACGTGGTCACGGCGCAGGGCGTGGACCCGGCCATGATCATCCTCGATCCAGGGCTGGGCTTCGCCAAACGTCCAGAACACAACTGGTCGCTGCTCACCCGCCTGGACCAGATCAGCACGCTGGGCGGCCGGGCGGCCGGCTTCCCGGTGCTCATCGGCGCATCCCGCAAGCGGTTCCTGGGCAGGCTGCTGGCCGCGCCCGACGGCACGCCCCGGCCGTTTCCGAGCTACGACGACGCCACCGTGTCGGTGACCGCGCTGAGCGCGGTGGCGGGGGCGTGGTGCGCACGGGTGCACCGGGTCCCGGCGAACGCGGATGCGGTCCGGGTCGCCGAGGCGTGGCGCCGCGCCGCCGGCCCCGGGCCCGGCCTGGCCGGAGCGGGCTGGTGAGCGGGTGAGCACGGACGAGGCCGCGGCGGACCGGATCACGCTCCGCGGGCTGCGCGTGTTCGGCTACCACGGGGTGCTGGACGCCGAGCGCCGGGACGGCCAGGAGTTCATCGTGGACGCGGTGCTCTGGCTGGACACCGCGGCCGCCGCGGCCACTGACGACCTGTCGCTGACCGCGGACTACGCGGCGCTGGCCGACCGGCTCGCGGCCATCATGGCCGGCCCGCCGGTCAGGCTCATCGAGACCCTGGCCGAGCGCCTGGCCGCCACGGCCGCGGCCGAGCCGCTGGCCCGCGAGGTCGAGATCACCGTGCACAAGCCGCACGCGCCCGTCGGCCATCGTTTCCAGGACGTGTCGGTGACCATCCGCCGCCGCCGGGACCAGATGTCATGACGGATGGTCCCGGCCAGCACACCGTGCTGGCCCTGGGCAGCAACCTCGGCGACCGCCTGGCCACCCTGCGAGGCGGCCTGACGGTCCTGCTCAACGAACCCGCCCTGACCCTGATCGCCCTCTCACCGGTCTACGAGACGGTCCCGGTGGGCGGACCGCCGCAGCCGGCGTACCTCAACGCCGTGCTCGTCGCGCGCACGACCCTCACCCCGATGGCCCTGCTGCACCGGTGCCAGCACGCTGAGCAGGCGTTCCACCGGACCAGGACACAGGTCTGGGGACCGCGGACGCTGGATGTCGACATCATCGTTTACGGTGACCTGGTGAGTGACGATCCGGTCCTGACCCTGCCGCATCCCCGGGCCGGGGAGCGCGCCTTCGTCCTGGCCCCGTGGCTCGATGCCGAACCAGACGCCGAGATTCCCGGCCAGGGCCAGGTGTCCGGCCTGCTGGCCGGGGTCGGCCGGGCCGGCGTCCGCCGGCTCGACGACGTCACGCTGGAGCCGCCGTCATGACCCCGACCCGGCTCTGGGTGCTGGCGGTCATCGCGGCCGTCTGCGCGGTGCTGGCCTGGGTGGTGCTCCGCGCGGTGTACGCCTCGCTGCCGCCGCTGCCCTGGACGGCGGCCGCGGCCATGGTCCTGCTGGGGGTGGCCGAGGCGGTCAGCGGCCGGAACCTGCGGGCCAGGATCCGGGGCGGCCGCGGGCTGAAGCCAGTCGCCCCGCTGGCCGCGGTCCGGATGGCGGCCTTGGGCAAGGCCAGCTCACACGCGGCCGCCGTGATCGGCGGCCTGGCCATCGGGTTCCTGGTCTACCTCACCAGCTCGCTGAGCAAGTCCGTGCCGCGCAGCGATGCCTTCGCCGCCGGCGGCACCGTCCTGGCCGCGATCGTGCTCCTGCTCGGCGCGCTCTACCTGGAGAACAGCTGCCGGATCCCGACCGACGACGAGCACGACAGCCAGCCCACCGAGACCCGCCGCTAGCCCGCTCGCTCAGCACGAGCGCAGGAACTCCTCGCGGCGGATCGCGTCGCGCAGATCGACGGAATCCTCGCCGCGGACCAGCACCGGCGGGGAGGTGTCCCGCCGCCGCGCGTAGAGCAGCCCGCAGACGCCCCGCCAGACGTGCCAGTCCGGCAGTTCGGCGGCGTGCGCCCACCAGGGCGGCACGCCGTTGGCCGGATTGCCCGCTGGATCAAGGCCGGCCAGGTCACGAGGTTCAGCCTCAGCCATGAGAGCATTGTAGAGCATGTAGAGCACTAAGTGCTAGCAGAAGTTTAGACAGCTCGCGGTGGTGCATACCTTGATCACGTGGGTGCGTCCCCGGTCGATCCATTGGCTGCCGACTTCGCGTACGTGCAAGTCGCGGACAATATTCAGGTGCGCATCGAGGCCGGTGAGATCACCCACCGGCTGCCATCCGAGCGTGATCTGGCCGAGGAGTACGGCGTGGCCTACCAGACCGTGCGGCACGCCATGAAGCTGCTCCGCGAGCGTGGCCTGATCATCACCCGGCAGGGTCGCGGCACGTTCGTGGCCAGCGTCCGCGGCGTGCGGCCGGCGGACGCGCAGAACTGAGGGCCTAGCGGTCCATGTCGCCCACGACGAAGAACATCGAGCCCAGAATCGTGGTCAGGTCCGCTACCCGGTGCCCGGGCAGCAGCTCGCCCAGCACCTGCACGTTGCTGAACGACGCGGACCGCACCTTGAGCCGCCACGGTGTCTTGCCGCCCCGGGAGACGAGGTAGTAGCCGCTCACCCCGAGCGGACCCTCGGTCCACGTGTACAGGTGGCCCTGCGGAATCCGGAGCACCTTGGGTATCCGGGCGCTGAGCGGACCGCGGGGCAGGCTGGCCAGCCGGCTGGCACACGCGTCGGCCAGGTCCAGGGACACCGCGACCTGATCCAGCAGGCACTCGAACCGGGCCAGGCAGTCGCCCGCCGACCGGGTGACCACCCGCAGGATCCCGGCCAGCTCGGCGTAGCCGAGGTACGGCTCGTCCCGGCGCAGGTCGAAATCCACCCCGCTGGCCCGGGCCGCGGGCCCGGTCACGCCGTACTGCGCCACCTGCCCGGCGGACAGCACGCCCACCCTCTGGGCCCGGCGGCGGAACTCGTCGCTGCCGGACACCACGGCGCCGATCCGCGGCAGGCCGGCGCGTACCGCGGCGACGGCCGCGCCGACCCGGCCGAGCCAGCCCGCGGGCAGCTCCTCCTTCAGCCCGCCGACCCGGTTGAACATGTAGTGCATCCGGCCGCCGGAGATCTCCTCCATGACCGCCAGCAGCCGCTCGCGGCCCTGCCGGGCCGCCACCGCTGACTCCGCCGCCGCCCCGCCCGGGCCGGCCAGCTCCGGCGGGTACGCGCCGAGGAACGCCAGGTGGCTGAGCACCCGGTTGAGCTCGGCCAGCAGCGTGCGGGCCCACACCCCGCGCGGCGGCACCTCGATCCCGGCCAGCCGCTCCGCGGCCAGCACCACGCCGAGCTCGCTCGCGAACGCGCCGAGCCAGTCGTGCCGGTTGGCCAGCACGATGATCTGCCGGTAGTCCCGGGCCTCGAACAGCTTCTCGGCGCCGCGGTGCACGTACCCGATCACCGGCTCAGCCGACACCACCCGGTCGCCGTCCAGCACCAGCCTGAGCCGCAGCAGGCCGTGCCCGGACGGATGCCCCGCGCCGAGGTTGAGCACCAGGTCGGTGCCGGGCCCGGCCCATCCGCTGGTGACCGCCTCCACCTGCCGCTGCGCTGCCGCGCTCATCGGCTCAGCTCCGGCACCAGCTGCGGACTTTCCTGCCCAACGCCGGCTGGCGGCCGGTCCAGACCAGCCAGCGACTCGGGCACGGGCAGGCCAACCCCCTGGACCAGCCAGCTGAACCCCCCCAGACCAGCCGGGTCGGTCAGCTCGGCCTCCTCGGCCGCCTGGCTCAGCGCGGCCAGGTACCCGGCCGGATCGCGGTCCGCCTGGCGCAACGCCGGCCGCTGGCCGGTCAGCCCGAGCGCCCGGAGTGCCGCCCGCTGGGTGGTGAGCAGGGTCGCTGTCGCCCCGGCCGCCACGCCGGCCGCTGCGCACGCGTCGATGGCGACATGCGCGGTGATGTCGCGGGAGCCATCCGGGACCGGTCGTACCGGCCGGCCGTCACGGAAGCCGGCCAGCGTCCCGGCCACCGGGCGGCTGGCCCGCAAGTGGCCGTAATCGGCGGCCAAGGCCAGCCCGCGGTCCAGCCGGCCGATCACCTCGGCCCACGCCGCGCAGCGCGGCCGGCCCAGCTCGGCGCGGTCGCCCGCGCGGCGCAGCGGCCACCACCGGCGCAACCAGGCCAGGTCGGCCGGGGCGATCGCGGGCCCGCTGCGCTCCGCGCCGGTCGCGGTGTCCACCAGCACGATCCGCGGCCCGTCCAGGCCCAGTTCAGCCACGTCGAGCGGGACATTGTCCAGCCACTCACTAGCGATGACCAGCCCAGTGATCCGGGACGGCGGGGCCGGTGCCCAGCGGATCCGCTCGATCAGCCCGGCGGGCCGCGGCCCCACCTCGACCGCGTGCGGGACGATCCGTTCGGCCAGTGGCGGCGCGGCCGCGGCCAGCAGCTGGGCGAGCAGCTCGCCCAGCCCGGCGCCGATATCCACCACGTCCAGCTGGGCTGGCTGGCCGAGCGCGGCGTCGACGTGGCCGAGCAGGGTCACCACCGCCGCGGCGTACCGCGCCGAGGTGTGCACCGACGTCCGGAAGTGCGCGGCCGGGCGCTCCCCGCGCGCATAGAACCCGCCGGGCCCGTACAGCGCCGCCTGCATGGCCTGTTGCCAGGTCTTCCACACCCAGCAGACTCTAGTGCCGCCGCCCGGGCGGCCGGACCGCTGCTGACGCCCGCGCGCTTAGTCGCGCCCGCGGCAGCGGCACGGCGGGGCGGCCAGCGCGGCACGGTTATGCTGATCACTGCCGTTCGGTACCCACCCCGGACGCCAGCGAGAGGACGGAGGCAATGGCGGATCAAGCCAGCCTGCGCCCGGCCCGGCTCAAGGCCGGCGTGATCGGGACCGGCCGGGTGGGCGCCGTGCTGGGGGCCGCTCTGGCCCGGGCCGGCCACCAGGTGGTCGCGGTCTCGGCGGTGTCAGAACGCTCCCGGGCCGCCGCGCAGCGGATGCTGCCCGGCGTGCCGGTCAAGCCGCCGCCTGAGGTGCTGGCCGCGGCCGACCTGGTCCTGCTGACCGTGCCCGACGACGTGCTGCCCGGCCTGGTGTCCGGGCTGGTCAGTACCGGCGCGCCGGTGGCCGGCCGGCTGCTCGCGCACACCAGCGGCCGGCACGGCGCGGCCGTGCTGGAACCCGCCACCCGGCAGGGCGCGCTGCCGATGGCCCTGCACCCGGTGATGACGTTCACCGGCCGGCCGGACGACCTGGACCGGCTGGCCGGCATCAGCTTCGGGGTGACCGCGCCGGACCCGGTGCTGCCCGCGGCCGAGGCCCTGGTCATCGAGATGGGCGGCGAGCCGGTCGTCATCGACGAGGCCAACCGGGCGCTGTACCACGCCGGGCTGGCCAGCGCGGCCAACCACCTGGTCGCGCTCGTGGCCCAGTCGGCCGACGTGCTCCGTGCGGCCGGGGTGGCCGAGCCGTCCCGGATGCTCGCGCCGCTGCTGTCCGCGGCATTGGACAACGCCCTCCGGCTCGGCGACGCCGGGCTCACCGGGCCGGTGGCCCGCGGCGACGCGGACACCGTGGCCGGGCACATCGACGCACTGCGGGACACCTCCCCGGAGGCGCTGCGCGCCTACCTGGCGCTGGCCCGGCTCACCGCCGACCGGGCCCTCGCGGCCGGCATCCTCAGCGCCCCCGACGCCCAACGCCTGCTGGACGTGCTGTCCGGGGCCCCGCGATGATGCCGGTGGTGGCCCGGACCAGGCTCGGCCTGGACGCGGCCCGGCGGGCGCTGAGCTGCCCCGTCGTCCTGGTGCCCACCATGGGGGCGCTGCACCACGGGCACCGGGTGCTGCTCCGCCGGGCCCGCGACCTCGCCGGGCCGGACGGCAGCGTGCTGGTCTCCATCTTCGTCAACCCGCTCCAGTTCCGCGCTGGTGAGGATCTGGACCGCTACCCGCGCACTCTGGACGACGACGTGCGGGTCTGCGCGGAGGAGCGCGCCGACCTGCTGTTCGCGCCGGACAGCAGCGTGATATACCCGCGGCCGCAGCTCATCACGGTGGATCCCGGGCCGTTGGGGCAGCGGCTGGAAGGCGAGACGCGGCCCGGTCACTTCGCCGGCGTGCTGACCGTGGTGCTCAAGCTGTTCCAGCTCACCGCGCCGGATGCGGCCGTGTTCGGCGAGAAGGACGCGCAGCAGCTCGCGCTGGTCCGCCGGATGGCCACCGACCTCGACCTCGGCATCGAAGTCATCGGCGTGCCCATCGTGCGGGACGACGACGGGCTGGCCATCTCCAGCCGGAACCACTTCCTGTCCGGGCCGGAGCGGCGGACCGCGCTGCTGCTGCCCGCCGCGCTGCGGGCCGGCCGGGAGGCGGCGCCCGGCGGCCCGGGGGCCGTGCTCAAGGCGGCCGGCGACGTGCTCGGCCAGGCCGCCGAGCCGCCGCTGCGGCTGGATTACCTGGTGCTGGCCGACCAGGAGACGTTCCAGCCCATCGCCGAGGACTTCACCGGCGAGGCCCGGCTGCTGGCCGCCGCGCGGGTCGGGACGACCCGGCTGATCGACAACACCCCGCTGCGTCTCGGCGCCCCGTGAGGCGTTATTCAAACCGGCCAGCGAGGGCAGGCCCGGAGGACCTGCCCGAGCGGTCGGTGCAGGTCGCCGCGATGCCAGCCATACGTGAATATTTGAATAACGCGAACTTTTGAATAGGACACTGACTAGCGCCGGGGGTGGCCTTGCTGCTGACCATCGATGTCGGGAACACCAACACGGTGCTGGGCATGTTCGACGGCGACCAGATCGTCGAGCACTGGCGGATCGCCACCGACCCGGTCCGCACCGCCGACGAGATCGCGGTCGTGCTAGGGGGCCTGCTCGACCACAGCTCGGTGGTCAAGGACCCGGACGTGACCGGGATCGCGCTGTGTTCCACCGTGCCGTCCGTGCTGCACGAGATGCGCGACATGTGCCGCCGCTACTACCGCGACGTGCCCGCGCTGATCGTCGAGCCCGGCGTGCGCACCGGGGTGTCGGTCCGGATGGACAACCCCAAGGAAGTCGGCAGTGACCGGATCATGAACACGGTGGCCGCGGCGCACCTGTTCGGCGGCCCGGCCGTGGTGGTGGACTTCGGCACATCGACCAACTTCGACGCGGTCAGCGAGCGCGGCGAGTTCGTCGGCGGGGCGCTCGCGCCCGGCATCGAGATATCCGTCGACGCGCTGACCCGGCGGGCCGCCCAGCTGCTCAAGGTCGAGCTGGCCCGGCCGCAGCACGTCATCGGCAAGAACACCGTCGAGGCGCTCCAGTCCGGGATCATCTACGGCTTCGCCGGGCAGGTGGAGGGCATCGCCCGGCGGATGGCCGCGGAACTGGCGCCGGACGATCCCGAGTCGGTGACGATCATCGCCACCGGCGGCCTTGCCCCGCTGGTCATCGACGAGGTGAGCATCATCGACGCGCACGAGCCGTGGCTCACCCTGATCGGGCTGCGGCTGGTGTTCGAGCGGAACCTCAGCTGGTGGCCGGGGGCCGCCCCGGGCGTTCCAGGTAGGTCCGGTCCGGCCGGGTGAAGCCGAAGCGCTCGTAGAGCCCGTGTGCGTCCGAGGTGTGCAGCGTCCAGCGGAACGTAGCGCCCGGGCCGCGGTCGATCATCGTGGCGACGAGCTCGACGCCGAGGCCGTGTCCGCGGTGCTCCTTGTCGATGAAGACGTCGGCCAGGTAGGCGAAACCAGCCCCGTCCGAGACGGCCCGGGCAAAGCCGACCATCTGGCCAGCGCCGGCCTGGTACACGCCCACCACCCGCCAGGCGGTGTCCAGTTGCTGCTCGACCACGCTGCGGGTGCGCCACCGGCCCCAGTACGCCTCCTGGGACAGGAACGCCCACAGCACGTCCCGGTCCACCCGGCGCCGGTCGTCGTCCAGTTCGTACTGCCCTACCGTGATCCGCACGCCATGGACTGTATCGGGGTTAACCTCGACCGGGTGGACGACGATCACGTGCCGGAGCAGATGAAGGTCCGGCTGGACAAGCGCCAGCGGCTGCTCGACGCCGGGGTGGATCCCTACCCGGTCGGCTTTCCGCGCACCGACACCATCGCCGAGGTGCGCGCCCGCTACCCGGACCTGGCCCCGGACACGCACACCGGGGACAAGGTCGGCGTCACCGGGCGGGTGATGCTGTCCCGCACCGGCGGGAAGCTGAGCTTCGCGACCATCCGGGACGGCACCGGCGACATTCAGGTGATGGTGTCGCTGGACCGGGTCGGCCCGGAGGCGCTGGCCGCCTGGAAGCGGGACATCGACCTCGGCGACCACGTCGGGGTGACGGGCGAAGTGATCGCGTCCCGCCGCGGCGAGCTGTCCATCCTGGCCGACCGCTACGCGATTACGGCCAAGGGGTTGCGCCCCCTGCCAGAAAAGCACCGGGGGCTGACTGACGTCGAGGAACGGGTGCGCCGGCGTTATGTAGATCTAATCGTGAATCCGGAGGGACGCCGGCTGGCGGAGCTGCGCGGCGCGGTGCTGGCCTCGTTCCGGCAGGGCCTGCACGCGCGCGGTTTCCTCGAGGTCGAGACGCCGGTGCTGCAGACGGTGCACGGCGGGGCCAACGCCCGCCCGTTCCGCACTCACATCAACGCTTACGACCTGGACCTGTACCTGCGGATCGCGCTGGAGCTGCACCTCAAGCGGCTGATCGTGGGCGGCATCGAGAAGGTCTACGAGATCGGCCGCATCTTCCGCAACGAGGGCGTGGACGCGACGCACAACCCCGAGTTCACCATGCTGGAGGCGTACGAGGCGTACGGCGACTACAACTCGATCGGCACGCTCACCCGCGAGCTGATCCAGGCCGCCGCGCAGGCGGCGTTCGGCGCCCAGGTGGCCCGCCGGGGCGGCCAGGAGTACGACCTGAGCGGCGAATGGCGTTCGGTGCCGGTGTACGCCGCGATCTCAGCCGCGCTCGGCGAGGAGATCGACCCCGGCACCAGCGAGCAGCGGCTGCGCGAGCTGTGCGCCCGGGCCGGCGTGCCCACCGAGCCGGGCTGGGGGCACGGCCAGATCGTGCTGGAGATGTACGAGCGCCTGGTCGAGGAGCGAACGGTTGAGCCCACGTTCTACCGCGACTTCCCGGTCGAGGTGTCCCCGCTGACCCGGGCGCACCGGACCGACCCGCGGCTGGCCGAGCGGTGGGACCTGGTCGCGTTCGGCACCGAGATCGGCACCGGCTATTCCGAGCTGGTGGACCCGGTCGAGGAGCGGCAGCGGCTCACCGCGCAGTCGCTGCTGGCGGCCGGCGGCGACGCGGAGGCCATGCAACTGGACGAGGACTTCCTGCAGGCGCTGGAGTACGGGATGCCGCCCAGCGGGGGCGTGGGCGTGGGCATCGACCGGGTGCTGATCATGCTCACCGGCGAGAGCATCCGGGAGACCACGTTGTTCCCCCTGGTCCGCCCGCAATAGCCGGCGGACCAGGGCCGTCTGGCGGTGGCGGTCAGGCGACGATGCGGACCGCGCCCACGTACGCACTCCAGAAGACCGGCTGGATCTGCACGACCTGGCCGGTCTGCGGCGCGTCCAGCATCAGGCCGTCGCCCACGTACAGGCCGACGTGCTCGATCGTCGGGAAGAAGAACACCAGGTCACCGGGTTCGAGCTGGCTCTTCGAGATGTGCTCTCCCATGTTCCACTGGGACACCGTGTAGTGCGGCAGGTCGATGCCCACCTGCGCGTACGCCCACTTGACCAGGCCGGAGCAGTCGAATGTGCTCGGCCCGGCGGCACCCCACACGTACGGGTCGCCGCGCCGGGTGAGCGCGGCCTGCAGGGCCTGCTCGCCGACCGTGTTGGCGGTGGGCAGGTTGATGGCCGGGTAGTTGCCGGTCTGCTGGAAGATGGACATCGCCTTGGCGAACGCGGCGCTGTTCAGCGTGTTCACCTTGCCCTGGATGACCTGCTTCTCCTTGGCCATCGAGGCGGACAGCGCCGCTACCCGCGTGGCCTGCTGGACCGCGGTGTCGTGGGCGCGCTGCGCGGCCGCTTCCGCGGTGGACAGCGCGGTGACCCGGTCCCCGTTCTCCAGCTGGAGCTGCTGCATGATCGCGACCCGGCTGAGCATCGTCCCCGTGTCGGTGGAGGTGAGCACCTGGAGCGGGGTGGCCATCCCGCCGTTCATGTAACTTTCAGCGGCCAGCTGGCCAATCGCGGCCTGACCGCCGGCCAGCCGGGCGGCGTCCTGGCGGAACGTGATCGACGCGGTCTTGGCTTCCGCGCGGGCCTCGGTCAGCTGGATCTGCAGCCCGTCGTAGTTGTTGCTCAGCACTTCGATCTGCCGGGCCAGGCTCTTGGCCTGGGCGACCAGGCCGGTCAGGCTGGGCTGCGGCTGCTGCGGGCGGCTGCTCGCGGCGTAGCTCGCCGCGGCTGGCGCCACGGCGCTGGCCAGCACGGCCACGGCCCCGGCCAGGGCGGCCCGCCGCCAGGCGGCCCGCCTGCGCAGCATGCGCCGGAACCGGGCGGGATGGATCGGTCTCTCGCTGGCCGCGAGCCCGGCTACGGGCAAGCGCTTCACGTGCTCTCCTCTCCTTAACCGCCTGCCGGGTTAGCTGACGGGTTCGGGCCAGGGGAGCCCTACCGCTGCGCGCACCCAGTGGTGTCGCGGCGGATTCACCCCGGGAACGTGGGTCCCCGGCTTCCCGGGCCGCCGCCGCGGCACAGGAACTCGGCGGGCCCGTGCTGACGTCCGGGGGCTTGGGGCGTAGCACGGTGACAGCGTTGGACATTAATGGATCACGGCCCGCTCGGTGACCTGAACGGCCGAATCTTCTGCCTGGCTGCCGCGGCCGGACCGGCCGATTCGCGGGTTACGGGCACGGCCCGTTTGAGTCACCGCGCGCCGGTCTGTGCCAACGCGGCCAGCGGGCCTATTCGCCGCCCCGGCGGCGGCCGCATCTGCCCAGCTCAGGGGCTATATCACGGCATCAAGACCGGAATCGTGATCACGACGTGATGGGCAGCCGGGTATGCGCCGCGACGGTCACCAGCAATGCGTGATTCTTTCATAACGCTACGTGCCTAATAGCGGTCGGCATAAGCGTACTGCCCGCCCGGATGCGGTGACCCCCGGGCCGGGCCAGCCGGTGCCCGGCCCGGGCTAGGGTGTGCGGGCGATGGAGCACACGATCCGGCGGGCCCGCACCCGCGACATCCCGGCCATTGCCGGCCTGGTCGCCGACAACGTGGCGTCCCGCCGGGTGCTGCGGAAGGCCACCGTCACCCTGTACGAGGACGTGCCGGAGTTCTGGGTGGCCGAACGCAGCACCGATCACGCGGTCGTCGGCTGCGGCGCGCTGCACGTGATGTGGGAGGACCTGGCCGAGATCCGCACCGTGGCGGTCCAGCCGGGCTGCCAGGGCCAGGGCGTCGGCCACCGCCTGGTGGACGCGCTGCTGGACAGTGCCCGCCAGGTGGGCGTGCAGCGGGTGTTCGTGCTGACGTTCGCGGTGAGCTTCTTCGCCCGGCACGGCTTCACCGAGATCGAGGGCACCCCGGTCTCCCACGAGGTGTACGCCGAACTGCTCCGGTCCTACGACGAGGGCGTGGCCGAGTTCCTCGACCTGGACCGGGTCAAGCCCAACACCCTGGGCAACACCCGCATGCTCCGCTATCTGTAACCCCGCGCCCCCGCGTACTTCGTCGGTACACAAACTCACCGCACTCATGCGATGGCGCGGTCAGAGCAGGCGGAGCTGGCGGTCGGCCGGGCGGCGGGCCCGGGGCGGGGCGGACCGGTCCAGCCGGGCCGGGTCGATCGCGGTCAGGAACGGGGACGGCCCCGCCTCGGCCGGCCCGCCCGGGCGCCCCCGGCGGGCCGCCCAGCTCAGCAGCAGGCGGGCCCGCGCCCGGGTCATCCCGACGAACAGCAGCCGCCGCTCCTCGGCCGGGTCCGGGCCCGCTCCCGGCGCGGCGCCGCGGCCAGCACCGGGCAGCCACAGCGGCAGCAGGCCCCGCTCGCAGCCGGCCAGGAACACCACCTCGAACTCCAGCCCCTTGGCCGCGTGCAGGGTCAGCAGGCTGATCGCGTCGGCCCGCGGATCCAGCGCGTCCACCTCCGCGCCCAGCGCGATCTCGGTATAGAACTGCTGCAGATCATCGCCGCACCGGCGGGCCAGCGGAGCCAGCACCTCGCCGGCCGTCCGCAGGTCGGTGGCGGACAGTCCGCCCCGTCTCCGGCGGCCTGCCCCGCCCGGGCGCCCCGGCTCGCCCGCACGGTCCGGCTCGCCCGGGCCGTCCGCCAGCCGGGTGCCCTCCGCGATCGCGGCCAGCCGGCCTACCGCGGCGCGCAGCTGCTCGGCCACGCTCCGCCCGGGGGCCGCCCGCCACCGCGTTTCCCGGACGATCTCGGCCACCCCAGGCCGCCGCTCCAGCAGATCGTGCGACCGCTTCTGGAACGGCAGCCCGGCCCGGGTCAGTCCCTGGCCGAGCGCCGCGGCCTGCGCGTCGGTGCGGTACAGCACGGCGATGTCGGCCAGCCCGATCCCGTCGTGACCGTGCCCGTCGGCCCGCCCGCTGTCCAGCGAGTGGAACGAGGACCCGCCGAGCAGCCGGTCGATGGCTTCCGCGATCCAGGCCGCCTCGCTGGCCGGGTCGGCCGCCTCGTGGCAGGTGATCGTCCCCGGCTGGTCCGGCCCGGCGGCCCGGAGTTCCCGGCCGGGCACCAGCGTGCCAGGCGCGATGGCCTGCATGGCGCCCGCCACGATGCCCGGGCTGGACCGGTAATTGGTGCTCAGCGCGACGGTCCCGGCCGCCGGGTAGTCGGCCGCGAAGCGCAGGAAGAAACCCACGTCCGCGCCGCGGAACCCGTAGATGGCCTGATCCGGGTCGCCGATCACGGTCAGCCCGGCGCCGTCGCCGGTGAGCAGCCGGAGCAGCTCGTACTGCGCCGCGTCGATGTCCTGGTACTCGTCCACGCTGATCTGCGGCCACCGCTCGCGCAGCCGGGCGGCCACCGCCGGCGCCTGGCGGAGCATCTCGGCGCTCAGTTCGACCAGGCCGTCGAAGTCCACCAGGCCGCGCGCGGTCAGCGCCTGGCGCAACTGGCCGCGCTGCTCCGCGTCGCCGGCCGCCGCGGCCAGCCAGGCCCGGGCGGCCCGCGGCGTACCGGTCAGCTCGACCGCCGCGTCGAGTACGGCCTGCTCGTCGGCCACCCGGAAGTCGGCGGCCAGGCCGGCCAGTTCGTGCTGCTCGCGGAGCAGCATCAGGCCCAGCCCGTGGAACGTGGTCACGGTCAGCCGGGCCGCGCGGCGGCCGAGCAGCCCGGCCAGCCGCTGGCGCATCTCCTCGGCGGCCCGCCGGGTGAAGGTGAGCGCCAGGCACTGCTCCGGGCGCACCTGCTGGCGGGTGATGGCGGCGGCGATCCGGTGCGTCAGCGTCCGGGTCTTCCCGGTCCCCGGCCCGGCGATGATCATCAGCGGCGCCGCCGCCTGAGCGGCCGCGCGCTGCTCAGCATCCAGCTCAGCCAGCAGCGCCGCGTCCGGCCCCGCGGCCGCAGACCCCGCATGCTTAACGCTCCCCGCCCGCGACTGCCGTGTTCCGGACGCCCGGCCGTTGGGGGCTGGTGCCGGGTGCGGTGCTGGCCCGCCCGGACGTTCGGCTGACCCGGGGTGCGGTTCCCGGTCCGGTGCCGGGCGCGGCGCGGGTACTGGCGCGGGTACTGGCGCGGGCACGGCCGCGGCGGGCTCGGGGAGGTCGAACAGCGCGGCGCCGCGACCGAGTTCGCCCGGGGAAAGCAGCCGGATTACCCCGTATTCGCCGTCGTAGCCGGGGTCTTTCCGCGCGGTGCCGGCCCGCAGCCGGGCGACGGCCTCGGCCAGCAGGCTGCCGCCGGCCCGGCTCAGTTCATCCACCGGCGCTTCGAGCAGGATGGCCAGTTCCGGCCCGAGCGCGCCGACCAGCCGGTCCACCTCGGCGATGACCTTCTTACTTTTAGCGCCGGTGCCCAGGATCTCGCCGATGACCTCCGGCAGGGCGACCAGGCTGGTGGATTGCGGCGCGCCCGCGGGCCGGTATCCCGCGGGGCGGTCGGCCAGCTCCGTCACCCGGTTCAGCACGCCTATGGTTAATGGCTTGCCGCACTCCGGGCACCGCCCGGCGCGCTCGGCCGACTCGGCCGGTTCCAGCCGGACCCCGCACTTCCGGTGCCCGTCCAGGTGGTAACGTCCGCCCTCGGGAAAGAAATTGATCGTGCCGTGCAGGCCAGCCCCAGTTCGCAGCGCACCTTCGATCGCGAAGTAGTCGAGTTCCACGTCCAGCGTCGTCGCCTCGCGGCCGAGCATCGGCGGCGAGTGCGCATCCGAATTACTGACCAGCCGATAACCGTCCAGCGCAGAGCACATCCAGTTCATCGGCGGATCCGAGGACAGTCCCGTCTCGACCGCAAACACGTGTTCAGCCAGGTCACCGTAACAGTCAGCAACAGAGTCGAAACCGGATTTGGAACCCAGCACGGCGAACCACGGCGTCCAGATATGGGCAGGCACCAGATAGCATCCGGGCCCCGCGTTCAGCGTGATGTCCAGCAGGTGCCGCGAGTCCAGGCCCAGAATGGGGCGCCCGTCCGAGGCAAGGTTGCCGACCTTACCCAAGGCGGCCGTGATCGTGGCCGCCGCCTCCAGCGTTGGGGCATAGAGCAGGTGATGCACCTTGCGGGTGCGATCACCCGCCCGGTAGATAGTCGATATCTCGGTGGACAGCATGAAACGCACCGGCAGCCGGCAACTCGGTGGCGAGTCCCGGCGCAGGCCGGCCAGCTCCGGGCGAAGCCGGAACAGGCCTGGTTCCGCGGGCTCTAGTGTTTCGCGGAGTTCCTCGGCCCAGCCCGGATGGGTGAAGTCGCCGGTGCCGACGACCGTGATCCCCTTCCGGAGCGCCCACCAGGCCAGGCTGGGAATGTCGCAGTTCTTGCTGCATGCGCGGGAGAATCGCGAGTGAACGTGCAGGTCGGCGTGGAACATCCGGTGTCGCGTGCTGCTTTCTGGCGGCGCTGCGCTGGCCGCCCACCCTCGGATACTGCCAGTCTGCCCGATCCTGGGTGGGACGTTCGGGCAACGCGCCGGCGGCCACCTGGCCGGCCCGCCCGCAACCGGGAGGGGGTGCCCGGGGCTCTTTGGGTATGCGCGACAATACATAAGTGCGGTTCGCTGCCTGATCCTGATGACCGCACTGGCCGGACGATCAAGTGAGCAGGCGGAAAGGAGTGTGGCATGCTCAGCGACCTGGCCGCACTGACCCCGCCAACGGTTGTCGGCGTGGCCTTCCTGATCGGGCTCGGGATCTTCCTTCGGCATCAGCTGGGGCCCAAGCAGGAGTCCGCAGAAGACGAGTACCCGGACGATATTTCGGGTGACAGCGGGATTCCGCACACCGAGCGTTCCGGGTCCGCCGCATCACCTGATCGTGGTGACGGCTAGCTGACGTTCTGGAACCAAGCAGGTTCCGCCAGGAGTGACGCATAGATCGGCGCCGCGCCCCTATCCATGCTTGATTACGGAGAGTTACAGCAATCTTCCGGCTAGTCTGCCCTCTGCATGCCGCATGGAGAACTGCGCTGCGATTCCGCTACCATGAATTGGCAAACACAAGCGAGTCATGGTATATCTTTGTCAACCTAAAAGACTTGCTCCAGCGGAAGGGCTGGCACCCATGGCACAAAAGGTTCAGGTACTCCTCGTCGACGACCTCGATGGGGGCGAGGCGACCGAGACCGTGGCCTTCAGTCTCGATGGCACTATGTACGAGATCGACCTGAGTACCGAAAACGCAGGCAAGCTCCGCAAAGAGTTTGCGCCCTACGTTGATCACGCGCGCAAGGCAACAAGCGGTGGTGGCGGTGGCGGCCGGCGTCGCCGCGCACGGACCGGACCGGGCCGGGAGCGCAGCTCGGAAATCCGGGCCTGGGCCAAACAGCGCGGCTACAAGGTGAGTGAGCGTGGCCGCATTCCCGCCACGATCATCCAGGAGTACGACGCAGCCCACTAGGGCTGCGGCCGAGGGCCCGCAGGTGCCTCGCGGCGCATCAGTTCCCGCTCCGGACTGCGCCGTGGGGCTCGTGCGGGCCCCCCGCTTGTCCTCAGGAAGTTCTTATCCTGGGGACTGCTTATCCTTAGGCTTCGCGTCTCCGCGCGTTTCTATCCAGCACCTCTTCGGCCCGGCCTGCGGGGCCGGATTCAGTTGCTCCGGAGCACCCCGGCTGGCCTCATTCCCGGGCGTCCGGCATCCGCCCCGGCCGGGCGGGCTGGCCCGGCCGGCCGGCCGCGAGTGGCCGCCGGAGCCAGGGTTCGACGACATCGCCCGGGCCCGGCCACCCGGCCCGGTCCGCCGGCCGCCGCCGCGGGCGGCCCGCGCCGCAAGCGGTTAACCGGCGTCGTCCGGGAGCCGCCCGGCACATCCCGGGACCGGCTGGCGGTGAACCTCGCGGCCGCCCCCGCCGTGCTACTGGGGGTACGCCGCCGCTGGTCGGGCGGCGTTCGCTTGCGGCGTACAGGGAACACCTGCCCCCCAACCGGGGGTTGGATGGGGTGAAGGCCCTCCTGCCGGGGAACTCTCTACACATGTGCGGCATATCGCGCGGCACATCGTCCGGCATGCGGGCTACCATGCGGAAGGGACGGGCCCCGGAGCACCGGACATCTGGGTCCCCCCGACCGCTCTGTGAGGAGCGAGGCGATGTTCGAAAGGTTTACCGACCGGGCGCGGAGAGTTGTGGTCCTGGCACAGGAAGAAGCCAGGATGCTCAACCACAACTACATCGGCACCGAGCACATCCTGCTTGGCCTGATCCACGAGGGCGAGGGCGTGGCGGCCAAGGCGCTGGAATCCCTGGGAATCAGCCTGGAGGCAGTACGCCAGCAGGTTGAGGAGATTATCGGCCAGGGCCAGCAGGCACCTTCCGGGCATATTCCGTTCACGCCGCGCGCCAAGAAGGTGCTTGAGCTCTCCTTGCGCGAGGCGCTGCAGCTCGGGCACAACTACATCGGCACCGAGCACATCCTGCTCGGCCTCATCCGTGAGGGTGAGGGCGTGGCCGCCCAGGTGCTGGTCAAGCTGGGTGCGGACCTCAACCGGGTGCGTCAGCAGGTGATCCAGCTACTGCATGGCTACCAGGGCAAGGAGCCAGCCGCGGCGGGCGCGCCGTCGGAGTCGGCCCCGTCCACGTCCCTGGTGCTGGACCAGTTCGGCCGGAACCTCACCCAGGGCGCCCGGGAAGGCAAGCTCGACCCGGTGATCGGCCGGGAGAAGGAAATCGAGCGGGTCATGCAGGTGCTCTCCCGGCGCACCAAGAACAACCCGGTGCTGGTCGGCGAGCCCGGTGTGGGCAAGACGGCGGTGGTCGAAGGGCTGGCCCAGAAGATCGTCAAGGGCGAAGTGCCGGAGACGCTCAAGGACAAGCAGCTGTACACCCTGGATCTGGGTGCGCTGGTGGCTGGGTCGCGGTACCGCGGTGACTTCGAGGAGCGGCTGAAGAAGGTCCTGAAGGAAATCAGGACTCGTGGTGACATCATCCTGTTCATCGACGAGCTGCACACTCTGGTCGGCGCCGGTGCCGCCGAGGGTGCCATCGATGCCGCGTCGATCCTGAAGCCCATGCTGGCCCGCGGTGAGCTTCAGACCATCGGTGCCACCACGCTGGACGAGTACCGCAAGCACCTGGAGAAGGACGCCGCGCTCGAGCGCCGGTTCCAGCCCATCCAGGTGGCCGAGCCGACGATCTCGCACACCATCGAGATCCTCAAGGGCCTGCGCGACCGGTACGAGGCGCACCACCGGGTGTCCATCACAGACGGGGCGCTGGTCGCGTCGGCGCAGCTCGCCGACCGCTACATCAGCGACCGGTTCCTGCCGGACAAGGCCATCGACCTGATCGACGAGGCCGGCTCCCGGATGCGCATCCGCCGGATGACCGCACCCCCGGACCTGCGTGAGTATGACGAGAAAATCGCGCAGGTGCGGCGGGAAAAGGAGTCGGCCATAGACTCCCAGGACTTCGAGAAGGCCGCAGCACTGCGCGATAACGAGAAGCAGCTCATCGGGAAGAAGGAAGCCCGGGAGAAGGAGTGGAAGGCCGGCGACATGGATGTCGTCGCCGAGGTGAATGAGGAACTCATCGCCGAGGTTCTGGCCACCGCCACCGGTATCCCGGTGTTCAAGCTGACCGAAGAGGAGTCGCAGCGGCTGCTCCGTATGGAGGACGAGCTGCATAGGCGCGTCATCGGGCAGAACGATGCGATCAAGGCGCTATCTCAGGCCATCAGGCGGACTCGGGCCGGCCTGAAGGACCCGAAGCGCCCCGGCGGATCGTTCATCTTTGCCGGGCCTTCCGGGGTCGGCAAGACCGAGTTGTCCAAGACGCTGGCCGAATTCCTTTTCGGTGAAGAGGACGCCCTGATCCAGCTCGACATGAGCGAGTACATGGAGAAGCACACGGTGTCCCGGCTGTTCGGCTCGCCGCCCGGTTACGTCGGGTACGAGGAGGGTGGCCAGCTAACCGAGAAGGTCCGGCGCAGGCCGTTTTCCGTGGTCTTGTTCGACGAGATCGAGAAGGCGCACCCGGATATCTTCAACTCGCTGCTGCAGATCCTGGAAGACGGTCGGCTGACCGACGCCCAGGGCAGGCTGGTGGACTTCAAGAACACCGTCATCATCATGACCACCAACCTGGGCACGAGGGATATCTCCAAGGGCGTGTCCGTGGGCTTCGCCCGGTCGGGCGAGTCGAAGGGTTCCTACGACCGGATGAAGTCCAAGGTGAACGAGGAACTGAAGCACCACTTCAGGCCGGAGTTCCTCAACCGGGTGGACGACACCATCGTCTTCCACCAGCTGACCGAGGACGAGATCGTCGAGATCGTGGACCTGATGATCGCCAAGGTGGACGAGCGGCTCCGGGACCGGGACATGGGCCTGGAACTGCGGCCGGACGCCAAGGCGCTGCTGGCCGTCCGCGGCTACGACCCGGTGCTCGGGGCGCGGCCACTGCGGCGCACCATCCAGCGGTCGATCGAGGACGCCCTGTCCGAGAAGATCCTGTTCGGTGAGCTGAAGGCAGGCCAGATCGTGATCGTGGACGTGCAGGGCACCGGCGAGGATGCCCAGTTCACCTTCAAGGGCGTGCCCAAGCCGGAGGCGGTCCCGGACGCGCCCCCGGCGGAGATCGCGAGCGGTGCTGCCGTCGAGCGCGGGGCATCCGCGCAGCAGCAGGACTGACAGCAAGACGAAAAGACGCTGAGCGGCGGGCCTCCCAAAGGCCCGCCGCTCAGCGTTTTCCCATCGTCGGCCCACGGGCCACCGCACCCCGCTGCCCCTCTTGTGATTCGTGATCAACTGATTACTGTCGTTATAGCTACACCGATCGGTTGATCACGATTGCCGCAGGGCCGGTGTGGTGCCGGGCAGGGCGAAGCGGCCGTCTGGGAGCGGGTCCACCAGGCCGTCGGCGACCAGGCTGTCCAGGGACCGGCCGCGCTGCTGAGGCTCGGGCCAGGCCGCGTCGAGCAGCGCCGCTGGCACTGGCCCGTCGGCCGTGCGGAGCACGGCCAGCAGTTGGCCCCGGCACTGCCGGTCGGTGCCCTGGTAGCTCTGGCCGCGCCGGGCGGGCCCATCCGCTGGGCGCCCAGCCAGCCGCCAGGCGCAGTCGTCCGCCACCGGACAGTTCGCGCACTGCGGCCGGGCTGACGTACAGACCAGCGCGCCGAGTTCCATCACACCGACCGAC
The DNA here is from genome assembly GCA_963717125.1 of uncultured Actinomycetes bacterium. Classification (GTDB taxonomy): domain Bacteria; phylum Actinomycetota; class Actinomycetes; order Streptosporangiales; family Streptosporangiaceae; genus RYN-230. The sequence goes on from CAVQVG010000002.1 coordinate 25,161, forward strand.
CAGCGCGCGGCCACCGCGGGCTGTTCCGGGAGCAGCGCTTCGGCCAGGCGGCGTTCCGCGGCCGACGCGCTGGGGGGCGGCAGGTGCTGGCCGCTGACCAGCCGGGCCAGCACCCGGCGGACATTGGTGTCCAGCACCGGGTGGCGCTGGCCGAACGCGAAGCTGGCCACCGCGGCCGCGGTGTAGGCGCCGACCCCGGGCAGTTCCAGCAGCGCGTCCAGCGACGCGGGCACCTGGCCGGCATGCCGCTCCACCAGGGCCCGTGCGGTCATGTGCAGCCGGAGCGCGCGGCGTGGATAGCCCAGCCGCCCCCACTCCCGTACCGCGTCGCCCGGGGCCGCGGCGGCCAGCGCGGCCGGTGTCGGCCAGCGGGCCAGCCAGGCCGCGTACACCGGGAGCACGCGGGTGACCGGCGTCTGCTGCAGCATCACCTCGCTGACCAGGATGGCCCACGGGGTCGCGTCAGCCCGGCGCCAGGGCAGGTCGCGCTGGTGGGCGTCGTACCAGTCCAGGATGGCGGCGGCGTGCGAGGTCGGCATGTCCCCCCGATCCTCGCACGGGATCGCCGGTTGGCCGGCCCAGCTCCAGCCCGCAGCCCGACTCGGACCCCAACCCGCCCCCCGGCCAACGCCGCTGGCTTAGGGCAGGGAGACGATCATCCCCGTCGTGATCAGGGAGTTAGTGGTGATAGCGGCCCACCTACGTCGAGATCACGAACTGGGCGCCCCGCGAGGCCGCTCTCACCCCACCTCTCACCCGAGCGGATGATCTTGTGCGGGTGTGGGCAAAAGCCTCCCGCTGGCCGCCGCTGCCTGCAATAATGCGCGGCCCGGCCGGCGGGTCGGCGGGCCTGGCGAGGGCCGGTCGGCGGATACTGCTCGCATGTCTGGCCATCCACCCGGCAACCGGCCAAGCCCAGCTCAGAGCGATGTCTACTGGCGTCGTCGGGTTATCGCGCTGGCCGCGGCCATCGGGGTGCTCGCGCTGGTCGCCTGGACCGTCAACGGGGCGCTGGGCGGGGGCGCGAACGCGAAGCAGGCGGCTGACGCGACGCACACCGGTCAGCACGGTCACCATGGGATCTCGGCCGTGGCCGCCACCTCGCCCGCGTCGCCCGGCACCGCCACGCCCACGCCGGCCGGCCCGGCCACGCCCCGGCCCAGCACGCAGGCCACCGCCAAGCACGGCCAGGGCCAGCCTGGCCAGGGCAAGCACGGCCAGGGCCAGCGTGGCCAGGGCCAGCACGGCCAAGGCCAGCACGGCCAAGGCCAGCACGGCCAAGGCCAGCACGGCAGCAACCGGGCCGGGTCCGGTGCCGCGACGGCCAGCCACGCCGCCGCCTGCCCGCGCGGCTCGGTCGTGCTCAGCTTGTTCACCAGCAAGTACCGCTACCTGGCCCGCCAGGCGCCCCGGTTCCAGCTGGACGTGGTCTCCACCGCGCCCCGGCCGTGCTCGTTCGGCCTGGGCGCGAAAAACGTCCAGCTGGTGATCAAGGCGGGTGGCGAGCGCCGGGTGTGGGATTCCGCGGACTGCGTCCGGTTGGCTGGCCACCGGATGGGCCGGCTGACCCGGGGCGTGCCCGCGGTACTGCGGATCAGCTGGGACCGGAAGACGTCGGCAGCTGGCTGCCGGCTGCCCGGCCAGCCGGCCCGGCCGGGCACCTACACCGCGACCGCGCGGAGCGGCCCGCTGCGCAGCCCGGCCCTGATCTTCGTGCTGGCCGGGCGGGGTATCGCAGTGCCCTGACCGGGCTCAGGTGCCCTGACCGGGCTAGGAGTACCGCTCCAGCAGCGTCACCTCGGCCAGCCGGGACAGGCCCTCCCGGGCCCGCCGCGCGTCCGGCTCGGCCACCCCGGGCACGTCCTGCAACTCGGCGACGCTCGCGGCGAGCAGCTTGTGCAGCCCGCCGAAGTAGGCGACCAGCCGCTCGGCCGCCGGTTCCGGCAGCCGCGGGATCCTTGCCAGCAGCCGGTAACCACGCGGCTCCACCGGCTCATCCAGCATGCCTGCGCCGCCGAGCCCGAGCACGGTGGCGACCCGCCCGGCGTCCAGCAGTTCTTCCGGGGACAGCTCGCCGAGCTGGCTGAGCACCACGCCGGCCCGGTCGCCCGCGCCGGCCCGATCGCCCGCGCCGGCCCGATCATCCGCGCCGGCCCCGGCGTGCCCCCGCTCGCCTGGGTCGGGCAGATAGTCCCGCACGATGAGCTGCCGTTCGAAGCCGCTGCCCGCGATGAGCTCGTCGAACTGGAGCGCCAGCAGCCGCCCGTCGGTGCCCAGCTCGACCTGGTAGCCCTCGATCTCCCCGGCGATGCGGCGGACCATCTCCAGCCGCTGGGCCACCGCGGTCACGTCGCGGACCGTGGCCACGTCCTCGATCTCGTGCGCGGTCAGCACCCGCGACACCTCGTCCAGCCGCAGCTTGTAACGCTCCAGGGTGGCCAGGGCCTGGTTGGCCCGGGACAGGATCGCGGCCGGCTCCTCCAGCACGTACCGCGCGCCGTCCAGGTACAGCGCGATGGTGCGCATCGACTTGCTGACCGAGACGACCGGGCAGCCGGTGTGCCGGGCGACCCGTTCCGCGGTGCGGTGCCGGGTGCCGGATTCGTCGGTGGGCAGCGAAGGGTCCGGGACCAGGTGCACCGCGGCCCGGACGATGTAGTCGGCCGTGCCGTCCAGCACGATCGCGCCGTCCATCTTGGCCAGCTCGCGCAGCCGGGTCGCGGAGAACGCCACCCGCAGCTCGAAGCCCCCGGTGCACACCTCGTCAACGGCGGGCCCGTCACCCAGCACGATCAGCGCGCCGGTGTGCCCGCGCAGGATCCGCTCCAGGCCGTCCCGCAGCGCGGTCCCCGGGGCCAGGGCGGCCACGGCCGCCCGGCGGCGCTCATCCCTGCCCTGGTGGCCTTGCTGGGCTGAGTCTGGCGGCACGGGCCCCCCGGGGGAAGGTTGCTCTGGCTGGGCCTCAGCTTATCGGCGGCCCCACGGCCTGGGCGCCGCTTTGGGCCCCAGGTCAGCCGCTGAACGCGGCGGTCATCGCGTCGCGGATGTCGGTCACCTCGCGGACTTCGATCGAGCCCGGCCCGTCCGCCCGCCCGGCCGCCGGGCTACCGCCGGGCAGATCGGCCTGGCCGGCCGGCACCAGGGCCAGCCGGAAGCCCAGCCGCTCCGCCTCGGCCAGCCGCCGGGCCACGCCGTTGACCTGCCGCACCTCCCCGGCCAGCCCCACCTCGCCGACCGCGACGACCGATCCGGGCACGCTCAAGTTGATCAGGCCGCTGGCGAACGCCAGGGCCACGGCCAGGTCCACGGACGGCTCGGTGAGCCGGACCCCGCCCACGGTGGCCGCGTACACGTCCTGTTTGCCCAGCTTCAGGTCGGCCCGCCGGGTGAGCACGGCCAGCACCATGCCCACCCGGGACGGGTCCAGCCCGGAGGTGACCCGGCGGGGGAGGTCCAGCGGGGACGGCGCCACCAGCGTCTGCACCTCCGCGATCAGCGGCAGGCGTCCCTCCAGGGTGACCGTCACGCAGGTGCCGGGCACGTCGTCGCGCTGCCGGGACAGGAACAGGCCGCTCGGGTCGGCCAGCCCCACGATGCCGTGTTCGCCCAGGTCGAAGCAGCCGATTTCGTCGGTCGGGCCGTACCGGTTCTTCACCGCGCGGACCATCCGGAACTGCGCGTGCCGGTCGCCCTCGAAGTGCAGCACCACATCGACCAGGTGCTCCAGGGCCCGTGGGCAGGCGATCGAGCCGTCCTTGGTCACGTGCCCGACCAGCACGGTGGTCAGCGCGTGCTGCTTGGCCACGGCCATCAGGGCCGCGGTGACCGCCCGGATCTGGGACACGCCGCCAGGCGCGCCCTCCACGCCTTCGGCCGTGATGGTCTGCACCGAGTCCACGATCAGCAACCGTGGCTGCACCGCCGCGACGTGCCCGAGCAGCGCGGCCAGGTCGGTCTCCGCGGCCAGGAAGAGGTTATCGGCGACGGCGCCAATCCGGTCCGCGCGCAGCCGGACCTGGGCGGCGGATTCCTCGCCGGTGACGTACAGCACCGGGCCGGCCAGCGCGGCGAAGGTGCCCGCTTCCAGCAGCAGGGTTGACTTGCCCACCCCCGGCTCCCCGGCCAGCAGCACGACCGCGCCGGGCACCAGCCCGCCGCCCAGCACCCGGTCCAGCTCGTCCAGCCCGGTGGACCGGGCACCCGCCGCGCTGGCATCCACGGCCGCGATGGAGATGGCCGGAGTGGCTGGTGCCACCGCCGCGCTGAACTCGGCGACCGGGCCGACCGGGTAGCCCGGCCCGCCGCCGGGCCGGCGCAGCCGGGGCGCGGCCGCCGCCTGCACGGTGCCCCACGCCTGGCACTCGGCACAGCGACCAGACCACTTGGTGGTGCGCCACCCGCACTCTGAGCACTGGAACGCCTGGGCCGCCGATGACTTAGCCATGGGCAGGACGGTACTGGCCAGGTCCGACAGCCAGCCGGCCCGGCCCGACACTCCTGCCCGCCGCGCGGTGAGCGACGCCGCCCGCCGCGGCGCATAAGCTGGCCACGGCAGCTCAATCAGCGCCACGGCCGGGCGCGGGGCGCGGGTTGGACTGGGGCGCGCGGGTAGCTGACAGCGTGGTGCCGGGCGCGGGGGTGGCGAGCGGGGGGTGGCACAGCAGCGGGGGTGGCAGAGCAGCGGGGGTGGCGAGCAGAGTGCGGAAGGAGTCACGGTGAGCGAAGCGGAGAGCGCTCCGCGACCTCTGGTGGCACTATCTACCGCGTCGGTCTACCCGGACCGGACACCGGACGCGTTCGAGGTAGCGGCCCGCCTGGGTTACGACGGGGTCGAGGTCATGGTCACGCCGGACGCCGTCAGCCAGGACGTGGACGTGCTCCGGCGGCTCGCCGACTACCACCACATCCCGGTGCTGGCCGTGCACGCGCCCTGTCTGCTGATCACGCAGCGGGTCTGGGGCCGAGACCCCTGGGGCAAGCTGGTCCGGGCCAAGGAGGTGGCGGAGCAGCTCGGCGCGCGGGTCGTCGTGGTGCATCCGCCGTTCCGCTGGCAGCGCGACTACGCCCGGGACTTCGGCGCCGGGCTGGCCCGGATGCAGAACGAGACCGACGTCCTGTTCGCGGTGGAGAACATGTTCCCGCTCCGCGCCCGGGGCGCCGAGGTGGCGCCCTACGCGCCGACCTGGAACCCGGTGCAGATGGACTACCCGCACGTCACGCTGGACCTCTCGCACACGGCCGTGTCCGGCTCCGACGCGCTGGCCATGGCCGACGAGCTCGGCGACCGGCTGGCCCACGTGCACCTGGCCGACGGCACCGGGCTGGCCTACCGCGACGAGCACCTGGTGCCCGGGCGCGGCACGCAGCCGTGCGCGCCGCTGGTGCGCCAGCTGGGTGCGGCCGGCTACCGCGGCGTGATCGTGCTGGAGGTCAAGACGTTCCGCGCGCCGACCCAGGAAGCCCGGCAGGCGGACCTGGCCGAAGCGCTCGAGTTCACCCGGGCTCAGCTGGCCGCGCCGGACGGTGACGCGAGCCAGGCCCCCGCCGTCCAGGCCCCCGCCAGTCCCGCACCGGCCCGCCCGGACGGCGCCAGCCCAGACGGCGCCAGCCCAGACGGCGGCCCTGACGGCGGCGGCCCCGGCCGTCTCGCCCAGCACGGCTCGGTATTACGGTCCCCGCGCTGACCGTACTGACGGCGCTGACCGTGCTGGCCTGGGGAACGCCCCCCAGACCCCGCTGAGCTGGACGTGACCTCGATCAAGGATGCATGCTGCCCGTCATGACACCGAACACGCTGATCACCGTCGCCCCGACCGGCGCTGAGTCGGACAAGGCCGCGGTCCCCGCGCTCCCGGTCACCCTGGCCGAACTCGTCGCCACCGCGGTCGGGTGCCGCGCGGCCGGCGCCGCCGTGATCCACGTGCATATCCGGGACGACCAGGCCCGGCCCACGCTCGACCTCGGGCGGCTGAAGGACACCGTGCGCGCGCTGCGGGAGAGCACCGACCTGATCGTGCAGCTCTCTACCGGCGGCGCGGTCACCGACAGCTTCGAAGACCGGCTGGCCGTGCTCGACGCCGCGCCAGATGCTTGCTCGCTGACCTGCGGCACGGTCAACTTCGGCGACGAGGTGTTCGCCAACCCGTATCCGTTCATCCGCGAGCTCTACACAAGCACCAAGGATGCCGGGGTGGTCCCCGAGTTCGAGCTGTTCGATCTGGGGCAGGTCGCCACTCTGCACCGGCTGCTCGATGAGCTGGGCCCGCCGCACGGCGGCCACGTGCACTGCGACCTGGTGATGGGCGTGCCTGGCGGGATGCCGGGAACGGTGCCCGCGCTGGCCGCGGCGGTGGCCGCGCTGCCCGCCGGGGCCACCTGGTCCGCCACCGGGATCGGCCGGAGCACGCTGCCGGTGCTGCTCGGCGCGCTGGCCGCGGGCGGGCACCTGCGGGTGGGCATGGAGGACACCACCTCGTTCGCCCGCGGCCGCCCGGTGACCGGCAACGCCGAACTGGTCGAGCGGGCCGCGGCGGTGGCCGGGCTGGCCCAGCGGCCGCCCATGCGGCCGGACGAGGCGCGCGCGTTCCTTGGGGTGAGCAGCCGTAACTGAGCAGATAGCGGCCGGGCCCGGCGAACCCGCGCCGCCCGTGCTGGCCGAAGTGATCCGGTCCGGGTTCGCCGAGTCGAGGCACCGCGGCTCGCTGCTGGCCGTGGCCGCGGACGGCGCGCCGGTGCTGCGGGCCGGCCAGGTGACCCGGCCCATGTTCCCGCGCTCGGTCAACAAGCCGCTGCAGGCCGCTGCCCTGCTCCGGGCCGGCCTGGACCTGGACGGCAAGCTGCTCGCGCTGGCCGCGGCCAGCCACTCCGGCGAGGACTTCCACGTGGCCGGGGTGCGCGAGATGCTGGCCCGGGCCGGGCTGACCGAGAGCGCGCTGCGCTGCCCGCCCGCGCTGCCGCTGGATGAGCGCGCCCAGCGCGAGGTGCTGCGCCGCGGCGGCGGGCCGGACCGGGTGCACATGAACTGCTCCGGGAAGCACGCGGCCATGCTGGCCTGCTGCGTGTCGAGGGGCTGGCCGGTGGCCGGGTACCTCGATCCGGCCCACCCGGTGCAGGCCGCGATCCGGCGCACGCTGGAGGAGCTGGCCGGCGAGCGGGTGCAGGCGGTGGGGGTGGACGGCTGCGGCGCGCCGCTGTTCGCGCTGTCCCTCGCCGGGGTGGCCCGGGCGCTGCGCGTCCTGGTCACCGCGCCACCCGGCACCCCGGAGCGCCGGGTGGCCGACGCGATGCGCGCCTATCCGGACTGGACCTCGGGGAGCCGCCGCCCGGAGCGGGCGCTGATGGCCGCGGTGCCCGGCCTGCTGGTCAAGTCCGGCGCGGAGGGCGTGGCGGGACTCGCGCTGGCCGATGGCCGGGCCGCCGCGTACAAGATCGAGGACGGCGCGTCGCGGGTCCGCCCCGCGGTGACCGTGGCCGTGCTCCACCGGCTCGGCGTGGCCAGCCACCCCGGCGCGGACGCCGCGGCGCTGGAGCGCATCGCGCATGTTCCGGTCCTGGGTGGGGAGCAGGAGGTCGGCGAGGTGCGCGCAACCCTCCCGGGCTGACGGCCGGGCGGCCGAAGCGGCGGCCGTGCGCCGAAGCGGCGGCCGTGCGGCGTGGGGGCGTTGGGCATGCTAAGGGGTGCTTGCTGGGCGTTTGCAATTGCAAGCACGATTTGATTCACTGGATGTGTGAGTCCTATGCGTGTCAGCTCCATCGGTGAATACATCAGGGAACAGCGGGAGCAGGCGAAGATCTCGCTGCGGCAGCTAGCCGCGGCGGCCGGCGTCTCCAACCCGTACCTGAGCCAGATCGAGCGCGGCCTGCGCCGGCCGAGCGCCGAGATACTCCAGCAGATCGCCAAGGGCCTGCGGATTTCCGCGGAAGCGCTGTATGTGCAGGCCGGCATCCTGGAGGACCGGGAACCGGACACCGGCGTCCGAGCCGCCGTGCTGGCTGAGCCGGTGCTCACCGAGCGGCAGAAGCAGGTGCTGCTGGAGATCTACGACTCGTTCCGCAAGGAAGCCGCCGCGCAGGCGGCCGAGGCGCTGGCCGAGCCGGGCGACGACGCCCCGGTGGCCGGGCTGCTCGCGGCCACCAGCAGCACGGAGCCGGCCGCAGGACTCACGGAAGAAGAGGACGACGACCCGCTCGCGGCACCGGAGCCGCCCCGCACCGACGAGGCGTTCCCGGACAGGGCGTCCGCGTCCGAGTCAACAGGCCTGCCCCCAGCGGCAGGCCAGGAGAGGTAGAAACACCATGAACCGTAGTGATGCCGTGAAGACCGAGGTGCGCAAGCTGGCCAGCAGCAAGCCGGTGCACGCCGCCGCGGGCGCCGGCGCGCTGGCGTCCGCCGCGCTGCGCGAGCTGCCCGCGCGGATCTCCCGCTGGAGCAGCGAGGTGCCCGGGATGGCCTCCGGGTACGTGACCACCGCCCGCACCAAGGCGGTCAAGGAGTACGACAAGCTGGCCGTGCACGGCGAGCGGGTGCTGCACCGCCGGACCGCGCTGAACGGCAAGGACGACTCCGGCCCGGAGAGCTGACCCCAGCGACCGGCCAACCCGGCCCGGGCGGGACCTGAGTTTGGTTCCGGTTCCCGCCCGGACCGGATAGCCTGGCACTGTGTTGCTGAATATTGGAGCCATGAGCCCGCTCCACTGGTTCCTCGAGATACTCGCGATCGCCGCCTTGGTCACCGAGGTGTGGGCGCTCGTGGACGCGGTGCGCCGCCCGAAGGGGGCTTTTCCCGCCGCGGGCAAGCAGACCAAGCCGCTGTGGCTGATCATCCTCGGTGTCGCCGTGGTGATCGGGCTGTACCTCGGCGTGCTGTCCGGCGGATTCGGCGCCGTGGGCATCCTGCCTATCGCGGCCTTCGTGGCCGCGGCCATCTACCTTACCGACGTCCGGCCCAAGGTCCGCGAGTTCCGCGGCAACAGCAGCAGCTCAGGACCGTACGGCCCCTGGTAATGGCCCAGCCCGGCCGCTGCCCCCGGCAGCGAGCCATTTGCTGAACGCCCATGCCCGCGACTGTCAGTCCGCGATGCGGATGCGCAGGCGGCGGAACCCCTTACCCTTGCTCTCGATCTTGACGACATCGATCCGGCCGACCTGGCGGGTCGAGGCGACGTGCGTGCCGCCGTCGGCCTGCTGATCCAGGCCGACGATGTCGATGATCCGGACGTCCTTGACCTCGGGCGGCACCAGATTGGTCGCGGTCCGGATGATGTCGGGCAGCGCGAACGCCTCGTCCCGGGGCAGCACCCGTACGTCGATGCGCCGGTCGGCCTGCACCTCGGTGTGACACGCGGCCTCGACGGCGTCCCGGAAGCCGGCCGGGACGTCCGGCAGGTTGAAATCCATCCGCGCGGTCAGCGGCTCCATATTGCCGCCGGTCACCAGCGCCCCGAAGTCCCGGAACACCACGCCGCACAGCACGTGCAGGCCGGAGTGAGTGCGCATCAGCGCGGTCCGGCGGTCATCCTCCAGCGCGCCGCGCACCGAGGTGCCGGGCACCGGCAGCGGGTCGCCCTCGGCCGGGATCAGGTACAGGTCGTCGCCCCGGCGGGCGTCCACGATCCTGGTTTGCCCGCCGCCCCAGAGCAGGACGCCATGGTCCGGCGGCTGGCCACCGCCGCCCGGATAGAAGGCCGACCGGTCCAGGACGATCCCCTCTGGGCTGGCCGCGAGCACCTGCGCGTCCCACTCGCGCAGCGACTGGTCGTCCAGTTCGAGCCGGTGCGTGCGCCATTGCGTGTCGTCCATGCCGGCAGCCTATCGGCGGCGGCCGGCGGCCGGCCGCGGGCGGTCAGCGGATGCCGGGCGTGAGCACGGCGCCGGCCGCCTCGACCAGCCGGGTCATCTCGTAGGCGATCAGGTCGAGATCGGCTTCCGCGGTGGCCAGCGTGGCCAGGCTCGATCCGTCACTGATCGACATGATCACCAGCGTGCCCTGGCCCATCGCCACCAGGGTCTGCGTCACGGCGCCGCACTGGAACACCTTCGCTGCCGCGGTACCGAGGCTGACCAGGCCCGACGTGATCGCGGAGAGCTGCACCGCCTGGGTCGGCCCGATTCCCTCGGATACCGCCACCGGCACGCCGTCGGAGGACACCACCAGGGCGTGCGCCACGTCCATGACACGGTCGGTGAAGTCCGTGATGAGCCAGCTCAGATCCTGTTTCTGGCCGCCTGCGACAGACAACGTGCCACGCTCCATCCCGTGCTGGCCATCCCGAGCTGGGCCGAACCTGCCCCGCCCGGTCTATCCTGCCCCGAACGGGCCTGGCCCGCACCGCCCCGGCTCCGGCTGCTCCGGCTGGCTGCGGCGGTGGCCAGCTCAGTCGCCCGGCGTGCGCGGCCGCGGGACCGGAAGCAGCGCTTACAACGGGAACAGCAGGAGCGCGACCGGGACCACGACCAGGACCGCGGCGGCCCCGCTGACCAGGGCCAGCGCCGGCGGTGAGAGCCCCGGCGCCGGGGCCAGCAGGCGGTCCACCCGGGCGCACACGCCACTGTCGGCTGGGCGGCCACCCATCGCCAGCGCTCCGGCCGGGGCACCGGCCGGGCCAGCCGAGCCGACCCGGATCAGCGCGGTGACCAGTTCGCGGGCCGGGCGGTGGCGGAGCGCGTGGTCGTCGGCCAGCATCTCGATGAGCAGGGCAACGGCGCCGTGGGCCCGCTGCGCCGACCCCGACCAGGGGAAGGCCCGGCACAGCGCGGTGAACGGCAGCAGCACCAGGTCGTGCCGCTCCCGGGCGTGCGCCCGCTCATGGGCCAGCACGGCGGCCAGTTCGGCCTGATCCAGCAGGTCGAGGGCGCCCGCGCTGACGACGATCCGGGACCGTAGCCCGGGTACGCAGTAGGCGGCCGCCGCCGGGTGATCCACCACCAGCGCGCCCGGCACCTTGGGGTCACCGTGCGCCAGCAGGCTGAGCAGCGCCCGGTGCCGCCGCCGGTCCCGCAGCACCGCGCCGGACGCGGCCACCAGCACCCAGCTGAGTAGCGCCAGCAGCGCCGCCGACGCGGTCAGGCAGAGCAGCTGCAACGCGGCCACGAGGCCGGGCGCGGTCGCCTCCCCGATGAGGTCGTGCTCGGCCCGGGCCAGCACGGCCAGCGCATCCCCGGCCACGCCTGACCCGCCCCGGTCGGTGCCGAGCGCGGCCAGCGTGCCGATGGCGGCCAGCCCCCAGCCGAGTCCCATCGCCTGCCACAGCACGATCGCCGCGGCGGGCGACCGGTACGGCCAGCGGGCTGCGGCCAGGCCGGCGGCGGCGGGTACCAGTCCGATGGCTACGGACGCCAGGACCAGGACGGGGTGCAGCACGGACGGTCAACTCCTGGCGGGATCCCCGCCTGTCTCCAAGGCTCGCCGCAGCACCAGTGCCTCGGTGTCCGAGACGCGGCGCGCGAAGCTGGCCAGCGCGGCCGACCGGTCGCCGGTTTGGTCGAGCGCGTGAAGCATCAGCTCGGTGACGTATGCTTCCCTGCTCGCGGCGGCTCGGTACAGCCAGGCACGGCCATCTCGCTCGCGCCGGGCGAAACCCTTCTTGGCCAATCGGTCAAGGACGGTCATCACGGTGGTGTGAGCCAGGTCCCGGTCGGTAAGCCTACTGCCAACCTGGCGCACGGTGAGCTGAGTCTCGCTTTCCCACAGAACGTCCATGATGGCCCGTTCCAGTTCGCCCAGTCGGTTCACGGCGTCACTCTACCTACCGGCCTGGCGGCGGGACAGACCCAGCCCGCCGGGATCAGGTCTGCCAGTAGGTGTTGTAGTGCTCGTGCTGCATTCGGGCGATCGGGGTGAGCTGGACCGGGCGCCCGTCCGCGACCGCCTGGAACGTCAGCGGCCGCTGGGACGTCATGGTCAGCGACCCGATATCCAGTCGCGGCATCGGCAGGCCGGCCTGGCGGCCGTAGCCGCCGCTGAGCACCACCGGGCCGTAACTCACCGCCTGCACGGCCGGCTGGTCCGGGGTGGGGTTGGTGGCCAGTTCCATCGGCAGGCTGACCCACAGCGTGTCACCCGCGGACCAGGCCCGGTCCAGCACTAGCCAGTTGCCCGGCGCGGCCCGCCCGGGCAGTTCCCGGCCGTTCAGCCAGGCCCGGGCCGGGGCGGCGGCCCAGCCCGGAACCCGCACCCGCACCGCGATCCGGGCGCGGCCGGAGACCACGGTGAGCCGGGTGCCTGGCTCGTCGGGAAACCTGGTCTCCTGCCGGATCCGCATCCGGTCATCACCCCAGGTCACCTCGGACGGAATGAACAGGTTGACGAATAGCCCGTGCCGGTCCCGCGAGTAGATGGTGTCGGCGAATTTGGCCTGGGTTTCCAGCCCGGTGCCATCGTCGCAGGAGAAGTTGTGATAATTGGTGGAATAAACATTCGGATCGCTGCCCATGAAAGGCGGCTGCCGCTTGAAAGCGGCGGGTGACAGCCCGGTGTAATAGATGTTGAAGCCGTGCTCCGAGCGCGGGTCCTGCTCGCCGAGCATCTGGTTGAACAGCGTGCGCTCGTAGTAATCGAGCAGGTCGATCCGGCGCGGCTGGTGGAAGTGCAGCAGCCGGGTCAGCTTGAGCATGTTGTAGCTGCAGCAGTTCTCGCAGGTGCGGTTGCTCAGCTGGCCGGCGATCACGTCTGGTGCGTGCCAGTGCTCCCAGTTGCTGGTGCCGCCGATCGCGTAGCTGTGGTGCTCGGTGACGATCCGCCAGAAGTTCCGGCCGATGTCGTGATAGCGCGGGTCGCCGGTCTCCTCCCAGATCCGGATGCACGCGATCATCTTGGGGATGTTGGTGTTCGCGTGCCTGCCCGGCAGGTCGTCCTGGTCCCGGGCGAGCGGGTCGAAAACCTGGGCGTCGTAGAACCGCTGGGCCGTGCGCAGATAAGACTCGTCCCAGGTCAGCCGGTACAGGTTGGTCAGGGACTCGGCGATGCCGCCGTGCTCGACGGACAGGATGCGCTGCATGTGCGGGTAGGACAGCCGCCCGGTCCGCCAGCCCACCCAGTCGCCCAGCCGGGCCGCCGTCTCCAGGGCCTGGGCGTTGCCGGTGAGCTCGTGCTGGTCGATCAGCCCGGCCATGATCTTGTGGATCATGTAGTACGGCGACCACACCGGCAGGCCGGCTTCCAGCCGGTCGAAGAAGCTCTCCGGGAAGGCCGACAGGTAGCCGTCGTGAAAACCGGCCCGCCGCGCCCGGGCCTGGTACCGGGTGAGCTGATCCACCAGGTAGTGGCCCTTGTCCGCGGCGGCCTGGTCGCCGGTGTTGGCATAGCTGAGGGCGAGCCCGGACATGAGGTGCCCGGTGCAGTGACCGCGCACCTCGGAGGTGGGCCGCTCCCAGCCGCCGCACGGCGTGGCCCGCGACGGCAGGCCGTAGTTGTGCCGGAAGGTGTGCAGCATCCGGTCCGGGTCCAGGAACATTAAGTAGTTGGTGTTGCGCGCCTGGTTGGCCCGGAACGGGCTGGGCCGCAGCCGCACCGCGGAGAGCGGGAACGCCCGGGTCAGCCCGGCCGTTCCGTCCGCGACGTACCCGCTCGTCCAGCCGCCGGAGGCGGCCCGCAGCTGGTCTGGGATGGCGCTGGCCAGCAGCGCTCCGGCCGCGGCGCCGCCGACGGCGGTCAGCACCGCCCGCCTGCTGACCAGATGAGAGGTCATGCACCGCCCCCTCGGTGGTCGGACCACCACGGCTGCACCCGGGTGACCCACTTTGATCAGAACCCACAGCAGCCCGTGGGTCAATGCCTGCCACCCCAGCAACAGGGGCCGGGCGGCCGCCGGCTGGGAGGCCGGGGAGCGGCCGGCCGGGGGCCGGGAAGTGGCCGGCCGGGCCGGCTGCGACGATGGAGGACAGCCGAGACTGGGCGGAGAAGCGGATGGCAGACGAAGAATTCACCAGGGCCCTGGACAGCAGCCGGGAGGTCGACCTCACCGTCACCGGGCGCAAGTCCGGTCGCGGGATCACGCTCCCGGTGTGGTTCGCCCGGGAGGGCGGGACGCTGTACCTCGTGCCGGTCAGCGGGTCGGACACCAACTGGTACAAGAACGTGCTGCGGACACCGGCGATCCGGCTGGCCGCCGGGGGTGCCGAGCGCACCGCCAGCGCGGCGCCGGTCACCGATCCAAACCGGGTCGCTGAGATCGCGGACAAGTTCCGGGCCAAGTACGGCCCGCGGGACGTGGCCGCGTACTACCCGAAGCTGAATGCCGCCGTGGCGGTCCCGCTCAGCTGACCGGGCCAGCCATGCGGATCACGCTGCATGAGGGCGACATCACCCGGCAGGCGGCCGACGCCATCGTGAACGCGGCCAACTCGTCGCTGCTCGGCGGCGGTGGCGTGGACGGCGCGATTCACCGCCGCGGCGGGCCGGCGATCCTGGCCGAGTGCCGGTCGCTGCGGGCCGGCCGGTTCCCGGATGGGCTGCCCACCGGCCAGGCGGTGGCCACCACGGCCGGCGACCTGCCGGCCCGCTGGGTCATCCACACGGCAGGCCCGGTGTACTCGCGGAACGAGGACCGCAGCGCGCTGCTCGCGTCCTGCTACACCGAGTCGCTCCGGATAGCTGACGAACTCGGTGCCGAAGTGGTGGCGTTCCCCGCGGTCTCCGCAGGCAGCTACGGCTGGCCCGCGGACAACGCCGCCCGGATCGCCCTGGGCACGGTGCGCGGCGCGGGCACCGCCGTCCGGGAGGCACAGTTCGTGCTGTTCGGCCGCGACATGCACCAGGTATTCGCGGCCGCGCTGGCCACACTGCCGGGTGACTAGGATGTGCCCGGGAGCAGCGAGGGGAGGACGCCGGTGAGCACGGAGGACGCGACCGCAGCCGCCGAGGAATCACCCCGGTTCCGCGCGGTGCTCGACCAGTTCGCCCCGTACCAGCCCGGCCGCCAGGTCACCGGGGCGGACGGCCGGTCACACAAGCTGTCGTCGAACGAATCGCCGTTCGGCCCGCTGCCCTCGGTGCTGGAGGTCATCGCCGACGCGGCCACCGCCGTGCACCGCTACCCGGACAACGGTTCGGCCGTGCTGACCGGGGCGATCGCGGACCGGTACGGCGTGCCGCCGGAGCACATCGCGGTCGGCTGCGGCTCGGTCGGGGTGGCCCAGCAGGTGCTGGAAGCGGCCGGCGAGCCCGGCGCCGAGGTGCTCTACGCATGGCGTTCCTTCGAGGCGTACCCGACGCTGGTCGCGCTGGCCGCGGCGGAACCGGTCACGGTGCCGCTGCGGGCCGAGACGCACGACCTGGCCGCGATGGCCGAGGCCATCACCAGCCGGACCCGGGTGATCTTCGTGTGCAACCCGAACAACCCGACCGGCACCGTGGTCGGCGCGGATGGACTGGCCGCGTTCCTCCGTCAGGTGCCGGCGGACTGCCTGGTCGTGCTGGATGAGGCGTACGCCGAGTATGTCCGCGACCCGACGGTGCCGGACGGGCTGCAGGTGTACCGGGAGTACCCGAACGTCGCCGTGCTGCGCACCTTCTCCAAGGCCTACGGGCTGGCCGGGCTGCGGGTCGGCTTCCTGGTCGCGCAGTCGCCGGTGGCGGAGGCGGTGCGCAAGACCATGCTCCCGTTCGCCGTGAACGCGGTGGCCCAGGCCGCCGCCGTGGCCTCGCTGGCGGCCGAGGCGGAACTGCTGGACCGGGTGGACCTGGTGGTCAAGGAACGGTCCCGGGTCAGCGGTGAGCTGGCCGCCCAGGGCTGGACGGTCCCGCCGACCGAGGCCAACTTCGTCTGGCTCCGGCTGGGCGAGGACACCCAGGACTTCGCCGCGGCCTGCGCGCGGGCCGGGGTGGCCATCCGGCCGTTCGGCGCGGAGGGCGCCCGGATCTCGATCGGCGACCACGACGCGAACGACACGTTCCTGGCCGTGGCCAGCGCGTACCCCCGCCGCCACTGATTAGTCCGGGGGGACGACCCCCCTGGACCCCCCGATCGCCGCTTCGCGCCGAACGTCGGCTCGGCGGGAACACGCCTGCGGCGCGCCTCGCCTCACCGGCGCGGCAGGGGACGCTTCCCTCACCGCGCTACTGGCCGCCGCTCTAGTTTCTCGGTGACCAGCCGGTAGAACTGGCGCGGCCGGCCCGGCTGCGGTGCCCGGCTCGGCGGCAGCGGCCAGGCCAGCCCCTCCTCGACCAGGCCATGCAGCAGCCGCCGGGCCGTGCGCGCGGTCACCCCGAGCACCTTGCCCGCCGTCTCCGCGTCCACCACCAGCGCGCTGTCGCTGCCGGCCAGCTTGTCGGCCAGCCGGGACAGTGTCTCCAGCCCGCGCGGCCGGGTGTTCTCGGCGGCGGCCGCGGCCGGGTGCCGGGGCGCGGGCACCAGGGCGATGCCCTCCCGGTCCAGGGCGAAACCGCGGCTGCCCGCGGCCGCGTGCGAGCGGGACAGCGCCGCCTGCGCGTGCGCCTCCGCGTCCTGGGCGGTGCGGCCCATGCCGATGCCCACCTCGACGGCGATGCCCAGCTCGGTGCGGGCGCGCTCGCTGAACGGCGGGACCCGGAAGCCGTCGGTAGCCGCGGCCAGTGAGCCCCGGGTAGCGGTGATGAGGAAGCAATGGTCGCTGACCGGGCTGACCGAGGCGTGCATCCGCTGCGCCTCCTGGACCAGGAACCGGTGCACGGTGAGCCGCAACTCCTCGCGCGCGTGCCGCGGCGTGGACCGGCGGGTGGTATCCCGCAGCGTGGGCACCTCGATCAGGGCCACCGCGAGCTGGGCCTCCTCCAGCCGCCGGTTGCCGGCCAGCAGGGTGGCGGTGCGCAGCGCCGACCGGATCGCGCTGCTGGTCGGGCGCAGGATGCGGACCGGCACGTCGGCCGCGGCCAGCCGCTGTGCGACCGATTGCAGGCAGGTGAACGCGACGGTGATCTCATTCCGCCGCCAGAGCCGCTCGTGGAACGCGGCCAGCGTGGCCGCGTTGGCCGCGTCCTCCCGGACATGCACGTTGTCGGCTGGCACGCCCACCTCGCCGAACGCGTCCTCCACGTCCATCCGGCTGAGCACGTCCACGCTGACCCGGGTCAGGTCCTGGCCCAGCTCCCGGGTGGCGCGCAGCAGCGCCGCGTAGAGCGCGCTGCCAGCCAGCGGCACGTAGGTGGCCGGGATGCGCAGCGTGCCCGCCCGCCGGGCGTACTCGTGTGGCACCTGGCTGGCGAACAGGCAGGCGTCGATGCCCGCGCCGAGCCGGAGTACCTTGTCCGCGGCCTCCTGCTCGGTGCGGTACGCGGCCGCGACCAGCCGCCGGGGCGGTGCTGCCGACGACCCGTTCGCGGACGGCGGCGGCCCGCCGCCCGCCGCCTGCCCCGGCCCGCCGGGCAGCACCCCAGGCTGCGCGGTGCCGGACAGCATGATGCGCTCGACCAGGTCGTGCGGCCCGACAATGCCGATCGTCAGCTCGCCCGCTGGCTGGCGCTGGCCGGTCATGGCCGCCTGCCGTCGGGTGAGACGGCAGGCACTAATGTGCTGCCGGCCGCGGAATGCCGCACGTGGTGAGAAGTCACAGTCAGACCCTTACGCTGACGATTGCACGATCGTATAGTTCGTAACCTGCCGACGGCCCGCACGGAAGCGAATCCGCGGACAGTTTCGTGCCTCGTCACATTTGGCTAGGCAGAAACCGCCCGTTAGGGGCGTTACCTCTCAGCCGCTCGACTCGACGGTGATGTCCGCGCCCAGCGTGGTGAGCCGCTCCGCGACCGCCGCGTGACCGCGGTCGATCAGGTAGCCGGGGGTCACCACCGTCTCGCCCTCGGCGCACAGGCCGGCCAGGATCAGGGCGATACCGCTGCGCAGGTCGTGCGCGACCACCTTGGTCCCCTTCAGCGTGGACGGGCCGTGCACGATGGCCACGTTGCCGCTGTCCACCTCGACCTTGGCGCCCATCTTGTTCAGCTCGCCGACCAGCGTGTACCGGCCGTCGAAGATGGTCTCCCGGATGTAACTGGTGCCGTCGGCCAGGCAGCTCAGCGCCATGATCGGTGACTGCAGGTCGGTGGCGAAGCCGGGGTAGGGGCTGGTGATCACGTTGATCGGCCGCAGCGTGCGCTCCCGGCGGACCTGGAGCACGGCGCCCTTGGCCGAGAACTCCACCCCCATCTGCTCCAGCTTCCAGCGCACCACGCCGAAGTGCTCGAGCTGCGCGCCGACCAGGTTCAGCTCGCCGCCGGTGATCGCGGCGGCCATGGCGAACACGCCCGCATCGATCCGGTCCGGCATGACCGTGTGCTCGGTCGCGGTCAGCTCGCTGACCCCGTGCACGGTGACGAAGCCGGTGCCGCCGCCGCTGATGTCCGCGCCCATCTTGGTCAGGAACGCGATGACGTCCAGCACCTCGGGCTCGAGCGCGCAGTTGTCGATGATCGTGGTGCCCGGCGTGAGGCTGGCCGCCATGATCAGGTTCTCGGTGCCGGTGTGCGACGGCGTGTCCAGGTACAGGTGGGCGCCCTGCAGCTTGCCCGCCTTGACGTAGATCTTGTCGCCCTGCTCGTCCACGATAGCGCCGAGCCGGGCGAAGCCCCGGTAGTGGAAGTCCAGCAGGCGGCTGCCGAGATTACAGCCGCCGATGCCCTCGATGACCGCCTCGCCGAGCCGGTGCAGCAGGGGCGGTACGAACAGCACCGAGGCGCGGAACCGCCGGGCGATCTCGGCGGGCAGCACCGAGCTGGTCAGGTTGGAAGCGTCTACCACCAGGGTGCGCTCGGATTCGTGGAACTTGACCACGGCCCCCACGGCTTGGGCCAGCTCGACCGCGCGCCGGACGTCCTCGATCGGCGGCACGTTACGCAGTACCGTCCGGCCCTCCGCGGTGAGCAGAGACGCGGCGATCATCTTGAGCGCGGCGTTCTTGGCGCCCTGGACGAAGACCGTACCCTGCAGCGGGATTCCGCCTCGTACCCGGTAGCAGGTCTCGGGGCCAATGGTCATGAGGCTGAAGCTCCTGTCCTTCGGAAACGCGTCGTCACGGCGGGCCGGCGGTCCTGGCAGTGCGCTGCCCATGGCTGGGCGGGCAGCGGGCCGCTGGGCCAGCGGCAACCCTTCTGCATGTCCCAGGCCAGTATTCCACCGGCCCATCCAGTCTTCGGCCGCAGCCGGGGCCGAGCCCGCGATGCCGTGCCCAGCTAGCCCCGCGGGGTCGTCGACCAGACTTCCACGGCAGTCATACCCACTGCCGTCCGGTGATGCGCTCATAAGCCTCGATGTAACTCGCACGGGTCTGCTCGACCACCTGGTCAGGCAGCGCTGGGGGTGGCTGGCGGTCACGATCTGCCCAGCCGGACTCGGGCGAGTCTAGCCAGTCCCGGACGATCTGCTTGTCAAATGACACTTGTGACTTTCCGGGCTGCCATTGATTGGCCGGCCACAGCCGGGACGAATCGGGGGTGAGCACTTCGTCGGCCAGCAGCAGCCTCCCGTCCGGGTCGAAACCCAGCTCGATCTTGGTGTCGGCGAGCAGGATGCCGCGCCGCGCGGTGACTTCCGCGCCACGCCGGTACACCTCCAGCGTGATCCGTTCCAGGTCGGCCGCGACCTCCGCACCAGCCTGCGCCACGACCGCGGAAAACGGGATGTTCTCGTCATGCTGACCGCGGGGCGCCTTGGTCGCCGGGGTGAAGATGGGCTCGGGGAGCTGCGAGCCGTCCGTCAGCCCGGCGGGCAGCGGTATCCCGCATACCGACCTGGTCTGCTGGTACTCGCGCCAGCCCGACCCGGCCAGGTAGCCGCGGGCCACGCACTCCACCGGCACCATGGACAGCTTGCGGCAGGCCATCGCCCGCCCGGCGAACTCAGCCGGGATTTCGGCGTCCACGAGATGGTTCGGCACCACGCCGGCGAGCTGCCCGAACCACCACAGGGACAGCTGGGTCAGGATCTTCCCTTTGTCCGGTATCGGGGTCGGCAGCACGTGGTCGTAAGCGGACATCCGGTCCGAGGCGACCAGCAGCAGCACGTCATCGCCCAGCTCATAGACGTCCCGCACCTTCCCCGAATACAGCAGTATCACTTTGCGCCTCCGGGGGGCTTGGACCCGCCGACTTCCCGCTCTGCTCCTTTGCGCCTCCGGGGGGCTGGACCCGCCTCCTTCCCTCGTCGCTCGGTCGCTCGTTCCTCGCTCCCTCGCTCCTCAGTCCAGTCGGCGGCGCCCCCCTTTGGCGCGGTCACGAGAGCCGCTCCAGCCGCTCGAAAACCCCGCCCAGCCGGGCCACATAGCGCTCCGGTCTGCATACGGCGGCCAGCCGCGCGTCGTCCAGCGTGACGCCCCGGTCGGCCGCCTCGGTGCGCAGCGTCTGGAGCAGCGGGGTGCCGTCCTGCCAGGTCGTCATCGCGGCCGCCTGGACCAGCGCGTAGGCGTCTTCCCGGGACATCCCGGAGTCGACCAGCTCGAGCAGGATGCTCGAGGTGTAGATGAGGCCGCCGGTGGATTCGAGGTTGACCAGCATCCGGGCCGGGTCCACGACCAGGCCCTCGATCAGGCCGGTGGTCTGGTGCAGCACGTAGTCGAGGGTGATGGCCGCGTCCGGCAGCGCGATCCGCTCCACGCTGGAGTGGGAGATATCCCGCTCGTGCCACAGCGCCATGCCCTCGGTGACCGGCGTCACGTAGCCGCGGACGACCCGGGCCAGGCCGCAGATCCGCTCGGAGCGGATCGGGTTCTTCTTGTGCGGCATCGAGGACGAGCCCTTCTGCCCGGCCCAGAACGGCTCGGCCAGCTCACGGACCTCGGTGCGCTGCCCGTGCCGGACCTCCAGCGCGATCGCCTCGCACACGCTCGCGGTCACCGCGACCGCGCTGATCCACTCGGCGATGCCATCCCGGAACACCACCTGGGTGGCCACGTCCGCGGGGCGCAGGCCGAGCTCGGCCATGACGGTGGGTTCGATGGCCGGGTCGATGTTGGAGTAGGTGCCGACCGGGCCGGACAGCTTGCCCACCGCGACCGCGTCCCGGGCCCGGCGCAGCCGGTCCCGGCTGCGGGCCAGGGCGAACGCGAAGTCGGCCACCCGGTGCCCCCACACGTCCGGCTCGGCGTGAATCCCGTGCGTGCGGCCGAC
Source organism: uncultured Actinomycetes bacterium (assembly GCA_963717125.1). Lineage (GTDB taxonomy): Bacteria > Actinomycetota > Actinomycetes > Streptosporangiales > Streptosporangiaceae > RYN-230. The sequence continues at coordinate 46,235 of CAVQVG010000002.1, forward strand.
CCGGAGCGTGCCGCGGTGCGCCAGGCCGTGCTCGCGCAGCGCGGCCACCAACCGGGTCGCCTCCGCCACCAGCAGGTCGGTGGCCTCGGTCAACTGCAGGGCCAGCGCGGTGTCCAGCAGATCGGACGAGGTCATCCCGTAGTGCACCCAGGCGGCCGCCTCGCGCGGCGAGGTGTTGTCCGCCCACGCGGTGAGGAAGGCGATCACATCGTGATCGGTGACCGCCTCCACCGCGGCCACCGCTTCCGGGGTGGGCGGCTTGGCGTTGCGCACCGCGTCCACCGCCTCGGCCGGCACCGTCCCGGCCTTGGCGTGCGCCGCCAGCACCAGGATCTCCACCTGGCACCACAGCTCGTATTTGTGCGCTTCGCTCCAGACTTTGCCCATCCCGGGCCGGGTATACCGCTCGATCACACCGTCTATCTTTACCTAACGCCAGCACTGGGCTGGTCAGGCCGGCCCGTCCCGGCCGCCCGGCGGCGTTCCAGGCTGAGCATGCCGACGAGCCCGGCCAGCAGCACGACCAGCTGCGCCTCGATGCTCACGGTGGCCCCGAGCGCCGCCGTGGCCAGTGCGAACAGCGCCGCGGCCAGGCGCGGCCACGGTGTGCCGAGGTGCAGCGCCCAGCGGAACGCGGCGTGCCCGGCCAGGAACAATGCCGCGCCGCCGCCGATGGCCAGCGCCTGGGCGGCCGGATGGGGCTGGGCCGCGTGGCCGATGGTCAGCTGCACCCCGGCGGCCAGCCCCACCACGCCGAGCAGGATCGGGATGTGCGGGTAGAAGTACGCGGACAAGGCGAGCGCGGGCCGCCGCAGCCGGGGCGCCTCGGCCATGGCCCGGGCGGCGCGCTCGTCGTCCGCGCCGCCGAAGTAGACCCACCACAGCGCGGCCGACACGCCGAGGCCGAGCACCGCGGCCAGCACGGTCTGCAGGTCCAGGGGGTGCTTGGCGGCGCCGATGCCCACCGCGGCCACCGACTCGCCCAGCGCCACGATGACCAGGGCGCCATGCCGCTCGGCGAAGTGCGCCGGGGCGATCTCGAACCGGCCACCGACCCGCACCACCAGTGGGGACAGCACCTGAATGGCCAGCGCTGCCGTCCACAGCAGGTAGGCGGCCACACCGCTGGTCAGCCCGGCCACCAGGACCAGCACCGCCGAGCTGAGATTGACCGGCAGCACCCGCACGATGTTCCGGTTCACCCGGTAATAGAGGCCGCCGTGCACGCACACCACGACCAGGTAACCGAGGCCGAGGAAGATGCCGCTCGCGGCCGACCTGCTGTCACCGAACCCGTTCCGGATGGCCAGCCCGACCACCAGGAACCCGGCCATGCCGACCAGCAGGAGCAGCCGCTCCGGGGTGCGGTCCGGGGTCCGGGTGTTGGTCAGCCAGGCGTATCCGCCGTACATCCACCACAGCACCCCGAAAACCAGCAGCACCTGGACGATCGAGGCGGCAGAAAAGCGGGCATCGTCCAGCAGCGCGGACAGCTGGGTCAGGGTGAACGCGAAGACCAGGTCGAAGAACAGTTCCAGCGTGCTGACCCGCAGCGGCGCGTCCGGGGTTGGCTCGGCCTGTGTCATCGGCTCAGCCGCGGGCCGCCTGGGCCGCGGCCTGCTCGGCGATATCGGTGCGGAACCAGCCACCGCGCAGCTGGATCTTCCCCGCCGCCTGGTACGCGGCCGTGCGGGCCGCCGCCAGGTCCGGCCCGGTGCCGACTACGTTGAGCACCCGGCCACCGGCCGACACCAGTTGACCCGCCCCGTTTAGCTGGGTGCCGGCGTGCAGGACATAAGCACCTGGGGTGCGTTCGGCATCGGAAAGGCCAGTTAGCTCGTCGCCGCGGGCGGGCGGTCCGGGGTAGCCCTCCGCCGCGATCACGACGGTCACCGCGGCGCCCGGGGCCCAGCGTGGCGGGGCCAGGGCGGCCAGCGATCCGGACGCGGCCGCGGCCAGCAGGCCGGCCAGCGGTGTGGCCAGGCGGTCGAGGATGACCTGGGTCTCCGGGTCGCCGAAGCGCGCGTTGAACTCCACCACCCGGATGCCCGCCGGGGTCAGGCTCAGCCCGGCGTAGAGCAGGCCGCGGTACGGCGTGCCGCGGCGGCGCAACTCGTCCACGGCCGGCTGCAGCACGGTGCCGAGCACCTCCTCGGCCAGCCCGGGCGGGGCCCAGGGCAGCGGGGCGTAGGCGCCCATCCCGCCGGTGTTCGGCCCCTGGTCGCCGTCCCCGGCCCGCTTGAAGTCCTGCGCGGCCAGCAGCGGCACCGCGGTGACCCCGTCGGCCAGCGCGAACAGTGATACCTCCGGGCCGTCCAGGAACTCCTCGATGACCACCGTGCCGCTGGCCCGCGCGTGCGCCTCGGCGGCGGCCCGGTCCTCGGTGACCAGGACGCCCTTGCCCGCGGCCAGGCCATCCGCCTTGACCACGTAGGGCGGCCCGAACTCGTCCAGCGCCGCGGCCACCTCGGCCGGGCTGGTGCAGGTGCGCGCCCCGGCGGTCGGGATGCCGGCCGACTGCATGATGCGCTTGGCGAACGACTTGGAGCCCTCGATGGCGGCGGCCCGGCGGCTCGGCCCGAAGCAGGCGATACCGGACGCGCGCAGCCCGTCCGCGACCCCGGCCACCAGCGGCGCCTCCGGGCCGATCACGACCAGGTCGGCCCGGGTCGCCCGGGCCAGGCCGGCCACCTGCCCGGCGTCGGTGATGTCCACCGGGTGCAGCCGGGCCAGCGCGCCGATGCCGGGATTGCCCGGCGCCGCGTGCAGGTCGGTCACATCGGGGTCGGCGGCCAGCGCCCGGGCCAGCGCGTGCTCGCGGCCACCGGCGCCGAGAAGGAGGACTCGCACGGCGCGAGCCTACCGGTGCCGGCTGGGCCAGCCACCCGGCTGGCTGCGGCGAGCCGAGGTCAGCAGGGGCGGGCCGGCCGGATGCCGTGCCGTTCCTGGCCGCCGTGATGGGTCACCAGCACGTGCCGGAACCGCCCGGCCGTCTGGGCGAACCAGAACACCCCGCCGACGGCGACCGGTTCGGCCGGGCAGGCCTGTGCGCGGATCCGGCCCTGGCTGAACTGGACGAGCAGGCCGCGTCCGGCCGCCGGGAGGATGCCCCAGGCGGCTGCGCAACGCTGGCCGGCCCAGGTCGCCGAGCACGCGCCACGGACGATCTGGGGCGATAACGGCCAGTCGCCCGGGAGCACGAGCACGTCCACGAGCACGTCCGCCGTGTAGATCTCCAGCGCCGGGCGGCCGGCCGGGCCAGCCGCCCGGCGCACCGCCCACGGGGCGCCGGGCAGGTGTTCCAGGCCGCGCTCGGGCTCGGCGGCGATCAGGCTGGTCAGCATCGGCCGTCCTCCTGTACCGGGTGGCTGGCTCTGCTCCCAGCCTGCCCGGTGGCCGGCCCGCGGTCAGTAGTGCGGATTACCGGGTTGGGGGTGGTGCCAGCTACCCATGGCACGGGTAGCCCAGACCCGGTCGCGCGCCGTGACCAGGGGCCCGTGGGCTCAGCCCGTGGGCTCAGCTCGTGGGCTCAGACGAGGGGGCGCAGCTGCAGCGTCTGGTCCCGGCGTGGGCCGGTGCCGACCGCGGCCACCCGCGCGCCGATCATGTCTTCCAGCGCCTGCACGTAGCGCTGGGCGTTGCGCGGCAGATCGGCGAACTCGCGGGCCGTGGAGATGTCCTCCCACCAGCCGTCCAGGTACTCGTAGATCGGCGTGGCGTGGTGGAACTCGGTCTGTGTCATGGGGATCTCGTCGTGCCGGGTGCCGCCCACGTCGTAGGCCACGCAGACCGGGACCTGCTCCAGCCCGGACAGCACGTCCAGCTTGGTGATGAAGTAGTCGGTGATTCCGTTGACCCGGGTCGAGTACCGGGCGATCACCGTGTCCACCCAGCCGGTGCGCCGCGGCCGCCCGGTGGTCACCCCGTACTCACCACCCGCCTTGCGCAGCCACTCACCCTGCTCGCTGCGCAACTCGGTGGGGAACGGGCCTGCCCCGACCCGCGTGGTGTACGCCTTGAGGATGCCGATCACCTTCGTGATCCGGGTCGGCCCGATGCCCGCGCCCGCGCAGGCGCCGCCCGCCGTGGGTGAGCTCGACGTCACGAACGGGTACGTGCCGTGGTCCACGTCGAGCAGGGTGGCCTGGGCCCCTTCGAGCAGCACCGTCTTGTTCTCGTCCAGCGCCTGGTTGAGCACCAGCCCGGTGTCGGCTACGTAGGGCCGGATCTGCTCGGCGTAGCCCAGGTACTCCTTGGCGATCGCGTCCGCCTCGATGCCACGCCGGTTGTACACCTTGGTCAGCAGCTGGTTGCGCTCGCGTAGCACGAGTTCCAGTTTCTGGCTGAGGATGCCCGGGTCGAGCAGGTCCTGGACGCGGATCCCGGTCCGGGCCACCTTGTCCGCGTAGGTCGGGCCGATGCCCCGCCCGGTGGTGCCGATCCGGGCGCTCCCCAGGTAACGCTCGGTGACCTTATCCAGCGCGCGGTGGTAGGGCATGATCAGGTGCGCGTTGGCCGAGATGAGCAGCCGGGCGCAGGATACGCCGCGCTCGCGCAACCCCTCGATCTCGTGCAGCAGCACCTCGGGGTCGATCACCACCCCGTTGCCGATGACGGGAGTGACCTCGGGTGACAGGACGCCGGAAGGCAGCAGGTGCAGCGCGTAGCTGTCGTCCCCGATGACCACCGTGTGCCCGGCGTTGTTCCCGCCCTGGTAGCGGACCACGTACTGGACTCGGTCCCCGAGCAGGTCAGTCGCCTTGCCCTTGCCCTCGTCACCCCACTGTGCGCCTACGAGCACAATGGCCGGCATCCGACCAGCCCCTTCCAGGCCTCGCCCCGCCTGCCGACTTGAGGTTACTCCACGCTACGGGCCACTTTGTTACGCCCCCCGGCCGGCTGAGTGCCCTGGTCGCGGGGTGTTCGGGGCAGTGCTCGCCGGCCGGCTTTCCGGTCGGCTCGCTGGCCGGCCTACCGGTTTACTGGCCGGCTGTCCGGTCGGCTCGCTTGCTGGCTCACCGCCGGTTTCCTGGTCGGCTTCGTGGCCGGCTTACTGGCCGTCTCGCCGGTTTCCTGGCCGGCTCGCAGGCCTGCTTCGTGGCCGGCTCGCCGCCGGTTTCTTGGTCGGCTCGCAGGCCTGCTTCTTGGCCGGCTTACTGGCCGGACAGGACGGCGGCGGCGGTGGCGCTGCTGTCGGCCAGGAAGACCCGGCAGCGCTCCTCTTCCTCGGTCTCGCCGATCGCCCCGGCGGCCTGGCCGAGCGCGTGCAGCGAACGCAGGAAGCCCTGGTTCGGCTCGTGCTCCCAGGGGATCGGGCCGTGGCCCTTCCATCCGGCCCGGCGCAACTGGTCGAGGCCCCGGTGATAGCCGGTCCGGGCGAACGCGTAGCCGGTCACCCAGTCGCCCTGGTCCAGCGCCCGCTCGGCCAGCGCCGCCCAGGCCGCCATGCAGGCCGGATGCGCCGCCGCCACCGCCGCCGGATCGACCCCAGCCGCCAGTTCATCGGCCCCCGGGTCCTCAGGCAGATAGGTAGCCGGCGGCCCGCCAAACAAGTTCTCACGCTCCATAACCCCCATCCTGCCCTGCCCACCAGTGTCGGCGCGCGGCGCACGCCGGCCCGGTCCCGGCAGGGTCAGTCAGCGGTTCGGATTTTTGCCCCTATGAGGGCAAAAATCCGCACCGCTAATCGGAGTATGGCTTAGCTGAGCTTGGTGCCGGCCGAGAGCAGGTCCTCGCAGGCCCGGACGATCCGGGTGGCCATCCCGGATTCGCCGGCCTTGCCGTAGGAGCGCGGGTCGTAGGCCTTCTTGTTGCCGACCTCGCCGTCGATCTTCAGCACGCCGTCGTAGTTGCGGAACATGTGGTCCGCGACCGGCCGGGTGAACGCGTACTGGGCATCGGTGTCCACGTTCATCTTCACCACGCCGTAGGAGATAGCTTCCCGGATTTCCTCCAGGGCCGACCCGGAGCCCCCGTGGAAGACAAGGTAGAACGGCTTGTCCAGGCCGTACTTGGCGCCCACCGCGTCCTGGATGTCGCGCAGGATCGACGGCCGCAGCGTGACGTGTCCCGGCTTGTACACGCCGTGCACGTTGCCGAACGTGGCCGCCAGCAGATACCGGCCCTTCTCGCCCAGGCCGAGCGCCTCGGCGACGGCGAGCGCGTCCTCCGGGGTGCTGTACAGCTTCTCGTTCATCTCGCCGGTGACGCCGTCCTCTTCGCCACCGACCACGCCGATCTCCATCTCCATCACGGTGCGGGCCTTGGCGCACTCGGCCAGCAGTTCGGTGGCCAGCGCGATGTTCTCGTCCAGCGGCACCGCGGACCCGTCCCACATGTGCGAGTTGAACAGCGGCTCCTGGCCCCGGGCCACCCGTTCCTGGGACAGCCTGACCAGTGGGCGCATGAAGCCGTCCAGCTTGTCCTTGGGGCAGTGGTCGGTGTGCAGGGCGATCTGCACCGGGTACTTGTCCGCCACCTCGCGGGCGAACGCCGCCAGCGCGACCGACCCGGTCACCATGTCCTTGACCGCTCCGGACAGGTAGTCTGCGCCGCCGGTCGATACCTGGACGATCCCGTCACTGTCCGCATCCGCGAAACCGCGCAGCGCGGCATTAAGCGTCTGGCTCGAGGTTACGTTGATGGCCGGGTAGGCAAAGCCGCGTTCCTTGGCCCGGTCCAGCATCTGTGCGTAGACCTCTGGCGTGGCGATAGGCATGACGATCGGCTCCTGTCTCGTTCGTGGTGTCTAGTATCCGTGAAATGGCCCCGGCGCGGGCCGGGCCTGGGGTGGCCCGCCGCGGAACAGAGGCTGGTTAAGGGTCTCCTAAGCTGGTCCGCTGCGGGCCGCGGCACTCCCGGGATGCGGTACAACAGTGAGCTATGGAGAGCTTTCTCAGCCAGTGGGGCCTGGCTGCCGTCTTCTTGTTCGGCTTCCTCGAGGCGTGCTGCATCCCGATCCCGTCGGAGATCACGTTCGGGTTCGCCGGGGTGCTGGCCGGCGAAGGCAAGCTGAACATAGTCGCCGTCATCATCGTGGGCACGCTGGCCGAGCTCATCGGCTCGTACGTGTCCTACACCGTGGGCCGGGTCGCTGAGCGGCCGCTGGTGTCCCGGTTCGGCCGTTACCTGCTCATCACCGAGCGGGACATCGACCGCGCGGAACGCTTCCTGGCTGGCCGCGGTGTCTGGGCCGTGCCGGTCGGCCGGGCGCTCCCGGTGGTGCGCACGTTCATCTCGATCGTGGCCGGCTTCACCAAGATGCCCGCGCTGCTGTTCGGGGTGCTCAGCCTCATCGGCACCGCAATCTGGGTGACCGTGATTTCGCTGCTCGGCTACAGCCTTAGCAGTACCTGGCAGAGCATCTCGCACGGCATCGCGGTGGCCGGGTACCTGATCGCAGCAGTGGCCGTCCTGGCCATCGTCGCGTTGGTGCTGTACCGGCTGCGCGAGGTCCGCCGGGAGGCCGCGGCGGCTGGCACGCACGCGTCGGGCCGCGACCAGACCGGCGATCAGCCCAGGCCCAGGTCGCCCATGTCGTAGGCGGCCAGGTACGGCAGCCCGCGCGCGGTCACCTTGTCCCGCGCGCCGCGCTCCACGACCACCGCCACCCCGACGACCTCCGCGCCGGCCTCGCGCAGCGCGTCCACCGCGGTCAGCACGGAATTGCCGGTGGTCGACGTGTCCTCGACGGCCAAAACCCGGCGTCCCGCGACATCGGGACCCTCGATGCGCCGCTGCAGGCCGTGCGCCTTTCCCTCTTTCCGCACAACGAAAGCATCCAGCGACTGACCCGCCTGGCTCGCGGTGTGCAGCATCGCGGCCGAAACAGGGTCTGCGCCCAGGGTCAGCCCGCCCACCGCGTCGTAGTCGAGCCCGGCGGTCAAGTCGCGCATTACCCGCCCGGCCAGCGCCGCGCCCGCCCCGCTGAGCAGGACCCGGCGCAGGTCGATATACCAGGTGGCGTGCTGCCCGGAGGACAGCACGAAGTCGCCGTGCACCACGGCCTTGTCCTTGATCAGACGCAGCAGGTCATCGCGGTCGCTCACGGCTGAGCAGCCTACCTGGCCCGCTGAGCCGTCAGCGGTGGCGGCTACGCCTCCGCCGCCCAGGCGGAGCGGTCACCCCTCAGCCGTCGCGGGTGGCCGGCCACTCCTCAGACTTAGCCGCCTTGGTCAGGACGTGGGGAGGGTGCCGAAGCCGATCACGTGACCGTCCTTGGTGCCCACATAGACCCGGCCGGCATCGGTGGCCGGGATGGTGAACTCGGCGGCCGTGCCGATGGGTGCCGACCAGATCGGGCTTATCCGGCACGGTGCGGTGCTGGTGCAGCCGGCTGGCGGGACTGCGGGGAACGCCTCCAGGGTGCCTTGGCTGCCGTCCGCCCCCGCGGAGTAGACCTCCCAGACCACCGCGCTGGACAGGGTGGTCCCGTTCGAGGTGACGGCCGGCGAGCCGGAGGTGTAACCGAACGTGCCCGTGCTGTTGGCCACGTCGGACAGCACAGGCGTCCCCGAGGAGTTCAGCCCGAACTTCAGCACCCGCAGGTAGTCATCTTCACCGACGTAGTAGACGTAGTCGTTCGACCTGGCCGCGTTGCTGGGGATCAGTGTCGCGGTGTTGCCGAATGCGGCCGGGTGCCCCCACTGGCCGCGGTAGGGCCCGGCCATGCTGACCACGTCGTCGGTGCCCCGGGGACCCTGCTCCCGGCCGCCCAGGCTGTCCCGGTTGAGCAGGAAGACCCGGCCGTCCTTGCCTGCCTGGACCAGCAGGCGCGGGTCGGCCGTGCTGCCGAACGGCAGCCCGACCGGGGCGCCGGACCCGAAGTCGTGATCGCCGGCGTCCAGGCTCGGCGCGTTGGCCGGGCTGAAGAAGTCCTCCGCCCGCAGCGTCCCGTTGGGCTGCACGCCGAGCTGGACCACCGAGTCGCCAAGATCCCCCGGCGGTTTGCTACCCGCGTCCGGGGGCGGGGAGGTGCCGTTCCCGGTGGCCAGGAAGATGCGGCCGGGCCCGTCGGACATCAGCCCGCCACCGCTCTGCCAGATGCCGCCCTCGCCGTAGCTCGGCCCTGTCTCGTCGGTCCACAGGGTGAGCGCGCGGGTGCGGGTGTTGACCCCGGCCACGTATCCGGCAAACGGGGTGACGTCGCAGTGTGATGCGAATGCCGCGTACACCGATCCGTCGAGCAGCAGCAAACCGGGCCGCTCTAGCTCGGTGAACGGGTTGAACGGGCGCCCCGGGTCGTTGGCCGGCGAGCCCTTGATCGGCACCGGCCAGCCGGGCCGTTCCGCCCCGGTCTGCGCGTTGATTGCGTGCATGAGGAACTCGGGGTTGTCGATCGAGTTCCCCGGGGGTACTTCCTCGGACGCGACGTACACGGTCCCGGTGGAGGGGTCGTAGACCGGGGTCCCGGTTACGCCGACGTCCGGGGACAGGATGGAACAGTGCTCCGCGTACGGGGGCCAGGGCGCGCCGAGCCGGCGGGACCACTCGATCGCGCCGGTGGCCGCGTTCAGCCCGTATACCCAGTCGGTCTCGGTGGCCACGATGACCGTGTTCCCTGCCACCACCGGCTGCGCGAAGACCTGCCCGTTGACGGTGGTGGAGAACAGTCGGCCGAACTTGCCGCTGCGCAGCACGGCCGGGGTGAGGCCGGTCTCGCCCGGGTCCCACCCATCCCGCAGGTCGTTCTGCGAGGCGGTAACGTCGCCGACGCGGGTCGCTCCCGCCGCGATGCCCGGCAGGAGGCCGGCCGCCAGCCCGGCGGCGGCCAGCGCCAGTGCGCCGAGCAGCGCCCGGCCGCGCCGCCGGCCCTGGCGGCGCCCTGCCGCCCAGTGACGCCCAGCAGGAACGTGCGGAGTCTCAATAGGCATGGCATGACCCCCCGGACATGGAAGAGCGCACCCGCGAACCAGCGGGAGGGGTGCGCGATGACAGGGGTATGTTTGCAGATACTCAGAGGAAATTCATAGGAACGCTGTGTAGTCAAAGATGATGTAGTCCCAGGTCAGCCACGCAGGACAGTTCGGCGATCAGCCCAGCCGGGCGGTGCCCCACTTGGTGAGCAGCGCCCAGCCGCCCCGCCAGCCGCGCAGCGGAGGCTCGTTGGCCATGATTGATCGCCCCGGACACGAAAGAGCGCAGGCAGACTGCACGGGTAGGCGTGCGGTGGCAGGCGGTCATGATGGCACGCGCTCTGTGTGATCACTGGAGAGCGCTCTGAAGTGGCTGGTGGGCCGGCCAGATCAGCCGAGCCCGGCCAGCACCTGCTCCTCCTTGGCCGGGTCCAGGCCGACCGGTGGCGCGCCGCTGGCGCTGGTGCCGGTGACGGTCATGTTGCTCAGTTCGGTGCCGCGGGCCGCGGCCTCCATCCGCAGCCAGGCCCAGGTGTCGTGCACGGTGTCGGTCAGTGGCCGGTAACGGATGCCGGTCCGGATGGCCCGGCCGCCGGACACGGTCCAGATCCCGGTCAGTTCCGGGATGTTGGGCGCCCACATGGGCAGTTCGCTCCATGGCTCGACGCCCGCGTCGAGCAGCACCTGGTCCCGCACCCAGCGCAGGTCGAGGCCGGTGCGCCGGTCGGTCCTGGTCATCTCGCCGCAGGCGGTGAGCAGGTCGCCGAACCGTGCGCCGTCAGACCCGGGCACGTTAATGATCCCGGGGATGCGCCGCCGGGAGTTGTCGATCAGCCAGGCGGCGAGGTCCCGGGCGTCGGTCAGCCGGACTGGCCGGTCCGGATCACCGGGGGCGAGGACGGTCCCGCCGCGGGCGATGCGGGTCAGCCACCACGGCAGCCGGCCCATGGTCTCGTGCGGCCCGACGATGAGCCCCGGGCGGGCGATGAGATGCCGCCGGGGGAAGGCCTCGGCCACCGCCCGCTCGCTGCCCGCTTTGAGCTCGCCGTAGCCGAGCGACTCGACCGTGCCGTCCGCGTCGGCCGGGCAATCCAGCACGGCGGAGTCCTCGTTGACCGGCTCGCGCGGGTAATCGGCGTAGACCGAAATCGTGGATATGTACGTGTAGTGGCCTACCCGCGGGGCGAGCAACTGGGCCGAGGCGGCCACGTGCCGGGGTGCGATGGTTGAGGTGTCGATGACGAAGTCAAAATCTCGGTCAGCCAGCCTGGCCAGATCCGCGGAACTGGTACGGTCTCCGTGCAATGCCTCGGCACCCGGCCGGGGCTCGCCGCTCAGCCCCCGTGAGAAGGTCGTGACGTCATAGCCACGGCTGATCGCTTCGTCCACGATGGCACGCCCGAGGAACCGGGTACCCCCGAGAACAAGAAGTCGCATGGCGGAAGACTATGCCGGGCCATGAGCAAGTGCCGGGGACGCTTCTGCCGAGAGCGGACTTCTCCCCGCGGATGCCCGCGACCTGCTCGCGATCCATCACACTGGATCCATCAACACTGGCGGCTGGGCGCTGGTAACGTCTCGCGTCGAGGGAAGGACGGTGTCGCGTGGACCGGTGCGCGCTGTTCGTGGACGCGGGCTACGTGCTGGCGGATGGCGCGATGGCCGTCCACGGAACCCGCCACCGAGAGTCCGTATCCTGGGATTACGCGGGCCTGCTCCAATTCTTCGGCAGCATCGCCCGGGAGCGCACCAGCCTCCCGCTGCTCCGGTGCTACTGGTATGAGGCTACCGTGGAGGGCCGCCGGGCCCCGGAACACGACACGCTGGCCGATCTGCCCGGGCTGAAGCTGCGGCTGGGCCGGCTACGGCCGGGTCGCCGCGAAGGGGTGGAGAGCGAGATCCGCCGCGACCTGACCACGCTGGCGCGCAACAACGCGATCAGCGACGCGCTGCTGGTCAGTGCCGAGGAGGATCTGGCCCAGGTCGTCGCCGACGTGCAGGATCTCGGCGTCCGGGTGCTCATCGTGCACATCACGGTAGGCGGCAACTGGACCATTTCCCGCAGCCTGCGCCAGGAATGCGACGACATCATCGAGATCGGCGAAGGGCACTTGCGCCCCTACACGGAACTCGTCGCCGGGGCCAGGGCGCTGAGCGCGGATGAGCCTTACCAGCTGGCCGTGTCGGCTGGCCGCGCCCTGACTAACGGGCACGGGCCGGTCGTCGGCCCGCTCGCCCAGCAGGCCCTGTCCGCGGGCTCGCATCCGGCCCCGCCGGCCATCTACACCGCGCCGGTGGTGGCTGAGTACCAGCGGGCCGCGCAACCGGCCGCGAACGCGGTGCAGGCCCCGCCACTGCCGCGGCGCCAGCCCGGCGACCGCCAGTCGGTGCCGCCCGGCCGCGGCCCGGCCGGGAACCCGGCCGAGCCGGCGCCCGGCGGGCCAGGCTCGATGCCGGATCCGCTGGGCTCGGCTCCGGCGCCCGCCCAGCAGGCCGCCCCGGTCGCCCAGGCGCAGCCGGACCTGCCCAGTCGGCCGATGCCCGCACCGCCGCCCGCGCCGCGCCAGCCGGGGATGGCCGACCAGCAGTCGATGGCCGGCCAGCCGACCCTGCTCGGTCAGGGCGCGCCTGCCCCGCAGACCATGCCGGGCCAGCAGAACATGCCCGGCCACCAGTCCATGCCCGGCCAGCAGTCGATGCCGGGGCAGCAGTCCATGCCGGGCCACCAGTCCATGCCCGGCCAGCAGTCGATGCCGGGGCAGCAGTCCATGCCCGGCCACCAGTCCATGCCCGGCCACCAGTCCATGCCCGGCCACCAGTCCATGCCGGGCCACCAGTCCATGCCGGGGCAGCCGTCCGCGCCTGGTCAGCCGGGGATGCGGCGGCCAGAAGGGATGCCGGCCAGAACGGTATGCCAGCCCAGAATGGTATGCCGGGCCAGAACGGGATGGCCAGCCAGAACGGCCTGCCCACCCGGCAGAGCATGCCTGGTCAGCGGTGCCTGGTCAGCAGAGCATGCCGGGGGCGGCGGCCCAGCCGTCGATGCCCGGGCAGCCGTCGATGCCCGGCCAGCAGAACATGCCGGGCCACGAGTCGATGCCCGGCCAGCAGTCCATGCCGGGGCCGTACAGCACGCCCGGGTCCGGCCTGGGCCAGCCCGGTGGGGCCTCGCCGTCCTCGCCGGGGCTGCCTGATCCGCGCAGCCGCGGCGCGCACCACGCCCAGCCGCAGCACGCCCAGCCGCGCGGCGCGGACCAGGATCCGTACCAGGCGCCCCCGGTCAGTTCGTTCCGCGGGCCCACGCAGGATGTGCCGGTCCGCCAGCCGATGACCGGGTCCCCCGGGCCGGGCCTGCCGGAACCGCCGCGCCAGTACCAGCCGAGCCCCTACGGGATGTCCGAGCCGCTGATGCCCGGGCCGTACCCATCCGCCCCGGCAGGCCAGGACGGCGGCAGCGGGGCCGCCTCCTACGTGCCGCCGCAGGCGCCCTACGGCGGGCCGCAGCCGCCCGCCTCCGCTGCTCCTGTCCCACCGGGCCAGGGATTGCCAATCGCGGACGCGGTCCAGGCCGCGCACGCGGAGGGGTTCGAATTCGGTCAGTCGGTCGCTCGAGAGGCGCCGGCGCTCTGGCTGGAGGCCGTACTTGCCCGCAAGCCGCGCATGCCGTCGGACCTGGAAGCAAGGTTGCTCCAGGACTCGGCGCTGCCGATCGATTCACTGCTGCACGACGAGACCCGGCACGCGCTGCGCCGCGGCTTCTGGGATGCGCTGGAACGTTCGCGCAGATAGCGCCATTCTCCTGTGACTGAGTTCGTTCGCGGCGTTGAAACCGGTCTCGGGCTGGGTACGTCCGGTGACGTGGTGGTGCTGACCCGGGACCTGTTCGATGCGATCGAGTTCGACGCGGCGTGCAGTGGTGATCACCGCGCCGCGGCGGAACAGATGATCAATCTCGCCGCGTCCGGCACGCAGACCGCGGAGTTCCCGCGCTCCGAGGCGTATCTCCGGGCCGGTGAGCAGTGGCTGCTGGCCGACGAACCGGCCGCCGCGGCGCAGGGGTTCCGGTGGGCCCTGGCGGATGGCGGCCCGGCGTTCGTCAACCCGCGGGTCCCGCTGGCCCGGGCGCTGTTCCTGATGGACAAGCCCACCGAGGCCGAGGGCCTGATCCGGCAGATCGAGCAGGAGCAGCCCAGCGACCCGAGGATCTATGACCTGGTCGCTGAGCTGCTCATGGAACGGTCAGACCTGACCGGCGCGCTGCGCTGGGCCACCACCGGAGTGGGGTTGTGCCTGGGCCGGCTGGGATCTGGCTGGGACGCCGACGCGCCGGCCCTGGCCGCCCGCCCGGCGGTCAGCACCGCCAACGGTGACCCCACCGAGTTGCGGCTGTTGCTGACCCTGCGCTACCGGATCCGCAACGACCTCGGGCTGCCCGAGGACGACTACGACCGGCTGCTCGATGAGCTGCCATCCGGACCGGCCAGGCCGGCCGGGGACAGCTGAGCCCGTCGCGCCTGTACCGTCAGCGTGTCCGAGGCCGGGTCCAGATCGACCACGACGTCGTCGCCGTCGGCGATCGTACCGGACAGCAGGGCCTTGGCCAGCTGGTCGCCGATCGCGGACTGGATCAGCCGCCGCAGCGGCCGCGCCCCGTAGATCGGGTCGAAGCCGGTCAGCGCCAGCCACTCCCGCGCGCCCGGGCTGACCCGCAGGCTGAGCCGGCGATCCGCGAGCCGCCGGCCGAGCCGGGCCACTTGCAGATCGACGATCTCGCTCAGTTCCTCGGTGGTCAGCGAGTCGAACAGGATCACGTCGTCGAGCCGGTTCAGGAACTCGGGCTTGAACGTGGCCTGGACCACCTTCAGCACCGCGTCCCGCTTGGCCGCCTCGGTCAGCGCCGGGTCGGCGATGAACTGGGAGCCCAGGTTGGAGGTGAGGATCAGGATGGTGTTCCGGAAGTCCACCGTCCGGCCCTGCCCATCGGTCAGCCGGCCGTCGTCGAGCACCTGGAGCAGGATGTCGAACACCTCCGGGTGCGCCTTCTCCACCTCGTCGAGCAGCACGACGCAGTAGGGACGGCGGCGGACCACCTCGGTGAGCTGGCCACCCTCCTCGTAGCCCACGTAACCGGGCGGCGCGCCGACCAGCCGGGCCACCGAGTGCTTCTCGCTGTACTCGCTCATGTCGATGCGCACCGTGGCGCGCTCGTCGTCGAACAGGAACTCGGCCAGCGCCTTGGCCAGCTCGGTCTTGCCCACCCCGGTCGGACCGAGGAACAGGAACGACCCAGCGGGCCGGTCCGGGTCGGCGACGCCGGCCCGTGACCGGCGCACCGCGTCGGCCACCGCCTGCACCGCACGGGCCTGGCCGATGATGCGCCGCCCCAGCTCGTCTTCCATCCGGAGCAGCTTGCCGGTCTCGCCTTCGAGCAGGCGGCCGGCCGGGATCCCGGTCCACGCGGACACCACGTCGGCCACGTCGTCCGGGCCGACCTCCTCCTTGACCATGGGCGCCTCGCCCGCCAGGCCGTCGGGGCCGGCCGGGCCGGTGCCCGGCTGCGCGCCGTCGGCGCTGGCCGCGGCGGCCAGTTCCTGCTCCAGCACCGGGATCTCGCCGTACATGATCTTGGACGCGGTGGCGAAGTCGGCGTCGCGCTGCGCGCGCTCCGCCTGTCCGCGCAGGTCGTCGATCCGCTGCTTCAGCTCGCCGACCCGGTTCAGGCTGGCCTTCTCCCGGTCCCAGCGGGCCAGCAGGGCGGTCAGCTGCTCCTGCCGGTCGGCCAGGTCGGCACGGAGCCGCTCCAGCCGCTCCTTGCTGGCTGGGTCGGCCTCCTTGGCCAGCGCCAGTTCCTGCATCTTCATCCGGTCCACCGACCGCTGCAGCTCGTCGATCTCCACTGGCCGCGAGTCGATCTCCATGCGCAGCCGCGAGGCGGCCTCGTCGATCAGGTCGATCGCCTTGTCCGGCAGGAACCGGGCGGTGATGTAGCGGTCGGACAGCGCGGCGGCGGCGACCAGCGCCGCGTCCGAAATCTGCACCTTGTGATGCGCCTCGTAGCGGCCCTTGAGCCCGCGCAGGATGGCGATCGTGTCCTCGACCGACGGCTCGCCCACGAATACCTGCTGGAAGCGCCGCTCCAGCGCCGGGTCCTTCTCGATCCGCTCGCGGAACTCGTCCAGCGTGGTCGCGCCGACCATGCGCAGCTCACCGCGGGCCAGCATGGGCTTGAGCATGTTGCCCGCGTCCATGGCGCCCTCGGCCGCACCGGCGCCGACCACCGTGTGCAGCTCGTCGATGAACGTGATGACCTGGCCTTCGCTCTGCTTGATCTCGTTCAGCACGGCCTTGAGCCGCTCTTCGAACTCGCCGCGGTACTTGGCCCCGGCCACCATCGCGGCCAGGTCCAGGGCGACCAGCCGCTTGCCGCGCAGCGATTCGGGCACGTCGCCGGCCACGATCCGCTGGGCGAGGCCCTCGACGACGGCGGTCTTGCCCACGCCGGGCTCGCCGATCAGCACCGGGTTGTTCTTGGTCCGCCTGGACAGCACCTGGATGACCCGGCGGATCTCCGCGTCGCGGCCGATCACCGGGTCGAGGGCGCCGTCGCGGGCCTGCTGGGTCAGGTCGATGCCGTACTTCTCCAGCGCCTGGTAGGTCCCCTCCGGGTCCTCGGTGGTGACGCGGGCGTGCCCGCGCACCTTCTGGAACGCGCCGAGCAGTTCGTCCGGGCCGGCGCCTGCCTTGCGCAGCAGGTCAGCGGCCTGCCCCCCGTCGGCAGCCAAGCCGACCAGGAGGTGCTCGGTGGACACGTACTCGTCATCGAGTTCCCGGGCCCGCTTCGCCGCCGTGGCCAGCGTGGCCAGCAGCGCCCGGGAGGTGTCCGGGCCGCTGACCGAGCTGCCCGCGGCCTTAGGCAGCCGGGAGATCAGGGTCTCGGCGCTGCGCAGCACGGCCGCCGGGTCGGCCCCGACGGCGCGCAGCAGCGGCGCCGCCGTGCCACCCTCCTGGCTGACCAGCGCGGCCAGCAGGTGCAGCGGCTCGACGTGCGGGTTGCCATCGGTGGTGGCCCGGCGCACGGCGCCGGACACCGCCTCCTGGCTCTTACGGGTGAGCTTGTCGTCCATGGTTGCTTTCTGGATCCTTAGCGATCCGGTTCGTTGTTGAGTTGTGCCTCCGCGCGGGCGGCCCGGCTAGCCGCCGCGGGCAGCTCGCGCCGCTCGGCCTGGGGCGGCGGCTGGCCGCCCGGGCTGGCCGCCGGGCGCCTGGTGCCGTGCACCGGGACCAGCTGCGCGCCGCCGGAGCGGCTGCGCAGCAGGCCGGCCAGCCGGGCGGCCACCGCGCGGGTGGATTCCAGTTCCATCCGCAGCTGCGCCAGCTCGGCCGTGAACTCGGCCAGGTGCTGCTGGTGCCGCCGCAGCTCCCGGTCCAGCTCCAGGATCCGCTTGATCCCGGACAGGTTGACGCCCTCCTCCTGGGACAGCCGCTGGACCTCGCGCAGCGCGAGCACGTCGCGCAGCGAGTACCGGCGGCCGCCGCCAGTGGACCGGCCGGGCGACACCAGCCCCTTCTGGTCGTACGCCCGCAGCGTCTGCGGATGCATGCCGGCCAGCTGGGCGGCCACCGAGATGACATACACCGGTGTGTCGTCGCCGAGGTCGAATGGGCTGCTCATGCCGTCACCGCGCACATCACGTGCTCCTGGCCCGCTGCAGCAGGTCCTCGCGCGGGTCCTGGCCGGCCGTGGCCTCGCGGAAATCCTCGAGTGCCTTCCTGGCCTGCCCATTCACCTGCTGCGGCACCTGCACCGCGACCGTCACCAGCAGGTCCCCGTTGGTGCCGTCCGGCCGGCGCACGCCCTTGCCGCGGACCCGGAAGGTACGCCCGTTCGGGGTCCCGGCCGGGATCCGGACGCTGACTGGCGCCCCGCGGTGGGCCGGCACCTTGATCTCGGCGCCGAGCGTCGCCTCGGGGAACGTGACCGGCACGCTGACGGTGAGGTTGTGCCCGGACCGGCCGAAGACCGGGTGCGGGCTGACGTGCACCCGCACGTACAGGTCTCCGGCTGGGCCGCCACGCTCACCCGGCGCGCCCTTGCCCTTGAGCTTGATTCGCTGACCATCCGCCACACCCGCGGGGATGCGGGCCTGGATGGTCCGGGTGCTCATGGCCCGGCCGCTGCCCGAGCACACCGGGCACGGGTCGTCCACCACCAGCCCGCGGCCCCGGCATTCGCGGCACGGCTCGGAGAACGCGAAGCTGCCCAGGTTCCGGCTCTCCTGGCCGGTCCCCTCACAGTTCGGGCAGACCCGGGGCACGGTGCCGGTCTTGGCCCCGGTGCCCTTACAGGTCGGGCACGGGCCCTCGCCGGCCAGCCGCAGGCTCACCGTGGACCCGTCCAGTGAGTCGCTGAACGACAGCGTGGTCTCGGTCTCCACATCCGCGCCCCGCCGCGGCCGGGCCTGCGTGGTGCGCGTGCCGCCGCGGCCGAACACGCCGCCCAGGATGTCGCCCAGGCCGCCGCCGCTCTGGCCGCCGCCGGTGGGCGCCCCGCCGCCGAACAGGTCGCCGAGGTCGAAGCCGCCGAAGCCGCCCTGGCTGCCGGCCCCGGCCTGGCCGGGACGGCGGAACCCGCCGCCGAACAGCGAGCGCGCCTCGTCGTACTCCTTGCGCTGCTTGGGGTCGGACACCACGTTGTAAGCCTCGGAGATCTCCTTGAACCGCTCCTCGGCCTTCGGGTCACCCTTGTTGGCGTCCGGGTGATACTTGCGGGCCAATTTGCGGTACGACTTCTTGATCTCGTCCGCGTTGGCGGTCTTGGAAACCCCCAGGACCTTGTAGTAGTCCTTCTCGAGGAAGTCCTTCGTGCTCACTTAGCCTCTCTCCGGGATCAGTTGTTTCCCGCCGGAGTTCCCCGTGGCTCGTCCGGGCTGCCCTGAGCCGGACCGTCGCTGGGTTCCGCCACCGCGACCCGGGCCGGCCGGACGATGCGGTCGCCCACCCGGTAGCCGGGCTGCAGGATCTGCACCGCGGTCGGCTCGGTCACGTCAGGTGAATAGGTGTGCGTCAGCGCCTCGTGGATCCGCGGGTCGAACGGCTCGCCGGCGTCGCCGAAGCTCTCCAGCCCCAGCTTGGCCGCGGTCGCCTCCAGCGACTCACCGACCGACTTGAATCCGCCGGTCAGCTCGCCGTGCTCGCGGGCCCGGCCGATGTCGTCCAGCACCGGGAGCAGCGAGCTCAGCACGTTCGCGAGCGCCTGCTCGCGGACGGCCATCCGGTCCCGCTCGACGCGCTTGCGGTAGTTCGCGTACTCAGCCTGGATGCGCTGCAGGTCCGCGGTGCGCTCGGCCAGCTGGGCGGCCAGCGCCAGCTCGGCGCTGTCCGGCCCGGCGGGCGGCTGGGCGCCGGGGCCTGGGCTCGGCGGCCCGGCGGGAGAAGTCCCGCCGGGCGCACCCGCCGCCTGGCCACCTGCGTTGCTGGCTGCCGCGCCGGCCGAGCCCGGTGCGCCGGGCATGCCCGGCGCACCGGGCGCGCTGCCCGGTGCCGGGCCAGCCGCCGGCACCACCCGGCTGGGCGGGCCGTGCGCCCGTCCCGCCGGGCTTGGAGGCCGCGTGCCGGCCGGGCTGCCGCGGCTTGGCGGGGTCCCGCCGCGCCTGCTGGCCTGGATCCCTGACCTGCCCGGTTTCCGGGTCGATGCGCCTGAGGTCACGGATCACCGGCCCTGCGTTGGTGTCCTCTGGCGAATTCATCAGGCGGCGCCACCTTCACCGGCGTTGCGGTCCTCGTCGACGATCTCCGCGTCCACGACTTCGTCGTCAGCCGCGGCGTCCTGGGCGTCATCCTGTGGGCCGCTGTCCTGGGCCGCGCTGGCCTGGGTCTGCGCGTAGATGGCGGTGCCCATCTTCTGGCTGGCCTGGGCCGCCTTGTCGGTGGCGTCCTTGATCGCCTCGATGTCGGTGCCCTCGAGCACCTTCTTCAGTTCCGCGATCGCCTCCTGCACCTCGGACTTGATGTCCTCGGGGACCTTGTCCGAGTTCTCGCCGAGGAACTTCTCGGTCTGGTAGGCGAGCGTGTCCGCGCGGTTGCGGACCTCCGCCTCCTCACGGCGGGCGGCGTCTTCCGCGGCGAACTTCTCCGCGTCGGCCATCATCCGCTCGATCTCGTCCTTCGCCAGTGCGGAGCCGCCGGAGATGGTGACCCGCTGCTCCTTGCCGGTGCCCAGGTCCTTGGCGGACACGTTGACGATCCCGTTGGCGTCGATGTCGAAGGCGACCTCGATCTGCGGGATGCCGCGCGGCGCGGGCGCGATGCCGGACAGCTCGAACATGCCGAGCTTCTTGTTGTACGCGGCGATCTCGCGCTCACCCTGGAACACCTGGATCTGCACGGACGGCTGGTTGTCATCCGCGGTGGTGAAGATCTCCGACCGCTTGGTCGGGATCGTGGTGTTGCGCTCGATCAGCTTGGTGAAGATGCCGCCCTTGGTCTCGATGCCCAGCGACAGCGGGGTCACGTCCAGCAGCAGGACGTCCTTGACCTCGCCCTTGAGCACGCCGGCCTGCAGCGCGGCACCGACGGCGACGACCTCGTCCGGGTTGACGCCCTTGTTCGGCTCCTTGCCGCCGGTCAGCTCCTTGACCAGGTTGACCACGGCCGGCATCCGGGTGGAGCCGCCGACCAGCACCACGTGCTGGATGTCGCCGAGCTTGGTGTTGCCGTCCTTGATCACCTGCTGGAAGGGGCCCTTGCAGCGGTCCAGCAGGTCCGAGGTCATGCGCTGGAACTCAGCCCGGGTGAGCTTGCTGTCCAGGTGCAGTGGGCCCTGCTCGGAGTGGGTGATGTAGGGCAGGTTGATCGTGGTCTCGGCCGAGCCGGACAGCTCGATCTTGGCCTTCTCCGCGGACTCGCGCAGCCGCTGCAGCGCCATCTTGTCCTTGGACAGGTCCACGCCGTAGCCGTTCTTGAAGTCCTGCACCAGCCAGTCGACGATGCGCTGGTCCCAGTCGTCACCACCGAGGTGGTTGTCACCGCTGGTCGCCTTCACCTCGACCACACCGTCGCCGACTTCCAGCAGCGAGACGTCGAAGGTGCCGCCACCGAGGTCGAACACGAGGATGGTGGCCTCACCCTCCTTCTCCAGGTGGTAGGCCAGCGCCGCGGAGGTGGGCTCGTTGATGATGCGCAGCACGTTCAGCCCGGCGATCTGCCCGGCCTCCTTGGTGGCCTGCCGCTGCGCGTCGCTGAAGTAGGCCGGCACGGTGATCACCGCGTCGTTGATCGTCTCGCCCAGGTAGGACTCCGCGTCCCTCTTCAGCTTCTGCAGGATGAACGCGCTGATCTGCTGCGCGTTGAACTTCTTGTCGTCGATCTTGACGGTCCAGTCGGTGCCCATCTGGCGCTTGACCGAGCGGATCGTGCGGTTGACGTTGGTCACCGCCTGCCGCTTGGCGACCTCACCGACCAGCACCTCGCCGTTCTTGGCGAAGGCGACCACGGACGGCGTGGTCCGCGACCCCTCCGCGTTGGCGATGACCGTTGGCTCGCCACCCTCGAGAACTGCGACGACGGAGTTGGTGGTTCCGAGGTCGATACCTACCGCACGTGCCATGTTGTTGTCCCTGTGTGTGATTGTTGTCCTAGACTTGAGCCTTGTCGGCTCAAGCTTGCCAGGAGCGTGACCCGCTGGCAAATGGGTTGAGTCTATTGGGCTCAACTTCTATGCGCGGCAAAACATTCCGCGGTGTGCCAGGCCCGCCCGGAAGCGGTGCCCGCCACGCCGCGGAAGGCGTTCTGGCTGGTAGTTAACTGACGGTCAGCGTGGTGCGGTCTGCTCCGTCCAGGTGCTGCCGTCCCACACCTCGACCAGTGGGCGCACCGCGCCGGCCGCGGAGGCGCTGCTGGCGCCGACGGCTACGCAGTGCGTGACCGAGGTGCAGGACACCGAGATGAGGGCGCTGAACGTCGGCAGGCTGGACGGGGTCACGATCGTCCAGGACGTACCGTCCCAGTGCTCAGCCACGGCCGCGTCGGTGGTTCCGGCCGAGTTCGTCACGTCGCCGACGGCCAGGCAGTTCGACACCGTGGCGCAGGACACCGAGTTGAACTCCGCCTCGCCGCTGATCGGTTGCGGGTCGATCCGGGCCCAGTCGCTGCCGGTCCACTGCTCCGCGATCGGCGCGGAGGTGTTCGCCGTGCCGGCCGAGCCGACCGCCACGCAGTCGGTGGCCGTCCGGCACGAGATGCTGGCCAGGTCGCTGTACTGCATGGGCTGCTTGGTGGTCTCGGTCAACCAGGCGGTGCCGTTCCAGTGCTCGGCCAGCGCCTTCTCCGCGCCGTTGGACCCGACCGCGATGCAGTTCCGGCTGGCCGGGCACGAGACGCCGACCAGCAGGCCCAGGCCCTTGGCCGCCAGCACCGACCACTTCCTGCCGTTCCAGTGCTCGGCCAGCGGAGCCCCGCTGGCCCGTAGTCCCACCGTCATGCAGTCCTTGGCCCAGGTGCAGGAGATCGCGCTCGGGATGGCGGCCGCGGGCTGCTTGTTCAGGGCCTGGGCCGTCCACCTGGTGCCGTTCCACCCTTCGCCGAGCAGCCTGAGGCTCTTCTTGCTGTAGGAGTACCCAGCGGCCACGCAGGCGTGCGAGGACGTGCAGGACACCCCGGCGGCTAGCGTCGCGCCCAGCTGGCCGTTGGTGAGCGGGGTAGGCGTGGTCTGCACCGCCCACGTGGTCCCGTTCCACCGCTCGGCCAGGGTCCGGGTGTTCTTGCCGCTGCGGGTGCTGACCAGCCCGGTCGCGGTGCACTGGGGCCGCCCGGTGCAGGACACACCGATCAGCTCGGCTCCGGTGAACATGGCTGCGGCGGCGGATGCCTGCGTGATCATCGCGTGCTCGCCAGCCGCGCCCGGCCGGGTGCCGAACCTGAGCCACCGGGCGCCCGGCCCCAGCAGCCTGGTCACCGCGCTACTGCCGGGTGTACCTGTGCTGGCCCTGCGTGCCGCCGTGGCTGCGGCGGCGGGTCCCGCCGCCGCAGCCAGCGTGCAGGCGGCGATCATGGTGACCACCGCTGCTCGTCCTGTCATGCCTTCCTCCGCTGGGTTGGTCCCCCTGAGATCGGTGCAACACATCAAGGACGCTCAATCCCACCCATTGGTTGGCATAACGCCCTAAGCCGGGCGGGTGCCGCTGGGGAGGTGCGCGGTGGCCGCTAAGTTACCGACAAGTACGATAGCGGGACACCGCGACCGGCCAGCATGATCATCAGGCGGGCAGGGGCGCGGCGTACGCTGGCACCCGGTACAGCGCCGGGCCCCGGCCTGGGCTGGCGAGGAGGTCTTCGTGGTTGTGCGGATCGTGGTCGGGCTGGTCCTGACGGCGGCGGCGTTCGCGCTGGCGGGCCAGCGGCTGTGGTGGCTGGTCCGGGTGGGACGGACCGGCCAGCCGGCGCCGGAGCGGATCGAGGCGGTGCGGTCGCACCCGGCCCGGGACGCGGAGACCGAGGCCACCGAGGTGCTGGGGCAGCGGAAGCTGCTCAAGTGGACGGTGCCAGGGATCGCGCACGCGTTCACATTCTGGGGCTTCATCGTGCTGACGCTGACCATCATCGAGGCCTACGCCAGCCTGTTCGACAAGAAGTTCCCCGGTATCGACCACTGGTCGTTCATCGCGTTCATCGAGGACCTGTTCGCCGTGCTGGTGCTGGCCGGGATCATCACGTTCGCGGTGATCCGGCTGCGCAGCAACCCGCGCCGGGAGGGCCGCGACTCCCGGTTCGCCGGGTCGCACACCGGCGCCGCGTGGCTGGTCCTGCTGGGTATCTTCCTGGTCGTCGCGACCTTGCTGATCTACCGCGGGGCGCAGATCAACACCGGCGACTTCCCGTACCCGCACGGCGCATTCGCCTCGCAGCTCGTCGGGCACTGGCTGGCCCCGCTGGGCACCGGGGTGAACAGCGTGCTGGAGACGACCTTCATCCTGGCCCAGCTCGCCGTCATCCTGGGCTTCCTGGTGTTCGTGACCTACTCCAAACACCTGCACATCATCACCGCGCCGCTCAACGTGCTGTTCTCCCGCCGCCCGGACGGGCTGCGCGGGCTCGAGCCGATGCGCAGCAACGGCCAGGTGCTCGACTTCGAGGAGGCCGACCCGGACACCGACGTGTTCGGCCTGGGAAAGATCGAGGACCTCTCCTGGAAGGGCCTGCTCGACATGGCCACCTGCACCGAGTGCGGGCGATGCCAGTCGCAGTGCCCGGCGTGGGTCACCGGCAAGCCGCTGTCCCCCAAGATGGTCATCCTGGACCTGCGCGACCATGCCCTGGCCAAGGCTCCCTGGCTGCTGGCCGGCAGCGACGAGGCGCGGGAGGCGCTGCCGGATGCGGTCAAGGCGGAGGCCGGGCGCCCCCTGGTCGGCACCGCGGCCGACCACGGGGTGATCGACCCCGATGTGATCTGGTCCTGCACCAACTGCGGGGCGTGCGTGAACGAGTGCCCGGTGGACATCGAGCACATCGACCACATCGAAGGGATGCGCCGTCACCAGGTGCTGATCGAGTCGGCGTTCCCGGTCGAGGCGGCCGGGATGCTGAAGAACCTGGAGAACAAGGGCGACCCCTGGGGCATGGGCGAGGCCCGGCGCGCGGAGTGGATGGAGGGCCTGGACTTCGAGGTCCCGGTGGCCGGCGGCCCGCTCGGCGCGGACGTGGAGTACCTGTTCTGGGTGGGCTGCGCCGGGGCGCTGGAAGACCGGGCCCGCAAGACCACCCGGGCCATCGCCACCCTGCTGCACACCGCCGGGGTGAACTTCGCCGTGCTCGGCCCGGCCGAGACCTGCACCGGCGACCCGGCCCGCCGGATCGGCAACGAGTTCGTCTACCAGATGCTGGCCCAGCAGAACATCGAGACGCTCAACGAGGCCAAGCCGCGCACGATCGTCGCGTCCTGCCCGCACTGCTTCAACACGATCGCCAACGAGTATCCCCAGCTCGGCGGGGACTACCAGGTCATCCACCACACCCAGCTGCTGGCCCGGCTGGTGGCCGAGGGCAAGCTGACCCCGGTCAGCAAGGTCGAGGAGAAGATCACCTACCACGACCCGTGCTTCCTCGGCCGGCACAACAAGGTGTATTCCCCGCCGCGGGAGATCATGGAGCAGGTGCCCGGCGTGCAGGCTCAGGAGATGCACCGGTGCAAGGAACGCGGGTTCTGCTGCGGCGCCGGTGGCGCGCGGATGTGGATGGAAGAGCGCATCGGCAAGCGGATCAACACCGAGCGGATCGACGAAGCGCTGACCACCAGCCCGGACACCATCTCCACCGGCTGCCCCTACTGCCTGGTCATGCTCGGTGACGCCGTCGCCGCCAAGAAGGCCAGCGGCGAAGCCAAGGACAGCCTGGAGGTCGTGGACGTGGCCCAGTTGCTGGCCCGCTCGGTGGCTGCCCCCGCCCCGGCCCCGGCCGGCCCAGTCGAAGGCAGCCGCCCGGCCAGCGCCGGCGGCGCCACACCGGACTCCGACGGCTGAACCGCGGGGCATGGACACCAGGCGGGCAGAGGCGTTCAGTGATGGGGTCTTTGCCGTTGCCATCACGGTGCTGGTGTTCAACCTGCTGTCCATCACCCTGGGCCAGCATCCGTACCGGGACCTGGCGCACGCCTGGCCGAGCTACTTCGCGTACGTGGTGAGCTTCCTGACCATCGGGATCATGTGGATGAACCACCACACGATCTTCGCTCATATCAGCCGGGTGGACCGCCCGGTCCTGGTGCTCAACCTATTCCTGCTGCTGGGCGTGGTAGCGATCCCGTTGCCCACCGCGCTGGTGGCCGAGCAGTTGCGGCACTCGGGCGGCGCGCCCGCCGCCGTGACCTACGGCTTGGTCATGATCCTGATCTCGTTCGGCTTCGCCGGGCTGTGGATCTACGTGGTCACGCACGCCGAGCAGCTGGGCGGGCAGGCCCGGCCGAAGGCACTGCGCCAGTCCATTCTTGGCTTCAACGGCGGCCTGCTGGCGTATGTGGCCGGGACCATCATCGCCGCGGTCGGCCTGCCGGTCGTCGCGCTGATCATTTACGGTCTGCTGGGCGGTCTATTACCTGTTCGAGCACCTACCGAGCCCGGCAGGGGACTGAGCGCACTCACGGGACTGGCGCGGTGGGCAGCCAGATCCGGACCCGGGTGCCCTGGCCCGGCCACGACTCGAGCACCGCCTGGCCGCCGTGCGCGGCCGCGATCGCCTGCACGATGGACAGCCCCAGGCCGCTGCCCCCGCCGGCCGTGCTGGCCGGCGCCCCGTCCGCACCGGCCGCCCGGTCCGCGCTCCGGTGGAACCGGTCGAACGCCTGCGCCGCGTCCCGCTCGGACATGCCCGGCCCGGAGTCGGCCACCTCCAGCACGACGCCGCCGCGCACCGGCGCCAGCCGGACCGCGACCGGCGCGGTGGGCGGGGTGTGCTCCCGCACGTTGCCCAGCAGGTTGGCCAGCACCTGCCGGATCCGGGCCTCGTCCACCACCGCGATCAGCCGGGCCGGCGTCTCGGCCTTGACCGGGCGATCCGGCTGCACCGCCGACGCGTCGGCGGCGGCGTCCCGGACCAGCCCGGCCAAGTCGGTCTCGGCCAGGTCCAGCGACGAGGTGCGGTCCAGCCGGGCCAGCTCCAGCAGTTCGGCCACCAGCGTGCTCATCCGCTGGGCCTCCTGCTCGATGCGGCGCATGGCGTTCGGCAGCTGATCCGGGCCGAGCGCGCCCTGGCGGTACAGCTCGGCGTAACCGCGGATGGTGGTCAGCGGGGTGCGCAGCTCGTGCGAGGCGTCCGCGGCGAACTGCCGGACCTTCTGCTCCGAGCGCAGCCGGGCGCCGAACGCCTGCTGGATCCGGTCCAGCATGGTGTTGATCGCGCCGCCGAGCCGGCCCACCTCGGTGCTGTCGTCGTCGTCCGGCATCCGCGCGGTCAGATCCCCCTGGGTGGTGATCCGCTGCGCGGTGCCCGCCATGTGGCCCAGCGGGGCCAGCCCGCGCCCGATCAGCCAGCGCCCGCCGCCCGCCAGCAGCAGGATCAGCGCCCCGCCGGTGATCAGCTCGGTGAGCAGGGTATCCCGGACCTGGCTGGTGATGGCGTCTACCGGACGGGCGACGAACAGCACGGTCCGGGCGCGGGCGGCGCCGGGCCGGAGCACGCCGACGGCCCGCAGCCGCGGCCCACCGTGCGACCGCGGCACCGCGAACGGCCCACTGCCCACGTAGTGCCGGGCGGTGTGCGTGGCGATCAGGTTCTGCACCGCGGCGGCCAGTTCCTCGGTGGCGGCGCCGGTCCCGGTCAGCGGCCGGACCGCGACCGGGAACAAGGTGACCTCGACGGCCACGTAGCCGCCCGGGTTGCTGGCGATCTGCTGCGGCTTGTGCTGCGCGGCGGCCACCAGGTCCGCGTTGAACTGGGCGCCCAGCCGTTTGCTCAGCACGAACGTGCTGACCACGCCCGTCACCAGCAGGAACGCCGTGGTCACCGAGATCAGCAGGACGAGCAGGCGGGACCGCAGCGACAGCCGCCCGGAGCTGGTCATCCCCCCGGCCCGGGGCCGGTCGGCCGCAGGCTGTAGCCGATGCCGCGCTGGGTGTGAATCAGCGGTGGCCCCAGCGGATCCAGCTTGTGCCGCAGGTAGCTGACGTAGGTCTCGACGATCTGCGACTGCCCCGCGTAGTCCCAGCCCCACACGTTCTCCAGCAGCTGGGCGCGGGTGAGCACCCGGCCCTGGTGCCGCATCAAGTAGGCGAGCAGCCGGAACTCGGTCGGGGACAGCTCGACCGGGACGCCCGCCCGGTGCACCGTCCAGCGCGATTCGTCCAGTTCCAGGTCGCCGGCCCGCAGCGCGGCGTGCTCGTCTCCGGTGCCGGCGGTGGCCCGCGAGGCCCGGCGGAGCACCGCCCGCACCCGGGCCACCAGGGCTTCCACCGAGAACGGCTTGGTCACGTAGTCGTCGCCGCCCAGGGCCAGCCCGGTCACCTGGTCGGAGGAGGTGTCCCGGGCGGTCAGGAAGATGACCGGCACCTCGTTGCCCGCCGCGCGGAGCCGCCGGCACACCTCGAACCCGTCCAGGTCGGGCAGCATGACGTCGAGCACGATGAGGTCCGGCCGGGCCGATTCGGCCTGCCGCAGCGCGTCCTTGCCGCTGGCCGCCGTGGTCACCGCGCAACCGTGGAACTTCAGCGCGACCTGGACCAGCTCACGGATGTTCGGCTCGTCGTCCACGACGAGCACCTGCGGAATCCGGTCGTTGTCTGTCATCACCTGGGGGCACTGGCGGCTGGCGAGCCAGCATAGGCTACCGGCTCCCGCAGGCCGGGCCTGCGGGAGCCGGTAACAGCGCCGGTCAGCTGCCGGATGCTGACGGCGCTGGCGTGGCGGTGGAGGGCGCGCTGGTTGGTGCACTGGGCGGCCGGATTACTACCAGCCGCGCGTCCTTGGCGCCGGAGACCACCGGTCCGCCCACCCACACTGGGTCTCCGCTGGCCAGGGCGCTAGTCGAGGTCTTGGCGCCGTGCTCCCGGACCACGGTGTTGCTCACCAGGTCCCAGCTCCAGGTGGTGCCGTCCGCGGCGCGGATCACGATGTCGCTGCCGCTCACCGACTGGATCACGCCGCGCTCGAAAGCCAGCGTGCGGATGGCGCCCTGCCTGGTGCGGAACGTGAACTGCCCGTCGATGCCGCGGAGCAGGAACACCCGGATCAGCCGCCGCCTGATCCAGCGGCAGTGCGCGACCGCGGCCCGGGCCGCCCGGGCCAGCGCGGACCGCCCGGCGAGCCGGGCGGCCCGGGCCGCGGCCCGCGCCTTCAGGCAGGGATGCGCCGCGGTGACCGCGGTGCTGCCGCCGGTCGCGGCGGTGCCGGTGCCAGTGCCGCCCGTCGCGGTGCCGGTGCCGCCCGCCGCGGTGCCGGCGACCGAGGTGAGGGTCAGCGCGCCCGGCGCGGCGGCCGCGTTCAGCGCGGTGTTCAGCGCCGCGGCCTGGCCGCCCGGCTGGCTGGCCGCCGACGTGTCGCCGGCCGGCGACGCGCTGCTGGCCGGGGCGCCGTGCCCGGCCAGCGCCACCCCGGCGAGTACGCCGCCAGCCGCCAGTGCCACGGCCAGCGTCAGCCCGATGCTCCAGCGCAGTGCGTGCCGCCGATCCCGTGCGTAGTGCTGCTGCAGGCCCGATGGCGGCTGCCCGCCCTGCGGGCCGGGGCCGGACGGTGCGGGAGGTGAGGCCCAGAATTGCTCGGTGGAGCGGGAATCCTGCGGGTCCGCGCCACCGCTGGGCCGGTACATGTTGTCCATGGCCCCGAGCTTTCCGGGCCGGGCTGGGACATCAGCCCGCGAAACCTGGGATTTCCCTGGGATCGGGCTGCGGACTGGCCCTGGGATCGGGCTGCGGACTGGCCCTGGGCCGCCGGCCGGGCTACATCCGCTCGGGGATCGGGATGCCGAGCAGGCCGAGCCCGGTGTCCAGCACCCGCAGGGTGAGCGCGGACAGCGCCAGCCTGCTGTCCCGCACCCCTTCGCCGGGGGCGTTCAGCACCGGGCACTGCTCGTAGAACGCGGTGAACGCGCTGGCCACCTCGAACAGGAAGTTGGCCAGCAGGTGCGGTTCCGCGTTCTCCCCGGCCTGCCGGACCGCCGCACCGAAGCCGAGCAGCCGCAGCGCCAGCGCGCGTTCGGCCGGCTCGGCCAGCCTGACCGGCCCGGCCACGGTGTCCGGATCGATCCCGGCCTTGCGGAAGATGGACCGGATCCGGGCGGTCGCGTACTGCAGGTAGGGCCCGGTGTTGCCCTTGAACGAGATCATCCGGTCCCAGTCGAACACGTACTCGCTGTCCCGGGCGGTGGACAGGTCGGCGTACTTTATCGCGCCCACGCCGACCGCCTCGGCGATCGCGTCCCGCTCGGCTTCGCTCAGGTCCGGGCTGGTGCCCAGCTCGTCGACCACGTGCCTGGCCCGCTCGACGCCCTCGGTGAGCAGTTCGGCGAGCTTGATCGTGTCACCCGCCCGGGTGCGCAGGATCTTTCCGTCGGTGCCCAGCACGTTGCCGATCTGGGCGTGCTCGAACCGGGCGCCCGGCGGTATCCAGCCTGCCTGCCTGGCCACCGCGAACACCATCTGGAAGTGCAGCGCCTGGGCCGAGCCCACGACGTAGATGGCCCGGTCCACGTGCAGGTCCCGGACCCGGTAGCGGATGGTGGCCAGGTCCGTGGTGGCGTAGTTGTAGCCGCCGTCGCTCTTCCTGATGATCAGCGGCAGCGGCTCGCCATTGCGCCCGGTGAACCCGGGCGGGAACGCACACAGCGCGCCGTCACTGATCACCGCGACGCCGCTGGCCTCCAGTTCGGCGCACACGTCGGCCAGCATGGCCTTATAGAAGCTCTCCCCGCGGATGTCCGCGTCGGTCAGCGTCACGTGCAGCTGGCGGTAGATCCGGTGCAGGTAATCGAGGGACAGGTTGACCAGGTGCTGCCACAGCCGGAGCGTCTCCGGGTCGCCGCTCTGCAGCAGCACCAGCCGCCGCCGGGCCCGCTCGGTGAAGGCCGGGTCGTCGGCGAACCTGCGCTGCGCAGCCTGATAGAACGTGTTCGGGTCGGTGTGCAGCAGGGCGGCCTCGGCGGAGTCCTCACCCACGTCGAGCAGGTGCTCGATCAGCATGCCGTACTGCGTGCCCCAGTCGCCCAGGTGGTTGTCCCTGATCACCTCGTGCCCGGCGAAGTCCAGGATCCGGGCCAGCGCGTCCCCGACGATCGTCGTGCGCAAGTGGCCGACGTGCATCTCCTTAGCCACGTTCGGCGAGGAGTACTCGACCACGATCCGCTGCGCCGGGTCGGCGGCCGGGGTGCCCAGCCTCGGGTCGGCCAGTTCGCTGCTGGCCTGGGCGGCGATCCACTCGGGGGTCAGCGTGAGGTTGATGAAGCCGGGCCCGCTGACCTGTGGCGGCTCGGCCACCCCGGTCAGGTCCAGCTGACCGATGATCTCCGCGGCGATCTCCCGGGGCGGCCGCCCCAGCCGCTTGGCCAGCGGCAGGGCCGCGTTGGACTGGAAGTCCGCGAACGAGGACGGCCGGATCACCGGGTCCGCTTCCGCGAATTCCGCGCCGAACGCGGCGCCGAGCGCGTCCTGGACCCGCTGCGCGAGCACGTCCCTGGGATCAGCCATACCTCAAGCCTAGCGAGGACTGCCCATCGGATTGACGCTCCGTCGCGGGTCCCGTCACGCCAACGCAACCCGCCGGCTGTCGCCCTGGCCCGGCGCGGTACCGCGCTGTCAGCTGCGGCGCAGGAAGTGCGCGCCGCGGCTGTGCCCGAGCCGGGCCCGGATCTTCTCGGTGATCTGGCCCTTGCTCAGGTCCGCGGCGAGCAGGCAGGCCGACGTGATGCCGCGAGCGGTGGAGGCGCCGTGCGCGATGACGACGGTGCCTTCCAGGCCGAGCAGCGCGGCCCCGCCGTAGCTTTCTGTGTCCATCCGGGCGCGCAGCTCGCGGAACGCCCGGCGCTGCAGCACCGCGCCGAGCCGGGCGGCCCGGGAGCCCTCCAGCACCGAGCGCAGCTGGTCCGCGGCGAACCGGGTGGTGCCCTCCAGCGTCTTCAGCGCGACGTTCCCGGTGAAGCCGTCGGTCACGATCACGTCCACCTGGCCGGCCAGCAGGTCGCCGCCCTCCACGTTGCCCGTGAACTTGATCGGCAGCGCACCGTGCGGCGGCGGCGCGGTGAGCAGCTCGTACGCGCGCCGGGTTAGCTTGTTGCCCTTGCCGGGCTCGGTGCCGATGCTGAGCAGCCCCACCCTGGGTTCGGCGATGCCGTGCGCGATCTGCGCGTAGACGACCCCGAGCTGGGCGAACTGGAGCAGCATCTCCGGCTTGGGGTCGGCGATGGCGCCCGCGTCGACCAGCAGGGTGGGCTTCGGGCTGGTCGGCAGCACCACGGCGAGAGCCGGCCGGAGCAGTCCAGGCACCGACCGCAGCCGGAGCCGGGCGGTGGCCACGATGCCGCCCGTCGACCCGGCCGAGACGAGCGCCGCGGCCTGGCCCCGCCGGATCACCTGGCAGGCGACGGCCACACTCGACCGTGGGCGGCGCCAGCTGGCCAGCGCCCCCTCGTCCATCGCGATCGCGTCCTCGGCCGGGGCCAGCTGGAGCAGCCCGGCGACTTCCTGGTGGGCGGCCAGCAGCGGCTGCAGCTCGGCCAGGCCCGTCAGGATGACCGGGGCCTGCAGCGCCGCAGCGGCCGCTGCGGCCCCGGCGACGACCTGCGCCGGGCCATGATCGCCGCCCATCGCGTTGACCACGATGGCGGCCCGGTCCGGGGCCGGGCCCGGCGCGTCCAGGATCATGTACGGTTCCGGGGAACCCGGTCAGCCCGCTGGCGGCGGGCTGGGCCAGCCCGCCGCCGCGGGGCAGGCGGGCAAGGTGCGTCGAAAGACCAGCATGGGGCCAAGCTTCTCATTGCCGGCCGCGGCTCGCACCGCTCCCTGGGCGGCCCGGCCCGGAACGGCCCGCGGCGGCTCGGGGCGGCTCGGGGCGGCTCGGGGCGCGCAGAGCGGCTCGGGGCGCGTGGAGCAAATGATGGTTAACGGTGCATATAGGTAGTTATGGGTTGATGGCGGACTCGACATGGTTGATGATGGGCCTACCGGGTAACCATCTGTCACGATCTGGGGCTGGCAAGCGGGCAAACAGGGCGATGAAGCGCTTCGCGCACCCCGGTCGTGCAACAGGGGTCACCACTAGCGGACACCTGACGCGCAGCTGACTGACGGGGAGTAACGAGCGATCCGTCAACGCCGCTTCAGCGTTTCCTCAACGTGATCTCCTTGTATTGAGTCTTAATTAGCGGAGTCAGTCCTGCCAACAGCGTCTGAGGGGGGTGACCGCGGCGCGCAGATCGCAGCCGCCGGCCTGAACGATCCGTGTGCCCTGGCAGGGCCGCCAGGGCGCGACCGACCGGAGGGAGACGCGTGACTGGGATTCGGCAGACAGTGCCGGCGGCACCGGCGGCGGGACGGCGGTTCCGCGCGTACACCGCCAAACACCTGGACGCACTGACCGCGCGGGCCGGTCTCGGCGCCGCAGACCGGCTCGCGGTGCGAGCCGTCGGGGCCGTGCTGCCTTTCCGCACCAACGCATATGTCGTCGAGGAGCTCATCGACTGGGCCGCGGCGCCCGACGACCCGATCTACCGCCTGGTGTTCCCGCAGGCCGATATGCTGCCCGCCGCCGACGTGCAGCACATCTCCGCCCTGCTGGCCACGGGTGCGGCCGAGCCGGAGATCAGGGCGGCGGCGCATGAGGTCCGGATGCGGCTCAACCCGCACCCCGCCGGGCAATTGGCGCTGAACATCCCCGACCTGGGCGATGAGCCGCTGCCCGGGGTGCAGCACAAGTACCCGGAGACGGTGCTGATCTTCCCCAAGCAGGGCCAGACCTGTCACGCCTACTGCGCGTACTGCTTCCGGTGGGCCCAGTTCGTGGACGAGCCCGAGCTCAAGATGGCCACCACCGATGTGGACCGGGTGATGCACTACCTGCGGGAGCACCGCGAGGTGACCAGCGTGCTGATCACCGGCGGAGATCCGATGATCATGGGCGCCCCGGTGCTGCGCCGCTACGTCGAGCCGCTGCTGGCTCCGGGCATGGAGCACATCGAGTCGATCCGGATTGGGAGCAAGGCCCTGGCCTACTGGCCCCAGCGGTTCGTCACCGACCCGGACGCCGACGACACGCTCCGGCTGTTTGAGCAGGTGGTTGCGTCCGGCCGGGCCCTGGCGTTCATGGCGCACTTCTCTCACCCGAGCGAGCTGGAGCCGCCGCTGGTGGCCGAGGCGGTCCGCCGGATCCGCACGGCCGGCGGCGTGATCCGCACCCAGGCGCCGCTGATCAGGACAATCAACGACGACCCGGGGGTCTGGGCCGCGATGTGGCGGGCCCAGGTCCGGCTCGGCATGGTGCCCTACTACATGTTCGTGGAACGGGACACCGGGCCACAGGACTACTTCGCGGTCCCGCTGGCCCGCGGCTACAGCATCTACCGCAAGGCCTACCGGCAGGTGTCCGGGCTGTGCCGGACGGTCCGCGGGCCGTCCATGTCGGCCACCCCGGGCAAAGTGTGCATCGACGGGATCACGGAGATCGCGGGGCAGCAGGTCTACGTGATGCACATGATCCAGGCGCGCGACCCCAGCCTGGTCGGCAAGCCGTTCTTCGCCCGGTACAACCCGGATGCCACCTGGATCTCGGAGCTGGAGCCCGCGTTCGCGGCGAGGTTCCCGTTCGAGCCTGACCCGGAAGAACTGCCTGGCCTGTGGTCGCCCGCGGTGTTCGAGCCTGCCAGCTAGCGAGCCTGCCAGCTAGCGAACCAAGCCCGCCAGCTAGCGAGCCCGACTGCTAGCGAACACAGCCCGCCTGCGGGGAACACTGCCCGCCTCTGGGCCTGCCTGCGTTGCGGGCTTGCCCGGCCCGCAGGCGGGCGTTCTGGCCTGGGCTCAGGCGCGGTCGTTCTGCCCTAGACCCAGGCGCGGTCGTTCTGGCTGGGCTCAGGCGCGGGCACGCTCGCCCGCGGGCAGGTCGGGCAGGACATCCTCAGCCGTCTGGCGGCCCTCCCGGAGCAGCAGGCAGCTGAGCGCGGCGATGGCCAGCAGGATGACCGGGAACAGCATCGTCGAGCGCATCGCCGTGACGTAACCGAACGTGAACACGTCGTGGCCGATCCGCGCGAGTTCCGCGGCCAGCCGGGCCGGCAGCCCGGGCACCGCCGAGCTGCCGCCGTTCTGGCCCGCCCCGACCTGGATGCCGTTGCTGGCCGAATGCTGGATCTGGGCGATGAACGGGCCGCGTACGGCGGCGGGCAGCGCGGCGGACCGGGTGACAGCCTGCGTGTGCATCGCCGAGACCAGCCGGTTCTGCAGCAGCGCGCCGACCGCGGCGGTGCCGATCACCAGGCCGCACTGCCGGACGGTGTTCAGCACGCCGGACGCCGCCCCGGCCATCCGCGGGTCGATGTTCCGCATGGCCACCGTCACCATCGGCGCGAAGATGCAGCCCATCCCGATCCCGGCCACGATCAGCGCGGGCAGGAACGCGTACCAGGCCGATGTGGTGGTGGCTTCCAGGGCCACCCAGCCCATCCCGGCGCCGAACAGCGCCAGCCCGGACATCAGGATGTACTTGCCACCGATCCGGTCGGTGAACCGGCCGGCCACCGGGGCGATGACCATCGACAGCAGCGAGGCGGGCGCCATGGTCAGGCCCGCCTTCAGCGCGGAGAAGCCGAGCACCGACTGCAGATAGATGGTGAACGGGAGGAAGATGCCCATCATGCCGATGGACAGCGTGCCGGACACCCAATTCACCACCGAGTAGTTCCGGTCCTTGAACAGCGCGAACGGTACCAGCGGCTCGCGGTCCTGGGTCCGCCACTGCAGCAGCAGGAACGCGGCCAGCAGCGCGATGCCGACCACGAACACCAGCGGGATGCTGATGAACCCGGTGATCGTGCCCCAGTCGTATTTCTGCCCCTCGACCAGGCCGTAGCAGATGGCCAGCAGGGCGGCGCTGGCCAGCAGCACGCCGGGTATGTCGATCCGGTGCCGTCGGCCGGGCCGCAGGTCCGGGATGATGAAGAACGTCAGCACCAGGCAGAGCACGCCAAACGGCAGGTTGACGAAGAAGATATAGCGCCAATCGAACGCGGTCACCAGCAGGCCGCCCAGGGTCGGCCCGGCGATCGTGGCCACCCCGGCTACCGCGCCCCAGACGCCGAATGCCGCGCCGCGGCGGTCCGCTGGGAATGTATTCGTGATGATGGTCAGTGTCTGCGGCATCAGCATGGCGGCACCGAGGCCCTGCACGGCGCGGAACCCGATCAGCCAGCCCGCGCTCGGCGCCAGTCCGCACGCCGCGGACGCGGCGGTGAACACGCCGATGCCGAGGGCGAACATGATTCGTGGGCCGATCAGGTCGCCGAGCCGTCCCGCCGTGATGACCAGGACCGCGAGGACCAGCGCGTAGGCGTTGATCACCCACAGGATGTCGTCCAGCGAGGCATGCAGCCTGGTGATCATGTTCGGGATCGCGATGTTCACGATCGTCAGATCCAGCAGGGTCATGAAGAACCCGAGTGAGACGACCAGCAAGACCGCCCACGGATTCGCCCGATATTTCGTCACCAACTGCTCCTCTTGCTGCCGCTGGCCTGCCGCTCTGGCCGGGTCTGCAGACGAGTGCCAACGATCCTGATCGTAGACCGGAGCACCGACAGATTGCCGGGATGGCTGACCGGTTGGCAACCCGAACCCCGTTCGGTTGGGCCCGGGCGGCGCGAAGTATGCTCCCGGCCATGAAACTGAACGGAACCGCAGCGATCATCTCCGGTGCGTCCAGTGGCCTTGGCGCGGCGGTGGCCCGCCGGCTGGCGGCCGCGGGCGTCAAGCCGGTCGTCGCCGACCTCAACGAAGAGCAGGGCAAGGCGGTCGCCGAGGCGGCCGGCGGCTTGTTCGTGAAGACCGACGTGGCCGACGAGAAATCGGTCACTGCGGCCGTGGAAGCGGCCACGTCGCAGGGTGTGCCGCTGCGCATCGTGGTGAACTGCGCCGGCATCGGCTGGGCCGCGCGGACCGTCGGCCGGGACGGCGCCCCGCACGATCTCGCGTCGTTCCGCAAGGTCATCGACATCAACCTGATCGGCACGTTCAACCTGATGCGGATCGCCAGCGCGGCCATCGCGCAGACCGAGCCCACCGACGCGGACAACCTGCGCGGCGTGGTGGTCAACACGGCGTCCGTGGCGGGCCTGGAGGGGCAGACCGGCCAGATCGCCTACTCCGCCTCCAAGGGCGGGATCATCGGGATGACCGTCCCGGCGGCCCGCGATCTCGCCGCCATCGGCGTCCGGGTGAACACCATCTGCCCGGGCATCATCGACACGCCCATCTACGGGACCGGCCCGACCAGCGACGAGTGGAAGGCCAAGCTGGCCGCGCCGGTGGTGTTCCCCAAGCGGATGGGGACCAGCGACGAGTTCGCCCACCTGGTTCAGGCGCTCATCGAGAACGACTACATGAACGCCGAGGTCATCCGGTTCGACGGCGGGATCCGCTTCCAGCCCAAATAGGCCGGGACTGGCTCTGACCTGCACTCACTGGTCGTCACCGCCCTCCTGAGCCGTGGCTGGGCCGTCCGGGGCCGTGATCCTGGCGTACCAGTCGGCGGGCACCAGGACGGCGGCGGGGCGCCGGTACCGGGTGATGGTCGTCTGTTGAGACAGGCTCGGCTGGGGTGCACATGTTGTTTGTGCGCCGGCCCCGGCCTGGCCGCCTAGACGGTCGTGAGCTGCGCCAGCGCCTGGCCGCCCGTGCCGGGTGTGACAGGGTGAGACATCACAAGAACGCCTCTATCGAGCAGGCTGGGCCGGGCCTTCGCAATTCAGATATTTGTCATATCTGAGCACGAGCATGGGTAGATCGGTCATCTCGTATCGACTAATGCCCATTCCTGTCCGCGCCATTTTTGAATCTAATCTGGGCCTTCTCTGGGCGCGTTGGGCGCTCCGCACCGTGGGAGTGCTCCCGCGGTGCGGGGCTTTCGTGGTACCCGCCTAGCTGCCTTGCTCCCTGCTTGGATCCGCTGCTGCGGGTGGTGCTTCGCTGGGGCCCTGGGGATGGGTCGTGGTGGCCGCCTCGCGGAGGGCCGCGCTGGCGGGCACCACGACGGCGATCACTGTCAGCAGTATCAGTGCCCAGAGGGTGATGAAGCCCCATCCATAGTCACGCCGGTTGTAGAGGGCGACGATGCCCACGAACTCCCCGAAGCCCCCGAACATGTACACACACATTGGGACTAAGAGCAGGAGGAAGGTGACGGACCCGGGGACTTTGCCGTCGCTGTCGGCCGCTGCCTTAATCATTCTTGCCGCGGTGGGCCCTTGGATGGTGAGGGCGAGGTACAGCACCGGGATGACAGTGATGGCAGCGACGTAGAAGTCGGCATTGAAAGGCGGCTGTGCCGGGTGCGCGGCGTAGGCGAGTGCGATGAGGCTGGTCATGGCCGCTAGCATGACGGAATCCGTGGCTGGTGGTACGTACTGTTCCCCTCATCGACGTTTTGCCCTTTTCGTCCCTGCGTGGATACGCCGCCGTTTCCATTCAGTGCACGGAACGCGCCGAAGTCATCCGGCAGCGCTCTTGGAGCGTCATAATTTCGCGCGGGGCGCGAGGGCCTGGGACGGCAGGGGGATGGGCGATGACGGACATAGCGGGCGGCGGGCGGGGGGCTCACTCGGCCGGCGGGGGGCGGCCTGCGCCGTCACTGCCGCCAGTACAGCCGCCGCCACCACCGCGGCCGGCGCAGACGCCGGCTCAGGCGAAGGCGGCACAGGCCAGAGCGCTCCTGGCGGCGAGGGAGGCTGAGGCGCCCGAGCTGAGGTACATGCGGGAGACCCGGAATGCGGTGGTGTTCATCGCGTGGGTGGTCGGCATCGTGTGCGTGATCAGCCTGATCCTGGGGATCGTCGCGGGGTGCAGCTGGCGAAGGTGAACTCCCAGCTGAGCAACCTGGGCGGGGGCAGCACGAGCAGCAACTGCATGTCGCAGGGGGGCACGGACCCGAGCTGCTAGGCGAGGCTATCCGCTGCTGATCTGCCGCCATGTTGCGCCTGCTGGTCGGCCAGCTAACGCCGCCGGGTGCAGGATGGATGTGTGACTTCTGGGGACTGGACTGCAATTGGCACGATCGCCTTGGCGGTGGCAACGCTGCTGGTAGTTCTTACGACGATCAGGATCACGGCACAGGACCGGCTCGGGGCCGCGGCGCGGCTGAAGGATGAGCGGAAGCACAGCGATGAGCAGCTCGCGACGGAGCGGGAGTTCAGCCGGGCTCAGATCGAGGAGGAGCGCCGGCTCGCCCGTGACGGGGAGCAGTGGTCTGAGGCGTATGAGGTTCAGGTGGCCCTGGGTGAGCGGCTCGCGGATCCCGGTAAGGGTGCTGCGCGGGTGTACCGCCTGGGTGGGATTGTCGTAAATCACGGCCATTACGCGATCACTGGCATTGAGGCGCGGATCCGGCTTGCCGGCGCTGGCGGGCCCAGCCTGGTCCCGTTCGCCGGGAGCGAGCGGGTGCCGTGTACGACGGATCTTGACGAGCGGCTCCGCGATGGCATGTCGGGGCTGCTGGAGGGCATGCTGCACAGCGACCGGCTTTCGCCGTGGGATATCGGGCTGCGTTTCTGGAGTGATCCGGTATCGTCAGCCCAGTTTCCTGGCGCTTACCCGGTGGTGCGCTGGACGGACCGGTGGGGGACGCGGTGGGAGCACAGGCAGGGCGACGTGCGGCAGATCAAGGACGGCGAGGAGTGGACGCCTTGACCGTGAACACCGCGGCGCAGTCACTGCCAGCTGTCGGCGGTCCTGGGAGGTGCTCAGAGTTTCGCTTTCCGCACGGCTTCCCTGTAGGCGGCGAGGGCGGCGCCTTGCTCGCGCATCTGCTGTGTGATGACTGTCATGTCGCTGCTCGCCGCCGCGTCGAAGGCCACCTTGACGATGTGGCCGGCAGCCACCTCCACGCCCTTGTCCCCGGCCAGGTTGATGATCAGGTATGCCGTGCGCAGCGCCTCGAGCCGTGCCTGGATGAGTTCGTGCCAGGCGGGTTCGCTCATCGCTGCCCCGGCTGCCCGGGTGGTGCTCTGGTAGCCGGTGGCTGCGGCGGCCAGGTCGCTTCCGGCCTGCAGTAGGCGGTGGCGCAGTTCCCGCCGTCCGGTGCGGCGGCTGCGCCACCAGTCGATCCCGGTGGACAGGACGACGCCGACCGCGACCCCGGCCACGCCGATCCATGCTGAGAGCTCGTCGGACTGGACGACGACGACCGTCATGACCGCCTCCGGGTCCGCGCCGGCCTGCGGTGGTGGCTACACATCGCCCCGGCGCTCCCATCGCTTCCGCAGCCACCACCGGACGCGCCTGGCCGGGCCGGTCCTGTGCGGGCTTATTTCCCACTGGCGCCCTGCGGCGTCTGTTACGACCGTGCGGGCGACGTAGACAAAGGGTGGCTGTGGCTCGTCGTATCTGCTGGGCGCGGTGTAAGTAATCTCCCGGCTCCACGTCTGTCCGGGTGCAACCGTCCCGGGTGCGATGGGGACGCGCCCGGGGAGACCGAACCTCTTGTCGGCGTACCAGCTGACTTGGGTGCCTTCCTTTCTTGGCAGGCGGTTGTATCCCCAGGGCCGCACGGACAGCTCCAGCGCCACCACCACTACGGGCAACTCGCTGCTGTTGCGGATGAACACGGTCAGGTTCCATTGCGGCAGTCCTGGCGGTGGCTCTGGCTCCCGGGGCTCAGGGATGTCCTCGGACGTCGCGGGCCCGGCCACTCGTACCGGCTGTGCGGGCCATGCGCCGATCTTGTCCACCTGTGCCCTCAGGGCGTCCCTGCGTTGTGCGCCGAGCTGGATGAAGGCAATGGGAAGGGCGAGGCCGCCGAGAAGGGCACCGGCTGCCGTGAGTGTGGTCGCCCAGTGCATGGCGCAACCGTAGCCGGGACGCCATCCCGGCCGCCGAGAAGTCACAGGAGCGGTCAGGAGCCGTCAACTTCCGGGATTCGCGAGGTGTCAGGAGCGGATCCGCGCGGGCTTCCTGACCTCCACCAGCGGCCGGACCCCTTCCGCCAGCCCGGACCGCTACCAGGAGATGTTTCCGTCCCTGGCCACATACCAGCCCGGCGCCACCGCCGTGGCGCTCTACTATTTGCTGGCCGGCGAGTCCGTCACGCCCCAGATTTATGGCCAGAGCTACACCTCGACCACGTGGGGCACGCAGGTGGCGACCGGCGTCAATTCATCGCTCGCCCTGATCTGGATAAGCGAATGAGGTACGGCAGCAGCGATAGGAGTGCGCAGATCCCCGGCGCCTCTGCTCAGCTGGACCCGGGGGCATTCACGCCGGCGGATTCCCGGCGGAGCACCGGCTGGTGTGCATTCCGCGGTACCCACATTCAGGGCACATGGGGCGCTGCTCAGCAACGCGGGCAGGGACAGGTGGGAGGCCCGATGGTGCCTGGCCGAGTGCTGCGTAGCGTGCAAGCAGCCGGTTCGTTCCCGGCCAATCGACTCAGCCGAGGATTCCTTGCGGATGGGCGAGAGACCGTCGTAGCCACCGATGGAGAAGGTGAACCTCGCCGCCTTGCGGATGCGCCCCATTGCCTGATCGTTCCCCCCGTTTGGTGATCGTGCCGGACGCCAGACTGAGCCGGTCCTTCCTCATGGTGACGTACCCGCCGAAGGCCGCGCACCTGAAACAGGAAGGGCCGGTGTGGAGTTGACGCGGCCGGCGCGCCCCTGGAGTGCAAGCAGGGGCGGTACGTCACGAAGTGGGCAACTCTGGGGTGGCCTGGCCGGCATCCCACCGTGAAGGCGCACGTTGCGGCCGGCTGGGACTTTAGACCTCATGACCAGGGCTACATCCAGGCTGCCGCAGACCACAGAACAGGTGTTGCGATCCGGTCCAGGGGACGCCCGGAGGGTGCGTGTTAGCCTCGTCCAAGGCCCTTCGCCTCCTGCCGTCAGCAACTTCAGGATAGGCGCGGGGCCTGATCTTGTCCGGGGCCTGGCGCACGCTCGTACGGTGCACCGGCATGGAGGTCCCCCAGGGGTGGGGCTATGCCGGACGTTCCAGGAATTCGGCCGCTCTGGGGCAGCCTCGCTGGCATCCCACCATGAGGGCGCAGGGTTCGGTCAGCTGGGACTCTTGGACCTCATGACCAGGGCAACGTCTGCGCTCCCGGGGACCGAAGAACAGGTGTTTCAGGCCGGCTGGCGGGACGGCGCTCACGACAAGATCACGCTTCAAATCCGGCGCCGATGGGAAGCGGCCGGCCTCGTCGCCGCTCTGGCCGGCATGACGCGTAATGAGGCGCCGGAGGTGAGGGCCGGGGAGCCCCCGTCAGCCGCGAAGACTGGATTAGCTCTGGGCTCCCGCTGTCCGGCCAGCTGGCACCGTGATCGCGTGTCTATCTATGCCAGGCCGGCCAGCATTTACCCGTGGCACAACCCGGGGGCGTACCTCGGCAGGATGATCGGGTAACGCCGCCGCTTAACCGCCCTGCCAGAGAGGATGCCTGACGGTGCCGACAAGGAAGGTAGCCCACGAGGTGCTGGGCACCTACATCCGGGCGTGGGAGACGCAGGACCCTGGCCTGATCGTGACGATCTTCACCTTTTCCGCGACGTATCACGAGCGGGTGCTTCAGGACCCCATCCCCGACCGGGAGGCGATCCGCCACTACTGGCAGACCAAGGTGGTGGCCGCGCAGGCGAACATCAGGTGCGAACTGCTCAACGTGTACGTGGACGGGGACACGGTGGTTGCCGAGTGGCAGGCGGAGTTCGATGATCTGGCCCAGGGCGTGCGCAAGCGCATGCGGGAGATCGCAGTGCTTGTCTTCGAGGGGCACCTGATCGCCAGTCTCCGCGAGTACTGGGCGTCTGAGCAGATCGGCCCTGTGGAGGGGCATGGTCGCTGACCCTGGTGGACGCCGATACCTGCGATGCGACTATCGGGCGCGAGCCGCTGTGCAAGGCTGCCGCCAGGCGTACCGTCAGCGTTCGTGGATCCGGTCATCGCAGCGGCAATCATCGCCGCCTCCGCCACGGCCGTTGTAGCGATCGTCGGCCTTCTCGTCAACACGCGGTCCACAACGCAGGCCCTCCGCGCCTCGCGCAACCTTGCCCAGGATCAGCGCCTGTGGGAGAAGCGCGCCGATATGTATGGGGAGATCTTCGCTTACGCGGGGCATAGGAAGGATGTCCGGGCCTATCGACTTGACCGCAGGGACCTTGTCCGGGTTCCGTGAACGGGCTGAGCCGTCTGTGAGCCGTCCAAGAGCAAGCCACACCCGTGGACGGCAATTAGTGATAGTTGGTGGTTGCGCAGGTGAGACGGGGTGCTGCCCAAGCCCAGGCAGGTCAGAGCGGGGCTGCTATCTTTTCCAGCCCAAGTAGCCGTCCCGGTTACCAGCCGTGGAACTGGCCTTGCGCGGTCCAGGTGACGGCCAGCGCCGCTAGCCCCGCCAGGCCAGCCACGGTGGCCAGCACGCGGCGGGCAGGCTGGCCGGCCGACCAGCGCAGCCCCGCGAGGGCTAGCCGGCGGGCCAGCCCGATCACGATGTACAGGGAGCCGGCCAGCGACAGGGCCACCAGGGCGATGCCGAGCGCGTCGATGGCGGCCACTGGGTAACGGTGGCTGTCCAGCGCGGTGGCCAGCAGGTGCGCCTGCCGGCTGCCGGAATGCCACAGCGCCCGGTTGATCTGGGGCAGGCGCAGCAGCAGGTAGCCGAGGCCGACCGCGAGCAGCGGGATGACGCACAGCACCCAGCCGGTCACGACGATCCGGGCGCGCCGCCGCAGGCCAGTGACCCGCGGGTCCCGGGGGCCTTTCCGCAGCGCGCCGCGCAGGATGGGGGCGACCCGGGCGAACAGGTCTGGCACGCCGACCAGGTCGCTCAGGATGAAGTAGCCGTCGAAGCGGACGAACGGGAGCAGTTGCTCCAGCATCTCCAGGTGCGTTATGGCGATGACCAGGAGCAGGACCTGGGCCGAGGTGACCGCGTAGAGGCCGGCCAGCGCCAGCATGAAGACCAGGTTGAAGTAGAGGCCGCCGAGGTCAGTACGCAGCCGGCCGCCGCGGCTGAGCCGGTACGAATCGGTGACGTTGGTGAAGAACGACGGCCAGATCAGGTAGATGCCGACGCCGATCCGGCCCGGCCGGGCGCCGCCGTAGCGGCATCCGGTCGCGTGCCCGCACTCGTGGAACGCGGCCGAGATCACCGTCAGCCCGACCACCACGAGCAGGTCCACCGGGTCGCGCAGCACCTGCGCCAGCCCGCCGCCCAGGCCGTGGATGACGAACAGCCAGTAGTCCAGCGCCAGTACGGCGCCGACCACGGCCACGACCAGCGGCTGGCGGAACAGCGGCCGGAGCAGCGTGCCGGCCACGTTCGCCACCGGCTCGGGCAGCAGCGTGCTGCGGGCCCGCAGCGCGAGCAGCGGGCTGGCCGTCGGCGCGGCGGCCGGGGCGCCAGGCTTGGCCACGATCCCCAGCGGGATCAGCTTGGCCGCGATGATATGCCGGATCTGGTCAGCGGTAAGCGTCCGGTCGAGGTCGGCAGTGACCAGATCCGCGATGGCGGCCGCGTCTCGCGAGCCATCGATCCGGCCGGTCACCTGGTACAGCAGCGGGGACATCTGGATGACCTGGCCGTCGCCCCGCCGGACCAGCGACGGAGGCTGCTGGTAGCCGGAATTCTGGTATTCGCCGAGCAACTCGACCCCGTCGGCGAGCCGGGGCGGCGCAGCGGGCCCAGCTGGATCGGCCGGGGACGGCACAGCCGCGGCCCGCTCGGCGGGCTCGTGCCCGGTGGCTACCGTCATGACGCTGCTCCTCCCTTAGACAGGGAAAGGACCGCCCGGGCCCCCGGGCGGTCCCTCCCTCCCGTTGCGCTTTTCCCCTCCGAAGAGCACAGCGGGGCGCACTCGGTTTCCGGCCAGCTAGCTGCTACAGGACGTTGCCGGAGCCCAGGCTGAGGATGTTGTTCAGGCTGCCGTTGGCAATGGCCACGTTGACCAAGCCGGACTGAGCCGTGTTGCCGTAGCCGTTCTGGATGAAGACGGAGCTTGAGCCGCCGGACTTCGGGTGGCACACCCAGAGCGTTTCCCGGCTCGGCAGCAGCTCGGCGTGCTCGAGCTCGAGGTCCTGCATGGTCACGGCAGGTCGAGTGGACATGGAGCCTCCTTGGGGAGTGATCTGCCCCGGTCGGGTAGATCAGGATGCCCGCGACTGCGGGCGCTCGGGTCTCAGCGACCGCCCGGCACCTCTGTGGTGACGAGCCCGAACGTGATGTACGCTTTCTGCCGTACATATCGTTCGGCCATGACCGTACAGTAATGTTTACCGGTGAGTAAGGCAAGGACTGCGGATCGCGGCCGAATCCCGACGGGCAGAGACGGTTAGGCTGGTCATGGCGGCGAATGCGGGGGACGAGCGGGGTCCCGCTCCGGACCACCCCC
This sequence comes from uncultured Actinomycetes bacterium, assembly GCA_963717125.1. Taxonomy (GTDB): domain Bacteria; phylum Actinomycetota; class Actinomycetes; order Streptosporangiales; family Streptosporangiaceae; genus RYN-230. The sequence goes on from CAVQVG010000002.1 coordinate 91,136, forward strand.
GCCCGGCCGGCACAGCGATGGAGGTCGGCACCAACCCCCTGCAGCGGCTGATCCTGGACCGGCTGCGTGACCGGGGCTTGTCCTACGGCGATGTGGCCCGGCGTGGCGGCTTGCCCCGGTCCACCGTCTACACCCTGGCGACGACCCGGAACCTGGCCCGGCCGCCTCGCCCGGCCACCCTGGACGGGCTGGCCCGGGGCCTGGATGTGCCGGTCTCCGCGGTCCGCGCGGCCGCCGCCGAGTCCACCGGACTGCACTACTACGACGACGACCCGGCTGACCCGAAACAGCCGGGCGACCCGGAGCGCGAGCTGCTCATCGCCAGCATCGACGAGCTGACCCAGGAAGACCGGCGGCACGTGGCCGCGCTGGTCGAATCGCTGCGCCACCGGGCCGCGCCGGACTCGACCGACCGCTAGCACCCGGCCTCGCGACCGCGGACCGGCGCGGCTGGGCATCGCCGGCTGGGCCGGGCGTCCGGCCCAGCCCACCTGCGCGCGCACCGCTACTCGACCTGGCCGATGGCCGGCACTCCGAGCTGCTTGGCCAGCTCCCCGTAGGAACCCTCCGGCAGCACCAGCCGGGCGACCCGCAGGATAACCCGGGGATCCGAACCAGGCGGCCGCAGCACGAAGACCCGTCCGCCCTGCTGGTCGCACGTCACGACGAGCCGGTCATGGTCGGCCAGGACAATACAGGGCCGTTCCGCGCTTGGCGGCACCGCGCCCGGCTCCGGCCCGGCGGTAGCCGGACGCACCGCGGCGGCGTCCCCCGTGGTATGACGGCGCAGCGTCATCAGCGCTTCGGCCAGGAAGGTCAGGCCGACCAGCAGGGCAACCGCTAGCAGCAGGGCCTTGAGCCAGGTAGGCATGCCGTTGAGGTTCGGCGCGCCCGTTGTCCTGGGCACGGCGTGGTGCGCGGTACCTGCCGGGGCTGGTGGTGGTGATGCCAGGTGCGGCCGGGTGGCCGGGGTTGGCTTGCCGGCCGGGCTTGGCCTGCTGCTGGGCGATGTCGTGGCCGCCGGGCTCGGGATAGTGAGCACGGTGCCGGGGTGGATCCTGTTCGGGTCGGGTCCGATGGCCTGCCAGTTGGCCTCGTACAGGGCTAGCCAGCCGCCAGGCAGGGCCAGCCGGGCCGCGATGCCGGACAAGGTGTCTCCGGCCGTGACCGTGTAGCGGGCGGGCAGTGTCCGGCTGGGCAGCAGGAGCACGGTGCCGGGGTGGATCGTGTTCGGGTCGGGGCCGATGGCCGGCCGGTTGGCCGCGTACAGGGCTGGCCAGCCACCGTGCACGGCGAACTGAGCGGCGATGCTGGACAGGGTGTCGCCGTACTGCACGACGTACTTGGTGACGGCCGGCTTGGCCGGAGTCAACTGGGCCGCAGGGGCGTTCTGCAGGCTGGTGAGGATTACTTCGGTACTACGCGCGGTGCGCGTGCTCGCGTGGGCCGGGTGCATGGGTCCCGGGCTGCCAATCGCCATCAGGATGATCGGCAGGATGCTCAAGGCGAGCATCACGCACGCGGACGTGGTCCACGTACGCATGATGCTTCACTTTCCTTCCAAGGGGATCAGCGCCGAACGCCGCAGGTCCGGGCGCCGAAGGAACGGGCCGGTTTTGGAAGGAAAGGACTTACGCGGGCGGTACCTCGGGCAGGTAAGACCGCCAGATCGACTTCGCGGCGGCCCGCCGGGCCAGCCGCAGCAAAACCAGGGTGAGCAGCGTGATCAGCGCGGCGCTCAGGCCGGCTTGCAGCCCGCCGCCGCTGCTCCCGCCCACGGCGCCAGCAGCGCCGCCGCTGCCGGTTGCGCCGCCGCCCGCCCCAGCAGGCAGCCGGGGCAGCGGCGAGGTCGGCGACACCGGGGCGCTGCCGTCACGCGGTCCCGGCAGTGAACCCGGGCCGAGCGAACGCAGGCCGTCGGCCAGCCCGGCCGTCGCGGCGGCAGCCGCGGACCCGGTTCCGGTGTGCGGCGCGGAGGCCGTGCCGGGGGTGCCCGGGCCGGCCGGGATCGCCGGGTTGGGCACCACGGTGCTGGTGACGCCGGTCACGGTGCTGGTGACGCCGGGGAGCACGCCCCCGGTGACCCCGCTGACCGTGCTCGTGACACCCGGCAGCACGCTGCTGGTGACGCCGGTCAGGGTGCTAGTGACGGCGGGGAGCACGCTGCTGGTGACGCCGGTCAGGGTGCTGGTGACGCCGGGGAGGACGCTGCCGGTGACGCCGGTCAGGGTGCTGGTGACCGCCGGCAGGACGCTGCCCGTCACGCCGGTGAGGGTGCTGGTGACGGCCGGGAGGACGCTGCCCGTGACGCCGGCGAGGGTGCTGGTGACCGTCGGCAGGACGCTGCCCGTGACGCCGGTCAGGGTGCTGGTCACGGCCGGGACGACGGATCCGGTGACGCCGGTCAGGGTGCTGGTGACCATCGGCAGGACGCTGCCCGTCACGCCGGTCAGGGTGCTGGTGACGGTCGGCAGGACGGATCCGGTGACGCCGGTGACCGTGCTCGTGACGGCCGGGAGCACGGACTTACTGACCCCGGTGACCGTGCCGGTAACGGTCGGGAGGACGCTGCCGGTGACGCCGCTGACGGTGCCGGTCACGGTCGGGACGACGCTGCCGGTGACGCCGCTGACCGTGCTTGTGACGGTCGGGACGACGCTGCCGGTGACGCCGCTGACGGTGCTGGTGGCGGCGGGGAGCGTGCTGCCGGTGGCGGCGGGGAGCGCGGTCTTGGTGACCCCGGTGACGGCGCCGGTCACCGTCGGCTGGGTCTGCGCGGCGACGCTGGTGATCGTCCCGGTCAGCCCGGACAGCGGGCCGGTCGGCTGGCTGGCCGGGTTAAGCGCGGGGGCGGTCGGCGGGGCCGGGGTGGTCTGGGTGCTGCCGGGCAGGGCGCCAGTGACGGTGGCCGCGGCGCTAGTCGCGGCGGCCCGCTGGGCGGCGGCGGGCTGGGCGGCGGCCGGCTGGCTCTGGGCGGCTGGCGGCTGGCTGCTGCCCAGGCCCTGGGTCACGCTGCTGACGGTCCCGGTGACGCTACTGACGGAGCCGCTGACGCTGCTCACGGCCCCGCTGACGCTGCTGGCGGCCGGGACCGCCGGGCTGGACGGCTGGCTCGCACTGCTGCTGGTGCTGGCGGGCGGCTGCGCCGGGGCGTTGGCCGGGATCGCGTTCTGGCCGGCCGGGCTCGGCTGGCTGGCCGGCTGCGCCGCGCTGGGTGCCGCTGGCCCGGGCTGCGCCGGTGCCGGCTGGGTCGCCGCGGGCGGCGACGAGCTCGGCTGGGTCGAGCTCGGCTGGGTCGAGCTCGGCTGGGTCGAACCGGGCTGGGTCGAACCGGGCTGTGGCGGTGGGGTCGGCTGGGTGAGGCTCTGCACGGCACCGCTGGCCGCCCCGGTCAGCGAACTCAGCACCGATCCGGCGCCGCTCGGTCCCGGCGAACCTGGGTCTGTCGCAGCTGAGGCCCGGTCCGACAGCAGGAACGCCAGAACGAGCGCTGCGGCAATCCCCCCGCAGACGCAGAAAAAAACCCTCAGAGCCCGACCTAAGGCTCGCGAGTGGGTTGCGGACCCCTCCACGGCTCGGAGACTACACCGGGATACCGATAATCATCCATATCTACCCGCCAGTTCTGTCCGGGCAGAACCGTCGGCCCGACGGCTTAGAACGGGTCTAGCTGCAAGAACATGGCCGACGGGGAACAAAAAATGAATCCGCTACAGAGGTCGGCGCAATGCAGGGCAACATGGCGGATGCGTTACCAGAACACACGAGAAAGGTAATTCCGTGACGAACTTCACGCAGTCGGACAACTCCGAGGCGGTGGTGCAGTGCGCGGTGGACGGCCAGGTCGCGTTGGTCACGATAAATCGCCCACAGGCGCGCAACGCCGTCAACGAGGCGGTCGCGGCCGGGATGGCGGCCTGCTTCGATGATCTGGACGAGCGTAAAGACGTCCAGGTCATCGTGCTGACCGGGGCGGGCGGAACGTTCTGCGCGGGGATGGATCTCAAGGGCTTCCTGGCCGGGGAGGACCCGACATCGGGCGGTCGCGGCTTCGCTGGGATCGTGGAACGGCCGCCGGCCAAGCCGATCATCGCCGCGGTCGAGGGGTACGCGCTGGCCGGCGGGTTCGAGGTGGCCCTGTCCTGCGATCTGATCGTGGCCAGCGAGGAAGCCAGTTTCGGTCTGCCGGAAGTGACCCGCGGCCTGGTCGCGGCCGCGGGTGGCCTGCTCCGGCTGCCCCGCCGGATCCCTTACCACTTGGCTATGGAAATCGCACTGACTGGACAGCGGCTGCCCGCCGGCCGACTACACCAGGCCGGGCTGATCAACCGCCTGGTCCCGGCCGGCCGGTCGCTCGCCGTAGCCAGTGAGCTCGCGGCCACGATCAGGCAGAACGCCCCGCTAGCGTTGGCCGCCACCAAGCGGGTCATCGTCGAGTCGGTGGACTGGCCCACCGGGGAAGCGTTCGCCCGGCAGGGCTTGATTGCCGGGCCCGTCTTCGGCTCGGCCGACGCCATGGAGGGGGCACTGGCGTTCGGTGAAAAAAGGCCTGCGGTGTGGCGCGGAGAGTGAGCTGTGCTCGCTCGTCCAGCCAGCGCGGCCAGGGATTTGTTCCCCCGCTTTGCGGTACCTAGCTGGGCGGCCCGGCCACGCGGGCCGCGCTAGGCCGCATAGGATCGGGCCCGAAACGACCCGACCACACTCTCGTTGGGGACATCCATGTGCGGAATCGTCGGCTGCCTGGCCCTCGCCCTCGAGGCCGACCCGGACCAGGGCTGGGTGCAGACCGCTACCGAGCGGATCAGCCACCGCGGCCCAGACGACGAAGGGTTTTACACCGACGCCGACGTCGCCCTGGGATTCCGGCGGCTGGCGATCATCGACCTGTCCCCGGGCGGCCATCAGCCGATGCGGTCCGCGGACGGCCGGTACTGGATGGTCTACAACGGCGAGATCTACAACTACCTGGAGCTCGGCCAGGAACTGCGGCAGCAGGGCGTGGCGCTGCGCACATCCTCGGACTCCGAGGTGCTGCTGGAGATGTACGCCCGGGTGGGCAAGGACGTGGTGCATCGGTTGCGCGGCATGTTCGCGTTCGCCATCTGGGACACCTGGACCCGGGAGCTGTTCTGCGCCCGGGATCAGTTCGGGATCAAGCCGTTCTACTACACACTGGACCCGGCCCCGGCGCAGAACGGGTACGGCGGGGCGGCCGACCAGCGGGGCAGGCCTGGTGCCGCGGCGGAGCAGGCGGGCTGGCCCGGTGGGCCGGTGGAGCAGGCGGGCTGGCCCGGTGGCCGGTGGAGCAGGCGGGCTGGCCTGGTGGGCCGGTGGAGCAGGCGGGCTGGCCCGGTGGGCCGGTGGAGCAGCCGGGCTGGCCCGGTGGGCCGGTGGAGCAGCCGGGCCAGCGCGGCGCCGGGCCGGTCCAGCCGTCGGCGTGGGACGCGCCGCCTTCGGGCGGTCGGCACGCGGGCGGCCCAGCGGCGCGGCCTGCGGCGGCCAGCGGGCCGCCGAGCCGAGGCGGGCGGCATGCCGCCGGGCGGGGCCATCCGGCTGGCGGCGCAGCGGCCGGCGGCCCGGGGGCTGGCGGGCCTGGTGTGGGCGGCCCTGGAGTGGGCGGGCCCGCGGCGGCTGGGTTCGGCGCGGACGGCCGGGATGTGGCCGGCTTCACCGGGACCGGCCAGCTGCTCCGCTTCGCTTCCGAACGCAAGTGCCTGGCCAGTCCGGGTGAGCTGAGCCGGCTCGACGGCGATGCGCTGCGCCGCTACCTGGCCTTCCAGTACGTCCCGCCGCCTGAGGCGCTGACCCCGCCGATCCGGGTGCTGCCGCCGGGGCATGCGATCATCGCCCGGCCGGGCGGCACGGTGGACGTGTACCGGTACTGGCGGGCGGACCTGCGCCCGGCGCCGGCGCCCAGTCAGGGCAGCGCCGAGGCGATCCTGGCCGCGATGCGCGACTCCGTCGCCGTGCACCTGCGCAGTGACGCGCCGCTCGGCGCCTTCCTCTCCGGCGGCATCGACTCGGCTGCGATCTGCGCCCTGGCGGCCGAACACCGCCCCGACCTGCTGACCTTCACCGTCGGCTTCGAGCGGGAGGGCTACAGCGAGATCGACCGGGCGCAGGAGACCGCGGCCGCGCTCGGGGTGAAGTCGATCCCGTACGTGATCACGGCCGAGGAGTTCTTCACCCACCTGCCGCGGATCATCTGGCATCTGGACGACCCGATGGCGGACGCGGCCGCGGTGCCGCTGTGGTTCGTCGCCCGGGAGGCCAGCAAGCACGTCAAGGTGGTGCTGTCCGGCGAGGGCTCGGACGAGCTGTTCGGCGGGTACGCGATCTATCACCAGCCGGGCGTGGTCCGGGCCGGGGAACGGCTGCCAGACCTGGCCCGGATGCCGCTGAAACGAGCCGCCTCGATGATCCCGGCCGGGGTCAAGGGGAAGGGGTTCCTGGAGCGGACCTCGACCCCGCTGCGGGAACGCTATATCGGCAACGCGCACGTGTTCGCCGGGCCGCAGGTGGACCTCGTGGCCCGGACGCCGGCCTCACCGGCGGCCAGCGCGTACGCGGTCACCGCGCCGGTCTACGATCAGGCTGCCCAGGCCGGCCTGGACGACACGTCCACCATGCAGCTGGTGGACATCAACACCTGGCTGCACGGCGACATCCTGGTCAAGGCCGACCGGATGACGATGGCGCACAGCCTGGAGCTGCGGGTGCCGTTCCTGGACCGCGAGGTGATGGCGGTGGCGTCCCGGCTAGCCCGCGAGGAGAAGATCGCCGCGGGTACCACCAAACTGGCGTTGCGCCAGGCGATGAGCTCGGTGCTGCCGCAGGCCGCGGCGGAACGGGCCAAGCTGGGCTTCCCGGTGCCGATCGGGTTCTGGCTGAAGGGCGAGATGTACGGCTACGCGGAGCGGCTGCTCCGCGAGGCCCGGACCGACCAGTGGATAGACCGGCAGGCTGCGCTCGGCCTGCTCGAGCAGTTCCGGGCGGGCGACCCCGAGGTCAGCTGGCGGCACATCTGGGTGCTGCTGGTGTTCTCGCTCTGGCATCAGATCTACGTGGAGCGGGTGTACGACCCGGCCGCGCTGGGCTGGGAGCGTGCACCGAGCCCGGGAACGGCCTGGTAGCGGCCCGGCCCGGCCGGGCTGGCTCAGGCGGGCTGGCTCAGGCGGGCTGGCTCAGGCGGGCTGGCTCAGGCGGCTGGCTCGGCGGGGCGAAACCGGGGCCCTTGCCCGGGCCATAGGCGGCGAGCTTGTCCCGCAGCCGGCCCCGGCCGCGGTGCAGCCGGGACATCACCGTGCCGATCGGCGTGCCCATGATCTCGGCGATCTCCTTGTACGCGTACCCCTCGATGTCAGCCAGGTACACCGCGACCCGGAACTCCTCGGGCAGATCGCGCAGCGCACGGAGGATCTCGGAGTCAGCCAGCCGGTCGAGCGCTTCCGCCTCGGCCGACCGCGCCTGGGCGGCCAGCGGGTCAGCGGGCAGCTGCCATTCCTGGAAGTCACCGCTGGACGCCTGCCTTGGTTCCCGGCGCCGCTTGCGGTAGCTGTTGATGAACGTGTTGGCCAGGATGCGGTGCAGCCACGCCTTCAGGTTGGTGCCGGGGCGGAACTGGTGGAACGCGGCGTAGGCCTTGGCCGAGGTCTCCTGGACCAGGTCTTCTGCGTCGGTGGGGTTGCGGGTCATCCGGAGCGCGGCGGGGTACAGCTGACCGAGGAACGGTATGACGTCCTGTTCGAACCGGCTGTTTCGGTCCGGCGCGTCTTCGCTAGTCCCCATCGGCTACTCCAGTCAATCGTTACCCTGTCAACTGTAGAGACGGATGAGAACGCTCACTCGGCTCGGTGACACGGGTCACATTTTTTTCCCCGCTTATTCGTGCTTCATTCCTACCCGGTCAACCTGAATGCTTCCTGAAGATGTTCTGTGTGCCGGGCTTGTCCGCTCGGTAGCGATTCGTTGCCTCAGCAGCAGCCGGATGGGTCCGCCGCCGAAATGACCTCGATGCGGTCTGACCAGCCAGTTTTCGGTTATCGCGTCGCTGATGAGCTGGCTCTGGTGGCGGCGGCCGGCGGCTGGGCGCGGTTACGGTGGCTGGCTGGTCGGCCGCCGAACGGCAGCTGGCGGAGCGGGCCAGGCAGGCGGAGCGGGATGGGCGCGCGGACGGGGACGGGCGCGCGGACGGGGATGGGCGGCCCGGGTGGGCGGAGTGGGATGGGCGGGCGGCAGCGGGGTTCGACATCGACGCGGCCCGGGATGAGATCCGGTGTGGCGGTGACCCGCTGGGTGCGGCGTTCTGCGCGTTGCGTGACCCAGCCCGGCGGCGGCCGCTCGGCCAGACGTTCACCCCGCGGCCTGTCATCGAGAGCATGATCGCCTGGGCGGCCGGCACCGGATGCCCGGCCTTCCCGGGTGGTCGACCCTGGGGCCGGATCGGCCCGGTTCCTCCTCGCGGCCGGGCGCCGGTGGCCCGACGCCAGCCTGGTCGGCGTGGAGATCGACCCGGTGGCCGCGATCGTCGGCCGGGCCAGCCTGGCCGCGGCCGGGCTGGCCGAGCGGTCCCGGATCATCCTCGGCGACTATCGTGCCGTTGCCCTCTCGCCGACCCGCGGCGCGACGCTGTTCCTGGGCAACCCGCCCTACGTCCGGCATCACCAGGTCGCGCCGGAGTGGAAGGACTGGCTGCGCCGCACCGCGGCCGGCTACGGCCTGCCGGCCAGCGGGCTCGCCGGGCTGCACGTGCACTTCTTCCTGGCCACCGCGCGGCACGCTCAGCCCGGGGACCTCGGCGCGCTGATCACCGCGGCCGAGTGGCTGGACGTGAACTACGGCCGCCTGGTCCGTGACCTGCTGCTCGGCGCGCTCGGCGGCGAGTCGGTGCACCTGGTTGAGCCCGCCGTGCCGGTGTTCGCGGACGCCGTAGCCACCTCGGTCATCACCTGCTTCCGCCCCGGCCAGGCCGTCGGCGCGGTGCGGTTTGCGCGGGTAGCCAGCGCCGCTGACCTGGGCGCACTGGCCGACGGCACACTGGTGGCGGCCGAGGCGCTGCGGGCCGCCCCGCGCTGGGGCCCGCTGCTCCAGGCCGCCGGGTGCGGGGGCCCGCTGATCCGGGCCGCGCCCCCGGATGGCCCGCCGCCCAGCGGGGCTTCCCGCGAGCGGGCTGCGGTCGGTCCGGTCAGCCGGGTGCGGCCCGGTCTGCCAGCGGGCCACGTCGAACTGGGCGAGCTGTGCCGGGTGCACCGGGGCCAGGTCACCGGGGCCAACGCGGTGTGGGTGACTGACGGCCCGCACGCTCTGATCCCGGCCCGCTTCCAGTTCGCCGCGGTGACCAGGGCCCGCGAACTGTTCGCGGCGGGCGCCGTGCTGCCGTCGGGCGCCGCCCTGCGCCGGGTCATCGACCTGCCCGCGGACCTGGCCGAACTCACCGCCGCGGAGCGGAACGCGGTGGCCCGCTTTCTCCGCGTGGCCGCGGCCGCCGGGGCCACCGACGGCTACGTGGCCCGGCACCGCACGCCGTGGTGGCGGGTCCGGCTGGCCGAACCGCCGCCGATCCTGGCCAGCTACATGGCCCGGCGGCCGCCGGCCTTCGTCCGCAACCTGGCCGGCGCCCGGTTCCTCAACATCGCGCACGGCCTCTACCCGCGCGACCCACTGCCGCCCTGGCTGCTGGACGCACTGGCCGGCTACCTCAGCCAGTCGGTGACCATCGGCCAGGGCCGGGTCTACGCCGGCGGCCTGGTCAAGTTCGAGCCGAAAGAGATGGAGCGCCTCCCCGTCCCCACCCCCGACCTCCTTGCCGCCGCGGGGCAGGAGTGCCTGGCGTGACAAGCGGTGGCGCTATATCCAGCCGTGGTACCACATGTGCGAGAGCCAGGACGAGTACGGGATGATCTGGCCCGCGATGATCGGGTACAGGTAGGCGAAGTTCAGCAGCACGCCGAGCAGGTAGGCACCGGCCACGGCCGCGCCCACTGTGCGCCGGGTCGTCGAGGCCTGCGCCGACCCGATGATCAGCCCGAGACAGAGCGTGATCGAGATGATCAGGAACGGCTCGAACTCGAGCGCGTAGAAGAAGAACTCGGTCCGGTGGTCGTGCAGCGCGAACCAGAACCAGGGCAGCCAGCCCACCGCCACGCAGAGCAGCACCGCCCCGGCCCGCCAGTCGCGGCGGGTCAGCCACCAGCCGAGGCACATGATCAGCGTGGCGATGGACGCCCACCAGATCAGCGGGGTGCCGATGGCCAGCACTTCCTGTGCCTTGCTGGTGGCGCAGACGCCGTGCCCGCCGCCCGCCGGGCAGGCCCAGAAGAACGCCACCGGCCTGCTCATCACCAGCCAGGTCCACGGCTGCGACTGGTACGGATGATGCGTGGTCAGGCCGAGGTGGAACTGGAGGATCTGCTTCTGGTACTCCAGGAACGAGGCGAACGCGGCGATCACCGGGGTGTGGATGCCGTTCTGCGCGGCCCACTGCCGGTCGTAGCCGGAGTTGGTGAAGAACCAGCCGGACCAGGTGACCAGGTACACCGCGAGCGGCAGCAGGCCGAACCAGGCTGGCAGCCAGCGGTTCTGCTTCAGCACGGCGGGCAGCCCGCCGCGCAGGCCCGCCGCCCGGCGTGCGCCGCAGTCCCAGGCGATGACCAGGGCGGCCAGGCCGAGCACGTACCAGATCGCGTCCCACTTGGAGGCCAGGGCCAGGCCGATGCACACCCCGGCGCCGATCCGCCACCTGGTGACCCAGACCCGGGGGGCCGCGGCCTCGCGGGTCCCCTCAGCCGCCGCGGCCTCGCCCGGCGAACCCTCAGCCGCCGCGGCCCCGTCCCGTGACCCGTCAGCCGCCGCGGCGTCGCCCCGCGACTGCTCAGCCACCGCGGCCAGCCGGGCCCGGGTCAGGTCACGGTCCACCACCAGGCAGCCGAACGTGGCCAGCACCCAGAACATGAGGAAGATGTCCAGCAGCGCGGTCCGGCTCATCACGAACTCGAGCCCGTCCAGCGCCATCAGCAGGCCCGCCACGCAGCCGAGCAGGGTCAACCTGGTCATTCGCCGGGTGATCCGGGCCAGCAGCAGGATGGCCAGCGACCCGATCACCGCGGTGGCGAACCGCCAGCCGAACGGGTTCAGCCCGAACGTCCACTCGCCGAACGCGATGAACAGCTTGCCCAGCGGCGGGTGCACGACGAATTCGCCGCCGTGCGTGAAAATATGTGAATCCCCGCGGACCAGCAGCGCGTTGCGCCCGGCGGTGTAGTTGTGCTCGACGCCGAAGCGCAGGATGCCGAACGCGTCCGGGACGTAGTACGTCTCGTCGAAAATCACGCTCTTCGGCACGCCTAGCTGGTTGAACCGGAGGAACGCGCCGAACAGGGTGACCAGCACCGGCCCGGCCCAGCCCCAGAACGCGCTGCCGGGCATGACTGGAAGCAGCCGGGTGCGGAGCGCGGACGGCGGCGCGGCGGTGTCGGCGACCGGCTCGGCGGCCGCCCGGGAACCAATCATCGGTCACATGGTATGGGTGCGGGCCACCATCTGGTGGGCCAGATCACGACGTATCGCCGCGGCACCCGGCCAGCCGGGTCACCGGGGAGGCGGCCCGCACGTAACGTGGTTCCCGGCATGAACAGCAGCGACAGCGGCACCCACGATGGCACGGGCACCAGCACCGGCACCGGCACCAGCACCGGCACACTGACCGTGGCCGCCGTGCCGATCGGCCGGCCCGGCGACGCGTCGCCGCTGCTCGCCCACGCGATCGCCACCGCCCCGGTGATCGCGGCCGAGGACACCCGGCGGCTGCGCAAGCTGGCCGCCGCGCTCGGCGTCGAGCCAGCCGGGAAGATCATCTCCTACTACGACGCGGTGGAGCGGAGCCGTGAGCCGCGGCTGATCGAGATCCTGCGCGGCGGCCAGGACGTGCTGCTGGTCACCGACGCGGGCATGCCGGTGATCAGCGACCCCGGCTACCGGCTGGTGGCGGCGGCGGCCGCGGCGGACGCCGCGGTGACCGTGCTGCCCGGGCCGTCCGCCGTGCTCGCCGCGCTGGCCGTGTCCGGGCTGCCCACGGACCGGTTCTGCTTCGAGGGCTTCCCGCCGCGCAAGGCCGGCGAGCGGGCCCGCCGGCTGGCCGAGCTGGCCACCGAACCCCGGACCATGGTGTTCTTCGAGTCGCCGCGGCGGCTAGGTACGACCCTGGCCGGCCTGGCCCAAGCGTTCGGGCCGGACCGCCGCGCGGTGGCCTGCCGCGAGCTGACCAAGACCCACGAGGAAGTGCGCCGCGGCACCCTGGCCGAACTGGCCGCCTGGGCCGCGGGCGGCGTGCTGGGCGAGATCACCCTGGTCGTCGCCGGCGCAACGGCAACCGGAACCGCAACCGGAACCGGAACCGGAACCGCAGCCGCAACCGCGGCCCGGAGCCAGGCCAGCGCGGCCAGCCGTACCTCCGGCGAGGCAGCGGAAGAGGTCGAACGGCGGATCGCGGCCGGCCAGCCGCGCAACGCCGCCATCGCCGCGGTGGCCCAGGAGTCCGGGCTGCGCCGGGCCGAGGTGTACGACGCGGTGGTGGCCGCCCGCCACCAGGCCCGCCACCGATCCCAGGCCGGCCCGCAGTCCGGGTAATCGGGTCGGCGTCCGTCCAGGCTGGCCCTAGGCTGTGACCATGTCCGTTACGACCCGTCACATTCTCACCGCGCCGGCCTGGCCCTACGCGAACGGCCCCCGGCACATCGGCCATGTCTCCGGTTTCGGCCTGCCGTCCGACATGTTCAGCCGGTACCAGCGGATGACGGGCAACCGGGTGCTGATGGTGAGCGGCACTGACGAGCACGGCACGCCGATCCAGGTCGCCGCGGACGCGGAAGGACTCACCGCGCGCCAGCTCGCGGACCGGTACAACCGGATCATCGCGGAGGACCTGTGCTCGCTCGGCCTGTCCTATGACCTGTTCACCCGGACCACGACGGGTAACCACTACGCGGTGGTCCAGGAGATCTTCCTCGGCCTGCTCAAGAACGGCTACATCTTCCCGCAGACCACGCTGGGCGCGATCTCCCCGTCCACCGGCCGCACCCTGCCCGACCGGTACATCGAGGGCACGTGCCCGATCTGCGGCTACGAGCACGCCCGCGGCGACCAGTGCGACAACTGCGGCAACCAGCTCGACCCGGTGGACCTGATCAACCCCCGTTCCAAGATCAACGGGGAGTCGCCCAAGTTCGTCGAGACCGAGCAGTACTTCCTCGACCTGCCCGCGTTCACCGAGGTGCTCGGCAAGTGGCTGCAGAGCAAGCAGGGCCAGTGGCGGCCGAACGTGCTCAACTTCTCCCTCAACCTGCTCGACGAGCTGCGCCCCCGGGCCATCACCCGGGACCTGGACTGGGGCGTCCCGGTCCCGCTGGACGGCTGGCGGGACCGCCCGGACAAGCGCATCTACGTCTGGTTCGACGCGGTCATCGGCTACCTGTCCGCCTCGATCGAGTGGGCCAGGCGGTACGGAGCGGACCCGGACGACTGGCGTGCCTGGTGGCAGACGCCGGAAGCCGAGTCCTACTACTTCATGGGCAAGGACAACATCGTCTTCCACTCCGAGATCTGGCCGGCCATGCTGTTCGGCTACTCCGGGCGGGGCGCCAAGGACGGCACGCCTGGCCAGCTCGGCGCGCTGAACGTGCCCACCGAGGTGGTGTCCAGCGAGTACCTGACGATGGAGGGGCGGAAGTTCTCCTCGTCCCGCGCGGTGGTCATCTACGTCCGGGACTTCCTGGCCCGCTACGACGTGGACGCGCTGCGCTACTACGTGGCCGTGGCCGGCCCGGAGAACCAGGACACCGACTTCACCTGGAGCGAGTTCCTCCGGCGCAACAACGATGAGCTGGTCGCGACCTGGGGCAACCTGGTCAACCGGTCGGTGTCGTTCGCCGCGCGCAACATCGGCTCGATCCCCGAGCCCGGCCACCTGACCGAGGTTGACCGGGACATCCTGGAGCGATCCCGGCAGGCGTTCGGCCAGGTCGGCGCCTCGCTGGCCCGGTCCCGGTTCAAGGCCGGGGTGAACGAGGCGATGCGGACGGTGGCCGAGGCCAACAAGTACATGTCCGACCAGGCGCCGTGGAAGCTGCGCGAGTCGGACCCCGAGCGGATGCGCACCGTCCTGCACGTCGTGCTGCAGCTGGTGAACGACGCGAAGACGCTGCTCACCCCGTTCCTGCCGGAGTCGTCCGGCAAGGTGTACCGGATGCTGGGCGGCGCGGGCGAGTGGTCCGGCCAGCCGCGGATCGAGGAGGTCGACGAGGACGGCGGCCCGACCTACCCGGTGATCACCGGCGACTACGACACCGCGGCCCGCTGGGAGTCCCAGCCGGTCACGCCGGGCACGCCGCTGGCCACCCCGGTCCCGCTGTTCACCAAGCTCGACCCGTCCATCGTGGAGGAGGAACTGGCCCGGCTGGGGCAGCCGTGACCGGGACGCCCCAGTGAGCAGCCCGGTCCGCGACCAGTACGGGCGGCCCCCCGCCGCCGACCCGGCGCCGCTGCCGGCCAGCGCGTTCGACAGCCACTGCCACCTGGACCTGGTGCTCGGCCCGGTCGCCGACGTGCTGCGACGGGCGGCCGCGGCCGGGATCACCCGGGTGGTCACGGTCGGCACCGACCTGCCGTCGTGCTACTCGGCCGTGACCACCGCGGCTGATCACGAACCGGTCTACGCGGCGGTGGCCGTGCATCCGAACGAGACGGCCCGGGCCGCGGACGGCGCCGCGCAACGCGAGGGCGTTATGCATGAGCTGGCCGAGCTGGCTGCCTTCCCGCGGGTCCGGGCGGTCGGCGAGACCGGGCTGGACTACTACTGGGACGACGCGCCGCACGACGTGCAGCAGGAGTGGTTCCGTGCGCACATCGCGCTGGCCAAGCAGGTGGGCAAGCCGCTGATGATCCACGACCGGGACGCGCACGACGACATCCTGCGCATCCTGGCCGCGGAGGGCGCGCCGGAGACGGTGATCTTCCACTGTTTCTCCGGCGGCGCCGAGCTGGCCAAACGCTGCGTGGACGCTGGCTACCTGCTCAGCTTCGCGGGCGTCGTGACGTTCCCCAACGCGCCGGAGCTGCGCGAGGCGGCCGCGCTGACGCCGCCCGGCCAGCTGCTGGCCGAGACCGACGCGCCGTTCCTCACCCCGGTGCCCAACCGCGGCAAGTCGAACTCGCCGGCCCAGGTGGCGCACACGATCCGCGCGCTGGCCACGATCAAGCAGCTCGACGTGGCCGAGCTGTGCGCCATCCTCGAGGGGACCGGCCAGCGCGTCTTCGGCCCGTGGTGAGGACCGACCCGCTCCTCGGCCCGGCCGAGATCCGGTCGATCGCGGCCCGGCTGGGCGTCCGGCCGTCCAAGCGGCTCGGCCAGAACTTCGTCACCGACCCCGGCACGGTCCGCCGCATCGCGGCGCTGGCCGATCTCGCGCCCGACGATGTGGTGCTGGAGGTGGGCCCCGGCTTCGGCTCGCTGACGCTGGCCCTGCTGCCGGCCGCGCGCCAGGTGACCGCGGTCGAGATCGATCCGCTGCTGGCCGCCGAACTGCCGCGCACCGTCGCCGCCCATACCCCTTCCTTGGCTGAACGCCTCTACGTGCTGACGGCCGACGCGCTGCGGATCACCGGCCTGCCCGGTCAAGCGCCTACGGCGCTCGTGGCCAACTTGCCGTACAACGTGGCCGTGCCGGTCGTGCTGCACCTGCTGGCCACGGTGCCGTCGCTGCGGCACGGGCTGGTCATGGTGCAGGCCGAGGTGGCCGACCGGATGACGGCCGGCCCGGGCAGCCGGGTCTATGGCGTGCCCTCGGTCAAGCTGGCCTGGTACGCGGCCGCCCGCCGGGCCGGGCCGGTGCCGCGTACCGTGTTCTGGCCGGTGCCGAACGTCAACTCGGGGCTGGTCGCGTTCACCCGGCGCGAGCCGCCAGCGGCTGATGTGCCGCGGGAGGACGTGTTCGCCGTGGTGGATGCGGCGTTCGCGCAGCGGCGCAAGACGCTCCGCGCCGCGCTGGCCCGGTGGGCCGGGTCAGCCGCGGACGCGGAACGCATCCTGCGGGCGGCCGGGGTGGATCCCGGCGCCCGGGGCGAGTCGCTCAGTGTGGCCGACTTCGCCCGCATCGCCGCCGAGCGGCTGCGGTGATCTCGTTAGTGCGGTGCTTTTCACCTCGCGGGCGAGGCACAATGCACCGCGCTGATGGATTCGGACGCTACGGCAGCTGCCACTGCTGGTTGGCGCCGCCGTTGCAGGCGTACAGGATGAGCTGGGTCCCGTTCGTCTTGTTGGACGCCGGGTCGTCCAGGCACTTGCCGGAGGCCGGGTTGACCAGCTGGCCCTTCTCCGCTGTCCACTGCTGGTTGGCGCCGCCGTTGCACGGCCACCACTCCACCAGCGTGCCGTTCGAGTAGTTGGCGCCGGTGATGTCCAGGCAGCCGCCGTCGATCTGCAGTGTGCCGTTGCTGGCCGCGGTCCAGTTCTGCGCGGCGGTGTTGCCGTCGCACGTCCACATCTGCACCTTGTTGCCGTCGGTGGCGCTGCCGTTGTTGTTGTCCATGCAGGCGGCGGCGTCATCACCGGCCGCCACCTCGCCGGTGGCCGGCGCACTGGGCAGCGCGTAACCGACCGAGACGATGTTGGCCTGGACCGAGTTGTCGGCCGCGTCCGTCGGGTAGCCGGAGGTCATCACGCCCTCGAAGAACGACCCGATCGAGGAGTTGCTGTCGTCGCCGCCGGTGCCCAGCAGGATGGCGCCTTCCTGGTGCATCGGGGCGTAGCCGCCAAGGTCGGGCAGCGCCCCGCTGTACCAGGTGCTCAGCCCGCCGGACTGCGAGTTGCCGCCCTTGATCGCGTAGGTGGTGGTGCCGTTGTTCTTGACGAGGGCGGTGACGAATGTGCTGGAGTTGCCATCGTTGGCGGTGTTGGCGCCGTTGCCTCCGGAGAACAGCCCGTTCTCCAGGTCGGCCATGACCCACGGGCCCGACCCGGTGCAGGGGGAGAACCAGCACAGCGTGCCCAGGTTGATCGCGTCCATGTGGCCGTTGCCGTTGTCGTCGTTGTTCGTCTCGGCGTTGCCGTAGTCGAAGCAGCAACCGGAGTTCACGTGCGTGCCGCTGGCCACCATGTACTCACCCTGCGCTTCGCTGCCGGTGGCCACGCCGCTGGTGGAGTCGTCCCGGTAGCCGACGCCGGGCGCCACGTAGACGCCGTAGACCAGGTGGCCGCCGGCCAGCACCGGCAGCGCGTCCGCGTTCGCCCCGACGTCCTGCCCGCCGTTGCCGCCCGGCCCCTCGATGGTGAGGTTGTTGCCGCGCCCGGACTGGTCGTAGATCTCGGTGATGGTGCACGAGGTGCCCGCGCAGAAGCTGGTCTGGGTGGCGGCGTTGGCGTAGCCGCCGGCGGCGAGCGGGTAGATGCTCGTGGTGCTGCCGTCCGACGCCCGCTTGACCTGGTACAAGGGCCCGTCATAGGCCGCGTACAGGGCCCGCACCGTGCTGTGCGCGGCCACGCACGGGGTGCCGGCCGCGGCGTAGATGTCGCACGGCCCCGACGTAGCGGCCTGGGCCGGGCCGGGCGCGGCGGCCAGCGCGCTGGCGGTGAGCGCGGCGGCCGCTCCAGCCGCCAGCACACCCTTTCTTAAGTGACGAAGTACTAACCCAATAACCATCGTGAACCTCTCTGTTCCTGGGCCGAATCTCAGCCGACGGCGGGCCTGATCAGAGCTAGTGTGAGCGCTAACAATAGAAATGCTTAGAAAGGCTGTGCGTATTGACCTCCGAGTGGATGTGAGCGCGAACACTGAGAACTGCTCTGACTATGGCTCCGGGCGGAAGTTCCGTCAAGGCAGCACCGCGCCGTGCGCATGATCATGGACTGCGGTGCGGCCGGAGGCGGCTACGATCAGATCATCGTGACCGGTGTGACTGCGCGGGTGCCCGCGAAGGTGAATCTCCAGCTCTCGGTGGGGCCGCCACGCGCTGACGGCTACCACGACCTGGTGACGGTCTTCCATGCCCTGGCCCTGTTCGACGAGGTCACCGTCGCGCCCGCGGACACCGACAGCGTGCGGGTCTCCGGGGAGGGCGCGTCCAGCGTTCCGCTGGATGGGCACAACCTCGCCGCCCGGGCGGTGGCCGCGCTGACCGACGCCGTCGGGGTGGGCTGCCGCGACGAGCCCGGCGTGGCCATCGAGATCAGGAAGCGGATCCCGGTCGCCGCCGGGCTGGCCGGCGGCAGCGCCGACGCGGCCGGCGCCCTGGTCGCCGCCAACGAGCTGTGGGGTACCGGGCTGAGCCAGCAGGAACTGGCCGAAGTGGCCGCCCGGGTCGGCAGCGACGTGGCGTTCGCGCTGCTCGGTGGGACCGCGATCGGGCTGGGCCGGGGTGAGCAGGTCACCCCGGCGCTGGTGTCCGGCACCTATCACTGGGTGCTCGCGTTCGCCGCCGAACACCTGTCCACGCCCGCGGTGTACGCCGCCTGCGACCGGCTCAGGGCCGGGCAGGCCGACCGGGATGAGCCGGCTGCGGGCCCGGCGGCCAGCCAGCCGGCCGCCGGGCCGCGGACCGCCGGGCCGCCGGCCGCCGCGGCAACCGGCCGGCGGGCAACCGGCCGGCGGGCAACCGGCCGGCGGGCAGCCGGCGGGCGGCCGCCCGCTAGGGCGTGGGCCGCGCCGGAGCTGAGCACCGCGCTGATGTCCGCGCTGCGCAGCGGTAACCCGGCCGAAGTGGGCCCGCTGCTGGTCAACGACCTGGAGCCGGCCGCGATCTCGCTGCTGCCCCGGCTGCGCCGGGCGCTGGCCGCGGGCCGTGAGCACGGCGCGCTCGGCGCGCTCGTCTCCGGGTCCGGGCCGACCTGCGCCTACCTGGCCCGGGACGGGGCCCACGCCCGGGACCTGGCGGTCGCGCTGACCAGCGCGGGGGTGTGCCGGTCGGTGGTCAGCGTGACCGGCCCGGCGCCGGGCGCGACCGTGCTCAGCCCGGCCGCCGGCCAGCGGTGGTGACCGGGCCGGTGAACCTGGTCAACCTGGAACGCGCGGTCAAGGCGTACGGCGAGCGGCCGCTGCTGGACGGGGTGTCGGCCGGGGTGGCGGCCGGTGACCGGATCGGCATCGTCGGCCGCAACGGCGCGGGCAAGAGCACGCTGCTGGCCGTGCTGGCCGGCCGGGAGCCGCTGGACAGCGGCCGGGCCACCCGGACCAGGGACGTGCGGATCGGGGTGCTGCCGCAGCGCAGCGAGCTGACCGGGACGGTGCACAGCGTCGTGCTGGGCGAGACCCCGGAGCACGTCTGGGCGGCGAACCCGCGGACCCGGTCGGTGCTGGCGGCGCTGCTGCCGGGGATGGACCTGGCCGAACCCGCCGACCGGCTGTCCGGCGGCGAGTCACGCCGGGTCGCGCTGGCGGCCGTGCTCATCGGGGAGCATGACCTGCTGCTGCTCGACGAGCCGACCAACCATCTGGACGTCGAGGCCATCAACTGGCTGGCCACGCAGCTGGCCGCGCGGGCCGAGGCGCTGGTCGCGGTGACCCACGACCGCTGGTTCCTGGACGCGGTGTGCAACCGCACCTGGGAGCTGGCCGACGGGCGGCTGCACACCTATGACGGTGGTTACGCGGCCTACGTGCTGGCCCGGGCCGAGCGGGCGCGGATCGCCGCCGCCACCGACCGGCGGCGGCGGAACCTGTTGCGCAAGGAACTGGCCTGGCTGCGCCGCGGGCCACCGGCCCGGACCAGCAAGCCCCGGTTCCGGATCGAGGCGGCCAACGAGCTCATCGCCGGCGAACCGCCGCCCCGGGACGGCGTAGAACTGACCCGGCTGGCCACCGCCCGGCTGGGC
Organism: uncultured Actinomycetes bacterium; assembly: GCA_963717125.1. GTDB lineage: Bacteria > Actinomycetota > Actinomycetes > Streptosporangiales > Streptosporangiaceae > RYN-230. The sequence goes on from CAVQVG010000002.1 coordinate 110,994, forward strand.
CGGACGGTGATCGACGCCGCGGACGTGACCGTCACCGCCGGTGCCCGAATTTTGCTGAACGACATTACCTGGCAGCTCGCCCCCGGCGAGCGGGTCGGGCTGGTCGGGCCCAACGGCAGCGGCAAGAGCACCCTGCTCAACGTCCTGGACGGTGCCGGGGAGAGCGCCGGGCTGACCATTTCCGGTCAGATCACCCAGGGTAAGACGGTGCGCCTCGGCTACCTGCGGCAGAGCGACACCGAGCTGGACCCGGCGCTCACCCCGCGGGAGGCGGTCACCGAGGTGCGCGGCACGCTCGACTCGGCCCAGGGCGCCGCGGCGGCCAGCCAGCTGCTGGACCAGCTGGGGCTGCGCGGCGACACGCAGTGGACGCCCGCTGGTGAGCTGTCCGGCGGGGAACGGCGCCGGCTCCAGCTGCTCCGCATCCTGCTCGACGAGCCGAACGTGCTGTTCCTCGACGAGCCGACCAACGACCTCGACGTGGACACGCTCACCGAGCTCGAGGACCTGCTGGACGGCTGGCCGGGGTCGCTCGTGCTGGTCAGCCACGACCGGTACTTCCTGGAACGGGTGACCGACCACGTGCTGGCCCTGCTCGGCGACGGCCGGCTCGGCTACCTGCCGGGCGGGGTGGATGAGTACCTGGAGCGCCGCCGGGCCGCCGCCGCGGCCGGGGCGGGCCGGGATGGCCGCGCGGCAGCCACCGGAGCGGGCGGCCAGGACAGCTCAGCGGCGGCCGCCGGGACCGGGCTGCGGCCTGCCTCGGCCGCCAGCCAGCGCGCCGCACGCAAGGAAATGCAGCGGCTGGAACGGCAGATCGAGCGGCTGTCCGCCCGGGAAGCCGAACTGACCGCGGAACTGGCCGCCCACGCCACCGACTACGTCCGGCTGACCGAGCTCGGTGCTCAGCTGAAGGGCGTTCAGCAGGAAAAGGGGCGGCTGGAGGACCAGTGGCTGGCCGCCGCCGAGGAGTCCGGTTAAGTTAAATAGGCAGCCGGTATGCCTACATATGTAGCCCTGGCTGGCTGGCTGGCTGGGCGACCGGCCGGGCGACCGGCCGGGCGGTCAGGCGTCCAGCGGCGCGAGCAGCACCCGGAGCAGGTCGGCCAGGATTTTCCGGTCGGCGGCGCTGAGCCCGTTCAGCAGCGTCTGCTCGTGCTTGACCAGGTCGGCCAAGGCCGCGTCGACCCGGGTCCGGCCGGCCGGGGTCAGCGTGACCAGCACGCCGCGCCGGTCCTGTAGGTCCGGCTCGCGGCGGACCAGCCCGGCCTCGGCCAGCCGGTCCACCCGGTTGGTCATCGTGCCGGAGGTGACCAGGGTGGCCCGGAGCAGCGCCCCGGGCGTGAGCTGATAGGGGGGTCCAGTCCTGCGCAACGCGGACAGCACGTCGAACTCCCAGGTCTCCAGGCTGTGCGCGGCGAACGCGGCGCGCCGGGCCAGGTCCAGGTGCCGGGCCAGCCGGGAGATCCGGCTGAGTACCTGGAGCGGCGCCACGTCCAGGTCGGGGCGCTCGGCCTGCCAGGCGGCGACCAGGTCGTCCACCTCGTCGCGCGGCTCGCCGGCGCGGCCTGGGCGATCATCCATGCGCGCAGCATATCTCTTGACATCAAGAGTGTGAGCGGGCAGCGCTGATCGTATACCTTGACGTCGAGAAAAGGAGGGTCGTGGCATGTGGGACCCAGCCGCCTACTTGCGGTTCGGCAGTGAACGCGCGCGGCCTTTCTTCGATCTGCTCACCCAGGTGCAGGCGGCCGAACCCGGTTACGTGGTGGACCTGGGCTGCGGCCCGGGCAACCTGACCGCGCTGCTGGCCGCGCGCTGGCCCGAGGCCCACGTGCTGGGCGTGGACAACTCGGCCGAAATGATCGAGGCGGCCCGGGCCGAACTGGGCGGCGTGGCCGGGGCCGGGGCTGGCCGCGGCGCTGTTTCCGGGGCGGGCCGCGGCGCGGCGGACGGGTCGCGGCTCGCGTTCGCCCGGGCCGACATCCGGACCTGGCAGCCGGGCCGCCCGGTGGACGTGTTCATCTGCAACGCCGTCCTGCAATGGGTGCCTGGTCACCTCAACCTGCTGACCAGCTGGGCGGGCGGGCTGGCCCCAGGCGGCTGGCTGGCGTTCCAGGTCCCCGGCAACTTCGACCAGCCCAGCCACACCATCTTGCGCGACCTGGCCGCCTCGGCCCGGTGGCGGGACCTGCTGGACGGCGTCCACCTGAACCGGCAGGCCATGGATCCCGCGGCCTACCTGGACGTGCTGGCCGCGGCGGAATGCGAGGTGGACGCCTGGGAGACCACGTACCTGCACGTGTTGCACGGTGAGAACGCGGTGCTCGACTGGTACCAGGGCAGTGGGCTGCGCCCGGTGCTGGCCGCGCTCACCCCGGCGGATGGGGCCGAGTTCGCCGCAGAGTACGGCGCCCAGCTACGCGCGGCCTACCCGCCCGCCCCGTACGGCACGGTGCTGCCGTTCCGGCGCATCTTCGTGGTCGCGCACCGGTAGCCGGCCGGTCACTTGCGGGCGCGCCTGGCCACCTCGGGGGAGATCCGCGGCTTGGTTTCGAGCTGGGACAGTCCGTTCCAGGCCAGGTTGATCAGGTGCGCGGCGACCTCTTCCAGCTTGGGCTTGCGCGCGTCCAGCCACCACTGGCCGGTCATCGCGACCATGCCGACCAGCATCTGCGCGTACATCGGGACCAGCTTGGGGTCGTAGCCGCGGGCGGCGAAGAAGTCGGACAGGATGTATTCCACCTGGCTGGCGATGTCGCTGATCAGGCTGCCGAAGGTGCCCGCCCCCGAGGCCGGGTGCGAATCGCGGACCAGGATGCGGAACCCGTCCGAGTCGTCCTCGATGTACTTGAGCAGCACCACGGCGGCGGCCTCGAACTTCTCCCTGGTGTGCGCGCCGCCGAGGATCTCGGTGGCCATCGTCAGCAGCCGCTCCACCTCGCGGTCCACCACCACCGCGTAGAGGCCTTCCTTGCCGCCGAAGTGCTCGTACACGACCGGCTTGGACACGCCGGCCTGGGCCGCGATCTCCTCGATCGAGGTGCCCTCGAAGCCGCGCTCGGCGAACAGGCGGCGGCCGACGTCGAGCAGCTGCTCGCGGCGTTCCCGTCCGGTCATCCGCTTGCGGTGGTTGGGGCCAGCGTCCGAGTTGGTCACCCGCCCATCATGGCCGTCAGGCAGCCGTCCGGTCACCTGACTTGATCGCCTGCTGCCCCGGCTTGCGGCCGTCCGGCTGGGCCACCTGCCGGTCGGTCATCGAGCCGAGCTGCTTGCCGCGCAGGCCGGTGAGCTTGCCGGACAGCCGGGAACTGTCCGGCCAGCGGACGTCGTGGGCCCAGCCGAGCCGTTCCGCCCAGGCGATGGCCCGCGCGCTGATGTCGATCTGGCCCTTGAGCGCCCCGTGCCGGGCGCAGGTCGGGTCGGAGTGGTGCAGGTTGTGCCAGGACTCACCGAACGACGGGATAGCCAGCCACGCCACGTTGCGCGACTTGTCCCGCACCTCGAAGTCCTCGTTGCCGAACGTGTGGCAGACCGAGTTGATCGACCAGGTCACGTGGTGCAGCAGGCAGACCCGGACCAGGCTGGCCCAGAAGAACGCGGTGAGCGCGCCCGCGATGGACATCGACCAGAGGCCGCCGATCAGCGCGGGAGCCAGCAGCGATACGGCGACCAGGCCGGGGAACCAGCGCGAGATGCGGCTGACATCCCGGTCCGCCAGCAGGTCCGGGCAGAACTTGGCCTGCGACGTCCGGTTGGGGTTGAACAGCCAGCCGATGTGCGCATAGCCGAACCCCTTGGTGAGCGCCTTCCAGTCGGTGCCGAACCGCCACGGCGAGTGCGGGTCGCCTTCCTTGTCGCTGTACTTGTGGTGCCGCCGGTGGTCGGCCACCCAGGTCAGCACCGGCCCCTCGATGGCCAGGGTGCCCGCGATGGCCAGCGCGATCTTCAGTCCGCGGTTGGCCTTGAACGAGCAGTGCGTGAAGTAGCGGTGGAAGCCCATGCTGATCCCCATCCCGGAGACCACGTAGAAGACCAGCGCGATCAGCACGTCATGCCAGCCCAGCCAGCCCAGACCCCAGGCCAGCGGGACCGCGGCGAGCAACGCGAGGAGCGGGATGCCCACGAACACGCCGACCAGGATGCGCTCCAGCGGGCCACTCGGGTCGGGTTCGATCTCGGGCAGAGGCGTGCGCCTGCTAACCGTGGGCGCCGTGGCCGGAACGGACCCGGTCGTGACGGTCTCGGGGGAGGCGGTCATGGTGAACCTCGCTCTGCTGTCTGGGGCCTGCGGATGGGCCGCGCGTCGCTGTCCCGACGGCACTACCCAGCTCCGCGGAATTCATGACGCATACGTCACCGTAACCTACGAAACCGTAAGTTGCACAATCCCCAGTGAAAGATTTCACCTAGTAGCCGTGTTCTGAGCGCTGCGTAGTCGATCGCGCCGTCTCAGATGACGAGACGCGCGGCGCTGAGTAGCCCACCCTCACGCACTGTCGTGGTCCATGACTGGCGTCATCTGCGCGCAGGCACTGAGGCCCCGGCCCGGTAAAGTTGCGACGAGACGCGATCCCGGGTCGTCTAGCCTGGCAGGACGAGAGACTTTGACTCTCTTAACGGAGGTTCGAATCCTCCCCCGGGAGCCCTACCCTGGTTCGGTACCTGCCCTGGGTGCTTCCGCGCTTCCCCTGGCGTCGAGCGCCGCGCGGGCCCAGCCTTCGATCCGCCGGTACAGGCCCGCGCTATGCAGCACATCAATGCGCAGGCATCCGTGGTAGTCGTCCCCCACGTTCTTGCGGATGGTCCGTGGGTTGTGCCGCTTGAGCACCGCCTTATAGAAGTCTTCCGGATCCGAGTCCGTGACTCTTGCCCAGAAGCGCTCAGCAGCCGCTACGTTCGCGGTCTCGTGGATGTAGACCCGGAAGCGCAGCTGGGCCTGCTGGATTCCGGCTGCTGCGAGGAAGCGCAGGAAGAATCTGATGAGCCCAGGATCGCTGTTGATGAAGAGAACCCGTTCCCTGAGCTTTTGGGGCTTGCTCTTGGTGCCCTCGCACCAATAGGCGATTGCGCCGGCGATGAGGATCTCGCGCTCGGACAGTTCGCATATCTCAGCTGCGGCCGCCGCACGGGCGGCCTCACGCTTCGCTTCGCGGGCAGGGCGCTCGGCCGCCCAGTACAGACGCGAACCCTCGGCTGAGCGCTTACAGCATTCCTCGTAACTGAGCCGCGGCGGGCGAGGCATGTCACGGACCCAAAGCGAGACCGAGCTCTTGGAGACTCCCAGGGCGCCAGCGATCTCTTCGTAGTCGAGACCTTGCGTGCGCAGTTCCCGCGCCCTCGCCCGCACCTCATCCTTGGCGTTGGGGCGACGGGTCCATTCGGGTGGCGGTTCGCCGTGGAGTGCCCTGTCCAGGGTGGCGTTGCTGGTGATGGCGAGGAGGTCCTTGATCTCGCGGCGGGAGCGGCCAACCCGGCGCAGTGCTATGGCCTGCTCCCGTAACTGCTCGAACGCTTCTGCGCGCGCCGTTTTCGTGATAGCTAAATTATTCGAATTCATATTCGTATACTAATGGCCGCCACGGACAGAATCATGGTGCCGGCACCGGCTGACCAGGGCCGAGCCGCGCCACCCTGGCAGCGCACCCTGGCAGGTCGTGCGGGATCGGCTACGCTCCGCTGAGCTGCTGCTTTACCGACCCAACCAGCAACCTGCCGACTGGCCGGACGGTATCCTGCAGTCGTCGGGCGCGTGAACTGGTCAGTCAGCCGATCCTGCGGTGGCCAGGATCTCGTCAGGCCGGCACGACCGGGGGCGGGTGATCCCGGGGACCGGGGAGCAGCAACCGAGGAGCACCACTAGTGAGTGTGAGCCGTCCGGCTGCGGTCATCGTCCTTGCCGCGGGCGAAGGTACCCGCATGAAGTCCGACACCCCCAAGGTGCTGCACGAGATCTGCGGCCACACCTTGCTGGGGCACGTGCTGGCCACCGCGCGCGAACCGGACCCGGTCCGGCTGATCGTGGTCGTCGGGCACCGTCGCCAGGAGGTCACCGAGTGGCTGGCCCGGCAGGCCCCGGATGCCCAGCCGGTCGTCCAGGAGCGGCAGGGCGGCACCGGGCACGCGGTGCGCACCGTGATCGAGGAGGTCGGCCTGGACCACGGCACGGTCCTGGTCACCTACGCCGACGCGCCGCTGCTCCGTGGCTCGACGCTGACCGCCCTGGTCCGCGAGCACCAGGCCGAGCAGGCGGCGGCCACCGTGCTCACCGCCCGGGTGCCCGATCCCACCGGGTACGGCCGGATCATCCGCGACCAGTCCGGCGCGTTCATGGAGATCGTGGAGCAGGTCAACGCCACCCCAGGGCAGCGCGCGGTGGATGAGATCAACTCCGGTGTCTACGCGTTCGAGGCGCACCTGCTCGGGGACGCGGTCAAGCGGGTGCCGACCGACAACGCCAAGGGCGAGGAGTATCTCACCGACGTCATCGCCATCTTGCGGTCCGAGGGCCATCGCGTGGCGTCAGTTACGCTGGAAGACGCTGAGGAAGTTCTTGGCGTAAACGACCGCGCCCAGCTGGCGCGGTCGCGGCAGATACTGAACGCACGGCTGCTAGGCGAGTGGATGCGCGCTGGTGTCACGATCGTCGATCCGGCGACGACCTGGGTCGACACCGGAGTACGCCTGGACCGCGACGCCGAGATCGCGCCGGGCACCCAGCTGGAGGGCAGCACCACGGTCGCGGCGGGAGCCCGGGTCGGCCCCGGGTCCCTGCTCCGCGACACAACCGTCGGCGAGGGCGCGACCGTCACCCAGTCGGTATGCCAGCGGGCCGAGATCGGGGCCGGCGCGGTCGTGGGACCCTTCGCCTACCTTCCTCCGGGCACCAGGGTCGCTCCTGGTGCCCGGGCCAGCGGCCGCCACGGGGCCGCGACGAGTGAGGGAGCTCAGAACGCGTGACCGGCATCACCGCGACCGGCGAGAAGAAGCTGATGCTCTGCTCTGGCCGGGCCCACCCGGAACTGACCAGCGAGATCGCTAAGAACCTGGGCATTGAGCCCGCACCGGCCCGGCTGTTCGACTTCGCCAACGGCGAGATCTTCGTCCGGTTCATGGAGTCGGTCCGCGGCAGTGACGCCTTCGTGGTGCAGAGTCACACCGCGCCGATCAATCAATGGATCATGGAACAGCTGATCATGGTCGATGCGCTCAAGCGGGCCTCGGCCAAGCGGATCACCGTGGTCGCGCCGTTCTTCGGCTACGCCCGGCAGGACAAGAAGAGCCGCGGCCGGGAGCCGATCTCGGCCCGGCTGATGGCCGACCTGTTCCTCACCGCGGGCGCGGACCGGATCATGGCCGTGGACCTGCACACGGCGCAGATCCAGGGCTTCTTCGACGGCCCGGTGGACCATCTGTTCGCGCTGCCCATCCTGGCCGACTACATCGAGCAGAACGTGGACGTTTCGCAGGTCACCGTCGTGGCGCCGGACGCGGGCCGGGTCCGGGTCTGCGAGCGGTGGACCGACCGGCTGGGCAGCCCGCTGGCCATCATCCACAAGCGCCGCGACCCCGACGTGGCCAACAAGGTGGCCGTGTTCGAGGTGGTCGGCCAGGTGGCCGGCCGGACCTGCATCGTGGTGGACGACATGATCGACACCGGGGCCACGATCGTGAAGGCGGCCGAGGCGCTGTTCGAGCAGGGCGCGGCCAAGGTCATCGTGACGGCCACGCACGGCGTGCTGTCCGGCACCGCGGTGGACGGGCTGAAGAACTCCCAGATCAGCGAAGTCATCGTGACCAACACGCTGCCGATCTCGCCGGACAGCCGGTTCGACAAGCTCACCGTGCTGTCCATCGCCCCGCTCATCGCCCGCGCCATCACCGAGGTGTTCAGCGACGGCTCGGTGACCAGCCTGTTCGACGGCCAGAGCTGATTGGGCCGGCCGAGCCGAACTGCAGCCGAACTGATTGAGCCGGGCCGAACCGGCCGGGCGGCCGCCCGGCCGCGGGCCGCAGACCGGCCCAGGCCATCCCCCGGGCCCGGTACCGGCCTGCGGCGTCTGGGCGGAGCCAAGGTGACCGCTGTCTTCGCCCCCGCAAGCGACGAAGACGGCGGCCACCGCTCCGGGCCCCCCGTATTAATTGCCGTGCGGGTTCCCAAGATCGGCGCGTCCCTGGCCAGGGCTGGTGCACGCGATCCAGCCCTGACCAGGGGTTTTCGCGGACTGCGCCCCCGCTTGGCCGTCCGCGCCGATCCCGGTTATGCCCCCCGGTCCTGGTCCCCTGCCGGTTCCTGGTTTCTTGATCCCGGGGTCTTAGTAGAAGAATGGCGCTCGGCTCTTACGCCACGATTGATCCGTGATTGAGCCGCGCGCACGGTGGCCGCCCGGCGACACCCCGGCCGGTGGCTGCCCAGATGGACCGGATTGGGTCATGATTGAGTAACGCCTGCCCGAGTTCTCCGCTTGCTCCGGACCGGGCAGCCCCCGAGTGTGAGGCGCAGTCGATGCGGTTTCGGATACTTGGACCCCTCGAGGTCCAGGTTGACGGGAGCTGGAGCGGCATCAACGCACCCAAGTGGCGCACGGTGCTGGCCGTGCTCCTGTTGCAGCCCGGCCAGGTCGTCTCGACCGACCGGCTCATCACCGAGGTGTGGCCGGACGAGACGCCGGCCCGGGCCACCAACCTGATCAGTGTCTACGTGCACAAGCTGCGCCGGCTGATCGGCGACCCCGACGGCAAGGTGCTCACCACCCGGGCCCCCGGCTACCAGCTGCTGGTCGACGGCGAGGACATCGACGCGGGCCAGTTCGCCCGGCTAGCGGCGGCCGGCCGGCGAGCGCTGTCGGACGGCGACTTCGAGCAGGCGTCCGCGGTGCTCGGCGCGGCCCTCGACCTGTGGCAGGGCAGCAGCCGGGCGCTGACCGACGTGCCACCCTCGGCCCTGGTCAGTGCCGAGGCCACCGGCCTGGAGGAATCCCGCGTCGAGGCGGTGCAGCTGCACATCCAGGCTGACCTGGGCTGCGGGCGGCACGCCCAGGTGGTGAGCCAGCTGCACCGGCTGCTGGCCGACTACCCGCTGCGCGAGGAACTGTGGGCGCTGCTCATGCGCGCGCTCTACAGCTCGGGCCGCCAGGCCGAGGCGCTCGAGGCCTACGCTCAGGCCCGCGAGGTGATCGCCGACGAGCTGGGCGTGGACCCCAGCGCCGAGCTGCAGCAGCTCTACGAGCGCATCCTGCGGGCCGGCCCCACCAGCCCATCAGCTAGCTCAACGCCAGTACCCGCGGACTCGCCGTTCGCCACCCCGGTGATCCCGGCGCCGGTCGAGCCGGTCCCGGCCGGCCAGGGCGCCCGGCCGCCCCCGGAACCGGTGCCACAGCCCACGGCCGCCGGAGCCGGGCTGCCGCTGCCGCTGGTGGCCCAGTTGCCCGCGGACATCACTGATTTCACCGGCCGGGATGAGCAGGTCCAGGACCTCCGGGACCTACTCGGCGGTCCGCGCCGGGTGGACAGCCCTGGTGCCGTGATCGTCGCGGCCGTCATCGGGGCGGGCGGCCTGGGCAAGACCACGCTCGCGGTGCACGCCGCGCACCTGCTCCGCCGCCAGTTCCCCGATGGCCAGCTGTACGCCAACATGCTCGGCGCGGCCGCACACCCGGCCACGCCGGGGGATGTACTGGCCCGGTTCCTGCGCGATCTGGGTTTGGACCCGGCCAGCATGCCGGCCAGTGAGGAGGAACGGGCCGCGCACTACCGGAGCCGGCTGACCGACCGCAAGGTCCTCGTCGTGCTGGACGACGCACACGATGCGGCCCAGGTGCGGCCGCTGCTGCCCGGTTCGGCCAGCTGTGCCGTGCTGATCACCACCCGTAATCGCCTGCCGGACCTATCCGGAAGCCGGTACGTCAACCTGGACGTGCTCGGCCCGGCCGAGGCCCGGGCGATGTTCGCCGGGATCATTGGACCGGACCGCGCCGCGGCTGAGCCGAGCGCCACCAGCGAGGTGCTCACCGCCTGTGCGGGCCTGCCGCTAGCGATCAGGATCGCCGGCGCCCGGCTGGCCGCGCGGGGCAACTGGACCGTGCAGAATCTGGCCCGGCGGCTGTCCGATGAGCGTAAGCGGCTGGACGAGCTCAAGACGGGGGACCTGGCCGTCCGGGCCTGCTTCGAGGTGAGCTTCGCCAGCCTGCCCCGGCAGCGCCTTGAGGAGGCGGTGGACCCGGCCCACGCGTTCCGCTTGCTCGGCATGTGGCAGGGCTCATCCATCGGGCTGCCCGCGGCGGCCACGTTGATCGGCCAGCCGGAGGACAGCGTCGCTGACGCCCTCGAAGTGGTCGTGGACGCCCAGCTACTGCAGTCGCCGGCCCCGGACCGGTACCGGTTCCATGACCTGCTCAAGGCGTATGCCGTGGACCGCGCCATGGCCGAGGAAACAGCACCGGAGCGGGATCGTGCGGTGCGCCGCATCCTGGCCTGGTACCTGCGCAGCGTGGTTGCGGTGGCCCAGGTTATCTCGCCGCACGGGAACCACGTCAACCCGGGCGAGCTCGAACCCGGCGTCGAGCCGTTGCGCTTCGCCTCGGTGGACCAGGCGCTGGACTGGTGTGAGGCGGAGCGGACCAACCTGGTCGCGGCCACCCGGCAAGCCGCTGCCATGGGCTTGCATGACATCGCCTGGAAGCTGCCGGTCGCGGCCCTCGGCTTCTTCAACCGCCGGACGTACTGGGAGGAATGGGTAGTCACGCACCAGATTGCCCTGGCCAGCGCCCGTCATGTGGGTGATAAGCGGGCCGAAGCATGGGTGCTCAACAACCTCGGCATGGCCTATCTCGGGCAGGGCCGGGAGGAGGGCGTCGACTACTTCCGGCAGGCCCTGGCCATCCGCCGGGACATCGGTGATCCGACCGGGGAGGCGCAGGCGGCCAATAATCTGGCTTACGCATGCCTGCTGGTGAAGCGCTTTGACGAGGCGCTGGAGTGGCTGTATCTCGCGCTGGATCTGCAGCGCACGCTGGGGCACCGGTTTGGTGAGGGCATCGCGCTGAACAACCTCGGCGAGGCTTTCCTGGAGCTGGGCCGGCCCGACGAAGCGGTCGACTGGCTGGGCCAGGCTCTCGAGGTCTACCAGGAGATCGGGGCCAGCACCGAAGAGGGCGACACGCTGCGGCACCTCGGGAAAGCGAGCGCGGACCGGGGGCGCATCGCGGATGCCCTGGACTATCTGCGCCAGGCCGAGCAGACGTACCGGGCCGTCGGTCACCGGTACGGCGAGGCGGTCGCGCTGCTGCTGCTCGGCGATGTCTACCTGCTGGACCACCATGTGGAGGATGCGGCCCAGGTCTGGGACCGGGCGCTGGCCATCTTCGAGGCGCTGGGCAACGAAGCCCGGGCCCGCGAGGTACGTGAGCGGGTGGCCGCGCTGCCGCAGTAGTGCGGCGGCCAAGAGTTATCCTAGGCAAGCCTTTTGTTGCCCAATGGCCAGATACTCTGCGTGACCGCGATTTGGACTGGCTCGGCTCGCTAGGCTGCTATTTGGCCAAGTTTAGTTTCGTTCGTCCTGGCCCGGGGGTCAGGCAAAGGAGGACGACGATGGGAATGTCTGACGGCACCGAACCAGGCACGTTCCAGGAGGATGTGCCCGCGGCCAAGCCCGCCACGTTCCAGGAGGATGTGCCGGCCGATCCGGCCACGTTCCAGGAGGATGCGCCGGCCGATCCGGCCACGTTCCAGGAGGATGCGCCGGCCGATCCGGCCACGTTCCAGGAGGATGCGCCGGCCGTGAAGCCGGGCACGTTCCAGGAGGGCAAGCACTGATAGCCAGTCGCTCAAACGGGGTGTAGCAGGGGTGCCGTGGTCAGGCTGACACGGCACCCCTTGTCATTGGGGTGGTGCCCGGAACTCGCGCTGGCTACCCGCGATCAGCAAGGCACGGCTGAGGCTGCGCTCGGCTTCGCCGGCTGCTACGCGCACGAACTGCCCGGGCTGGTCTGGTTCGTGATGAGCCTGGGGGCCAGCGCCGCGGAGTTGCGCTGACCGCGCTGGACATCCGCGCTGGGCTGGCGGACATCCGGGCCGGGCAGCGGACCGGGCCCGGTCGGCCGCCACCGGCCCGGGCCAGCCCGGCCGCCGCGCCGGATGGCGACCGCAGTATCGACTCCCCTTACCGGTACATGACCCGGCAGGATGGGTCCGCGGCGGGGCGAAGACGCCATGGCCGCGGCCGTCGAGGCCCAGTTGGCGGAACTGGGCTGAGCCGCTGGGCCGCCTGCCTGGCCCGGCAGCGGTTCAGCCGGGGTGGTCCGGGATGTCGGCTAGACTTGCGGGGCGTTCAGCAGCCTGCGGCGGCGACGCGAGAGCAGAGCGTGGCCGCACACTAGAAGGAGCGAGTACCGTGCCCGAGGTCCGCATCGCGGCTGAGCCGCGCACCGAATTCGGCAAGGGCCCGGCCCGCCGCGAGCGGCAGGCCGGCCGCGTGCCGGCCGTGCTGTACGGCCACGGCACGGACACCCGGCACATCACGCTGCCCGGGCACGACGTGATGATGGCGCTCAAGACCGCCAACGTGCTCATCCGGCTGGACGGGCTGCCCGGCGGCAACCAGCTGGTCCTGCCCAAGGCGGTGCAGCGCGACCCGATCAGGGGTTTCGTCGAGCATGTGGACCTGATCCTGGTCCGCCGCGGCGAGAAGGTCACCGTGGACGTGCCGGTCGAGGTCACCGGCGAGGTGTTCTCCGGCGGCCTGCTCGACCAGCAGCTGGTCCAGATCTCCATCGAGGCCGAGGCGACCAACATCCCAGGCGCCATCGAGGTCAACGTCCAGGACATGGCGGTCGGTACCTCGGTGCACGCCGGGGACCTGAAGCTGCCCACCGGGTCGTCGCTGGCGGTGGAGCCGGAGACCCTGGTGCTGCACGTGATCGCGGCGCCCACGGCCGAGCAGATGGAAGCCGAGATCGGCGCGCCCGAGGCCGCGGCGGCCGCCCAGGCCGAGCCTGCTCCGGTGCCGGAGGGCGAGACCGCGCCCGAGGCCGCGGAGGGCGGCGAGTAACCTGGCCGGCCGCCCGGGTGCGGCGTGGTGGTCCGGGCTGTGGCGCAAGCGGACGGCTGCGGCAGGTGAGGCGCGAGCAATGCCGGATGATCGCTGGCTGATCGCCGGCCTCGGCAATCCCGGGGCCGGCTATGCCGGTAACCGGCACAACGCCGGGTACCTGGTCGCCGATGAACTGGCCCGGCGGATCGGCGGCCGGTTCCGGCCCGGCAAGTTCCGCACCTCGGTCGCCGAGGGCCGGCTGGCGGGCACGCCGGTGACCGTGCTGAAACCGCTCACCTACATGAACGAGTCCGGCGGCCCGGTGGCCGGGCTGCGCGGCTTCTACCACCTGCCGCCGGACCGGATCGTGGTCGTCCACGACGAGCTGGACCTGCCGTTCGGCACCATCCGGCTCAAGTTCGGCGGCGGGGACAACGGGCACAACGGGCTGCGCTCGGTGACCGCCGCGCTCGGCACCCGGGACTACTACCGGGTGCGGTTCGGCATCGGCCGGCCACCGGGGCGGATGGACCCGGCGGCCTACGTGCTGCGTGACTTCAGCGCGGCGCAGCGGGCGGAGGTGCCGTTCCTGGTGGACCGGGCCGCGGACGCGGTCGAGGCGCTGCTCCGGGACGGGCTGGCCGCGGCGCAGAACGAGTTTCACAGCGAGCACCCGGCTGGGTAACTGACCCGTGGTGAATCAGCGGTGTCCCGGGTTGGGCGGCAATATCAATTTTTACCGCTCGCACACCGGCTGATCACTGGAGAGGCTAGGTTCGCTGCATGAAAGCCCTGGTCCTGTCGGGGGGTGCGGGGACACGGCTACGACCGATTACGCACACCTCGGCTAAGCAACTGCTCCCGGTAGCGAACAAACCGGTTCTGTTCTACGGCCTCGAGGCCATCCGCGACGCGGGCATCACCGACGTCGGCGTGGTCGTCGGTGACACCGCCCCCGCGATCAAGGAAGCGGTGGGCGATGGCTCAGCCTTCGGGCTGTCTGTCACCTACATCCCGCAGTCGGCGCCGCTCGGCCTGGCCCATGCCGTGCTGGTCGCCCGCGACTTCCTGGGTGACGACGACTTCGTCATGTACCTCGGCGACAACTTCATCGTCGGCGGCATCGCCGAGCTGGTCGAGGAGTTCCGCGCGGCCCGGCCGGACGCGCAGATCATGCTGACCCAGGTGCCCGACCCGCGTGACTTCGGCGTGGCCGAACTGGACAAGGCCGGCCAGGTGGTCGGCCTGGAGGAGAAGCCGGCCCAGCCCAAGAGCGATCTGGCCCTGGTCGGCGTGTACATGTTCACCCCCTGCGTGCATGAGGCGGTGCGCAGCCTGCAGCCGTCCTGGCGCGGTGAGCTGGAGATCACCGAGGCTATCCAGCGGCTGATCGACGACGGCCGGAAGGTGGCCTCCACCACCATCTCCGGGTACTGGAAGGACACCGGCAACGTCACCGACATGCTGGAAGTCAACCGCCTGGTGCTGGAGACCGTCGAGCCGCTGCGCGGCGGGGTGGTGCGGCCCGGGTGCGAGCTCATCGGCCGGGTCGTGATCCAGGACGGCGCCGAGGTGAGCGGGTCGCGCATCGTCGGCCCGGCCATCATCGGCGCCCGCACCCAGGTGGCCAACTCCTACATCGGCCCGTTCACCTCGGTGGCGGAGGACTGCGCGATCACCGACAGCGAGATCGAGTACTCCATCGTGCTGCGCGGCGCGTCTATCAGGGGGGTCCGGAGAATCGAGGCGTCCATCATCGGGCGCTACGTCGAGGTGACCCCCGCGCCGCGGGTGCCCAAAGCCCACCGGCTCGTGCTCGGCGACCACAGCAAGGTACAGATCAGCTCATGAGGATCCTGGTTACCGGCGGCGCCGGGTTCATCGGCTCGCACTACGTCCGGACCATGCTGGCCGGCGGTTACCCGGGCTTCGGGCAGGCCGAGGTCACCGTCCTGGACAAGCTGACCTACGCGGGCAACCTGGCCAACCTGGATCCGGTGGCCGGTCACCCGCGGCTGCGCTTCGTCCGCGGCGACATCTGCGATCAGGCGCTGCTCGACTCGGTCGTGCCCGGCCATGACGCGGTGCTCAACTTCGCCGCGGAGAGCCACGTGGACCGGTCCATCGCGGGCGCCACGGATTTCGTCGCCGCCAACGTGGCCGGGGTGCAGGTCCTGCTGCAGGCCTGCCTGGACGGTGGCGTGCCGCGCGTCGTCCAGGTGTCCACCGACGAGGTGTACGGCAGCATCGCGGCCGGCGCCTGGGCCGAAGACGCGCCGCTGGCGCCGAACTCCCCGTACTCGGCGACCAAGGCCGGCGGCGACCTGATGGCCCGGGCCTACGCGCGGACACACGGGCTGAACGTGAGCATCACCCGGTGCTGCAACAACTACGGGCCCTACCAGTTCCCGGAGAAGGTCATCCCGCTGTTCGTGACCAACCTGCTGGACGGGCTGAAGGTGCCGCTGTACGGCGATGGCGGCAACGTCCGGGACTGGATTCACGTGGCCGACCACTGCCGGGGCATCCAGCTCGTGCTGGAGCGGGGCGAGCCGGCCGGGATCTATCACATCAACGGCGACGCGGAACTGACCAACCTGGAGCTGACCCAGGCCATCCTGGACGGCTGCCAGGCCGGCTGGGACATGGTGCAGACGGTGCCGGACCGGAAGGGCCACGACCGCCGCTACTCGCTGGACGACGCCAAGCTGCGCGCGCTCGGCTACGCTCCGCAGGTCGGGTTCGCCGACGGGCTGGCGGGCACCGTGCGCTGGTACGCCGGGCACCGCGACTGGTGGCAGCCGCTGAAGCAGCGCGCCGCGGCGGCCGCGGCCAGCGGGCCGGCCCGGTGAGCCGGTGGCTGGTCACCGGGGCGGGCGGGATGCTCGGCCGCGATCTGGTCGGCGTGCTGGAGCGCCGCGGCACCGAAGTGGCCGCGCTGCGGCGCAGTGACCTGGACATCACCGACTCCGCTCGCGGTGCACGCGGCGCTGCGGCACTGGCAGCCGGCCGTCGTGGTCAACTGCGCGGCCTGGACGGCGGTGGACGCCGCGGAAACCCACGAGACCGAGGCACACCTGGTCAACGGGCAGGCCGTGACCGGGCTGGCCGCGGCGTGCGCGGCCCGCGGCGCCGTGCTGGTCCAGCCGTCCACCGACTACGTATTCGACGGCCGGGCGGGCCAGCCGTACCCGGAGGACAGCGCCACGTCCCCGCGGACCGCCTACGGCCGGACCAAGCTGGCCGGCGAGCACGCAGTGCTTGATCAGCCGGGACTGACCGGGTACGTGGTGCGCACCGCGTGGCTGTACGGTGCGTTCGGCAAGAGCTTCGTCGGAACCATGATCGGGCGGGCGCGCGCGCAGGCGGACGTGCAGGTGGTCGACGATCAGCGCGGCCAGCCCACCTGGACGGTCGATGTGGCCCGGCAGATCACCGCGCTGGTCGGGGCGGCCGCGGCCCCCGGCATCTACCACGCGACCAGTTCGGCCGACACCACCTGGTTCGAGCTGGCCCAGGAGGTGTACCGGCGGCTCGGCGCGGACCCGTCCCTGGTGCGGCCGATCCGCAGCACCGATTTCGGTGCGCGTGCCGCGCGGCCCGCGTACAGCGTGCTCGGCCATGCCGCCTGGGCACGGACGGGCATCCCGCCGATCGGCGACTGGCGGGATGCGCTGCGCCGGGCGCTGCCCTGCTTGCTTTGCGCCTCCAGGGCGCTTTAATCCGCCGACTTCCCTCGTCACTCAGTCGCTCGTTCCTCGCTCCCTCGCTCCTCAGTCCAGTCGGCGGCGCGCCCCTTCGGCGGCTGCTGCAGCGAGGCGGCATAGGCCAGGCACTCGGCATAGTCCGGCAGCAGGCCGGCCGCCCGGGCCTTGGCCACCGACGGCGCGGCCGCGTCCTTCGCCGACAGCACCGGCGCCAGGTCCGCGGGCCAGTCGATGCCGAGTTCCGGGTCGAGCGGGTGCACGCCGTGCTCCCGGCTGGGCACGAACTGGGTGGAGCACAGGTACAGCACGGTGGCCTGGTCGGTGAGGGCCATGAAGGCATGCCCCAGGCCCTCGGCCAGGAACACCGCGCGCCGCGCCTGATCGTCCAGTCGCAGCGCCGCGCACTGGCTGAACGTGGGCGAGCCGACCCGCAGGTCCACCACCACATCCATGATCGCGCCACTCACGCAGGTCACGTACTTCGCCTGGCCAGGCGGCACGTCCGCGAAGTGCACGCCGCGCACCGCACCCCGCCGGGACACCGAGCAGTTGGCCTGGGCCACGTCCGGCCGGTAGCCGAGCACCGAGGTCAGCTCGCTGGTGCGGAACCACTCGTGGAAGCTGCCCCGGGCATCGGTATGGATACGCGGGGTGACAGCCCACGCGCCGGGGATGCCGAGCGGTTCCATCCGGTTCCTCCTCGATGTGCTAGGGCGTGACCTTAGCGCGAATCCCACCCCGGGCATCACATAACAAAACGGTAACAGCGACCCCTGAACGGTCATCGCGCCTGCTGGAGTAGGCGTCTTACGGATAGTTTCATGCTCCTTTGGTGCGCCTGCTCCCCCGGTGGTCGTTCTGCCGGGAAGCGTGTCGGAACCGGGCGGGCGGGGCGGGGCCAATCCTGGAGGCTGGGTTGCACGGAATCATGACTGGGCGGCGGTGATCCCGTCAACCGCGCGGCTCGGCCTCATCGCCGACCGTGACACCCAGAGTGCCACCCTGCTGGAAACGCTGCTCCCACTCGCGCTGCGCCGCCTGGCCGAGCAGTACGTGGACGGCGAGTTCGTGTTCACCACCACCGGCGAGGCCGCCCCGGGCGGTGGCTGGACGCTGCGGCCGGCCGGGCGGAGCGTGCGCTACGCGGCCATCGTGGCGCTCGGCCTGCTCCGGGTCGGCGAGCCGGAGCAGCGCGCCGTGCTGGCCGGGCAGACCGCCGCCGACCTGGTCGGCCTGCTGGCCAAACGGCTCGACGAAACCAGCCATACCGGTGACGTGGCGCTGATCTGCTGGGCCGCCGCCGAGGCCGGGCACAGTGAGCTGCCGCACGCGCTGGCCCGGCTGGCCCAGCTGGACCGCGGGCGGGCCGGGCTCGACGTGGTGTCCGCCTCGTGGGTGGTGTCCGCGCTGGTCGCGGCCCGGCCGCACGCGGACGTGGAGGAGCCGCTGGCCGCCGCGCGGCAGCGCCTGCTCAGCGCCCGTAGCGACACCAGCTATCCGCACCTGACCGGGGCGGGCGCGTGGTACCGCGCCCACGTGGGCAGCTTCGCCGACCAGGTCTATCCCATCCAGGCGCTGGCCCGGCTGCACGGCAGCGCCGCCGACCCGGAGGCGCTCGCGGTGGCCAACGCGGTCGCGAAGACCATCTGCGACGCGCAGGGCCCGGCCGGCCAGTGGTGGTGGCACTACGACTCGCGGACCGGCGGGGTCGTCGAGGGCTACCCGGTGTACACCGTGCATCAGCACGCGATGGCCCCGATGGCGCTGCTGGACCTGGCCGACGCCGGCGGGGACGCGCACCTGACCGAGATCTGCCGCGGGCTGCGCTGGCTGGCCGCCCCGCCGGAGACCCGGGCCAATAGCCCGGCCAATAGCCCGGTGCAGCTGGTCCTGGAGGACCCGCCGATCACCTGGCGGAAGATCGCCCGGGCCGACCACCGCAAGCTGGTCCGCGGCGTGCGCGCCGCCTCGACCCGGCTGCACCCACGTACCCGGCTGGCGGTCCTGGACCGGATGTACCCGCCGGGCGCGATCGACTTCGAATGCCGGCCCTATGAGCTGGGCTGGCTGCTGCTGACCTGGCTGTCCTGAGCCAGCCGAGGGGGACCGATGAGCGACGACGCGGGCTGGACCCGGCGTGACCTGTTTGGCCTGTCCATCGACGCGGTGACGATGCCCCAGGCGGTGGCGCGGTGCCGGGAGGCCATCGACCACCGGGAGCAGCTCGCCATCGGCGTGGTCAACGCGGCCAAGATCGTTTCGATGCGGCGGAACCCGCAGCTGCGGGCGGCCGTGGCCGGGTCGGACCTGATCCTGGCGGACGGGCAGGCGGTGGTCTGGGCCAGCCGCCTGCTCCGCGAGCCGCTGCCCGCGCGGGTGGCCGGCATCGACCTGTTCATGGAGCTGCTGGCCGAGGCGGAGCGCCACGGTGACCGGGTGTACTTCCTGGGCGCCCGCCCCGAGGTGCTGGCCAAGGTGGTCACCGAGGCCGGGCGGCGGTTCCCCGGGCTTTCGGTGGCGGGCTCGCACGACGGGTACTACGCGGCCGGCGCGGAGGGCGACATCGCCGAGGACATCCGCCGGTCGCGTACCGACATGCTGTTCGTGGGCATGTCGTCGCCGCGCAAGGAACTGTTCCTCGACGAGTGGGGGGCCGCCACCAAAGCCCACGTCGTGCACGGCGTGGGCGGGTCGTTCGACATCATGGCCGGGCTGACCAGGCGGGCCCCGCTGTGGCTCCAGGAGCGCGGCCTGGAATGGCTGTACCGCGCCTGGCAGGAACCGGTCCGGCTGGGCCGCCGGTACCTGACCACCAACATGGCGTTCATCACCCTGGTTGCCCGGGAGATGCTGCGCCGGGACCGGACAAGGGAGCGCGTGTGACGACGGTCGTTGTAGTCGGCCTGGGGTACGTCGGCCTGCCGCTGGCCATGCGGGCCGCCGCCGTCGGCCACCAGGTCGTCGGGTACGACGTGGACGAGGCCCGGGTCAAGCTGCTGGCCGCGGGCGAGTCGTACATCGAGGACGTGCCCGCCGCGGAGTTGCGGCAGGCCCTGGACAGCGGCCAGTTCCAGCCGTCCACCGACGGTCGCGCGTGCGCCGGGTTCGACATCGCCGTGGTGGCCGCGCCCACCCCGCTGCGCGAGGGGCTGCCCGACCTCACCTACCTGGAGGACGCCGCCCGCACACTGGCCAGGTACCTGCGCCCGGGGGCGACCGTAGTCATCGAGTCCACCTCGTATCCCGGCACCACCCAGGAAACGGTGCAGCCGCTGCTGGAAGAAGGGTCCGGCCTGCTGGCCGGGCGGGACTTCCATCTCGGCTTCAGCCCGGAGCGCATCGACCCGGGCAACACCACCTGGACGCTGGTCAGCACGCCGAAGATCGTGTCCGGGATCGACCCGGATTCGCTCCGGGTGATCAAGGCGTTCTACGACACGATCGTGGACAAGACCGTGCCGGTCTCCTCACCGCGCGAGGCCGAGCTGGCTAAGCTCGTCGAGAACACGTTCCGGCACGTCAACATCGCGCTGGTCAACGAGCTGGCCATGTACGCGCACGATCTGGACATCAACGTGTGGGAAGCGATCGAGGCTGCGTCGACGAAGCCGTTCGGGTTCATGAAGTTCACGCCCGGGCCCGGCGTCGGCGGGCACTGCCTGCCCATCGACCCGTCCTACCTGAACTGGCGGGTGGAGCGCGCGCTCGGCAAGAGCTTCCGGTTCGTCGAGCTGGCCGACGACATCAACCGGCACATGCCGGACTACGTCGCGCACCGGATCATGCTGGCGTTCAACGAGCGCAGCCGCCCGGTCCGCGGCGCGCGCATCCTGCTGCTCGGGCTGGCCTACAAGAAGAACACCGGCGACGCGCGGGAGTCCCCGGCGGTCCGGGTCGCGCAGCTGCTCGGCGCGATGGGCGCGGACCTGCGCGCGGCCGACCCGCACGTGGTCGAGGGCACCGCGGTCGACGGCCTGGTGACGCGGGTCGAGCTGACCCCCGGCGAGCTGGCCGACGCGGACGCGGTGCTGCTGCTCACCGACCACGACGCCTTCGACTACGACCTGGTCTGCCAGCACGCGGCGTTCGTGTTCGACTGCCGCCGCCGGGTCACCGGCGCGAACGTCGAGACGCTCTGAGCCGCCGTGCGGATCATCTGCGTGGCCGGCGCGCGGCCGAACTACATGAAGGTCAAGCCGGTCATGGATGCCCTGGAGGCCGGCGGGGCCGAGGTCATCCTGGTGCACACCGGGCAGCACTACGACCCGGCCATGAACGACGTGTTCTTCGCCGACCTGGGCATCCGCTCACCGGACCACTTCCTCCAGGTCGGCTCGGCCAGCCACGCGGTGCAGACCGGCCGGGTGATGGCGGCGTTCGAGCCGCTGCTGGACTCGGTGCGCCCGGACGCCGTGGTCGTGGTCGGCGACGTGAACTCCACCGTGGGCTGCGCCCTGGTCACCGCGAAGTCGGGCGCGCTGCTCGCGCACGTCGAGGCCGGCCTGCGCAGCCGCGACTGGACCATGCCGGAGGAGATCAACCGGGTCGTCACCGACCGGGTCAGCGACTACCTGTTCGCGCCGTCGCCGGACGCGGTGGACAACCTGCGTGCCGAGGGCTACCGGGACGACCAGATCCACCTGGCCGGCAACGTCATGGTGGACACGCTGCTGGCCAATCTGGACCGCGCGCTGGCCTCCGACGTGCTGGACCGGCTGGGCCTGACCCGCGGCGGTTATGCCCTGGTGACGCTGCACCGGCCGGCCAACGTGGACGACCCGGCCGCGCTGGCCGCGCTGCTGGCCGCGCTCGGCGAGATCGCCGCGCGCTGCCCGGTGCTGCTGCCGGCGCACCCGCGGGCCGCGGGCCGGCTGGCCGAGGCCGGCCTGCCCAGCCGGATCCAGGTCATCCCGCCCGCGGGCTACCTGGACTTCATCGCGCTGCAGGCGGGCGCCCGGGTGGTGCTCACCGATTCCGGCGGCGTACAGGAAGAGACCACCGTGCTCGGCGTGCCCTGCCTGACGCTGCGGGACAACACCGAGCGCCCGATCACCCTGACCGAGGGCACCAATCAGCTGGTCGGCCGGGATCCGGAGCGGATCGTCAAGACCGCGGCCAGCGTGCTCGACGCGCCCCCGGCGCCGCGCCGCCCGCAACTGTGGGACGGCCACGCCGGCCAGCGGATCGCCGCCGCACTGCTAGCCGGCGGCGGCCCCGGGCAGCACGTTCGCCCTACCGGCCGCCCCGTACCCTAGCCGGGCCCGGGCCGGCCGGTAGGCAGCCGCCGCTGCCCGGCCAGCCCGGTGTTACGGATTCACTTCGCGGCCGGCCTGGGGACCGTTGGCCCACATGTTCTTGCGCCACACGTCACCGTTGCCGCGCACCCAGTGCAGCACGTCGTCGAGCCCGAAGTAACCGCACTGATGGAAGTATTCGGTGCTGAAGAAGTTGCCCGAGATGACGACGTTCTTCGAGCCGACCGCTCCCGGGTAGAGGCAGTAGGACCCGCCCGCGATCCAGTTGTCCTCGACCGTCGCGTTGGTGACCGGCCCGGAGTCGTTGGCCAGCATGAGCCCGCTCGACCCGCCGGCCCGCGGCGGCATCCAGTTGAGGAACGTGTTGTGCACGATGTCGATGCCGGAGCCGCCCGAGTCGATGAACCCGTTGGTGTGCTGATGCGCGTTCGACCCGATCGGGATGTACGACTGGAGGTTGTGCACGTAGTTGTCGTGGAAGTAGCCCTTGCCCGCGGTGATGCCTTCGCCGAAGCCGTAGATGTTGTTGTAAGCCGCTTCCATGGCCGTGCCGTTGTTGGAGATCCCGTAGTCTTCGCCGCCACGATCAAGGCCCTTGCCGACCACCCCGATGATCGTGCAGTGCACGATCTTCAGGCCGTGGTGGCCGCCCCGCTGGTTGATCCCCCACCAGTTGCGGCTCGTGATCGTGGAGTTCTCGATCGTGACGTTGTTGGCCCAGACGTCCAGGCTCCCGGTCAGGTTGATCCCGTTGATCACCGCGCCGTTCTGCTTGACTTCCGTGACGTAGGCATTCCCCTGCCCGGTCGGCGCCGGCGAGGTGACGTTCCGCAGGCTCGTCGTTCCCGCCGATGCCCAGCCGGTGTCCTTGGCCGTGGGGAACCCGCACGAGGCGTACGTGGCCTGCGCGGCTGGGCAGTCGGCCGGGGTGGCGGAGCCGCCCGCCGGGGTCGGGGTAGCGCTGGCCGCCGCCGACTTCCCGCCCGCCGATCCCGACGTCGCCGCTGCGGACGTACGTGCCTTGGCCGTGTTGCTCACGTCGTGTGCCGCCTGCGGGCTGGATGATCCCGAGCATCCCGCGGCCGCGAGTGCGGCCAGCGCCACCACCCCGGTGAGCAGCGTCCCGGGCCGCGCACCGCGCCGGGCCGTCAGCCGCCCGGCTGTCTTCGGCTCAGCCATCTGATCTTCCCCCCTGCTCCGTTTCCAGGTCAGCTTGCGTTGGTCAAAGGTTCTGGCCCCGGCCGGGAGCCGGCATCCAGATCGTGCCGAGCCGGGCGACCGCCTCGCCCCGGCTCTGCGCCCGCATCAAGCCCAGGTAGGCCCCGGCGCAGCCGAGGAACAGGAACAGCAGTCCGCTGAACATGGGGAACGTGAGCGCATCGAACGTCGCGCCGCTCACCAGGGCCACCATGAACGCGGCGATCAGGCCCTGGCCGAGTTCGCGCTGCCGCTGGTCCTGAGTCAGGCGGCGGCCGGCGGCGGCGCAGTGCATCCCGGCGAAGTACAAGATCAGCAGGGCAATGACCCCGACGATCCCGAATTCGACCAGGCCGAGCAGATAGGTGTTGTCGGTGTACCGGTACAGCGCGGGCATGAAGGTGCTGAAGCCCCGGCCGAACAGCGGCCGTTCCGCGATGTACTGGAACGCGGCGGCGTAGTCAGCGGTGCGGGTGGAGACGCTGATATCGGAGTTCGCACTGCCGCCCAGGCCGCCGAAATACTCCATGAACGTGCCGATCAGGCCGGGGGCGACGACCTTCAGCGAAGCGATCCCCAGCACCAGCACGGCATAGGCTGGCCTGCGCCGCTGGACCGGCCAGGTCGGGATGACCCAGAGCAGGGCGATGGCCAGGCCGACGATGCCGGACCGGGATACCGACATCGGGATGGCCAGGAATATCAGCAGGACCGGCAGCCACTTGCGCACCCGGCCGGTCCGCGCCGGGTCGAAAGCCTGCTGCAGCGCCAACGGGAGCAGCATGGCCATCACCACGCCGAACTCGATCGGCTGCGTCGCCGTGCTCGATGGCCGGTTGAGGCCGTCGCGGGTCAGCAGCGTGGTGAGATCCACCGCGGGGCTCAGACCCGGGATGTGGACGTAGTTGGTCAGGTTGAGACCGGTGTAGAACTCCGCGACCCCGATGCCCCCGACCACGGCGCCGAGAATGACCGCCCGGCGCAGCAGCGTATCGAGCCGTTCGTAGCTGGTGATGGTCTGGCTGGCCACCACGACCAGAGCGGCAAACGCCACGATCAGGATCAGGCCGCGGTCCGCGCTGAGGATCTCCGGCTCGGTGATGCTCCGGGTCATCGCCGCGACGAAGCTGGCCAGCACGGCCAGCGCGAAGATGAACATCGAGATTCGCACCGGGCGGCCCGCGCCCGTGGGCACGATCCGGCCGACGATCCAGGACACGAGATACCAGAGCAGGATGCACAGCGCCATGATGTTCGCGGGCGTGCCCACCCCGCCCAGCGGGGCGAAGACCAGGTTGGACGGGATCAGCATGAGCAGGACCAGGAAGGTGGTCAGCAGGGTGACCGAGCCGAACCTGGGCTTACCGTGCAGCGGCTGCCGCTTGGCCTTGGTCTTCGTCTTCGCTGGCCAGCCCGTTGGCGGTGGGCCAGCGGTGGGAGCTTCCCCCGGGACCCGGACGGCGGCCGGGGGTGCCGCCGTCCGGGTGCCTGCTCCCGGGCCGGTGCTCATCGCACTCGCGATGGTGACGCCGCGTCACCGACCCGCGCCCAGGGCGGGCCGGCCTCGGTCAGCTCACTGCCCTCATCCAGCCCGGGCTCGGCGCGGTCCGCGCTCGTGTCCGGCTCGGCGTGCCGCCTGCCGGCCCGCCGCCGGCGCACGTTGTCCACGATGGCGATAGCCAGCAACGTGCCCACGAGGAAGATCACGAACGTCCCGGCCACCACCTCGAGCTTGGTCTTGAGCACCTTCGACGGAGTGCTGGCCGGCACGATCACCTGCGTGGTGATGAATGCGTTCTTCGGGGTCGGGATGGCCGTCTCCTCCTGCAGCTGGGTCATCCGCTCCTCGGTGTACCGCATCACGATCGGCAGCTGCTGGCTGACCTGCGCCGGGACCTTTCCGGTCACCGTGATCTGGATGAACGGCCCGGCGGCGAACTGCGGCACCTCGGCCGTGTAGGTGTAGGTCACGCCGAGCGCGTGCAGTTGCTTGACCGCCTGGTCCGAGGACACGTTGCCGGCCAGAATGCTCGCTACCGGGTCGAGGTTGCCTACCGCCGTGTAGGGATTACCGCCATTCCCGACCGCGTTGGCCATGCTCTTCGAGCCGATCAAGGTGATCTGGGCGCTTGATTGGTACTTGTTCGGCCACCCTTTGTACGCACCGAGCGTCGCAACGAGAGTTAGCAGTATGCCGACAGTAGCGACGATCCAGCGCCGCCGTAGCACGCGCAGCATTTCCCCGAAATCCATGTTCCACCCTTCGGCAAACTGGCATCAAAGCCAAGGCCATGACTCCTCCCGCCACCGCAGCGGGGGCGCGCGGCAGGTGCTCTCATCAAGCATAGTCCAGAGTGCAGAAATTAGGCCGGACTTCGCCAGATCTGAGATAGATAGTTATATAGTTAGGGCAGATCTGGCGAAGTGGTGGGGCTTGCGCTGCAGTCTGGCACCATCAGCTACGGGAGGATGTCATGACTGCTCGGGAATGGGCCGCCACGCTATGCCGCCGGTGGTACGTACTAATTGGCGTCATGCTGTGCACGGTGGGCGCCGTGTATGCGGTCCATGGCCGGTCAATCACGTACCGTGGCTGCGATCAGCTTTTCGTGGGTGCGCCAGCGCCACCCCAGAACCGGAACGTGTATACCGGGACTAACACGTCGGTGGCCATGGTGACCGGCATGGTGAGCGCGGAGCTGAACTCCGGGCAGGCCCGCGACCAGTTGGCCGCCGCGGGCTACCCCGCGTTCTACAACGTGCTGATGACCAACACCGGTGAGTCCAGGTTCCCGGCCTACACCAGTCCCACCCTGCACATCTGCGTCAGTAACACCAGCCCGCAGACCGTGCTCAGGACCAACGCCGTGGCCAGCCAGAAGTTCATCACACTGCTGGCTGACATGCAGGCCGCCCGGCACGTCCCGGTCAAATCACGGATCACGGTGGTCCGGCTCGCCCAGGCGGTGCCCGAGCCGATCACGGGCCGGCCGCAGCAGGCGTACTTCGGTGTCGTGCTGATGGGACTGCTGGTGGCGGTGGCGCTGGCCCTGTGGAGCGACCCAGTGCTCACCCGCTGGCAGCAGCAGCGCAGGCTCCGGGCGGTGGCGGCGGCCCGCTAGCCGGACGTCACCGCCGGAGCCCGGCCAGGTCAGTGCTGCGGGTGCATCTCGGGCCAGTGCCAGTCCGACCAGTAAGCGTCGGGGTTGACCAGGTAATTGACCGTCTCGGCCGGAATGTGCTGGATGCGCTGCCGGTGCACGTAGCTCAGCCGGAAAATCAGTTCCCAGTCCTCAGCCGGCGTTCCGCCCTTCGGCCGCTTGAGCCGGCTGAAATGGAGCCCAGGAAAGCGCCGTGCGACCACGGAGTTGACATCTATGAATGCCGCGGCGCGGAGCTTCCGCTTGTCGAACGGAGTGGATAGCACGTCCATCAGGCGGCCATCCGGGAACGCGCGCCGCACAGCGGTATAAACAAGATCCGGCGGGAGCCCGGCGGGGCCGTCCTCGAGGACCGCGAGTGCGGTTTCCAGATGGTTAGGCGCCCACTCATTGTCGTCGTCGAGGAACGCCACGTACGCGGAGCGGGTAAGCCGCGCTCCCATATTGCGGACCACGCCCGCGATGGCCACGTTTGCGGATAGCGAGACGCCGAATACCCGGGGGTCATCGGGAAGGTCAGGAAGGCCGCCCGCATCGTCCACCACCATGATCACCTGGTCGGGCACGGTCTGCGCGAGCGCCGACTGGATCGCCCGCTGGACGATTTCCGGCCGGCGGTAGGTGGTTATCACCGTGGCCACCCGGGCCTGCGGCAGTTCGCCGAGTTGCCGGGTCAGCCGGGCCACCTCGGTGTTCTCGAAGTGGTGCGTGGCCCGGCCCGCCCGGAACCGGACCACCTTGTTGCGTGCCTCGAACACGACGAGGCTGTTGCCCCGCATCACCGGGGCCAGGGCGAGCTTGACCGCGGACCGCGCTGAGCTGCGGGCCTGACTGATCTGCATGCTGCTCCATTTCATGTCGGCTGACTGCAATCCGGGGACCTCATGCCGCCGCGGGTTCCTTGCTGACCTCCGCCGGGGCTTCGGTGCCGGGCTGGATGAGCCGGCGCATCGGGTAAATCAGCGGCAGGTAGACCAGGCAGGCGGCACCGCCGGCGGCGCCGAGCCCGATGATCCCCGGCCCGGCCAGGTGGATGATGCCCAGTGAGACGACCGCCATCAGGATGCCGCCGATGATCGGGCGCAGGCAGCGGGCCAGCAGCGCGCGGACGGTGATCCCGATCCGGCGCAGCGCCCAGAGGAAAGGCCGGCCCGACGACCAGCACCGCGACCAGCACATGCCCCGCGCTCACCCCGTTGATGCCGTGCGTCGCCGCGCCGACCAGCAGCACCGGGACGAGCACTACCAGCCACAGGCCCTGCACGACCAGCAAGGTCGGCCGGCAGCAGGCCGCGGCCAGGCCGTCGTACGCGAGCTCATAGAACACCCGCAGCAGGCCGAGTACGCCGAGCAGGCTCAGTGATGTCGCGGCGGGCGTCCACCGCGCGCCGTAGATGGTCCGGATCAGCGGCTCGGCCAGGGTGATGAGCAGCACGCACGCGGGGATGGCCAGCGCCACCAGCACGGCCGCCGCCCGGGTAAAACCGTCGGCGAGTTGCTCGCGCGAGCCGGCCAGCCGGGAGAAACCGGCGAAGGAAACCCGGCGGGCCGCCGCGGAGATGCTCTGCACCGGCCAGCTCGATATGTTGAACGCCAGCTGGTAGAAGCCGAGTGCGGCCGGCCCGAGGGTTGCGCTGACGATTGCCGAATCGACGTTGAGCGTGCCGAGCACGAGCAGGCTGGCGCCGGCCAGGGGCAGCCCGAAGTGCAGCAGTTCCCGGGCCCGGCTCCGGTCCCAGCCCGGCAGCACGAAGAAGGGCGCGGCGATGACCGCGCCGATCAGGGTCGCGACGTTGCCGAGCAGGTTTCCCCACGCGAAGCTGATCGCGCCGAACCCGGCGAACGCGAAGCCGAGCGTGATCGCCGTGGTCACCAGGAAGCCGATGCCTTCCACCACCATCCGGCGGCCCTGCATGAACTCCCGGTTGATCAGGCTGAACGGCACGCAGACGAACCCGTCGATGATCACGCAGAAGGACAGCAGCCGGATCAGGTTGGCGGCTCCCGGGGAGCCGAGCATGTTGGCCACCTCGGGCGCGCCGAAGAAGAGCAGCGCGCACAGCACCGAGCTCGACATCAGCGACAGGGTGAGCGCGGTGCGGGCGATGCCGCGGATGTCACCCTCCAGCCGGACCACGGCCAGGCTGACCCCCATCTCGTTCGCGCTCAGCAACACCGAGAGCACGAGCTGGGACACCGCGTACAGACCCCACTCCTTCGGGCCGAACACGGTCCGTGCCAGGATCACGCCGACCGCGAAGTTGGCCGCCCGGAGCACCAGCGTGTTCACCATGCTCCAGCGGGCCCCGGCGCGGACCTTGCGGCCCAGGCCAGCCGGCGCGGAATCGCTGGGCACCAGAGCGGCGGCTGGCGCAGCCAGCTGGTCGTGCTGCTGCGGCACCCCCCAGATCGGGCGCCCGGGAGAGCCGATGACCGCTTCCAGCACCGGGCTGGCCGCGCGGCCGAAGGACCGCGCGGTGTTGGCGGCGGCCGTGCCGCGGACCGCGGCCAGCACCCGGCGCAGCCGGTACACCAGCAGGCCGACCACGGTCAGCCCGGCCGCCCCGGCCAGGCCGAGGTCGGCCCCGTCATCCGGTACCACCCGGCGTAGCCAGATGGCACCGAACGCGACGGTGAGCCCGGCCGCGAGCGGGATCGCGATGCGCATCACCTGGCCGCGCTTGTGGCTGAGCCACCGGGTCTCCACCAGGTACCAGGGCAGCAGCCGGGCCCCGGCGATGGCGACCTGGGCGATGGCCGCGCCGGTGATCCCGGCCCGGATGGTCAGGTAGATGACCGACGGGATCATCGCGCCGAGCCAGACCAGCTGGAACACCAGCGCGGACGTGGTGGACTTCAGCTCGGTCAGGTAGTCGCTGGTCAGCTCGCACAGGATGCGCAGCGCGACCAGGGGGGCCAGCCAGCGCGAGCACCTTGGCGGCCGGCGCCACGCCGGCCCGTACGCCTCGTGGATCAGCGGGGTGGCCACCGCGCTGAGCAGGAAGCTGGCCGGCAGGGTCAGGCTGGCGATCAGCGCGGTGGCGGACAGATACGCGGAGCCTTGCAGCTGCGGGCTGGTCCGCAGCCGGGCGAACGAGATCGGCGCGGCCCGTAGCACGGGCCTGGCCAGCAGCGTGACCGGCCAGCTGGCCACGCTGAAGGCCAGCGCGTAGCAGCCCAGCGCGGCGGCGTGCCGGAGGTGGCCGACGATCAGCTGGTCGGCGTTGGTCAGCGCGAACATGGCCAGGCCGGAGGCGGCCAGCGGCAGCGCGGACCCGGCCAGCAGCCGCCACTGGCCGCGGCCCAGGCCAAACCGCACCGAGGTAGGCGCGAACAGCACGACCATGATGGCCCGGAGCAGCCCGCCCGCCACCAGGCCGATGCCGAAGCTGAGCAGGCCGTAGCCGCTGATCGCCAGCCAGCCACCGACCGCTACCCCCAGCCAGTTGCCCGACTGGTCGGCGATGGACCGGCGGATCCCGCGCGGATGCTGGCGCAGCATCGCGGCCGGGGCGGCGACCAGCCCGCCGACCAGGATGTCCAGGGAGAGCACCCGGATCAGCGGGGCCGCGGCCGGGATGCCGGTCAGCCCGGCCAGCCCGGCCGCGCCGGAGAAGCAGACCGCGGCCAGCGCGGCCCCGGAGAGCACGGACACCGTCATCACCGCGGGCGCCAGGGCCCGCGGGTTCCCGTCGTAGCGCTCCAGCGCCCGGCCCGCGCCGAACTCACCCAGGCTGCGGAACGCCAGCACCACCGCGATCGCCGCCGCCACCGCGCCGAACTGGCCCGGGGTGAACACCCGGCCGGCGATGATGCCGAGGACCAGCGTCCCGCGCCGCGCGGACACCACGCTGCCGAGCACCCAGAACACGCCACGCAGGGCGGTGCCGCCGACCGTCCTGCGCTCAGGCTGGCGGTGGTGGGCGCCCCGCTGCGGGGCGCCGCTCGCGGGCACCTCAGTCACCTCCCGGCCGGCTGCGGGCTATCCGGTCCAACCACGACGCCATTCATCGCGGGCGGCCCACAGCGCGCGCCAGTCCTCGCCGCGCGCGGTCGGCCGGCCTTGCCGGCTGGCCGGTGCGGTGCCGATGACCCGGCTGGCCGTGGCCCGGAGCAGGACGCCGGCCAGCAGCAAGCCGACACCTGGCCGGCGAAACCCGGGCCGGAAGTGCCGCCGGATCACCGTGCACTTACCGGTGAACAGCAGCACGAGCTTGGCCGCGCTGGTCGAGGACCGGCCGCCCACGTGCTGGCAGACCGCCCGCGCGGTGACCATCGGGCGGCAGCCGGCCGTCGCGGCCCGCAGGCACAGGTCAGCGTCCTCGCCGTACAGGAAGAACACCGGGTCGAAGCCGCCCAGGTCGTCCCAGAGCGGCCTGGGCATCAGCATGAACGCACCGCTGACCACCGGCACGCCGCGCGACTGTGCGGGGTGGGCTGACCACGGCTGCGGTGCCTCCGGGTCGAAGCGCCGGCTGCCGGGAAACAGGCTGTTCAGCCCCAGCGCGAAGCACAGGGCCGACCACACGGTGGGCTTGCCCCAGCACGAGCGGGGATCGCTGGTACCGTCCGGGTGGACGAAGCGGCCGCCGACGATGCCGGCCTCCGGGTGCTCCCGGGCGCAGTCCAGCAGGGCCTCGATGGCATCCGGTGCGATGACCGTGTCCGGGTTGAGGAACAGCAGCCAGCCGCCGGAGGCCGCGGCTGCGCCGGTGGCGCACCCGGCCGCGAACCCGCCGTTGACCGGGCGCTCGATGACCGTAACGCCGGGCACCGCGCGCGCCGCGGCCACGGTGCCGTCACCGGACGCGTTGTCTACCACGATGACTTCCGTCGGGATGCCCGGTGCGGCCTGGCCGACGGCAGCCAGGCAGTTCGCGATGTCCGCCTCGTTGCGGTAGGTCACGATCACCACGGAGAGCCCCGCGGGGCGGCCGGCGGCCGCGTCCGGCTGCGCGGTGGCCTGCTTGGTGAGCGGTCCGCTCGGCATTCGCGTGTGACATCCCTTCGTTTCTCGGCATCCCGGCCGCCTGCCCGGGCTGGCCGGCCGTGACGCCGGGTCGCATCCGCGGCCGCCCGGTGCGCTCCGCGGCTAGGCCGTCTTCACCGCGATCAGCGCCTTGATGGCACTCATGGCGCGCTCGAACCGGATCTTCGAATCGGGAAAGTAGGTGGCCATCTCGGTCCGGCTGAGCAGTTCGACGCTCAGCGCCGCCTGGACCCCGTCTTCGTGACTGGGCGATGGCGTGTGCACCAGCGGCCAGCGCCGGGAGATCTCGGCGCGCATGGTCACCGGCAGGAACTGGAAGCCAGGGAACAGCCAGTGTGGCTCGATGGGGAAGTACCGGTACGGCGTCTGCACCCAGTGCCGCGGCGCCAGCCGGTGTACCTCGGCGGCGAACTTGACCCGCTGTGCGTGCCCGCCTACGTGCTCGATCACCGAGTTGGAGAAGACCAGGTCGTACCGGGCGCCGGCCAGGCTGGGTGGCAGCGCGCAGGCATCGCCCTGCTCCGCGGTGATCCAGTCCGGCCGGCCGGACGGCTGCGCTTCCAGGTTGACCACGTGGACCGACGCCGGGTGGACCGGCGCCCGCAGCCACGCCTCGACCGTCCCGCCGAGATCGATGACCGACATCGACTCGATCTGCGGAAACGTATCCCGCAGCCACTCCCAGCGGCGCAGCCGGCTGCGCTCGCCGAGCGAGTCCGGCCCATCAACTAGGCGCTGGCGCAGCCCGTTCATAGCGCTCACGGACGCCATCCCCCTAGCCAATGCTCGGTCCTGCCTGATACGGAAAGCACATGTTAGACGCCGGACCCGGCGTCAGGGTTGACCCCCGGCAGCACCCAGCCGCGCCGGAGCAGCCAGCGCATGAACCGCTGCTTTACCCAGCCGAGCGCGATGAACTGGTTCCGCCCGTCCTCGATCATCTGGAACGACGCCGGGCTCTTGACCAGCCGGTAGCCCGCCAGGTGGCTGGCGAAATAGCAGAGCCAGAGATCCTCCACGAACCAGAAGCGGCGCGGGCAGCGGAACAGCCCCGGGTCGAGGAACACCGCGGCGTCCGCGGCCATCCCGCCGGTGCCCACGTAGCTGGCCGTCGCGCCGGGCGCGACCTCTTCCTGGTGCCAGAAATCGGACTGCGGCAGCCGGAACGCCCACCAGCCACTCAGCGTCCGGGGTGGGCAGGCCGCGCCGAGCTCCCGGATTGTTTCCGGGCCGAAGTCCTGGTCGTCGTCGATGAAGACGACCCGGTCAAAGCCGGCTGCCGCGGCTTCGCGGGCCAGGTAGAACCGGCCGAAGCCGCCGACATTGCGCGGGCTGTGGTGCACCGTGACGGGCAGCGGCGCGGACGCCACCGCCTTGTCCACGGTCTCCTCGTCCGGACTGTTGTTCCAGATGACGGCCTGCACCGGGATGTCCTGGGCGGCCAGCATCTCCAGGGTGCGCGGAAGCCGCCCGAGCCGGCGCCAGGTGCAGAAGATGACCGGCAGGTGGCCGGCCATCAGCGGCACCGGCACCCGCTGGTCACGCCGCCAGGTACCGAGGCTGCGCAGGTTACGGGCCCAGGTCCGGGTGCTCATCACCCGCCAGCTGACCGCCTGCCGCACCTGGGCCGGACTAACCGCCATGAGTCCCCGCCTCCCACTTCGCCTGAACATGTGACGCCCACGCCACCGTCGCGGATGACGTCGAAGCTAGACACCTGCTGCCAAGCTGGGGCGGTTTCATGCATACTGCCCGGCGTGATCAGTGTGGTGGTTCCCGCGCACGACGAATCCCGGGTCATCGGCCGGCTGCTCCGGCAGCTCGCGGCCAGCCCGGACCAGGGCGGCCTCGATGTGATCGTGGTCGCCAACGGCTGCAGCGACGACACGGCCGCGGTAGCCGGGACGTTCGGCGCGCCGGTACGCGTGCTGTCCATCCCGGTGGCGTCGAAGCGCGAGGCGCTGCTGGCCGGCGACCGCGCCGCCACCGGTTTCCCCCGCGTCTACGTGGACGCGGACGTCGAGCTGGGCGCGGCCGACGTGCGCGCCCTCGGCGACGCGCTCGGCCAGCCGGGCGCGCTGGCGGCCGGCCCGCACCGGGAGCTCGCGCTGACCGGGGCGCCGTGGCTGGTCCGCTGGTACTACGACGTGTGGTCCCGGCTGCCCGAGGTGCGCAGCGGGCTGTTCGGCCGCGGCGTCATCGCGGTCAGCGAGGCCGGGCACGAGCGGATCGCCAGCCTGCCCCCGGTGCTCGCCGACGATCTCGCCGCGTCCCTGGCGTTCGCCCCGGAGGAACGGGTCATCGTGCCGGGCGCCCGGGTCGTGGTGCACGTGCCGCGCACCGCCGGTGACCTGCTCCGCCGCCGGGTCCGCGCCGCGATGGGGACCGACCAGGTCGAGCAGGCCGAGGGCGGCCCGGCGGCATCGGCCCGGACCCGGCCCGCGGACCTGCTCGTGATGATCCGGGCCGAGCCGCGGCTCGCCCCGCGGGTGGCGGTGTTCCTGGCCCTGGCGGTCATCGCCCGGCGGCGGGCCCGCCGCGAAGTGCGCCGCCACCAGTACACGACCTGGCTGCGCGACGAGAGCAGCCGCGGCTAGTTAGCAGAAAGTGGCGCACTGGTCACAACGCTGTGCCTGTCGTGACATTAGCTGGTCAGTGTGGAAGTAGGCGTCAACCAACCGGTTCGGCTAGGCGTCTTTCCAGTGTGCCCGGGGGTGAGGGCGGGGGCTGGACAGGGACGGTGGGGCGCGTGTCGGGAAACACGGCGGTCGGCAGGGCCGGGCAAGCCAGGTCGCGAGCGCGGCTTGGCTCCCCGGAGTCGGCCGCGTGGACCGGTGCGTACCTGCGCCGGGTGGCGCTCGCCGACTTCGCCTGCGGTCTCGCGGCCAGCGTGGCGGCCTACGAGATCCGGTTCGACGCGACCAACGACCGGTCCGCCATCTACCTCGCGTTCACCGCGGTGCTGCCGCTGCTCTGGGTGGCCACGCTGGGCCTGGCCGGCGGCTATGACCCGCGCTTCATCGGGGTCGGTTCCGAGGAGTTCCGCCGGGTGCTGAACGGCGCGCTGGCACTGACCGCCACGGTGGCCATCGCGTCCTACGCGGTGAAGTTCCAGACCGCCCGCGGCTACGTGGTCATCGCGCTGCCCTGTGCCACCGTCTTCGACCTGGTCATCCGGCACCGGCTGCGGAAACGGCTGCACCTGCTGCGCAGCAAGGGCGCGTGCATGCGCAAGGTGGTGGCGGTCGGGCACGCCCCGGCCGTGGCCGACCTGGTCGGCGAGCTGCGCCGGGGCACGTACCACGGCTTGTCGGTGGTCGGCGCCTGCCTGGCCGGCGGCAGCATGCTGCACGAGATCGCCGGCATCCCGGTCTACGGCGGGCTGGACAGCGTCACCAACGCCGTGGGCCAGTTCGGCGCGGACACCGTGGCCGTGCTGGCCTGCCCGGAGATGAACGGCATGCGGCTGCGCAAGCTGGCCTGGGACCTGGAGAAGACCGGCACCGACATGTGCGTAGCGCCGGCCCTGCTCGACGTGGCCGGCCCGCGCACTACGATCCGGCCGGTGGCCGGGCTCACCCTGCTGCACGTGGACCACGCCGAACTGGACGGCGGCAAGCAGGTGCTCAAGGGCGTGTTCGACAAGGTGGTCGCGCTGACCATCATGGTGCTGCTGTCCCCGCTGTTCGCGTTCGTCATGCTGGCCATCAAGCTGGGCGACCGCGGGCCGGTGTTTTTCCGCCAGGTCCGGGTGGGCAAGGACGGGCACACGTTCTCGCTGTGGAAGTTCCGCACGATGGTGGTGGACGCCGAGCAGCGCAAGGCCGAGCTGGCCACGCTCAACGAGGGCGCCGGGGTGCTGTTCAAGATGCGCAGGGACCCCCGGGTGACCAAGGCCGGCGGCTGGCTGCGCCGGTACTCGCTGGACGAGCTGCCGCAGCTGATCAACGTGCTGGCCGGGGACATGTCCCTGGTCGGTCCCCGGCCGGTGCTGCCCGCGGAGGCCGCCCGGTACGCGGATCACATGCGGCGCCGCCTGGTGGTCAAACCGGGCATTACCGGGCTGTGGCAGGTGAACGGGCGGTCCGACCTGGCCTGGGATGAGGCGGTCCGGCTCGATCTGCGCTACGTGGAGAACTGGTCACTCGCCCTGGACCTGCAGATTTTGTGGAAAACTTGGTCTGCGGTCGTCCGGGGCCACGGAGCCTACTAGTCTGTGCAGGCCGCCCGCCGGAGTGAGGGGCACCTGCCTGATGATGATGGACGACCACCGCCTAGCCCATGACCTGGCCGGCGAGGCCGGGGACCTGCTGCTCGCGCTGCGCGAGGGCGGTGATGACCCCGGTGAGCTGCGCGCCGCCGGGGACCGGCGGTCGCACGAGTTCCTGGCCCGCCAGCTCGGCGAGCTCCGGCCGGCGGACGCGGTGCTGTCCGAGGAGGGCCGCGACAACCCGGTCCGGCTGACCGCGGACCGGGTGTGGATCGTGGACCCGCTGGACGGCACGCGGGAGTTCGGCGAGCCCGGCCGGGCCGACTGGGCGGTGCACGTGGCGCTCTGGGAACGCGGCGCGCTGACCGCCGGGGCGGTCGCGCTGCCCGCGCAGGGCCGGGTGCTGAGCACCGCGAAGCCGCCGGCCGCGCCGCCTGCCCCGGCGCCCGGCCAGCCGGTGCGGGTGCTGGTCAGCCGGACCCGGCCGCCCGCGTTCCTGACCCAGCTGGCCGAGCGGATCGAGCTCACTCTGGTCCCGCTCGGCTCGGCCGGCGCCAAGGCGGCCGCGGTCATCACCGGCGACGCCGACGCCTACCTGCACAGCGGCGGCCAGTACGAATGGGATTCGGCCGCCCCGGTGGCGGTGGCGCAGGCGGCGGGCCTGCACACGTCCCGGCTGGACGGATCGCCGTTGGCGTACAACCAGCCTGACCCTTTCCTGCCGGATATCCTTATCTGCCCGGCGGGACTCGCAGCCACGCTGCTGGATTGTCTGCGTGCAGTCGACTGTTCGGCTGTTTAGCGGCTCTTCCGGATGGGAGAGTGCGCTGACCATGTCCCGATGCCCGACGACCCGGAGTTTGCTTGATGGCCGTGCCGCGTTCTGATTACTCGCTGTCCCAGCTGGAAGTGCTCGAGGCAGAGTCCATCCACGTCATGCGGGAGGTAGCCGCCGAGTTCGAGCGGCCGGTGCTGCTGTTCTCCGGCGGCAAGGACTCCATCGTGATGCTCGCCCTGGCCGAACGGGCGTTCTGGCCGGCCAAGGTCCCGTTCCCGGTGATGCACGTGGATACCGGGCACAACTTCCCCGAGGTGCTCGACTACCGGGACCGCCGGGTGGCCGAGGCCGGGGTGAAGCTGGTGGTCGCCTCGGTGCAGGAGTCCATCGACCAGGGCCGGGTCGCCGAGGAGACCGGCCGCTGGGCCAGCCGCAACCGGCTGCAGACCACCACGCTGCTGGACGCCATCGAGGAGAACCGGTTCGACGCGGTGTTCGGCGGCGCCCGGCGGGACGAGGAAAAGGCCCGGGCCAAGGAGCGGGTGTTCTCGTTCCGCGACGAGTTCGGCCAGTGGGATCCGAAGAACCAGCGGCCCGAGCTGTGGAGCATCTACAACACCCGGATCAGGCTGGGCGAGCACATCCGGGTGTTCCCGCTGTCCAACTGGACCGAGCTGGACGTCTGGCAGTACATCGCGCGGGAGAAGCTTGAGATCCCGTCCATCTACTTCGCGCACCCGCGGCGGGTGTTCGAGCGGGACGGCATCCTGCTGGCCGACAGCGAGTTCACCACCAGGGACGAGTCCGAGCCGGTCTTCGATACCACCGTCCGGTACCGCACGGTGGGCG
The DNA here is from genome assembly GCA_963717125.1 of uncultured Actinomycetes bacterium. Taxonomy (GTDB): domain Bacteria; phylum Actinomycetota; class Actinomycetes; order Streptosporangiales; family Streptosporangiaceae; genus RYN-230. Next base: position 148,171 of record CAVQVG010000002.1, read on the forward strand.
ACATGTCCTGCACCGGCGCGGTCGAGTCCACCGCCACCACGGTGCCCGACGTGATCGCCGAGATCGCGGCCACCCGGATCACCGAGCGCGGCCAGACCCGGGCCGACGACCGGACCAGTGAGGCAGCCATGGAAGACCGCAAGCGGGAAGGGTACTTCTGATGACCGCCACCGCCCTGGACATCGTCTCGCCGGAGAGCAGCAGGCCGATGGACATCCTGCGGCTGGCCACGGCCGGCTCGGTGGACGACGGCAAGAGCACGCTGATCGGGCGCCTGCTGTTCGACTCCAAGGCCATCTTCGAGGACCAGCTGGCCGCGGTCGAGCGGACCAGCAAGGCCCGCGGCGAGGGCTACACCAACCTGGCGCTGCTCACCGACGGCCTGCGCGCCGAGCGGGAGCAGGGCATCACGATCGACGTGGCCTACCGGTACTTCGCCACGCCGCGGCGCAAGTTCATCATCGCGGACACCCCCGGGCACATCCAGTACACCCGCAACATGGTCACCGGCGCGTCCACCGCCGACCTGGCCATCGTGCTGGTGGACGCCCGGAACGGGCTGACCGAGCAGAGCCGGCGGCACGCGTTCCTGACCACGCTGCTCCGGGTGCCGCACCTGGTGCTCGCGGTCAACAAGATGGACCTGGTGGACTACAGCCAGGACGTGTTCGAGCGGATCAGCGAGGAGTTCGCCGCGTTCGCGGCCAAGCTGGAGATCGGCGACCTGAGCTTCATCCCGATCTCCGCGCTGCACGGCGACAACGTGGTGCAGCGCTCGGACAAGATGCCCTGGCACGACGGCCCGTCGCTGCTGCACCACCTGGAGCACGTGCACATCGCGTCCGACCGCAACTTGATCGACGTGCGCTTCCCGGTGCAGTACGTGATCCGGCCGCACCAGGCCACCGACCCGGCGCTGCACGACTACCGGGGCTACGCCGGCCAGGTGGCGGGCGGGGTGCTCAAGCCCGGCGACGAGGTGATGCACCTGCCGTCCGGGCTGACCACGAAGATCGCCCGGATCGACACTGCGCGCGGCCCGGTGCCCGAGGCGTACTCGCCGATGTCGGTCACCCTGGTGCTCGAGGACGACCTGGACATCTCCCGTGGTGACCTGATCTGCCGCCCGCACAACCAGCCGCTGGTCTCCCAGGATGTCGAGGGCATGGTCTGCTGGATGTCGGAGGCCAAGACGCTGGCCGCGCGGGACCGGCTGGTGGTCAAGCACACCTCGCGCACGGTCAAGGCCATCGTGCGCGACCTGCACTACCGGCTCGACGTGAACACGCTGCACCGGGACGAGAGCGCCGACCGGCTGACGCTGAACGAGGTGGGCCGGGTGAGCCTGCGGCTGACCCAGCCGCTGTTCTTCGATCCGTACAACCGCAACCGGCAGACCGGCGGGCTGATCCTGATCGACGAGGCGACCAACGCCACGGTCGGCGCGGTCATGATCACTGAAGGGCGCTGACCGGGGGCCGGTAGTCATAGGGGGGTCCATCCAGGACAGCCGCGGAGGCGAGAGGCGTGACTCCCTTCCATGACCTGCACGACTACATGGCCCTGCCCCGGCTGACGGGGTTGCGGCTGTCGCCCGACGGGAGCTGGCTGGCGGCCAGCGTGTCCGCGCTGAGTGCGGACGGTTGCACGTTCAAGCCCAGCATCTGGCGGATCCCGGCCAGCCCGGGCCAGACCCGGCCCGCGGTCCGGCTGACCAGGTCGGCCGAGGGCGAGGATCACCCGGCGTTCCTGCCGGACGGCTCGCTGGTGTTCCTGTCCGCCCGGCCCGCCCCGCCCGACGGGCAGCCGGGCGGGGCGGCCGGGCCGGCCACCGGGCCGGCCGGCCCGGCTCCGGCCGACGGGACGGCCGGGAAGCGGGCGCTCTGGCTGCTCCCGGCGGACGGCGGGGAGGCGTGCCAGCTCACCGCGCCGCCCGGCGGCATCAGCCGGCTGGCCACCGCCGCGGCCGCGCCGCTGGCCGCGTTCACCTGCCCGGTGCTGCCCGGCGCCAGCGGCGTCGCCGACGACGCGCAGCGCCGGAAGAGCCGGGCCGGCGCGGGCGTGACCGCGATCCTGCACGAAGCCGCCCCGGTCCGGCACTGGGACCACGACCTAGGGCCGGATCAGCTCCGCCTCCTGGTCACCGTGGCCAGCCTGGACGGGGCGAGCCCGGACGGGGCCAGCCCAGACGGGGCCAGCCCGGCCGGCTCCGCCGGCCTCGGCGCGGAGCGCCGATCAGGGGACCCCGACCGCGGCGGCTTGCCGCCGCCCGGCGCGGAGCGGCGATCGGGGGGTTCCGGGGGGTCGTCCCCCCGGGCCAGCACAGCACCACGGGACCTGACCAGTGAGCCTGGGCGGGCCCTGGACGAGCACCACTTCGAGCTGACCCCGGACGGCCGGTACGCGGTCACCGGCTGGTCGGTGTATGACTCCTGCGGCGAGCTGCGCGAGGAAGTCGCGGTCATCGACACCCGGACCGGGACGCGCCGCACCCTGCTGGCCGCGCCGGACGCCGACTTCAGCAGCCCGCGGATCTCCCCGGACGGCCAGTCGGTGCTGGCCGTCCGGGCTGGGCACGACACCGTCACCCGGCCCGGGGACGTCACGCTGGTGCTGGCCCCGCTCGACGGCAGCGCCGGCCCGGCCGACCTGCTGGCCGGGCTGGACCGGTGGCCGGCCGAGGCGGCCTGGGCGGCGGACAGCGGCAGCGTGTTCTTCACCGCCGACGACCGTGGCCGCCGCCCGGTGTTCCGCGCCGAACTCCCGGCGGGCCAGCGACCGGCCGCGGTCACCCGGCTGACCACCGACGACGGCGCCTATACCAGCCTGTGCCCGGCCCCGGACGGGCGTTATGTATACGCGTTGCGGGCGGCCGTGGGCAGCCCGCCCGCGGCGGTGCGGCTGGACGCCAGCCAGCCGGGAGAGCCGGACCTCCTGGCCGGCCCGGCCAGCCGCCCGGCGCTGCCCGGCCGGCTGACCGAGATCGAGACCACGGCCGGCGACGGGGCGGTGCTCCGGGCCTGGCTGGTGCTGCCCGCGGCGGCCGCCGCCGACGCGCCCGCGCCGCTGCTGCTGTGGGCGCACGGCGGCCCGCTGTCCAGCTGGAACACCTGGTCCTGGCGGTGGAATCCGTGGCTGATGGCGGCGCGCGGCTACGCGGTGCTGCTGCCCGACCCGGCCCTGTCCACCGGGTACGGCCTCGATTTCGTCGCCCGCGGGCACGCCGACTGGGGCAACCGGCCGTTCACCGACCTGATGGCGATCACCGACGCGGCGGTGGCCCGGCCGGACATCGACGAGACGCGCACCGGCATGATGGGCGGCTCGTTCGGCGGGTACATGGCCAACTGGATCGCCGGGCACACCGACCGGTTCCAGGCCATCGTCAGCCACGCCAGCCTGTGGGCCCTGGACCAGGTGTTCGGCACCACCGACTCGCCGGCCCTGTGGCGGCGGCTGTTCGGCACCCCGCAGAGCCATCCGGAACGGTATTCGGCCAACTCGCCCCACCTGCACGCGGCGGAGATCACCACCCCGATGCTGATCATCCACGGCGACCGGGATTACCGGGTGCCGATCGGCGAGGCGCTGCGGATGTGGGCCGACCTGGCCGGCGGCCCTAGCGGCCAGGCGGGGGCAAAGTTCCTCTACTTCCCGGACGAGAACCACTGGGTGCTCAGCCCGGGCAACGCGACCATCTGGTATGAGACCGTGCTCGCGTTCCTGGCCCAGCACGTCCTCGGTGAGCCCTGGCGCCGCCCCGCCCTGCTCTGACCGGGCCGGGGCTGTGCCAGGGTGGGGGGATGACGCGCGCGAACCTGGAGAAGCGGCCAGGCGAGGTCTCGGCGATGTTCGACAAGGTTGCCGAGCGCTACGACCTGCTCAACGACGTGCTGTCGCTGGGCCAGGACCGGTGGTGGCGCCGGGTGGTGGCGCGGGCGGTCGGCGCCCGGCCGGGCGAGCGGGTGCTGGACGTGGCCGCGGGCACCGGCACCTCGTCGCGGACGTTCACCGCGGCCGGGGCCGAGTGCGTGGCCTGCGACTTCTCGCTCGGCATGCTGCAGGTCGGCGCGCGCCGTCCGCACGGCCCGGTGGCCTTCGTGGCGGGCGACGCGATGCGGCTGCCGTTCCGCGACGCGGCCTTCGACGCGGTGACCATCTCGTTCGGGCTGCGCAACGTGGCCGACCACGAGGCGGCGCTGGCCGAGTTCCGCCGGGTCACCCGGCCGGGCGGCCGCCTGGTCGTCTGCGAGTTCGGCCACCTGCCCTGGTCGCGGCTGAACGCGGTCTACGAGGGCTACCTGACCGGCGCGCTGCCCGCGGTGGCCCGGCGGCTGTCCGGCAACCCGGCGGCCTATGAGTACCTGGCCGAATCCATCCAGGACTGGCCCGCCCAGCCCGAGCTGGCCCGGCGGATCGCCGCCGCGGGATGGTCGGCAGTACGCTGGCGGGACTTGACCCTCGGGGTGGTGGCCATCCATCTGGCCCGTCGTCCGGACTGACCTCACGGGGTGGGTTCGCCGCGTCGCCGGGGTGGGTCTAGACTCCGCAATTGAATACTTGTGAAGCGGTTCACAAGATAGTCAGGACAAGGTTTCGTGTCCCAGGAAGTCCCCCAAGAGGCTGACGTCATCGTCGTCGGGGCCGGGCCGGCTGGCTCGGCCACCGCGTGCTACCTGGCCCGCGCCGGGATCGACGTGCTGGTGCTGGAGAAAGCCACGTTCCCGCGGGAGAAAGTCTGCGGCGACGGGATGACGCCGCGCGCGGTCAAGGCGCTGGTCGGTATGGGCGTGCCCATCGGCGAGCAGGACGGCTGGGTGCGGAACAAGGGACTGCGGATCATCGGCGGCGGGGTCCGGCTCGAGCTGCCCTGGCCGGAGTTGTCCAGCTACCCCGGCTACGGCCTGGTCCGCAGCCGGCTCGACTTCGATGAGACGCTCGCCCGCACCGCCCAGAAGGCCGGCGCCCGGCTGCTCGAAGGCGTGACCGTGACCGGCCCCCTCCTCGACGACGACGGCCGGATCACTGGCGTGCGGACCCGCTCCGCCGACGATACTGAACGCCAGTACGGGGCCCGTGTCATCGTGGCGGCGGACGGGAACTCGTCGCGGCTGTCCCTGGCCATGGGCCTGGGCAAGCGGGACGACCGGCCACTCGGCGTGGCGGTCCGGACCTACTACACCAGTCCCCGGCACGAGGACGACTACCTCGAATCGTGGCTGGACCTGTGGGACGGGGACCGGCTGCTGCCCGGCTACGGCTGGATCTTCGGCATGGGCGACGGCACCAGCAACGTGGGCCTCGGCATGCTCAATACGTCCGCCTCGTTCAAGAACGTGGACTACCGGGATCTGCTCCGCCGCTGGCTGGCCGGGATGCCCGCCGAGTGGGGTTACACCGAGGAGAACCGGACCGAGCCGGTGCGCGGCGCGGCCCTGCCGATGGGCTTCAACCGGACCCCGCACTACACCCGGGGCCTGCTGCTGGCCGGCGACGCGGGCGGCATGGTGAACCCGTTCAACGGCGAGGGCATCGCCTACGCCATGGAGTCGGGCGAACTGGCCGCCCAGGTGATCGCGCAGGCGCTGGCCCGGCCCGACGTGGCCAGCGCGGAACGGGTACTGCACGGCTACCCACAGGCGCTGAAGAACGCCTACGGCGGCTACTACACTCTCGGGCGCAAGTTCGTCCGGGCGATCGGCGACCCGCGGGTCATGCACTTCGCGACCAAACACGGGATGCCCCACCCGGCGCTGATGCGGTTCATCCTGAAACTGCTGGCCAACCTCACCGAGGTACGCGGCGGCGATGCGGCGGACCGGGTGATTCACGCACTGTCTAAGATGACGCCGGCGGCGTAGCGACGCTGCGCGGCCGGACCGTCAGGAGAAGAAGAAAGGAGGCTGCCGTGCTGGTCTTGTACGTCCCCATCATCGTGCTCGGCGCGCTGGCTGCATTCTTCGCGATCTTCTCACTCGTGATGGGCGCGGTGACCGGGCCCAAACGGTGGAACCGGGCCAAGCTGGAAGCCTACGAGTGTGGCATCGAGCCGACGCCACCGGAGGTCGGGAGCCGGTTCCCGGTCAAGTATTACCTGACGGCGATGCTGTTCATCCTCTTCGACATCGAGATCGTGTTCCTCTACCCGTGGGCGGTCGAGTACGACCACCTGGGGGCGTTCGGCCTCGTCGAGATGGTGCTGTTCATCGTCACCGTGCTGGTCGCGTACGCCTACGTGTGGCGCCGCGGCGGACTGGAGTGGGACTGACCCATGGGTGTCGAAGAGAAGCTGCCGAGCGGGATCCTGCTGACCACGGTCGAGAAGGTGGTCGGTTACGCGCGCAAGGTGTCGGTCTGGCCGGCCACGTTCGGGCTGGCCTGCTGCGCCATGGAGCTGATCTCCACCGGCGGGCCGCGGCACGACCTGGCCCGGTTCGGCATGGAGCGGGCGTCCAACACGCCGCGTCAGGCCGACCTGATGATCGTGGCCGGCCGGGTGAGCCAGAAGATGGCGCCGGTGCTGCGGCAGATCTATGACCAGATGGCCAACCCCAAGTGGGTCATCTCGATGGGCGTGTGCGCGTCCAGCGGCGGCATGTTCAACAACTACGCGATCGTGCAGGGCGTGGACCACATCGTGCCGGTGGACATCTACCTGCCCGGCTGCCCGCCGCGGCCGGAGATGCTGCTGGACTCGATCCTCAAGCTGCACGACAAGATCCAGAACATGAAGCTCGGCATCGACCGCGAGGCAGAGGTGCAGGAACTGGAGCAGGCCCGGCTGCGCCGCCTGCCGCTGGCCGCCGACCTGGCCGGGATCCAGGCCCGGGGAGCCGACCAGTGACCAGTGCGGAAGATCAGCCCCAGCCGCCGGATGAAGCGGCGCTGGCCGGCCAGCAGCGGCTCAACGAGCAGGTCGTGCGGACCGGCATGTTCGGCACGGAGACCACCGGGGACACCTCCGGCTACGGCGGCCTGCAGGTCCGCCGGGCGCCGCTGCCCTCCTCGCCACGGCCGTACGGGTCGTACTTCGACGAGATCACCGACGCGCTGGCCGCCGGGCTGACCCAGGACGGTTCCGACTTCGGCGACGCGGTGGAACGGGTGATCGTGGAGCGCGGCGAGCTGACCCTGCACATCCGGCGCGAGCACCTGGTCGCGGTGGCCCGGACGCTGCGCGACGAGCCGTCGCTCGCGTTCGAACTGTGCGGCGGCGTGTCCGGCGTGCACTACCTGGCCGACGTCGGCCGGGAACTGCACGCGGCCTACCACCTGACGTCGATCACGCACAACCGGCGGCTGCGGCTCGAGGTCAGTGTGCCGGACGCCGACCCACACGTCCCGTCGGTAGTGGACGTCTACCCGGCGTGCAACTGGCACGAGCGGGAGACCTGGGACTTCTTCGGCATCATCTTCGACGGGCATCCCGGGCTGACCAGGATCGAGATGCCGGACGACTGGAAGGGCCACCCGCAGCGGAAGGACTACCCGCTGGGCGGCATCCCGGTCGAGTACCGCGGCGCCACCGTGCCGCCACCGGACGAGCGGAGGTCGTACGAGTGACCGCGAGCACTGATGCCGGGGCCGAGGGGCGGGTCTACAACGTCGGCGGCCAGGACTGGGACGACGTCGTCAAGGCCGCGCAGGAGGCCGGCGAGGGGGGCGGCCAGGAGCACCTGATCGTCAACATGGGCCCGCAGCACCCGTCCACGCACGGCGTGCTGCGGCTGATCCTGACCCTGGACGGCGAGACCGTCACCGAACTGCGGCCGGTCATCGGGTACCTGCACACCGGCATCGAGAAGAACATGGAGTTCCGCACCTGGACGCAGGGCGTGACGTTCTGCACCCGGATGGACTACTTGTCGCCGATCTTCAACGAGACCGTGTACTGCCTGGCGGTGGAGAAGCTGCTCGGCATCGAGGCGGAGATCCCGGAACGGGCCAGCATCCTGCGGGTGCTGATGATGGAGCTGAACCGGATCTCCTCGCACATGATGGCCATCGGCACGTTCGGCCTGGAACTCGGGGCCACCACCGTGCTGCTGTACGGGCTGCGCGAGCGGGAGAAGGTCCTTGACCTGTTCGAGCTGATCTGCGGGCTGCGGATGAACATGGCCTACGTCCGGCCCGGCGGGGTGTCCCAGGACCTGCCGTCCGGCGCGCTGGACAAGATCCGCGAGTTCCTCGGCGTGATGCCGCACCAGCTGGGCGAACTGCGGTCGCTGATGGACCGCGCCCCGCTTTACCTGGCCCGGACCCACGGCGTGGCCTTCCTCGACCTGACCGGCTGCATGGCCCTCGGCGTGACCGGCCCGCTGCTGCGCGGCACCGGGCTGCCCTGGGACCTGCGTAAGAGCCAGCCGTACTGCGGCTACGAGACGTACGACTTCGACGTGCCGACCCAGGACACCTGCGACGCCTACGGCCGGTACCGGGTCCGGATGGACGAGATGGACGAGTCGCTGCGGATCATCGAACAGTGCGCCGACCGGCTGGCCGCGGGGTCGGCCGACGATCCGGTGATGATCCAGGACAAGAAGATCGGCTGGCCGGCCAAGCTGGCGCTGGGCCCGGACGGCCTGGGCAACTCGCCGGACCACATCGCGCACATCATGGGCCAGTCCATGGAGGCCCTGATCCACCACTTCAAGCTGGTCACCGAGGGCTTCCGGGTGCCGCCCGGGCAGGTCTACGCGGCCGTCGAGTCGCCCCGCGGCGAACTCGGCTGTCACGCCGTCAGCGACGGGGGGACCCGGCCGTACCGGGCGCACTTCCGGGATCCATCGTTCACCAACCTGCAGGCGGTGTCGGCGATGACCGAGGGTGGCATGATCGCCGACGTGATCGCCGCCGTGGCAAGTATCGATCCGGTGATGGGGGGTGTGGACCGGTGAGTAGCCAAGCTGCAGGTCTACATCGACTCTCCTTTTTGATGGGAGGCGTGGACCGGTAATGGCCCTGACGCAGGAAGCGCGGGACCGGCTGGCGCCGGACGCCGCGGAGATCATCGGGCGCTACCCGCAGTCGCGCTCGGCGCTGCTCCCGCTGCTGCACCTGGTGCAGGCCGAGGAGGGTTACGTCACCCAGGACGGCATCGGGTACTGCGCGGAACTGCTCGGGCTGACCGAGGCCGAGGTCACCGCGGTGGCCTCGTTTTACACCATGTACAAGCACCGTCCGGTCGGCGAGTACCACGTCGGGGTGTGCACCAACTCGCTGTGCGCGGTGATGGGTGGCGACGCCATCTTCGCCGACCTGCAGGAGCATCTCGGCGTCGGCAACGACGAGACCACCGGTGACGGCAAGGTCAGCCTGGAGCACCTCGAGTGCAACGCGGCCTGCGACTACGCGCCGGTGGTGATGGTGAACTGGGAGTTCTTCGACAACATGACGCCGCGGTCGGCCCGTGACCTGGTGGACGGGCTGCGGTCCGGCGCCCCGGGCATCCAGCCGACCCGCGGCGCGCCGCGGCTGTGCACCTGGAAGCAGGCGTCGCGCATCCTGGCCGGCTTCCCCGACGGCCAGGCGGCCGAGGGGCACACCGCGGGCGAGCCCAGCCTCGCGGGCCTGCGCATCGCGAAGGGCCACGGCTGGACTCCTGATTCCACCAACGGGAGCAAGAAGTGACCTCTCTGCTAACGCCGGAGCTGACCGCGTACTGGGACGAGCCCGACTCGTTCACGCTGGCCGCCTACCGGCGCAACGGCGGGTACACCGCGCTGCCCCGGGCCCTGGCCATGGAGCCGGACCAGGTCATCCAGACCGTGAAGGACTCGGTGCTGCGCGGTCGCGGCGGGGCCGGCTTCCCCACCGGGCTCAAGTGGGGGTTCATCCCCAAGGGCGGCGACAAGCCGCACTACCTGGTGGTGAACGCCGATGAGTCCGAGCCCGGCGCGTGCAAGGACATGCCGACGCTGCTGAACAACCCGCAGGCGCTGATCGAGGGTATCGTGATCGCCTGCTACGCGTTCAACGCGCACCGGGCGTTCATCTACGTGCGCGGCGAGGTGCTGCACGTGATCCGCCGGGTGCACCACGCGGTGGCCGAGGCCTACGAGGCCGGTTACCTGGGGGAGAACATCCTCGGCTCCGGGTTCGACCTGGAGGTGACGGTGCACGCCGGGGCGGGCGCCTACATCTGCGGCGAGGAGACCGCGCTGCTCGACTCGCTGGAGGGCTACCGCGGCCAGCCCCGGCTCAAGCCGCCGTTCCCGGCTGTGGAGGGGCTGTACGCCTGCCCGACCGTGGTCAACAACGTGGAGTCGATCGCCACCGTGCCGTACATCATCGGCCACGGCGCGGCCGACTTCGCCGCGATGGGCACCGAGAAGTCCAAGGGCTTCGGCATCTTCTCGCTGTCCGGGCACGTGACGATCCCGGGCCAGTACGAGGCGCCGCTCGGCACCACGCTGCGTGAGCTGCTCGACCTGGCCGGCGGCATCCGGGTGGGGCACCGGCTGAAGTTCTGGACCCCGGGCGGCTCGTCCACCCCCCTGTTCACCGAGGAGGAGCTGGACGTGCCGCTGGACTACGAGTCGGTGGCCAAGGCCGGCTCGATGCTGGGCACCCGGTCGGTGCAGCTGTTCGACGAGACCACCTGCGTGGTCCGGGTCGTGCTGCGCTGGATCGAGTTCTACCGGCACGAGTCGTGCGGCAAGTGCACCCCGTGCCGGGAGGGCAGCTACTGGGTCGAGCAACTGCTCGAGGACCTGGAGAACGGCCGGGGCAGCGAGGCCGACCTGGAGAAGCTGCTGGACATCTGCAGCAACATCACCGGCCGGGCGTTCTGCGCCCTGGGCGACTCGATCGAAGCGCCGATCAAGTCGTCGATCAAGTACTTCCGGGATGAGTACATCGAGCACCTGCGCCACGGCGGCTGCCCGTTCGACCCGGCCGCATCGACGCTATTCGCGATGGAGTCCGCCTGATGACAGTTGAGGCAACAGGCACCGGTGCCATCACCCGGCCGGCCGACGGGGTGACCGTCACCATCGACGGGTTCGAGATCACCGTGCCCAAGGGGACGCTGGTCATCAGGGCCGCCGAACTGCTCGGCATCCAGATACCGCGGTTCTGCGATCACCCGCTGCTCGACCCCATCGGCGCCTGCCGGCAGTGCCTGGTGCACATCGAGGGCCAGCCCAAGCCGCCCGCCTCGTGCACCACCACCTGCACCGAGGGCATGGTGGTGCACACCCAGCTGACCTCGCCGGTGGCGGAGAAGGCGCAGCGCGGCATGATGGAGCTGCTGCTGGTGAACCACCCGCTGGACTGCCCGATGTGCGACAAGGGCGGCGAGTGCCCGCTGCAGAACCAGGCCATGTCCACCGGGCAGGGTGAGACCAGGTTCCACGGCCCGAAGCGGACGTTCCCCAAGCCGATCGCGCTGTCCACCGAGGTGCTGCTGGACCGGGAACGCTGCATCCAGTGCGCCCGGTGCACCAGGTTCGCCGAGCAGATCCCCGGCGACCCGCTCATCGAGCTGCTCGACCGCGGCCCGCAGGAGCAGGTCGGCATCGCCGCGGACGAGCCGTTCGACTCGTACTTCTCCGGCAACACGGTGCAGATCTGCCCGGTGGGCGCGCTCACCAGCGCCGCCTACCGGTTCCGGGCCCGGCCGTTCGACCTGGTGTCCACGCCGAGCGTGTGCGAGCACTGCGCGGCCGGCTGCCGGCAGCGCACCGATCACCGGCGCGGCGTGGTCACCCGGCGGCTGGCCGGCCAGGACCCGCAGGTCAACGAGGAGTGGAACTGCGACAAGGGCCGCTGGGCGTTCACCTACGCCACCCAGCCGGACCGGCTGAACGGTCCCTTGGTGCGTAACGCCGACGGCGTGCTGGTGCCGGCGTCCTGGCCCGAGGCGTTCGCAGCGGCCGCCCGCGGCCTGGCGGCCGCGCGGGGCCGGGCCGCGGTGCTGACCGGCGGGCGGCTCACCGTCGAGGACGCCTACGCCTACGCCAAGTTCGCCCGGGTCGCGCTGGGCAGCAACGACATCGACATGCGGGCCCGGGCGCACTCGGCCGAGGAGACGGAGTTCCTGGCCGGACGGGTGGCCGGGCACGGCATCGACGTCAGCTACACCGACCTGGAGCGCGCCCCCGCAGTGCTGCTGGCCGGGTTCGAGCCGGACGACGAGTCGCCCATCGTGTTCCTCCGGCTGCGCAAGGCGGCCCGGCGCGGCACGCTGACCGTCTACTCCATCGCCGCGCTGGCCAGTCGCGGGCTGACCCGGATGTCCGGGGTGCTGCTGCGCACCGTGCCGGGGGCCGAGGCCGCCGCGCTGGGCGGCCTGATCAGCGGCACCGGCCTGGACGAGGCGGGCCGCGCGGCCGCCGGGGCGCTGACCGCGGAGGGGGCCATCATCCTGGTCGGCGAGCGGCTGGCCGAGGTGCCCGGCGCGCTCGGCGCCGCGGACCGGCTGGCCCGGGCGACCGGCGCCCGGCTGGCCTGGGTGCCCCGCCGGGCCGGCGAGCGGGGCGCGATCGAGGCGGGCGCGCTGCCCAACCTGCTGCCCGGCGGGCGGCTGGTGGCCAGCTCGCAGGCCCGCGCCGAGGTGGCCCGGGCCTGGGGGGTGGCCGCGCTGCCGGCCGGGCCGGGCCGGGACACCGGGGAGATCCTGGCCGCCGCCGAACGCGACCTGGACGCCGTGCTGGTCGGCGGCGTCGACCTGGACGACCTGCCCGACCCGGCGGCCGCCCGGGCGGCCCTGGCGGCGGCCCCGTTCGTGGTCAGCCTGGAGCTGCGGCCGAGCGCGGTCACCGACCGGGCCGACGTGGTGCTCCCGGTGGCCGCGGTGGCCGAGAAGGATGGCACGTTCGTGAACTGGGAAGGCCGCGCGGGCACGTTCCGCGCGGCGCTCCAGGTCCCCGGCATCGAGTCCGACCTGCACGTGCTGCGCCGGATCGCGGACGAGATGGATGTGCACCTCGGCCTGCCCGACGCGGCCGCGGCGCGCGCGGAACTGGCCGCGCTGGGCGCGGGCGCCGGGTCGGCCGACCCGGCCGAGACCGGGTCCGCCGCGCCGCTCGCTCCGGTACCGGAGAGCAGGCCGCCCGAGGTGGGTCGCGGCCAGGCCATCCTGGCCACCTGGAGCCAGCTCCTGGACGCCGGGCGGATGCAGGACGGCGAGCCGTTCCTGGCCGGCACGGCCCGGCCGGTGGTGGCCCGGCTGTCCGCGGCCACCGCGGCGCAGGCCGGGGTGGCCGGCGGCGGTAAGGTCACTGTTGCCACTGACCGCGGTTCGCTGACCCTGCCGGTCGAAGTGACCGAGATGGCGGACCAGGTGGTGTGGCTGCCGGCCCATTCCGACGGGTCCCAGGTGCGGCGTGAGCTCGGGGCCGGCCACGGCAGCCTGGTGACCTTGAGGAGCGCGCAATGACCGGTTCTGCCAGCGTGGCTGGCTCGCGGCTGCTCGCCGCCGCCGGCCCGACCCTGGCCAGCTTCTATCACCAGCCGTGGTGGCTGGTGATCATCAAGGTGCTGTTCATCTTCCTCTTCCTGGTGCTGGTCACCCTGTTCATGATCTGGGCGGAACGCCGGGTCATCGGGCGGATGCAGCAGCGGCCGGGACCGAACCGGGCGGGCAAGTACGGGCTGCTCCAGTCGCTGATGGACGGCATCAAGCTGGCGCTCAAGGAAGACATCGTGCCGCGGCATGTGGACATGCTGCTGTTCTGGATGGCCCCGGCCATCGCCGCGATCCCGGCGTTCATCAGCTTCGCGATCATCCCGTTCGGCCCCGAGGTGTCCATCTTCGGCGTGCGGACCCCGCTCCAGCTGGCTGACCTGCCGGTCGCCGTGCTGCTGGTGCTGGCCATGAGCTCGCTGGGGGTGTACGGCATCGTGCTGGCCGGCTGGGCGTCCGGGTCGCCGTACCCGCTACTCGGCGGGCTGCGCTCGTCGGCCCAGGTGATCAGCTACGAGATCGCGATGGGGCTGTCCTTCGTCGCGGTCTTCCTCTACTCGGGCTCGCTGTCCACCACCCAGATCGTCAACGCGCAGGCCGGCAGCAACACCACCTTCCACCTGTTCGGGGCGACCCTGCACTACCCGTCCTGGTTCGCGGTGCTGCTGTTCCCGTCCTTCGTGATCTACCTGATCACCATGGTGGGCGAGACCAACCGGCTGCCGTTCGACCTCCCCGAGGGCGAAGGCGAGCTGGTCGGCGGGTTCCACACGGAGTACGCCTCGCTCAAGTTCGCGCTGTTCTACCTGGCCGAGTACATCAACATGACCACGGTCGCCGGGCTGGCCACCACGCTGTTCCTGGGTGGCTGGCGCGCGCCCTGGCCGATCAGCGTCTGGTCCGGGGCGAACTCCGGCTGGTATCCGATCCTGTGGTTCCTGATCAAGGTCGGGATCCTGCTGTTCTGCTTCATCTGGCTGCGCGGCACGCTGCCCCGGATCCGCTACGACCAGCTGATGCGGTTCGGCTGGAAGGTGCTGATCCCGGCCTCGCTGGTGTGGATCCTGGTCATCGCGACCATCCGGGTCTGGCGCACCCACGGCGGCAGCCCGGCCGTGTACACCGTGGGCGGCCTGCTCCTGGTCGCCCTGCTCGCGCTGCTGTTCATGGCGGACACCGCGATGCAGCGCCGCCAGGAGGCGGCCACCGCGGCCACCGAGGTCACGGCGGGCGACGAGGTATCGACCCGGGCGGACGACTCGGTGGCCTTCCCGGTCCCGCCGATGGACCTGCCGCACTACCACGGGATCGGGGTGACCGTGCCCACCGGACCCGGCACGCCAGAGTCCGCCAACGGGACGACGAAGGAGGTGACCGGTGCCTGAGTTCCTGGGGCCCGTCAAGGGCTTCGGCACGACCTTCCGGCAGATGTTCAAGAAGGTCAACACCGTCGAGTACCCCGAGCAGAAGAACCCCACCGCCCCCCGGTTCCACGGCCGTCACCAGCTCAACCGGTGGCCCGACGGGCTGGAGAAGTGCATCGGCTGTGAGCTGTGCGCCTGGGCGTGCCCGGCGGACGCGATCTACGTGGAAGGCGAGGACAACACCGAGGAAGAACGGTTTTCCCCGGGGGAACGGTACGGCGCGGTCTACCAGATCAACTACCTGCGCTGCATTCTCTGCGGGCTGTGCGTGGAGGCGTGCCCGACCCGCGCGCTGACCATGACCAACGAGTACGAGATCGCCGACGACAGCCGGGAGAGCCTGATCTGGACCAAGGAGCAGCTGCTCGCGCCGCTGCTGCCCGGCATGGAGGCGCCACCGCACGAGATGCGGCTGGGCCAGACCGAGCGGGACTACTACCTGCTCCGCAACGCGGGTGTGGCCGAGCCAACCGGCGCCGACGAGGAGCCCGCCCCGGGCAACGAAGGTGAAGTAACCCGGCCCGACCCGTCGCTGTGGGCGCCCTCCGACTCGGCTGATGAGGCGGAGGATCGGTCATGACGCACGGGACGCTGGCCCTCACGCACGTGGCCGCGACCACCCAGCAGGTGGCGTTCTGGCTGCTGGCGGTGATCTCGGTGGGCGCGGCGCTGGGCATGATCCTGGTCCGCAAGGCGGTCTACTGCGCGGTGCTGCTCGCCGTCGTGATGCTCTGCCTGGCCGTGCTGTACGCCATCGAGGGTGCCCCGTTCCTGGCCTTCGTCCAGGTCATCGTGTACACCGGCGCGGTGCTGATGCTCTTCCTGTTCGTGCTGATGATCGTGGGCATCCGGGCCAAGGACTCGATCGTGGAGACGCTCAAGGGCCAGCGGGTGGCCGCTGGGCTGGCCGGCATCGGCCTGCTGGTGCTGCTCTCGCTGACCATCGGGCACGCGGTGCTCGGCCCGGCGCCCGCGGAGACCGCCAGCTTCGGGGCGACCAACGTGAACGCCATCGCCCGGCTGATCTTCACCACGTACGTGTTCCCGTTCGAGGTGACCAGCGCGCTGCTGATCACCGCGGCGCTGGGCGCCATGGTGCTCGCGCACCGGGAGCGCACCGAGCCCAAGCTGACCCAGCGCGACCTGTCCAGGATCCGGGTGGCCAGCGGCCGGGCCCCGCTGCCCGGCCCCGGGACCTATGCCCGGCACAACGCGGTGGACATGCCGGCCCTGCTGCCGGACGGCACTCCCGCTCAGGACTCGGTCAGCCCGTTCATCACCCACCGCATCGAGCCGCCTGGCATCGAGCCCGGCGGCCGGGTGCTGACTGACGAGCAGCGCACTCTGCTGGGCAGCGGCAGTCAGGAAGGTGAGCAGGAATGAGCCCCGGCGACTTCGTGGCGCTGGCCGTCGTGCTGTTCGTGATCGGCGCCGTGGGCGTGCTGGTGCGGCGCAACGCCATGGTCATCTTCATGTGCGTGGAGCTGATGCTGAACGCGGTCAACCTCGCCTTCGTGGCCTTCGCCCGGCTGCACAACAACCTGGGTGGCCAGGTCATCGCGTTCTTCGTCATGGTCGTGGCGGCGGCCGAGGTCGTAGTGGGCCTGGCCATCCTGATGGCCATCTTCCGCGCCCGCAGGTCCGCGTCGGTGGATGACGCGAGCCTGCTCAAGTACTAGGACGTCGCGAGGCGTCACTGGATGTCACCGGGCTGGCGGATGGGTTGGCCCGCTGATTCACGAGGAGTAACGCAGTGACAGGCTCACTTGCGGTTGCGCAGTCGGCCGCGGCGCACGCCGAGGCCACCTTGCCCGCCGTCGGCGCGCAGCGGGCGGCGTGGCTGCTGCTCGTGTTCCCCCTGATCGGCGCCGTGGTGCTGCTGCTCGGCGGGAAGCGGACCGACCGCTGGGGGCACCTGCTGGGCGTGGCCATGCCGCTGGCCGCGTTCGTCTACGCGCTGATCGCGTTCGCCCAGATGCTCGGCTACCCCGGCGCCCAGCGCAGCCGGGACGTGCAGGTCTACCAGTGGATCGCGGTCGGCTCGTTCAAGGTCAACGTCGGCCTGCAGCTCGACCAGCTGTCGATCTGCTTCGTGCTGCTGATCACGGGGGTCGGCTCGCTGATCCACATCTTCTCGGTCGGCTACATGGCCCACGACCCCGGGCGGCGCCGGTTCTTCGGCTACATGAACCTGTTCCTGGCGGCCATGCTGCTGCTCGTGCTGGCCGACAACTACCTGCTGCTGTACGCCGGCTGGGAGGGCGTCGGCCTGGCCTCGTACCTGCTCATCGGGTTCTGGCAGTACAAGCCGGCCGCCGCGGTGGCAGCCAAGAAGGCGTTCATCGCCAACCGGGTCGGTGACGCCGGGCTGTCGCTGGGCATCATGCTCATGTTCAGCACGTTCGGCACGGTGACGTTCGCCGGGGTGTTCTCGCACGCCCACCAGGCGGGCCCGGGCGTGCTGACCGCGCTGGGGCTGCTGCTGCTGCTCGGCGCGTGCGGCAAGTCGGCCCAGTTGCCGCTGCAGTCCTGGCTGCTCGACGCGATGGAGGGCCCGACCCCGGTCTCGGCGCTGATCCACGCCGCGACCATGGTCACCGCGGGCGTCTACCTGATCATCCGGTCCGGCCCGATCTTCGACCTGACCGCGGACGCCCGGCTGGCCGTGGCCATCGTGGGCGCGGCCACCCTGCTGTTCGGCGGGCTCATCGCCTCGGCCAAGGACGACATCAAGAAGTCGCTGGCCGGGTCGACGATGAGCCAGATCGGCTACATGATGCTGGCCGCCGGGGTGGGGCCCGCGGGTTACCCGTTCGCGATCGCGCTGCTGCTGGCGCACGGGTTCTACAAGGCCGGGCTGTTCCTCGACGCCGGGTCGATCATGCACGGGATGAACGACGAGGTGAACATGCGCCGCTTCGGCGGCTTGTTCTCGGTCCTGCCGCTCACGTTCACCACGTTCGTGGCGTGTTACCTGGCCATCATCGGCATCCCGCCGTTCTCCGGGTTCTTCGCCAAGGACACGGTGATCGACGCGGCCTACCACGATGGCAGCACCACGGGCTGGATCGTCGGCACCGCGGCGCTGATCGGCGCGGGCCTCACGTCGTTCTACATGACCCGGATGCTGTTCATGACGTTCTTCGGGAAGCGCCGCTGGGCGGCGGACGCCCACCCGCACGAGGCGCCGCCGGTGATGACCTGGCCGGTGATCGTGCTGGCCCTCGGCGCGCTGGGCTTCGGTGCGTTCGAGGTCCTCGGTGACCGGCTGGCTCGCTTCCTCGGCCCGGTGACGGGCTACATACCGCCCCAGCCGGCCGTGTTCACCCTGGCCGGCGGCATAGCCCTGGTCCTAGTGGTGATCTTCGGGGTGCTCGCCTGGCTGTTGTTCGGGCGCCGGCCGGTGCCGGAGACCGCCCCGGCCGCCGGGCCCGCGGTCACCGCGGCGCGCAAGGACCTGTACGGCGACGCGATCAACGAATCGCTGCTGATGCGGCCGGGGCAGTGGCTGACCCGGCTGTCCGTGTACTTCGACAACCGGGGCGTGGACGGGCTGGTGAACACCGTGGCCGCGACCATCGGCGGCACCTCGGGCCGGATGCGCCGGATCCAGACCGGGTTCGTCCGGTCCTACGCGCTGTCCATGTTCCTCGGCGGGGTGCTGCTGGTCGGCGCCCTGCTGCTGGCGAGAATCTAGGAGACCGCCGCTCATGAGCACGTTCCCCTGGCTCACCGTGATCGGCGCCGTCCCGCTGGTCGGCGCGCTGGCCATCGCCGCCTCCCCGGGCGCGTCCGCGCCCGGCAGCGAGGCCGACCGGGCCGCCCGGCGGCTGCTGGTCAAGCGGCTGGCCCTGGTGTTCAGCCTGATCACGCTGGCGCTGACGATCGCGATGATGGTGGCCTTCAAACCCGGCGGCGCCGAGTTCCAGTTCACCCAGACCTACCAGTGGATCCCGCAGTTCGGCGTGCACTACGCGGTCGGCGTGGACGGCATCGCGCTGGTGCTGATCGCGATGACCGCCGTGCTGATGCCGGTGGTCGTGCTGGCCTCGTGGAACGACGCCGACCCACCGGAGCAGCCCGAAGGAGCGGCGGCCGCGCCCGCCGAGGGCACCGTGGTGGCCAGCACCGGGGCGGCCCGGCCGCGGCGCGGCGTGAAGACTTACTTCGCGCTGCTGCTGGTGCTGGAGACGATGATGATCGGCGTCTTCGCGGCCACCGACGTGTTCCTGTTCTACGTGCTGTTCGAGGCCATGCTGATCCCGATGTACTTCCTGATCGGCAGCTTCGGGGTGGGCCAGCGGCAGTACGCGGCGGTCAAGTTCCTGCTGTACAGCCTGTTCGGCGGGCTGCTCATGCTGGTCGCGGTCATCGCGCTGTACGTGTACTCGGCCCGCGGCGGGCATCCCGGCACGTTCCTGTTCAGCCAGCTCGTGCACGTGACGTTCAGCCCGGGCACGCAGAAGTGGCTGTTCCTCGGGTTCTTCGTCGCGTTCGCCATCAAGGCGCCGCTGTGGCCGTTCCACACCTGGCTGCCGGACGCCGCCACCGCGGCCCAGCCGGGGACCGCGGTGCTGCTGGTCGGCGTGATGGACAAGGTCGGCACGTTCGGGATGATCCGCTACTGCCTGCAGCTGTTCCCGGCCGCAGCCCGCTACTTCACCCCGCTGATCATCGTGCTCTCGGTGATCGGGATCCTGTACGGGGCCGTCGTGGCCATCGGCCAGCGCGACCTCAAGCGGCTCATCGCCTACACGTCGGTCTCGCACTTCGGCTTCATCGTGCTGGGCATCTTCGTGCTGACCAGCCAGGGCCAGTCCGGGGCCACGCTGTACATGGTCAACCACGCGCTCGCCACCGGGGCGCTGTTCCTCATCGCCGGCTTCATGATCTCCCGGCGCCGCTCGCAGCGGATCGCCGACTACGGCGGGGTGCAGAAGGTGGCGCCGCTGCTGGCCGGCCTGTTCCTGATCTCCGGCCTGGCCTCGCTGTCGCTGCCCGGGCTGTCCACGTTCGTCAGCGAGTTCCTCGTCCTGGTCGGCACGTTCACCCGGTACAAGGTGGCCGCGTCGTTCGCCACCGCGGGCATCATCCTGGCCGCGATCTACATCCTGTGGATGTACCAGCGCACCATGACCGGGCCGGTCCGCGCGGAAGTGGCCGACATGCCCGACCTGCGGGCCCGTGAGCTGTGGGCGGTCGGGCCGCTGGTCGCGCTGCTCATCGTGTTCGGCGTGTACCCGAAGCCGCTGCTGGACCTGATCAACCCGGCGGTGCACGACACGCTGTCTCAGGTGCACGTCACCGATCCGGTACCGCAACATCCGAGTACGGTCAGCTTCCGGGTTGGCCATCAGCTGATCCTGCTGCGCGCCGGGGATGCGCAGATCCAGAAGGGAATCACCCCGTGACCGGGTCCCTCGCGGTAACGACGATCACCCCGCCGCACATCCAGTACAGCCAGCTGTCGCCCATGCTGCTGGTCTTCGCCGTGGCCGTGGTCGGCGTCCTGGTCGAGGCGTTCGCCCCACGGGCGCAGCGCCGGGGGCTGCAGCTGGCGCTCACCCTGGGCGGGCTGGCCGCGGCCTTCATCCTGACCATTCTGGTCGCCGCCACCTCGTCGTTGTTCAGCAACGGGTCGCCGGGGAACGTGGCCGCGATGGGCGCCGTCGGGGTGGACGGCCCCACGCTGTTCATCTGGGGCACCATCCTCGTGCTGGCGTTCGTCAGCGTGCTGCTGATCGCGGAGTCCGCGCGGGACGATGAGACGTTCGTGGCGCAGGCGGCGACCACGCCGGGCAGCGCCGAGGAGCGCGCCGCGCAACTGGCCGGGGTGACGCACACCGAGATCTACCCGCTGACCCTGTTCGCGGTCGGCGGCATGCTGCTGTTCCCAGCCGCCAACGACCTGCTCACCATGTTCGTCGGGCTGGAAGTGCTCTCGCTGCCGCTGTACCTGCTCTGCGGGCTCGCCCGGCGGCGCCGGCTGCTGTCCCAGGAAGCGGCCATGAAGTACTTCCTGCTGGGCGCGTTCTCCTCGGCGTTCTTCCTGTTCGGCGTCGCCATGCTGTACGGCTACTCGGGCTCGGTGTCGCTGCGCGCCATCGCGGCCACGGCGGGCAGCAACACCGGCGACGCCACCCTGCTCTACGCCGGGATGGCACTGCTCGGCGTCGGCCTGCTGTTCAAGATCGGCGCGGTCCCGTTCCAGAGCTGGAAGCCCGATGTGTACCAGGGCGCGCCTACCCCGGTGACCGCGCTGATGGCCTCGTGCACCCTGGTCGCCGCGTTCGGCGCCCTGCTCCGCGTGTTCTACGTGGCCTTCGGCCAGCTCACCTGGGACTGGCGGCCGGCCCTGTGGGCGGTGGCCATCCTGACCATGGTGGTCGGCGCGATCATCGCGATCACCCAGACCGACGTGAAGCGGCTGCTCGCCTACTCGTCCATCGCGCACGGCGGCTTCGTGCTGACCGGGGTGGTGGCGGCCAGCGTGGCCGGGCTGTCCAGCAGCCTGTTCTACCTGGCCGTGTACGGCTTCACCACGATCGGCGCGTTCGCCGTGGTCACGCTGGTCCGCGACCAGGCGGGCGAGGCCGGGCACCTGTCCAGCTGGGCCGGGCTGGGCAAGCGGTCGCCGCTGCTGGCCGGGGTGTTCGCGTTCTTCCTGCTCGCGTTCGCCGGGATCCCGCTGACCAGCGGGTTCACCGGGAAATTCGCGGTGTTCCAGGCGGCCGTCGCCGGCGGCGCCCTGCCGCTGGTCATCGTCGGTGTGCTCGCCAGCGCCATCGCGGGGTTCTTCTACGTACGCGTCATCGTGCTGATGTTCTTCAGCGAGCCGGGCCCGGGTGCCCTCACCGTGGTCACCCCGGGGATCTTCACCGGCGTGGCCGTCGGCATCGGCGTGCTCACCACGCTGGTCTTCGGCATCGTGCCGCAGCCGCTGCTCAGCCTGGCCAACCATGCGGCCGCCCATCTGTTCGTCCGCTGACGTGCCGGGGCCGCCCGCCCGGTCCCGGCACGTCGGTGGAGTGTCCGGGCCCCCCGGGATGGGCATATTTGGGACGGCCGTGCCGACCGACGACCAGGAGCCCTGAGTGATCACCGCCGTCCCTGTCGAGCTGACCGACGCTGCCCTGTCCGCCGAGGTGCGGGCCGGGCTCAAGCTGGTCGAACAGCAGCTCACCGAAGCCATCCAGGCCGAGGAGGCGCTGCTCGCCGAGTCGTCCACGCACCTGCTCGAGGCCGGCGGGAAGCGGTTCCGGGCCACGCTCGTGCTGCTGGCCGGCCAGTTCGGCAATCCCGGCGACGAGCGGGTGGTGCGGGCCGCCACCGCGATCGAGCTGACCCACCTGGCCACGCTGTACCACGACGACGTGATGGACGAGGCGCTGATCCGGCGCGGTTACCCGAGCGCCAACTCCCGGTGGACGAACACGATCGCCATCCTGACCGGCGATTTCCTGTTCGCCCGGGCTTCGAAGATCCTGGCCGCGCTCGGCGCGGACGCGGTCCGGATCCAGGCCGACACGTTCACCCGGCTGGTCAGCGGGCAGGTGGCGGAGACCCTCGGCCCCCGGCCCGGCCAGGATCCGCTGGAGCACTACCTCCACGTGGTGACCGAGAAGACCGCGTCGCTGGTGGCCACGGCCGGGCAGTTCGGCGCCATGTTCTCCGGCGCTCCGGCCGACGTGGTGAACCGGATCGAGCCCGCCTGCGAGGCGATCGGGGTGGCCTGGCAGCTCTCCGACGACATTCTCGACGTGGCCAGCGACACCGCCGAGTCCGGCAAGACCCCCGGCACCGACCTGCGCGAAGGGGTGCGCAGCCTGCCCGTGCTGCACGCGCTGCGGTCCAGCCGGGCCAGCGACACCAGGCTGCGTGAGCTGCTGGATTCGGCCGACCTGACCGACCAGACGCTGCACGCCGAGGCGCTCGGCCTGCTCCGGGACCATCCGGCCATGCAGCAGGCCCGGGCCGACCTGCGCCGCTGGGCCGGGGTGGCCAGGGCACAGATCGCCGGGCTGCCCGACGTCCCGGCCCGCGACGCGTTCGAGGGGCTCTGCGACTACGTCGTTGACCGCACCGGGTAAGCAGGCAGGGGCGTTAAGCAGGCAGGGGCGTTAAGCAGGATCTGCGTGTCGGCCGGGCCGGCGGCGCGGCCGGGCGGCGCGGCCACCGTTAGCCGCCCCGTCCAGCCGGACCCAGTAGCCGACCGGGAACAGCCGCACGTTCAGGTGGCTGTCCACCAGCCCCCACAGCCCGCGGCGGGCGAACAGGGCGATCGCGATGGCCACCAGGCCGAGGATGATCAGGTACCAGGCGTTGTACGAGGCCAGCGTCTGCTGCAGCACCATGTACACCGCGGTCCCGAGGATGGGTCCCTCGATCGTGCCCAGCCCGCCGATGATGGTCACGAAGGCCATCTCCGCGGTCCACTGCACGCTGAAAACCGCGCTCGGCTGCACCTGGAGCTGGCTGATCGCGAGCACTCCGCCGGCCGCGCCGCAGCCGGCCCCGGCGACCAGGAACACCAGCATCCGGGCCAGCCCGACGCGCGCCCCGGAGCTGCGCGCGGCCACCTCGTCGTCCCGGATGGCGGTCAGCACCAGGCCGAGCCGGCCGCGCAGCAGCAGGTAAATGATGAGCAGCGTGACGACCGTGACGGCCAGCCCGGCCCAGTAGGTGTACGCGGTGAGCAGCGTCGGGTCGAACCCGGCGAAGCCGGGCAGCGGCATGCCGGTGCCGCCGCCGATCGAGGAGAACCGCTCGATGATCAGCATGATCGTCGCGGCCAGGACCCAGGTGGCGATCGCGAAGTACCCGGTGCGCAGCCGGGACACCAGCCACCACAGCGGCAGCGCGACCACGCCAGCGCCGATCGCGGCCACCGGCAGCGCGGCGAACGGCGAGATGCCGTTGATGGCCAGGATCAGCACGAAGTACGCGCCGAGCCCGACGAACGCCTGCTGGCCCACGGACACCAGGCCCGCGTAACCGGCCAGCAGGTTCCACATGCTGGCCATCGTGAGCACGATGAACGCCTGCACCAGGATGGAGGTGGTGCCGGAGTACACGATGTACGGGAATATGGCCAGCACGACCACGACGATCAGCGCGGCCACCCCGGTCCAGGCCACGTTCCGCTGTGACCGGGTGACCCGGAATCCGGCGGCCGGGCGGGCGGGGGTTTCCGTGGCCAGGCTCATGTTTGCGCCTTCCGGTACGTAAGCCCCTGCGGCCGGAGCACCAGCACGGCCAGGAACACGAAGTACCCGGCCAGGAGCTCGTAGGAGATGTTGATCTGCGCGCCGATCTGCTGGGCCACGCCCAGCACCACGCCGCCCAGCAGGGTGCCCCACAGCGAGCCGAGCCCGCCGATCACCACGGCCGCGAACGCGAACAGCAGGATCGTGTCGGTGCCGGTGGTCGGCGAGAGCTGGGAGTACATGCCGTACGCGATGCCGCCCAGCGCCACCGTGCCGAACGCCAGCGCCGCGCAGATGCCGAACACGTGCCGGTAGTCCGCCCCGCTCAGCTGGACCGCCTCCTGGTCGTCCGCGCTGGCCCGGATCAGCCGGCCGTATTTGGACACGGACAGGAAGTACTGCAGCCCGAGCAGCACCACCACGGCGACCGCGAAGATGACCACCAGCAGATAGGCGATCTGGATCTGGGACCCGATCGTGAACGACTCGCTGATCAGGGGCAGCCCGGCGCCGATGGCCCGGCTGTTGGCCGTGAAGAACTGGAGCAGGCCGTTCTCGATGACCACCGACAGGCCGAACGTGACGATCAGGGTGGTGAGCACGCCGCGGTCCAGCGAGCCCTGGATCAGGGTGCGCTGCAGCGCGTAGCCGAGCACGGCCATCACCGGCACCACGATGATGAAGGACCACAGCACGGGGATGTGCGTGACGGTGATGACGCCGATCGCGACGTAACCGGCCACCACGGCCAGGTCGCCGTGCGCCAGGTTCACCACCTTCATCACGCCGAACATCAGCGACAGCCCGCACGCGAACAGCGCGTACAGGCCGCCGGTCAGCACCCCCTGGATGATGGCGTTCACCCAGGCCATAACGACTTGCTCCCTTCCGCGGGCGGGCCGCCCGGGGTGGCGCCGGCCAGCCCGAAGTAGGCCGCCTCGACCTGTTCCGCGGTGACGTCGGCGGGCTTGCCCTCCAGGGTGGTCCGGCCTTCCAGCAGGCAGTGGACGTGCGAGGCGACCCGCAGCGCCTGGCTCACGTCCTGCTCGACCAGCAGTACGGTGAGCCCGGTGGCCAGGATCTGCGGCAGCATGGCGTAGATGCGCTGGACGATCACCGGGGCCAGGCCGAGCGACAGCTCGTCGAGCAGCAGCACCCGGGGGTTGGCCACTAGGGCCCGGCCGATGGCCACCGTCTGCTGCTCACCGCCGGACAGCTGGGCGGTGCGCTGGTTCCGCCGCTCTTTCATCCAGTCGAACGTCTCGTACACCCGCGCGATCGTCCACGGCCCTTTCCGCGCGTACGTGGCGCCGACCTGCAGGTTCTCCTCGACGGTCAGCGACCCGAACAGGCGTCTGCCCTCGGGCACCATGACGATCCCCTGCCGGGCCCGGCGCTCCGGGCGGAGCCGGGTCAGGTCCTGGCCGTCGAGCAGGACCGCGCCCGCGGCCGGGCGGTGCAGGCCGGCGATCGTGCGCAGCAGCGTCAACTTGCCCGCGCCGTTTGCCCCGATCATCGCGTAGACCTCACCCGGGTACACCTGGAGCGAGATCGCGTCCAGCGCCCGGAGCTGCCCGTGGTTCACGGTCAGGTCGCGGACCTCCAGCAGGGGTGTCCCGCTGTCCGGGCGCGTCCCGCTGGCCGGCCCGGTCATGGCTCGCTCCGGTCCGCGCCGGCCGCGCCATCGCCGGACCCGGCGGGCGATGCGTCCAGCGAGCCGCCGGCCAGCGCCGCGCTGACCTCGGACCCGAGGAAGACCTCGCGGACCGCGGGCTCCGCCAGCACGGTGTCCGGGTCGCCGTCGCCGACGAACTTGCCGCCGGACAGGCAGATCAGCCGCTGCACGCTGGCGGTCAGCGCGCGCACCACGTGCTCGATCCAGATCACCGCGATCCCCTCGGCGTTGACGCCGCGGACGATCTCAACCAGTTCGGCGACCTCCGGGTCGGTGAGGCCGCCCGCCACCTCGTCCAGCAGCAGCAGCGTGGGCTGGGTGGCCAGCGCGCGGGCCAGTTCCAGCCGCTTGCGGTGCAGCAGGCCGAGCCGCTCGGCGGGCGCGTTGGCGTGGCCGGATATGCCGGCCCGCTCCAGCGCCCCGACCGCGGCCGCGTAGCTGGCCCGGCGGCGCAGCCCGCCGCCCTGCTGGGCCGCGACGAGCAGGTTCTCGAACACGGTCATGTCGCCGAACGGCCGCGGCACCTGGTAGGTACGGCCGATCCCCAGCTTGCACCGGGCAGCCGGGTCCAGCTTGGTGACCACGCGCCCGGCGAAGTGGACCTCGCCCGCGCCCGGGGACAGGTCGCCGGAGATGAGGCCGAACAGGCTGGTCTTGCCAGCGCCGTTCGGCCCCACGATCCCGACCATGTCCCCGGGCCCGACGGCCAGCGACAGGTCTTCCGCGACGACGACCCGGCCGAACCGCTTCGTCACGTGCTCCAGGTCAAGCAGTGGGCTTGTCATCAGTTATGTGTTGGTCGGCTTCAGGTCCGCGGTGATCTTGGCGCCGGGCTGCAGCGAGTTGTCCACGACCTGCATCTCCACCGGGTACTTGGTGCCCTTCTGCCACTGCACGCCGACCGGCGGGGTGATGGCCACGCCTGGCGCCGGGCCACCGGAGGCGAAGTTGAGCGGCCCGGCCAGCGCCTGGATGTTCACCTGGTGGATGGCGGCGGCCACCTCGTTCTTGTCGTGCGGGTCGCTCACCTTGGTGAGGGCCGCGTGCGCGCTCTCGAACAGGCTGTAGTTGCTGATGTTGGAGTTCCACTGCCCCTTGGTCGTGGCCTCGAACTCGCTGGCCATCTGCTCGCAGGTCTCCCCGGTGAACGAGGACTTCCACGGCAGCGACGGCACCCACCAGGCGTCGGTGGCGACGTTGTAGGCCAGGCTGCCGAGCGCGTACGCGTCGGGCGGGAACAGCAGCACCTTGGCCACCGTGGCCAGCTTCGGCTTGAAGCCCTGCTGCACCGACTGCTTCCACATGGTGGCGAAGTCGGGCGGCAGTGGCACGTTGGTGAAGAAGTCGGCGTTGGCCGACTTGAACTGGGAGATCATCGACGAGTAGTTGGTGGTCCCGTCCGGGTAGGCCGAGGACAGTACCATCTTGTAGCCCGCCGCCTTGGCGATCGGCGGGAACACCGCGCGGAACGCGTTGCCGTCCGAGTCGTTCGGGAACGCGGCCGCGACCACCTTGTCCGTGTGCAGCTGGGCGTGGATCCGGTCCCACATCGGGATGAAGCACTTGACCAGGTGCTCGGCGCCGAGGAAGTACATCACCACGTACTTGGGCTTGAGCGTCGGCTTGGCCGGGTTGCCGCCCAGGTTGATGTACCAGGATTCCCACGGGATGTTGGCGCAGATGAGTGGCGTGCCCAGCGACTCGGCCTGGCTGGCCACCGCGTTGACCGTCTCCGGCGTGGACGACGCGAGCAGCAGGTCGACGCCGTCGTTCAGGATGGCCGTCTTGGCCAGGTCGCCGGCCCGGGTCACGCTGGACTGGGAGTCGTAGGACTTGATCGTGACCGGGTAGGTCTTGCCGCCGATCTTGAACCCGTTCTTGTACGGGGTGGTCTGCTTGATCTTTGAGATGACCCACGTGTCGGGCGCGCCGAACCCGGCCAGCGGGCCGGTCAGCGGGTGGATCCAGCCAAGCGTGATCGCCTTGGTGCTGCCCGAACTGGCGCCCTTGATCCCGGTACTGCAGGCCTCGAGCAGGCCGCCGCCGCCCACTACGGCCGCGCCGGCGCCGATCCCGCGCAGCACGCCACGCCGGCTGACGCCGGCCGGGCTGGTTCTACCGGACTGCACAGTCTGGTCGCTCATCTGTCATCGATCTCCTTGTGAGGTCTTTATCGCAGAGGTGAGCCCGCGCCGGTGGCAGTCACGCCCTCAGCGTCGGGCACGGCGGGACCAAGGCATTCTAGTGTGCGCTTAGCGTACGGCTATGCGCAATACGGATACACGCAAAGGAGAGATTTCCTCGGCACCACGAACGCGCCCGCTGCTGCGGCGGACGCCGATGAACACCGCCACCGGCCGCGGGCCATTGTGGACGCTTATTACCGCTTCTCCAGCCGGTCCGGTCATGGTGGCGGTGTGTTGCTGTGCATGTCCACCCTCCGCTGGCCCGGCGCTCACGCCGCGCTTCAGGGCGTAGGTCCCGACGGCCGAGAACCTAGACTCTGTTCGCAGTAATGTCAACAATTTTGCCCCCGGAACGTCAGCAGGGATCGTTGACAATATCGATTGCACGGGGCTACTTTCGCGGTGGTACCCGTGCGTTACCCCTGGTGGTGCCGGGCCCGCCGCCCTGGGAAGGACAGATGAGGCTGTATCGGGACGTATCCGGGATGCTGACGTGAGGACCGGGCCCGGCATCCGCTGCATGATGATGCGCGGCGGCACGTCGAAGGGCCTCTACTTCCTGGCCACCGATCTGCCGCCGCAGCCGGAGCAGCGCGATGCCCTGCTGCTGCGGATCATGGGCAGCGGTCACCCGCTGCAGATCGACGGGCTCGGCGGTGCTCACTCGCTGACCTCCAAGGTGGCGGTCGTGTCGCCGTCGGGCCGCGGCGACGCCGACATCGACTACCTGTTCCTTCAGCTCGGGGTGGACCAGGCCACCATCACCGACCGGCAGAACTGCGGGAACATCCTGGCTGGGGTCGGCCCGTTCGCGGTCGAGCGCGGTCTGATCGAGCCCGGCGGCGACGTGACCACGACCCGCATGCCGGTGGTCGTGGCCCGGGCCGCTGACCTGGGCATCACCGGTTACGAATCGCACGCCGAGCTGGCCGGGGACGCCGCGCTCCGGGACCGGGTCCAGGCCCTGCGGCTGGCGGCCGGCCAGCTGATGGGCCTGGGTGACGTCAGCCAGGCGTCGGTGCCCAAGACGACGCTGGTCAGCGCCCCCCGGGACGGTGGCACCATCTGCACCCGCACGTTCATCCCGGTTCGCCCGCACACCGCGATCGGCGTGCTCGGCGCGGTCAGCGCGGTCACCGCGCTGCTGCTGCCCGGCGCGGCCGGCGCGGAGCTCGCCGACCGGCCGGGGCCGGGGCAGCCGCTGGACGTCGAGCATCCAACCGGGCACCTGCTGGTGGAAGCCGAACTGGACACCTCGCAGCGTCCGCCGCTGGTCCGTACGGCCGGCGTGGTGCGTACCGCACGCAAGCTGTTCGACGGAACCGTGTTCGCGAGCGGTCAGCCGTAGTACAACCCTCTCCCGCGCCGCGGTCGCGGCGTGGCGGAGGGGGAACTGCCCGCGGCCCAGGGGGAAGGAGTGGCACAGTGCCGGAGGACTCCAAGCCGGCGGTTACCGAAGCGCTGCGCGCCGCGATTATCGCGGGCGAATACGCGCCGAAGCAGCGCCTGGTCGAGATCGACCTGTGCGAACGGTTCGGCACATCACGTTTTATCCTCC
Organism: uncultured Actinomycetes bacterium; assembly: GCA_963717125.1. Taxonomy (GTDB): domain Bacteria; phylum Actinomycetota; class Actinomycetes; order Streptosporangiales; family Streptosporangiaceae; genus RYN-230. The sequence goes on from CAVQVG010000002.1 coordinate 177,628, forward strand.
GCTCCGCCCTGCAGGAATTGGCCGCGCAGGGCCTGGTCGAATTCCAGCGGAACCGGGGCGCCCGGGTGCGCGAGGTATCGCTGTCCGAGGCCATCGAGATCACCGAGGTCCGAATCCTGCTGGAAGGCCTGCTCGCCGCCCGCGCCGCGGACCGGGTCAGCAAATCGGACATAGCCATGCTGCGCAAGCTGACCAGAGACATGCGCACCGCGGTGGAGAAATCGGAGCTGCTGACCTACAGCGACCTGAACGCCCGGCTGCACGGGGCGATCCGGGACATCGGCGCCCACGAAACGGCCGCCCGGCTGCTCCGCCAACTGCGTGATCAGACGGTCCGCCACCAATTCTCGCTGTCGCTGGTGCCGGGCCGGCCGACGGTGTCGCTACCGCAGCATGAGGCGATCGTCGCGGCCATCATCGCCCGCGACCCCGGTGCGGCCGAGCAGGCGATGTGGGGTCATCTGCGGAGCGTCATCGAGGCGTTCCGCGCGCTTTCCGCCGCCGCCAGGCCCCGGTGACCCCTGAAGGCGGCAACCAAGCAGGCCTGCCGATAGCGTCGCCTCGGGACTGACCTTGGTGAGCGGGGTGGCCAGGGCGGCCCTTGGGTGAGATTATGTGGCTATGAGCAGCGACAACGAGAGTCCGGTCGGCCGGCTGGTCGCTGCCTGGGAGGCCGCTGCTGGCATCGCGGCCGAGTGGGCGCAACGGACCGCCGCGGTGACGGCCGAGTCGTTCCGGAAATTCACCAGCGACCCGGACATCCGCGCGGCGATGGCGGCCTGGCGGGTGGTGTTCGTCTGGGAGCGGATGGAGTGCGAGTGCGCCTGCGAGACCGCGCACCCGGATGACGTGGCGGTTTGCGATCGGCGGGCGGTGATCACCCGCCGGGTGAGCACCAAGTCCGGTCCGGTGGACGTCCCGCTCTGCGCACCCTGCGCGGTGGCCCAGGGCGTCGCCGAGATGCCCCGCTAGCCCGGCCGGGTAGCCTGACCGCACGAGCACCCGGACTCTGGAAGGATGCGATGTCCCAGTTCCCAGACGAGCTGGGGACCTGGTGGAGCGACTTTCCGGGCAGCGATAGAGCTACCTGGCTGACGCCGGCCACGTCTCAGCTCGGTGCTTTCGCACCGGCCCAGGATGGGGTGAGAGGGGCCATTTCGAAGCGGGCCCTCAAGCGTGGGGTGGTGATTCCCCCGGGCAAGCGGGAGCGCGCGCGGCGGGAGGCCTCAGCCGAGTGGCGGCGGCAGAGCATCGCCGCGATCCGCGCCCCGGCGCTCAAGTCGGGTGTGATCACGCTGGGTTCTGGGTTCGGCGGCACCGGCAAGACGGACGCGGCGGTCACGCTGGCCGCCATCTACGCCGCGGCGCGGCCCGCCGACCGGGTCATCCTGGCCGACAGCAACGACGACATGCCGCACGGGTACATCCGGCTCGGCGGCGTCCCGGTGGAAGCGCTGCCGAAGGACCAGCGGACGCTGTCGATCCGGGGCTTCTATCACGCCTGCACCGAAGGCAGCATCAAGGTCTACGCCGATCTGCGGGACGCGGTGGCCTGGCTGCAGGGGGTGGCCGTGATCCGCGGCGACACCGCCGACGAGTGCATCGGCGTCGAGTTCGGCGAGCAGGAGTACCAGACCGTCCTGGAGTTCCTGCAGTGCATGTCCAACATCGTGATCAACGACGGCGGCACCGGGCTGTTCGCCAAGCTCCAGGTGGGCACGCTGCTGCACGGCGACAAGTACGTCTTCGTGACCGAGGCCTCGCAGCTCGGTTTCTGGTCCATCGGCCAGGTGTTCAGCCGGTACCGGAACTATGAAGGGGAGCGGGACCGGCCGCTGTCCGAGCGCGAGCGCACCCATCTCAACCTGCTGATGGACGAGGCCACCATCGTCGTGGACAAGTTCATCGAGACCGACCCGGAGCAGGCCCGCTGGTTCGCCCGCATCCGTGAGGCGCACGAGGGCACCCAGGTGTCCGTGGTCGCCTCCCCGTGGGACCAGGCCCTGGCCAACCGGGTGCCACTGGACCTGGGCGCGGTCGCCCCGGACACGCTGGACGCCAAGCTGGCCATGGCCGAGGTGGTGCTCCGCGGCGTGGACCGGGCCAACCGCCGCCGCCTCGGCCTGCCCGAGGAGGAGGACGAGGCGGCCGGCTACCGGCCCGCCGCGCCCGCCGAGCCGCCGCGCTGGTACTCCCAGCCCGCCTCGCCCCGCCCGGTGGCCGTGTCCCCGGAACTGCCCGAGGACGATGCGCACCCGGCCGAGTTCGGGCCCGCCGACGTACCGCCTGCCGATGCACCGCCTGCCGACTAACGCCGGCCCACGTAACGCCGGCCGACCTGGCGCCGGCCGACCTGGGGCCGGCCGACCTGGCGCCGGCCGACGTAACGCCTGCCGACGTGGCGCCTGCCGACCTGGCGCCGGCCCACGTAACGCCTGCCGACGTGGCGCCGGCCGACGCGGCGCCGGCCGGTGTGCAGGCGGACCGGGCCGACTGGCCGTTCCGCGGACCCGCCTAGCCGGCCGCCCGCCCGGGTGCGCGACCATGGGCGGGATGAGAGTCTTAATCGTGGCGGTGGGATCGCGGGGCGACGTGGCCCCGTTCACCGGGCTGGCGACGGCGCTGAACGCCGCCGGGCACACCACGGTGATCGCCGGCTACGAGATGTTCGCCGGCCTGGTCAAGGGCTGCGGGCTGGAGTTCCGCGCGCTGCCCGGTGACCCGCGGATGCTGGCCGCCGCGCGCTGGCAGCGCGGCGGCACCGGGCCGTTAGGCGCCGCCCGGCTCATCCGGCTGATCGCCGACCACATGCGGGAACTGCACGCGGGCATGCTCGCCGCGGCCCGCCAGGACACCGACGTGCTGCTGCCGGCCGGGCTGAGCTACGCCGGCGGCTACCACATCGCCGAGGCGCTCGGCCTGCCCAGCATGTCGCTGCAACTGGCGCCGGTCGCCCCGACCCGCGACTTCCCGCCGTCCATCGTGACCGCGCGGTCACTGGGCCGCTGGGGCAACCTGGCCGCCGGGCACGCCCTGGTCCTGCTGGGCGCGCCCACGCTGGCCGGGCCGGTCCGCGAGCTCCGGGCCGAGCTGGGGCTGCCCCGGATCAGCGCCCGGCAGGCGATATACGGCCGGATGAACGACCCGGCCTGGCCGGTCTTCCATGGCTTCAGCCCCGCCGTCGTGCCGCGGCCCGCCGACTGGCGGCCCGGGGCCGAAGTGGTCGGCTACTGGTGGCCGGCCCGCCCGCAAGGCTGGCGCCCGCCCCCGGAGCTGGAGACGTTTCTGAACGCCGGCCCGGCGCCGGTGTTCGTCGGCTTCGGCAGCATGTCGCCGGATGACGCAGACCGGGTGGCCGGTGTGGCCACGGCCGCCGCGCGGCAGGCGGGGGTGCGCCTGGTGCTGCAGGCGGGCCGGGCCGGGCTGGCGCTGGCCGGCCCGGCTGGCCCGGCCGGCGACTCGATCGCTATCGGCGACGTCCCGCACGACTGGCTGTTCCCGCAGACGGCGGCCGTCGTGCACCACGCGGGCGCGGGCACCACCGGCGCCGGGCTGCGGGCGGGTGTGCCGGCCGTCACCGTGCCGATGATCGGTGATCAGCCGTTCTGGGCGGCCCGGATCGCCGCCCTGGGCGCGGGACCGCCGCCGATCCGGTACCGGCGGCTTTCCGTCCCGGTGCTCACCGCCGCCATCCAGGACGCGGTCACCCGGCCGTCCTACCGCGCCCGGGCCCAGTCCCTGGCCGCCCAGTTGGCCCGCGAAGACGCCGCCGCCCCGGTCCTGGCCGCGCTCGCCCGGCTGTAACCCATCAGCGCGGTGCATTGTGCCCCGCGGGTAAGGCACAATGCACCGCGCTGATGATTTGCGCCTGCGGCTAGCGGCGGCGGCCCCAGACGAAGTAGACGATGGGTGCGATCCCGGCCGAGTTGAGGATCGAGACGGCCGGGACCCAGGCCCACTTCGGGCCCCGGATCTGGCTCGCCGGGCGCCGCTTGATGTCGATCAGCGCCGCCGCCTTCAGGCTGGCCTCCACCACGGCGGCGCCGATGAGCAGCCGCTGGTTCCGCTTGCTGAGATTGCTCCACTTGGCGCCGGCCACGACACGCTCCGAATAGCTGGCTGGGACTCCCGTTGGCCTGCACTGTACCCGGGGCTGGGCCGGGCTACTGCTCCCGGTCGCGGCGCAGCCGCTCGAGCACCTCGGCCGGGCTTTCCGTGGTGACCCGGATCATCGCCCGCACCGCGTCGGCCAGCGGGATCCGCGGCACGTCCAGCTCGATCGCGGCGGAATGCGTCCACATGGTCAGCTCGCGGTACAGCTCTGGGCTCAGGTCGAGGGTGATCCGGACCGGCTTGGACCGGATCGCTGTCTTGCCGGCCGGCCCGGCGTCGGGCTCCGTGCGCCGGGTGGCGGCCGCCGCCATTTGTGCTTTGCGCCGTTCCCGCTCCGTTGTCATGACGGCACCTTCCCGAGGGGGACGCATCGCTCGATGAGGTCGTGGGCCACGCCGCCCCACACATCGCGGCCTATCTCGGGAATCGGCACGCCGAAACTCTGCGCATAAACCTCTCGCCTCGGCACGGCCGTTGGCAGCACGTCATAGCCTAGGCCCTCCAGCACCTCTCTGGCGCTGGTGGTGGAATGCGCGCGGGTAATACACCGGTTCAGCAGCACGGCCGCCCGGACGGGTGTGTCCCGGACCGCTTCGACCTCGCTGATCTCCTCGCGTACCGGGGTGGTGCGGTTGATCTCGATGGGGCTCGGCGCGCACGGAATGAGGATCTCATCGACGTACCGCATCGCGGACCGGGCGATGCCCGCGTGGTCCTCCAGCTGCGGCGCGTCGATGATCACCACGTCCTCGGGGTAGGCGATCTCGGCCACCCGCTGGTGCAGGCTGCGGGAGGGCAGCGCGACAATGCGGAACGGAAACGCCAGCCGGGGCGGCAGCCCGGGGTCCATGGCCGCCAGGTCGGACCACTCCAGCGCGCTGCCGGACGGGTCCGCGTTGACCAGCAGCACGGTGCGCCCGGCCTGGGCGAAGATGTGCGCCAGCCAGACCGCTGAGGTGGTCTTGCCCGTGCCCGGCTTGAGGTTGAGCAACGCAACACTGAGAGCCGGCATGAACGCAGTATTGCAGTGCTTACGGCCTTACGGAAGCGAGTTTGGCCATCTCGCTGGCTCCGGGCAACCCGCCCGTAACGGCAGGAAGCGGGATTTTCCACAGGAGTACGGATACTACCCCGCAGTTCGGGCGGCCCGCGCCAGGAAGTTACCCACAGTCTGTGGATCGCCACGGCTGGCCGGTTTTGCCGGCCGACCGGGCGATCTCCCCCCGGCGGGGTCGCCGAATTCGCTAAGTTGATCCTGCTCTGGATTGGTTCGTGGCGCTGGGAAATGGCCTATCCGTTCGGTGGCCAGCGGAAGGGGGCGCACGGGTGGACGCACCAGAGAGCCGTCACCTCGGCGACACCGGGGATTTACCAGCCATTGTGTTCGCCCCTGCGCGGCCGGATATCCGCGCCGGCCACCGGGACGGCATGATCTTGGAAGTCCGCCGGGCCAGCGACGGCGGGCTGGCCCTGCCCGTGTTCAGCCGGCTGGACCTGCTGACCGCGGCGCTCGGGCCGGCCCAGCCCTGGGTGGCCCTGCCGCTGCATAACGTCCAGGCGATTTTAGGCGGCACCGAAGTCGACCGGGTCCTGCTCGACCCCGACGCGGCGCCTGATACCCCGCGCTGGGATGCCGGCGATGTGGCGGAGCTGGAAAGGCGGCTGGGATGATCGCGGCGGCAGACGGCGGCGGCGGCGCCGACGGGTTCCAGGTGGTGATGGCGGACCTGCTGGACGCGTCGGCCACATTCCACACCGAGGCGGGCACGCTCAAGGCGGTCGTCCCGGTGGACGGGCCGCCGTGCCCGGACGGCGGTGACGGGGCGCTGAACCAGAACCTGAAGGTGGTGCTGGAGATGATCGGCACCCTGAACCTGCAGGCCTCCGGGGTCATCGACAGTGACTCGGCCAAGCTGAAGACGGCGCATGATCGCTACGCGAGCACCGAGACCAGCCTGACCCGGCTGTGCACCGAGATCAGCGACCCGAGCAAGATCGGCTGAGGGGGCGACGATGGCACCCGGCACCGGGCTGGCTGGCAAGGCACCCACGCGGCTGATGCCGTTCGCCTACGACTGGGTCGGCGGCGACATCCACGGCCTGTCCAGCCTGGCGGGCACGCTGTACGGCTACCCGCCGAGGATGGCCGACGTGGTGACCGCGCTGGACAAGAAGGTCAGCCAGATCGTCGGCGACGCGGGCTGGCAGGGGTCGGCGGCTACGTCGTTCAGCAGCCACTGGGAGCTGGCTGCGGCCGAGACCAACGCGGTCGGCCTGACCATCATCGACGCGGGCGACATCGTCAACCAGCTCGCGGTGGACCTGGCCAAGATCGAGAATGCCCTGGAGTCGGCGGCCGATCAGGCCGCCGCGCACGGGGTCACCGTCGGCAGCAATGGCCAGCCGCCGCAGGCCTGCTACGCCAACGCCACCCAGGAGGACTGGCGCCTGGGCTACGGCTCGTTCTACCAGCAGTGCCTGGCCTCCGCGCAGGACACAAGGGTGCAGGCGGCCGGTGCGCTGCAGAGCCTGTACGGCGTGATGAGCGGCCAGGGCGGCTCCGATGTGCCGGGCAAGGTCGGCGAGGGCTCGACGGTCGCCGACTATCTCGCTGATCTGCTGGCCACGCCGTCCGCGTACGCCGGCCAGGTCGCCGACAAGGTCACCTCGCTGACCGAGGCGGCCAACAAGGCCAAGCAGGCCTGGCTGACGGCGCAGGCCGCAGCCCGGCAGGCCGACGGCCGGTTCGGCGTCATGCCGGACGACGTCAAGCAGGGGCTGAAGGACGCCCGCACCCGGCTGGCCTCGGCGCAGGACGACCTGACCGTGGCGCAGAGCCACGAGAACGCGTTCACCAAGGTGTTCGACACCCGGGCGTCGGACTTGCCCGGGCTGGGCAAGCTGGCCGACGGCCTGGCCGACGACAGCATCCTGCTCAAGGCGCTGGACGTTCCGGTGGTCAACGTGCTGGCCGGCGGCGTCAGCACCTGGGTTAACGCTAGCCAGGACGAGCAGCACGGCGTGCCCGGCTGGCTGGCCTACCCGCTGGAGACCGGCAACACGATCGGCACCCTGGCGGCCGGCACCGCGGTGGCCGGCGTCGTCGGCGGCGCGGTGGCCGGTCTGTCGGTGGCTGGCGCGCCGGTGCTCGGCGTCGCGGCCGGGGTGGCGGTCGGCGGCGTCGTCGCCTACGGTGTGGGCGACTATGTGCACAACTACATCGAGGACTTCGGCCAGCAGTGGCATCAGCACGGCGCGCTCGGCATCGTCACCGACTTCGGCGCCGCCGGGGTGGGCACCTGGGACGACACCAAGCAACTCGTGGGCGACATCGGCGGGGCGGCCACGGGCGTGTGGCACGGCATCACGTCGCTGTTCTGAGCGGGCTGCCCGCACACCCCCTGGAGGCAGGCCATGCCGCTTTTCGACCGTACTGACCGCACTGGGAGCAAGCTCTCGGTCGGCCCGACGCTGCTGCTGGCGGCCGACCCAGGCGACGCGCTGGTCGACGCGGCCCGCCGGTACGACCCGCAGCTGCGCGCCTGGCACGGCCGGCTGGTGTTCGGCAACGGCGTACTGCTCTTCGGGCCGGTCACCATCACGCCCAAGCTCATCGAGCAGGCCGGGCTGCCGGCCAGCGCCGCCGTGGCCTGGTACGCGGCCGCGGCGCTGCAGCGGCACAGCGAGCGCCGCCCCGACGAGAGCAAGCGCGCCGACGGGGAGTCGCTGGTGCTCGGCCTGGCCGCGCGGCTCGGCGGGTCGGTGCACCCGTGGCCGCCGCTGCAGCGGCCGGCCCTGGCCGCCTCGGTATACAGCGAGCGGCCGCTCGCCCCGGACGAGGTGGTCCGGGTGCTCCGGCCCTACGCGGGCGACGATGTCGGCGTCGAGGACGCCAAGGACGATACGTACGCGATCAGCGGCAAGCACGCGGTGTTCTACACCGCCTACTGGTCACCCCGGCTCTACACCGCGGCGATCGAGCCGCCCGCGCTCGGTGCCATGCGCAAGGGCCCGTTGCATCACTGGGATCTGAACACCGGCATCCACGCCGGTGCGGCTCACCAGCAGCTGCGGCAGAAGGTGGCCAGCGGCGCCCTCGCGCTGGCCATGGCGGCCGGGGGCGTGGCCGTCGATATGTGCGGATTCCGGTTCGAGGCGCCGGAGGAACTGCGCCCGGTCGGCGACCCGGCGTCCCACGGGGACTGAGCACTGGGGGCCGGATCCGGTGCCTTCTCAGCTCAGGCGCCCCAGGTTATCGTCAACTATCGGCGCGTCCACCAGGCGAAACGTGGGCTGCGGGCCGTACTCGACATATGTAGGGGGCGCAGTGACGCAGCAGATCGCCGCGGTTCCGGCGGGCCCGGACAGCCAGCCAGCGCCGGGCCGGCCCAGCTTCGAGATCATCCCGCGGCGCGGCCTGATGGCCGTGGCCGTGGTGCTGGCTGGGCTGGTCGCGGTCGTCGCGGCCGACTCGTCCTGGGGGGTGGACTTCTTCCACGTCGTGGGCGGCGGTATCTGGACCGTGCTCGATCTGTTCCTCGGCTTCGTGCTCGGGCCGATCCTGGCCCGGCTGTCCATCCCGGCGCGGATCGAGGTCACCACCCGGCTGATGCCCAAGATGCTGCTCATCATGCCGACCGTGGTCGTCTGTACCCTGGCGGCCGGCTGGCAACTGGCTCTGCAGACCGGGGACATCCAGACCTCGTACCCGGACCATGGCTGGGTCGTCGCGTCGATGATCGTCGTCGCCGTGATGGCGGTGGTGGCCCTCGGTATTCTCGAGCGGCCAACCTGGCCGTGCTGTTCGAGCTGAAGAAACCGCAGCCGGACGGTCAGGTGATCGCCCGGTTGATGCGCCGGTTCTTCTACTCGGCAGGTGTCACCGGCGCCCTGCAGGTGGCCACCCTGCTGATCATGACCAGGCTGGCCACGGCATGACCGGGGACGTGTCCCGGGCCGCGGCGGCCGACAGCATCCAGGCCAGTGGCAGCCAGGCCGGCAGCCAGGCCGGGCGCAGGCTGCCGCCGGTGGACGTGCTGGCCGTGGTCTCGGTGGCGCTGATGCTGATCGGCGGCGTCTACCTGGCGGCGCACCTGCCCGGACATCCCGGCCTGGCCGTGCCGGTGGCCACGGTGGCCGCGGGCGCGCTGCTGACCGCGGTGGACCTGGCCCTGCTCAGCCGGGTCCGGCCGTTCGCCTGGCCGGTGTTCTTCCTGGTCTTCCGCTGGGCACTGGTTGCCTACCTGGTCATCGCCGGGCTGCTGGGCTTTGTCTTCGTCCGTGACCACACCCCAGCGGCGACGCTGGCCGTGCTGGTGGCCACGCTCGCGGTGTTCGCCGTGGACGTCCCGCTCATCCTGGCCTTCACCGTGGCCCGGTATGCCCGCCCACCCGGCCTGGATCAGTCGCACGAGGACGTCAATCTGCGGGCGGTCAGGCCCAGCTGAGCCCTGGGTCAGGCGGCGCCGTCCTGGGTGTCGGCCCGGAGCTGGAACACCTGCTGGCGGACCCGGCTCAGGTCCGCGCCCAGCGTGACGACGACCTGCGCGGCCACGTTCCGGCCCTCGCGGATCAGGCCGAGCAGCAGATGCTCGGTGCCGACCCGGCCGTGCCCCATCTGCATGGCCTCCCGCTGGGCCAGGTCCAGCACCCGGCGTGCCCGCGGCGTGTACGGGATGTGCTCCGGCGGTTCGCTCCGGCCCCGGCCGAGAATGTCTTCCACCTGCTCGCGCACGGCGGCCACGTTGATGCCCAGCGAGCTGAGTGTCTCGGCGGCCAGCCCGTCGCGGTCGCGGATGAGCCCGAGCAGGATGTGCTCGGTGCCAGCGTGATCGTGGCTGAGCCTCCTGGCCTCCTGCTGGGCCAGTGCCAGCGCCCGCAGCCCCCGCTCGGTGAACCGGTCGAACATGATCCGCGCCGCCTTTCGATCCCCGTGAACCTGGGCGTGTGGGCCCTGGTATCAAGATACATCTCGTTCGCGGATAAGCAAGATATATCGCGAGTGATCTGGGGCGGCGCGGTCACATGTTCCGCATCCGCAGGTAGCGGCGGATGTCGTCCTGCGAGCTCACCAGGACGGCGCCGACCACTGCCACCGACGCCAGGAGCAACAGCTTCTTCACGTCCGAACCTCCTCTCGCGGGTCGGGGCAGCACGTCCCTCCGGTCCACCGGCTGCCCACCGCTGGAATGTCCGGCCGTTCGGTGCCATCAGGATCCCTGCCCGCTCTGGCCTCGCGCTACCCTCCGCTGGACCCGGTGGCCGGCCGCTGGCCGGCCGTCACGCGCGGGAGGGCTCGTGATCGCTTCGTTCATCTTGCGTTCATTTTTATGTCGGAATTAAGCCTTCTGGATGACATACGTTCGTCGCATAGGCGGAGCCGGTGGGCGGCCCCTGTGCGCAGGGAGGAATCCTTGGTGTCCGGTAGCGGCTCACCAGGGCTGACACATGCCCTGGATGAAGCGTCGATCAGCCGGTTTCATCTCCGCGCCGTCCTGGTGTCCGGCATGGGCTTCTTCACCGACGCCTACGACCTGTTCGTCATCGGCATCGCGGCCACCCTGATCAAGCAGCAGTGGCAGCTGAGCTCGGGCAAGCTGGCGCTGCTCAACGCGGTCATGCTCGGCGCGGCCTGCCTGGGTGCCCTGGTGTTCGGCCGGGTCGCCGACCTGGTCGGCCGCAAGCGGGTGTACTGGCTGGTCGCGGTGATCATGGTGGCGGGCGCGGTGGGTTCGGCGCTATCTCCGTCGTACTGGGTGCTGATCGCGTTCCGCTTCGTGCTCGGCTTCGGCGTGGGCGGCGACTACCCGGTCAGCGCGGTACTGATGAGCGAGTACGCGAACCGGAAGGACCGCGGCAAGCTGGTCGCCATGGTGTTCTCCACCCAGGCCCTGGGCCTGATCGTGGGACCGCTGATCGCCCTGGCCCTGCTCGGCGCCGGCGTGGGCAACGACCTCTCGTGGCGCATCATGCTGGCGCTCGGTGCGGTGCCCGCCGCGGCCGTGGTCTACCTGCGCCGCACAATGCCGGAATCGCCGCGGTTCCAGGCTCAGGTGCAGGGCCGCTACGAGCACGCCGTGGCCGACTTGTCCCGGTTCACCGACGGGGCGGTGATCGGCACCCCGGCGCCCGCCATCACGCATCAGATGGGGCTGCGCGCGTTCCTGACCAACCGGCGCTGGCTGGTCACCCTGGCCGGCACGGCCGGCTGCTGGTTCCTGCTCGACTACGCCTACTACGGCAACACCATCTCCACGCCACAGATCATCGGGCTGATCTCGCCGCACTCGTCCACGATGACCACCATCGCCCTCCAGTTGGCCGTGTTCGCGATCGCGGCCGTGCCTGGCTACCTGCTCGGCATAGCCCGGCTGGACCGGATCGGCCACCGCAAGCTGCAGCTCGTCGGCTTCGCCGTGATGGCGCTGTGTTTCGCGGTCATTGGCGTGGTGCCCGGGCTGACCACCGCGGTGGTGCCGTTCCTGGTGGTCTTCGGGGTCAGCTACTTCTTCACCGAGTTCGGCCCGAACATGACCACGTTCGTGCTGCCGAGCGAGGTGTTCCCGGTGACCATGCGGGCCACCGGTCACGGCATCTCGGCCGGGGTGGGCAAGCTGGGGGCGTTCATCGGCGTCTTCCTGTTCCCGCTGCTGGCCAGGTCACTGGGGCTGCGCGGCACGCTGCTGCTCACCGCCGCGGTCTCGCTAGGCGGGCTGCTGCTCACGCTGGTCCTGCCCGAACCCGCCGGGCGCAGCCTGGAGGAAGTGTCCAGCGGCGAAGCCGAGCTGAGCACGGCCGCGGTGGTCGCCCCGGCCGAGCCCGATGCCCTGGTCATCCTCGACGCCAAGCCGGACACCCCGCCGGACCGGGCAGCCTGAGCTGTATTGGCCCGGGGGGACGACCCCCCGAACCCCCCGCCATTTCATCCCGTGACGACGAATCCCCCGAACCGCCCGCCATTCCATCCCGTGACGACGAATCCCCCGAACCGCCCGCCATTTCATCCCGCGACGACAAACCCCCGGAGCCCACCGATCGCCGCTTCGCGCCGAGCGACCTGATCAGGCCGGTGCGCCGCCCCGGCCCGCGCCGTCGCGGAACCGGGCGATCTCGGCGGCCAGGCCAGGGTCGGCCAGGGCGGCCATCCCGCAGCGCAGCTCGTAGGCCATCGCGTCGGCGTCGCTGAGCGACAGGCCGGCCAGCGCGGACTGGCGGTCGCTGCGCAGGCAGGTTTGCGGCAGCGCGGCGAGCTCCGCGGCCAGCGCCTCCGCGGCCTGGCGGGCCTGGCCGTGCGGAACCACGCGGCTGACCAGGCCTATCTGCAAGGCCTCGGCCGCGGGCACGACCCGCCCGGTCAGGATCAGGTCGAGCGCCCGGCCCAGGCCGACTAGCCGGGGCAGCCGGACCGTGCCGCCGTCGATCAGCGGCACCCCCCACCGGCGGCAGAACACGCCCAGCACGGCGTCCTCCTCGGCTACCCGCAGGTCGCACCAGAGCGCGAGTTCCAGACCACCAGCCACGGCGTGCCCGGCGATGGCCGCGATCACCGGCTTGGACAGTCGCATCCGGGTCGGGCCCATCGGGCCGTCCCCGTCCGGGGCCACCCGGTTGCCGTCCGGGCCGCCGACGGCCTTGAGGTCGGCTCCGGCGCAGAACGTCCCGCCCGCGCCGCACAGCACCGCCACGCTGGCGGTCTGGTCTTCCTCGAACCCGGCGAATGCTGCCGCCAATGCGGTGGCAGTGGGCAGGTTGACGGCGTTGCGTGCCTGGGGCCGGTCCAGGATCACGGTGGTCACTGGACCGCGGTGCTCAACCCGGACGGTCACCGGAGGTCAGGCAGTTAGCTGACTTGCCAGGTGTCCGAGCCGGCCAGGAGTGCGGCCAGGTCGCCCTGGCCCTGCTTGGCGCGGGCGTCCGCGATCTGCTCCGCCATCAGGTCGTCGTAGCTGGACCGGGGTGCTTGCCGGAACACGCCGATCGGGGTGTGCGCGAAATCCACCGTGTCCAGCCGGGACAGCGCGAACGCGTAGGACGGGTCCGGGTTGTGCGCATCGTGCACCAGCAGCGAGTCCGGGTCGGCGCTGGCCACGTCCACCGCCTCCAGCGAGCCGGTCCGGCTGAACCGCAGCCCCTTGCCCTGCTCGGCGCCGAACCGCACCGGCTGGCCGTCTTCCAGCCGGATCAGCGTGTCGTCCCGGGTCTCCGGGCTGGTGAGGGGGATGAACGCGTCGTCGTTGAAGATCGGGCAGTTCTGGTAGATCTCCACGAACGCCGCGCCGCGGTGGTCGGCGGCGGCGCGGAGCACCCCGGTCAGGTGCTTGCGGTCGGAGTCGATGGTCCGGGCCACGAAGCTCGCCTCGGCGCCCAGCGCCAGCGAGACCGGGTTGAACGGGGTGTCCAGCGAACCGTACGGCGTCAACTTGGTCACCTTGCCCTGCTCCGAGGTGGGCGAGTACTGGCCCTTGGTCAGCCCGTAGATCCGGTTGTTGAACAGCAGGATCTTGATGTTGACGTTGCGGCGCAGCGCGTGGATCACGTGGTTGCCGCCGATGGACAGCGCGTCGCCGTCGCCGGTGATGACCCAGACGGACAGGTCGGGGCGGGACGCGGCCAACCCGGTCGCGATGGCCGGGGCGCGGCCGTGGATCGAGTGCATCCCGTAGGTGTCCACGTAGTAGGGCAGCCGGGACGAGCAGCCGATGCCGGAGATGATGACCAGGTTTTCGCGGGGGATGTCCAGTTCGGGCAGGAACGACTGGAACGCGGCCAGGATGGCGTAGTCCCCGCAGCCGGGGCACCACCGGACCTCCTGGTCGGATTTGAAGTCCCTGGTCGCCAGCTTCTGGTCGGCCTTAGGCACCAGGGTCAGCGCGGCGGGCCTGCGGCCGGCCTCCTCGGCCCCGTCGTTGGCGTGCGGGCCGGTGGCCGCACCGGGGTCAGACATTGGCGATCACATCCTGGATGACGTCGGCCAGTTCCGCGGCGCGGAACGGCAGCCCGCGGACCCGGTTGTAGGAGATCACATCGGTGAGGTAGCGGCCGCGCAGCAGCAGGGCCAGCTGGCCGAGGTTGATCTCGGGGACCAGTACCTTGTCGTAGCTGGCCAGCACGTCGCCGAGGTTGGCCGGGAACGGGGACAGGTTGCGCAGGTGGGCCTGGGCCACCGAGCCGCCCGCCACCCGGATGCGGCGCACAGCGGCGCCGATCGACCCGAACGTGGATCCCCAGCCCAGCACCAGTACCTTGGCCTGGCCGTCCGGATCGTCCACCTCGAGCGGCCCGATGTCGGCCGCGATGCCGTCAACCTTCGCCTGGCGCAGCCGGACCATCCGGTCGTGGTTGGCCGCGTCGTAGGAGATGGTGCCGGCGCCGTCGGCCTTCTCGATTCCGCCGATCCGGTGCTCCAGGCCGGGGGTGCCGGGGATGGCCCATGGCCGGGCCAGGGTCTCCGGGTTCCGCTGGTAGGGCCGGAAATCGGTCTTGCCGTCCGGGTCTTTCCACTCGCCGGGGCTGGAGAAGGAGAACTCGTCGCGCAGCTTCGGCAGCCCGGCCACGTCGGGGACCCGCCAGGGCTCCGAGCCGTTGGCCAGATAGCCGTCGGACAGGATAATGACGGGCGTGCGGTACTTGGTGGAGATCCGCACCGCCTCGAGCGCGACGTCGAAGCAGTCCGACGGCGTGGCCGGGGCCAGCACCGCGACCGGCGACTCCCCGTTCCGGCCGTACAGCGCCATCAGCAGGTCGGCCTGCTCGGTCTTGGTCGGCATGCCGGTGGACGGCCCGGCCCGCTGGACGTCGATAACGATCAGCGGCAGCTCAAGGGAGACCGCCAGGCCGATGGTCTCTGCTTTGAGGGCCATGCCGGGTCCCGAGGTGCTGGTGACCCCGAGGGCCCCGCCGAACGACGCGCCCAGCGCGGCCCCGACCCCGGAGATCTCGTCTTCCGCCTGGAACGTGCGGACGCCGAATCGCTTGTGCTTGGACAGCTCGTGCAGGATGTCCGAGGCCGGCGTGATCGGGTAGGCGCCGAGGAACAGCGGCAGCCCGGAGCGCCGGGACGCGGCGACCAGGCCGTAGGACAGGGCGCTGTTGCCGGTGATGTTCCGGTACGTGCCCGGGGCCAGCGTCGCGGGCTTGACCTCGTACTGGACCGAGAAGGCCTCGGTGGTCTCGCCGTAGTTCCAGCCCGCCTGGAAGGCGGTGATGTTCGCCTTCATGATCTCGGGCTTGTTCGCGAACTTGGACCGGAGGAATTTGAGCGTGCCCTCCGGCGGCCGGTTGTACAGCCAGGACAGGAGCCCGAGCGCGAACATGTTCTTGGCCCGCTCGGCCTCCTTGCGGGAGACGTCGATCTCCTCGAGCGCCTTGACCGTCATGGAGGTGACCGGCACGGCGTGCACGTTGTAGCCGGACAGCGAGCCATCCTCTAGCGGGCTGGCCGCGTAGCCGACCCGGGCCAGGTTGCGCTTGGTGAACTCGTCGGTGTTGGCGATGATGTCCGCGCCGCGCGGCACGTCGGCCAGGTTGGCCTTGAGCGCGGCCGGATTCATCGCCACGAGCACGTCAGGCGCGTCGCCCGGGGTGAGGATGTCGTGGTCGGCGAAGTGCAGCTGGAAGCTGGACACACCGGGCAGCGTCCCGGCGGGCGCCCGGATCTCGGCAGGAAAATTCGGCAGCGTAGACAGGTCGTTGCCGAACGCAGCCGTCTCCTGGGTGAACCGGTCGCCGGCGAGTTGCATACCGTCACCTGAGTCACCTGCGAAACGGATGATGACGCGGTCTAGTTGCTGGACCTGCTTGGTCACAGTTGAAGGACCTCCTCGGGCGCCGCAGCCAGGCGCTGTGACAGCGCGAGGCCAGCCAACGCCGCACCCGGCACGCTCGGCGCCCGGGCTGAGTTTGGATTGTCTTAATGTTACAGCGGTGTTCCGCCACTCCGGCGACGTCCAAGTGCTACCGGCCTAGTCGTGACCTATCTCACATTAATTCGGTTGACCAACCGGCGGGGTGCCGACGCGCGCAGGGAGCGTGACACTCGGTGCTGGATGTCTCCCCCCTATGTCGTAGGACGTTGGGCGGGCCGCGCCGGTTCACGCCTGCGGTTTTCGGGTCGGCGGTCGGCGGAGCCGGGGTCTGGGGGCGTGCGGTTTGCGGGCCGGCGGTTTGGGGGGCCTGCGGTTTGCGGGGCCTGCGGTTTGTGCGGGCTGCGGTTTGTGCGGGCTGGCCAGGTAGGCTGGGCCGGTGGCCGCCGTGGATCTTCCCCCGCCACGTGCTGGGAGCGCCGCTGGCCTGCCGGTAGTCGTGGACGCGGGCCGCGACTGTGCGCTCTGGATCTGCGACGCCGGGCTGGCCTGCTGTGCCGTGGAGGTGGCGGCGGCGCTGAGCCGGGTGGACGAGGCCTCGGCCGGTGCTGATGCTGGTCCTGATGCGGCCTCGGCCGGTGCTGGTGCGGCTGGTGCTGGTGCTGGTGGGGCTGGTGCTGGTGGGGCTGGTGCTGGTGGGGCCTCGGCCGGGGTGAACGTCTTCGTGGTGGCGGGCACGGTGACCGACAAGCTCGCGCCGCTGGTGCTGTCGGCCTACCAGCGGGTGCCGGAACCCAGGTTCGTGTTGTCCTTTGGCGCCTGTTCCAACAGCGGCGGCCCGTACTGGGACTCGTACTGCGTGACCAAGGGCGTGGACCAGCTCATCCCGGTGGACGTCTACGTGCCCGGCTGCCCGCCCCGGCCGGAGGCGCTGCTGGCCGGCCTGGACCGGCTGCTGGAGCGGAGCCGGACGTGACCGGCGAGGAGATCGTCGGCCTGGTGGCGGCGGCGGCCCTGGACGCCGTGGTCGACCCGCCCGCGGGCCAGCCGGCGGTGACCGTCACCGTGCCTGCTGACGGGTGGCTGGCGTTGCTGGCCCTGGCCCGGGATCAGCTCGGCTGCGACTTCTTCGACTGGCTCGGCGCGGTGGACGAAGCGGAGGCGGGCGTGGCCGTGCTGGCCCACGTGTACTCGCTGGCCGGGCGGCACCACCTGCTGCTGCGCACCGTGCTGGACGGTGACCCGCCCCGGCTGGCCACGGCCACCGGCGTTTACCGGGGTGCGGCCTGGCACGAGCGAGAGACCCACGAGATGTTCGGCGTGGTCTTCGATGGCCATCCCGGGCTCGGCCCGCTGCTGCTGCCGGACGGCTTCGAGGGACACCCGTTGCGCAAGGACTTCCCGCTCGCCGCCCGGGCCGCCCAGGAGTGGCCCGGGGCCAGGGAGCCCGGCGAGCCGGCTGGCCCGGGCCAGCCGCTGCGCGGCCGCCGCCGGGCGGTGCCGCCGGGCGTGCCCGAGGGGTGGCCGGCCGGATGAACGCTGCCTCCGGTGCGGACCTGCCCGTTTCCGGTACGGACCTCCCCGCGCGCAGCCGCGGGGTGATCGGGCTGCTCGAAGAGAACTGCACCGTCTGCATGCTGTGCGCCCGGGAGTGCCCTGACTGGTGCATCTACATCGAGTCACACAAGGAACCCACGCCGACCGAGCCAGGCACTGCCCCGCGCCGCGGCGGACGTCAGGTACGCAACGCTCTCGACCGGTTCGCGATCGACTTCTCGCTCTGTATGTACTGCGGGATCTGTATCGAGGTGTGTCCCTACGACGCCCTGTTCTGGTCACCCGAGTTCAGCTATGCGGAGACCGACATCCTGGAGTTGACCCACGAGCGCGGGCGGCTGCGCGAGTGGATGTGGACCGTGCCGCCGCCGCCCGCGCACGATCCGGGCGCGCCTGTCCCTAAGGAGATGCAGGCCGTCTACGGGACCAGCGGTGAGTCTGGGTTGAGCGGTGAGTCTGGGTTGAGCGGTGGGGCTGGGGTGAGTGGTAGGGCTGGGGTGAGCGGCGAGCCCGGGCCCGGCGAGCAGGGCAGCAACGGGTAGTGACAGCAGCAGCGGTTAACAGCATCAGTGCGGTGGATTGTGCCCCAGCGGTGGCAATGCCATGAACTTAAGGACCCGTGGCTGGTGGCGGGCTGAGGTTCACGATTGGGGTGCTGGGCGGCGTGGTGGGGTGAAATGAGACGAAGCTCCCGCTAGGACAGGTGATTGCTCAAGATCATCCGTCTGGCGAGGAGCTTCGTTGGCTGTACATGCTGCCATGGATTCCGGTTGGCGTTCCACTACGGGCCGGGTACTGGGCCGTGCCGGGATCGGGGTGCTGACCCGGTATGTGCCGCCGGCCCTGGTCGATGAGGTGCTCGCCGGCTGTGGTGCGGTGCAGCAGCGGTTCCGGTTGCTGCCGGCCCGGTTCGGGATGTATTTCGTGCTCGGCTTGTGCCTGTTCAGCCATCTGGGCTACGACCCGGTGATCCGGGAGATTCTCAGCGGCCTGGAGGCGCCGCTGCGCGCGGCGGGCTGGGGCTTCCCGTCGGCCACCGCACTGTCGCGGCTGCGGCGCCGCCTGGGCGCCGCCCCGTTTGAGCAGCTGTTCGCCCGGTTAGCCGCGGCGCTGTCACCGGGGACCGAGCCGTGGTCGCATATTTGCGGGCTGCTGGCGGTCGCCTGGGACGCCACGACCCTGCACGCGGCGGCGAGCCCGGAGAATATCGCCGCGCTCGGCCGCCAGCGCGCGGCGGCCTTCCCGCAGGTCCGGCTGGTCACGCTGATCGCGTGCGGGACCCGGGCGCTGCTGGCCGCCGCGCCCGGGCCACGCACCCAAGGCGAGCGTGCCCTGGCCGCCAGCCTGCTAGGCGCACTGCGGCCAGGCATGCTGCTGCTG
Source organism: uncultured Actinomycetes bacterium (assembly GCA_963717125.1). Taxonomy (GTDB): domain Bacteria; phylum Actinomycetota; class Actinomycetes; order Streptosporangiales; family Streptosporangiaceae; genus RYN-230. The sequence continues at coordinate 196,479 of CAVQVG010000002.1, forward strand.
GCCGACCGCGGGTTTTACAGCTACCGGCTGTGGCGGGCCGCCGTCGCCACCAGAGCGCATCTGTGCTGGCGGGTCAAGGGCAACCTGCACCTGCCCGTCGTGCGCACGCTGCCCGACGGGTCCTACCTGACGATCCTGGCTACCCCCAAAGAAGGCCAGCGGCGCTCACACCGCGACTCCATGCGCCGCAGGCGCGGCCGTCAGCCACCCGGCAACCCCCTGCCCGCCACCGGGACACCAGCACGGGTCATCGAATTCACCCTCACCCTCACCGCAGCAGACGGCAGCACGCGCACCGAGCCCTACCGGCTGATCACCACCCTGCTCGGCCCTGCCGCCGCACCCGCCCGCGCCCTGGCCGACGGGTACGCCCAGCGGTGGGCCATCGAGACCGGCTTCCGGGAATTCAAGACCTACCTGCGCGGCCCCGGCCGCATCCTCCGCCCCAAAACACCCACCCTGGTCTACCAGGAACTCTGGGCCTACCTGATCCTCTACCAGGCCATCCGCACCATCATGTGCCTGGCCGCTGCCGCCAGCGGCCTCGACCCCGACAGGATCAGTTTCACCACCACCCTGCACGCCACCCGCCGCACCCTGGCCACCGCACGCACCCACCCCCGCCAGGCCCTCTGCGAGATCCAGACCACCATCACCAGCACCCGCCAGCTCGTCCCCGCCCGCCCCGGCCGGATCCGCGCCCGCGCCGTCGCCAGGCACACCTCCGCCTACCGATCCTGCACCGAAGCCCGCAAACACGGCCCCCTAACCCAGCACGCCACCTGGACACTCACCATCCACCCCCCAGCCAGCCCACCACACAACCCACACAAACAACTCCCCACCCAGCAACCAGCAGGCCCCTAAGTTCCTGGCATTGCCAGCGGTGGGGCACAATCCACCGCACTGAGCTGCTGAGAGGTTGAGCGCGCCGGGATGTTAGCGGAAGTTGACGAACTGCAGCGCCAGGTCCAGGTCCTTGCCCTTGACCAGTGAGATCACGGCCTGCAGGTCGTCCTTCTTCTTAGACGAAACGCGTAGTTCCTCGCCCGTGACCTGGGCCCGGATGCCCTTCGGCCCCTCATCCCTGATGATCTTGCTGATCTTCTTGGAGTCCTCCTGGGAGATGCCCTCCTTGAGGGCGACCGCGATCCGGTACTCCTTGCCGGACAGCTTGGGCTCTCCAGCATCGAGGACCTTCAGCGAGACCTGCCGCCGGACCAGCTTGTCCTTGAACACGTCCAGCACCCCGTTGGCCCGTCCCTCGCTGTTGGCCCGGATCTCGATGGCGTGATCCCCGGACCGGGTGATAGAAGCACCCACCCCACGGAAATCGAACCGGGTCGAGATCTCCTTGGTGGTCTGGTTGATCGCGTTGTCTACTTCCTGTTTGTCGATCTTGCTCACGATGTCGAAGCTGCTGTCCGCCATGCGCCGGCTCCTTCCCCTTGGCTGTGACGTCGGGTCATGAGGCTACTGCGGCCCGCGGGGCTTGGCGGCATCGCCAGCCGCGCCTCCGCCCGGACCCCTGGCGCGGGCGCGGACCAGCTGGGGGCCAGACCGGGTGCGGGCCCGGACCAGACACGGGCACAATCCGATGCGTGGCGGACGCGCGCCGTCCGCTATTCTTCACTGAGCCGTCTGCGGATGGCACCAGGCAGGTTGCCCGAGTGGCCAAAGGGAGCGGTCTGTAAAACCGTCGGCTTAGCCTACGTTGGTTCGAACCCAACACCTGCCACACAAAACCCCAGCTCAGAGCCGTTGACGCGGACCTGCGTCAGCGGCTCTAACGCGCAGAAGGAGCGGTTCCGCAGACCGCTTGCTGGCTGCTGTGGGCCATACGTGGGCCAGATTCGGTCAGTCCAAGGCACTGCTCGCGAAGCCCGCTGCTGACCATCTAATGCGCTCTGAGCTGCGGAAACGGTTAACGGCGAGCGCAGCGGGGAGGCGTGGGTGCGGGTACGCAGAGGCTGGCAGGCTGCCGCCCGGGCGCGTGAGTGTGGGCCAGGCACGGACATATGGCGGACAGGATCGGGGCGGTACCGGCGGTTCGCATAACCGCTTGCTGTCCGGCGATGTGCCTGGTTTGGTGGGTAGAGGGCGCGTTCGATCTGCCGGTTGGTGATGTCGCCCTGGCCGTCGATGCAGTGGGTGTAGACGGCGAGCAGCATGGTGATGCTGTGCCCGGCCCGTTGCGCGATCTGGGCCGGGGCGGTGCCGGCGTTCAGCCACAGGGACAGGGCGGCGTGCCGCAGGTCGTAGGGGCGGCGGGCGAGAGTGGTGGCAGCCGCCGCGGGCCCGAGGGCCAAGGTGCGGGCGGTGTGCCAGGTGCGGCCGTAGCTGCTTTCGCTCAGCGGGCCGCCGCGGGCACCGCGGAACAGGCAGCCATCAGGTGTGGTGCCGTAGCAGCGGTAGTGGTGGCGGAGCATGGCGACCAGGACGGGCGGGATGGGGACGATCCGGGCCGATCCCTCGGGCCGGTGCTTGAGGCCGCGCTGCTCATGGCTGGTGCCGTTGCCGGTCCACGCCTTGGCGGTGCGGGGCGCGGCCCGGGTCAGGGTCAGCATTCCCCAGCTGCGGGCGGGCAGGTGGCAGTCGGCCAGGCGCAAGGCGATGGCTTCTTCGGGGCGCAGCGCGCCGTAGTACAGGCAGCCGAAGAACGCCGCCAGAGCGGGACGGATCCGGGCCACGGCGGCGAGCAGGGCCTCGGCCTGCGCGTGGCTGGCTACGGTCTTCGGGTCTACGGCGGTGGCGGCCTTGGGGACTTGCCAGCTGACCTGGTCGGCCGGGTTGGAGTCCAGTAGCCCGGCCTCGACCGCGTAACCCAGCGCCCCGTGGAACACCGCGCGTTTGCGGGTGATGGTGTTCGCGGCGGCGCGGCTGCCATCCAGTCGCAAGGTCAGGGCATCCAGCGCTGCCCGGAGCACTATCGGGTCGGCGAGCCGGACCAGCGGCAGTGACGCCTGCTCCGCCCACGTCAGCACACAGGCGGTCGTCTCGTCTGAGGTGGCAGCGCGGGCCGGGTTGAAGGCGTGCTGATACAAGGCCGTGCGCAACTGGGCGGCCGGCGGGCGCGCTCGTGTGGCCCGGGTCAGGGCAGGCGTGACGGTGGCCAGCGCTTCGGCCACGCTGGCCCGTGAATGCGCGGCCAGGGCCGGCCACTTCATTGCCGCATAGGCTGCCGCGTGCTGGTACCAGGTCACGGTCACCGGTTCCGGCGCAGCCCACAGCACCGGCTCGCCGGTTTGCGGGTCGAACTCCAGGCCCTTGCGGGCGGCGCGGACCAGTTCCGCGCGGTAACTGTCAGCCAGGGCCCGGGTGATAAAGGACTTCGACCTGGCCCGGCCAGCAGCCCGCCAGCGGACCTCGAACGGACGGCGGCGCCCACGCCTGCGCCGGATCGCATACACGCTCACATCGAACCTGTTCATCGGCACCCCTTCCCTACTGCGGCAGGACCATGATCGCGGCCCTGTCGGCCGTTGGGGTCACGGGCTGCGCCGACTGCGCGGCCAGTACTGCACAGCCAACTCTCCGTCGGCCGTGCGGCAGCGGAACAGGGGCGACGGCTATAGCACAGGTGTCGGCTGTGGCGGTGCTCGGCACTGCGGTGATGCGGGCTCTACACTGCGGGTATGACTGAGGACACGCGCCCGGGTGACGAAACGGCTGAGCCCGAGAAGCGGCCTGCCTTGCCAAGGCATTTGTCTGCGCTGATCGGTTCCCTGCGGGGCCCGGCGGACCTGGGCCGCAATCACGACAAGTACCTGACCTACGCCGACCGTGAGGAGGCCGGCGGGGCTGCGTCAGCGTGATCTTGTGCGACACGGGGCCGCTGGTCGCCGCGTTCAACGCCGCTGACCGAGACCACGGCCGCTGCGCCGGGTTCCTGCGGGAGAACTGGTCCCGCCTGGTCATCCCGTCGCTGGCCGTCACCGAGGTCTGCCACCTGCTCGCCGACCCGCAGCGTCGCGGACGCGCTGGCCTGGCGGCGGAGTTCTGCGCTGCGATCGCCGAAGACGAGTTGCGGGTGATCGAGGCGACTCCCCATGACTACGGCCGTATGGCTGAGTTGCTGACCACATACGCGTCACTGCGACTGCAGGTGGTCGATTCCTGCGTGATCGCCCTGGCCGAACGGCTCGACGTCCGCGAGGTCGCAGCCCTGGACCGCCGCGACTTCCTCGTTGTCGCACCCCGGCACCTGCGCAAGGGAGAGCGGCTCACCCTGCTGCCAGCCGACTGATCCACTCTTTCTTTGAAAGGTGCCCTTGGGAAGTTAGAGGTTGTCTGGTGGAGGGAGCGATCCCTGTGCGAGGAGGTTCGCGTACACGCATTCCAGTGCAGTGCTCAGTGGGTCCGGCAGGTCGCGGGGAATTCCACCGAAGAACAGCCGCTTGATCAGCTCGACATGACCTGGGGCGGCTCGTTCGAGGGCGGCGCGGTCCTCAGCGGTCAGGCGGACTTCGGTGGCTCGCCGGTCGGAGTCGGCAGTCACAAGTTCGACCAGTCCTCGCCTGGCCATCCGCTTTGCGTGGTGGGACAGCCGGCTTCGTTCCCAGCCGATCTGGTTGGCGAGGGCGGTGACGGTTAGGCTCGCAGATTCGCTTGCGCCGAGCGCGGTGAGCACGTCCCAGTCAGCGAGGGACATGCCGCTGTCGGACTGCAGTTGCCGGTTGATCTCATAGACCAGCCGTAGCTGGACCTTGATGTGGGCCAGCCACGCCCGTTGTTGCTCCTCGTCGAGCCATCCCGTGACCGGCTCGGATGCGGGCCGCTTACGGGGCATCAGGTGCAGGCCTTCCTCGGTCTAGCCGTCATCGGCACGTTTGCTCATTCTCAACCACCGGCGTGGTAGCCGGAATATCGCGGGTCCACCCCAAGCTTATACGTGACATGTCATGTAATATGCGAGGACGGAGGAAAACGATGAATCAGCTTGAAGGCAAGACAGCCCTCGTGACCGGCGGCACGTCCGGGATCGGGCTCGCGACGGCCCAGCGCTTCGCCGAGGAGGGCGCCTACGTATTTGTCACCGGCCGCCGCCAAGCCGAGCTCGATCAGGCGGTCACGTCGATCGGCCATGGCGTGGTCGGGGTCCGAGGCGACGTGTCCGACCCGGACGATCTCGATGCGATCTACGCCGAGATCGCTCAACGCGGTCGCGGCTTGGACGTGCTGTTCGCCAATGCCGGTGGTGGGTCGTTCGCGACGCTCGAGGATTTGGACGCCGCGCACTTCGACCAGACTTTCGCCGTCAATGTCCGGGGCACGGTGTTTACCGTGCAAAAGGCTCTACCACTGCTGAACGAGGGCGCCTCGGTCATCCTGTCCGGTTCGACTGCCGCCACCAGCGGCACTCCCGCCTTCGGCGTCTACGCCGCAACTAAGGCCGCTATCCGATCGTTCGGACGGACGTGGGCGGTGGAACTGGCCGGCCGAAGCGTACGGGTCAACGTAATCGTGCCCGGCCCAACCGAGACCACCGGCTTGCGCGACCTGGCCGGCGACGCAGCCCTGGCCGACGGACTCATCGCCCAACTGGGTAGCGGACTGCCGCTGGGACGAGTCGCCCGCCCCAACGAGATCGCCAACGCCGTTCTGTTTCTCGCCTCCGACCAGAGCAGCTTCGTCACGGGCAGCGAACTCTTCGCCGACGGCGGCGAAGAACAGCAGTGATCGCGGGCGCGGGCACCTGCGCGAGCGCTCGTCGGATGTCGAAAGGAATGCGGTGCGATGAGGGAAGTTGCCGCGCGGTCCTGGGCGCCGCCGCGCGCCGAGCCGCATACGACTCCGTTCGCGCACTCACCGCGCGAGAACTCCAGATCAACGAGCGGCCGCGGGGGTGACAAATAAGGAGATCACCGACAAGTTTTACCTGACTCGCCCGGACCGTCGGCGCACACCTGCGTCCGGCTTTCCCGAAGCTCGGCAGTACGCACGGAAAACAGCTGCGAGACGCCATCAGCAAGCCACGGCAGCAGCGATCGACTAAGTGGTCAACACCGCTCCTAGGCATCCCGGAACATTCCGGCACGACCTTCCAGAAGGAGAACCTCATGTCAAAGGCAGTTCTGCTCACCGATTTCGGGCCCCCAGGGGTACTTAAGCTCGGCGACATCAAGATCGGCGACCCGGGTCCAACCCAAATCCGCGTAGCTGTTCGCTTCGCCGGTGTCGGGCCCACGGATCTGGCGATCAGATCCGGGCACCTCCGCAATGTCTTCCCTGCGTCTGAGGGCGCGGTGCTCGGCTTCGAGGCTGCAGGGGTAGTAGATGCCGTCGGAAGCGCGGTCACCGATGTCTCGACCGGTGATGAGGTCGCGGTCTTCCTGCCCGGGCTCGGCGGCTACGCCGAACTCGCGCTGGCCGAGTACTGGGTACGCAAACCGCCATCGGTCGACTGGGATGCCGCCGCGGCGTTGCCGGCTTCTGGCGAAGCCGCGGTGCGCGTGCTCAATCTGCTGCGAGTAGCACGGGGTGAGACCCTGCTGATGCTTGGCGGCACAGGTTCAGTTGGCACCATCGCCACCCAGCTCGCTGTCGCGCGCGGCATCCGGGTCGTCGCCGCAGTGCGACCCGATGACTTCGCCGTCGCCGAGAACCTCGGTGCGATCCCAGTCGAGTACGGCGAGCACCTAGCCGACGCAGTGCGCTCGGCCGTCGGACGAGTCGACGCGGTAATGGACGCAGCGCGCGCCAGTGACCTCAAAACAGCGGCTGAACTTGCCGGCGGTCCCCAACGCGTCATCACGCTCACCAACCCGAGTGCCGAGCAGCTCGGCGCCACTATGTCCGGACCGATCCCGGCCAAGATCCCCGCGGCGCTGACCGAAGCGATGACACAACTGGCCGGCGGCAACCTGATACTGCGCCACCGAACCGTCAGGCCGCTCGCGGACGCTGCGGACGTCCACGCGCAACTGGAGACCGGGACCCTCCGCAGCAAAGCCCTGCTCGCGGTCTAACACCCGGAGTTGGAGCCGCGCCCCGACCAGCGGCATTCGATCTCAACGACGAGGACGAGACCGGCTATGTCTGGACCTTCCTCGACAAGGCCCGCGACCCTGGCCAGATCACCCCGGGTGTCCTTGTCGTGGCCGGCGACGAGGAAGCCGCCGCGGTGTGCCAGGTGGTCGACCTCGTGCCCCCAGGCGACGGCACGATCGTCCATCTCCGGCTCCTGCCCGGCCTGGTCAACGAGTACCGTGCCCTAGTCGAGCGGGCACTCGCCAGCTGAGCCTGGGCACCCCGGCCAGCCCCAGTCTCCGCGAGGGATCGCGTCGGGTGCCAGAGCCGCGGACGCTGTCCGTGGATATCCGCGATTTCACCCGCCCGGGACCATGAGCGCACGGACATATGACGGACAGGCAAGATCGCGAAGCGGGTAGTTGAGTTGCGTCCGGCAAGGTGGTGTACTGACCGGCCCGGTTGATGGGCGTGGCGCAGACGTGTAAGGCGGCCACCGCGTGATCCTTTGGAAGACCTCTCACAGTGCTTCTGAAGGAGACATCACGGTGACCGCCCCTAGCAGTATCGACCCTGCCCGTTTCCTGCACGGCCAGCTGGAGTCCGCGTCGCCGGATCTGCTGCGCTCGATGCTGACGACGTTCATCAACGCGCTCATGTCCGCCGAGGCCGACGCGGTCTGCGGGGCCCCGTACGGCCTGCCCGGCCCGGAGCGGGTCAACGTCCGCAACGGCTACCGGCACCGCGACTTCGACACCCGCGCTGGCACCCTGGACGTGGCGATCCCGAAACTGCGGTCGGGCAGCTATTTCCCGGACTGGCTGCTGGAACGGCGCCGCCGGGCGGAAGCAGCGCTGACCAGCGTGGTGGCGACCTGCTACCTGCTCGGCGTCAGCACCCGGCGGATGGAAAAACTGGTCGAAACGCTCGGGATCACCCGGCTGTCGCGGTCGCAGGTCAGCGAGATGGCCCGGGATCTGGATGAGCAGGTGGAGGCGTTCCGGACCCGGCCCCTGGACGCCGGCCCGTACACGTTCGTGGCCGCGGACGCGCTGGTGCTGAAGGTCCGCGAGGGCGGCCGCGTCGTGAACGTGCACGCCCTGCTCGCGGCCGGGGTGAACGCGGACGGGCACCGGAGATCCTCGGCCTGCAGGTCACCAGCGCCGAAGACGGCGCCGGATGGCTGGGGTTCTTCCGGGACCTGACCGCCCGCGGCCTGACCGGCGTCCAGCTCGTCACCTCCGACGCCCACCGCGGCCTCGTGGAAGCCACCGGCGCCACCCTGCCCGGCGCTGCGTGACAGCGGTGCCGCACCCACTACGACGCGAACCTGATGTCAGCCACACCGAAGGCGTCCTGGCCCTGGGTCAAGACGTTGCTGCACTCGGTCTATGACCAGCCCGGCACCGCCTCCGTCCACGCCCAGTACGACCGGCTGGTCGATGCCATCTCCGAGAAGCTGCCCAAGGTCGCCGCGCACCTGGACACCGCCCGGCCCGATGTCCTGGCGTTCACCAGCTTCCCCAAGGAGATCTGGCGGCAGATCTGGAGCAACAACCCGCAAGTTATCTGGAGCCCTCGAAGCGGTGTCCGGCATGTTGAGCACGAGGGGTTGAGGGCCGGGGATCTGCCTGGTGGACGTGGTTATCTACCGCTGTCCATCACGCGGATCTTCCGGAGGAATCATGCTTGTTCAGCGGGTGCTGTCGCCCGCCTCGTCGCTTGAGTCGTGGACTGTGCTGGGAGCCGACGATCTCCCGGTGGCTGCGATTGAGCGTTACCTGGCCTATCTCACCGATATCGAACGCTCCCCGAACACGGTCAAGGCCTATGCCCATGATCTGAAGGACTACTTCACCTTCCTGGACGGCTGCGGTCTGGACTGGCGCGAGGTGCGCCTGGAGGACATCGGTGAGTTCGTGGCCTGGCTGCGGCTGCCGCCGACTGGCCGGGACGGGCGGATCGCGATCCTCCCCTCGGTAGAACACCACGTGAGCGCGTCGAACGGTGAACCGGAAACTCTCAGCGCTCAGCGCGTTCTATCTGCATGCGGCCCGGAACGGGGTGGATCTGGGTGAGCTGCTGATCACCTGGGGCCCGGCCGGGCGGCGGGGCGGGTGGAAGCCGTTCTTGCACCACATCAGCAAGGGCCAGCCAGCTGCCCGGCGCACGATCGCGCTGAAGACATCCCGCAAGCTCCCGCGAATCCTGACCGCTGATGAAGTCCAGACGATCCTGGATGCCTGCGGGCGGCTGCGGGACCGGTTGCTGTTCGCCGTGCTCTATGACACCGGGATGCGCATCGGCGAGGCGCTCGGGCTCCGGCACGAAGACATCGCCGCTGCTGAACGTGAGGTCACGGTGTTCCCCCGGCACAACGCCAACGGCGCACGAACCAAGTCGGCGAACACGCGCACTATCCCCGTCTCCGCAGAGCTGGTCCGGCTCTATGCCGACTACCTGCACGAGGAGTACGGCGATCTCGACTCCGACTACGTATTCGTCAACCTGTGGGGCCGCCCGCACGGCCGCCCGCTGGCCTATCCGGCGGTCTATGACCTGGTCTGCCGGCTGCGTCGCCAGACCGGCATCGATTTCGACCCGCACTGGTATCGGCACACCACTGCCACGCGCCTGCTCCGCGGCGGCGTCGCGATCGAGGTCGTGTCGGCGGTCCTCGGTCACGCTTCGATCACCACGACGCTGGAGGTCTATGGGCATTTGACCAGCGAGGACGCCCGCCGGGTACTTGAGGCGGCTGGCTGGTTCGCCGGGCGGCGGGTGTCGTGGTGACCGGCACGCTTCCCATCCCGTTCCCGCCCGTGCCGGGGCTGCTCGGCAAGCTCATGTCGGCGGTCCGGCCGGAGTTCCGGGCCGCCGAGTTCGTCTTCGACCCGGCCGACCCAGTGTTCGGCGGAGCTCTCTGCCGGGTTCCCAGCTGCCTGCGGACAGGCCGCGGCGGCTGGGGGCTATGTGCAGCTCACCATGACCGGTGGATCACCGAGGGCAGGCCCGACCTGGACGCCTTTGCCACGGCCACCGACCCGCGGTGGCACAGGCAGACCCCGCTGGCCTGCTGCCGGGCGCCGGGCTGCGGCCGCGGGGTCGCCCGCCAGGGGCTGTGCGCCCGCCATGCTCAGTCCCGCGAGCGTGCGGGCCGGCCGCCGCTGCCGCAGTGGCTGGCCGCAGTGCCCGTGACCTGCATGCCGGCTGGGCAGGCACTGTGTCAGATCGCGGTCTGCGACCTGTGGGCCGAGAAGGACATCCCGTTCTGCAACGGTCACGGCAAAACCTGGAAGACCAACGGCCGCCCCGGCGTCGAGGAGTTCATCCGCGGCTATGCCGAAATCGATGTCGTTCCCCGCAACGAGCGCATCTTCCTGGACGGCCTGCCCGCGCAGCTGAAGCTGGAGATCCAGTACGCCCTGCAGCGCCGCCGGGACGAGCGGACCGTCAAGGTCCAGCCCTTCGTGGTCACACAGGTAGTGCGGTTCCTGGCGACTTGCCCGGTGACCTCACTGCTCGACTGGACCGAGGACACATGGCGGCAGCGGATCGGCCGCCCGGCGCCCAAGGACTCCAACCCGCGGGCCTTGCTTATCTTTGCCCACCGCCAGGTCGAGGACCTGGCCGACGCTGGCGGCTGGGACGTCGAGTACGGCCGGGACGTCTGGCGCCTGCATAACCTGGGGTTCGAGGGTCGCCAGACGCTGCGGTTCGACCGCATTCCCCAGCCCTGGCTGAAAGAGCTGGCCAAACGGTGGGCCCGCTGGCGGATCAGTACCGGGCTCTGCCTGGAGGCCAGCCGCCGGGCGGTCCGCGCGGTTGAACGGTTCGCTCAGTTTCTCTCCGCCCCGGCGGTGAACATCGCCCGGCTGGGCGACGTGGACCGGCCGCTGCTGGAGCGGTACCTGGCCGACCTGCATGCCGAGATGACCGGCAGCCAGCGCCAGGGCGCTCATATCGGGCTGCTGAACAACTTCTTCACCGCGATCCGCCAGCACCACTGGGACGACACGCTCCCGGCCACCGCGATGTTCTTTCCCCAGGACCTGCCCAAGCGCAGCGAACGGCCACCGCGGGCACTCGCCGAGCACGTCATGGCGCAGGTCGAGCATTCCGGCAACCTCGACCGCTGGGGCAACGCGGCCTACCGGCTGGTGACCCTGATCTTGATCCACTGCGGGCTGCGGGTCTCCGACGCCCTCCGCCTCGAACGGGACTGCATCGCCTGCGACGCTGACGGAGCCCCGTATCTGCGGTACTTCAACCACAAGATGAAACGCGAGGCGCTCGTCCCCATCGACGAGGAACTCAGCCGTCTCATCGATGAGCAGCAACACCGCGTCCTGGAACGCTGGCCCCGCATCCCGCCGGGCCTGTTCCCCCGGCCGACCAAGAACCTCGACGGGCAGGCTCCGACCAGCAGCTCGACTTACCGGCTGGCCCTCTACCGCTGGCTGGAACGCTGCGACGTCCAGGATGAGCACGGCCTGCCCGTGCATTTCACCCCGCACCAGTGGCGTCACACGCTCGGAACCAGGATGATCAACCGAGACGTGCCGCAGGAAGTGGTCCGCCGGATTCTCGATCATGACTCGTCCCAGATGACCGGCCATTACGCCCGGCTGCACGACACCACAGTCCGCCGGCACTGGGAAGCCGCTCGCAAGGTCAGCATCACCGGACAGACGGTCACCCTCGACCCCGGCGGGCCGCTGGCCGAAGCCGCGTGGGCCAAACAGCGTCTGGGCCGGGCCACCCAGGCCCTGCCGAACGGGTTCTGCGGGCTGCCGGTGCAGAAGACCTGCCCGCATGCCAACGCATGCCTGACCTGCCCGATGTTCATCACCACCCCGGAGTTCCTGCCCCAGCACCGCGATCACCGGCAGCAGATCATCCAGATCATCTCCGCGGCCGAAGCCCGCGGCCAGACCCGCCTTGCCGAGATGAACCAGCAGGTCCTGGCCAACCTCGACAACATCATCACCGGGCTGCAGGACGACACCGGACCCGGCGAGGTCACCGCTGATGCCAGCTGACAACACGGCCCAGCTGGCAGACTCAGCCCGCCGACGGCACGAGCTCACCCGCGGCAAGGCCATCCGGGCACTGCGTGAACTCGACCGGGCCGGAGCCCAGGTCACCTTCGAACTCGTCGCCCGGACGGCCGAAGTCTCCAGGTCGTGGCTCTACTCCCAGCCCGACATCCGAAACGAGATCCAGCAGCTCCGAGACACGGCCCGGCGAGCACCGTCCCCGCAGGTTCCGGCCGGCCAGCGCGCGTCCGACCCATCACTCCGGCAGCGACTGCAGGCCACCTGCGAACGCAACCGGCAACTCACCGAAGAAAACCGGCGGCTCCGGCGCCAGCTCGCCGAAGCCCTCGGCCAGCTTCGGACACCCGAGAAACCTCGCACTTCGATAACGATCGGACCCAGCTGACACCGCTCTGACCGCCTCACGCTGTTTCGTCGAGGACGCTGTCCTCGACGAAACAGCCCAGGTCACGGTTCCGCCCACCCTTCGGGCTCCAGATAACGATCGAGTCGCTGAACGCCCGCTACCGGCGGGCGGTCAAGGCCCGCGGGCACTTCCCCACCGAGCAGGCGCTAAAGTGCCTCTACCTGGTCACCCGCTCCCTCGACCCCACCGGGACCGGCCAGGCCCGGTGGACAATGCGGTGGAAGCCGGCGCTCAACGCTTTCGCCATCACTTTCAGCGGCCGCTTCCCAGCCGCTGAGACGTACTAACCGAACCGCCGGAAACACCTTTAGTGAGATAGACCCGTAGTTGGCCGTATAGTCGCAGGTCAGACGTTATATGGACGAACCAGGACAGGCGGTCTGTAAAACCGTCGGCTTAGCCTACGTTGGTTCGAACCCAACACCTGCCAACACCTGCCACAACACGCGCCACCACCTGCGAAAACGGCCCGTGAGCTGGGTGTTCCTGGCTTTCGATGGCCGCTGCCCTCGGTGAAGAGCCCGCCAGGCTACCCGGAAGTCCAGCACGTCCTCATCCGGCACCGTGCCGCTGCCCAGCCATTCCCGGAATGGCTGGGCACCTGCGGGCTGAGCCTGCGGTTCGGCACGTCCTGGCCGTAGCTGGCCGGTTCCCTGACCTTCGATCACCACGTGGAAGACCTGGTCGGCGTGGCTGATGTCGGCGGGTCCTCCAGCACCTGGTTGAGGTGCCGGCGACCGAAGCGCTCGCCAAGGTAGCACCGGAACCTATCCAGTTACGAGATCAGATTTCTGGGGGCCTTACCGCAGCGTATAAATTGGCTGATATGGGAACAGGGAACACGGGCAGGGGCCTCCGTGCCGGGGGGTAGGCCTGAAGGGGCTCTGGATCCAGGTTCCGGCCCGATCCCGGCATTCGCGGCCGAACTGCGGCAATTGCGTGAGTGCGCTGGCCGCCCGACCTACCGGGATATAGCCAAGAAGGCCTCTTACTCGCGTACCGCCCTGTCGCAGGCGGCCGCCGGCCGCGAGCTACCGACGCTGGCAGTCACCTTAGCTTTCGTGGCCGCCTGCGACGGACCCGTGGCCGAGTGGGAGCAGCGCTGGCGGATAGCGGCGGCCGACGGCAAGGGTGCCAGCGGGCCGGCAGAGCCGACCGAAGGTGCCGCCACGCCCTGTACCGTGCGGCGGCCCATCGCTGACAGGTTGCGCGACCGCGGCGCGATTTCGGCACTGGCCCTGACGACCGCGGTGGCATGCGTCATCGCGGTGGTGCTCTGGCAGGTCAACCCGACCACGGGGGCGAGCCTGCCCGGGCAGGCTCGCCCCCGTCTGCAGGTGGAAAGCAGCGGCTTGTACGTCCGGTACGCGATGGTGACCAATACCGGGACCCGGGCCGGGTACGCGTACATCATCAACGCCGGCGCCGACAAAGTACACCGGAGTCCCCGGCCGGTGCGGCCGGGGACGTCCTGGACGTACTTCTTCAACCGCGAACTGAAGGATGGCGCGCAGATCTGCGGGTCCATCGACCCAGGACCCGCGGCCTGCACAGACGTCCACCCCTAGTTGACCGCGGCTTTCCGCCGTCCCGGAATGCTAGCCCACCCCGAAGCCGACCTGCCCTATGTTCGTGAAGTGATGTTTGCCCTTCCAGGCGATCATCTGATAGCCATTTCCGATCGGGACGTGGTTGAAGTGATAACCGCTTCCGTGGGCCCTCCAGTACCTGGTCGGGCTGTTCCTGATATGACCATCGTGATACCTCAGCTCGAAGTGACCGGTGAAGCCGGTCCTCCTGGCCCATGCCTTGATGTCCCCGGGGACGCCGCCCCCGTTGAGGTTCTTAATGCAGAGATCGCCCTCGCATTGGGTGGCGCCGGCCGCGGGAACGGCGATTCGTACCGACGCCGACGCCGGCGCCGGCGCCGGAAGCGCGCTTACAGCGCCCGAACCGATGATGAGCGCGGCTGGCAAGACGGAGAGAGCTGCCACTTTCTTGGCGGCAAACATGCTGATCCTTTCCGACACGATAGATTGCGGACCTTCATGCGCGCCGCAGCCAGGCAGGACCGCCTCGGCGAGGGTGATTGCGGCGCTTCGTCCCGGTGGGACGTGACTCCGGTCTACGCGGACGGGAATTGTCCAGCAACGCTGCTGCCAACTTGCCAACCAACTCCCGGCCCCAGGACGGCGTGAACGTCGAGTTCGGCAATCCGTCGACCCCGCGCGCGAGCACTCCGTCTACCGGCAGCCGCCCACCGGACGGAAGCCGCTGACTCCGGCGGCTATATCGCGGGCCTGGGGAGCGATCAACCGTGGCCTCGGTGTGGACGGAATGGGCGACGACCCCTAGGGCGGGCCTGGGTTCGATGACCTGGCGGGCGCCTGGGCGCAGCAGGCCACCGTGCCGGGGCCGGGACAGCGGCGTCATCGCGGTGGACGGCAAGACGCTGCGCGGTTGCGGCGCGGCCGGGGAAGGCGGCGATCACGTGCTGGCTGCCCTCGATCATGTTCATGGCGCCGTGCTGGGCCAGGTGCAGGTGGGGGCCAAGACGAACCAGATCCCGATGTTCCCGGTCTTGCTGGATCGCGCCGCTATCACCGGTGCGGTCATCACCGCCGATGCGATGCACGCCCAGCGCTCCCACGCCACCTACCTGGCCGGGCGCGGCGCGCATTACGTACTGGCCGTAAAGCGCAACCAGCCCGGCCTGTTCGCTCAGCTCGCCGCCCTGCCCTGGCGCCAGGTCCCGGTAGCTCACCAGACCCGCGAGCGCGGGCACGGCCGGGCTGAGCGGCGCACCCTCAAGGTCACCGCCGTGGCCGCCGGGCTGGCGTTCCCGCACGCCGCGCAGGCTATCCAGATCACCCGCCGCCGCACGCTGCCCGGGCAGAAGACATGGACGTCCGGGTTACCGCCGGGTGAGGGTGACGTGGGTGACGCCGCTGGGGCTGTTCACGGCCTCGATCTGGAAGCGGTCTTCGAGCGCCTCCAGCCCATCCCAGAGCCGTTCCCCGCGGCCCAGCACGATGGGCACCACGACGATGTGCAGGTGGTCGGTCAGGCCGGCGGCCAGGAACTCGCGGATAGTGGACGGGCCGCCGCCGATGCGGATATCTCCGCCAGTGGCGGCCTGGCGCGCCTGCGTAAGCGCCTGGGCAGGGCTGGCGTCCAGGAAGACAAACGTGGTACCGCCGTTCATCTGGACGGAGGGCCGGGGATGGTGGGTGAGCACAAAAACCGGGGTATGGAACGGCGGGTTATCTCCCCACCATCCGTTCCACTCCTGGTCCGGCCAGGGGCCGTGGTGGGGGCCGAACTTCCCCCGGCCCATGATCCCGGCGCCGACGCCCGCTCTCCAGGCGCTGGCAAAAGCGTCATCGATGCCGGTGCTGCCGCCGGACTGGCCTTGCATGGCGTGGAACGCGCGGGTCGCGAACAACCACTCGTGCAGCCGGACTCCCGCGTGCCCGAACGGGGCATCCAGGCTTTGCCCTTCGCCGGTGCCGAACCCATCCAGCGACACCGAGAAATTGTGCACCCGCACTTGCGGCACACTGACCTCCCGACACGATGCTTCACGGCGACCGGGACCGGCTGGCGTGCCCGCCACCTGTTCCGCCAGGCTGAACGCTGGGGCAATCCGGATGACTGTGGCTAGGTCGAGCACTTCGCGTTCTCGGGCATGCGGGTCGGGTTTCCGGGAACGGGCACGATGGTGTAGGTGGCGTACCGGTCTGGCCACAGCGTGGCGATAGGCCTCAGTAAAGGAGCACACCTTATGAACGTTGGCGCCGCCGGAAAGATGGGTCCCGTGCCGGGTTTCTGGCCGCGGCCGGAGCCGTTCGCCCCGAGGGCCGATCCGGCGGTGCTTGAGGACCTGCGGGCGCGGCTGCGGGCAACCCGCTGGCCGGACGCGCCCGAGGACGCCGGCTGGTCGCTCGGGACCGACCTGGACTACCTTCGCGAGCTCGTCGCCTACTGGGCCGACGAGTTCGACTGGACCGCCCAGGAAGCCGCGCTCGCCCGCCTCCCCCGCTACCGCGTCCGGCTCGGGGGCCTCCGGATCCACTTCGTGCACGCCCGGGCCGCCGGGCCGGCCGGGCCGGTGCTGCCGCTGGTCTTGACCCACGGCTGGCCCGACTCGTTCTGGCGCTACACCAAGGTCATCGGCCTGCTGACCGACCCCGCCGCGCACGGCGCCGACCCGGCCGACGCGTTCGACGTCATCGTGCCCGACATCCCCGGCTTCGGGTACTCCGACCGCCCGCCCGGCCCGCCCCTGGACGCCGTCGCCGTCGCCGGCCTGTGGGCCCAGCTCATGACCATCTTGGGCTACCCCCGGTTCGGCGCGGCCGGCGGCGACATCGGCGGCCACGTCAGCCGCTACCTCGCGCTCGACCACCCCGACCGGGTCGCGGCCGTGCACCGCACCGACGCCGGCGCGGCCGTCTACACCGGCGACCCGGCCGACCTGGCCCCCGAGGAACGCGCCTACCGCCAGCGCGGCGCCGCCTGGAACGCCACCGAAGGCGCCTACATCGCCATGCAGGCCACCAAACCCCAGACCGCCGCGTTCGGGCTCACCGACTCCCCCGCCGGGCTCGCCGCCTGGATCGTGGAGAAACTCCGCACCTGGAGCGACAACGACGGCGACATAGAGCAGTCCTTCACCAAAGACGAGATCCTCACCAACCTCACCATCTACTGGCTCACCGCCACCATCGGCTCCTCCATCCGCATGTACCACGCCAACGCCCAGATCCCCGCCGCCCAGCACACCCGCAAGGTCCAGATCCCCTCCGGCTTCTCCCTGTTCGCGGGCGACATCTCCCACCCGCCCCGGGCCTGGCTCGAACGAACCGCCAACCTCGTCCGCCTCACCGAACCACCCCGCGGCGGCCACTTCCCCGCCTTCGAAGAACCCGAACTCTACGCCGAAGAACTGCGTGCGTTCTTCCGCCCCTACCGAACCCCAGCACACTGAAAGCCGCGCCGCCAGCAGCCCCGCGGAGCATTACGCCGCGGGAATGAAGTCCACCACGCCGCGAATGTTCACGCCTGAGCGCATGTCCGCGTACGCCTGGTTGACGTCGTCGAGCGCGTACCGCCTGGTGATCAGCTCGTCCAGCTTGAGGCGTGTGCTGTGCCAAAACTCGTTCGTGGGCGCCTCACATGGCGTTTCCCGCTCGCTAAGCCGCTCTGCGGTACTCGTTAATCAGACCGCCAAGGACCTGCCTGCGCTCGATCCGGGCAGTGATATCGACGGCTTGGCTGAGCTGCCGCTGCGGAGGTTCCTGCTGCAGAGCCTGGTGCGGCCGATGGCCGTTATAGTGCCACGTGTACTCAGCCAGAATCCGGCGTAGATGCCGCTCGCCGAGGATCGGCACGTGATCCAGGCACTCGCGCCTCAGTGTTCCCACCAACCGCTCTGCGAATGAGTTCGCCCGCGGCGACCGGACGGGCGTCCTGATCACCCGCGTGCTATTCCCGGAGAAGACACCGTCGAACGCGGCGGTGAACTTGCTATCCCTGTCGCGGATCAGGAACCGGAACTGCCCCGCTCGCCTTCCTGGCCTCCTGGCTGATCCCCCAGGTCGAGCTCACGCAGTGGCCGGAAGCAGAAATCGCCGGACCGGCCGCGCCGGAGGCCGGGGTCAGACGGGCCGACTACAGGCCAGCAGCCGGCACGCCTCCCGACGGTAGGCCCGTCCGACCCAGCCCGGGCGTAAGGCTTTGATGCTAGTCGATGGAGAGGAAAGGTAGAAGGGTGCCACAAGCCCCTGCGGCACGCGGCGGTGTCGCTGTGGCTGAACTCCGGGGTGCCCGCCACCGAGGTTGCCCGCCGCGCCGGGCACGGCGTCGCCGTCCTGCTCAAGATCTACGCCCACTGCATCGACGGCCAGGCCGACGCCGCCAACCAGCGCATCACCGACGCCCTCGGCACCCCCGAGCCCGAGCCCTGGCGACGAAGGAGACGACGACAGCGAGCAGGCATCCTGAAATGGCAGGTCAGCAGCCAGACGCTGAGCGGAACGGTCTATATACCGCTCCTTCGGACGGTCAGCACACCGCTCCTGCCCTCGCCGTCCGTGCCCGTCCGTGGATTCCGCGCCCTCGTAACCCGGTGCCCACGGACACATAGCGGACGGCGGCGGCCCGCAATCGAGCCTCGAAGTGCATATGTGCTGGTCAGCGGGGGGTGACTCGGGCGGAGCGAGCGGGCTGTAAAACCGTCGGCTTAGCCTACGTTGGTTCGAACCCAACACCTGCCACCACCTGCGGAAACAGCCCGCTAGCTGCGGATTCTCGGCTAGGCGGGCTGTTCTTCTTTGGCCCGTGGTGTGTCACCTTGTCGCGCTGTGGACCGCTGTGTTGCGGGGTCCACGGACGTATAGCGGACGGCGCTGGGCCGCCAGGACGGTCGGTGTGACCGCCGGTTTTCCACGGACGGCCACGGACGGGCCGCGCTGGTGGCGTCGTCGCGGCTTGACGTGTGCGGCGGAGTCGGGCGTGCATCCCCATGTGCCCGCTTGATGACCCGGTGGCTTCCCCGGGAAGGCGGGCGGGGAAGGCCGGGTGCGCTGTGATGGCCAGGACGGCGGTTCGGGAGAGCGTGACGCTTGCCGGGCGGGCCGAGCGGGCGCGGGTCGCCCGCGTGTTCGTGGGTGCGCTGCTGGGCCCGGGCCACCCGTGCCGGGATGACGCGCTCTTGCTGGTGAGCGAGTTGTTCGGCAACAGCGTGGGGCACCGCGGCCCGGATCGTCCCAGGGGGACGGTCACAGTCGTGGTGAAGGCCGGGGATGGCGTCATCCGGGTCGAGGTCACCGCTCGCAGCGGCCCCGGGGTGCCGCAGCCGCGCCCGGCTGACGGTGACGCGGAAGCCGGGCGCGGGCTTGGGCTGGTGGCGGCGCTGGCCGCGCGGTGGGGCTGGTGGCAACGCGGCGGGCAGACGGTGACCTGGTTCGAGCTATCTCACTGCTGATGTCTCCGCGCGCCGGATGTACGCCGGCCTCATGAAGAAGTGCCGGGATGCGCGAGTTGCTTGACGAGGACGTCGAACAGCGGCGACCCGGGTAGCGGGTTGCACTTCTGGGCGATCCGGTGCCACCCCCATTTGGCGTACGCGGCCTGGGCGGGCGCGGCTGCCGGGAGGACGGTGAGCGTGGCGCGTTCCTCGGGGCGGTCGTGCAGCAGCAGGTCGTGCAGGCTCTGGGCAACGTGCTGGCGTCTCCATGGTGCCCGGACGAGCATTTCAACGAGAGCGAAGGTGCGGCCGGGCCGTTCGGTGGTGACCTCGGGTGCCAGCGTCGTGGTGAGGTTGCGCCACCACGGGGTGGACGGCTGCAAGATGACGCCGAAGGCGTAGCCGGCCAGTTCACTACCGGCGCGTGCCTCGGCCAGCGCGAACCCTTCCTGCCGGCGCTGGACCTCGAACCGCTCGGCGAACAGGTCCGCGTGCTCCTCGCCCCACTCGTACGGCGGCTCGGCGTACACCTCGCTGTACAGGGCGCGCAGCTCCGCGAAGGCAACCGCGGCCTGCTCCCCGTCCAGCTTGCGGAAGGTGAAGGGCGCGACGGGCATCACAAGTCCCCGACCCGGGTCGGCGCGGCCTTGCGGACGTAGTCGCGTGCCTGCTCGCGGAAGCTGGTGACCTCGGGCACGTCCGGGTGCCGGCCGGTCAGGTCCCGGCAGAATGCGGCGAGCCAGTTGACGATCAGCGAAGAGCGCGTGTCGGCCGCGAGCCGGACGGCGTGCATCCCGACGGAAGCGGACTCGGCGGGCTCACGCTGGGCCAGGCGGACCTTAGCGAGGCGGATCTCGTCGAAGACGCGGCTGCGGACGTAGCCCTGGTTGCGGTTCTGGCGAGCGCGCAGGGAGTGGACTTCGCCCTTGGCGGCGTAGTGCCGCCACCGGGACTTGTCGTCGGCGTGGAGCGCTAGCTCGATGTAGGTGTTGGCGGCCAGGCAGTCAACCTCGGCCTGGTTCATGTAGTGAATCCAGTCCGGGGCGGCCTCCTGCCGGGGTGCTTCCTCGTACACCGCGACGCAGCTTTGGGCCGAGCGGTCGGCGTTGCCGGTCTCGCTGTCGCCGAGCTGGGCGTAGGCGCGCGATTCCAGGCCCAGCAACTCGGAGCGGACCAGGCTGCTGGCCTGGCGCGGCAGGCTGTACAGGGCGGTGCGGACCAAGCCGAGGCTGTCTTCGTACCGGCCATGGGCGGTCGAGAGCTGGGTCATGTCGCCGATGACCTTGGCCCCCAGATCGGGGGAGGAGCCTTCGCTGCAGGCGTGCAGGGCGAGCAGGTAATACCGCTGGGCGACCCCGTACAGTCCCTGGTCGTAGGCCATCCAGCCGGAAAGCTGGGCGAGTTCGGCGGTGACCTGGAACAGTCGCTGGCTGATCGCGGGCGGGTGGTGGTCGTTGAGGCTTTCGGCGACGGCGTTGAGTTGGCCGACGACGGCCTTGCGGCGCAGGCCGCCGGCGCCGGAGGCGTCCCAGCGGCGGAACAGGGTGACGGCCTGCTCCAGTTCGGCGACCTCATCGGCGCCGGCATTGGGCGGGGTTCCGGGCAGCAGGGCGAGCGAGGCGGCCCACTGCCGTACCGGGTGCAGCAGAGCCGCGCCCGTGATGACTGCGAGCCCGGCCAGGGCCTCGCGCCTGCTGGCGATGTCGTGGGCCGAGAAGCCTTCCATGATCCGCACCGTGTAAGCAGCCGACAGCGAGAAATCCAGCGGGACGGACGTGACCAGGGTGAAGCCGTCGCGTCCGCCGGGCACGTCCGAGACGTCGGCCAGCAGCTCGTTCAGCTCCTCCGGGGTGACCTGGAGCGCCTGGGTGAGCCGCGGGCGCACCCAGGGCTGCGGCTCGGTCTCGGCTCGCTCCCAGCGGATGATCGTGGTCCGTTCGCAGCCGACCGTCTCGGCTAGCGACTCCTGCGTGAAGCCCAGCACCTTGCGGCGCTGGACCAGCCGCAGCCGCTTGGGCGCCACGCTCTGTCCTCCTCTGCTTACGTCCAACATAGCCGGTTTGCCTTGATAGGGGTCTGGGCGACGGCCGGGATGCAACATCTTTGCCACATCGCTGCCACTCGCTTGCGCTGTCACCCGCCGTAGGCCTGGGGTTGGCTGGAATGCGCGGGAGGCATCCGTGAATAAGGAGGTCGAAAAGACCATGAGCAATGGCGGCGGATTGCACGCGGCGATTCGGGAAGAACGAAGGAAAGCAGTGCCAGACAGTGGCGGAATGCCGCGCGAAGTTGATGTCACCAGGCCAAGCGTCGCCCGCATGTACGACTATTACCTCGGGGGGAAAGATAATTACGCGGCCGACCGCGAAGCGGCCCGGCTGGTGCTCGGGGGAGCGCCGGACGTCCCGCTCGCGGCACTGGAGAACCGCGAGTTCCTCAAGCGCGCCATCCGCTACCTCGCCGCCGAGCGCGGCATCAGCCAGTTCGTGGACATCGGGCCGGGCCTGCCGACGCAGGGTAACGTGCACCAGCTCGCGCGCCAGCACAACCCCGGCGCGCAAGTCGCCTACGCCGACAACGACCCCGGCGTGCTCACGCACGCCCGGGAACTCCTGCGCGGGGTGCCGGATGTCACCATCATCCCCGGCGACCTGCGGGAACCGGACCGCATCCTCGCAGACCCGGACCTGGCCACCCTCATCGACTTCTCGCACCCGGTCGCACTCTTCATGACCCTGGTGCTGCACTTCGTGCCCCCCGACGATGACCCCTACGGCCTCGTGGCCAGGTTCAGGGACGCGCTGTGCCCCGGCAGCTTCCTGGTCCTGTCCCACGTCACGGGCGACGACCGCGAGCCCGCCATGCTCACTGGAGTCGGTGCCTACGAGAACGCCAACGCCCCGCTGATCCTGCGGACACGCGGCCAGATACAGGAATTCTTCAACGGCTTCGATCTGATTGAGCCCGGAGTCGTATTCCTGTCCCAGTGGCGCCCCGCCGGTGAATACCACGCGCAAGGCGGAACGCGGTGGGCCTATTGCGGCGTCGGCGAAAAGCCCTGACCGGGAACGAGCACAGCCGCCTATCGCCAGCAAACGCGCCGGCGTAACCGTAAACGAATTGAAGGGAGTCATGACTGTGAGCCAGGCCAGCGCGGGCTCTCGGGGCGGGATGATCGTGAGCGGAGCAATCCCGTGTCCTTGCTTTTCACCGGCCCGGCACGCCGCAGAAAGCGCTGGCGGGGAAGGGCATCCGCACGCCGTGTCGTCGTGGGCGCGGGCTTTTCCAGGTACCCCGGGGCAGGTGAGAGCCGCGCGCCGTTTTGTCGCGGGCCTGCTACCCGGGTCACCTCTTTGTGACGACGCGGTCGTGATCTTGTCTGAGTTGTTCACGAACGCGCTGCTGCATACGGCATCCGGGGCGCCGGGCGGGCTGGTCGTTGTTCAGGTCAGCCGGTGGCGGCTGGGTGTGCGGATCGCGGTGACCGACCAAGGATCACCCGGCCAGCCCGTCATCGGTGACCCTGCCGTGCGCGCCGAACCTGCCGAGAGCGGGCACGGCCTGTACCTGGCGGCCTGCCTGGCCAGTCACCTGGACTGGCACGACGATGCCACCGGGCGCACCATCGCCGCCATCCTCGGCCGGCCCCTGGCCGGGCATCGTCCCCTCCCCGGCCTGGGGACTCATCCAGGCTCCCGCCTGACCGCTGACGATGCGGCACCGGAGATGACGGTGGATGACGCCACCCGCCGCCCCGGCCGCGGGGAGCACGGTCTGCCGCCACGCGTAAGGCCAGCGTGGCTCCCCAGCTCCACGGCCCCGGCCCGTCCGCAGGGCAGGCTGTGATGAGCACCCAGCTGGGCGGGACCGGGCGGCTTGCTGATGACCTGTGGCTGGTGGCCCATCACGAGATCACTGGCAAGCCGCATCTGCAGCCCCGCGCGGCAGGCGTGGGGCTGGCGGGCGGGCTGCTGGCCGAGCTGATGCTGGCGGGCGGCATCCGGCTGTGGCGCGGCATGATCGTGCCCGCGGACGGCCTCGTGTCCCGGGACGGATTAGCCCGCGCGGTGCTGGTCCAGGTGACCAGCGAGCGTAAGTATCTGCCGCCGCGGGACTGGTTACTGTTCCTGGCCCGCACAGCCGCCGCGGACGTAGCCACCCGGCTGGAACACGCCGGGTACCTGACCCGGGCCCCCGCACGGCGGCGGTGGCGGGGCGAGCGGTGGGTTCCCGTGGACCCCGACACCGCGTTCGCGCCGCTGGTCCGGGTCAAAGCCGCTCTCAGCTCCTCCGGCCCGCTCGCTGCGCAGAACGCGGCCCTGGGCGGCCTGGCCATCGCCTGCGGGCTGGGCCACCAGCTGTCGCTGTACCTGCCTCCCGGCGCCTGGCGGCGGCTCGATCTCGCGGTCTGGCGGCTTGAGCCCGGCTTGCGGGAGCTGATCGCCCAGACCCAGGCCGCCGTGGACAGCGCCCTGCTCGCCCACCGCGTCTAACACTCCTCGTCCAGCCCTTAACCCTCAAATGGAGCACTCGATGTCGCGAACGCAAACCACAGGAAGCAAGCCCGGCGCCGTGTCGCGGGCCCTGGCGAGGGACCGGCTCGGCGTGCCCGCGGTCTTGTTCTTCGTCCTGGCCGGTGTCGCCCCCCTCACTGTGGCCGCCGGGGTCATCCCGACCGCGTTCGCCACCACCGGGTTAACCGGCATCCCCGCCGCCTTCCTGGCCATCGCGGTCATCCTGGCCCTGTTCGCCACCGGGTATGTGGCGATGACCCGGTACATCACTCATTCGGGTGCCCTGT
>CAVQVG010000003.1:0-376025 GCA_963717125.1 uncultured Actinomycetes bacterium
CATTCGCCTTGGCCTGCTCGAACAGGTCACGCACCCGGGAGGCGCCGACGCCGACGAACATCTCCACGAAGTCAGAGCCGGAGATGGAGTAGAACGGCACGCCCGCCTCGCCGGCCACGGCCCGGGCCAGCAGCGTCTTCCCGGTGCCGGGCGGCCCGTACAACAGCACGCCCTTCGGGATCTTGGCCCCGATGGCCTGGAATTTGGCCGGGCTCTGCAGGAACTCCTTGATCTCCTGGAGTTCCTCGATCGCCTCGTCCGCGCCGGCCACGTCGGCGAAGGTGGTCTTGGGCGTGTCCTTGGTGATCAGCTTGGCCTTGGATTTCCCGAAGTTCATCACCCGGGATCCGCCGCCCTGCATCTGGTTCAGCATGAAGAAGAAGATCAGGATCACCACGAGGAACGGCAGCCAGCCGAACAGCACGCTCCAGATCGAGCTGCTCTTCGGGACCTCGACGTTCCAGCCCTGTGATGGATTCTTCTGCTGCAGCAGGGTGGCAAGTTGCTGGCCCTGGTTACCCACCCACGAGGCCTCGTACTTCTGCCCGTTGTTGGTGGTGATCTGGATCGTCTGCTCTTTGTCGATCAGCAGCGCCGACTTGACGTCGCCGTGGTTGATGAGCGAGACGACCTTAGACGTGTCCGCCTGCGTGTACGAGGTGCCGGAGCTGGCGTACTCGTAGACGACGAAGAAGACCAGCAGCATCACTAGGACGGCCACGAACGGCCCGCGGAAATAACGCTTCAGATCCATCGGTGAACGGCCCCGCCAGTCCTGCGCGGGTTCCTCCTGACCAGCTTCATGTCCTGCCTAGCCCGGCAGAACTGCCTTGCGCTTGAGTGAGCATGCCCGGCTTCCTGTTGTCACCGGCAACGCCGCCGTCACCGGCAGCGCTGTCATTCCGGCCGCACCACCGTGAATACCCGACGGTACACCCGGGCCGACTATGCCGGTACGGAGAAGCGCCGCCGGACTCAGTGAGGCTTCCGAGACGTCAACGCTCCTGATCGCTGATCCTGTTCCCCTCTCCGGCGCCCCCCGGTTCCGGTGCCGCGCCCACTGCGTCGTGACCAGCATCTGGCGGCTCGTCGTTCTTGTACACATGCGGCGCCAGCGTCCCGATGAACGGCAGATTGCGGTACCGCTCGGCGTAGTCGAGGCCGTAGCCGATCACGAACTCGTTCTCGATGTCGAAACCGGTATAGGCGACGTCCACGTCCATCCGCGCCGCGGCCGGTTTGCGCAGCATCACGCACACCTGCACCGAGGCCGGCCCGCGCGACCGCAGGTTGCCAACCAGCCAGGACAAGGTCAGGCCAGAGTCCACGATGTCCTCCACCACCAGCACGTCCTTGCCGGTGATGTCGGTGTCCAGGTCTTTGAGGATGCGGACCACGCCGGAGGACCGGGTCCCGGATCCGTAGGAGGAGACCGCCATCCAGTCCATCCGCACCGGCAGGTGCAGGGCCCGGGCCAGGTCGGCCATGATCATGACCGCGCCCTTGAGCACCCCGACGAGCAGCAGTTCGCGGCCAGCGTAATCCCGGTCGATCTGCGCGGCCAGCTCGGCCACCCGGGCCTCCAGCCGCTCGGCTGGGATCAGTACCTCTTTGAGGTCAGTGCCCACGTCACTCGCGTCCACCCGTCGCCTCCGCCTCAGTCGGTTCCGGCGGCCCCGCCCCGGCTGGCCTGCCCTTGCTGAAGAGCAGCCTGCCATACCGGCGCCGAACGCGAATCACCCCGGGCAGGTCAGCCCAGCGCTGCCCGTGCCACCCGGTCACCAGCGCATCCAGCGCGGCGATATGCCCGGCGGCCAGCGCGCCGCCCGGGCACCCCGCGGCCAGCGCCGCCTGGCGCAGCACCCGGGACCTGACCGCCGGCGCCAGCTCCGCCAACCCCTCAATATGCATAACGATCACCGCGTGGCCGGTGCCGTCCGCCGGCTCCCCAGCCGCTGGCTTGAACCGCCATGCCTCGCCGGCGGCGATCGCGTCCAGGGCGTCGCAGTCCGCACTCAGCTGGGCGGCGCTGCGGGTCAGCGCCGCGGCCACGCCCGGGCCGAGCGCTTCCTCCAGGGCGGGCAGCGCGTGCTGCCGGACCCGGGCCCTTGCGTAGGCCGGGTCGGCGTTGTGCGGGTCGTCCCACGGTTCGAGCCGCAGCGCGGCGCACGCCTCGCGCAGTGTGGCCCGGGCCACCCCGAGCAGCGGCCGCCGGAACCGGCCTCGCCGTGCGGGCATCCCGGCCAGCGCCCGGCCGCCAGCTCCCCGGGCCAGCCCGAGCAGCACGGTCTCGGCCTGATCATCCCGGGTGTGGCCGAGCAGCACGGCGGCCGCCCCGGCCTGCTCGGCGACCTGCTCCAAGGCGGCGTACCGGGCAGTCCGCGCGGCCGCCTCCGGACCGCCGCTGCCCGGCCCAGCGGGCACGGTCACGGTGACCTGATGCACCGGGTCGAGGCCGAGCGTGCCCAGCAGCGCGGCCACCCGGCTCGCCCGCCCGGCCGACCCGGCCTGCAGCCCGTGGTCCACGGTCACCCCGCCGCCGCGCAGGCTTAGCCGCGGCGCCTCGTGGGCCAGCGCGGCGGCCAGCGCCAGCGAGTCGGCGCCACCCGAGCAGGCGGCCAGCACCAGGTCACCCGGCTCCAGGTCGGCCAGGCACCGCCGGACGGCGCTACGGGCCTGGGCTACCGCCGGGTGCGGGCCCATCGCCGGTCAGCCACCGGCGGCCAGTGCGCCGCCGCCGCCGACCCGGTCGAGCCAGAGCTGCGGGGTGACGAACTCGTCCTTGGTCGGCAGGGTTTCCGGCGACGTCCACACCTTGTTGAACGTGGCCATGCCCGCCTCTTCCACCACGATCTTCACGAACCGTGAGCCCTGCGCGTACTGCTTCATCTTGAGGTCGATGCCGAGGATGCGGCGCAGCGTCCGCTCCAGCCGGCGGCCGAGCCGCGGCGCTCGTTGAACCGGGCCCGGATCTGCGCCACGGACGGCACCACCTGCGGGCCGACCGCGTCCATCACGTAGTCGCCGTGCCCCTCGACCAGCGTCATCACGCTGGTCAGCCGGTTCAGGATCTCCCGCTGCCGGGGGCTCTGGATGGCCTCGATGACGCTGTCGCCGCCGCTGTCCCGGACCGCGCCCGCCACCGCGTCCGCGGTCGAGCGCAGCCGCTCCAGGATCGTGGCCGGGTCCAGGTCGGAGGCGAGCAGGAATTCGGTCATCTGCTCCTGCACGTATCCGCGCAGCCAGGGCACCGCGGTGAACTGGGTCCGGTGCGTCTCCTCATGCAGGCACACCCAGCGCCGGAAGTCGTGCGGGTTCACGCCGAGTTCGCGCTCGACCATCATGATGTTCGGCGCGACCAGGGTGAGCCGCGGCTGGCGCGGCGCCCCGTGGCCCGCCGGGGTCCGGGGGCAGGAACAGCTCGTACTGGCCCAGCACCCGGCCGGCCAGGTAGGCCAGGATCAGGCCCGCCTGTATGCCGGTGATCCGGGAGCCGACCGCGCCGATCACCGAGTTGGCGCCGGGGGCAGCGCCGCGTTCCCGCAGGTGCTCGGCCAGCGGATCGAGGACGACCCGGAAGCCGTCCACGTTGGCCCGGATCCAGCCCGGCCGGTCCACCACGGCCACCCAGCCGCCGTCATCCGGCCCGGACATGCCGGTCAGCGCCTGCACCGGCTCCGACACCGTGGCGGCCAGCGCGCGCAATTCCGCCACCACCGCCCTGGCCTCGCCGAGGTTGACCTGCGGCCCCGGCCGGGCAAACCTCGTCCCGGTCGAGATGGCCACGTCCCAATCGATCATCTGCCCGCTGCTCACCCCTCCACCGTACGTGCTGTGCTGACTCGGGGGGACGACCCCCCGAAACCCCCCGATCGCCGCTCCGCGCCGAACGCAGTATTGGTCCGGGGGGACCACCCCCCTGGACCCCCCGCTCGCCGCTCCGCGCCGAACGCAGTATTGGTCCGGGGGGACCACCCCCCTGGACCCCCCGCTCGCCGCTCCGCGCCGAACGCCGACTCCGCGAGCACACGCCTGCGGCGCGCCTCGCCTCGCCGGCGCAGCACTGGCCCAGGTTGCGCCCTGCCCAGCCGGCGCGGTCCAGCTGGCCGAGGCCGGCCATCACCTGCAGCCGCAGCGGGCGAGGGCCGATGCCAGCGCGGCGATGCCGTGAGCGGCCTGCTGCAGCCGTGCGGCCGGTACCCCGTTGGTCATGAACGCGAAGCCCAGCACCCGCCCGCTGCTGTCGTAGACCAGCCCGGCCAGCGTGGCCACCGTGCTCAGATTGCCCGTCTTGGCCCGGACCACGCCCAGCCCGGCCCCGCCCAGGCTGCCGAACACGCTCTGCCCCGGGGCCAGGGTGCCCAGGAACCCGGCCACCGGCAGCCCGGTGATGACCGCCCGCAGTTGCGGATGGCTGCGGCTGGCGGCCAGGCCGACCAGCCGGGCCAGCACAGCGGGGGCGATCCGGTCCTGGGGGGAGAGCCCGGACCCGTCCACCAGGTGGATGCCCCGGCGCAGACCCAGCGACCCGAGTACCGCGGTGACGGCCGCCGCGGCGCCGCTGAACGAGGCGGGCCGGCCGCGGTGCAGCGCCACCTGCCGGGCGAGATCCTCGGCGATCACGTTGTTGCTCTCCCGGAGCATCCAGCCCACGATCGCGGACAGTGGCGGTGAGGAAACCGCGGCCACGGTGCCCGCGCGCGGCGGGGCGATCTGCTGCCGCAATGGGCCCAGCACGCGGATCCCATCGGCCGCCAGGAATCCGCGGAACGCGGCGGCCGCCTGGCCCGCCGGGTCGGTGGACCGGGGCCGGAAGTTGCCCGGGTCGTCGGCGTCCTGCGGTGCGCCGGACGGGGTCAGCCTGCCCTGGTCCACCTCCAGCGCGGTGATCCCGGTGACGTTGCCGGTGGTGATGTAGGCGGTCGGCCAGCCCGGGGCCAGTTGCGGCCCGGTGAAGAGGGACGTGTCATAGCCCAGCCGGACCGAGTCCCGGCCGTGCGCGCGCAGCGCGCGGGCGGTCGCCGCGGCCAGCGCCTTCAAGGTGGCGGGCCGCGGGTAGTCGCTGGCCGGCGGCGGTCCCGCGGCCAGCGTGGGGTCACCGCCGCCGACCAGCACGATCGAGCCTGGCGCGGCGCCCGCGGTGACCCGGGTGGTGAACCTGGCGGCTGGGCCGAGCACGTCCAGCGCGGCCACCGCGGTGGCCAGCTTGGCCGTGGAGGCGGGCGGCAGCATGGTGGCGGCGCCGTTGGCGTAGAGCACCCGGCCGGACGCCGGATCGGTGACCACCATGCCGACCTGCTGGCCGAGCGTGGCCGAGGACATCACCCGCCCAAGCGCCGTGGCCAGGCCGCCGGTGGTCGGCAAGGGGGCGGTGGCGGTGGCACCGGGCAGCACCTGGCCGGCCGACTGCAGCCCACGGTCCGCTACCCGGGGCACATCCCACCGGGCCAGCTGCGCGGGCATCAGCGACGCCACCGCCGCCCCGGCACCCAGGGTGAACACGTTGAGCAACGCCAGCGCGATCACCAGGGTGGCCAGGCGCCGGTTGGGCCACGCCCGGTTCGCCACTGCCCATCCCCTCACGAGATGCTTAGATTCCCGGTCCGGGAGTCCACCGCCGGGGACCGGAGTCGACCATCTTCGCCCCAAGGGAGCGACATCGTGCAATTCGACGTGACTATCGAGATCCCCAAGGGACAACGCAACAAGTATGAGGTGGACCACGTAACCGGCCGGATCCGGCTGGACCGGATGCTGTTCACCTCGACCCGGTACCCGTCCGACTACGGGTTCGTCGAGAACACGCTGGCTGACGACGGTGACCCGCTCGATGCGCTGGTGCTGCTGGAGGAACCCACCTTCCCGGGCTGCCTGATCAACTGCCGGGCGATCGGCATGTTCCGGATGCGGGACGAGAAGGGCCTGGACGACAAGGTGCTCTGTGTGGCCGCCACCGACCCCAGGATGGCCGGCCTCACCGACATCGAGGATGTCCAGGAGTTCGACCGGCTGGAGATCCAGCACTTCTTCGAGGTCTATAAGGCCCTGGAACCGGGCAAAGAGGTGGAAATTCACGGCTGGGTGGGCCGGGCCGAGGCCGAGAAAGAGATCGAGGTCTGCCGCCAGCGGCTGGCCCGGGCGGAGAGCTGACCCCGGCCCGGTCGGCCCCACCCATACCTGCCCTGACGTCGGCGGCCCCGGTCGCGAGCAGCCCGTGACATGCGCCACACTGTGCATATAACGTGCACAAGGAGGCACCCGTGGATCACGCGGATGACGTGCTCAGCCGGGCGCCGCTGTTCGAAGCGCTCGATGAGGAGAGCGCCAAAGCACTGCGGGCGCTGGTCACGGACGTGGACCTGGTCCGGGCCGAGCGGCTGTTCGATGAGGGCGACGCCGGCGACCGGCTCTATGTGGTGCTCGACGGCAAGATCAAGCTGACCCGGGCCGCCCCAGACGGCCGGGAGAACCTGCTCAGCGTGCTCGGCCCGGGCGAGATGTTCGGCGAGCTGTCCCTGTTCGACCCGCGACCGCGGACGTCGAGCGCGGTCGCGGTGACCGACACCCGGCTGGCCGCGCTGGCCCATGACGTGCTGCGCGACTGGCTCACCGGCCGCCCTGACGTCTCGCTGCACCTGCTGCGCGCGCTGGCGCAGCGGCTGCGCCGGGCCAACGACGTGATGGCCGACCTGGTATTCACCGACGTGCCGGGCCGGGTGGCCAAGGCCCTGCTCGACCTGGCGGACCGGTTCGGCGAGAGCACCCCGGAGGGGCTGCAGGTCCATCACGATCTGACCCAGGAGGAACTGGCTCAGCTGGTCGGCGCGTCGCGGGAGACGGTGAACAAGGCGCTGGCCGATTTCGCCGCCCGCGGCTGGCTGACCCTGTCGGCCAAGTCCGTCCTGATCATCGACGCCGACCGGCTGGCCAAGCGGGCGCGCTGAAGGGGGCGCGGCGCCGACTGGACTGAGGAGCGCGGAGCGAGGAACGAGCGACAAGCGACGAGGGAAGGCGGCGCCTCAAAGCGCCCCCGGAAGCGCAAAGCTAATAGGGCAACTCGCCCTGGCTGGCCAGGTAGCCGAGCTGGGCGCGGACCGACCACTGGGCGGCCGGCCACAGCGACCGGTCAACATCGACGTACACCCGCTCGACGATCTGCTCCGGGGTCCGGTCCCCGGCCGCCAGCGCGGCCCGCACCTGAGCCAGCCGCTCCTGCCGGTGCGCGATGTAGAAGTCGAGCACGCCGGCCGGGTCGGCGAGCAGCGGCCCGTGCCCGGGCAGCAGCATGCGCAACTGCGCCGCGTCGGCCAGCGCGCGCAGCCGGTCCAGGCTGGCCAGGTAGTCGCCCAGGCTGCCATCCTGGGCGATCACGGTGGTGCCACGGCCCAGCACGGTGTCCCCGGTGAGCAGCGCCCCGTCGGCCGGCAGCAGCAGGCACACCGAGTCGGCGGTATGCCCAGGTGTCGGCACCACCCGGATCTCGCAGCCTGCCGTGGTCAGCACGTCACCCGGGGCCAGGCCCTCATCGCCGAGCCGCAGCGCCGGGTCGGCGGCCAGCACCGGCGCCCCGGTCAGCGCGGCGAACCGGGCCGCCCCCTCGGCGTGGTCCGGGTGGCCGTGGGTGAGCAGGATGCGGGTGACCCGCTGCCCGGCCGCCTCGGCCAGCCCGGCGACCCGGCGCAGGTGCGCTTCGTCGTCCGGCCCCGGATCGACGACCACCGCAGCCGCCGAGCCCGGCTCGGCGATCAGCCAGGTGTTGGTTCCGTTCAGTGTCATTGGTCCTGGGTTGGGGGCCAGCACGCAGGTCGCGCGGGCGGTGCCCGCCCCGTCGAGAGGCGGGTCGCCGGCGGTCACAGCGGGTACCCCAGATCGTCCGGCACGGTCAGCCAGAACGACCCGTCCGCCTGCACCACGGCCGGGGTGACCGGCCGCATGGAGTGATCGGTACTCAGCGCGGCGGTCACGTCCGGGTAGCTGGCCAGCCCGGCCAGGCAGGTCGCGGTGGGCGGCAGCAGGAACAGCTCGCGGGCCCGGGCGGCCCGGATGGCCTCGGCGGGGCGGGTCCAGGCCACTTGTTCTGCCTCCCCGCCGACGTCCCTGGTGCCTTGGCCCGGGGGCAGCGCCGCGGCGAAGAACCGGGTGTCGTACCGCCGCGCCTCGGACGGCGGGGTGATCCAGCGCGCCCACGGGCAGAGCAGGTCGGAGCGCAACACCAGGCCGCGCCGGGCCAGCAGCTCGGCCAATGACAGCGATCGGTCGAGCAGCGCGGTCCGGTCCGCTTCCCAGTCCGTCCCGCTGGTATCCGCCACCAGGGTGCCCGCGGCGGGCCCGGCCAGCAGCACCCCGGATTCCTCGAACGTTTCCCGGACCGCCGCGCAGACCAGCGCCCGGGCCAGCGCGGGCGGGGCGTCCAGCAGCCGGCCCCAGGCCGCGGCGTCCGGCCCGGCCCAGGCCACCTCGTCCTCGGCGTCGCGCGGGTCGACCGAGCCGCCCGGGAACGCCGAGGCCCCCGGCGCGAACGCCATCGAGCGGGCCCGGCGCAGCATGTACACCTCGACGCCGGGCGGGCCGGGCGCGGCCCGCAGCAGCAGTACCGAGGCCGCGTCGCGCGGCGCCGCGGCGGCCCGCCGGCCGGACAGGTAGTCGCTGGCCTGCTCGGCCCAGGCGCCGCCCAGCCGGACGATCGGGCGGTACACCGGCACCGGTTCCTCAGTCACCGCACGGCCTCACTGAACCCTGCTCGCTGAACCCTGCTCACTGACCCTGCTCATTGAACCTCGGCGATCAGCTCGACCTCGACCGGGCTGTCCAGCGGCAGCACCGCCATGCCAACCGCGCTGCGCGCATGCCGGCCTGCCTCGCCGAACACGTCCTGGAGCAGCTCACTGGCGCCGTTGATGACCTGGGCCTGCCCGGTGAAATCCGGGGCGCTGGCCACGAACCCGGTGACCTTGACCACGCGGCGCACCGCGGACAGGCTGCCGGTCACCGAGACGACGGCGGCCAGCGCGTTGAGTGCGCACACCCGGGCCAGCCCGGCCGCTTCCTCCACGCTGACCCCGGCGCCGACCTTGCCGGTCATCATCAGCTGGCCGCCCGCCGTGGGCAGCTGGCCGGCCGTGTAGACGTAGTTCCCGGTCCGCACCGCAGGCAGGTAGGCCGCCTGCGGCGGGGCGACGGCCGGCAGCTCCAGGCCCAGCGCGGCCAGCCGCTCCTCGGGCGAGCCGGCCGTCACGCACCCTCCTTGGGCCGCTTCATGTAGGCGACCAACTGCTCCGCGTTCGGCCCCGGCACCAGCGCCACCAGCTCCCAGCCGTCGTCGCCCCAGTTGTCGAGGATCTGCTTAGTCGCGTGCACGAGCAACGGCACCGTCGCGTACTCCCATTTCTGCATGGCAGAACTGTATTAGCCCGCGCCTCACCTCACTGGCGCGGCGTCCACTCGGGTCCCGGATCCTCTGCGGCTAGCGCTTGCGTCGGCTGCCGGGCGCACTGGCTGGTGAGCTGTCCGGTGCCGCGGCGGCATCCGGCTCGCTCTCGGCAGCGACGTTCGCGTCGGCCGGGACCGGCGGGATGGCCGCCTCGTCCAGCTCGGGCACCGCCGGGTCGGCGATCTCCGGCACCGGCGCTTCCGCCACATCGGCCGGGACCGGCGGGATGGCCGCCTCGTCCAGCTCGGGCACCGCCGGGTCGGCGATCTCCGGCACCGGCGCTTCCGCGATCTCCAGCACCGGCGGCGCGCCACCTATCTCGGCGCCCGCCTCGGCCGCGGCCAGTTCCGCGTCGCCGGTGTCTACCGGCGGCGCGGACGCCTCGGCTGGCAGTGACGACCCGGGGGCGTTCCTATCGAAGAACCGGAGCAGCTCGACTGGCACTGGCATGACCAGCGTGCTGTTCTTCTCCGCGGCCACCTCGACCACGGTCTGCAGCAGCCGCAGCTGCAGCGCGGCCGGATCGCGGGCCATCACGTTCGCCGCCGCGGCCAGCCGCTTGGACGCCTGGTATTCACCGTCGGCGGAGATGATCCTGGCCCGCCGTTCCCGCTCGGCCTCGGCCTGGCGGGACATGGAGCGCTTCATCCCTTCTGGCAGGTTCACGTCCTTGAGCTCGACCCGCTCGACCCGGATGCCCCACGGGCCCTCGGTCGGCTCGTCGATGATCCGGCGCAGTTCCCCGTTGACCGTGTCCCGCTCGGCCAGCAACTGGTCCATCTCGGACTGGCCGATGATGGAGCGCAGCGACGTCTGCGCCTGCTGGGAGACGGCGAACATGTAGTTCTGCACGTTCACCACGGCTTTGATCGGGTCGATCACCCGGAAGTACACCACCGCGTCCACCCGGACGCTCACGTTGTCCCTGGTGATGCCCTCCTGGGCGGGCACCGCCATGGCAATGATCTGCATGTTGACTTTCTGCATCCGGTCGCCGACCGGCCGCAGGATGGTCAGCCCGGGCCCGCGGGTCCCCGGCAGGACTCTGCCAAACCGGAACACGATGCCCTGTTCGTACTGTTGCACCACCCGCAACGAGCGGCCTACCGTGACCAGCCCCCCCACGATGATCAGCACGAGGATGACCACCAAGGCTGCCACCATCGGACACACCTCTTTTCCCGTTTAAGGGGCCCGCTTTTGCCTACCCACCCTAGTGACAACGACGCTACGCGCCAGTAGCAGCCGCGCGGTCGGTGCAGGATCTGGTCTCCGGGCAGGGATAACCTCCATGGAGTGAGCGCGCGGGACACGGACTGGGAAGGTGTCCGGCTGCACGTCGTCACCGGCAAGGGCGGGACGGGGAAGACGACGGTGGCCGGGGCACTCGCCATCGCCCTCGCCTACGGCGGCCGCCGGGTCCTGCTCATCGAGGTCGAGGGCCGCCAGGGCATCGCCCGGCTGTTCGACAGCCCGCCACTGCCCTACGCGGAACGCCGGGTGGCGGTGGCGCCAGGCACCCCGACCCAGCCCGGCGGCGACGTGTACGCGCTGGCCGCGGACGCCGAGACGGCGCTCATCGAGTACCTGGAGATGTTCTACAACCTGCGGCACGCGGGGACCGCGCTGACCAAGCTCGGGGTGGTCAACTTCGCCACCACGATCGCGCCCGGCCTGCGCGACGTGCTGCTCTGCGGGAAAGCGGTGGAGGCCACCCGGCGCCGGTCCGGCGGCCGCCAGCGGTACGACGCCGTGGTCATGGACGCCCCGCCCACCGGCCGGATCGGCAAATTCCTGAACGTGGCCACCGAGGTGTCCGGGCTGGCCAAGGTGGGGCCGATCCGCGGGCACGCGGACACCGTGCAGAGCGTCATCAAGTCTCCGCAGACCGCCGTGCATTTCGTCACGGTGCTGGAGGAGATGCCGGTCCAGGAGACCCTGGACGGCATCGCCGAGCTGCGCGGGCTGGCCCAGGGCGGCCTGCAGCTGGGCGGCATAATGATCAACATGGTCCGGCCGGAAGACCTGGCCGAGGACCAGCTGCGGGCGGCCGCGGCCGGCGGCTGGACGAGCACGAGCTGGACCTGGGCCTGAAGGACGCGGGCATCGAGGACCGCCGCGGCCTGGCCGCCAGCCTGGCCGCCGAGCTCACCGAGCACGCCCGGGAGGCGCTGGCTCAGCGGGCCCAGCGGGCCAGGCTGGCGGAGGCCGGCCAGCCGCGCTACGAGCTGCCGCTGATCACCAGCCAGATGGACCTGGCCGGGTTGTACCAGCTGGCCGCGGCGCTGCGCGAGCAGGGCGCGGCCTGATGCGGGCCGACCAGCGCGCGCCCGCGCTCGACGTGGACCGGCTGCTGGACGACCGGCGTAACCGGATCATCGTCTGCTGTGGTTCCGGCGGGGTGGGCAAGACCACCACCGCGGCGGCGCTCGGGCTGCGCGCCGCGGAGCACGGCCGGCACGTGGTGGTGCTGACCGTGGACCCGGCCCGGCGGCTGGCCCAGTCGATGGGCCTGTCCTCGCTGGACAACACCCCGCGGCCGGTGCCGGGCTCGGCAGCGGAGGCGGCGGGCGGCAGCCTGCAGGCGATGATGCTGGACATGAAGCGGACCTTCGACGAGATCGTCGAAGCGCACTCCGACCCGGACCGGGCGGCGCAGATCCTGGCCAACCCGTTCTACCAGTCGCTGTCGTCGAGCTTCGCCGGCACCCAGGAGTACATGGCCATGGAGAAGCTCGGCCAGCTGCGCCGGGCCAACGAGTGGGACCTCATCGTGGTGGACACCCCGCCGAGCCGGTCAGCGCTGGATTTCCTGGACGCGCCGCAGCGGCTGGGCCGATTCCTGGACGGCCGGCTGATCCGGCTGCTGACCGCGCCGACCAAGGTGGGCGGCCGGGCCTACATGCGGGTGTTCACCGCCGGGTTCACGATGGTGACCGGGGTCATCACCAAGGTGATCGGCACCCAGCTCCTGCGCGACGTGCAGACGTTCGTGATCGCGCTGGACACCATGTTCGGCGGATTCCGGGATCGCGCGGAGGACACCTACCGGCTGCTCCAGGCACCGGGCACCGCGTTCCTGGTCATCGCCACCCCGGAGCCGGACGCGCTGCGCGAGGCGTCCTACTTCGTGGAGCGGCTGTCCGCGGACCAGATGCCGCTGGCCGGGCTGGTCGTCAACCGGGTACACCGGTCGGCCGCCCCGCAGCTGTCCGCCGCGCGCAGCCTGGCCGCCGCGGAGGCGCTGCAGACGGTCCCGCCGCAGGCAGCCGTCCCGCGGCATCCGCTCGCGGTGACCGCGCTGCGGCTGCACGCGGAGCGGATGCAGCTGGCCGAACGGGAACACCGGCTCGAAGAAAGCTTCACGGCGGCCCACCCGGCCATCCCCATGGTGGAAGTCCCCGCGCAGCCTGAGGACGTCCATGACCTCGATGGGCTGCGCGCCGTTGGGGGCGAACTCGCCCGGGGAGTAAGGCTCAGCTAGGCGACGCTGCCAGCCAGGAACCAGACCCTGAGGAGCTGGGGGGTGGTGCCAGCGTCAGCTGGCGACCAGCTCGTCGTCCGAGCTGGCGACCAGCTCGTCGTCCGAGGTCTGCTCGTACTGGTTACGGGCGTGCTCCAGCAGCTCGCGCCACGACGTCACGTCGGGGCGGCGGCGGAGCAGCGCACGGCGCTCGCGCTCAGTCATGCCGCCCCAGACGCCGAACTCGATGCGGTTGTCCAGCGCATCGGCCAGGCACTCGGTGCGGACAGTGCAGCCGCGGCAGATCAACTTGGCCCGATTCTGCGCCGCACCCTGGACAAAGAGCTCGTCCGGGTCAGTTCCCTTGCATGCGGCGCGGGCGGTCCAGTCTGTGATCCACATGTGGGCCCACTCCTCCTGATCGTCACGGCCCGGAAGGTCGTCACGCCGGATGGCGTTCACCTGCGGTCCCGGGCAGACGGTTACCCGCCTGCTTTCGTTATCGTCGTTGCGGAAAAGTAACTTACGGAAGACCAGGGGGTCAGCGCCAGAGCCCGTTGGGCCCATTTCCCGCATAGTCCGCCTGGGCCATGCCATGGTTACCGAGTGGTCGCCTACCTTGCCGGATAGTGACCATTTCGCACGGGGCGCCAGTGACCCGTTCCGCCACATCTTACGCAAACTGTGACCGGACATCGGGACAACGCGCCAGGGCGTACCCTGGCACCGTGCTGACTACAGGGGTGCTCGGGAAGATCGGCGTGGTAGGCCGGGTCGGCGTGCTTGCCGCCGTGGCCGGCCTGCTGGTCGGCGGCCTGGCCGTGCCTGCGGTGGACGCGACCGGGCTGATTGTGCGCAACGGGGCGAACAAATTCAATGGGCTCAAGGCCGGCACGATCGGTGAGCTTCCGGTCCGCTCCGAGATCCTGGACAGCCAGGGCCACCTGATCGCCTACTACTACCCTCGCGGCATCGACCGGCAGCCGGTCACGTACAGCCAGATCGCGCCGCCGATGCGCGACGCCATCGTGGCCATCGAGGACTCCCGGTTCTACCAGCACGGCGCCATCGACATCCGCGGCACGGTCCGCGCCCTGGTCAACGACCTGCAGCACAAGACCGTGCAGGGCGGTTCCACACTGACCCAGCAGTACGTGAAGAACGCCCTGATCCTGACCGCGCCGAACATCCAGATGGCTCAGCAGGCCTCGACCGACACGCTCAGCCGCAAGATCAAGGAACTCCGGCTGGCCATCCAGGTCGAGAACAAGATGAGCAAGGACCAGATCCTGGCCGGCTACCTGAACACCGCCTTCTGGGGCACCTACTTCGGCAACCAGGCGTGGGGCATCAAGACCGCCGCGATGCGCTACTTCAGCACCTCCCCGAAGAGGCTGGACCTGGCCCAGTCCGCCCTGCTGGCAGGCATGGTGGAGAACCCGGTCGCCGACGACCCGGTAGCCCACCCCGGGACGGCGCTCAAGCGGCGCAACGTGGTGCTGGCCCGGATGGCGCAGTTGCACTACATCACTGAGGCGCACGCGGTCGCCGTGGGCAAGCAGGGGCTCGGGCTCAAGCTCACCCCGCTGCAGACCGGCTGCACCAGCGGGTCGGCCAAGAGCGCGGCGTTCTTCTGTGACTACGTCATCTCGCTGATGAAGCAGGACAGCACGTTCTCGCAGGCCTGGAATCAGCTGAACGGCGCCGGCGGCGTGAAGGTGTACACCACGCTGAACGCGCGGGACGAGCACGCCGCCAAGCAGGCGGTGAACTACATGGTGCCGCAGCCGCCGAATGGGGCCAACCCGGGCGGCAACGCCGACGCCGAGGTGCTCATCCAGCCGGGCAGCGGCCGGGTGCTGGCCATCGCCAACGACCGCTCCTACGGCACCGGCAAGAACCAGACCACCGAGGACTTCGGGGTCAACTCTACCTACGACGGCGGTCCCGACGGGGTGCAGACCGGTTCGTCGTCGAAGCTGTTCACCCTGGTCACCGCCCTGGAGCAGGGGGTGCCGTTCGGTTTCCCGCAGACCGTTCAGACGCCCGCCAACCTGACCGGCTACACCAGCTGCAGGGGCCTTTCGGACGGGACCTACTCGCTGGTCAACGACTCACCGTCGGAAAAGGGCGCATTCACCCTGTACACCGCCACCACCCAGTCGGTGAACGTGTACTTCGCGATGCTCGAGCGCAAGGTCGGCCTGTGCAACGTGGTCAAGACCGCGATGGCGATGGGGGTGACCCGGGCCGACGGCAGGTCGCTGATGCAGTGGGACGGGAAGAATGAGCCGCCCGCCGACGACCTTCCTTCGTTCACTCTCGGGTCGGTCAACGTCTCGCCGATGAGCATGGCTGCGGCCTACGCGACCGTCGCCGCCCGGGGCGTGTACTGCAAGCCGGTCGCCGTAGCCAAGATCATCAGTCCCGGGGGGGCCAAGCTGCCGGTCGAGTCGGCCGGCTGCCACCAGGCCATCCCGGCCGGGGTGGCCGACGCGGCCAGCTACGTCCTGCAAGGCGTGCTGACCTCGGGGACCGCGGCCGGCCTGGGCATTGGCCGCCCGGCCGCGGGCAAGACCGGCACCTCGGACAGCTTCGACTTCGCGGCCTTCGGCGGCTACACCCCCGACCTAGCCGGGTACGTGTCCGTGTACAACCCGACCGACCCGACCAAGTTCCCGATGCAGGGCACCGGGTCGTGCTACCGGCTCGGCTGCCCGGGCGAGATGTTCGGCGCGAACGCGCCCGCGCACACCTGGCAGATGACATTTCAGAACGCCACGCTGGCCAACCCGCCGCTCAACTTCGTCATGTCGGACATCAACCCTGAGCTGTGGTCCATGGGCAACGGGCAGAGCAACCCGGCCCAGAAGAAGAAGCCCGGCCGTGGCGGGAACGGCGGTGGCAACGGCAACGGCCCCGGTGGCGGGGGAGGCAACGGCAACGGCCCCGGTGGCGGCGGCACCGGCGGCGGGCCGCCGACCAACGGCTAGGGCGGCCGCCCCCGGCGGCTAGATCCGGCCACTCTGTTCGGCCCGGGCGGCGAGCGAGCCGGTCAGGGCCCCGCCGACGAGGGCGGTCGCGGCCTTGAGTTTTGCGGGCATGATGTGGTCCTTTCTGCGGGTTGCGGACGGCGGCGCATCAGCCGGCACACCGTGGCCCAGCACATCGCGGAAATGCTGCGCCGTGCGCAGGCGAGAAGCCGCTCGGAACTGATCGCCAGGGTATACGCCAGCGGTGTTCTCGCCGCCGGCACCTGGCCGCCGACCCCGAGCCCGGCCTAGCCGGCCGACGGCACCAGATACGGCGGCAGCTACCGGCTGGCCACCACCCTGCTCGATCACCGCGCCTACCCCGACGCAGGCGCTGATCCCTCTCTACGATGAGCGCTGGGAACACGAGGTTACCTACCTCGCGCTGCGGCACACCCTGCTCCAGGGCCGGGTGCTGCGCTGAGGCGAACAGGCTGGCCTGGAACAGGAGATGTGGGCGCTGCTGGCGCTGTATCAGGCACTGCGGATCGCCATCACCGACGCCATCGAGACCATGCCGGACACCGACCCCGACCGGGCCAGCTACCAGATCGCCGCCGAAACCGCCCAGACCCTGGTCACCGGCGCCCGCAACATCACCGGCGAAACCAGCGGCCTGGCCGGCGACATCGGCCGTGCGGTCCTGGCCAGCCTGCACGGGCAACGCCGCCCAAGAGCCTGCGCCCGCCGGGTCAAATCCCCGCTCAGCCGCTGGAACAAGCACCCGCCCGGCAAGCCCAGGACCAACTTGAAGATCACCGGCTTGGGCGCTGAGCTGGCGGCGCACCTCGGCCGCCACCCGGGCGCCGTCCGCGCGGCCGGCGATCTTCGGCGTGACCACCTTCATCACCTGGCCCATGGCCCGCGGGCCGGACGCGCCGGACTCGCTGATCCCGGCGGCCACGATCGAGACCAGTTCGTCGTCGCTGAGCTGCGCCGGGAGGTAGCCGTCCAGGACGTCACCCTCGGCCCGTTCCGCGGCGGCCTGCTCGGCGCGCCCGGCGGTGGCGAAGGCGTCCGCGGCTTCCCGGCGCCGCTTGGCCTCCCGGGCCAGCACGTTGATCACCTCGTCGTCGCTCAGCTCGCGGGACGTGGCGCCGGCCACCTCGGCCGTGGACACGGCGGTCAGCGCCGACCGCAAGGTGCGGGTACGCACCACATCCCGGGCCTTCATCGCAGTGGTCAGATCGGTACGCAGCCGGTCCTTGAGTGCAGCCATGGGCCTATCCTGCCCTGCCCTTGTGTGGTCGGAGCGTACGGCCCGCATGGCACCATAGGGGAATGTCATCACGAGTGGTCAAGGCCCTCGGGACCACGGCTGCCCTCGGCGGGGCAGCCTTCGTCTATGGGTCGGTGCTAGAGCGGAACTGGTTCGCGCTGCGCCGCATCGAGGTCCCCGTGCTCCCGGACGGCGCCGCGCCGTTCCGGCTGCTGCACATCTCCGACGCCCACCTGACGCCTGGCCGGCACCGGCTGATGTCCTGGATCCGGTCGCTGGACGCGCTGACGCCCGACCTCGTGGTGAACACCGGGGACTCCATCGCCCACCCGGACGCGGTGCAGCCCTTCCTCGACTCGCTCGGGCCGCTGCTGGACCGGCCCGGGGTCTTCGTGTACGGCTCGAACGACCTCTACTCGCCGATACCTAAGAACCCGCTCCGCTACCTATGGCGGGACAGCAGCCGGGAGCACCTGCGGCACATCCCCGACCTGCCCTGGGCTGAGCTGGGCGCCGGGATGGCAGCGGCCGGCTGGCTGGACGTCAATAACAAGCGCGGCCGGGTCAAGGCCGGAGACCTGGACATCGAGGTCGGTGGGGTGCACGACTCACACACCCGGCGGGACCGCTACCAGAACATCGCCGGGCCCACCGACCCCGGGGCCGACCTGCGGCTGGGCGTGATGCACACCCCGGAGCCGCGGGTGCTCGACCAGTTCACCGCGGATGGCTACGACTTGCTGCTGGCCGGGCACACCCACGGCGGCCAGCTCCGCGTCCCGCTCTACGGGGCGCTGGTGACCAACTGCGGCATCGACTCCGACCGGGTCAGCGGCCTGCACCGGCACCCGGCTGGCCTGCCCGAGCCGGGCCTGCCGCAGTCCTGGCTGCACGTATCCGCGGGCCTCGGCACGTCCCCGTGGGCACCGGTGCGGTTGGCGTGCCGGCCGGAAGCAACCCTGCTCACGCTGGTCCCGCGGATCGGCTAGACTGCCGGAGGTTCCGGGGAATCGGCCCTCCCGGGGCGTAGCCCCAAAGCGGTCGGCGGGGTGTGGCGC
This sequence comes from uncultured Actinomycetes bacterium, assembly GCA_963717125.1. Classification (GTDB taxonomy): domain Bacteria; phylum Actinomycetota; class Actinomycetes; order Streptosporangiales; family Streptosporangiaceae; genus RYN-230. Next base: position 18,203 of record CAVQVG010000003.1, read on the forward strand.
AGCTTGGCAGCGCGCTTCGTTCGGGACGAAGAGGCCGCCGGTTCAAATCCGGCCACCCCGACGCAGGTCAGAGGCCCTTTTCTGGGTTGTAGGACACGGGTCTGAAGGCCCGTTTGGGAGCCGTTTGGGAGCCGATCTTGTTCGCGGCTTCCGGGCGGCTCTTCGATTTCCGGCTTCTGGGAGCCGTTTGGGAGCCAGCCGGTGCGCTGGTTCCCGGGTTGCCCGGTGCTTTCGCGGTTGCACGCCGCCTCTTGGAGCAGGGCGTCGAGGACCGGGACCGGGGAATGCGGGTTCATCGCCGCCCGTGCCTCCAGCGAGCGTTCCCAGCATCCGGTGAGGGCGCTCATGAGTTCGGCGCGCATAGCCGGGGTGACGTGGCTGTAGACGGCGGCGATGCCGCTCATGCGGTGCCCGAGACGGTCGTGGGAGAGGACCTCGGGGATCTTCAGTTCGCCCATCAGGCTCTTGTGCGCGTGGCGTAGCCCATGGGGGGTGATCCCGCTGGCGACGGGCAGCCAGCACGCTTCGGCGCGTCCGGCGTTGTTGCGGCCGCGCAGTGGCCTGCCTGGCCACGGATCAGCAGCGAGCCAGACAGGCCGCCGGGGCTGCGGTGCTTTCTTCGGGTACCAGCCTGATGCGGCCGGCTCAAAGATCCAGTCACCGAACCCGGAGCGCCGCCAGTGCGCGCCGGAACCCGGGGTACCCGCACTGGGCCGCCGGCCGCGGAACACGTAGGTGAGGCGGTGGCAGTCACATGCCCGGGGAGCCGTCCTGGCAATGTGGCCGGTGACAAGCGCGGACAGCCAGTCAGGCAGGTCGGCATCCCGGCGGGAGTCGTCCTTGGGCGGGCAGCGGAGGAACCCTTCGCCTTCGAGTTCGTAGAGCTGCCATTCGATCCTGACCAGCCCCGGGCGGACGTACCTGGTCTCCAGCCCCACCAGCTCACCCCAGCGCATCCCCGTGTAGTACATGAGGATGACCGCGACGAACTCGTCGTCGCGTCCCGACAGGATCGCTGCCCGCTCCGCGATGAGCAGCGCCCCCAGCGGGTCTGTGATGACCTTCTCAGGGGTGCGGTCCCGGAACCGCCCTGTTCTGCGGCCTTTGCCTCGCCGCTTGGTGGCGGGATTTGCCGGGATCCGGCCGTCGGCGGCAGCATCGGCCAGCAGGGTGTGCAGGGTGCCGCGCCAGGTCCGCACCGAGGATGCGGGGGTTCCCGCTTTGCGTAGCCGTTTGTCCCAGGCGTCGATGCCGGTCCTGGAGATCTCGGCCAGGGCACGGCCGCCGAATTCGGGGAGGATGTGCCCGTCGAGGTGGCGCCGGTAGTTACGCATAGTCGAGGGCGCGAGGTCCAGTCCCTGCCACCACTGCCCGGCCCATTCGGCGAGCGTGATGTCCCCGGCGCGCGGGTCGAGCCAGGTGCCCTGGCGGATGGCTGCCTCCCGATCCTCGGCCCAGTCCTGCGCTGCGCGCCTGGTCAGGAACGGCCGCCCCGCCTCGTCGCAGGCGGCCGAGGCGATTGTTCCGTCAGGCCGCAGGTAGCGCGCCCGCCATCGCTTGCCTCTCTTTTCCGCGTAGGCCATCACTCTCCTTCCGTGCTGGCGCCCGGCCAGCGATATGTGTTTTTAGCTTTCTCTGGTCATGCCTTCCCGCAGGCGTCGCTCAGGCGTTTCGTGATGCTGGCGTGGCTGCCGGGCGCCCGCTTCCACGATCTCGGCCAGGTCGGCGCTGCTGAACCGCAGATGCTTGCCGACGAACGTGCACGGGATCACGCGCGCGGCGGCCTTCTTCCGCAGCCAGGACTCCGGCACCCGCAGGACCTGCGCGGCCTCGGCGGGCGTGTACAGCCGCGGTCCGTTCATCGCGGCACATCTGCTGGGCACCCAGCCGGCCTGCACGTTTCCCCGGGTCCGGGACGATACTCCACCGGGTCGGTTTTGGGAGCCCCCCGGTGGGCCTGATTTATCCGCCAGGCCAGCGCCGGCCGGGCACGCCCGCTGCCTGCCCTGGGTGTCCCTGGACCGGGTCCACGCCGCCTGGCTTCTGCGGCTCTGCGCACTGGCTGCGCGGCTGGCCGTGCCGCAGCGCGCTGGCCTGCCCGTGACGGGCCGCGCTCGTGCCCATCCTGGAAAGCAGGCGAGCGATACCGGCGGCGCCGACTCCGCTGACCGGCCTGGAGGGTCAGCGTCCCGCGGCGGTGCCCCGTAGCGGCATACCGGTGGGGAACGCCGTGAAATGCGCCGCGCGGAACGGGCGGCCAGGGACCGGCAAAATGGTGCCAGGGTTCCTGCCGTTCCGGCATGGCCCGGCGTGCCGGCCGCTGGCCGGCAATGCCGCCAGGCTGTGTGGCTTTCCGCGGCATGCCGCGGCTATCCCGCCCTCGCTGCCGTTGCCGTTCCGTGCGCCGTTGCTGCTGCCGTACCGGATGCCGTCGCCGGGGCGCGATGGCGCGGGCTCGTGCCTGCCGGGGGACGGCCTGATTTCCGGGGGCTGGGGGCAGCCCGGCCGTTCGCCGGCCGCTTGCGGGCCGGATCGCTGCCATAGCTGCCTGGCCGGCCTGCAGGACGCACGGCGGACTTGTCCGGGCATGGCGTGCGGCTTGTTCCAGGTAATCATCTTCTGCAGGAGCCATCGCTCCTCTTGTATGGGCAGCGCCGCCCGCGCTGTCAGGACGTCCGGCGGCTCGCAGCCGTGCCTTGCATAGTTCGATGTAGCCGGGGTCTCGCTCGATGCCGATCCCGCGCACACTTTCAAGCAGGCAGGCGTGCAGGGTGGTGCCGCTGCCGGCGAACGGGTCAAGCACGATCCCGCCGGGCGGAGTGGTCAGGCGGACCAGCCAGCGCATCAGATCGAGGGGCTTGACGGTTGGGTGGATGATCCCCGGCAGGCTGGGCCGCTCCGCGGCCGGGGCCTTAAGCTGATAACGGAAAACGGGGAAATACCGTGCCGCACCTCCGCTGTCGGCACCCCGTACGGGCTGGCACACCCGGTCGCCGGTAAACCGGCTATATACCGTGCGGAACACGTCACTGTGGCGGCATGCCGGGTTGGCTCCGGAACGCCGCGTTCCTGACTGGGCGTCGAGTTCGGCGACCGGGCAGCCTGGCATGCAGGAACCGTCGGCGCAGCCGGGCGTGTGGCTGAACACGATGTTGGCTGGCCAGCGTCCGGGCGGGAGCGTTGCCGAGGAGGTGGGGGCGGCGGGGCCGGTGGGCTTCCATGCTCCGCCGCAACGGTTCCGCTCAGCGCCCGGTTTCCATCGCCTGACCGTATAGGACTGCCATTCCCGGTGCTGTCCTGCCCGGCAGGCGTCTATGTGCAGCGCCCCGGTGTGGTGAGCGGCCACGTTCGCGGCGACCGTGCCTGCCAGTGGCTTGCGGGCCAGCAGGATCGGCTCGTGCGCCGGTTTGAGTGCTGTTCCCCAGCCGTCCCACTCGCCGTCGGCGGGGCTGGCTGGGTCTGCGCTGCCAGCCGGCAGCCCGGGCCCGGCCTGGCCGAGCGCCCTCGCGACGTTCAGCGATTTCGGGAAGCCCTGCCCGTAGATCCAGTGGATGCTGTCGCGGATCTCGAATCCAGCGTCCTCGATGGCACACGCGAGCCGGTGATAGGTGCGGGTGCCGCCGAATGCCACCAGGTGCCCGCCCGGCTTCAGGACGCGCAGGCATCCGGCTGCCCACCGGGTGCACCAGTCCTGGTAGGCACGCTGGGCCGCGGCACGCAGGCCGGGGAAGTCCGGTTCTGCGCACCGGCATGGACGGGAGGACACCCGCCACCGGCGGCAGCGGCGGCACCGCACGTTGGCACCCGGGGCCGACTGCGGCCACGGGAGACGGTGCGCTCCGTCCCGCAAGCCAGCGGTGCGCATGGCCGGCCTGCGGGTACGCCCGATGTCGCGATCGGCGCGCCAGGGCGCGTCCCAGCCCTGGCCCATGAACTGCAGCCCGTAGGGAGGGTCGGTCACCACCACATGGACGCTTGCCGCGGGCAGGGCCGGCAGGACCTCCAGGCAGTCGCCCCAGTGCAGGGTGAGGTCCGTGGCCGGCTGGCACACGTTCACACTGGCATCCCGGGCCGTACGCCGGCGCCGGGCAGCAGCGTGACCGGGCCGCTGGAGCAACGTGCAGTCCCGGGCCGCGTTCCGGCGGTCATCTCTGGCTCTCCTGGCCCCGCTGACCGCCCGGGACGGTAGTAGAGGAGAAGCGCGCAGCAGTCTCGATGAGCAGCCGCAGCATCGCAGCTGCCTGCCGCGGGGCAACCCCGTCCAGGGCATGCGCCTGCGGGCTACGGTGCATGTCCGTACCAGTGATCCAGCCGCCGGGCGGGCCGGTGAGCCGCTTGGCGGAGCGCGCACTCAGCCGGGGTTGCCCGGCATTTTCCTGGTCGCCAGCAGGAGGTGCTGCCGGTCCTGGGATCCACCCCGGCCGGCGGACCGTCAGCCTGGATGGCGCCCAGCGGGCACCGCGGTGGCGATCGTGGTGGGCAACGCTTCGCCCGCCCTGCCTGTGCGCGTTCCGCAGGTTCTGGCCCGGTGTTCCGGCAGCTGCTGCCGCTGGCCTGCCGGTGCGGGAACGGGGTGGTGAGCATGGCCGTGGTACCGGCGGCCCGTCTGGCCGCCTGTTGCTTCCACGCCGGATTCCGCAGTGCACGGCTACAGTCAGACCGCGATCCCCAGCGGCGTACCTGCCCGCTCGCCGTCGCAGCCCAGGGTTTCCTGCCGGGTGTGGGTTCTCGCCACTGGGGCAGGCAGCGGCGCGCAGGAGGCCGAGCCCAGCGGGCTGCCAGGCCAGGATGAAAATGATTTGGTGGCGGTGTGCCACGCCGGTGCGCGAGACCCAGAGGCTTGCGCATCGCGTCTCATATCCCAGCAAGGCAAGCTCGGCGCGTGGGCGGGCGAGGACGTGGGAGTGGGGCCCGCCGGCGGTGTCCATGAACACGATGCCCGGTCGCAGCCGGCCAAGCGCACCGGCGATGTCCCTCCAGATGCCACCCCGCCCAGCGGACAGGAACCGGGCGGTGATCACCTCGACCGGTGGCGCACTGGCCCAGTCCGCGTGAGTCAAGTCACCCAGGCTGGGGACACCGGGAAAACGTGCGGCCAATACCGGGGCCGCCCGCTGGCCGGTGCCGGCGATCCACGCGAGGTGGCCGCCCAGGACAGCGAGTACCGCGAGGTCCAGGCCCCCGTTGCCGGTGCACAGCGAGCCGACCGACGGGCCATCCGCATACGCGATATCGACGGCGGTGGCTGGTGCGCGGCCGGGTGGGACTGGCCCGGACGGTGACGCTGCGGGCACAGCGCTTACGCGCACATTCCCTCCCGGCGTGATGGCTGGCTGGCCAGCGGTGCCGGGCCGGCTGCGGGCAGGGCCTGCCCGCCGTGGGCATCATCGCCTGCCCCGGTGCGTGGCGCGGTAGCGCGGACCGCGGTCTGCCGTTGCCAGGCCGGGACCTGGCATCTGGCGGGCCAGATTCGCCCGGCACGGCCGGGTCTGGCGGTATGGGGTGCAGCGTGTCATGCCACCGTCCCTGTCGGCTAAGTGCTGTCTGCGGGCGGCGGCCCCGCCGACCGCCACGTACGAACGCCTACAAACACGACGCGGAACAGCCGTTTCATACATGGCCGGGTCAAGAAATGCCGTCTGTCTGACCGCAGCGACCGCCGGGGAGCGCGTTCATGCAGGCCAGCGCCCGGTCAAGCACACAGCAAGTTTCCTGCCCGCCCGGCCCGGTCCGGAGAACCCAGCAGATCACCAGCGGTCTATTAGCCGGACTAAGGGTGAGGGCTTCCAGTGTGTGGGTGCCGTGGGCGGGATCGGGCGGAGGGCCTCCGCCCGTTCAACCTGCAGACCCGCGTCGCCTCCCCCGCGGCGTTCCATGAGCACTGGTCAGACTGGAGACGCCGCCGCCAGGCCACCGCCCGCAAGTCGCACTACGCCCGCCGGGCCGGCCCTCGCGCTTGAAGTCGCTGCCCCGCAGCGGCGGTCAGGTCGTTCGCAGGGGAACGCCGTCGTGGCGGGCGCCGATGACGACCCCGACCAGGACCGCGGGCTCGTCAAGGTCGTTGCGGCAGCTGTGCGGCACGCCGTTGACGATGAGCCAGTCACCGGGCCGCAGCCGGATCTCGGTGTCTTCGAGCACGAAGACGGACTCACCGGAGACCTGCATCAGGCAGTCTGCCGACGCGGTGGCGTGCAGGGCTGATGCTCCCTTGGCCGTGCCGTAGCCGAACGGGTTCGGATCGGGCACCAGCGGGTGGGTCTGCGGGTCGGTGCTGGCCTTGAACAGCTGCTCGCGCACCGCCGGGTCGTCGGTTCCCCACAGGTCGTCGGGATTGAAGTTCGGCGGCAGGGTGAACACGGTGATGTGGAACCCGCCGGGCGCGGGCAGCAACGGGCCGCGGAACGGCGGCGGGGTGCCGTCGCCCGGGAACCGCGGCGGCTCGTCGCCCGCCCAGACCGACCACTTGTCCCCGTAGTCGGGGCTGGCCGACTCGACCAGTCCGTCGGAGACGACCCTGGCCCTGCCGTCCGGCCCGTAGCCGGTGACCACCCTGCGGATGCCGGTCATTGCTCGCTCCCGTCCTGCGTGACTTCCTGTCTGGTGATGATTCGCAGTGCGGCGGCCATCAGCCCGGGAAGGTCCTCGTGCCCGCCGCCCTCGGCCCACCGCATGATCGCCGCGGCCGCGGCCGCCAGGCATGCCCCGGTGGCCACCTGCAACTCGAACTCCCAGCCGGGGTCCGGGTCCTGGCCGCGCAGCGCCTCGACGATGTAGCGCTGGCTGCGGTACTGGCCGTCCCACATCCGCGCCCGCAGCGCGGGCACGGACAGGCCGAGCCGCACCCGGGCCAGGAGCAGGGCGCGGTCGTCCGGGCTGTGTCCGGCGGCCGACTCGCCCAGGGCCGCGGCGATGCGCTGGACCAGCGGCTCGCCGGCTGGCCGGGCCCGGATCCGTTCGACGATGACCGGGTCGTACTCGTCGGCCATCACGAGGTCTTCCTTGGCGGGGAAGTAGCGGAAGACGGTCATCGAGGACACCTCCGCGGCCGCCGCGACGTCGGCGACCGTGGTCGCGTCATAGCCGCGCTCGGCGAACAGCCGCATCGCGTGCTCCTGGATGGCCCGCTGGGTGCGCGCCTTGCGCAGCTCCCGCAGTCCCGGCCCGCGCTCCGTCATGTGTTAGACACTACCAACTGTTAGTGTCTAACGCAAACTGAGATCTCGGCGGCAGGAGTCGCCGGGATGCGATCGTCAACGGGCCTCACATCACGGGACGCCGTTGTAGTACTAGGGCGAGGGGAAGGCCGTGCGCCGAATCTCCGTGCGCTACTTAATCCGCTTCTTTGCACGGCGAACATACTTATCGCGCCGGATGTATGCGCGACCGAAAATCAATGCGCCCAAGTTCATAATCAGTAGTCCGATAAAAGCCTGCTCCACGGCATGAGGGGCATTCCTGGGCAAGGCGTCGTATCCAAGAGCCACCAGGAGACCGGCACCAATAAAGGGAAGCTCACTCTTTAGTGATCGGCGGATCTCCGGATATCTCATCACGCGCACGTTTACGTCGGCAAGCCTTCCATGAAACGAGACCGTTGGTATTCCATCGGTAAGCACGTCGAGCGAGATGCGTTCGCCGCGTGAGATCAGTGACGGGCACACGAGAATCTGACTCACTTCATCCAATCTGAATAACTTATTTTCTGGATCAGACGACTGCAGCAGGTCAACAACATCGGCATCGAATCGGAAGGTTAGTGGTCGCTGGTCGAAGTCCTCGCTGCGAATATCTCTGCGTCCGCGATTAGTTACCTGGAGGGTTGCTACATACGGGTTCTGTACCACTCTTTCATTAAAGGTAACCTTTAGTTGATTGACCTCAATATTCGGTGATCGGCTAATCAGTGCCCTTGGCTCAAGAACACTGTACTCTAATAGCCCTCGCGGAGCACCGAAACGCCACAGGACGATAGCGGCCACGATCCCGACCGCTCCTATCGCTACACCGGTTATACCGATGGTCGTACCGTTGGTGTACCAATGATCACTGCTCGCAATGATGATGTGCATGCTCCGCTTCTAACCTTGTGGCGTCCAGGACCAGTCTTGAGGCACACCGAAGCCCGGCCTGTAGGGCTTCGTTCCACACCTTGCATCGTTATGGCTTAGATGCGCCCCCTGCATTGAGACCCTATTAATGGCCCACAACAAGAAGTGTGATCACCGCTGCGAGAGCCGATACCGCCGAACCAAGACCAGCAAGCGTGTTCACCCCTTCCCTGGGAGTCGCCCACAGTCCATGGTTCAGCTCCCGCCAAGCCCTAGGAATAAACGTCATCTTGATTTTCTGCCACTTGTGCTCCCGCAAGTGGCAGCCAATCAAGAGCCCTGACGAGTTGTTACGGCAGAGAGTCCCTTCCCGCGTGACTGCCCCGCACCAGAGGGGAGCCTGAAACAGGAAGTACACGAGTGCCCCAACAGACAGGACCAGGACCAGACCGATGATCGCCGTCGTTATCTTCCCGAGTACCACGCCAACCCAGCACGCCAGCGCGGCAAGCAGGGTGACGACACCCCAGTAACGTCTTAACAAGGACCCCATGCTAGGGAAGTTAACCCGGCAAGAGCGAGCCGTACAGTGGGCAAAACGGGCATGTAAGTCAAACGTCCGGGATGGTTAGCTCCTTGCCTCCTGACAACGAAGATCCCGGCTCGCCCCGGCGGTTCGTTACCAAACCGTTAACTTAAGCAAAGTAGCTACTAAATTACTACGGAGAGTACGCTCCCGCAGGTCAGATGCTCATTGTCTCTAACCGGCACCTTGCGCCGCTTTGTGTGATTTTTCCGGTTCTTATCGCCCATCCCGGCACCGCCCGAGCCGCGACACGCCCGGCGTGTTAGAACCCCAACTCGCTTCGGACTCGTTACCCTCGCTCGTGAAGGTTCTCGTATGTACCTGGTCGGCCGCTATCCGGATGCGACCGAGCGGGCTCCGGTGCATCCCATCAGGGAAGGTGTACCCGCACGAGAAAGGGGACTCAATGTCCTCGCAACCCTCGGAGGAGCGGCCCAGACCGATCCGCAAGACGATCATGGCGATACTTGCCCTGGTCATCCCACAGGTTGGGAAGTGTCTAGCGGTCTGGCTTGGGAGAGGCGGTCACCTTTGACCGCCTCGACCGCCTCTCCCCAGATGTAACTCAGCAGTAACCTGCAGTACCGGCCGTCAGCCCGCCCCAACGGGCTGGCGGTCTCTGCGTCCCACAATCCAGATTGGGCTGTCCGATCTGTCCAGCCTGTCCGGTTAGTGGTTGTAGCGAGTTGTAGCGTTCACTGCTGTTCAGTTTCTACAGTGCTCGCCTATCTCTTGCAAGCATGAAACGCCAACATTGTTGTGCGTTGTTGCGCCGTAACGCGACCACGATCAAGGCATATGCCCAGGTAGGGGCGCTGCATGCGCAACTAGGTTTAACTGCAACCTAGGTCTAACCGCAACTAGGCCGGCAGCCCGGTTGGTCAGGCTAACTGTCCTTAGCCTTGACTGGACGCTCCCCAACCTTGCTGTGGCGGCCAGCTTAGCCCGAAGGCCCATCGTCGTCTGGCTGACCCCGGTCCCCACGCAGTGCGCGGAGCACTTTAAGCGCACGTTCCGCCCTGTCCCGATCTTTAGCCGTGATCGCGGTTATCCCCGCAGCGAGCCGGACAACAGCGTCAGAGCCATAGCGCAAGGTGACACCGATAGTCGCCGCGACTGAGACGGCCGGTACAACCAGCTCGGGGAGGGACATCGCGGGTCTCCAATGGCAAGCGTTGGAAACCAGCGTCTGAGGGTCCCTAGTCCTCCGGCACTTGCCTTGGCTGCGGACACTGCCAAGTGGCCGCCCTTGTCAACCGAGCCGCTCACGCGACAAGACGTTGGCACACCCAGTATGCCACGGCTACACAGTCCGCCGGAGCATCACAGCACGTACGAGCCGCGTGTCGGAACGGTCTCGACCAGGCCGCGTTCCCTCAGTGCCTCTACGGCTCGCCTAGCCGTGTTCCGGCCAATCTCGAATTCTTCGACACGCTGCTGGCCACCCGCCAGCCTGAAGTCCACGGGCCGGGCGAGGGACTGCTGCCGGCGTCAGAGCGGGCATCCGCCCGCCGCCACGGCATCCAAACTGGCTGTTCAGCAGCCCGGCGGGCGGACGCAGCACGCGTCACGCGCGGGCTTGCCGGCAGGGGGCGCGATCCTCCCCCATGGCCCGCTGCTATCGGGAGCGAGAGCCAGCATCCGGGCAGGCTGCTTTACCAATTCGTTATCTCCTGGTTTTCCGATGCCATCCGGCACCGACGGCCGGGGCTGCCCTGGGCGCGTGACGCAGCAGGCCGGCGCGGAAGTCAAGCGCGGATCACCGGCAGTCCCGGGCGGGCTCGTGCTTGCGGAGTGCTTGTCGAGTGCGTGCGAGGTGCGTGGGAGGCGCTTGCCGGACGCCTGCCAGATGCCGGGGAACTGCTTGAGAGTTCTGGCTGCATGAGTGCTCCTGATCGATCGCGAAGGGAGCACCACCATGAGCACCCGCATGGGCGAGGACTTCGGGCCATCTCCCCTGGACCTGGTGGACACGACGGTCCAGCTGCTGGTCTGCGAGCCGTACCCGCTGGCCGCCGACGGGGCACGGATCGGGCACGGCCTGCCGAAGCGGCCGATCCCCCTGGACGAGCTGCGGGTCATGCTGCTGCACCCGTCCATGAATTACGACGCGCGCGACGCGGTCTGGCGTGAGCTGGTGAACCAGGCACGCAGCGGCGACCCGGCGTGGCGGGTTGGTGCCGCCTGGGTGGCGCTGCCGGCGCTGCGGCTGCTCGCCGGCCGACTGGCCGCCGATTACGACGGCGACACCCATGACCTGGATGGCGAGCTGCTCACCGGGTTCATGGAGGCGATCAAGGTGATCGATACCTCCGGGGGGCGGATCGCGGCCCGGCTGTGCTTCGCCGCGTTCAACGCTGGGCGCAGGTTCCTGTACCGGGAGGCCGCCTATTCTGGGCGCCGCGCCGAGCTGCCGGAGTCCGTGCGGCCCGCGCAGCCGTGGGGTCACCCCGATTTCGTTCTCGCCCGGGCTGTCGCGCGGGGCGTGATCACCCGGACCGCCGCTGACCTGATCGGCCGGACCCGGCTCGAAGGCGAGCCGCTGGCCCAGGCCGCCGCGGCGAACGGCCTGGAATACACCGCCGCTCAAGTGCAGCGCTGGCGCGCCGAGCAACGGCTAGCAGAGGCCATCCGCGACGGGGGTCTGAGCGATATTGCATCTGATGCAACATACGACGCGGTGCGGGAACGTCGCCGCAGCGGGACAACGTGATCGCGATGGTACTGAAGGAACGCGGATGACTTGGGGGGCGACGCGCCGATAGCCTGCGGTTCTACGCCTTGCGCGTCTTTTAATGCAACCATGATGCATCTAGTCACCTGCCCGGAGGTGCGGTTTGGCTCGTCAGGTGGATCTTGCTGGTGCGGCGCACCTGGTGCTCGCGGCCGGGGTGGTGCATCTGGATCCGCAGACCGCGGTGTTCGAGGCCATGGTGGAGGGGTGGGCGCGGCAGCAGCGGTCCCGGCTGCTGGCCGAGGGCACGGTCGGGAAGCGGGTGCGGCTGGTGCGGCGGTTCGCCGAGTTCACCAGCGAGTACCCGTGGTCGTGGCAGCCGGGGGATGTGGAGGAGTTCAGCGTGTCGCTGCGCGGGGATGCGCGGGCACTGTTGACGATCCGGGCTTATCAGCAGGCGCTGCGGCTATTCTGCGATTTTGCCGTCGATCCGCGTTACGGCTGGGCTGCGGAGTGCGAGGAGCGGTTCGGCTCGTATCCGGTCCAGGTGTGTCATGAGTGGAACACCGCCGCTCATGTCGCGGACTTCGAGGGTGCGCCGGGGCGACGGCCGTTTACCCGAGCCGAGCTGCAGGAGTTCTTCGACTTTGCTGATGCGCAGGTGGGGCGGATCGGCTCGGGCGGGCGGAAGGGGGCGCTGGCGGCGTTCCGGGACGCGGTGTGCTTCAAGGTGATTTACGCGTGGGGGCTGCGCCGCCGGGAGGCGGTGATGCTCGATGCCGGGGACTGGCATCCGAGCCCGGCGGCGCCGGCGTTCGGGAATCTGGGGTCGGTGCATGTGCGGTTCGGCAAGGCGATGCGGGGCAGCGCACCGCGCCGGCGCACGGTGCTGAGCGTGTTCGGGTGGGCGGTGGAGGCGGTGGAGCAGTACTTCGCCGAGGTGCGGCCGCTGTCGGAGCCGGGGCCGCATCCGGCGATGTGGGTCAGTGAGCGCGGCGGCCGGATCGCGGCCCGGACGCTGAATGACCGGTTCGCCGCGTACCGTGCTGAGCTGGGTTTCCCGGAGGTGCTGGATTTGCATGCGCTGCGGCATTCGTATGTGACTCATCTGGCTGAGGACGGGTTCCCGGAGAAATTCGTGTCCGAGCAGGTCGGCCACGCTTATGTGTCGACCACGGCGCTGTATACGTCGGTGTCGGATGATTTCAAGAACCGGGTGCTCGCCAGGGCCCTCGAACCTGCCTTCGCGGTGGCGGGGGCGGGGAGGGGGCGGTGACGCGGAAGATGGGGATCCGCTGGCACCTGCGCGAGCTGATGGCGCTGCAGGGCATGTTCGCCACCACCGACCTGGTGCCGCTGCTGGCCGAACGAGGCGTGGTCTTGTCGCGTGAGCAGGTCTACCGGCTGGTCACCCGCACCCCCGAGCGGCTGAACACCACCACACTGGCGGCGCTGTGCGACATCCTGGGCGTCGGCGCGGGGGACCTGATCGAGGTTGTCGCCGAGCCCCGCCAGGTCCGCAAGAGCGCCGCGGAAGCGGGCGGCCCGGCTAAGACCGTGAAGGGTCTCACGCCCCGGCCCGCCCGCATCATCGCCAGGGACGAGCCGGGCCGGTGACTGGCTGGCCGTGGTTAGCCGCCCGGGCATCATGCCCGCCGGGCAGGAACTGGACGCCACCGCGCGGGCCCTCACCGGGCTGCTGGCCGGGCTGACCGCCGGGCAGGCCCGGCAGGCCCTGGCGGCCGCGGTCGCGGGCAACGGCGAGGCCAGGTTCCACGCCGCCCGTTACTGCTCGCTGCGCCGGTTCCTGGCCGCTCATCCCGGCGCGCTGTCGTCGGGGGCGGTGATCACGGCCGCTGACCGGCCGCGGCTGGTCGCCCCGCAGGATGTGAAACGGCTGGCCGCCGCACTGCGGGCAGCCGGCCGGGCGGATGTGGCAGTCCCGGTCAGGCGCTGCGCCGCCGGGCGTCATGAGGTCCGCGACAACTGGTCTGCCCGGCAGGGCTGCATCCGCTGCGACACCGGGCACGCTCTGGCCGACTGCGTAGGCCTGGTCACCGGGCTGCTGGATGGCATGCCTGACGATCAGGCCCGCAGCTGCCTGCTGGCCGCGGCCGGCGGCGGGACAAGCCGCAATACCGCCGCCCGGCTGCGGGTCATCGCTGCGCACCTGCGCGGCCAGCCGCACGCCCTGGCCAGCGGCGAGACCACCGTGCCGATCGACGTGCTGCGCCTGATCAGCGAGCTGCGCCGCGCAGGCCGCAGCGACGCGGCCCGGCCGCGGTGCGCCGACTGCGGGCGCGAGCGGTTCCTGCGCGCCCACCGGCCCGACGGGCAGCGCGTCTGCGCCTCCTGCTCCCAGGCCTACCACCTGCCGGAGCGGTGCGGCCGCTGCGGGCAGCAAGCCCGGGTCTGCGCCCGCGACCCTGGCGGCAGCGCGGTCTGCGGGCGGTGCCGGCGTGCCGACCCCGCGGCGTGGAAGCCCTGCGGCATCTGCGGCCATGACGGCTGGGCCCGCATCACCATCAACGGCACCCGGATCGGCGACTGCTGCTACCTGCACCCGCACGAACGCTGCTCGGCCTGCGGGATCGGCCGCGCCGTCAGCCCCTACAAAACCCGCAAAGCCACCTGCGCCGCCTGCGCCACCGCCCCGCTCGCGGCGTGCAGCTCCTGCGGCCTAGACGCCATGGTGCCCTCACCGGGCGAGACGCCGTTGTGCCTGCGCTGCGCCTCGGGTGCGACCCGCCCGTGCGCTGGCTGCCGGGCACCGACCGTCAGCCGCGCCGCCGGCGGGGAGCCCCGCTGCCCGGGCTGCTACTCCCGGCCCCGGCGGGCCTGCGGGCGGTGCGGGCGGGTCCGCGTCATCGTCCGGCTAGCGGCCGGAGGTGACCCGGAACTGTGCGGGAGCTGCTGGACCGGCCCGGTGACCCGGTGCGGGAAGTGCGGCCGGCAGCGCCCGTGCCGCGGTGAGCGCACCGGGCAGATGCTGTGCGGAAGCTGCCAGCCCCGGCCCAGGCGAGAATGCTCCCACTGCGGCCACCGCCGCAAGGTCACGGTGGTCTGGCGAGACGGTCCGGCGTGCGCGTCTTGCTACCGGGCGGCGATGCGCGCGAAAGGCAACTGCCCCGGCTGCGGCCAGCACCGTCGCCTGCTCCCCCGCCGCGGCACCGCGCAGGACCTGTGCGCCGGGTGCGCGGGCGGCCCGCCCGGGCCGGTCTGCGGCGACTGCGGCAACGAGGACTGGCTCTACCACAAGGGACGCTGCGCCCGGTGCGTGCTGAAGACCCGGCTGACCGGGCTGCTCGGCACCGAGCCCGCGCGCACAGCCCGGGGGCTGCAGCCACTGCATGAGGCGCTGCTGGCGGCTGAACGGCCCGAGGCCGTGATCAGCTGGCTCCAGCCCAGCCGGCCCGGATACAAGATCCTCGCCCGGCTGGCCAGCGGCGAACTGGACCTGTCGCATGCCGCGCTCGACGCCGTCGCGGACGTGCACCGCAACGCCACCGGCCACATTACCGCGCTGCCCACCGCCCTGGGCGCCCTCCCCGAGCGGGACACCCACCTGGCCTGCCTCGAACGCGACACCGCCGCCATCCTGGACGACGCAGCGGACCCGGACATGCGCCGGCTGCTGCGCCGCTACGCCACCTGGGGACTGCTGCGCCACGCCCGCGCCAAAGCCCGCCAGGCACCGCTGACCTCCGGGATCCGCCACGGGCAGGCCGCCAGGCTCAAGACCGCCGTCCACTTCACCAGCTGGCTTGCCAGCCGCGGCCTGGACCTGGCCGCCTGCCGTCAGCCCGATCTCGACACCTACCTGCTGGCCTGCCCGGCCCGCCGTGACGAGGTCCGGCACTTCCTCGCCTGGGCACGCCGTTACCGCGACCGCGCACTCACCATCGCGCCCGTGCCCCGCCCGGACACGGTGGTCCCGCTCGCCCAGGACCAGCGGTGGGCACTGGCTCGCAGCCTCCTGCATGACGACGGCCACGACCCCGGCGATCGCGTCGCCGGGCTGCTCGTCCTGCTGTTCGGCCAGCGACCCGGGAGCATCGCCCGGCTCACCACCAGCCACGTCAGCCTCGACGCCGGGCACACCACGCTGACGCTGGGCACCACCCCGATCCGCGTCCCCGAACCCCTCGCCGGCCACCTGCACGACCTCGCCGGCCAGCGCCGCCAGCTCGGCCAGGTTCCCGCCGGCGGACCGGGGCCGTGGCTGTTCCCGGGCCTGCATCCCGGGCAGCCGGTCCTGCCCGCCACCATCAGCCACCGGCTGGCCCGCATCGGCATCGACACCGTCACCGGCCGCGCCAGCGCGCTCCTGCAACTCGCCGGCGAGCTCCCGCCCACCGTCGTGGCCGACTTGCTCGGGCTGCGCCCCAAGACCGCCATCGCCTGGGGCCAGCTCGCCGGCCGCCCCTGGGCCGCCTATCCCTCCATGCGCGGCCAGAAGCCATAACCAGCCCGATCAAGAATGCGGCGCGGGGGCCTGCGAGGCGGCTGAAGCATGCGGTGCCTTCCTCATTCATCGGGCTGTTGGTCGTCTGAGCAGCGACCCGCCAGGCCAGGGGCCTGTTTCGGAACGGCGATGGGTTCGGCTGGCGTACGCGGCGGTGCGGGCCAGCGGCGGGCGCGGTGCTCGGGTTTGCCGGCCCGGGCAGGCCACCAGGCTCGCTGTCCGGCAGCGAGCAGGCTGGCGGGGATGAGGACGGTGCGGACGAGCAGGGTGTCGAGCAGGACGCCGACGGCGACGGCGATCCCGACCTGGGTGATGGGGACGGAGGGGAGCTGGGTGAGGGCCGCGAAGGTGCCGGCCAGGACGATGCCGGCGGCGGTGATGACGCCTCCGGTGACGCTGAGCCCGCGGAGGATTCCTTCCCGGGTGCCCAGGTGCCGGGCTTCTTCCTGGATGCGGGCGGACAGGAAGATGCTGTAGTCGGCGCCGAGCGCGACGAGGAAGACGAAGATGTACATGCGGATCTGCGCCTCCATGCCGCCGTAGCCGAGCCCGTAGCGCCACAGCCAGGCGGACAGCCCGAGGGACGCCGCGAAGTTGAGCGCGGTCGCGGCGACCAGCAGCAGGGCAGCGATGACCGCTCGCAGCAGCGCCACGACGATGAGGAAGATCACGGCGAGGATCAGCGGGATGAGCACGAGCGTGTCGTGGTTGCTGGCCTGGATGATGTCGTACTGGACGGCTGAGGACCCGCCCACCAGGGAGCCGGGAGCGTCATCGGCAAGCCGGTCGCGCAGGTCCTGGACGGCGGCGTAGCCGCGGGCGCTGTAGGGGTCGGCGGACAGAGTGACGGAGAAGCTGGCGTAGCCGCCGGCAGGCGTGTCCGGTGACACGCTGGCGACATCCGGTGTGGCCCGGGCCGCGGTGGCGGCGGCCCGGGCCTCGCGCGGCGGGGTCAGCAGGGCGAGGGGGGCGATGACGCCGGCTACGTGATGCTCGATGAGGAGCTGCTCGCCGGTCACGCTGCCGGGGTGGCCTTTCGCCTGGTCCTGCGGGTTGTTGTCGGTGTGCAGGGCGGCCAGGCCGGCGCACGCGGCGGCCAGGACCAGCACGACGGCGGCGGCGGCCCGTGCCGGGCGGCGGGCGATGCGGGCGCCGAGGCCGGCCAGCAGGCGGGACTGCTCGTGCCCGGGCTGTCCCTGGCGCGGGATCAGGGGCCAGAACACTGCCCGGCCGGTGATGAGCAGGAGGGCGGGCAGCAAGGTGGTCTGGGCGAGCAGGGCCGCGGCGATGGAAACCGCGCCGACCGGGCCGAGGCCGTGCAGCGAGGCCGACTGGGCCGCCAGCAGGCAGAGCATGGCGCAGGTGACCGTCGCGGCGGAGGCGGCCAGGGTCGGCAGGGTCCGGCGCAGCGCGGCGGCCATCGCCTGCTCGGTGCGGGCATGGTGGTGGAGTTCCTGCCGGTAGCGGTGGATGAGCAGGAGCGCGTAGTCGGTCGCCGCGCCGAAGACCACGACGATGAGGATCGAGCTCGACAGCGAGCTGACGGTGACCCCGGCGCTGGCCTCCGCGTGGGCGGCGGCCTTGGCGATGATGATGGCCCCTCCGGCGCTGAGCAGCGGGAGGATCCACAGCAGGGGGCCGCGGTAGACCAGCAGCAGGATGAGCGCCACGATGACCACGGCGGTGAGCAGCAGGGTGGTCTGGGACTGGGCGCCGCTGTCGGCAGTGGTCGCGGCCGATCCGGTGACCGCGACCTGCAGGCCGCCGGTCCCGGTCCCGGCCGCGGCGCGGATCGCCTGCACCGCGGCGGTGTCCGCCTTGGCGAGACTGTTCTCCGGGGCGCTGACGGCCGCCTGGAAGGTGACGGCCCGCCCGTCGGCCGACCGTTCCAGGCGGCCGGGCCCGCCGAGCCCGGTCACGTGGCCGGCCAGACGTGCCGTGGCGGCCCGTGCCGCAGCGGCCGCCGCCAGATCCGTCCGGGTCAGGCGGCCGTTGCCGCGGGCGAGCACCACGACCGCCTGGTCGGTTCCGGCCTGATCCTGGCCGCTGTGGAGCTGGCCGGCCCGCGCGGACTGCTGGAGGCTGGCCACCTCGGTTGACTGCGCCGAGGAGGGCAGGCTGGCGGCGGCGCTGTCGTTAGTCACCTTCGACAGGTGGCCGGCGAACGAGTAGAGCAGCACGGCCGCGAGCACCCAGACGATCACCACCGGCCAGCGCATCCGGCGCAGCACGGTCGCGAGCCGGTCATCCGGGACCGGCTGGTCCTGCTGGCGGGCATCGGGGACGTGCGGCATCTGCTGGCTCCTTGGGATCGGGGTCGTTTCCGTGGCCCACGATTGCCCGCATCTGGTGGCGGGGGCATCAGCCCGCCGGGTTGAGATCCGCGCATCCCCGGAATGACGGAGGAGGGAGCCGCGGTCGGAGTCCTGCAACAGGAATCTCAACCCGGATTTCCACCCGCGGGCCGCTGCCGCCGCGCGTGCCGCGGCCTATCGTCGGTCGTGTCTGGCCCCGGCGGAAGGAGGGATGACGTTCAGGAAAGAACTCTCCGGGCGGTCACCCGGGCAGGCGGGCAGCCTGCGCGGGGCAGCAGCACGGGATAACGGGTTCGTGCCGCGGATCGTGAACTGGCCGGTGCGGACAGCCACGGTCATCGCGGTGGGAGTACTCACCTTCTGGCCCCCGCCTTACACCTGGCCGCCGCCCTCCGCCGCTGTCCTCGCGGTCAAGATCGCCGCGTTCGCCGTCGCGTCGGTCCTGATGCTGTTGTGGGCGCTCGCCGACCGGTCGGCGGCTGCCCGCGCCCGGTACGCCTTCCTGCGGCCGTACCTCCTGGGCGCCATCACGGTCATCTGCGGCGCGGCGTCGGTGTCGCCTCTGCCCAGGGCCGGGCAGCTCGCCGCGCTGAGCGTTGTCGCCGTGATAGCCGCGGGCAGCGAGACCAGCCCCGCGGCCGGATGGACCATAACCGGGCTCGGGATAGTCACGATCGTGGCGGCCGGGCTGGCCGACGGCGCGGATGCCGGGAAGATCACCGGGTATCCCGGCGGCCTGCTGCTGGGTTTCCTGTTCGGGCTGATCCTGCGCGCCCACCGCGTCCATGCCGGGCAGTCGGCCGCGCTGCTGGCCAGGGCCGAGCAGCTCCGCGAGGAGCAGGCGCAGGTGGCGATGCTGGATGAGCGGGCCAGGATCGCCCGGGAGATCCATGACGTGCTCGCCCACTCGCTGGGTGCGCTGGGGCTCCAGATTCAGTTCGCCCGCGCCGTGCTGACCGACCGGCACGACGAGGCGCGGGCGGTGGAGCTGCTGGACCAGGCGCACCGGATGGCCGCCGACGGGCTGGCCGAGACCCGCCGCGCGGTGCACGCCCTGCGCGGCGAGACCCTGCCGCTGCCCGAGGGGCTGGCCCGGCTCGGCGCCGACCACCAGCACCGCCACGGCGCCCCGGTGACGTTCCAGGCCGCCGGCCAGCCGCGGCCGCTGACCCCCGACGCGGAGCTCGCCATCACCCGCACGGCTCAGGAAGCACTGGTGAACACCGCCAAGCACGCCCCGCGCCAGCCAGTCGGCATCCGCCTGGACTACGCCGGCGCCGCCACCACCCTCATGGTGACCAGCCGCCTCGCCGCGAACGGCCATAACGGCAGCGGCAGCTCAGGTCACGGCGCGGGGCTGGCCACGGTCGAACGGCGGATACGGGCTGACCGGGATGCGCGAGCGGCTCCGCCTCCTCGGCGGCACGCTGACCGCCGGGTCGCAAGGCGGCGAGTGGGTCGTCGTGGCGGAGGTCCCGCAGTGAGCGAGCAGGCGGGAGCAGCGGAGCCGCCGCTGCGGATCGTCGTCGCCGACGACCAGGCCAGCGTGCGCGAGGGACTCGCCGCGATGCTCGGCATGCTGCCCGGCATCGAGGTGGTCGCCGCCGCCGACGACGGCGAGCAAGCCATCGAGGCGGTCGCCGCCCACCATCCCGACGCGATCCTGCTCGACCTGCGCATGCCGGTGCTCGACGGCGTCGAGGCCACCCGGCGGCTGACCCGCCAGCACCCCGACGTCGCCGTCGTGGTGCTGACCACCTACGACGACGACACCTCCGTGCTGTCCGCCCTGCGGGCCGGCGCCCGCAGCTACATCACCAAGGACGCCAGCCGCGACGACATCGCCCGCGCGCTCCGCAGCGCCGCCGCCGGCTACTCGGTCCTCGACCCCGCCGTCCAGGACGTGCTGCTCGCCGCGACGGCAACCGGGCCGGAGAACGACCATAAGCCCGCGTGGGGGGTCGGCGGGCGGCCGCCGGACGGGCTGACCCGGCGCGAGGCCGAGATCCTCGCCATGATGGCCCGCGGGATGACCAACCCCGACATCGCGGCCCGGCTGTACCTCACCGCCGCGACCATCAAAAGCCACATCAACCGCATCTTCGCCAAGACCGGCTCACCCGACCGGGCCGCGGCGATCCGCTACGCACGCGACCACGATCTCGGCTAACGGCCCCGGTCACGGACCCGGACGGCGGCCGAGCGCGGAAACTCATACCAGGAACCCAACCCGGAATCCCAACCGCGGGCCGGCGTAATGACGCTCGCCGCGCCCTACCGTCTTACCGTCGCCCTGCTGATCCCGGCGCCCGGTGAGCCCGCGCTCCCGGCGGGCGGCACGAAGCAGACACGCTAGGAGAAGCCGACCCTCATGACCACTATCCCGCCGGCACGCCTCCGGCCCGGTCCGCGGCCATACCCGGAACCGGACCCCGGGCTTCCGCCCGGCACGCCGTGGTCGGTCCGGCTTACCGGCGGCCCGGGCACCCGGCCCGCGGTGGAGATCTACGAGGCGGGAAGCATCGCCGGGCTCATCGTGGCGACCCACATCACACCACAGATCCTGGCCGGTGCCCGTCACGCCATCCGCGACGGCCAGCCCTGCGCCCTCGCCTGGGGCAGGGCTCCTCAAGGCGGCCCGGTGACCGTCACGTTCTCCCGGGGCCGCCTGCGCCGCCGGACCTCCCCGGCCGAGGTAACCAGCATCGACAGCTGGTGCTGGCTAGCGACCGCGCCCGGCCGCTTCGACGCCGTCTCAGCCAGCCACGGCGGGATCCGCGAATCGCGCCGCCTCGCCAGGGGCAGCTCATGGTGACCATCCCCGGGCCACTCACATGATCGAGATCAGGGAACTCACCAAGCGCTACCGCACGACACTCGCGGTGGACGGACTGACCTTCAGCGTCGCACCGGGACAGGTCACCGGCTTCCTCGGCCCGAACGGGGCAGGCAAGACCACCACCATGCTGCTCATGCTCGGCCTGCAGATACCCACGCGCGGCACCGCGATCTTCGACGGCACCCCCTACCAGGCGATGCGCCGACCGCTGTTCCGCATCGGCAGCGCCCTGGAGTCCTCCTCCCCCCACCCCGGGCGCAGCGCCTACGGCAACCTACTCGCCCTCGCCCAGTCCAACGGCATTCCCGCCCGCCGGGTCAGGGAGGTGCTCGAGATCGTCGGGCTGAGTGACGTGGCACAACGGCTGGCCGGGACATTCTCCCTGGGGATGACCCAGCGGCTCGGGATAGCCGCCGCGCTGCTCGGCGACCCGGGAACCTTGATCCTCGACGAGCCGGCCAACGGCCTCGACCCAGAAGGGATCATCTGGCTCCGCCGCTTGCTGCGCTCGCTTGCCGCCGAGGGCCGGACCGTCTTCGTCTCCAGCCACCTCCTGTCGGAGATGTCGCTAACCGCCGACCACCTGATCATCATCGGACGGGGCCGCCTCATCGCCGACACCAGCGTGGCCGAGTTCGTCAAGGCCAGTCCCATCGGCGTCGCGTCCGTCCGCACACCGGACCGCGACCGGCTCTGCGCGCTGCTCGCCGAGCAGGGCTACGAGGTCACCACCGAGCCAGACGGCTCGCTGACCGTACGCGGGACTGACGCCCCCGCGGTAGGGGCAATCGCCGCGCGGCACGGCATCGAGCTGCACGAACTCGTCGCACGCCACGCGACGCTCGAACAGGCGTTCATGGAACAGACCAGCGAAACCCTCGACTACCAGGGGTCGCGCGAACCCGGGAAGGCCGGCTGAGCGATGAGCGTGTCCGTCGTAACCTCGCCCGCAAACCGGGCGGACGGCCACCGTGTCCTGTTCGCCGATCTCCTGCGCTCGGAATGGACCAAGCTGCGTACCCTGCGGTCCACCGCGTGGACCCTTGCGTCGGCGATCCTGCTCGCCGTCGGGTTCGGGGCGCTGTTCATGAGCCGCTACCAGAGGACGGGCATCGCGGCAGCCTACCGGCCCGGACCCTACAGCCTGAGCGGGTTCTACCCCGCCCAGCTCCCTGTCGTCGTCCTCGGCACGCTGATCATGACAGGCGAGTTCTCCACCGGCTCGATCCGCGCCGCCTGCGCCGCCGTCCCGCAACGCCGGGCACTGCTCGCCGCCAAGGCGGTCGTTCTCGCCACGGTCTGCGCCGTCGCGGGCATCGCGACATCCCTCGCCGCGTTCTTCCTCGGGCAAGCGCTCATCGGCAAGGGGCAGCTCCAAGCCCACCTCGGCGACCCCGGCGTCGCCAGATCCATCATCGGCTTCGCGCTCTACCTCACCGTCGCCGGGCTGCTCGCCCTTGGCATGGGCACGCTCATCCCGCACGCGGCCGGCGCGATCGCCACCGTGGTCGGGCTGCTATTCATCTTGCCGCAGCTCGCCAGGGCCCTGCCCGCCGCATTGCAGAACACCGTCCAGGAGTACCTGCCCTCCAATGCCGGCCAGGCGATCATCGGCCAGAACAAGTTCGCCCCCGCCCACCTGCTGCCCCCGTGGGCAGGCTTCGGGATCTTCTGCGCCTGCGCTGCCGCCGCACTCATCGGCGCCGCCATCATCCTGGACCGGCGCGACCTGTGAGTGCCCCGCACAACTCCAGGCCTGACGTCCGCTCGCTCTCGAAGCCGGCGAGGCCAGAGTGCTGGGCCATGACGCAGACAGGGAGACCGACGCCGTGCCCCGCCGGGCGCCGACCGGCAAGTTCGCCACAGTGGACGACGACCTGACCGGCTGGGAGAACCCCACGCTGCTCGCCCGACTGGCCGACCTGGCTGCCAGGACCCCCACGTCGGAACTACTCGCGGCTTTCAGGCACGGAAATCCGCATCCCGTCAGGTCAACCCCTTCGAGGGAATGCGGCCTGGACCCCCGAGCCGCGCCCGGGTCTGGAAATCGCTACCACAACCCCTGCAGGCAACCTGACCACGACCACCAAGAGCAACTGGTGGTCGTACAACATGGCGCTCGGCTTCGTCGCGTCGCTGCTCGTCTACGGCGTCCTCCTCATGCAGGCCAGAACTCCATCGCAGCAATCCGACTGATGGCCCCAGGCTGACTCTCTGAACTCTCGCGGCGCGCATACCGGGAAAGACCCGGTACGCCCGCAGTTGGCGCGTAACCAGAACCTGCTGCCCTCACACCGCGACCGCACCTGGGCCTGAACAAGCGACCTCCCGATGCCAGGCACCTGGTCATCCCGTCCCGGGAGTCATACCGCACGGTTCGGATACCGGCCGGTTCCCAGTGATCTGAGCGGATGATGCGTCCGGGACTTACCGCCGGCCTGCGGGGTATGTAACGGTCTTATTTCCGATGCCACACTGTTGCAGTTGGTTCGGGGCGGCGGGGATGGCGCGGATGAGTACGGGGTGCACGGAGCACTCACCTACGTTTGCGGGCCATTATCGCGCGAGCACACACCACCAGGCGTCAATAGGGTCGTGGTCCCCGTCAGCTGTAACTCGCATGCGCGAGCCTGCTCTGGGCGTGGACGCAAATGCGTCACACTGATTTGCGTGGAACCCGTTTACCTGTCAGCCGGGATGCGCCGTTGGACACCCCAGAACGAGACTGACCTCAGCGCAGCGGCGCAGCGGGGACTGCTGGAAGAGACCCACTACCTCGACGTGAAGCGGGAGATATCCACAGGCAGGGGGGCAAACAAGGAACTTGCACGCGATCTGGCGTCCTTCGCCGTCGATGGATGAACGCTCATCATCGGAATCGGCGAGGACAAAGAGGCAAATTCACTCCACCTTGCTCCGCAGCCGTTGTCCGGGCTGGCCGAGAGGATCGAGACGGTCGCCCGCATGATCCCCGATCCGCCGCTGGCGGTGCTGTGCAGTCCCATCTCCTCAGACCGAGGCAACTCGCTGGGCTACCTGGTAGTGCATATCCCACCCAGCGCGGTGGCCCCGCACATGGTCGAGCACAAGTACCTGGGCCGGGGCGACAAAACCAAGCTGTACCTGTCCGACCCCGAGGTCCGGCGCCTGCATGAACGGCGGCGGGCAACCGGACAGGACGGGCTGGCGCGGCTGCAGGAGCAGTTTGACCGCGACCCAGTGCCCGCCGACGTTCGCAAGCAGGCCCACCTGTTCCTTCTCGCAGAGCCGGCCGCTGCCCGGCCAGGCATGCTCCTCGACCTGGTGCACGGCGCCGGGTCACAGATGCGGTTGTCTGAGTTCGCCCGGCGGGCTGATGCACCCGATGTTCACAAGATCCTGCAGGTCGCGGGCGCGGGCGACTTCAGCCCACCCCTGACCTGGGCGAGCGACTTCGCGCTGCGTTCGGCCGGGGTTGCCCTCACATACGGACTGGCCAGCGACCGGTCCTGGTCAGCGGACGCCGGCCCGTCCCCTGAAGATGCTGTCGAACTAGAGGTTGACGAAGACGGCGGGTTGCGTATCTTCATGAGCCGGCTCAGCGACAGCCTGCCATCTCCTGATCGCGCAGCGAATGGCCAGCGGTTTCTCCCGGTCGGGGCAGTCAGCTACTCCCGCCAGTTCGTAGCCTTGACCGCCGCCGCCGCAGAACACGCCGGCTACCTCGGCACCTGGATTCTCGCTGCAGGTGCGACCGGTATCGGGGGCCTTCCCGTCCACGACTACCTCCTGCGAGGGCGCGCAGGACCTCGCTCGGACGCCTCTACCTACCGGCGGGCCACCACAGCGTCCTACGCGGAACTTATCAAGCAACCCGGAACCGTGACCGAGCGGCTCATTGGACGGCTGCTGCGATCCACCGGCACATACGAGCTGCACGCCGATGCGTTCACCGATCCCGCCGAT
Organism: uncultured Actinomycetes bacterium; assembly: GCA_963717125.1. Classification (GTDB taxonomy): domain Bacteria; phylum Actinomycetota; class Actinomycetes; order Streptosporangiales; family Streptosporangiaceae; genus RYN-230. The sequence continues at coordinate 43,075 of CAVQVG010000003.1, forward strand.
CAAGGTCAGCAGCCTGCCTGAGCAACGCCGTCGCGTCCGCCTGAATACCAGTAGCGGAGTGGGGCAAGTCACGGCAAAGTGAAGCGGGCTGATGGTAATCCCATAGCCGGTCGCGCGGACGTTGCAGGTCAGGCCGCCAGGGATTGCGGCGAGGAGGCGGATCAGGTGGCCGTAATGTGCCCCGAATCCAGGCGGTGGAGCGTCGAAAGCGCGGGCACCGGTCCTCAGGAGGGGGCTGGAAGGCCGAGCGCTCCGGCGGCTATGGTCACCTGCCACACGCAGAGAGGTACGAGCAGCAGGTACACGAGGAGGAAGACCCCGAAGGCCGGCTCCATGCACGGGCGCCGATGGCGTCAACAACCGCCCAGGCAACAGGAAAGAGGCTGACAAGCGATGCGACCGACACGGCGGCGAGGGTAAAGGACAGTATCGCGATCCGTGGCTTCGCGCCGTTGTTCGGGCCGCCCTGTCGCGCACGCTCGGATTGCAGGGTGCTGGCCTGGGCGGAGGTGAACAGGGCGACGATGGCCAAGAGCAAGCCGAGTGCGCCCGAGGCGTCCGTGACCTGCTGAGACGTGCTCATAGCTGGCTTGCCTCAACGGCCGCGGCGGGCGGGCGGCCTGAGCCCGAGCATGGCCAGAATGTCTGCGTTGCCCTCCGCTGTGATGACTGACCGATCGAAGTCGACCGTCCGGGCGGAACTGTCAAGGATGGCGAAGTTCAGCAGGCCGAGGCGCTCAAGCTCCGTACGCGCCGTGTCGTAGGCAGTCTGCTGAGAGAACTTCACTGCCCATCTGAGACCGCTGGCCGCCGATCCTGTGGCGGTCACCTCGGCAGCGGCGCGCATCTCGTTGATGAACTCTTCGTGCAGAGCCTGCTCGTAGGTGGCGGTCATGGTTGTCAGGATCGACCTCGCATTCGCCGGGGTCGTCCGGAACAGCACGCCAACCTCGCGCTGGCTGAGAACACGCCCCGCTTGCAGGCAGACGTACCGCAGCTCATCAGCCCTGGTGGCGGTCAGCGCCGACGGGACAGGCCCTGATCCGCCGATGGTCTCAAGCGTCTGTTTCACCGCCGCCTGGAGCGCTGCCTCGACCAGCGTCTCCGCAGTCGGTGCGGGCAAGCCGGCCAGCGAGACAAACCGGGCCACCGCTTGCTTGAGCGCTCCGTCGTCAATCTCGACCATCGGATCCCCCAGGCGAACTACACGATGCGACTACACAAAGCTATATAAGCGATACTCTATGTGGTCGACGTTGTGTTTTCCAGGCGTCTGGCCAGCTAAGCCAGCCTGGGCGAACGGCGGTTCGATGACATGGTCGATCAGTTTCTGAACAAACTGCACCGCCCGTGATCGCCGCATCGGAATCCCAGCGCAAGCCGCCTCAGCAGCACGTTTCTGGCCTTGCTCGGGCATGAGCCCAAGGAATACCGCAGAGTCCAGATACCGGCCGGTTCGCAGGAAGCTCGAAGAAATCTGGAACCCGGATGTATGAAAGCCGGTCTCCCGGTCGTGTTTGTACCCGGACAAGCCCCTGCCTGGCCGGGGCGCCAGGCCGCAGTCAGGAGACCGCTATGATCACCTGTCACCCGCGCTCCCTGGCCAGCGACGGCACTGGCCCAGCGCGGCTCAGCCGCGGCACCCTGCGCAACCGCGCGGTGCCGTGCCCGGACAGTGCCCCCGGGCGGCCAGGGCCGCAGCCAGGCCCCACCGGTTCCAGCAAGCCACTGCGTCTGCCGCGGTCCGCGGCTGCGCGGCAGCTCGCCTGCATCCCCCGCTCCAGGGCAGCGCAAGCCAGGCTGGCTGCGGTATGCCGCCAGTGCCGGGGGGCCGGCGTGCGCGTCATGTGGCACGTTCCGCGGGCTGGGCGCCGCGCCGTAGCTGTTGCTAGCGTCGCCTCTGCTGTGGTCTTTGACCCGCAGGCGGCATTTGCCGCTGCCGGGCCGCAGATCCTGGCAGCCGACAGCATCGCGCAGGTTATCTCCAACCTGACCGCGTGGATCATCGGGATCCTCGCCGGTGTCGCTACCTTGTTTTTCACGATCGGGGGCCTGCGGTACCTGGCGGCGGGCGGTGACCCAGCGGAGGTCGAGAAGGCCAAGGGCGCGCTGCGCAGCGCCGCGATCGGTTACGGCCTGGCCATCCTCGCCCCGGTGATCGTGGGCGTGCTGAAGTCCCTGGTCGGCGGGTAGTGCCCCGCCTAAGCGCGGCGCCGCGCCGCCTGTGGCCCGGCCGGATGGCGGCCGCGTGCCTGGCGGTCACCGCCGCGGCTCTGGTCCTGGCTGCCTGGCCCGCCGCGCACGCCGCTGCGACGCCTGCAGTGCACCGGCCCGCGATAACGTCAGCCGCGTTCACGGTGAGCGAGCCGCTCGGCCGGACGCTTACTGTGTGGCAGGGGGGACTGGCTGCTGGGCCCTCCCCGGCGGCGTCACCTGCACCGTCGCCCTCTGTCAGCCCGTCTGTGCCGGCTGCCGGGAGCGGTGGGTGCGGCTTCTTCGACTTCGCCTGCCAGGCCGAGCACGCGATCGACTCGTGGTTCGCCAGTCTGGTCCGCTCGGCGATCAATCCGCTGTTCGGGCTGCTCGGGCAGACGCTGCTGTCCACCCCGCAGGTCGGCGGGTTCAGTACCGTCCGGAGCCTGTGGACTGGCTCGCTTGCGGTCGCTGATACCAGCTACGTGCTGCTGGTGGTCGTCGGCGGGATCATCGTGATGGGGCACGAGACGCTGCAGAGCTCGTATGCGGTCAAGGACATCGCGCCCCGGCTGGTGACCGGGTTCGTCGCGGCGAACCTGTCGCTGCTGGCAGCCGGGAAAGCGATCCAGTTCGCTGACGGGATGTCCGCCGCGCTGGCCGGGCGGGGGCTGAACCCGGCGGCCGCTAGTGCGATGCTGCGGAGCCTGATCGATCGCGTGCTGTCGGAGGGCGGGATGTTCTTCATCCTGCTCGCGCTGTTCGCTGTCGCGCTCGTCCTCGTGCTGACCGTGATCTACGTGGCACGATTGATGCTCACCGTGGTGCTGGTCGCGATGGCTCCGCTTGCGCTGGCCTGCCACGCGTTACCGCAGACCGAGGGCATCGCACGGTGGTGGTGGCGTGCTTGCGCCGGGATCCTGGCGATCCAGGCCGCCCAGGCGCTGGTGCTTGACGCCGCCCTCCGGGTCTTCTTCACGGAGCAGTGGACATCCGCCCTGATGAATGGCGCCGGGCACCCGGGGACGGCCGCCGCGTTCGACGCGGTGCAGCTGCTGTGCCTGCTGTACATCCTGGTCCGCATCCCATTCTGGATTTTCCGGCGCGTGTGGTCCTCCGGCGGGCGCAGCCCGGTCCGCAGCGCGGCCCGGTTCGTGTTCGCCGCCGCCGTGCTGCGCCGCATCTCCCCCGCCCTGTCCGGGCGGGCCGGGGGCGGGCGGCGGGCGGGCGGCCGGGCACGGGCGGACGGCGGCCTCCCGGCGGCCCGGGACCGCGCGGGCGGGGATCAGGCCCTGGCCCCAGGCCAGGGCCTGCACCGGGCCCGGCGGCGCCATCTGGTGGCCCCGGCCCGGGCGGCCCGCGTGGCGCGAGCAGACCTGGACCGGGACCCCAGCCGCCTGGCAGCGGCGCTCCACCGAGAGCAGGCGGTCCGGGCGGCGCGGGACCACGGGTCCAGCAGCCCGGGCCGCGCCAGGCCGCGCACGCGAAACCACCGCCGTATCCCGCGGGCGGATCTCAGCGGGCAGCACGGCACGCGAAACCGCCGCCGCTTCCCGCTGACAGGCCCCAGCCGCCACGCCAGGCACCGCGGCAGGCACCGCTGCCGTCGGCCGGAGTCCAGCCACTTGCCCGGCACGCGAAACCGCCGCCGCTTCCCGCCCGCAGGGCACGGCACACGGTACCGCCGCCGCTTCCCGCCGCCGGCTCCCAGCGGCCAGCCGCCCAGGCGAGGCCCAGGCCAGAAAGAAGGCAGCGGGGATGAGATCACGGCAACAGCAGGCAGCCGCGTGACCCTGGCCGCGCCGGGCCGCGCTGATGGCCCAACCCGGATGAATGCCCCGTGATACCCGCGCCCGCTGAGGAGGCCGCGCTGTGAGTTACCCCGATCCTGGCCCTGAGCCGGTCCGTATCCCCGCCGACGTTGACAAGGAGGACCGGATCCTGGCGGACCTGACCGCGCGCCAGGTCGCGATCCTGGCTGGCACGGGCGCCGTGCTATGGGTTGCGTTCTTGGCCACCCGCCACCTGGTGGCACCCGCGGTGTTCGCAGGTGCGGCAGCGCCATTCGCCGTGGCCGCGGTCGTGGTGGCGCTCGGCCGGCGGGACGGGCTGAGCCTGGACCGGCTGCTCGCCGCGGCGCTGCGCCAGGCCCGTTCCCCCCGTCGGCTCGTCACCGCCCCGGAGGGCGTCAGCCCGCCGCCGCCATGGGTGGACCCGGCGCTCGCCGGGCAGGCTGGCCCGCTGCCGGCGCCGCTGAGGCTGCCCGCCACTGGGATCAGCGCGCGGGGCACCATCGACCTGGGCGGCGACGGCGCGGCAGCCATCGCGGCGACCTCGACGGTCAACTTCGCTCTGCGCACCCCGGCTGAGCAGCAGGCGCTGGTGAGCGCCTTCGGCCGCTGGCTCAACTCCCTGCAATCCAGCGCGCAGATCCTCGTCCGCGCCCACCGGATCGACCTGTCCGGCATGATCACCGGCCTGCGGGAGGACGCCGGCGGCCTGCCCCATCCCGCGCTGGAGCGCGCCGCCCTCGACCACGCCGCGTTCCTCGCAGACCTGGCCGCACAGCGGGACCTGCTCGCCCGGCAGGTCCTGCTGGCCGTCCGCGAGCCAGCCGCCGTAGGCGGCGGGCCCGGCCGCCCGCACCGGAATACCGGCGGGGCAGAGCGGGCCCAGCGGCGGATCGAGGACGCGGCCCGCGCGCTGGCCGCCGCCGACCTGGCCGTAACGGTGCTGGACGGCCCGCAGGCCGCCGCGGTCCTGGCTGCCTGCTGCGCTCCCGGCCAGCAGCCGCCCGGGGCTGGGATGACCCCGCCCGATCAGGGCGGGCAGGACGAGGCCGGCCCCTGGGATGCGGCGTGACCCGGCGGATGACCCTCGCGCGCCGCGCCGGCACCCGCAGCGCGGCAGGCGGGGGGAGCGTGCCCGGCCCGGACAGCATCCAGGTCGCCCCCCGCCATGTGCGGGTCGGCGACTGGTGGGCGGCGACGCTGGCGGTGACCGGTTACCCGTCAGAGGTCGGGCCCGGATGGCTGGAGTCCCTGACCGCCTACCCGGGACGGCTGGACGTGAGCCTGCACATCGAGCCGGTCCCGCCGGCCGTCGCCGCTGAGCGGCTCCGCAAGCAGCGTGCCCGCCTGGAGTCTGGGCGCCGCGCCGATGCCGGCAAAGGCCGCCTGGATGACCCTGATGCCGAGGCCGCTGCCGAGGACGCCCGCGAGCTGGCCTACCAGATCGCCCGCGGTGAGGGGCACTTGTTCCGCGCCGGGATCTACCTGACCGTGTACGCGGCCACCGAAGACGAGCTGGCCGCCGAGTTGGCCAGCGTGCGGATGCTGGCCGAGTCGCTGCTGATGCAGGTCCAGCCGGCCACCTTCCGCACCCTGCAAGGCTGGATCACCAGCCTGCCGCTGGCCGCCGACCGGCTGAAGGTCCGCCGCGTCTTCGACACCGCGGCGCTGGCGGCCAGCTTCCCGTTCGCCTCCCCCGACCTGCCGGCCGGTGACCCGGCCAGCACCGCGTCCCCGGCAGGTGTGCTGTACGGGCTGAACGCCGCTTCCCCGGGGATCGTGTGCTGGGACCGGTGGGCGCAGGACAACCACAACAGCGTGATCCTGGGCCGTTCCGGCGGCGGCAAGAGCTACCTGGCCAAACTCGACATCCTGCGGTCCCTCTACCAGGACGTGCAGGTCGCCGTCATCGATCCCGAAGACGAGTACGCCCGGCTGGCCTCAGCTGCCGGCGGCGCCTACGTGCACCTGGGCGCGGACGGTGTCCGCCTCAATCCCTTCGACCTGCCCGCCGCGGCGCGCAGGCAGGCACGCCCGGACGCCCTGATGCGCCGGGCCCTGTTCCTGCACACCTTCCTCGGCGTGCTCCTCGGCGAGCAGCCGAGTGCCGCGCAGCGCGCGGCGCTGGACAAGGCGATCATGGCCGCCTATCAGCAGGCCGGGATCACCGCCGACCCGCGGACCTGGGCCAGGCCCGCGCCGCTGCTGGCCGACCTCGCCGCCATCCTGGGCTCCCGCCGTGACGGCGCCGGGCGGGAGCTGGCCGACCAGCTGGTGCCGTTCACCGAGGGCACCCACTCAGGGTTGTTCGCGGGCCCGACCACGACCCGCCCGGACGGTCACCTGATCGTCTGGAGCCTGCGGGATTTGCCTGACGAGCTCAAGGCCGCCGGGACGCTGCTGACCCTGGACGCGATCTGGCGGCGGGTCTGCGACCCGGCCAGCCGCAGGCCCCGCACCGTGGTCGTCGATGAGGCCTGGCTGCTGATGCGCCAGCACGACGGCGCCCAGTTCCTGTTCCGGATGGCGAAGGCTGCCCGCAAGCACTGGGCCGGCCTTGTCCTGGTCACCCAGGACGCCGAGGACGTGCTTGGCAGCGATCTGGGCCGGGCTGTGGTGAACAACGCGGCCACCCAGATCCTGCTCCGCCAGTCCCCGCAGGCCATCGGCCTGGTCGCCGGGGCGTTCCACCTGTCCGCCGGGGAACGCGAGTTCCTGCTCTCCGCCCGCCGCGGTGAGGGCCTGCTCGCCGCAGGCCCCAGCGACCGCGTCGCCTTCCGCACTGTGGCCAGCGACTTCGAGCACGAGCTGGCCACCACTTCCCCAGAGTTCCTCGCATCCCTGGCAGACGCCCCGCCCGGCGGCACCGGCCCGGCCCGAGATCCCGGCCGCGACGTCGCGGCGTACTTCGACGACGATCCGGCGGCGCCAGCGACCTGAGCACCGCCCCCGGCGAAACAGCGAAGGAACCCCATGAATAGCCCGGCGTCCCTGGCGGTTGCCCGCCTGCTGGCCGTGACCGCAAGCCGCAACCCAGCCGATACCCCGCTCGGCCGGTTCCTCACCCACCCCGGCCCGATGCTGGCCCGGTTCGCCCACGCGGCACTTACCGCCGCGGCCATATGGGGCCCATGGGCCGGGCCCCCGCTGCTGCTGGCCGCCGCCGTAGTGTTCGCGGCCCGCGGTTGGCTCGGCCGGCGCCGCCACGACCGCCTGGCTGCAGGCGCCCGGCAGGTCACGATCCTGGCCCCGCCGAAAACCGAGGCGGCCGGCGCGGAAGCCCTGTGGGGGAACCTGACCGGCCTGCTGCGCCCGGCGTGGCGGCGGCTCGGGCAGCCGCACCTGGCCTTCGAGTACGCCTGGACCCGCGCCGGGCTGACGATCAGCCTGTGGGTACCCGGCACCGTGCCACCCGGCATGGCCGAACGCGCCATCGAGGCCGCCTGGCCCGGCGCCCGCGCATCCGCCGCGCCCGCAGCCGCCGCGCTGCCCGCCGGTGCCCTGGTCACCGCGGGCAGGCTGCGGCTAGCCCGCCCCGAGGTACTGCCCCTGGCCACCGGCCACGACGCTGACCCGCTGCGCGCGCTGCTGGGCGCGGCGGCCGGGCTGCCCGGCGGTGACCGCGCCATCGTGCAGATCCTCGCCCGGCCGGTCACCGGCGGGCGGCTGCGCAAGGCCAGGCGCGCCGCGCGGCGCCTCAAATACGGCCAGCCCGCCACCCGCGCCGCCCGCCTGCCCGGCCTGCTCACTCACCAGCCCGCCCGCGCCGGCGCATCCCGGGCCGACCCCCAGCACGCCGCCGAGGTACGAGCCATGATCACCAAGCTGGCCAGCCCGCAATGGGAGGTAGTGATCCGCTACGCGGCCGCCAGCACCGCCGGTGATTCCCCCAGCCTGCGCGGGCAGCTGCGGGGCCGCGCCCACTCGCTCGCCTCGGCGTTCGCGCTGTATTCCGGGCGTAACTGGCTGGCCCGCCAGCGGCTGCGCCACCCCGAGGTGATCAGCACCCGCCGGATGCGCCACGGTGACCTGCTCTCGGTCCCCGAGCTGGCGGCGCTGGCGCACCTGCCGCTGGATGACGCGGTACCCGGCCTGGAACGCGCCGGAGCCCGCGCCGTCGCGCCGCCGCCCGGCATCCCGGCGCCGGGGCCAGGCGTGAAGCCGGTGGGTGACACCGACGCCGGGATCCCCCGCCCGGCCGGGCTCGCTGTCGCCGACGCCCGCCACCACCTGCACGTGCTCGGCGCGACCGGGTCCGGCAAGTCCACCCTGATGATCCGCATGGTGCTAGCCGACGTGGCGGCCGGGCGCGGCGCGGTCGTGATCGACCCGAAGGGCGACATGATCACCGACCTGCTGGACCGGCTCCCCGCGGGCGCCGCCGGCCGGGTGGTGCTGCTCGACCCGGACGACGCAGGACCGCCGCCGTGCCTGAACGTGCTGGAAGGACCCGCCCCCGAGCTGGTCACCGACCATCTGACCGGGATCTTCCGCCGGATCTACACCGATTTCTGGGGTCCGCGCACCGACGATGTGTTCCGGTCAGCCGTGCTGACCCTGCTGCGGGCCGGGCCACAGCTGGGAACCCGGCCCACCCTGGCCGACGTGCCCGTCCTGCTCGCCGACGCCGGGCTGCGCGGCAAGTATGTCGTGCGGCTGCACGACGACGTGCTGGCGGGCTTCTGGTCCTGGTATGACGGGCTGTCGGACGCCGCCCGCGCCCAGGCCGCCGGGCCGCTGCTGAACAAATTGCGCGCGTTCCTGCTGCGGGGCTTCGTGCGCGCCGCGATCGCCGGCGGGCCCTCCACCATCGACATGAGGGCGCTGCTGGATGGCGGCGGCCTGCTCCTGGTCCGGCTGCCCAAAGGCGTGCTCGGCGATGACACCGTGCAGCTGCTCGGCAGCTTCATCGTGGCCGCGACCTGGCGCGCGGTCAGCCACCGGGTCCGCACCGGCCCCGCCGCCCGCCGCGACGCCGCAATCTATCTCGATGAATGCCAGAACTTCCTGATGCTCCCGCACAGCCTGCCAGACATGCTCGCCGAGGCCCGCGCCTACCGCCTGTCCCTGGTCCTGGCCCACCAGGACCTCGCCCAGCTACCCCGGGACCTGCGCGAAGGCATCTCCGCCAACGCCCGCTCCAAGATCTTCTTCAATACCTCGCCCGAAGACGCCCGCGACCTGGAACGCCACGTCTCCCCGGCCCTCAGCGCGCATGACCTGTCCCATCTCGGCCTCTACCAGGCCGCCGCCCGGCTGATGGCCCGCGGGCAGCAGGCCCCCGCGTTCACCATCCGCACACGGCCGCTGCCCGGTGCGATACCAGGCCGGGCCGAACTGGTGCGCCGCGCCGCCCGCGACGCCTACGGCCTGACCCCCGAACGGCTCCGCCGAGCCCGCCAGCCCGCCGGGGATCCCCGCGAGCAGTTCAACTGACACCCTCACCGGAGGCACTAGCTGTGAGCACCGTCCGCATCCCCGATACCCGGCCGCGCGTCACCGGCGACCTGCTGGCCGCCCTGGCCCGCCGCCTGACCCCCCGCGACCACCAGATCCTCGCCCTGGTCTGGGAGCACCGTGTGCTGACCACCAGCCAGATCACCGAGGTGTTCTTCTCCGGCCAGCGCGCCGCCACCGAACGGCTGAACATCCTGTACTGGCACCGCGCCCTGGACCGCACCCAGCCCCGCACCCCAGCCGGCGGATCCGCGCCCTTCCACTACATCCTCGATGAAGCCGGGGCGATGGTGCTCGCCGCCGACCGCGGCCTGGCCCGCGCCGAGTTCGGCTACCGCCGCGAACGCGCCACCGCCATCCTGCTCTCACACAAACTCGCGCACACCACCGGCGTCAACGGGTTCTTCACCGCCCTGCACGCCGAAGCCCGCCACCACCCGGCCACGGCATGCCTGACCGCATGGTGGCCAGAATGGCGATGCGCCGCCGAGTGGCACGGCCGGATCCACCCCGACGCCTACGGCCGGTGGCGCGAGCACGACACCGAAACCGATTTCTTCCTCGAATACGACCGCGGCACCGAAACCCTGGCCAGGGTCGCCGCCAAGCTCGACGACTACGCGACCCTCTACCAGGTCAGCCGCATCCCCACCCCGGTGCTGTTCTGGCTGCCCTCCGCGGCCCGCGAAGCCGGCCTGCGCAACATGATCGCCGCCACGACGCTGCCCGTCGCCACCGCCGCGGCCCGCGCACCCGGGCAGGCCCCCGCCCACCCGGCCGGCCCGGCCTGGCTGCCCGCAGGCCGCCAGCAGCCCCGACTGCGCCTCGCCGGCCTCGCCCGCGCCTGGCCCCACGTCAACGGCACGGCCCACCGCCGCCGCAGCGCCCGGCACCCCAGCCACCCCTAAAGGGAGTAACCGGCCCATGATCGACCCGATCTGCGGCACCCGCCGCACGCGAGCCACTGCGGGGCTTCCGTCTCAGCGCGCCCGCAGCCACCTGGCCGTGACCGCGCGGGCACAGCCGGAGCAGACCCGCGATATCCAGCCCGGAGCCGCGCTCATCGTCGTGCCGCTGCAGCAAGACACCCGCAGCACCGCCGGGCGTACCCAGCCCGCCGCCAGTTACGCAGTCACGGTCATCACCCAGGACGGCGCCTGGAAAGGCCATGACATCGAGCCCGCCGCCGGCAACCAGGGCGGTACACCCGGATGAGCCATTCCCCCGGCCGCGACCGCGGCGCGGTCAACCCCGCGCTGGCCGCAAGCGCGGCAGTGGTGCTGCTGCTGCCCGTCCTGCTACTCGGCGCCGTCAGCGGGCTCCTGTCCCAGCAGGCATCGGCCTGCCAGAACCAGCCTGCGCCTGCCAGCCGGGCCGCCGCCGCTATCCCGGCCCGCTACCTCGCCTTATACCAGGAAACCGGGCAGGCATACGGGATCCCCTGGGAGGTACTCGCCGGCATCGGCGAGGCCGAATCCGATCACGGCCGCTCGGACGCTCCCGGAGTTCATTCCGGCGCCAATGCCTACGGCGCCGCCGGGCCGATGCAGTTCGGCATCGGCGGCGCCGCCGGGAACACCTGGGGCGGCGCCCCCATCCACCCCGCCACTGAGCAGACCAGCGGGTACGGCATCGACGGCGACCACGACGGGCAAGTCAACGTCTACGACCCTGGCGACGCTATCCCCTCAGCCGCCGGGTTCCTGGTCGCGCACGGCGCACCTGGCAACATGCGGGGTGCGCTGCTCGCCTACAACAATTCGCCGGATTACGCCGCTCTCGTGCTCCAGCAGGCGGCGAGCTACGCCCGCGGCGGCGCCCAGGCCGTCAGCGCCGCGGACAGCACCGCCTGTCAGCAGGCCGCCGCCGGGACGGCGGGCAAGATCATCGCCTACGTGGAGCGGCAACTCGGGAAGCCCTACCAGTTCTCTTGGGGTCCTGGCGGCGCGATCACGCTCAATCCCCGTGTCTGCCCAGCTCATAAGGCTGATGCGGGTAGCGCTAGCGGTGCAGCGGGTGTGGCGCAAGTGGGTCTTGATCCTGAGCAGCGCTGTGTCGCGGCGATAGTGATCTTGTATGCGGCAGATCAGTTGGGAAAGCCGTATCAGTGGGGCGGCACCGGGCCTGATGCGTTCGACTGCTCGGGCCTGGCCATGATGGCTTACCGGGCCGCCGGCGTCGCGATCCCCCGCACTAGCCAGCAGCAGTGGGCGGTCGGCCCCCGGGTTCCGCCGGGGCAGGAGCAGCCTGGTGACCTTGTCTTTTTCGCTGGCTCGGACGGCACACCACAGGCGCCGGGACACGTCGCCATCGTGATCGGCAACGGCGAGATGATCGAGGCATACGCCACCGGCTACCCAATCCGGACCGCGACGTACGGACGGTCGTCCTCGCCGCCCGGCGACCAAGTGGCGGTTGGCTTTACCCGCCCTGTGTAGGTTCTCACAGCAAATGGCGCTTTCTCAAAGATCTGACGCCTATCTGGCGCTTGCGTCATTTCGATGAGAATCCGTCTACGAAGTGCCGTCTCGTTGACAGTATTATCCGGTGCCTTCTTGTGCTTGCCCTCGGGTCAGAAGTCTCGGGCCGGTCGCGCCCGCGTAAGGTATCGCCGGGCCGACGGCCAATTCGCTGACACGACCATGAACCAGGTTGAGGTCGATTAGGTCGTGACCCAGGCTGACAGCCCGGGAGGAGTTCCCTTCATACAAAGGCAGACAGCACTACTCGGGCTGGTACTGGACGGCAGCCCGGGGGACTGCTGGTGGTCCACGCAGATGCTAGATCGTCTGTGCCTCGGGCATAGGGTTGCCCGAGGTTGCCTATGCTCGGGCCATGAAGCGTCACCTGGCGGTGGCCGGCAAGGCCGTCGGCAGTACTGCCCTTGGCGGTCTTGTCCTCTACCTCGTCGCCACCGTGCCTACACATGTGCACGTCTACTGGCCCTACTGGGTCTTCCTGGCGGCAGTCCTGGTTGGCGTCGCCTTGTACTTCGCCGGGCAGGAACGGAGCCCGGCCGCCGACAAGGCTGACACGCCATCATCGCCGACCGGCCACTGCGCGGGTCCCGCTGTCACCAATCAGTGGCGGCTGGTCGCCAACGTCAGCGGGGAGATGCTCCAGCTCCAGAACAACAGCATGAGCCACCCCGGCTATGCGCACCGCTCACCGACGGAAAGTCCGCCATCGGTCCGCATCGGGATGAGGGTGGCCTGCGCCCAGCTCGGTGTGGCCGCCTCGACGTCAGATCTCCGGGCCAAGTTCCTGCGCTTCTTGGTCCAGTCACCAGTGATGGATCTGCTGCGCGAGCTGACCCAAATTCCCGAAGACGCTCTTTGGATAGCGCGCGATGACAACCCGCCCTTCAACTTCGCCGCGGTCCTTGCTCCGCCTGACACCGAGGAGCCTCCGGTCGCTTGGGCGCGCATCCTGCTACCCGAAAACCTCACCCGGCAGTACGGGCGTGACTCCCGCTGCGCCTACCTGGTCGTGTATGCCGAGCCCCGGACAACTGCTGGCACCCCGGCCCCTGCTGCCAGTCTCGCCAGCTGGCACCAGCGCCTCAGCGCGGTTCTCAAGCTGCCGGCCGCACTGGCGGGATTTCTTGCCGACGATCTGAGGTTGCCGACGGCCGACGAGCCAGCCGCTGAAGTTGGCGTCTGGCTGAAGGCCCCGCGTGCCCTGACCGAACTGGTTGAGGTAGATGCCTTCGACACGGTGGCCGGTTCACCGCAGTCGAACTGGTTCATGGGCTTCGCCATCGCCGGTCCCGATGGCGAGCAGATGTCAGAGACTGCGCTGGCCTGGCTACGGCAGATGTGCGACTCCTCGCTCCACCCCGACAACTATGAATCGGCCCTAACCAGCCTCAGACCGCAGTCAACCGACGGCCCGCGGCTCACCGTACGGTTGCTCCGCGACGAATGGCATACCTGGCGCGACATCGCTCACATCGTTGCACTGGAAGTGGAAGTCGCCAACGCTACCAACAGGCGGATCAGGATCGCCGCGGTCAACCTGGACAGCAGCTGGAATGGCCAGCCGCCCGGCGCACTGCCGGTGCTTTGGGCTGCCGAGCAAGACGCCCTGGATGCCGAGGTCACCGCACTCCGCGATCGCCACTATGGGCCGGAGTTTCCCGCCCCCCAGGACGTGCCGCCGCACGGAGCCGTGCACGGCTGGCAGGTCACCACGATGACCCGGCCGCTGACGGGAGCTACGCCCAGCCTGACGCTGACGGTCCGGGAGGCGGTCGGCCGCCAGTACTTGCTGGTGATCCCGCGAATGGACCCGCAACAGGTGCCGTGGAGCGACCCGCGTGTGCTGGCTGCCATGGAGGATGAAGAACAACTACGGCAGGAACTCGGGTTCGTTCCCCTCCCAGATTTCGACTCCGGCGCTACCTTTCCCGGACGTGTTCCGCAGATTGTTGATCACGGTACGCGAGTGCACTTCGTGGAAGAAGAGAGTGCAGCCGAGCCTCTTAGCTCTACCACGACCGTGGTCAAGACGACCCCGCAAGGCTTTCTCGCCGTGTCCAGGTATCGCGGCCGAACGACCCTGGCAGTTAATGACGGCTCCCGCACTCGCGTGACAGCCGGATTGAATACCGAGGAAGCAGCCAAAGCGGCAAGTGCCCTGACCACAGAGAACCGGGGCGATGCATCGGCGGCGACGTCTATCAACTGCGGCATCCGCCCGCAGACCGGGATGCCCTCGCAGGGCACCCTCAGGGTGATCAGGGATCAGGACGGAGCCACAATGAAGATCCACGACGGCAGGCGCACACGCGCAACTGCCCGGCTGAACACCAAGCAGGCGACCGAAGCAGCAGAGGCGCTGCGTGGAAACCATGTGGAATGAGCCGATGCCCCCAGGAGAGCGGCGCAGCCCCCAGGTTGACCAGACGGTGGTCGCGGACGAACTACGTGAGAATCAGAGTATGAGTGCCTCTAACGTGCTGGTTACCGCACCCAGATGCCGTCGGATCACCGCCGAGCTGGCAGAAGTGGCAGGCAGTTTCGCGGGCCAGGTCGATATGCGCCCCAGCACTGACCTCGGCGAACGCGGTGAGGCCATCAGTTCGGCGACTGGCCTGGTACTCATCGACGGCCACCACACAGGTCCCGGTTTAGTCGATGGACTCAACCTTGGCTGGCGCGATCACTGTCCGGGCATTAAGGCGCAGATCCTGATCGTCGGATGCTGTTACTCCGGAGAAAGCGATTTCATCGCTGCCGTGCGCGCGGGACTGGACCGGCCAGTGACCTACCTTGGCTGCGACGGCATCGCGCCTTACCGGCATGCCAGGCTCGTGTTCATTCCCGTGCTCCGCGCCCTGCTCGCTGACAGCATCCCGAGTGCAGTTGATACCGCGAAGGACATCATCAACCGAGCGCTGGCCCGCACGCGCGCCGAGCACCCGCGCATGACATCCCTCGCCCGCTGGAACGCCAGCGACCTTGACCCGCTGAAGTAGCGGGACACGGCGCCAGCTAAAGAAAATGCCACATCGATGAGAAAGATGCCGACGACAGAACGCTGAGACAGCTTGCATCTGGCCAAGTAGGCGGAGTGCCGACCGCAAAGTGTGACGAGAATCTACACCCTGGTTAGATTCTCCTGACCGAGGGTTGCACCAGGCCAGGTCAGCGCGGTGCCTGGCGAAAAGAACGAAGAGAACGTAAACCCGTTGCACGCCACCATCACCACCAACAAGATCTCCATGACACGCCCGGCCCGCACCGCCTTGCAGGTGCTCCTGCACGCCGACGGCGACCAACTCTACGGCGAGCAGATCGCCAGGGTGAGCCGACTCGGGCTGGGCACCATCTATCTATTCCCCGCTGGCCCGGCTGGCCGCCGCTGGATGGATCACCAGCCGCAGAGAAGGCCAGCATGCCTGCGACAACCGCAACCGCCACAGACCCCACTACAGGCTGCGGATACGCCGCACCTACCACATCCTGACACCCGATGGCCGCAGGGGCGGCCCAGCATGAACCGTCCCTCAGCCGGTGATCGGTTGCAGGGGGTGCGCGAACCGATCGAGGCCCGCGTCGTCGAGTAGCTCCGGCGGTGGCCAGTTGACATCGTGGCCAGTCGGCGGGTTCATGACGTAGTAGCTGCGTCCGTGCGGGCGTGGCGAAGCGGCCGGGGAAGCAGTCGAGGCCCCGTAGGTCTGGACGACAAAGCAGCCGAGCACCAAGGTCGAGCAGGAGGCAAACTCGGGAAGCCCCGCACTGCCGGAGACCTTCGGCCGCAGCTGGTATACCCGGCGGGTAAAGAGCGCTGGGCGGCCCCGGGACTCGACGGCGGCGATCCGGATCTGCATGTTCTCCGGCGGGCGCTGCTGGCGGAAGACGAACGTCCGGGCGGCCTGCGGCAGGACGACGACCTGATCAGCCCCCCAGAAGTATTCCAAGACCATAGACTTCATGGCAGCCCATGTCGCGATAGTCAGTTGCTGCCCGGGAGCCAGCGTGCGGGGCTTGCCGAGCATCATGGGTGCCAGCAGATGCTTGACTTGGCCGTCAAGGCTGCTCATCCAGCCTCCGTTGCAGCCGTCGTCGCGGCTGCCGCATACAACGGCTGCCTCGATGGCCGCGATGAGTTCCGTCGGCCAGGTCCGGGTCGTGGCAACGCCGTCTGGGCCGGCCGTGGTGCGCTCATAGGTCCGATCAGGCCCGAGTATTTGAGGTGTCAGGATGTCGTTGACCCACCGGGAAAAGAGATGTTCCTTAGTGATCTTCACGAGCGGCCTGGCGCGCTCGCAGAAGATGCAGGACTGCTGGGGCATGACCAGGAAACTAGCATCGGCGCGGCGGACCCTCGGCCAACTCGTCCTGCGCGCCGTCTCGCAGGCTGGGAACGCGGGTACCGCCCGACCATAAAGGGCGGGCGCAACGGCCAAAGCGGTCGCTAACGTGGCTTCATGACCGCGCAAGACGACTGGCAGCGCTGGTGCGACCGGTTCGACAAGACCCATAACGGCGTCATACGGCTCTTCCACGACCGTGCCATCTGGCGGACTATCCTGGCCATGCTCGATGCCAACCCCAAGGTCGCCCGTGGCGGCTTCGGCGAGTACTGGCTTGGATCCTGCTATACCGACAGCATGTTCGTCGGCATCCGCCGGGAAACCGGAGCCGACAACGGCAGCATCGGCATCCGGCGCTCCCTCAACGGCCTTGCCAGCAATCCCAGAATGGCCAGCCGTAACTGGTATGAGCAGGAGTTCCGCCGACGCGGTCACCAGAGGCGGGACGCCTGGGAACTGGCGGAACTCGACGCCGGATTCAACATCTTCGCCGCACCCGGCCAGCCATTCATCGATGCCGCGCGGGTCAAGCAGGACATCACGAAGCTGGATGCCGTGATCAGCCGGGTGAACACCTACACCACCAAGGCCATCTCCCACCGTGATGACACCCTGCACGGAGCGCCTACGGCCCTGGCAGTTACGTGGGCCGAACTGGATGCTGCCCTCGACGCCGTCGGAAACATCTACAAGAAGTACTACCGGCTACGCCACCCTGGAGAAGCGCTTGGCGCCCTCACCCCCTTGAAATCGCCCGGCTGGATTCAGATGTTCGAGACCGCGTAGATGCCGCCGGGCTTCACCCCGCCGGACGACGTCGGGTTCGAGCCAGCGAACGCGTTTTGAGGTTTCGCGAGGCCTTTCGCCCAGCCCGCTCGCCCGCGGGAAAAATCTGGGGCCGAGTGACGGGAATCGGATGCCGCCGCCGTGTCCTGCGGCTTATTTGCCCCATGATCGCGATCATGGTGTCAACTGCGGTGGCAAACCCCGGCCACCCGGCTGTCCCCCGCCGCGACGGGTCCGCGTCCCGGCGGCATAGCCGCAAACGCAGTGGCGTGTGCCGTCCCTGGGGCGCTTAGTGATCTGCCGTATTCTCGCCGTGGGCAGTCAGTGCGCGGAGCAGCGTGTACCCGGGCGTGCTGAGGGCTGGCCGCACCCGGGCCTTGGCGGTGAAGACCTCGGGGGCGTCGAAGACTGGCTCACCGTGCGGGCGCCGGGTGTAGGGCACGCGACCGTAGTCCACCCCGTCGGCGGCGTCGAAGCTGGTCCAGGTGATCGCTTCCTGCTCGCCCTCGCGCAGCGGATGGTTCGAGACGGCGCGGGTGGAGACTACTCCGGCTTTGACCACCCAGACCTGGGGGACGGCCAGCACCCATCGCCGGGCGCCGGTCTCGCGTGCCCTGGCGGCGGCACGCAGTTCGAATGCTGTGGCTGCTGTCTCGTCGCGCAGGTAGTCGTAGTCGCTGAGCACTGTCGCGGGCTGCCCGTCCAGGGCGACGATAGCGGGACAGTCCCCGCGCTGGATGATGCGTTCCAGCCGCCCGGTCACATCGAGCAGGAGCCTGGCGGTGTCATCGTTCATCCGGCTCGGGCTCTCCGGCCAGGTCGTCGGCCTCCTTGTAGGCGAAGTAGGCATCCATCACCTGCACCTGGGCGCGGTCACATTCGTGGGACAGGCGCAGGAGAGTGCGGTTGATCTGGCCGCGCCGGTGCCGCGCCGCCCGGCCCCGCGTATCGTCGAGTTCAGTGCCGTCCAGCTTCCGCAGCTCGGCCAGCAGTTCCTCCGCCGTGCTGATCGCGGCCTGAAGGTCGATTCTCATCGGCGTGCCTCCTGTCACCGTGCAGTCTTCCGCACGGCCAGCCTCACCGGGCACCCGCATGGTTGTCACGCAGCAATCCTGGCCCGATCCTGGCGTGAACATCCCGGAGGCCGCCGTCAGCGGAAGGCATCCAGAGGCGCCCCCGCGTTAGCCAGAGCCGCCACCTGCGGAGTGACGGCCACTGCCGATGGTAAAGGAGATCGCGGGGACGCGGGGAATTGCCCGCAAAAGCGGAAGCGTCGCTACCCCGTTATCCGGTGACCTGTTCGGCTCCGGCCGAGTGGCGGATATCGCGCCCGGCTCGCCCGGCATTTGCGCGGTTCCGCGGTGTGCATGTGCCACCGCATCTTGCGCTTGTTCAGGGCGCGGTGTCTGCGCTGACGGTGGTCCAGGCGGCGACGTAGCAGTAGCCGGCAGAGGCGAGGGTGTCTGCGGTCACGGTGAGGCTGGCGGAGTTATGGAGTTCGGCTCGTTCCCGTCGGCGGGTGTGCATACGACCGGACCGGAGCAGGTCCGCGATCGAGTCTTTCAGCGTGGCGGGCGGGAACTGGCTGTTGAGCAGGTCGTAGATGACTGCGGAGCCTTGCTGGTCCATCCTGTCCGGGACAAGGTCAACGTAGCCGTCTTGGGTGACGATGGTGCGGCAGCCCCAGGCGCCGGTGGCGCCGGGGGGTACCGCGTCGGCTAGTCCCCATTGCAGGCGCGGAAGCGGCATGTTTCCTCCCCAGGTAAAGAAGGGCGGCCCGTTCTGGCCGGGCCTCGGCTGGCCGGTTGCCAGTCGCATGCTGGTGGTGATTTCAGCGGGTCAGGTACGCCCGGAACCGCCCGGCGGGGTCATGGGGCCGCCAAGGCGGGCCAGTCAGGGGTTCGATCGCATCCGCCAGCCATCCGCCAGCCATCGTCGTGATGCCGGTCGGGCTTGGACGGGGCGGTTGCGGCTGTGGTCCTTCAGTGCTGGACGCTGACATGGCAGCGGGGATCATGTACGTGGCATCGGGCAGGCCCGTCCCTGAGGGTGCCGGGCGGGACGCGGCAGCTCATTCACGTTTGCCGGCGGCAAGCTCCGGCCGGCCGTGGCGGGGTGGGGCAGCCAGGTCACGATGGGCTGGCATCGTGGTCGTCAGCCCCGGTGAGTTCGGGGTTGTACAGGTGCAGCCATTCCCCGTCGCACAGCACGATCGGTTCCCCGCAGGCGCAGGTGTCCTGCTGCTCAGTGCTCCCGACGGCCCGGTCACTGCCCGGCTCGGTACCGATGCCATCCACGATTTCGCTGTAGAGGCGGTAGCTCTCGCTTCCCGGCCGGTGGCGGAAATACATCCTGACTGCGGTCTGGTCATCAAGCGCGTCGCCTGTGGCGGGCACTCCTGGCTCGCCGGTGATGTTGTCCCAGCGGGAACGGACGGTCTGGGCGAGCGCGCCCAGGCCATCGGCGTAACTTGCGTACAGCGACACGTCATCACCGTGCCTGTCGTCGTGGCGTAGCACCCATACCTCTGCTGGCAGGCCCGCCCGCTGCGGTGAGAGGTTCGCGGCAGGTGATGCGTGCTCTTGGATCAGCAGTTCATGGGCGCGTGCGGCGAGACTCGCCTGGCGTGTACTGAGGCCATCGAGCTGGCCGCAGACCGCTTCCGCGGCGGTGATGACAAGGGCCTCGATCTCGTCGGCCCCAAAGTGGCGGCTGATGCCGTTCAGGGATACTTGGGTTGCCATTGGCCTGCTCCGTTGTCAATACGAAGGTGGCTGTCGGCCTGCCCGCGCCGCTGCCGTGTCGCCTGGCCACGTGCTCCCGGGAAGAGCGGGGAACAAGCGCAAACGCCGGCGTGCGGCTCCGCGGCCGGAGCTGGCGGCCGTCAGCTGACGGCGGCCTGCCATGCTGGCGGCTCGAATGCGCGGTGCGCGTTCAGGCACGCTGGGAAGGGGCCGTGTCTTGCTGTCTCAGATCCGGTCAAGTGCGCCTGGCGCGCCGGCGGGTGCTCGCCGGGGAACTGGCCGCCTGTCGCTAACGCCGGCATTTGCGGGGTGCGCCAGGTGCAGGGGCAGCTAGCCGCACCCGGCACGCCGGGTGCGGCCGCGCCGGCGTGGCTAGTCGCCGGGGATAGGGTGCAGGTCGCTGATGGTGGTGCCGTGGTCCCAGGTGATGCGGGCCTGGTTGTCGTCGCTGGAGGTGGCTTCGATGCAGTCACGGATGATGCTGTCGGCGTCGTCGGAGTCCTCAGCGCCGACTTCGACGTCGAAGCTGAGGGTGACCCGTGCGGTGTAGCGGGGCTCGTAGAGGTCCAGGTCATAGGCGGCCAAAAAGCCGTTGAGCCCGTCGCGGCAGATCTCGCCTTCGAGGTGCTTGCCGATGGCGTAGGCACGCATCGACGCGATCGTCGATTGGGCATCTTCAGCCTGTGCCTGCAGGTGGATGCAGTCCGCGCGGAGCCGCGCGGCGTACTCCCCGGCCTGGGCCGCGAACTGGAGCGTCAGCCGGCGGGCCAGGTCTTGCTGGGCGGCGTCCAGTTCACGGGGGGCGGTCATCAGGCTGGCGCATGCGATGGTCCGGGTGATCAGGTCATCACCCTCGCCTGGGCCGGTGGCCGTGATCACCTGTGCTGTATCCCCGCCGGCCAGGTCCGTCACGATCGCTAGCTGGGGAACGCCGCCTGGGCGGGCCAGGACGATGGTTCCTGCCTGGAGGGCCGGGATGGCTGCTGTCAGTGTTGCCTCGCTCATTGGCATGCCTTTCTGTTCTGGTGGGCGTGCAGGTAGGACCCCGCCGCCCTCTGGTTGCCGGGTGGCTGGTGATGGATGGGGGCGCGTGCGGCGGTCATCGCGCCGGTCCTGGTACTTGGCCGGGAGCAGTGCTCACTGGGCCGGGCAGCCGCAGCGGCGTGGGCCATCTCCGCGATCTGGTGGCGTGGCGGGAGGCGAGCCTCATCCCACCGGCGGGGAAGCTGCAGTGAGTCCTGAGCCGGGCATATGTGGCCCGGTGTTCGCCGCGGCCGTGATTGCCTGGTTGCTACAGGGCCCGCGCCGGGTGGCGGGATGGTCAGCAGATGAACGGCGTTCCCTTGCGACCGCCCCAGATCCGCGCGTCGTATTCCTGGTCTTCGTCCAAGACGATGACCGGCAGGTCAGCGACGCCGTCGCGTTGCGCCCTCGCAAGCCGGTGCCAGCCGTCGTTATGGCCAGTGTTTGAAGACTGTCCGCTGTTCAGTTCTTGCTCATCGCGTCGGGTGGCTGATGGCCGGGTTTCCTGGGCTGCTCGCGGGCGGGACCGCCAAACACCTACAACGCCGGTCGGATAGCCCCAGCGCGATGGTTCCTCGTCGTGGAGGGGAGTTTCAGCGCCGGAGGGCTGGACGAGTGTTGGGCGCAAGACATTGACTATTGAGGTCGTCCGCGAGCCGACCGAAGCGGTGCTCGCTGCTGGGCAGGTTCGAGCGATATCCACGGCAGGCGGATGCGCGATTCGCGATCGCAGCGCTGCTGATCTCACTTATCGCATCGGGCATGCGGGGCCTGGCATCTCAGGGTGTCAGGCCCGGAGAAAGGTGAGGACGGCGAGGACGCGGCGGTTTTCGTCTTCGGCGGGTAGCAGGCCGAACTTGACGAAGATCGCTCCAATGTTCTTGGCGATCGCGGCCTCGGAGATCATGAGGTGGCGGGCGATGGCGCTGTTGGAGCGGCCTTCCGCGATCAGGGTGAGGACTTCGTGCTCGCGCTTGGTGAGCTGTTGCAGCGGGAGGCGGTGACGCTGCCGGGCGAGGAGCTGCCGGACGACGTCGGGGTCGATCACGGTGCCGCCGGCCGCGACTCGCTCCAGTGCCTGGGTGAACTCGGCGACCTCGCTGATCCGGTCCTTGAGCAGGTATCCCACTGCCGGGCCGGTCTCCAGCAGTTCGGCGGCGCTGGATTGCTCGACGTACTGGGACAGCACGAGGATTGGCAGGGCCGGCCGGGCGCGGCGCAGTTCCAGGGCGGCGCGCAGCCCTTCGTCGCGGGATCCGGGGGGCATGCGGATGTCGGTGACGACCACGTCGGGTTCGTGCTCGCCGACCGCGCGGATCAGCGCCGGCGCGTCGCCGACAGCGGCCACCACGTCATGGCCGAACCTGCTGAGCAACCCGATCAGGCCCTCTCGCAGCAGGACCGAATCATCGGCGACTACGACGCGCACGGGATCTCCATCTGGATCGTTGTGGGGCCGTCCGCCGGGCTGAAGACACGGACCAGTCTGCCGTGCACGGCGGCCCGGTCCGCCATGCCCACCAGACCGCTGCCGTGGCCGGCATCCGCGCCGCCGTGGCCGTCGTCGCGGATCTCGATGGTGAGCAGGTCGCCGGCCCGCCGGGCATGCACGCTCGCCCAGCTCGCCCCGCTGTGCTTCGCGATGTTGGTCAGAGCCGCGCAGACGACGAAATAGGCGGTCGAACTCAATCGCCTCAGGCGGACGGCAGGGCAGGTCGAGGTCGAGATCGACCGGCACCGGGAACCTCTCGGCGGCCTGCAGGACTGCCTCTTCCAGGCCGCGGTCAACCAGGACGGGCGGATAGATCCCGCGGACCAGGTCCCGAAGCTCTTGCAGGGCCTCCCTGGAGGCGACGTAGGCGGTGGTAACGAGTTCCCGCAGTTCCGGCGTGGCCCCATCGAGTTCCAGCTTAGCCAGGCCCAGCGTCATCGCCAGGCTGGTCAGCCGCTGCTGCGCGCCATCATGCAGGTCACGCTCGATCCTGCGCCGCTCCGCTTCGAACGCGCCGGCCAACCGTGCCCGCGACCGGACCAGCTCACTGACCCGGCGGTCCAGCTCGTCGTCGTGCGGGTGCGCGAGTAGGGCGCGGACCACGGCAGTACGGGCGGCAGCGTAGGCGGCTACCAGGTAGGCGACGGCTGGCCAGGTCCCGAGGGTGGCCAGCGGCAGCCACCATGCCTGGCTCACGGCATGGATCTCGACCTGCGAGCCGAAGTCCAGATGGCCGCCGGGCAGCAGCCAGAGCCACAGCGGGGCACCGCCGAAGATCAGCAGCGCGCCGACTGTGGCCAGCGCGATCACGCCGTCGGCGATCCACAGGCCGGCGAACGGCACGGCGTAGCCGAGCTCCCGCCAGGTGGCCAGCTGGCGTAACCGGGACCGGTACCACGGGCCGAGGCCGGGCTCGGCGGGCGCGCCGTGCGGGGAGGTGACCGGGGCGGAGTCCAGCCACCGCAGCCGGTACCGCTCGGCCGCGGCGAGCGGCATCCCGAGAAACGGGATGCCGGTGATGGTGACGGTGAAGACCAGCGACGTGACGAGGAAGGCGATCCCCAGCGGGATGCTGGTGAGCAGGTAGGCGAGCGCGCGCCAGGGCCACCACGAGAACGGCAGCCGGAACGGATGCTCGGTCAGCGCCTGGCGGATCGACCGCCAGCGTTCGTCATGACCTGAACATACGCAAGCCCACCCCCGGCAGCGACGTCCGCGAAGGTAGAGGTAGCAATACTCCAGGTCTCCACCCTGTGCTACAGACCCGCGCCCGGCCGGCGAGCACGCTTGAGGCATGAATACAGATCAGCTGCGACCTCCGGAACGAACTCTCGCGCGGCCGGCCGTGTCCGCAGACGGCGTCGTCAAGACCTACGGCTCCGGTAACAACACGGTATCCGCGCTGCGCGGGGTGTCGGCGCGGCTGACTGCCGGCCAGTTCACCGCGATCATGGGCGCCTCGGGCTCGGGGAACTCGACGTTCCTGCACTGCCTCGCCGGGCTGGACACGGTAACGGCCGGCCGCGTCTGGATCGGTGATGCCGACATCACCGGGCTGTCCCCGGCCAGGCTGACCAGGCTGCGCCGGGAGCGGCTGGGTTTTGTGTTCCAGTCCTACAACCTGCTGCCCATGCTCACGGCCGGGGAAAATATCACCCTCGTCGCCAGGCTCGCCGGCAGGCATGTCGATCGCGCCTGGCTTGGCACGCTGGTCGCGGACCTGGGCCTGACGGACCGGCTGCGGAACCGACCGGGCGAGCTTTCCGGCGGCCAGCAGCAGCGGGTCGCGGTGGCCCGCGCCCTGCTCACCAGGCCTGAGGTGCTGTTCGCGGACGAGCCGACCGGCAACCTCGACTCGAAGGCCAGCGCGGGGGTGCTCGGCTTCCTGCGCAGCGCCGTCAACACCTACCACCAGACCGTCGTCATGGTCACCCACGACCCGGTGGCCGCCTCCTACGCCGACCGGCTGCTGTTCCTGGCCGACGGGCGCATCGCCGGAGAGCTGGACCAGCCGACAACCGAGGCAATCCTTTCCTGCATGTCCCGGGAGGAGGGATGACCATGTGGCTGATCGCGCGGCGCACCTTCGCCCGGCAATGGCCCCGGCTGATCGCGACCATGTTCGCCGCGATGCTCTCGGTAGGCCTGATCGGCGGCGTCCTGCAGTTCGCCATGCAAGCGCAGGCGTCGGTGGCTGGCTCGCACGCCAGCGAGTACGCGCGGGCCGACGTCATCGTCCAGCCCGCAGGCGCGCCGTCACTGGCCGACTCCGGCTCGCAGCCCCCCAGCGGCTTTATCAGCGCCGCCACGCAGGCCAGGGCGGCCGCGGTTCGCGGGGTGGCCGGGACCGCCGGCGACCTGATCGTGCCGCTGCAGGCCGTGGGCGCCCGCGGCCAGCTGATCACGGCCCCGGCCGGCGGGCAGACGATGCTGCGGCCCTGGGTCGCCGATAACCAGCTCAGCGCCTACCACCTGGTCTCCGGACACGCTCCGAGCGGGCCCCGCGAGGTTGTCGTGGACCGGCATATCGCAACCGCCGGCGGCCTGCGGCCCGGCGATGTCATGACGCTGCTGCTGCCGGGGACCGCCTGGCGTGCCCGCGTCGTCGGCGTCGTCACGGTCAACGGCGCCAGCTCGGCCGCCAGCGGCGACATCGTGCTGGCCGCACCCGCCACTGTGCAGCAGGCCGCGGGCCTGCCCGCCGGCGCGTGGCAGGACATCTGGCTGAAGGCGGCGCCGGGGACATCCGCCGCGCGGCTGCGCGCCCGGGTGAGCGCGGCGCTCGGCGGTTCGGCGCAGGTCACTCTGGCCGCGGACACCCGCAGCGCGGAACTCGCCTCGATCCAGGATCTCGGGGTGCAGATCGGCAGCGTCATCGGCGTGCTGGCATTGCTGGGGGTGTTCGTCGGGCTGTTCGTGGTCGCCAACACGTTCGGTGCGCTGATCGGGCAGCGCATCCGGCAGCTCGCCCTGTTGCGCGCGATCGGCTGCACGCCGCGCCAGGCCCGGTGCCTGGTCCGGATGGAGGCACTGTGTCTCGGGCTGATCGCGTCCGCCGGCGGCCTGGCAGCCGGAATCCCTGTCGCCTCCGAGCTGGCCAGGGTGTTCGCCAGCGACGGCTTCGACATCACCGCCGCCGGAGTCCAGCTCAACTGGGTGTACGTGACCGTGCCGGTGCTGCTGGGCGTGGCGGCGACCCAGTTCGCCGCGCGCCGGGCCGCCAGAAGCGCAGCACGTGTATCCCCGATGGCGGCACTGCGCGCCACCGCGGCGATGTCACTAGCCTGGTCAAGGCCGTGCCCGGGGTTGCGCTTGCGGTGCCGCTGACCGAAGTGCCGGCGGTGATCGTGCGGCCGCAGACCGAGAACCCGGCCGCGGTAGCCGCCGGGGAGCCGCCGCCGGTCATCGACCTGACCGGGGCGAACCTGGCCGGCCTGAGCCAGGTCGTGCACCTGAGCGACCAGCTTCCCCGGCTAAGCACCGGTCAGATCGCGCTAGCCTCAGGCTTCGCCCGCCAATACCGACTGCACCCCGGCAGCACGATCACGCTGAACAGCGCCAACGGCGACGTCACGCTCACCGTCGCCGGCACCTACACCGATCCCTCAGGCCTGTTCGTGCAAGACGGCCTGGTCACCTCGCAGACGATGGCGCTGCTCACCGCCGACGCGCCGGTCACCAGCATCCTGGTGCGAGCCGCACGACACACCAGCAGCGCGGCGCTCGCCACGGCGCTGGCCCGGGCGGTCGCCGGCGTGCCGGTGGCCCGCGCGTACACGCGGGCCGGCCTGGTGGACCATCTTGCCAGCTCGGATATCCGGGAATTCAATCTGCTGTACGTGTTCCTTGCGATGGCGGTATTCGTGGCCTTGTTCGGGCTGGGCACCACTGTCTCGCTCAACGTCGTCGAACGCACTCGCGAGTTCGGGCTCCTCGCAGCGGTCGGCGCGACATCACGCCAGATCAGGTCGATCGTCCGCTGGGAAACCGCAACCGTCGGTCCTGATCGGCTCCCTGCTCGGCGTCGGCACCGCCCTCGGGACGGTCTGGGCGATCCATGTCATCACCGGCTCCCCGTTCATCAGCCCCGCCCCGCCGCTGTCGCTGCTCGGGCTGATCGTCGCTGGATCGGCAGTCGTGGCCTTCCTATCGTCGGCCATGCCCACCCGGCGCGCCGCTTCGGTGCCCATGCTCGAGGCGACTGGCGCGTTCTGAGCGATCGCGACCGCAGCTCCCGCAGCTCGGCGGACTCGGCTGTGCTCGTCCCGGGCTTCTTGCCGTCATCGATCTCGGCCTGGCGCACCCACTTGCGCAGCGTCTGCGCGCTGCCGATGCCCAGCCGCTTCGCCATCTCGCCGATCGCCGCCCACTCTGATGGGTAATCGCCTGAATGCTCCCGCACCAGGGGGACCGCCTTCGCCTTCATCTCCGTGCTGTACTTGGTACCCGGCATGTCGGATCAGCCTTCCCGTCATCCGCGGTACGCAAGCTCGCCGGTTCAGACGGGCTGTTTGGCTGGAGTGAGGATGAGCGCGGCCGAAAGGGCGTGGTGAACTGTTCGGGGATGCCGGACATCGCTGCTCTACGCTCGGTGTGCGTGGCGAGGTAGGCGGGGTGTTCGTGCGCGGGCGGCTGGTCGTTGGCCCGGCGCAGACCGGGTGTGGCCGTGGAGGTTCTGTGGTCCCGGTCGCCTGGTGGGATGATCGGTGTGTGCATGATCGGCTGGGGTAGCGGGGTGGGTTGGGGGAGCATGATGGCCGGAGCAGGGTCGTTGCCGGGCCGGGCGGCTGGCGTTCCGCCGGGCCCGGCTGGCGGGGTGATCCGGGTGCTGGTGGCCGAGGACATGCGGATCCTGCGGGACACGATTGTCGCGGTGCTGAACCTGGAAGATGACATCGAGGTGGTGGCCGCGGTCACCGACGGCCAGGCCATCGTGCCGGCGGTGATCGGCCAGCGGCCGGACGTGGCCGTGGTCGACATCGACCTGCCCGGGACCGACGGGCTGACCGCGGCGGCCCGGTTGCACCAGCAGTGTCCGGCTTGCCGGGTGTTGATCTTGACTGTGCTGGGCAGCCCGGGGAACCTGCGCCGTGCTGTGTCCGCGCATGTGGCCGGGTTCTTGGTCAAGGACACCCCGGCCGCCGATCTGGCCGATGCGGTGCGCACGGTCGCTGCGGGCGGGCGGGTGATCGACCCGCAGCTGGCGCTGGCGGCGCTGGAGGTGCCGGACAACCCGTTGTCGCCGCGCGAGGCGGAGGTGCTGCGCCGGTTCGCCGCCGGTGCCGGCCCGGCCGAGATCGCCGCCGCCGTGCACCTGTCGTATGGCACGGTGCGCAACTACCTGGCCTCGGCGGTGACCAAGCTCGGCGCCCGCAACCGGGTGGATGCGGTGCGCATCGCCGCCGAGGCCGGCTGGCTGTGACGCCGGGCGCGCCGTCCCGGGCAGCCGGCTTCAGGCTGGCGGGTATGCAAACTGCATGACGGCGGTGGTGTGATGTGCAGGGGCAGGTCGTGCCGGGCGCAGGTTCCGCAACGGCGGCCAGGTGGGCCAGACTTGGCAGGATGGGCGGCACACCGGTTCCGGCGCCACCGGCGCGCCAGCACGCCCCGCGCAGCGGGGGCACCGGGCAGCGCCGGGTCATCCGGGTGCTGCTCGCCGAGGATGTCCCGGTGGTGCGCGACACCCTGGCTGCGTTGCTGGGCCTGGAACCAGACATCGAGGTGACCGCCGCGCTGGCATCGGGGGACCAGATTGTCCCTGCCGCCCTGGCACAACGCCCGGACGTGGCGCTGCTGGACATCGGCCTGCCCGGCACCAGCGGCCTGACCGCCGCCGCCGAGCTGGCCCGCAGCGTGCCCGCCTGCAAGGTGCTGATCCTCACCGGCCTGGATGCCTGCGGCAACCTGGACACGGCGCTGCGCGCCGGTGCGCGGGGGTTCCTGCTCAAAGACGTCCCCGCGGAAGATCTCGTCGCCGCGGTACGTGCCGTGGCCCGCGGCGAGCAGATCATCGACCCCCGGCTGGCCGGGGCGCTCCCAGACCCCGGCGAGGGGTCTGAGCAGGCCCGGTGACCGCGCCGGGGCCCGGCAGCGGGATCTGCACGGCCAGCTCGAACGAGCCACCGTGGCGGCGGGCCGATAGCTGTCCGCCCGCGGCCTGCACCCGGGTGGTGAGGTTCGCCAGGCCGCTGCCCCCGCCCGCGCCGCGGCTGCCGTCGTCGCCGGGCGGCCCGGCCCGGCCGGTCACCCCGTCGTTGCTGACCGCCATCCGCACCGCGCCGTCACCGGCGGCGGCCTCGATCGTGCAGGATGCGGCTGTGCTGTGCCGCAGGATGTTGGTGACCGCCTCCCGCAGCACCACCGCCAGCACGCCATCGGCGGTGGCCGGCAGCGGCCCGGCGGGCGTGCTGGCGTGGACCTGCACCCCGGCCGAGGCGAGGATCTGGCCGGCCGCGGCCAGCTCGGCGGCCAGCGACAGTTTCTGGCCGCCGCCGGTCACCAGCCGGATGTCGGCGCGAGCAGTGGCACAGGTGCGGCCCAGCGCGCCGATCTCGGCGGCGGCCCGGGCGTTGTCTCGGCCGATCAGCCTGCCGATCAGGTCGGTCTTCAGCGCGATCGCCGACAGGCCCAGGCCGAGCAGGTCATGCACGTCCCGGGCCACCCGCAGCCGCTCCCGCACCGCCGCCAGCTGGGCCAGCTCTGCGCGTACCGCTTCCAGCTCGCCGGCCATCCCCGCCAGCCGGGACAGCCCATAGACCAGCAGCCCGATGTACGCGAAGTTAGCGGCCAGTTCGAGGGTCGTCAGCGCGCCCCGGGAGCTGGCCGGGGCCCCGGGCAGCGGCACCGTGGCATACAGCGCCCCCCAGCTCACTATCACCGCCACATAACCCGCCCACCGCCACCGGCCGGGCACCAGCAGCAAGACCGACCCGGCCAGGAACGCGCCGAGCGGAAACAATGTTCCGAGCGGCGGCAGGAAGAACGCGTACACCAGCACCGCCTGCAGGCACAGCGTCACCGGCCACGCCCGGGGCCGCCTGCCCTGCCGTGCCGCCCACGAGTGATGCAGCTGCAGCAACATGCTCGCCGCAAGGCCGGCCGCCAGGAACGCCGTACGTCGCGGGCCCAAGTTGGCGCCGACCGCGTCGATGAACGCGGCGGCGGCATACCCGCACAGCACGACGACCAGGACGGCCCACGCCAGCCGCGCTCCGATGACCGCGTCGCCCGGCAGCGACGGCGCGGCAGGCTCGGCCTGGGGCAGGGCGCGGCGGCCGACGGCGATCGCGCGGGCCTGCGCCGCCGCTTGCCTGGCCGAGGATCCCGCAGCGGTAACCTGGGCTCGCGCCTCGCCCGGGTCGCGGGCCAGGGCCTGCCGCGCGGCTGCTGCCATCGCGGCGATGCCGTCAAGGCGCTCGCCGAGCGCTGACTGCAGTTCCCCGGTCGCCGTCAGCCGCTCCGCGGCCACAGCAAGCCCGGCGTGCTGGTCCTGTGCTTCCTGCAACTCCCCGACCAGCTGCGCCAGCCGGATCAGCCCGAAAAACGCCAGCGCGAGGTCGGTGAACGTGACCGCCACCCACAGAGCCCCCGGCCACCCGGGCGCAGCGCCAACGGGCAAGCCCACGATGCCGGCGCGCACCGCGACGTCGGCCGCCAGCAGCGACCCGGCTGCCAGCCATGACACCAAGCCCGGGACCGTCAGCAGCACCAGCCCGGCCAGCAGCCCGCCGACGCCGACCTGCCACCGCCCGCCGAACACCGCGAACGGCACCCAGGTCAGCGCCCCCTGCACCGCCAGCACCGGCCACCGGCCGCGAGCCAGCACCAGCCGCGGACCACCGAACGCAAACAGCAGCGGTATGACGAACACCGCCACCACGAACGGCACCTGAGCTGCCCCGCCCCCGAAGAGGGGGTCGGCGGCGAAATCGGCCTTGTAGACCAGTAGCAGGCACAAGACGGCGGCGGCCAGCACACCAGCCCGGCGGGACACGTCGCCGGGCGAGCGGGCAGGTACCGAGGGCATCATCGAAGCCCGCCGCAGCCCGCCCGGTGCCCGCCGCGGCGATGGCGGCGGCGCGGCGCCGAGGCCCGCAGAACAACCCGCCGGCGTGCGCGGCAGGCCGCCGGCCGCCGCCCAGATCGCACGGCCCACGGCCACCTCACGCGCCGCTCTTGCCCCGACATCACCGGTCCTTGGTTCTCATGAGTGACCGCCGGATGGGACTGGGATCATGTATAGCCGGCGCATCTGCGGAGCGGCGCACCGCCATCGCCCTGGCCCGTCGGCCACCTGGACACCCGCCGGCACGTCCATCCCGGAACCGGCCCGCGGGCCGCACCGCGACACCACCACCCGGGTGGTACCGGCCACGGCAGCGGCGTCGCCGCCGGATACACCCAAGCTCGCGCGACATGCAAAGTGCATGCCGGGGGGGTGGCAATGTCATGCCGGACTGGTGCTCGGGGCACTAGCCGCGCCTACCGGAGCCGACTCAGACTGGGCGGCATGACCAGCGCAAACTGTTCGGTGCCGCGGCCGCCAAGGACGCCGCCGAGCTCGTCGCGGGCACTGGCGCTGACTGGCAGGCGCGGCGAGCCGAACAGATCCTGCGCAGGCTGGGCAGCCGGTCACCGCACCGCGTTTCCACCGCGGGAACCCACAACACCGTCGCCAGGCTCTGGTCGTCGGCGGCCCCACCGGCGGCTTTTCAGCGGCGACACCGCCAGCCTGACCACGGCCAGGCTGGTCACCGGCCGGGTCATCGTATACGGCATGGTCGGCGGCGAAGCCCCGGTCGCTAACTGGGAGCTGATCTACCGGCACCAGGTCCACATCATCGGCCTCAAATATCGGCGTGCTGGTCCAGGCCGCACCGCAGATCTTCGGCGAAGTCATGGGCGAGCTCTTCGCGCTCATCGCCGCCGGGGTGCTCATCCCCGGCCAGCCCACCGCATACGAACTCGCCGACGGCCCGAAGGCGCTCGCCGAACTGGAAGCCCGGGCCACCGTCGGCAAGCTAGCCCTGCGTCCTGACCTCCATCCGATCACGCCGAAAACCACAGGAGCAACAGCCATGACTATAAAAGACAAGACGGTCCTGGTCTCCGGGGCCAACCGCAGCATCCATAAGGGCTGGACGCTGGCCCTCAGCTCGGTGGGCGTGTTCATGGCCGCCCTGGATGCCCTCGTCGTGACCACCGCTCTGCCGGCGCTGCGCACCAGCCTCAACGCGAACCTCGGCGACCTCGAGTGGACCATCAATGCCTTTGTCCTCACCTTCGCCTGCCTCCTGCTGCCCGCGGCCGCGCTGGCCGACCGCTACGGGCGTCGTCGGGTGTTCGCGGCCGGCCTGGTCATCTTCGCGGCGGCGTCGGCGGTGGCGGCGCTCGCCCCGAACGTCGGCGTGCTAATCGCGGCCCGCGCCGGCGAAGGGCTGGGCGCCGCCGTGATCATGCCCGTCTCGCTGACGCTGATCAGCGACGCCTTCCCGGTCGAGAAGCGGGGGGCTGCCATCGGCATGTGGGGCGCGGTCTCGGGCGTCGCGGTCGCGATCGGCCCGGTCGTCGGCGGCGCGGTCGTCAGCGGGCTCAACTGGCACTGGATCTTCTGGTTCAACGTCCCTATCGGCGTGGTGGCGGGCCTGCTCTCGCTCTCGCGGTTGACAGAGAGTTACGGTCCGCGCCAGCCTCTCGACCTCTACGGGCTGGCCCTGGCCTGCGTCGGCTTCTTCCTCCTGGCCTGGGGGCTGGTACGGGTCAGCAGCGTCGGCTGGGCAAGCGCACAGGTCGTCACCTCGCTGATCGCCGGAGCGGTCATCGTGGCGGTGTTCGGCGTGGTCGAGGGGCGCAGGCGCACGCCGATGGTGCGCCTGGATCTGTTCCGCAACCGGGCCTTCAACGCGGCGAGCTGGGTCACCTTCTTCATGTACGCACCACTGTTCGGCGCGCTGTTCCTGATGTCGCAGTTCCTCCAGTCCGGGCTCGGCGACAGCCCGCTCACGGCGGGCTTGCACCTGCTCGCCTGGACCGGCGTGTCCATGTTCATCGCCCCGGTCGTCGGCCCCCTGGCCGACAAGCACGGCAACCGTCCGTTCATGGCCCTGGGCATGGCCCTGCAGGCGATCGGGTTCGGATGGGTTGCGATGGTCGCCAGGCCCGGCGTGGGCTTTGGCGGGGTCATCGGCGGACTGCTCGTCGCCGGAGTGGGCATCGGCATCGTCTTCCCGACCGTCGCGAACGGCGTGATGACCTCGGTGGGTCCGGGCCAGACCGGCATCGCCTCGGGTACCAGCGCGACTCTGCGCGAGCTGGGCGGCGTCTTCGGGGTCGCGTTCACCGCGAGCGTGTTCTCCCACCCGGGCAACTACACGTCCCATTCGACCTTCATCACCAGCTTCAGCCATGCGCTCTGGCCGTGCGCGGCGCTTTCGGCGGCCGGCGTTTTCGTGTCGCTGGCGTACCCGGGCCTCCGCGACCGCACCCATGCCCCTGCCTCGGCCGCGCAGCCTGCCGAGGCGGCTGCTGCATTGGTCAACGACTGATTGTCCGAGAAAGGAGGCGAGGCCTGCGCCTTTCGATCATCGGCGATGCGTGTCTTCCCCACAGCTCGCCGGTGCGCACAAGCCTGTTCCACATGTCAGCAAAGAAACACAAGAGCGAAACGAGGTAAGGATCTTGACTACCGAAGCCCGGAAGAAGGAAGAGGCCGCCGTCCTCGACGTCGTCAAGGGCATCTACGAGGCCTGGGACAACGCCGACCCGGACGCGTTCGTCGCCGACTACCTTGAGGACGCCAGCGCGATCCTGCCCGGCGCGTACATGAAGTCGCGCGAGGAGATCCGCGGCGCGATGGCGTTCTCGTTCAGCGGGCCGCTGAAGGGCACGCGGGCGTCCGACAAGGTGCTGAACCTCCGGTTCCTGAACGACGACGCGGTCGTGGTCATCAGCCAGACCGGCGTTCTGATTCCCGGAGAGACCAAGGCCCCGCCCGAGCGGACGGCATACGCGACCTGGGTGCTCGCCAAGCGGGACGGCAAGTGGCTGCTCGCGGCCTACAGCAACAGCCCCTCGGTCGCGCCTGGCCAATCGTAAATCACGGGCGGCTATGTCTGTGCCCCGTCCCGGCCGTCCGGGACGGGGCACAGCGGAGATCACATTGGACAGGAGAAGCAGATGACTGGCAGCAACGCCGAACAGGCGATCTCGCAGGAGAAGTACGTGTTCGTGGCCACCTTCCGCAAGACCGGGGTGGCGGTCGCAACGGCGACCTGGATCGTCCCGGTCGACGCCGGCCGGGTCGGCCTCTTGACCTCCTCGGCCTCCGGAAAAATCAAGCGGCTACGGAACAACCCGAGGTTGACACTGCAGCCGAGCGACGTCCGAGGCCGGGTCAAAGCCGGCACCACGCCGGTGACCGGCACCGTTGAGCTGGTGACCTCCGGTGCGGACTTCGAGGCGATCACGTCCACGGTGAAGGCCAAGTACGGCCTGATGGTGCCCATCATGCGGCTAGTGGACAGTGTGCGACACCTGGGCAAGGGCCCCTTTCCCTATGCGGACACCGGCGTGGTGATCACACTCCAGGGCTGATTGCCGCGGCGACCGTCGCAGGCATCAGCGGTCGGCACCTGGCACGGCCCGCAGGTCAGGGAGTCGCGGCGCGGGTTGCCCAGCACCTGGCGGGCCGTGGGCCTCGGATGGCGTGGCTGCTGCGCGGTCGGCACAGTGCACGCTGACCTCGGGCCCGCCCCGCACGGGCCGGCAGTCAGCAGCACGGCCCGACGACCGGGTACCACGAAGGCGGTTCAGCAGGTCGGCAACTGTCTCGATGGTCGCTTGGTCCTGCTCGGGTTCTTCGGTACTCTCAGGCGAGCCTTCTGGGGGTTCGGGATCAGAAGTCTGCTGGCTCACAATTTGGGCCTTGGTGCGCCGGAGGTGAGCCGCGACAAATATACGGCGGCCCGCCGGTCTGCCTCGGGCACCGGATCGGCGTAGAACTTGAGCGTAGTGGCACCGCCGCCGCTGTGTCCGAGCCGCGCGGCGGTGTTGCGCCGGTCGAAGCCGGCGGCGAGCAACTGGCTGGCGGTGTAATGCCGACCCTCCCTGATGCTGAATGTGACGTCGGCCACCCCGGCGGTCTGCGCGACTCGGTGGGTCGCCCAGTCCGGCTTCCATGGCTCGGCGTGCATCGGGTCGTTGGAGAACAGGCAGGCGTCCGCGGCGAGTTCCAGATCCACTGCGGCAAGCTGGGTCCTGAGTCCGAAGAGGTACTCCCTGATGAGGACACAAGTGTCCGGGTCGACGGCGATCCAGCGATCCTGGTGAGTCTTGGTGTCCTTGCGGACCCGGTGACCATCTCGGACGACGTAGTTGAACGCGACATGGATGAGGCCGTTGTCGAGGTCAACGTCGCAGAGCTGGATGGCGCACAGCTCGCCACGCCGCACTCCGGTGATGGCGACGAGCCACAGATACTGGCCAAGCGCAGCACTACGGGCGCGCGCCTCGGCGATCACCTTGGCGACATCCGCCGGCGGCGTTGCAGGGACCGGCTTGCGGGAAACAGTCGGGGGCGCGGCGACCATCGGCCTGGAACTGACAGACACCGCACCGGCGTTCGACGCCGTCCTGATTGCTCTGGGGGGCGGGGCGCTGGCCACCGGCGTGGGACATGTGGTGAAGGCCCGGGCGCCTGGAGTCGAGGTGATCTGCGTCCAGCCGCTGGGCGCACCGGCGATGACACACTCGTGGCGTCGGCGGCGCGTGGTCACCACCGGCCCGACCGACACCATCGCTGACGGCGTCGCCGGGCGGTGTCCCATCCCGGACGTCCTGGACGACCTGCTTCTGGTCGCTGACGACGCTGTCCTGGTCTCCGAGGCGTCGATCATCGCCGGCATGCGGATGCTCCTGGACCACGCTGGCCTCGTCGCCGAACCGTCGGCGGCGCTCGGCATCGCGGCGATCCTCGAAGACCGTGACCGCTTCGCCGGGCGGCACGTCGTCACCATCGTGTGCGGCAGCAACGTCGACCCAGACGCCTACCACCGCTGGGTCGGTGCGGCTCCCATCCGCAGGTCCTGACAATTTCTCTGCTTCGCGGTGGATCTCGGGTGCCGGCGGGAGTATGGCTAGGCCTGGCGGGCTTGGCGGGTGATGGCCGCTAGCAGGGTGAGCGCGTCGCGCAGGGCGGCGGCGTCGTGGGTGCGGATGTAGTCGGCTCCCTGCCATGCGGCGAAGATCTCAGTGGCGAGCGTGGCAGGCCCGGATCGGGAGATGTCCTTACCAGTGAGTGCGCGGAGGAAAGACTTGCGGGACGGGGAGACCAGGATGGGGATGCCGAAGTTGTCCTTGAGTTGCCGGATTCCGGCCAGGGTGGCCAGGGAGGGCTCGGGCGTGCTGCCCAGGAAGTACCCGAGCCCGGGGTCGATGATGAGCCGGTCTCGGCTGATGCCGGCCGCCTGCAGCGCGGCCAGCCGCGCGCTGAAGAACTGGCCGATGCTGGCCCAGACCGTCGCCGGGTCGGTGACCACCCTGGTGGCGGCCCCGGAGGGCTGCACGCAGTGCATGACGATCAGCCGGCACGCGCTTGCCGCCAGGACCGGGTACATGCCGGGGACACTGAACCCGTGGATGTCGTTGACACAGGTCGCGCCAGCGGAGATGGCGAACCGCTGAGTCTCCGGGCGGAACGAGTCCACCGCGACGGGAATCCCATCGGCGGCGAGCTGGCCCAGGACCGGGGCGAGCCGCCGCTGTTCCTCCGCGGCGGTGACAGGCACGGAGTCTGGGTGGCTGGCGGCGGGGCCCAGTTCGATGATGTCGGCGCCGTCGGCTCGCAGGCGGCGGGCCTGCGCGATGGCGGCCGCGGGGTCGAGGTAGCGGCCGCCGTCGGAGAACGAGTCAGCGGTGATGTTGACGATCCCGACAATGAGCGGACATCCCGCTGGAAGCAAGGGGCCGACCGCCGTACCGGCAGGTGTACTGGTCATGAGCGTGCTCCTTCAGGCGGCATTACATGCTCGCCCAGGCGCACGGCGCAGCCCGGCGATAGGCCGGGAGGCCGCTCCCCGGTGGTGCTCCACCCGAACGCCAGTCACGGCCCGTCAGCACAATAATGGGCACCCAGCCCGCGCACAATGCTGTAGCAAGGGCACGGCATGCGTCGTGGCCGGGAAGGAGGAAGGAGCAGCGGCCTGGCTGCTGAAAGGGGCCGTCCGCTTGATCACGCAGGCGCGCCGTACGTGATCAAGCAGACAGACCCTGGCAATTCAAGCTGTTAGCTGCTGGCAATTAGCCGTGGCCGGCTGTGTCCGGCCTGCCGATGCGGGTGATCGCGCGGGCTGTTTCGAGTTCACGGCGGAGTTCGGCGTTGTCGATGGTCAGCCGCCGCAGGTGGCTGAGGGCGGCTTCGAGCTGGCTGGCGAGGTGGTCACGTTCGCGGCGCAGGGCGGCGTTCTGGCTGGGCAGTTCGCTGGCCTCGCCGAGGTTCTGGTCCGGGGCGGGAATGGCCTGCAGGGCCTGAGCACCGTGGCGCCGGAGTTCGGCCGCGATGTCGTGGTAGTGCCGCCAGAAGGTCGCGTTAGTCAGGCCGAGTTTCCGGGCCAGGGCGAGCACCGTGGGCCGAGGGCCGCCCGCGTCCGCGTCGGCGAGCATCCGGGCCATGACAGCGCGGACGTGCTCTTCGGCCGGGAGGTCGATCTTGCGGGTCATCCGGGCTCTTCCCGTTCCTGTGCGCTGAGGAGCGTCGTGATGTCCTGGCGGCGCGCGGTGAGGGTGTGCAGGAGGTAGGGCGGCAGGGCAGGTGCGCGGGTGAGGCTGGCGTCGATCCGGGCAAGCTCGGCCCGGAGGGCGTCGCGGTTGGCGGGGGTGAAGGCGGCGTTGCGGCATCGCAGCGGCTGGCAGGTGCCGAGGTCGGGGCCGTCGCTGCGGGCGCATAGTGCCCGGGGGTGGCTGTAGATGCAGGTGACATATTCGCCGGGGTAGACGGCTGGGTCGTGGCTGTCCATCAGGCGGGCGATCCGGCGGGAGTCGGTGGTGACCTGCCCGGCGAACCCGGCGAAGGCGCTCAGCCGGGCAGCGGCCTCTGCGGCGGCTGGTCCTGTGAGGTGGTGCTGGTGCTGGTCGGTCATGGCCAGCAGGTGCTCGCCGCGGGCGATGGCCTGCTCGGCCTCGACCTCGGCGCGGAAACCACTCGCGCTGGTCCCGGCGTAGCTCTCAAACATCTGGATGGCGTGGTGGCGGTACTGCAGCGCGCCGGCGATCGCCCCGCCGGGCCGACGGGCGATGTGCCAGGCCAGGGTGCGGCGGAACTGCCTGGTCGTCAGCGGCTCGCCGGTGCCGGGGATCGGGATGGTGCCGGCGCGGCCGGAGGCGGCGCAGTAGCCGTTGGCCCAGGCGGTGAAGTCGGCCAGGGCCTGCTGGGTGGCGGCGGTGGTCAGCACGGCGGCTGACGAGCCGGGGCGGGTGCCCTCGCGGTAAGGCAGGCGGGCGAACAGCAGCATCTGGCCGGCCGGCTGGAGCTGTTCCAGGACGGCGACGGCGCGGGCGGCGGGGTGCCCGGCGACCCAGGTTGCCCGGACGCCGCAGGTGGTGGCCTCGCCCTTGAACGCCAGGCCGGTGATCTTCCACCGGTAGGCGGTGCCGGCGCTATCCCGCTCGGTGGTCACGCAGCCGCGGGTGAGGTGCTTGATCTCGCTGTCGCGCATCCCGGTCAGGTAGGCGATCAGGATGTAGCAGGCGGTCTGCAGCATCCGGGCCAGGGTGCCGAGGCTGTCATGGCCGCGGGTGCTGTAGGCGATCCGCTCCAGCCACGGCCGCCCGTCCAGCAGGTAGGCGGGCCGGGTGTCGAGGTAGGTGCCGGTATCGACGCCGGTGCGGGCTGCGGCGGTGGTCAGCAGCGGTGAGCGGCGCAGGGTGGAGGGGTAGCAGCCGAGCTTGCGGGCCAGGAACGTGGCGTTGGGCTTGCCGCCGTATCCGGGCAGCGCCCGCTGGTTTCGCTCGTAGCTGGCGAGCAGCTCTTCCAGCACACCGGCACGCAGCCGGCGGCCGGGTGCGGCGAGCCGGGCGGCATGCAGCTGGAATCCCTCGGCCGCGGCGGCGAGGATGTCGTGGGCGAAGTCGTCGGTGAACCGCAGCGCCCACGTGATCAGCGGCCCGATCACTGTCTCGTCGATGCGGGCGGTGCGGTTCTCGCCCCGGGCGGCGTGGTTCGGCTCGCCCCACCGGTGAATCCCGCCCGGGTCGAACGGCAGCGGGTCGCTCAAGGTGGCGCGGTAGTGCCACAGCAGCCGGGCCGATGCCCGGTAGTGCGCCCGCATTCCCCGGGTCCGGAGCGCCGCTGTCAGGTGGCGGTGGAAGTCTTCCAGGTCGGCTGGGGTGAGCCCGCTCAGGGTGGCCGGGCGGGACGGGCTCGCGGCTGAGCGGGCGCCGGCCCAGGTCAGGAAGTAGGAGACGGCGGTGAAGGTGCGGCGGACCGTGGAGATCGTGACCCTGGGCAGGCCGGGCGGGAGCGGGCCGGACAGCATGCCGTAGAACAGCTCCCTGGCCACGGCCCGGTGAGCGGCGGGAATCCGGGTGAAATCCAGGACCGCGCCTGGCTGGTGCCGCTGGAGGATCGCCGGGGTGAGCACCCACCGGTCTTCGCCGAACCGGGAGGTTTCCTCCAGCCGGGCACCGTCGCGCAACTCACGCCGGTGCAGCACGAGCGTGCCCGCCGCGCCGGGCATGCCGGATACGAAGGGGATGCGGGCGGCGGGCGCTGTCATGGGCGTTCCCGGATGCCCTCGGCGAGGTCGAGCAGGCTGCCGGCCGGCATGACGGCTTCGGCGGCCTGGACCTCGGCGGGGGTGAACTCGGGCAGGACATGGTGGCGGATCGCCGCCCAGGCTGGTCCGTAACGTCGCCACCACCCGGCGGCGTTGACTTGCTCGCGGCGCTGTTCCAGGTCCCGGGCAAGGGCGAGCAGCCGGGGCAGGTGGGTGGTGGTGATCAGGCAGTTCCCGCAGTGGAAGCAGTCCAGGAATGACGCCCGGCAGGTGCCGGCGTTCCATGGCCCGGCGTCCCGGCCGGTGCAGGCCGCCCACGCGGTGTCCAGCTCCCCGGCGGCGGCCCGCCGCGCGGTCCCGGCGTCCAGCCCGGCCGCGTCCGCGGCACCGGTTCCGGGGGCCGGCGGCGGGCCGGGGATGACGCGCAGCGTTCCGCGGTGGCCGGCCAGCGCCCGGGCGTGGGCGTCGAACGCGGCCCGCTCGGCGTCGCCGAGCGCCGCGCAGATGGTTTCCTCGGCCCAGGCGGTGACGGCGGGATCGGCCCGCAGGTAGCTGTTCCACAGGACTTGCATAGTGTTGGTGCGGGCCGCGGAGGGCAGGTGGCCGCCGAGCTGGCGGGTGCGGCGGACCTCGGCGCTAGTGCGCAGCCGCCCCAGCCGCACCGCCAGCGGGTTGCCGTCATCGCCGAGCAAGCCGTGGCGGCGGGCCCAGGCGTTCAGCGGCAGCAGGTCGCCGAGCCGGCTCGCGAACGGGTCGTGGTGCTCGGCAGTGCCGCTCACGCCGTGCTGGCCGTTGCGCCAGACCAACCACAGCGACGGAGAGCCGGTGATCTCCCGGCTCCGCGCGGTCAGCTCCGCGATCATCAGGTAGCAGCCGCCCGGAGTGTGCAGGCGCCGGTCCGGCGGGCCGGTCTCCCAGACCGCCTGCCCGCTCCAGTGCCCAGGGCCGCGGCGGCGCTTAGTCACGGTGACCTCGACGGCCTTGCCGTCCAGGAGCCGGTGGGCGGCGGGCAGTTCCTTCACTGTCTCACCGTTACGGCCGCTCAGGGCAACCATCAAGACCAGCAGCGGGGGCAGGTCCTCGCGGATCAGGAACAGCCGCGCGGCGATTCGCCTGCGCTCGGCGCTGTTCCCCCCGGCGGGCACGATCCCGGTCGCCGCGATCACGGCGAGCAGGCCGGCGAGAGCGCGGTCGGCGGGGGACAGCGTGTCCGGGCCGGCCTCAAGACAGCGCAGCAGTTCGGTGGCCGCCCCGATCCGGGCATTGATCGCCACTGCGTCGGAGCGGGCCGCGGCCAGGATCCGGGCCAGTTCCCCGTCGGAGTATCCAGGCTGGCCGGGCAGGCGCGGGTCGGCGAACCTGCGGCCCAGGTAATCGGCGACCTCCGGGACCAGCAGGCTCCGCAGCGGCTCCTGGCCGAGCAGGGCCAGGACCTGACGCAGCTCACGCAGCCCGGCCGCCGGACCCGCCGTCGTGGCCCGGGCAGCGCGGAACAGGTCCAGGTGCGCGGCCCGCAGGCTGCCCGGGGCGGCTGGCTGGGGCTGCTGGCTGTCCAGGAACCGCAGGAACCGGGCGGTGACCTGCCAGGCGGCCGACGCCGAGGCAAGGGTCCG
The DNA here is from genome assembly GCA_963717125.1 of uncultured Actinomycetes bacterium. Classification (GTDB taxonomy): domain Bacteria; phylum Actinomycetota; class Actinomycetes; order Streptosporangiales; family Streptosporangiaceae; genus RYN-230. Next base: position 83,762 of record CAVQVG010000003.1, read on the forward strand.
CAGCCCACCGCCCGGCCCGGTCCGGGCGGCGAACGCCGCCGCCACCGGCTCATGCCACCCCGGCACGGGCAGGCCGGCGAACCTGAACACGCCCCTGCGGCCGTCATCACCAGTGAACGCCACCTCCGCGCCGCCCGCCCCGGCCCTTGCCGCAGGCGGGCGCTGATAACCACCGCAGGGCAGCGGTGAGCGGCGGCCCCGACCGGTCCGCGCCGCCGTGCCGGTCACGGCGCCACCCCGGGACTAGGTGCGGGCTCCCAGTCGTCCGGGATCAGCGCCATCCGGGTTTCCATCTCCAGTTCCTGCAGCACATGCAGGTACTTCAGCGTGGTCGCAGCCGAGCGGTGACCGAGGCGGCGCCGCACCCAGTCCAGCGGATCGCCGAAGATCCGTTGATACTCCCCGCGCTGACCCGCGGTCATCGCGGCGAGCTCGGCGATGTGGCCGCGCTGCAGCTGCTCCAGGGTCGCGACGGCGAAGGTATGGCGCAGCATGTGCGGGTGACAGGTGACCAGCACCCCCGCCCGCTGGCAGCGGGCGCTCGCGGTGCGATCGCAAGGCTCGGAACGGTCTGCGCGAACATGGAACTGAAGCCGACTACGTCCGCCTCGCCGAGGCCGTACTGGTCGGCTAGTCCCTGGCAGAATCCGTAGAGCGCACTGCGCCGCCGCAGGATAGTCCCACGGAAGGTGTCGTACTGGCGACCCGCGTAGTAGCGAGTGAAGTATTCCTCAGCGTTGTCCTCATCATCAGGGAAGGCCACGGCCCGAAACAGCCAATCCCCAATTCCGGCCAGATTTTCCGATAGGTCGCTGGTAATTGTGTCGTAAAGGTCAGCGCCAAGAAACCGGACAAAGTCATGACTGGAATAGCATACCCGCACGTTGAACTCGTCGTCGAAGTCTCGGCGCACCAGTGCGGCAAGCTGGCTCAGTGCGAATGATGGCAGTCGCCGATCGGCGAATGGCATGTTGACCAGGACGACTTCACGCAGCTGGATCTCCTTTTGGAAGGAAAGGTCCATCAATTAATTTGCCGGACGACCCTGCGTGGGCAGGAATTTCTTGGCGCGATTGCCGCATGGCCATGGCCTCCACGATGACTGGGGCTTCCTGTGCCGCCACGTCAGCCTTCCACGGCGCCCCAGTACGTTGCCAAGGAACAAGGAAGCCGAGCGCCGGACGCGTGGGTGCCGGGTTGCCGGAGAGCATTGTCATTAGGTGCTAGCCTTCGCGCGATCTGATCAGCCCAAGTGCGGCTCAGAGTAGGCGAGACTGACCGGGAACGGCCAGGCAACCAAGCGGCAACTTTCCCTTGCCAGTTGCCTGCTAGCCGCCTGGATTCGCGCCAAGCCGGTCAGTCGATAAAAGTCGTTGCCTAGTTGCAGGGAATGGAAAGGATCGCTGAGCTCTGTCGCGTTGGGCGATCGTGGGCAGCGCCGAGCCACCAGGCGTGGCTGTCAGATGGCCATCACGGGGTCGTCGAAGGCGGCGCGGAGTCGGTGTCGGTCGGGGACGTCGGTGGCGATGTCGTAGTGACCGCGGCGGAGGTCCTGGACGAAGGCGTGGCCAATGGCGATCGTGCGCACGGAACGCTCGCGTTTCAGGCCACGCATCGGTCTCAGCCTCGCTTTGAGTCGATCATGGTCTGCTTCGATCGGATTGTTTGCGTACTGCTCGACGGTGTGCAGCGCCGACGGGGCGAGCTGGCCCAGGACGCGTGTGGGGTGCGATGGGGCCGGGGCCAGCCACCGGCTCATCGAGCGGCTGGATGAACTTGCACGGAGGCCTGGGCACCAGCTGGTCTACTCCGTCGGCTGGGAACTGGGCGAACGTGAACGGCACGCGCTGCGGCGCGTGCCACCCGGAGCCTGGCAGGCTGCGGTTGATGGCCGTGGCCGGGTCCGGGAACGCCGCGCCGCGCAGGCCTGCGCAGAACGGCACTGCGCGCATCGGCGGTGCTGGGTCCAGGAGGCCCACGTGACCGAGCTGACCGGCCTGCTGCGCGAAAGCCCAGACGGGGACCACCTCGCCGGCTGGCCCGCCAGCATGCGGATCTTCGCCCGCCGCGAGCGGCCGCACCCCGGCGCCCAGCTGTCCCTGTTCGAGGAAGCCGATGACTGGCGCTACAGCCTCTGGGTCACCAACCTGCCCGCTGGCGTGCGCGGCTGGCGCGGCTGGCGCGGCCTATATCGATGCTGCACACAGGGTGCACGCGCGGGTTGAGGACGCCATCCGCACCGGGAAAGACTGCGGCGTCGGCAAGTTCCCCTCCCATGACTTTGCGCTCAACTCCGCCTGGCTGGCCGCCTCGCTCACCGCCGCGGCCCTGCTGGTCTGGCTCAGGCTGCTGGCTCTCGACGGCGATCTGGCCCGCGCGGAACCCAAGACCCTGCGCTACCGGCTACTGTACGCCGCCGCCCGGCTGACCCGCACCAGCCGGCGCCGCCAGCTGAAGATCGCCGCCACCTGGCCATGGGCCGACGCCATCGCCACCGCCTGGACCAGGATCACCGCCCTGCCACAAGCACCCTGACCAGCAGCAAGACATCCCTGCGACCACCGAAGACCTGGGGGACCGTGGAACCCCGGCCACCCGGCCCGGCAGCCGGGCCGCTGTCATACCCCCACCCTAAAATTAAGATCATCACGGGGTCTCAGACACCCCAGAAGGCCGGCAACCTTACTGGGTGAATCATCCGGGCTAAGGGCCGCGCAGACGTAACTCGCAGCTGTACCGCTGCCGAACTCCCAGGCCGCCCAGGCCGCATAGGCGATATCGTTGGTGCGCCAATTGTCAAATTCGTAGCCGCAAGTCCAGTCGTAACACCGCACGCCGTAAAGGCCAGCCAGGTCGTAGTTCGTGAGCGGGTTCTGGCCGACGTAGTCGTAAGGATTGGCCGAGCCGCCAGGGTGTGGGTCAACCTGATCGAACCGCCCGTCTGCCGTGGAGTAGGCACGGGCCCCCATGAGGAGATCACCGCCGAGTGCATCGCCGGAAATCAGGTACCCGCCCAGCCAGCCATAGGCACCTATTGCCCCGGTCTCAGGAATACCGAACTCATTGTATATACAGGGCGAACCGCTCGCTGGCCTTCGCCAGCAGGGGATGCGGTACCTCTTCCCTCATCCGGGGTTCGTCTCGTTACCGCTGTCGCGGAAGAGCTTGGGCAGGGCCTCGATGAACTCCTCGTGCCAGGCGAGCTCTGCCTCGACCCGGATCAGGGTGTGACGGAAACCCAACTCCTCGATGCCGGTCAGGTAGGGTGCGGCGGTGTCGTGAAGCTGCCGCAGGGACGCGAGCTGGGCGGCGATGTTTGCCCGGCGGCCCTCCATCACGGCGCGGAGCTCGTCTTCGGGCAAGCCGGCGGCGTTCTGCAGGGCGATGTCGACGGGGTCGGGGCGGTGCCGGGTGTCGCGCAGCACCCGGTCGCGGGTCGCGGTCATCTCCGCGCGGCCCGCGTCGGTGATCTCGTAGACGGTGCGGGATGGCATGTTGCCCTCCTGCTCGGAGCGCACGACCTGGATGGCGCCCTCGGCGGCCATCCGGTGCAGCGCGCCGTAGAGGGATCCTTGCTTGATGTCGGTCCACAGCTCGGTGCGGTCCAGCTGCGCGGCGCGGCGGATCTGGTGGCCGTACATCGGCCCGCCACGGTCGAGCGCGCCCAGGATGAACAGGCGAGTGGTATTCATACGAGTAGTCAATCACGACTAGGCTGACGGCGGCTAGTGGCCCCGCGCCGGCGTGCCGACGCGGGGCCGGGCGCGGGCGGGGTCCCGGGCCGGGGGGGGTTAGCTGACGGTGAGGCTGCCGTGCATGCCCATCTGGGCGTGGCCGGGCATGGGGCAGACGTACTGGTACCGGCCGCCTGGACCGGCGGTGAAGGTGATGGTCTCCGCGCCGTCGCCGGCGCTGGTGGGGTCGCCGAGTGCGCGGGCGAACGCTCCGGGCAGCGCGGGCTGCCCGATGTGGAACGGGAAGGGCGGCCCGGTGCTGGTCACCTCCCAGCCGTGGGCCTGGTCGGGGTCGGCGTTGATGAACTCGACCGTGACGGTGGCGCGGGCGGGGATGATGAGGGCGGGGTTGACCAAGCCGCCGATCCGGAAGGTCATGTCAGGACCGCCCGGCGGGACGGCCGCGACGGTGAAGGACACCCGCGAGGAGGTGAACGTGATGGTGTTGCCTGCCTCGTGTGCCCCCGGGGGGACGGCGCCGGCCATTGCCTGTGCCTGGGAGGCGGGCACGTATATCGGGGAGTCGGCGGCGAGCTGGGTGCCGGTCTGCTGCGCTATCGAGGTGGCGAGCTGGTTGTTGCTGTACCCGGTCGCGGACTCGGCAGGCATCCCGGTGCCGCCCGCCGCGGGCGTCCCCGTGGCCGGGGTAGCGGTGTCGGCCGGGGCCGTGGCGGTGTCGGCGGGGGGCGTGGTGGTGCTGGCGGAGCCGGCGCCGCGGCCAGGGTGGTGGTGTTCGCCGCGAGGAGGTAGCCGGCGCTGCCGGCGACGACGATGGCGAGGGCGATGGCGAGCACTGTCTCGCGCCGGGTCATCCGGACCACTCCTCGTGCTGCCCGCCCCGGGGGAGGAGCGGGATGATCGCTGCGGTGCCGATCATCGCGGCGAGGGCGTACAGGGATGCGACCTGGGCGCCGTGGGTGAACTCTTGGGCTACCCGCGCGCGGGTAGCGGCGTGGGCCGCCCCGAGGCTGCCGAACAGGGCGACCCCGACGATAGTGACGCCGAGCCCCTGGCCGAGCCGCTGGGCGGCGCTCAGCACGCCGCTTGCCGATCCGGCGTCCTGCCATGGGACGGCGGACAAGACGATCGTGGTGAGCGGGGCGATCATCAGCCCGTTGCCGATCCCGGCGGCTAGCAGTGCGGGCAGCAGATGGACCGCGGAGACCCGGGCTCCTTCGGTGTGGATGAGGAGGATCGTGGCCAGCGTGCCGAGGGCGACGATGACGGATCCTAGCTGCAGCGCGCCCCGGCCGATTCGCTGCGCCACCTGATCGGAGGCAGCCGCGCCGGCGAAGGTCCCGGCGGCGAACGGCAGGATCGCCAGCCCGGCGTGCAGGGCCGACCACCCGAGGCCGGCCTGCAGGTACACCGACAGCACGAACACGAGGCCGACGAAGCCGGCGAAGTAGGCCAGGCTGACCGCGGTCCCTGAGGAGAACGCCCGGCTGCTGAACAGTTCCAGGTTCACCAGCGGCGTCTTGCCGCGGCGCGCGGTGAGCCTCTCCCAACCGATGAACAAGCCCAGGGCGGGCAGCGCCGCCGCGAGGCAGGCGAAGGTCCACGGCGGCCACCCCCGGTCCTGCCCCTCGGTCAGCGGGTAGGCGATCAGCACGAACACGGCGCTGACCAGGGCGACGCCGACAAGGTCGAGCGAGGCGCGCTGCCCCCGCGATTCGGGCACCAGGCGCAGCGCCGCCGCAAGCCCGAGGATCCCGATGGGGAGGTTGACGAGGAACACTGGCCGCCAGTCCCAGCCGTGCAGGTTCCAGGCGATGAGCAGGCCGCCCGCGAGCGGCCCCAGCGCGGTCGCCAGGCCGGCCACCGCGCCGTACATGCCGAACGCCTTGCCGCGCTCCTTCGTCGGGAAGATCTCCTGGATGATCGCCATGATCGGCGGGTTCAAGATGCCGGCCATCGCCCCCTGGACGATGCGCCAGGCGACGAGCTCAGCGGCGCTGGCCGATGTGCCGCACAGCACGGACGCGGCCGTGAACCCGGCCAGCCCGGCCAGGTACGTCTTCTTGTGCCCGAACCGGTCGCCGAGGCGGCCCGCCGGGATGAGCAGCAGGCCGTAGGTGAGCGCGTAGCCGCTCACGATCCACTCGATGGCGCCGTCGGACGCGTGCATGCCCCGCTGGATCGTGGGAACCGCCACGTTCACGATCGTGGCATCGAGCAGGACCACGAAGGCGCCCACCAGCAGTACGCCGAGGATCGCCAGCCTGTTCGGCACGTCGGCGGCCGGTCTGCCCCAGGCACCCGCCTCACCCCACTCGCCTGCCTCCTGGCCCGGGCCCGGCCAGGAGGCGCTGGCCTGTTCCGCTGGCTGCCAGCTGCCGTCTGTCTTGTCCGCCATCGCGGGCTCCTCCGGCGACCTCGGTCACACGGCGACGGTCGCCGCTAACTGGTCGCACGCGAGCAGTCAAACATCACCCCATTTCGAAAGTCAAACCAGACTAGTCGTATTTGACCTTTGACAGGAGTTGTGTTTGAGTAGTCGCATGCGATACGAGCCAGCGAGGTCGGCCGGACCCGGACCGGGGACGATGGGACACGCCAATCGCGCCGTCACCGTCCTGGGCACGCGGTCCCCGCTGGAGGCGGCGGTATGCCAGGCGCTGTCCGCGAGCGGTTACCGGCCAGCCACCCCGGGGAGTGACGCACCTGTGCTCGTCATCGCCAGCGAGCTGGCGCTGCCGGCCGGGTGGCTCGTCTCGCGCCACCGGCGATGGCGGGCTGCCCGCCGGCGCGACCAGCTCATCGCCGTGGCCCGCCTGGCCCGGGAGCGCGGCGCGACCAGGCTGGTGGCGCTGTCGTCGGCGTTGCTCTGCGGCCGGCCCCCGGGTCCGGGACCCGGCCGGTCATGGCTGGGGGGCGCGCGGCCGGAGGCCGCGCGGGCGCTGGCCGCCGAGGCCGCCGCGCAGGCCTTCGCGGGGTTCGGCGGCACCGCTGTCGTCCTGCGCCTGGGCTGGACGTACGGGGACACCGACCGTCTCACCCGGCAGATCCTGGCGGCGGCCGCGCGAGGCTGGCTGCTGCTGGACGGCCCGCCCGGGGCCAGCATTCCCGCGATCGAGATCACTGACGCGGCCAGTGCCGGGGTGGCCGCCCTGACAGCGCCGGCAGGCCTGTACTACGTGACCGACGGCAGTCCCCGGACGCAGCGTGAGCTGGCCAACGCGATTTCGGCGGCCGTCGGGCTGGAGCTGCACCCGCTGGACGACGAGTCCTGGGGGCTGTTCAGCTGTTCCGCGCCAGTGGAGGGCGCGGAATTCCGTGCCGTCACCGGCTGGCGGCCCCGCTTCCCGGACTCGGCTGAGCGGCTCAGCCAGCTCTGCCAGGCCCGGCCGGAACCATTCAGCAGCTCACGGAGGTAGGAGAAAATGCGGGTACTCATCATGGGCGGCGGCCTCGGCGGGCTGTGCCTGGCCCAGGGCCTGGTCAAGGCCGGCGTCGAGGTGGCCGTCTTCGAGCGCGACCGGACCAGGTCGGACCGGCTGGACCGGTACCGGCTCCACGTGAGCCCGGCGGGAAGCCGGGCACTGCGGGCCTGCCTTCCCGACAGCGCCTGGGAGGCATTCCTGCTCGGTGTCGGGGATGCGGAAGGCGGATTCGGCTTCCTGACCGAACAGCTGCGGACCCTGGTGGTCGTCGATGACGACGTGATGTACCCGCCGTCGGCGGACGCCGCGGAGCGTGCGTACCCGGTTGACCGGCTGTTCCTGCGGGAGACCCTGCTCCGCGGCCTTGACGGGATAGTGCAGTTCGGCCGTCAGCTTGAACGCTACGCCCAGCTCCCGGACGGGTCCGTGACGGCGCACTTCGCCGACGGCAGCAGCACGACCGGTGACGTCCTGGTCGGCGCCGATGGGCCGGCTGGCCGTGCGCCGCCAGTACCGGCCAGGGACCGATCCCGTGCCCACCGGCGCATTCGGCATCGGGTGGACAGTGCCCCTGCACGGTTCCGCCGGGCCCACGGTTCCAGGACGGCTGCGCACCGGCCTGAACATGATCATGGCGCCTGTCCCGTTCTTCCTCTTCACCTCGGTCTTCCGCCGGCCCGAACATGACGGACAGGCCGACGGCACGGCCTTTGCCCAGCAAGGCGATTACCTGCTGTGCGCGCTCGTCGCCCGCCAGGAAGCCTGCCCGCCCGGAATCGAGGCCCTCTCCGGGCAGGGACTGCGGGAAGCAGCGGCGAAGATGATGAGGGGCTGGCACCCCGACCTTGTCAGGCTCGCCTCCCAGGCAGCCCCCGCCGCCTTCGGCGCCTACTCCTTCACCGTCGCCCCGCCTGTCAGCGACTGGGCCCCCAGCACCGTGACCCTGCTCGGCGATGCCGTCCACGCCATGCCCCCGGCGAGCGGCAACGGCGCGAACATGGCCTTCCGCGACGCGAGCCTACTCCACCGCAACCTGGCAGACGCCGCGCGCGGCAGCACCCCCCTCCTTCAGGCGATCGGCGATTACGAGAGGGAGATGCGCGACTATGCCTTCAGCACCATCCGCTCCGCGATGACCAACGAGCGCCTCGGACTCAACGCCAACCCCATGGCGCAGTGCGGAATGCGGGCATGGTTCCGGATCTGCGACGCCTTCCCGGCCGCCAAGCGCGCCGGCTTCGGCGAAAGCTGGGCCAAGGACGCCCGCCCGCGCCCGTGGGAACTCTAGCCAGCGAACGCCTAGGCCACCGCGCCTGAGCTGAGCGCATCCCGTCAGGCCGCCGGGGCAGGAATGCCGAGAGCGGTCATGCATCTCGAACATACGATGCGGCGAACCAGGTCGCGGTCCCGTCCGCGCTGATGGCAGGTCTGCTGCTCGCTCCGCAGGGCGTCGGCAGCCTGGCCTCCCGCAGTTCGGTCGGCAAGCTTGCCGACCGGCTCGGGGCCCAGCCGGTGGTGATGGCCGGGGTGCTGCTCACCTTCGTCGGAAACCTGCCCTTCGGGGGCCGTCGAACCCCGTACCGCCGGGCGGGAGCGAGCGGTTCGGTGAACCGCTCCTTCTGCCCGGATTCCGTCCGCCATCTGTCCGTAACCACTGCCGCGCAGCGACGTCTCCTGACCGCAGATGACACAAGGTGACACAACACACGACGGCCCGCAAAGCCAGGAAGACCCCAGCTCACGGGCCGTTTTCGCAGGTGGTGGCAGGTGTTGGGTTCGAACCAACGTAGGCTAAGCCGACGGTTTTACAGACCGCTCGCTTCGACAACCTCACGGAGCCTTCTGCCGCCGACAGCGAGCCGCACCCCCGTGACATCTTCGCAGCATCGCCCGCGAAATCGTCACGGTATGAGATTCGCGCGTAGCACGTCCACTACGTGCCGGTCACGCGCCACGCTGGTCAGGGCGAGCGTGTCCCAGGAGGGGACGGGCGGTGCCGGGTCCCGGAAGTGCCTGGCTGCGCATCCGTTTGGCGGGAGGGGGCTCGGCGTAGATGATGCGCGGGGGCGAGCGTCACGCCCGTTCCATGGGGGCGCCATTGCGCGCGGCCCTCATCGGCCTGCAACAGCTGAGGGTCGGCGTCAACGGCCAGGAACTCGTTCACGAGGTCCATATATAGGTCGCCGGAGTGCGGGGTGATCGCCGCGAGGTCGGTCAGTACCGTCGCGACGTAGCTCAGGGGCCGTCGGTCGGGCCCGTTCTCGAACGGCGCGCCTAGCAGGTAGGCCACCTCGGTGACGGGGTCCGCGAGAGGCCCAGCCAGCCCGATTCCGCCGCGATCCATGTCGTAGCGGTCGGCCACCCAGACGGCGGCGCGGCGGAGGTACCGGTGTGCGGCCGCCAGGTCACGGCGGGCGGTGAGGATCACCGGGGCGATGACCGACACGGCGAAACCGTCGCTAATCGGATGCGCGCAGCCTGGCTGGTGTTCCAGCAGGTCCTGGACAATGCCCGAAATCCGGTCGGCCAGCGGCGCCGCCTCGATTGCGGCATCTGCGGCCACGATTCCGCAAGACAGCAGGCCGAACAGTCCGAGGATCTCGATGATCCGCGCGCACGCGACCGGATACGCCGCCGCTCTGACAGCGGGCCCTCGCCTGGCCCTGGGCGAGCCTCGGTCATGATAGTTCGCCGGATCCGGGCGGCAGGCATGCCGGGCAGTGTCAGGCGGCTTCCGCCTCGGCGGCTGCATGTCGAGGTAGCGCAGCAGCGCCGGGGCCGCGTGCCCGGCCTGCCACCTGCCGCGCCAGACCTCGGTGAAAGGGTCGGCGTCGCGAAGGATCTGGCGGACTTTGGCCTCGCCCTGCGCGACGCCCAGATAGGGCAATTCCGCAGTCAGCTCGGCGGCGGAGCGGTCGCAACGCAGGCTGCGGGCGAGCGTGTGCAGGCAAGCGCGCCCAAGGACCGCAGCGGGCGGGAGGTCGGCGGCCAGGGACGCCCAGCCTGGGGTCTTCGGCGCAGCGCTGGTGAACTGGTCCTGGACTTCCTGATAGGCGATCGCCGCGCCGAGCGCGCAGGCCAGGATCGACTTGGCGATGGAAGCGACTCGCTGCCTGGTGCTGGCGCGGCGGTCCAGGTACCACCACGCCGCGCCTAGGCCAGCCGCGACGAGAAACCACGGGCTGGTGGCAGCGGCGATCCGGCGGGCACCGGTGGCCACCCCATGACCGGCGAGGGCCGTCAGGTTCACGGCCAGCGTGAAGGTCTTGCCGAGCTGGCCGGCATCGCCGCCGGCCTTCAGGATGCCCACCCATTCCCGGTGGCCGGACAGGTCCACGTCGCCATAGACCGCGTGCAGGGCCTTGCCGTCCTCGGACAGGAAGAACGCCTCCAGCAGCAGGGCCAGTACGGCCGAGGGCACGTCGTCGGGGTCCTGGCCGGGCTGGGCGAGATGGCGGACGCGCGCCAGCTCGGCCGGGCCGAGCCAGGCCAGGTGCCCTTCCTCGATGGGGACGACCCGGATCAGCGGCAGGTACTCCAGCAGCCACCTGCGGAGGAAGTCGTCGCGGGTGACCGGCCCGGTGGCAGTCCATTCGCCGCTGTGCTCGATCACCTCGCGGTAGACGTGCTCGGCGCAGAACAGGCGGAGCAGGCCGGCGTTCGCGGCCGTGACTAGGACGGTTCGCTGCCCGGTGCGGCAAGCGCGCCGGATGTCGTTCCTGAGCACGTTCGCATCGACCACGACCGGCGGCGGGCGCAGCAGGATGTCGCCCGGAAACGCGCCACCTGGATCGGGGAACCGGATGGGCGCGACCGCACTGTGCTTGTGCATGTCAGCGACCATGCCGCGGACAAGGCGCGCGATATCCTCCGGCGAGTCGAATCCGTTCTCCACGCACCTCAGGCTACTTATAGCAAGGGCCCTGTCAGCTGATTAACATGCAGGCGGCCGGTCCTCCGCGACGCCCAGGCGGGCTTCTGTGGCCACACCGACCAGCACATCCGCCGCGTCGTCCGCCCCGCCTGAACGTAACGACGTTGCCAACATTGTGCCGGTAGACGACCGGAATCGTGTACACGGCAACCAGATGAGCTGCGCTGCGGGCTGGCCTCCGGTACTCCTAACGCCCTGTCGCTAGCACGGCGTTCCTTCCATCTTGTCGAGGTAGCCAGTCCAGTCAGGGCCGCCGTACTGCTTGACCCACGCGATAAGGCTCGGCTTGTCAGGATGGTTGTCCAGGACCTGAAGCAGCTTTCCCCGGCGCGAGATTCCCTGGCTGGCCGCCAGCGCTAGGTAGTTACTCAGCGCATCCCGGACCGCCCACTCAAAACCCCTGGCGTCGCGCCAGGAAATGGCTGGGGCCTCGTCGCCGTGTACGGCAGCGGACCGGATCTGGTCGTAGAAGAAGAACGTCCTGTTGGGGTGGCGGAATCCGCCGCTGATGATGTGGCTGAGCATCATCTCCCGGAACGCCAGGCCATGCGCCTTGAGCCCTTCGGACTTGTCGCCGAGCAGCGCTTCCAGCGCGAAGAACCGGTACAGCAGTGCGATCAGCCCCTCGCCGGTTAGGCAGGCACGTTCCATCCAGCTCATCGCCAGCGCTGCCTTCCGCTCCACATCGCTGCGCGGCGGATCCGGAACGGCCATGACGGGCTGGCTCAGCAGATCACTGACGTCATCGGTCAGGGTCACGTCGTAAGCCTCGTCGTCGCGACGGTTCCAGCCGGTGAGCCGCTCGTCGAAGGAGTACCCGATGCCGAGACGGAACCGCAGCTGCCGGTCGTGCAAACGGCCCCCCAGCGCGATGCGAAGACCCCGCAGTATGTGACTGGCGTGATCCCTGGCCCGCCAGGCCATACGGCCGTAGCTGCTGCCCTCCACCTCCACGGCCGCGACGCAGCCAATCGGCTTCTCCATGACGAACCACGGCGTCGCCGGCGGCACCCGCGGATCGCCGACCGGGAGCAGGACCAGGCCGGGGAACTGCGTCCCGGAGTTGACGGTCAGGAACTCGACCGGGAGATAGCAGGTAACGTGCATGACCTCGGCCGCGTGCCGTGCCACGAACGCCGGAACATGATCGGTCGAGCGGTCAGCCCAGCACTCGGCCACGAACCGCCATACCGCATCGTCGGCGTGCTCAAGATGCTCGAACCGCACGTCGCCGGTCACGGCTGCGGTCGCCTTCTCGGCTGCCGCGACCTCGTCGGCCAGCACCCCGATGAACTGGTCCTCGGCGGTGGCCAGATCATCGGGCAGCCGCCTGGTCATCACCGCGCGCTCACGGCCATCCGGCGGTCGCCTGACGAGACGCTGCAGATCCCGCAACGCCTTCTCCGCAGCGGGTACCTGTTTCGGCATGTACCCAGCGTGGCACGAACTGGCCCTGCAGCGCGCCCGCGAAGCCCGCCACGGGCAGGGCAGGCTGCCATCGCGCAGCCGTGGATGAGCGTGCCCCGAGGCCCGCCGATCGGGCAGTGACCGGCGGTGAGTGACTGCTCCGGAACTCAGGCTTTCGGTCGGCGCGGCGGCGGGCGGCCAAGGGGTAGCCAACCTACGCTAACCCGCGTGAAAGAAGCCCGACGTGCTGTCGCCTCGTGTTTCGGGATCGTCGGTGCCGCCGCTACCGTGTTCATCGGCGTGATAGCAAACCGGACTTCGTCGCCGTGGAAGAACGGCTGGTTCCTCCTATGGGTGGTCATCCTCGGCGCTTGTATCGGCCTGGCCGTGGTCGCGACGCTTCCCGACATCAGCGAGTGGCTTGGCCATCCGGTGAAGCGGATGCGCGGGCCTGGCAGGCAGCCGAGACCGTACCTGGAGCGGTGGCTGCACACCTCTGAGGGCCTGAGGTCGCCTGCCCACATGTCGGCCCTGGAGACGACCCTGCCCGGGACTGGCTACCGCAAGATGCCAGGTGAGCGCCTGCCGTGGGTCAGGTTCGTGATCCTGATCGCCTGCAGCCGTGTGGGTCCGGACCTCGACAGCAGGCAGCTCTGGTCTCAGTTCGAGGCGTTCCTGCAGCAGCCAGCCGCTAGCAACGTGGCCAGCATGATGACCGGCACACGCGCCGATCTGCACTGGGCCCGGCGCGGGACCCGCCGGACCGGCCAGATCGATGCCGTGCTGACAGCGGGCGAGGATGACGATGCCGTGGCAGCGGTACGGCTTGATCTGCCAGACGACTCTTCCTCCTACGGCCGCGACAATCGCTGCGCGGCCCTCATCGTGCACTTCGAGCCGCCCGACAGGGAAGGCAGGCCCGCGCCGACGCAGATACCCGATAGGTGGGAGGGGATCTTCGTCCAGGTGCTGGAGCTGGCCAGGGAGTTCAGGCGGTTCCTGGAGCAGGAGCTTGGCCTGAGCGTCTCGGGTGAGCCTCCGGCGAACATCGCGTTCAAGCTTGCCCCTCAGCAGGACATCGCCGAGATGATCGACGCTACGGGTTATGAGGAGCTGCCAGGGCTTCAGCACCGGTCCGAGATCATCGGGTACTTCATCTCCGGCCGGGCGGGATCAGAGCCAGCAGCCGTGGTCGGGCAGATGATGACCGATGTCCTGCGGTACGGGCTCGCCATCGAGCGATAGCCCAGTGCCCTGTACCAGCGGGGTTGCCAACCGGATGCGGCTGGCCTGACCGCGTCAGCTGGCCAGAAACGGTGAGCCCGACGCTGGATTGTCAGTGGCATTCCTTATGCTCCAGCCACCGTTACTCGCAGGCGGAGGTGGCGTTGACGGCACGCGGCAGGTCAACCGATCAGCTGTCTGACTTTGACATGCGGCAGATGCTCTTGCTGGAAGAAGGGCTCGCGTGTCATCAGGCGGCGCTGGGCAAGACTGATGCGCTCTGGCGAGCGGTAGGTGAGATACCGCTGGTCTTCGACTTGCCAGCGCTGGATGCCGATGCCCGCGCCGGAAACCCGACGCTGCCGTCCACTCTCGCAATGGTGCTGAGCTGGGTGTCGCAGCGCGGTGACTGGCCGGACCGGCGGAGGGCGTTCACCGGCCCGGTCCGCGATGCCCATGTCGCCGAGGCTTGTCAGCGCACCGCTGGACAGCCCGGAGGCATGTCGTGAGCCGGGCACGGCGCGGGATGGGCCAGGATGAGAGGTTCGCGATCACTGTCGCTGGGCGGGTGCTCGGCACAGACGTCAGGGAGCATGACATTGACGGGCGCCAGCATGCGGTAGACGCGATCGTGCACTACCGCGATGGGCGCACGGCGGCTCTGGAGGTGTCCTCGGTCCGAGCGGAGAAAGACGCCGGGATCACGGGCTTCATCGCCGAGCGCGGGGCGAGCAGGACGGTAACCGGCCTGCGGCGCAACTGGCTGGTTGAGGTTCCGCAAGATTTCCATCCCGCTGATGTGCGCAAGGTCGAGGACGCGTTGCGCGCATGCGAGGAGCACGGAATGCACCGCCTCCAGGACCTCGCTGGGCACGACCGCGCAGTGAGGGAGATGCTTGACGGCGGACTTCGCGGCCACGCGGCTGATGGCCCTGGCGATGCGCAGGACACAAGCGGTTCGCGGGTCTATCTCATGCTTCGCCCGCTGGGCGGCTTTACGGGACGAGGGCTGGAGGCGCTGCCCGGTGAGCTGGCAGACGTGCTAGAGACCGGGCTGATGCGAGCCAAGCTCGCTGCCAGCGGCCTGGCCGAGCGTCACCTCGTGCTGCTGGTGTGGCCGGGCGCGTTCAGCTTCCCGGTGTTTGATGGCCTGGCATTCGGCGGGGCCCTTCCCGTGCAACCGCCTTGCCTGCCGTCTGGCCTCACCCACCTCTGGCTGATCACCGGATTTCGAGCTGGCGGCGCGGTGCGCGGCATAGCGGGCGCCGGGTGGACCCGCGACCACCCCTACGACGAGACGCCAGTACCGGCATAGATAACCCCTGGCTGGCCCTGGTCCCGGCCTCCGCGGCCGCCTCGCGGCCCTCCCGGACCACCAGCACCTCTACATCAACACGCTCGGCCCCTACCGAAACCGCAAATCCGTCGGCCTATTCGACTAGCCGGACAGCCCTCAGGATCAGCTTGCGGGGTGCGTACTGGGCGGCCTGATCGCGGAGTGGATCGTGCTCGCCGCCGGGCTGCAGCTGGCCGACCTCGCGCTGCCGGCGGAGTATCTCTTCGACTACGTGCTGGCCCCGAGCTGGGAGATCGAGCTGCCCGAGGAGGCGGTGCTGGCCAGCCTGGGCTGCAGGAAACCGCTGGCGGTGGCGGACCTACGGGAGGGCGAGCGGGTGCCCGACCTGGAGTCCGGTGGTGGATCGACGTGCTGCTGTCGGCCCGGCGGGTCGGCGCATCCGGGCCGGCCAGGCTGCCTGGCCGACAGGCGCGTGGATCGGCACGGCGTACTGGTTCACCTCCTCCACCGCCTTCGCCAACCCGGCCGTTACCATCGGCCGGACCCCGACCAGCACCTACGCCGGGATCGCGCCGGCCTCGGCCCCGGCGTTCGTCGCGGCCGAGATCCTCGGCGGCGCGCTTGGCACGGCGGTGGCCGTAATCATCAACCCGGTGCAGCCGCACCAGATCACCCGAGCCAGCCAGGCTGGCCGGCTGATCAGGAAAGGACATCCGTATGGTGAGGTGCCGCAGGCGCTGTTCGTGTGCACCCACAACGCGGGCCGGTCCCAGCTGGCCGCCGCGCTGCTCGACCAGCACGCGGCCGGGCGGGCCCAGGTCACCTCGGCCGGCTCACAGCCGCCAGCGAGCTCAACCCAGACGTGGTCCAGGCCATGGCCGAGATTGGCCTGGACATCTCCGCTGAGTTTCCCAGGCCGCTGACCGCCGGGAAGGTGCAGGCCGCCGACATCGTGATCACCCGGGGCTGCGGCGACGCCTGACCAGCTCGGCCGGGCTCAGCATCGAGCAGATCCGGCCCATCGCGACGAGATCGCCGCACGCGTGCGCGCACTGCTAATTAGATGAGCTAGACCGGTGAGACTGACCCCGGGACCGGCCGGGCAGATGGCCTGGTCACCGGGTACCGGCAGGGGCCGCGTGTGTCCTGGCCGTACAGGCACGAGGTTATGCAGCACCGAACCGGTAGCCGCAGGAGCGCCACCAGAACTCGCTCGCTCCGCGATGCGCTCGGGGATATCCTCACCTGTCGTGACTGACCAGCCACCGATGATCATGGGCCCGCTGCTCGTGGCTACGTCTGCGGCCCCGGCAGCGAGGACCACGCCTTCCGGGCTAGCCATACCGGACCTGTCGTGGACCGCCGCGCTCTTCGGCCTTCTACCAGTCCGCGATGGGTGGCTAGACAACGGAACCGGCGCGTACTTGACCGCAAGCGAGTACCTCGCCCAGTTCGAGCTCGCGTATGGCCATGACTTCGATCCTTCAGCCTGGGCGGACGTCCTGCTGCGGCTGCATCCCAGGGAGCTGTATGTCCAGGTCCTGGCAGCGCTGAACCGCGCTGCGCGCTTCAGGGATCCTGTCTTCGAGTACCAGGAGCGGTTCCTCCGGAGGCTGGGACCGGGACTGCGGATCGTGGTGGCGTCGGTCCTGGCTGGCGGGGTGGATGGAAAACCGCGGTGGTTTCTGGCCCGCCAGCCGACGCTGCGTGCAATGCGGATGGTCCTGGCCGGGGCACCCGCGGCGGAGGAGCCCGATCAGCGCATCGCGGCGTTGCTCGCAGGTATCGACGCTGAGACGGCGGCGATGATGCTGGTGCACCTGACCGCGGACGTGCTGCACCGCCAGCAGCCCGAGGGCGAAGCACGCTTTGGCGGCACGAGCGAGAACCTTGCGATCGAGATCATCTGCAACCAGATCTTCAACGAGCCCCACGACGTCGGCGGCATGATCAGCCGGACCTGGGCACTGTGGACCCGTCACGCCGCCAGCCTGCGGCGGGCGACGCTCGATAAGACGGCCCTCGACTTGCTCAAGGACGCGACCGGACTTGAGCTGGCCCAGCTGCTCGCCCTGGGTTTCGCCTGCTGGGCGATGACGATGCACGACCGCGTCAACGGCCCGGTCCGGATCAATCCGTTCACGCTGGTGAAGCTGCCCCGGGAGACAGTCGAGCGCTTCCTCGCGCTGTTCGCCACCACTCTTGAGGAACTCGCGTCGGAGCTGGCGGCGTGCGCGCTGCCGTGGCAGACGCTTCCGCTCCAGACCCGACCGCTGCTGCGCATCGGCGACGACGTGGTGGTGCTCGACGAGCCGTTCCTGCTAGAGGCGGTCACGACCGGGCTGTACTGGCGCGTGTCCGACCACGTCCGCAAGGACGACCCAGAGGCATGGAAGCCCTGGTCGGTCGCATATGCGGAGATGGTCGAGGCGCTCGCCGAGGAGCTGGTCGAGGCGCTCGCGCCAGTCCTCCTCGACGGATCGAGCGCGTTCTTCACCGAGGAAGACATCAAGACGGCCTTCGCGACCAGGAAGGAGACGCCGCCGAACATCGACGCCGGCGTCAACTTCGGCATGGGCGTGACCCTGTTCGAGATCGTCAACAAGCACATGAGCCTGCAGGCTCGCTCAGGTGACATGGCAGCCTTCAAGACCGACGTCAACCAGGCCGTCATCACGAAGGCCGGGCAGCTAGACGGGACCGCCGCGCTCCTCCGGCGTGATCCCCAGCCGCCTGCCTCCCCCCTGAACAAGCCGGCCGGCACGGTGTTCCCGATCGTCGTGTGCGGTAACCACTTCCCCGTGAACCCGGTAACCAGGAACTACGTGGAGGGGCTCCTCCGGGGCAAGGGCATGCTGCAGGCACCCGGCACCAAGCCCCTCGCCGTCATCGACCTGGACGAACTCGAGAGCTGCGTGTCGCTGGCCAAGGCAGGCGTCCTGCTGCCAGATCTCCTCGCCGGCTGGCTGTCCGACGTGTCGTACAGAAAGGGGTCCCTCACGCTCTATCTGTGGGCCAAGTACGGCGGGATCCGGCTGGAGCGGCCTTCTCACGTCGCGGTCAGCCTGCGCGAGGCGATGGACGCCATCCTGCCTCTGCTGGACATCAGGCAAGATGGCGACCAGCAGGATTAAGCCTGCCACGTCGTCACCCTCTCCAGCCCATGACGCCGCATCCGCGTGCTCGCCGGGCCCATGCCGCATCCCCGTTGGCGTTGACGGTGTTCCCGGTCCGCTGCGTGATGTCGAGCCGCAAGAAGCGGTCCGTGCAGCCGTCGAGTTGTACGCCGCCGAACTTGAGCTGCTTGACGAGGAACCCGGCTGCAACGTCGTGATCATCGCCCGCCCCGAGACACTGCCTGAGGCAGCCGAACCCGAGGTCGATCCCACCGCCCCGTGGAAGAAACTGCCGCCGGAAGAGCCAGCGGACGACTTCCGGGCGCTGCTCAAGGCCATGGCCATGCACTACAGCCGGCCCATCCAGATCATCCGCCGCACCACCTGGGACCCGGCTTTCACGCCAGCAGGCCACGACAAGCCCGTCTGCAAGACGAGGCCACCCGGGCCTGGAACCTGGACACCGCCCTGTACTACAAGGCTGGCGGCGTGCCCTGGCGCCTGCCGCGCGATCCCGCCAGCCTCGACAACTGCTACGTCGGGATCACCTTCTACCGCAGCACCGACCACCAGACTCTGCAGACCAGCGTCGCCCAGGTCTTCGACCAGCTCGGCGACGGCGTCATCGTCCGCGGCGCGCCCGCAAAGGTCTCCCGAAACGACCGGCAGCCCCACCTCACCTCCAGCGACGCGGAAACCCTGCTCGCCGACGCGCTGCGCCGGTTCCGCAGCGAGCACCGCCACCTGCCCGCCCGCGTCGTGCTGCACAAGACCTCGTCCTACACCAGCGACGAACTTGCCGGCTTCCGCGCCGCCGCCGGCACCGCCGACGTCGGCATACTGGAAATGCTATGGCTGCAGGCCGACGACCCGGTGCGCCTCTTCCGCTCCGCCGCGCACCCCCCGCTGCGCGGAACCCTGCTCAGCGTCGATGACCAGCGGCACCTCCTGTACACCCGCGGCAGCGTCCCGTTCTACGGCACCCACCCCGGCAGGTACATCCCCTCCCAGCTGCCGTTCCGCCTCGTCGAGACCGAATCCAGCCCTGAGTACCTCGCCGACGAGCTGCTCGCTCTGACCAAGATGAACTGGAACCAAACCCAGCTCGACGGCCGCCAGCCAATCACCATCCGCACCGCCGACCGGGTCGGGGAAATCCTTCGCCACCTCGGCCCCCACGACCGCCCGCAAGCCCGCTACGCCTACTACATGTGACCCTGCCGACCGGTTCGGCGCAGCACGGATGTCGGCCCTGGCCGGTACCCTGCGGCCGAGGTGGTAGAGGTGACGGTTCCTGTCGCAGAGCAGCGCAAGCTGCTTCAGCGCTCGGGCGGGGTGTGCGCGTTTCCGCGTTGCCGCAGGCAGCTGACCGTTGATGCCAGCGCCGCGGACCCCGGCGTCTCTCTCGGCGAGGTAGCCCACATCGTCGCCGAGCGGCCCGGCGGCCCGCGTGGCTCGTCCCCGCTCACGGCCGAGGAACGCAGCAGGTGCGAAAACCTGATCTTGCTATGCGCCCATCATCACCAGCTCATCGACTCCCAGCCCGATACCTGGACGGTTGCGCGGCTGACTGTCATGAAGCAGCTGCATGAACGCTGGGTGTGCCGGCGGCTTGACGCCATCGACCCAGTGACGGGAGACCGCCCAGCGGGAGCTGATGCCGAGGGTGACGAGTTCATTTCCTGGTTCCTCGGCGTCGGCGACCTGCCGCGAGCCGATGCCGCGATCGACCGGGCGCTGCTCGGTATCCACGCCTCGCTCCCCCTGCCGTCGGGTGCCTCGGCCGGGCTCTCCGCCCAGCTGCCGACCTACGTGCCGCGGGACCTGGACGAGGAACTGCGCAGCGCGCTCAAGGAGCACAGCAGCCATGGCGGTTTCCTGCTGCTGGCGGGGGAGGCGGCGTCAGGCAAGACCCGGTGTGCCTACGAGGCGGTGCGGGCGACGCTTCCGGACTGGAGGATGCTGCTGCCACCGTCGGCCCGTGATCTGGCCGCCCTGGTTATTGCAGGAATACCGCTCGGGCGCACGATCATCTGGCTGGACGATGTTATGCGCTTCCTTGGCCCGGGCCCGCTGACAGCCCGCACCGTACGCAGGCTGCTGGCGGACTGGACCGAGCCGGTAATCCTGATCGGCACGATCTGGCCGACTGACTATGACCGCCTGCTGGACCCGGCGGGCCAGAGCGACAAACGCGAACTCAACCCGGAGCCGCGGGAGATCTTGCGCCTGGCCCACCGCTTCGAGGTTGCCGGACAATTCTCCGCCGCCGAATGGTCCCGGTCCCTCAAGATCGCTGATACAGACCCGCGCATCCGCGAAGCAGTCGCGCACGCCGAAGCCGCCGCCGTGCCGTCCACGCTGGCGTGCGCACCGGACCTGATCAGGCGCTGGGAGCAGCCCAGCGATCCGGCCGGCGCCGCAGTCATCTCAGCCGCAGTAGAGGCGTGCTTGTGCGGCCATCCGGCGGTTATCGGCCCTGATCTGCTGCAGCGCCTGGCCGAGGAATACCTGACCAGCGCGCAGAAAGCTACCGTCACGCCCGACTGGTTCACCACGGCGATTGCCTGGGCCTGCCGCCCCGTGCGCGGCACCGTCGCACCGCTGGTCCCCTCGGCACGCCGCATCGGCGAACTGGACGGGTACGCAGTGTCCGACATCCTGGTGCATCGCGGCGCCCGCCGATTCGCGGCACAGCAGGCCCTGCCCACCGCGCCCTGGGACATCCTCGCCGATTACGCCGACATCGATGCCTGCGGAGACGTCGGCCTGCGCGCAATGTATTACGGCCAGACATCGCATGCTATCCACGCGCTGCGGCGGCGTGCTGACACTGGCGACACCGAGACAATGGTCACCCTCGGCATGACATATCTGGACGAGGGTGATCTCGGCAGCGCTCAGGCGTGGTACGAGAAGGCAGCAGAGGCCGGGAACGGTATGGCAATGGCGCTGCTGGGAGTAGTCGTCGGCAAGCTGGGAGATAACAAGGCTGCGCGCCTGTGGCTGCAGCGCGGCGCAGAGGCCGGTAACACAGCGGCAATGGTCGGGATCGGTAGTGAGCTGGAGAAAGACGGCGAGATTGCCGCCGCCCGCGCCTGGTACGAGAAATCCACCGAGGCTGGCGACGATGGCCAGGGCATGCTCTTCCTCGGCTGCCTGCTACGTGACCAGGGCGACCTGCAGGCTGCCCGTGACTGCTTCCGGCAGGCACTCGAAGCCGGGCGCGCCTTCGCGGATGAACTCCTCCCGTTCATGCCGGTCCCCGGTGGCGTGACTGGCTATGCCTCACGCAGGTACATGCATGACGTGACGCAGACCTACGCTCAAGCCGCTTTGTGCCTCGGCGAGCTTTGCGCGGTGATGGGTGAGACCACCGAAGCACGCGCATACCTGGAAGAGGCGGCGAACCTGGGGCACGTGCGCGCGGTCATGATGCTCGGATCCATGCTGTGGGAGGCCGGAGAGGCTGACCCCGCCCTGACGTGGTTTCGGGTGGCTGCCGAGGCCGGCGAGCCTGACGCAGCGTTCTACCTGGGCATGATCCTCGATGACCGGGGCGACGTCGAGGCCGGGGCCTGGCTGGAGCGGGCTGCTGCAAGTGGTGCAGCCCTCGCGATGGGCCGCTACGCGATCTACCTTCACAACCACGGCGATGCCGATGGCGCGCGCGAATGGGGAACCAGGGCACGCGATGCCGGTGATCCATTAGTCGGGGTGCTGCTCGCGCAACGGGAAGGGCAACGCGTTCCGCCAGCCATTCCGGTCAGCCCAATTGATCTTGATTATGCGTATGACAGTAAGGACGCCGATCCTGGGAAGATCAGCTGGACACCGCTACGGCACACGTGCGATTGCGTGGCGGACTGGGGCTGGGATGCCGCACATGCGGACCCCCTGAACTTCAGCCGCTGGTGCATGGGCGCCGTCGATGACGTCTGCCCCTGGCATGCCATTGATCCCGCCGGGTCTATCAGCTCGCCGAGAACTCCATTGCTAGTCGGAGATCCGGGTGCCGGGCCGGCCTTCTACGCTCGCGAGGCAACCGGCGAGGACGCCGAGCTGGGACGAACCCTTGCGGCAGAGCTGGCAGAACTCGCGTCGCTTATCGCAGTCGCAGATGCCGACGCAATACTCGCCATGATTCCGCCGTCCTACCGGGAATGGGCGAGCAGCCAAGGCTACGATGCCGTGGAGGCGTGGCTGGACATGCGGCTGACCGATATTGTCCTCAACCGGGGACACTCGATCACGCCTGACCTGCTCCAGCACCTCGATCGTAGCTAGCGGCCTGAAGAACGCGGCGGCGCCCACCGGCCGGGGACGCAGACGTAAACGGTCGAACTGACGCCCAAATCCAACGCCCAGTGGTTGAGATGTCACCGGAGAGATGAGCGGTTACACAACGGCCCAGGAGAGCAGCACACTGACGGCCACAGCCTCTGACGGTTACTGACTGCCGTCTTGCCATAGCTTGATTTCACTTCCTAGGACGTGCGTTATACCAGCTGCCAGGCATATTACTGATGTCTCCCGTCAACGCCTCATCGAGGGGCTTACCGAGATGAGGACCGACTGGAGCGGCACGCTGAACGACGCCCATTAAACGGCAACGACTCAGTCCATGTGCGTCTCGGGTACGCCCGCCTCGTCGAGCATGAGGTAGAAGTCGGCGATCTTCCCTGACCGGGCTCCAGTGGTGGTGCAGGTAAAGATGAGCCGCTGGGCTGCCCGGGACAGGCCGACGAAGAAGGCGGACGTCAACTCGTCAACGTCGCGGTCGTGTGCCCACCACTGGTCGTCGTCTAGTCCGAGGAAAAAGACTGTGTGATATTCGAGTCCCTTGCTTCGGTGGATGGTCAGCAGCGCGACGGCGTCGGCGGCTTCGACATCTGTGAAGGCTTGCGCCCAGTCCTGTGCGCTGGGCAGGACGTGCCTGAGTCGCTCGGCCAGCGAGTGGAGGATGAGTGTGGTGTCGTCGCCTGGGTGGCTGGACTTCAGGTAGCCGGTGAGCTGGTTGATGTCAACGATTGCCGCTGCTCGGGCGATAACCTTGGCCGGGTCGCTGTCGGCGGGGGTGGCATCTGCGAGCCATGCCCCCAAGTCACGTGTGAAGCGAGCGAGGTCGTCGCTTGTCTTGCGGGATGCGTCATCGTCGCCGACTGTGCCATGGATGCGGCCCAGGGTCCCGGTGACATCGAGCCAGACGTCAGCTAGCCCGCGGGGCTTGGCCGCCAGCCTGAGCACGCCCAGGACGAGGCGTGCCAGTTCGTGCTTGAGCAGTTCCTGCAGGCGCAGCTTTCCGAAATAGGCGTCGTCGTTGCGCAGGCTGATGCTGTGACTGGCCAGTGCCGCCGACAGACGCTGTTCGTAATCGGCGACCTTCTGCCGGGCGACGAGGGCGAAGTCGGCCGGGGTCCTGTCCGAGCTGCCGATGTCCTGCGCGATCCATTCTGCTACGCGTGCCGCTTCGCGGTCTGCGGTGCTGAATGTCCACAGGCTCGCCGGGACGTGCCCGTCCTCGGGAGCTGCCTTGGATACTGCCTGAGCGGCAGTGGAGTCGAGGCGGCTGGCAATAATGTGCTGCAGCAGAACCAGGCCGTGACTCGACCGGAAGTTCCAGGTCAGGGAGAAAACAGTTGCGCCGAAGCGCTCGATGTACCGGTTGAATGCGTCGGGCAGGGCACCGGCGAAGCCCATGATGCGCTGCTTGCGGTCACCAACCGCCGTGATGGTCATGCCGGTGAAGACTGAGGTCAGGAAAGACAACTGGGCGCTGGTGGTGTCCTGGAACTCGTCGACGAACACGTACTGATAAGTCATGCGCAGCGCGCGCCGCAGTTGCGGCCTGGTGCGTACCAGCAGTTCTGCCAGCCGGTTAAGCATGACGAAGTCAACGTACTGGGTGCCGGGGCGCAGATAATGCTCGCGCCACCAGGACAAAACCGCGAAGTCAGCGGCGTCGCTCGCCGCATCTGGCGGGCTGTCCGGAAGTGTCCAGTCACCGACGACCTCGGCGAGGAATTTCGCTCCCGGCAGCCGGTACAGGTCGATGCGGAGCTGGCCAGGCGCGGCGAATGCCAGATTCGAGATGAAGTCCTTCTGCTCGCGGGAGTTCCACAACGCTACCTCGTAGTGGCCGTTAATGGCCCAAGGGGGTGGCAGGGCGGATCGGAACCGGTCAACGAGGCCTTTCGTGAAGGCGTCAAAGGTAAGGGATACGAACCGCCCAGCGTGTTCAGGGACGCGGGTAGCGACACGCCGGGCGAGATTGGCGGCCGAATCGCGCTTGTAGGAGATAGCCAGAATACGGCGAGGTGCCGGGCACCGGCCGGTTTGCAGCAGGAACGCGGCTCGCTGGGCGAGAAACTCAGTCTTGCCCGCGCCTGGGCCGGCGACGACGGCCGTGCTGCCGTCGTGGCGCAACGCGGCCCACGCCCCCGGTTCCAGCGCCGTGATGCCGAGGGGCTGCCAGTCCGCCACTGCGGCTGCGCCATTTCCGGAGCCCGGGGCTGCCGCGCTCATAGTGCCAGCTTCGCCTTGATGTACTCGATCAGCGCGATCACCGGCTCGGGCCCGTTCAGGAGATCGGAGTCGCTGAGCCTGGCTAGGGCGCGCAGATGAGTACTCGGCTTCGACCTGGCCAGGAATAGGTAGCGGTACCAACACAGCTGCTGCTGCCTCGCCCGCGCGTCATCGCCGACCGGCTGCCAGTACGCATTCGGGCTACCGCCGCTGCCGAGCACTGCTTCAGTCGCGTCGGTGTCTCGCGGACCCAGTTCGCCCTGCTCAAGTCTGGTGTAGGCGTCCCAGAAACTGACCAGCATCGCCATGTCCAGGTCCAGCGGAACCGAGAAGAAGACGCCGAACTGCCGCAAGTGCGACATGACGCGGGTGATCTCCGCAACGGTCATGGTGTCGGCCAGCTCGTCCACGGTACTGAATCCGTCCAGGCCGGCGAAAACGTCAACATTGTTGTCGGCCAGGCGCCGGCACGCATCGCGCAGGCGGCCGGGGCCTGCGCCAGCGCGGCCGTAATCAAGGTCAAGCAAGGTCGCGAAGGGAATGCACAGATCGGTGAGCAGCTTCCAGAAGTGGTTGGTGTGCCGGCCCCCGAGCGGGACCATGGCCACGAAGGACGGGTCTAGCTCGACGCCCCGGGCTTGAGCTATCCGGGGTATGACGAGTTCTTCCGTGTCGCCTTCGCCTAGCACAACAAACTGGGCGAAGTACAGTTCCGGGTGCGCACGGACCGCTTCCCGGACGTACTTGCCTGCCTCGGAGGCGTCATCGGGCAAGGCGATCGGGCGGACTGTCACGGTATCTGCATCGGGATCGAGGCGGAAGTGCCGGATGGTCGCCGGATCGATGCGGTTCAGGACGCTTGCGGAGTGGCTGACCAGGACGGCTTGTGCCCCAGGGCGGCGGCAGACCTGCCGCAACTGACTGACAATGCGCGACAGGTAGAACGGGGCCAGGCTGTTCTCGGGCTCCTCGATTGCCAGAAGCGTCAGGATCGGCAACTGGGCAGAAGTTATGTCGAACTTGTCGGCTAGGCTGCCATCGGCCACCTTGGTCTCAATGTCCAGCGCTGCTGTTGTCAGTGCCATGTGCAGCAGCGAACGCTGCCCATCGCTGAGCAGCCGCGCCGACCGGCCCGCCCCGCCATGGTCTGGCTCGAACAGCAGCTCAGTGTCGCGCAGCAACTCGGTCAGGTCGGGCTCAATCGGCTGGAACCGTGGCGTTGAGTGCGTGCCCGCGCCATGGAGTTCCAGCCAGCGCTGAGCGATAGCTGTCTCCACCGTCGCGGTGGCGACCTCGCTGTGGAATATGTCGCTGGCCTGCTTGGCACTCGCAGCCACGACGTCCCGGAATTTGTCGGACCATTGGGCGGCTCGCCATAGTCTGCCCCGCAGGAATGCGGTAACTTGCCGGGCGCCATCCCGTGACGCCGGGACGTAGATCACCTGAACCCGGGCACGCTCCGCACCAGGCATGGCGGTACGGTCGTCCTCACCGTACGTCGCATTGAACGCGCGGACTGCCCAGAGATTCCACGAGACGCCGCCGTCCAGGGTCCCGTCATCCTCCCAGGCCGCCTCCAGCACGATCCGGCACTTCAGGATGCCGTGATCGTCGGCGGCCATCCGGTGGAAGAACTCCGGAACAGCGCCGGTGGCGTCGCTGTCGTCTTCATCGTCGAGTTCAGGGAACGCCAAGACGGCCTCGATGACGAGCGCACGGGAACGGGGAGTCTCCAGCTCCGCGGCAGGAACATGGAAGTCATCGACACGGACTGTGCGGTCATCCGCGCTGATTCCGAACAAGCGGCGGAGCGCCTGGCAAGCAGCCGTCTTGCCAGTTCCATTTAACCCGATGAACGGGGTCAGGCCCGGATCGAGGTTGATGACGGTGCGCTGATGGCCAAAGCACCGGAAGTTCTGGAGTGCAAGAGACTCGATGTACATGGCCTCGCCTTCGGCGATAAAAGCGCACGCTCAATCAACTTGGGCAACTGGGATCCACAGCGTCACCCAAGAACCGCAGCCCGGTTTCTCGGCGGGAGCACGCACACGCCGCCACCGGTGCGGGCCACACCTGAGCGTAGTGGATCCGTCGCACATGGCGAACCAGCCCGGCCCAACGCGGCCAGCAGCCAAGGCAGCCTCGTCCACGAGGCATGAGCCGGACAAGACCATTGCTGGGTAGAACCCAGAACCGCGGCAGCACAGGCGGCGCTGGCTGACGTCCTCCCTGAGCACAGCGATATCGGCCAGCAGCGGTGGCCCGCGTGGCGTGCGGAACAGCATCTCGGCGACCGCCTCCCAGAGCAGTTCCACGCCGGGGTGGTTTCGACCGGGGCCTTCGCCCTCGTCGACCCCACCTTCACAAAGGACTGCAGCCGGGCATCACTGGGATCCCGGGAGCCGGTGCCTGGTCATGAAGCACTGCATGCCTGACGGGATGATGGCCGACCATCGACCCCACTCGAAGTTGCAGGTGCAGGTAACAGGCGCCGAGTCCGGTTTTGCCACGCTCCGGGCAGCCTGCACCAAGGCATCCACCGGTTCCCGAGTGCCGGCGACCAGTTGCACACGCGTCCCGAGAACTTTCTTGTACCTCAGCGTTCTCTGAAGCCTACTCGTTAACGGGAATACACCGAGGCGATCAACCGCACCAATACGGACGAATTCCGCCGTGGATGAGAATGGCATCGCTGGAATGTCGGCACCGATGCGTACCGTGTGCTTCATGGAAGGCAAGGCGGCCCAGCCACACCAGCGAGTGGTGGGTCAGCCGCAGCCATGCCTCGTTCCGGCCAAGTACCCTTCACCGGGCGCACGCCGACGCAAAGCCAGCTCACCGGAACTCCAGTGAGTGGCCCGGGGAAAGTCACCTCGCTGGCGGGTAGTTCCACGCGCCGACGGCGGGCCCTGGCGCATCTGTCACCCGTTTTTGACCTTCACCTGTCCCGGAACCGCAACCCGTCCCAGGTTAGCTGGGCTGCCTATGACTTCATTGCGCTCATCCAGCAGTGCGTCGATACGGTGGTCTTGCTGTCGGGGCTGGACGGCAACCTGGGGACGCCCCGGGCAGCCGTGCTTACCGAGATGACGCGCGCCGCCGCGGCGATGGCTCCCGAACGGCCCACCGAGGAACACACTCACGTCGCTGGCCATGTCCTTGATCATTTGCTGCGGCACGACCAGCCAACGCCGTATTTCGCCGTCGGATACGCCAATCCCGACGATGACTGGCGGCCTGACGTCCAGCAGGTCCGGATCCTGTACGAAACGCTCGCCGCCGACGGGGCGACGCTGCACGTCAACGCCGACAACGCCGCCGTCGCCCTACTACTGATCGCGACGAACCGGTCGCTGGAAGACGAACACGAAGCGGTTATCGCCGTGATGCGCGCGCAGGCCGACAGTGGCCGGCTCGACGCCGCCATCGACTCGGCGGATGATGCGCTCACGTTGTCCCGGACCTACTCATCTAACGTGCGCCGCCTCATCGCCGAAGCGGAACGGGACGTGACCCGGGTCGACTACCTTCACGTGCTCCGGCCGGAACTCACGGCGGCTGCACAGCACCTCGACCGCCGCATCAGCGTGGATGGGACACTGCTGCGTCATCTCGAGGGCCTGCGTGCCGATGCCTCGGAGAAAGACGATCCGGCGGCGGTCCGCCAGCTTTCCCGCGCCACCTCACGGCTCGGGACGGCCATTGAAATTCTCGCCGGACTGCAAACGGAGGTGATCAGCGCGACGCCCAGGTGGAGGGACGCGCAAGCCGCCCAGGCGTTCACCACAGCACCGGCCAGCGAGATCGACCCGACAGAAGACGTACTGACGGCCCTGCTTCGCGGACGCGAGCTTCCAGGCGGTCGTGACCTATCCCCTCCGGCACCACAGATCACGCTGAACCTCCACGCGCTGGCCAGCCGCCTGATGGCCGCACCGCGGCATAGCCGCGATCCCGACGGAGCGCCGGTCCAGGATGAACCCCTGGATGAGGTGGACGGGATATACGAGCAGTTCCCCGGGCTGTTCCACGACGTCGCCCATGTGCTGCGGACACGACGGATTCCGCCGGGAGGCAAGGCGCGGCTCAGCGACCTCCTCGCAGACGCCGATGAACTCTTCGCACCGGCCACGCCCCCACCAGTAGTCGCCGAGCTGGCGGTCCTGGCCGGTTCGCGGGAGACGGCGCGGCGGCGGCTGCGCCTGCTGCTCGCCCTGGACGCCCTGATGCTGTGGCGCCCGGACGGCGCTCCCGGTGACCACGACGATTGGTGGGCCGTCGATGACGGCATCCGCTCCTCATCGCCGGACTTGGACATCCCTGACCTGCTAATGCACAAGAAAGGCACCGAGGATGACCACGCGTGACGACGCCCGGGATACAGGCCTGCTGCTGCGGTGTGCCCTGGACCATACTTTGTCTCCGGCCCGGCACGACGCCTACGCTCGGCTGCTCGACGGCTACCAGTCCGACCCCGATCTGCGCACGCTCTTCGACGAGGTCACCGCCGGGCTAGGCGTAAGGGTACTCACCGCTGACCGGACCACAGGGCTCGTGCTGGCTGCCGAATCAGACTCCCCCCTGGCAGTAACCGACACGGAGCGTTGGCTGCGGATCCGCGGCGTAGCTGACCGCATGGTTTACGGCCTTGCCCTGGCAGGCATCGCGGCTTGGTGCTATCCCAGCGCCCGCTCGGTCCGCGAACCGGGAACCCGCCGGGTGACGGCGGTTGACGTTAACCGGCTGATCCGCGAGCATGCAGCGGCCCTCACCTCAGGCGAGGATGCAAGCAACGAGCCGCTGGGAGCTGCCTGGGATGAGTATGCCCGGCGAAAGCAGGCGGAGGAGACAGACAAGAGCAGGCGGCTCAAGCGTTACTGCACCGTGCACATGTGCGAAGACGTTCTCGTGATGCTCACAGCATTCGGCCTGATGGTGCCCGATAAGACTGTCTCGCCACCACGGGCCGATCTTGGCGTCTGGCGGTCAACAGACCGGTTCCGTGCCCACGTGGGGTCGGCAGGCGCTCCTCTCGCCTGGCAGACAATGAACGGCTCTCCAGAAACCGCCGGAACTAGTCTCCACGCCGACGAAGAGGAGGGCTCCTGATGCAGGTCGGCTGGCGGCTGGAGCGCACCTATCTGACAGGAGCCGGGTATCCGGAGTCGCGCCTGGAAGGCCTCAATATCTACTGGTCCGACCCGTTCGAATCATCGGGTCATGCCGCGTTGTGGGCCGACAACGGCACTGGCAAATCGACGATCACATCGCTTCGGTTCGCGCTGTACCTCCCCCATCCTCGGGACTTCGTAAGGGGTGACTCCGACCGGTCACTTTCAAAACTCGTTCCTTCAGGACGCGTGTGCCACGTCGTAGAGCAAGCCACCCGGGAGGCGAACGGCGAGTTGCAACGGCTCGTCGTAGGTATGGTCGCGAGCTGGCAAAGAGGACGGGACAACGCAGAAACGCTAAAACGTCACTTCTACGGCTGGGTGACCGGCCCGGACGGGCCGACCATTAGCGAGCTGCCGTTCCAGACCGCGGCGGGCAGGTGGGCGACCAGCGCCCAGTTCATGGACGCGATCGGGCAACTGATGCCGCAAGGCGGGGCTCTGCCGCCACACTCGCCGTCAGAGCATCAGGACCAGTGGGGCACGTGGCTGATCGCCGCCGACGTGGATCTCACCCAGATGCGTTTCCAGGCCGCAATGAACGCCTCTGAGGGCGGCGTCGAACGCGTCATGCGGTTCGCCGATTCCGATGATTTCGTGCGCTGGCTGGTCGGGACGATCACGCCTACCTCCACCGTCGAGCAGATAGGCACCAGCATCGAGGTGCTGCGCAAGAACGCGACGGCCCGGCCCCGGTGGTCCGAGGAACTCGCGTTCTGGGAACAAGTGACCTACCCGATGCTGGAACTGGCAGTTGCCCATGAGCAGGTGGGTGTGAGAAGGCGCGAGGTCGCGACCGTGCGTGCAACTGCCGCGACTGTGGTCGCCGATGCGGA
Source organism: uncultured Actinomycetes bacterium (assembly GCA_963717125.1). Classification (GTDB taxonomy): domain Bacteria; phylum Actinomycetota; class Actinomycetes; order Streptosporangiales; family Streptosporangiaceae; genus RYN-230. The sequence goes on from CAVQVG010000003.1 coordinate 114,389, forward strand.
CGCTACGACTGGCATGCTCGCCACGAGGAAAGACGCGGCAACTGGCCAGTATGAGCAGCGTGAACAGCGGCGCAAGGACGCAAGCATGATGCAGCGTCGTGCCCAGGCTCACCGGCTGCGCATGCAACTGCGCGCGGCGAAGCTGCGGGCCGACGCGGCCGAGGAAGCCGCCAAGGAGCGGTGCCGGGTCCGGGACGAGGCAGTAATAGCGTTGGCCGCATGGCGGATGGTTGCCGGTGTGCACGAGGCGAGGCTCGCCGCAAGCACGCTTTCCCGGCTCCAGGAACGTCTGGACACCGCCGAGAAGGAAACCTCTGTACTCCGCCGCCACGAACAACAGTACCGGGACCAGCTTGCCCGCCTGCTCACCCACCGCCGCGACCAGGCGGCGGGAGCCTTCGCGGCAGCCGACCGCGAGCGCGAGCGTGCGGACAAGGACCTGAACGCAACTGAGCAAGCCTGGCAAGGCGCGGTTGCCGAGCATGCCACCGTGACCGAGAAGGAGCGCAAGGGACGCGAAGAGGAGGCCCAATCCGAGCAGGTAATAGCCGAGGCTGTCGCCGCGGGACTCCTCACCGAGGTGACACGCCCCGAGGACCGCGACAAGTTCCTGGCCGGCCAGGCAGAATCAGCACGCCAGGCCGGCGAAACCGCGAAAGAAGCACTCAGCGGAATTGGCAGCGAAATCGCCGCTCAGCGACAAGCAGCCGAGACAGCACGCAAGAACGCGACCCGCGCTGAGTCAGACGCGGACGGCGCGCAGCGGCGCCTGGACGATGTAAACCGTCGCATCCGCTCGCTGTCCCATGACGAGCGCTTGCTCGACATCGCCGGCGAGCTTGCAACGGACCTATGGACGGCCAGGACTTCACTGACCGACCTGCTCCAGCAAGCGGCAAACTCCGCTGACGGTGACGCCGATGAGGCGAGGCGCGACACCCGTGATGCCCAGCGCACAATCGACTCGGTTGGAGAGGACGGCCTGCTCCCAGGCTCGGTCCTCGCGGAGAAACTCGCACGCACCATAAAGGACACCCAGGAGATACCGGTGTGGACCGGGTTGCGGTGGCTCGCGGATACCAAGACGCCCGAGGCCGCCGCAGCGTTCGCCCATGCCAGGCCTGAGATCGCCTCCGGCCTGGTCCTCGCCCAGTCCGGCCTCCTGGAGGCGGCGGTCGCAGCTGCCCGGACGGTACCACGTGATACGGCGGTCTGGATTGGTGCGATCGCAGACAGTGCTGCCGCTATGACCAGCCGCCCCGGTACGGACGACGGCACCTGCGGGCAGGTGCTCCTGCCACACCCGGGGACGTATGACCGGTCAGCGGCCGACGAGATGCTGACCGCTGCCAGGGATGCTCTCGCAGACGCCAGGCAACGTGAGCAGACAGCAACGCTGCGCGGCACGAATGCACGGCACATGCTCGTGGCCCTAACACAGCTATGGGATGACCTTACCGAGGATCCACGGCCAGGGCTGGAAGAGAAGATCCGCACAGCAGGCGAACGCCATCAGGCCGCAGCAGATGCCGAGAACACGGCAACTAAAAAGCTGGATTACCTAGCACGGCAGCATGCCGATCGCCTGCGAGACCAAGATCAAGCTCAGCGGACCGTCGAGCAGTCAACGGAGACCCGGCGCCGACTGGCCCCTGCGGTCACTGCAGCCAGCGCCCTCGATCAGCTCCGGAAAGAGCTTCCAGACCTGCGGCTAGCCATCTCCGAATCACGACGACAAGTTCAGCAACTCGCCGCACGCAAAATGGCACTCAGCGCGAAGCTGGCGGATTTGACCCAGCAAGCGGGCGTGCATAGCCACCTCCGAGACGATGCCGCAGAGGCGCTGCGCGCGGCGGGCCTCTCGGCTATCACGGCGGGACCCGTGCCCGATGACGACGAGCTGACTATCCGCGCGCGACTGGAAGCCGTCGGCGAGTCCATAGCCGAAAAAGCGGTCGATCCCGGACTTCATGAACAGGCCGCCCAAGCCAGGCGGCAGCTCGCGGACCTCGACAGCAAGCTCGACACCAGACCCGATATCCGGCAACTGGCGGAAGAATACGCCGACAGCGACGGTGCCAGGCATCCTGTTGCGTTGGAGCGATCGATCAACGAGGCGATTCAGCGGGAAGCGGGAGCCCGGCAGGAACACGGCCGGGCCCAGGCGGCTGCCGAAACCGCCGCCAGCCAGTACCGGCAACGCTCTGACGAGCGCCCCACCGACCGCACGTCTCCCGACGTAGAGGGATTCCCTGCTGACAGGGAGGTCAACGTCCCGGCGGCTGCAGACCGCTACGCAGAAGGGCTCGGCGAACTCGCCAACGAGATGGGGAATACGGCGCGAGCCGAGGAACAGGCCGCCAGGGAAGCTGCGGAGACCGTCGAGTCGGCGCGTCACGACCTCGATCTCGTCGAGGCCTCCGTCGGTCAGCTACGTTACCTCGCTGATCCTGCCCTCAGCGGCCAGCCAGCCGGTGACGCTGCTGAGCTGCGGCGCCGACTTTCCAGTATCGCCGAGCGTGTCCGCCAGTCCGGCGAGCAGCTCACCGCGAGCGTCCAGGCCGAGGAGTCCGCCGCGCGAAAAATCCGTGCATACGCGAATGGCCCTGAGGCACGCAAGATCGAGGAAGCCGGCGATCCCCGGATGGCCGACCTGATCGCGAGGCTGCGCGGCGACGCGCAGCTTCCCCAGGATGCGGAACGCATCGCCGGCCAGCTTGAGCAGCGTGCCGCGTCCTTGCGCGATGACCTGGACCGCCATGAACAGAACGTGCGTGCCTGCGCGCGGATGCTTCACCTCCAGGCGACAACGGCGATCCACCGGCTCCGCGCCTACCAGAACCAGTCCCAGCTCCCAGAGGGACTCGGGAACTGGTCCCAGCGCCAGTTCGTCATCATCGACCACGAACCGCAGCCAGACGACGAGTCGGTGGCGATCGACCGGGTGGCCCGTGTCGTGCATTCCCTGCTCACCCCCGGAGCGGGGAAGTCGGACGCGGAAACACTGCTGTTCGCCGCGGCCAGGGCGCTGGTCGAGGCCCCCTTCCGGGTGCGGCTGCTCAAGCCGCACACCGATCTGAGTCTGGACCGCGTCGATATCGCGGAGATGAAGAACTTCTCATGCGGGCAGCGCGTGACCGCGGGCGTGCTGCTGTACGCGGCGATGACACGCGTCCGCGCCGCCGGAGACGCCGCATCGATCGGATGGCTCTGGCTGGACAACCCGTTCGGGCAAGCATCCGCTGACTCGTTCATACGCACGATGCGCTTCGCCGCAGACCAGCTCGGCCTGCAGCTTGTGTTCACCGCCGCACCCAAGGACCAGGGCGCGCTATCGATGTTCGATCGGACTATCGCGCTGGCACGCCGGTCCCGGCCATCGTCGAAGGAGAAAGTGGTGATTCTCGCCGACAATGACCGCGAGGTCACTGACCTGCTGCTTATCCAGAAGGACGTGCTCGCGGTGCTGGGCTGATGACCACCCTGGACATCGGCGCCATGATCGCCGCCCTCGATCCCGAGGGCAAAGGCGGCCGACGCCACGCAGACGAAGTCGCGGCTGCTGTCCGTGGCTTGGCCCCGCACATCGAAGCCGCGGCCGTCCCCGAACTAGTACGAGACACCATCCTGCGCGGCGACCAGCTCGGTGCCTGGTCGGCCGCCCGGACCACGACCATCCGGCGGGGACGCGTCACGCTGCCGAAATCAGTGGTCCTGCCTTCTCCGTCACTTCCGGCAGACAGGCTTCGCCCAGTCGGTGTTCCGCTGCGGGACGAACTGGCTCCGTGGGCGACCGGACTGCCGCTGTCAGCGGCCCAGCGGGAACTCCTGATCGCCGTCAACAACTGGCTCCGGCGCACAGACGGCGGCAAGGCACCCGTCGCCGCCGCCGCCGAACGAGCCTACGAGCTCATCCGCGACGAGAAGGCGTTCGACTCGACGCCACCAAGGGGCGGCGCCAGGCTGTGGGGCCCGGGAAGGCTTACATTCTCCCTGCTGCAGTGCGAGCGTGTCCCGACCCCTCTGACATGGGAACCCGTCACCAGCGTGGTAGGTACTCCGGGGCCAGTCATCTGCGTCGAGAACCACGCAACGTTCCGTACCCTCCTTCGCCACCTTCGTGCTCTAACGGCGCCGGACTGGATCGCCGTTGCATGGATCCAGGGCCGCAACACCGCACCGCTGGAGTCACTGCCCGACCTGCCGTTTACCGTCACCCGCCTGGACTACCTCGGTGACCTCGACCCGCCGGGTCTCACGATCGCTGCGACAGTGTGCGCAATCGCTGAACGCTCCGGCATACCTGCGCAACCGGCAGCAGCCCTATGGGAACTGCTGCTCAGCCAGCCATCCCGCCCGGGCAACCACGCCATCAGCCAGAGCGATGCCCGCAAGCTCGCTGAGTGGCTACCTGCATCGTTGCGCGAGCGTGCAAGCGAACTACTGGAATCCAGGCAAGTCATTCCCCAGGAAGCGCTGCGGTTCGACGTGCTTGCCGAAGCGTTCACCGCCTGCACCTGACGCCCGGTGAGATGACTGATTTGCCTCCGCCAGCGGCAACGAGCGCCGGCCACCCGCCGCGATGGCCAAGCCATGCAACCGCGCATAGCTCGCTCTCGCTAGCCTGCGCCGCCAGCCCCCTGCAACACCGGCGCACCCACTTCAGAAAGGATGCCGCCCAGCTCAGGTATCGGCAACGGCTACAGTTACCGGCCGCCCCGGCTGCGGCGACTGCGGGCCACAAGCGCCGAACTGACCCGCCATGCCTGCCTGCTTGACAAGCCGGCCCCAGCGCTCATGCCGTCCGAACTGGCCTGCAATCGCTTTGCCGCTTGGCAACGAACCACCCGTTTCATGCTGTGCAAGCGCCCACTCCCACGCCTCCCTGCGCACTTCACGCCCGGCAACTGGATGCCGCGCAGCGCGGCGTTCGCGCGGCGGACGGCGTGGTGACCCGTTCACCTGCTCATCTCGCACCAATTCCAGCCTCCGCATCGGCGACCCGGCTGCACTCCTGACCTGGCGCATCAGCAGCTCATAGGAAGCCGTCAGCGCGAAGCTAGGCCAGGCGGCTATCACCCGGCCCACCACGGTCGGCTCAGCTACCGCGATGTTGGCACCCAGGCTCGCCAGCGCGCCAACTATGAGGAGTACCCAGGGCAGAACTCCTCCCTGGCCACCGAGCCGTGACTCCAGTAGCAGCGACATCGACGAGGCCACGATCATCCCGTCCACCGACACGGGGATCAGCGCCGACGCCCATGACCCTTCACCGTGTGACAAGACGAGGGCATGCATGTGCCCATAGCTCACCACTGCGGCAATAACCGCCAGTAGCGCGACGCTCGCGGTCGTCGCGAACCGCACCAGGTAATCACCACGGCCTGATGCTGACCGGTTCCGCTCTCGTAGGTACCCGGACGCGCTGTCTGGGGCCGGGCGGACGGGAACAGCATCCCGCGCGGGGCGGTCGGCAGCCCCGGGACCCGGGACCTCTTTGCGATTGTCAATCACGCTAACGCCCCCAATGATCTCCGGGTGGGAGCCGGCTGGGAGCCGATCACGGTCGTGAACGTCTCCCAACAGCTCACAACGGAACTCAAGAGAGGCCCCTGTCCTGCGATGACGCCGAGGCATCCTGCTCATCGTCTGCTGCGGACCGTGTTCGGGACGAAGAGGCCGCCGGTTCAAATCCGGCCACCCCGACCAGCTCACGGGCCGCTTGCGATCTTGGCAGGCGGCCTTTTGCGTGTGGTGAGTACCGAAGTGAGTAACTACGCATCCGGGTCTGCCGCCTCCGGGTCTACCTCGCGCGGGAAGATCTGGTCCATGACATCTGCACCGTGCACCATGACCGGCCGTATCTGCTTCCGGTAGATCGCCTCTGTAGTCGTGGTCCCGCTGTGACCGACCAGCCGTGAGATCTGCTCGATCGGCACACCGGCGTCGGACCTCAGAGCGTCCCTCAATCCCTGACGCTCCTATTTTCGTCAAGTCCTTCTCGGTCGGGTTTGCAAGCCCACGACAGGTCTCGCGATGATCGCCTTGATGCCACGTCGCAGGCGTGGCGGAGCGCTTGATGGTAGGAGTCGCTTACGGACCATCCGGTCGGCGCATCACGACGTCGAGCGGCGGCCACGGCGGCCCCTCGCGCAGAGCGCTGAGGAGTGCGCGAGCTGCTCGTTGCCTATCCGGGAACTGGTCGCCCAGGTCCCAGCGCCAGGCGGCGACCATGGCAAGAACAAGGACTCGGCATTGGCTCAGCAGGTCTTGATCAGCGTCGGCATAGCGCTCGCTCACATCTTCGGGGACATGGGCGAGGTCGAACTCAACCGGTCCACGGCAACACGTCTCGAAATCGATGAACAACAATCCGGACTTCGTGCTGAGCACGTTGCCTGGGTGCGGCTCGCCGTGCAGCAACTGCTCGGCAGCGGCACGGTCAACGATCGCTTGTCTTCGGCTCCTTAGCGTAGTGATGAGAAGCTTCCGATCCGCGTCGGCAAGATCCGGGGTGAGGTGAGTGGTCTCCACAAGGTGCTGAGCCTCTTCCACTCGATCGGTGAAGTGCGGCGTCCCGAGATCGAGCTTGCGCATGCCGGAATGCAATTGCTCAAGCGCATTCGCGTAGTCAACCGGTGAGACCTCCCCGGGCACCGCCGACTGGTAGTAGGTCCACAGCGTGACGACGAAGCCATCACGCTCATAGACGCGCGGCTCTGCTCGGGGGTCTGGAACAGCCACCGGGCTCTTGGATTCGGCGAGCCGCTGGGCAAGCCCGATCTCGAACCGTGCGACCTGATGCGCTATTGGCGCGACCCGGGCAACGACGTCACAAGGCAGCAGGCGCACAGTGAGCTTGTTCGAATCATGCAGAACGCTCGCGTCATCGACGGCCAGGCCAAGCGCCGAGGCGGTCGACACAGCCGCAGCCAGCGCGCGTTGAATCTCAGGTGGCTGCATCCAGCTGATCTTGTCACCGTCGATGCCCTCCGACACTGGCAGGGCGACTGCTCAGCAGGCAGGGAAAGATCTCGCGGGTGATGTAGCGCTTGAGGCAGCGCAGGATCTCTTTCTTGGCTCGGCCCTCGGCGGTGCGTCTGGCGACGTAGTCCTTAGGTCAGGGCAGAGCACGAGGACTGGTCCCGCAAGGCTGCCGTCACCGGGATCGCCCTCAACGCCGCCCGCAACGGGAAACTGCAGCAGAAGCGTCATGCGCTCGCCATCCGGATGCAGGCCCGCGAGGACGACTACCTGCGGTTCGCCTGACCACCGTGAGCTGGCGTTGTCGGGGTAGTTGAGGAGCGCCCGGATGGGGCCGGACGGGATAGCCGGGCATCTGGGCGCTGCGATCATGGTCACGATGTGTCAGCAGCTTGCGGGCTGGCTTTCCCTGACCTGGGAGACGAAGTGCCTGACAGCCGGGAAAGCGAGGTCTGGGCGGTCACGGAAGATGGTGTGGCGCGCGCCGGGAAGGCGCACCAGGCGGGTGGTTTCCGCTGGCAGCTGGCTGGCTAGTTCCTCGACCACGGGCAGCGGGCAGATGGGGTCGTCCTCGCCGGCCAGGACCAGCATGGGACCCCTGACGGCGCCGATCACGCTCCAGGGGTCGAAGGCGTGGACCTCGTGAGTGGAGTAGTGCAAGGCGACGTCCGTGTTCTTGATCATCCGGGCCTGGAGCTGGCGGGATTCCCCGGCCCAGCCAGGCGTGCCGCTGTAAAGCGGGTAGCAGACGCGGAGGAACTCAGCCCGGTAGTCTCCGGTCTCATCAGCGTAGGCGCGCTGGGCGACGGCGGCCGCCTCCGGGCCGCCGAGGCGGCCGAACGCCTCGATGACGCGCGGTCCGCCCCAGTGGCCACCAGTCGTGCTGGCCAGGATCACGCCGCCGGGATGATCGGGGAACAGCGCCGCATAGCTGAGCGCGACGTCCCCGCCGAAGCTGCTGCCGAGGACCACCGGCTTGCGCAGCCCGAGCGCGTCGCACAGCCGCCGCAGGTCATCAGCCCAGGTCCGCATGTTCCAGAACTCGGCGCTGCTGTGATCGCTACGGCCGTGGCCCCGCAGGTCGAAGTACACGACCTGGAAGTCCTCAGCCAGCGGCCCCAGGGCGGACTTCACCGTGAGGTGATCCAAGCCGGGGCCGCCGTGGACGGCCACCAGGACCGGGCGCTCTACCGTCGTGTCCCCCCGCGGAATCACTGACGGCCCGGATACATCGAACCACAAGGACACATCACCAAGGCTGATACGCACGCGACCTCCATGACGACTGCAAGCGACCGCCCAGCCCTGGCCGGCTCACTGCCGGGCCAGGTTCACAGGGAGGAATTGTCAAGATCTGTGGATCAGCTCTTCCGGTGTTTGATCAGTTCGTGATCGGCTGGTAGTAGAGCAGGACGTTGCCGGAGGTGAACTGCCGGGTCTTCAGCAGTTTGAGGCTGGTCCTGCCGGCTCCTGCGAACAGGGACCTGCCCTGGCCCAGGATGACCGGGTTCACCATGATCCGCAGTTCGTCGAGCAGGCCTGTCTGCAGCAGGCCGGCGGTCAGCGTTGAACTGCCCGGGATCACGATGTCCTTGCCGGTTTGCTGCTTGAGCTTGGCCAGTTCCTCTTCGGCGTGATTGCTGATGACCCGCGTGCTGGCCCAGGTGGCCTGCGGCAGAGTCCGCGAGATGACGATCTTCGGGGTGGTGTTCATCGCCTTCGCGACCTCTGGGTCGGACTCCTCTCCGGCGGGCGTGGGCCAGAAAGCGGCCATGCCCTCATAGGTTACGCGGCCGAACACCAGCGTGCCGGCCTCGCGAAGCTGCGCCAGCGCGAACAGGCTGAACTCCTGGTCAACGTTATGCCAGTCCAGGGCCTGGCCCAGGTCGGCGTGATAGCCATCGGCGCTGGTCATCATGAACGAGAACATCTTCCGCACAGGTCCTCCAGCATGGTCGCTTCGTGCCGCTGACCGTGTAGACGGCCCCGGAGGCCCGGGGTCATCGCCGGGCAGCGGTGAACTTCAGGCGGCCTCAGACGGGGCCTCCTCGCTGGGCCGCTCGACGAGTTTGCCGTTGACGAAGACCGCGCCGGCACGGACGAGCGCGACGAGGTGCGGCGCGTTGACGGCGCGCCAGCGGTCCTGGGCTGACTCGATCAGCCTGAAGGCCATGGCGAGCCCGGCGGCCCGCCAGCCGGGACCCTTGGCGTGCGGCTTGTCCTCGGCCCCCCAGATCTCGGCGAGGGCCTTCTTCGCCCCGGGGTGCGCAGACTTGGGCAGCGCGGCACATCGGTTCGCGCGGTTGTCCATCTGGGCGGTCCCGGTTCGTCGTTGGGGTGAGCGGCCAGAAGGCCGGCTCGCCGCACAGGGCCGTCACGGCCCAGCGACCGAGGAGGAAGCCATGTATCCGGCCACCATGCAGACGATCAGCGCCGGGCGGAGCAGGGAGATGCGGGAGCAGGCCGCCGCCTGGTGGCGCGGGCGGGAGGCCCGCAGTGCCGGGCAGGCACGGCCCGCCAGGATCCCGTTCGCGCTCATCACGCGCCTCGCGCGGAACGCACGGTCCCGGCCCGGGCAGAAGCCGCTGCAAGGCCCGGCAGCAGCCTGAGAACGTGTACCCCGCGGGCGCCGCGCCGGGGCGAAGGAGGAGCCATGAGGTACCTGATGATCCACTGGATCGACGAGGCCGTGCTGGCAGGGAGCGCGGCGATCGAGAGTGAGGTCCAGGCCTGGACGGCCGAGATGGACCGTGGTGGCGTGCGACTGCAGGGGGAGCCGCTCCGGTCGGTCAGCGAGGCCGCGACCGTGCGGATACGCAGCGGTGACGTGCTGGCTACGGCAAATCTGGGACGGCCTGGGACAGCGATGATGCCCGCAGCCGCCCGGCCAGGTGGCGGCTGCCCCAGGGAAGGGAAGTGGGTCTAGTGACCGACGATGAGTACCAGCCTGTTGCCGTATCGCGGCGGATCTGTGCCTCAGCGCACGACATCTTCCAGGTCCTGGCCAATCCGGTGCGGCATCCGGAGTTCGACGGCTCGGAGATGTTGCGGGGAGCAGGTTCCACCACGGTGATCTCGGGCGCCGGAGACGTCTTCGCGATGAAGATGTACTACTCCGAGATCGGCGACTACGAGATGAACAACCACGTGGTCGAGTACGAGCAAGACCGGCGGATCGGCTGGGAGCCTGAAGCCGGGCGTGGTCATCCCGACGCCGCCCCGGACGGTTCGGCCCCGGCCCGCTGGGGACACCGGTGGAGCTACCTGCTGACCCCCGATGGCCCGAATGCACCATCGTGACCGAGATCTACGACTGCTCGGCTGCGCCAGAGCACGAGCGCGTGGCGATAGACAACGGCAACATCTGGGCCGAGGACATGGCCAAGACACTGGAACGGCTTGACGCGCTTTGCGCCTGAGACACCCAGCGCCTGAGACACCCAGCCAGGCGCAGGCTCACCAGTCTGATGATGCGGACATGGGCCACGCATCCAGGCGGAGCGCGGCCCGTTAGCTGCCGGCTTACGAACGTTTGGCGACGATCTCTACGAGGTTGCCGTCGGGATCGCGGAGCAGGGCGTTGCGGTTGTTGTTGCCGGTGTCGTGCGGTGGCTGGACGGTAGGAACCCCGGCCGCCACCAGGTCCCGGTAGGCCGCATCGACGTCGTCCGTCCACACGACCAGGACCATGGCCGGGCTGCCGGGTGCGGCGTCAACCCCGTGCACCCGGCGGGCCGCCTCGACCGTGCCGAGACCGATGGTGAACCCGTCCAGCCGGAGTTCCACGTGTTCGGGGGTTCCCTCGCGCGGCGTGCGGAAGGTTTCCTCGAAGCCGAGCAGGTCGTGATAGAAGCGCAGCCCGGCGTCGATGTCGCGGGTGTAGAGATTGACCAGAGCCGTGGCGAACATGCCCAGGAGAGTACCGGGACCCGGTGCTCACTAGATTTGTCCCAGCCCGAAACCCGCACAAGGGACCGCCGTGATACCGATCGCCGAGATCACCCAGCAGGAGACCGCCGAGCGAGCTGCACTGCTCCGGGTCAACACGTACGACGTGCAGCTCGATCTGACCCAGGGCGGTGAGATATTCCGCTCGGCGTCAACGATCCGGTTCGGCTGCCGCCGCCCGGGCGCGGCCAGTTACGCGGACCTGATCGCCGAGACGGTGCACGAGATCACCCTGAACGGCGCGCCGATCGACCCGGCCACCGGGTACATGGCGGGCCGGATCACCCTGCCTGACCTGGCCGAGCACAACGAACTGCGGGTGGTGGCCGACTGTGCCTACAGCAGCAGTGCCGCTGGCCTGCTGCGGACCGTCAACTCGGCGGACGGCCGGGTCTATACGGCCACCGAGTTCGAGCCGGCCGAGGCCCGCCGGGTCTACGCGAACTTCGAGCAGCCCGACCTGAAGGCCCAGTTCACCTTCCACGTCACCGTGCCCGAGCGGTGGACCGTGCTGTCCAACCAGCCAGCACCTGACCCGCAGCCGGCCGGTGACGGCACCGCGGTCTGGCACTTCGCGGCGACACCGCGGATGTCCACCTACCTGACCGCGGTCGTGGCGGGCGAGTATTACGTACTGCGGGACGCACACACCACTCCGGCCGGCCAGGTGATCCCGCTCGGCCTGGCCTGCCGGCAGTCGCTGGCTGGCTACCTCGAGCCAGCCGACATGCTCAACATCACCGGGCAGGGCCTGGACTATTTCACCGGGCTGTTCGGCCGCTACCCGTACGCCAAGTACGACCAGGTCTTCGTGGCCGACCACGTCGGGGCGATGGAGAACATCGGCTGCATCACCATCTCCGAGCAGTTCCTGTTCCGCTCGAAAGTCACCGACGCCATGTACGAACTGCGCGCGATGGTGATCCTGCACGAGATGTCGCACCAGTGGTTCGGCGACCTGGTCACCATGCGATGGTGGGGCGACCTGTGGCTGAACGAGTCGTTCGCCGAGTACTGCGCCACCCTGTCCAGCGTCGAGGCGACCCGGTTCACCGGGGCGTGGACCACGTTCTGCAGCGGGCGGAAGGTACTGGGCTACATGCAAGACCAGCAGCCGTCCACGCACCCGGTGGCGGCTGACGTGGCCACGCTGGGCGAGGCGATCGCGAACTTCGACGGGATCAGCTACGCCAAGGGCGCGTCGGTGCTGAAGCAGCTCGTCGCCTACCTGGGCCGGGACGAGTTCTTTGCGGGCGTGCAGGCGTACTTCGCCGAGCACGGCTGGGGCAACGCCACGCTGGCCGACCTGCTCCGCGCGCTGGAAACCAGTTCCGGCCGCAACCTGGCCGACTGGTCCAAGGCGTGGCTGGAGACGGCCGGGCCGAACACGCTGCGGCCGGACTTCAGCCTGGACGAGGATGGTGCGTTCACCGAGTTCGCGGTGCTCCAGGAAGCGCCGGCCAGCCAGCCGACGCTCCGCCCGCACCGCATCGCGATCGGCTTGTACCACCGGTCCGGGAACGCGATCACCCGGCGTCACCAGGTGACGGTGGATGTCACCGGGCCGCGGACGGTCGTGCCCGAGCTGGCGGGCCAGCCGCAGCCCGACCTGATCCTGCTGAACGACGACGACCTCGGCTACGCGATCGTCCGGTTCGACCCGCGCTCGCTGGCCACGCTGGCCGAGTCCATCGGGCAGTTCACCGACTCGCTGGCGCGCACGGTGTGCTGGAGCGCGGTGCTCGACATGGCCTTGCAGGCGGAGCTGTCGCTGGCCGCGTTCATCCGGATCCTGGCGGCCGGCATGGGCCAGGAGCCGTCCATCTCCGTGCTGCAGATCCTGCACCAGGTGACCAGGCGCCTGCTGAACATGACCGGGGACCCACAGTGGGTTCCGGCAGCCAAGCAGCAGCTGGCCGACGCTGCCCTGCCGCTGCTCCGCGCGGCCGAGCCGGGCAGCGACCGGCAGCTGGCCTGGGCGCAGCTCCTGAGCTGGGCCGCGGTCAGCGCCGACCAGCTCGACCTGCTGGCGGGCCTGCTGGACGGCCGGGCCGAGGTGCCCGGCCTGGTGGTGGACACCGAGCTGCGCTGGGCGCTGCTGCGCAGGCTGGCCAGCACCGGCCGGGCGGGCGATGCGCAGATCGACGCCGAGCTGGGCCGCGACGATACCGATGCGGGCCGGCGGCACGCCGCGGCCTGCCGCGCGTCAATACCGGACGCCGAGCACAAGGCGGCCGCGTGGTGGCTGCTCACCGAGTCCGGCGAGCTGGGCGTGGAGGGCGCCGTCGAGGTCGGCCAGAGTTTCAACCAGTCCGAGCAGGCCGAGCTGCTGGCCGGGTACGCGGACCGGTTCTTCACCCAGCTACCGGGAATCTGGGCCTCGCTCAGCAGCCCGATGCGGATGGTGTTCGGCCAGGTCCTGTTCCCCTACTCGGCCGCCGCGCCGGGCCTGCTGGCCCGGGTGGACGCGGTGCTGGCCGAGGGCGACCTGGACCCGGTCTTCCGGCGGGCGGTCATCGAGGGCCGCGACGTGGCCGAGAAGGCGCTGCGCGCCCGGGCGCTGCCCAGCTGACCACGGGCGCCCGGACCACGGGCGGCCGGACCACGGGCGGCCAGAGCCGGGGCGCTGGCAAAAATCTGGCCGGTCCGCGAACCTGGAGCCAGCCGGAAGCAAAGGGAAGCGATGGACGACGACGCGCTGATCGCTGCCGTGGCTGGCGGGGACGACACCGCGCTGCGCGAGCTGTTCGCCCGGCATGCGCCGTGGCTGGCGGCCCGGCTGTGCACGGTGCTGCCCGCCGCCGAAGTCGAGGACGTCCTCCAGGAGACCTTCCTCGCGGTGTGGCGCGGCGCCGCCCGCTACCGGCCCGACCTGGGCTCGGTCGGCGGCTGGACGTGGGGCATCGCCCGGCGGCAGGCCGCGCTGTGGCTGCGGCGCCGCGGCCCGGCCGAGCTGCTGCTGCCGGCCGTGACCGGCCTGGACGGCCGCTCACCCGGCACCGCTGAGCTGGGTGACCCGGCCGAGGCGGCGTTCCAGCGGGCCGAACTGGCCGCCGCGGTCAGCGCGCTCGGGCCGGCCGGCAGCCCGCAGCGGGAGACGTGGCGGCTGATGTACCTGGAAGACCGGCCGGTGGACGAGGTAGCCGAGCTGATGGGCGTCCCGGTGGGCACGGTGAAGAGCCGCGCGTACCGGGTGCGCCAGCTGATGCGGGCCGCGCTGCGGCACCGCCAGCCGGCGCGGGCGGGAGGCAGGCGATGACCAGGGGCCCGGACATGACAGACAGCGAGGGGAGCCTGCCCGGCTCGCGTCCTGCCACACCAGCCATCCCGCCAGGCTTGGACCGATATTAAACGTTAGCCCCGGATATTGAAGCACTTAAAAGCCAGGCGCACAGATTGGCCATTTGCTGGACTCCAGGTGGGCCAAAGTGAAAGGCTCGCTACATGCACAGTATTTTCGATCGGCTGGTCGAAGAATTGCGGGCATGGCACTTGTTCGATGACAGTAGGGACTATTCCCTCATTTGGGAACTTCCCGGGACCAGCTCACCCGAAAACGGCATAACGTCGCGGCATCACCGGGACTTGCAGCCGGCCCCGCCGCAGCCGGGCGCGGTGCGCTGAGGCGGCTGCGGCGGGATTCACGGGCTTAGGGCACGCCGGCCGGCCGCCAGGATGTCCACGCTCAGGGCCAGGATCCAGGCCGGGAACAGCAACTCGACCCAGGCCGAGATGCCGGTGCCGATCAGCAGCACCAGCGCGGTGACCAGGCCGGCGGCCACCAGCCAGCGGGACACGATCGCAGTCTTCCGGGCTATGGTCACCGTGCTCAGGCAGAACACCGCCGCCATCCGCATCGCGTAGACGTTCAGCAGCAGCCCGGTGACGTTGCGCCCGAGGGCCAGCGTGCCCGCCCCCGGCATGCCAGCCGACCGGGCCGCCGACGCGCCCGCGAGGAGGCCGCCGGCCACCGCGGCCGCCACGAACAGCATGGCCACGAACAGCAGTCCGCTGCCCAGGAACACGGTGCCGAAGAATTTGTCTTCCCGGTCCCCGATCCGGTCCCGGATGACGCCGATGAACCAGAGGAATGCAATTCCGGCGAACGGGACCAGATTCAGCGCGACGGTCACCGCGGCACGCCGCGCGGAATCGGACAGCCAGGCGCCCGGGACGGCTGGATTACCCGGCACGGAGATCCGGAGCAGCACCAGCACAGTGATAAGCAGCGCAGAAAAGACAATTCCGGCCACCGCGGCCGCCCGCGGTGTCCGCAGCGCGGTGCCGTCCGCGCTCAGCCGCCCGGTATGCACAACCCAGCCCCCCGTCGGTCGCCTGCCTAACTGATTCCCCGAACCGGGCGGCGGTCACCCAGGGTTCAGGGCAGGCGGCTGATCAGCAGCGACTGGGCGCCAACGCCCAGCGGCCCGGACTGGTCGGACAGCACGGAGGTAGCCAGGCCGGCCCCGTCGGCCGAGATCGCGGTCTGCGCGGCCAGGCAGATCCACTCGCCGGCCGCCTCCCGGTGCAGGTGCACGGTGAGTTCCGGGTTGATGAACAGCCACTTGGCGATATCCAACTGGCCGGACACGCCGTTGCCGCTGTCCGCGACGGCGAGCACCCGCTCGAGCGGCCCGGGGTCCTCGCCGGGCACCAGCGGGTAGCGCAACCGGGTCCAGACCGTGGCCGGCCCGGGCTCGGCGAAGTGGCCGTGCACCGGCCGCCACTCGACCGCGGACAGGTACCCGTCCACCCAGCCGTCCGGCGGCGGCCCGACCGCATCGTCCGGCAGCGGTGGCGGGGGGTCGTTAGACGGCAGCACCGTCTCGCTGCTGGTGCGCAGCACCCGCCACGCGCTGGCCCGGGCGACATCCCGGCCGCCCGCGCTGGCCACCGCCTCGAGGAACTGCACGCTCCGGCCCGGCCGGGTCAGCCGGGCCTGCACGGTCAGCTCCCCGACCGGGATGGCCCCGAGGATCTCACAGGTGAACCGGGCGATGATCATGTCGTCGCGCGGCTCGCAGCGCTGGATGGCCCGGCCGAGCAGCGCGCTGGGCGGACCGCCGTGCTGGGCCCGCGGATCCCACGGCCCGGTCGTGTGCACGGTGGCGCGCCACCGGCCGTCACCCAGCGGAAGATAGAAGCTATCGGTCACGGCAGGACATGTTACCCACGGGTCTCTGCTAGCCCGGGGGGACGACCCCCCGGAGCCCCCGGGATCAGGGCTCGACGATGACCTTCAGCCCAGTCCGGGCGGCCGCATTACTGAACGCCTCGGCGGCCTTCTCGAGCGGGTAGCGCGCGGTGACCAGCGTGGGAAGATCAACCCGGTGCGCGGCGGCCAGGCTGATCGCCCGCGGGTACACCTCGTTCATCCGGCGCACCATGGCGATGGTGAGTCCCTTGCGGCGGGCGGTAGACGCCCGGAACGTGGTGCTGTCATCGCCGGGGATCCCGCCCAGCACCACCCGGCCGCCCGGGCGGACCGCGGCCATCGCGAGCTGCACGGCCTCGTCGTTGCCGGCCACCTCGAACGCCACATCCACGCCGCCGCCGGTCAGCTCGGCCAGCGCGCTGGGGTCGGCCGCCACGGCCGGATCGGCCGCCGTCACGCCCAGCGCGGCGGCGGCCGCGCGGCGGTGCGGGAGCGGTTCGAACGCGGTCACCGAGGTCGCCCCGGCCACCTGGAGCAGCTGGCCGAGCAGCAGCCCGATCGGCCCGCAGCCGACCACGGCGGCCGTCCCGGCCAGCTTGAGATGCCCTAGGTCCAGCGCGTGGATGGCCACGCCCAGCGGCTCCAGGATGGCGCCGTCGGCATCGCTCAGCGCGTCCGGCAGCGGGTGCAGCAGCTCGCTGGGCCAGGCCAGGAACTCCCGCATGGCGCCGTCCTGGCGGCCGTGCCCGGCGAACCGGATGTGCAGGCACAGGTTCCGATACCCGGCGCGGCACAGCGGGCAGGTCCCGTCCGGGATGGCCGGGTCGATGGCCACCCGCTGGCCGCGCCGCGGGCCGTCGGCGATCACCCCCGCGGCCTCGTGCCCCAGCACCAGGGGACGGCTCAGGGTAGCGTCGCCGATCCCGCCCTCGCCCCACCAGTGCAGGTCGGAGCCGCAGATGCCGACCGCGGTGACCCGGACCAGGCTCTCGTCCGGTCCCGGGACCGGGACCGGCTCGTCGGTGAGCCGCAGGTCACCTACCGCGTGCAGCCGGGCTGCCCTCATTCACCCTCCTGACCGGTCTGGTGAGCCGCTCCGGCACGACCACCTGATCGCAGAGTTCCGTACCGGCGTGTCCGCAGCGGTCATGGCCCTAGCCTACGGAAGGGCGGCGCGAGCTCGGCTAGCCGCGGGGACCGGGGAGCTGCTTCATGTCCGCGGGCGCGCTGGACATGAGCAGGCTGGTCTGCTGCTGACGGCCAGCGATGGCGGCCTTGGACCGGGGCGTCTCGCTGTTCCGCGACCCGCCGGTGGCCAGCGACAGCGCCAGCGCGGGGCACATCTCGACCGCCTGCGACGCTTCCTTCTCCAGCCAGAACGGCACCGGCATGTCCAGGAACATCGGGTAGCCCTGGTTGTCCAGCTGGACCATCTCCGGCGCAATCCGGGCGCACAGCCCGTGCCCCGAGCAGCGGGCCCAGTCCACCTTGAGCCGCACCTGGGACTCTTCTTCCGGCCCGAGCGGCAGCAGGCCGCGCACCGGCCGGCCGCAGGAGCCGCGGAACAGGTGCATGGTCAGGTCGTCGCTGAACACGTCCAGCGCGGACAGCACGAACCGGGACACGCCGTCCGGGTGCGCGCACGCGCCGCGGCCGCGAACCACCGAGGCGGCCCGGCGGGCCATGTCCAGGGTGTCGATGCCGCCCGAACCGTCGGCGAGCGCGCTCATCGAGCGGGCCAGGCCGGGCAGGCCGAGCTTGCACGGGCCGCACTGGCCGGAGGATTCCTTGGCCAGGTAGCGGACGATCCGGGCCACCTCACCCATCGGGCAGGTGTTGGCGCCCAGCGGCAGGACGACGCCCGCGCCCAGGGTGCCGCCGGCCGCGTCCAGCCCGGCCCGGGAGACCGGCACGTCGTCGGCCAGGTCACCAGGAATCCACATTCCGTGGTAGCCGCCGACCAGCACACCTTCGGGCGCGGTGGCCTCGCAGATGTCGAGCACGGTACCCAGCGTGACCCCGGGCGGCACCTCGACCACGGCCGGCCGGTTCGCCGATCCACCCACGGTGAGCAGCAGGGTGCCCGGCTCATCGGGGGTCCCGTCCGATGCGTAGCCTTCCTCGCCGAGCATGGCCAGTACGGCCAGCTGGGCGAATGTCTCGGCGTTGGACAGCAGCGTGGGCTGGCCGTCCACCCCGCTCTCGGCGGCCCGCTTGCGCTTGCCGGAAGGCAGCGGGGCCTTGCCGTTGACGGCGTTGACCAGCGCAGTGCCCTCGCCCGCCACGAACCGCTCGGGGACCTCGACCACCCGGACGATCTTCTTCAGGTCGGGCTCGGCCTTGGCCGCGTCGGCCACCGAGGCGGCCGCGGCCGGGTTCGTCACGCCAATGATGATCATCCGGGCGTTCAGCGCCCGGGCCGCCAGTAGCGCACCGCCCAGCACCAGGTAGGGCGAGCGGAGCAGGAGCATCTTGTCCTTGGCGCTGCCCGGCTCGCCCTCAGTCGCGTTGATCAGGATGAACGGCCGGGTCTTCTTCTGCGCACACGCGTCTGTCACCGCGCGCACCTTGCGTGCGAAAGGGAATGCGGCACCACCTCGGCCCCGCATGTCGACGCTTTCCACCATTTCGATCAACTGGCGGCCGGTCACCCGCCGCATGGGTCCGAAGATCTCTTGGTGGGTGGCCAGATCGATGCGTTCGTAGCGGTCCAGGCCGGCGGTCAGCCGCGCCCGGCCAATCCGCATCGCCTCGGGGACGACGGTTTTGGAGTTCACGATCGATATCCGGTATTCACCGCCGAGGTATTCAGCGGATCCGTTTCATCCTGCGGGTTGTAGTGCCCCCGGGCGGCAGGGGGCCGCGGCTGGGTGTACGACTCGTCCTGCTCGGTGAACGAGGCGTAGTGCTCGGCCCGCTCGCGCTGGAACTGCGCGGCCCGGTCGTAGGCGCCCGGCCGGGTGTACTGGTCGCGCGGGTCGTACGCCGTAGGCGGCTGGTACGGGCCGGGCTGGCCGTAACCGGGGGCAGGGGCCTGCGGCGGGTACGGCCCGGACCGGTACCGCGGGTCGTCCTGGGGCGGCGGCCCGGCGTAAGGGCGGCCGGACCGGGGGGGCATGTCGTACCCCATCGGCGGCTCGTACTGGGCCGGGGGGGCGGGCGGCCCGGACTGATCGTAACCGGCCGGCGGACCGTACTGGTCCGGCCGGGCGTACGCGCCCGAGCCGCGGTACGGGGCGGCTGGCTGCCGCTCGAACTGGCCGGACCGGTCCGCCGGGTAGCCGGGCGGCGGCCCGTACGAGCCGGATCGGTCCGGGTCGGCCGGGCGGTCGTAGCGCGGCGCCGGGCCACGCTGGTCATACTCCGGCGGCCGCTGCTGCTGGTACGGGCCGGACCGGTCCACCTGCTGGTACGCGCCAGACGGGCCCACGTCGGGCGGGCCGTCGTAGCGCGGCGCCGGGCCACGCTGGTCATACTCCGGCGGCCGCTGCTGCTGGTACGCGCCAGACCGGCCCACGTCAGCCGGGCGGTCGTAGCGCGGCGCCGGGCCACGCTGGTCATACTCCGGCGGCCGCTGCTGCTGGTACGGGCCGGACCGGTCCACCTGCTGGTACGCGCCGGATCGGTCCAGGTCAGCCGGGCGGTCGTAGCGCGGCGCCGGGCCACGCTGGTCATACTCCGGCGGCCGCTGCTGCTGGTACGGGCCGGACCGGTCCACCTGCTGGTACGCGCCGGACCGGCCCACGTCCGCCGGGCGGTCGTACCGCGGCGCGGGCGGCGGCTCATAGGAGCCGGACCGGTCCACCTGCTGGTACGCGCCGGACCGGCCCATGTCAGCCGCGCGGTCATACCGCGGCGCCGGCGGCGGCTGGTCGACCTGGGCCGGCCGCTCGAACTGGCCGGACCGGTCGATCTCTCCGGTCTGCTCGTAGCGCGGCGCCGCCCCCTCGGGCCGGCGGACACCCATCGGCCGCTCATAGGCCGCGTGCCAGTCGCGCTGCCCGGCCGGGACGGCCGGCTGGTTCCGCATGGGCCGGCCGATCTGCGGCAGCGGGCCGGACGGGTGATCCGCACCGAACTGATCAAACTGGCGGACCTGCGGCAGCGGGCCGGACGGGTGATCCGCACCGAACTGATCGAACGCGCCCGTCCCCCCGAACCGCGCCGTCTGGCCCATGCCGGGCTGGCCCATGCCGGGCTGGCCCAGCCGCCCGGTGGCCTGGAACTGCCCGGTCCGCCCGGACCCCGAGCCCCTGCCCGCGGGCAGCGCCAGCTGGGTCCGGCCGCCGCGGGCCGCGGCCCCGGGCCGCCCGCCCTCCAGCGCGCCGACCGTGTGCGGCGCGCCGGTCAGCGCCGTGGCCGTCATACCGCCAGCCATGCCCATGCCGGACAGCGCGGCCGCCGAGGACAGCGACGCGCCGGGCGGCGGTTCCGCCACCACCTGGTCGGACAGTTCGTTGCGGGCCCGGTCCTTGGCTACGAAGCGCACCACCAGGGCCAGCGCCACCGCGACCACGCAGAAGCCGTAGCTCCAGTAGACGAAGCCCTGGTAGCCGAAGAACTCCTTGGCCAGCGCCGGCCAGCAGGCCGTGGACGAGGCCGAAGATCCAGGCCACGTAGGCCGTGGCGTGCAGCACCCGCCAGGCCGCCGGGGACATCCTGGTGGCCAGCCGGGCCCGGTAGACCCCGACCACCATGATGAAGATGAACATGTCTGAGGCCAGTGTGCCGAGCCCCAGATAAAACGCCTTGCTACCACTCGGGTAGAGGAACGGGATGATCGAGTCCAGCACCGTGGACCGGGTCGCCATTATCTCCAGGATAATGTGCGAAACCAGAAAGGCAATTGCGCCGAATCCGGTCGCCCGGTGAATTGCCTGCATTGTCACCCGGCCGGCCGGCCGCATGAAAATGCGGTCAGTGCAAACCAGCCCGATTCCTACTTCGGCGGTCAGCGCGATGAGCGCGAGCACGCCCATGTAGTAGAGCATGAAATGGTACGACGCGGCGGCGACCGTGTGCCCAATGCTGGTGGACGCGAGAAACGCCGCGATGACGACGAAGCCAATGACGATCGCGTTGAGGATCCACAGCCATGTGTTGGACCTGGGTCTGGCGACCTGGTAGCCACGCCGCCCGCTACCACGCGTCACCCCTGGTGAACGAACCGTGGAACCCTCACCTTTCGCCGACACGTCCGCCTCCCGGGAGGAGCAACTCAGGCTACCTACCATTGATGGGTACCTAACACTGAATAGCTCATGCATTGGCAGCTTTGCCAACCCGGGAGATCCCGCTTCTCTACCGGGCGTTGAGCAGCTTATCGCGGGAGATTCCGGCTTCGCAACGGAACGATATAGAAAGTGCCGCGAGGCGTCGTTATCGCACGTCAGAGGCGGGTTTTCGGCGGGTCCTGGAGGCCGCCGGGCGACGCCCCGGGTGGCCCACCAGGCGGGTCCGGCACCGGGATGACCCGGCGCCCAGCGAAGCCATGCTCGGGCTTGTGATACCAGCCCAGTTCGTGTTCCCCCTCCAGCCAGCAGAGCAGCACCGTCTCGCCATTCAGCCTGGCCGGGAAGTCCACTAACAGCGGCGCCACGCCCTTGACGTCCAGGCCGTGCTCCGGGAACCAGCTGAGCAGCTCGCTCAGCCGCGCTTCCAGCCCCTTGGCCTCGGGCCGCGCGCCCAGCGGCGAGGGCACCCCACGGGCCAGCGCGGTCTGCAATTCGACCAGGTCAGCGCGCACCGCAACTAGACCGGCAGCGCGCGTGAGAAGCTCTGGGAGGAGCCTCTGGGCCTCGTCCAGGGTGAATACGTGCGGCACCGTCCAAGCCTAAAACCAGATGCACCGCTGCCGCGGCGGCCAGCACGATCGGACTATGGCCTGGTTCCTCAGCGACAACTTGGAGAATTACTCAGCCACGGCCGGGGGCCTGCTCCGGGCGCATGCCGGGCGGAACATCATCCTGCTCGCCGCGGCGGAGACGCTGCGGGCCCGGGGCCTGGCCGCGTTCGGCCCGGACAGCCCGCTGTTCGGCTGATGGCAGCAGCCCGGGACCGGCGTGGTCAGCGCCGCGTTCCTGCCCACCCCGCCGTTCCCGGTCGCGCTGACCAGCATGGCGGCGGACACCGCGGCCTACGCCGCGCCCGCTCGCGCCGCAGACCTGTC
The DNA here is from genome assembly GCA_963717125.1 of uncultured Actinomycetes bacterium. Lineage (GTDB taxonomy): Bacteria > Actinomycetota > Actinomycetes > Streptosporangiales > Streptosporangiaceae > RYN-230. Next base: position 136,645 of record CAVQVG010000003.1, read on the forward strand.
TGACCCCACGCGCCACCTGCCCCGCGCTTGACTCTGACACCGCGTCAGGCGTAGAGGCGCAGCCGTGGCCATAGCTGGGCCCACGGGTGGCGGAGACCGGTGCAAACGTAGACGTGGCCATCCCATTCCTGGTTGTGGATGCCGTACGGATTCGACAGCGTGGCCGCCACTCGCACGCGGGTGAAGAACTGCCTGAGATAGGCGGTCGCGGCGGAGCTGGTGATATCGGCGGGTCCGGGCATGACGGCAACCACAGTGGTGGCGCGGCTGTTTCCTGGCCCCCACCACCACTCGCTGTTGTGCCCGCTGACGGCCGTCGGCAGCCCGGTTCCCCGGCCGAGCTCGTTGATGGCGCCGGCTTCGCCGTAGTCGCCAGCGAAGATCACCGCGCTGGCGCGCTGGCGCGCTGGCAGCGACTTCCACACCCCGTCAACGGTGCGCACGACCTGGGGCCAGCCGACGGTCTCGCCCGGGTTTTTGTTGATCTTGTACGTCCAGCCGATGTCGGCTACCGGGAGCACAGGCAAGACAAGCGGGACGGCCACCGCGGTGGTGAGCGCGCTGGCCAGCAGGAGATTGCGCAGCCGGCCGGGCCGGGCCTGTAGCCACCTGTCGATGGCCACGGCGCCGGCGGCGAGCAGGTACACGTACGCGGCGCCCAGGTAGTAGGTCTGCGCGCCGGTGGTGACCGCGAAGAGCACGAACAGCAGCCCGTACGCCCAGGCCATCGCCCGCCATAGCGGCCGGTCTGACTGCCAGAGGAACCGCAGCCCGGCTAGCCAGACCCGGGCCAGCGCCAGGGTCACCACGGCCAGCTGGCCGGCGACCCAGGTGCCGATATTGGCCAGGCCGCCGTTTTCCCGGTGCAGCGCTTGGGTCATGGCGATCGTCGCCCACCCGTGCTGTGCCTGCCACCACAAGTCGGGGACCTCGAACGCCACCGCGATCACGGCACCGGCCAGGAACCAGCGATTCCCGATCATCCGGCGGCCGCCGCTGAGCAGCGCGCCGATGACCAGCGCGATGGCGAAGAAGCTCATGCTGTGGTCGTCAGCTACCCCAAGGCCGGCGATCAGGCCCCCGGCCAGCCACCAGCGGCAGTCGCTGGTCCGCCCGATCCTGGCAACCACCAGCGCCAGTCCTGCCCACGCCAGCAGCTCGTAGGCGGTCGTGTTGGCGAAGTGAGCGGCGCCCAGCAGCACCGGCATCGTCGCGGTGCCGATCGCCGCCAGCAGCTGCGCGCGCTTTCCGCCGCCGAACTCGCGGGCGGTCAGCGCGCCTACGACGACGGTGGCCCACGCGGCGAGCGCGGGCCACAGCCGCAGCCCCGGCAGCGACACGCCGAACAGCTTGAGTGACACCCACGCTAACAGCGGCGCGAACACCGGCTGATCAACGTAGCTGCCCTGCAGATGCCGGGCGGCGTCCAGGAAGTACAGCTCGTCGCGGTCAAAGCCATACCGCGCCGACAACGCCATCAGCACGGCGAAGACGACTCCGCCAACCCAGATCACGCGCCAGTCGAACGGGCCGGCGCCGGGCAGCGGCCCAGCGACGCTCGCGCGCGTCCCGGAGAGAGCCTCGGCGGTCCCCGTGCCAGCCTGCCGTTCTTGTGATCGAGCGGGAAGCCCATCGGCGGAAGCGTCTGCGCAAGTCATGACAGGAGATTCTCGTGCCGCGCTGCAGGCGGGGTAGTGCTGTGGGTCACCGGCTCACGATGACAAATGTCAGCGGGTCAAGGACGACTGCCATGCCGGACCAGGCCGTGCTCGTAGGCGTACACGACAGCTTGCACCCAGCCAGGCGGCCCGGGACGCCGGGGCGGCCCAGGTGATGCTGTTCACCGACCTGGCCAACCCGACCAGCAACGCCCTCTACCAGCGGCTGGGCTACCAGCCAGTGGCCGACCGGCTGGTACTGGCGTTCAGCCAGAGCGGTTGAGAACCGGAGTACGGGCGGTCAGCGCGCGAACTCGGCGGCCACCAGCTCGGCGATCTGCGCGGTGTTCAGCGCGGCACCCTTGCGCAGGTTGTCGCCGCAGACGAACAGCTCGACGGCGCACGGGTCGTCCAGCGACCGGCGCACCCGGCCGACCCAGGTCGGGTCGGTGCCGACGACGTCGGCGGGGGTGGGGAACTCGGCGTTCTCCGGATCGTCGTTAAGCACCACCCCCGGCGCCTCGCTGAGCACCCGCTGCGCGCCGGCCCGGGTCACCTCCCGGGCGAACACCGCGTGCACGGCGACCGAGTGGGAGGTCACCACGGGCACCCGGACGCAGGTGGCGGACACCCTTAGTTCCGGCATGCCGAGGATCTTCCGCGACTCGTTGCGCACCTTGAGCTCCTCCGAGGACCAGCCCTCGTCCTTGAGCGAGCCGGCCCACGGCACCACGTTGAGCGCGAGCGGCGCCGGGAACGGCCCGAAGTCGCCGACCGCGGCGCGCAGGTCGCCGGCCCGCTGGCCGAGCGCCCGGGAGCCAGCCGTCTTCTCCAGCTGGGCGTACAGCGTGTCGATGCCGGCCTGCCCGGCGCCCGACGCGGCCTGGTAGGACGAGACGATCAATTCCTCCAGGCCGAACGCCCGGTGCAGCGCCGCGACCGCGACGATGAGCGACAGCGTGGTGCAGTTCGGGTTGGCGATGATGCCCTTGGGCCGGCGGCGCGCCTCGTGCGGGTTGACCTCGGGCACCACCAGCGGGACCGCTGGGTCCATCCGGAACGCGCCCGAGTTGTCCACCACCACCGCGCCGCGTTCGGCGGCGGCCGGGGCCCACTGCGCGGACACCTCGTCCGGCACGTCGAACATGGCCACGTCCACCCCGTCGAACACGTCCGGGGCCAGCGCCTGCACCTCCGTGTCGACGCCGCGGACGCGGAGGTGGCGGCCCGCCGACCGGGGCGAGGCGACCAGCCGGACCTCACCCCACACGTCGTCCCGGGTGGACAGCAGGTCCAGCATGACGGTGCCCACGGCGCCGGTGGCGCCGACCACGGCCAGGGTGGGCTTGGCCTGGCGCGCTGGCTTGGCGGTCACCGGCCGGTCCCCCCGTAGACGACCGCCTCGACCTCGCTGGCGTCCAGGTCGAAGGCCCGGTGCGCGGCGGTGACGGCCAGGTCCACGTCCTTCTGGTCCACCACCACCGAGATCCGGATCTCCGAGGTGGAGATCATCTCGATGTTGACCGCCGCGTCGGCCAGCGCGCCGAAGAACGTGGCGCTCACTCCGGGGTGGGACCGCATCCCCGCGCCGATCAGCGACACCTTGCCGATCCGGTCGTCGTAGAGCAGGGTCTCGAAACCGATCTCCGGCTCCAGGTCGCGCAGCGCGGTCATCGCGGCCTGGCCGTCGTCGCGGGGCAGCGTGAACGAGATGTCGGTGCGGCCGGTGGTCGCGGCCGAGATGTTCTGCACGATCATGTCGATGTTGATGCCGGCCGCGGCCACGGTCCGGAAGATCTGCGCGGCGATACCCACCTTGTCGGGCACGCCGGCCACCGTGATCTTCGCCTCGCTCCGGTCGTGCGCGACGCCGGAGATGATCGGCTGTTCCACCGGTGCTCCTTCTGGTGCGTGGTCCGGTTCACTGATCGTGGTGCCGGTGCGGTTGCTGAACGACGACCGGACATGGATCGGCATGGCGTACCGCCGCGCGTACTCCACGCAGCGCAACTGCAGGACCTTGGCCCCGCAGGCGGCCATCTCGAGCATCGCCTCGTAGCTGATCCACGGGATGCGGCGGGCGGTGCGCACGATCCGCGGGTCCGCGGTGAACACGCCGTCCACGTCGGTGTAGATCTCGCAGACATCGGCTTGCAGGGCGGCGGCCAGCGCCACCGCGGTCGTGTCCGAGCCGCCCCGGCCCAGCGTGGTGATGTCCTTGCCGTTCTGCGACACACCCTGGAAGCCAGCCACGATCGGGATGGCGCCTTGTCCCAGGGCGCCGGAGATCCGGCCGGGGGTGACGTCGATGATGCGCGCCTTGCCGTGCGCCGAGTCGGTGATCATCCCGGCCTGGGAGCCGGTGAACGAGCGGGCCTCCAGGCCCAGGTTGGCGATGGCCATGGCGAGCAGCGCCATCGAGATCCGCTCACCCGCGGTGAGCAGCATGTCCAGCTCCCGGCCAGGGGGCAGCGGGCTGACCTGTTTGGCCAGGTCATGGAGTTCGTCGGTGGTGTCGCCCATGGCCGACACCACGACCACCACGGAATTCCCGGCCTTCCGGGTCGCCACGATGCGCTGTGCCACCCGCTTGATGCCGTCGGCATCGGCTACCGAAGATCCACCGTACTTCTGCACGACAAGCGCCACAGGTGGGCCGCTCCTCCCGATGGGCTGCTGGCGGCTTGCAGTGTACCTACCCGTGATGAAGACGCTCGCCGATTTTGCGGGGGGCTCCGGGAGGTCGTCCCCCCGGGCCAGCACTGTCCCCTGGGGGGACTAGACCTGGCTGGTCTCTTCGACCACGTCGAGCATGGCGTGCGCGAGCACCGCGTGCAGCGCGCGCAGCGCGGCCGAGCCGTGGGTGCCCCAGTGGTTCACGTAGGAGTACTGCCACCACCACAGCGCTTCCAGGGACCGGCCGGCCTGGTAGTGCTGCAGCCCGTGGATCAGGTCGGCGGCCACCGCGGCCAGGTCGTCGGACAGCCGGAACGCGGTGAGCTGGGTGTCGCTGTACGGGTCGAAGAGCTCCGCGTACTCGTCAACGTCGGCCAGCCGCCGGGCCAGGCCGGAGCGGAGCACGTCCAGGTCCGGGTCGGCGCCCACGTCGGGTTCCCAGTTGTCCGGCAGGATGACGTCCTCGCTGGCGCCGAGCTGGGCGCCAGCCAGCAGGATCTGGGAAACCTCCAGCAGCAGCAGCGGGACGGTCTCGTCGCCGCCCTCACCTCGGGCCAGCGCGGCGACTCCGTCCAGGAAGTCCCGGGCCTGCCCGGCGATCCGGTCGGCGAGCGGGTTCCAGCCCTCGCCGGTAGCCGGTCCGTTGTTAGTTGTGCTCATCGATTCCCTCGCAGCCAGGATAGGGTCCTGCGGGTAACGTGGCCTCGCTCATAGGTCCCCAGCCTGCCCCTCCTCCGGCTGAGTGTCATCGCCCCGCGGGTTGATTTCCCCGGGGCGCCTGCGCACACCACGTCGTCCGGCATGTACCGAGCGTAACGTGCCGGGCTGCTCAGACATCAACCGGCCGCTCAGACATCAAGCAGCCGCCGGCCTTCGAACGCCCGGCCCAGGGTGACCTCGTCCGCGTATTCCAGGTCCCCGCCGACCGGCAGCCCGCTGGCCGGCCGGGTCACCCGGATGCCCAGCGGCTTGAGCAGCCGGGCCAGGTAGGTCGCGGTCGCCTCGCCCTCCAGGTTAGGGTCGGTCGCCAGGATCAGCTCGGTGATGCCGCCGTCGGACAGCCGCGCCATCAGCTCCCGGATCCGCAGGTCCTCCGGGCCGATCCCGTCGATCGGGCTGATCGCCCCGCCGAGCACGTGGTAGCGGCCGCGGAACTCACGGATCTTCTCGATGGCCGCGACGTCCTTGGGCTCCTCGACCACGCAGATGACGTTCTGGTCGCGGCGCGGGTCGCGGCAGATCCGGCACTCCTCTTCCTCGGCCACGTTGCCGCAGACCCGGCAGAACCGGACCTTCTCCGTCACCTCGACCAGCACCGCGGCCAGCCGGCGCACGTCGGTGCTGTCGGCGGCGAGCAGGTGGAACGCGATCCGCTGCGCGCCCTTCGGGCCGACGCCCGGCAGCCTCCCGAGCTCGTCGATGAGGCTCTGCACGATCCCTTCGTACACCGGTGTCAGCCGCGCATGTCACTGTCGCCGCGCAGATCGGTGTCGCCGCGCAGGTCACTGTCGCCGCGCGGCTCACCGCCGAGCGGCTGGCTGGGGAAGTCACCCACCCCGGGGATGGGGGGGATGCTGCCCGGGCTGCCCGGAGTGCCGGGGCCGGGGCTGCCGGGGCCGGGGCTGCCGGGGCCGGGGCTGCCCGGGATGCCCGGGCCACCGAGTGCGCCGATGCCGGACGCGAGCGGGCCCATCTTCTCCGCCTGCAGGTCGGCCGCGGCCCGGTTGGCGTCGCGCACCGCGGCCAGCACCAGATCCGCGATCGTCTGCGCGGTCTCGTCCGGGTCGGTGGTCTCGATCGCACTCGGGCTGATGGTCAGGTTGACCAGGTCACCCTGGCCGTTGACCTTGGCTGTGACCAGCCCGCCGCCCGCGCTGCCTTCGACTACCGCGTCGGCCAGCTCCTGCTGCGCGTTCATGAGCTGATCCTGCATCTGCTGCGCCGCAGCCAGCAGCTGCTGCATATCGATCTGGCCGCCAGGATCCACTGTGCCCTCACTCATATATCTGTACCGTCGCCTCGCACCGTCGCGCGGCTACGGAAACGCTCTGTTGTGCCCGTTGCGCCGCCGGTCGGCCGCTGTGCCAGCGGTTGGTCTGGGTGGCCCGCAGGGCCTGTCGCTTCGAGCCTACGGCCTGCCGGCCAGCCCAGGCCCATCGCCTCTCCGGCCCCTCGCCGCTTTCCCTTGGGGAGCGCTCGGCCTTCTCCTGCTCAACGCCCCTGCCTGGTGCGCGCCCGGCCCGCGCGCCCGCCGCGGTGCGCGTCCCGGCCCAGTCAGCGCCGCCGCCGCGTCAGCCCGGGCCCGGCCCGCTCTCGCAAACGTGATCAAACGTCTGGTGTCGCCCCAGCGACAGCAATCGTTTGATCACCAACCGCTGATGGCGCTGGAGGCCGACGGGAGAGAATCAGTTGCCACACCAGCACCACTGGCACCTAACGACTGCATCCAGATGCTCCCCGCGCACCGGCGAGGACACCGCGCTAGGTCTCGTCGATTTCGGCGATGATGCGGCCGCCGAGCTCGCGCTTGATCAGGTCCATGCCGGTCAGGTCGGTGCTGGGCGGCTGGACCGGGGCGCTGTCCAGTTGCGCCTCGGCGGACAGGGTGCGCGGCGGCGAGGTGGCGTGCGGCGGCTCGGGCGGCTGCACCACGGACGGCGCCCGCGCACTGAGCTCGTCCGGGCCGCCGTGCCCGCTGCGTGGTGCGCCGGGGGTCGCGGCCAGTTGGGCCGCGGACAGCGCCTTGATCCGCAAGGTCGTGCCCAGCACCGAACTGAGCGCGCTGATCAGGTCGCGGTCGTAGCCGCTGGCGGAGAAGCCCTTGGCCTCGCCCTCCCGGGCGAACAGCACGGTGAGCACCCCATCCTCGACCGAGTGCACGGTGGCGTTGCTGAGCAGCATCCAGGCCACCCGGCGCTGCCCCTTGACCGCCTCCACGATCTCGGGCCAGCGCTGCCGGACCACCTCAGCGGTGACCGGGCCGCTGGCGGCGGCCGGGGTCGGCGAAGGCGGCGGCGAAGGCGGCTGGGACGTGGCGGGCCGACCGGACTCCCCGGACTGGGCGGGCTCCTGGGACTGAGCGGCTTCGTGAGACTCGGCGGCTTCACGGGGCCGCGGGGCCGTCCGGGGCCGCTGTGGTTTCTGTGCAGCAGCGTGCTGATCCTCGACCGGCTTGGGCGCAGCCGGTTCCGCGGCCGGCTGGGGCGCAGCCGGTTCCGCGGCGGGCTGGGGCGCAGCCGGTTCCGCGGCGGGCTGGGGCGCAGCCGGTTCCGCGGCGGCTGGCGACGGCGACGCAGATGCGGGACGTGATGCGGCCACCCGCGCGGCAGGCCGGGCGGCAGCCGGGGCAGCCGACGCCGAGCGCTGGGCAGCAACCGGGGCAGCGGACGCCGAACGCTGAGCGGCAGCGGAGGCAACCGGGGCAGCCGACGCCGAATGCTGGGCGGCAGCCGGGCCAGCCGGTACCGAATGCTGGGCGGCGGCCGGGGCTGACGGGACAGCCTGGGCGCGGCGGGGCGGCCAGGACGTCGCCGGGCTCGGCGCCCTCCAGCCGCCGCTCCAGCCGTTCCAGCCGGGCCAGCAGTGCCTTCTCCCCGGAACTCGCCGCGGGCAGCAGGATCTGCGCGCACATCAGCTCGAGCAGCAGCCGCGGCGAGGTGGTGCCGCGCATCTGGATGAGCCCCTCGCTGATGATTTCCGCCGCGCGAGTCAGCTCCGCCTGGCCGAACCGGCCTGCCTGCTCGGTCATCCGGTCCAGCCGGTCGGTAGGCACGTCGAGCAGCCCGGTCTGGCCCGCCCCGGGCACGGCGGCCAGCACGATCAGGTCGCGGAACCGGTCCAGCAGGTCAGCCGCGAACCGCCGGGGATCGTGGCCGCCTTCCATCACCCGGTTCACCGCGCGGAACACGGCCGCGCCGTCCCCGCTGGCGAACGCGTCCACGACCTCGTCGAGCAGGTTGTCGTCGGTGTAGCCGAGCAGGGCTACCGTCCGGTCGTAGCGCAGCCCCTCCTCGCCCGCACCGGCCAGCAGTTGGTCCAGGACGGACAGCGAATCGCGCACCGAGCCGGCTCCGGCCCGGACCACCAGCGGCAGCACCAGCGGCTCGTAGCCGATCTGCTCCGCAGCCAGGATCCGCTCCAGCAGGTCGCGGAGGATCGCGGGCGGCACCAGGCGGAACGGGTAGTGATGGGTGCGCGACCGGATCGTCGCGATGACCTTTTCCGGCTCGGTGGTGGCGAAGACGAACTTGAGGTGCGGCGGCGGTTCCTCGACCAGCTTGAGGAGGGCGTTGAAACCCTCCCGGGTGACCATGTGCGCCTCATCGATGATGTAGATCTTGAACCGCCCGGAGACCGGCGCGTAGAACGCCCGCTCGCGCAGATCCCGGGCGTCGTCCACGCCGCCGTGCGAGGCAGCGTCGATCTCAATCACGTCGAGGCTGCCCGGCCCGTCCGGGGCGAGCGCGATACAGGACTCGCACTTGCCGCACGGATCTGGGGTCGGCCCCTCCGCGCAGTTCAGTGAGCGGGCCAGGATCCGCGCGCTGGACGTCTTGCCGCAGCCGCGCGGCCCGCTGAACAGATAGGCATGATGCACCCGGCCGGTGCGCAGCGCCTGGCGGAGTGGCTCGGTGACATGGTCCTGCCCGCGGACCTCGGCGAAGGTCGCGGGCCGGTAGCGGCGGTAGAGCGCCAGCCGTGGCGGCGGCCCACCGGGCCGGTCCGGGTCAACCGGGACGGTGCTGTCCGGGGCCGGGCTGGGCGCCTCGCCTGTCATGATCCCACCCTCACGGTCCGGGTCCTCGGGCGCCGGACCCGCCGTGCCGGATCCTCGCGGCGCCGGTAAAAGGACCCCCCGCACACCCGCCAGAGCCCGCGTACCCTTGCTGCCTTCCGGCCCTGGGGGAGTTGGCGGGATAAGCGCCGTGCGGGGGGTCGCGACCAGTCTAGCCACGTCCCAGGACAGCCCGCGCCGCATCCCATCGCACCCCGGTCCGCGGCACCGGTAAGCTTGCCCGCGGAGGATTCGCCTAGTGGCCTAGGGCGCACGCTTGGAAAGCGTGTTGGGGGCAACCCCTCAGGAGTTCGAATCTCCTATCCTCCGCCATCGCGGGCGGCGGGAACTCAACGCTACGGACCTCCGGTGTCGTCGGCCCGCTGAATGCCGTCACCGGCGGCCACGAGCACGCGTGGCCGCACCGTCAAGGCGACGATGACGACGACCGCGACCCAGGTGGCGCCCAGCGCGTAGCCGCCCAGCACGTCGGTCAGCCAGTGCGCACCCAGGTAGATGCGCGAGGCGCCGACGACCAGCGCGACGAGCACGGCCGCACCGCACAGCGCGGTCCTGGCCCGGGGCGGCCGTCCCGCGCCCACGATCAGGGCCAGCGTCAGGTAGCAGGCGACCGACTGGGCAGCGTGCCCGGAGGGGAACGAGGCACCGGAAAAGTGCCCGATCCAGATCGCGGGCGGCGGGCGCGGCCGGCCGACCAGGTGTTTCACGAGGTTGTACAGGCCCACCACACCCGCGATGCTGACGGCCAGCAGGACCACCGGCCACCACCGGTGCCAGCGCACGACGAAGAAGAATCCGGCCAGCACCGCGACCGGGATGATGACGGCAAGCGAACCCAGCCAGGTAACGACCGTCAGGACGTTCGTCAGCCAGCCGGCCCGGTGCGCGACGACCCAGGCCGTGACGTGCGGGTCGGCCAGCGCCAGCCCGTGGTGGCCCAGCACGTCCTCGGTCAGGACGCCGGCGACCAGGGCAGCGAGCACCCCCGCCGCGGCGGTCAAGGTCAGCCAGAACGCCCGATGCGGCCGGGCCGTCATCCACCGCTTTTTCACCGCTCCGCTCATCTTTGATCACCGCTTGATCGCGCCATCTTGCCGGGTGACAGCGCCGAGTTCGATCTAAGCTCATGTCACTACGACGACGGGTGTCGGGCAACAGCCACCGGGAAGGAAGCCGCCGTGACCTCTGCATCACCCCGGCTCGCGGCGGCCGGGTCCGGTCCGCGTCCAGACGATCACGTCATCGTGATGTTCGGCGCAACCGGCGACCTGGCCAGGCGGAAACTCCTCCCCGGGCTGTTCCACCTGGCCCAGGCGGGCCTGATGCCGGACCGGTACCGCATCGTCGGCACGGCGCGGCGGCCCATCACCGACGACGAGTTCCGCGAGCACGCCCGGCAGGCGGTGGCGGAGTTCGGCCGCGGCCAGCCGGACGGCGACGCGTGGACCGCGTTCGCCCAGGCGCTGTCGTTCGGCAGCGCGCAGCCCGGCGAGTCCGAACCGCTGCAGGCGGCCGTGCAGCGGGCCGAGGCGGACCTGGGCGGCGCGCCGCGGCGGCTGTTCCACCTGGCCATCCCCCCGGTGGCGTTCGAGCCGACGGTGGCCTTGCTGGGCCGCACCGGCCTGGCCGAGGGACGCACCCGCGTCATCATCGAGAAGCCGTTCGGCACCGACCTGGCCTCGGCCCGGACGCTGAACCACGCGGTGCACCAGGTCTTCGACGAATCGCAGATCTTCCGGATCGACCACTTCCTGGGCAAGGAGTCGGTCGAGAACATCCTGGCCTTCCGGTTCGCCAACGGGCTGTTCGAGCCGGTCTGGAACCGCCAGCACATCACTTATGTGCAGATCGACGTGCCTGAGTCGCTGTCCATCGAGGGGCGGGCGGACTTCTACGACCAGACGGGCGCGTACTGCGACATGATCGTGACCCATCTGTTCCAGGTCCTCGGGCTGGTCGCCATGGAGCCGCCGACGAAACTGGACGCCAGGCACCTGCGCGAGGAGAAGAACAAGGTCTTTGACGCGCTCCAGCCGGTCAACCCGCAGCACGTGGTGCGCGGCCAGTACGAGGGCTACCGCGACGAGCCGGGAGTCGGGCCCGGCTCGGACACCGAAACGCTGGCCGCGGTCCGGGTCGAGATCGACAACTGGCGGTGGAAGGGGGTGCCGTTCCTGCTGCGGTCCGGCAAGAGCATGGCCGCGAGCTGTCAGATCGTGACGCTCGGCTTCCGCGAGCCGCCGCTGCGCATGTTCCGGCTGGACCATCACCAGGACACACGCCGGGGAAATGAGATCACCATCGACTTCGCCGACCCGGGATCCGTCACCGCCGAGTTCCTGGCCAAGGAACCGGGGGCCGAGCTCAGCCTGGGCGCCGCGCACATGATCTTCCGCTACGAGGACTCGTTCTGCGAAGCGAAAAGCCTGGAGGGCTACGAGCGGCTCATCCTCGACGCCATGCTCGGCAACCAGGCCCTGTTCACCGACGCGTACGGGATCGAGCGGCTCTGGCAGGTGTCCACGCCGCTCCAGGAGGAGCCGCCCCCGGCCGCGACGTACCCGCGCGGGTCCTGGGGCCCCGAGGCCGCGCTGCGCCGGCTGGCCGCCCCCTACCGCTGGCACCTGGACGGCTCTCCGGCCCCGCCAGGAACCACCCTGAACAGGTGATTCGCCGCCAAACGAGGGTGCCTAGCATCGGCCCATGACCACGCCAGAAGCGGTTCTCGCCCAGGTCCCGCTGTTCTCCACGCTGCCCAGGAAGGAGCTGGCCGGGCTGGCCCGCAACGCGCACGACCGGACCTTTCCGGCCGGGGCGGTGCTGACCGCCGAGGAGGAGGGCGGTGCGACGTTCGGGGTAGTCGTGTCCGGGCAGGCTTCGGTCACCGTGCACGGCCGGAAGGCCCGCACCCTGGGCCCGGGCGACTACTTCGGCGAGATGGCGCTCATCGACCACTCCTACCGCTCGGCGAAGATCACCGCCGAGACCGAGCTGCGCTGCCTGCTGTTCACCGCGTGGGTGTTCCGCCCGTTCGCGATGCAGCACCCGGAGACGGCCTGGGCCCTGCTCGAGATGATGGTGCAGCGGGTCCGCGAGGCCGAGGCCCGCTAACCCACACCCATTTTGCTTAACGCCAGTTAGCTCAAGCGGGTATCCGCGGCGTCGCGGGGATGATCCCGGCGGCGCGGTCGAGCAGCGGCTGGCAGCGCAGCCGGGTGGCGGGCGGTGGAGTGAGCCGCATCGCGTCACGCGCGGCCAGCCCGCCGCCGGGCAGCTGTGCGCCGCGGCCCGGCAGAACCGCTTGCCTGGCGTGGCCGGGCGGTCGAACACGTACACCCCGATCACCACCAGGTAGGACCAGCTACCGACCTGGTCGACGAGGAACGAGGCGATGAGCAGCACGTCGCAGCGCGTCGCGGTACCGGCCGCGCGCCGGCATTCAGGCTCGGCTGCGCGGTCTGGGGGGCGTGATGGCGGCGGCGCGGTCCAGCAACGGCTGGCAGCCCAGCCGCTCGGCGATGCCGCGGGCCTCCGCGATGGCCTGCTCGGCGGCCTCGGCGTCAGTCCGGCCGCTGAGGTAGCTTGCGTGGTCGAGCAGGCCGTGCGCGAGGTGATAGGGCGTGCTCAGCTCGCGGAGCCCACTGACCGCGGCGCTCAGCGCAGCGGCGGTGGCCTGGTCGGCTGCGCCGTCGGCCAGCCGGGCCCGCACCAGGTCACGTTCGGCCCGCAGCATCGGGGCGAGGTACCCGGGCCGGTAGCTGTCCAGGATCGAAAGGAGATCCTGGATCGCGGTCATGTCGCCCAGCTCATGGGCAGCCCGCGCGGCCAACGGCCAGCCCCACCGAATACACTCGTGGCTCACCCCGATCGCGCTGGCGTGATCGAGCAGGGCGCGGGCGTGCCGCAGCGCGTTCTCTGGCTGGCCACGGGTGGCGGCCGTCAAGGCCCGCAGGAGGAGCACCGTGGCCTGATCCTGCGGGGCCTCGCTGGTTCGCATGTCCCCTAGTCCCGCCACTCCGGACTCGGCGGTGGCCGCATCGCCGCGCAGCGCTGCCAGCCAGCCCTTATAGAGGGGCAGGATGTCGGACAATCCGTCTGAATCCATCGCCTGATTGAGCTCGTTCTCGGCCGCGTCCCAGTCCCCGAGCGCCAGCAGCGCCTGGACCAGGTTCCCGATGGCGAACGCGAGGTGGTCCCGGGCACCAGCCCGGCGCAAGTGCTCAACCGCGGTGCGGGCCGCCTGCTGGGCCGCTTCCGCGTCGGTGCTCCCCAGCGAGTCAGACAGATTCAGCAGCGCGCGACCCAGCAGGTAGCTGTCGCCAACCTTGGTGGCCAGCCGTGCGCTCTCCCGGAAATAGGCGACCGATTCGGGACGCCGCTCAGTCATGCCCAGGTAGATCCCGCGCGTGAGGAACAGGCCGCTGAGCTGGCCAGGGCCGACGCCGAGCGCCTGGCCGAGCATAAGTGCCTCGGCGCTGAGCCGGTCCGCGTCCGGCATGCCAGCGAAAATCTCGACGACGGCGAGCTCATCCAGGGCATGCACGGTGTCGGAATCCGGGTCCTCGCGCAAAACGTCCAGGGCGGCGGTGAGCTGATCACGCGCCTCCGCGAGACGCCCCCAGAACTGCCTGGCCTCACCAGCCATAGCCTGGGCGCGGGCGGCCGCCCGGGTCTGGCCACCCTCGAGGTGCAACTGCCGGGCCCGGCCCGCCTGCTCGACGGCCAGCCCCCAGTTGGAACTATTGAGGGCAGCCCGCGCGGCTCGCTCCCACAGCACGCCCGCGGACTGCGCAGGTGCCGCTTGCTGCGCGTCGGTGGTATCCGCTGAGGCCAGCTCCGCCGCGGTAGCGTAACTGGTGCTGGCCAGGGCAGGGGCGCCGGTTCGCTCGGCCCGTTCCGCCGCCCGGATCAGCGCGGCGATGGCCTCGGCCCGGATCTCGGCCGTGTCCGGGGCGTCCGGGATCGCGTTCAGCGCGTCCAGGTAATGCCGGGCGATGACGTCGGTTACTTCTTCCCCGTCGCCGGCGAAGGCGGTGCGCAGGTAGGCCGCGACGTTGAGGTGGCGGGTCTTGCGGTCCCGCCGGGACAGCGTGTCGTAGCCGACCTGGCGGAGCATCTCCTGGGCGAACTGGTAGCTACCCCGCTCCGGGGACAGCGGTTCCGCGGAGACGCTGAGCACCTCCCGGCGGACCAGCTCGTCCAGCGCGGCCCGCACCGCCGGCTCGGCCCGGCCGGACACCGCGATCAGCGCCTCGGCCGGGAAGCTAGCGCCGAGCACCGCCGCGTCGGTCACCAGCTGCCGCACGTCCGGGTCCAGGGTGTCCAGCCGGGCAGCCAGCAACGCGTGCAGGCTGTCCGGCACGGCCAGTTCCCCGACATCGCCGACCAGCCGGTACACCCCTTCCACCGGCTGCACGATGTCCCGGTCGATGAGCGCGCGCACCGTCTCCACCGCGAACAGCGGGATGCCCTGGGCCTGGCTGATCACCGCGTGCCGGGCCGCCGGTGGCATGCCGGGAACCAGCGCGTCCACCAGCCGGTCCATCGAGGCCCGGTCGAGCGGGTCCAGGGTGAGCATGATCCGGTTCCGCCCGGTGCCGAACCGCGGCCGGGCCGTGCCCAGTTCCGGCCGGGCGAACACCAGCACATAGAGCGGCAGGTCCCGGGCCCAGTCCACCAGGTAGTCGAGGAAGTCGAGCAGACCGGCGTCGGCGTACTGGGCATCCTCGATCAGCAGCACCACCGGGTGCTCGGCGGCCAGCCGCTCGAAGAACAGCCGCCACCCGGCGAACAGCTCCTGCCGGGCCAGCGGGCCGCCGACGTCCCCGGTGGCGGTCACCCCCAGCAGCCGGCCGAGCCCGGTACCGATGTACCCCCGCTCGGCCGGATCCGGGACGTACTGCTCCAGGCCGGCGGCCAGCTTCTGGGCGGCCGTGCTGGCGCTGTCCTCTTCGGCGATACCCAGCCGCTGCCGGACGATCTCGGCCAGCGCCCAGAACGCCACCCCTTCGCCGTACGGCAGGCACCGGCCCCGGTGCCACCACACCACGTCCGCCAGGCCGTCGGCGTACTTGTCGAACTCCCAGCCGACCCGGGACTTGCCCACCCCAGCCGGCCCGGACACCAGCACCAGGCGCGGCACCCGCCGCTCGGCCGCCGCGTGGAACAGGTCCTTGACCGTGCGCAGCTCGGCGTCCCGGCCGATCAGTGGCGCCTCCAGCCCATCCAGCCGCTTGACCCCGCCCACCCCGGACAGCACCCGGGTGGCCTGCCACAGCGGTACCGGCTGGGACTTCCCCTTGAGCGCGTGCTCCCCGGCGGCGGCGAAGCCGACCCCGCCGGCGGCCAGCCGCTGGGTGGCCGCGTCCACCAGCACCTCGCCCGGCTGGGCGAGGGACTGGACCCGGGCCGCGGTGTTCACCGCGTCCCCGGCCACCATGCCCTCGCCGACCGCGCCCAGGGTCACCGCCACCTCGGCGGTCACCACACCGGCCCGGGCGGCCAGGCCAGGTACACCGGCCTCGGCCCCGAGTTCGGCCACCGCGGTGACCAGGTCCATGGCGGCCCGGACGGCCCGTTCGGTGTCCCCCTCGGCGGCCACCGGCGCGCCCCACACCGCCATCACCGCGTCCCCGATGAACTTCTCCACCACCCCGCCGTACCGGCCGATGACCGTCCGGGCCACGTCGAAGTACCGGGACAGCAGTTCCCGCACCGCCTCCGGATCGCGAGACTCGGACAGCGGGGTGAACCCGGCGACGTCACAGAACAGCACCGAGCAGACCCGCCGCTCAGCTATCCGCTCGTGGCCCGTCGGGGTAGCCGGCGCTGCGCCGCTGGGCGCTGGCGCGGACCTGGCGGCCTGGGCCGCGGCCGGGGCTCCGGGCAGCGCGGTGCCGCAGGCGCGGCAGAAGCGCTTGCCCGCGGTGGCCGACTCGCCGCATGCCGGGCAGGCCACCAGGGGCGCGCCACAATCCCCGCAGAATCGGTCGCCCGCCCCCAGAGCCGCGCCGCACTGCGCGCACCTCCCCACCAGGCAACCTTAAAGCTCGAACTCCGGTTTAGGACAGTCCCAAGAGCTGGCAACAGCCCGGCAGCTTGGGCTAACGCGGCACGCCGTGGGCCGCGGGCCTGCCCAGCGACAGGCCGGCCTGCCCCCCGGGGACGGCGGCTAGCTCAGCGGGACTTCCTGGCGTGCCCCTCGACGTCGTCGTCCTCGTCTCCGAGCGACCGCGCGGCCCGGCGGGCGGGCGCAGCCGGGCTCGGGCCACGACGGTAACCCCGCATTTCCAGGCCAACTGAAGGAAAACCGAGATAGCGTGGGCTGTTCCCCAGAACATGGTCGTACCGGACATTACTGGGCGTTTCGCGGGATTAAACCGCTGATCAAATTCGGCAGGAACGGTGACCATTTTAGGCGGCGGTAGGCGGCGGGCGCCCGGTGGCTGAGCCGCTGAGCAGTGACGATCCCCGCGAGGCCGGCGGGTATCAGCTTCGCGCCCGGCTGGGCGCGGGCGGCATGGGCCAGGTCTATCTGGCCACCACTCCGGCTGGACGGCTGGTCGCGCTCAAGATGATGCGCGCCGAGTTCGGTGATGACCCGCAGTTCCGGGCCAGGTTCCGGCAGGAGGTCACCGCCGCGCGGCGGGTGCACGGCCTGTTCACCGCCCAGGTGCTGGACGCGGATCCGGACGCGCCGCAGCCCTGGCTGGCCACCTCGTACGTCCCCGGGCTGTCCCTGCACCAGGCGGTCCGGGCGGCCGGCCCGCTGCCCCGGCACACCATGCTGCTGCTGATCGCCGGGATCGCCGAGGCGCTGCACGCGATCCACGCGGTGGGCATCATCCACCGGGACCTCAAGCCAGCGAACGTGATCCTGGCCGCGGACGGGCCGCGGGTCATCGACTTCGGGATCGCCCGCGCCGCGGCGGCCCCGGCGCTCACCCTCACCGGCGCGCGGCTCGGCTCACCCCGCTTCATGGCCCCGGAGCAGGCCAGAGCAGAGCCGACCACCCCCGCGGTGGACGTGTTCGCGCTCGGTTCGCTGGCTGGTTACGCCATGACCGGGCACCCTCCGTTCGGCGCGGACAGCGCGCCGGAGGTACTCAACCGGGTGCTCAGCGAGCCGCCGGACCTCACGGGCAGCGTGGCCGACCTGCGGGCCCTGATCGAACGATGCCTGGTCAAGGACCCGGCGGTGCGGCCCAGTCCCGGCGACATTATCGAGGCGTGCCAGCAGTTGGCCGGGGAGCGCGGGCTGTCCTTCGAGCGCTCCTGGCTGCCGACCGCGTTGTCCGCCGCCGCCGCGCCCGCCGTGCTGGCCAGGCCGGACCGGCCGCCCGTTCCGGCCGCTCTGCCGCCTGGCGCCGGGGCAGCTGACCCAGGCGACAGCGAGAGCACGCTGGGCAGCGAAGCCGGCCGGCCGGCCCACTCCAGGCCGGTGCTCCCGGCCCGGGCAGCGCCGTGCGGCCCGGCTTGGACACCGACCCTTCCACCGGCGCAGACGCGGACCTGAACGCCAGCCCAGACGCGGACCCGGACGTCGGCCCAGACGCGGACCCAGGCACGGACTTGGCCGCCAGCCCAGGCCCCGGTCCCGCAGGAACCGTGGACGGGGGCAAGGCCGTGGACGGGGGCAGGGCCCGCCGCCGCCGGAAAGCCGTGGCCGGTCTGGCCGGGGCGGCCGCCGCGCTGCTGGTCGTGGCCGCCGTCACCGTCGCCCTGCTGAACCGGCCCGCCGCGGGCGGCCGCCAGCACCGGCCGGGCCTGGCCGCGGTGTCACCGGCACCGTCCGCTGGCCTGCGGGCCGGCCGGTCAGCGGGCGGGTCGCGAGGGACCGGTCCGGGCCGGACAACCGGTGCGGCATCGCCGTCGCTGGGCTCGTCCGCGCGGGCGCAGGCCGATCCCGCCGCGCATCCGGCGTCCGCCCGCACGCCTGCGTCGCCGGAGCCCACGCCGGCCCCGGCCGCCACCGGCCGGGCGGCCTTCGCCGGGACCTGGAGCGGCACTGTAAGCCAGCCAGGGTGGACCGTGCCCAGCTGGCCGTTGCAGCTGGTCATCCCCGCGTCGGGCAACGTGGGCAGCTACCGGGCCCCGTCCCTGGGCTGCTCGGGCACGCTGCGGGTGACCGGGCCGGCGACCAGCACGCTGCGCGCCCTGGCCAAGACGACCAGCGCGGTGAACACCGGCTGTGTGCACCAGGCCCACCTGACCCTCACCCTGGCCGGGACCGGCCAGCTCGACCTGAGCTGGACGCCGCCCGGCCATAAGGTCCCGGCCGGCCGTGCCGTGCTGACCAGCAACTGACGGCCGGCCAGCGCTCAGCCCGGGCGGGCCAGCCGGTAGCGCAGTTCCCCGTCCCGGTCGTCTTCAGCGGCCACGAGCCGGAATCCGGCCTTCTCCAGCACCCGCTGGGACGCCAGGTTGCCGGTGGCCGTGGTCGCCACGACCGCGTCCACCGCTGGGTCGGCCCAGGCCACGGCCAGCATGGCCGCCGCCGCCTCGGTGGCGTAGCCGCGGCCCTGCCGGGAGGGCACGATGCCGTAGCCGAGCTCCACTTCGCCGGCCGCACCGGGCGGCCCGGCGAACCCGATCCCGCCCACCACCAGGCCGGTAGCCCGCTCGACCACCTGCCGGTGCCCCCAGGCCTGGTTGGCCCCGGGCCAGGCGGCGGGGCCCGCCCACAACAGCAGGCCCGCGATGACCGCGTCGCCATCGGCCGGGTAGTCGTCGGCCCACCCGGGGAGCCGGCGGCCCGCGGTGATCGCCTGCACCGCGTCCCACGGCACCGGGCGCAGCACGAGCCGCCGCGACACGGTCCACGAGCCGGTCGGTGCGGGCGGGTGCTGAGCAGCATCCATCGTCCGCCATTCTGGCCGAGCCGCCCGCTGCCGTAGCGCCCTGGGTGGCCACTGAGCCAGCCGCTGTGTACTGCGGCTAAAGATGAGAACGGCGCTTGGTGGTACGCGTGGTTCATGCCCGTTCGTGCCTCCGGCCACCCGGGTGCGCTCAGTGCGCGGTTTGACTGCGGGCGGCCCCCGGGGGCTGGCATCCTGCCGGAGGAATGGAGGACCGTCCGGCCCGCCGAACGGCGCACTAATGCCTAGTAATCGGGCGAACCGCGGCGTGAGGAGCCTTGTGAGTTCAGTACCCAGGCATCGCAGGAAACGGAAGATCAGGCGGACCGGGCAGCACACGGCGCCCTCGCAGGTGGAGAAGGTGGCCCAGACGGCGGGAAAGGCGGCGCCCGCCGTTGTCGTCATGGGCACGATCGCCACCGCGGCCCCGCAGATCCACGGATCCACTACGGCGACGCCGGCGGCCACGGCGGAGCACAGCCTGCCCGCCCGGCTGGACGCGGCCGTGCTCCCGGCCCGCCCGGCGAGCCACAGCGACGCCGCTCACCGCTACACCACTCACCGCTACACCGTGCGGGCCGGAGACACCCTGTCGGGGATCGCGCAACGCTTCTACGGGCAGGCTGACGACTGGCACGGGCTGTTTGCGGCTAACCAGTCGAAGATCAGCGATCCCAGCCTGATCTACGTGGGCGAGGAACTCCGGCTGCCGCGGCACCTGCCCGCCGGGATCAGCACCACCGCGTACCACCCGCGGCACGCCAGTTCCGCCCCGGCGAGCAGCGGTTCGGCGGCGGATGACACCAGCCAGCCCGCCGCGACCACCGCCCTGTCCGGCACGCTGAGCTGCACCGGCCTGGAGCAGCTCTGGGTGGATGCCGGCGGGTCACCGGCCGCCGAGGTCACCGCGGCCTCCATCGCGATGGCCGAGTCCGGCGGCAACCAGTTCGCCACCGGCACGGTCGGGGAACGCGGCTACTGGCAGATCAATCCGGTCAACGGCGCGCTGTCCACCTACGACCCGTACGGCAACGCGCGGGCCGCGGTCATCATGTCCGGGGACGGCGCCAACTGGTCACCGTGGACCACGTTCACCAGTGGGGCGTACGCGGGGCGCTGCTGACCGGCGCACCGTTACCGCGGCACCGCGACTGCGGCACCGTTACTGCGGCACCGTTACTGCGGCACCGTTACTGCGGCACGGGGCCGGGCTCAGCCGCTCCGGCCGCCACCACGGTCGGCGGGGCCTGGGCTCCCCGCCGGGCCAGCGGGCCGCGGCGGAACAGCAGGCCGACCAGCACGGCGCCGGCCAGGAAGATCGCGGCCGCCCACCAGAAGGCCCTGACGTAGCCGTGCACCAGCGCCTGCTCGGTCAGCGCGTGGCTCGGCCTGCCGCCGGCCAGCGCCAGGCGGGCGGCGAGATAGGCGGCGGTCGCGCTGGTAGCGATGGTGTTGAACAGCGAGGTGCCGATCGAGCCGCCGAGCTGCTGGCCGGTGTTCACGCTGGCCGACGCGACCCCGGCGTCGGTCACCGGGACGCCGAACGTGCCGGTGTTGATCGACGGCGCGATGATCATGCCGAGGGAGAACCCGACGATCAGCAGCGGCGGCAGGATGTCGGCCGCGTAGCTGGAGTGCGGGCTGATCCTGGTCAGCCAGACCATGCCGCCCGCGGCCAGCAGCATGCCCACGGGGACCAGCGGCTTAGGCCCGGACCGCGGCATCAGCACGATGTTGGACACGTTCGACGCAATCATGATCATCGCGACCATGGGCAGGAACGCCAGGCCGGTCACCACCGGGGAGAAGCCCAGCGTCAGCTGCATGAAGTAGGTGACGAACAGGAAGATCCCGAAGATCCCGCAGCCCGCGATCAGGATGGACAGGTAGGCGGCGCCCCGGTTGCGGTCCAGCACGATGCGCAGCGGCAGCAGCGGCGCCGGGTCGCGGGACTCCCACCAGGCGAAGATGAGCAGCAGCAGCGGGCCGGCAATCAGGAAACCCCAGGTGGACGGCGCGTGCCAGCTGTGGATGGCGGCGTTCGAGAAGCCGAAGACGATGCAGAACATGCCGGCCGCGACGAAGATCGCGCCCATGACGTCCAGCTTGGGCCGGTCGCCGTGCGGGTGGCGGCGGAGCAGGATGGCGCCGCCGATCCCGGCCGCCGCGGCGAAGAACAGGTTCACGTACAGGCACCAGCGCCAGGACAGGTACTCGGTCAGCACCCCGCCGAGCAACAGCCCGATGGCACCGCCCGCGCCAGCGATGGCGCCGAACACGCCGAACGCCCGGCCCCGGTCTTTGGTCGCGCCGAACGTCGTGGTCAGCAGGGACAGCGCCGAGGGCGCCATGAACGCGCCGAACGCACCCTGGCAGGCCCGGGCGATCACCAGCATGAGGAACGTGGTGGACGCGCCGCCCACCGCGGAGGCGGCGGCGAAGCCGATCAGGCCGCCCAGGAAGGTGACCTTCCGGCCGACGATCGCGGACACCCGCCCGCCAAGCAAAAGCAGGCTGCCGAACGCCAGCGCGTATGCGGTGACGACCCACTGCCGGTCAACCGTAGTGAAGTGCAGATCGCGTTGCGCGGTGGGCAGCGCGATGTTCACGATCGTGGCGTCCAGCACGACCATCAGCTGGGCCAGCCCGATGACGGCGAGGATCCACCAACGCCGCGGGTCAGGGGCGTCACTGGCGGGCGGGGTGGGCGGGTTCGCTGCTGTCATGACTCCGGCCAATCTGATGGAAACGCTCCGGTCCCAGTCAATCAACGTGGCTAACCAGCGGGCGAGCCGGGGCCTTCCCGTGAACCAGATGCCTTCCGGGTCCGTGCAATTCTCCGAGGGCACCAGCGCGTACGGCCGCGGTGCCGGCGTCGGCGGGGAGCCGGCAGCGCGGCCGTGCCAGCTAGTCACCGAGACGCAGATGCTGCCGCCAGATGCGGGCTGGCGGCAGCATCTGCCCCTTCCTGGCCGCGCTCAACTACACTCAAGCCGTGATCTTCAAGCAGGTCGGGGAGGGGCGGCCCTATCCCGATCATGCCCGGACCACGCGGGAATGGGCGGAGGTGCCGCCGCGGCCGGTCCGGCTCGATCAGCTGATCACCACCAAGGCGGTGCTGGATCTGCGGCTGCTGCTGGACAAGGACTCCACCTTCTATGGTGACCTGTTTCCGCACGTCATCCACTGGCGTGGCCAGCTCTACCTGGAGGATGGCCTGCACCGCGCGCTCGGCGCGGCGCTGCACCAGCGCACCGTGCTGCACGCCCGGGTACTCGACCTGGATGCCAGGGACCAGGCTCCGACGTCACGCCGGCGGAGTGGCCTGAGCGCGGACTGAAGTCCGCGTGGCCGCCTTGACCGGGACCTTGCCGTGCGGCCGGGTGTGCGCCGCCCGCGCCTTGCCCAGCTGCTGGAACTGCGACGGGTGCTGCGCCGCGTCGGTGAGCAGCGGCGTCATCCACTCCAGCAGGCCCGGGGCCAGGTCCCGCCAGGTGGCCATGGTGTGCCCGCCGCCGGGCACGATGTCCAGCCGGGCGCTGGGCTGGCGGGCGATCAGCAGCCGCTGGAAGTTGTGGGCATCGCGCAGCCCGAGCACGTCCCTGCTGCCGACACCCAGCCAGAACTGCGGGATCGACTCGCTGACCGGGAGCGCGGCGATGCGCAGCCGCGGCGTGTTCTCCTTCAGCGCGTGCTTGTCGTGGCCGAACGGGTTGACCAGCCGCGGCGGATTGCCGAGCTGGTCCTTGCTGGGGGTGAAGTAGCCGCTGAGGATGCCGGCCGCGCCCCACCGGAGCCGGTAGACCAGGGCCAGGTTGGCGGCGCAGTACCCGCCCTCCGAGTCAGCCGGCCACCCCCCAGGCCGGCCCGGCCGGCTGCACCCGCAGCACCGTCGGCAGATAGCTGGGCAGGTCGACGGCCAGGTAGGTGGCGTCCTGCGGGCCGTGGTGCACGTTCAGGCACTGCAGCGAAATCCGCGTCCCGCCGTTGGTGTCCGGCATGACCAGCACCGCTGGCTTGACCACCCCGTCGGCCAGCAGCGTTGCGTACGCGGTGGTGAACCCCATCACGTTGATCCAGTCCACCGGGCTGCCCGGGAATCCGGGCAGCAGCTCGATGACCGGGAAGCGGTACCGGCTGTAGCCAGCCCGGAAGTACTGCGGCGGCAGGTAGACGTACGCCGTCCGGCTCAGGTGGCTGAGCTGCCCCGGCACGGCCATCCGGATGGTCTGCCCGTGCTGGGCGGCCGCTTTGAGGTTCACCTTGCTGCCCAGGATGGCGCTGATCTGCCGGGCCGACGCACGGTCCACGGTGGGCGCCGACGCGACCTGCGTGGTGCCCTGGCCGCCCAGGTCGGCGGCCATCGCGCCCCAGGTCTGGTAGTAGTCGTAGTACTTGTTGACCGCGGCCACCCCGAACAGCATCGCCGGGATGAAGGCCAGGCAGGCCGCGAACACCCGGAACACCGGCTGGCGGGCCAGGGCCAGCCACCCGACGAGGGCGACAAACACCACCAGGAGCAGGAGGAACAGCACGGTGCTCTGCGGCTCTAGCACTCCACTCCCTCAGCCTTGGCCGTCCTGGCGGTGCACCAGTCCCCGCAGCTGGCAATAGCCCGAAACCTGGCCATGGCGACCAGGCCAGTCCCGGATGGGCGGTGGAGGTGGGATTTGAACCCACGGAGGGGTTGCCCCCTCACACGCTTTCGAGGCGTGCGCCCTCGGCCACTAGGCGACTCCACCGTCGCCGAGCCTACCTGACCGGCGGCACTTGGCCGGTGCTACTGACCGAAGCCCGGTACACCGAAGTCGGCGGCCTGCCGCCGGCCAGCGAAGAACTCGTGCAGCGGCCGGGCGCACTCCTCGGCCAGGACCCCGCCGATGACCTCGGTCCGCTGGCTGAGTCTGCGGTCGCGCAGCACATCCCACAGTGAGCCCGCGGCCCCGGCGCGCAGGTCGGCGGCCCCGTAGACGAGCCGGTCCACCCGGGCGGCCAGCACCGCCCCGGCGCACATGGTGCACGGCTCCAGGGTGACCACCAGGGTGCAGCCGGTCAGCCGCCAGTCACCGGCCGCGCGGGCGGCCGCCCGCAGCGCGACGATCTCGGCGTGCGCGGTGGGGTCGGTGTCCGCCTCGCACCGGTTGCCGCCCCGGCCGATGATCCCGCCCGCGGCGTCCAGCAGCACCGCGCCCACCGGGACGTCCGGGGGCTGCCGGGCCACGGCTCCGGCCGCCTCGGCGAGCGCGGCGCGCATCGCGGGCTCGAAACTGGCCAGGTATCCGGTGGCCATGGTGGCTCAGGGCCCGAGCGCCGCATCCAGGGCGCGGTCCAGCGCCGGGCCGAAGCCGAGCCTGCGCGCGATGCTGGCGAGTGCCTCGTCCGGGAACAGGTCCAGGTCGCCGGAGAGCGCGCCGAGGTCCATCTCGTCCACGCCGAGGTCGGCGAAGATCGACATGTCCCCGGCGGGCAGCACCTGGTCCAGGTCGTCGTCGCCGGGGATCGGGATGTCCAGGTAATCCAGCACCTGGCGGGCCAGCGGCCAGTCCACCGCCGCCGTCAGGTCGGACAGGAACACCGACACCTGCCCGCCCAGCAGCCGGAGCGCGACGAAGAAGTCATCTCCCACCGCCACCAGCCCGATCGTGCCGCCCATGCTGGGCTGCTGGCGCAGCGCGTGGATCAGCCCAGTCAAGTCCTCGGTGAGCGCGACCGGCAGGACTTCGGTGTCCCACGCGTCGTCCTCACGGTAGACGATCACGGCGACGTTGCCGCCATTCACATCCGTCATCGCCCACCTCATCAGCGCTGCCTGCCCGAAGGAATGGTGTCAGATCGGCAGCATGCCCGTGTGCGAATCCGCCGCCTCAGGGAGGGCGCGGAACCGTGGGCAATGATTCACTACCCCAGGCAGGCAGATGTGCACCTATAGTGAGCAAAACCGTGAACTCGCCCCAGGCACACCGCGCGTCTCCAATTTTCCTCCGCCCTGAGGCGAGTGACGCCAGCCCCGGGCGGGGATCAAGGTACGGTGGCTTGCCTGCGGATCGGGAAGCATTGGTAAAGCAATTACGCTGGGCTAAACTGGGTTAACAGTCTGAGGCGCGCGCGACTGGGAGTTGACCATGAAGATCAAGCAGATCCTCGGCTGGGCGGCCATCGCCTTCTTGGCGTTTTACCTGGTGACGCAGCCGACTGCGGCCGGACACGTGGTGCATAACATCCTCGACGGCCTGAAGAATGCGGGTAACTCACTGGCCACCTTCTTCAACTCCATCTGAGCCTGCGATGAGGCTGATCACACCGCGCAACGCGGGTCCCGCCTCGGTGAACAAGTACCTGCTGCCCCATGAGCACCAGGTGATCACCGTCCGGAAGCACCCGGCCGTCCTGATCGGCCCGATCGCGCTCGCGCTCGGCGCGATCCTGGTCGCCCTGGTCCTCGGCACCACGGTCCTGCTGCACACCCACAACGCCGCCATCGTGCTGATCATCGTGTGCCTGATCTTCCTGCTCTACCTGGCCTACAAGACCTGGGAGTGGTCCGAGGACTACTTCGTGGTGACCTCCGACCGGATGCTGCAGGCCAGCGGGGTGTTCACCCGCAAGATCGCGATGATGCCGCTGGTCAAGGTGACCGACATGAGCTTCCGGCGCAACACGCTGGGCCGGATGCTGGGCTACGGGTCGTTCATCCTGGAGTCGGCCGGCCAGGACCAGGCGCTGCGGACGATCGACCACGTGCCCTACCCGGAGCAGCTTTACCTGGAAATCTGCGCCCTGATCTTCCCCGCGGAGAAGATCCCGTGCCCGCAGTGCGACGGCCAGGGCGTGCTCGTGCAGCGCAACGAGGACGGCGAGGAGAGCACCTACCTCTGCCCGCTGTGTAAGGGGCGGAAGACAGTGTCAGCGGACACGCTCATCGCCGAGAATAGAGACGTTGGCGACGACTGACCTGCCAGCCTTGTGAGTAAGCCCCCTTCCCCGGGGTTCGTGCTGCCGGACGATCGGCGATCGTCCGGCAGCACGAGTCCGGATCGGCGCCTGGTCACGTGCTAACCACGTCACGTGCTGACCACCGCGATGCCGGCGATAGCCAGCAGCAGCCCGGCCAGTTGCACGGGCCGGATCCGCTCGCCCAGCACCAGCCGGGCCAGCAGCACGGTGACGCCCGGGTAGAGCGACGTGAGCACGACCGCGATGCCGAACAGGCCGGCCCGGGTGGCCAGCACGTAGCAGACGTTCGCGATCGCGTCGAGCAGGCCGGACCCGATCACCGCGGCCAGCACCCGCGGGCTGGCGCCGCGCCAGGCCGGTGGCGCGCCCGCCCAGACGGCCACCCCGAGCAGGACCGCCGCCCCGGTCGTCCGGGACAGCGCGCTCGGCCACAGCACCCCGGACGCCGCCGCGACCCGCAGGAAGACGAAGAACAGGCCGAACATAATGCCAGCGCCGGTCCCGTAGGCCAGCCCGCGTGAGGTGACCGAGGAGGGGCGGCCCAGCCGCGGCTGGCCACCGCTGCCTTCCATGCTCACCAGCACCGTGGCCAGCACGCAGATGAGACCGCCCAGGTAGACGGGCAGCCCGGGCCGCTCCCCGCCGGCCACCGCGACACCGACCGGGAGCACGGTTGACACCAGCGCTGACACCGGGGCGACCACGCGCATCGGCCCGGCCGCCAGGCCGGCGTAGAAGACGATGAGCCCGACCCCGCCGCAGGCGCCCGCGGCGGCCGCCCAGGGAATCCCGGCCACCGCGGGTGAACCGCCCGCCAGCAGCGCGGCTGCCAGCAAGACAACCGCCCCGACCGGGGCGGCGACGGTCAGCACGGAGGAGGCACGCAGCCGCCGGGACGCCGCGCCACCGAGGAAGTCGGCGCTCCCATAGAGCATGGCGGCGGCCAGAGCAAAGACAATGACCACGGAGAACTCCTCCGGGTGGAAGGCGTCGGTCGGTGCGATGAACTATGTAGTTCACTGTACCGACCGCAGCCTGCTCTGTGAAACGGATAAACGATGCCTGCACATGACATAACCGTCGCCCTGGCCGGCACCATGCAGCTGCTCCGGGCCGAGCGCGGCTGGTCACTGGATCAGCTGGCCGCCCGGTCCGGGGTGAGCAAGGGCGTGCTGGTCGCGCTGGAGCAGGGCCGGTCCAACCCGAACCTGAACACCCTGGCCCGGCTCAGTGACGCGTTCGGGGTACCGGTGACCAGGCTGGTCGAAATCTCGGACCAGCCCGGCGTGCAGGTCACCGGGCCGGACTCCAGCCGGGTGCTGTGGCACGGCCCGGCGGGCGGAACCGGCACCATCATCGGGGCCACTGACGCGCCCTGGGCGGCCGAGCTGTGGCGCTGGTCGGTACAGCCCGGCGAGGGCTGGGGCGGCGACGCGCATACCCCCGCCACCCGCGAGCTGGCCTGGGTGCAGAGCGGGACGCTGACGCTGACCGTGGCCGGGGTGAGCTACCAGGTCGGCGCGGGCCAGTGCGCCCGGTTCTCCGGCGGCCTGCCGCACTCCTACCGCAACGACGGCACAGAACCGCTGATCCTGATCATGATCGTCGTTGTCCCGCCCGCGCCAGGCCTGACCCCGGCGCGTGGCTACACTGGGTCGATCGGCCACGGGCCAGACCCGGGCAATGCTAGATTGTCGCCATAAAGTACACATACCGGGCCTGCCAACCGGATGTGTGCGCTGTAACTGCGCCCATCGAGCCGGAATTCTGCTGGGAGAAACATGCGAGTCGTGGTGACAGGTGGCGCCGGTTTCCTCGGCTCCCACCTATGTGACGCCATAATTGCCCGCGGCGACGCCGCGGTTTGCGTGGACAACTTCGCCACCGGCCGGCCCGATAACGTCGCGCACCTGATTGGCCTGCCTGAATTCACCCTGCTGGAGTCTGACGTCAGCAGCTCGCTCGACGTGCCCGGGCCGGTGGACGCCGTGGCCCACCTGGCCAGCCCCGCTTCGCCCCCGGACTACCACCGGCTGCCGCTGGAGACGCTCGCGGTCGGCAGCCGGGGCACCGAGAACGCGCTACGCCTGGCCGAGCGCAACCGCGCGCGATTCGTCCTGGCCTCGACCAGCGAGGTATACGGTGACCCAGCCGTTCACCCGCAGCCCGAAGAGTATTGGGGCAACGTCAACCCGGTGGGCCCGCGCAGCGTTTACGACGAGGCCAAGAGATTTGCCGAGGCACTGACCCAGGCCTACGGGGAATCGCGCGGGGTCAATGTGGGGATCATCCGGATCTTCAACACGTTCGGGCCACGTATGAGCGCGCTCGATGGGCGTATTGTGACGAATTTCATCACCCAGGCGCTGAACGGTGATCCGCTGACCATTTACGGGGACGGCAGCCAGACCCGCAGTTTCTGCTATGTCGATGACCTTATCCGGGGCATCGTGAGCATGATCGACTGCACCGAGCGCGGGCCGGTAAATCTCGGTAACCCGGAGGAATTCACGGTCGCCGAATTTGCCGAGCTCGTGCTCCGGATCACCGGGTCGTCATCCGCCGTGGAAAACGTGCCGCTCCCGCTGGACGACCCGACCCGGCGCTGCCCGGTTATCACCCGGGCCAGCGACGTGCTCGGCTGGAAGCCAGAGATCCGGGTCGAGGTCGGCCTGCGCCGGACGGTGGAGTGGTTTCGCTCCCGCCCGGATGAAGTCCGCCTGGCCTCCGTCACCAACCTGGGCTGAGCCCGGCCCGCGGCTGGTCAGGCCCCCGGCTGGTCAGGCCCGCCGGGACGTGCCCAGGGTGCGCGCGGTCCAGCCGGCCGCACGCCACTCGTCGAGCGGCAGCACGTTGCGCCCATCCAGCAGCCGCGGCGCCCGGACCACCGACCTGAGCCGCACCGGGTCGAGTTCCCGGTACTCCCGCCACTCGGTCAGGTGCAGCACCACATCGGCCGCCTCGCAGGCCTTGACCGCCTCCTCGGCGTAGTCCAGCGCCGGGCACACCTTGCGCGCGTTGTAGCTGGCCCGGGGGTCGTGCACGCGGACCACCGCGCCCTCGGCCTGGATCGCGGCGGCCACGCTCAGCGCGGGCGAGTCGCGGACGTCGTCCGTATCCGGCTTGAAGGCGGCGCCGAGCACGGCCACGTTCCGCCCGGTGAACGAGCCGCCGGCCAGTTCCCGGGCGGCCCGCACGGCCAGCCCTCGCTGGGCCACGTTGATCGCGTCGACCTCGCGGAGGAACTGGAGAGAGTCACCCACGCCCAGCTCGTCGGCCCGGGCCAGGAACGCGCGGATGTCCTTGGACAGGCAGCCGCCACCGAAGCCGAGCCCCGCGGTCAGGAAGCGCCGGCCGATCCGGGTGTCGTGCCCGAGCGCATCGGCCAGCGTCATCACGTCGGCCCCGGCGGCGTCGCACACGTTGGCCACCGCGTTGATGAAGGAGATCTTGGTGGCCAGGAACGCGTTCGCCGCCACCTTCACCAGCTCCGCGGTGGCCAGATCGGTCGCGATGTAGGGCGTGCCGGTGTCCAGTACGGAGGCGTAGACCGCGCGCAACGTCGCGTCGGCCGATTCCGACGTCGAGCCGACCACGATCCGGTCCGGCCGCAGCGTGTCCTGGACCGCGAAACCCTCGCGGAGGAACTCCGGGTTCCAGGCCAGCTCCGCGCCCCGGCCCGCCGGGGCCAGCTCGGCGATCCGGGCCGCCAGCCGGGCGGCCGTGCCGACCGGCACCGTGGACTTGCCCGCCACCAGGCAGTCCCGGGTCAGGTGCGGGGCCAGGCCTTCGATGACCGCCTCGATGTGGCTCAGGTCCGCGCCGGACGCGCCCGGGAGCTGGGGGGTGCCGACGCAGATGAAGTGGACGTCGCCGAACTGGCCGGCCTCGGCCAGCGACGTGCCGAACCGCAGCTTCCCCGAGCCGACCGCGCGAAGCAGGATGTCGCCGAGCTCGGGCTCGAAGAACGGCGCCCGCCCCTCACCCAAGGCGGTGATCTTGGCGACGTCGCTGTCCACGCCAAGCACGTCGTGCCCGATCTCCGCCATACACGCGGCGTGCACTGCCCCGAGATACCCGGTGCCGATTACCGTGATGCGCATGCCGCCCTCTCCGGAACATCGCGCCCGTCCGGGTACGCAGCATAGACGGTAGAAAGTGCCCGTATGTCCGGGACGGCAGGACATTAACTGAGGTTTACCTGCTTGTACCAACGAGATTCAGGCAACAGCCGGGAAGGCGAGGAACGTGCGGTTCGTGTTCAACCCGCCCACCGAGGAGGCGGCCGGCCTGCTCAGCCTGCCCTGGACGGCGCCCCTCGACGAGTGGCAGGACCCGCGGCTGGTGGAGATCCGGCAGCGCGGCATCTCCCGGCACATCGTCCGGTTCGTCGCCGACAACGGGGAGCTGTACGCAGTCAAGGCGATCAATGAGAACCTGGCCCGGCGCGAGTACCGGCTGCTGCGCAAGCTGGCGGAACTCGGCGTGCCCGCGGTGCACGTGGTCGGGGTGGTGGTGGACCGCGGGGCGGACACGGACGCGATCCTGGTCACCCGGTTCCTGGACTACTCCACCAGCTACCGGGCGGTCTTCTCCAGCCCGCGCGGCGGGCAGCCCACCGACCGGCTGCTCGACGCCCTGGTCGAGCTGCTGGTACGGCTGCATCTGGCCGGTTTCTTCTGGGGCGACTGCTCGCTGTCCAACACCCTGTTCCGGTACGACGCGGGCACGCTGGAGGCCTACCTCGTCGACGCGGAAACCAGCGAGATGCACCCGACGCTCACCGCGGGGCAGCGGAACTACGACGTGGACCTGGCCGAGGAGCGCGTCTACGGCGAACTGCTCGACCTGCAGGCCGGTGAGCTGCTCAGCCCGGAGATCGACCCGCTGGAGGTCGCGGCCGAGCTGCCCCGGCGCTACGCGCTGCTCTGGGACGAGCTGACCCGGGAAGAACTGCTGCACCCGGACGACCAGCGGTTCCGCATCGCGAACCGGCTGCGCCGGCTCAACGAACTGGGCTTCGACGTGGACGAGGTGGAGCTGATCAGCACCCCGGACGGGAACCGGCTGCGGCTGCGGACCAGGGTGGCCGAGTCCGGGCACCACAGCCGCCAGCTGTTCCTGCGCACCGGGCTGGCGGCGGAGGAGAACCAGGCCCGCCGGCTGCTCAACGACATCGCCAGCTACCGCGCCTACCTGGAACAGCGGCGTGGCCATCCGGTGTCCGAGATGGTGGCGGCCAGCCAGTGGGTGACCGACGTCTACGACCCGGTGATCGCGGCGATACCGGCGGAGCTGCGCGGCCGGCTGCCACCCGCGGAGATCTTCCACGAGATCCTGGAGCACCGCTGGTACATGTCCGAAGCGGCCGGGACCGACGTGGGGACCACGGCGGCCGCCCGGTCCTACTTCCAGACGGTGCTGCCCGAGGTACCGGAACTGCTCAGCGAGGACGGCCCGGACGGCGACGTGGACACGCTGTCCTGACGGCGGCCGACGGCGATCATCGGCAGGCCGAGTACCAGCGCTACCGCCGCGGTGCCGGCCGCCGCGATCACCCGGCCATTGGCCTGCTTGGTGCACACCTGCTCGAGCTGCCGCTGCTGGGTCGCTGACGCCTGCTGGCCGCCGCCGCCCCCGGTGTTCACGATCCCCGGGTCGAGCCGGACCTGCACCGCGCTGTCCGAGCTGAGGCCGGGGCCGCAGTACCCGATCCCGCCGGGCACGGCCACCAGCCGCAGCGGGATGAACAACAGGGTCAGCGCGGCCGCCAGGCCGCCCACGGCAATGGCGACACCGCACAGGCTGAGGAACTGCCGGCCGGCTGAGCGCATGGCTATCTCCTTCACCCCACCCTGCAAACACGGTACCGCTGAGATGACGCTTGGCCGTCGGGTCAGGTTCCCGGCTGGCCGGCCCGCGGGCCGCCGCGACGCTAGCTGGCGCAGCTGGGCTGGGCCTTGGCCGCGGCCACGTCGGCGGCCACGCTGCTGTGCTGGTACAGGCTCGGGTTGCCGGGCGAGATCCCCCAGGACCCGCCCGCGTAGACCATCGTCTCGGTGAGGGTGCCCCGGCGCCCGGTCCCGGTCAGCGCGACGGTCACGGTGGCCGTCTTGCCGGTGACCGCCAGGTGCTTGATCTTGTAGCTGGCGCCTGCGCAGGTCCGGTGCACCGCGACCCAGGCTTGCTGGGTGATCGCCTGCCGGGCGCTGGCGCTGAGCATCTGGTAGGTGATGGCGAACTGGCCGGCCGAGGCCAGCGACAGGTAGTCGGCCGCGTCGGCGCGCACCGCTGCCACCGTGGCCGGCTCGCTGAGCGGTTTGGTGTGCACCGGGCGGGGCAGCCTGGTGCTCCCGGCGGCGCCGGTGCCGGAACCCGAGCACGCCGCCAAGGTCAGTGCCGCCGTGACCGCCGCCGCCGTCACGGCCATCGCCCGGTATCGCATTCGTGCCTTCCTCTCGAACCCCCAGCGGTGACGCATAGAAGACGCACCCGGGGTGGTTACGGTGCACGCGCCGGGGCAATTCTGTCGCCACCGACCCGGGCCTGTCCGGGACCCGGTGTGCGTGCCCGATGTCCATCATGCAAAGATTGCTACATGGAAACGCTTGTCACAGGGCAGGAGTCAGCCGTGGCCGCGTCCAGCAGCGACGCTGACCTGCTGGAGCTCGTCCACTCGCTGCCCGCCGCCAGCCACCGCCGGTCCTCCGCCTGTGAGCTGCTCGTCCGGCGCTACCGCGGGCTGGTCCGGGCCTGCGTCAACCGGTACCGGCGCAGCCCGGAACCCACCGAGGACCTGATGCAGGTCGGCTACCTCGGCCTGGTCAAGGCGATCAACAACTTCGACCCCAGCTTCGGCCGCAACCTGGCCGCCTACGCGCAGCCGTGCATCAGCGGCGAACTGAAGCGCTACTTCCGGGACAAGCGCTGGCAGGTCCACGTGGAACGGCCGGTCCAGGAACGGCTGCTCGAGCTGCGCCGGGCGGCCCGCGAGGTGACCCAGCAGGCCGGCCGCCAGCCCAGCCACGCGGACCTGGCCGAATCCGTCGGGTGCAGCGAAGCCGAGGTACGCGAGGCGCTGCGGGCCGACATGATGATGCAGCCCGCCTCGCTGGACGCACCCGTGGCCGGAGCGCCCGACGCGGCCACACTGGCCGACGCCGTGGGTATGGACGATCCGGCCATGGAACACATGCTGGGCATGACGGCCGTGGCCGCGCACTGGGCCGAACTGCCGCGGCGCGAGCAGCGCATCCTGATGATGCGGTTCTACGGCGACATGACCCAGGCCGAGATCGGCCGCTCGCTGGGCATCTCCCAGATGCACGTCTCCCGGCTGCTCGCACACGCCCTCAGCCACCTGCGGCAGCGCATCGCCAGCCCGGCCGTGCGGGCCGCTTAGCGGCGACGGCGCCGGGCCTGCTTGCGGGCACAGCGCCGGCAGGCCGGGACGGTGCCCGCTACTGCCACCGCGGGTACCGACAGTAACCAGTGCCGGCGCAGGTACCGGCACGGCTCGCCGTTCACCGGGACCGGGGTGACCGCCTCCGGGCAGGCCTGGCCGGCCTCCCGGTCCGCGTGCGTCCATCGCGGCGGCTGGCCGGCCGCCGCCCAGCGCAGCGGGTGCCCCGCCGCCGCGCACACGACGCCGGACAGTTCCGGCACCACGGCCAGGCCCGGTTCCAGTCCCGGCGGGGCGGCCTGGGCCAGCCCGGCGGCGCGGGCCAGGTCCGGCCCGGACAGCAGCCCGGCCGCGGTGGCCAGCTGCCACCGGGCGAGATGGCTGCCCTCGGACGGGCAGTAGTCACCGCGGTCCGCCTGGCAGGCCCGGCAGGGCATGCTGCGGACCGCTTCGGCCAGGTCGGTGGGCATCGCGCCGTTCATCGCGGTCGCCACCGTCCCCCCCACTATGCAGTCATTCACTCACGCATAGTAGTCACTAGTCGGTATCCCTGATTACATTCTGCGATGAGACGTGCGCATCGGCCATGGGTGAGTTGGCCCCGTCACCGGGCCGTATTAATTTGCGCTCTGCTTCTTTGCGCCTCCGGGGGCGCTAGACCCACCGACTTCCCTCGTCGCTCGGTCGCTCGTTCCTCGCTCCCTCGCTCCTCAGTCCAGCCGGCGGCGCGCCCCCTTCGGCGCGGCGCTCCTCAGTCCAGTCGGCGGCGCGCCTCCTTCGGCGCGGGGGCGCGGAGGCGGCGGGCGAACTCGGCCGCCGCGGCGGCGGGGTCGGCGGCCTCGGTGATGGCGCGGACCACCACGACCCGGCGGGCGCCCGCGGCCAGCACCTCGTCCAGCCGGCCCAGGTCGATGCCGCCGATCGCGAACCAGGGCCGGGCCGGCTGGCTGCCGGCTACGCGGCTGAGCAGGCCGAGGCCGGTCGCGGGCCGTCCCGGCTTGGTCGGGGTGACCCAGAGCGGGCCGGCGCAGAAGTAGTCCACTCCCGGCTCGGCGGCCGCCGTGGCGGCCTGGTCCGGGCTGTGGCTGCTGCGCCCGATCAGCGGCTCCGGGCCGAGGATGCGCCGGGCCACCGGCACCGGCAGGTCGGCCTGGCCCAGGTGCAGCACGTCCGCGCCGGCCGCGAGGGCGACGTCGGCCCGGTCGTTCACGGCCAGCAGCCGGCCGTGCCGCCGGCATGCGTCGCCGAACACCTCGAGCAGGCCGAGTTCCTCCCGCGCTTCCAGGCCCTTCTCGCGCAGCTGCACGATGTCCACCCCGCCCGCGAGCACCGCGTCCAGGAACTCAGCCAGGTCCCCCCGCGCCTGCCGCCCATCAGTGCACAGGTACAGCCGCGCATCCGCCAGCCGCCCCCGCAGCCCACCCGGATCAGTCGTCATCGCGCCATCCAAGCATTACCGGAGGTTCACCCCCATAGGCGGGATAGAGAGCCGTGAGTTAGTGTTGCCCCGTCGGCAAGTACCGACCACGGGAGCCCCAGGCAGGGGCTGAGAGGGAGGCTGGCCCGCCTCCGACCGTCGAACCTGATCCGGGTCATACCGGCGAAGGGAGCCTCATGGCCGTGACCGCGGACGTCGTCGTCGTGGGCGGCGGCGTCATCGGCACCGCGATCGCCTGGCGCGCCGCCGCGGCCGGGCTCGGCGTCGTGCTGGTCGATCCGCAGCGCGACGACGGCGCGTCCCTGGTGGCCGCCGGCATGCTGGCGCCGGTGTCGGAGAGCATCTTCGGCGAGGAGGCGCTACTCCGGCTCAACCTGCTGGCCGTCGGCCGGTTCCCCACCTTCGCGGCCGAACTGGAAGACCAAACCGGACACCAGATCGGCCTGCGCCGGGCCGGCACGCTGGCGGTCGCCTACGACCCGGGCGACCACGCGGCCCTGCTGCGGCTGACCGAATTTCGCCGGTCGGTGGGCCTGGACGCGACCGAACTGGACAGCCGGGCCATCCGCAAACTGGAGCCGTTCCTGGCCCCGGAGGTCCGCGGCGGCGCCCTGTTCGCCGGCGACTGGTCGGTGGACAACCGGCGCTACCTGGCCGCGCTGCGCCGGGCGGCGCAGGCCGCCGGCGTGCGCACGGTACGGGACCAGGTGACCGGGATCACCGGCG
Organism: uncultured Actinomycetes bacterium; assembly: GCA_963717125.1. Classification (GTDB taxonomy): domain Bacteria; phylum Actinomycetota; class Actinomycetes; order Streptosporangiales; family Streptosporangiaceae; genus RYN-230. The sequence continues at coordinate 172,151 of CAVQVG010000003.1, forward strand.
CCGGCGGGCCGGTCACCGGTGTCCGCCTGGCGGGCGACACCGCGGCGCCGGCCGTCAGCTGCGGAACCGTCGTCGTGGCGGCGGGCTGGGGCTCGGCCGGGATCGCCGGGCTGCCGGGCCGGCTGGCCGAGGTGGTCCGCCCGGTCAAGGGGCAGCTGCTCCGGTTGCGGCTGCCCGCGGCCATGCCGCCGGTGCTCACCCACACGGTGCGCGGCACCGTCCGCGGCACCGACGTCTACCTGGTGCCGCGGGCCGACGGCGAGCTGGTGGTCGGGGCCACCCAGGAAGAACGCGGCCCGGACCGGACGGTGACCGCCGGGGCCGTGCACGACCTGCTCCGCGACGCGCTCAGCGTGCTCCCCGTGCTCAGCGAGCTGGTGCTGGCCGAGACCTGCGCTGGGCTGCGGCCCGGGACGCTGGACAACGGCCCGGTGGTCGGCCGGGCCGGAACCGGGCTGCTGCTGGCGACCGGGCACTACCGCAACGGAATCCTGCTCTCCGCGGTGACCGCGGACGCCGCGCTGGCCTGGCTGACCGGCCAGCCGCCGGCCGCCGAGTGGGCGCCGTTCACGCCGGACCGGTTCATGGCCCCGGTGAGGCCGGCATGAAGGTGACCGTCAACGGCGAGCCCCACGAGGCACCGGCCGGTGCCACGGTGGCGCAGGTCGTCGCCACCGTGACCGGCCAGCTGTCCGGCGTGGCGGCCGCGGTCAACGGCGAGGTCGTGCCGCGCCGCGCCTGGCCCGGCGTCCCGCTCCAGGACGGCGACCAGGTTGAGGTGGTCACCGCCGTGCAGGGAGGATGACAATGACCGAGACCGAGGTACCGAACGCTCCTCGCCTCGTGGCTGAGCGCACCGCGCCCGCTGGCCAGCCCGGTGATACCTGGCGGCTGGGCGGCCGGGAACTGAGCTCGCGCCTCATCGTGGGCACCGGCGGGGTGCCGAGCCTGGAGGTGCTCGGCCGGGTGCTGGCCGCCTCCGGCACCGCGGTGAGCACGGTGGCCATGCGGCGGGTCGCGCCCGGCGGAACCGGGTCGCTGCTCGGCACGCTGCAGCAGGCCGGGGTGCACATCCTGCCCAACACGGCCGGCTGCCACACCGCCAGCGAGGCGCTGTTCACCGCCCGGCTCGGCCGCGAGGCGCTCGGCACCGACTGGGTCAAGCTGGAGGTGGTGGCCGACGATCAGACCCTGCTGCCGGACTCGGTGGAACTGCTGGAGGCGGCCCGGCTGCTGGTGGACGACGAGTTCACCGTGCTGCCCTACACCAACGACGACCCGGTGCTGGCCCGGCAGCTGGAGGGGGTGGGGTGCGCGGCGGTGATGCCGCTCGGCGCCCCGATCGGGTCCGGGCTCGGCATCCGGAACCCGGACAACATCGAGATGATCGTGGCGCGGGCCGGCGTGCCCGTCATCCTGGACGCGGGCATCGGCACGGCCAGCGACGCCGCGTTCGCGATGGAGCTGGGCTGCGCCGGAGTGCTGATCGCGTCGGCCATCACCCGCGCGGCCGACCCGGAGCGGATGGCCCGCGCGATGCGGCTGGCCGTGGCGGCCGGGTACGACGCGCGGGGCGCCGGGCGGATCTCCCGGCGCTGGCACGCCCAGGCGTCCAGCCCACTGTCCGGGCGGCCCGAGGGACCCGGCGCATGACACCGCCTCGTGTGCTGACCATCGCGTCGTCGGACTCTGGGGGCGGCGCGGGTATCCAGGCCGACCTGAAGGCGTTCGCCCGGTGCGGCGCACACGGCATGTCCGCGATCGTGGCGCTCACCGCGCAGAACACCGTGGGCGTGACCGCCATCCACGAGGTGCCACCCGCCTTCGCCCGGGCGCAGATCGACGCCGTGCTCGACGACATCGGGGCGGACGCGGCCAAGACCGGCATGCTGTTCTCCGCGCCGCTGATCCAGGCGGTCGCGGACGCGCTGGCCCCGCGCGGCCTGCCGCTGGTGGTGGACCCGGTCATGGTGGCCAGCTCAGGCGCCCGGCTGCTCCGCGAGGACGCGGTGGAAACCCTGATCGGCCGGCTGTTCCCGCTGGCCACCGTCGTGACCCCGAACCTGCCCGAGGCGCAGGCGCTGACCCAGCTGAAGACCGAGGACCGCGCGGTGCTGGCCGAGCGGCTGGCCGCCATGGGCGCGCCCGCGGTGCTGATCACCGGGGGGCACGGCGCGGACCCGGTGGACCACCTGTTCGACGGCTCGGCGCACCTGCCCATCCCGGTCGCCCGGTACCCGGTCGCGGCCACGCACGGGGCCGGCTGCACCCATTCGGCCGTGCTCGCGGCCGGCCTCGCGGCCGGGCTGCCGCTGCCCGCCGCGGCCCGCCGGGCGGCCCAGCTGGCCGGCGACGCGGTCGCGCACGGGCTCGCGGCGGTCGGCGACGGCGACGGGCCCGTGCACGTTCTGCACGATCTGCCAGACTTCGCTGTCAGTTGCCTACCGCCCGCAGGGAGCCACGCATGACCGACCGGTTCAGCGCCGAGTTGTGGGATGACATCACCGGCATCTACGACGCCATCCTGGCCCACCCATTTCTCGGCGGGCTGGCCGACGGCAGCCTGCCCCAGGGGGCGTTCAGCTTCTATGTCGTTCAGGATGCGCTCTACCTGCGGAGCTATGCGAAGGCGCTGGCCATCATCGCGGGCCGCGCGCCGGATACCGCGGTCACCGAGATGTTCGCCCGGCACGCGGCGGACGTGATCGCGGTGGAGGCCACGCTGCACGGCACGCTGCTGGCCGACCTGGGCATCGACCCGGCGGTGGCCGCCGCGGCGCAGCCCGCCCCGACCACCCTGGCCTACACCAGCTACCTGCTGGCCACGGTGAGCGGCGGGTCGTACGCCGAGGGCGTCGGCGCGGTGCTGCCGTGCTACTGGATCTACTGGGAGGTCGGCAAGGAGCTGCTCCGCCGCGGCTCACCGGAACCGCGCTACCAGCGGTGGATCGACATGTACGGCGGCGAGGAGTTCGGCGAGGTGGTGCAGTCGGTGCTGGACGTGACCGACCGGCTGGGCCCGGAGCTGGCCCCGGCCGAGCGGGCCCAGGTGCACCGGCACTTCCGCACCACGAGCCGCTACGAGTGGATGTTCTGGGACATGGGCTACCGCGAGGAAAGCTGGCCGGTCTAAGCCGGATCCTTACGGCTTGGTAACTGTGCACGGGACCGCTGCTACGGCAGCCCGCCGCGCGCGCATGCTCATTCAGCGCACGTCCAGGAAACTAACAGCGTCGGATGAGGAGCAGGCATGGCGAGCGACGGGACGAGACCATTGACCAGAAGAGGGCGCGTCCCGGCGGCGGCATTATTGGCCCTGGCCCTGGCGGTTGGGGCCGGCGGCTGCGGGTACCTGGGCGGCAGCGCCGCCAACACCGGCGCGACGGCCAGCGCGAGCGGCAGCGCGTCGACCGTGGCCAACCCGCTCGCCGGGCTCTCCGCGACCCAGGTCGTCAGCCGGGCCGTCGCCGACCTGCACACCGCGACCACGGTCCACGTCGCGGGCACGGTCACCGGGTCCGGCCTGCGGATCCGGCTCAACCTCAGCCTGGTCCGCGGACAGGGCTGCGACGGCCGCATGGCGCTGCACGGCATGGGCGCCTTCCGGCTGATCATGATCGGCAAGCAGATCTGGCTCAAGCCGAACAACGCGTTCTGGACCCACTTCGGCGGCAGCAACCCAGCCGCGCTGCAGCTGCTCGAGGGCAAGTGGATAAAGCCGTCCAAGACCAGCCAGTTCGGCGCGTTTGGCCAGCTCTGCCAGCCCAGCCAGCTGGCCGGGATGTTCGGCACGGTGCCCGCGCTGGGCACGGGCAAGGACGTGACGGTGGCCGGCCAGCCGGCGCTGCAGATCGGCGGGAAGGACAAGCAGGGCGGCGGCATCCTGGACGTCTCCGTCGCCGCCAGGCCGGAGTTCCTTCGCCTGATCAGCACCGGCACCAATGCGGCGCGGCTCGACTTCACCGGGTACGGCACAGCGGCGCGGCTGGCCCCGCCGCCGGCCAGTCAGGTCGTCAACGGCAAGAACTTCGGGTTCTGACTGGCCCGCGTGGCGCGGCGGCCCAGCCCTGAGCTGGGCCGCCACGAGGAAAGCTGGCCGGTGTACAGGCCGGCGCGGCCGCCCGGGAGGGGACTAGGCGCCGCGCCGGCCGGGGCTATTTCACTGCGTGGCCGGTGCTATCTAGTGGATGGAGAGCGCCAGCACAGTGAGCGAGCTGGCCGGGAACGTGTACCGGAAGTCCGCTCCTTGCGGGCCGACCAGGTGGGTCACCGGGCTGATCGCGGTCGGGTGGGCTAGCGAGTTCATCGCGGTTGGGTCCCCGGTCAGTACGGTAGCCGTGCCCCCCGACACTCCGCTGATGCCGCCCAGGTCCACGTTCACGCTGGTGGCCGACGTGCCCCGGTTGACCACGGTCAGGTAGGTGGTCCCAGCCTTGGTCGTGGCGACCGCCCACAGGTTGCCGTTGCCGCCGACGATCTGCGACGGCGCGACGTGGTCGCCTGCCGAATCGGCGAACATCCGCTGCGCGTAGTAGGACGGCGAGCCGTAGCTGCGCAGCCCGTCGTAGCCGATCAGGTTCGTCGGCCAGCTCTGCGCGTTGACGTTGACCAGCAGCGGGGCGTACGAGGCGCCGATGACGACGTCCGCGTTGCGCTCCACACCAGTCAGGAACGCGGCCTCACCGAGCGCGCCGGCCAGCGTGCCGGTCGGCGAGCCCTGGGTCACCGCGTACTCGCCCACGATGTGCTTGGGCCCGCTGGGGCTGGTGTTGTCGTAGGCGCTCGAGTCGGCGGCCAGCACATCCGGGTTGTCGGAGTAGTAGTGATCGTCGATCACGTCCGGGGTGCGGCTGGTCACGCTGGTGGTCGCGATGATCTTCAGCTGCGGGTAGGCCGCCTTGATCGCGTCGTAGAACATCGGGAAGCGGTAGGCGTTGTAGCTGCCCGAACTGTCGAAGAAGTCCTCGTTCCCGACCTCCACGTAGTTCAGGTCGAACGGCGCTGGGTGCCCGTCCGCGGCCCGCATCGCCCCGAACTTGCTGGTGGTGGGGCCGATCGCGTACTGGATCTCATCCAGCGCGTCCTGCACGTAGGGCTGCAGCTGGTTCTGCGGCACCACCGTCCCGTTCAGCGTGTAGCCGGCGAACACGGCCAGGATGGGTTGCGCGCCGAGTTCCTGGGCCATCTCCAGGTATTCGAGCAGGCCCATGCCGTCCTGGGACCAGTAGCCCCAGGCGCTGTCGAAGTGGCCGGGCCGGTCCTGCACCGGGCCGATCGTGGTCTTCCAGTTGAAGTACGTGGACAGCGTGTCACCCTCCAGGTAGTTGCCGCCCGGGACGCGCAGGTAACCCGGGTGCAGCGCGGCCAGTTTCTGCATCAGGTCGATGCGCAGCCCGTTCGGCGTGTTGTCGTAGGTGGGCGGGAACAGCGACACGAACGTGAACCAGGCTTCGCTGCCGGCGTTGGCTGGGTTGCTGGTCGTGATGACCAGCCGGTTGTCCAGGCTGGGCGGGATCCCGCGCGGCGTGGTCAGCGTGCCTTTGTACTGGGCCCAGTCGCTGGTGATCGACGGGATCGTGGTGCTGGCCCACACCCGGCCGCTGCTGCTTTCCAGCGACGCGGTCAGCGGCCCGGTGAACCCGGTCCCGGCCTTGGCGAAGAACGACAGGTGGTAGGTGGTGCCGGCGGTGACCGGGACGCCGAAGTAGCCGTCGTTGGCGATGCCGGCCTGGCTGCCGGACGGCAGGCTGCTCACGCTCAGCTTGAGCGCGACCGGGTTGGCGGTGTTCAGCGGCTGCGAGCTGTCCAGCGCGATGCTGGCGGCTGCTCCGTTGTTCTGCACCGCGGACCAGTACACGGGCGAGGTGGCGTTCTCCTTGAGGTCGCGGTTGCGGACCAGCTCCGCGTAGATGCCGCCGTCGCCCGAGTGGTTGATCTCCTCCAGGAACTCGCCGAACTGGGTTGGGTTCAGCGCCGGGCCGGTCTCGTCCTCGTGCACGGTGATCGAGCCGGTGCCGGCCAGCGCTTTGATCTGGGCAGCGGGCAGCACGCCGGAGTAGGCGCGCACGTCGTCGATGGACCCGCTCACCCAGTCGGTCGGGCTGCCGTTGTAGAAGCCGCGCCCGACGGCCAGCGGGCCGGTTGCCGACCATGGGGCGATCGAGGGCACGGTCTGCTGAAGGGCGCCGTTGACGTACAGCGACTGGGTGCCAGCCTGGGCGTCGTACACCCCGGTGAGCAGGTACCAGACGCCGTCCTGGGGGACGATCGGGCTGGTCGCGATGGCCCCGTAGGCCGCGGTCGAGTCGTAGGCGATCCGGGTGAACGCGAACCGGCCGGTGTCCCCGCGCAGTTGCAGGTAGAACGCGGCGACGTTGGTGCCGTCCTCGCTGACGAACGTCTGGTACCCGTTGGTGTTGTCTAGCTTCACCCAGGCCGAGACGGTGAAGCTGGCGCTCGTGTCGATGACCGGGCCGGCACTGGCCGCGTCCTGCTGCGGGGTGACGGACAGGGCGTGCGGCCCGACCACCCCGGTGGTCCAGCCGGCGCCGCCCTGCAAGGTCAGCGGATGGCCGTTGCCTGAGCTGTCCGCGGCGGTGGTGCCAGTGCCCTCGTCGAACGTCCAGTGCCCGATGAGGGTGGCGGCCGGGGCGGTGGCCGCCGCCGAGGTGGCGCCCGTGCTACGGGCCGATGCGGCCAGGGCGCCCAGGGAGACCAGAGCTAAGCCGAGGATCGAGGCGAGAATGCGTCGTCGCATGATGTTCTCCTTCGCTGCTGCTCCTGATGGCCGCACGGCCGCGCGCCGGAGATCCAATCCGCAAGCACCAGCACCTGTACAAGCACGGGCCTGTACAAGCACGGGCCTAAGCACGGGCCAAGCACGGGCACAAGCGCTGGTACATGTGCTTTGTTAGCGCTCACATCGCTGGCTGCTCGCGCTGTGCTCCTCCTTTCCGTCCGTTGTCCCTGGTGGCGGGCCTGCCCGGGCTGGCTGCCCGCGACCGCCCGCGGCTGCCCGGCGAGCATCGAGCCGGCTGATCGCCCGAGAATCGCGCCGCTGCCGTGCACCGTCCATGTTCAGCGCGCCCTCACCACGCGTCAAGAGCGCCCCGCCGGGCCCGGCGCACGGGTCCGCCGGGCCTGGCGCGGGAGTCTGCCGGGCCTGGCGCGGCGGAAATGCCCCGTCCCGGCCGCCGGGCGCGAATCTCCGCTGACCGAATAGTTGACATTGACTAGTCAGTCATGGGCCCGGTTCCGCGGCCAGCCCGCGCCGGGCGGCTGAGCGATTCCCGGCTCAGCCGGTGGGCTTGCCGTGGTGGGTTGCGGCCGGCGTGGGCAGCGCGGAAGGTTTGCCGTGGTGGGTAGCGGCCTGCGTGGGCTTCCCGCCGTGCGTAGGTAGCGCCGACGGCTTGCCGTGCTGCGGGTGGGCCGGATGGCTGTTCCCGGGGTTACCAGGATGGACCACCTGTGCGCAGTACGCCGTCACCCGGGCCGCCCCGCCCGCTGCGGCGGCCAGTCTGCGGAACGTCACCGGGTTGTGCCCGGGGTGACCGTGGGCCAGCGCCCGTTCGTACGCACGGCACAGACCGTAGGCCGCGTTACCCGCTGCCGGTGGCGCCGCCGGGCGGCCCGGGTCGGGTCGTGGTGCGCCGCGGGCGGGGGGCGCGCCGATGACGGCGTGCGCGAGCCGCTGCATCGGAGCGGGTAGCGCGCCCGCATAGGCCGCGACGGCGCTGCCCGCGATCAGCGCGACGGCAGCGGTGGCTACCGCGAGCCGGACGCCGGCCAGCCGGGACCGAAGCAGATGGCCGCTGCGGCGCGGGCCAGCGCCGCTCACCCGAGCGCGACACGGGCCAGTGTGGCCACGGCCCTGGCCGGCCAGGCCGCGGAACGCGGTCAGCGCACTGGCCTCGGCGGCTGGGCCGCTGGATACCGGGGCCGCGTACAGCGCGGCGAAACTCTCCACCAGCGGGCGCAAACTGGCCACCGCTTCCTCGGGTCGCAGCTCCCGGGCCAGCAGCGCGTCAAAGGCGGGGTCCCCGAGCGGGGGGACGTCGCCTCGGTCTGGCCTTAGTGAAATCGGCATGTCGCCATCTGGAACGCCGCCACTGGTCACGGTGTTACATCCTGCGCGACCAGGGTCTGAGCCAGCCGGCGCAGCCCACGGTGCGCGGCGACGCGGACGGCGCCCGGGCTGCGGCCCACTATCCGGGCCACCGTGTCGTTGTCCAGGTCGGCCACCATCCGCAGCAGGATGATCTCGGCCTGTTGCGCAGGTAGTTCCCGCACCGCCCTGATCAGCTCGGCGACGCCCAGGTTGCCCATGGCCAGCACAGCCGCGTCCGCCGCCGCTGGTTCGGCGCCCGGCGGCAGCTCGGCGTAGGGCGCTTCGGGATGGCGCGAGCGGCGGCGGTGCTCGTCCAGCGTGCGCCGCCGGGCGATCGTGAACAGCCAGGACCGCCAGGCGTGTTCGTCGCCGCGGAACGCGGGCAAGCCCCGGACCACCTGCAGCCACGTCTCGCCCGCGACGTCTTCGGCGCAGTCCGGCGCGGCGACCCGGAGATAGCGCAGCAGAGCTGGGTTGCTGTCCCGCCACAGCCGGGCGAAGGCGGCCTCGCTGCCGTCTTGGGCAGCGGCCAGCACGGCCGTGAACTCCTCGCCGATCACAGCCGTGAGTATCGAGACCGGCCCGGCCGGGCCGCAGTGGAATCGCGCTTCACCGGGCAATCCCACGCGGCTGGCCGGGCCACTGGCCGGGCTACTGGCGTCAGCCGCTCACCCCCGGTGGGTACTGGCGGGGGTCACTGGCACCGCGCACCTCAGTAGGCAATGCCCGGCGGCCGGGTGCGCTGCGGCAACCCGCCGTGGTGCACCGCGGCCGGCCGGACATCCGCCCCGCCCGGCTGGCGGGCTGGTGCCGCGACGCCGTCCGGTGCCGCGGCTGCCTCCGCCATCGGCACTTCGCCGGTCGCCGGGACGACCCCGACGAGTTCGCCGTCCTCGCTCGCTACCGGCTCGAATTCGTCGGCTGGGTCGGCGCTGCCGCGGGCCCGCCAGCGGGAGGGGACGAACAACGGGACGATCAGCGCCAGCCCGGCCGCGCCGAGGATCCCCCGGGCCAGCAGGCTCTCGAAGCCGGCCCCGAACGCGTGCGACTTCAGCGGGATCAGCTCGTCGGCGCGGCGGATGCTGACCAGATAGAGCACGGTCAGGCCGAGAAGCAGCAGCCCGGGCAGCCCGGAAGCGAGCGGTGATACCCGCGGCGCGGCGATCAGGATCCCGGCCAGCAGTCCAGTAGCGGCCAGGGCGCCCACCGCGAGCAGGGCATGGTGGTCGGAGAGCAGCGAGGTGCCGCCTGCCGACAGCCGGGACGACTCAGCCGCAAGCCGGACGTATCCCCAGGTCGCAGCAAAGAACAGACCCGCTGCCATGGCGATTGCCAGGATTATCCCGGTCACATGTCGCATATACCGGCCCTTCCGCCAGCCAGGTGAGTCAGAGCTAGGGATAAGAACGCCGCCACGGGCGATGTGTTACGCGGGCCAGCGACGGGCCGGCCCGCTCGCCCAGCAGCGTCATCTCGTACGCGAGGCTGCCCAGGTCGCACTCGGGCGCGGCCAGCACGGCGAGCACCGAGTTGCTGCTGATCGACATCATGATCAGCATCCCGTGCTCCATCACCACGGCCGCCTGGGCGACCGGGCCACCGCGGAAGATGCGGGCCGCGCCTTGCACCAGCTTGGTCAGGCCGGATGTCACTGCGGCCAGTTGGTCCGCCTGGTCACGGGGCAAGCCGGGCGAGGAGGCCAGTGGCAGTCCGTCGGCGGACACCACGGCCGCGTGCGCGACCGCTGGCACCTGCTCGGTAAACGACGTGACCAGCCGGTTCAGGTCTTCCACGGGGCTCACCAGGTGCTCCTAACTCTGCGGGCCATCCGGCGCCGTCGGCCGCGTCGAGCCTGCGCGCGAGCTCATCGAGGTCGTAAGCACTGATCAGCGCGTGCGCGGCGGGGTGGTCGGGTGGCGGCATGGCCCAGTACTGCGCTGTGGCCTGGCCACGCCAGACCGACCAGCCTGGGTACTGGCGTCTCAGCCACTCGAGGTCTGGCATCGTTGGCAGCCTCGCTCCGGCCGGCCCTCACCTGGCCCAGGTGCGGCACGCCGATGTCACGGCCGGTACAGCACGCAGCATGCGCGACCCCCTCCTGGATGCGAAGACAACCCCGCTATGCCGGTGTAAGCGCCGGGCCATGCCGATCTGTTACGCGCCACCGCTGTTGCGCGCCGGCCCTGTTACGCATCGCCGCTGTTGCGGGCCGCCGCCAGCCAGGGGTCAGCCACGGGCGTCCCTCCCGGCTAGGGCGTCACGCCAGACAGGTTGAGGCCGATCACCCCGGTCAGAATCAGCCCGATCGACACGATCTTGGTGGTCGTCACCGGGTCACCGAGGACGAGCATGCCGATGGTGGCCGCGCCGGTGGCCCCGATCCCGGTCCACACCGCGTAGGCCGCGCCGACCTCGAGATGCTTGAGCGCCATCGTGAGCAGCCCGAAACTGATCAGCGCGCAGACGGCGAAGCCGACCGTGGGCCACAGTTTGGTCAGCCCGTGGCTCATCTTGAGGAACACCGCGAAACCCGTTTCGAAGATGCCCGCGGTGATGATGATTAGCCAGGCCATCGCGTCGTCACCCCTGCCGTCGCCGGCCGGTCGCCGGGCTCGGACGGCCGGTCCGCAGCAGCCGCCGGTCCACGGCCGGGCCGAAGCGCAGGCCGACCAGGTAGGCGGCGTTGTCGCCGAGAAAGGCACCCAGCGCGGCCAGCACCACCAGCACCCCGATCCGCGGGTCGGTGCTGCCCGCCGTGACCGCGCCTAGCGCGATGATCACGGACTCGCTCGGCAGCCAGGGCAGCAGCGCGTCCAGCGCCGGGACGCCCACCGCGGCCAGGTACGACAGCACCGAACCGACGTCCAGCGCATACAGGCTGTTCACCTGGCCTCCCCGCAGACTCCGAAGTCGCTACCTGTGATGTGCACAGCTCACCGTGCCGAGCCGCACATCAGTCGGAGACGGTGTGGATATCGGGTGCAGACTCGGGCCGCCGCGGGCCTCGATCGGCGCCTTCACAAAGACTCCATGGCGGCGCATGACGGTTCCAGATCTGCCCGGTTGGCAGAATGCGCCCCCAGGACCGTCAATGTGAGCTGGTCTGCTACGTTTCGCTGAACTCGCGTAAGGCTGAAAGGCGGGACCGGGAGTCAAGCTCGGCCGCGCGCACCTGCAGGTCAGTCAAGGCCGCTGCGGCATGGAGCGGGAACGGTTCGTCATTGTCCGCCTCCATCCAGCGCTCAACGGCGATTGTGAAGGCGAGCATCCCCACTTCCGCCCCCAGCCGGGCGGTCAGCTCGTCCGCGCCCCGTTCGCGCAGGGCGGCGTTGATCGACCTGGCGATCCGGGCGTGCTTGAGCAGTCCCCGCTCCTGCAGTTCGCTGTTCGCCGCGACCACCAGCACGCGCTTGGCGGCCTTAGCCCGCTGCTGCGGGGTCATCGCGACCTCGGCGGCCGCGAACGCCGCCTGCAGGCACTCGGTGAGCGTCGCATCCGGGGAGGCAGCCCGGATGGCGTCGGCGAACAGCCCGGCCAGCACGTCTTCACCGCCGAACAACACCTCCCGCTTATCGGCGAAGTGCCGGAAGAACGTGGCGCGGTTCAAGCCGGCGCGATCTGCGATCTGCGCGACGGTCGTTTCCTCGTACCCGTTCTCCGCGAACAGGTCCAGCGCGGCGGTCTCCAGGCGCTCACGCGCGTTCGGTGCCCATCTGCTCACCGTCACAGCCTAAACGAGGCGACCGGATCGCATCACCTGGACAAGTGATGCGACAGCATCGCATGGTGGTGTTAGAATTGATGCGACCGGATCGCATCGACTTTCCGGGCCGCGGCGTCTGCGCCGCGCATCGTCATCAGCCGAGAGCACGACCAAGGAGAATCTCCATGCGCATCTTCGTCACCGGCGCTTCCGGCTGGATCGGCTCGGCCGTCGTCCCCGAGCTCATCAGTGCCGGCCACCAGGTCCTCGGACTAGCCCGCTCGGACGCCTCCGTCAAAGCACTCGCCGACATGGGCGCCGAGGTGCTACGCGGCGACCTGAACGACACCGCCGTGCTGCGCGCCGGCACCCTCGACAGCGACGGCGTCATCCACCTCGCCTTCGTCGTGCCCAGCGTGAGCGAGGCTGCGACGCGGACCGATGCCAAGGCCATCGAGACGTTTGCCACCGGACTCGCCGGCTCGGGCAAGCCCCTAGTGATCTCCGGCGCAACGCTCGTGACACCCGGCCGACCCGCGACCGAACGCGACGAACTCATCGCCGCCGGGCCCATCGCGGCCCGCATCACCAACATGCAGGCCGCCCTCGCGACCGCAGACAGGGGCGTCCGCTCCTGCCTGGTCATGCTGCCCCGCTCGGTGCACGGCCAGGGAGAACGTCACGGCTTCATCCCCCAGCTCATCGCCGCGGCCCGGGCCAGGGGCGTCTCTGGCTACCTCGACGATGGGACCAGCCGCTGGCCCGCCGTCCATGTGAAGGACGCCGCGAGCCTGTACCGGCTGGCCATCGAGCAGGCTCCCGCCGGCGCAGTGCTCAACGCCGTCGGTGACGAAGGCGTGCCCGTCCGCGAGATCGCCGAGGCCATCGGCCGGCACCTGAACCTGCCCGCCCGGTCCCTGCCCGCCGAAGAATTCGGCGGCATGCTCGTGCACATCCTCAGCACCGACATGCCCGCTTCTAGCACCATCACCCAGGAACTCCTGGGCTGGAACCCCACCCACCCCGGCCTCATCGAGGACATCGAACAGGGCCACTACTTCATCTGACCAGCCCCGGACAGCAGGCGAGACAACGACCCGGCCCTACGAGCGCGGCGCCAACCTCAGCCACCCCGCCGGAGCCAATGAAGGAACGGCCAACTAGGCGCGGGCCGTTGCCGCCGGAACCGGGTCGGCACTCTACGGGAGATCACTCAATGACGTGATCGTCGGCGTGAGCCTGGACCGGTTGCCGGTGAGCCTGCCTGGCTGCGGCCGCGCTCTCGCGGCGCGGACCGCGGCCAAGGTGATCAGGGCAGCTGGCCGATCCTGTTGACAATGGCGACTTTGATGACGGCCTCGCCGCTATATGTCTTCGGGCTCTCCCCTCGGTATATTGTCCGGTCACCCAGGTAGGCGCCGGTATGAGGATCGAAGATAATCATGGCGGTGTCCCCCGGCGCGATCGCCTGCCCGTCGCTGACCTGCCATCTGATCCCCACGCCATGCCGCCCAGTCGCGTCGGCAGCGGCGGGTATCACAGTAAAGCCGGGCGTGTTCGCCATGAAGTCATACATCGCGGCCATCTGCCGGGGTGCCAGGTAGCTCGCGCCGAGCAGATCGTCGATAGCCTTGCCGAGCATGTCAACGTCAGCGACCGTGTCGCCGATTGTCACATGCTGGGTGCGCTCCAGGTAAGCGGCCATCTTGCCTGGGCTGGTGGGCACTCCGGGTAGGTAGGCGGGGTCCGGCGTGCAGTGCTGCCTGCCCTTGGTGCCGCCATGTGCTGGGCTGGCGATGACCTGTGCCCGGCCATCCCGGCAGCCGGCCACGTACGCCCATGTTCCGCCGCCGATCCCGCGGACCAGGCCGTTCCGAGTGCCGTTAACTGACAGCCACGATTGGTACAAGTGACCCTGGCCGTCGCGGATGGCGTGGTAGACGAACTGATCGGCGCGAGGTGGGCCGCCGGGCTGGCGGAGTGCCGCGGTCGCGGCGAGGTTCAGGACGTGCGCGGCCGCGGCGTTGATCGTTGCCGGCACCATCGCAGGCGCGGCAGGGCCGCCGGATGTGGCCAGCAGGCCGGCGCCGGCCGCCACGGCAGCCACGGCGGTCCCGAGTCCGGTCAGGGCCAGCCGCCGCCTGGACGCCGGGCGCATCCGGGAGCGCCAGCTGGCTGGCCTGGCCGGGCTGAGCTCAGGAGCTGGCGGGCCAGCGGTCGTGGCGTGCTCGGCGGCTATCGCGTCGATGAGTCGGCCCCGGGCCGGAGCAAGGTCGTCGAGTTCGGGCAGTGGGATCTCCGGCCGCAGCCCAGCGATCATGTCGATGTCAGTCACTGTTGAGGAACTCCTTGAACGTTCCGGCTGGCGCGGTGCTGGCCAGCACCGCGCGCAGCATGCTCCTGGCCCGGTTGAGCCGGGACCGGACGGTCCCGATCGGGATGCCGAGCGCCTGGGCCGTCTCGTCGTAGGTCAGCTGCTCCCAGGCGATCAGCAGCAGCACGTCACGGTCACGCGCCGGCAGGTCCGCCAGCGCTGCGGCCAGCACGCCGTGCAACGCTCCGGCGGTGACGTCCGCGGCGACCCGGTCGCCATGGCCGGGCACGTCCGGATCGGGGATCGCCGCCTGGCGGATCCGGATCTGGCGGATCTCCTCCCGCCGGTGCTGGCCGATCAGGTTGGTGGCGATCCCGTAGAGCCATGGTCGTGCGTCGCGGTAACTCAGGTCATACTTCCCGCGCTTGCTGAACGCGGCCAGGAAAGTCTCCGCTACGAGATCGTCGGCTTGCTGCACCCCCGCACGCCTGCCGGCGTAGCGATATATGAGCGGCGCATGCCGGTCGAACAAGGCGGCGAACCTCTCTGGGTCCAGCAGGGAGCCCTCGATTATCGCCGCGTCGTCGGTCAGCGCCGGCTCATCATGCGGCGGCCCTGTCATTCGCGGTCTTCCGTCATGGGCTGGCCCTTCGGTGCCGGCGGTGACTACCCTCACCTGTTATCCGCGTGCCCGGCAGTATGGGTTCACGCCGGCGTCCCGAACCTGGACCGCCCGGGTGCTCACCGCCTGGCAGGAGCGCCAGCGTTTCGAGCGCCGGTCATGGGGTCCGGCGTATAGGGACTCCGGCCGGGTCTTCACCTATGAGGATGGAAGACCGCTGCGCCCCGGCGGGGCCAGCATGCTGCGCGCCGCGAAGGTCGAGATCAAGGTCATCTCCGAAATCCTCGGGCACGGCAGCACCTCGTTCACCGACGACTTCTACACCATCGTGGCGGAGGAACTCGCGCAGCCCCTGGGAGTCCGCGCCGGAACGCGGACTCCCAGGTTAGAGAGCGGAGGCTCGGGGATTTGAACCCCGGAAGGGCTGTAGACCCTAACCGCATTAGCAGTGCGGCGCCATAGACCGGACTAGGCGAAGCCTCCCCGACCAAACGGTCCGGATCAGCGTACCGGGCGGCTGCCCTGCGCGCCAAAGCAGTTGCCGGAATCTCAGCGCGCTCGATTCTCAGTCAACCAGCATGACCTTGTAGTCGCCGTGGGCGAAGGCGTCCCGCATCCTGGTCTTGGCGAACTTGCCGACGCTGGTCTTGGGCACCTCGTCGATGAACGCCCACCGCTCCGGGAGTTGCCAGCGCGGGATGCGTTCGGCCAGGAACGCGCGCAGTTCCTCCGGGGTCACCGTGGCGCCGGGCTGGAGCACCACCGCGGCCAGCGGCCGCTCGCCCCACTTCTCGTCCGGCACCCCGATGACCGCGGCCTCGCTGACGTCGGGGTGGGCCATCAGGATGTTCTCCAGCTCCATCGAGGAGATCCACTCCCCGCCGGACTTGATCACGTCCTTGGCCCGGTCGGTCAGCGTCACGTAGCCGAGCCGGTCGATGGTGCCTACGTCGCCAGTGCGCAGCCAGCCGTTGTCGAACTTGGCCGGGTCGTCATCTTTGTAGTACGACCCGGTGATCCACGGGCCGCGCACCTGGACCTCACCGACCGCGACGCCGTCGTTGGGCAGCACCGAGCCGTCGTCGCCGACCAGCCGGCCCTCCACCGTGCAGAACAGCCGCCCCTGCGTGTCCCGGTAGTGCCAGGCCTGGTCCCCGGTCGCTCCGCGCGGCGCCCGGGCTACGCTGCCCAGCGGCGAGGTCTCGGTCATTCCCCAGGCCTGCAGGATGGTGACGCCGAGTTCCTGCTCGAACGCGGCGATCAGGGAATGTGGCACAGCCGAACCGCCGCACGGCACCAGCCGCAGCGAGGAGACGTCGCCGCCGTGCGCCCGGATGTACTGCAGCAGCCCGGTCCAGATCGTGGGGACCGCGCCGGCGATCGTGGGCCGTTCCGCCTCGATGAGCTTGACCAGGTGTTCCGGCTGGAGGAACCGGCCCGGCATGATCAGGTCCGCGCCGGACAGCACCGACGCATAGGCCAGCCCCCACGCGTTGGCGTGGAACATCGGCACCACCGGGAGCACCCGGTCCTGGTCCGACAGGCCGAACACGTTGCCCAGGCAGACCCCCATCGAGTGCAGGTAGGTCAACCGGTGGCTGTACACGACCCCCTTGGGCATGCCGGTGGTACCGCTCGTGTAGCACATGGCCGCGGCGGTCCGCTCATCAAGTTCTGGCCAGCTGAACGCCCCCTCGGCGGAACTCAGCAGCTCCTCATAGAGGTGGACCTCGTGGCCGGCGCCAACCAGGTCGTCCGCGGCGGCGGTCTCCGGCCCGGCCGGCGAGCCGGTCAGCAGGATGTGCCGGACCGTCTTGAGCTGCGGCAGCACCTTGGCCAGCAGCGGGACCAGCGTCGGCTCCGTGATGATCGCGTAGTCCTCGGCGTGGTTGGCGATATAGCCGATCTGCGCCGGGTCGAGCCGCAGGTTGAGCGTGTGCAGCACGGCGCCCATCGAGGGCACAGCCAGGTACGCCTCCAGGTGCTCGGCGTTGTTCCAGAGCAGCGTGGCCACCCGCTGGTCCCCGGTCACGCCGAGCTCGCGCAGGGCAGCTGCCAGCCGGGCCGCGCGGTCTCCGGTCTGCGCGTAGGACTGGCGCGTCACGCCGTCCCCGGTGTAGGTGACAACCTGGCTGTCTCCGTACACCGTCGTGCCGTACCGCATCAGCCCGGTCACCGTCAGGGGCACGTCCATCATCGTGCTGAGCACGACCACCTCCATGTGATGTCGCCCGGCGCCAATTGCACCAGTCCGGCTGCGCTTGTGTGGATCGTGTCACGTCAGCGGCCGGGACGTCACCCTCCGAGCAGGTCGGCGTCGATGCGCAGCTTGGCCACGGCCCGGGACACGGTGCTCTTCACCGTGCCCAGGCTCACCCCGAGCACGTCGGCGATCTCCGCCTCGCTCATGTCCTCGTAGTAGCGGAGCACGACGGCGGCGCGCATCCGTTGCGGTAGCCGCTCGATGGCCCGGCGCAGCGCGTCCTGGATCTCGCTATCGCCCGCGTGGTCCAGGACCGGCCGGTCGGGGATCTCGTCGGTGGGGTACTCCTCCACCCGCCGCCGGCGCCACCAGGAGATATGCGTGTTCACCATGGCCCGGCGGACGTAGCCGTCTACCGCGCCGCGGTCCTCGATCCGGTCCCAGGCCTGGAACGTCTTGGCCAGCGCGGCCTGGACCAGATCCTCGGCGTCGGCCCGGTTGCGGGTCAGCAGGAACGCCATCCGCAGCAACGAACCGCTCCGCGAGGTGACGTACTCGCGGAACGCGATATCACCGCCCGCAGCGGCGTGATCCTGACCCTCAGTCCCGTCCTGACCCTGGCGGGGCCTGGCCCCGTTCCCCGGCGCCCCGGTCACGACGTGATCGCCCCCGACGCTCACACCCCAACCGTACCCAGGGAACACGCTCTCCCCACGGTTCCCGCTGGCCGCCGGCGAGGCGTCGCACTCTGCAGCAGTCTGCCCCCCTCTACCCCCAACCCTAGAAACCCCGATAATCCGCAAGACCCGCCGCAGGGCAGAGGGGCCTATCTCGCTGCACAGGGGCTATGTGGGTGGCCGAGCGGGCGGCCGCAGCGGGCGCAGTGGAGGCGGGCGGCGGGGTCTGGGGGTTTCTATGGGTGTCTAGGAGACGACGTAGAAAGGTGTATTAGTGCCGAGAGGTCAGGCGGGCTGGGCGCGGAGGAAGCGGCCGAAGTGCGGCACGGTGAACGCGATCAGGCCGCGTTCCGAGCTGTAAATCAGGCCTTTCTTGATCAGGCCGTCCCGGGCCGGGGACACGCTCGACGGCTTGACCCCCAGCTCGTCGGCGACCTGGGCGGTCTGCACCGGGTCGTCACCGAGCACCGCCATGGCGCGCATGTACTTACGTTCCGCTACCGTGGCCCGCTCGTACCGGCTGCCGAAAAAGCCCACCGCCAGCTCGGCCTCGGCCTGCGGGCTGGCCACCGCGACGTCCTGCGCCGTCACCGGGCTGGCCGCGGCGACATCCCAGGTCACCTTGCCGTACGCCTGGACGAAATACGGATACCCGTCGGCCGCTTCGTACAGTGCGTCCAGCGCGTCCGGCTCGAAGTCGGCCCCTTCGCGCTGGGCGGGCGCGAGCAGCGCTTGATCAGCCGCCGACCTGTCCAGCCGGTCGATCGACACGTAGCGGAACAGGCGTTCTGAATAGCTCTTGCTGGCCGAGAGCACGGACGGGAGGTGCGGCAGGCCGGCCCCGACCACGATCAGCGGGCCGCCGTTCTGGGACAGTTCGTGGGTGGCCGCGCACACCGCGGACACGTCCAGCGCGGGCACGTCCTGCATCTCGTCGATGAACAGGGCGATGCCGACGCTGAGGTCGGCGGCCACCGACGCGGCGTCGGTGAACAGCTCCATCAGGTCGATCTCCAGGTCCCCCGAGTCGGCCCGGCCGCGCACCGCGGGCACGTCGATGCCCAGGTGCGGGGTGAACGTGCCCTTCGGCGCCTTCGGGTCGCGGGCGGCGAACGCCTTGAGCACGCCGAGGAACTGGTCGATGCGGTCCGGGGCGCGGTGCCGCGGGGCCAGCTCGCGGACCGCCATGTGCAGCGCGCCCGCCACCGGCCGGCGGATCGACTGGGCCGGCCGGGCTTCGATCTTGCCGGTGCCCCACAGCCGCTGCAGGGCCATCGAGCGGAACGAGTTGAGCAGCACGGTCTTGCCCACCCCGCGCAACCCGGTGAGCACCATGCTGCGCTCCGGGCGCCCCCGGGCGATCCGCTCCAGCACCACCTCGAACTGCCTCAGCTCGCGGTCCCGGCCGGCCAGCTCCGGCGGCCGCTGGCCAGCCCCCGGCGCGTAGGGATTGCGTACAGGGTCCACGGCCTAGCAGCCTATGCGTGGGTCTAGCCTCAGCCGTAGATTCACGTAGAAAGCGCTGCCGGCGTGTCGCCGGCAGCGCTTCCTCCTACCCCCGTTCCCCATGCGGCTCGGTGGGCGGACCGGCGCGCGCCCCGCCCCCCCGGTAGGGGCACGCGCCGGCTAACCCGGTGCTGCTAACCCGGTGCTGCTAACTCAGTGCTGCTAACTCAGTGCAGGAGGCGCAGCGTGTTGACCGCGTCGTCCACGTAGTACACGCCGGTCCCGAACGGGGCCACGGCCAGGCCGAACAGCGCACCAGCGCCGGGCGGGGTGCCCGACTTGTCGAGGAACCGGGAGGCGACCTGCATGCCGCCCGGCGTGGTCTCGACGATCCGGCCGTCCCCGCCGTTGACGGTCAGCACGTTCCCGTTGGGGGCCACGGTGAGGCCCAGCGGGAAGTTCAGCTTGCCGCCGGAGCTGACCACCTTGCCCGTCCCGGCGCTGCTGCCGCGGAACACCGCGTTCGGGATCGCATTGATCTTGCTGACCAGGGTGTTCGCGACGTACAGCGTGCCGTTGGAGGCCAGTCCCACCCCGGTCGGCCCGAGGACAAGCGCCGCCGGGTCGGTCCGCTGCGGGAAGCCCGAGCCGATCTTCGTGATGTTCTTCACCGCAGGCGGCTGGCTGCCGTACAGGGCCATGGTCAGCCGGAGCACGGTGCCCCGGTGCACGACCTTTCCGTTGGCCGCGACGGTGCCGTTGAGCACGTTGGTGACGAACAGCTGGGCCACGTGGCCGAAGCTGACCGAGGTCATGTCCCACGGCCCGTTGATCCCGTTGCCGGCGATGGTTTCCCGGACGTGACCGGTGTTGTCCAGCACCAGCAGGCAGCCCGCCTTGGCCGTGGCCGACATCCCGTTACTGGTGGGCAGGCTGCCGACGACCACCCAGCCGCCCGGCAGCACGCTGAGCGCGGTGGTCAGGCCGATCCCGCCGGGGCACGGACCAGGCAGGTGGTTCGGCCTGATCTTGGCGAACACGCTGAGCTTGCCGCCCGGGGTGATCTGGACGATCGTCCGGCCGGTGCCCTGCAGGTTCTTCTTGTTGTTGAAGTTGCTGATGAGTACGCTGCCGCGCCGCAGGTCACCCCGGGTGTGCTGGATGACCACGGTGCCGTACGGGTTGACGTCGCCGTTGCCCGGCACCGTCGAGGCGATCGTCTTGAGATGGTGGAAGTGCCCGATGAACGAGGATCCGCTGGATCGCGCCTGTGCCCCTGCGACAGGCGCCAGGACGAAGGCCGCCGTAGCGGCGGCCGCGACCGACGCGGCCGAGGCCACGACGGCACGGTGAATGACTGACATGTCTCCCGCTCCCCTTCCCCTGGAAGCCACGGCGGCCCGTCGGTGGGCGCCGTGGTGCAGTACGAGAGCAGGCTGAAGTCGTGCAGCGAACGCCCCGCTCCGCGTGCCGCACCCTGTGTCACGGGTGCGGCGTTCAGCGGGTTCAACCGGGGGCGGTTGAATTATGCGGGCGGCCGGCTTATTACTGGCGGCCGGCCGGGCCGTGACCGGACTGGTTCAGCCGGGCCAGGTAGTCGTTGTAGGCGGCGAGGTGTTCGTCGTCGTCGATCGTGCCGTGCGCGCGGGCGGCGGGCTGTCCGGCCGCGGCGGGTGTGCTGGCCGCTGGGGTACTCGCCGCGGCGCTGGAGCGGGCGGCGGCGGTGCTGGCGGCGGCGCCGGTGCTGGCGCTGGCGGCGGCCGGGGTGACCAGGCGATCGAAGCTGTTGGACCGGACCTTCTCCAGCCAGCCCAGGCTGGACGCGCCACCCCGGTCGGCCCGCGCCCACATCAGGAACACCAGCATCATCAGCGCGAACATGAGCGCGTCACCGGCCACCCACATGATGGCGCCGGCCCAGTGCACGTCCTGCAGCGGATTCGGCGAGCCGGGCGGGGCCGGGCCGTCCGTGGCGTGCAGCGGGCTGCTCTGCATGCTGAGGATCAGCCCGGTGAACGTGTCCACCGGCATGGCCACGGCCAGCATCAGGAACCGGATGGGGTAGGACAGCCGCCAGCGGATCGGCTCGCTGCCCACGATCGGCAGGAAGAAAAGGTAGCCGATCACCAGGTAGACGGCGTGCTCGGCGTCGTGCAGCACCGGGTGCGTCACGGTGGTGGTGACCAGCCCGGAGAGGTGGGTGGAGACGATGACCGCCGCGTACGCGGCCAGGGTGAACGGTGGCCAGGTCAGGAACGCGACCACCCGGGACCGGATGACCCGCTTGGTCCAGGTGTGCAGCGGGTTCCGGCTGGCGTGCAGCAGCAGGGTGACCGGCTGGCCCACCACCAGCAGCGGCGGCGCCACCATGATCAGCATGAGGTGCTGCACCATGTGGTCCCAGAACAGCACGTCGTCGTAGTCGCCGATGCCGCTCTCGGTGGCCAGCACGATGACGGCCAGCCCGGCGACGAAGAAGGCGGTCCGCCACCACGGCCACGGCCGGGCCGGGTGCCGCCGGCCGACCCGCCACGCACCCCACAGGTACAGCGCGGCCAGGATGGCGGCGAGAGCCGTTACGACAGGCGCGAACTGCCACTGCTCCAGCACGGCCTGCCAGCCAAAGGGGGGCAGCATGGAACCTCCTTACTGGTGAGCCTACTCACTACCGCGTGTAGGAGAAGTGCCCTGGCCGGCGATGTTGCCGCCGGGGCGCTGACCCTGCGGGGCGGCACTATGGTTGTCGGCGGGAGGGTTCGCCTAGTGGCCGATGGCGGCGGTCTTGAAAACCGCTAGGGCGCGCGAGTGTCCTCGTGGGTTCGAATCCCACACCCTCCGCCCGTGACCGGCCAGAACGCTGGCTGAACGCGCGGAACCGGCGCGGCGGTTCCAGCCGCTGGTGCCGATGTGGGGACAACGTGGGGACACGCGGTCATGACCCCGCCTCCCCGACCAGCCGGGCGACCGCCTCGGCGGCGGCCAGGTGCTGCTCGGCGAGCACGTGCGTGTAGTGCTCCGTCATGGCCCCGGTGGCGTGCCCTTCGCCTGGCCGCCGCCGAGGAGCGGCCGGTCGGGGGCAGCATTGAGCCGGCCTGTACGGTGAGCCGTTCACGCAAGTTCGCAATATTGCTGCACAATGCGGCTAGAACCGTTGGGGAGGCGGGTCGCATGGCGTACACACCCACGATGGCTGCTGCGCTCTCTGGCGCCACTCTCCACCAGCTACGTCACTGGCGTAGCGTCCGGGCCAAGCCCGGGCCGCTGCTCGTGCCAGAGATCTCGGCCGCCCCGCGGATCCTCTACTCGTTTCAGGATCTCCTCGCCCTGCGAACCTTCGTGCGCCTGCGCCAGGACGCCTCCCTTCAGAAGATCCGCGTGGCCATCGGCAACCTTCGGGACCTAGGCGAAATACAGCACCTGGCCGCCTACACGCTCGTGTCGGACCGCGCTGGGAACATCCAGCTTGTCGCCGGCGAAGACGAGGCAATTGACCTTGTCCGTAATCCAGGGCAACGACAGCTGCTCGTGGTGCTGCGAGACGTAATCGAGCCATTCCCTGTCCGCGCTGGCGTGGTGGTCCCGCACCTACTGCAGCCACGGGTGCATCTGTCTGTCGATCCGGAGACTCAAGGGGGCATTCCGGTAATCACCGGAACGCGGGTTCCCTACGATGCCGTGGCCAGCCTGATGCGCGACAACGTGCCAGCGGAGAGGATCGCCCAGTACTACCCGGCCGTGTCGGCTGAGGCGGCCGGGGATGCTCTGGACTTCGCCCGCTACGTGGACAGCTACGACCGGCCGAGCCGAGCCGCCTGATGCGCGTCCTCATCGATGAGGACACCGCTGTTCAGCTGATTGAGCCTCTGCGGCATCTCCTCATCAGGCACCAGGTTGATCATGTAACAACCATCAAGTGGAGAGGGAAAAAGGACCGGAACGTCCTGCCTGACGCCAAGAGGGCGGGATACGACGTGATCATCACCAGGGACCGGAACCAGCTGATGGACCCTGGCGAGTGCGACGCCATCAAGCAGTCGGGGCTACATCACGTCCGCTATGCACAGCGGCGGGAAGGCATGGAAGGCCTGGGCCTGGCGCTCGGTGCGATCATCGCGGCGATGCCGATGGTGATGGCGTCGCTGGAGCAGGCCGAGGCTCAACAGCTGGTGCACGTTGCCGGGCTCGATCCAAACCGCCGCTTCGAAATGACTGACCCGAAGAGGAATCCGCCCCGGTACTGGCCTCGCTGAGGCTTGGCCAGGTGGCCCCAGTACCGGGACGCCGCAGCGATGCCGGTGCGCCGTTATCGCGGAGAGTGGGGGACTTTCCGCAGTACCGGGGCGAGCCACCTGGGCATCAGAGCACCAGCGGGCACCCCGAGGGGCACCTGATCGCCAATCTCCGCGAGTACTGGGCGTCTGAGCAGATCGGCCCTGTGGAGGGGCATGGCCGCTGACCCTGGTGGACGCCGATACCAGCGATGCGACTATCGGGCGCGAGCCGCTGTGCAAGGCTGCCGCCAGGCGTACCGTCAGCGTTCGTGGATCCGGTCATCGCAGCGGCAATCATCGCCGCCTCCGCCACGGCCGTCGTAGCGATCGTCGGCCTTCTCGTCAACACGCGGTCCACAACTCAGGCCCTCCGCGCCTCGCGCAACCTTGCCCAGGATCAGCGCCTGTGGGAGAAGCGCGCCGATACGTATGGGGAGATCTTCGCTTACGCGGGGCACAGGAAGGATGTCCGGGCCTATCGACTTGACCCGCCGAGACCGGAGCCCGGCGCTCAGGCGGCCGCAAAGCGCGTGCTCGATTCCTACCAGCTGCCATCCTGGTACGAGCTTCAAGGCCGTGTGCTGGCCTTCAGTTCCGATGAGGCTGCCGCCGCTTTCATTGCCGCCCACGAGGCTGATGACCGGATGTGGCAGATCTGGATGGCGCACGCAGACGCAGTCGCCAATGCGGCAGCTCAACCTGATTCGCTCTGGATGGGAGCAGCCGCGACGCTCATGAGGCAGATCGGGGAGCACAGGGCGAAGGCTGATGAGGCTGACAGCGCGCTGATCGGCGTCATGCGGCAGGAACTCCAGAGCTCCCCTCGTCCTACCAGGCGGCGGCTGTCGCCCCAGGCCACCCGAGCACGGGGGGACTCCCCGTACAACGCTCAGTGATGCCACAGGAAGCTACGACGCTAGCGAGAACCCGCTTCCTGTGGCAGCCGTCTCGTTCGGTGCCAGCATCCAGCACGGGCTCACGCTGTGCGGGGCGTTACTTACTGCCCTCCTGGATGGCTGGCCGGGAGCGGCGGTCGCGCAAGGGCGGCCGCCCGCGTAAGGACCCAGAGTGAGAAGCCCATTCCGCGCCACATGGTGTGGGGACACGGTGGGGACGGACGGCCCGGGACATGCAGGGACGACGAGGCACAACAAGCGTTCGAATTGGCATTCTTAGCACCCTCCGCCCGTGACCGGCCAGGACGCTGGCCGTCGGCAAGGTAACGGCGGGTGCGGCCTCAGCTTGACCTCAGCCGCCAAACGCTACCGTGGCAGCATCCTGAACTGGGGCTGGGCATACGGGAAGCCTCCACCGCCTTATTGGTGGCAACGCCGGCCACGAGGGAGGTGCCTCCGGGGTGAACATCGGTCACCTGATCGCCAGCTATGGCTACTGGGTGCTGTTCGCCTTGGTGGCGGCCGAGAGCCTGGGCGTGCCACTGCCCGGCGAGACGGCACTGATCATCGCGGGTACCTACGCCGGGCACACCCACAAACTCTCGCCGTGGGCGATCTTCGCGGTGGCCTCGGCGGCGGCCATCATCGGGGACAACATCGGCTACTGGATCGGTGACCAGGGCGGCTACCGGCTGGCCCGGCGGTACGGGCCCAGGGTGCGGCTCGACGAACGGAAGCTGAAGACGGCCCGCTACCTGTTCGACCGGCACGGCGTGCTGGTGGTGTTCTTCGGCCGGTTCGTGTCGGTGCTGCGCGCCTACGCCGCGTTCCTGGCCGGTGTCAGCAAGATGCGCTGGCGGATGTTCCTGCCTGCCAACGCCGCGGGCGGGATCGTCTGGGCGGGGATCTACACGTTCGCCGCGTACCTGGCCGGTAACGCCCTGCAGCGGGCCTCGTCAACGATCAACTGGATCCTGGGCGGCGTGGCCGTGGTGGCCATCGTCGTGGTGGTGCTGGTGGTCCGCCGCCAGTTCGACCGGCTGGCGGACCGCGCCGAGGCCGCCTATCCAGGGCCCCTGGACCAGCCGGCCCAGCCGTCCGCGCAGGCCCGGCCGGCCGAGCCGGACCAGCAGGCCGAGCCGGACCAGCAGGCCGGCTCCCAGACCCGGGACCCGGGCACCGCGGCTGGGCCGGACGCCAGCCGCCGCGGTGGGGACGTGCCCACCGCGAGCGGGCGGCGGCGCGATCCCGACGAGGCGGGATTAGCCCCGGCCGGCCGGCCCGGCCAGGCCTCCCGCCCGGCCTGCCGGCCGGCAACGACGGGCGTCAGCCGCCGAACGTCACGTCGATGGTGCGCTCGTCGGTGCCGCGCACGACGCTCAGCTGAATCGTGCCGGCCTGGGCCGCCGTCTGGAGCGCGTCGAACAGGTCATCCGGCTCGCGCACCGGGCGGCCAGCGGCCGCCGTGATCAGATCGCCCTGGGCCAGTCCGGCCCGCGCGGCCGGGCTGTCCTCTTCCACCCCGCGGATGAGCAGGCCGTCGGTCTCCGGCAGGCCGACCGAGCGGCGCAGCCGGCGGGCCATGTGACCAGGCGCCAGCGCCACGCCAAGCCGCGGCGGCGCGGCGGCCGACTCGCCGCGGGCCAGCGCGTCGACCCGGCCGCGAAGCGACTCGTCGGCGGGGATAGCCAGGTAGAAGCCCTCACCGAGGCGGTTGGTGTTGATCCCGAGGAGCTGCCCGCTGGCGTCCAGGACCGGGCCGCCGGATGAGCCGGGCAGCAGCGGCGCGGTGTGCTCCAGGCTGCCGGTGATGCGCCGGCCGCGGGGACCGCGGAAGCTCCGCTCGACGCCGGAGACGAACCCGAACGTCACCCGCAGCCCACGGCCGCCCGGGTTGGACAGGGCGAACACCGGCATGCCGAGTTCCGCCCCGGTGCCGCTGGCCCAGGGCAGCGTGGCCGCCCCGGCCGTATCGACCTCGATGACGGCCAGGTCGCCGTCGATGTCGCGTCCGGCCACGTTCCCGTCCGCGGTGCGGCCGTCCGCGAACGTGACGGTCACCTGATCGCCGCGCACGTTGTGCGCATTGGTCAGCACCCGGCCGTCGCCGAGCACGATGCCCGAGCCGACGCCCCAGCGCTGGCCGATCCCTACCACTGACGCACCGGTACCCTCGGCCAGCTGCCTGATGGTTGTCTGTACTTCGTCCAGGAGTGACATGGACGCCTCCAAGTAAGCTGCAGTAACTAGTAACTTGCAACTTACTATCAACTAGACGAGAGTCAACGGGATACGATTCCGCTCATGGCCGAATCCAACGAGGGCTCCTCTCCCCTGGCCGAGGCGCTGGCCCGGGTGGGCGACCGGTGGACGCTGCTCGTCGTGGAGGCGCTGCTGCCGGGCCCGCGCCGGTTCAACGAGCTGCTCAGCCTGATCTCGGGTATCGCGCCGAACATCTTGTCCGAGCGTCTCAAGCGGCTGGAACGGGATGCGCTGCTAGTGGCCCGGCCGTACTCGGAGCGGCCGCCGCGGGCTGCCTATGAGCTGACCGCCGAGGGCAAGGAACTCGCCGGGGCGCTCCGCCTGCTGGCGCACTGGGGGGCCCAGCACACCGATCCGGCCGACGCGCCGCGCCACCACACCTGCGGCACCCCGGTCCAGGCCCGCTGGTACTGCCCGACCTGCGACCAACTGGTCGACCACGAACCGCACGACACGGAGTTGCACTACGTCTAGCTGCGCGGCGTAGCTGTGCGCCCTGCCTAACCAGCCGTCGCGGCGGCGCCGTCCCTGATGACGCCAGCCGCACGGGCCCGGATCGCGGCCAGCACCCGGCGGTGATCCGGGCGCAGCCGGTCCTGATAGGAGGCGGCGAGCGCCGCGCTACGGGCCAGCGCCGGGCCGGGTACCGCGTCGAGGGCGGAGTCGAGCAGCGACCAGGACAACCGGTCGAGGGCGGCACGCACCACAGTCGCGTCCTCGGTCTGCGAGCAGACCAGGTCGAGTTCCGCCATGGCTGCCTCGGGTCTTGGGCTAATACCGTAGTCCAGCTGGCAGGCATCGACCATGGGGCACGGCGCCGGGCCCGCCTCGGCCGTTTCGAAGGCGTTCAGCAGCGGGCTTACCTCACCTGCGGTCGCCGGATCATAGAGCCCAGGAAACGGGCTTTCCTCGTAGCCGGGGTCGTACCCGCTGAAGTAGATGGGCGCGGCGGACCCGGTGTGCGCCAGCACGCCGAGCGCGAGGTCAAGCAGCCCGATTGGCCAGCCCAGATCGGTGATGGCATGCACCCGGAAGGCCCCCCGGCGGCTGCCGAGGCCCGCTACCAGCAGCAGGTGCGCCGACTCCAGGGCCGACTGCACGTAGAACGCGATGCCTGGGCTGTGCAGCCGGATCACCCCGCCGCCAGCCCAGGCCAGCAGCCGCTGGTAGATGATCGAGTTGTCGAGGACATGCGTGAACCGGGCCGTGCTGCACCGCACCGCACCACGTCCGGCCTCGGCTGACGCCAGCCACTCGGCGGCCCGCTTGCTGGCCGTGTACACCTCAGGTGAGTAGGGCCGGAGCGCCTTTCCGGTCGAGGCGGAGACCACCTGCGGCACCCTGGCGGCGGCCGCCGCGGCGAGCACGTTCCTGGTCCCCAGGACGTTGGTGGACACGGTCCGGTGCACGTCGTCTTCCGCCAGCGCGGGATCGCGCTGCGCGGCGACGTGGAACAGCACGTCCGGCCGGACCTCGTGGATGACCTGGTGCAGAGTGGCGCGGTCCCGGATATCCACCTGCCGGTACTCGGCGGCGGCCAGGCCCGGGCAGCCCGTCGTAATGCCGCGGCTGAGGCTGACCAGCCGGGCCGGGTGCCGCGCGGCCACCTCCGCCATCAGGGCTGATCCGATGCATCCAGTGCCGCCGGTGACGAGCACCGTCGAGCCGTTCAGCCAGCCGGCCAGCTGGGCCTCCGGCAGGCACAGACCCCGCTGCCGGATGGCGAGGAATCGCTCGTGCTCGGCAACCGCGCCGGGCCGTTCGGCGCGCAGCAGCTCGGTCAGCTGGGCCAGCAGCGGCAGGACGGGACCAGCGGGGTGTGGTTGCCCCGCGGGCGCGACCGCGCGCATCTGCCCGATGATCTCGCTCGCCGTCTCCACCTGGCGCTCCTCCATCCCGGCCAGCCCTGCCGGCCACCAGAAAGCCCTACTGTGCCAGATTTATCTTCATTTCTACAGATATCAATTGACCGCTGGCCAACAGCCTGGTGAGGCTAGCTGACGGGTGGTGCTGGATCGGCCTAGCCAGATGTCCGGGATTGGCGGTCAGGTAATTCGCAGAACACAGCAGGGAAACAGCAAAGAAACACGTAGCCCAGGTTGTTAAATTCTCATGAACACAAGCAGGCGGGTGTGGCTCAGATGGCCCGGACCAAGCCGAGCGCCAAGATCAGCAGCTCACATAAAGCCCATTTATCCGACCAATTCGGTGGGATATTTCATCTTTCCCGGCCGGTTTGTGATTTAGGACACAATCAGACCCGCGCGTCTGGCTGCAGAGCAAATTTAGAGGCAAATTCCGGCGCTTTTATAGTGACAGATACAGCTACGTAACCTTAGATTAACAATTGCTCCGTAACGTCCGGAATGCGACGGTAGGCCTCTCTTGTCAGCGGCTCGGCCGTCCAGCTCCGGTAGCGTCCGGCTGGCCGGGGGGAACCAACCTGACGGAACTGACCGGGGAGGTCAAACCGTGTCATGGGCGATGGCGAGGCTGCGCCGCGCGCGTACCCGATGAGCCAGGAACCAGGCGTTCTTCATGGTGTCACCGACGCAGACAAGAAGGGCCTAGCCGATGATGTTCATGCACGCCATGGCGTTCGTCGTTCCGGCCAGTGGGCTGATCACACTGAGCTGGGCGATACTGTGCCGGTACTTCTGGCGGCACGGCAAGCCCGTAGAGGAGCCCTAGCTGCCTGGTACGACATCCCCACGGCCGAATACAAACGGGGGAAGGTAGCCGCCACCGTCGCTATTGGCTGCCTGCTGGTCGCCCTGCTCTTCATGAGGCACATCACCTACATCTGGGACCACTCGGCATACCGATGGCTGCTCTGCGCGTGGCTGCTTGGCACTCTTCTGGTCACCACACAATGGATCTTCTCCTGGCTCGACCGGCCGGTGACCACGACGGCGGAACAAGACCAGGAACTAACCCGGCTCAAGGTCGCGGTCACGTTGCCGGTATGGAATGAGGCACCGGAGATACTCGACCGCACGTTGTGGGCATTGGTGAACCAGTCCCATCCGCCGTATCGGATCGACGTGATCGATGATGGATCGGAAGAGGACTATACCCTGCTACGCCAGCACTGGGAGCGAGGCACGGACGCTACCTGGATCCGCTGGATCCGGCAGGAAAACCGGGGCAAGAAGTACGCGCAGGCACGGTCGTTCGCGGACCCGCTGGACGCCGATATCACTATTACCGTGGACTCGGACAGCGCGCTGGCGCACAATGCGATCGAACGTGGCATCCGGCCATTCATAGATCCGGACGTGTGGTCAGTGGCCGGGATGGAACTCGCCTTCAACTTCCGGGAGAACTGGATCACCCGGACGGTCTACGCGCGCACGCTCTTCTTCCAGGTCATCGCCTGCGGAGCGCAGACTGCCTTCGGGGACATCCTGGTGAACCGCGGGCCCTTCGCGCTCTACCGCTCCGAGTTGCTCCAGGACGTTGTGCCGGCGTACCTGGAGGAAACCTTTCTGGGCCAGCACATCAAGCTGGGCGATGACGCCGCGCTGACTCTGTTCGCCCGCTGCCGGGGCAAAGCCGTGCAGCAGTCCAACGCGTTCGCGTTCTCCATGTTCCCCGAGAACCTCTCGCACCACCTGCGGCAGTGGATGCGGTGGATGAGGGGCAGCACAGTCCGCAATTGCTGGCGGATCAAGTACCTGCGGTTGAGCACGTACAGCTGGTGGTTCACGCTGCTCAGCATGCAGCTCTACCTCACCGCCATCGCCACGCCCATAGTGCTCATCCTGACCTGGCCGTCCTCCCGGGGCGTGCTGGTGTGGACGCTCGGCGCCCTGGTGCCCTGGGCCTACCTGTCCGGCCTGCGGATCTTTTCCATCCACCGCAGCGACGAGACGAGCCTCACCCGGTTGGTGACCTGGCTGTCGTACCCCACATCCATCCTGTGGATGCTGGTCATCCTGCACTGGGTCCGCGTCTACTCCATCGTGACCTGGTACAAGCAGGGGTGGAACACCCGCCAGTCCGGCGCCGAGCAACTGACCGCCCCCGTCGAAGCGGTGCAGGAGACCGGGTGAAGTCAGCCCGCGCGGCCATCCCCGCCCTGCTGCCACTGCTGCTGCTCGCGCTCGTCAGCCTGGTGCTGTGGCGCCTGGAGACCGCGCATCACCCGGGCAGCCGGGCCAGCCCCCAGGCGTCGGAGTCGTTTTTCACGCCGCCGGCCAGGGCCAATACCCTCTGGTACAACGGGGTGGCGCTGCCCCGGCTGGATGACCTGATGACCTGGCAGCGGGCGACCGGCGAGCATCCCGGGATCGTGCAGATATACGTGCCGCTGGGCACCAGTTTCCCCTATGGCGAACTCCAGACGATCGAACGCCGGGGTGCGATGCCAGTCGTGCAGATCGACTACAAGCAGCCCGTCGCCAACATCACCAGCGGCCGGTACGACAAGATCCTGAAAGCATGGGGCCGGGGAATCCGGACGATGAAAGAGCCGGTCGCGGTGTCGTTCGGCCACGAGATGAACGGCAACTGGTTTCCCTGGGGGTGTACCCACACCAAGCCGGCCGTGTTCATCTCGGCCTGGCGGCGGATGCACCGGCTGATGGCCTCACCCAACACCAGGTGGGTCTACACGATCAACCGCAGCAACGCCGGCTTCCGGTGCGGGCCGCTGGAATACTATCCCGGCAACGCCTTCGTAAACTGGATCGGCATAGACGGCTACCTCAGGCACCCAGCCGATACTTACGGGTCGGTATTCGGTCCGACAATCAGGACGGTCCGGTCAGCCACCGGAAAGCCAGTCCTGCTGACCGAGGTCGGGGTGCTCAATAGCACCAGCCAGGCCCGGCAGCTCCAGGCTTTGTACGCGAGCGCTTACCAGTCCAGGAGTGTCATCGGCATCGTGTACTTCGATCAGACAACCATCAGGGGCGACTACCGCCCGCAGGACAACCCAGCCGCACTGGCAATGTTCCGGAGAGCGATCACTGAATATGGCATCCACGGTACTGTGCGGTAAGTCACAGAGCGTGCCGGTCACCTCGGCCACCGGTACCGTTTACCGGGTCAGCAACAACGCCTGGAATTATGCCAGGTATGCCGGGGAGCAATGCATCGAGGTCAGCGACGGAAACCCCAACTTCACGATCACTAAGTCGCTGGCCCGCGGTACGGACGTGATGGGGTACCCCAACGTCTCGCATGGACCCAGCCCCTGGGCCGAGCATAATCCGAGCCGCCTGCTGCCGGTCCCGTTGCGTTCCGTACCTACGCTGCGCAGCTCGTGGCGGACGTCGCAGAACGCCGTGCCAGGCAGCAGCTGGGACACGGCTTACGATCTGTGGTGCTGCGCCAGGTGGCCGGGACAGCAGTACCGCACCACGGAAATCATGATCATGCTCACTTACCCGGTAGCGCGGGGCAATGCACTGGCCGTGATCGACGGTGCAGAATACCTGGTGCGCACCGCGATCCGGACGAACCCGGCCGGCCTGTCCTGGACAATGGTCCAGTTCCGGTTCCGGCGGCAGCGCCCCGCGGTGACCAATCTCAATCTGACCGCCTTCATCGAGTACGCCGTGGCGCGCGGCTGGGCGGCCGAAGACCACCTGCTGGTGCAGATCTCGGCCGGATTTGAGCTATGGACTGGCGGCCGGGGACTCGCGACTGAGTGGATCACCATTGCGGAATGAATAAGGCGGAATGAATAAGCTGGTGCGGCCGGGTGCCAGTATGGGTAGCAAACAACAGATAAATGGGAGATGGAATGCGCGTCCTGGTTCTCGGCGGCGATGGGTTCTGCGGCTGGCCGACCTCGCTGTATCTGTCGGATCGTGGTCACGATGTGACCATTATCGACAACCTGAGCCGTCGCAAGATCGACATTGACCTTGAGGTGGAGTCGCTGACCCCGATCCGCCCGGTCCATGAGCGGATCAGGGTCTGGGGTGAGGTGTCTGGCCGGCAGATCGGTTTCGTCAGCCTGGACCTGGCCACCGAGTACGACCGGCTGGTCGCGGTGCTGTCCGGGTTGCGCCCGGACGCGATCGTGCACTTCGCTGAGCAGCGCGCCGCGCCGTACTCGATGCGCACCACGACCACCAAGCGGTACACGGTGGACAACAACGTGCGGGCCACGCACAACCTGCTGACCGCGCTGGTCAACACGGGTGTTGACGCCGCGCTGGCCCACCTGGGCACGATGGGTGTCTACGGTTACGGCTGGTCGGGCAGCGCGCCGATCCCGGAGGGCTACCTCACGGTGAAGGTGCCCACCCCGGACGGTGAGCTGGAACGGGAGATCCTGCACCCGGCCAACCCGGGGTCGGTCTACCACATGACCAAGACGCTGGATCAGCTCATGTTCGCGTTCTACGCGAAGAACGACGGGCTGCGCATCACCGACCTGCACCAGGGCATCGTCTGGGGCACCCAGACCCCCCAGACCAGCCGCGATGAGCGGCTGATCAACCGGTTCGACTACGACGGCGACTACGGCACCGTGCTGAACCGGTTCCTCATGCAGGCGGCCATCGGCCACCCGCTCACCGTGCACGGCACCGGCGGGCAGACCCGCGCGTTCATCCACATCCGCGACACCGTCCGGTGTATCGAGCTGGCCATCACCAACCCGCCCGACGCTGGCGACCGGCCCCGGGTGCTCAACCAGATCACCGAGACCCACCGGGTCCTGGACCTGGCCAAGATGGTCGGCGACGTGATGGGCGTGGAGATCGCCTACCTGCCCAACCCGCGCCGCGAGGCCGACGAGAACGAGCTCTGCGTCCGCAACGACCAGTTCCTGGCGCTGGGCCTGCAGCCCACCACCCTGTCCGAGGGCCTGCTCGAAGAAGGCACCGAGATCGCCGGCAAATACGCCGGCCGCGCCGACCTCACCAAAATCATCGCCCGCTCCGTGTGGAAAGCCGGAATGGAAACCTCCGACGACCTGATGACCGAACTGTAGTCAGCTGCCGTGGCCGCGTACGGCGGTCAGCACCACCAGGACGATGGTGGCCAGGGCGAAGACGCCGTGCAGGATAACGACGGGAACCGGGAAATGGCGTTCTGGCGGGGTGGCGATCCGGCTGCCCGGGTGCGCTCCGTAGCCGGCCCCCACGCCGACCGGTACCGCGGCCGGCACGTGAGCCCGGCTCGACCGGGACCCGTACGCACGGTAGACCCCGATCCAGCGCGCCGCCATGGTCAGGCCGAGGATCGCGACCACGACCAGGGTCCCGGCGGCCGTCCAGGTCAGGCCGGGCCGGTCGGTGAGCAGGTAGATGGCCCATAGGCCAAGGCCGGCGACGGCCAGCAGGGCGTGCGTGCTGATCACCGGTATCGGCAGCCGGGTGGCCGCCACCGACTGGAACTCGCGGTCGTACTCGATCAGCCAGATAGTCAGCAGGTAGAGACCGCCCGCGGCGGTCATGATCCAGGTGATCAGGGCGGCAAGCGGCATCGGCATTCCCATCGTCGGCAGTGCACGAAACCCGTCACCGTGGCCTGCTGACAACTGCGCGGCGACCCGCCGGACGGTATAGCGAGGATCCCTGGCCCAGGGCCACGGATCCATCCCTATTCACGGCCCCGCCCGCCCGGTAGTTCAGCAAAGCCGAGTTAAAACCCTCAGTGACCGCCGGCGCCAGTTCAGCCGCAGGACGGCTCGAGGTAAGCCGCAGGACAGCCGGAGGTCAGCCGCAGGACAGCCCGGGACCGGACGGATTGGCGTTGTCCACGTCCTGCCCGGTCTCCAGCACCCGGTTGCCATGGCGGCGCCAGCCGTCGGTCGGACCACCGCCATACGGCGACCAGGTGCGCTCGAACCACACCCCGAACGCACCCACGCAGCCGGACGCCAGCGTGCTGAACGCGTTGTCCACGTACCTGATATCGGTCACCGTGAAGCCGCCGGTGGCAGGCGGATCACCCGGCGCGCCGTCCCCCGGGTTGTAGTCCTCCGCGTACATCGCGAACCCACCGCCGGTGATCAGGTTGTCCTTGACCAGGATGTCGTGCGAGCTCTTCAGCGAGTCCCAGATGGCGATGGCGCTGTCCGCGATCGTGGTCATCCTGATCGTGTTGTGCTCGATGAGCCCGTAGCTGGCGCCCTCGGTCTGGAACCCGTCCTCGTGGCCGTTGGACGTCCGGGTGGTCAGGTCGTGGATATAGCTGTCCCGGATCACGAAGTGATCGCCCGTGGTGTGCGAGTAGCCCATGTCGGCCCAGCTCCAGATGCCGTCGTCGCTGCCGAAACAGTTCACCGCCTCGACCACTTCGCTGGTGCCCTGATCCCAGACGCAGGCCATCACGCCCTTGTCACCGTTGATCTTCACGTGGTCCACCACCGCGCTGGCGCCATCCTCGATCTTGATGGCGCCGGAGCCGTTGGCCGCTAGCCCGGTCTTGCCGCTGTTGGCCACCACGATGCTGTTCTTGATCGTGACGTTCTGCGCCTCGACATCGATCATGCCCTCGACGTGCTCACAGCTGATCACGGTGCCGGGGGCGGTGATCCGGATGGTCCTGGTCACCGGCCCGTTGTTGGCGGTGAGGCCGTTGGGGCACTGCGCCATGTCCGGCCCGGTGTTGCCCGGCCCGGGCCAGTCGCAGGCGGCCAGGCTGGCCCACAGCCTGGCCCCGCCGTGCTGGCACCAGCCGGGCGGTGGCGCGGTCGGCGTCTCGCTCGGCACCGCGGATGGAGTGGCCGGTGCGGTGGCCGAAGACGACGGGCTGGCCGAGGCGGTCACCGGCGGGTGACTCCCGGCCGACTTGACCGCGGGCGCCGGACTCGAGCAGGCGGCCAGCAGCGCGCCCGCGCCCACGATGACGGCCAGCCGAAAAGCGCGGCGTCCCGGCGTCATAGCGATGGCCCCCTCGCACCAGCCGCGACATGTCGCGGTGCGGCTCCCGACAGGGACCCTAGCGAGGCAAACGGTGCGGCGAGTGATTAATGGGCCAGTTGCCCAGAAAGCACCGCAGGGGACCGCCCGTCCCGCGGTCGGCCCACCTGCCCGGGCCGGCCGCAACCGCGCTGAGCCGTGGGCCGGAACCGGCCAGAATCGAAAGGTAAAGAGGGTAAACCTGTGCGCTTCGCTGGACGTCCCCTCTGTATTAACTCTGCGTTTAGGGCCTGTGGGGGGTTAGTGGAACTGGAGCCGAGCGTCGACGACGGAAGGCCCGATCGGCCCGTACCCGCGATCTTGATGTACCACTCGATCACGCCGTACGAGGACGATCCATACGAAATCACGATTCGCCCGGAGGTGTTTGCCCGGCACATGCGCTGGCTGCGCCGGACCGGCTGGAGGTGCACGTCGGTTCGCGAACTGCTCGAGGCGCAGCGCACCGGTACCGCGCGCCGCCTGGTGGGGCTCACCTTCGATGATGGATACGCCGACTTCATCGACTACGCGCTGCCGGTGCTGCAGCGCCACGGCTTCAGCGCCACGATGTTCGTGCCCGCCGGACGGCTGGGCGGTAACAACGAGTGGGATCCGAACGGGCCACGCAAGCCGGTACTGACCGTCGATCAGTTGCTCTCCCTGGCCCAAGCCGGTATCGAGATCGGCTCGCACGGGGTCCAGCATCTGTCGCTGCCGAACAGTTCCGTCCTGGACGTGGCCAGCGAGATCGGGGACAGCCGAAAGATACTCCGGGACCTCGTCGGGGAAGAGGTGCCCGGCTTCTGCTACCCGTATGGTCACATCGACCAGCAGTCGATCGACCTCGTCCAGGAGGCTGGTTATTCCTATGCCTGCGCGGTCTGGCCCGCCGAGTTCGCCGGGCCTTTCGCGCTGCCCCGCGAATACGTCAGGGACACCGCTTCGGCCAGGTGGCTGTGCAGCCGGGTGACCCGGCGCTGGCTGAAGCAGGAGTACAGTGGGCCGGGCGCGGTCGCGCTACGCGGTCTCAGCCGCGCTGGGCGGGCCCAGCGAGCGGCATGCTCGCCAGCCGAAGCCACGCCCACCGGTTAACCGATGGCAGCGGATGACCCAGCTGACCAGGCCGAAGCCAGGGCCGGCGGCAACCCGGTACTAGGCGCCTGCGTTTTCATTCTGGAGGCAAAGAATAGCCAGCCGTGCCCACCTGGCCATTTCTCGCGCCCGGGTCTTCTCCCGCTGCCCACGAAAGCACACCCTGTGCTGCGCGCCGTTTGCCCCGGCCAGCCGCGGCCGCGGCCCGGCCGGGCCGCGGAACCCGGCGGAGCCCGGCGGCCCGGCCGGAATGCTACGGCCCGCCAGAGGATCGTCGCCCCAGGTGAGCGGCCTGTGGCCGACGCGGCCGGGGTTCACAGAAAGCTTCCATACTGGTATGAACCAGGTGAGAAACAAAACTATAGTGCCGTAAGATCTCAGACTGTCCATAACGGTCTGGCTACTCAATGTGAGGAACAAGTTAGCCCGGCGCAGCCGGATTCTGTCGTCCGTGGGCCGCAGGCACGGCACCGCCCGCGGGGTGTGGGGGGGAAGGCGGGGTGGGTTACCGGTTGCTTGAGAAATCGCGTAGCGAACGCGCCGTTCGGCACGGGTACGGCAGGCAGCTAGGACCCGGCGTTCGTCTCGAAGGCCGCCCCGCTACGAGGCAAGGAAAGCTGAGTGGAGGCGAGCGGTGCTAACTTCGCCCGAGATCGTTGCGTTGATGCGTGCGGCGGTCCCCCCGGGCCAGGAGACCCTGGATGAGCAATCGCTGCAGCGGCTGGGCGAGCTGACCCAGGAGCTGCAGGCGGCCCGGGGCGAGGCCCGGCAGGAATACGCACGGTTCCTGGGTATCAGCGAGCGCGCGATCTCACTGCCGGACGATGACCTGGCCACCTGGCTGGACGGCAAGAACGTGCTCGTGGTGGGCGGCACCGGTTGTATCGGCTCCAAGCTGATGCGCCAGGTGGCCAGTCGATGTCCGCGCCGGCTGGTGAGTGTGGGCCGGGGGATCACCGACCAGTACCCGGGCCTCCCCGAGGCCGAGTACATGCAGGCCGACATCCGCGACCGGTGGGCGCTCAAGTCGGTGTTCGACGAGGTCCGGCCGGACGTGGTGTTCCACGTGGCCGCGCAGCGGGACCCGGGCCTGGCCGAGTACGAGGTGCACCGGACGATCAGCACCAACATCTTCGGCACCCGGAACGTCCTCGGGGTGTCCGCCGAGTTCGGCGTGCCCCAGGTGGTGTGCGCGTCCACCGGGAAGGCGCTGCGGCCCTACTCCCCGGACGTGTACACCGCGTCCAAGCGCATCGCCGAGTGGGTCATCGCGGACGCCGCGGCGGGCAGCAACACGACCGTTTACTCGGCGGCCCGGTTCACCCACGTGGTGGACAACTCGATCATTCACAACCGGCTGCTCGACTGGAGCCGCGGCGGGGTGATCCGGCTGCACAGCGCGGACATCGGCTTCTACGGAGAGTCGGCGCTCGAATCGGCCCAGCTGCTGCTGGCGGCCGGCCTGGGCGGCCGCCCCGGCGAGATGCGCATCCACGCCATCACGGACCTGGGCTGGCCGGTCACCCTGCTCGACGTCACGCTCGGCGTGCTGGCCCGGACCAACTCCCCGACGCCGATTTACATCAGCGGTTACGACCGCGGCTACGAGCCCATCCCGTTCCCTGGCCTCTACGACCCGCTGACCGCGGGCGAGGTCAGCCCCCTGCTCAGCGCGTTCGAGGCGGCCAGGGCGGAAGCCATGCCGGGCGGGGCGGTAGACGCCTTCCCGTTGATCGTGACGCCGACCGCGGAGCTGCAGCAGCGGCTCCAGTCCCTCGATGAGGCGTGCCAGAGCACCGAGGATACGGCCGTGCTGCGGCCTGCCCTGGACCAGCTGTCCTGGACCCTGCTCGATGCCACCCTGAACGCGGTGGCCCAGCCGGTGCTGACCCGGGCGGCCCAGCTCACCGCGAAGCATCAGGGCGGCCTGATCCCCGAGCATCGGCGGATGCTGGCCGCCATCATGCGGGAGGCCGGGATCAGCGAATCCGCGCTGGTCTGACGCCCGGAATCCGTCCTGCTGAAGTTGACACCTCTCTGATACGCTGCCGTGTGCACCGAGAGCGACCGTCGCGCGTCTCTCTGTTAGAACAACCGTTGTACGGCTGGGGGGGAACCTGGCCGGCCGTCGATTCGACCCCGCTGATGGGAAGGGCCAGGGCATGTTACTGATGCGCGAGGGCGTCCGGGATCGCCTGCGTAACCAGTGGACCACGACCGCCAAGCACGCCCGCCGGTTCCGCGGCCGCGTACTCGGCGTCATCCTCAACCGGGTCGCCACCACGGAGATGCATCACGCCGCCCTCCTGCTCGGCTACGACATCGCGCTGGGCCATGGCCGCGAGGGCATCTTCCGCCACCTGCCCGAGTTCACCGTCGGCACCGAACTCGGCCAGACGGTCCGGTACGGCAACCCGGAAGAGCGCGAGGGCGCCGTCGAAGCTCTGATCATGGAGCTCTGCCTCTTCAACTGAGCCCCCCGCTCAGCCCGGCCCCCGCGTGTCCATCATTACCTCGCTAAGCCGCGACGCAGCCGGCCGAACCAGCCGTCGCGCAACTCCCAGCGCATGTCGGCGACGTCGAGCACGGCGAAGTTGCGCAGCCGGTTGTCCGCGTCCAGCCCGGTTACCTGGACCGGGCCGTAGCCGAAATCGCAGCTGCGCTGATAGGCCCGGTGCAGGTGACCATGCATGATCCGGGACGGCTGGACGGCATCCACGATGCGCTGCAGCCGCCGCCGGTGCGCGTCGCTGCGGGCCAGGTCGGCCGGATCCCACTGCGGCGGCGGACGGCCGAACGTGTGCGCGACGCCGGCCGGGCAGTCGTGGCTGACCAGCACGTCCGCGTGACCCCCGGCGATGACCGCGGCCTCCTGCGCGTCGTTGATCTCCTCGGCCGGCCACCAGTCCACGCCCTCGGTGCGGAGCGCCCGGTCCAGGCTCACCGCGCCGCCGCAGCCCAGCCAGCGCAGCCCGTGCCAGGTCCAGCGGTAGCCGCGGGGCAGATGGAACAGCCCCGGCCGGACCAGCACGCGGCCGTCCGGGGTGCGGTCGCGGGCCAGCCGGGCCAGTTGCGGGAAGTCCTCGTGGTTGCCGTCGACGAACCAGAGTTCGGCGTGCACCTCGGCCAGCAGCGCGGCGATCCGGGCCAGGTAGTCCTGGCCGGCCTGGTCCGGCCACACCCCGAAGTCGCCCAGGTGCAGGATCAGCCGCCGCGGCTCCTGGGCCAGCGCGCCGGGCACCCGGCGGATCACGCTGAGCGCCCACTCCTCGTTGCCGTGCCAGTCCCCGGCGACCAGGATGCGCCGCGGTTCCGGCGCCCCAGATTCACCGCTCATGCCATGAGTTGTAGCGGTTCCGCGGCGGGCGCGCCCAGCTGATCAGACAATGCCTCGGTTATGCTCGACAGCCCCGGACCAGGAGAGAGGTGAGGCGCGGGGTGACCGGGGTGCTGGCCCTGATTCTCACCGCCGTGGCGCTGCCTCCGCTGCTGGCCCGGCTGGTCGGCGGGCACCCGCCGCGCCCTGGCCCGCAGCTGGCCGCGCTGGCCCCGGTGGCCACGCTGCCGGCCCTGGCGGCGGTCGCGCTGGCCGCGGTTAGTGCAGGGGGGTGGGGGCTGGCCCTGCTGCTGGCCATCCCGGCCGCGATCCTGCTGGCCTGGCAACTATCCCCTTTCCTGCCCAACGCCAGCGCCCGGCCGGTCGGCCCGCGCCGCCCCCCGGGATCGCCGCCGGACACCGTCACCGTGCGGGTGCTGACGCTGAACTCCCGGGGCGGCTCGGCCGACCCGGCCGCCCTGCTGGCCGTGCTGCGCCTGGCACGCGGTGGATGTGCTGGCCGTGCAGGAACTGACCTGGGGCATGGTGCGCCGACTGGACGATGCCGGGCTTGCCGACCTGCTGCCGCACGCCCACCTCGACCCGCGGCCCGACGCACCGGGCGTGGGGCTGTGGGCCCGCTGGCCACTGGCCCCGCTGCCCCCGGTGCCAGGCCTGGTGGCCGCGGCTCCCCGGGCCCGCACCGAACCGGTCCCCGGACGGCCGGTCGTACTGACCTCGGTCCATCCGCTCACCCCGATGCGCGACCGCGGCTATCCCTGGCAGCGTGATCTGGCCCGGCTGCTGCCATTGGCGCACAGCAGCGAGCCGCAGGTGGTGCTGGGCGACTTCAACGCCAGCCGGGATCACCGGCCGTTCCGGGACCTGCTCGCGGCCGGCTTCGTGGACTGCGCCGACGCCGCGCAGCACCGGACCTGGCCTGGGTTCACCTGGCCGGCGTCCTGGGACCTGCACTCCGACCGGGAGAGCCAGCGGGTCCCGGACCGCCGTGCACCCGCCGTCATGCGGCTGGACCACGTGCTGGTCAGCCGGACCGGCAGCACGGTGCGCGAGGCAGGCCCGGTCCGGGTCGCGGGCACCGACCACCACGCCGTGCTGGCCATCATCGAGTTCTCCTGACGCGGTGTCCATGAACGCCCGGGAGGGCCGCCCCTGGTCCCATTCCCGACCACTCTGGCTGGCCAGCAGGCCTTGCCCGGGAAAGCCACCGCCCCGTCACCATCAGCGAGCACGGCAAGCCCGTTGCGGCGCTGATCGGCATTGATGACCTCGCCGACCTTGAGGATCGCGCAGCGTTGGCAGCACACCTGGCGGACAAGGCTGCCGGTCGCGGCGGGATCAGTCTTGATGGACTGGATGCTGCGCTCGAGGCATCTACCGGTTACGCTCAGGCGGCATCCGCGTCCTGTACGAAGTCGATGATGAGTCGGCAACGGTCTACATCATAAACATCGGGATCATGCCCTAAATCGGGCTGACAGAACGCCGGGAGCTCGAGGTCAGCCGGTTGGCCCGGCAAGCCGATCAGCCCGGTAACGCGGCGAACAAGATCAGCGCGATGGCGATCAGCGCGGCCAGGCCGGCGGCGCCGAGCAGCAGGCCGGTGCGAACCCCACGGCGCCGCGCGGGCGGCCGGGACCGGGGCGGCGGCGACTGCCCACCGGGCCAGGCTGGCCCAGCCGACGCCGGGTACAGCTGGGCCGGGTCCTGCGCGGGCGGGAACGGCGCCTCCTGGTGCCGCGACGCGACCCGGTGCGCACCGGTGGGCGGGTAATGCTCGGCACCGGCGGCCGGATCACGATCCCAGCCGGGGTGCCCGGCATGTGCTGGGGGCGCGGCCGTGGCGTGCCGCGGGCCGCCCGGCCGGGACGCGGCCGGCGGCCGGCGCGGGCCCGCCGACCCGGACAGCTGGCGGCGGCCGGGCGGCTCGGCTGGCTCGGACTCGCCGGACTCGCCGGGCGGCTCGGACGGCGCATCGATCCGGGGCCAGTTGCCATCCGGGGCGGCCTGGGGCGGCTGCTGCCACGCGGCCTGGGCGCTGGACATGAAGACCTGGGTCGGGAAGTCGGCCGGGTACCGGTCCGCGTCCGGCAGCGTCCCGCCCGCTGCCGCGCCGCGCGGCCGGACCGGGACCGGCTCGTCCTGAGTGTCCCGCCGCCCGGTGTGCCACTCCGCGCGGCGCGGCGCACGCTCAGCTGGGCCTGGCCCCGGACCGTCCGGCCTATCCGGACCGTCCGGCCTGTCCGGCCTGCCCGGCCTGTCCGGCCTGCCCGGCCTACGGTCGTCGGCGAAGTTGCCGTTGGAGTTCCACCAGCCGAACACGCCGCCCGGCACCGGCTGACCGGCCTGCCCCCGGGACGGCGCCTGGTCCGGCGGCGCGCCGGGCGCCGGGAACGGGTCGCGCAGCGGATCCGGCCGCGGTCCGGAGGACCGCTCGTCGGCCGAACCCGCACCTGGACGCAGGTAGGGCCCGGATCGCAGCGGATGCTCCGAGCGCGGCAGATACGGGTCCGGCGGCTCGGGTTTGGCCCGCCGCGGCCGGTATCCGCCGGACTGACCCGGATACGGATCAGCGGCTGACGTCCAGATACCGGTTTCCGGCTGGCCTCTATCCTCACCCACGTGCGGCTCCCTCCCTGAAAGGGAGGACGCAGCGCCCGGGTCAGAGGTTTACGGCCATACGCGGCGTACTAAGCAATAATCCGGTCGGCGGCCCGGCCCCGGTGTGCCGATAATCAGTCATGCTCCTGACCATCACGTGCACCGAGGCGCCCGCGACCGACCTGGGATTCCTGCTGCACAAGCACCCCGACCGGGTGCAGTCGTTCGCGATGTCGGCGGGCCAG
The DNA here is from genome assembly GCA_963717125.1 of uncultured Actinomycetes bacterium. GTDB lineage: Bacteria > Actinomycetota > Actinomycetes > Streptosporangiales > Streptosporangiaceae > RYN-230. Next base: position 214,797 of record CAVQVG010000003.1, read on the forward strand.
GCACACGTGTTCTACCCGGAGGCGACCGAGCAGCGGTGCACCGCGGCGCTGCTGCTCGAGGTGGATCCGATCGAGCTGGTCCGCCGGCACCGGGGCCAGCGCACTGGGCGGCAAAGCACCGGGGGGCCGGACGGCTTCTCACTGGCCGAATACGTCAACGACCGCCCGTACGCGGCGTCCTCGATGCTGGCGGTGGCGTTGGGCAAAGTGTTCCGCACCGCGCTGAGCGGGCGCTGCGAGGCGCGGCCGGAACTGGCCGCGCGCGAGCTGCCACTGGAGATCAGCCTGCCCGCGCTGCCCTGCCGCGGCGGGGCGGACCTGGCCGGGCGGCTGCTCGGGCCGCTGGGCTGGACGGTGCGGGCCGAGCCGGTGCCGCTGGACCCGGAGCGGCCGGAGTGGGGTGACTCGGCCTACCTCAGCGTGCGGCTGACCGGGCGGCTGCGGCTGGCCGACGCGCTCAGCCAGTTGTACGTGCTGCTGCCGGTACTGGATGACACCAAGCACTACTGGGTGGCGGACGCCGAGGTGGACAAGCTGATCCGGGCGGGCAGCGGCTGGCTGGCCGGGCACCCGGCGCGCGACCTGATCACCCGCCGGTACCTGGCGCACCGCAGGCGGCTGGTGCTGACCGCGGTGGGCCGGCTGGCCGAGGTGGACGACACCGAACCGGAGGCGCTGGACAACGCGGTGCCGGACACGGACCCCGGCGACGCCGACCGGAAGGACCCGCCGCTGGCGGCGCAGCGCCGCGTGGCGGTGCTGGACGTGCTGCGCGAATCCGGCGGGAGGACCGTGGCCGACCTCGGCTGCGGCGAGGGAACGCTGGTCGCGCTGCTGCTCCGGGAGCCCACGGTGCGCCGGGTGGTCGGCGTGGACGTGTCGCACCGGGCGCTGGACCGGGCCGCCCAGCGGCTGCACCTGGACACCATGCCGGACCGGCAGCGGGACCGGGTCGCGCTGCTGCAGTCCTCGCTGACCTACGCCGACGACCGGCTCACCGGGCTGGACGCGGCGGTGCTGATGGAGGTGATCGAGCACATCGACCCGTCCCGGCTGGCGGCGGCGGAACAGACGGTGTTCGGCTACGCCCGGCCCGGCACGGTCGTGGTCACCACCCCGAACGCAGAGCACAACGTGCGGTTCGCCGGCCTGGCGCCGGGGGCGAGGCGGCACCCGGACCACCGCTTCGAGTGGAGCAGGCCGCAGTTCCGGGACTGGGCCGGCGGGGTGGCGGCCCGGCGCGGCTACCAGGTCAGCTACCGCCCGGTGGGGGCCGACGACCCCGAGGTCGGCCCGCCGACCCAGCTGGCGGTGTTCACCCGTGACTGAGTACCGCCTCCCCGAGCTGTCCCTGGTCGTGCTCGTCGGCGTGTCCGGGTCGGGCAAGTCCACGTTCGCCCGGCAGCACTTCGGCCGGTTCGAGGTCATCTCCAGCGACTTCTGCCGCGGCCTGGTGGCCGATGACGAGAACGACCAGGCCGCCACCCGGGAGGCGTTCGACGTGCTCGGCTACATCGCGGGCAAGCGGCTGGCCGCAGGCCGGCTGACCGTGATCGACGCGACCAACGTGCAGGCCGACGCGCGCAAGCCACTCATCGAACTGGCCCGCGCGCACGACGTGCTGCCGGTCGCCATCGTGCTGGACGTGCCGGAGAAAATCTGCCTCGAGCGCAACGCCCTCCGGTCCGACCGGTCGTTCGGCAGCCAGGTCATTCACCGGCAGCGGGAACAGCTGCGCCGGTCGCTGCGGTCGCTCAGCCGGGAGGGCTTCCGCACTGTGCACGTGCTGCGCGGGGCCGACGAGGTGGCCGAGGCCAGCCTCATCCGGCACCGGCTGCTGACCGACCACACCGACCGGACCGGGCCGTTCGACGTGATCGGCGACGTGCACGGCTGCCGCGCCGAACTGGAGGCGCTGCTGGACCGGCTCGGCTACCAGATCACCCGGGACGCGGCCGGTCGCCCGGCCGGCGCGGTGCCGCCGGCGGGCCGCACCGCGGTCTTCCTCGGCGACCTGGTGGACCGGGGCCCGGATTCGCCCGGCGTGCTCCGGCTGGTGATGGGCATGGTGGCCGCCGGGCAGGCGCTGGCCGTGCCCGGCAACCACGAGAACAAGCTGGTCCGGGCCCTGTCCGGGCGGAGCGTCCAGGTCAGTCACGGCCTGGCCGAGACGCTGAGCCAGCTGGCCGCCGAAGACGAGGAGTTCCGCCGCCAGGTCGGCGAGTTCTGCCGGGGACTGGTGTCGCACCTGACGCTGGACGGGGGCCGGCTCGTGGTCGCGCACGCCGGGCTGAAGGAGGCGTATCACGGCCGGGCGTCGGGGCGGGTGCGCAGCTTCGCGCTGTACGGCGACACGACCGGGGAGACCGACGAGTACGGCCTGCCGGTCCGCTACCCGTGGGCGGCCGACTACCGGGGCCGGGCCATGGTGCTGTACGGGCACACGCCGGTGCCCGAGCCGGAGTGGCTGAACAACACGTTGTGCCTGGACACCGGGTGCGTGTTCGGCGGGCGGCTGACCGCGCTGCGCTACCCGGAGCGGGAGATCGTCTCGGTCCCGGCCGAGCGGGTCTGGTACGAGCCAGCCAAGCCGCTGGCGCCTGCGGCCGCCCCGGAGCGGGATCCCGGGGTGCTCCACATCAGCGATGTACTCGGCAAGCGGGTGATCGAGACCAGGACGTCCGGGCGGATCACGGTCCGGGAGGAGAACGCGGCCGGGGCGCTGGAGGTGATGAGCCGGTTCGCCATCGATCCGCGCTGGCTGCTCTACCTGCCGCCGACCATGGCGCCGTGCGCCACCTCGGCCGAGCCGGGCTTGCTGGAACACCCGGCCGACGCGTTCGCGGCCTACGCCGCGGACGGCATCGCCGAGGTCATCTGCGAAGAGAAGCACATGGGCTCGCGGGCCATGGTGCTGGCCTGCCGGGACGACCCGCCGGCCGGGGACGCGGCCCGCCGGTTCGGCGCGGCCGGTGATCAGCCAGGAGCGGTGTACACCCGGACCGGGCGGCCGTTCTTCGCCGCGGACCGGGCCGCTGAGCTGCTGGGCGTGGTCCGGGCCGCGGTAGCGGCGGCCGGGCTATGGGAGGAGCTGGACACCAGCTGGCTGCTGCTGGACTGCGAGCTGATGCCCTGGTCGGTGAAGGCCGAGCAGTTGCTCAAGCAGCAGTACGCGGCGGTCGGCGCGGCCGCCCGGGCCGCGCTGCCAGTGGCGGCCGGCCTGCTGGCCCAGGCCCAGGAACGCGGCCTGGACGTGGCCGGCCTGGCCGACCGGACCGCGGCCCGGCTGGACGGCGCGGAGCGGTTCACCGCCGCCTACCGGCGGTACTGCTGGCCGACCCGCGGGCTGGACGGGCTGCGGCTGGCCCCGTTCCAGCTACTGGCCACCGAGCGGGATACCTATTACCAGCGGGACCACGGCTGGCATCTGGCCCTGGCCGGGCGGCTGGCCGACGCCGCGCCCGGGTTCATCCAGCGCACCCGCAGCCTGCTGGTGGACACCACCGACCCGCGCTCGGTGGCGGCCGGCACCGGCTGGTGGTCCGAGCTGACCGGGGGCGGCGGCGAGGGCATGGTGGTCAAGCCAGCGGCTGGTCTCGTGCGTGGCCCGGATGGCCCAGCCCAGCCCGGGATCAAGGTGCGCGGGCCGGACTACCTCCGGATCATTTACGGCCCGGACTACACGCTGCCGGACAACCTGGCCCGACTGCGGGACCGCAACCTGGGCCGGAAGCGGTCGCTGGCGCTGCGGGAGTACGCGCTGGGCCTCGAGGCCCTGGACCGGGTGGCCGGCGGGGAGCCGTTGTGGCGGGTGCACGAGGCGGTGTTCGGCGTGCTGGCCTTGGAGTCGGAGCCGGTCGACCCGCGGCTGTGACCGCAGGTGGATGAGGCGCCGCTGAAGGCTGCCCCGCGGAAGTTGACGTCGGCTCTGATGCCGTTTGCAAGGCTGAAATCGATGAGTGGCACTGGTGAGATCGAGGCGGATGTTGCTCCCAGAAACGCGAGCCGGGAGGATCGTCGAACTGCACCTCATGTGCCCGTCGGCCATGGGGGAACTTGCCGCTGCAGCATCCAGCTCCGGGCTGCTCGCAGAGGTGACCGGTGCTCGAACTTGGAATGCCCACTGCGAGCGACGTAGGATACAGGCTGGGTACCTTCCGACGGGGGGCGCTCTTGACCGTATCCGCCGTCATCTGTGCGCCACGGGGGGATCGTTGGCCGCTTCTCCAGGGATCACTGTCATCACCAGGCCCGGTTTCCGATGGAGTCCATCGTCTCCGTCGATCGGGGCGGCTCGAGGTCGTCTCCGTTGCCCAGAAATCCGGCAGCTGAAATCGCCCAGCGGTGACATCATTGAAACCAGTTGAGGGCCCTCAGGAGAGCACAGTATCGGTATCCAGTCGCGGAGGGGTGAGTGATGGGTGCACAACTACCAGGGCAGGGCCTCAAGACGATAGAACAGATTCCATTCGACGATGCGTTCCCCGCACAGTCCATGGAATTCAGCCATGATCTCCCCCACGATGACCGGCTGACCCTCGCGGCAGTCGCAGATCTCGCCGACCGGCTGCCGCGGACGTCGGTGATCGCCGACACGGCGGCGCAGCCTCTTCTGGTTCCGCAAGGGGGTCCGCCTCGGGGTGCCCTGGAACGACCGGGCGACGTCATACGCGATTTGCAGAACGCAAACGCCTGGCTCACCCTGCTTATGGTGGAAGACGATCCCGGCATGGCAGAAATCATGAACACCTATCTCGACCAACTCGAGTCGGGGATCAGCGCCAAGCAGGGCAAGCGGGTCAAGTTGCGCAAACGGGTGGCATTCGTCTTTGTTTCCTCCCCCAATTCAGTCACGCCGGTCCACTACGACGTCGAGCACAGCCTGTTGATGATGGTCAGTGGCTGCAAGGCCGTCAGCATCGGGCGCTTCGAGAGCGACGCAGATCGGCGGCACGAGTTCGACAGGTACTGGGATGGCGCCCACGGGCGGATCGAGAAAGTGCCTCCTGAGGTCGCCACATACACCATGACGCCCGGCCGGGGGGTGTACATACCTCCCGGTACGCCGCACTGGGTGCATAACAGTTCCGAAATTTCGTTGTCGGTGACCCTCACGTACTTCACCGATGCCACCGTCCGCGAGAACCGCGTCGAGAGCTTCAACGCGCACCTTCGACGGCGGCACATGAACCCACGGGAGCCGGGACAATCCATCACCGTTGACAGAGCGAAGGTCTGCGCCTTGGGGGCCTATACGATCGCGCAGCGCCTTCGGTCCATGGCGCCTGGCACGAAACAACACGACAGCGAAGCCCCTGCTGGTGGATCGGCCTACCGGGTGGAGGGGAGTTAGGCAGTCACGCCCTCCACCGGGCGACGGTGGATCGCCCGAGGCGAACGCACCGGACCGCTGTTTGCCTGGTTTGGACCGTCACCGCCTTGGTGGCGCCTCCGAGTCGGCCCACGGCCCCCTGGCCGGCTACCAGCCTCAACATCTCTCGCTGGTTCCGCGTGAACCGTCTCTTATAGGGCTCGTCGCCTCGAAGGAAATCCACTTCGCTGAAGCCCCGGGTACATGCGTCATCGATGATGGCGGCGAGCAGGACGTTCGTGGCGTCCCGCCAGCGGCGATCGGTGAGCCGCGCGCTCTGATACAGACTCACCCGACCGGCCACCTCGAACGCCGTCACGGTCGCAACCACGAGATCGTCGTTCCCGAGTTCGTGGACTACGGCCTCATTGGCCGCGCAGCCACCAGCGAATCCAGCTGCGAAGCGATCGAAGATAGGAAGGAAGTTGGAGCGGCTCCCCCACTGGGCCTGGTGGAGCTCGCGCAGGGTGTCGAGGTGTTGCAGGACTGGCCGGCCGCGGATCGCCTGATGCGCCACGCCTTCGGCTGCGAGGCGCTTGGCGGAGACACGGAGGTTCTTGCGGAACTGCGCGGGCAGGCTGGCCCGGTACGCCTCTGGGCTGTCGGGCAAGGGCGCGAAGGGGGCCACGGCCATGGGCTGGCGGCGAACGCGGCCGGGCAGAGCTTCGATCAACCGTGACCCAGCCCGGATGCCCCTGAGGTCCAAGAGGCGTTCACCAGGACGGCAGAGCCAGTCCCGGATGAGGCGGACCACCGTCGCCTCATGGCCGGGGGCGGCGAGCAGGTCGAGATGATCCGGGCACAGCGACCCGTCTCCCATCATCCGAACGCTTAGCATCGAGCGGCGCTTCTCCAAGGCAAGTCCACCCAGGAGGTGCGCCCCGTCGACGACCAGAAGGAAGTGACGGCCAGGTCCACCGGCCCCGGTCAACCACCACGATCGCAGGAAGGGCGACGGAAGCGGGGAAGAATCCACCAGTTGATCCCACTGCGCAGCCCACCCGTTGAGGTGGGGGACGTCGAGCAAGTGGGGCGGAGCCACTATCGGATCTCGCCCCGTGCGATCGCGATCGGGGAAGGGTCGGATCTCACGCCAACAATCTTCCCACGACCGGCTCTGACATTCTCGCGCAGGGCCGTACCCACTCGCTTCATCCTCATGCCATTGCGATCAGCCTGGCCGGCAGTGTCTCGCGTTTGCAGGGTCCCACTTTCGGGGCGATGCCCAGTGATGACAGGTAGACATGCGCAGTTTGGTCAGCGCAGGAGTCCCAGCTTGGTACCTGGACGCGATCCACCGGCGAGGGGACAACATTGCCTTGACTAGCTCTTGGGCGGCGACGGCAGCAGGCGCGCCGCGCGGCACGCCACGGACTGTTGCCCGGCGGTTGCTAGACCGCGAGGACAATTACGTGCGCCACACCCACGATCCTGGTGCCGTTCGACAGCAACGCCGCCGAACGCGAAGTCAGGACGTCCAAGCTACGATGGCTCGTGACTCCCGTCGTGCCCGCGGTCGTGCATGTGTCGGTGCTTCTATGCCGGTGCGTCCGTCGCTGGTGACGGTTACGGTCAGAAGACGTAACGCCAACGCCTAGGCGTCGGGAGGCTAGCTCGCGGTGAAGGAGGTCATGGACCACCACCCTCTTCGGGGCCGGCGCAAACGGGTCAAACAGCTCGTCCTGGCTTGTTTGATCGTGGCCCTTGTGACCGGGCTCGTGATTGTCCGGGAGAGTTTGACCAAGGGAGGAGCACCGCAGATGGCGCCCCCAGCTGGTTACTCAGCAAGCCAGCTCATCTTCGATGACCACTTCTCCGGCACGTCGCTGAATTCTGCTCACTGGAACACCTTCATGGCCGGTCAGCGTGACCAGATCTGGAACCCGGAAGGCCTTCCTGCTGGTGACTCAGCACCCGGGACTCACTTTCATCAGACCTATTTTTCTCCCTCTAAGGTGACTGTGAACAACGGACTAACCCTAACCATGGTGCCCGACACCAAGTACTCATCGCTGGGCTACCGGTATCAGTCTGGCGTGGTGACGACGGCTGGCAGATTCACGCTTCGGAGCGGTTACGTCCTGATCAAAGCCAAGATGTCCGACGCGTCCAGGGGAGGCTGGCCCGCCATCTGGTTCATTGACCCGAGCAGCGGGGGGGGCAGTCCAGAGATCGACCTGCAGGAAGGTGGATTCATTCCCGCGCGTGTCGGGCTACCGGATGGCACTCCGGAGAACAACATCTTCGTGTTGACATACCACACGTCATCGGGCAGTGAAACGAGCTTCAGTTACGCCACACCCCAGCCCATGAACACTGGGTTCAATATCTACGGGATGCAGTATATCCCTGGCCGCTCCATCAAAACGTACTTCAATGGCAGGCTGGTCGGTTCGTGGACTCGGAATATCAGCACCACTCCCTATGAGATCGTCATCTGGAACACTCAGGCAAGCGTCAATGCCTCAAGTTTTCACACGACCGGTGAGCCTCCGAATCCGTCGCGCCTGAGCGTGGCCGAAGTTCGGGTATATGCCCTGAGCCCTTCCCGCGCATCTCAACCGTAGGCGCTACGAATAGTCCTCCCGCCAGCGACGAGTAGTAGACGTGATCCGTGGTGAAGCACGTCGCCGGGAAGGATGGCTCTGACATTCTCACGCTCCCTGTGCTGGTGCCCGCGCTCCTGGAGGAATTGCTAAGTGATGGCCCGGAGGATCGTGTTGACATCAACAATATCGGTGATCCACGCGGCATAGATGGCAATCACCAGCCCCGCCGCGCCAGTGACGACTCCAAGAAGGACAAGCGGATCCCGGGCAAGCGGCACCAGTCTGTGCAGGGAAGGCAGGCCCGGGACAAGCTGCAGGCCGTCCATCCGGCGCCGAACCGCAAAGATCACGACTGAGGTCGCAACGGCCCCCAAGGTGAAAGCAGGGCCTGGGATCAGGCGAAGGTCGAAGAGTGCGCCACCTACGAAAATAGAGATAGCTATAACAGCCAACGTAGTCCCGAGAACACCAATGTTCCGGGCGGTCGATTTCATCCACAACAATCGCCTTCTGAATAGCAGGATGAGAAGGACGACGGCTGCGCCCAAAATTGCGTCAAAGAGCCCTAGGCCCATCGGATGATAGCTCCGGAATCCTTTCCGTTCAAATGCAACCCCGAGGCCAGCTGTAGAATAGATGGTCACGGGCCCATGATGGTAGACGGCTGTCAGGCCTGGGACATGCGCGAACTTGGCAACATCTGCCACGGTGATGCGTGTCGGCTTAGGCGTTTCGCCTTGAGAAATATAATATCCGAGGTATGGTGCCGAGTCAGCTAGGCGTCTGTCGACGTACAGGTAATCAATATTCAGGGCTTTGACGATTGCGGTCTCCTGAGGGCCCCAAGTCGCTGAGAAGTACAATTGTGCCGGCACGAAGCCTTGCTGAGGGGCAGTCTTGGGCCACAGCCGTGCTTGACTCTCGAGGAGAACGGCCGGATCACGGTCAGCTACCACGGTACTGCCCGGGGGGAGATGCGTGGCAGCCCAGTCGACCGCCGCCAAAGTTTCAGGATCCTGTGTGCGAAAGTCGGCTGACACGAGGTAAGGACCTGGGAGACGATTCCAATCGGGGTTGGACCCGAGCAAGACACCGCCCAGATAGATAATCGTGGTCCCGCCTATCAAAGGTATGAGCACGGCGGCCCGGAAGGGGTCGCGTGTCTGGGCCGGGCGCCGCGTGACTCGGGGGTGGCGTTGGATTATCAAGGAACATGACAGTGCGAGTGGGAGGAACAGGAATGTAGAAGCCCGGTTACCCAGCTCACCGACGCTCGGGTAAAAATGTGAGGCTGAGGTGATTGGAAAGGCGAGATCCAAGGCGCCCAAGAGACCGAGCATACCGTCTCGGTTACGAAACGCTTGCCGAAGCATGATCCAGGCGCATACCAATGCGACAAAGGTGCAAGCGAGTATGTAGATGACTAGGGCCACACGCTCCCAGTCCGGGGGCGGCGGGGTTCCTGCGTACCCGCCGAAGATATGATGCCCGCTAGTTCCCCTCACAAAAGCTATCGTAGTTTGTGTAACAGTTGACGCGATTGGCAAAAAATACGCTGCCAGGAGCGGAGTGAGTGCTGCGATATAGATGGCAACAACAACACCCATTGCTACCGCGGCACGAGCGATGAGCTTGCGCTCGCCCTTCCGGCTCATCGCCGCCCAGGCAATGAGAAACGCTAGCACCATCCAGCTTGTGGCGTGGTGAGTGACCGCACAGGCGATCAGCACCAGCGACGCAATAAGAGAAAGCCTGCGGGCCGCGGCGTAATCGGCCAATTGGGCTCGGCGCAGCAGGAAGATCCCGCCCAAGCCCAACGTCAGAGCCAGCGTTTGATAGGCGAACCCAGAGTTGAAAGAGTAGAACTCCGGGGAAACAGCGTAAAAGGCGACTACCAAAGATGCGCCGCGGCGTGAAGGGCTGACAAGAAGGGCGGAATGATAGATTAGCAGGACTAGGAGCAGTCGGCACAGTAGAACGACAAGAGACATTGCCAGCACGACAGGCAGGCCAGTTAGGCGGATCACAACGCCGGTAAAAATCTCAAGTCCCGGGTAGTATGGACTTACCCGCAAACTCGGATTGGGTGAGAATAGACCACTCCCCCGCAATAGATTCATGAGCGACTGGGCGTGCAGATGCTCGTCGTACCCGGCTAGCACGATTGGACTGGACATTCGATAGACCAGCGCTGGATATAGGCCGAGGATGGCGACAGTAATCTCCCTCAGAGAACCCAGTCGCCGGACCATTAGTACTGTCAGGAAAATCGCGAATGGCACCACAGTGCCGACAAAGAACAGCATCTCCCCTACGCCCGGATGTCGTGGGGCGACAGCCATCGCGACACCTTCAGCGAGCAGGCCGAGGCCAGTGGTCGCGCAGACCACCCCGCCGAGAAAGCGCCTTCGGCCACGGCGACGCATTCCAAACGCATCGAGTGCCCGATGCCATGTCTTGTTCTGAACCAGACCCACGGACGGCAAGGCCTCTGTAGCTGAACCCAGGGAGCGGCGCTCTCTTGGCCTTGCGCGATCGGACCTCAACAGGCGGACCTCCAAGTTCTCTCCAGTATGTCAGGGGATTTCACCTAGCCTCGACACCACCGAGTTGACCAATTCCCCGGTTTCGAGCGACCGTCCGGAACGACAGCCCCGCATCGCCCCGATCAGGCTGTCCGTCGCCGAGACCGCGCCCGGCTGACCCCGCCTGGCCCCCCAGACGCTCGCCGGGCTGGTCACCCGCCCCGCCTCGCCTTCACGCTGCGCTGGTCCGCCCGTTGACGCCGCGACACCGGCCGCCGCCCGCCCCACCACCACAGCACCCGCCTCAACGCCGCAGGCCACCTGACCTAGACAACCAGAAGGAGATGACAGCGCTTATAGCCGGCACGCGGCTGCGTCACATTACGCTGAGCGGCGGCACGACCACAAATCGAAACCTCAACTGTAACATGACGCAAGTCAGTTATACCTGAAATCAGCTACCACATACACCACTCCCGTAGAGGATGAACTCGGGAACAAGCCATATCGCGAGCCGCCTCTTTCGTAATCCTGCGCTGGCATGATATTTTCCCTCAAGTACTTGACAAAAACGGGCTCAACAGCTTCCACGCAGCTGAGCACCTCCGCCGCTCGAGCCGACGTAGATCATTAACGAGGTCTCTATTTTTGGGCATCCTCCGGATTCATGGAAACAGCAATCTCAGCACGTTCGGCGACGACCTCCACGTACTGCAGATCATTCCCACTGCACTAGCACATCGCGAAATCTGGTTATAAGGAAGAGACTTGGACGAGTATTCGGCTGGCATGCGGAGCTTTCCTTCTGTATCGGTAGTCATCTCGGCATGCTCGATGGATCGCTGGGATAGCCTGCGTGAGGCGGTAGAGTCAGTTCGGGCGCAGACCGTCCAGGTCCTCCAGACGGTGGTAGTGATTGATCATAATCCTGTGTTGATGGCTAAGGCTGTCAGTGAGCTGCCGGAGGTCACGGTGATCGCTAACGCGGGCATTCGCGGGGCCTCCGGTGCGCGCAATACAGGAGCGGCCGCATCGCGGGGAGAGATACTGGCATTCTTGGATGATGACGCTATCGCCTCCCCTCATTGGCTGGAATCTCTGCTGCAACACTTTAAGGACCCTAAGGTTGTGGGCGCGGGCGGTTGACCGGAGCCGTTGTGGGAGACGCGCCGACCGCAGTGGTTCCCTCAGGAGTTCGACTGGGCAGTCGGCTGCTCCTACATGGGAATGCCTGAAAGCGCTACCATGGTGAGGAACGTCTGGAGCAACACTATGGCTATACGCCGACAGGCTTTTGACGCGGTTGGCGGTTTCCGTGATGACTTCGGGAAGATTGGTGCCTGGTCTCGCCCTGAAGATACCGACCTGTGCCTGCGGACGGCAGAACGCGAAGGTGGGGGAACCTGGATCTATGAGCCGAATGCAATCGTCGGCCACCGAGTCCCGGCGGAACGCACCACCCTCAGCTATTTCCTCAGGAGGTGTTATTACGAAGGTCAAGGTAAGGCAACATTGGCTTCCCTGAATGGTATTAGCGAGAGCATCTCTACAGAACGACGATACACGCGATATGTGCTGCCCTATGGGATTGTTCGTGGGCTGTGGGAAACGGCTTGTGGAGACGCTTCAGGCGCGGCGCGCAGCCTCGCTATTGTAGCGGGTACATCATTCGCCATCGTCGGCTTCCTTGCTGATGGTGCAGTTGGGTATGTGGTGGCACGCCATGGAGCTGGGCGACTGGCCGCCGCTTCGGTGACGAGGCGGCGGCCAGTGAGTCGGCATTGAATGCCGTCACCTTCTAGCTCTGCTTCCCGGCCGTAGCCGACGGGTTTCTGCCCTAGAGGGGCGGATCCGTCCGGGAGGGCCGGGCAAGCCGCCCGGCCGACGTCAGGTAAATCTGTGCGAGTTGGTCGGCACAGGAATTCCACGTCGGTAGCTCGGCAGGATCCACCAGGCAAGGCGACGACATCGCCTTGACTATGTCACGTGCGACCCTGGCGGCAGGCGCACCCGGAGTCACTCCACGAACCCATCCATCTGTGACAAGCTCCCCGATGCCTGCTACGTCATAACCGACGACCGGGCGCCCGGCAGTCAACGCCTCCATCACTGCTACCGGGTGTGCCTCATAGTCCGATAGCGCGACCACGACGCTCGACTTGGCCAGAGCTTCAGCCATGGCGCCGCGATCCGCGGACGGTAGGGAGGTAATACTTACCCGGTCAGAGACACCCAGCCGCCGAGCGAGTTCCCGCAGTTCCGGCTTGTACGGGCCACTTCCGATCACGACTAGATGGGCCTTCGGAACGTCGCGCATAACATGCGGCAGGGCCTCGATGACTCTGTGATGGCCCTTGTATCGCTCCAGGCGGCCACTGGACACGATCCGGCCTGGTATGGCGACAGTCCCCGCGGGAGGCGGCGGCAACGTGCCGCCATTGCGGATCACGGTAACGGGTTTGCCTCTCAGGCGGGCCTGCTCGGACAGAGTCTGGGCCTCGAACCGACTCACGCCAACGAGCGACACCGCGTTTCGCAGCAGCAACCCGGCCAGCCGCCACTGGGTGGATCGCAGCGCGTTACGGTGCCACAGCGAGTGGCCACCAGTATGGAAAGTTACCAGGTAGGGGGTGCCGGCACGCCGGGCGGCGAGCATCGCCAACACCGGTACGGCTGTATGAATCCCCTGGCAGTGCACGAGATCCCAGCGCTCACGCTGCCCAACCACGGCAGCGATCCGCGGCGCGAGGTAGTAGTCTCGGCCGGGCGGCCAGGAAGGAACGCGCAACACCCTGATGCCATCGAGGACTTCATCGCGGGGAAGCCTGCGGGTCCGGTCAGTCGCGAGCACAGTGATGTCGAAGCCTTCGAGTGCCGTCAGCCGCCGCGCGACCTCGTAGACGTGCGTCTCGATCCCACCCAGGTACGGCAGGTAATTCGTGCACACCATGAGGACGCGCAGGGTTCTGTCCGACGGCAGCCTCGTCCCGTCAACGGAAGCGGTCGCCGCCATAACGTTGCCTCTGTGATTCTCTGGCTTACCATGCCGCCCACTTGTGCAGCGTCACCTCGGCTGTTGCGTTGTGGGAGATCGGGGGGCGACCCGAGCATAAACGGCTTCGAGCCGCTCTGCGACTGCGGAAGCTGTGAACGCGCGCACCTTCTCCAGCGCGCCTGCACCGAGCTGGGCACGCAGACCGCCATCCGCAAGCACGCGGCCCATGGCCGCCGCGAGCTCACGATCGTTCCCCGGAGGCACGAGCAGCCCGCTCTCTCCGTCAACGATGAGGTCCACTATCCCGCCGATCGATGTCGTGATCACGGGACGCCCGGCGGCCATCGCCTCAAGGACCGTGGTCGGGCATGCATCAGGCACAACCGAAGGCAAGACGGCGAAGAGGCAGCGCCGGAACGCGGCCAAGACGTGTTCATGCGGCCAGTCCAGGTGCACCTCGGCGCCGGTAGGGAGCTGCGTCGGGGTGTCCGGCGTACGTCGCCCGACAAGCATCAGCCGCGGACGGTGCCTGCCGAGCGATTCGTAGGCGCGTAGCAGTGCTGGCACACCCTTCCTAGTCGAGAGCTCGCCGACGAAGAGCAGAAAATCTGCCTCGGGCAACGCCGACGGAGCGCCGCTAACCACTTCCTCTGCCGGATCGGCATTCGGCCGCACCACGGCAGAGTCAAGGACGAAATTGGGGATAACGCTGCTGCCCGGGCCGTCCCGGATGTTGTTGCCGATGGCGACGGCACGGCTTACGCTGACCACGTGGTCAATGGCGTGGTCCTTCCATACGCGCATCACCGCCGTGGCGACCACGGTCATGGGACCCACCACGCGGCCGTAGTGGGTGGTGGCGCACGGCAAGCAGCGTGCCATGGAAGGGCCCTCACAGATAGAGTCCCCGCGCATCAGCTGCTTCGTTGCGCAGACTTGGCTGAAGTCGTGAAGCGTCAGCACGAGCCCAAAATGCGGCCCCGTAGCGGAGTGCCGCCGCAGCGCCAGCGCACTGTTGACGGCCCAGTTATGAGCGTGGATAACGTCCGGGCGCTCCCGCCGGACGATCCGGGCCAGCTCACGGACCCCCACAGGATCCGGGACTGGCGGGTGGTGCAGACGGCCAGTCGAGTACACACCCGGCAGGCGCATGGCCATGGTCGCGAACCTGTGCACGCGCACTCCCGATGGGAGCACCTCTTCGTCCAGGATGCCAGCCACATGCTGGGTGGCGACCGCGACCTCATGACCGCGGTCGGCGAGAGTGTTCGCGAGATTGAACACGTGCTGCTCCTCACCGCCAATGTCCGGCGGGAAGAACTGGGCGAGTAGGAGGATACGCACTAGTCGGCCTCAGTCGTCAGCTCGAGGTTAGCCCGGGAACGACAGTCAGCACCGGCACGCCCAACAACCGGTGCGCCGCGGGAGGCGAAGACCCGGCGGCGACTTCCGCTCGGAGCACTTGGACCGTCACGAAGTCGCCGTATCATCGCTTCCTGCAGCTGCCCCGCGGTCGGGGCGGCGAACGGAAGAGAGCAGAGCCGCCACTTCGCTAGCATTCAGCCAGTCATATCGGACCAGGCAGTCGAGCATGGACATTGAGCGCGTCTCCTCTCTCAACAGCGCTTACACACTAGCCTCTCGCATCGATCAGATCGAAAAGAAGTTTTCTATGCGGCTGCTCGCTGCGTCTCGATGCCAACGTGGGGGAACAGGGTCTGCATGCCGATGCGCAGGGTTTCGTAGTCACGGTTGACGGCGGTCCAGATCTTGAGTTGGCAGCCCATCCGGGGGCTGTGGATTCCGGCCAGGGATGGGCGCGATGACGTGGTCGCGGAGCAAGGCCTCGGCATAGTCGCGTTATGTCCGTTTTGTTCATGCCGGGTTGAGTCGGAGGGCCTCGGGGGTCCTGGTGGCGTCCCGGGCGTGGTGCGTGCGGGCGGCTGTGATGCTAGCGTGCCCGGCCGTCTGGAGGATCGCGATGGCGCGCAGATCGTGGCTGCCAGGCGATCTGGCTATGGCTGTCAGGGCGCTTGGGGCGCATCCTGTGAAGTGCGCAGAGTGAGCGCGCGTGGCCAGCATGCCGGGTTCTGGCCGGCGAGGAGGGATGCATGGAAAGCGCGCCGAGCAGGACGGCGATGTTTGCGGCCGTGTCGCGTGGATTGTTTCGCCTGGAGACGGCGTCGCCGTGGGTACTAGACGATGTGCTGGCCCTGGTGCTTGTCGGCCCGGTATGGCAGCAGCTGCGAGAGCGGTTCGATCCGCTGTTCCCCGGCCCGGTCCGTCGCGAGGCCCGCGCGGCCGTCTGCACCCGCAGCCGGTATGCCGAGGACCGGCTGGCTGCTGGCGCCTTCGGGCAGTACGTGATTCTTGGCGCGGGGCTTGACTCGTTCGCGTGGCGGCGGCCGGATCTGCTCGGCTCGCTGACGGTGTTCGAGGTTGATCACCCTGCCTCCCAGGTCTGGAAGCTCGAGCGGGTCAGGGATCTCGGCCTGCCGCTCAGCGACTCGCAGGTATTCGTGCCGGCTGATTTCGAGGCCGAACCGGTTCAGGATGTTCTGGGCGCGGCCGGGTTCGACTGGGCGCAGCCGGCGATGTTCTGCTGGACGGGTGTCGCTCCCTATCTGACGGCGCAGGCGATCGAGTTGACGCTGCGCACGATCGCGGCGGCTGCTCCCGGGTCTGAGGTGGTGTTCTCCTACCGGGCCGAGGACTGTGTGCTCGACGACGCGGGGACGGAATACGCCCGGACCTACACGCCGATCGCGGCTTCTGTCGGCGAGCCTCTCCAGCCCGGCTGGCCGGCATCCGAGATCGAGGCGCTGATCAGCCGGTGCGGGCTCAAGGTCGTGGACCATCCCGCACGTGCAGACCTCCAGCAGCGGTACTTCGCCGGCCGCACCGACGGGCTGCGGCCCTCTACCTTCGAGACCCTGGTAGCCGCGCGGGTCACCTGAGCGAGCGCAGGCCACGTCCGGCAACCTCACCGTCGTTGACGGCCAGGCGGTGAAGGTACGGCAGGCGAGTACAGCAACCTCCAGGGCCCCGGCCTCGGCATAGTGGCGTGGTGTCCGTTTTCATGAGGGATTGAGTCCGAGGATCGCCAGGGGACGGGCGGCGCTGCGGGCGTGGTGACGGCAGGCGGCGGCGATGCTGTGGTGCCCGGCCTGGCGCAGCAGGGTGATGGCCAGGTTCCGCAAGGTCGCCATGACCTGGGGGCCGTTGCGGGTGCGGACCTGGGAGGCGTCTTCTGCGTAGGTGACGTCGCGGATGTGGTGCAGGGCCTCGATCTGCCAGTGCCCGCGGATCCATCCGGCTGGCTCGGCGGGGGTGGCCTGGCCGAAGGCCAGGCTGGTGATGGCGTAGACGGTGATCGTCTTCCATTTCCCGCCGGGCAGCGGCCGGGTCCGCCGGGTGACTCTGAGGGCTTGCGCGGCGTGCGGGAAGGCTAGCCCGGCGGTGACGGTGACGGCCTGCAGGGTGCGGTGCTCCTGGCGGCCGTGGCCGCGGTTGCGGCTGGCGGCGGCGGCCGGGACGGTCTTCCACGGCAGTTTCCGAAGCTGGGCGTGCAGGCCGGGCTGGTTGCCCTTCACGACCAGGATGTAGTCCGCTTTCATGCTGGTGACCAGGAACTCGGCATGCTCGCGCTGGGTATGCAGGGCATCGGCGGTTACGACCCAGCCTTCCAGGTCCAGCGGCCGCAGCAGCGGCGCGAACCGGGTGATCTCATTGGTCTTGCCCTCCACTGGCGTCTGCGCGAGGACGGTCCGGGCCTGCTGGTCGATGGCGGCCAGCAGGTGCGCGGCCTGGCCGTCGGCGGCGGAGTGCCGGGTGCCGCGCAGGGCCTTGCCGTCTACGGCCACCGCGCGCCGCCCGGTGGCAGCAGGCGGGCTGGCCAGCCAGGACGTAATGGCGGCTTCGAGCTGGCCAGCGCT
Source organism: uncultured Actinomycetes bacterium (assembly GCA_963717125.1). Classification (GTDB taxonomy): domain Bacteria; phylum Actinomycetota; class Actinomycetes; order Streptosporangiales; family Streptosporangiaceae; genus RYN-230. Next base: position 232,172 of record CAVQVG010000003.1, read on the forward strand.
GACCGACTCCAGGACCCGGCGGATGGTCGCCTCGCCCGGCGGCTGGAACCGGCGTTGCAGCGGGTCGAAGCGGATGCCCAGCGCGGCCAGCACTCCCGGCGGGGCGTCAGCCACCCACTCGCCGATCGCCGTCAGCGACCGCGCACCCGCCAGGACGGCAGCCACGGAGGCCAGCAGGACCGAGGCCAGCGAGTGGCGGATGCCGCGCGGGTCACGCGGGTCCGGCACCGCCGACAGGAATTCCCGCAGGCCAGGGCACCCGGCGGGCCGCAGCTGACTCCCCGGAGCACCCGCAAGGTGCTCCAGGGCAGGACAGATCAGGGATGATGACAGGGCAGGCACGGTCTTCCGTCACGATCATGGGACTCGACACCCACATGATCTTGGAAACCGTGCCTGTTCCACGTTCACCACGCCGAACTGCCCATCACCCCATCAACCGGTCATCACGCCACTATGCCGAGGCCGTGGGTCGCGGAGGGCGAGCAACGCGGTGATGGTGCGGGCGCCCCCCAGTGGGACGCACTAGCGCGGGTTCTGCCGGATTTGTCGATGAGCTTCTTGCCGCGGAGCTTGCGCAGGTCGCAGGCTGCCTGCCGGGTGTTGTTGTCGTCATGTTGGGTCAGGTGCCGGACCTCGGCGGAGAATTCGGCTGCGGTGAACCCGCCGGGTGCCGCGGTCAGGGCCAGCATCGCGGCAGCGGCAGCTAATCGAGCACCCCGTCGGGGAGGAACCCGGTGTCGGCGCAGGCCTCAGAGGCTGACATGCCCAGCCAGCACGTCGTTGATGCTCACCACGCTCGCATCACACAAGCGTGCACCGCGAGGGTCGGCTTGTCCGGCCGGAGCTCACAGACCTCAGCCAACGCTGGGAGCGGCTGGGGCCTGCCCCTCCCACTAATCACCGGATCTGAAGGCCCGGTGAGATCTCCGACAGCTGGCAGCCTAGTATGGTCCTAGAAGAGGACTCGAGGGGGGTGCGCTGCTCGCCGCTCTGAACGGCGGTCAAGTTTCGAGTCGGGTGGCGTGCGCGGCCGGTCACGTACCGGCGGCAGCCGTGCCAGCGGCGCGGCTCTCCCAATGGAAAGGATGCCTCCTGGGCGCATGAGCGAGTTTGCTGCCGGAGAGCCGGTGGGGCCGACGGAGCAGCCGGTGGGGCCGACGGAGCAGCCGGTGGGGCCGACGGAGCAGCCGGTGGGGCCGACGGAGCAGCCGGTGGGGCCGACGGAGCTTGCGGTGCAGCCCTCGGAACTGCCGGTAGCGGCCTCGAAACTGGTGCAGGTCCCGAAACTGCTGATGCAGCCCTCGGAACTGCGGCGACTCCTCACGACCTTCGGCTACTTGGCGGCCAAGCAGGGAGCCACGGCGGTACTGGGCCTCGTCTACTGGGCCGTCGCCACGCATATGTTCTCGGCGCGAGATGTGGGTCTGGCGGCCGCCGCGTCCTCGACCGCACTCTTTCTCGCAGCGATCGGTGCTCTCGGGATTCCGCTCCTCCTGCTGGCCGAGCTCGAATCCGTACCGGCACCGGCCCGCCGTGTCACGTTCAGCACTGGGATGTACATCTCGTCCTTGACTGTACTGATCCTTTCGTTGGGCACCCTGACCCTCTCCCCCTTTCTGGGCGCCAGCCTGAGGATCATCGGTGCCGACCCGACAATGGCCGCCCTCTTCGTGATCGGATCAGTGGCGACAATGGCCGCGCTCACTTTCAGCAACGCGGCAATTGGATTGCACCGGGGCTCGGCCCAGCTGTGGCAAGGCGGCCTGGCCTCCGCGCTGAAGCTGGCTGTCGTGGGTATTCTCGTCCTCGTCGGGATCAGAACAGCCCCTGGCCTGCTGTTTGCCTGGGCACTGGCGCTGGTCGTGTCGCTCGTCGTATGTATGTCGATGCTTCGGCTCGAACCGACCCCAGCTGGCGAAGGGAACATCAGCCATCGGGTGGCCCTCGCGCGCCGCTACGGCGCGCTCTCCCTCAAGCACCACATCCTCAATCTGTCGATCAATTCCGTCTTCTACATTGTTGGGGTGATTGCGGCTCTCGTGCTCCTTCCACGGCAACTGGCCTACTTCACAGTCGCATTCCTGTTGGAGTCCACCGCAATGGTGATCCCGTACCTGCTGGCGCTGTCGCTGTTCGCCGAGATATCAGGCGACCAGAGCCTCCTCCACCGCCACGTCCGCCGGACACTCCCCCTCGGAATGGCCCTGTGTGGCGGGATTGTGGTCGTCGCCCAGGTGGCAGCTCCCTTCGCCCTGCGCATCTTCGGCCCCGCCTACGCCATGAACGGGACCACTGCATTGCGCCTTCTCGTCCTGGTGGGCCCTGCCTACGTGATCAAGGACCACTACGTGGCGATCCGCCGTGCGCAGGGCCGTCTGGGCCATGCGGCCAAAGTGATGGCGGCAGGCACCTCCGCAGAAGCGGCCGGCGCGGCGTTGGGTGGAACCATCGGGGGCATCACGGGCCTCTGCATCGGATGGGCCGTTACCGTCTCGTGTGAGGCCGTCGTCTTGCTGCCCGCGGTAATTCGGGTTTTCCACCGGGACCCCGGGGCCGAACCCGTTCCCGGTGGGTTGCGGTGAGCAAGCGCATGCAGAGAGGCACAAGCTAGGTCGCATCCAGCGGGATCTGCCAGCACACGATGGTTGCTGCTCCTGGTTGGGCGAACCACGATCCGTACGTGGTCGGGCCGATGCTCCTCCCTAAACGGCCGGATCATCAGGTAACCTGTATCGACGATCGCCATCGGGGGCGGCGTTCTAGGTCAGGTGCGCCCGTGCTTTCGCGGCTGACGGCATGGGCGGCATAGAGGGGGCAGTCCGAACTGGTGACTCACTCATCTCCCGAGCTTCTCCCGTCTCGCCACAGGGACCGAGATCAAGAACCTCTGTTCAGACGCAGAGCGCGGGCGTTGGTCAAGCGTTCGGCCCGCTCGATCGTCCGGGCGCGCCCCGATGAACGCCGCGTCGTTTTGATCTTCGGATGCCAGCGGTCAGGGACTACGATGCTCCAGCAGACCTTCCTGGATCGATCCTGGCGAGTAGTCATCCTCGAGGAACACGATCGCTATCTCGTGGGACCCGGACATGGACCCGAGGAGACCACCTGGCAGGAATACTCCACCGTACTGCGACGAATCCGCCGTCTCCCCTTCGAGGTCGTGGCAGCCAAACCGCTGGTGGAGAGCGCTTCAGCCACTGCACTCATGGATGCCGCCGGCGCGGTGAAGGCAGTCTGGATGATACGCCATTATCCGGAGGTCGCGCGGTCCAATATGAATCGATTCGGTATGGACAACCCTTACCGGGATCTGGAGCCGATTCGTTCCCGGGACGCGCTGGACTGGCGATACAGAGGTATGAGCGAACAGACGTGGGAGACGGTCACCGCCTTGTTGAACCGAAGGCTTACGCCATTCGACGCGGCCGCGCTCTTCTGGTGGACTCGCAACCAGCTCTATTTCGACCAGCGCCTCTGGGAGGACGACCGGATCCGGATTCTCCGTTACGAGCGAGCGTGCAAGCAGCCCGACGACGTGATCCAATCCCTTTCCGACTACATCGGACTAGCGCTTCCCCTTGGCCCTATAGCCTCGCGGGTAAGGGGCCAGCCCTCTCCGGAGACCAGAGAACTCGATCCGGACGTCAACCAACTTTGCAAGAAGCTGTGGGATTCATTCGAAGGCTGTCCGGAACTATAGAGCGCCCCAAACGGTGTTTGGAGTCAACTCCTCAGACGGGCGCGTTGACCAGTAGGGTGTCCTTACGATGAGGCGCAACGGAACGCTCATTCTCTGCTACCACCGGATTGCGGAAGGCGTCGAGGACCCCTTCAATCTCTGCGTACGCCCCGGCAATTTTGCCGCCCACCTCGAGGAGATGTCGAGGGCACGGGAACCGTCGACGCTCGCCGATGTATCGGTTCCGTCGCGTCGGCCCAGGGTGGTCGTGACCCTTGATGACGGCTATCGCGACAACCTGACCAACGCGCTGCCCATCGCCGAATCCAAGGGCGTACCGATCACCGTCTTCGTGACCAGCGGCATCGTGGGAAACCACAACGGTCTCTGGTGGGACCGCCTAGGAACGCTGTTGCGCTCGCGGCCACCGCACGTGAGGGAGATCGATCTGCCGGTCGGCGGCCGGAACGTCCGCCTCCCACTCGGTTCGTCCGGGATGAGGGCAGACCTGGGTTCGGTCCGCCGCCACCTGCTGCCGCTTCGGGTGACGGAGATCGAACGGGCACTCGACGCCGTCTCGGAGCAATGGCAGGTAGGTTCCGCCCCCCCGCCTGACGCCGGAACGCTCACCCCGGAGGACCTCCTCCAACTCGCGGCCAGCGACACCGCGACGATCGGCGCCCACACGGTCGATCACGTACGACTTCGGGGTCGTCCGGCACGGGAGCAGCAGGACACCGTCTGTGGCTCCAAGAGGGAGCTGGAGCAGGCGATCGGCCGGGCCGTGTCGCACTTCGCGTATCCATTTGGCCGCCGCGGCGACTTCGACGAATGCTCGGTCGACGCCGTGCGTTCGGCTGCGTTTGACACCGCGTGCACCACCCTCCCCGGAACGGCCCGTCCCTCGACCGATCCCTACCGTCTCCCTCGACGCCTGGTCATGGACTGGGGACGGGTTCGTTTCAGAGTCCAGATGCAACGATGGAAACTTGGGTGAACGACGTCACCCCGCCGCGCTGATTGGCAAACCTATACAGGAGGGAGCACGAACCCGCAGCTAGGCCGAGGCCGTCAGCGAAGCGTGAACACCGGCTATATCCGGCATCACGGCACCATTGCGGACTCCGTAACGAGTGCGGGACCGCGCCTCGCGGGCAGGCTCAGGATTACGTCTTCGCGTCTCGAGGCCTGGACGGCGGTCACCCGCTGTCGCGGAGCCGTCCGGGGAGCGGGAACTGAACCAGTTGGGGATGGCGTCCGGAAGAGGGAGATGCCCGTGTGCGGGAGATCGGCGCTCACCAGCACCAGCCGGCAGCCGTGAGCATGACGATCATTCCCAGGAACCACCGGTAGCTGACCATCCAGTAAGCGTCCTGAAGCGGCCAAGAGATCCGCTCGCCCGGGTAACCCTCGGCGATGTCCCGCGCGAAATGGAGCACCAGCCCGGTCGCCACCCCGGCCAGCACGGTCCGGGGCCTACGGCTGGCCGCACGGCGACGAACACGGCCACGGTGTCAACGGCGGCCCAATGTGGACCCGGTTGCGGCGGTTGAAAATGGACCCACCCTGGTTGTGGTTGGTGTCTTCTAGTCGTTGGTGCTGGCCGCGGGGACGCGGCCGAGGTCTCTGTCTTTGAGGCGGTAGCTGTCTCCCTTGAGCGCGATGACTTCGGCGTGGTGGACGAGGCGGTCGATCATGGCGGCGGCGACGGTGTCGTCGCCGAAGACCTCGCCCCAGCGGCCGAAGGGCTTGTTGCTGGTGACGATCAGCGAGGCTCGCTCGTAGCGGGAGCTGACGAGCTGGAAGAACAGGTTGGCGGCCTCGGCCTCGAACGGGATGTAGCCAACCTCGTCGACGATGAGCAGCGGGACACGGCCGAGCTTGATGAGTTCGGCCTGGAGCGTGCCGCCGTGGTGGGCGTCGGCGAGGCGGGCGACCCATTGGGCAGCGGTCGCGAAGGCGACCCGGTGCCCGGCCTGGCAGGCCCGGATGCCCAGCCCGGTGGACAGGTGGGTTTTGCCGGTGCCGGGCGGGCCGAGGAACACGACGTTGTCTTTCGCGGTGACGAAGTCCAGGGTGCCCAGGTGGGTGATGGCCTCGCGTTTGAGGGACCGCTGGTGGTCGAAGTCGAAGTCCTCCAGGCTCTTGCGGGCGGGGAACCGGGCCGCGCGGATGCGGCCTTCGCCGCCATGGGATTCGCGGGCGGCGACCTCGCGCTGCAGGCACGCGGCGAGGAACTCCTCATGCGTCCACGATTCGGCCCGGGCCCGCTCGGCGAGCCGGTCTACCGCACCGGCCAGTGACGGGGCCTTGAGCGCGCGGGCGAGGTAGGCGATCTCGGAGGACACATTCCGGCCCGGCGACGTGCTGGCTGCGCGGGCGGCCATCACGCTGCTCCCTGGTCGCCGGCGGTGCCGAGGATCCGGTCGTAGTCCGACAGGGCCCGCTGCTGCACGGGAGTGTCGGCCGGGCGGGCGGTGATCAGCCGGCGCGTCTGGCGCGGCGCCGCCGCGGCGGCGGCGTGAGCCGGGTCGGTGATGCTCTGATGAGCTGCCCAGCACCGCGGATGCCGGGCGACCAGGCGGTCCTGGCAGGTCACCGTCACTTCCTCCAGACCCGCGGCCACCTCGACCGTGCGGCCGATCACCGACGGGTGCACCGAGTAGTCGTTGGCGTCCACCCGGACGTAGTGGTCGCGGGGCAGCCGGGTGCTGATCCGCCATCCGGTAACCGGGGCGACCGGCGGCAGCCCGAGCATTGCAGCCCGGTCGGCGTCCCACCGGTCCGTGGGACGGCACCCCAGCATCCGGTGCTGGCGGGTGTTAGCCCGGATCAGCCAGCCCGCCAGCTGGGCGTTGAAGTCCGCCGGGCCGGCGAAATGGCGGCCAGGAAGGAACGATGTCTCCAGATAGCCATTGGCTCGCTCGACCAGGCCCTTGGCTTCGGGGTCACGCGGCCGGCACTGGATCACCGTGATCCCCAGCGTCCCCCGGAAGCCGTTCATGGCCTCGGTCAGCACCGGCTTCCCGCCACGCCACTGCCCGACCGCGGACTCGTTATCCCAGACCAGCGACCGCGGCACCGCACCCAGCCCGCTGATTAGCGCCCAGTGCCCGGCCAGCAGATCCGGGGCCTGCCGCGATGGGATCATCCGCGCCGTCATCACCCGCGAGTACCCGGCCACCATCACCAGCACCGGCGGACGCCCCGCCTGCCCGGCTCCCAGCGGCACGTCCACCGGCGGGAACCACAGATCACACTGCGCCAGCTCACCGGGCCGATACGCCGTCCGGGACGCCGGATCCAGCGGCATGAACAGTGGCCTCAACTCCCGGACCCGGTCCTTCAGCACCGTCAGACCCCGCTGCCAGCTGATCCGCTCCGCGATCACCGGCACCGGCATATCCGGCCACTCCGCCAGCAGCCCCCGGATCTGCGGCTCAACCGCATCCACCACAGAACCTTTCAGCGGCCGCACGTACTTCGGCGGCCCCTCCGCCGCCAGCGCCCGCCGCACAGTGTTCCGGCCCAGCCCCAGCTTCCGGGCAATCGCCCGCACCGGCATGCCCTCCGCCCGGTGCAGCCGCCGTATCTCCGCCCAGTCCTCCACGTTGATCACTCCCAAGTATCAGGGAGTGGGTCCATTTTCAGCCGCCCGCACCGGACCAGCATTCACCCGTCGACGACACACGGTGGACAGCGAATGCGGGACCGGGCGCCCAGCCTCTTTCCCTAGCAGCCCGAGATACAGCGGTATGTGATCCACATCGATGGCGACCGATGCGATGAGCGCCGCGACATAAAGCGGCGCGTCGCGTCGATGAAGCACGCCAGGACGAGTGGGCCCAGCGCCGCAGTGCACAGATGGGCGACCTCATCGACAGGCCGGTGCGCTGAGCCAGTAGGTGCCGGAGCCGGAGCCGGTGCGGGTGAAGAAACTCTCATTCAGTGGTGCCCGGGTTGTCAACGGCCAAGTTACTTCCTCATGGCCATGGACACGGGTCGGCCAGTGCAAGATTAAGCTGTCCGGACTCAGCCGGAGGATCCGAGGCCGCTGCCACCAGCGCGGCGGAGCCCAGCGTCGGCATCCACACAGCGCGCACTCGGTGCCATAGCGGTAGTGCGAGTGGGCGTCTCGGTCGTGCCCGCACCAGCATTGCAGTGGTCGCCGCCCCGCTTTCATAGCATGCCCGCCGGCCCGCCGGAACTCAGCTGGAGTTGCCTGCTTCATTACTCTCTTGCTCGATCATGCGGCAACGCACGCAGATCCGAAAGGTTTCCAGCTGACGCTCACCCGCGACGGATGGACTGACCCGCCCACGCCCTGAACAGGCCTGAGTCATCTTGACCCAGGCCTGGGGACCCGTATCATGGGCCGGCCCGGCCAAGTTAATGTTCGGCTGCCGCTACGTAAATCAGCCTCTGGATTACTCAGGCCAATACGGCATGGGCTACCTCAAACGTATGAGCCGCTGCCCGAATTGTCGGGAAGACGAAGCTTCTGTGTTAGCCCGGGTGACCAAGGCACAACGGCTTTGCAGCCAAGGGCGTGAGTACCTGTGCTCAGCCGATTAGGTTAGTGAATTCCATCCTTACGCTGCGCGGCTACCTGTTGTAACCTAACTGCGTATCCAAGCTCGATTACAAAAGGTAATTGACCAACTGCGCTTGGTTACCAGAGCCACCCGCACGGGGGGTGCGGCGTGCTTGGAATAGGTGGGCCGCAGGTGAACGGGGGGGATCACTGCATGTGCGCTCGCGTGTACCCAGGCGTTAGCACGCTGAGACTACAGGGCCGACGGTTGACCGCCGCCAGCCAAAATGGCTCGGTCGAGGACACCGGAGAATTTACGCGAAGTGAGTGCTCGGCCGATGACACCCCAGACCTTCCGCAGAGTGAGTATCGTCTAGTCAACGCTGAGTTTGCCGTTGCCGCCACGGTGAGCGTAGTCATACCGGTCAAGAATGAGGCCCGGAACCTGCCCGCGGTCTTGGCTTCGCTACCCGTCTGGATCAGTGAGGTCGTGCTGATCGACGGGCAGTCGGTGGATGACACGGTCGCGGTGGCCAAGGAGCGCTACCCGGACATCAAGATCATCCGCCAGATGGGTGAGGGCAAGGGCGACGCGCTGCGGGTCGGCTTCGCTGCCTGCACCAGCGACATAATTGTGATGATCGACGGTGATGGCTCGACCGACGGGGCCGAGATCATCCGGTTCGTCGCGGCACTACTGGGCGGAGCTGATTACGCCAAGGGATCGCGCTTCTCCAACAGTGGCGGAAGCGACGACATCACCCTGCATCGTCGGCTGGGCAACCGGCTCCTGTGCGGCCTCGCGAACCTGGCGCTGGGCACCCGGTACACCGATCTGTGTTATGGATACAACGCGTTCTGGGCCCGGCATCTTCCCGCACTCCGCCTTAATTGCATAGGGTTCGAAGCAGAAACCATGATGAATATCCGGGCCGCCCGGCAGGCCTGCGGGTGCAGGAAATACCGAGCCACGAACGCTGCCGGATTCACGGCGCAAGCAATCTCCATGTCGTGGTTGACGGTTGGCGGATCCTAAAGGTCATCGTGGCGGAGGGATTTGCTGAGCGAGCCCGTCCGCAGTTGGGCCCGAAGTCACCTCGCCGCAGGCCGAGCCTCCGCCATCGGTCACCGTAACGGTTGATATGACCAAGGATCAGCGTGATCTGGCATTTTCGATCGCGCCGAAATGCTTCACCGCGCAGCAGAGACTGCCCTGCCGCAGGGCAGGAGGTTGAGGGACCCGTATGCGGATTGTGGTGACGGGTGGGGCGGGGTTCATCGGATCCCATCTCACGGATGCGTTCCTGGCCAGGGGCGACGAGGTGACGGTGGTCGATGACCTCTCCGCCGGGCGGCCGGCCCGGCTGGACGAACGGGTCACCGTGCACAAGGCCAGCATCGTGGATGCGGCGGCGCTGCGGGCGGTCATGTCCCGGGCCCAGCCGGACCTGATCTGCCACCTGGCCGCGCAGATCGACGTCCGGGCCTCGGTGACCGGACCCGCGCACGACGCGCAGGTCAACGTCGCCGGCACGGTCAACGTGCTGGAAGCGGCCCGGGAGGTGGGGGCGCGGGTGATGTTCGCGTCCTCGGGCGGCGCGCTGTACGGGCGCGACGCTCCGGTCCCCTCGGGGGAGGACGTGCCGCCGCTGCCCGAGTCGCCCTACGGCATCGCCAAGTACTGCGCCGAGCAGTACATCGGCCTGTACAACCGGCTGCACGGCACCCGGCACTCGGTGCTCCGGCTGGCCAACGTGTACGGCCCGCGGCAGGACCCGGGCGGCGACGCCGGGGTGATCCCCATCTTCTGCGCGGCCGCCCGGGCCGGGCACGACCCGTCCGTCTACGGGGACGGCTCCCAGACCCGCGACTACGTGTACGTCGGGGATGTGGTGCGGGCGTTCCTGGCCGCGGCCGGCACCGGGCAGCCGGGCAACTGGAACATCGGCACCGGGGTGGAGACCAGCGTGCTGGACCTGGTCCAGATCATCGCCGGGGCGTCCGGCCGCCCGCTCCGCCCGCAACTGCGCCCGGCCCGGCCCGGTGAGCTGCAGCGCAGCGTGCTCGCGGTGGGACTGGCCGAGCGGGACCTGAGCTGGCGGGCGGCGACCGGGCTGGCCGGCGGCATCGGCGCGGTCTACCGCTGGATCAAGGCCGGCGCCGACGACCGCACCCCTTGCTGAGCCCGGCCGGGCGCTCGCCCGCGGCGGCGGGTGCTCCCGGCCGGATTGGGTACCGCTCGGTGTCCGGCGTCCACGCGCCGTGGCCCCGATGCCTCCTTCCCAACTCACCTAGCGCCCCTTTCATGGCATTTAAGATGATGTGGCAACGGCGGGAAACCTGGACGGTACAGAACGCGGCCACACTGGCGGAGCGGGATCGGGCTGCCGGTTGGTATGGTGCCTTTGGGGGTTGTGTAGCCGAGAGGTGGGGGGCTGCCTGATTTCATGGTCTGGATGACCAGCAGGCTGACCAGTTCGCTGGTCGGCGTGGCCTCGGGGGCGGGCGCGGTTGGCGTGATCCTGGCCCTGGCTGGCGTGCATTCCGCACTGCGGACCGTGCTGGTACTGCTCTTCCTAGTAGTGGCGCCGACGGCTGCCATCGCCGGACTGCTGCGCGGCTTTGACGGCTTCACCAGGGTCCTCCTGGCGTGCGTCAGCACGGTCGTCCTGCTCATCATCGTGGCCATGATCCTTCTGTCGGCGGGTCTCTGGTCGCCCATCGGGGAACTGCTCGTGGTCGCGGTGATCACCACTGGATGCCTGCTGGCCCAGCGGCCAGGCGTCCGGGCCCGGGTCGCCTCCTGGGTGGTACCGCGATGGCAGGCCCTGCTCCGCCACCTCCCAGCCAGCCAGCCAGCCGGGAGCGACACCGGAGCCGAGTCCGGGGCCGGAGGCGAGGCCGGCACCGGGGCCGGGGCCGAAGCGGGAGCCGGAGCCGAGGGCGCCACTCCGCGGCCGGCGATCCGCGACCGGGCCTGAACCGGCCCGTGGTACCGCAGTGAATCCCCCGGGCGACTGCTGAACTAGTCCCCAGCCAGGCTGAACCCAGGCGAAGCGGCACTTGAATTCTCCGGCCAGCCGCATGCATGAGCCGGGCCGCCCCGTTCCGGCTTGCGTCTCATGGCTACGTAAATTGACTGACCCTGCGTACCTCAAACGTATAAGCCGCTGCCTGGATTCCTTGAATAACCTGACTCCGTGAGCAGGTCTTATCACAGTGAGTTATCAACTAAATACGATTAGCTACCAGCGGTGCTAATCGTAAACAATGCATGGCGTGTCAGCGATGTGAAGGCACGTTTGATAAGTGGGGGGAATCACTTCATGTGCGCATTCGCATACCCGAGGGGGACGCCTGAGCCCCGGGAGCAGGCCACAATCTTTAGCCGGAACGGCTCAGCCGCTACCACGGCACAACTCGCGCCGCGCGGATACCGGCCAGTCGATGCGGGGTTCGCTATTGCCCCGGCGGTTAGCGTGGTCATCCCGGTCAAGAATGAAGCGCGGAATCTGCCGATCGTGTTCGGGTCGCTGCCCGGGTGGATCAGCGAGGTCGTCCTGGTCAACGGGCAGTCGGTGGACGACACCGTGGCCGTGGCCAAGGAACTCTATCCGGACATCAGGATCGTGCACCAGGTCGCCGCGGGCAAGGGCGACGCTCTGCTGTCCGGGTTCGCGGCCTGCACCGGTGACATCATCGTGATGATCGACGGTGACGGCTCCACCGACGGCAGGGAGATCGTCCGGTTCGTGGCGGCATTGGTGGCCGGGGCGGACTACGCCAAGGGGTCGCGCTTCGCCAGCAGTGGCGGCAGCGACGACATCACCTGGCACCGGCGGGCGGGCAACCGGGTCCTGTGCGGCCTGGTGAACATCGCCCTGGGCACCCGGTATACCGATCTGTGCTACGGATACAACGCGTTCTGGGCCCGGCACGTGCCCGCGCTCGGCCTGGACTGCGTCGGTTTCGAAATCGAGACGATGATGAATATCAGGGCCGCCCGGGCCGGCCTGCGGGTGCAGGAGATACCGAGTCACGAACGGCGCCGGGTGTACGGCGTGAGCAATCTCCGGGTCATATCCGACGGCTGGCGGATCTTCAAGGTGATCGCCGCGGAAGCAATCGCCAAGCACCGGAGCCGACCCGGCATCCGGCGCGACGTCACTACTTCTGAGCCCGGACTTCCCGTCCCGCCGATGGCGGTCGCGGTCGATGTCAGCAAGGACTAGCGTGATCAGCACCGGTGGCATTTCAGTCGTTATCTGCGCGCACACCCAGAAACGGTGGTATGAGACCTGCGCGGCGGTTGAGTCGGTCCGGGCGCAGAGCCTGCCCAGCCAGGAAATCATCGTCGTCGTCGATCACAACCCGGCCCTCCAGGCGGCCCTGGCGGTGGCGCTGCCCGACGTCACCGTGGTGGCCAACCAGGAAGCCCAGGGCCTGTCCGGCGGGAAGAACACCGGAGTGGCGGTGTCCCAAGGCGACATCGTGGCGTTCCTCGACGACGACGCGGTCGCCGACCAGGACTGGCTGAAGTACTTCGCCGACTCCTACGCCGACCCGGCGGTCATCGGGGTTGGGGGCCGGACGCTGCCGAACTGGCAGGCCCGCCGCCCGTCCTGGTTTCCGGCCGAGTTCGCCTGGGTCGTCGGCGCCGCGTACCGCGGCATGCCGGAGACGCGGGCCCCGGTACGGAACCTGCTGGGCGGGAACGCCTCGTTCCGCCGGGAAGCGTTCCAGATCGCGGGCGGGTTCCAGAACGGGATCGGCCGGTCCGCGGCCAAGCGGCCGATGGGTTGCGAGGAAACCGAGTTCTGCATCCGGCTGGGCCAGCGGTCCCCGGTCTCGGTGTTCCTGTTCGACGACCGCGCCGTGATCTGGCATTTTGTGCCGCGTGAGCGCGGCCGGTTCCGCTACTTCCGATCCCGCTGCTACGCGGAGGGCCTGTCCAAGGCCCAGGTCACCGCGAGTGTGGGCGCGGCCGACGGGCTTGCCACGGAGCGGCGGTACACGACCCGGGTACTGCAGGCCGGCGTGGCCCGCGGGGTGGCTGAGGCGGTACAGGGCGACCAGGCCGGCCTCGGCCGGGCCGGTGCCATCGTGGCCGGGGTCACCGCCACGGCGGCCGGTTACGCGGCTGGGACTGTCCAGCGCTGGCGACGGCGGCCGGCCCACGCGGACGGAATGGGGCAGGCCGCATGATCACCGTCCCGCAGCCGCCCGTGCCGATCCTCATGTACCACGAGATCGCCCAGCCGACGGAGACCGGCAGCCAGCTGGCCGTCCCGCCCGGCGCGTTCGTCGCGCAACTCGGCTATCTACACGACGCGGGCTTCCAGACGGTGACCGCGGGCATCCTGGCCGAGTTCATGAACGGCGGCTCGGAGCGGCTCCCGGACCGGGCCGTAGTGCTGACGTTCGACGACGGCTTCGAGGACTTCCACCGCCTGGCGCTGCCCTTGCTGGCCCAGTACGGCTTCACCGCCTCGCTGTACATCACGACCGGCTGGGTGCAGGACGCCGGCTCGCTCTCCGCCGGGCGCGGCCGGCCCGGATGCTGAGCTGGAGTCAGATCAGCGAGGCGGCCGGGGCTGGCATCGAGATCGGCGCGCACAGCTGGCAGCATCCCCAGCTGGATCAGCTGCCCCGCCAGCAGCTCCGCGAGGAACTCCGGGTGAGCAAGGCACAGCTCGAGGACCGGCTCGGCGTGCCGATGCCCGGGCTGGCCTACCCGTTCGGGTACTCCAGCGCCGCGGTGCGCGAGGAGGCCCGCGGCGCAGGCCACGGGTACGCGTGCGCGGTCGGCAACACGCTGCCCGGCGCGGACACCGACCCGCTGGCGCTGCCCCGGCTGACCGTCCGCCGGTCCACCACCATGCCGGGGTTCCAGCAGATCATCGAGGGCAGGAACATACCGATGATCTTCCTCAAGGACCGCGCCCTGACCAAGGGCTACGCGATGGTCCGCCGGACCAGGGCAGCTCTGGGCCAGGTGCGCCGTGGCGACTAGGACCCTTGTCCCGGGCACGACCCGGGGAGTGCAGGGACTGCGCCGGCAGTGGGCCGACCCGCTGTCCCGGAATGGGTACGCCCTGATCGCCAACACCGGCGCGACCGGCATCTCCGGGCTGCTCTACTGGGTCCTGGTGGCCCGGCTGTACCCGACCGACACGGTCGGCCGGGCGACGGCCGCCTACGCGGCGATGAATCTGCTGGCCGGCTTCACCGCGCTGAACTTCAACGGCGCGCTGACCCGGTTCCTGCCCCGGGCCGGGCGGCACACGGCCAAGCTGATTAAGCACTCCTACCTGGTCAGCGGCGTCGCCTCGGTGCTGGTGACGATCCCCTTTCTGCTGAGCATCCACCTCTGGGGCCCGTCGTATTCGGAACTGGGCAACCCGATCACCGGCCTGTTCTTCGTCGGCTGCGTGGTCTGCTGGGCGCTCTTCACGCTCCAGGACAGCGTGCTGGCCGGGCTGCGCAACGCGCACTGGGTGCTGCTGGAGAACACCGTCTTCGGCATCGCCAAGGTCGTGCTATTGATCCTATTCGCGTCGCACTTCATGCACATCGGCATCTACCTGTCCTGGATGGTGCCGTGCGTGCTGACCGTGCCGCTGGTCAACGCGCTGATCTTCAGCCGCCTGGTGCCTCGGCACACCGCGGCCACCATCGACGTCGAACCGCCGAGCAACCGGCAGATCGGCCGGTTCCTGGCCGGTGACTACTCCGGGGCGATGTTCCTGCTGGCCACCAGCAACCTGGTGCCGGTCCTGGTCGCCGCGATGATCAGTGACGTAAAGAACACCGCGTACTTCTACATGGCCTGGCTGGTCGGCGGCATCCTCGACCTGGTCGCGGTCAACATGGCCATCTCGCTGACCGTCGAGGGCTCGTTCGACGCATCCTCGCTGGCGCATAACTGTCGCAAAGCGCTGCGCAAGATCGGCCTGCTGATCGTGCCCGCCGCCGGACTGATCGCACTGCTGGCGCCATGGGGGCTGGGCCTGTTCGGGCCGGGGTACGCCAAGGAAGGTGCGCCGATCCTGCAACTGCTGGCGCTGGC
Organism: uncultured Actinomycetes bacterium; assembly: GCA_963717125.1. GTDB lineage: Bacteria > Actinomycetota > Actinomycetes > Streptosporangiales > Streptosporangiaceae > RYN-230. The sequence goes on from CAVQVG010000003.1 coordinate 247,457, forward strand.
CACGCTGCCCAAGACGCTGACCGAGGTGTACCTGGGCGCGCTGCGGGCGCAGAGCCGGACCCGGATGGTGGCCATCGTGCAGGGCATCCGCGCGGTGCTGATGCTCGGGCTGACTGTCTGGCTGGTCGAGACGATGGGCCTGATCGGCGCCGGGGTGGCCGCAGTGGTCAGCCAGGTCGTGGTGGCCGCGATGATCAGCCCCGCCCTGTGGCGGGTGCTGCACGGTGACCGGGCCACTCAGCCCGCGATCGATGCCCTGGCCACCGAGGTCGCGGCCGCCCCGGAGGCCAGCACACCGTGACCGCTGAGACGGGAACCACGCGGGCCGCCCGCCCGCTTTCGGCCCGGCTGCCCCTGGTTGGTTCTGGGCAGCTACCGGGCTGGCCAGCGGTGCTGGTCGGGCTCCTGGCCGCGGCCGGGTTCGTGCTGTTCTTCGGGTCGCTGCGGCACGTCCAGCTGGGCCGGATGAACGGGCTCGGCCTGCTGTCGGTGCTGCCGCATCGCGCGCTGGCCGGGGTGACTCTGCTGGCGCTGGCGTTCGTGCTCGGGCTCAGCCTGCGCCGGGTGCGCCCGGTGCTGCTCGGCGCCGCGCTGGTCGGCCTCGTCATCTGCCTGGACGGGGTGACCAGCTTCATCGAGCCTGCCGCCCGGTTCGCCACCTCGTACCAGATAGCGGGGTACGTGCAGTACATCAGCGCGGCCGGGAAGGCCGCGCCCGACCTGGCCGCGTACTTCAGCTGGCCCGGTTTCTTCGCGCTGATCTCGTTCATCCGCGGCGCCGCCGGGCTGCACGGCGTGCTGGCGCTGGTGCGGTTCTGGCCGATGTTCATCGACCTGCTCACGCTGCCGCCGTTCTTCCTGCTCATGCGCAACCTGCGGATCTCCTGGCGGGCCAAGTGGCTGGCCGGGTTCCTGCTGGTGGTCGGGAACTGGGTCGGCCAGGACTACTTCTCCCCGCAGTCCCTCAACTACGTGCTCTACCTGGTGTTCCTGGCCATCCTGGTGAACTGGTTCACCGACCCGGGGCGTCGCCCCGGCGCACCGGACCGGCCGGCCGGGCCGAGCCGGGTGCACCGGTTCGTCGTCGGCCGGCTGGAGCCTGGCGAGCTGGACCCGCGGTCGGCCAGCACCGGGCAGCGGGCGTTCCTGCTCGCTCTGCTGCTCGGCATCTTCCTGGTGTCGGTGATGAGCCACCAGCTGACCCCGTTCTACATGACCGGCGCCTGCCTGGCCCTGGTGCTGATCCGGCGCTGCCAGCTGACCGGGCTGTGGATCCTGTGCGCGGTGCTGGTGGTGGTCTGGCTCAACTTCGCCGCGGTGGACTACTGGTCCGGTCACCTGTCCAACATCTTCGGCGGGGTCGGCAACCTGGGCGGCAACCTGACCAGCAGCGTCGGCGGGCGGCTGGCCGGCAGCACCGCGACCCACCTGCTCACCCTGCACGCCCGGGTCGGGGTGGCCGGCGCGATCACCGGGCTGGCCGTGCTCGGGCTGCTCCGCCGCCGGTTCCGTGGCTTCGACGACCGGGTGCTGATCGCGCTGTTCATCCTGCCCATGCTCACCGTCGGGCTGCAGAGCTACGGCGGCGAGATCGCGCTGCGCATCTACCTGTTCCTGCTCCCGCCGGCCTGCGTGCTGGCCGCCTGCTTCTTCTTCCCGAACCCGGTGGCGGACAAGGCCGGCTGGCGGCTGTTCCCGGTACTGGCGTTGTGTGCCGTGATCTTTCCGGTTTCGTTCATCCTGGTGCGCTACGGGAACGAGGCGTTCGAGCGGGTGCCGCCGGGAGAGGTCGCCGCCACCAACTGGATCTACGCGCACGACACGCACGGCGTCCGGCTGCTCTGGCTGAGCTCCTCGACCAAGATCGACGTCACCCCGGAGATGCCCTGGGCCTACCAGGACATCAACCGGGTCCTCTATGTCCCGGTGCAGGCGCCCCGGGACCCGGCCGCCGTGACGGACGTGCTGGACACGCTGCGCAGCGAGGGACCGGGCGCGTACCTGGTGGAAACCCGCACCCAGGACACCTACCTGCAGCAGGCGGCCGGCTACCCGGCCGGCTGGGAAGACACGTTCCGGCAGCAGCTCAGCGCGGCCCACGGGGTCAAAGTGGTGTTCGCCAACGACGACTCGGTGATCTACACCCTGCGCTGGCCGCACGAGGCCAAGCCCTATCCACTGCCACCCAACGGATCCGGCCACGCCAGCTACCCCGCATTGCTGGGCGCGGCCGAACTGCTCGCCGTGCTGGCCACCATCGTGGTGCTGGCGGCACGCGAGTTCGCCCGGATCGGCGGCCCGGCCGCCCGCCAACTGATCCGCCCACTCACCCTGGCCTCGTACCCCCTGTTGTTCCTGACGCTAGCCATCGTGGTGGTGCGCTTCGCGCTGCTGCCATCGATTCACGGGGGGTTGCTGTGAGTACTGTGAAGCAGACCAGGGAGGTTCCGGCACTGATCGTGAAGATCGGCCACTATCCGCTGCACTCCGGCGGGGTCGGTGCGATCCGCACGCTCGGCCGGCTCGGCGTGCCGGTGTACGCGACGACCGAGGACCGGTTCACCCCGGCCGCGCTGTCCCGGTACTGCACCGGCACGTTCCGCTGGCGGACGACCGGTCACGAGGACCCGGCCGACCTGGCCGGCGGGCTGGCCGAGATCGGGCGGCGGATCGGCCGACCCGCCGTGGCCGTGCCGGTGGACGACGAGGCCGCGGTGCTGCTGGCCGAGCACGCCGACGAGCTGTCCCGGTATTTCCTGTTCCCGCGGCTAGCCGACCCGGGGCTGGTCCGCAAGCTGGCCAGCAAGCACGAGATGTCCGCGCTGGGCCAGGAGCACGGGTTCCCGGTGCCCGGCTGGGCGTTCGCGTCCGACGCCGCGCAGGTAGCGGAGTTCGCCGCCACCGCGACGTTCCCGGTCGTGGTCAAGAACGCCACGCCCTGGCTGCGCCGCCGGGCGCCCGCCGTCGCGGGCACCACCGTGGTCGGCTCGGCCGCGGAGCTGATCGAACTGGCCTCGTCCACCCGGGAGGCGCCGGCCCTGCTGCTGCAGGAGTACATCCCGCACGAGGTGGCCGAGGACTGGATCGTGCACCTGTACTGCGACGCCGACAGTAACTGCCTGGCGTTGTTCACCGGGGTGAAGACCGGGTCGTGGCCGCCCAATACCGGCGCCACCGCGTCCGGCATCGCGGTGCCCAACCCGGCCCTGGCGAACCAGGTCGAGCGGTTCTGCAAGGCGGTCGGCTTCCACGGCGTGGCCGATCTCGACGTCCGGTTCGACCGTCGCGACCGGCAGTACAAGCTGGTCGATTTCAACCCGCGGATGGGCAACCAGTTCCGGCTGTTCGAGACGCCCGGCGGCCTGGACGTCGTCCGCGCTCAGTACCTCGATCTCACCGGCGAGCCGGTGCCGCCCGGCGACCAGATCAACAGCCGCCGGATCGTGGTCGAGCACATCCATCCGCTATCCCGGCTGGGCGAGCGCGACAGTGGCTACCGCACACCGTCCGCGCCCGCCCGGCCCACCGAAACAGAACTCGCCTGGCTGGCGCGTGACGACCCGTTGCCCTTCATCGCCATGGTGCCGAGGTTTGCCACACCCGCTATGTCCTATCTCACCAGTCGCGTGATCCCGCGACGACGCAAGCACACCTGACAAGGACGGAAACGCCATGACCACGAACACTCCTGCTGTCGTCATCGGGGCTGGGCCGTACGGGCTGTCAGTCGCCGCTCACCTCAGCGCCCGGGGCAGCCAGCCACGGGTGTTCGGCGAGGTGATGTCGAGCTGGCGCAGCCACATGCCCGCGGGCATGTGCCTCAAGTCCACGCCGGACGCGTCCAGCCTGAGCGCGGCCAAACCGGGTTACCGGCTGGCCGACTACTGCACCAGCGTGGGCATCCGCCCGCTGCGGGACGAAAACGACGACATCATCCCGGTCGAGCTGTTCAGCCGTTACGGGCAGTGGTTCGCCGAGCAGCTCGTCCCGCAGGTCGAGCAGGCGGTGGTGACGCGTGTGGAACGGGCCGGCCGCGGCTTCGTGGTCAGCCTGGACACCGGCGAGGAGATCCTCACCCCCACCGTGGTGGTGGCGACCGGAGTCAGCCACGTCAACTACGTGCCCGACCAGCTGGCCGCGCTCGCGCCGGGCGGGCAGCCAGCGCCGGACGCCGCGGTCTCGCACACCTCGCAGCACCGCAGCCTGACCGCGTTCCGCGACCGCCGGGTGGCGGTCATCGGCGCCGGGCAGTCCGCGCTGGAAAGCGCCGCGCTGCTGCACGAGGCCGGGGCCGACGTGACCGTGCTGGTCCGGCGGACGGCCCGGTTCGGCACCCCGCCCACGCACCCGGCCGGACTGGCCGGGATGCTGCCGCAGCCACACTCCCCGCTGGGGCCGACCTGGCGGATCTACCCGTTCAGCCACGCCCCGGGGTACTTCCACTACCTGCCCGAGCAGACCCGGCTCAAGCTGGTGCGCCGGGTGCTCGGCCCGCTGGGCGCCTGGTGGCTGCGCGACCGGGTGGAGGGCGTGCTGCCGGTGCTGAACCAGCATGCGGTGCGGCAGGCTTCCGTGGACTCCGGCGGCGTGCTGCTGTCCACCACCTGCTCCGACGGGCAGCATGCCGAGCTGCGGGTGGACCACGTCATGGCGGCCACCGGCTACCGGATTGACTTGGCCAAGCTGGGCTTCCTGGAGACCGGCCTGCGGCAGCGGATCCGGCTCACCGGCACGTTCCCGGAGCTGTCCCGGTCCTTCGAATCGTCGCAGCCCGGCCTGTACTTCGTCGGGCTGTCCGCGGCCGCCACGTTCGGCCCGGTCATGCGCTTCGTCTGCGGCGCCGGGTTCGCCGCGCACCGGGTGGCCGCGGCGGCCGCCCCGGCTGGGTAGGCGGGACCGGCCTATGCGTATCTCCGTCATCCACCCCAGTGAGCTGGGGCCAGCCGAGGTCACCGCGTGGCAGGACATGCAGCTCCGCTCGCCCGGGCTGCGGAATCCGTTCCTCAGCCCAGAGTTCACCCAGGCGGTCGGGCGGCACCGGGCGCAGGCCCGGGTCGCGGTGCTGACCGAGGCGGGCCGCGTCACCGGGTTCCTCCCGTTCGAGACGCACAAGTTCGGCATGGGGCTGCCGATCGGCGCCGGGCTGACCGACTGCCAGGGCCTGGTGCACGTGCCGGGCTTCGGGTACGACCCACGGGACCTGCTCCGCGGCTGCGGCCTGTCGGTGTTCGCCTTCGATCACCTGGCCGGCGAGCAACTGCCGTTCCGCCCTTACCTGGCGGCCACCGCGCCGTCGCCGGTCATCGACCTGGCCGACGGGTGGGCCGCGTATCAGACCAAGCTCAAGGTGCGGTCAGCTTCGTTCCTCCGCTCGGTGGCGCGCAAGGCCCGCAAGCTGGAGCGTGAGGTCGGCCCGGTCCGGCTGGTCACCGAGTCCAGCGACCGGGCCGCGCTGCGATCGCTGATGGCCTGGAAGTCGGACCAGTACCGGCGCACCGGGCGGAGCGACCGGTTCGCCCAGCCGTGGATCGTCGGCCTCATCGACGATCTCTTCGAGACCCAGGGCGACCACTTCAGCGGGCTGTTCTCGGTGCTCTACGCGGGCGACGCGCCGGTCGCCGCGCACCTGGGCGTCCGCTCCGGGCCGGTGGTGGCGCACTGGTTCCCGGCCTACGACACGGATTTCGGGCCGTACTCGCCGGGCCTCATCGAGCATGTCCGCATGGTGGAGGCGGCCGCCTCCATCGGCGTCGAGCGCATCGACCTGGGCAAGGGAGCCAAGCGGTACAAGGAAGAGCTGAAGAGCAGCGACATCTATGTCGGCGAGGGCGCGGTGACCACCCGGTCGCCGCTGGGCCAGCTGCACCGGGCGCACATCGCCCCGGCCCAGTGGACGGCGCGCACCATCCGGGCCCACCCACGCCTCTACGAGCCCGCCGATCACCTGCTGAAACGGTACGGTGCGGTGCATGCCGCGGTGTCCCGCCGGGTGCGCCGGGCGCCGGGCGGCCAGGCCGCCAGGCCGCCGGGCGGTCAGCTCCCGGGGGAGAAATGAACGGCGCCGAAATGCCGCGCCGTGGTGCCAACCTGGGTGATGACGTTGCCGGCCGCCGCGACGGTCAGCTGGCCGGACCCGGCACTGAAGGAAAGGGCGACGTCACGTGGGCCCGCGCCACGGATCGCGTTCCCGGTGATCGCGACGTTGCCGGTCCGGCCGTTGACCGACGTGAGGCCGATGTAGATGTGCGTGGCATCGCCGGTTTCGCCGAGGTCATTGAAGATCCGGTTGCCGTAGATAGTGGATCCGTTCCCACTCTGGACGGTGCCCGCTATGCCGTACCACTGGCCAGCCGTCCGCTCGCTGGCGAAGTCCTCGATGTAGTTGGCGGATATGGTCGTGCCATACAGGCGGTTCGCCATGATCCCGTCAGACTTGTCGTTGTAGAGATGGTTACCGGATATGTTCCAGCCGGCCGCGTTATCCATCAGGACAGCGTCGCCACCGGAGTCGGCGATCCGGTTATCCAGCAGATAACCGTCGGTCACGGAGTTACCGTGGTCGATGACCCGGAAGCCGCTGGCGCCGCTGCCGGCGATGAAGTTATCCGCGAACCGGCTGTTCACGCTGGTATTGCCAATAGTCGCGCCGTTCGGTGTCTGGCTGGTGTCCACGATCCCGGAGCCGCCGCAGTTGCTCACGTCTACTTGCTGGACGTCGGTCTGCCAGTTCAGGATGATGATCCCGTCGGTATTGCCATGGCCGGAACAGGCCACGGTCAGCTGCTGGATAGCCAGCGGGGACCCGGTGGTCGCGGAATTATCCACATAGGCGGACGAGGCCAGCACGTAGGGCATCGCGGCGTCCTGCCGGAGCACCGTGCCGGTGCGGCTGGACCCGGTGTAAGTGCGGTTGGGCAGCAGCACGATGCCACGGTCGAGCAGGCAGGTGCCGCCGATCTGGATCACCGAGCCGGCCGGGCTGGCATCGATGGCGTGCTGCAGCGCGGTGGCGTCGGCCGGCGTATCACCGCAGTTCACCTGCGTCACATAGGCTTTACTGGTGACGCTGGGCGGATGCCGGGCCGGACTGGTGGGCTGGGCCGGTGCCGTCGGCGAGTCGCGGCCGGAGCCCGGCACACTGCAGCCGGCCGCCGCCACGCACCCGACGACGAGCATCGCGGTGACCAGTCGTGCTCTCACGAGTTACTCTCTCCCGCCGGCCCGGGATTGCGCGGGCTGGCCGCCACGAGCCCAGCCAGGCTGCTTTGCGGCTGGCTGGCCACAACCGCATGCGGACCGCATATTACCCGGCTGGCAGTACCAGTGACCGGGTTCGGGGGTACATAATGAATTCTACGCGGAATCTGGCTCGTTCGAGCCTGGCCTACAAGATGGCTTTCGCTGCCCGTCATCCCAACCAGATAACGCCGTACATCCGCCGGGTGTGCGTAGACGCGTGGCTGCGGGCAAGGGCCGACGATCACGTCAGCTACTACCGCCAGATAATGAAGTACAAGGCCAGCGCGCACGGTGTCGAGGTGGCGGTGGGCAGCCGGAGCCATGAGCAATGGCTCGAGTTCGGCCAGATGCAGTTCGACTATCTCGTCAGGCACGGCCTCCGGCCCGCGGACCGGGTCCTGGAGATCGGCTGCGGTAATCTCCGGGCCGGCCGCCTGCTCATCGACTACCTGGACACCGGGAACTACTACGGTATCGACATCTCCTCGGACATCCTGATATCAGCGGAGCGCGTGCTCACCGAGGCTGGGCTGCAGGACAAGCTGCCCCGGCTCGCGCTGACCGGGGATCTGACCTTTGACTTCCTGCCCGCCGGCTACTTCACGGTCGTACACGCGAACAGCGTTTTCACGCACTGCCCAATCGAGATCATCGAGGAATGCCTGGCCAATATTGGCCGCATAATGACACCTGACGGCTTCTTCGATTTCACCTTCTATGCGCACGACGACCGGGACTACCAGGTGCACAAGGAAGACTTTTACTACCGGCCCGAGACGCTCTTCGCGCTGGCCGAGCAGCATGGGCTGCGCACCCGCCTGCTCGACGACTGGTATGACCTGTGGGATCACCAGCCGAAGATCCGGGTGACCCGGGCGACGTGAGACGGAACAGGCCGTTACGGAACAAGATGGGGGACAGCATGCGGATTGTGGTGACGGGTGGGGCGGGGTTCATCGGATCCCATCTCACGGATGCGTTCCTGGCCAGGGGCGACGAGGTGACGGTGGTCGATGACCTCTCCGCCGGGCGGCCGGCCCGGCTGGACGAACGGGTCACCGTGCACAAGGCCAGCATCGTGGATGCGGCGGCGCTGCGGGCGGTCATGTCCCGGGCCCAGCCGGACCTGATCTGCCACCTGGCCGCGCAGATCGACGTCCGGGCCTCGGTGACCGGACCCGCGCACGACGCGCAGGTCAACGTCGTCGGCACGGTCAACGTGCTGGAAGCGGCCCGGGACGTGGGGGCGCGGGTGATGTTCGCGTCCTCGGGCGGCGCGCTGTACGGGCGCGACGCTCCGGTCCCCTCGGGGGAGGACGTGCCGCCGCTGCCCGAGTCGCCCTACGGCATCGCCAAGTACTGCGCCGAGCAGTACATCGGCCTGTACAACCGGCTGCACGGCACCCGGCACTCGGTGCTCCGGCTGGCCAACGTGTACGGCCCGCGGCAGGACCCGGGCGGCGACGCCGGGGTGATCCCCATCTTCTGCGCGGCCGCCCGGGCCGGGCACGACCCGTCCGTCTACGGGGACGGCTCCCAGACCCGCGACTACGTGTACGTCGGGGATGTGGTGCGGGCGTTCCTGGCCGCGGCCGGCACCGGGCAGCCGGGCAACTGGAACATCGGCACCGGGGTGGAGACCAGCGTGCTGGACCTGGTCCAGATCATCGCCGGGGCGTCCGGCCGCCCGCTCCGCCCGCAACTGCGCCCGGCCCGGCCCGGTGAGCTGCAGCGCAGCGTGCTCGCGGTGGGACTGGCCGAGCGGGACCTGAGCTGGCGGGCGGCGACCGGGCTGGCCGGCGGCATCGGCGCGGTCTACCGCTGGATCAAGGCCGGCGCCGACGACCGCGCCCCCTGCTGACGCATCAGTGCGGTGCATCGTGCCCCGCCGGTGCGGCACAATGAACCGCGCTGATTCGGACAGGAGAACTCGATGCACGCGGTCGTCATCACCGAGCCCGGTGGGCCCGAGGTGCTCAGCTGGGCGGAAGTCCCCGACCCGGTGCCGGGTCCCGGCGAGGTGGTCATCGACATCACCGCCGCCGGGGTGAACCGGGCCGACCTGATGCAACGCCAGGGCTTCTACCCGCCGCCACCCGGCGCGCCGCCCTACCCGGGCCTGGAATGCTCCGGCCGGATCTCGGCGCTCGGCGACGGAGTCACCGGCTGGCAGACCGGGGACGAGGTGTGCGCGCTGCTGGGCGGTGGCGGTTACGCGGAGCGGGTGGCCGTGCCGCAGGGCCAGCTCCTGCCGGTCCCGGACGGCGTGTCGCTGACCGACGCGGCGGGCCTGCCCGAGGCGGCCTGCACCATCCAGGGCACCGTCTACCAGCAGGCCCACCTGAGTGCGGGCGAGGTGTACCTGGTACACGGCGGGGCCGGCGGGATGGGCAGCTTCGCCATCCAGCTGGGCAAGGCGGACGGCGCGGTGGTGGCCTGCACCGCGGGCGCCCCGGACAAGCTGGCCCGGTGCCGCGAGCTGGGCGCCGACCTGGCCATCTCCTACCGCGACCAGGACTTCGTCGCGACCATCCTCGACTTCACCGATGGCCGCGGCGCCGACGTCATCCTGGACGTGGTCGGCGCGCCGTATCTGGCCAGGAACATGGCCGCGCTGGCCACCTGGGGCCGGCTGGTGGTGATCTCGGTGCAGGGCGGGCCGCGCGGTGAAGTGGACCTCGGCCTGCTGATGCACAAGCGGGCCAGCATCTCCGGGGCCACCCTGCGGGCCCGCCCGGCCGCGGAGAAAGCGGCCGTGGTGGCGGCCGCCCGGGCGCATGCCTGGCCGCAGATCAGCGCGGGAAAGGTGCACCCGGTCATCGACCGGGTGCTGCCGATGACCGAGGCGGCGCAGGCGCACCGGGTGTTCGACGCGGGCACCCACGTCGGGAAGATTCTGCTGGCCAGCTAGTCAACTGGCCGACCTGGTGGTCCAGGCACCCCAGCGGACGCGCAAGACTAAGACCATGAGCGAACGGAACCCGGAAGCAGAGCAGGGCGCCAGAGTCGTCGTGCTCGGCCCGGACGGCATGCCCGTGGACGCCATCGGCGACGCTGGAGAGGGCGGCGAAGCGCCGGGCGAGCGCCCGGTGATGGAAATGGTCGAGCAGCCGGCCAAGGTGATGCGCATCGGCAGCATGATCCGGCAGCTGCTGGAGGAGGTCCGGGCGGCCCCGCTGGACGAGAAGAGCCGGGCCCGGCTCCGTGAGATACACCAGAACTCGATCAAGGAACTCGAGGATGGGCTGGCGCCCGAGCTGGTCGCCGAGCTGGACCGGCTGTCGCTGCCGTTCGTCGAGGACGAGGTGCCGAGCGAGGCCGAGCTGCGGATCGCGCAGGCCCAGCTGGTCGGCTGGCTGGAGGGCTTGTTCCACGGCATCCAGACCACGCTGTTCGCCCAGCAGATGGCCGCGCGGGCGCAGCTCGAGCAGATGCGCCGGGCGCTGCCGCCCGGCGCCATGCCGCCCGGCATGATGCCCGGCGGGGAGGACGGCCAGCCGCAGCAGGGCCGGGCCTCCGGCCCGTACCTGTAATCAGACCCGGCCGTAACGCAGCCGGGACAGCCAGGCCGCCGCCTGCGCGAATTCGGCGTCTGACGTGCCCGCGCGGACCTGGGTCGGGCCGCCGTCGTGCCGCGGGTAGCTGCCCAGGAACCGGACCTGGGCGCAGACCCGGCGCAGGCCCATCAGCGCTTCGCCGACCCGGGCGTCGTCGAGGTGTCCCTCGCAGTCGATGGAGAAGCAGTACTGGCCCAGGCCGTCCCCGGTCGGCCTGGACTCGATGCGGCTCAGGTTGACCCCGCGCACCGCGAACTCGGTCAGGATCTCCATGAGCGCACCGGGGTGGTCTTCGCGGAGGAACGCGACCAGCGAGGTCCGGTCGGACCCGGTCGCGGCGGGCAGGGGGCCGGGCTGGGTGACCACCACGAACCTGGTCACCGCGTCCGGCCGGTCGTGCGCGCCGGGCACCAGCACGGCCAGGCCGTACTGGCCGGCCGCGAACGCGCCGGCCAGCGCGGCGTCCAGTTCCCCGTCCGCCACCTGGCGGGCCGCCTCGGCGTTCGACGCGGCCGGCCGCCAGGCCGCGTCGGGCAGGTTACCGGCCAGCCAATGCCGGCACTGCGCCTGCGCCTGCGGGTGCCCGCCGACCGTCTTGATGCCAGCCAGCTCGGCGCCCGGCCGGGTCAGCAGCGCGAACGCGATCGGCAGCGGCTGCTCAGCGCAGATGACCAGGTCCTGGCCGGTGGCGAGTTCGTCGAGGGTGGCGGTGACCGCGCCCTCCACCGAGTTCTCGATGGGCACGACGCCGCGCTCCGCGGCGCCGCTGCGCACCGCGTCCAGCGTGGCCTGGATGCTCACGCAGGGCAGCGCCTGCTCCCCCGCCGCGGGGTCGAAGGCGAGCAGCGCCGCCTCGGTGAAGGTGCCCGCCGGGCCAAGGTATGCGTACCGCACCGGCGTGAGGATACCTTGTTTTCTCGCGCCGCCGGGGGCGCTATACCCGCCGCTCTGCTCCCTTGCGCCTCCGGGGCCCCTTAAGGCGTCGCCTTCCCTCGTCGCTCGGTCGCTCGTTCCTCGCTCCCTCGACTCCTCAGTCCAGTCAACGCCGGGCCCCTTTGGCGCGTGTGATATCGTGATATCACGATAGCTTAGAGGAGGGCTGGTGCGGACGAAGAACATGGTGCTCCGACTCGACCCGGAGCTGGCCGAGCGACTGGAGGCCGTGGCCGAGGTCGAGGGGCGCTCGGTGTCCGACGTGGTGCGCGAGGCGATCACCACGCTCGTCACGGCGCGGCAGCGGGACAAGAAGTTCATCCAGCTGCTGGAGGACAACCTGACCCGCCATCAGCGCATCTTGCAGATGCTCCGGGATGACCAGTGAACCCGCTCGACGTGGCGGACCTGGTCGTCATCGCCGGGAAGACGCTGGGCCTGGGCACCCAGGCCGCGCTGGACCGGCTGGATCTGGGCGCCGCCCAGACCGCCGTGTCCGAAGCGGCCCCGGCCGCGGACAGCGGTGATCCCGCCCTCGGCGCGGCCGCGCTGCTGGCCGCGCTGGTCCGGCACCGCCCCTGGGACACCGACACCGGTTCGGTCGCGGTGGCCGCGGCCACCACGTTCCTCGCGCTCAACGGCTGGCAGGCCGATCTCGACCCGCCGGAGGCGGCCCTGGAGGTGGTCGCCGCGCTCGGCGCGGGCCGCCTGGACACCGCCGGCCTGGCCGAGTGGCTGTCGCCCCGGCTCTCGCAAACCTGTGTCAAGGAGGCACCGATGCACGGATGGCTACCTGGCCGGAGCAAGTCCGGCCGCCGCAAGGGAACACTGTTCCAGCGGTTCAGTCCCGGGGCGCGCCAGGTGGTGGTGGGCAGCCAGGAGGAAGCTAGGTCGCTGCGGCATGGCTACATCGGCACCGAGCACCTGCTGCTCGGCCTGCTCCGCCAGGATTCCGGAGTGGCGGCCCAGGCGCTGGAGGCGGCCGGAGTCAGCCGGGAAGCGGCCCGGCAGGAGGTGCTGGACATCATCGGCCGCGGCCACCAGGTACCCCGCGGGCACATCCCGTTCACCCCGCGAGCCAAGAAGGTGCTGCAGCTGTCGCTGCGCGAAGCCCGCGACCTTGGCCACCTGTACATCGGCACCGAGCACCTGCTGCTCGGCCTGCTTCGCGAGGGCGATGGCGTGGCCTGCCAGGTACTGTCCCGGCTCGGCGCCGACGCAGACACCATCCGGGAGCAGTTGGCCGAACTCTCCGGCCAGCCGGAGGTCCCCCGCGATCCGGTCGTGCCGCCGGGCATCCGGGACTACGACCTGCGCATCGCGCAGGCCCGGCAGGACAAGGACGCCGCGCTGGACGCGGGCGACGCCGGGCAGGCGGCCACCGCCCGCGGCACCGAAAAGCAGCTCATCGCCGAGCGGGAGCGGCTGATCGCGGAATGGTCGGCCGACGCGGACGTGGCCGCGCTCGGCCGGGAGATCGACCGGCTCCGCGACGAGGTGCGCCGCCTGCAAGATCTGCTGCTGCGGCACGGCATCGAACCAGAAGAAACCCACCAGCAATCTGCCTAACGCGCTCTGCTAGCTTTGCGCCTCCGGGGGCGCTCTGCTTCTTTGCGCCTCCGGGGGCGCTATACCCGCCGACTTCCCTCGTCGCTCAGTCGCTTCGCTCCCTCGCTCCTCAGTCCGGCGGCGGCGCGCCCCCTTGGCGCGGCGCTCCTCAGTCCAGGCGGCGGCGCGCCCCCTTCGGCGCGGCGCGGTGCAGCGCCTGGCGCGCGGCCTGCGCCAGCGGGTCACGGGCGGCCAGCGCCCGGGCCACCCCGGCGAACTGGCGGGCCCGGTGCCACTGGGCGTGCCAGTCGCCGCCGGTGGCGCGGTGCGCCATCGGCACGTCCACCTCGGTGACCCGGAAGCCCTGCCGGAGCAGGTCGATGGTGAGCCCGGTCTCCACGCCCCAGCCCGCGGCCAGCGGCCGGGCCGCCTCGAACGCGGCCCGGGTCAGGCAGCGCTGGCCGTTGAGCGGCTGGGCGGGTGACCAGCCGGTGGCCCGCCTGATGCCGGCCCCGGACAGGCCGATCACGAAGCCGTGCCCGCCCGCCCGCACCCGGTCGGTGAACACCGCGATCGTCATGTCCGCCTGGCCGCGGCGGACCGGCTGGACCAGCGCGGCCGCGTGCCCGGCCGACCCGGCCAGGTCGCCGTCGAGGAAGAGCAGAAGCCGGGGCTGGTCGTCGCCGCGCTCCAGCAGCCGGACCGCCTCGGCGCCGGTCTCCAGGGCCACGCCCTTGCCCCGGCACCGGGAGTGCCGCAGCACGATCGCGCCCGCGCTCTCCGCTGCGGCCGCGGTCCCGTCCCGTGACCCGTCGTCCACGACCACGACCAGGTCCGCCCCGGGTGTCTCGGCGGCGGCTTTCACCGTGGCCCGGATCCGGTCGGACTCGTTCTTGGCTGGAATGACGATGGCGACGTCACCGTGCGGTGGCATGCGTCGATCCTACGCCGGCCCGGCCGGAGCTACTGGCCGGGCCTACTGGCCGGAAACGGCTGCTCCGCTGTCCACCACGGTGAACACCGACTCGAGCCCGGTCACCTGGAGGATCTTGCGCACGGCCGGGCGCGGCCCGCTCAGCTCGATGTTGCCACCGTGCTCACGGGCCAGCCGCTGCGCGGCGAGCAGCACGTTCATGCCGGTGGAGTCGCAGAAATCCACTCCGGACATGTCCACCACGAGGCGCACCGCGTGGTCGGTGTTCAGCGCCTGGGCCAGCTGACTCTGCAGCCTAGGAGCGGTGTACAGGTCGATTTCGCCGGACAGGGCGACAATGACGCGATCACCTTCGGTACGGCTCGAGACCTTTAGCTCCACGAGCCGCACCCTACCGCCCTGCGCGCGCCAGGACTAGATCCTTACCCAGAGCACACAGCGAAACCACAGGCGGACCGGGCGATTGTGCGTCAAGCTGGGGGGGACGTACCCAGCACCTGCGAGGTGGGTCCCCGGATGTACCCCTTGCCAGAGCAGTCAGAACCAAAGCCGGCCCGATCGCGGCCGCTGCCCGACATGCAGTCGGCGGCGCCGGTGCCGCTGGCCGCGCCGCTGGCGGGGGACCTGTTCCAGCCGAGCAGCCGCCCCGAGGCCGCCGAGCCCGAGCCGCCGCGGGCCCCGGCGCCGGGCTGGGCGCCGGACCAGGACCGGCAGCGCGACCAGATCCGGGAGGAGATGGGCGGGCTGAGCGACCGGGCGCTGGCCGCCTCGTCCTGGCTGCAGAGCAGCAGGCACTACGGCCAGCTGGTGAACCGGGACGGCGTGGTGCCGGTGACGGCCCGGATGACCGCGAGCGATCTGACCTTCCTGGCCGAGGCGCGGGAGCAGATGCTCCGGTTCAGCGAGCTGACGGTGCGCCTGATCGACCTGCACCAGCCGCTGGACGCCGGCGGCATCAGCACGGATCCGGCCAGCCCGGTGCGGCGCTGCCGGAGCTGCATGTGGCGCTGGCCGTGCCCGACGTTCAGCATCCTGGCCGAAGTGGTCGGCCAGCCACCGGCCACCTAACGGTGCTGGCCCGGGGGGACGACCCCCGGAACCCCCGATCGGCGCTGCGCGCCGCTAAACGCAGCCGGGCCAGCTGCGGGCCGACCGGCAGGCCGCGCGGGTCGCTGACCGCGGGCACCGGCCGGGGCATGGGCGGCAGGCCACGGCCGGCCGCCAGGTCCGGCGGCGGAGCGGCCGGAACCGGCGCCAGCTCGCCGGCCGGGTCCCTGGTGATCACGCAGGACAGGCAGCGCGGCCCGCCCCGCCCGCTGCCCAGCTCACTGGCGGGCACGGTGACGACCCGCACGCCCGCCGCGGCCAGCCGCTCGTTGGTCTCCCGGTTCCGCTCGTCGCACACGGCCAGCCCACGGCCCAGGGACAGCGCGTTGCCGCCGTCATCCCACTGCCCGCCGGGCGCGGTCAGCGGGTCGAGCCCGGTGCCGATCACGGTGAGCCGGTCCACGCCGATGGCCTGGGCGGCGGCGGCCAGGAACGGCTGCGGCCTGGACACCCGCAGCTCCGCATCGCGCCAGGTGATGGCGTGCGCGGTGAGCGTGTAGGCGAGCGCCGGGTGCATCACGACCACGCCGGTGTCCACCACGGTGCAGACGGTGTCCAGGTGCCCGGCCCCGGTGCGCTGGATCGGCACGGCCAGCACGGTCCGGGCCAGGCCGGCCGCGAACACCTGCCGGGCCAGCCGCTCGGCCCCGGCCGGGCTGGTCCGCTCGCTGACCCCGACGGCCAGCACCCCCGGGGCCAGCAGCACGATGTCCGCGCCGGCCAGCGGCTCCAGGTACGGCCCGTAGAGCATGGTGGTCCCGGCGAAGCGGGGGTGGTGCCGGTACAGCACGGCGAGCAGCGCCGCCTCGCGGTCCCGGCCCGGCGCGGCCAGGCTGGCCACCGCCACCTGGTCCCCGATCCAGGCGCTGGAATCGCCGGTGAACACCAGGTTCGGCAGCGGATCGACGACGAAATCGTGCCGGCCGAGCAGGTCGTACACCAGCCCGCGCCCGCCGGGCAGCTCGGCCGGGGTCAGCCCGGCGATCAGCGCCTGGGCCAGCGGTTCCGATTCCAGGTCGTCCAGGTGACCGCGGACCAGCCCGCGCAACTCGTCGCCGAGCTGCGGGCCGGACAGCACGGAGGCGATGGCCGCGGCCCGGGCGTCGGCGTACTCCAGCACCTCCTGGAGCAGTTCGGTGAGGTACAGCACCTCAACCCCGTGCTCCCGGAGGACCTGGCTGAACGTGTCGTGCTCCTGCTGGGCCCGGTCCGCCCAGGGCAGCCGGTCGAAGAGGACGCGGCCGCGGCTGTGCGGGGATATCCGCCTCAGCTCCGCTCCCGGGCGGTGCAGCAGCACGGTCCTGAGCCGGCCGACTTCGCTGTCCGCGCCGTGCGTGTGCGCCACGATCCCCCCTGCCATCCCGCCGTGCCCCCGGGCGCACGGATGACTCCTCGGAGGGAGTATCACCACTTCGGTGGTTGATTACGCATGCCCACGTAATGATTACTAGACGTGATCATTACGGGACCACCCCGGGCCTCGGCCGGGCCGGGCCGCGCACGGCGGCGCACGGCGCGGGCAGCACGGCCCACACGGTGGTGCCGCGTTCGTCCGCGCGGACGCCCCAGCTCGAGCACAGCTGCTCGACGATGCTCAGCCCGCGGCCGCCGATCGCGGAGAGTGACGGCCGGGCGGCGTGCGGCCGGGTCAGGCTGCCCCCGTCGCTCACCATGACCTCCAGGCTCGGTGGGCTGAGTTCCCAGGCCACCCGGACCAGCGAGTCCGGCAGCGGGCGCGCGTGCAGGATGGCGTTGCTGAGCAGTTCGCTCATCACCAGGGCGGCATCCGCGGCCGGCGCGGCGACAATTCCCGCGCTGCGCAGTTCCGCGCTGATTCTTCCCCGGGCGACGGCGACGCTGGCCGGAGCAAAGGGAAGCACAACGACGCTCGCCGCCCTCACCTCCTTGTGCGTTCCCGCCCGTGGCCGCGGTAGTCGCTTCCTTCCGCGAGCGGAATGCCCCGCCGCGCAGCCCCGGAAACCGCCCCGGCCGCGCCCGGTGGGGAGGGGGGCCGGCACCATTCGGGCGCAGTCTGGATGCAATCCCGTTTAGCATGAGTGGCACTGATGTCGCCGTAAGCACGGGGTGAACCGATGGAGCGAGCGGGCCATGACCCGCTGACTGCCGACCGGGCCCCAGCGCAGCCAGCGGGGGACGGAACGCAGCCAGGCGGCACCCCGGCCGCCGCTACCCCGGATCGGCCGGACGCGGCCCGGCGGCGGCTGGGCCGGGTGCCGCCAGCCGTGGGCCAGCTGATCCTGCTGCTCTGCTATCTGGCCGCGGGCGTGGCGGTGACCTGGCCGCGAGCCAGCTACCTGGCCGGCCAGCTGCCCTCCTCGCGGGATTCGGCCTCCTACGTCTGGGGCTTCTGGTGGATGGCCGAGCAGGTCAGCCATCTCGGCAATCCCTGGTTCACCAACCACATGGCCGCGCCGGTCGGAGTGTCGCTCGGCTATCACTCGCTGATGGCCCTGCCCGGGCTGATCTTCACCCCGGTCACCTTGCTGTTCGGGCCGAGCGCGTCGTACAACCTGCTGGTCATCCTGGTGCCCGGGCTGGCCAGCTACGCGATGTACCGGGCGGCCCGGCTGTGGCTCCGGTCGCAGACCGGGGCGATCGCGGCGGGCGCGTTCTTCGGCCTGTCGGCCATGCTGGCCCAGGAGGACTGGTACCACATCAACATCGCGGTGGGCACGCTGTTCCTGCCGGTCACGCTGGAGCTGGCGGTGCGGCTGCGCCGCTCGCCCGGGGTGCGCCAGGCGCTGCTGCTCGGCATCGGGCTGGGCGCGGCCGTGCTCACCGACTCCGAGTCGGCCGTGCTGGCCGCCATCCTCACCGTGTGCGTGCTGCTGCCCTGGCTGCTGCGCCGGCCCTCGCCGGCCCGGCTGTGGCCGGCCGCGCTCGCCGTCCTGGTCACGGCCGTGGTGGCCAGCCCGCAGCTCATCTCGATGGCCCAGGAGATGGCCCGCGGCGGCCTGGCCATCAAACCTCCGCTGCTGGCCGTGACGGACAAGCTGTACGGGATCGGGCTGCCCGGGATGTTCGCGCCGACGCCCCGGGTGGCGGACTTCGGGCTGACCGGGCTGGCCCAGCCGTTCATCCACAGCCGGAACAACGAGAACCTGCCGATGTTCGGCGTCACGCTGACCGCGCTGGCCCTGCTCGGCCTGATCCTCGCGTGGCGCCGGCGGAACACGAAGCTGCTCGCACTGCTGTGGGTGGGCTGCTGCGCGCTCGCCCTGGGCGCCTCGCTGTGGGTGGGCAAGACCCAGTACGTCCCGTTCGCCCTGGACTGGAACGGGTCAACGGTCTCGTCCGTCATGCCGTACACCTGGTTCGTCCGGATCCCCGGGCTGTCCAGCTTCCGCGAGGCCGACCGGCTGGCCCTCCTCGGCCTGGTGCCCGCGGCCCTGCTGGCCGGGGCGGCGGTGGACTGGATGCGCTACCACGCGCGGCCGCTGATCGCCCTGGTGGTGGCGCTGGGCGTGCTGGAGACAGGCTATTCGGGCAACCCGCGGGTGGGCCAGATGCCCACCGCGCTGCCCGGGCTGGACGGCCCGATCGCCGCGAACCACTCCCAGTCCATCGTGGTCAACGTGCCGTTCGGCCTGCGCGGCGGCATACCGGAGGCCGGCGGCAGATTCGCGGCCGAGGCGCTCGTGCTGGCCACCGCCGACGGCCACCCGCGGGCCATCGCCTACGTGTCCCGGCTGCCGCAGCCCACCATCACGGCGATTCAGCGGCAGCCGTTCTACTCGTGGCTCATTCACGCCCAGCATTACTCGCCGCCCGCCAACAACGCCCCGCTCGCCCCCGGCGCGAAGCTCCCGCTGTTCGAGCGGATCCCGGCTTCCTACACACCGCTCACCGCGGCGCAGGTGGCGGCCGGCCGCCGGAACGCGCAGCGGCTGAATATCGGCTGGGTCCTGCTCTGGTACTCAAATCCCGCAGTTGTCCAATACCTTGGTCAAACCGGCTTCCGGTTCGACTACCGCGCGGACGGGGTTTCGGTGTACCGGCCGGCCGGCCGCTAATAAATTCGTAAGAATTTCATTCTTAATTTGTAAGTGGAATCGTCCCGCCTAATGTTCCGCAGGCTTCCATAATCAATGCGTCAGTACGGCGTAATTGGTGACGGACCGGGAACGGGGTGACGATGGTTCACGCGGGCGCCCCGGATGTGTCCGCCCCGGCGCAGCCCGCCGCCCCGGCGCAGCCCGCCGCCGCCCCGCCCGGCTGGCCCACCCAGCTGGTGCTGCTGGCCGGTTACCTGGTCACTGGGCTGGCGGTCACCTGGCCCCGGGTCAGCTACCTGTGGGGCAGGCTGCCCAACACCCGGGACGTCGGCGGCTACGTCTGGGACTTCTGGTGGGTGGCCCACCAGCTAGCCCACCTGTCCAGCCCGTGGACCACCAGCTACCTAGCCGCGCCGGTCGGATCGAGTCTCGGTTACCACACCCTGATGCCGCTGCCCGGCGCCGCGCTGGCCCCGGTCACGCTGGCTTTCGGCCCGAGCGCGAGCTACAACCTGCTGTCCGTCCTGTGCCCGGGCCTGCTCTGCTATCTGATGTACCGGGCCGCCCGGCTCTGGCTGCGCACCCAGTTCGGCGCGATCGCCGCGGGGGCGTTCTTCGGGCTATCCCCGGTGCTGGCCTGGCGCAGCTGGTACGAGCTGAACCTGGCCCTGGGCGCGTTGTTCCTGCCGCTGGCGCTGGAAGCGGCGGTCCGGCTGAGCCGCCGCGGCCGCGCCCGGGCCGCCGTGGCGCTGGGCGCCGTGCTCGGCGCCGCGCTGCTCACCGACCAGGAATCCGCCGTGCTGGCCGCCATCGTGGCCGGTCTGGTGCTGCTGCCCTGGCTGCTGCGCCAGCCCGCCTGGGCCAGCCTGCGCCGGGTGGCGCTGACCGCGCTCACCGCGGTGGCCGTGGCCAGCCCGCAGATCGTGGTGATGATCCAGCAGGCCACGGCGGACCGGATCCCGGCCGCCCGGACCACGCTGCTCGCCACGAACTACGTGGCCTCCGGCGCGTCCCTGCAGCAGTTGTTCGCGCCGTCACCGCGGGTGGCCGAGTACGGGCTCACCGCGGTCAGCCGGTTCTCCTCCCAGGGCCCGTACAGCATGGCCGTGGTCACGTTCGGCTCGGTGCTGACCGCGCTGGCGCTGTTCGGCGCGGCCGTCGGCTGGCGCCGCCGGACCGCCCGCACGCTGGCCCTGCTGTGGGCCGGCTGCGCGGCCCTGTCGCTCGGCTCCGAGCTGTGGATCGGGCGCCATGGCTACGTCCCGCTGGCCGCGGTCACGCACGGCGTGCGGGTCTCCCTGATCATGCCGTTCACCTGGTTCGTGCGCATCCCCGGGCTGTCCGACTTCCGCGAGGCGAACCGGTTCACCGAGCTGGGCCTGGTGCCCGCGGTGCTGCTGGCCGGCGCGGCGGTGGAGTGGCTGCGGGCGCACGCCAGGGCGGCCCTGTTCCCGGTGCTGACCATGGCCGTGCTGGAGGCCGGCTGGCCCGGCAACCCGGGCATCGGCGCGATGCCGACCGCGCTGCCCCGGCTGGACGGCCCGATCGCCGCGCAGCACACGACGTCGATCGTGGTCGATGTGCCGTTCGGCATCCGGGGCGGGCTGCCGGTGATCGGCGGCAGCTTCCCGGCCGAGTCCCTGGTGCTGGCCACGGCGGACCAGCACCCGCTAGCCGACGCGTTCATCTCCCGCATCCCGGCCGGCACGCTGGCCGGGATCGAGCACAACCCGTTCTACGCCGCGCTGCTCAACGCGCAGGGCGGCCACCACCGGACCACGCCCGCGCAGTTCGCCGCGGCGGCGGCCAGCGCACACCGGATGGACGTCGGCTGGGTGCTGGTCTGGCACCGGACCGGACCGGTGCTGCGGATGCTCCGGCTGACCGGCTTCCGGTTCGCCTACCAGGCCGACGGCGTGCCGGTCTACCGGCCAGCCGGCCCGCGCCAAAGGGGCGCGCCGCCGACTGGACAGTGAAGGGGGAATGGGGAGGCGGGCGGGGAGGAACGAGCGAGGAGGGAAGTCGGCGGGTCCAAGCGCCCCGGAGGCGCAAGATAAACAGAGTGCTACTGCGCTGGCAGGTCGTCGGCCGACCGCTCCGCGGCCAGCTCGCGGATCAGCCCGCGCAGGCCGGCCGCGAGACCTTCCCGCTCCCGGCCGGACAGCCCGGAGAGGATCCGGGCCTGCCGGGACTGCCAGGCCTGCCATACGACGGCCGCGACCCGGCTGCCCTCCGGGGTGAGGTACAGCCGGACGTAGCGCTGATTGGCCTCGTCCCGGCCGCGCTCGACCCAGCCCTTGCGCTCCAGCCCGGCGGCCAGCCGGCTCACCGTGCTCTTCTCCAGGCCGAGCAGGGCGCCCAGCTGACCCTGGGAGATGCCGCGCGCCGCGACCAGCTCGATGAGGGCCCGCGCTTCGGAGGTGGACAGCACCGGCAGCGGCGGCTGCGCTGCCTCGTCCGGCCCGGCGGGCGTGCCGGACACGGCCGGCTGTCCGGCGGCGCCAGCATCCGGGCGGCCCGCCCCGGAGTGGCCGTTCCCCTGGGCCGGATTCCCGGGTCCGGTACCCTCGGGGCTGACCACCCGGAGCAACTGGGTCAGCAGCTGGACCAGTTCGGAGTCCTCGGCCGAGACGTTCACCCAACAGTTGTACCGCACAACTGGCCCGGTGGTACATTTCCAGGGTGACAGTTGCCCCGTACAACTCACCGGCTGACCCCCCGCCGGGATGCCCCGGATGCCCGGGAGCGGACCCGCGCCGCCATATTCCCGCCGTAGGCTCACGGTCGTGAGCAACCAAGGCCGGCTGAGCGCGCCGGGCAGGCTGACCGGCCAGGTGGACGCCGACAGCGGCGCGGGCACCGCGACCGTCGACCGTCCCGAAGAGAACCACCTGGTGCCGCCGGGGTCGCTGCGTGACCTGGCGCTGCAGTACGGGCTGCAGGAGGCCGCGGTGCGCCCGCCGCTGCGCAGCTACGCTCGCGAGCTATGGAAGCGGCGGCACTTCATCAGCGGCTTCGCCACCGCACGGAACGTCGCGATGTACACCGAGGCCCGGCTCGGCCAGCTCTGGCAGGTGCTCACCCCGCTGCTCAACGCGGGCGTTTACTACCTGATCTTCGGGCTGCTGCTGGGCACCAACCGGGGCGTCCCGGACTACATCTCGTTCCTGGTCACCGGCGTCTTCGTGTTCAACTTCACGCAGCGGGCGTTCATCACCTCGTCGCAGGTGATCAGGGAGACACTGCCGCTGATCCGGGCGCTGTACTTCCCGCGGGCCTGCCTGCCGCTCGGCTACGTGCTGATCGAACTGCAGCAGCTCGTGCTGTCCTTCGCCGTGCTGTTCATCATCGTGGTGGTGGCCGGCGAGCCGGTCACCCCGTACTGGCTGTTCATCCTGCCGGTGCTGATCCTGCAGAGCATCTTCAACGTGGGCTGCGGGTTCATCCTGGCCCGCTGGGGGGCCAGCTTCGACGACGTCAGCCAGCTGCTGCCGTTCATCGTGCGGACCTGGATGTACACCTCGGGCGTGCTGTTCAGCCTGCAGACGCTGACGCTGACGTTCGCGGGCAAGCTGCACAAGCATCAGACGCTCGCCTACCTGCTGCAGATCAACCCAGCCGCGGTCTACATCACCCTGGTCAGGTGGGCGCTGCTGGCCGAGTACCGCGATGCGCTGCCCGGTGCCAAGCCGTACAACCACGCCAAGTGCGTGCTGTACCGGACCTTCCCCGGCCAGACCAAGTACCAGTCGTTCAGCGCGTACTGCCATCCGACCACGCTGCCCAGCATCCCCAGCCTGTGGATCTGGGCCGCCGCCTGGGCGGTGGTCGTGATCATCGTCGGCTTCCTGTTCTTCTGGCGCGCGGAGGCGAGGTACGGCCGTGGCTGAGGAACGCCCCATGGTGGTGGTGGACGACCTGCACGTGGTCTACCGGGTGTACGGCGGCAACGCGGACAAAGGCACCGCGGCGACCGCGCTGCTGCGGCTGATCAAGCGGCAGCGGCGGCCGTCCATCCGCGAGGTGCACGCGATCCGTGGCATCTCGTTCGTGGCCTACCGGGGCGACGCGGTCGGCGTCATCGGCCGGAACGGGTCCGGCAAGTCCACCCTGCTGCGCGCGATCGCCGGGCTGCTGCCCGCCGAGCAGGGCATGGTGTACACCGACGGGCACGGCGCGCTGCTCGGGGTGAACGCGGCGCTGCTGGACGACCTGACCGGTGAGCGGAACGTCGTGCTCGGCTGCCTGGCCATGGGCATGACCACCCAGGAAACCAAGGACGCCAAGCCGCGGATCGTGGAGTTCTCCGGGGTCGGGGACTTCATCAACCTGCCGATGAAGGCGTACTCCACCGGCATGGGGTCCCGGCTGCGCTTCGCCATCGCGTCGGCCAAGAGCCACGACATCCTGCTGGTGGACGAGGCGCTGGCCACCGGGGACGCCGAGTTCCAGCGGAAGAGCCACGCCCGGATCGACGAGCTGCGCCGGCAGGCCGGCACCGTGTTCCTGGTGGCGCACCAGCTCAGTGAGATCTTCGAGACCTGCAACCGGGTCATCTGGCTGGAGAAGGGCCAGATCGTCAAGGCCGGGGACGACGTGCCCGGCATCCTGGACGACTACCTGGTGGCCTCGGGTGGCGAGCCCCGGTTCCGCGAGGCGACGGCGGCTACGGCCGACTAGACCTCGAAGACCTCGGCCGAGGCCGGGCGGAGCCGGAGCCGCATGCAGGTGCCGCCGCCCGGCCGGGACGAGGCGGTCACCTCGCCGCCCTGGGCCCGGGCCAGCTGGCGGACGATGTACAGGCCGAGGCCGATGCCGCCGAACCGGCGCCGGTCGCCGGTCTCGCCCTGGACGAACCGCTCGAAGATCCGCTCGTGGTCGCCGGGGGCGATGCCGATCCCCTCGTCTTCCACGCTGACCTCGATCCACGCCCGGGTCAGCCGGGCGGCCACGTTGACCGAGCCGCCGTTCGGCGAGTACTTGAACGCGTTCTCCAGCAGCTGGCCGACGATGATGTCGGTGGCCATCGGGTCCCCGTAGGCGGGCGGCAGCCCGTCCGGGATGTCCGCGGACAGCGCGTGCGCCTCGGACAAGGAGCGGAACGCCATGACCGTGCTGCGGAGCAGCGCGGTCAGGTCGAACGGCCCGTTGGTGACGGTTAGCTGGTCCGCCCCGGCGCGCGAGCCGAGCAGCAGCTGCTCGACCAGGCGGCCGAGCACGCCGGCCCGGTCGGCGATGGTCTGCACCGCGGTGCGCCGTTCCGGGTCGGCCAGGTTGTCCCAGCGCCGGGCCAGCGTGCTGGCGAAGCCCTGCACCACGGTGATGGGGGTGCGCAGCTCGTGGCTGGTGGTGGCCAGGAACAGGTCCTTGGCCTCCTCCAGCTCCTTGGCCGCGGTCACGTCACGGAAGTCAACGACGCGCTCGTCGCGGCCGTCCAGGTCGTTGCACAGCACGTCCAGCCAGCGGCCGCTGGGCAGCCGGTGGGTCAGCTTGCCGCCGCCGGGCTCGGGTACCGGGAACGGCGGCGGCCGCCCGGTCACTTCCCGCGCCGACAAGCCGGCCAGATCGTGCGCGGCCGGGTTCCACTGCCGGATGAGGCCGGCGGCGTCCAGCACCGCGATGCCGTCCGCGCTGGCGTCGATCACGGCGCGCTCATGGGCCCGCTGCCGGATCAGCTCCTCGAACGCCATCGCGTTGCTCAGCGCGACGCTGGCGTGCCCGGCCATCAGTTCCAGCAACTCCAGCTCGACGTGCCCGACCTTCCGCCCGCTGTACAACGCGTAGAGACCGCCGTAGGGCAGGCCCGCGACGTGGGACAGGCTGAGCGCGATCGTGTGCAGGCCGGGCAGCGCGGACCAGATGAGGTCGTCGAACTCACCCGATTCCCCCGTGGTCATCATCACCGTCTGACCGGACCGCATCAGCTTCCCGACCAGGCTGGACTCCAGATCCGCGGTCCGCCCACGCAGGCTGCCGGGCAGCCCATCCATGCTGACCAGGCGCAGCTTGTCCTCTTCGATCAGGACGAAGCCACCCGCGTCGGCGCCGGTCAGCTCGCGCAGGCTGGCCGCGATCCGGTCCAGCACGGCCTCCAGGTCGCGCTGCGCGTTCATGTCGGCCACCACGTCGCCCAGCTTGCGGACCACCCGGGCCCGCTGCGCCATCTGGTACCGGGCCGCCTCCTCCGCGCCGATCCGGTGGCAGACGTTCACCCAGCCCAGCATCTCGCCGTCCCGGCCGGTCAGGGCGCTGGTGTCGATGCGCAGATCGATCAGGGTGCCGTCACTGCACGTCCGCCGGGTGGCGAAGGAGATCTGGCCGCCGCTGCGCACCCGTTCCAGCACCGCGTTGTGCTCGGCCTGCAGTTCCGCCGGGATGATCGGGGGCTCGAGGCCGAGCACCTCCGCCGCGGGCCAGCCGAACATCCGCTCCGCCGCCGGGTTCCACAGCAGCACCGAACGGTCCGTGCTGAACGCGACGATCGCGTCGGCGGCGCTTTCCACCACCGCGCGTGCAGTCGCATCCACCCGGTTCTGTCCGGTTTGCTGGTCCAGGGCCACCACCTCATGGTGCCATCAAGCCGCGGCGCAGGCCGGGCAATCAGCGGTGAGCAACGTCACGGTAGCCGCCAGCCGGTGCCGGGATCACCTCCCGTGCAGGACGCGATGACCAGCTGTGTCCCGTTGACCGTGCTGTCGTTCGGATCGGCCAGGCACAGTCCGGACGACGGGTTCGCCAGCTGCTGGCCGGCCCCGGCCGCGTTGATGTGCCACTGCTGGCCTGGCCCGCCGGTGCAGGTGGCCAGGTCCACGTCCGTACCGCTGGCCGTGCCCGCCCCGGCCACCTCGAGGCACTGGCCCGCCTGGCGGACGGTCCCGTCCGGCTGGGCCGCCCATTGCTGCCCGGCCGCCCCGCTGCATGGCGAGATCACCACGGCCGGGCCGCTGGTCTGGCTGGCCACGCACTGGCCGGGCAGCTGCGATGGCACCGGCCCGGCGGGCAGCGTCCAGGCCCGGCTGGCGCCGGTGGAGCACGCGCCGAGCCACACCCGGCTGCCGTTGGTCCCGCTGGCTGATCCGCTCAGGCACAGTCCGGCGCTGCCGTTGACCAGATGCGCGCCGCTGCCGGCGGTCCACTGCTGGCTGGCGTACGCCGCGCACGGTTCCAGCACTTCTTTGGCCCCGCTCTTCCTGGCCGACCCGGAGACCGACAGGCACTTCCCGTGAATTCGCAGCGTCCGGTCGGCCGCGGCGGTCCAGTGCTGAGCCGCGCTGCCGTTGCAGGTCCACACGCCGATGGCCGTGCCGGTGGCCGACTTGTTGCCCGCGTCGTTCAGGCACTTGCCGCCCACGCCGAAGCGCACCGGGCCGGCCGGGCCCTGGCCGGGCGCGGCGGCGACGGTCCAGCTGAATGAGAGGGACTGGGTGGCCCCGGCGGGGTCGGACGCGCTGACCTGCACCGGGTAGGTCCCGGCCCGGGTGAGCCAGCCAGTGAGGTTCCCGGACGAGGTGAGGGAGACCCCGGGCGGCAGGCCAGTCGCGGTGTAGCTCACCGGCTGGCCCGGCGTGGGGATGGCCTGCCGCAACTGGAGGCGGCCGGCGCGCCGTCGGACTGGTCCTGGGTGCCCGGGTTGAGCAGCCCCAGGAACGCGGCGCTGGCCTGGTCGAGGTCGGTGGACCCGGGCGCGTCGATCCCGGCCACGGTCCCGGCGGCGGAGTACTGCCAGATCGTCCAGTTCGCCCAGCCGGCCGGCATCGCCGGGCTGCCGGTGGTGATGGACGGCACCCAGAGCGGGTCCGGGCCGAATCCGGTGCTGTTGCCGGTGCAGGTATCCCACCAGGCGGGCGGCGCGTAGATGATCGGCATCCGGCCGGTCTTGGCCTGGATCTGGGCGTCGAACGCGGCTACCCAGGCGATCATCTTGGCGCCCTTGAGCCCGTAGCACTCGCCGCCGGAGTACGGGTTGTACTCGATGTCCAGCATGACCGGCACCGTGGCGGCGTAGCTGCCCAGGTACTTCAGCAGGTAGTTGGCCTGGGTCACCGGGCTGTTGCTGCTGCCGTTGCCGTTCGGGATGGCGAACGCGTAGGCCACCACGGACAGGCCGGCCGCCTGCGCGCCGGCCAGGTCGGTCAGCGCGTACGGGTTCTGGTAGTAGGCACCTTCGGTGGCCTTCACCGCGGCGAAGCCGATCCCGGACGCCGCGACCTGGGACCAGTCGATGGCCGCGCCGTTCGGGTGCTGGAACGACGCGACGTCAACGCCCTGCTCGTCACCCGGGATAGCGGCTGCGGGCGTCACGGCCGGCGCCATCTCCCCGGTGCCGGTCAGCGGGACGTTCCTGGACCGGTTCCGGAGCTGGCTGAGCAGTTCCGGTGAGTGTGTGGCGCCGACGTTGGCCCGGTCAGCCGGCCCGGCCGAACTGGCCGCACCGGCCGGGACGGCGCCCAGGCCGAGCAGCGCCACGCTGGCCACGGCGCAGCAGGCGGACATTAACCAGCGTTCAGCGCGCACCGGCACGACGTCTCCTCCCCAGGCAACCCAGGATCATAGGGGAAGAGATGATCGTTTTTCCGGCAAATCAGGGGCCGAGCGAGGTGACCCCCGGCTGGAGCCGGTCCAGGTCGGTGAACCCGGGGTCATTGATCCCAGGCACCGTGCCGACGCTGGAGTACTGCCAGATCTGCCAGGTCGTCCAGCCGGCCGGCAGCGCCGGGCTGCTCGCGGTGGTGTAGTTCGGCACCCACAGCGGGTTCTTGTGCAGCGCCGCGCTGCCGCCGGTGCAAGGGTTCCACCATCCTTGCGGGGTGTAGATGTACGGCACCCGGCCGGTCTTGGCCCGTACCTCGGCGCTGAACCTGGCCACCCAGGTCACTATGCGCGACCCGCGCAGCCCGTAGCACAGCCCGCCGGAATACGGGTTGAACTCGACGTCCAGCATGACCGGCACGCTGGCCGCGAGCGGCCCCAGGTAGCCCAGCAGGAAGTCGGCCTGGGCCACCGGGCTGATCCGGCCGCCGTTCCCGTCCGGGATGGCGAACGCGTACGCGCCGACCGACAGCCCGGCCGCCCGCGCGGCGGTCAGGTCGCTGAGCGCGTACGGGTTCCGGTAGTAGGTGCCTTCGGTGGCCTTGACCGCGGCGAAGCTGATCCCGGACCGGGCCACCTTCTGCCAGTTGATGCCGGCCCCGTTGGGGTGCTGATAGGCGGCCACATCGACGCCGCGCCGCATCCCCGGCTGGGCAGCCGCGCCGCTGGCCAGCGGCGGGGCCCCCGCCCCGGCCGGGCCGGCCAGCTGGGCGAGCAGCTGCGGCGAGTGGGTGGCGCCGACGTTGTACCGGTCACCCGGCTGGCCCGCGGCGCTGGCCGGCCCGGACAGCGCCGCGGCGGCCCCCGGCCGGCCAGGGCAGCCAGGGCAGCCGCGATTGCCATCCTCCGGCCCGGCCAGCACGCATGCAGCAGCGAACGAAGACGTGACCCTGCCATGAGCATTCCTTCCCAGCACCTGTCGATGCTCCCCCGTTCGGAATCCGCCGGCCCCAGGCGATATACCCTCACTTTCTTCCCACTCGTCATCCTTTTCGCCAGCCATATGGTGAAGACCCGGCAAAAGGGACGGGAATTGGAGCGCACGGTGCTCCTGGTACGGCTGCGGGCGGCCGGGCGCCGTTGGCCCGGTGAGCACGGTGGCGGCTGGTGGGTCACGGCGGGTCAGCTGGCGGGAACCGGACGGCCGCCAGCGGCGTCACATGTGCATGACCTTCCCCTTGCGGCATCGGCAGGTGGCCGTCGGCTACCTGCTGCCGGCCCTGCTGAGCCTGGTCGCGGTGGCCGCTTGCGGCAGCGCGGCGCGGCAGGCCCGGCCGCCGCCCCCAGCTCATCGCCCAGCCACCGCCAGGCCGCCGGCGCGGCCAAGGTCTCGCTGACCGTGGTAGTCAAGACCCGTCCCGGCGACACGCCGCAGCGGTGGACGCTGACCTGCGACCCAGTGGGCGGTACGCACCCACATGCCCAGGCCGCCTGCCGCCAGCTGCTGGCGGCCAAGAACCCGTTCGCCCCCATCCCGCGCGGCTTCATGTGCCCGATGATCCCGGCCGGGGCACAGACCGGCACGGCCCAGGTGTCCGGGACGTTCTTCGGCAAGCCGGTGTCCGGCACGTTCTCCCAGCAGAGCCCCTGCGGCGCCACTCGCTGGGCCCAGCTCGGCGTGGTGTTCGGCTCGGCCGGGTCGGCCCAGCCGGTCTCGGGATCACCGGTGCACTGAGTCGCTAGCGGAGCAGCCGGGACATCCGCCGGTCGGCCAGCGGCTTGCCGCCGGTCTGGCAGGTGGCACAGTACTGCAGCGCGGAATCGGCGAACGACACCTCGCGCACCGTGTCGCCGCACACCGGGCACGGCTGCCCGGTCCGGCCGTGCACCCGGAGCCCGGACTTCTTCTCCGCCTTCAGGTCGCCGGCCGCCAGGCCGGCCGACCGGTCCATCGCCTCGCGCAGCGTGCTGACGATGGCCGCGTGCAGGCCGGCTATCTCGTCGTCGGTCAGGCTGGCGGCCAGCCGGAACGGGGACATCCGGGCCGCGTGCAGCACCTCGTCCGAGTAGGCGTTGCCGATCCCCGCGATGATCTTCTGGTCCCGGAGCACGCCTTTGATCTGGGTCCGCCGGCCAGCCAGCATCTTGGCCAGTGCGGCCACCGTGAACGAGTCGGCCAGCGGGTCGGGGCCGAGGGCGGCCACCCCGGGCACCTCCGCCGGGTCGGTGACCAGGTAGACGGCCAGCCGCTTCTTGGTGCCGGCCTCGGTCAGGTCGAATCCGGTCCCGTCGGTGAACCGGAGCCGGAAGCCGAGCGGGCCCTTGCCCGGCCGGGGCGGCTGCCCGGGCAGGTCCTCCCGCCAGCGCAGCCAGCCGGCCCGGGCCAGGTGGATGACCAGGTGCAGCGGGGCCGCCGGGGCCGCGCCGTCAGCCGAGACCGCGGTGAGGTCGAGGAACTTCCCGTGCCGGGAAACCGCCCCGATCACCCGGCCGTGCAGCTCGGACAGGTCGGGCCGGTAGGTCTTGAGCACCGAGATGGCCGCGCTGTCGGCCCGGTCGATGACCCGCCCGGAGGCATGCTCGCGCAGGAACACGGCGAGCGACTCGACCTCAGGAAGTTCTGGCACGCTATCGATTCTGCCTGGTCGGTGCCTGTTGTTTGGCCGTGGCTGGCCCGGGTAGCCAGGGCAGGCCGGCGCGCCGGCTGCCCGATACCGGCAACATTGCCGCCGTCGAAGGTATTGGATAACCCAGAACGCGTTGCTGGTATGGGATGAGCTGGGTTAGTTGTTTAATGGAAACTAACAGAGCTTGCGTAGGTAGCACCGGTGAGCGGACATGGATTCACGAGGATGAGAAGCCATGGACCAGGCAGAGCCCCAGCCCCGGCCGGGCCGGCCTGAGCGGCCCCGGCCGCCCTGGCCGCAGCGGCGCCGGCCTGCCCAGCGTGACCAGCAGCGGCCCCAGCCGGAACCACCCAGCCAGCCCCCGTCCCAGTCCCAGCCAGAACCGGCCGAGCCTGACCGCGTCCAGCCGGACCCGGCGGACTGCGCCGGGCGGCTGGCGGCCACCCAGCCGCTGACCGAGGCCGACCACCCGGTGGTGGTCGGCTATGACGGCTCGGGGCCCAGCCGGAACGCGCTCGCCTACGCGGCCGGGATGGCCCGCCGGCTCGGCCGCACCTTGCTGGTCGCGTACATCACCAGCCCGGCGCTGTTCTGCGAGCCACTGACCGGCCAGGTCATCGCGCCGGCCCGGGATGCCATGGAAACCCACCGCTGGCTGCTGGCCGAACTGGACGAGGTGTGCGACCGTACCGGGCTGGACGTCTGCATCGTGACCAGGCAGGGCAGCCCGGCCCGGGAACTGGCCGCCGCGGCCGACGAGTTCCACGCCGACGCCCTGGTCATCGGCGCCCCCGGGCACCTGTGGCACCACCTGGCCGGGTCGGTGCCGGGGTGGCTGGCCCGGCACGCGCACTGCCCGGTCATCGTGGTGCCCTGACCGGGCGGCTATCCGGGAAGTAAGCTCGCCAGCCGTGAAGTGAGTGCGCTGTGGAGCCCTGTGATCATGCGTGCGGTAGGCATTGCGGTAGTTGTATGACAAACTCAATACATGGCTAAGGCAACTCCCCAGGAAACGCAGCAGGCTACGAGCCAGACCAGGAGTGCGGCGTCCGCACTGGCCACCGGTCGGAAATCGGCAAAGCCGGGTCGGCGGACAGCGGCCCGGGCGCGGACCGCCGCCGCTGGACTGCGCGTGCAGGCCGCTCCGGCTGCACCCAGGAAGCCCCGGGCGCGCGGGGAGGCGCCCCCCCGTGGATCGGTGACCATGCAGGCCAGGGTCGATGCGGATTTCGCCCGCGAACTGGTTGAGGCGGACGCCCCGGTGCTCGGGCTTGACGGCACCTCCGCACTTGTGCGCGAAGGCCTGCGGCTCGTTCACAAGCAGGCCCGGGAGCTGGCCATGGCGAGAGAGTACGACGAGTTCTACGGCGGAGAACCCGCGCCGCTGCCGGAGGGTGTTGCCGCTGTCTGGGACGACGACTAGCGGTGGATCCTATGAGGGGAGAGGTCTGGGATACGCAACTCTCTCAGATCGGCGCTCATCCTGCCGTCGTGC
The DNA here is from genome assembly GCA_963717125.1 of uncultured Actinomycetes bacterium. Lineage (GTDB taxonomy): Bacteria > Actinomycetota > Actinomycetes > Streptosporangiales > Streptosporangiaceae > RYN-230. The sequence goes on from CAVQVG010000003.1 coordinate 279,442, forward strand.
TCAGCGTGAATGCCCTTGTCCAGCGCCTGAGTTCGGTGACCGTCGCGGTGATCACTGGCACGGCCGGGCCTCCATCGACACATGTGCAGCTGGATTCCGACGCAGGTCTCACTGGGCGCGAGGTCAGCTACGCGAACGCGACCGATCTCCACACGATCCCAAAGGCAAGGCTGCGTAAGAGGCGAGGACGGCTAAGCCCTCCAGAGCTGACGAAGCTGGAGGATGCCGTCCGCATCTATCTTGGCCTCTAGTTCGACGCTCATCAGCCCGCCACGGGCCGGCCGCAGGTACACGGCAGAATCCAGAATTCTGGTAATTGGCGCGCTGGACGCGATGTCTGGGAGCGCCGCGGTCACCAGCAACTGGTGCCGGAGCGGCGCGGCCGCGAGCCAGGCGCCGGCCAGCTCGGCCACCTGGCGGACCCACCCGCCCGCCGCGTTGACCACAGCCCAGCGCACCCGCGCCGACGACCGCGACATCCGCGATCAGGTCAGAACACACTGGATTGCCTGGGCGCTACGTGGGCACATGATTTCCCCGTGGTAACAGTGCTATCGCTGACCTGGGAAGACCCCGCGCGCACCGCGCATCCCCGCATAAGCTTGCAGGCCAGCACGCTCATGTACGACCACCACCGGACGACCACTAGCCGCATGATCATCCGGACAACCTGTGGGCGAGGAGGGATTTGAACCCTCACGTCCTTTCGGACACACGGACCTGAACCGTGCGCGTCTGCCGTTCCGCCACCCGCCCTACGCAGTCAGTCAGGTTAGCACGTCCGCGAGAGCACCCCGACCGCCGATACCATCGGATGCGGATAGGGGAAGGAGGTACCCCGCGGTGGGAGTTCTACAGCGCTTCGAGCGCAGGCTCGAGGGCATGGTCGAGGGTGCCTTCGCGCGGGCGTTCAAGTCCGAGCTGCAGCCGGTGGAGGTTGCCAGCGCGGTTCAGCGCGAGATGGATGACCGGGCCGCGATCGTCGCCCAGGGCCGGACCCTGGTGCCGAACGATTTCGTGGTGGAGATCGCCGAGACCGACTTCGACCGCCTCGAGGTCTATGCGGACAGTCTCGGTGTGGAACTGGCCACACTGGCCCGCGAGCACGCGAGGGAGCAGGGGTACTCCTTCGTCGGGCCGGTGCGGATGCGTTTCGAGGGTGTCCCGGACCTGACCACCGGCACGTTCCGGATCCGGTCCGGGGTGATCCGGGGCACCACCGTGGAAGGCGGCGAGATCCGCCGCCCCGCCAGCGACCTGCCGCGCCCGCCGGGCACGTTCGGCGGCCGCCCCCGGCTGCTGGTGTCCGGCCCCGAACCCGGGCCCGACGGCAGCAGCCAGCGCACCTACGAGCTGAACGCTCCCGTCACCATGCTGGGCCGCGGCACCGACTGCGACCTCCGGCTGGTGGATCCGGGCGTCTCCCGGCACCACGCCGAGCTCCGGGTCGAAGACGGTGAGGTGGTGCTCGTCAACCTGGGCTCGACCAACGGCACGTTCGTGAACGGCCAGCCCGTGCGCCGCGTGACATTGGCTGACGGCACCCAGGTCACCCTCGGCCGGACCACACTGGTGTTCCGCAGGGACGGTATTTATTGACCATTGCCGGCTGACCCGACCCCCGACCCCGATCCCCGTACCCCAACCCCTCAGGCCGTAACGGCGAGGCACCCAAGGACACATGAGCCGATGAGCACGCTGACCCTCCTCCTGATCAGGCTCGCCTTCCTGGCGGTCCTGTGGCTGTTCGTGATCACGGCGGTGGGCGTAGTGCGCACGGACCTGTTCGGCCAGGCTTCCCGGAAGCAGAAGCGGCAGCGTCAGCGCCAGCCCGCCCGGCCCCGGCCGGCCCGGCCGCAACGGGCCGGGCGCAGTGACCCGCAGCGCCTGCTGGTGACCGCGGGAGCGCTGGCCGGCACCAGCCTGGCCCTCTCCGAGCAGCAAATCACCATCGGTCGGTCAAATGACGCCACGCTGGTGCTTAACGATGACTACGCTTCGAGCCGACATGCCCGGCTGTTCCCTCAAGACGGTCAATGGATCGTCGAGGACCTCGGGTCAACCAACGGCACCTACCTCGACAGGCAGAAGGTGACCCAGCCGACCCCGGTGCCGACAGGCGTGCCGATCCGCATCGGCAAGACCGTTCTGGAATTGCGCAGATGACACTTGCACTGCGGTACGCGATCCGCTCCGACGTCGGTCTTCTCCGGGAGGGGAACGAGGACGCGGCCTACGCCGGGCCGCGTCTGCTGGCCGTCGCGGACGGCATGGGCGGCCATGCCGCCGGCGAGGTAGCCAGCGCCGCGGCCATCTCGGCGCTGGCCAAGCTGGACGACGACGTGCCCGGCAGCGACCTGCTCGACGCGCTGGCCGACGCGGTGGTAGACGCGAACCACACCCTGCACGACATGGTGGTCGCCGACTCGGTGCTGGAGGGCATGGGCACCACGCTGACGGCCATGCTCTGGTCCAGCTCCCGGGTGGCCCTGGTGCACATCGGGGACTCCCGTGCGTACCTGCTACGGGACGGGGAGTTCCACCAGATCACGCACGACCACACGCTGGTCCAGACGCTGGTGGACGAGGGCCGGATCAGCCCGGACGACGTGGCCACCCACCCGCAGCGGTCCATGCTGCTGCGCGCGCTGGACGGCCGGGCCGACGTCGAGCCGGACCTGTCGCTGCGCGAGGCCAGGCTCGGCGACCGGTACCTGCTCTGCTCGGACGGGCTGTCCGGGGTGGTCAGCGAGGAGACCCTGCACCGGACGCTGGCCAAGGTCGAGGACCTGAACGACGTCGTGCTGCAGCTCGTCGAGCTGGCCATCCGGGGCGGCGGCCCGGACAACATCACCTGCATCGTGGCGGACGTGGTGGACAGCGCGACCGCCCCGCTGCCGCCCACCGAGACCTCGGTGATGGTCGGGGCGGCGTCCAACGGCAGTGGCGGCACCCCGTTCCGCACCGACAGCCCGGCCGGCCGCGCTCACTTGCTGACCCGGACCGCGCCGCAGGCCGCGGTGGCCATCGCGCACGACGACCCGGCGCCGGGACGGCCCACCGACGAGGACGACGGGCACGGCGGGCACCGCCGCCGCAAGCGCCGGCTGCCATTGGTCACGTCGGCCCTGGTGATTCTCGTGGTGCTGGTCGTGGGCGGTGTCTACGCGGGCTGGCGGTACACGCAGAGCCAGTACTACGTCGGCGAGGAGGGCGGCAAGGTCGTCATCTTCCGCGGCATCAACCAGAGTGTGGTGGGCATCAAGCTGTACAGCGTGGCGCAGCGCTTCGACATCCCGGTGGCCAGCCTGCCGAGCATGGACGCGAGCACCGTGCGAGCCACCATCACGTCCAACTCCGGGCTGCCCGGCGCCCGGGCGTCGGTGCAGTCCATCCAGACTGACTACCAGCACTGTCAGGCCGCGTACGCCGCGCTGCGCACGTGGCAGGCGACGCCGCCGAAGACCGAGAAGGTCAAGGTCGGGAAGAAGACTGTCACCAAGAAGGTCAAGCCAACGAAGCCAACCATCCCCGCGGAGTGCCCGCCGCCTGCCAGCGCCGCCGCCGGGGCCGGAGGATAGTCGTGAGCGTGATCGCTAGCCCGTCGGACCAGCCACTGGGCGGCGGCTCCGCCGCCGCCCAGCAGAATGGCCAGCCGGCCGGCGTGCCCCTGCCCGCAGGCCGGCGCCGGACCGAGCTGCTCATGCTGGCCTTCGTAGTCGGCGTGGTGATGCTGGCCTACGCCAACGTGGGGCTGGGGCTGAACGGCAAGGTGCCGGCCGGCATGTTCGTCTACGGCCTGTCCTTCGCCGTGCTGGTCGGCGCGGCGCACGTGGCGGTGCGCTGGCTGGCGCCGTGGGCCGACCCGCTGCTGCTGCCGCTGGCCGCCCTGCTGAACGGGCTCGGGATCGTGATGATCTACCGGCTGCAGCAATCGGGGCGCGGCGGCAACCCCGGCTTCGCCATCGCCACGATGAGCGCCAAGACCACGGCGTTCCAGGTGCTCTACAGCGCGGCCGGGATCGCCGCGTTCGTGGCCGTGCTGGCCTTCGTCCGGCAGCCGCGCACATTGCAGCGGTACACCTACACGCTGGGCGCGATCGGCCTGGTGCTGCTGGCCCTGCCCGCGGTGCTGCCGAAAAGCATCAGCGAGGTACCGGGTACCACGGCCTTGATCCAGATCTCGCTGGGCGGGTTCACCGTGCAGCCCGAGGAGTTCGCCAAGCTGGCGCTGGCGGTGTTCTTCGCCGGCTACCTGGTGGCCAAGCGCGACGTGCTCGCTCTGGCCGGGCGGCGGGTGCTCGGCATCGACCTGCCCCGGGCCCGCGACCTGGCCCCCGTGCTCATCGCCTGGGGGGTCAGCCTGATCGTGCTGGTCTTCGAGGGCGACATCGGCACCTCGGCCCTGTTCTTCGGCCTGTTCGTGGTGATGATGTACATCGCCACCCAGCGGTCGTCCTGGCTGATCATCGGGTTCCTGCTGTTCTTGTTCGGCTCGTTCCTGGCCAGTGAGCTGTTCGCGCACGTCCGGGACCGGTTCCTCGTCTGGCTGCACCCGTTCAGCTACGTGCACACCATCGGCTTCCAGACCGTCCAGGGACTGTACGGGCTGGGGTTCGGCGGGGTGCTCGGCCGCGGGCTCGGCCAGGGCCAGCCGTACAACACCCCGCTGGTGCAGAGCGACTTCATCATCACCGCGTTCGGCGAGGAACTCGGCCTGACCGGGCTGATGGCCCTGCTGCTCATCTACGGGCTGATCGTGCAGCGCGGGCTGCGCGCCGCCATCGCCGTCCGGGACCCGTTCTCCAAGCTGCTGGCCGGTGGCCTGGCCTTCACGGTCGCGCTGCAGGTCTTCGTGATCGTCGGCGGGGTAACCCGGCTGATCCCGCTGACCGGCATCACCACGCCGTTCCTGTCGCAGGGCGGCTCGTCGCTGATATCCAGCTGGATGCTGATCGCCCTGCTGATGCGGATCAGCGATACCGCGCGCAGACCGGCCCCGCAGCCGATCCAGGACGAGGGCATGACCCAGGTGGTGCGGGCCGGATGAACCACGCGCTGCGCCGTGTCTCGCTGATCGCCCTGGTGATGTTCGTGCTGCTCCTGGTCAACGTGAACTATGTGCAGGGGTTCGAGGCGAGCAGCCTGGCCAACGAGCCGGGCAACGGCCGGACCTTCACCTCGACGCTCCAGTTCCAGCGCGGCTCGATCATCACCGCCGACCAGAAGGTCGTCGCGTACTCGAAAATGAACAAGGCGTTCGGCGAGTACCAGCGGTTCTACCCGTCCGGCAAGGCGTACGCGCCGATCACCGGGTACGACACGCTGTTCAGCCAGACCGGGATCGAGCAGACCGAGAACAAGGAGCTGTCCGGGTCCGACCCGGCGCTCGCGGTGCACAACCTCATCGACCTGATCACCGGGAAGCAGAAGAAGGGCGCCACCGTCGAGCTGACCGTCAACTCGGTGGCTCAGCAGGCCGCGTACAACGCGCTGAAAACCCAGGGCAAGCAGGCCGGAGTGGTCGCGCTGAATCCGCAGACCGGCGCGGTGCTGGCGATGGCGTCCTACCCGTCGTTCGACCCCAACCAGCTGGCCACGCTCGACGGCACCAAGCTGATCGCGAACGACAAGCAGCTGCTCAAGAACCCGAACCAGCCGCTGCTGAACCGGGCGCTCAACGCCACGTTCCCGCCCGGGTCGTCGTTCAAGGTAGTGACGAGCTCCACCGCGATGACCGACAAGGGCATCACCCCGAATACGCAGGTCTTCGCGCCGACCCAGCTCAAGCTGCCCGGCGTCACCCAGCCGCTGATCAACTTCGACGGCGAGGCGTGCGGCAACGGCAGGGTGCCGCTGATCCTGGCGTTCACGCTGTCCTGCAACACCGCGTTCGGCAACCTGGGCCTGCACCTGACCGGGGCCCAACTGCAACGGCAGGCCAACCTGTTCGGCTTCAACAACGCGAACCTGACCATCCCGCTCCCGGTCACGCAGAGCAACTTCCCGCTGTACACCGATCCGGCGCAGCGGGCGGGTGCGGCCATCGGCCAGGAGAGCGACACGGTGACCCCGCTCCAGGAGGCCATGGTGGCGGCGGCCATCGCGAATCACGGCACGCTGATGAAGCCCTATATGGTCAACAAGGTCACCGCGCCCGACCTGACCACGCTGTCCGCCACGCAGCCGACTGCGCTCAGCCATCCGGTGACCCCGGCTGTCGCAACCAACGTGACTAACATGATGATCCAGGTAACCCAGTCGCCGCAGGGGACCGCGCACATCAGCGCGGGCACGCAGGCTGCCGGCGGGGTCGTGATCGCGGCCAAGACCGGCACCGCCCAGAACGGGATCAACAACAGCGGCCTGGACGACGCGGTCTTCACCTGTTTTGCCCCAGCCAGCAACCCGAAGATAGCCGTCGGCGTCGTGGTTAAAGGGGGCGGCCAAGGCGCCGACGCGGCCGCGCCGATCGCGGTGGCGATCATCAGGGCCTACCTGGCCTCAGTGGGGAACTAATGACGGCAACGACGCAGCGGAACGGTTACTGACGTGCGAGACATGACACAGCCGCGACTCCTGGGCGGCCGCTACGAACTCGACGGCGTCGTCGGCAGAGGCGGCATGGCCGAGGTATACCGGGCCCGGGACATCCGGCTGGACCGGATCGTCGCGGTCAAGACGCTCCGCGAGGACCTGGCCCGGGACCAGACGTTCCAGGCCCGGTTCCGCCGCGAAGCCCAGTCGGCGGCGTCGCTGAACCACCCCTCGATCGTCGCCGTGTACGACACCGGCGAGGACATGACCGGTCCGGCGCACGTGCCGTACATCGTGATGGAGTACGTGGACGGCCGGACGCTGCGTGAACTGCTCCGCGACGACCGGCGGCTGCTCCCGGAGCGGGCCCTGGAGATCACCGACGGGGTGCTGCGCGCGCTGGACTACAGCCATCGCAACGGCATCATTCACCGGGACATCAAGCCGGGGAACGTGATGCTGACCCGGTCGGCCGAGGTCAAGGTGATGGACTTCGGCATCGCCCGCGCGATGAGCGACACCCAGGCCACGATGACGCAGACCGCGCAGGTGATCGGGACCGCGCAGTACCTGTCCCCGGAGCAGGCCCGCGGCGAGCGGGTAGACGCGCGCAGCGACCTGTATTCCACCGGCTGCCTGCTGTACGAGCTGCTGACCGGGCGGCCGCCGTTCACCGGCGACTCGCCGGTGGCGATCGCCTACCAGCATGTCCGGGAGAACCCCATCCCGCCGTCCCGGATCGATCCGGAGATCCCGCCGTGGGCCGACGCGATCGTGCTCAAGGCGATGGCCAAGGACCCGGCCGACCGGTACCAGTCGGCCGCCGAGATGCGCACCGACATCCAGCGCGCGCTGTCCGGGGTGCCGGTAGCCGCGCCGTCGCAGACCGAGATGTACGCGCCCGGCACGCAGCGGATGGGCGCGCAGACCATGATGGCTGGCGCGGGCGCCCCCACCGGCACGATGTCGCACTACGGCGGGCCCGAGGACGGCTACGACGACGGCAGCGGCGGCGGCCGCCGCCGGGCGCTGTGGTGGATCCTCGGCGTGGTCGGCGTCATCATCGTCGCGGTCCTGGCCTACCTGCTGCTGAACGGCGGCAATGGCAATACCGCCTCGGTGCCGTCCGTGGTGGGCCAGACCCAGGCGCAGGCCGTCTCTTCGGTGAAGAAAGCCGGGCTGAATCCCGTCGTGGTCAAGGTGCCCTCCTCGGACAAGGTCGGCATCGTGGTGAGCAGCAACCCGCAGTTCGGCACCAAGGTGGCGCCGCACAGCAACGTGACGCTCCGGGTGTCCGCCGGGCCGAAGAAGGTCACGATCCCGAACGTGGTCGGCCAGTCGGAAGGCTCGGCGCAGAGCACCTTGCAGGGCCTGGGCCTCAACGTGACGACGAAGACGGATCCGACGTCCACCCTGGGCCAGGGCAAGGTGGCCAAGACGAATCCGCCCCAGGGCACCCAGGTGAAGCAGGGCAGCACGGTGACGCTGTTCGTCTCCGGCGGCGGCACCCAGGTGCCGTCGGTCATCGGCGACCCGAAGTCCACGGCCGAGTCGATCCTCAGCAACGCGGGATTCCAGGTCAAGGTCGAGACGGTGGCCGGGCCCGGGGGCTCGACCCCGGGTACCGTGTTCAACCAGCAGCCGACCAACGGCACCACCGCGGCGAAAGGCTCCACGGTGACCATCTTCGTGGCCGCGGCTGTCCAGCCGACTTCGGCGCCGACCAGCGCCTCGCCAACCCCGACCGCGCCCGCCACGCCCACCCCGACCGGGACCGGGACGCCGACCCCATAACGAGGGGTCGGCGCTAGACTCGGGCAGAGCTAGTTGACCAGGAGACGACCGTGCCCAAGTCCCGCGTGAGGTCCAAGGCGGTCTACACCCCGCCGCCCCGGACGTCCAAGTCGAAGGTCAGCCCCCGCTGGCTGGTGCCGACCATGGTGGCCTGCCTGCTGATCGGGCTGGCCTGGATCGCACTGTTCTACGTCACCCAGGGCAGCTTGCCGATCGGCGCGCTGGCCGACTGGAACCTGGTGGTCGGGTTCGCCTTCATCATCGGCGGCGTGGTCCTGTCCACCAAGTGGCGCTAATCAGTTCAGCGCGTTGGTCCGGGTGACCACCAGGGCGATCAGCACGGCCAGCACGATCACGGTCGCGCCGACCTGGATCAGCGTGCGCTGCTGCCGCGGCGCGTAGGCGTAGGCCGCGGTCAGCAGGCTGCCCACGATGAGCCCGCCGACATGCGCCTGCCAGGCGATCGACGAGCGCCAGACGAAGCTGATGGCCAGGTTCAGCACGATCAGGAACACGATGGCCCGGCTGTCCAGGCGCAGCCGCCTGGACACCACGAACCAGGCGCCGAACAGGCCGAAGATGGCCCCGGACGCGCCCAGCGCGGGCTGGTACGGCGGGGCGATCAAGTAGTACAGCACCGACCCGCCGAGCGCGCTCAGCAGGTAGACCGCGGTGAACCGCAGGTGGCCGAGCAGCCGCTCCAGGGCCGGCCCGACCAGGATCAGCGCCCACATGTTGAACGCGATGTCGAGCAGCCCGCTGGAGCCGGTCGGTGGCAGGAACGCCGAGGTGATGAGCCGGTAGTACTGCCCGTCGGCCACGCCGATGTGCGGCCCGAACTTGGCCACCATGGCCCAGTTGTCGGCCAGCGCCGGGTACCCGAGCTCGACCAGGTAGAACAGGACGTTGAGACCGACGATGACCCAGGTCACGATCGAGCTCATGGCGGGCCGCCCGCCGAACACCGCGGTCGGCCGCCGGGCCCCCCGCTGGCCCTCCCGGACGCATTCCACGCAGTGCTGGCCGACCGGCGCGGCCCGGAGGCAGTCCGGGCAGGCCGCCCGCCCGCACCGGCTGCAGGACAGGTAGGTCTCCCGGTCGGGGTGCCGGAAGCAGGTTGGTACCGGGGCTGGCGCCGCAGCGTCCGGAGCCGGGAGGTCGTCCACCGTCAGCCTGCCGTGGCCTGTTCTGGGGTCACGCGCCGTCGCCGCCGGAGATCTCGACCGACTCGAGCACCACGTCCTTGGCCGGCCGGTCCTGGCGGTTCCGGTCCGCGTGGCTGATCGCGTCCACCACGTCGCTGCCGTCGATGACCTCGCCGAAGATGGTGTGCTTGCCGTTCAGCCACGGCGTGGGCGCGGTGGTGATGAAGAACTGGGAGCCATTGGTGCCCGGCCCGGCATTGGCCATGGCCAGCAGGTACGGCCGGCTGAAGGTGAGGTCGGGGTGAATCTCGTCGCCGAACTGATAGCCGGGGCCGCCGGTTCCGGTGCCGAGCGGGTCACCGCCCTGGATCATGAAATCCGGGATCACCCGGTGAAAGATCGTTCCGTTGTACAGGCTATCCCGGCTGGGCTGCCCGGTCCGCGGGTCGGTCCAGTCGCGGGAGCCCTCGGCGAGCTCGACGAAGTTGCGTACGGTCTTGGGCGCGTGGTCGGGGAAAAGCCGGACCACGATGGTCCCCTGGTTCGTCCGCAGCGTCGCGGTGAGCGTGTTTGTCATAGCTGAAATCCTCGCACGGAGCGGGCTCGTGTTCGCCGTTTCCGGCCCAGCGGCTGGCGCCGCGTGGCCACCCTTCGTACCTTACGGCGCGGATGAAGCAGCGGCGAATCAGGGTTGAGCGCGTCCGCCGGGGGAACGCAGGGTTGAGTGTTGTTGTCTCCTAGGGAAACTGAGTGGCCGGGGGCGCTACTCGGGGAGGTTAAACGTGTTCTCAAGAACAAGCAGCCAGGACGTAAAGTCCCGAGCCAAGGCCGGGGCGACGCAGGCCAAGGCCCAGGCCATGCAGGCCAAGGCCCAGGCGATCCGGGTTCAGGGGCGCGCCCTCCAGGCCAAGGAGCAGTTCACACCGCTGGCCAGGAGCGCCCAACTCACCGCCAGCCAGGGTGTGCAGCAGGCCCGGACGTGGGCCGCGCCCCGGGTCGAGCAGGCCGGGATGGCGGTGCAGGAGCGGATCGCACCCAGCGTCTCCGCTGCCATGATCGCCACCGCGCGCCGGATCCAGCCGGCTTCGGCCCGCCGCCGCCGCCGCTGGCCGGTCATCCTGGCCGGGGTCGTGACCGTGGGCGCGGGCTGCGCCGCGGCCATCCTGCTCCGCGGCCAGCGCGCCAACCGGTCCAGCGCGGAGGCTGCCGCCGAGGCGTCACCGCCGGTACCGCCGGCGGACGGCCCGGCGGCCAGCAACGAGCGGTCTGACCCCGCGCAGGCCGACGTCAACGGGCAGGTCAGGACGCCCTGACCGATCGTGGCGCGGGGGTGGCCGGCGGCCAGCTGGCCACCCCTGCGGCGCGCCAGCCGGTCAGCCCGCGTTCACCTGCAGGCCGGGGATGGCCAGCGCAGCCGCGGAGATCAGCGGCTGATCGGTGGTCACGCCGGTCAGCGGTATCCCGTTCAGCAGGCTGGTGAACAGGGCTAGCGGGCTGCCCGGGGTGAGCGTGAGCGGGATGCCCAGCAGGTGCCCGGACAGCTTCGTGACGTACAGCACCACGTCGCCGCTGAAGTGCATGGATGAACCGCTGGTCTCAGCCGACTGCCCGTTCTGCGCGACCGTCAGCGTGGGCGAGCCGGTCAGCGTCAGCGACGACATGTGGAACTTCAGCATCTTGACCTTGGCGCCGCTGGCCGTGGGCACCTCGGCGGTCCCCTCGTAGGTCGCGCCGTCCATCACCGCGGTGCCAGTGGTGAGGCTGAACTGGGCTTCGCTGATTTCCAGGCCGCCCGGGGCGGTTGCTGTGATCGACGAGGCCTTCTTCGGCAGGCCGCGGCCTTCTTCTTCTTGTGGCCCTTCCGGGACCGGTGCCTGCCGCCCCGGGTTGGGCTGGCGCTGGCCGCCGGGCTGGGGCCGGCCGAAGCGGACGGCGCGGGGGTGGGGCTCGCCCCGGACGACGGCGTGGGGGTCGGGCTCGGCGACGGGCACAGGATCGGTATCGGGATGAGGCAGTCCGGCCGCGCGGCCGCCGCGGGCGCCGCGACCGCCGCGCTGGCCCGGACCGGCCGGGCCAGCCCGGGCAGCACCAGGCCGAGCGCGGCCAGCGGCACCACCACCGCGAGGGCGAGCTTCCTCACCACGCCCTCCCTGGCTCGGCGCCGCGTTCGATGACCGTGTCCGGGCTGTCTTCCTGCCCCGCATCGGGTTCCCGCGCGTCCGGTCCCGCCGCGGCGGGATCCCCCAGCGCCGTGTCCCGCGCGCCGCGCCCCGGCAGCACCAGGCCCAGTCCCTCGGATGGCGACGCACGGCGGGGCCGCCGCGGCCGGTGCTGGCCACCGGTGCGCGCGGTATCCGGGGTCCAGCCGAAGCTGAGCGAGGCCCCGATGACGCCGAGGAGCATGCCGATGAAGAAGCCGCCGAGGTTGGTGGCGACGAACGAGGCGACCGCCAGCAGCACGCCGGCCACCGAGTAGAACACCCGCTGCACCGGATGGAACCAGATGAGCAGGCCGCAGGCCACCAGCAGGCCACCGATCAGCACGCCGAACACGCCGCCGATGCCGATGTAGATGACCACCTTGACCGAGCCGTGGGCCAGGATGGACAGCAGCGGTATCCCGATGAGCTCCAGCCCGGCCAGGGCGAGCAGCAGGCCGCCCCAGAACGGGCGGCTGCGCCGCCAGTCCCCGAACCGCTGCCAGGCGCTGGCCGGCTGAACCTCCTCGTCTGGCGTGTTCACTAGTAGCAGGCGTTTCCGAAGCTGAGGCTGAAGCCCGGCAGGGTGAACGTGCCCGCGGTGGTCAGCCACGTGTGCTGCCGGAGGTTGTCGATCGTGACGCCGGTCGCCTGCTGGCCGAACCCGCCGGACGGGCCGCTGACGCCGGGGTCCTCGCTGAGTGTCCCCGCGTCCTGGCCAATGGTGATGTTGTTGAACGTGGCGTTGCCGGACAGGTGGTCCGCGTCCACGATCAGGTTGTCGGCGCTGGCCGGCGAGCTGCCCGCACCGGCGGTGATGCGCAGCGTGACCCCGCCCACGCTCACGCTCTGGCACAGATTGCTGAGCGTGGCGTGATGGATGGCCGAGATGGCCACCGGGTGCGGGTTGCCCTTGCTGTCGGTGACCACGCCACCGAACTGCTCGAAGCCGGTTCCCTTGAGCTGGTTGGCGCTGACCTCGAAGGCGGACCCGGACACCGAGATGGACGCGGCCAGCACGCCTTCGGTGGTCAGCACGATCATCGTGGCGGCCGCGGCCATGGCCGGGACGAACAGCAGGGCGAACCGGCGCCAGCGGACCCGGCCGCGCGGCGGTGGCCCGGCGGCGTCGGCTGGCGAGGTGTCGGTGGGGGGCATGGCGGCTCCTGGCACTGGTAGTCCATGGTGCTGGGTTGTCCATGGTGCGCGCCGCATTGCGGAGGGGGTCGAGCGCCGGCACCCTTGTCGGATCGCTCCGGCCGCGCGTGAGATAGCCCACAGCGGAGCGATTTGAGGAAGTTACCGCCTAGTAGTAAGAGTGCGCAAGCGGCATTGGATAACAAATCTCGGACCACGATTACTCACCTCAGGACGGTGCTGGCCCGCCCCCGGGACTGTCCGGCCGGTCAGGCACAATGCGTGGTGTGCTGCTTAGCGAGCTGGTGCGCACGTCAGAGGCGGTAGCCGGGGCGCCCGGCCGGAAGGCCAAGATCGAGGCGATCGCCACACTGCTGCGCCAGGCGGCGCCCGCGGAGGTGCCGGTGGCGGTCGCCTTCCTGTCCGGTGAGCTCCGCCAGCGCCAGATCGGGGTCGGCTTCGCGGCGATCCGGGACCTGCTCGGCGACGCCGTCTTCGCCGGCCCGGACGGCGCCGGGCCAGCCGACGCGGGGCCGGACAGCACCGGGCCGCCGCTGACGCTGGCCGACGCCGACGCCGCGTTCGGCGCGATCGGCGCGATCAGCGGGCCCGGTACCCAGGCCGAGCGGCGGCGGCTGCTCGGCGCCGTGTTCACCAGGGCCACCCCGGCCGAGCGCTCGTTCCTGACCCGGCTGCTGGGTGGCGAACTGCACCAGGGCGCGCTGGAAGGCGTGATGAGCGACGCGGTGGCGCGGGCGGCGGGGGTGAGCCCGGAGGAGGTCCGCCGGGCGCACCTGCTGGGCGGCTCGCTGCCCGCGGTGGCCGAGGCGGCGCTGGCGGCCGGGGGCGAACCCGGGGCCGGGTCCGCCGCGCTGCGCGCGTTCCGGCTGCGGGTGGGCCGCCCGCTGCGGCCCATGCTGGCCGCGTCCGCGCCGACCGTGGCCGCCGCCTTCGACCGGGTGTCACCGGCCGCGGTGGAATGGAAGATCGACGGCATCCGGATCCAGGTGCACCGACAGGGCGGCCAGGTCGCGGTGTTCACCCGCAGCCTGGACGACATCACCGCCCGGCTGCCGGAGATCACCGGGGCCGTGCTCGGCACCGCCGCGCAGTCCTTGGTCCTGGACGGCGAGGCCGTCGCGCTGGGCCCGGACGGACGGCCCCGCCCGTTCCAGGTGACCGCGAGCCGGGCCGGCACCCAGGGCGCGCCCGGCCCGGACCGGCCGGACCTCCCGCTCACGCCGTTCTTCTTCGACCTGCTGCACCTCGACGGCCGGGATCTGATCGACGAGCCAGCTACCGAACGCCAGCGCCTGCTGGCCGCCGTCCTGCCCGCTGACCTCCGGGTACCGCGCATCGTGACCAGTGACGTGGCCGACGCGGAGCGGTTCTTCGCCGACGCGGTCAGCCGCGGCCACGAGGGCGTCGTGGTCAAGTCGCTGGCCGCGCCGTACGCGGCCGGCCGCCGCGGCAGCGAGTGGATCAAGGTCAAACCGCGGCACACCCTCGACCTGGTGGTGCTCGCCGCCGAGTGGGGGCACGGCCGCCGCCGGGGCTGGCTGTCCAACCTGCACCTGGGCGCCCGCGACCCGGCTGGCGGGTTCGTCATGCTGGGCAAGACGTTCAAGGGGCTCACCGACCAGTTGCTCGGCTGGCAGACCACCCGGCTGCTGGAGCTGGCCGACCCGGCCGCCCAGCCGCCGGCGACCCGGCTCGTGCTTACGGCGCCGTCCGGGTCCGGCCGGAACTGGTGGTGGAGATCGCGTTCGACGGGGTGCAGGCCAGTCCGCGCTACCCAGGCGGCCTGGCCCTCCGGTTCGCCCGGGTGCTCCGCTACCGCCCGGACAAGCAGGCGGCCGAGGCCGACACCATCGACGCCGTCCGGGCTATCTGGGCCGGATCAGCCGGCTGACAGGCGTTCATCAGAAAAAGACGGATGCTCAGCGCGCGCTGAGAGATGCGGCCCACCGTCCGCTGAGTTTCGGATGGCCCAATTACGCGGATGGGCCGTTCTGGACCATCCGCGGGGCGCGATGCCCCGGACGCCTGACCGGTAGGGAGAAGTATCGTGCGAATCAGCCGACCACTTGTGGGCACCGCGGTCGCCGCGGGCGCCCTGGGGGCCAGCCTGGCCCTGGGCCTGACCATGGCCAGTGCCTCCACCGGCGCGGCGGGCAGCACTGGCACGTCGCACTCGGCCACGGCCAAGACGACAGCGACGTCCTCGACGCCCACCCCCGCGCCATCCTCGATGAAGGGGTCCGGCCACAAGTGCACGCATATGTCCGGGCCCGGCGCCCGCGCCGGCGGCATGCCGGGTTAGCCGATCTCCTGCCGGGCGGGCCAGCCCCCGTGACCCGTCCGGCAGGGCCCGCTCACAGACCTTCGATGGCGGGCAGGCGGCGGCGCTCGATCGCGTTGAGCAGGCGCTGGTAGTCGTGCTCGTTCTGGTTCGCGTAGGCGACCGCGAACTCCTCGATGGCCCGATCGAACCGGTCGCTGGACCCCAGGTACCCGGAGATCACGGCGGCCCGGCCGGTCCGGGCGTGCGCCCGGGCCAGCGCCCAGCCGCACAGCCCGGCGTAGTAGGTGAGCTGCGGCGGGTCCATGGCCGGCACGTTCATCGCGCCCTTCATGTCGCGCAGCTGCCGGACGTAGTACTCCTTGGCCGGGGCACCGTCCAGCTGGAGCCCGGTGGTCCAGCCCAGGAACGGGTCGCCCGCGGCCTGCATCAGCTTCTGCCCGCGGACCACCCGCTCGCCCTGATGCTTGTACTCACTCGGCCCGGCGAACGGGGCCAGCACCGACGGCTGCGCCTCCTTGAGCTGGAGGAACAGCGGCTCGTCGGGCCGGTCGCCGAGCAGCAGGAAGATGAACGCCTCGGCGCCGACCGAGCCGACGCCGACCACCTTGCGGGCGAAATCGCCGAAATAGTAGCGGCGCAGCACCTCGCGGCGGTCCGCCTGGATCGTCTCCTCGTACCGGTCGATGGCGCCCCGTAGCTCTTCGGCGATGGCCGGCTCGTGCTCGATGCCGAAGCGGACCACGACCGGCGGCACCGGCTTGATCCGGTACTCCCCATCGACCATGTGGCACAGCTTGTCCAGGGCCTGCACGCTGGTGTGCCGGTAGGCCTTGTGCACGTCCTGGTTGCGCCGCCGGACGGCCTTGCGCGACTGGACCGCGTCCAGCAGCTGGCACACCTGATCGACGTCGATCCGGGAGTACCACACGTCGAGGAACCGCATCTGGGCGAAGCTGTCCATCTCGGTGCGGTACACGTGCGCGCAGCGGCGGGCGGCGGTGCGCTCGGCGCGCGCGCCAAGACCGTTGTCCCGGGCGGCCACCGCGACGCTCGCGGCCAGCCGCTTGACGTCCCACTCGAACGGGCCGGGCAGCGTCTCGTCGAAGTCGTTCACGTCGAACACCAGCCGCCGGTCCGCCGCGCCGAACATGCCGAAGTTGAGCAAGTGCGCGTCACCGCACAACTGGACCCGGATGTCGGTGGACGGCAGGTGGCCCAGATCCCACGCCATCGGCGCGGCCGCGCCGCGGTAGTAGGAGAACGGCGAGGCGGCCATCCGCCCGTGCCGGATCGGCACCAGGTCGGGCACCCGCTCCCGGGCCTGTTCTTCCAGGATGCTGACCGGGTCCGGACGGCCGGGCGGCGGCGACCACTCGGCGAGGCTGGACCGCGGCACGAACCGGCGCCGATCCCGGCCCAGGCCGCGCCACTCCTCCGGCGTCAGCACCTCGTGCGGCGCCGACAGCACGCCCGGCGAAACCTTCCCCATGCCGTCACCCCCCGTGCGCGGCGCGTCCGGCAGAGGCACCCCCGTGCCCGGCCGCCGTGCGTTAACCGCCAGGCTACGTGGTGTTTGACCGAATCACTACTCCGGTTGACGATAGATCGGCTCCCGATGTAGGGTTCCGGGCATGACGCAGCCCGCTGGTTCGCTGGGCACGTTCGGCCGGTACGCCGGCCCGGCCACGCTGATCCTGTCCAGCCTGGCCGGCGGGGCCAAGCACGGCTACGCCTTGACCAAGGACATCGCCGCGTTCGCCGGGGTGCGGCTAGCCCCGGGCACCCTGTACGAGGCGCTCAGCCGGCTCGAAGCCCAGCGCATGATCGAGCCGCTGCCCAGCGCGGACCGGCGGCGCCCCTACCAGCTCACCGCGGCCGGCGCCGCCGCCCTCCAGGACCACCTGCAGACCCAGCGCCAGGTCGCCGACGTAGGCCTGGGCCGCCTGGCCCAGGGTTGGGGTCTCACGTGACCGCGCCCGCGCCGGAGGGGCGCGCCGCCGACTGGACTGAGGAGCGAGGGAGCGAGGAACGAGCGACCGAGCGACGAGGGAAGGAGGCGGGTAAAGCGCCCCGGAGGCGCAAAACAAGCACTGAGACCCGGGCCGCCCGGCTGGTGCGGTGGTATCCCGGGAGCTGGCGGGACCGGTACGGGGCGGAGTTCACCGAGCTGCTGGCCGCCGACCTGGCCGAACGGCCGCGCTGCTGGCGCCGCACCGCGGACGTGGCGGTCAACGGCGTGCTGGCCCGGCTGAGCCGGGCCGGGTTGGGCGGCCAGCGGCTGGCACCGGCCGACCAGGCCCGGGCCAGCCTGGCCGCGCTCGGCTGCGCGCTGGCCGTGTTCCTCACCGTCGGCACCGCCGTGTGGTCCCAGCTGCTCATCGGCTGGCAGTGGGCGCCGCCCAGCACCCGGGCCGCCGCGGTGGCCACCCAGGTGATGACCGGGGCCATGCTGCTGTTCCTGGTCCTGGCCGTGCTGGCCGCCGCGCCGATCGGCTGGCAGCTGATCCGCCGCGGGTCCGGCGCTCGGGCGGCATTTCGCTGGCGACGCGGGGCGCGCCGGAGGCGTGTTCCCGCCGAGCCAGCGATCCCGGGGGGCTCCGGGGGGTCGTCCCTCCGGGCTAGCACAGTCCTGATCTCGGTCAGCCTGCTGGTCCTGGTTATCGGGGGACGGCACGTGGCCAACGGCTGGCCGGGCACCGGCGGTCATCCCTGGCCGCAGCGCGGTCTGGTGCCGGGCGGCGTGGCCGCCTTCGGCTGGGCCGCGACGTTGTCGGTGACGTCCTACTGGGCGCATCCAGCCGCGCTGCTGGCCTTCCCGGCGGTGGAGATCGCCTGGATGGTGATCAGCCCGGCCGCGCTGGCCGGGCTGGCCGCCGGGCTGGCCCGCCTGGTACGCCGGCTCGACCTGCCGCCTCGGGTGCTGCGCTACCAGGCCCGGCTGGGCCAGCTGGCCGCGGCCGGGATGGCCGTCTTCCTGGCCGCCGCGGCGAGCTGGGTGCTGGCCGCCGGGCATGGCCCCGGAAACCTGTTCCGGCCCGGAGCGATCGACGTGGCCGCGCTGGCCGCGATGACGCTCGCACTGGCCGTGGGCTGGCAGGCACTGCGCCGGACGGCGGCGCGGTGAGCGGGCTGACCCGCCGGCGGCTGCTCGCCGCCGGGCTGGGCACGGCCGCGGTGGCCGCGGCCGGTGCGGCCGGGCTGGAACTCATCGAGCACGGCGTGCTGCCCGGCCAGACGGACCTGGCCCAGCTCGACGGCGCCTGCTCGGTGGCCGGCCCGCCGCTGGTGTTCGGGCGGCTGGGCCGTGCACAATCCGGGCAGTTCCACTCGCACGCCCGGCGCCGGGAGGTCGGGTACACGATCGCGTGGCCGCCCGGTCACGGCCCCGGCAGCCGGCTGCCGCTGGTGGTCATGCTGCACGGATCCGGGCGCGATCACAACGACGTGCTGTCGGGGATGACCCTGCCGCAGGCGCCGGCGTTGCGTATCAATGGGCGTCCGCTGGCCCCGCTGGCCATGGTGGCCGCCGATGGCGGGCCCGGCTACTGGAACCCGCACCCCGGGGACGACCCGATGGGCATGGTCATCGACGAGCTGATCCCGTTCTGCCAGCGGCTGGGCCTGGGCCGGCCGCCGCACCGGATCGGCACCATGGGCATTTCGATGGGCGGCTACGGGGCGATCCTGCTGGCCGAGAAGTTCCCCCGGCTGATCAGCGCGGTGGCCGCGATCGGCCCGGCCGTGTGGACGAGTTACCAGCAGGCCCAGGCGGTCAACCGGAAGGCCTACGCCTCGGCGGCTGATTTCGCTGCCAACGACGCGGTCACGCACGCGGCGGCGCTGGCCGGGAAACCGGTCCGGGTGGCCTGCGGCCTGGACGACCCGTTCCAGCCTGGCGTCGCGGCGCTGGCCCGGGTGCTGCCCAGCACGGCCACCGTGATCATGTCCGCGGGCTGCCACACCGGCCCGTTCTTCAGCCAGCAGGAACCGCCGTCACTGGCCTTCCTGGCGCGGTATCTGACGTAGCCCGCCCGGCCCACCACTTCCTCATGGCCCGCCTGGCGCCCACTTGTCATAGCCCGGCCGTAGGGTGGGCGCGATGGCACCGGAAACCCTGGCCGACCTGCCCTACGCGGCGACGCTGAGCCCGCACCGGGGCCCGCTGGCGGCCGACACGGATTATGACGGAGCGCACTTCGACGGGCTGGACCTGGCCGGCCCGCGGGGTGCGAACAGCCGGTTCCTGGAGTGTGCCTTCACCCGGGTCACGGTCCAGGACGGGCAGTTCCGGCTGGCCCGGTTCAACGACGTGTGGCTGTCCGATGTCCGGCTGACCGCGACCGGGCTCACCGAGACGGCGTGGTCGGACGTGATCCTGGCCGGCTGCGTGGCCGCCGGGGTGACCGCGGACGCCGCCGAGCTGCGCCGGGTGACCTTCCGGAACTGCAAGCTGGACGGGGTGAACCTGCGCAGCGCGACGCTGACCGAGGTGAATTTCGTGGACTGCCTGCTCCGCGACGTGGACTTCGGCGGGGCCACGCTGCGCCACTGCAGCTTCCCCGGCTCGCAGCTGCGCGCGGCCGATTTCAGCCACGTCACGCTGGAGCAGGTGGATCTGCGCCGCGCCGAGCTCGGCCTGATCATCACCCCCGGCGCGCTGCGCGGCGCCACCATCAGCCCCGGGCAGCTCGCCGAGCTGGCCCCGCTGCTCGCCGAGCACGCCGGGCTGGTGGTCGCTGACCCGGACCAGGCTGACCCGGACCAGGCTGACCCGGACTAGGCGGGCTGGACCTCCGCCATCTCGCCCCAGCCGTCCCCCGGCACGCCCTGCAGGCTGATGATCTGCGGGGTGGTGGCGACCACGCCGGGCACCCAGCCGACGAACGTCTTGAAGTGCCCGGAGTTCACGTGGGCGGCGGCCGCGTCGTCCTGGAACGCCTCGACCAGCACGAACTGGTCCGGGTTGTCGACGCTCCGGGACCACTCGAAGAAGATGTTGCCCGGCTCGGCCCGGGTGGCCTGAGTGAAGTCATCCACCAGGGTGAGCCATTCGCCGCTGCGCTCCGGCCTGATGGTCCACTTGACGACGATGAAGATCATGGATGCCCCCTTCGGCATCGATCGCGGCCGCAGGCAGACCAGGGCTCGTGCGCGACTGGTCACGCCGATCCTACAAAGCGGGGCAGGCCGGGCGTCGTCTCAGGCTGCGACGGAGATCACGGCTTGCGCGCCTCGATCAGGAACCGCCGGGCGTGCGCCACGAACGGCCCCTCGGCCTTGATCTGGTCGTGCATCCGGCGGAGCTGGTCATGGTAGGCCTCAACGGTGAAACCGGGCACGGTCCACAGCACCTTGCGCAGGAAGTAGACCACGGCGCCGACGTCGTTGAACACCACGCGCAGCGCCTGCTCGCGCAGGTCGGTGACGACCAGGCCGGCCGCTTCCGCGGCAGCCGCGACACGGCGCGGGTCGCGCGCCGGGTTGACCGGCCCGGGTCCCATCATGAACTCGATCAGCTCCCGGTTGGTGCCCGCCCCGATCTGCTGCGAGAAGTAGTGCCCACCCGGCCGGAGCACTCTGGCGATCTCCGGCCACACCGTCTCGACCGGGTGCCGGCTCACCACCAGGTCGAAGGATTCCGCGCCGAACGGCAAGTTCTCATCGTCGGCCGCCTGGACCACCCGGCCGCCGAGTGGGCGGAGGTTGGCCGCGGCGATGGTCATGTTCGGCGGCCAGGACTCGGTGGCGACCAGGACCGGGGGCGGCGGCGCTCCGGTGAGCGCCGAGGCCAGCACCTCGCCGCCGCCGGTCTGGATGTCCAGCCCGGCCCGGGCGGCGGCCATCCGGTCCGCCATCATCCGGGCGTACCCCCAGGGCGGCCGCTCCTCGGTCGCGCGGCCCTCGAACCAGGAGAAATCCCAGCCTTCGATGGGTTCCGCCGCCCCCTCCGCCACCAGGTCCGCGAAGCTGCGCTGGTCCACCACGACGGCCGCTCAGGCCAGCCGGGGCGGGAAGCCGCCGGTGGCGATGGGTCCCCACCGTTCGATGCTGACCCGGATCAGCGACTTGCCCTGCCGCTGCATGGCGGCCCGGTACTCATCCCAGTCACTGTGCTCACCCGCGATGCACCGGAAGTAGTCCACCAGCGGCTCCATGGCTGCGGGCAGGTCGAGCACCTCCGCGGTCCCGCTGATCTGCACCCAGGCGCCGCCGAAGTCGTCCGACAGGACCAGCACGTCCACCGCGGGGTGGCGGCGGGCATTGTGCGTCTTGGCCCGCTCCGGGTAGGTCGCGATCACGATCCGGCCGAGATCATCCAGGCCCGCGGTGACCGGGGACAACTGCGCCGTGCCATCCCGCTTGCTGGTGACCAGTACCACGTGGTGCCGGTCCCGGATGAAGTCGAGCAATTCGTCCCGGCCGACCTGGTCGGCCCGGGCAATCTGGGGGCTCATCGGTACCTCCGCGGTGCGGGTGGATAATCGCCGGATGACTGCGCGAACTCCGACCATAGTCGCCACCAGCATCGGGTTCCGGCCCGCCGGGCACGGCATGATGGACTTCCAGCTCGGCCCCTCGTACGCCCACGCCGCGGCCCTCGCCGGGGCGGGTGACTGCCCGCGGGTGAGCATCGTGGGTACCGCGCTGGGCGACGACGCCGGCTGGCTGGCCCCGATGTACTGCGCGTTCGGCCGGGCCGGCTGGCGGGCCAGCCACCTGGCGCTGTTCACCGAGCCGAACGTCCCGGACATCGCCGAGTACCTCCTGGCCCAGGACGTGGTGTGGGTGGCCGGCGGCAGCGTGGCCAACCTGCTGGCGTTGTGGCAGCTGCACGGGGTAGGCGACGCGATGCGCGCGGCCTGGCAGGCCGGCGTGGTGCTGATGGGCGTGTCCGCGGGCTCGCTGTGCTGGTTCCAGGGTGGCACCACGGACTCGTTCGGCCTGCCGCTCCGCCCGGTGACCAACGGCCTCGGCTTCCTGCCCTACTCGAACAGCCCGCACCACGACGCCGAGGAGCAGCGGCGGCCGACCATCCACCGGCTGATCGGCGACGGCACGCTGCCCGACGGCTACGCCACCGACAACGGCACCGCGCTGATCTTCGAGAACACCGAGCTGGTGGACTGCGTCACCGAGGTAGCGGGCGCGACCGCCTGGCGGATCACCCGCCGCCCCGACGGCACGGTCGAGGAAACCGCCCTGCCCACCCGCCTGCTCCCGTCCTGAGCGGCCGTACTCGGCGGTCAGTACCCCGTGTGCATCAGGGACTGGACGTCGGACAGGGTGCGGTCGGCGATCTCGCGGGCCCGCTGGTTGCCGGTGGCCAGCACCTGGCGGAGGTAGCCGGGGTCGGCGGCGACCTCGCGGCGGCGCGCGCGCAGCGGGCGGAGCCGCTCGTTGAGCGCCTCGGTGACCAGCCGCTTGAGCGCGGCCGCGCCCCCGTCGCCGATACCCGCGGCCACCTCAGCGGGCGGCTGGTCCAGGCACAACGCGGCGATCTGCACCAGGTTGGACACCTCCGGGCGGCGATCCGGCTGGTAGCTGATCAGCCGCTCGCCGTCGGTCCGGGCGCCGCGGATCAGCCGGGCCGTCTCGTCCTCGCTGGCGGCCAGCGCGATCGCGTTGCGCCGGCTCTTGCTCATCTTGCCGCCGTCCACGCCGAGCAGCAGCGGCGCGTCGCTGAGCAGCGCGTCGGGCACCGGGAAGTAGGGCCGGCCCGGAGCGTACCGCTCGTTGAAGCGGCGCGCGATGATCCGGGTCAGCTCGGTGTGCGGCAACTGGTCCTTGCCCACCGGGACCAGGTTGGCGTGGCAGAACAGGATGTCCGCCGCCTGATGGACCGGATAGCTGAACATCAGCGCGGACATCGGCCCGGCCGAGCCGGCCGCCGACTCGTCCTTCACCGTCGGGTTGCGGCTCAGCTCGGCCACGCTGACCAGGCTGAGGAACGGCAGCATCAGCTGATTCAGCGCCCCGACCTTAGTGTGCGCGAAGATCGTGCACCGGTCCGGGTCCAGGCCGACGGCCAGGTAGTCCGCGACCAGCCCGAGCACGTCGGCGGGCAGCGTGTCCGGCGCGTCCCGGTCGGTGATCGCCTGGTAGTCGGCCACCAGCACCATGACGTGCACGCCGAGCCGCTGCAGGCGCACCCGGTTCAGCAGCGTGCCGAACAGGTGGCCGATATGCAGCGGGCCGGTGGGCCGGTCTCCCGTGAGCACCCGGAACCGGCCGGGATCGGCCCGGATGGCCGCCTCGAGTTCTGCGCTGCGGCGCTGCGCGGCGGCCAGCGACGGCGTCACCGGAGCGGCGGACATGGGATCGAGTAGGGATGTAGCGGGCACGGTGTTGGCGGGCACAGGAGCCTCCAGAATTCAGGCCTCCGGCCGCGACCGGGTGGTGACACGAAACCGGCCCGCCGGAGGCGGGCCGTCGAGCGCATGGGACAGCTACCGCCTTACCGCGGCCGCCACCAACCCAGGCCAGAACGAGTCACGTATCCACTGTAACAATGATCCTGATGCGGATTCTGCGACCAGGCCAGCTGCTGGCCGACCCGCTGGAAGCGTACGCGCGGGCCGACCGGAGCCGGCCGGACGGCGGCGCCTGGGTGATGGCCCACATGGTGGGCGGGCTGGACGGCTGCGCGTCGGTCGGCGGCCGGGTCAGCGACCTGTCCACCACGCCCGACGCGGAGCTGTTCATCCTGATGCGGTCGCTGGCCGACGTGGTGCTGGTCGGCGCGCAGACGCTGCGCCAGGAGCACTACGGCCCGGTCCGGCTGCCGGACGACCGGGTGGCGGCGCGGCGTGCGGCTGGCCGGCCCGGGACGCCGCCGCTCGCCGTGGTGACCCGCTCGCTGGACCTGAACTGGTCGGCCCGGGCTTTCAGGCAGGCCCCGCCGGACCGGCGCACGCTGGTGCTCACCTGCGCGGCCGCCGACCCGGCCCGGCTGGGCCGGGCCCGCGAGGTGGCCGAGGTCATCGTGGCAGGCCAGGACCGGGTCGACCCGGCCGAGGCGATGGCCCGGCTGGCCGGGCTCGGCTACCACGTGGTGCTCTGCGAGGGCGGCCCGACCTGGCTGGGCGAACTGGTCAGCGCGGGCCAGCTGGACGAGCTCTGCCTGACCATCGCCCCGCTGATGGGCGGCGACCCACTGCCGGTGTCGGTCGCCCCGCCCGGTGCGCCGCTGCGCCATTTCACGCTGCGCCACGTGCTCCAGGCCGGCGACACGGTATTCCTGCGCTACGAGCGAGGCCGCGATGAGTGATCACGCGTTCGGCACGCTGATGACCGCCCTGGACCCGCCGCTGGCCGTGGTCACCGCCGCGGCCGCGGGCGAGCGGGCGGGCTGCCTGGTCAGCTTGCACGCCCAGTCCAGCATGGCACCCCACCGGTACTGCGTGTTCCTGTCCAAGGCGAACCACACTTACCACGTGGCGCTGCGCGCCAGCCATCTGGCCATCCACTTCCTGGCCGCCGGTGACCTGCCGCTCGCCGAGCTGTTCGGCGGCCAGACCGGGGACACGGTGGACAAGTTCGCCGGCCTCCAGGTGACCGCGGGGCCGGGGGGCGCGCCGCTGCTGGCGCAGTGCCCACGCTGGCTGGCGGCGCGCCGGATCGCCCTGCTCGACGAGGGCGGCGACCACGTAACGGTGCTCACCGAGCCGGTGGCCGCCCTGGCGTCCGGCCCGTTCACGCCGCTGCGGATGGTGGAGGCGGGGCACATCCGGCCCGGTCACGACAACCGGGAACGGCACGACCCCGATGCTTAACGCCGGTACTCGGCCCGCACTCGGCCGACGTCCGCAGCGCATTCGGCGCCCGGCCGTCAGCCCCAGCGCATCCGGCGCGCGTCGTCCGGGTCGGCCCAGCTGATCTCGGCAGGCAGGCTGAGGAATTCGGCGTAGCGCTCGGCGGCCGCCGTCAGCCGGCTCCGGTCCGGCCGGCCGAGGCGGCCGTACGGGGCCAGGCTGATCTGCACGGACCTGGGGCTCACCAGCCGTTTCCACAGCCCGGCGGCCCGGCCGTCCAGCAGCATGACCGGGTTGAGCAGGTCGCTCGGCGGCTGCGGGCGGCCGTCGAGCAGCATGCCCCGGTCCTTGTAGGCGACGGTGTACTCGTCGAACGCGGGCAGCAGGTAGGCCCCCTCCGGCCCGGGCCCCTCCGGCCCGGGCCCCGCCGGCGCCTTGTCGCGGCGGCCCACGCCGTCCCAGTACCGCTCGCCGCCGCGGTCCTCGGCCGCCAGCGCCGGGCCGGCCAGTTCGACGGCCCGCGTGGCGTCGGCCTGGGTGAGCCCGGACCACCAGCCGAAGTCCCGCACGGTGGCCGGTCCGTGGCTGGTGAAGTAGCGCACCGCCAGCTCGGCCAGCGGCTCGGCGGGCTGGCGCGGCACCGGGGCCCAGTCGTCGAGCAGCACGAACACCGGCTGCCCGCGCCGCACCGGGCCGATGCAGATCAGGCCGGTCATCGACAGGTAGCCGAGGATGTGATTACCGCGGCCGCCGTTGGGTGAGGCAGAACAGTCGATGCCGGAATCGGTGAGCAGGGCGTAGAGGTCCTTGCGACGGAGCTGCCGCCCGCCGTGCAGCGCGCCGGTCACCACGTCGCCCGCGCGGGCCAGGACGTCCTCGGTCAGGCCGATCTTCCGGTACGTGTTGGCCGCCAGCCGGGCCGGGCGGCCGGCCAGCAGCCGCACCATCCACCGGGCATCCTCGGCCGGCACCAGGTGGATGGTGCCGCGCATCGGCCAGGTGCGCAGGATCGCGCCGCGGTCGATGGCGGCCTCGACACTGGCCGCGGTGGCACCTTCGGTGCGCAGGCCGAGCGCCCATAGCGACTGGGCGTACTCCTGGGACTGCACGGCGCCCAGCTGCCGGGTGACCTCGGCTGGGTCCGCCGTCCGCGGCGCGGCCAGCTGCTGGTTACCCAGCCGCCGCGCCAGCAGCTCTTCGGTGCTCACTGCCCCATCGTAGGGACAGAGTCGGACAGTCCCAGGACGCCGCTAACCGCACCCCCGCTACCGGTCTCGATCGGCCAATCTGGGCGGCGGCGGGACCGCGGCCACCGAGTTGTCAAACGTGTGCGCCGGGCCGCGCACGCGGTGGCCACCGGCGTGGACCTGGACGGCCGGGCGGTGCGGGTAGCCGGCCGCGGCGACCTGGCCCGCTGCCTGCAGCACGAACTGGACCACCTGGACGGCCACCTGTACCTGGACCGGCTCAGCCCGGCGGACCGCCGCGAGGCGCTGCGCTTCATCCGCCGCCAGGCCGGCCCGCGCCCGCTCCGGACCGCGGCTAGCTGCGATAGCGTGACCAGGGTCGGCCGGCACCGAGGTCCGGAAGGGAGCCTGGCTGTGCCGCGTTATCGCAGGGTCGTAGTGAAGCTCAGCGGCGAGGCGCTCGCCGGGCCGGCCAGTTCCGGCCTGGATCCGGCCGCCCTGGCCCGGGTGGCCGACGAGCTGCTGTCCGTGCACAACCTCGGCGTCCAGCTGGCCGTGGTGGTCGGCGGCGGCAACTACTTCCGCGGCCGGATGGCCGAAGGCTGGGGCATCAGCCGGGCCGAGGCGGACAACATCGGCATGCTCGGCACGGTGATGAACGCGCTGAGCCTGCGCGGCGCGCTGACCGCCCGGACCGGCACGGACGTGCGGGTGATGTCCGCGATCCCGATGGAGAGCGTGGCCGAGCCGTTCATCCGGCTGCGCGCCATCCGGCATCTGGAACGCGGCCTGATCGTGCTGCTGGCCGGCGGCATCGGCCAGCCGTACGTGACCACCGATTACCCCGCCGTGCAGCGCGCGCTGGAACTGGACGCCGACGCGTTGCTGGTGGCCAAGCGCGGGGTGGACGGGGTGTACGACAGCGACCCGCACGTCAACCTGGACGCGGTGCGCTACCCCGAGCTGACCTACGACGAGGCGCTGGCCGCCGGGGTGCGGGTGATGGACACCAGTGCGCTGGTGCTGGCCAACGAGCAGGGCCTGACCATGCACGTGTTCGACGTGGCGGCGACCGGGGTGATGGAGGCCATCTGCGAGGGCGCCGACCTGGGCACCCGGATCAGCGGGAAGGCCGGGCGGGGCTGAGCGTGCTCGCCCTGATCTCGGCGCCGTCCAACCTGGCCGTGCTGGCGCCGCAGGCCAGCGGCGCACAGGTCACCGTGTTCGACCCGGACCTCGACCCGGGCGGCCAGCATGCCGCTCTGCTCGCTAGCATCCTGGTTACCGGGCTTCGGCAGCTCGGGACGGCACCCGGACGTCCCTGAGCGTGCGGGCCCTGGTGGGAGGAACAGTGACCACGCAGCGTGCTCAGTGGCATCTGGGCCGGCAGCGGCCCGCAGCGGCCGCCCGGCACGGCCTGCCGGCTGGCCTGGAGCCGCCGCCGCACCCCTCGAACTGGTGGCACCGGGCCGCGCGCTGGGCCCGGGTGTACCGGCTGGACCTGATCTGGGTCGCGTTCGTCGCGCTCAACCTGCTGGCCATGCGGCTGGAGCCCAACTGGGGCACCGTGCCGTTCCTGGCCATCTGGGTCAGCCTGACCGCGATCTACGGCCTGCGGCTGTGGCGGCTGCAGCCCACCATCCTGACCCTGGCCGCGGTCACCCTGGCCACCGGCGGCATCATCGTGGTCCAGGTCGTCAAGGGCCAGCAGGACGCGGACTACCTGGCCGAAGTGCCGCTGATCGCGCTGATGTTCCTGGTCATGGTGTGGCACGGCCGGCGCCGGGTGGCCGCGATGGAGGAGCGACTGGCCGCGATGGAAGCGGTGCAGCGGGTCTCCCAGGAGAACCTGCATCTGCTCACGCAACAGCACCGGTTCCTCCAGGACGCCTCGCACGAGCTGGGCACGCCGATCACGGTGGCGCTCGGGCACGCCGAGCTGATGGAACGCGCCGCCCGCCGGACCGAGATGGCCGAGGACGCCAGGGTGGTCGCGGACGAGCTGCGCCGGCTGGGGCGGCTGGCCACCCGGATCCTCCTGCTGGCCTCGGCGTCCAGCCCCGACTTCCTGCACCGGGAACCGGTCGCGGTCGAGTCGGTGCTCGGTGACGCGCTGGAACGCTGGGGCTACCTGCCCCGGCAGTGGCGGCTGGGCCCGGTCACCGACGCCACCGTGCTGGCCGACCGGGACCGGCTGGCGCTGGCCCTGGACGCGCTGCTGGAGAACGCGATCGCGCACACCGAGGCCGGGGACCACATCGAGGTCAGCGCCCGCCGGGAGAACGGGCAGGCCGTGCTGGCCGTGGCCGATTCCGGCTGCGGCATCGACGCCGCCGACCTGCAGCGCATCTTTCAGCGGTTCGCCCGGGCCAGCACGCACCGCAACCGCGAGGCGGGCGGCTTCGGGCTGGGCCTGGCCATCGTGCAGGCCATCGCGACCGCGCACCACGGCTCGGTCAAGGTGCGCAGCACCCCGGGCCACGGCGCGATCTTCGAGATCTTCCTGCCGCTCGCCCCGGCCGACGACGCCGTCTCCGCCGCCCCGGCTGCTCCCCCTGCCCCTGCCGCTCAGGAATCGTGACCACCGGATTCGGGTAGTGCGCGGGTGTCAGCGCCGCGGGTCGTTGACCGCGTGGTCGGGACGCTGGCCGCGGAGCGCCTGCTCGACCTGGCGGGCCGAGGTCAGCGACATGTCCCGCCGGACGCTGTCCACCGCGGACCCCAGATGCGGGGTGAACAGGGTGCGCGGATGGCTGAGCAGGCCGGGCGGGATCTGCCCCGGGTGCCCGGGCAGCGCCCAGTCCTCCATCGCGAAAACGTCGGCCGCGTACCCGCCCAGCCGCCCGGCGTGCAGCGCGGCCAGCACGGCCTGCTCGTCCACCACCGAGCCGCGGCCCACGTTGACCAGGAACGCCCCGGGGCGCATCCGGGCCAGCGCGGCCGCGTCGATCAGGTGCACGGTGCTGGGATGATCGGTGCCGCGATGATCGGTGCTGCTCGTCAGCGGCAGCAGCACCAGCACGACGTCGCTGGACGCGAGCAGCTCGGCCAGGCCCAGCCGGGTCGCGGCCAGCTCGCGGGCCAGCCCCGCGGCCAGCGGCCGCCGGTCGTAGTAGGCGATCCGGGCGCCGAACGCGCGCAGCCGGACAGCGGCCGCGTGGCCGACCAGGCCCATGCCGGCGATGCCGACCGCCGCGCCCGCGAGCCCGGTGCCGTAGAACCGCGGCCGCCAGCCGGTGAACTGGCCGCTGCGCACATACCGGTCGGCCGCGCCGAGCTGCCGGGTGAGGCCGAGGATCAGCCCGACGGCGAGTTCCGCGGTGGGCACGGTGAGCAGGTCAGGCAGGATGGTGAGCCACACGCCATGCCGGGTGCACGCGTCGGCGTCGAAGTTGTCGTAGCCCTTCAGCGTCGCGCTGACCACCCGCAGCCGCGGGCAGCCGGCCAGGAACGCCTCGTCGATGGTGTCGGCCATGCAGGCGATCAGCCCGTCCGCCGTGGCGGCCAGCTCGGCCAGCCGCGGCGCGGGCCAGACCCCCTCCTCCGGCGACGGCACCCGCGGCGCGGAGAATCGCTGCAGATAGCTGACTACCTCGGGGTGCACCCAGTGGGTCACGACGACCTGCGCCATGCCAGCTAGTCTGCCCGTCAGCCCGCCGCCTAGAGGTGATGGCTGGCCAGCCTGGGCCCGCCCCGGCTGCGGCCGCCGCCGACCGCCCGCATGGCCGGGATGGTCTCGCTGGTCACCAGTCCCCGCTCGCTGGTCAGCTCGTCGATCACCTGGAACGCGGCCGCGATCCGGTCCGGGGTGTCGATCACCACGGTGACGGTGGGCACGTGCCGCCCGAGTTGCAGCAGCCGGTCGCCGTGCGGCGGGTGGTCACCGTGGAAGCCCCAGACGCCGCGCATCGTGGTCGCCCCGCTGATCCCGGCCGAGCGCAGCGCGCGCACCAGCGCCCGGTGCAGCGGCTGCCCACGGTACAGCGCGGCTTCCGAGGTAAAGACCATGATCTTCTGCCACAACGCCAGTCCGTGCTCATCGACGCCGGGTAGCGCGCGGGGTGCGGCGAGCAGTTCGCCGTCCCGCTTGCAGACCCGGACCTGCTCCACGGTGACCAGCGGGTCGCGGAGCAGTCCGCCCAGCTCGGGGAGGACCCGGCCGATCCGGTCCCCATCGCCGACCGCGATGACCATCATCGGGACCGCGGCGTTGCGGCTGAAGAAACGGGCGCGTTCCCGGCGGCCGCGGGCGGTGCCGTCCACGCCGAGCAGCGCGGTGGCGCCGGCCACGCCGCGGCGGTACAGCAGGTCGCAGACCGCGAGGAAGGCGGGCAGGCGGTAGACCCGTTCCTGGCGGCCCAGGTAGATGGTCAGCTTGGTGGCGTCCGGCCGGCCATCGGGCAGGCTGACCCCGGCCAGCTCACCGGCCAGCAGCCGGGCCCGTTCCAGGGTGACCAGCCCGGGGCTGTGCAGCCGCAGCGTGTCGCTAAGCACGGCCTCGATCCGGCGGCGGCGGTCCACCGCGACCGCGATCAGCGGCAGGTCCTCGGACATGGTCAGCGAGCGGTCGGTGCGCAGGTGATGCTTGAGCCCGAACCCCTCGGTGCCGCGGAGCAGGACGCTGGCGGTGATCTGGTGCTGCCCGTACAGGTCGAGCAGCGCGTCGGCGACGAACTGGCCGCCGATCCGCTGCCGCTCGCTGAAGTAGCTGGTCAGCTTGATGCAGTCGGCGTTCACAGCTGCGTCCCCAGGTACCGGCCGAGCGCCGCCGCGGCGACGCCGAGCACCAGGCTGGCCAGCACGTTGGCCACCGCCGGCCTGACCTGGCGTTCCTCGGTCAGCCGCTCGGTCTCGAACATCCAGGTGGAGAACGTGGTGTACGAGCCGACCGCGGCGGTGCCGGCCAGCAGCGCCTGGTCGTGGCCCAGGGCCAGCCCGGTGAGCAGGCCCAGGATCATCGCCCCAGATACGTTGATGGCGAACGTGCCGAACGGGAAGCCCCGGCCGGCCGCCGACCCGACCAGGCCGTCGGCCAGGAAGCGGGCCACCGAGCCCGCCCCGCCGATCAGTACCACCCCGGCCCAGAGCACCGCGGTCATGGGACCCGGACCCGGACCCGCCGGACGACGGCGGTGGCCAGGTAAATGGCGGCGTAGCCAGCGGCCACGCTGGCCGCGGTGTAGGCGGCGGCGAGGGCCCAGGCATGGGCGTTGAGCATGTTCAGGATTTCCACCTGCATGGTGGAGAACGTGGACAGGCCGCCGCACAGCCCGGTGCCCAGCAGCGGCCGGCGGTAGCTGGACAGCGGCAGGCGCTCTTGCAGCCGGGTGACGAAGTAGCCGAGCAGGAACGCGGCCACGATGTTGACCGCGAACGTGGGCCACGGCCAGGACACCGGAGAATGCGGGAACGCCTCGGCCAGCCCGGCCCGGGCCACGGTGCCGAGCGCGCCGCCAGCGAAGATAGCGGCGATTTCCCGGGCATCGACCCGGGGCAGCCGCAGGCGGGCAGGGTCAGACAGCACTCAACGCCTCCGTGTACGCAGCGGAACTGAGCAGAAGCCATCAGCCGTAGCGGTCCGGGAGGCCATGAGCTCCACGTCAGGGCATCATCTGACCGGCCCTAGGTTAATCCACCCCGCGCAGCGCGGTGAGCAGCGGGATGGCCGCGATCTTCTCCTCGGTCAGGTCGGCCCAGTCGATGCCCGGGGTGGGGCGGGGGCCGCGTCGGGGCCGGCAGTCGATGACCCGCTCCGGCGTGACGATGAAGTCGACCAGCACGTCGTGGCTGGTCACCGGGATCGTCCCGGGCCGGGCGACCTGGAGTTCGTGCACGGTGGTGACGCTCACCGTGTCCGGCCCGATCAGGCCGGCGGTGCTGGCCAGGGCGTATTCCAGGTCGGCGAACCCGCCGCCCTTGCCCAGCCGGGCCCCGTCCTCGGCCGCGGCCACGCTGCCCATCACGACCAGATCGACCGGGGACAGGTCGGCCAGGTTGAACGCGGCGGGCGGACCGGGACGCGCCGCTGATCGACGACGCCTTGCGCGGCGACTCGGCCAGATGCGCGGGGTCGAGCGCGAAGAACGGCTCCGGGCAGGCCAGCCGGGGCACCGCCATGTAGACGGTTTTGCCGTCTTCCAGCGCGCGCTGCCGGACCGGCCACTGGGCCGCGTCCGGGTTGGCCTTCACGGTGCGGGCCGCGGCCCAGGCGTTTGTGCCACGGAGCCGCTCGGCGGCCGCCTCCGCGCC
This sequence comes from uncultured Actinomycetes bacterium, assembly GCA_963717125.1. Taxonomy (GTDB): domain Bacteria; phylum Actinomycetota; class Actinomycetes; order Streptosporangiales; family Streptosporangiaceae; genus RYN-230. The sequence continues at coordinate 311,746 of CAVQVG010000003.1, forward strand.
GGTGAAGTTCGGGATGCGTCCCGCAGCGCCCGGGAACCGGGCTACCTTGGCCGACCGCATCTCGGCCCACACCTGCTGGCGCAGCTCGGCCTTGGCCGCCAGCACCTCGGCCGGCCCGCCCGCATCGCGGTCGTGCCGGGGCGCTGGACGGGGCATGCGCCTCATCTTGGCACGTGCCAGCGGGCGGCCAGGCCGATCAGGTCGCGGGTCCTGGCGGCTGACGGATTAGTGCGGTGCAAAATGCCTCACCGGCGAGGCACAATGCACCGCGCTCATGGGTCGCGCGGGGTTAGCAGCCGTCGTAGGCAGTCCAGTTTGACGCGCCGCCGGCGTTGATGGCGTTGTCGAAGATCTGGTCCTGGTAGGCGGGACCGGCCACGCCGAACTCGCTGGCCGCGCCGCCGTACTTCTCCCAGGTGCCCTCCGCGAACTGGTAGGCACCGCCGCCATTACCCGGGCCCCAGGCGTAGCTGCCGCCCTCTTCGGCGTTCCGGATGCAGTCGCCGAGCGCGGAGTGGGCCGGGTCCGAGCCGCCGGACAGGGTGGGCGCCGGGCTGGCGCTGGGCTGCGTGGTGGGCTGCTGCTTGGCTTGCTGGGCGGCCCGCGCGGCGCGGCGCTGGGCGGCCAGCCGGGCGCGCCGGGCAGCCTGCGCGGCCAGGTAGCGCTGCCGGGCGCGGGTGGCCGCCTTGGCCATCCGGTCGGCGATGGCCTGGCGGTAATCCACGGTGAGCTGGTCACCGGTCATACCGGACGTCGCGGCGTGCGATGCTCCGGTAGCCAGGGCATTCAACGGACGGTCAGCGGCACTGGACGCACCGGATACGCCGTTCAGATACACGAAAGCCGCCGCCGCGCTAGCGAGCGCGACCGCGGCCACTATCGACACCTTGAGTTTGCTGGCAGGTCTCCTGGGCTTGGAATGACGCGCTGCTGCGTGCATCATCCTCCTGTCCCCGCTGCTCCGCGTTGACCCGGCGGGCTGACGCGCGGAGGGGCACGTCAGGCGGCACGGGCAACGCCTGTCCTGGGGAACCTACTGGCGATCAAACCGGGCCCGGAGCAAAACGCGCAAAATGGGGCACCAGCCGGTAAACGTGTGCTACGGCCGGCCAACTCACCCGCTCTGACCAGCGATTATTCGGGCAGCAAGGCGAGGTGGAGGCGGCTCAACCGGTCCGGATCGGCGATCACGTCGATGGCGGTGATCTTGCGGTCGGGCCTGACGGTCAGCCGCAGCACGACCTGGAGGTGCCCGGCGGGCGCGAACACGATGCCCACCTCCCCGTTCACCAGGGCCAGCTGGGAAATCCCGGCCCGGCTGGAGGCGGAATGCGCGCCCCGGGCCACCTTGGCCGCGCCGTGCAGGACGAGCGGCCGGCCGGTTGGGGAAGCGGTGCCATCGCCGGTCAGCGTGACGTCCGCATCGAGCAATGCGACCAGATCCGAGATGTCGCCGCCGCGGGCGGCCGCAAGGAACGCGGTGGCCATCTCCCGCTGCCGGGCCAGGTCGGCGGCGCGGTCCGGGCTGGGCGCGCCGCGGACCCGGCGCCGGGCCCGGCTGGCCAGCTGGCGGGCCGCCTCCGGCGACCGTCCTAGCACCGCGCCTACCTCGTCGAATGGCATGGCGAACATGTCGTGTAGCACGAACGCGAGCCGCTCGGACGGAGTGAGCGTGTCCAGCACGACCAGCAGGGCCAGGCCAACCGAGTCGGCCAGCACCGCCTCGTCGGCCGGGTCTCCGGACGGGCTAGCTGGGCCAGCCACGGGCCGCCCGGCGGCCGGCGGGGTCTGCGCGGCCAACTCCGCGGCCGGCGGCCAGGTATCGCCGACCGGCTCCTCCTGGCGATGCCGGCGCGACCGGAGCATGTTCAGGGACACCCGGGCGACCACCGTGGTCAGCCAGCCGCCGAGGTTCTCCACCCCGCTGGCGTCCGCGCCGGTCAGCCGCAGCCAGGTGTCCTGGACCGCGTCCTCCGCGTCGCTCATCGAGCCGAGCATCCGGTACGCGACCCCGCGCAGGTGATCGCGGTGCTGCTCGAACGCCGCTGCCAGCCAATCAGTGTCGCTCATCTGCCTGTTCCCTCGCTGCCAAGGTGTCACCAAACTGACCCCTGGCGTCCGGCGGATGTGACATGCTCCCCGGTCGGGAACGCACCGGAGGTTTCCCGCGCACGCCGCCCGGTGGAGGCGCGGGGTTCACCTTGGGGCTGCCTGCGCGGCCAAAGATGGACATGCCATTGAGTCCGGCACGGCCAACTTTTTTCGCCGTCAACTGGGAGAACGCAGCGACAGTGGTACAGATCTCCGCCCATTGTGACCACTCAGACGACGCGAAGCCGATCACCTACGATTCCTACACGGCCGCACTGACCAGCGGTGCGGAGTACGCGGAGTTCGATATCCGCAGGACCGCCGACAATGTGCTCGTGGTCTATCACGACGCCCGCGCGGGGCGCGGCGGGCCGCTGGTCGGGCAGCTCGGCTACCGCGAGCTGTGCGACCGGCTGGGCTACCTGGTGCCCCGGGTGGACGAGGTCATGGCGCTCATCGCGGGCCGGCTGCTCGGGCATCTCGACCTCAAAGAGACCGGCTACGAGGCGGAAGTGGTCGGGCTGGCCGACTCGATCCTGGGTCCGGGGAACTACGTCGTGACCACCCTGGAAGACGTCTCGGTGGCCACGATCAAGCGCGGCTTCCCGGAGGTGCGGACCGCGCTGTCGCTGGGGCGCAGCCTGGGCGACGTGCCGCGGCGCCGGTGGGCGGCCATCCGGCACAGCGAGCTGTACCCGATGCGCCGGATCCGGGCCTGCGGCGCAGACTGGGTGGCGGCCAACTACCGGCTGGCCCGGCTGGGCGTGGCCCGGGCCTGCCACCAGCAGGGTGTCGGCATCATGGTCTGGACGGTCGATGCCGATCCGCTGATCGACCACTTCCTGCTGGACCAGCGGATCGACGTACTCATCACCAACCGCCCGCGGCACGCCACCCGGCGCCGGGCCGAGCTGGGCCTGAGCGTCGCCGACCGGCTCGGCGAGTCAGCCGCCAGCCACGTCTAGCTGGCTAGCTCGAGCTGTCGTTGCCGCCGTGGGCCAGGTCGCGCCAGCTCGACTCGGAAACGTCCACGTCGTAGCGTTTCGCGGCGGCCAGGATGCGCTGCCAGGCCTGGTCGCGTTCTGCGTCGCTGACCCCTTCGACCTGGTCGAACCGGGCGACCGCGTTGCGCACGTGCCGGGCGTCGGTGAGCGGTTCCTTGCGCTCCTTGGGGAAGGCGAACTCCGAGTCATCCAGCCGGTCCTGTTCAGCCGTGCTGAGGCCCTCGGTCTCGCGCGGGATGTCCTCGCCGTGCGCCCGCTCGGACTGGACTTCCCGGGCCTTTTCGATGTTGCGCCGGGCCGCTTCTTTCTGCCGTTCGGTAGCCATGTCGTCTCCTCTCCGCACCGGCTGCCTACCCCCGATCGGCGGCGGCATACTCCCCGGGGAAACACTCCGTCAGGTCTGCTAGTAAGCCCGCTCACCGTGGCCGCGGACGGCGCAAACCAGGTCGGCCTGCACTTCGGGCCGGGCAGCCGCCCGGGGCGGCGGGCCGCTGGATCCAGACCGTACCCGGCCGCGGCTGGTTCTGTTACTTCCGCAGCTACGGTCCGGGTCAGGCCGCGTTCGACGGCACCTGGCGCCCCGGCGACCTCACCCTCGAATCTTCCTGATGAACGCCAGCCAGTCGCCGGTGTCGAACACCAGCACCCGGCCGTCCGGGTCCTTGGAGTCGCGCACCGCGCGACGTGCGTCGGGCAGTACGGCGACCTCGACACAGTTGCCGCCGTTACCCCCGCTGTAACTGCTCTTGCGCCAGGTGGCGTTGCTCAGGTCGTCCATTGTTCCTCTGCCACTTTCCGGATCAAGTCCCGGGAGACTCCCCGGGGGAGCGCCTCGGCCCGCACTCGGTCGAAGATCTCACTGATCTTCGCGACCACGGACGGTCGCTCCATTATCTGACCCTGATCGGGTGACTCCAGATAGACGATACCGGGCTTGTTCGCAAAGGTCGCGATGGAAAAGGCACCCAATAAGCCGACGTGCGCACCGGCATCGGCCGATACTACCTGCACCGTGATCGTGGACCGCTCGGACACCTCCAGCAGGCGCAGCAACTGGTCACGCATGGTCGGGGCGCTGCCGATCCGGCGGCGCAGCACGCCCTCATCGAGGACCGCCCACAGCGCTGGCGGGTCGTCGCGCTGGAAGATCGCCTGCCGCTCTATGCGGGCGCTCACCAGCTGATCGACCTGGTCGTCGCTCTCCGTGCCGTGCCAGGCCAGGAACAGCCGCCCGAACAGGCCATCCGCCGTGGGCATGGTCCGGTCGCAGCCCGCGGCGAAGTCCAGCGATGGCGCGCGCTCACCCAACTCCACCCGGCCGACCAGGGCGGCCGAGTAGCCGATCCGCTGGCCGAGCTGTTCCTGACTCAGGCCGGCCGCGTTCCGCCAGCGGCGGACCTCGGCGCCGAAGAAATCTAACGGCCCGGCCGTGGGGTGCAGTTCACGGGTCGGTGGCATCACAGCCCCGCTTTCCGGACGGTACCGCCACGCCGAGGTGACGCTGCGACACGCCCTGACGACAGCCTGTCCTGGCCAGGGATCCTAAAGCGCGATCGGGTCCCATCGTCCCGCCCGGTTCCGACACTTCCCGACACCCAGCCGGCCGTCCCGTCTCAGGCGGGGACGGTCAGCTGGGGTGACGCGGGACCCAGCGCGGGACGGTGGCCCGGTAGTCCTGGTAGGCGCGGCCGAAGCGCTGGTCCAGGGTGCGTTCCTCGTAGCCGGTGATGAACAGGTGGAAGAACACCGCCATCACCGCCACGTAGGCGACCAGCACCGGGGACAGGAACAGCCACGCCTCGCCCAGCACGATGAGCAGCGCGGCCAGGTAGATCGGGTTGCGCACCCAGCGGTAGGGACCGGCCGCGACCACCCGCGAGGGGGCGTCCCACGGTCCGGGGGTGCCGCCGCCGACGGCGGCGAAGTTCCACACACACCACGCGTAGAGCGCCATCCCGGCCGCGATGACCGGAACGGCCGGCCACGTGGTGGGCGTGACCGGGTGCCCGCCCCGGGTCATGATGGCCCAGGGCAGCCAGCCACCGCCCAGCCCCGGCACTACCACGGTGAACATGAGATTGCGCAGGATCAGGCTTACCGTACGAGTCATCGTTGCTCACTACTCCTTCCGGACTCCTTCCGGGATCAGTGATATGACTCCCGGAAAGCCGGGAATGTGACAGAGGGCCGGGCAGGCCGGGAGAGGAGCCGCGTCGTGGACATGAAGCTCGAGGTCGTCGTGGTGCCAGTCTCCGACGTGGACCGGTCCAAGGAGTTCTACAAGGCGCTGGGCTGGCGGGAAGACGCGGACTTCGCCTCGAGCGCGGACTTCCGGGTGGTGCAGCTGACCCCGCCCGAGTCGGCCTGCTCGATCATCTTCGGCACCGGGGTCAGTTCGGCCGAGCCCGGCTCAGCCGAAGGCCTGCAGCTGACGGTGAACGACATCGACCAGGCGCGGGCCGAGTTGACGGAGCGGGGGGCTGAGGTAAGCGAGGTGTTCCACGACGCCGACGGGGTGTTCCACCACGCCTTGACCGCGCGGCGGGTGCCGGGCCCGGCCCCGGAGCACGCCAGCTACGGTTCGTTCGCTTCGTTCAGCGACCCGGACGGCAACGGCTGGCTGATCCAGGAGATCACCACCCGGCTGCCGGGCCGCTGACCTGGACCTGATGGAGCTGAGATGCCGTGGTTTCCTGACTTCGTCGGCGCCGCAGAACTCGCCCGGCGGGAGAGACGCCAGGCGGGCCACGCTGACCCGGTCGGCCAGTACTTCGCCGCGCTGACCCACGGTGACCCGCACGACCTGGAGGATGTGTGGCCGGGCCAGGTGGTGGTCTATGACCCGCGCGCGGGTGAGGTGCGGGGCCACCGGCAGCTGCACAAGTTCATCAGCCGGAACGTCTCCTGGCTGGCCGGGCTGCACGCCCGGACCGAGACCGTGGCGTTGACCGTGGTGGGTGCGCGGGCCGTGGTGGAAGTGCTGGCCTATCTGATCCAGGACGGGCAGGAGGTGGCGTGGCCGGTGGCGGTGGTGGCGGAATCCCCGGACGACCGGTCGGTGGTGTTCCGTACCTACTGCAGCCAGTGGCCCGTGGCAGGGCGCCGCGAATTCCGGCCGCCCATCCTCGAGCCTGCGCCGCTGCACATCAACGACGTGGTCGGCCGCTACCGGGCCGCGCTGGCGGCCGGGGACACCGACGCGATCGTGCGCATGTTCACGCCGGACGGGTATTTCCGCGAGCCCATCGGGTTCCACCAGACCCATCGCGGCCCGGCTGAACTGCGGTCGTTCTTCGCCAGGATGTTCAGCGCGGGCGGCGGTCTCGATGTGCAGCCGTGCCGCGTGACCGACGACGGGGTGCGCTGCGCCGTGGAGTCCAACTGGGTCCGGTGGGGCCGCCACGACCTGCCGCCGCAGGCCGGGATCAGCGTCTACGAGCGCAGCCCGGATGGGCTGCTGGCCGCGGCGCGGGCCTACGAGGACGTGGAGCCGCCGGCCGATCTGTCCTGACGCCGGAGGATCTTCTGCATGTAGATGCGCCGGTAGCCGTCCTCGGTGCGCCGGTCCACCTCGCGGTAGCCGAGATGGGCGTAGATGGCCTGGTTCTCGGTCATCACCTCGTGGGTGTACAGGGTCAGCCGGCGCAGCCGCTGCTGCTCGGCCACCTGCTCGGCGAACTGCATGAGGCGGCGGCCGAGGCCGGTGCCCTGAGCGGCCGGATGCACCGCGATGTTCTCGATGAGCAGGCTGTCCCCGGTGGGGGTGAGCGAGATCAGGCCGGTGATGGGAGCGCCGGTCACCCAGACCGAACCCGCCTCGACGGGGCCGCGGTAGTCGCGCAGCACCGGCACCGGCGGCTTCGGCATCCGGCTCAGGTACTTCGCGTAAGCGGCCTGAATGATCGCATGAATCGGCTCCAGATCCGCCGTGGTGGCTTGCCTCACCCCGCCAGGCTAGAGGTCACCGGGTTTTCGGGGCGAGCGTGGGGCCTTGGCAGTGGCCGTGGCAGACGCGGCCGCTGGGCACCTGGCCCAGGTTGGTGAATGGGTGGGTCCGCATGACGGTGAACGACCAGAAGCCTAGGCCGAATAGTGCCACCACCAGGACGACCGAAGTGGCGGCGGCCGGGGTGGCCCGGCGGGCAACGTGGATCAGCAGCCAGGCGCCGAGCAGCGCGATGGCGCCGGTGGCGTCGACGTAGAAGCGGACGGACTGGAGCGTGGACAGGCCCGGGGCGGCGGTCCAGGTGTAGGCGGCGTACAGCCCCCACAGGCCGACCCACGATGCGGCCAGCGGGATGGCCGCGGCCAGATCGCGGCGGGCCTCCTCGCCGGCGGGGGCGTGGCGCAGCCGGAGCCATCGGACGATGATCCAGGCCAGCGCGGCCAGGCCGAGCAGCAGCATCGGGATGGCCGCTAGTAGGTGCGCGGGCATGTACCGGAGGTTGGGCCCGATGGCGCTCAGACTGAAGGTGATCTCACCGGGCCGGTAGCCGGATGTCAGCGGGCCGCCGTAGACCAGGTCGTTGAACAGCGCGATGCCCGCCACGCTGGCCGCGGCCGAGCCCAGCCACCAGGCCAGCGCCGCGGTGGGTACCCGGCGCAGCCGCCAGGCCACCAGCACCGCCAGCACCGCGCAGCCCAGCACGACGAGGTTGGTGTACCGGACGAACACGGCCACCTCGATGGCCAGGAAGCCGAGCAGACCGGTCCAGGTGCGCCGTTGCGCGCTGGCTTCGGCGGCCAGCACCGCCCAGAGCAGCGCGCCGGTGCCCGCCGCGATCAGCGACGCCTCGGTGAACGTGGGCATGTAGTCGCGCCAGGCGAACAGCAGCGCGGCGCCGGAGGAGCAGAACAGGGCCACCGCGGCGGTGCCGCCGTACCGGCCCAGCCAGCGCCGGGCACCGGTGAACAGGCCCAGGCAGGCCAGCGCGGCGTAAAACAGCGGCGCCAGCCGGATGAGGCCCAGCGCCTGGAACGGCGCGGCCAGGAACGGATACCCGGGGTCCTTCTCACTGATCCACCGGTGGCTGGCCAGCTGCACCCACTGGATCGGGGTGGGCGGCGCGATCCGCTGGGTCAGCCGGCCCGACGCCCCGGGGCCGGTCGTGCTGAGCAGGTGCGCACTGAGCGCGTGCGCCTGGGCGGTGGACAGGGTCAGCCAGTGCCCTTCTGTCATCGCGACGATCGAGGCCTGGTACGCGAAGTCATCCGGCTCGATGAGCTGGGGCGTGACGGTCAGCACAGCGAGGCACAGGGCGGCGAACGCCGCGGCGGCCAGGATGATCTCGGTCCGGCCCCAGCCGGCCCAGGCCGCCCGCGGTTGCATCCGGCTGCGCTCGGCCAGGGCATCCATTGGTACATCATCCTGGCCTGGACCGCGCGGGTGGGGCCAGGGGGCTGGCCCCCGCAACCGAGGTGGGCCTGGACCTACGGTCATAATCACGAGCTAAGGCGCGACCGGGGTTTGGTGCTGGGCTGGGCTCGAGTGAACCGGGGGCGGGGTGGGGGCGGCGGGGAGGGTGAGGGTGATGCTCAGGCCGTGCGGCGGGTTGGCGGCGGCGGTCACCTGGCCGTCGTGCGCGGCGGCGACCGCGGCCACGATGGCCAGGCCCAGGCCGGAGCCGGGGCGCCGGGACGGTACCCCGGCCCGGTAGAACCGGTCGAAGATGCGCGGCAGCTGCTCCGGCGGGACGCCGGGGCCGTCGTCGCTGACCGCCAGGATCACCCGGCCGTCGCGCCCGGCGGCGGTGAGCGTGGCGGTGCTGCCCGCGGGGGTGTGCGCGGCCACGTTGCCGAGGATGTTGTCGATGGCCCGGCGGAGCAGTTCCTCGTCCCCGGTGACCTCCAGGTCACCGGTGATCTCGCACCGCCAGGTCCGGTCCGGGCCGGCGATGCGGGCGCGCTGCACGCACTCGGTGGCCAGCGCGCTGAGCGCGACCGGCTCACACTGCTGACCGGGCCGCTGATCGAGCCGGGCCAGCCGGAGCATGTCGTCCACCAGCCCGCCCATCCGCTGGGCTTCCAGGGTGATCCGGCGCATCGCCTCATCGACCTGGTCCCGGCGCGGCAGCGCGCCCTGCTGGTACAGCTCGGCGTTGGCGCGCAGCGAGGCCAGCGGGGTACGCAGCTCGTGGCTAGCGTCGGCGAAGAACCGGCGGGTCGCCTCCTGGCTGGCGTTCCGTTCGGCCACGAAGTCCTCGATCCGGGCTAGCATCCCGTTCAGCGCGGCGCCGAGACGGCCCATCTCGGTTCGCGGATCGTGCGGGCTGACCCGGTCGGTCAGGTCGCCTGCGTTGATCTTGTCGGCCTGGCCCGCCATCACCTCGACCGGCCGCAAGCCACGGCGCATCACCCAGGCGACACCGCCGGCCGCGATCGCCCCAGCCGCCGCCGACCCGATGATCAAGATCAGCTCGAGCTGGCCGATGGTCCGCTGCATGCCGGACAGGCTGGTGGTGGCGTACACCAGCCCGTACCCGGGAAAGGACAGCGCCAGCAGCCGGACCTGGGTGGTCCCGTCCCGCCCGGTCAGGGTCACCGCGGTATGGCTCCTGGCCAGCGACTGAAGATACGGGACGGAAACCCGGGGCAGCAGCTGGTCACCGCCCATGATCGAGAGCACCGGCCTGCTGTGGTTCACGGTCACCACCTCGAACTGCCCAAGCGCGCCCGGCAGGATGGCCCGCGGCCCGGTGATCTCCTTCCTGGGCTTGCCCCTGACTTCCCGGGGCGGCACGAACTGGCGGGGATGTAGCCCCGGCGTGACCGACCCGTTGGCCGGCAGGACCCGGTACAGGCTCAGCACTTCCCTGAGCTGCTGATCGGTCTGGCTGATCAGGTAGCCGCGCAGCGCGGTGACCGCGGCGACGTCGAACGCGACCAGGGCGACCAGGGTGACGGCCAGCACCCCGAGCAGCACCCGGGTGCGCAGCTTGGCCCGCCGGGGCCGGCGCAGTCTCATCGCTGGCCGCGGGGCAGCCGGAGGCAGTAGCCGACACCGCGCTGGGTGTGGATCACATCCGGCCCGCAGGCGGCCAGCTTGCGGCGCAGGTAGGCGATGTAGGTGGCGACCACCGTGCTGGACCCGGCGAAGTCGTAGTCCCACACGTGGTCGAGCAACTGGGCCCGGGTCAGTACCCGGCCCGGGTTGAGCAGCAGGTAGCGGAGCAGCCGGAACTCGGTCGGCGACAGCTCGATCGGCTGGCCGGCCCGGCGGACCTCGTAGGAGTCCTGGTCCAGCTCGATGTCGCCGAACGTCAGCACCGGGCCGCCGGCCTCGTCGCGGCGGGTGCGGCGCAATACGGTGCGGATCCGGGCGGCCAGTTCCTCCAGGCCGAACGGCTTGGTCATGTAGTCGTCGCCGCCCAGGGTGAGCCCGGTCACCTTGTCGTCCTGGGTGTCCTTGGCGGTCAGGAAGATGACGGGCAGCCGGCTGCCGTCCCGGCGCAGCCGCCGGACCACCTCGAAGCCGTCGGTGTCCGGCAGCATCACGTCGAGCACGACCAGGTCGAACGGCCGCTCCCGGGCCAGCCGGAGCGCCTCGGTGCCGGTGTCCGCGGAGGTGACCTGGAAGCCCAGGAAGGTCAGCGACGCGGCCACCGCATCACGCAGGAACGGCTCGTCGTCAACGACCAGCAGCCGGCCGTGATCGGCGGCCGGTGCCGCTGCCGGTTCAGCCATGAACGCCTCCTTGCCCTCGTCAGGAGATCACAGAAACGCTAAGCCCGGCTGTGACCTGCATGCGAGTTTCATGTGAGGCCGGTGGCAGCGGTGACTCACACGGAACTCACACACCATCCGTGTAGTAGTCGCATCCCCGCCCACCAGGCTGGTCTCCCGGAAGGATCGTTCACGCCACAGTAAGGGCGGATTCCCTGATGAACGAGGACACCGGCGGCGAGCAGCAGCCAGGTGGATGGCGGCGGCCAGGTGGACGGCCACGGCCTGGCCGGCGGGCCGCCGCGCTGGTCCCGGCCGCGCTGGTCCGGGCCGCGCTGGTCCCGGCGGTGCTGGCCGGAACCATGCTGCTGGTGTCGGCCTGCGGCGGCGGTTCGCCCGCGGCCGCGCCGAGCGCGCACCCCGGGCAGCTCACCGCCCAGACGATGAATGTCTTCGCGCAGTGCATGCGAGGCCACGGCGTGCCGGACTTCTACTTCTCCCGCACCGGCAGCACGGCCGCCGCCGGACTTACCAGCGTGATCCAGCTCGGGCAGTGGGTTGCCCCGGCTAACCCCAGCTCGCCGCAGTTCCAGTCGGCGATGACGGCGTGCCAGCACCTGCTGCCGATGCGCCCGCCAACCGCGGCCCAGCTCCAGCAGCAGTTGCGCCGTGAGGTCCAGGCGGCCGCCTGCATGCGGGCGCACGGCTACCCGGACTACCCAGACCCCAGCGCGCAGGACGGGCACATGGTCCGGCCGCAACTGCCCACCGACATCGACACCAGCTCACCGCAGTTCCTGGCCGCGCTGAAGACCTGCAACGGAGGCTGACCAGATGAGACTGCGCCGAGCGGCCGGCCTGGCCGCGCTGGCCCTGACCGCGCCGCTGGCCGCAGCGTGCGGCGGCTCGCCGTCGGCCGCACCGAGCCCGGCCCCGGGCAACGTGCAGCAACTAGACGTCTTCGCCGCGTGCATGCGCGGCCACGGGGTGCTGAACTTCTATTTCTCTAGTTCGCCGGGCACATCGAATTCGAGCACGGTGCTGAGCATCATGGGGCACTACGTAACCGGCGTGAATCCGCAGACATCCCAGTTCGGCGCGGCCATGGACGCTTGCAAGCACCTGCTCCCGGGCGGCGGCCCGCATCAGCCGACTCGGCAGCAGATCAACAACATGGTGAAGTTCGCCGCCTGCATGCGGTCGCACGGCTACCCGGACTACCCGGACCCCGTTGTGCGCAGCGGCGGCGTCGAAGAGCAGCCGCTGCCGGCCAACATCGACACCAACTCGGCGCAGTTCCAGGCGGCGCAAAAGACATGCAGCACAAGGACGAGCAAATGAACCAGAACGCCGATGCCCACGAGCAGGCGGAAGCCGGGCCGGGCGCAGCGACCGAGCCATCCCAGCCGGCTGGGGATCAGGCGAAGGCCGGCGGCGGGCCGGCCCGGCACGACGGCGGCCCGGCCGCGCCCGCCCCGGCCGCGGACCCGCCGACCGAGCGGGACCGGCGCGGCCGGCGGGGCTGGGTGGTGGCCGGGGTGGTGATCGTGGTCGCGGCGGCCGCGGCCGGGGCCGCCCTGGCCACCGGGGCGTTCCGCGGCTCCGGCACCGCCGCGGCCAGTGCCAGCAGCGGATACAAGACCGGGACGGCCACCGTGACCCGCCAGTCGCTGACCAGCCAGACCCAGGAGAACGCCACGCTGGGTGACGCGGGTACCTGGTCGGTGGCGGTGCCGTCCAGCTCGTCGTCCTCGTCCGCAGCGTCGTCGGCCGCGTCCTCGTCGTCGGCCGCCGGGTCGGGGACGCTTACCTGGCTGCCGCAGATCGGGCAGGTAATCCGGCAGGGCCAGCAGATCTACGGCGTGTCCGGCAGCCCGGTGGTGCTGCTGTACGGACCGGTGCCGGCCTACCGGGACTTGTCCGAGGGGATGACCGGGGCGGATGTCACCGAGCTGAACCGTGACCTGGTCAAGCTGGGTTATGCGACCAGGGCCGCGCTGGGCCCGCGGTCGGGCTGGGACTACTACAGCTCGGAGACCGCCTACGCGGTCGAACGGCTGCAAACCAAGCTCGGCCTGACCGTGACCGGCACCCTGCCGCTGGGCCAGGCGGCCTTCCTGCCCGGCCCGGTGCTGGTCACCGGGCTCGGCACCAGCACCTCGCTGGGCGGCCCGGCCACCTCCGGGACCGTGGTGCTGACCGCGACCTCGGTCACCCCCGTGGTCACCATCGAGCTGGACCCGTCGCTGCAATCGGAGGTGAAGGACGGCGACCAGGTCGCCGTCACGCTGCCGGACGGCAGCATCACCGCCGGGGTGGTCACCCAGGTGGGCCGGGTCGCCACCACCCCGAACTCGTCGTCCAGCGGCTCCGGTAACTCCGCGAGCCAGTCCAGCAACTCCTCGAACAGTTCGGCCAGCGGCTCGGGGGCCACCATCACCGTGCTGGTCTCGCTGACCCACCCGAAGGCGGCCGGCAAGCTGAACCAGGCCCCGGTGACGGTGACCATCACCACCGGCAGCGTGTCCAGCGCGCTGACCGTGCCGGTGGACGCGCTGCTGGCCCAGCCGGGTGGGAGCTACGCGGTGGAGGTGACCGGGCCGGGTGGGCACCACCTGGTCAGGGTGACTCCCGGCATGTTCGACGACGCGGCCGGCCAGGTGCAGGTCAGCGGGAACCTGACCCCCGGCCAGCACGTCGTGGTGCCGGGGATATGAGCACCCCAGTGCGGGCCGCCGCCACGGCCCAGCCCGGCGGGGCGCCGGGAGACGGCCTGGTCCTCGAACTGGCCGGGGTGACCAAGGTCTATCCCGGCGCCCCGCCGGTACACGCGCTGCGCGGGGTGGACCTGGCCATCGCGGCCGGCGAACTGGTCGCCGTGCTCGGCCCGTCCGGGTCCGGGAAAAGCACCCTGCTGCACCTGGCCGGCACGCTGGACCGGCCGACCAGCGGCACGGTGCGGATCACCGGCCTGGACGTGGCCACCCTCAGCGACCGGGCGCTGGCCGGGCTGCGGGCGTCCGAGATCGGCTTCGTATTCCAGCAGTTCTTCCTGGCCGAACACGCCAGCGTGCTGGACAACGTGGCGGACGGGCTGCTGTACGCGGGGGTCGGCCTAGCCGCCCGGCGGGAGGCGGCCGCGGTGGCGCTGAACCGGGTCGGGCTGGGCCACAAGCTGCGCGCCCGGCCGACGCAGCTGTCCGGTGGGGAACGGCAGCGGGTGGCGATCGCCCGGGCGCTGGCCGGGTCGCCCGCGATCGTGCTGGCCGACGAGCCGACCGGCAACCTCGACCAGGCCACCGGCGCGGCCATCCTGGATCTGCTGGCCGAGCTGCACATGGCTGGAACCACGATCATCGTGGTCACCCACGACGAGGCGGTCGCGGCCCGGATGCACCGGCAGGTGCGGATGCTGGACGGGCGGATCGTCTCCGACACGGCGGGAGCGGCCCGATGATCGCCACCACCCGCGCCCCGGCGGCGGCCCGGCTGCGGCCCGCCGACCTGGCCCGGCTGGCCGCGGTCGGCCTGCGCACCCGCAAACTGCGCGCCGCGCTGTCCGCGCTGGGCATCGCGATCGGGGTGGCCGCGATCGTCGCGGTCCTCGGCCTGTCGTCCTCCTCGGCGGCCGGGCTGAACGCCGAGATCGCCGCGCTCGGCACCAACCTGCTCACCGTGCAGCCCGGGAACAGCTTCTCCGGTAACCCGGAGGAGCTGTCGCTGCGCGCCCCGGGGATGATCAGCCGGCTGCCCGGGGTGTACGCGGTGCAGACCACCGGGACCATCGATGGCGTCAGCGTGTACCGCAGCCCGCTGATCCCGGCGGTCAACACCAACGCGCTCTCCGTGGCGGCCACCAGCCTTGGCCTGCCCGGCACCGCCGGGACATCGCTGGCCCAGGGGAAGTTCCTCAACGCCGCTACCGCGCGCGAGCCGGTGTGCGTGCTCGGCGCGGCCGCCGCGCAACTACTCGGCATCGATCATGTCTTCCCGGGCGAGCGGGTCTGGGCTGGGGACATGTGGCTATACGTGGCCGGGATCCTCAAACCGGACGTGCTGTCCCCCGACGTGGACTCCAGCGTGCTGGTCGGCTACCCGTTCGCCGAGCAGAATTACGGCTTCGACGGGCACCCCACCACCATCTACGTCAAGGCGACCGACTCCCGGGTGACCGCGGTGGACAACCTGCTCGGCGCGCAGGCCGACCCGGAGGACCCGAGCAGCCCGGACGTGTCGGTCCCATCGGCCGCGCTGGTCGCTCAAGCCGATGCCAAGGGGGCGTTCAGCACCTTGTTCCTCGGGCTTGGCGCGGTCGCGCTGCTGGTCGGGGCGATCGGGGTGGCCAACATCATGGTCATCGCGGTGCTGGAACGGCGCAGCGAGATCGGGCTGCGCCGCGCGCTCGGCGCGACCCGTGGGCACATCCGGATCCAGTTCCTGGCCGAAGCGGTCACGCTGGCGCTGGTCGGCGGGGCCGCCGGGGTGGTGGCCGGCGCGGCGGCCACCGCGATCTACGCGCACGCCAAGGGCTGGGCGGTGGTCATCCCGGCCCAGGCCTGGGCGGGCGGGCTGGCCGCGGCGCTGCTCATCGGCGCGCTGGCCGGGCTGCTGCCCGCGCTCAAGGCGGCCCGGCTGTCCCCTACCGAGGCGCTCTGGACGCTGTAAGAGCCGAGGATCCTGATAGAGAACGCCAGTGCCTGGCCGAACGCCGCTGCGGCCAACGCATCGGGCGTGGCGTGAACGATCTGGCCTGTTCAGCACGTTCTTGCTGGTATGCGGAGGGGTTGGGCGGTCAGGAGCGGTTCGGCGGTCAGTGGCCGCCATGACTGACCCTGGTGTGTGCCGCCAGGTCCGCCCCGCGCTTGGGGTGTACCTGCTGGGCGCGATCGGGCCAGCCGATCGTGCCGTGCTGGAGCAGCACCTGGCTGGGTGTGCCGACTGCCGGGAGGAGCTGGCCGGGCTGGCTGGACTGCCCGGCCGGCTCGGCTCGGTGTCCGCCGCCGACGCTGTCCGGCTGGCCGGGAGCCTGGCTGATGTCCCGGGCCGGGCCGGGCCGGCCGACGCTGGCACGCGCACGCTGCTCCGCCGGGCCGCCCGGCTGCGCCGGCAGCGGATGTGGCGCCGGGTAGCGGTGGCCGCGGCCGTCATGCTGCTCGCCGCGGGCGCGCTGGTGGCCGGCCTCCGCGCGCTGCACCCGCCGGCGCCGCGGCCGGTAGCGGCGTCCTGGCCGGAGACCGTGCGCGGCAGCAACCCGGTTTCCGGGGCCGGGGCCGTCGTCCGGTACCGGGCCCGGCCGTGGGGTGTGGAGATCGTGGTGCAGGTCACCCGGATCCCCGCCGGCACGCGTTGTGAGCTGCGGGTGGTGACCTCGGCCGGGCAGCAGGCCACGGCGGCCAGCTGGACCGTGGCCGCCTACCGCAACGGGGCGTGGTACCCGGCGTCGGCGCCGTTCGCCGAGGCTGGCGTGCGGCACTTCATCGTGGTGGCGGCGGGCCGGACCCTGGTCAGCGTCCGGGCGCGGTGAGGGCCGGTCAGCGGCCGGCCCTGTTAATAGGATTTGGGGATGGAGTATCTCGTCACGATGACCACTCACGTGCCGGACGGAACGGCGCCGCAGGCGGTGGACGAGGTGCGCGCCCGCGAGGCGGCCCACTCGGCCGAGCTGGCGGCGCAGCGGCATCTGCTCCGGCTGTGGCGCCCGCCGCTCGCGCCGGGCGAGTGGCGGACGTTCGGGCTGTTCGCGGCCGACGACGCCGACCAGCTGGAGACAGTGCTGGCCTCGATGCCGTTGCGGGTATGGCGCACCGACGAGGTCACGCCGCTCAGGCCGCACCCGAACGACCCGCCCGCCGAGGTCCAGGCCAGCGCGGGCCAGGCCAGCACGGGCGGGCCGGAGTTCTTCACCTGGTTCACCCCGCAGTTCCCGGACGATGCCCCGGATGAGGAGGTCAACGAGGCCGTCGCGGCGGAAGCCCGGCGGACCCGGGAGCTGGCGGGGCAGGGACACCTGGTGCGGCTGTGGCAGCTACCCGACTCGCGGGTCCTCGGCCTGTGGCGCGCCACCGACGAAGCGGAGATGCGGGCGATCCTGCTCTCGCTGCCGGAGAACCGCTGGCTGAGCACGGTCACCACGCCGCTCAGCAGGCACCCCAGCGACCCCGGGGTCAGCCGCCCGTGATCCGGCCCTAGTCTGGTGAGCTACCGGCGGACCGGGAGGGATGACATCGTGGACACGGCAGCACCGCTGGCCGGCACGGTTGCCCTGATCACCGGGTCGAGCAGCGGGATCGGCGCCGCCACCGCGCGCAGGCTGGCCGCCGAGGGGGCGGCGGTGTCGCTGGTGGCGCGGCGCCGGGGCCGGCTGGAGGAGCTGAGCCAGACGATCAGCCGCGAGGGCGGGACCGCGCTGGTGCTGGAAGCCGACGTGACCCGCCAGCCAGACGCGGCAGCAGCGTGTACAGCCTGACCAAGACCGGCATGATCGCGTTCGCGGAAGCGCTCCGCCAGGAGCTGCTCGGGCACCGGGTCCGGGTCAGCGTGGTCGAGCCCGGCACGGTGGACACCGAGCTGGCCAGCCACCTACGGGACGGCATCCGGCAGGCCGCGCAGCAGCAGACCGCGTCGATCGAGACGCTGCGGCCGGACGACATCGCCGACGCGGTGGCCTACATCGTGACCCGGGACCGCCGGGTGGCGGTCAACGAGATCCTGGTCCGGGCGGGCGAGCAGACGTGGTGACATGCCGGGCTGCCCTGGATCAGCTGGGGCCGGCGGAGTCGAGCAGCTGCCGGAGCACGCTGGTGTAGTGGTCCAGCGCGGCCCGGCCGGTGTTGGTCAGCGCGACCGCGGTGCGCGCCGCGCCGCCGCTGCCGTTCTTATTCGTGGTCAGGTAGCCGACGTCCTCAAGCTTGCGCAGGTGGGTGATCAAGTTGCCCGGGGTCAGCCCGATCACGTCCTGCAGCCTGGTGAACGAGAGATCGTCACCAGGCGGCAGGGCGGCCAGGGTCACCACGATGCGCAGCCGCGCGGGCACGTGGATGACCGGGTCCAGTTCTTCGTCACTCATGACCGGCGCAGCCGGGGCTCGATGACCGCCATCAGCACGATCCCGGCGCCGCCGGCCAGCGCGCAGACGGCCAGGTTTGTCACGACGCCGGCCCAGGCGCCGCCGACCGCCACGGCCAGCAGCCAGCCGCCGATGATCAGCCGGGGCCGGTCCAGCCTGCCGGTGACGGCGCAGCTGGCCACCAGGACCAGGCCGGCCGTCAGCAGCGGGATGGCCTCACCGAACAGGGCGGCCAGCGGCCGGCTGGCGCCGGCCTGAACCAGCGCCTGCTTCTCGAGCTCCAGCGCGGCGAACCCGGCCAGCAGGGCCACGGCGAAGATGCCCCGCTGCAGCTCGGACCGGCCGCCGACGCCGCTGGACGCCTGGTCCAGCACGTTCGCCGACGCGCCCGCGGCCGCGAGGAACAGCAGGAACGCCAGCAGCAAGGCCTGCCAGGCCGGCCCGTGATAGGGATGCTGGCCGCGGACCGACAGCCACATGGCGCCGTAGCCGACGAAGACGACCACCCCCCAGATCAGGAACAGCACGGGGCGGCGCACCGCCAGCTCACGGCGGGCCCGGTCGCGGGCCTGCTGCAAGACGGCCGCGGCGCCCTGCGCGTCCATGACCACTGCCTCGCCCATGTTCGTGCCGCCCTTGGTGCCGGATTCCTCGTTCATCTCGGGCACCTCCTTTACTTTGTACCGCAAAGCTAATCTACTTTGCACGGCAAAGTCAAGGCCTGCCGCCGTTCAGGCGCGCCTGGCCTCAGCCGCGCGCTGACCTGCGTCCACTGCGGTCGCAGCTTGGGCCGATCGGTTGCAGAATTCCTGCGTTCGGGTAGACATGTGACCAGAGAGGGGGAGCGTCTCTCAGGTGACGATGGGCACAGATCCGGCCGGTGGGTGGGATTTCTTCGTCTCTTACACACAGCTGGACCGGGCATGGGCGGAGTGGATCGCCTGGGTGCTCGAGGAGGACCAGCACCGCGTCCTGGTCCAGGCTTGGGATTCCGTGCCGGGGACCAACTGGATCCAGGGAATGCAGGCGGGCGCGCTTGACGCGGCCAGGACGATCGCTGTCCTCTCCGACGCCTACTTACAATCGGTTTACGGTAGCGCCGAGTGGCAGGCGGCCTGGGCTGCCGATCCGGAGGGCTCGGGCCGCAAACTGCTGACCGTCCGGGTGACTGACTGTGCACGACCGGGGCTGCTGGCCGGAGTAACCAGCCTTGACCTGTTCGGACTGGATGAGGCGGCGGCGCGGGCCAGCTTGCGCGAGATGGTCATGGCGGCGCTGTCAGGCCGACGGAAGCCTGCCGTGCCGCCCGCCTTCCCGGGTGGGTCGGCCCGGGCCGTCCCCGAGGAGCCCGAGTACCCAGGCAGGCTGCCCAGGGTATGGCAGGTGGCACCGCACAATCCGAACTTCATCGGCCGTGGCCAGGAACTGCACTATCTAGCCCGGGCGCTGGCCACTGACACCGCCGTAACCGTTCAGGCGGTCCACGGCATGGGCGGTGTCGGTAAGACTCAGCTCGCTATCGAGTACGCGCACGCCCACGCCCGAGAGTATGAAGTGGTCTGGCAGATAGCAGCCGAAGAACCAGCCGCGATTCCAGATCAGTTCACCGCGCTGGCCACGAAGTTGGGCCTGGAGCCGGCCAATGATCCGGAAGCGCTCCAGGCTCAGGTATACGGGCGACTGCGGGCGACGGCGGGATGGCTCCTGATCTATGACAACGCCGACGCGGTAGCCGACATTCAGCATTGGCTGCCAGACGGCCCAGCGCCAGCCGGTGCGCGCGGTCACGTGATCGTAACCACGAGGCGAAGCGGGTTCAGTGTGTTCGGCCCGGTGCTGGATTTGGACGTGATCGGGCTGTCCGACGCCGTAAGGCTGCTGCGATCCAGGGCGCCCCGGCTCAGCCGGGCGGAAGGGCGCCAGATCGCCAATGAGCTGGGACGGCTGCCACTTGCCCTAGAGCAGGCGGCCGCCTACCTGGACCGATCTGACATGCCTCCGGCGGAGTATCTCGCGCTGCTGCGTGGACGTGCGATCGACCTGTATCGGCGTGGCAAGGTCAGCTCGCGCAAGGATACGATTGCCACCTTGTGGGATCTCAGCCTCGAACGCATTAGTCATGAGAATCCAGCTGCCGTGCAATTGCTGGAGGTATGCGCCTATCTGGCTCCCGAGCCGATTCCTCTTGACTTGTTCACCGCACACCCTGATTCATTGCCGGAACCGCTATCTTCAGCCGCGGGCGACGAAATAGGCTTCGCCGACACGATCGCCGTTCTAGCCGATTATTCGCTGATCAAGCGGTCCTCAGCTGGACTGCTGGTGCACCGACTCGTGCAAGGCGCTATCCGCGCTCATCACAACCATGGGAGTCCGTCTCCGGCGCGACATAACGAATCTGAGCAGAAATCCGGTCCGGCCACCAGCCCATTGCTCACAGCGCTCGTCCTGCTCCAGGCGGCTGCCCCGGCAGACATCATAAGCGTCCCGTCAGCCTGGCCCATATGGGCAGCATTGCTGCCGCACGTCCTAACTGCGGCTGAGCGAGTCAATGAAGCCACGGGAATGCCGGAGCGAGATTTGCTGCCGAAGACTTCGTGGCTACTGGATCGCGCCGGGATCTATTTGCAGGTTCACGCGCGACTCGGCGATGCTAGGAAAGCCCTGGAAGGGGCCGTTTCCCTCAATGAGGCCATCTACGGGCCGGACCATTCCGAGGTTGCCGCCGTCCAAAACAACCTGGCCGCCGTCTTGCGCGATCTGGGTCGGCCCGCAGACGCCCGGTCGTTGCAGGAACGAGCGCTGGCCATCGAGGAGCGGACGTACGGACCCAGCCACCCCAATGTCGCGCGCGCGCTGAACAATCTCGCCTGGATCCTGCGCGCACTGGACCAGTCCGCGGCAGCCGAGCCGTTGCAGAGGCGAGCCCTGGCCATCTGGGAGACGGAATTCGGCCCACGCCACACGCTGGTGGCCACCGCGCTTGATAATCTTGCGCAGATATTGCGGACTCTGGGACGTCCTGCAGAAGCCCGGCCCCTGCAGCAGCGGGCAATGGACATCTACGAAGAATCCTATGATTCTGGCCATCCTGACATCGCCCGGGCGCTGAATAATCTGGCCCTAATTCTGCGTGACCTGGATGAGCTAGAGGCGGCGCTTCCGCTACAAGAACGCGCATTAGTGATCGACGAGGATATTTACGGGCCCAATCATCCGCTCGTCGCCACCGCCCTGAATAACCTGGCCCAAATCCTGCGGGACCTGGACGAGCCAGCGGCGGCCCGGCCGTTGCAGGAACGGGCCCTGGCTATTGATGAGGCCGCCTATGGGCCGCGTCATCCCACGGTCGCGATACGGCTGATCAATCTGGCCCTCATCCTGCGGGACCTAGGGCAACCCACGGCGGCCGGGCGATTGGAGGAACGAGCCCGAAAGATCACTCGCACCGGCTGACTTCACTGGCAGGCAGGCCCGGAACGGGCAGCAGCCGCGAGAGCCTGCCCTGGTCTGGGTCGCGAGGATCCGGAAACCCGATTGCCGGACTGGGCTGCATGGCTACGCTCAATCATGGCACAGCGATGATCTGGGTGGCAGGGCCATGCGAGTAACTACTGCCGCAGCAAACGGCAGGTGGTTGGGTGATCTCGAACGAAGCATCGAATGCGGTGGGGACCGGTCATGGAAATCAAGACCAGTTTAGAGTGGCCGGAGACACTCGATATCGGGGCGCTTCGGGCCGAGGGTTGGGTGCCTGTCCCGTTCGGCGAGTTCATCGTCAAGATCCACAGCAGATGTGATCTTGCCTGCGACTACTGCTACATGTACGAGATGGCAGACCAGTCGTGGCGAGACCGGCCGCGCCGGATGTCCGCCCAGACCGCCGAGTGGACTGCGACGCGCATCGGGGAACACGCCACGGCACACAATCTCCAGAAGATCAGCCTAGTCCTGCACGGCGGCGAGCCACTCTTGGCTGGCCGCGAGCTGATCTCGCAGCTCGTTACCGCGGTCCGCGACGCGGCCGGCTCAACTGTCAACGTCGAGGTCACCATTCAGACGAACGCGGTCGGGCTGGACGATGCCCACCTGCGGCTGTTCAGCGAGCTTGGCATCCAGGTCGGAGTCAGCCTGGATGGAGCGGCGGAGGATCACGACCGGCACCGGCGTTTTGCCAGCGGCCGGGGTAGCCACGCGGCGGTGACGGCCGGGCTCCGGCGACTCACCCAACCGGCTTACCGGCATCTGTTCCGGGGCTTGCTCTGCACCATCGACCTGCGTAATGACCCGATTACCACGTACAAGGCGCTCACCGACTTCGCTCCACCCAAGATTGACTTCCTGCTACCGCACGGGACCTGGGAAGCACCCCCACCAGGCCGGGTCCCCGGGACAGCCGAGACGCCGTACGCGGACTGGCTAATCGAAGTATTCGATCACTGGTATCCGACCGCTGGAACCCCGATCCGGCTGTTCGAGGAGATCATGTATCTGAGCCTGCGCAGACAATCGTCTGCGGAGATGGTGGGGCTCGCGCCATCCACCCTGCTGGTCATCGAGACTGATGGCGCCATCGAGCAGGCTGACACACTCAAGGCCGCTTATCCGGGGGCACCCGAAACCGGGCTGCACGTGGCACATGACGAGCTTGACTCGGCCCTGCGGCTGCCTGGCGTAGTTGCCCGTCAATTGGGTGTTCGCGCATTGTCGGCCGAATGCCAGGCGTGCAGCCTCCGGCAGATCTGTGGCGGTGGCCTGTATACCCATCGCTATCGCCCGGGCACAGGATTCTACAATCCGTCGGTCTACTGCCCGGATCTCGTCCGGCTCATTCAGCATATTATTGACACAATGCAGACCGACATCGACGCGGAGTGGGCCCGCCGCACACCGTCCTGAGACACTGACCCGCTGACTTCGTCACAAAAGAGTCCAAGCCAGTCAGATCTCAGGCGGATCGAAGTCGAAGTCCATCCGCAGGCCATTCGCCGCATTCAGCGCATCGGGATGATCGGCGCCGATTGTGGCTGCGTATCTGGTGCTGGTGTCTTCCAGCAGCTGCTCAGCGGTCCCGGAAGCACCTTCTGCCCGCAGATCGATAGCCAGGTTGGCCGCGCAGCCCAAGGTCAGTGGGTGGTCTGGGCCCAGGAGACCACGCAGTCGGGCGAGCGTGTCCTCGCCGAGAGCCCTCGCCCCGGCCGTATCCCCGAGAGCAGCCAGATCGCTGGCCAGGTTGGTCGCTACCGTCAGCGAAAAATGATGATCGCGGCCGAGTCTCGCCTCCAGGCCGGACAGGGCTTCCTCATTCAGCCTGCGCGCTTCGCCCACATCCCCAGCCACCCGCCGGAGTATCGAAAGGTTCCCCATACAGCCATAGTTGTATGGATGATGCCGACCGTGAACGCCCGGGTAGCGCTCGACGATGTCCTGCGCCAGCTCCAAAGCCCGTTCGGTCTGGCCCACTGTCCGCAGGATATTGGCCAAGCTGATAGTCGCGGTCAGCGTATCCGGATGCGCCTCGCCGAAAACCCTGCGGCACGCGTCCAGAGCTGAACTGGCCAACTCAAGCGCGTCCTCGTGGGTGCTGGCGATATGCCGAAGCGCGATCGAGAGATCGTTCATAGTCCGCAGCGTCCAGGGATGCTCCGCTCCGAGCACTTCGCGGCCGAAATCAAGGGCTTCGTCTCCTACGTCACGCCCCTCGGTGTAGTTACCACAGAGGCGGACCGCGCGGGCCAGCCCGTTCCAGGACATGAGCACTTCTGTCGCCGAAACGCCGGCCGTGGCCTCAGCCCGGAGCATATACGTACGCTGATGCAGATCCTGAGCCTCCCGGTACTCACTGTTCAGCCCGTGATCGAGGGCAAGATTGTGCATGACTCGCAGCGTCTGGCCGTCTTCTGACCCGAACACCTCGTTGTACAATTCCAGCGATTCTTCGTCCAGGCGCCGGGCCTCAAGAAAATCTCCGCTGGCGCGCAAATCCGCCGCAAATCCGTTCTGCAGGGCCAGGGTCACTGGATTCCGCTCACCAAGGATCCGCCGGGACCGGTTCAGTGTCGTCTTGGTGACGTTGAAGGCGGCTGCGTACTGGCCAAGTTCCCGCAGCGAATCGCCGAGATGGCGCTGCGCGTCGAGTACCGCGGGATCATCTGGGCCGGATTGCCGACTCCACTCATTGATGAGACTGGCCGCGAGACTACGTGAGGATTCCTGGTCACCGAAACGGTACAGGTAACGAACCATCTCCAAGGCGAAGGCGCGAACGATGGGATCCCGGCACGAGGACAGCATCGTTATCGGTGAGGCCACATGCGGGAACAGTTCGGCATAGCGGGGCCACAGCCGGTTGTCGTCGGGGTTTCTCGGCGAGCCAGACGCCAGGATGAGGTGAACATCATGCTGATATCTCGCTCGTTCCGCCGCGCTGAGGTCATCCCGGAGCAACGCCTGAACCAGACGGTGAACCTGGATGCTGCGCCCGTCAATACGCACCAAGGCGAACCGGCCGAGTTCGCGGATAGCCCGGGCCAGCAGTATGGGATTCGCGACGAGATCATTTACTGGTGACTCGGTCACCTGCGTGCCACGTCTGAACACATCACGCGGAATGGGCTCGGGGCTGAAGAAGGCGCAGCAACGGAGCAGTTCCATGGCCTGCGGCATCTGCCTGCTCAGACCGCTGACCGAAAGCCGCCATGCGGCGGTCATCGACAACGGATAGTCGGGCGACTTCCCCTCCTCCATTATCTGCGCGACGTGCTCCCCCAGCAACCGCAGATACTCCTCGACCGGCATACCCGTCTCCGCCTGGAGTGCCCCGGCCTGCTCCAGCGCCAGCGGCAGATCACCAAGTTGCTCGGCCAGTACGTCGGCCTCGGCTTCGCTCAGCGCGGTGGGGATCCTCCTGGCCAGGAAGGCCTTGCTTTCCGCCCGGCTGAAGACGTCGATCGGAACGGTGTCAACTACCGCCTGCCAGCGATGATTTCGTGAGGTAATCAGCACGTGACCAGTACCGCTCGGCACTATGCCGCTCAGTTCCTCTGGCTGGTCGGCATTATCGAAGATCAGTAACCACCGAGAGTAAGGAATGCCCTGCCGGAGCGCGTCCAGAACGGACGTCATGGCAATATCGATACCGGTCGCTGTGGCCGGTTGCAGGCCCAGTCGCCCGGCCAGGGCGGCTAGCGATGCCCGAACCAGGCCCATCTGGTCGGCGCGGATCCACCAGACGAGGTCGTAGTCCGACCTGTTTCGGTGTGCGTACTCGATGGCCAGCGCGGTCTTTCCGACGCCCCCCATACCCTGTAGGGCACGTGGTGCCGAAACGGCGGTGATAGCGTTGGCCGCGCCCTCCTGGAACAGTTCCCGCAGCCGGCCCAGTATCTCCTGCCGTCCGGTGAAGTTCTTATTGCGCTGCGGAACGTCGCCCCAGATGGCCGGAACGTGCCCTGCCGCGCGCCCCGGTGGTTGCGCCTCCGATGTCGTCACACGGTCTATCTTAGACGTGGCAGGTCAGCACGCGAGGTTTGCAATTCCGTAGGATATGCAGGTACATGTCCCGCCGGGCACCGTGGCTGGCCCCGACGGGTTGGCCGGGTCATGAT
This sequence comes from uncultured Actinomycetes bacterium, assembly GCA_963717125.1. Classification (GTDB taxonomy): domain Bacteria; phylum Actinomycetota; class Actinomycetes; order Streptosporangiales; family Streptosporangiaceae; genus RYN-230. Next base: position 337,176 of record CAVQVG010000003.1, read on the forward strand.
GGTCAGATGAGGAGCTTGATGAGCGACTTCGACACCGCCGATGTCGGCTTGATCGACGACCGCGGGCTCAGCTTGACGGAGCTAGCCGCTGAGACCGACGAGTCTGCCCTGGGGTCGGCACTCCGCCGGATCCTCGCGCCGCGAGAAGAGAGCACACATCACGGGTTCAGCAATATCATCTAATTGGGGCGGTGCCCGGCGGCCGGCTGGTAGATGGCAACCGGAGGTCTGGTGCGCAGCCCTTTCAGACGTCGGCGTGAGCGATCACGCGGGGTCTGACATAAATAGCAGATGAGACAGAGGTGACGAGGGCCGGAATATGACCATGAGGCGGTCGCATCCGGGCCTCGGTCCCTTCCAGCGCGCGGACAGTGAACAGTTCTTCGGCCGCAGACGTGAGGCGGCCGCACTGGCCGACCTGTGGCGTGCGAATACCCTGACGATCGCGGCCGGCCCCCCGGGAAGCGGTAAGACTTCACTGGTGCAGGCGGGGGTACTGCCATTAGTTGAGCAGGGCCGAGCCCAGGTGCTGCCACCAGGAAGGGTCTCCTACGGGGCAACCTATCCGTTCGCCGGACTGCCTGAGCACAACCCGTATACCGTCGCGCTGCTCCGCTCCTGGTCGCCGGACGAGACCATGAGCCAGCTGATCGACCAGACCGTCCACGAATATTTGCAGCGGCGCACCGAAGACCATGGCGGCCCGGTCCTAGCCGTAATCGACCAAGCCGAGGAACTGCTGGCCGACGCCGGGCCGCGTAAGCGCCGGGGTCGCCAGTTTCTCGCCGAACTGGCGACGGCGATACGTAGCAACCCCCGTCTGCATCTGCTGCTGTGCACGCGTGAATCCAGGCTGAATGAGTTCAGGCATGCCCTGGGCGGTGGCGTCCCGTTTCACGTCGGTCCGCTGACGTTTGACGCGGCGGTGGACGCGGTAACCGGGCAGGCCGAGGCGGCGGGCCTGCGTGCCGATCCGGGCGCGGTCGCGGAACTGGTGATGGAGGTACAGACCAGCACCATCAGCGTGGCGGGCGGCGAGCGGTCAACCATTGACGAATACGTGCAGCCCACGATCCTCCAGGTAGCCTGCAGGCGGTTCTGGGACGCATTGCCAGAAAACCTGCAGCTCATCACGCAACGTGAGGTCCGCCGGTACGGCGATGTCGGCACGTTCCTGTCCGTGCACTGCAGCCGTGTCGCGGCCGCGGTCGCTGAAGAATTCGATGTGCCGATAGCCCGGCTTCGCTCCTGGCTGACCCAGACCTTTATCACTGACACCGGGCATCGGGGGACCACATACGAGGGCATGACGCACACAGCGGGGATGCCAAACGCCGTGGTACGGACCCTGGAAGACCGGCATCTGCTGACGTCCGAGTGGCGGTCGGGTTCCCGCTGGTACGAACTGCTCAGCGACCGCCTAATCGCACCGCTGCTCAACGGGTCCGACGAGCACCCAGATCCGGGCGCGCCAGCCGAATACCTGCAATCGGCCGCGCGCATGCTCGCCTTCGGCGACCTGGATCTCGCTGAGCGTTATGCGGCTGAGGCGTTGCGTCTCTGCCTTCCACGTGACCTCCGGCAACAGGCCGAGGTCCAGTCTTTGCTCGGCAATCTCGCGTACGAAGGCGAGCGGTTCACTGACGCTGAGGCTAGGTACCGGCAGGCAGCGGGACTGTTTGAGACGATCCGTGACACTGCCGCCGTCGCCCGTCAACTCGCGGCAGTCGGGCAGACACTGCGGGATCAGGAACGCCCGGCGGACGCCGTCGTTGAGTTCCGCGCTGCTGTCGACCGCCTGCCCAATGATGCCTTGATTCAGACGGCACTCGGGTGGGCGCTCCGGGACCTTGGCCAGCCACGCGCCGCGGGGGCGGTTTTTACCGGGGTCCTTGCGGTTAACGGTGGAAATACCGAGGCGCTACGTGGACGGGGTGAGGTCTTCGCCGACCTGGGCGACGCTCGCGGCGCGCTGCGGGATCTGGACCGGCTTCCGCTGTCCGACCAGCCTGCTGCCCGCGCGGCCCGGGGGCTGGCCCTGGCTCAGCTCGGTGATCAGGCGAAGGCCAATGAGGAGATCCAGGCGGCCATTACCGAGGCGCCGCGGAACGGCCCGGTGCTGCTGTACGCCGCGCGGGCTGAGGCCCTCAGCGGTGACAGGCCGACCAGCATCGAACTAGCCGAGCGTGCGGTTAACGCCGCCGCCCCGCCGTTGCCGCCCCATCAGCGCGAGGCCGCGCAGGAACTCGCTAACAGGACGGAGGAAGACGGTCAGGACCCCACGCCGGCCCCGGCCAGCCCGGAATCCGGTTAGCCAGGGCCGCACCCAGTGCCGCAGCGGCAGAGCGTCTTCCACGCGGCCTGCGCAGGCTGCGTAGCCGGCCTGCACAGTAGGGGCGGTGTGATCAGGCCGTGTTGACCGGGCGTGACCGGTCGGCGAGCATAGCGCCTTATGGGTCTGCGTGATCCGGTCGTATGCATCGTGGGGGCCGGCCCGGCCGGGCTGGTCACGGCGCACCTGCTGCGGCAGGCCGGGGTTTCGTTCGTGCTGCTGGAACGGCAGCCGGCGGACGGGCTCCGGGCCCGGGTGAAGGCCGGCATGATCGAGCACCGCACGGTGGAATTGCTCGCCCGGTATGGCCTGGCGGACCCGATCGTCCGGGCCGGCCTGCGGGTCGGCCAGTGCGAGTTCCGTGCCGACGGTCAGGCGTTCCTGCTCGACTACGCCGGGCTGTGCGGCGGCCGCGGGCACTACATCTACCCACAGCACGAACTGGTCGCGGACTGGGCCGGACAGCTGGCGGCGCTGGGCGGCAAGGTGCGGTTCGGCGTCGCGGCCACCGGTGTCGAGCAGTCCGGCGACGCCGCGGTGGTGCTCGCCGTGGCCGGCCCGGCCCGGGAACCGGTGCGCATCGAGTGCGCGGCCGTCGCGGTCTGCGACGGCGCGGGCAGCGTGCTGGGCGCCGGCGCGGCCGGGTTTACCGCCGCCTACCCGACCCGGTGGCTGGCCCTGATCGCGGCCGTCCCGCCACCGCCGGCCGGCACCATCTACGGGCTGCACGAGTCGGGTTTCGCCGGGCAGATGCACCGCTCCGCGACGCTGTCCCGGTTCATGCTGGAAGTGCCCGGCGGCGAGGACTACCGGCACTGGGCCGACGACCGGATCTGGGCCGAACTGGAGCACCGGCTGACCGCCGCGGGCCTGCCGCCGGTGCAGCGCGGCGAGTTCGTCGAGCGCGACATCCTGGACCTGCGGGTGCGGGTGTGCGAGCCGATGCAGGACGGCCGCATCTTCCTGGCCGGGGACGCGGCGCACCTGATCACCCCGGCCGGTGGCAAGGGCATGAACATCGCCATCCAGGACGCGGTCGAACTGGCCAGCGGCCTGATCGAGCGATACGGCGGCGCGGGCCCGGGCGACGGCGGCCGCCTCAGCCGCTATTCGCAGACCCGGCTGCCGCAGGTGTGGCGGCAGCAGGAATTCTCCAACCTGATGCTCAGCCTGTTCAACGCGGGCGCTGCCGACGGCAGCAGCGGCTTCGCCTACGGGCTGCGCCGGGCCCGCCTCGACCTGGTGCTGGGCGACCCGCGGTTCGCCCGCTGGTTCGCGCACACCTACGTGGGCGTGGACGAGTAAGCCCGGCTGACCCCACTGCCGACCCCGACATCCAGCCGGCCGCTGGTGAGCTGGTCCAGGACGGCGATCTCCTCGGCCAGCCGCAGTGGTTCGTAGGCCGGCAGCACATACACCAGGGCGCCGATCCGCAGCCTGGTGGTGCGCTGGCTCAGAGGTCATGGCCATTCAGCCTCGCCTGAGGAACTCCTCCATGACTGTGGCCAGCGCGGCCGGCGTCTCCATCATCGGGTAGTGCCCCGCGTTGGGCAGCACGTCCAGTTCGGCGTTGGGGTACAGCGCCAGCCAAGTCTGCTTCATCACCTCGGCGGACAGCGCCGGGTCATGCTCGCCGACGATGACCTTGACCAGCGCCGGGTTGCCGCGCACCCGGTCCGAGAAGTCATGCCGGGCCCACGACTCCAGATAGCTGCCGAACGCCTGCTGGCTGGAGTTGTCCACCGAGTGCCGCACGATGTCGTCGATGAACGCGGGCGACCGGCGGCCGCCGGTGGACATGTTGATGATGGTGGCGCGGTTTTCCCGGGCTTCGGCTGCGCCGGAGAACAACGCCCAGCCGTCGTCGTCGAACGGCACGCCGGTGGCGGGCACCGGGTTGACCGCCACCAGCCGCCGCACCCGGTCCGGGGCGGCCAGCAGCACGTGCTGGATGGCCTGGCCGGACATGGAGTGCCCGACCAGGGAGAACCGGTCCCAGCCGAGCTCGTCGGCCAGCGCGACCGCGTCGGCGGCGGCTTCCTGCATGGTGAAGTCACCGGCCACGTCCCGGCGGGCGCCGTAGCCGCGCAGGTCGGGGAAGACGTAACTGAACGTCGATTTGTCGAGGTAGTCCGGCAGCGGGCCCCAGCCGCGCGCCGAGCCGAACCAGCCGTGCAGGGCGATCACATGGTGATCACCGGAGCCGACAGTTAACTGCGAGCTGGCCACGGTCACCTCCGGGTCTCTTGTTCCGCATTGTTGAGTACTGGACGCAGGGCAGGCAAGGTTGGCAGATGGATCAGACATCGATCACCGCTGCCGGTGCGATCGATACGTTCCTGGTACTGCTGATCGGTATCGGGCCGAAGATCGCGCTGGTCCCGTTCGTCGAAATCACCGCTTCCCTCGACCCGGACGTCAAGCGGCGGGTGCTGCGCAAGATGCTGACCACGGCGGCGAGCGTGGCCGTGCTGCTCATGGTGCTGGGCGAGTTGTTGCGCGTACTGCTGCACTTCACGCTCGGCTCCCTGTCGATCGCCGGTGGCGTGATCTTGCTCGTGCTCGCGGTGTGGATGGTGCTCGCGCCACCGGATGGCAGCAGCCATCGCACCGCTGGGCGAGATCCGATGCAGCTGGCGCAGTTCCCGCTAGCTGTGCCGTACCTGCTCAACCCGGTGGGCATCGTCGGCCTGATGACGATCTCCGCTGAGGCGAAGTCGTTCAGCGTGTTCGCGGTGGAATTCGGCATCCTGGTGTTCGTGCTGCTGCTGGACGTGGTCGTGTTCCGCTGGGCGAACCGGGTCAGCGACAAGCTTGACGAAAACCGGATGCTGGTCACCGAGAAGGTCTTCGGCTTCCTGATCGCCGCGATTGCCGTGCAACTGATCCTCGACGGCCTGGCTTCGGCCGGGGTCATCTCAGCCGTCCCGCACTAGCCGGTGCTGAACCGGCGAGGGGAAAACCGGGGAGATATCCGGACCTGCGGTGTCTGCTGGGTGGCGAGGGCCGCCAGCCAGTCGCCGAGCAGCGGGCCGAACTTGAAGCCGTGACCGGAGGTGCCGCTGCCGATGATCACGTTGCCGATCCGGCCTATCACGAAGTCGTCGTCCGGGCTGTTGTCGTAGACGCAGCGTTCGTACGAGACGGGGCAGGACGTGAGCCCCGGCAGGCAACGGCGGAGGAAGCCGTCCAGCTCTACGGCCAGGTCCGGGTCCGGGTCGTGATCCTGCTGGTCCGGGTCGGCCGCTGGCCCGCCGTGGTGCAGGCCGGTCTTGTACCGCATGGCGCCGGGAACCGGCAGCCCGTAAAAATCGCGGCCGCCGTGCTCGATGAGGATCGGCAGATCGCGGACCGGGCCGCCGGCCAGATCGAGGTAGGCCACCTGCTCCTGGGTCGCCGACAACGGCACGGTGATCGCGGCCGCGGCGAGCAGGCCCGTAGTCCACGGCCCCGCACACACGAGCACGGCCCGGCAGGTGAGCGGCCCGTCGTCGGTGCTGACCGTGACCCGCCGCCCGTCGTCGTGGAGGCCGGTGACCCGGGTGCGCTCGCGGAGGCCGGGCACCGCCGCCGCCAGCGCCCGCAGCGCCGCATCGGCGTCGATGACACTGGAGTCGGGCTCGTACAGCGCCGTGCCTGGCACGACAACGCCGGGAAACCGCCGGGCGACCTCGCCCGCCGTGAGCCGCTCGCAGGGTGCCCCGGCGGCGAGCATGGCCCGGCGCACCGCGTCGAGTTCGGCGCCGAAGGTCAGCTGCGGAGCCGGCGTGAGGAGCCGGGCTTCGCCGGGGCGCTCCAGTTCAGCCCAGAACCGGCGGGCCTGCCTGGCCAGCGCGACGTACTCCGGGTCTGGGTAGCCGAGCCGGAAGATCCGGCAACTGCCCTTCGATCCAGCGCCCGGATGCCCCACCGTGGCCTGCTCCAGCACGATCACCTGGCGCCCGCGCCGGTTCAGCGCGGCGGCCGTGGCCAACCCCAGCAGCCCGGCACCGACGATCACGAACTCGCTATCCGCACCCGCCATCAGGCAAGAGGATAGGGGCCCGGGACCACCCCGCTGCCCAGAGCGGTGATCTTCGCCGCGCCCGGCAGGACCACCGCTTGGCCCAGTGCCAGTGACCCGGTGGGGGCGTTCGGCCCAAGATGGGTTTGCGGGTCAGCCCTTGCTGGCATGGATGAAGGCGCGAATCGCTGTAGCGACCTGCTGCGCTGAGGAGATCATGGTCAGGTGCCGTCCAGGGACGGGCGTCGGGGGCGGAGCCCCGATCCGGGCCGCGGCCTGGGCGGCCGCCGCGGCGCTGAGCTGGGGATCGTGCGCACCGTAGATCACCCGCTTGGGCACCGGAGCGGCTCGCAACTGGCCGAGTTCGGCGCTGGTCATGCTCGGGATGCCGTGCCGCAGCGTGTAGCTGACGGCCGATTCGAAGCCGGGCTGCTCCAGCGGGAGCCGCCAGCTCCGCAGTCCCGCCGCGGTCAGCGGCGGGCAGGCCGGACCACATTGGGTGCCGTAGATGCGCTGGATGAGCCAGCTGGAGCTGAGCGCGAGGCGCAGGATCGTCGTCCGGAACGGGTTGATCAGCAGCCATCCGGCCAGCGGCGGGACCGCCAGCGGGGTCGCGTCACCGTCCAGGAATATGACCCCGGCCACGCTGTGCCGGGCACGCAGCGCGGCCAGGCCCACGACGGCCGCCCCGCTGGAATGCCCGACGAGGACGGCCGCGCTGGCGCCGGTCAGTTTCTCGGCGGTCAGGAACGCCACGAGCTGGGCGGCGAGATGGCTGGCGGTAAACGGCGGGCTGGGGGTGCTGTAGCCGGTGCCGGTGAGGTCGATGGCGTAGACCCGGTGATCGGCGCCGAGCGCGGCGCCCAGGGCGGCGAACGTATCGGCGGTCTCAAACGCTCCTGGCACGAGGACGATCGGGGAGCCGGTGGTTCCCCAGGCGCGGTACCGGGTGTCGAACCCGCCGGCCTGGAGCATATGCAGGCCGGCCGGGCGCGGGACCGGGCCATCGGTGCTCAGGTTGTAGCCGAAACTCGCTCCGGTGACCGCAACCGCGAGCACGACCACCGTGACGCCCGCGCGCCTGGCGGCACGGCGCAGTCTGGCCCGGGGCAGCCTGGCCCGGGGCGGCCCGGCACGGGGCCGTGGCCCCGGCCCGGCCGGCCCGGGTGCGGCGTCTCCGGCGTCAACGGTCACCTCAACCGCCGCCCTCTCCGTCCGCTGCCCGGTCGGCCTGGCCGGGGGGCAGGCGGTAGCTTCGCAATTCCCGGATCCGCCTCAGCAACAGCGGGCTGAGGAGGCGGCTGGTCAGGCCGGGGGCGATCCGGTAGGCGCGCCAGACGCAGCGGATCGAGGCCGGGAATACGATCATCGGCTGGTTTCTGTCTACTCCGTCCAGGATTATCTGTGCGGCTCGCGGTGCCGCCATCATCCTGGATGGGAGCCGGGAGCTCGAACTCACCTTCTCCTGGGGGATGTTAACCGTCACGGCGGTCTGGTAGATGGGGGTCCGGACGAAGCCGGGGCAGACGACGCTGACCTTCACCCCCAGATCGGCCGCTTCGATGCGCAGGGACAGGGACAGCCCCACAACGGCGTGCTTGCTGGTGTTGTAGGGGGCGTTGAACGGCCCGGGCAGCAGCCCAGCGGCTGACGATGTGTTGACGATGTGGCCGAATCCTTGCCGGGCCATGATCGGGTAGGCGGCGAGCGTGCCGTAGACGACGCCGAACAGGTCCACGCTGAGTACCTGGCGCCAGTGCTCAGAAGTCAGGTCACGGGCATCGCCCCCGATGCCGATGCCCGCGTTGTTGAACAGGTAGTCCAGCCGGCCATAGCTGGCGGCGGTCTCCTCGACCACGTGCCTGACGGCGTCTTCACTGGATACATCGACCTGGCGCGCCTCAGCCCGGCCGCCAGAGCGCCCGATCGCCGCGGCAACCCGCGACGCGTCGCCGGAGTTGATGTCAGCGACGACCACTGTCGCCCCACGGCGCGCGAGCTCCTGGCTGAGCGCCTCTCCGATCCCGGATCCTCCGCCGGTCACGATGGCGATCTTGCCGAGCGGGCTCACGGCTACCTCCGGTAGTTAGCGAATGTCCCTGTTCCAGCTCTCGAACCGCTAGGACCGAGTTCACCAGACGAGCGGTACGAGGCGCTTGTGCTGCGCGGCGTAGCGGCGGTACCTGTCGCCCAGGGTGGTCAGCAGCGCGCCCTCTTCGACGTGAATGCGCCAGAGGATGACGGCCAGCGGCAGCAGCGTCATGGCGGCCAGGCCGGCCCAGTTCGCGGACGTCAGGCCGAGCCCGGCGAAGGCCAGCAGGAGCCCGGTATAGCCAGGGTGGCGCAGCAGGCGATAGGGGCCTTTCTCGATCACCGGCTGATCGGAGCTGACCATGACGGCAAAGGTGAAGTAGCCGCCCAGGGTCTTGAAGGACCAGCCGCGCAGCGCCACCCCGGCCAGCAGGATCACCAGGCCGGCCGCGAACGCGACGGCGCCGGGCCGGATCGTGGCCGCCGGGACGATGTGCGGGGCGAGATAGAGCACGATGTTCGCGGTGATCAGGCATGCCCAGGTAACGAGCCGCCAGCTGGGCCTGCCGACCTTCGTGGCTCCTTTTCTGGATTCCAGACCCTGGGAAAACTGGCTGAGTTCCATCGATCCCCAGACCAGCACGACAAGCAGGAGCAGCACACCGGCGACATGGTTGGTGTCGAAGTAGGGCTTCATCTCTCTTCCGTTCCGGATACCAGATGAGTCCGGTTCCTTGCCTGAACCGGCCGGCTGTTCCGGCCGTCTCCCACCAGGTTCGCCTGCCTGGCTGCGCCCCGGGCAGGGGTCAGATGACCCCTTAGCTAGACCAGGCCGGAGGCGAGGGCCAGGCGGGTGAGATCGGCACGCCGCCGGCAGCCGGTTTTGTCGCGGATGCGGTCCAGGTGGGAGCTGACCGTGCGCACGCTGATGTACAGCTGCGCGGCGATCTGCGCGTTGGTGTGGCCCAGGGCGACCAGGGTCACCAGCTCCCGTTCCCGGGCACTGAGCCGCGCCGCGTCCGGCTCCCCGGCCGGCGGCGGATCCGTGGCGGTGAGCATGAGGGCATACTCGGCCGCGGTGGCCAGGCTCATCGCCTGGCCGCGTTCCTCAGCCGCACGCGCCCGCTCCGGTCCGAGGGCCAGGCGGGATTCGCGCAGCGGCTCCTGCCTCCTGAACCAGCCCCGGGGCATATCCGGGTGCGACGGGACTCTCAGCCCTTCGTGTCCCTGGAGTGCCACGACCGCGGCCCAGATCGTGACGGCCTCGGCGCAGCGACCGGTCATGGCGCACAGGTACCCGCAGCAGTCCAGGTCATCGAGCGCAGTTGCGTGTGCACCGGTCCGCAACGCGGTCTGGAGTCCTTCCCGCAGGTGCGCAGCGGCGTTCTGGTAGCGGTCCGAGCTCAGGTCGAGGACCACCATCTTCTCCAGCAGGTTGCCCACGCTCCACACGTCACCCGCGTCCCTGGCTCTGGCCAGCCCCGCCACGCAGACACGCTCAGCGGCGACCACGTCACCAGCCTCGATCAGCACCGTCGTCAGGAGCTGGCTGCAGGCACGGGCCGCCGGGCCTTGCCTGCCGACCATGATCTGCTCGGCCTGCCGGGCCAGCGCCACGGCGCTGTCCCGGTCATCGGCGACACAGGCGGCCAGGCCGAGGACCGCTAGAGCCAGTGCCTGCGCGACCGGGTAGCCACCCTCCTGCGCCACGGCCAGGGAACGGCGGGCATCGTCAGTCGCCGCCGCGATCCGGCCCATGGTCAGCGACGCTACCGCCCGCCCGCCCAGGCACCTGGCCAGCAGCGAGGATGACCCTTGGCCCTCGATGGCGTCATGCACAGCCGTGAAGTAGCGCACCGCCTCCGCCGGATCGGCCGAATCCAGTGCCGCCTGGCCCAGCCAGATGTGCCCGACGCACCACGCGTCGCTGCCCACGCTGGCGCGGGCGGCGGCCGCGCGCAGCAGCGGCACCTGACCCGCCATCCGCCCGCGGAACTGCCACCACCAGCCCAGCGCTGCCGCCAGCCGCGAGGCCACGGACGGATCGTGCTCGAGTGCCCATTCCAGCACCTGGCGCATCGTGGCGTCCTCGGCATCCAGCCGCCTGGCGGCGGCCACTTCCCAGGTGCCTGCCATCCCCTGCGCCACGGCCTCCTCGGCGACCTGGAGCGCGTACCCGGCCAGCGCGGCCGCCGCCGCACCGTGCTCGCCGGCTTCGGTCAGCCGTTCCCTTCCGTAGGCGCGCAGGGTCTCCAGCATCACGTACCGGGACCGGCCATCCGGGCCGTCCCGCGGCGGGACCAGCAGCGAGCAGTCCACCAGCCGCAGCACGGCTGACCGGCCACTGGCCCCCGCGACCGCGTCGGCCGCCGCCAGCGTGAACGGCCCCGGGAATAGCGACACCGCCCGGTACACCCGCTGCTCGTCGTCGTCCAGCAACCGGTAACTCCACTCCACGGTGGCGGCCAGCGACCGCTGCCGCCGCGCTGCCAGCCGGTCCCCGGCCACCAGCAACCCGAACCGGTCGTCGATCCGGCCCAGCAGCTGCGCCACGCCCAGCGATTCCACCCGCGCCGCCGCGAGTTCAATCGCCAGCGGCATCCCATCCAGCCGCGCCACCAGCCGCGCCACCAGCGGCCCGGTCACCGCGTTCAGCGTGAAAGTCGCATCAGCCAGGCGGGCCCGGTCCGCGAACAGTGCCACCGCCTCCGACCCGTCGGGGTCCGCCGGGTCATCAGGGCTGGGCAGGGTCAGCGGCGCCAGCCGGTACCGGGCCTCCCCAGCGACCCGGAGTGGCTCCCGGCTAGTCGCCACGATCCGCACCTCATCGCAGGCCGACAGCAGACCGGCGGACAGCACGGCGGCCGCGCCGATCACTTGCTCGCAGTTGTCCAGTACCAGCAGCAACTGCCGCCGGGCCAGCGACCGGGTCAGCGCGTCGGCCGTGCCGACGCCCGGCAGCTCCGCTATCCCCAGCGCCGCCGCCACCACCGCGGGAACCAGCGCCGGGTCCCGGACCGCCGCCAGCTCGGCCAGCCACACCCCATCCGCGAACCGGCCCGCGACCCCCGTCGCCACCTCGCCAGCCAGCCGGGTCTTCCCCATACCGCCCGCCCCGGTCAGCGTCACCAGCCGGCACCGATCCAGCAGACCCGCGACCTCCGTCACCACCCCGGCCCGGCCCACGAAACTGGTCAGCGCAGCCGGGAAGCCATGCCCGCTTCCCGCCGCGGCACCCGCTGCAAACCGGCCCACAGCCGTTACCATAACCGCGGAACGCCGCCTGCCCCAGGCCCGGCCAGGCAGGCGGGCACTTGCGGGACGGAAGCTACGTCTCCTGCGGGGCGACCAGCGGTGTCTCGGTCCGCTCGAGGGCGGCGGAAAACAGGTAGCTGGTCGCCAGGCTGCGGTAGGGCCGCCATTTCTCGGCCATAGCGAGGACCTCCTGCTCGGCGGGGCGGTGATCGAGCTGGTAGGCGGCCTGGACGGCCTTACGGAGCGCGAGGTCGCCCGGTAGAACGACGTCTTCTCGCTGCAGCGCGATGATGAGGGCACCCTGCACGGTCCAGGGACCTATCCCCGGAATCGCGGTGAGCTCGGCCATGAGCTCGTCGTCTGGCAGCCCGCTCAAGTCATCCGCGTTCAGCCGGCCATCCGACAGCCGCTCGGCGAGGTCGCGGAGCGTGCTGATCTTCCGCCACGAAAGCCCTGCCTCGCGGAGCTTGCCGGGGTCGGCTCGCAGCAGCTCGGCGGGTGCGGGGAGATGGCCGTCGAAGAGTGCCTCGATGCGGGCGATGGTCCGGCGGGTCGCTGCGACGGAGAGCTGCTGGCCGGTGATCTGGAAGAGCAGGGCGCCGTACAGATCCATCGGCGGGAGCTGAGCCATCCACGCCCGGGGGTCGAAGGCCGGCCGGTCGTCGATGAGCCGCGCCAGCACGGGGTCGGCGTTGCGAAGGTAGGAGCGAGCTTGCTGCAGCCACTCGACGCGGCTGGGATCCTCGGTCATGGAGCCCCGCTCCCTTCGCCGGGCGGTTATCTGACTGCCACCATCTTCCTGCCCAAGTCTGACAAGTTGTCGCGCGAGCTAATCGTCGAGGAAGATGCGCGTGTGGCGGACGAACAGTTCCGGGTACTGGAAGTGCGAGCCGTGGTTGGCGTCCGGGTACAGGATGAGCTCGGCGTTGGGCAGGAACTGCTGCAGGATGTAGGAGTTGATCGTCGGGATCACGATGTCGTCGGTGCCGTTGATGACGAGGACGGGAAGTTCAAGGCCTTTGAGGTGGGCGTAGCTGGGGTCCTTGGCGGCGCCGTAAGCCACGAGCGCCGCGCGCTGGGCGGCGATGGACTGATCGGAGACGGGCGTGTCGCGGTCGGCGCGGGTGAGGATGCGCTGGATATAGGCGCGCCCGGCGGCTTGGCTGGTCTGGGTCGGCGCGAACAGGATCGGCAGCCACATGTCTTCCTGCTGCTCGTACTTGCGGGTGAACAGCTCCGCGACCCAGGCCGGTGATGCCCCGATGCCCTCGCCGCCCCGCGGCCCGGTGCCGACCAGGATCAGGCGGCGCACCAGATCGGGGCGGGCGAGGGTGACCTCCTGGGCGACCAGGCCGCCCATCGAGTGGGCGACGATGTTGACCGTGGTCAGCCCGAGCGAGGCGATGAACGCGATCGCGTCGCGGGCCATGGCCTCGATGGTGTCGGGCACGGTCCCGGTGGAGGACGCCACGCCGGTGTTGTTGAACAAGATGACCTCGCGGTCGCTGGCGAAGGCGTCGCTGAGGGCCGGGTCGTGGTCATCCAGGGTCCCCATGAAGTGCTGGAAGAAAACCAGCGGAGGACGTCCGGGGATCCCGAAACGGCGGTAGGCGAAGCGTGTTCCGCCGGCCTGGGCATACTGGGTCGGGGCCGTGTCGTGCGTGAACTTGGTCATGACGCCAGCGTCCCCGCGGGACGGAGCGTGCCGGTATCCGCAACCTGACTGCATTCTGACCGGCTGATCTCACCGCTCTTCCTGGTACACCGGTGCGGCCGCCGCGTCGCGGCGCAGCCGGGCGGTGACCCGCCAGCCCCGCGGGTCGCGCGGCCCGCAGTCCAGCTCACCGCCGAACGCGCTGATGCGTTCGCGCATCCCGGTCAGGCCGCCGCCGACGGCGATGGGTTCGGCGGTGCCGCCGGTGCCGTCGTCCACGACGTCCACGCGTACTTCGGCCGGGGTGACCTGCAGCCGGACGGCTGCGTTCGCGCGCGGGCCGGCGTGTTTCATGGTGTTGGTCAGGGCCTCCTGGACGAGCCGGAAGACGGCCAGCTGGATGCCGGGGGGAAGATCCGCGGCTGTGCCGGTGCGTTCGTACCGGACAGGCAAGCCCGTGGCACGGACCCGGCCGAGGAGATCGTCCAGGTCGTCCAGACCCGGCAGCGGCCGCCGGGATTCGGGCCCGGAGCCAGCCCGCAGCACGCCGAGAAGGCGGCGAGTCTCGGCCAGCGCCTGCCGGGCGGTGCCTGACACGTCCCGGATTGCATCGGCTGCCTCGGCGGGTGCACGGGTGACGGCACGCAGGGCGCCGTCAGACAGCGCCACGATGACGGTGAGGTGATGAGCGACACTGTCGTGCATCTCCCGGGCGATCCGCGCCCGTTCCTGCGCTGCGGCCAGCGCGCTGTTCTGGTCACGTTCGCGTTCCAGCCGCTGCGCCCGGTCGCGCAACTCGGCGAGGTAGGCGCGGCGGGTGCCGACGTACAGGCCCACGACCAGGACAGCGGCGGCGTACGCAACCGCGTCCGAGATCGCGAGCGCCCAGTGCCGCGTGCCGTCCTGGGCGACCACGAGAAGCATGACACCGGCTACGAGCCCCGCCGCAGCCACCGCCTCCGCCCGTCGCATCGTGGCGGCGACGGTGTACAGGCTGATCGCCAGCGCGACGGGGAACAGCACCCCGTGAGCTGGCCACTGGGCCAGGACGGCAGCGGCCAGGAGTGTCCAGAGAAACACCGGGCCGGGCCACACCCGGCGCAGCGGCAGCGCCGCGGCCGTCAGGACCGCGGCGATCAGGCTGGCGCCAAGTGGCAGGTGCGCGGAGTGCGCCGTCTGGCCGAAGGAGAAGCGCGCCAGGGACGCGGCGCCCGCGGCGATGGCGCATCCGATGTCGAAGACCCAGGATCGCAGTGGCCGCGTCCCCGGGTTCTCGGCCGGCTTCCAGAAGGCCACGTCTGTATCCTCGCAGTTCACCTGGTGCAGTCAGGCGACGGGATTTCACCAGCGGTTACTGACAACCCGAACGCTACGGCCCCCGCCACCAGCGGGACATCTTCCCCAAGACCACACTTTGCCCATCGGCCTATGCCCCCAGGCGTAGGCCGCCTGGCATGCTCGGCGACGAAATGGGTAATCTGCGCCGGCGGAGCCGATGAAGGTTGCGCGAATAGCGGGGCCAGCGGTCGCGCATCGCCGCGCAGCTCAGGGCCAGTCCTGCCGTCGCGATGGAGTACCAGGCGATGGCAACGCCGTGCGCGGTGGCGGGCGGTTCGGCCAGGAATCTGCTGGTGACGGGCGCGTACCAGACGAGCGCGATGGCCGCGAAGCTGACAGGCGCGGCAACGGCCCCGCCCAGGTCGGCGTAGCGGGAGCGGTCGGCGCACGCCGCAGCGGCCACGGTGACCGCGCACCACCCGGTGAGCTGGGCAATCACCGGGTAGATGGCAGGCGGGTGGCCGACGGTGCCCGGCGGGATGGTGTGGGCCACGATGCGCAGTTGCACCCAGCAGGTCATCCCCAGAACGGGAGCGGCCAATGCGATGTGGCCGGCCGGGGCCAGCCAGGCTGGGACGGGGGTCGCCTGGGTCAGGGGCCGGAACGGGGCGCGGAGCACGAATGCGAGGGCCGCGATGGCGGGAAGGAAGGCAAGGCGCGCGGTGCCCAGGTCGAGCGGTGAATGGGAGATGTCGGCGACGCGGGCCATGACGGCGAGGAATGCGGTGCCGGCCAGGCAGCCAGTAATCAGCGTGACCCATGGCATCGTCCGGGTGATGGGCCGGGCGAGGAGGGGCAGGGCGCGGAGCCAGGACATGCGGGGCCGGCGCGCATGCCGGATTAGCTTGCCGGCGGCGCCCGGCGGGTTCATGCCGTGCACACCGGGTTCTGCGGCCCGCTGCCCGGTCCCGGCCGCACGATCGTCATCCCCGGTTTGAGGGTCCGGGGGAGCCGGCGGACCGGGCACGGCAGGCATGCGGATACCCAGCCCCGCAGCGAGCTGGGCGTCGGTGGCGTGCCAGTTCAGCCAGGTAGGCCAGGCGCTCTTCAGGACGTGGGCGACCTTCTGCTCTGGCAGGCTCGTCATCGCGCTGGCCAGCAGGTACCCCGCGGCGGTGGTCTGCGGCACCACGGCTGGCGTGACGTAGCTGGCGCCCCAGCCCGGATAAGCCCAGGTCGGGACCATTTTGTTGCGGACCTCCACCCCCTGGAAGCCACGACCGGTCTCGAGGCCGCCCAGGCCAGCCTGGAGTTCGCCCGCTGGCGGGTGGGTGGCGAGGATGGCCAGCCAGATCGCGATCGCCTCCCGCGCCTGGCCGAGCGGTACGCAGGGCAGGAACACGGCGCCGTTGGGGTTGCCGGTCGCCTGGGGTGGGAGGCGGACCGCCCATTCGGCGGCGGCCAGGGCCACGTCGAAATGCGCGTCGGCCAGCTGCCCGCCGGCCGCGGGCCACGACCCGACAGGCAGGTAGATGGCCGATGCCGAGGCGGCGTTGCCCGGTGCGCTCTGCATCCGCGCCTGCCACTGGGACACCTGTCGCTTCGGATGGCCATGGGTGAGAGTCGAGTCGAGCAGGCCCGGCGACAGGACCTGCCTGACCGTCAGCGGCTGGCCAGACCGGGCGGGCAGGTGCGCGAGCACCCCGTTGACCGGCGCTTCGACTGATGGCAGGTCGCGGCCGAAGCCGGGATAGAGGCAGTAGCGGACATGGTTGGCAGTCGTGCAGCGCTGCACCGAGGCCGGATCGGCGGCCTCTGTGACCAGGTGGTTCAGCTCTGCGGTGGGGATGGGCCGCAGTTGCAGTGCCCCGGCGAAGCAGATCACCACCAGGGCCAGGATGCCCGCCGTCGCCAGCCCGCCCCTGGCCCGTCCGCGGCCGACAGTCACCGTCAGCGCCGCTATCCCGGCCAGGACGGCGAGGCCGGCCAGTTCCAGCACGTGCGCGCCGGCGGGCGGATATCCGGCCAGCGGGCCGGGCAGCCAGCTCAGCTGATCCTGCGTCCACTCCCACGGGAGCAGCCAGATGCCACTTCCGGTGGCCGTATGGGACGTGCCAGAGCTGAGGAGCAGCACGAGTGCGCCGAGCACTCCGGCCAGCGGATGCGGGAATCGCGAGCCGATAGCGATCCCGGCCGCTCCGGCGGCGATCAGCAACAGCAGCCCGCCTGCCAGCACCGTGCTGCTCGGGGCGCCGATAGCGCCGCGCACCTGCACTACGGCGGCGGCCGCGCCGATCAGCAGCAGGCTGGCGGGCGCCGCGCCCACCAGGCCGGCCAGCTGGGCGACGGTGCGGGTGCCGGCCGTGGCCGGGAAGCTTGCGTACAGGTCCGCCATGCCGTCTCGCCGGGCCCGCCCAGCGGCCAGTTGCGCGGCGACCAGAACGGCCATGCCCAGGACAAGCTGCCCGAACCCGATCCGCCAGGCAGCGTTCCACCACAACGGTTCCACCGACCCCAAGAGCACCCAGACCACGGTGCCGCCTGCCAGCAGCCCGGCCAGCGCCAGCAGGCTGCGGACCAGCAGGGACGCCTCCACCCTGGCCAGGCCCAGCACCGTCCGCAGCCGGGGAGCCCGGGACCGCGCGATGACGGGTGCCCCGACGGCGTCAGCGGGAGGGCCGGCCACACCCGATCCATGGAGCGCGGGTCCGCCCTCGGTGGCGGTCATGGCACACCGGCCGCGTGGGACAGCAGCAGGTAGCCATCCTCGACCGTCGGCGCGACAAGCTCGGCGCTGGCTGGCGGGGCGTCGCCGATGTGCCGCCACCGGTTGTCACCGCCGCGCCAGGATAGATGGGCATGCGTATCGCGCGCGTCAGCCGCCCACACCCGCCCGGCCGCGGTGGCGGCCAGCTCGGCCGGGGTACCCGCGAAGTGAACCCGGCCCTGGAGCAGCACGACGACCTTGGGGCAGATCGCGGCGATGTCGTCGGCCTGGTGGGTGGACAGCACGATTACCGGGTCGCCGGGCAGGTCCGACAGCAGCTCCCGGAAGCGCAGCCGTTGCTCCGGGTCCAGGCCCGCCGTCGGCTCGTCCAGGATCAGCAGCTCAGGGCGGCCCAGCAAAGCCTGAGCGATCCCCAGGCGCTGCCGCATCCCGCCGGACAAGGCGCGTATCCGAGTGCGGGCACGGCGTTCCAGCCCGATGGCGGCCAGCACCCGGGCCACCTCCTCGCCGCGGCGGCGCCGGTCGGTGATCTCCTTCAGGATCGCCACGTAGTCCAGGAACCCGGCGACCGTGAAGTGCCGGTGATACCCCAGCTCCTGCGGCAGGTAGCCGAGCCGCCGGCGGATCTCCACCCGCTCCGCCGCCTCCCGCGGGTCCAGGCCGAACACCGAGACCCGGCCCGCGTCTGGTTCGTTGACGGTGGCCAGGATCGACAGCAGCGTCGTCTTCCCCGCGCCGTTCGGCCCGAGCAGCCCGGTGATGCCGCGCTCCAGCGTGAGATCGACCTCATCCAGGGCCCGGGTGGCACCGTACCGCCGGGACAGGCCATCGACGCGGACAGCTGCGGTGCGCACGTTCAGGGTCATCTCATCCATCCCCACTCGAAGCGGTCACGGCGCGCCAGCAGCACCACCGCGGAGCCGCAAAGCACGGCGGCGCACGCGAACTGGGCGTTCCGCTGCACGATCAGCAGCGGAACGTGAGTCGCCGCCAGCAGGAGCGCCGGCAGCGCCCACAACGCCCCCGCCGTCGCGGCGGCGCCGCGGGGGTCCATGACGGTCGCGGCCGCGAGCGTGAACGCGCACAACGCCAGTGACGGCAGCAGCAGCGCGACGGGCAGCCACCCTGGGCCCGGTACGACGAACGCGGCGACCGCCACCAGGACCAGCGCTGTGGCCAGCGCCGAGACGGCGCGAGCCAGCAGCAAGGCGAAACCGGAAAAGGGGGCCGCAACCGCCAGCCGGTGAGCGGGATCGAACATCGGCAGGAACGCCGCCGCGACCCCCGCCAGCACGAGCAGCGGAGCCACCAGCAGGAACGGCGCCAGAACCCCCGGTCCCGGAGACCCGCCCATGCGGGCGGTGCCGCCGCCCGGGATCCGCCCGAACCTGACTGCCGCGGCTTCGCCGGTCACCACGGCCAGCACGGCTATGACGGACAGCAGCCAGGACCTGCGCAACGACGGGGTCGCTGCGACCAGGCGAAGCAGATGGTCGGGAACGCCGCAACGGCGCACCAGGCGCCCCGTGCGCCCGCCGTCGGGGAGTGCGGCACGCACGAGCAACACCGACCGGTTGCGCGCCAGCCGCTGCGCATCTGCATGCGCCGACAGGGCCGAGCGGCACCGCGCGCATCCGGCCAGGTGGGCCTCGACCGACCAGACGGCGGCCGGCTCGACCGTTCCGGCGGCATAGCCGGCCAGCAGGTCTGCGCCGGCGTGCCAGTCTGCTCCGGCCACGGGCCCGGCCGCGCCGGGAAATGGGCTCGTCATGATGTTCCCCAGGCTTCTCGGCGGTGCGCCGGTGCGTCAGCTCCGGCCTGCTGCTCGGTGAGCGCGGCCCGCAGCGCGGCCCGGGCGCGGTGACAGCGGGACTTGACGGTCCCTTCCGCAACGCACAGCAGGACGGCCGCTTCCGCGCAGGTCAGGCCGTCCAGTACGGTCGCCTCGATGGCACCGCGCAGTTCCGGGGACAACTGGGCCAGGGCCTGACCCAGGCGGCCGTGCTCGATGCCGACCAGCACCTGATCCTCGGCAGAGACAACCACTGGTGGCTCCCGCACGCCACGGCAGCCGCCGCCGGGTGCTGTTCTCCCTGCGGATCGCGTCGATCAGACGGCGGATGCCTATTCCCCAGATGAACGCGGCGACGTCGCCGCGCCCTCGGTAGGCGCCGGCTTCCCGCCACAGGGCAAGGAAGGTGTCCTGGACCGCGAGGTCGACCACGTCCGGCATCGCGCACCGCCGCGTCATCCGGACGGTCAGCCAGCCCGCGTGCCGGTCATACAGAGCGGCAAGAGCCTCCTCATCACCGCGCGTCACACCGCGCAGCAATGCCGCGTCATCACGCTCCTCGGCACCCGGCCTCATAGCCGAAGCCGTTCACGTGCTCCCATGCACTCCCTGTCGCAGCAACGGACCAGTTCGGTTCCCATCATCCACACCAAATCAGCTGGGAGACCGGCCAGCAGCGACACCGGAGATCCGTCATCCCACTGGGTACGCGGACGTCTCAATCAGCACTGGTGCCGGTAGGGGATGGCTCGCGGCGCTTCGCCGGAGGTCCCAGCGGGATGGAGCGGGCCCTGAGAAAGGTCACGTCGTAGCGCTGCGCCGTGCCGTGACGAGAGCCGAGACTATGCTAGCGCGAATCGGCCGCCCGAGTCGTTCATAAATGGCCTCGTATTCACGCTCAAGGGCCTGACGTTGGCCCGGTGAAAGCCGAGCGTAAAACGACATCGTACGAACGAGAGCATTGAGCTCGTCAGGAGTGTGCTCGATGAGTTTTGGCATGACTGCCACCTGAACATCACCGAACAAGCGGCCGGCATAACCTTGCCCTATGTCGTAGCTGCCGAGCCAGGCCCATACCTCTGAGACGTTGCCGCGGCGTTGCTTCACCCCAGCGAGCGTGGCGTCGAGATCCCGGTAGGTCGGCCAATTAGCGGCAATGTCCGGGGCGACCTTTCTCATGGCAGCGAGTGCTGCTTCCTGATCTCGCTTGCTACGCGGCTCCTCAAGTCCGCAGTATTGCACGAGGGCGAGCGTTCCACCGGGAACAAGCACGTCAGCGGCCCGCTGCCAACTAACCTTAGGGTCAACCCAGTGAAACGCGGACGCAGAGAACACGGCCTGAAACTGCTCGCGGGGAAGCAATGCATCCTCAAAGTGGGCGTTCACAAATTCCACCTCTCCAGCACCTTCCAGGTTCTGCCTGGCCAGTGCTATGAGGCTCTTGCCCGGTTCGACTGCTGTGACGTGCAGGCCCCGAGCGACAAGGCCGCGCGTCAGTTGACCGCTTCCACACCCGACCTCAAGCACATGATCACCGCTCCCGATCCCCGCGACCTGACAAGCCTGGTCGACGAGTTCGTCAGGATAAGTCGGACGGCGGCGGTCGTACTCAGCGGCGATCTCATCAAAGACCTTGCCGTAACGACGTGCAGTAGATTCTGGTAGCCGTGTCATTCATAAGCCTCCGCTGCCAACCCTAGTCGTGTCACGTACGGCGTGTGGGGGCCGCAGGCCGCGGCCCCCAGCATTGCCGCCCGCAAGACACCGGGCTACCGTCGTCGGCACGTGGACCAGCACCGGCGCCCCTGCGCCGAGCCCGGTGGGCAGCCGGTTCGATCGGGAGCTCCGCCACCGACGTGTGGGGACTCCGCTCGTCAAGCGGTGCGCCCATCAGCGTTGAGGGGCGGCTGTGGGGCGTCATCGTTGTGGCGTCCACCAGCGAGGCGTTCCTGCCGGCGGACACCGAGACACGGCTGGCCGGGTTCACCGAGCTGGTCGGCACCGCGCTGGCCAACACCGAGGCCCAGGCCGCGCTGACCGCGTCCCGCGCCCGGATAGTGGCCGCCGCCGACACGGCCCGCCGCCGCATCGAACGCGCGAACCGATCACGCTGGTGTGGCGCGCTGCTCGGCGATCGAGTTGCCGCCGTCCACGACCAGGCATTGCCCGGTGATGTAGGACGCGCCGGGGCTGGCCAGCCACGTAATGGCGGCGGCGATCTCGTTGGGTGAACCACTCCGGCCGGCCGGGGTGGCCTGCCCTTGGCCGCGCTCTTCCGGGGTTTGGGAGCCGGTTGCTATCCAGCCTGGGGCAACGGCGTTGACGGTGATTCCGTGCCCCGCGGTGTCAACGGCGGCTGCGCGGGTGAGGCCGACCATGCCCGCCTTGGCGGTGGCGTAACCGACGTCCGAGCGGATTGCCATCACCGGGCCGGTCACGCTGGCCACCATGATGATCCGTCCCCAGCCGCGGCTGGTCATGGCCGGCAGCGCCGCCTTGGTGACCAGGAAGGCGGAGGTCAGATTGCGGGCGAGGGCAGCTTGCCAGGTCGCCACGTCCATGGACGCCACGGTGCCGGACTCGAACACGGGGTCAGCGGCGGAGATCATGCCGGCGTTGTTGACCACGATGTCCAGCCGACCCCACTGCGCCAGCGCAGCCGACACGAGCCCGGACGCCACGTCGGCGTCGGTGAGATCGCCGACGATCCCCGCCGCGTCGAAACCAGCGCTGCGCAGTTCGCTGACCCTGTCCTGGATGCGGGCCGTGGTGGCGCTGATCATCACGGCGGCACCGAGTTCGGCGAGCAGCCCGGCGGTGGCGAAACCGATGCCGTCGGGACCGCCCGCCCCGGTGACCACCGCCACCCGGCCGGCCAGGTCAAACGCCGCTGGGATAGGCATTGTCCGATCCTAGTTGGGCTGGAGGCCAGATCCCCGGTCCGCTGGCAGGCGGCGGCGCGGCCGGGCCGTGGCCGGCCGGTGGGCCGCAAGATAGCCTTCGGGCCTATGGTGAAGCGCCCTGACCCCTTGGAGAGCACGCCGCCTGCCTTCGGCGAGGTTGCCGCCAGGCAGATCCTGAGGGAAGGCTTCGGTGTCGAATCATCCTCCCTCAGGCCTCTCTCGGGCGAACGGGACCAGAACTTCCGGGTGGACACGGCCGACGGCCAGCGCTTCTTGTTCAAGATCTCTAATCCGGCGGATGACGGGCCCATCCTGGCCATGCAGGCCGCCGCTCTCCGCCACATCGAGCGGGTGGATCCGGGCCTGCCGGTGATGCGTGCCCTCCCGACCGCGGCGGGGAAAGCCTGGGTTGACGTGCCGGGGCCCGATAGCCGGATCTACCCTGCTCGGCTTTTTACGTTCCTGCCGGGGCACGTGACCGCGAACACCGCGCTCACCACTGAGGCGATCTGGTCCCATGGGCAGATCACGGCCCGTCTGGGGCGGGCGCTGCGTGGCTTTTTCCACCCCGCGGCCGACTACGAGATCTTGTGGGATATCACCCACCTGCCCGAGCTCCGCCCGCTGCTCACCCATGTCTCTGACGGCCCGCGCCGGGCTCAGGTGGAATGGATCCTGGACCGGTTCGAGGCCCGGGTCGCGCCGGCGCTGCCCGGACTTCGCGCACAGGTGATCCACGGCGACATGAGCCTGGACAACGTGCTGTTCGGCGACGACCTCCGAGTCAGCGCGATCGTGGACTTTGGGGACATGACCCATGCGCCGCTGGTCTGCGATCTCGCCGTCGCTGTCGCCGATGTGCTCCACGGCCGTGACGATGCCATCGAGGCGGCGGATGCGATGATCGGCGGCTATGCCTCGGTGACGCCGCTCGAAGACGAGGAGGCCGGGCTGCTCGCGGACCTGGTGGCGGCCAGGCTTGCCACTGAGGTCACTGTCACCGCCTGGCGGCGCGGGCTCTACCCGGACAACGCTGCGTACGCCGCGAGCGGCGAGCCGGGGGCCCGCGCCTTCCTCGATGCCATCGAGGCGATGGGGATAGACGCTGTCGCGCGGCGTTTCCGCGAGGCCTGCCGTCGGCTCCCCTACCAACGGTCTGCCACCAGTGATCTGCTCGAGCGCCGCCGCCGGGCGCTGCCCCGATCGCCGTTGTTCTACTCCTGCCCGGTGCACCTCGTCCGCGGCGAGGGTGTCTGGCTGTTCGACCCCGACGACCGGCGGTACCTCGACTGCTACAACAACGTGCCCGTGGTCGGGCACAGCCACCCACGGGTCGTGCAGGCGGTGACGCAGCAGACACGCCTGCTCGCGACCCACAGCCGCTATCTGCACGAGGCGATCGTCGAGCTCGCCGAACGGCTTCAGGCCACCCTGCCGCCGGAGCTGGACGCCGTCATGGTCGTGAACTCCGGCAGCGAGGCCAACGACCTCGCCTGGCGGATCGCCCGCGCGGCCACCGGGCGCGCGGGCGCGGTCGTGACCGCGTCCGCTTACCACGGTCTGACCGAGGCCACCCACGCCCTGTCCCCCGAGGAGTGGGCCAGCGGAGAGCGGCCTGCCCACGTCGCCACGATCCCCGCCCCTGACGGGTATCGCGGCCCGTACCGACGGGAAGACGACGGGTGGGTTCAGCGGTACGCCGCCCACATCGATGACGCCGCCAAAGCGCTCGGCGACCGCGGCTTCGCCGCCATCTACCTGGATCCGGCCTTCACCGCAGACGGCATCCTGTCGCCCCCTGCCACCTACCTGCGGGACGCAGCCCAGCGGGCGCAGGCGCTGGGAGGGCTCGTGGTGGCCGACGAAGTGCAAGCCGGTCACGGCCGGTCCGGGACGCACCTGTGGAGCTTCCAGGCCTCCGGGATCACGCCTGACATGGTGGTGATGGGCAAGCCGATGGGCAACGGCTTCCCGGTCGCCGCCCTGGTGGTCAAGTCCGAGCTGCTCGGAGCCGTTCCCGGGGACGTCGAGCTATTCAGCACCTTCGGCGGTAACCCGGTAGCCTGCGCGGCCGCGCTCGCGGTCCTGGCCGTCATCGAAGATGAGGGCCTGGTGGCCAACGCCGCGAAAGTCGGCTCGTACCTCCGGCAGGGCCTGCTGACACTCGCGGAACGCCACCCCCTGATCGGAGACGTCCGGGGCGAAGGCCTCCTGCTCGGCGTCGAACTGATCGATGAGGCGCGCGGGCCAGCGGCCGGGAACGCACGCGAAGTGACCGAGGCGATGCGCGAGCGGGGAATACTGCTCAGCGCAACCGGCCCGGCCGGAAACGTGCTCAAGATCCGGCCACCCCTGGTATTCCGGCACGAACACGCCGACCTCCTCCTCCAAGCCCTCGACGAGGTTCTCGCGTCTTCATGACGCTGTACCGGGTAGGCGCTCGACCTCATCGACTGACCGGTGCGCGGTCGCGGTCGCGGGTGCCGACGGGGGGCAGCGCGCGAGCGCGGGCGGCCAGGCCGAGCGTGCGGGTGAGCAGCATGCCCAGGGCCATGAGGAGGAGGGTGTCGGTGATGGCTGCGGAGGCGACGTGGTGCGTGGCCATCCAGGTGGCGAGCTGCGGGCCGAACCAGTGGGCGGCTCCGTAGGAGAACGCGGACCGCGCCCCGATGATGACGATCCAGAGGATGGCGTAGCCGAAGTCAGCGCGGCTGACGGGCCTGCCCGTCTTCGGGTTGCGGTAGACCTTCATGAGCGCGGTCGCGAGCAGGCCGAGCAGGATGCCGGCGGCGGTCCCGGCTAGCTCCAGGTACAGGCCGGTCCCGTGTGTGGTGAGGGATTTCAGGTAGATCGGGATGACCGCCGCGGCCAGGACCAGCGGCCGCGCGATGCGGAACCAGCCGATCTTGCGGTGCGGGCCGATATCGGCTTCCAGCACGACGAACAAGACGATGGCGTTGATGAGCAGGGCCTGGTCCACTGCGGACATGGCGGTGACGCTCCTTCGGGCAGGACATGTGGACGTTCGCTGACGTTCTGACACTGCCGTGGCCCGCGGGTGGAGCGCGTCGGAGCGCGGGCCCAATTCCGGCATGCATCCACGGGCAGGCGCCTCATGCCAGCTGGCATGAGGGGTCATGCCAGGTGTTCCACCCGGATCTCAGCCCGCGGTTCGATGTGGCGGCTGCGGCCCGTCCTTAGCGTCGGCACCGAGAGTCCAGGCCCCCACCAGGTGAGGAACAGTCGTGTCAGAGGTCATCAGGGTGCTCGCGGTCGTTGCGATCATCGGTTACGTCATCGGGCGGCAGCTGATGGGAGAGCCGCTGCGCGGCAAGCGGGTGGTGCTGCTGCCGGCCGTCCTGGCCGTCGCCGGCGCGGCCGATCTGGGCACCCACGGCCGCCACGTGCATCCTGCCGATGTTGCCTGCCTGGTGATCAGTGGCTTGATCGCCGTCACGATCGGCCTGCTGCAGGGCCGCATGATCCGGCTGGAATCCAGGAACGGCGCGCTGTGGGGGCAGCTGCCCGTGCGCGGCCTGTGGCTGTGGGCGCTGCTGGTCGGATCGCGGCTGATCATGACGGTCATCGCGCTGGCCATCGGCGCGAAGGTCGCCGGTTCCAGCGCGCCGATCATCATGCTGCTCGGGATCAACCGGCTCGGCCAGGCAGCCATCGTCATGCGGCATGCCCTGGCGACGGGCATCCCGTTCGCCCCGGAGAAGGACGGTACGTCATTCCTGTCTGGCCAGATCCGCGGCGCGGCATCCCGCCCTCCCGGCCCGGACGACACAGACCCGGGCGGCCACCCCGAGACGGGCCCGGCCAACAGCGTTCCCCGCGGCGGCGGCGCGGCCGCTGACCTGGCGGCGGCACTGGCCCGGCTGGCCGATGAATGGCTGGCCCGGCGGCAACGGGGACGGTAGCCCGTGACCAGGCCGCCCGCAGCCAGCCCGGGACCGCTTACCGGCACCGTGACGTCACCGCCACCGGAGGTCAGCGCGCAGACTGAGTCCATGCTGCACGCGCTGACGTTGCTGTTCCGCGGAGGCGGGGCCGTCCTGATCGGAGTGGCAACGTTCGGCTACTCAGCGGCGTCCGGCCGGGACCTCATCATCGAGGCGATCGCCTTTGCCATCGGGACCGTCGTGGTGGCCTACTGGCTGGCAACCGACCTGCGCCCGGAGTACCGGCAGCCGCTCGTCCTGGCGGGCGCCCTGATCGCGATGGCAGCGGCATCCGGTTTCGCCAGCACAGGGATGCACGGTGGCCCGCTGATCGGCTTTGCGTTCATGGCCACGATCGGTGCCGGAGCAGGCAGCAGCCTGCTCACGGGCTACGTAACCACCGCGACCGCGCTCGTCGGCGTGGAGGCCGGGGCGCTGGTCACCGGAGCCAGCGCGACGAGCGCCCTGGGGTTCCCGTTGCTGCTCATCGTGGCCTTCGTCAGTGGCCGGAACCGCGCCGCCTACCGGCGTCAGGCAGAGCAGTCCGCTGCGCTGGTGAAGCAACTGGAGTACCTGCGCGCCGAGCAGCGCCAAGTCGCCGTGCTGGAGGAGCGAACGCGCATCGCCCGCGAGATCCACGATGTGCTCGCTCACTCCCTCGGTGCGCTGGGGATCCAGCTCCAGGCCGTGCACGCCGTGCTGGGTGAGCAAGGCGATACCAGCCGGGCGCTGAGCCTGCTGAGCCAGGCCCAGCGGATGGCCAAGGATGGCCTGGCCGAGACCCGGCGGGCCGTGCATGCGCTGCGCGCTGACGCCGCCGGGCTGGATGACCAGCTCACCGCGCTGATCGATACGCACCGCAGCCGGCATCACGCCAGTGTCAGCTTCCGCGTCGGCGGGCAGGGGTGGCCGCTGCCGCCCGAGGCGACCGTGGCCCTGATCCGCACCGCTCAGGAAGCGCTGGTGAACACCGCCAAGCATGCCCCGCTCCAGCCCATCGATTTCGGTCTGCATTACAGCGCGAACGGCGTCGAGATGATCATCAGCAACCCACTGCGGCACGGCAGCCACGACAGCCCAGGCCCGCGAACCGCATTTGGCACCGTTAACGGCGGATACGGCCTGACGGGGATGCGCGAGCGGCTGCTGCTGATCGGCGGCTCCCTCACCGCCGCGTCCGGGAACGGCCGCTGGACCGTGACGGCGCGGGTCCCCCGGTGAGCCATCCGGCCGAGGCGCCGCTGCGGGTCATCATCGCCGATGACCAGGCCAGCGTTCGCGAGGGCCTGGTCCTGCTGCTGGGCATGGTGCCCGGCATCGAAGTCACCGCAGCCGCCGCGGACGGCCAGCAGGCACTCGATCTGGTGGCCGAGCATCATCCCGACGTGATCCTGCTTGACCTGCACATGCCGGTCATCGACGGAATCCAGGCCACCCGGACGCTGACGGTCGAGCATCCCGAGGTGGCCATCGTCATCCTGACCACCTACGCCGATGACACCTCGGTCCTGTCCGCCCTCCGCGCCGGCGCGCGCAGCTACCTCACCAAGGACGCCGACCGCGCCGACATCGCCCGCGCCCTGCACAGTGCCGCCCGCGGCCTATCGGTACTGGACCCCGCAGTCCAGGCCACCCTGCTCGCCGCCGCCGGCACCAGCAGCACGCCCCACCCGGGTGAAAGCCGTGACCTGCCCGACGGGCTCACCCCCCGGGAGGCTGAGATCCTGGCGCTGATCGCCCGGGGCATGACCAACCCCGAGATCGCCAAAGCGCTCGTCCTCAGCAACCACACCGTCAAAAGCCACATCAACCGGATCTTCGCCAAAACCAGATCCCGCGACAGAGCCGCAGCCACCCAGTACGCCCAAGCCCACAATCTCCAGTAGCCGGCGGCCAGACTGTCGTCCGTGAGTAGCCGTCCGCCAGCCTCGTCTGCTGTTAAGGGGGATCATCTCGACATGGCCGAGCTTTGGTTCCCGGTACCGCCCCTGGCTGGTGATGTGGTGCTGCTGCGCCCTTGGCGCGAGGCCGACGTGCCGGGCATGGTACTGGCGTTCAGTGATCCGGTGATGCAGCGGTTCTCATGGCGTACTGCTCCGTACACCGAGACTGATGCGCGCGAGTACTTCGCTGAGCAGGAAGAGGCGCGCTTGCGTGGCGATGAGCTGAACTTCGCGCTGGTCGAACCGCACGACCAGGACGTGGTGCTCGGCGCCGTCTCGCTGGATGAGGTTCGCCTGGATCAGGGCTGCGCGGCGGTTGGGTATTGGCTCGCCCCCGAGGCCCGCGGCCGGGGTGCCGCGACACATGCGGTCCGCCTGCTCGCCCGGTGGGCATTCGCCGAGCTGGGACTGGCCCGGCTGGAGCTGACTTGCGGTCCCGACAATGAGGCGTCGCAGCATGTCGCCGAGCGTTGCGGGTTTTCCCGCGAGGGCCTTCTTCGTTCCCACGTGCCTTTCAAGGGAGCCCGCCGCGACAGCGTGATCTATAGCTTGCTTCCCGGCGAGCTGCGGTAGCCGAGTTTGGCGACTGCCTCTGTCCTAGTTCTGTGAGCCGGCTCGTTGCTGTTGTGCGAAGTCCTTGCTACGGATGGCGGCCAGGGATATCACTCCCGATGCCAGGGCGATGACGGCCGCGACGAGCAGGATGCGGTTCAGGCCGGTAGTGAAGGCTGACCGGGTGATCAGTCCGGCGGCCTGCGCGCTGTGCCCGTGCAGCTTGCGGATCACGTTCCCGATCTCGCCGGATTGTACGGCGGCGGCGATCTGCGAGCCCCGATGGGACAGGCCGGGGACCACGGCGACCCGGGCGAGTACCTCGTCTTTGACTTGGTTGGAGAACAGTGTTCCCAGCAGGGCGATGCCGGTGGCGATGCCAACCTGGCGGAAGGTGGAGTTGATGCCCGAGGCCATTCCGGCCTGCTGCGGCCGCACCACGCCGACGGCGGTGGAGGCTAGGGGCGGGTTCACCAGGCCGACGCCGAGGCCAGCCACGATCATGCCGGGGATCAGGTGGGTCCAGGTCGATCCGGCGTCGAGCCCGCGCATCAGCAGCAGCCCGATCCCGACCAGGATCAAGCCGGGCCCGATGAGCAGCCGGACCGGCACCCGCGAGGTAAGCCGCCCGGCCGGTACGGCGGTCACGAGGATGGCGCCCGACAGGAACATCACCCGCAGGCCGGTGCCCAGCGGCGAGTAGCCGAGGATGTCCTGCAGGTACAGCACAAGGTAGAGGAGCATCGCGAAGATCGAGGCGCTGAGCCCGAACGCCGCGACGGATCCGCCGGCGAAGGTCGGCAACCGGAACAGCTTCAGGTCGAACATCGGATGCGCGATGCGCATCTCGACGATGACAAAGACGGCCAGCAGCACTGCCGCAGCGGCCAGGCAGCCGAGGACCAGGCCGCTGGAAAAGGACCGCTCGTTGGACTCGATCAGCCCGTATACCAGGCTCGACAGCGCCACCGTGAACAGCGCGAAGCCTGCCCAGTCGGGCCGACTGGCATACGGCGCCCGGGACTCAGCCACCTTCATCAGCGCAATGACGACGGCGATAATGCCGATCGGCGCGTTCACGAAGAAGATCCACCGCCAGGACAGGCCGGAGACCAGCAGGCCGCCGAGCAGCGGGCCGATGGCGACGGCCAGACCGGTCACCGCGCCCCAGACGCCGAACGCGGTGCCGCGGTCCTTGCCGCGGAAGGCATCGGCCAGCAGCGCCAGCGATACCGCGAACATGATCGCCCCGCCGACTCCCTGCAGGGCGCGGGACAGCTGGAGCATCAGCGTGGTGACGGCGAATCCGCACAGCACCGACGCGCAGGTGAAGATGGCCAGGCCGATCATGTAGAGCAGCCGCCGGCCGTACATGTCCGCCAGGCTCCCAGCCGTCAGCAGGAAAGCCGCCAGAGTCAGGGCGTAAGCGTCCACGACCCATTGCAGGTCGGAGAAACTCGAGTGCAACGCTCGCTGGATATCCGGCAGGGCGACATTCACGATCGTGATGTCCAGCAGCAGCATGAACGTGCCGAGGCACACCGCCACCAGCGTCCACCACTTGTTTCCGCGCTGACCAGGACCCTCCCCGCCATCCCTGGCCTGATCGTCCGGGCGGCGCTGGCCCTCGCTGGACAGATCTGCATGGGCTTCGGTCACGATAGGCTCCCGACGGCTTGGGGACCGAAACAGCATCTGCGGCGCAGCAGCTCGCCAGGATGGTGTCCATCCTGGGCACCTGACGGCCCGGGACGGCCCGGCATCGATGACCTGTTCGCAGCGACCCCTTCGGCGACACGGCCGATTGTAGTCATGTCGATCACCGTGCATGTGGGCGGCCCGCCCGCATGCACCGCCCAGGCGACTAACTGGCGGCCTGGACGGCTTCGGCAGCCGTCTTGATGAGCTGTGCCACGTCGTCGGGGTGGGAGACCATCGCCACGTGGCTCGACGGGATCCAGGCGAAGCCCTGCTTATCGATGTCGATAGCCGTCTTAACGCCGGTCCTCGTTATCTGTTGGACTGTTCTGTTTTTGGGCAGGCAGACGGTTCCTGCCTGCGGCGCGCGCTCGTTTACGATGCGGAAATCGGGAATGCAGTGCGGACCTGACCGCTCATCGTGAAGAGCGGCCCACGGAAAGCCGCCGACGAACTCCGCTGCGGCGAGATCCGGTAGCTGCTCAGGCACATCCCCAGACTGCACATTTTGACTGCCGGGGTCTGGGGCAGAATTACCATTAATTGTTCTTCCACCGTGGCACGGCGGCGGCTGGATAGCAAGGGGCAGCGGCAGGTCATGCCTCCGGGCCACCCGCTGCGACGAACCCCCACGTGGCCGCCAGCGATGCCACCGTCAAGCTGGCCTGAACCGCCATCGTCCGGGCCCTTAACTCGGTGCTGCCCAGACCCGGAATCAGAGGTAGAGGTAGACGAAAGCGGACGAAGTGGCTGCATGACCCTCGTGCCGATTCCCAGAGCGCGGTCGGATGAGGGGTTAGACGAGCCGAATATCCCGTAATTGTGACCAATGCAGCCAGATAGGTAATTAACGTAGAAGAATATCTAAACACACGCACTTTGTTAAAGTCATTGACACAGCGCGATAACTGTCAAATGATGTGCACACATGCGCTGCTCCGGACCTCGGCGGTGAACAACTGTAACCTCTGCCGAGGATCTGATCGCGTTGCCCGATCAAACTGACGATCTGCAGGCCAAGCTGATGGCCATGACCAAGCTGGCCCTGCTGTACCCGGATACATTCAAGATACTCTTGCTCGCCGCTAAGGAAGCGCTGCGGCCCATGAGCGTCGAAGCGCGGCTGGATGGCCACTCACGGGCTTCGGCCGTACCCTGGGAGCTTTAAGCCTGCAGATAGCCCAGCTCCCGGACGAGGAGCCACCCTTGGCAATGCTGACCACCACAAGGGAATTCTGATCGACTGCGCACCCACTCAGATCCCGCCTGCCCCGCCGGTGACGACCGCCACCTTGTCGCTGACCTCCTTCACTGGCAGCTGGCGAGGATCTCGTGCAGCCTGGCGGCGAAGGCCCGGGGCCGCAGCATGAACCCGGAATGGCCGCCGGGGAACTCGGCCAGCGGCCTGCCCAGCTCGTCGGCCAGTGCCTGCGCGCAGTGGCGGGGGAAGGCCTGCGTGCTGGCCCCGGCGGCGGGCACGATGCGGGCCGCCGCCTCGTGCAGGGCGGCCAGGTCCAGCCGGTAGCGGTGGACGGCGGGAGCGTCATGGGTGAGGAAGAACTCCAGGTTGGCGATCCGCTCTGGCCTGGGCTGCGGGATGCTCACGTCAGGCTCGCGGTCATCCAACCTGATCCCCGCCACCGCCACGAACTTGCGCATCGCCGCGGCTATCCCTTCGCGCCGGTAAAGCTCCTCGACCTCTTCCTGGTCCCGGGTCGCCTGGCTGCGCTCGGGTTCGGGCAGCAGCCCGGTGGCCGGCGGCTCGTGGGCTACCAGCAGGCGGACCTGTTCGGGGTGGCGGCTGATCAGGTCCAGCCCGAGGACCGCGCCGAGGCTGGTGCCGAGGGCCAGTGCCGGGTCGCTGGTCACCGCCGCCAGCAGCCGTGAGGCATCCTCGCTGTGGGTGGCCATGTCGATGGCGGCGGCAGGGTCGCTGACCGGGCTGCGGGACAGTCCCCGCCGGTCGTAGCTGAGCACCGTGTAGTCGCTGGCGAGGTGGCCGGCCAGCGCGTCGGTGCCGTCGGCGTCGCCGTCGCCGCCCTGGAGCAGGAGCAGCAGCGGCCCGCTCCCGCGGACCTTGTAATGCAGGCTTGCCCCGGGCACGGGCAAGTCCGCCACCTGCGCTTGCGTCGCGTCTGTCATGTCTCTTCCGTCCAGGATAAGGAACCTACGGTTCCCTAAACCTATCTGAGCCGGAATAAGGAACGCAAGGTACCCTGTGACGGTGACTGGCAGCGAACCCTCCGCCACCTCGCCGGCCACTGCCGCCGGCGGCGCCCGGCCGGGGCCACCCCGGGCCCGCCGCCGCGGTGCCGTGCTAGAGGACGCCATCCTTGACGCCGCGTGGGACGAGCTCGCCGCGGTCGGCCACGCCAAGGTGACCATGGCCGGCATCGCGGCGCGGGCCGGCACCAACAAGGCGGCGCTTTACCGGCGCTGGCCCAACCGGACCGAGCTACTCGCGGCGGCGATCGACCGGCGGGTCGTCCCCCTTGACACGTCCCCGGCCGATACCGGCAGCCTGCGCGGCGACGTGATCGCCGTCTTGCAGGCCGTGAACCGCCGCAGCCACGCCGCCCAGGCCGTCCCCGACCCCGGCGGCGAGCTCACCGTCTACCTGCGGCGCCGGGCCACCGGCGAAGGCTTCGAGCAGATGAACCTCGTCCTGCGCCGGGCACGCCAGCGCCGGGAAACCGGCCCCGGCGGCGTGGGCGCCCAGCTCGCCCGGCTGCCGGTCCACGTGCTCCACAGTGAGCTGTGCCTCAGCACCGCGCCCGTCCCGGACCAGACAATCACCGAGATCGTCAACCAGCTCTTCATGCCGCTAGCAGCAGGTCACCCAATGTGAGCTTTCGGCGCAGCGGATCGCGGTTGTTCAGCCCGGTCCCGAGGGGCTTGCAGTGAGACCCGCGGTGTAGAACTGGCTGCCAGGAGGTTCGACCATGACTGGAGAACCGGGAGCGAAGGGGGATCCACGCCCGATTACTGACGAGCCTGCTCAAGGACAAGACGTCCTTGGTCTCGGGGAGCGGGAACGTGACGCACTACTCGCCTGGGTGGGCGAGAACCTGACGCTGGTGCGGCGGTCGGCTTCCGGGCAGCGGATCTTGTACTGGAGCCTCGGGATCTGCTTCGTGGTGGGTCTGGCCGCTCATGTCGGCGGATTCCTGCTCAAGTCCTGGGAGACGACGGAGCCTCTGTCGGTGCTGGGCGACCTGCTCTACACGCTCGGCTGGGCACTGTGGACCGGTGTCGTCGTGGTGGTGTTCATCCAGCTCTACCCGGAGACAAAAAGACGTCAGTACAAGCAGGCCCTCGATGCCTATGAGGCGGCGCGCGGCGATCAGGCCCGAGCCGGGAGTGGCCGGGTCCTGCTCGGCGAGCAGGGCGAGGAGGACCAGGCCGTGCAGTGGTACCGCAAGGCCGCCGACGCCGGACGCCGCGATCTGCGCTGATTTAGGGACGAGGCGAGCGGTGATCGACGTAACAAAGCACCAAGGGCTTGCCTCGCTGTCGGGCTTCCCGTTTGAGGTTCGCACCAGCGCCTCGACGCTGGAGCAGGCCAGGCGGCTAGCCGACCGCTGTGCCAGGGCCTACTCGTACCTAGGCGAAATGCTCGCCTTCCGGCCCCAGTGCGCACTCGTAGTGCTCAACCGAGCCGACTGGTCCGAGCGCGCGTCCAACCCTTCGTACGTCATGCCGTACTACGACGCTGGCAATCTCTTCCTCACAGGCGAGCCCCCAGACCTCATCGCCCGGCTTGAGGAAGTGGCTAGTTCTGCTCCTCCTGTAGCAGCTCGGGAACTCGATCAGGTCTACGGGACTGGCGCCGACCGCCTGGGGCCCTTCGCCGACATGCTCGTCGTCCACGAGCTGGCGCACGCCTTCCACGACGGCGTTCCCTTTGTCTTCCCGCGGTCGTGGCTGATGGAACTCTTCGCCAACATGGCGCTCTACGCGTTCGTGGCTGCCAGAGAACCCGATCGGCGCTTGCATTTCGAGACGCTTCCGCGGGTTGCGCTGGAGCACCGCCTGCTCAAGCCAGTCGCGCGTGACCTCCGCTACTTCGAGGCGTTCTATCCCTACATTGAGCCGCTCACCTACGTCTGGTACCAGTTCCGCCTCACGATGATGGCCAAGGGTCTCATCGACGCAGCAGGTCCGACCGTGCTCCGCCGCCTCTGGGACGCGTTCGCCCTTACGGACGAGCAGCTCGCTGGCGTGCTCGGCGGCCGGGTCCACCCGGCGGCGGGCCAGTGGCTGGCATCGTGGAACGAACTGCAGGGAAAGGGCTGACGACGTTGGCCCGGAACCCGGCAGTGAGCAACGCCATGTCACCCGCTCGATGCGTAAGGCGCGTCAGCGCGTCGTCAGTTCTCCTTTGGTCAAGGCATCCCTGTCCACGTCATCGAGCGAGGTGACCACCAGATCGGCGCCGGCCGCCGCCAGCAGGTCGGCGTCGTCGGCCCGGGAGATGCCGATCGCGGCCATGCCGCCGGCCTTCGCGGCCTGGACGCCGGAGGACGCGTCCTCGATCACCATCGCGTAGCGTGGCTCCACGCCGAGTTCGTGCGCTGCGGTCAGGAAAATCTCGGGGTCCGGCTTGCCGTGGGCGAAATCGCGCCCCGAGACGTCCACGTCGAAGTAGTCCAACAGCGTCTGGCCGGGCCGCAGCGTCGGCGAGGAGATCCCGTGCTCGGCCGCGAACGTGTCGAGCCGGATCTTGCGTAGGAACAACCCCGCGTTCTTCGACGACGACGCGTCCGCGATGCGCAGCCCGGCATCCTTGGCCGCGATGACGAAACGCAGCGCGTCTGGATACGCGGTGAAGTCGCCGGCCTCGATGAGGCGCACGACCATCTCCTGCTTGCGCTGCGCGTACTCGGCGACGCGTTTCTCGGCGTCGGGCACGTGGAAGTAGTCGAGGGCGGCGCGGGCGCCGGCCATGCGCGGCTTGCCCGAGACGTACTGCTGGTAGACGTGGGGCGTGAACGCGTCCGGCGACCACGTCGTCTGGTCGCGGATATCGCCCCAGCCGGACTCCATCAGTTCGCGCAGTGAATCGCGCCACGCCTTTTCATGCGGCGAGTCGACCAGCACTCCGTCAACGTCGAAAATCGCTCCCTGGAACTTCGGCACGCGGCCTCCTTTTCAATCCGGGGCGGAAGGGCGGAGGGGCCGGGAAGGCGCCGTCGTTGCGTGGTTCCGGCGGAGCTCGAACACTGTCCTGTCGCCCACGCTCAGCTTGCGAACGTCGTCGCGGACCGCCGCCCTCACCGAACGGCTCCCGCCCTCGGTATGCAGGGCCAGCGTCAACTGGTCGTGAGTCAGTGTCACCTGGATCGGAGTCTGCCGGAACTGCATCGAGAACGACAGGCCGTCGAGCCGGCTTGGCAGCCGGGGATCGAAGCAGAGGACGCCGTCGCTGACATAGGTGCCCGCGTAGCTGCGCTGCACGAGGTCGAGCGTCCCCGCCATGACACCCAGGTGAATGCCTTCCTTCGTCGTGCCGCCCTGAACGTCGTCGGCATCGCTGCGCAGCGCGACCAGGAACCGCTCCCACGAGCTCTCCGGGTCGATGGCGGCGAGGACCCCGGCATGGGTGATGAAACTCAGCGTCGAGCCGTGCGACGTACGCCGGTCGTAGTACGCGACGTTCCGCGGCACCGTGTCGAGACCGTATCCATACCCGAGCCGCCCGAAAATCTCGCGCAGCTCCTCGTCCCTGAACAAGAAGAACAGCATCACCGTGTCGGCCTGTTTGGTGACCTTGTAACGGTTGGGATCCTTGCCCTCCGCGCGCAGAATCCGGTCGAGCCGCTGGATGTTGCCATACTTCGCGCGGTACGCGTCCCAGTCCAGCTCCTCGAGGTCCTCATAGCCCTCGAACTGGCTGATGATCCCGTCGTCGTGGAACGGGACGAACATCCGACGGCTCATGTCACGCCACACCGCCAGCTCGTCGTCGCCGATGCCCAGCCGCTCGCGCAACTCCTCCGCTCGGCTCGAGGGGAGCAACGCCAGCAGCTTGCCGGCGACGTCGCACAGCCACGCCACCATGACATTGGTGTACGCGTTGTTGCGCAGGCCACCATGCGGCGCGTCCGGGTACTTGTCGTGGAACTCGTCTGGGCCCATCACGCCCTGGATCTCGTACCGCTCGCGCTCCGGATTGAAGTACGCGATCGATGCCCAGAAGCGTGTGATGCTGAGCATCATTTCCGCGCCATAATCACGGAGAAACGCCTGGTCATGGGTGGTCTGGAAGTACTGCCAGATGTTCCAGAAGATCGCCGCGTTGACGTGCCGCTGGGTACGGCTGAGGTCAGGCTCCCAGCGGCCCGAAACGGGGTTGAGGTGGACGCGCTGCGTCTCCTCAGTTCCCTCGCTCCCGCTCTGCCACGGGAACATCGCGCCCCGGAATCCCTCCTCCCGCGCCGCCGCCCGGGCCTCGCCCATCCGGCGGTAGCGGTACATCAGCAGCCCTCGCGTGACCTCCGGCAGGCGGACGTTGAAAAACGGAAACGCGTAGAGCTCATCCCAGAACACGTGCCCGCGATAGGCCTCGCCGTTCAGGCCGCGGGCGGGCAGCCCCGCGTCGAGGTCGGCGGTATTCCGTGAGCAGACCTGCAGAACGTGCCCGATGTGCAGCCGCAGCAGCAACTGCACGCTCTCATCTCCGGACACCCGTACGTCACACACCCGCCACAGCTCCTCCCACGCTGCGGCGTGCTCCTCGAACGAGGCGCCGAAATCGGTGTGCCCGGCCACCGACGTGGCCGCCTTCACCAGCGTGTCGCTGACCGCCGGGTCCCGCGACGTGAAGAACGTCACCAGCTTCTCGACCCGCGTCGGCTCGCCCTGGCGCACGTCGAAGGCCAGGACCTGCTGGATGTAGTCCTCCATCTGGTAGAGCCGTCGCTCGACCTGGACTGACCGATCAGCGCGGAACACGCGGGTGCGGGCCGCGTGGCTGACGTACAGGTTCGACTGCCGGGTCTCGGCCTTCAGCGCGATCACCTCGGGCCCGAGCGTCCGCGGGCCCACGGGGTTCAGGTGGCGGCCCTCCAACTGCCGGTAGCGGGCAACCCCGGCGTTGCTCACCCGGCCGTCGATCGCCGTGACCACCTCGACGCGCCCCGACCAGTTCCCTGGGGTGAGCGTCCACTCGATCCCCCCGTGATGGGCGTCAGCCATGCTGACGAAGCGGCGGCTGTGCAGCATCATCTCACGGCCCTCATCATCACGGAACAAGAGGTGTCGGATCACAG
Source organism: uncultured Actinomycetes bacterium (assembly GCA_963717125.1). GTDB lineage: Bacteria > Actinomycetota > Actinomycetes > Streptosporangiales > Streptosporangiaceae > RYN-230. The sequence continues at coordinate 374,560 of CAVQVG010000003.1, forward strand.
TCGCGAACCGGATATCAAGCTCATGGCGGTAACCGAGCAGCTCCACGTCGGCGAGCCGGATCACGTCCCCGCCCGCGATACGCAACTGGAGGACCAGCCAGTTCGGCAGGTTGACGAGGTCCTCGTTAAGCACGGGCAGGCCGCCCAGGATCGTCGTCTCGCGGTTATAACCGCCGTGCACGTAGGTGCCGGGATAGTGCACGCCATCGGCGTCCTCCCACTCCGCCGCGCCGCGTGCGCACAGGTAGCCGTTGCCCGTTGAGGTCAGCGCCTCGCGAAGCCCTTCAGCCTCGGGATCAAAGCCCTCATACGCGAGCAAGAAACCGTCCACGGCACCCTCCTGGAGGGTGTACCCAGCCCGCACCACCCACACCGCTGCGCGAAGGGCTGGTGATTTGGAATTTGGCTTCTGACCAGTGGAGCTGGATCCGTGCAGATCCGGGTCTGTTGCGGTACTTCTGTGCTGTCCCCCGGGCGAAGAGTCAGGGGACGTCTCCCCGGGGCACGACCCAGGCCATCGGCTGGCCGGTGACCTGGGCGATGAGCTCGTAGTCGCTGTCGTAGTGAAGCACAGTTACGCGTTCCCGCTCCGCTACCGCGGCGATCAGCAGATCGGGGGAACCAACCGCCCTGACCTGGCCGCCGCGCCACAGCGCTCCCTGCACTTCCAGAGCACGGCGCCAGTCCTCGTCATGGGTGGGCAGCCATTCATAACCGGCGTCCCGGTCGGCCCGCAACTCATCGAACTCCTTGCCGTTCCGGGTAGCCCACCTCAGCTCGAATTCGATCACTCCGCAGGTAGCGACCAGCCCGGCCTCGATCATCGGTCCCAGCACGGCAGCGACCAGGCGGTGCTGCAGTCGGGCCAGCGCGCTGGTATCTGCCAGATAGCGCGCTACTGCCGCCACGCCCCGCGCATTACCTCCTCATCCGCCAAGTCCGGCAGGCCACCGGATTCCAGCCGCTGCAGATCCCGCCGCCGGGCAGCCAGCGCGGCCACCTCACGCAGGGCCGCATTCACGGTGTCCTTCTTCGTCTTCGTGTGCAGCACCTCCTGAGCCGCGGCAAGGTACTCCTCATCCACGTCGATCAAGGTTTTCGCCATCTCCACCTCCTCCGGCACCCAGTATATCCAAACTGGTGTCACCGGGATATCCTCTTGGTTCCGGGTCCCGGAGTGCCTACAGGCCAGGCACGGGCACGAAGATGCCGACACCAGCTGTCGTCCCCAACGCAGTGAGCGCGGCCAACGGCACGGCGTACTTGGGCTTGAGCGGCAGGAGCCGGCCCTGAAACGGCAGATTCAGCACCCTGCCCCCTGGCCGCCTGACAAGCAGCACTGGGCCCTGCCAAAGGCGTTCTTCCTGCTCAGTGGCCCGGAACTCGGCCCTAAGACCTGGGATCTGTGCGCCGCCGACCGCGAGGGCGAAGCCCCACTCGAACGCGTGTGCGGCATCTAACGTGGC
>CAVQVG010000004.1:0-358131 GCA_963717125.1 uncultured Actinomycetes bacterium
CAGCGTCCGCCCGCGCAGTTCCCCGTTCGGCCCGCGGTGCCGTGAATAGCCGCCGGTGATCGGGGACATCGTGTCGGCCGTGCCATGCATCAGCATGGCCGACACGGCGTGCGTGGGCGGCACGTCGCGCAGGCTGGCGGGCAGGCCGCCCGCGACGGCCGCGATGACCGCCACCTGGTCGCCCGCGTCGATCCCCATCCGGTGGGCCATGAACGCGCCGTTGGAGAGGCCCGCCACCACGGCGCGATCCGCCGCCGTGCCGTACCGCTGCGCCGACCAGTGGATGATCGCGCGGAGGAACACGACATCGTCCACCCCGGCCTCGTCGGCCGTGGTGACCCCGCGCCCGTCCGCCCAGCACCCGCCGATTCCGTCCGGGTACGCGACGGCGAACCCCCACGCGTCCGCCTGCTGGTCGAACGTGGTCCACTCGCGCATGATCTGCCCGGTGGCGTCCGGATGGTTGCCATGCAGTGCGAGCAGCACCGGGATCTCGCCGCTGGCACCCCTTGGCAGCCGGAGCGTAAAGTGGCGCTCCCGCCCGTCAACGGTCAGCACGGCGGCAACCGCTGTCCCCGGATCGGGGACTGGTTCCTGGGCGCCGAGCAGGCGCCCCAGCGCGTTGCCCATCGCGTCCATCGCCGCCGCGACCTGCCCGCGGAGGGCGGCCGGGTCGTCTGGCGCTACATCAGGATTCTCATCACTGGCCACACGAATACGCTACTGGCCCCGCAGGTGCTGCCGTCTACGTGGCAGGGGGAAGAAGGTCAGGTCGCGATGTCGCGGCGGCGCAACAGCGCGGAGCCGGCGAGCACGGCCACGGTGGCATAGCCAGCCAGCACGAGTGCGGCTGATGATTGCCGGAGGAGGTGGGCGCTGCCGGGAAAGCCGGCGGTGTGGGTGGTGGCGGCGGCCAGCCCGCCGAGGCCGTATTGCTGGACGGCTGTGCCGAGGTGGGGGATGAACCCGAGCAGCGGCTCCGCGAGATACAGCAGGGCGAGGACAGCGACGATGGCTCCGACCTGGTTGCGGATGATCGCGCCGACGCCGACCCCGAGGGCGGCAAACTGTGCGGTGGCGATGGCGCCGCCAGCGATGATGCCGGCGGTGCCCGTGCCGGAGACTGCGGCGGGGATATGCCGGCCGGCCAGCAGCGGCAGGGTGATGGCGGTGGCCACCCCGGTCGCGGCCAGCCCGAAGACCAGGCCGGCGGCGGCCAGGGTGATTAGCTTGGCGGCCACCAGCTGGGCACGGCGGGGGGTAATCAGGACAGCTGGGGTGATGGTCTTGTGTCGGTACTCAGTGGTGACCGACAGTGCGCCGGCGATCAGCGCGACGGTCTGGGCCAGCCCAGCGATGGCCAGCGTCGAGCGGGCCGGGTTGGTGCCGTGGGTGAAGCTGGTGGCCGCGGCGGTTGCGGCGACGCCGCAGGCGATCAGGGCGATGGCGCCGGTGGCCAGCAGCCAGTAGCTGCGGATGGTGCGAAGCCGTAGCGCTTCGGCGCGGATCAGGCGGGTCATGACGGATCTGCTCCAGGGTTGCGGGTGAGTTCGAGGTAGATGTCCTCGAGGGTGGCTCCGGGGCGGGCGGCCAGCAGGTCCGGCAGCGCCGCCTGGGCGACGGTCCGGCCGCTGCTGATCACCACGACGTCGTCAACGGTCTGGGCGACCTCGGCGAGGATGTGGGTGGAAATCAGGACTGCCCGGCCCTCGGCGGCCAGGGAGCGGAGCAGGTCACGCAGCCAACGGATGCCCTGGGGGTCCAGGCCGTTGGCGGGTTCGTCCAGCACCAGCACCGCCGGGTCGCCGAGCAGGGCCGCGGCCAGGGCGAGCCGTTGCCGCATGCCGAGTGAGTAGCCCCCGGCCCGCTGCCTGGCTGCGGCGGCCAGGCCGACCCGCTCCAGAAGCTCGGCGGCCCGGCGGCTGGGCAGGCCGGCCGCTGTAGCCAGCACCCGAAGGTGGTCCCGGCCAGAGTGGCCGGGGTAGACGGCGGCATCCAGCAGCGCGCCGACGGTCTGGGCTGGGCTGGCCAGCGTCGGATACGGCTTCCCTGCGATCGCCGCGGCGCCGGCGTCGGGGCGGATCAGTCCAAGCAGCATCCGCAGCGTGGTGGTCTTTCCCGCGCCGTTGGGGCCGAGGAACCCGGTGATCCGGCCGTAGGAGATGGTGAACGACACATCTTCCACCGCGACCACGCGGCCGAACTTCTTGCCCAGCCCGGTCACCTGGATAGCCGGGTCCGACGTAACGGTCGGGCGGCCCGCGGCCGCCCCGGCAGGACGGCCCAATGGCCCGCTGCCCTGTGTGCCGTGCGTTGCTGTCATGCCGCCAGCCTCGCCGCCCAGCGGCTGGCGAGGCGTCGGCTGAACGGCCATGTGCGCCTAAGCCCTTGGTCGAGGGGGGAGCAACTTTGGTAGCGGGTGTCCGCCCGGTCCCGCGCGTACGCTGGCGCTGAGATGACGAGGATCGCGGACCCTGACCAGCGCGTGGCGGCGTGGCGGCACTTGCCCGCGTCCAGTGAGCCGCAGACGGGCCGCGGCATGCCCAGCAGCCGGCTGGCCGATGCCGCATTGTTCGCGTTCGCGGCCGCGCTGGGCGGGATCACCCAGGGCTATCTGTGGCACAGCCACGGCCAGGTCTTCGACTGGCTCGATCTAGCCTCCGGAGTGGTGGCGTGCCTGGCGCTGTGGTGGCGGCGCGCTCACCCGGTGGCGGTGTTCGTGCTGGCCTTCGGGGCAGCAGCGTTCTCTCCACTGGCCCTCGGGGCGGGGCTTGTCGCCGTCTGCACGGCGGCCTCGCGGGTGCGAGGCCGGGCCCTTGTCGCGGTCGTGGTGATGGCCGCGGCGGCCAGCGTGGTGTTCCCGGTCGTCAACCCCTCAGCTGGCGAGATCCTCAAGATCGGGTTTCCCGCATTCTTGGTCACGGTGATCGCGTTCGGGTGGGGACTGTACCTGCGGGCCCGGCGCGAGCTGGTCGCCTCGCTCCGCGAGCGGGCCGAGCGGCTGGAGGCCGACCAGCAGCGGGGCGCCGATCAGGCGCGGGAGGCCGAACGCCGGCGGATCGCCCGGGAGATGCACGACGTACTGGCTCACCGGCTGTCGCTGCTCAGCGTGCACGCCGGGGCACTGGAGTTCCACCCGGACGCCCCGCCCCACGAGATCGCTGCGGCCACTGCAGTAATCAGGTCCTCGGCCGCTGCCGCGCTCGCTGAGCTGCGGCAGGTCATCACCGTGCTGCGCGAGGACTCTGCGGCCACGGACGGGGCGCCCCAGCCCGGTTTCGGCCAACTGGCGGAGCTGGCAGCGGAATCACGCGCCGCCGGGATGACCCTGCATACCCATATCGACGTACCCGACAGTGGCCAGCTGCCAGCAGCGCTCGGCCGCACCGTCTACCGGGTCGTTCAGGAGGGTCTGACCAACGCCCGCAAGCACGCCCCCGGCGCACTGGTAGAGGTGAACGTCACCGCCGACGGCCAGGCCCTAACAGCTGAGGTCGTCAGCCACCGCTCCGAAGTCATGGCCGGGCCCGCCGCCCCAGCGCCAGCCGGGGCTGGCGCTGGGCTGATCGGCCTGGCCGAGCGGGTCGCACTCGCCGGCGGTCAGCTAGCGCAGGGACCCAACGCAATCGGGGACTTCGTGTTGCGCGCGACCATCCCGAGGCGGCCATGACCGAGCCGATCCGGGTGCTCCTCGCTGACGATGATCCCCTCGTCCTGTCCGGCCTCAAGATGATGCTCGGCGGAGCCAGGGACATCGAAGTCGTCGGCCAGTCTCACGACGGCCACGGTGTCCTGCCCGCGGTCAACCTGCACCATCCCGACATTGTCCTCATGGATATCCGGATGCCCCGTCTCGACGGCATCGCCGCGACCCGGCTGCTCCGCGCCCAGCACTGTCCGCCCCAGGTCATCGTCCTTACCACCTTCGACGCCGACGAACTGGTGCTGCGCGCGCTGCAGGCCGGGGCCGCCGGGTTCCTGCTCAAGGACTCCGCACCCGCCAACATCGTGGCGGCGATCCAGGCCGTGCATGCCGGCGATGGCTCGCTCTCACCCGCGATCGCCCGCCGCCTCATCAGCCTCGTCGCCGGGGACCCTGACACGGCAGCCCGGCAAGAGCAGGCCCAGCGCCGGCTCGCCTCACTCACCCCTCGCGAGTGGCAAGTAGCAGCCAGCATCGCCCAAGGACACTCCAATGCCGACATCGCCGCTCAGCTGCACATGAGCCTGGCCACCGTCAAGGCACACGTATCCAGGCTGCTGGCCAAGCTCGGTGCCGGAAACCGGGTCCAGATCGCACTGCTTGTCCAAGACGCCGCCATCAGCCGGTCTGGTGGCTCCCGCTGAAGGCCAAAGTGGCAGGCAAATGACCGTGCCCATGAGACCGCCACCAGGTCAAGACCGTCAGCATATGTTGACACGAAGATGGGCGTCAGCATACGCTGACGCACATAGAACCCGCACTCGGCGGCTCGGCGTCACCAAGCAGACCGTGCACCGCAAGCACGGCAAGCGGATCGGGAGCTGATAATGCCCAGGCACCTGACGCGGGACGCCTGTGCCTCTTTCGCCCGCGCCCTGAGACACGCATGCAGATTCACCCGTCGCTACGTCAGCGGCGAGCATCTCATGACCATCCTCGTCTCCGCTCTTCACCCAGGACAGGACCTGCGACCGGCGCGCGCCGTCCTGCACGAGCACGGTGCCACACTGGAAGACGTCGAGGAGGAGATCGCCCGCCGTGCCGGACCGGGAGCGGTCCTGTTCGGCGGCCTGGACCGGGACGCGCTGGCGGCTGTCGGGATCGATCTCGATGCCGTGCGCGCCAGGATCGAGTCGTCGTTCGGGCCGGAAGCCCTTACACAGGTCGTCCACCGGGAGCCTCGCCCGTCCGGGCTGAAAAGCGGCGCCAGCGCGCTAGTGCGGCTCCAGCGCGCTCACCCGGACATCTTCGAGGATGCGCTATGGGCAGTCATCAACAAGGCGAAGGAGCGGAAATCATGAACGCCGCCGAGATCGCCGACGCCAGATCCATATCCAGTTTCCGCATTTTCGGGCACACAAATCAGTGAGACTGCGCGACTGATCCCTGGCTGTACCTTCGCCACCACTGTTCGATAAGCCGCGACAACGGCTGCTTGGCCGCCGAATGCCAGGGCGCCCCGGTGATGGGCGCAGCCTCCGAGTCGGCCGCCGAAACACCGCCCGCGTCGATACTGAACATGCTGGACGATCCTGACCCGCAGCACGGGCCGTCGGTCGCCCTCGTTGTCAAGACCGGCCCCGGGAGGAAGCATTCCGCTGGTCATGAGTACCGTCGTCCGCCTTCTGCCGGATCCGGTGTTCTGCCCGGGCTGACCTGGCTGCCGGGACGCCCCGGCGGCTGAGTGCCGGGCCGGCTCAGGTGGCACGAAAGGATCACCAGCACTGGCCAGAGTGTCTGCAGGCCGCCCAGCAGCCGCTCCGCCAGGCCCGCCTGCCCGCCGCTGGTAAGGAGTTCCGCGCCGAACCACAGCAGGACGGCGAGCAGTACCGCCGAAGCGCCGGCCGACGCAGCCGGCCGCAGGCCCCACGGCACCGAAGGTCCCCGCCGCCGGGCTGCGGCCGGCCAGGCCGCCAGGGCTACCAGGGCGGCCGTCGCTACCAACATGTGCCGCACTGACCCGCCGCCCCCGGCTGGCTCCGGGCTCGCCGCGACGAGCAGGCCAGCAACCCCGCCCGCCATCAAGATCAGCCGCCCGGCTGCGGCGGCCGGCCGGAGCGAGAGGCCCGTGACGATCTCCAATGCCCCTGCGAGCAGGAAAGCGAGCGTCATCACCCACCGGTCGGCGGCACCTTCGGCCGCGAGGGCGCTGACCGTGTCGGCTACCGCGTTATAGGTGCCCCGCTGCAGCCCGGCGGCGAACGTCCAGCTGCTGATCAGCAGCACCGGAGCCACGGCCGCCGAGACCATGCCCCACCACGGCACGCCCGGCATGGCAGGGGTCGCCGGGACGTCGGAAGGCACCGTGCCGCTGGCCGCTGGCACCGTGCCGCTGGCCGCGTCCCGGCGGGCCCGCCCCGGGCGCCCTGGCGCGGGCATGGCCGACTGGCGCGTCTTGAGCATCGCCTGGCATGTCATGGGAACCTCTCCTCCCGCGCCGGGCCGTCAGAAGCTGGCCGGCCGCCGGATCGCGACGTCGTGGATGCGGCTGGGACTGTCCTGGCCCGGATGGCCTGGCCTTTGCATCAGGCCGGGCCGCGCCCGGCGGCCACCCGGTCTCCAGCGCCTCGTCGGGCCTTGAGGAGCAACCGGACGCTCAACAGGGATAGCGAGCCGCCGGGCGCGGAGATATCGCCAGCCAGCGTTCCGGTGCCCGCCGCGGGTCATCACGGTGCCCGCCGCGCCGTGACCGGCCTCAGCCGCCGTGTCAGTGCTACCGGACCTGCGGCGCAGCGGACCGCCGTGTAGCGTCCGGCGGCGGCGGCGACCCACAGCCCGTCAACAGTGACCCAGAGCCCGTCCACGGCGTCTGGCCGCGCTGCGGCGTGGCGCGCGCCGGGCAACCTGCGGGTAAAGGTGACGGACGGCTGGCCCTGGCCGGCAGGCACGTGCCCGATGGCCAGCGCCCACCATCGCCTGCCGCCGTCCGGCACCCTGGCGGCCCCGCACCAGCCCGCGTCGACCGACAGGATCGGCAGGCGGCTGCTGGCCACCAGCCCAGCCAGCGACCCGTCCTGGCCGGTGACCTCAATGACCGTCCGGCCGTCGTGTTGTACCCGGAAGCCGACCTGCCACCCGCCGACCGGCAGCCGCACCCGGAGCGGCGGGCCCGCCCGGGTGACGGCCAGCTCAGGGCTGCTCAGCCGGGTGACCCGATTCAGGGTAGTCATCACGGGTTCCTTCGCTGCGCTGGTGGCTGCCTACCGCCGGGACCGGTGCCGGCGCCGCCCGCATCGCCGGCGGCGTGTCGTAGTAGTCGTAGCCGGTGTCGTCGTCCTCCCCGGACCACGGATCTGTCAGTGCCATCGGTGTCCTTCCGCAGTTCCACCTGGTCAGGGCACCTGTCTGGGGGGGCCACTGTTCTCTCGTCGGACAGCGCGCTACGGGTTCGTGCCACCCCCGTGCCACACGCCGATGTCACGCTTCGCGCTTGCGCGGTTGTGCTGCTGGGGCCAGGCCACCCTGTAAGCCGGGTGCGTCGCCGCCGCGGCCGCCTGCCCGGCGTCATGAACTGACGGCGGCGCGGTCGCGGTCGCGGGTGCCGACGGGGGGCAGCGCGTGAGCGCGGGCGGCCAGGCCGAGCGTGCGGGTGAGCAGCATGCCCAGGGCCATGAGGAGGAGGGTGTCGGTGATGGCTGCGGAGGCGACGTGGTGCGCGACCATCCAGGTGGCGAGCTGCGGGCCGAACCAGTGGGCGGATCCGTAGGAGAACGCGGACCGCGCCCCGATGATGACGATCCAGAGGATGGCGTAGCCGAAGTCAGCGCGGCTGACGGGCCTGCCCGTCTTCGGGTTGCGGTAGACCTTCATGAGCGCGGTCGCGAGCAGGCCGAGCAGGATGCCGGCGGCGGTCCCGGCTAGCTCCAGGTACAGGCCGGTCCCGTGTGTGGTGAGGGATTTCAGGTAGATCGGGATGACCGCCGCGGCCAGGACCAGCGGCCGCGCGATGCGGAACCAGCCGATCTTGCGGTGCGGGCCGATATCGGCTTCCAGCACGACGAACAAGACGATGGCGTTGATGAGCAGGGCCTGGTCCACTGCGGACATGGCGGTGACGCTCCTTCGGGCAGGACATGTGGACGTTCGCTGACGTCCTTGAGGCTGCCGTGACCCGCGGGTGGAGCGCGTCGGAGCGCGGGCCCAAATCCGGCATGCATCCACGGGCAGGCGCCTCATGCCAGCTGGCATGAGGGGTCATGCCAGGTGTTCCACCCGGATCTCAGCCCGCGGTTCGATGTGGCGGCTGCGGCCCGTCCTTAGCGTCGGCACCGAGAGTCCAGGCCCCCACCAGGTGAGGAACAGTCGTGTCAGAGGTCATCAGGGTGCTCGCGGTCGTTGCGATCATCGGTTACGTCATCGGGCGGCAGCTGATGGGGGAGCCGCTGCGCGGCAAGCGGGTGGTGCTGCTCCCGGCCGTCCTGGCCGTCGCCGGCGCGGCCGATCTGGGCACCCACGGCCGCCATGTTCACCTTGGCGATGTTGTCTGCCTGGTGATCAGTGGCTTGATCGCCGTGACGATCGGCGTGCTGCAGGGCCGCATGATCCGGCTGGAATCCAGGAACGGCGCGCTGTGGGGGCAGATGCCCGTGCGCGGCCTGTGGCTGTGGGCGCTGCTGGTCGGATCGCGGCTGATCATGACGGTCATCGCGCTGGCCATCGGCGCGAAGGTCGCCGGTTCCAGCGCGCCGATCATCATGCTGCTCGGGATCAACCGGCTCGGCCAGGCAGCCATCGTCATGTTCCGGCGGCGGCCGGTGGACTGTTACGGCGCAGGTGCCCCGGTGAGCGGACCGGCCGAGGCGGCGCTGCGCGTCATCGTCGCCGATGACCAGGCTAGTGTCCGCGAGGGCCTGGTCCTGCTGCTAGGCATGCAGCCTGGCATCGAGGTCACCGCGGCCGCCGCTGACGGGCAGCAGGCACTCGATCTCGTGGCCGAGCATCATCCCGATGCGATCTTGCTCGACCTGCACATGCCCGTCGTGGACGGAATCGAGGCCACCCGGATGCTGACGGCCGAGCATCCTGAGGTCGCCATCGTCGTGCTGACCACCTATGCCGATGACACCTCGGTCCTGTCCGCCCTCCGCGCCGGGGCCCGCAGCTATCTAACCAAGGACGCCGACAGCGCCGACATCGCCCGGGCGCTGCACAGCGCCGCCCGTGGCCTGTCGGTCATGGACCCCGCGGTACAGGCCACCCTGCTCGCCGCCGCGGAGCTGGCGGCACGCCACACCCGGGTGAAAGCCGTGACCTGCCCGACGGGCTCACCGCCCGGGAGGCTGAGATCCTGGCGCTGATCGCCCAGGGCATGACCCACCCCGAGATCGCCGAAGCCCTCGTCCTGAGCAACCACACCGTCAAGAGCCACATCAACCGGATCTGGCCCAGTATTCGAACCCGGTGGTATTCGTGGCCATCTGGGAGCGCGGCAGGCACCTGGCGCCCCTGCCTGGGCGGGCCAGACAAGGGCGCGGGGCCTATGGTGGCTCTGCTAGGGCCTGATCCCAGGGCCCGAGACGAGCGCTTGGCGTAGTAGTGCCTGGCCGTCGGCTTTGCTGGCTGGCACGTTTGCTCCGAAGTAGGAGCCCATGTAGGTATAGGTCCGCTTGTCGAGGACGATCTCCTGGACGGTCCTGTGGCCCAGGGGGTAGGCGAATGCAATGCCGGATTGGCCCGCAAGATCGACCACGTTCATCTCAACCTTCACGCCGGGGATGTCGGCTAGCGCGTGATAGAGGTTTGCCGTGATGTTCGGCCGCATGGCCCAGTTCGTGAGCATCATGCCGATGATGGTGAACGCGCCCTGGCAGCGGGGCAGAGGCGAATCGGCGGAGCAGCCGACACGGGCGAGCAGCGCGTATGGACTGGCCGACAATGAGGCGAGGGACTTATAGGGAATGTTCGTGGGTTGGGGAAAGCGGGATGAACGCTCAACTATGAGCTTGCCGTGGAAGTAGAACGCCTGCTCGCTGCCATCGGCGGTTGACCATGTTTCGGATGTCCCAATCCGGAGGCCGGTGGGGCCGCCACCCCAGGCATTATCAATAGTCTTCCGGTATATCCACTGGTTAGGACGGATATCGGGCTGCCTGGCGGCCGCCGTCGCTGCCAGGTTGGCCAGATCAGCAACCGTGATGACCCGGGGCGCGCGGAGAGCGGAACCCGATGACACCACCCCGGCTATAAGGGCACCAGCAAGCACAGCGACCAGCCCGGCAGTGGCGGCCGATGGTCGACTGGAGCGTTCTCTGCGCAAGGTCCCAGTGCCTGTCAGGGCGTCAGCGAGGATGATCCGCCGGTGCCTGCGGTCGCCAGCCCGGATTACCTCGGCCACGGCCATGGGTCGGGTCTGGCGAGCGGCGTCATCGGCCAGTTGCTGCAGCTCGTCTTTCAGATCAACCATTTCGATTCCTCCCGGCTCATTGCCCGGTTACTGGCACGGTCGTTTCGCGCAGGTAAGGCGCCAGAGCGGCCCGGCCTCGAGACAGCCGGGCCTTGACCGTTCCCGGCCGTACGCCGGTCTCGGCCGCGATTTCCTCGACCGTCAGGTCGGCCACGTGGTAGAGCACCAGCGCGCGCCTTTGTTCAGCGGACACCTTGCGCAGTGCCTCGACAAAAGCAACCCGGTCAGGGCCGGGACCGGCAGTCGAATCGGGCCGGGCGGTCAGCAGCATCAGCCCCAAACCACGCCGGGCACGCCGCCGCCGGGAGGCTGCGATCCTCCAGGCGGCGACCCGGACCCAGGCCTCAGCCCCCAGGTCCCGGTCGATCCGGCCATGGTGAGCCCAGGCCCGGACGAACGCCTCCTGAACGGCGTCCTGGGCCTCGGCCCGATCACCGGTCATCGCATATAGCTGGCCTACCAGTCGCCCGAAGGCTGCCGCATAGAAGCTGGTGAACTCCTCGCGATCCACTACTCGACCGCCTCCTCCACTGCGGGCAGCACAACCACGTTTGCTCATCGCACTGGGAATACCTACACGGGCAGCAGATGGTTGCCGCCAAGCGGCGGCTTGGTCGAGGAGTGGATGGGTTAGTACTACCTGACTTGTGACAAATCCGGCCGTTCAGCGGTTGCCGGTTCACTAGCAGCCTGGGACAGGGGAAGCCGGCCGTCCACAGTGCCCGGACCGTGAGCGCCTCGCTGCCCGCGACTGGGCGGGACTCGGGCACCATCCCATCTTGCCGGATCCTAGCCCGGTATCGCTGGTGCGGCGGGGCAGGCGTTATTTCGTCCAGGCCGCCTTTTGGGCGAATGCATAAGGATGGGCGGCCACTGGTGACCGCCCATCCCTGCTGACCGGCGCGAAAGCCAGGCTAGGAGTCGCGCTGTCTGCTCAGCGCGGGATGCTGGCTGGCAGCGGGCCGGCAGCCGGTGACCCGCTGCGCCAGGTCGGTCTCGTAGGTCAGGTTGCCGATGCCGAGCTGGCCGCTAGTGTTGAAGCCCCAGCACCACAGGGTGCCGCCGGCGCGGATGGCGCAGGTGTGCGCGCCGCCACCGGCGATGGTGGCCCAGCCTGCCGCGGCCGGGCTGGTGACCTGCTGCGGTATGGATATACCGACGCCGGGGCCCGTGGTGTAGTAGCCGAGGCCGAGCTGGCCGCTGTTGTTGAGGCCCCAGCACCACAGGGCGTGGTTGGTGCGGATGGCGCAGGTGTGGTCGCCCCCGGCGGTGACGCTGGCCCAGCCTCCCGGTGCCGGGGTGGTCACCTGAAGCGGCAGAACTTGGGCGTTGACGACGCCGGTGCCGAGCTGGCCGTAGTCGCCGAAGCCCCAGCACCACAGGGTGCCGCCGGTGCGGGTGGCGCAGGTGTAGTCGCCACCGGCGGTGACGCTGGCCCACCCGCCCGGTGCCGGGGTGGTGACCTGCCGCGGCAGGTTCTGGTTGTTCTGGTTGCCAATGCCGAGCTGGCCGGTCTCGTTGCGGCCCCAGCACCACAGGGTGCCGTCGCTGCGGATGGCGCAGGTGTGGGTGCCGCCGGCGGTGACGCTGGCCCAGCCGCCTGCGGCTGGGGTGGTGACCGGCCGGGGCCGATCCTGGCCGGTTTGGTTGCCGATGCCGAGCTCTCCGTAGGCGTTGTCGCCCCAGCACCACAGGGTGCCGCCGCTGCGGATGGCGCAGGTGTGGTCGCCGCCGGCGGTGACGCTGGCCCAGCCGCCTGCGGCTGGGGTGGTGACCGGCCGGGGCCGATCCTGGCCGGTCTGGTTGCCGATGCCGAGCTCTCCGTAGGCGTTGTCGCCCCAGCACCACAGGGTGCCGCCGCTGCGGATGGCGCAGGTGTGGTCGCCGCCGGCGGTGACATTGGCCCAGCCGCCTGCGGCTGGGGTGGTGACCGGCCGGGGCCGATCCTGGCCGGTCTGGTTGCCGATGCCGAGGTCACCGTAGGCGTTGTCGCCCCAGCACCACAGGGTGCCGTTTGCCCGGGTGGCGCACGTATGTTGGTCGCCCGGGGCTACGTGGGTCCACTGGGGGCCGGGGTGCATGCGGCTGGTGACCGAATGCTGCCCAGTCCCGGCCAGGCGTGCTGGGTGCTGCGCGGCGAGGGCGGGCGCCGCGGCGGTGGTGACCGCCAGCCCGGCCAGGACCGTTACCGCAACGCGCACCATGTCCCGGGCCCCCGTCGGCCTGGTAGACGGCGCGGGCATGGCGCGGGTCTTTCTCATTCCCCCCCATATCATTTGCAATTCTCCTTTCGTTCCTGGCGGGAATGACGGCGCGATTACCGTAGCACCGGGTGAAACAATCTGGCCGACCGAATTAACCATTCCCGCGGCCCGCGCACAGGATGATGATGACCCGGCGGGCCTGCGGATACCGGCAGCACCTCATGACGTGCGTATTGGCGCAGCATGCCACCAGGCGAATGACGAGCTACTCGGCGACTGGTACCACGCGATCCGCGCTGGGTGGGGCGGGGTGCCGGCCGGGCTGGTCAGTGCCGGTCGCGATGAACGCCGGTTGTGGTCAGCTCCAGGTTTTGCCGTTCCAGTGCGTGATCAAGGTGTTGGCGTAATCGGTGGTGCCGACCGCCCAGGCGTTATGTGGGCAGATGGCGACGACCCCGGTCAGGTTGTTCAGGTAGCCGGCGGGCGGGTTGGGGCTGGCTACCCGGGACCAGGTGGTGCCGTTCCAGTGCAGGATCAGGGTCCCGCACTGAGGGCTGCATGTGCTCGCGTTGCTCATGCCGACGGCCCAGGCGTCGTGGCCGGAGGTGGTGGCCACCGAGCTCAGTTCGGCGTCGGGGGATTGGCTGTTGCTGGGGACCTGCTGCCAGGTCGTGCCGTTCCAGTGCAGGATCAGGGGATCTTCGTGGCCGGTGTAGTTGGCCTGGCCGACAGCCCACGCGTCGGCGGGGGAGGTGGCGGCCACGCCATGGAGGAAGTTCCCGGCATCAGCGGGGTTGGGGCTGGGCACCCGGGTCCAGGCGGTGCCGTTCCAGTGCTCGATCAGGGTCTGCTGGCCGTCGGTCGTGGCGTCTCCGCCGGTCCAGCCGACCGCCCACATGTCGGTGGGGGAGGTCGCCGAGACGGAATACAACTGGCCGCCGTTAGCTGGGACCGGGCACGGCACCTGCTTCCAGGACGTGCCGTTCCAGTGCTCGATCAGGGGGGTCGTGTTACCCGGGGAGCCGTTGCCGCCGGGGCCGATCAGGCCGACGGCCCAGGCGTCGGTTCGGGAGATCGCCGTCACGGCGCTGAGATAGCCGTCGCCGCCGGGGCTTGGGCTAGGCACGTGGGTCCAGGCCTGGCCGTTCCAGTGTTCGATGAAGGTTTCGCTGGGGCTGAACCAGTTGGTGCCGCCCACCGCCCACGCGTCAGTGCGGGAGTCGGTGGCCACGCCGAGGAAATAGCCGAGCGTGTTGGCGAGTGACTGAGTCCAGGCTTTGCCGTTCCAGTGCAAGATCATCGACGAATCGGGGTGCAGACCGGCCGCCCAGACGTTGCTGGCGGAACTGGCGGCCACGCTATACAGGCGCCCGGAAAACGTCGGGTATCCCGCCGGGCTCCCGGCGCTGGCCCCGGTCCCGGTGCTGGCCGCGCTGGCCGGGCCGGCGAGGAATAGTCCCGCAGCCGTCGCTGCGGCGCACACTACACGGGTGACACGCTTGCTGATCATGGTGAGTCCTCATCCCCTGGGCTGGTGACCTGGCGCCAACCAGACGGTCACAGGCCGCAGCCGAGGTGCCGCAGCCCGCAGTCGCGCTGCCCCCGCAGCCCTGCCGACTCCACCACGCGGGCCGCCACAGCGGCGATCTCGTGACCGAAAGCAAAGAAGAAGTTACACAGAGTTTTACCTGCGAGAATCCGCAGGTCAGTGGGCCGCGCTGACCCAGGCCAGCGCAACCGGCTTGTTTGTTGCATTTAATGCCCTAAAAAACAAAAAACTGGCGGACACCCAGTATTCGAATGCGGTGTTATTCGGTCCTGGTGTGGGCTGGCCGCGGGTTGGGATCCAAGGCGTGAAGGTGACTTCAGCCTGATAGGGAGCCCTGGGTGATGTCATCGTGAGCGGACCTGTGAGTGGCGACGGGCCCCACGCGGTCCGTGTGGGGCCCGTCGCCCTGGATGCTTAGAAGATCTTCAGCCGTTCTGGCTCTTGGTCGGGGGTCTCGCGAACGTAGATCGACCCGCCAGAGTGCAGGACTCGCTCGATGTAGGCGTAGATCTGGATCGCCCGGTTGATGCTGTCGGTCTTGCTGTCGCCGGTAAGTCCGACGACTTCTTCTAGTGCCTTGTTGCGGGCGTGCAGGTAGGTGGCCCAGTCGCTGGCGATTCGGCGGCTCCACCGCTCGGCGGTACTGGGGGCCAGGCCGAGCAGGCTGGCCAGGACGGCGGGGGGCAGCTGGCCGACCAGGTCGATGAGCGCGGCGGTGCGGGCGGCGCGGATCTGGATGCCGCGGTGGTTGAGGTGGGTGAGGATGGCGGCCGAGGTGATGGGCCGGAGTCCGGGCTGGCCGGGAAACAGCCATGGGCCGGTCTCGGGAGCGGTGGGCTGGGTGGCCGCCGCGGCGGCCTGGTCGCGCAGCAGCCGGGCGATGGCTGGTGGCACCAGGACCGGGTGCTGGCCCAGCCGAAGGTGACACCGTCCGCTGATGGTGGCCACGTCGGCGACGTGCAGCAGGAGGACCTGGCTGAGCGCGGCGCCGTAAAGCAGCGCGACGACGCCGGACGCGCGGGCGGCGAGCGGGATGGTGGCGTCTGCGAGGCAGGTGCGCAGCTGCTGCCAGCGCTGGTCGCCGACAGCGGTACGCCACCGGCTGAATGTTGCATCTGATGCAATAATTGACCCTTCTGGCGGCGGATGTAGCGGCGGTTCAGCAGGTACCAGCCTTCCCGGCCGCCGACCGACGGCGAGGCGTACCAGCGCAGCCCGACGCACCAGCGGCCCTGCCGGTCCTTGCGCTGGCCGATCACCTGAGCCCAGACCCAGGTGCCGTCGCGGAGCTGGATCTCGGCCTCACTGTCCTCTGGGATGGTGGACCCGGGCACCGCGTCGGCGGGCATGGCCCGGTCCAGCATCGGCTCGCGGGACGGGTCCGAGATCGTCACCTGGCCAGGGTGCCCGGTGACTAGTCTGGCGTAGCGGCAGGTTGAGCATTTATTTCGTAATTGTTTCCGGGCGGGATGACCCTATTTGCCGTGCTCGCTCAACCAGGCCGGCGATCAGGATCATGGCGGTGCTCCGTCACTTCCGACGGCCCGGCGCCCTGACGGCACATGGTGCAGGAGCGACGCTATCCAGGACGGGTGTCTTGGAGGTTGACGTTCAGCCCGGCGAACTTCCAAGTAGCGCACACCCGCAACCAGGTTCACTGGCCGGCGGGGAGGGTGTGGCTGGCCAGCTGGCGGGCTTGCTGGAGGAGAGCGGCTAGTGCTGGCTCGTCGAGGCCCAGGCTCTGGGTGAGTGCGCCGAGGAGGAGGACCTGTGCGCGGGCCCTGGCTGCTGGACTGGGAAGCGGTGTGTCTGGTGTGTCCCCGAGGGCGCTGCGGAGCTGGTGTTCGGCGGCATGGGGGTCGAGGGCTGCTGGTTCGTCGCTGAGCAGCGCCCGTACCCGAGCGACGAAGGTGATTACGTCGCCGCGCGACCAGGCGGGGCCGAACTTTTCGCAGGCGGCGAGGACGAACGCGGCGTAGGTGAGCCCGGCCAGGCCGTCGGCCGCTCCGGGTCCGGTGAGCTGGCTTAACGCGCGGCTCGCGGCGCCTGCCTGGCCGTTGAGGTAGGCGTGCAGCAAGACCATCTGCTCATCGTTGGCCAGCATCGCCGTGTTCCCGGGCGCGGGGCCTGGTCAGGTGAGCCATTGGTCGGCCATCATCCGGGCGCTGGCCATGAACTCATCCAGCCGGGCGTCGTCGAGGTCCTCATCGGCGATCAGGGCGGCCAGCAGCAGCTGCTTGGCGGAGAAGGCGACCTTGGCGTCCAGGTCGGCCACGGAGCCGTGGCCGAGGACCTTGAGAATGAGCCGCTCGGAGGCCTCCGGGTTGACGGCGTCAGCGGCATTGCCCAGCCGCGACCGGACAGCACCGACATACGCCGTCACGGCGGCGGTGGTGGTGCCGTTGGCGAACCGCCGGTTGACTGCCTCGAAGAACCCGGCGTCAATCAGTGCCGAGTACGGGACTCCCTCGGTGGCCCAGTCGAGCTGGCGGAAAAGCCGCTTGTGCTCGTCGGGCTGGTTCGCCAGCTGGGCGCGCAGCGCGGCTACCTGCTGGTCGGTCACTGCCATGATCATATGCCTCTCAATGATTCCCATTTATTATGCCGGTAGCTACGAACGTCTGGCCTTCGGACCCAGCCGGGCGGGGCGGTGCGACAGCACGACCAGGGCCGGCGTGGGGTGCGGCCCGGCGCCGTCCCAGCCTCCGGAGTGGCCGTAGGTGGTGCGGGCAGCGATCACGGCCCCGATGCGCGCGGCGGCGGCGTCGAACACGTCCGCACTCGCGGCGGACAGCCGGAAGCTGGGGAACTCACGGCTGGGCCTGTCGCCGTCGCCGCACCAGCCGAACAGCACGCGGCCGCCGCGGCCCAGCGGCTGGTCGGGCGACGGGTCCGGCCCGGTGATGTAGCCGTTGACCGAGGTGGCTTTGGGGGTGAACACCGGGCTCATTGCACACCACCCTGGGCGCTCGGCAGGCGGGTGTCGAAGTCGAGCAGCCCGACCCAGGCGGGGCGCAGCACGATCCGGGCCTGCACGGTCCCGGGCTGGTCCAGGCTGGCCAGCATGCCCGCCGCGGCCTCCTCGCCGAGGTAGCGCCGGGCGGCCGCGGCGTACTCCGGCGCCAGTCCGTCCACCTCGGTGATCTCTGCCCGGCCGCGCAGGCTCAGCGACTGCGGGGGGAACGTGTCGGTGTCGATGGTCACCGCGACGTCGGGCCGGGCGCGCAGCGCGGCCAGCCGGGCCGCAGGGTGCCGGATGCCGATCCGCGGGCCCGCGACGTAGGTGGCCATCACGATCTCGCGGCCGGTCCAGTGGAACCAGGTCGGCACGACCCGCGGCGTCCCGTCGAGCGCGACGAAGGCCAGCCGGGCCGGGATGGGCGCGGCCAGCAGGCGTTGCGCCAGTTCGGTGTCCAGCAGGGCCGGGTCGCCCTGCCGCAGGCCAGCGTGGTCGGTGGATGTCGTGTTCATGGCTGCCTCCCGAAGTTCACGGCTTAACGAAGTCGGTTCCTTAAGGGAACGTGCAGGACGCTAGCACGGGTGAGTTCCCTAAGGGAACCCTTTGCGGTACATTGACTTCATGCAGCGCACCCAGTTCGGCGACATGGCCTGCTCAATCGCCCGCACCCTCGACCTGATCGGCGAGCCGTGGTCGCCGCTGATCCTGCGGGACGTGATGGTGGGCATCCGCCGCTTCGACCAGATCCAGGCCGACCTCGGCATCTCCCGCAAGGTGCTGACCGAGCGGCTGAAGTGGCTGGTCGACTGCGGAGTGCTGGAGCGCCGCGAGTACAGCGCCCGGCCGCCCCGCTATGAGTACGTGCTCACCGGCAAGGGCACCGAACTGTGCGACCTGCTGATGGTCATGGTCCGGTTCGGTGACCGCTGGCTGGCCGGCGAGGCCGGGCCCCCGGTCCTGTACCGGCATCACACCTGCGGCGAGATCAGCACGGCCGAGTTGCACTGCACGCACTGCGGAACCCCCATGCACGTGGACACGATCGACATCCTCCCCGGGCCAGGCATGGCCGCCGCGGGATAGTGAGTACGCCAGCCGATCTTGCTTGCTTCAATATAACGTTGACAACAGGATGTTGAAGGCTTACGGTGCGGACATGGCGCACCAGGACCAGGACCCGGACCAGCATCAGGACCCGGACCAGGAGCAGGCGGCCCGGGAGGCCGAGGCGCGCCAGCAGTTGCTGGGCGCGGGCGCGGCGGCGTTGCCCCGGATGCCGTGGCTGGGCCGGCGGCAGCCGCCGTCAGCGACCGACCTGATCGAGTTCGCGCTGTGGCGCAACGATACTGGCGCGGACAATTTGCTGGCCGCGCTGACCCTGCTGCCCGCGGCCCGGGCCGACGTGGACCAGACCGAGGCGGCGCTGCTGTTCAGCGCGCGGGCGCGCGGGCTGTCCTGGTCGCAGATCTCCCGGGCGATGGGGCTGGGCTCACCGCAGGCGGCCCAGCAGCGGTTCGGCCGGATCACCGGCCGAACCGGGAACCCAGAGAGCTCGTGACGTGGCCTACCTATCGGCGCCGGACGACCTGGCCCTGCATGGAGTCCGGGTGCTGGGCTTCCCAACCACCCCCCGGCTGGCTAACCGGTACCGGCTCGACGTCCACGCGGCCGAAGAATCGCTGCTGGACTTCGAGGCCCAGGGCTGGGTTGGCCGGCTGAAGTTCGCCGACCTGTCGGGATGGTCTATCAGCGAGACAGGCAAGCTGGAGAACGAGCGGCGGCTGGCCGCCGAACTCGACCGGGCCGGGGCCCGCGACACGGTCAGCACCGCGCACGGCGCGTTCCGGCCGCTCAACCGGCGGCTCGGCACCGCGTGCACGAACTGGCAGATCCGGCCCACACCAGCCGACCCGATGGCGTTCAACGATCACACTGACTGGCGCTGGGATGAGCGCGTACTGCAGACGCTGGCCTCGGTGGGGACCTCGTTCCGCGGGCTGTGTGACCAGCTCGCCGGCTGCCTGGCCCGGTTCGACGGCTACGCCGACCGGTACTCAGCCGCGCTGGCCAGAGCGGAGGCCGGGCACCGCGGCTGGGTGGACGGCCACGACCGGGACTCCTGCCACATCCTGTGGATCCAGTTCCACGAAGACCTGCTGGCCACGCTCGGCATCCCGCGCGGCTCAGACGGCTGACCGGGGAGCTGGCTCAGGCCAGGGCGCTGCCGATGAAGGAGGAGGTGAGCTCCTCAAAGCGCCGCCGGCTGGCCTCGGGAACGTCGCGCAGTGGGCCCTGCGTGGTCAGCACGGCCAGCCCGTGCACCGTGGACCAGATCGGGTACTCGATGCCGTCCCGGCGCTGCCGGGCCAGCACGCCGGCGTCGACCAGTTCGTCCAGCGCGGTGCGGAGCTGACCCAGCGGACTCCGGTCCGGCCCGGACCCGCCGGCGGCCGGGGTGTCGTAGTCGTGCCGCTGCGGCCGGGCGAACGCGGTGGCGAACCAGCCCGGTTCCTGGCGGGCGAATTCCAGGTACGCGGTACCTATCGCGCCTCAGCCGGCCGCGGGCGGCGGCGGCATCGCCGTGCTCGCCGCGCACCCGGGCGACGCCCGCGGCCATCCGCTCGGCCAGCTCGTTCATGGCCGCCGTGCCCACCGCGGCCCGCAGCTCGTCCCGGTCGGCGAAGTGCCGGTAGGCGGCGTTGGGCACCACGCCGACCATCCGGGTCGCTTCGCGGAGCACCACCGCGTCCGGGCCACCGGTCCGGGCCAGCTCCAGCCCGGCCGCGACCAGGCCGTCCCGGACGGCGCCGCGCGGACGGCGCCGTCGCGCCGGCTGCTTTATCTCCGCTGCTGATGGGCTGGACGTCACGACACCAGACTAACAAAGTGGACAGCGTCCACCAAGGACATTATGGTGGACGGTGTCCACTAAGGATGAGAGAGACGAGGGGAAGGAACCACCATGACCGCCATGACCAGGATGACCCCGCTGCTCGAACGGAACGAGAAGTTCGCCGGTAACTACACGCCGGTCGAACTCGCGCCGCCCATGACACAACTGCTCATCGTCAGCTGCCTCGATCACCGGGTCAACCCCGCGATCGTGCTCGGGCTCCAGCTCGGCGACGCCCCGGTCATCCGCAACGCCGGGGGGCGCGTCACCGAGGCCGTTATCGAGGACATCGCCTACCTGGCCTTCCTGGCCGAGCAGCTGTTCGCCGGGCAGCTCGCGGATGACCGGCTGTTCGAGGTCGCGGTCATCCAGCACACCCAGTGCGGCACCAGCTTCCTGGCCGACCCCGGCTTCCGGCAGCAGGCCGCCGCGGCGACCGGCCGGGCCGAAGCGGACCTGGAAGCGGAAGCGGTGGCCGACCCGCACCGCACCGTCAAGGCCGACGTCGAGCGGCTGCTCAGCTCACCGTGGCTGTCACCGAAGGTGAGCGTGTCCGGTCACGTGTACGAGATCGAGACCGGACGGGTCAGCACCGTCCTCGACGCCCGGTACCCCTAGCTAGCGATCCCGGACAGGTAGCGGCGGTGCCGGTCGATGACCGTGCGCAGCGTCCGCTCGCCGGGGGTGTCCCACACCTCCTGGTTGAAGATCTCCACCTCGATCAGGCCGGCGTAGCCGGCCGCGAGGACCGCGCGGGCCAGCGCCGGTATGTCGATCACCCCATCGCCCAGATGCCCGCGGCCGAGCAGGGCATCCGGCGGGATCGGCACCAGGAAGTCGGAGACCTGGAACGCGAAGATCCGCGGCCCGGCCCGGCCGATCTGGGCCAGCAACTCCGGATCCCACCACACGTGATAGCTGTCCACGCACACTCCGACGGTCGGCGGCGCGAGGCCCGGCCCGTCCGGCCCAGCCTGCCCGTCCGGCCCAGCCGGCCCGTCCGGCCCAGCCGGCCCGGCCGGCTCGACCTGCTCGGCCAGGTCCAGGGCCTGGCCGAGCGTGCTGATCACGGCCCGGTCGGCGCAGAACATCGGGTGCAGCGGCTCGATGGCCAGCCGCACACCGCGGGTGGCCGCGTACGGGGCCAGCGCGGCGATGCCGTCGGCCACCTGCTCGCGCGCGCCGGCCAGGTCGGTGCTGCCCGGCGGCAGCCCGCCGACCACCAGCGCGAGCACACCGGCACCGAGGGCGGCGGCCTCGTCGACGGCCCGCCGGTTGTCGGCCGCGGCGGCGGCCCGGTGCGCCGCGTCGCCGGTGAAGAACCCGCCACGGCACAGGCTGGTTACGGTCAGGCCGCTGTCGCTGACCAGCCGGGCCGCCACGTCCAGGCCGAGCTCGGCCACCTTGTCCCGCCACAGCCCGACGCCGGGCACCCCGGCGCGCACGCAGCCATCCACCGCCTCCCGCAGCGACCAGCCCTTGGTCGTCCACACGTTGAGCGAGAGCAGGCCCAGCCCGTCGCCCGCCGCGAAGTCAGCCATCGCGGGACTCAGCCATCGAGGAGCTCAGCCATCGAGGTATAGGCGCATCCGCTCGGTGGCCAGCTCGCCGTCCGGGAACAGACCGGCGTCCGCGGCCAGCCGGAACAGGCTAGCTAGATGCGGCCGGTCCCGGCTGGCCTGATGCTGCCCGCCGACCATGACGAACCGGTCCTGATAGCCGGACAGGTACGCGAGGAACACCACCCCGGTCTTGTAGTACTGCGTGGGCGGGGCGAAGATGTGCCGGGCCAGCGGCACGAACGGATCCAGCACCGCGCGGAAACCCGCCGCGTCACCCGCGTCCAGGGCGCGCAACGCCACCGCCGCCGGCGCGGCCAGCGGGTCGAACACGCCCAGCAACGCGTGGCTGAACCCCTCCGCATCCCCGCCGATCAGCGAGGCGAAGTTGAAGTCGTCGCCGGTGTACAGCCGGACGCCGCCCGCCGCGTTCGGCGGCAGCCGGCGGCGCAGCGCCACCTCGCGCCCGGCGTCCAGCAGCGAGACCTTGATGCCGTCCACCTTGTCCGCGTGCTCGCCGACGATGGCCAGCACGCTGTCCGCGGCCAGGTCGAGGTCGGCGCTGCCCCAGTAGCCGTGCAGCGCCGGGTCGAACATGTCGCCGAGCCAGTGCAGGATGACCGGCCGGGCGGCCTGGCGGAGCAGCGTGCCGTACACCGTGGCGTAGTCGTCCGGGCCGCGGGCGGAGGCGGCCAGCGCCCGGCTGCACATCAGCACCGGCTGCGCCCCGGCCTGCTCGACCGCTTCGAGCTGTTCCTCGTAGGCGGCGACGATGTCGTCCAGCCTGGCCCGGCCCGCCGTCAGCTGATCGGTGCCGGCGCCGGCGCACAGGCGGCCGCCAGCCGCCCGCGCCTCGGCCCCGCCGCGGCGGATCAGCTCCCGGGCGGCCGGCCAGTCCAGGCCCATGCCGCGCTGCGCGGTGTCCAGCGCGTCGGCCACGCCCAGGCCCAGCGACCAGAGCCGGTGCCGGAACCGCAGCGTGGCGTCCCAGTCCAGCCGGGCGGGCGCGGCCGGGGACGGATCCGCGGTGGCGTCCGGCACCACGTGGGCGGCCGCGAACACGATCCGGGACCGCGCCGGCGCGGCGCGGTCCGGCCAGTCTCGCTGCCCGGGCACCTGGTACTCCTGGACGCCGCCACCCGGCAGCGGCAGCGGCACGACGGGCCCGGGCATCACAGGCTCAGCTCGGGCACGGCCATCCGGCGGCCCTCGCGGGCCGAAGCCATCCCCAGCTCAGCCAGTTGCACGCCGCGCGCCCCGGCCAGCAGGTCGTGCCGGAACGGCGTGCCACGGACCACGTGGTCCAGGAACAACTCCCACTGCGCCTTGAAGCCGTTGCCGAACTCGGCGTTGTCCGGTACCGGCTGCCACTGGTCGCGGAACGGCTCGGTGTTCGGGATGTCGGGGTTCCACACCGGCTTGGGCGTCCCGGCCCGGTGCTGGAACACGCACTGCCGGAGCCCGGCCACGGCGCTGCCGGCCGTGCCGTCGATCTGGAACTCGACCAGTTCTGCCCGGTGTACCCGTACCGCCCAGGACGAGTTGATCTGCGCGACCACGCCGTCATCAAGCCCGAACACCGCGTACGCGGCGTCATCGGCGTCGGCCTGGTACGGCTGGCCCTGCTCGTCCCAGCGCTCCGGGAGGTGCGTGACCGCGTGCGCGTACACCGAGCGGACCGGGCCGGCGAGCTGCTCCAGCACGTACTGCCAGTGCGGGAACATGTCCAGCACGATCCCGCCGCCGTCGGCCGCCCGGTAGTTCCAGGACGGCCGCTGCGCCTGCTGCCAGTCGCCCTCGAAGACCCAGTAGCCGAACTCGCCGCGCACCGACAGGATCCGGCCGAAGAAGCCACCGTCCACCAGCCGCTTGAGCTTGATCAGGCCAGGCAGGAACAGCTTGTCCTGGACGACCCCGTTCTTCAGCCCGGCCGCCCGGGCCAGCCGGGCCAGTTCCAGCGCCTCCGGCAGCGTGGCGGCCACGGGTTTTTCCACGTACACGTGCTTGCCCGCGGCCAGCGCCCGCCTGACGGCCGCGGCCCGCAGTTGAGTGAGCTGCGCGTCGAAATAGACCTCGTTGGCGGGGTCGGCCAACGCCGAGTCCAGATCGGTCGTCCACCGCGCCAGTTGGTGGCGTTCGGCAATCGATTTGAGTTTGTCGGGGTTCCGGCCGACCAGCACCGGTTCCGGCCAGAGCAGCGTGCCGTCGGCCAGGAGCAGGCCGCCCTGCTCGCGCAGGGCCAGGATGGACCGGACCAGGTGCTGGCGGTAGCCCATCCGGCCGGTGACGCCGTTCAGCACGATGCCGATGCTTCTGCTCGCCATGGTCTGAGCTGTACCGGGCCGCGGCGGCCGCGGTCAAGGCGGCTAGTCGGTACCGGACTCCATCGCGGCGCGGTCCAGGAACTCGTCCTCGGTGTCCACCTCGCCGCGGGAGGCGATCGCCTCGGCGCCGCCGCTCGGCATCTCGCCGACCAGCCCGGTCTGCGGGACCGCCCCGATCAGCTCGGCGTGCGCGCTGCCGACCATGCCCAGGCCGGCGTACTGCTCGAGCTTGGCGCGGGAGTCGGCGATGTCCAGGTTGCGCATGGTGAGCTGGCCGATCCGGTCCAGCGGGCCGAACGCGGAATCCTCGGTGCGCTCCATGGACAGCTTGTCCGGGTGATAGCTGAACGCGGGCCCGGTGGTGTCCAGGATCGAGTAGTCCTCGCCGCGGCGCAGCCGGAGCGTGACCTGGCCGCTGACGGCCGCGCCCACCCAGCGCTGCAGCGATTCGCGCAGCATCAGCGCCTGCGGGTCGAGCCAGCGGCCCTCGTACATCAGCCGGCCCAGGCGGCGCCCTTCGGCGTGGTAGTTGGCCAGGGTGTCCTCGTTGTGGATCGCGTTGACCAGCCGCTCGTACGCCGTGTGCAGCAGCGCCATGCCCGGCGCCTCGTAGATGCCCCGGCTCTTGGCCTCGATGATCCGGTTCTCGATCTGGTCGGACATGCCCAGGCCGTGTCGGCCGCCGATCAGGTTGGCCTGCGTGACCAGGTCGATGGGGGAGGTGAAGTCCGCGTCGTTGATGGTCACCGGCAGGCCCCGCTCGAAGCCGATCGTGACGTCCTCCGGGTCGATGCTGACCGCCGGGTCCCAGAACGGCACGCCCATGATCGGCTCGACCGTCTCGATCCCGTTGCTCAGGTGCTCAAGGGTCTTGGCCTCGTGCGTGGCGCCCCAGATGTTCGCGTCGGTCGAGTAGGCCTTCTCCGCGCAGTCCCGGTACGGCAGGTCGTGGTCCAGCAGCCAGGCGCTCATCTCCTGGCGGCCGCCGAGCTCGCCGACGAACGCCGCGTCGAGCCACGGCTTGTAGACGCGCAGGTTCGGGTTGGCCAGCAGCCCGTAGCGGTAGAACCGCTCGATGTCGTTGC
The DNA here is from genome assembly GCA_963717125.1 of uncultured Actinomycetes bacterium. Taxonomy (GTDB): domain Bacteria; phylum Actinomycetota; class Actinomycetes; order Streptosporangiales; family Streptosporangiaceae; genus RYN-230. Next base: position 24,680 of record CAVQVG010000004.1, read on the forward strand.
CCTTGAACGTGGAGCCGTCGCCCCAGATCTGCACGTCGTCCTCGAGCATGGCCCGGACCAGCAGCGTGCCGGTGACCGCGCGGCCCAGGGGAGTGGTGTTGAAGTAGCTCCGGCCGCCGGACCGGATGTGGAACGCGCCGCAAGCCAGCGCGGCCAGCCCCTCCTCGACCAGGGCGGCGCGGCAGTCCACCAGCCGGGCGATCTCGGCGCCGTACCACTTGGCCCGCGTGGGCACCGAATCGATGTCGTCCTCGTCGTATTGCCCCAGGTCGGCGGTGTAGGTGCAGGGCACCGCGCCCTTGCCGCGCATCCACGCGACCGCGACCGAGGTGTCGAGACCGCCGGAAAAGGCAATGCCGACCCGCTCGCCGACAGGCAGGGAGGTGATGACTTTGGACACCCGTAAAAGTATGCCCGACTCTGCATGAGTATGCAAGTGGGGTCTGCGTTCACGGTGCGGCGGGGCAGGCTCCCTTTCGTGATCAAACGATTGGTGTCGCTCTGGCGGCAGTAATCGTTTGATCACGAACGGCGCGGCGCCCGGTGGGGCCGGCCAGGGGCGGTGCCGGAATAACTGGGCAGCCGTAGTGTTGAGATACATGCAAACGCATATATCTGAACGCCGGCGCGGGCAGGCAGCCGAAGCCGCTCTCCCGGTGGGACGTTGAGGAGCAGGCATGCAGTTCGGGATCTTCTCGGTCAGTGACATCACCCGGGACCCGGTGTCGGGGGAGACGCCCAGCGAGGCGGAGCGGATCGACTCGATCGTGCGCATCGCGCAGAAGACCGAGGAAGTGGGGCTGGACGTGTTCGCGATCGGCGAGCACCACAACCCGCCGTTCTTCTCGTCGTCGCCGACGACGCTGCTGGCGTACATCGCGGCCACCACGAAGAAGCTGATCGTGACCACCGCGACGACGCTGATCACCACGAACGACCCGGTGCGCATCGCGGAGGAGTACGCGATGCTGCAGCACCTGTCCAAGGGCCGGATGGACCTGATGCTCGGCCGCGGCAACACCGCGCCGGTGTACCCGTGGTTCGGCCAGGACATCCGGCAGGGCCTGCCGCTGGCCCTGGAGAACTACAACCTGCTGCACCGGCTGTGGCGCGAGGACGTGGTGGACTGGGAGGGCAAGTTCCGCACGTCGCTGCAGGGCTTCACCTCGATCCCGCGGCCGCTGGACGACGTGCCGCCGTTCGTGTGGCACGGCTCGATCCGCACCCCGGAGATCGCCGAGCAGGCCGCGTACTACGGCGACGGGTTCTTCGCGAACAACATCTTCTGGCCCAAGGAGCACTACCAGCGCCTGATCAAGTTCTACCGGCAGCGCTACGCGCACTACGGGCACGGCACCGAGCAGCAGGCCATCGTCGGCCTGGGCGGCCAGGCGTTCATCGCGCGGAACTCGCAGGACGCCAAGCGGGAGTTCCGGCCGTACTTCAACGAGGCGCCGGTCTACGGGCACGGGCCGTCGATGGAGGACTTCATGGAGCTCACCCCGCTGTCGGTGGGCAGCCCGCAGGAGGTCATCGACAAGACGCTGACGTTCCGCGAGCACTTCGGCGACTACCAGCGCCAGCTGTTCCTGATGGACCACGCCGGCCTGCCGCTGAAGACCGTGCTCGACCAGCTTGACCTGCTGGGCGAGGAGGTTGTGCCGGTGCTGCGCAAGGAGATCGCCGCGCGGCAGGACCCGGCCACGCCCGAGGCGCCGACGCACGCCAGCCTGGTCACGGCGAAGTACGGCGACCAGCCGGCGCGCCAGCCGCGGCCGAACGCCAACCGCGGCGACAACGTCACGGGCGCGTCCCCCTACCAGGACTCCGCGCCCGAGGTCGAGACGGAGTACCCGGAGCTGTGATGACCGCGCAGACTGAGCTGCCCGACCAGACCGGGATGCCCACCCGGACGGGGACGCCGGCCGAGACAGGGAGGCCGGCCCAGACCGGGACGCCGGCGCAGCGGACCCTGGCCAACGACGCCTGGGAGGCGCTGCTATCGGCGCACGCCGTGCTGATGAAGCAGTTCGCGGCCGAGGACATCTGGACGGATGTCTCGATGCGCGAGTACGACGTGCTGTACACGCTGTCCAAGTGCGCCGAACCGGTGCGGATCAGCGAGCTGAACCGGCACGTGCTGCTCAGCCAGCCGGCCCTGTCCCGCCTGGTGGACCGGCTGGCCGAACGCGGCCTCCTCGAACGCCAGCCCGACCCGGCCGACGGCCGCGGCGTGCGGCTGGCGCTCACCGAGGCCGGCCGGGCCGTGCAGCGCCAGGTCGGGCGCAGCCACGCGCGCAGCGTGGCCCGCGCCCTGACCGCCGGGCTGGACCCGGCCGAACTCCGCGAATTGGAAACGATCTGCCTGAAACTGGCCCGCCAGGCCAGCCCCAGCCAAGACAAGGACCTTTATTGATGAACGCCCCTACGGAGCAGGAGCCGTTCCGGCTCGTGGTCGTCAGTGCTGGGACAAGCGACCCCTCGTCAACCCGGCTGCTCGCCGACCGCACCGCGCAGCGCGTCGTGGCGCTGGCGGCCTCAGCCGGGTACGCGGTGACAGTGCGTGTCGTCGACTTGCGTGAGATCTCGGCCGACGTCTCGACCGCCATGGTCTCCCAGCTGGTCACGCCGCAACTGGACAAGGCGATCGCCGCGCTGGGCGCAGCCGACGGCATCATCGCCGCCACCCCGGTCTACAAGGCCGGCCCGAGCGGCCTGTTCACCTCGTTCTTCGACGTGCTGGACAACGACCTGCTGATCGCCAAGCCGGTCGTGCTGGCCGCGACGGCGGGCACCGCCCGGCACGCCCTGGTGGCGGACGACCAGATGCGCCCGCTGTTCGCCTACCTGCGCGCCATGACGGTGCCCACCTCGCTGTTCGCCGCCCCCGAAGACTGGAGCGACCCGGCCCTGAACACGCGCATCGACCGGGCCGCCCGCGAGCTGGTGCTGCTCATGGAGAGCGGTTTCGCCGCCAAGGTCCGGGACGAGTCCTGGCAGAACTACCAGCACGAGTTCGGCAGCGCGGGCGGCACCGAGACCAACATCCAGCTGGACACCGACCTCATGCGCCTGGCCACCGGCGGATCCGCCAGCTAGCGTCGTGCCGGACCGGCCGGTCACCGCGACGGGGAGGCGATCTGATGGCGGCGTGGCAGGAGATCGTCCGGGATGCTCCGGAGTTCGCGGCGCGGGCGCGGCGGTGCTTCGAGATGGGCACCAACAAGACCCTGGCCACGCTGCGCCGGGACGGCTCGCCGCGGATCAGCGCCATCGAGGCGCAGTTCACCGACCGCGACGTGACCATGGGCATGATGGGCGAGTCGTTGAAATTGTGTGACGTACGCCGCGACCCGCGGGTGGCTCTGCACAGCCCGACCCTCGAGCCGCCAGCCGGCAACGCCGGCTGGCCGGGGGAAGCCAAGCTGGCCGGCATCGTGATCGAGACGGCCCCACCACCTGGTGACACCTATGAGGGAGCGGGCTTCTTCACCATCGACATCACCGAGGTGGTCCTCACCTACCTGGGCACACCGGCCGACCACCTGGTAATCGAGTCCTGGCACGCCGGCCGCGGCTGGCGGCGGCAGACCCGCGCCTGACCCGCCGCCCAGCCCGTACCAACCGTCACTGTGCAGACCCCTCGACGGCACCGGCCGGGATCTGGTTTGTGTACGCAAGGGGGAGCAGGGTAGCTGACCGCCCAGACGTCCCCGGCCGGGTGCATCTTCGTCCGGTGCACCCGGCCGGGGTCCACGGTCAGCCCGTGCTGCTGGTCAGGTCGTAGACGGTCATCCCGCCCACGGTCCGGGCCGTGAAGTGCTGCTTGACCCACGCGGTGATCTGCGACCCGTACCCGGACCCACCGCCCGGCCCGCTCGCCCCGGCACCGCTGCCGCTGGCCACGAAGTAGTGGATCTCGTGCTTCGCGACCAGCGCCTTGAATTCGGCCAGGGTGGGCGCCGGGTCGCTGCCGGTGAAGCCGCCGATGGCCATGACCGGGACGCCGTCGCTGCTCAGCTCCAGCGAGGCCGCGCTGGTGGAGCCGACGGTGGCCGCCGCCCACCGGTAGCCGGACGCACCCGACTCCAGCCGCTGGGACAGCGCGCTGCTGACGCCGCCGCTCGCGCCGGGCCCGCCCGCGCGAAGCTGACCAGTCCCAGACCGACCAGTCCCGGACCGACCAGTCCCGGACCGACCGGTCCCCGACCGACCGCTTCCAGACCGACCGCTTCCAGACAAACTAGTTCCAGGCGCACTGGTTCCAGACTGAGCGCCGGTGGGGTGGCCCGTGCCCGTCCCGGTGCCGGGCCAGCCGGCGCCGCCGGGGAAGCCGCCGCCTGATCCGCCCGCGCCGCCCGCGCCGCCGGGGCCGCCGGAGGCGCCGGCCACGGTGGGGCCGGCCGTCGGGATCGACCCGCCATGCGCCGTGGCCGCGGTGTCGAGGCTGTAGGCGAGCGGCCCGGCCAGCCCGGCGATCAGGGCCAGCGACACCGGGGCGATGGCGAGTGCGCTGGCCCCCCGCCCGGCGCTGCGCCAGGAGCCGGTGGTGCCCCAGGTACTGGCGGCACCCCACGGGCCGGGCCGCCGACGGCCGGGGCTGGCCAGGATCAGGCCCGCGGCCCCGGCGCCGGCCAGCGCGATGACCACCCGCAGCCAGGGCATCCAGTCCGGGCTGCGGCCGAGCAGCACCCAGGCCCAGCCCACGGTGATCAGCACCGTGCCCGCCAGCACCGCCCGGGCGGGCCACTGGTCCCGGATCCGCCACAGCGCGACCGCGCCGATGCCGGTCAGCGCGCCGATCGCCGGGGCCAGCGCGACCGTGTAGTACGGGTGGATGATGCCGGACATGTAGCTGAACACCAGCCCGGTCAGCACCAGCCAGCCACCCCAGAGCAGGGCCGCGGCGCGGGTCCGGTCGGTTCGCGGCGCCCGCCAGCTCAGCCAGAGCAGGGCGGCCAGCATGATCAGCGCAGCGGGCAGCAGCCAGCTGATCTGGCTGCCCATGTCGGACTGGAACAGCCGGGTGATCCCGGTGGCCCCGCCGAACAGCGAGTTGCCGCCGCCGCCGCGGCCCCCGCCGCCGGGCGAGTTCCCGCCGTCGAGCCGGCCCAGCCCGTTGTAGCCGAACGTGAGCTGGAGGATGTTGTTGTCCGTCGAGCCGCCGACGTAGGGCCGGCCGGCGGCGGGGGTGAGCAGGTCGATCACGACCCACCAGCCGGCCGCCACGATCAGCGCGCCCGCCCCGGCCAGCAACTGCCAGACACGTTTGCCGAACGCCGGCTGGCCTGCCCACAGGTAGGCCAGTGCGAAGGCGGGCAGCACCAGGAACGCCTGCAGCATCTTGGTCAGGTAGCCCAGCCCGAGCAGCGCCCCGGTGAGCAGCACCCAGCGGGTCCGGCCGGACTCGATGGCCCGGGTCAGGGTGTACCCGGCCAGCGTCATGACCAGCACGAGCAGCGCATCCGGGTTGTCGAAGCGGAACATCAGCGCGGCCACCGGGGTGGCCGCCAGCACGGTCCCGGCGATGAGCGCGGCCGGCGCGCCGGACCAGCGCCGCACCGCGGCGTACAGCACGCCGACCGCGGCCACGCCTTCCATCGCCTGCGGCGCCAGCAGGCTCCACGAGCTGAAGCCGAAGACGCGGCCGGACAGCTCCATCACCCACAGCGAGGCCGGGGTCTTGTCCACCGTGATGAAGTTGCTGGCGTCCAGCGAGCCGAACAGGAACGCCTTCCAGCTCTTCGTGCCGGCCTGCACGGCGGCGGCGTAGAACTCGTTGGCGTAGCCGCTGCGGCTGAGCCCGGCCAGGTACAGCACGGCCGTGGCCAGCAGCAGGCCGAGCAGCGCGGGCCGGGCCCAGGCCGGGTCGTCGGGCCGGCCCCGCAGCAGCCGGCTGCCCCAGCTGCGCTGCCCGGCGGCACGGGCATGCCGCCGCGCCGGTCTGGACTCGGTGGATATCGCGTTCACCGGGCACCCCCGGGCTGCGCGTGCCGGAACACCCAGCCCCGGTACAGGATGAAGCGCACTAGGGTGGCGGTCAGGTTGGCCGCGATCAGCACGGTGAGCTCGGCCGCCCGGCCGGGCTGGGCCGTGCTGGCGTGCAGGGCGGCCAGCGCGGCCGAGGTGAGCGCGAGCCCGATGCCGAACGCGATCAGCCCGCGCACCTGGTGCCGGGCCGCGTGCCGCCGGCCCCGGATGCCGAACGTGACCCGCCGGTTGACCGCGGTATTGGCCACCGCGGTCAGCAGCAAGCTGATGGCGTTCGCGGCCTGCGCGGCCAGCACGCCGCGCAGCAGCAGATAGAGCAGCACGTAGGCCACCGTGCTGGCCACCCCGACCAGGACGAACCGGACGAGCTGCTTTGCGCCGCCGGGGGGCTTGGACCCGCCGTCTTCCCTCCTCGCTCGTTCCTCCCCGCCCGCCTCCCCATTCCCCCTGCACTGTCCAGACGGCGGCGCCCCCCTTTGGCGCAGGTCCGGGCTGCGCAGGGCCGGCACCTGGATCGCGCCGCGGGCCAGCCCGGTGCCGAGCCGCACGATGCCGCGCAGGTCAGCCACGGCGGTACCGACCACGTTGACCCGGGAGTCGGGGTCATCGATCCAGTCCACCGGGACCTCGTGGATGCGCAGCCCGGCCCGTTCCGCCAGCACCAGCAGCTCGGTGTCGAAGAACCAGCCGGTATCGGTGGTGAGCGGCAGCAGCGCGCGCGCCGCGTCCGCGCGGATCGCCTTGAACCCGCACTGCGCGTCGGAGAAGCGGGTGCCCAGCGTGGCGTGCAGCAGCAGGTTGTAGCAGCGGGAGATGATCTCGCGCTTGGGGCCGCGGACCACCCGCGCGCCGCGGGCCAGCCGGGTGCCGATCGCGACGTCGCTGTGCCCGGACAGCAGCGGCGCGACCAGCGGCAGCAGCGCGTTCAGGTCGGTGGACAGGTCCACGTCCATGTAGGCGCAGACATCAGCTTCGCTGGCCGACCAGACCGAGCGCAGTGCCCCGCCGCGGCCGGGCCGCTCGATGCGGACCGCGCGCACCCCGCTGACGTCGGCCGCCAGCGCCAGGGCCTGCGCCCAGGTGCCGTCGGTGCTCCCGTTGTCCGCGATGGTGATGCGGGCGGTGCACGGAAAGGCCGCGTCCAGGTAGCCGCGCAGCCGCCGGACGCTCGGCCCGAGGCCATGTTCTTCGTTGCGGACCGGGACCACGATCTCAACCTTGGCCGCGCCAGGTGGCTGCCCGGCCTGGCCGGCAATCCGGGTGCCCGGTATGGATTCGGTAGTAGGCATGCTCTGGATCTTCGGTAGCCAGGCTTTACTCCGGCTTAACTGTTTTTCTGTGCCAGCCATGAAAGCGAGATGTGCGACTCCGCGGAACTCGCGAGTTTTCTGCAGGCGGCTGAGAGATGTTTGAGAAAAGAGCGCCATAGCCTCACTTCCGTCAGCGCCACGCAGCTGGCGAATGTCGAAGGTGAGGAGTTCTCCACCCGGCCCGCTGTCCCGGTATATTGCCTGGCCACGCCAGCAGACATGCGGCCCTTTTTGAGGAACCCCGTCTCGTCGGCGGCCAGGACCGCGCCGGGGTCCCCGAGCTCCCCGATCGCGTACCGGCACAGGGCGTCCCGGACCACGCGGCACGCGGCGTGGCTGCATGTGGTTCGCCCCAGAGAGAGCCTGGAGCCACCGAAAACCTGGGGGGAGTGGTGTGCCTGCCGTTCGTCACGGGCGTTCCCGGCTAACAGCGCGGCGCCGCTACAGGGCCATGAACCGGCCCACGGCGATTGACGCGGCTAGCGCGAGCAGCACCAGGTCCCGGAGGATCCCGGCCAGCGTCCGCGATCTCGGCAGCAGCTGATAGCCGAAAACAGGCGCATGGTAGACCGCGAGCATCCCCATCCACAGGTCGTAGAGGACAAGGGGCGCGAGTATCACCGCGGCAACGGCAGAGGCGGCGGCGAACTTGATGCCGTTTCCTGAGGGGCCCAGCAGCAGGAATGCCAGGCCGAACAAGAGGGTGGTTATCTCATTGACGTGTGCATGGCTGCCTGTTCGGGAATTCCGTGCCGGCACGCGCAAGTCAGCGATCCACCACAGCATGAGAAAGCTGGCGGCAATCGAGAGGGTTTCAAGCGTCGTGCTGCCCACGCTCTCACTATGACTGACTTACCGCCGCCCTGCCATACTCCGGCTCAATCCTCCAGGTCGTCTGCGCGGTCGCGGGCGCGGCCTGCGGGTTCGCCCCGCCAGCGACCTGTCCCGCCTGGTCCCGAGCCAAGGCTGGCCGGCGATCACGTGTCCGCTCTCGCCGGGCCAGTCCTATGACAACCCCATAACCAACGCAGACCCCTCCAGTGACTTCGCCCGCTGCCACCCCTACTCTCCCTCCCAACGCCAGTACCCGCCCAGTCACGTTGGTCCAGGCGCGGCCGTCATTGGCGGGTCCCGACGCGGCCTGCATCATCAGCGCGGTTACTTATGCCTCGCCGGTGGGGCACAATGCACCGCACTCTTCCCGGGCTGGCTGCTCCGCGCGGCCGGCCACGTGCGGAACTTGACCGCCCGGCCCGGCCGCCCTAACGTAGCCCGCGTCTTCACTACAAAATTGTCGCCAAAATTAGCTGACTCTCTGTCAGTGCCGCTGGAGGCTAGCGTGCCGGCATCCCAGCCGCCCGGGCCGCCATGCTGACGTCCACGGCGCCCACCGAGTGGGGCCGCCGGCTGGTGCGCGGCGCCTACGACCTGCACGTGCACGTCGCGCCGGACGTGATGCGCCGCCGGGTCACCGACCTGCAGCTGGCCCGGCGCTGCTGGGACGTCGGCCTGGCCGGCTTCGCGCTCAAGTCGCACTACGTGCCGACCGCGGAACGGGCCGCCGTGCTGAACGAGGCACTGAACGGGGCGGTGCAGGTGCTCGGCACGCTGACCCTCAACGCCGCGGTGGGCGGGATGAACCCGCTCGCGGTCGAGATCGCCGCCCGGGAGGGCGCCCGGATCGTCTGGATGCCGACCGTGGACGCGGCCAACCACCGGGACAAGCAGGCCGACCTGCCCGCGGGCTCGACCCCGCCGATGTGGCTGGCGCTGCAGCGGGACCTGGACGCCCAGGGCATCACGGTGGACCCGGTGCCGGTGCTGGACGCCGCGGGGCGGCCGCTGCCCGCCACGCTGGAGGTGCTGCGGCTGGCCGCCCGGCACCAGCTCGTGGTGGCCACCGGGCATCTCTCCGCCCGGGAGGCGCGGGCCGTGGCCGACGCCGCGTTCGAGGCCGGCGTGCGGCACGTCATGATCACCCACCCGGAATTCCCGCAGCAGGACATGAGCCTGGCCGACCAGGTGGCCCTGGCCCGGCAGGGGGCGTTCCTGGAGCGGTGCTTCACCACCCCGTTCACCGGCAAGTGCGACTGGGCCACGATGGTGGCCAACATCCGGGCCGCCGGCCCGGAGCAGACGATCGTCACTACGGATCTCGGCCAGCCGTCCAACCCGCCCGTCGAGGACGGGCTGGCCCTGATGGCCGACGCGTTGCAGAAGTCCGGATTCACCGACGAGGAGATCACCACCATGATCGTCGCCAACAGCAGGCTGCTGGCCGGCCCCGAGCCGCAGGGCGGGACGCGGTGACCGCCGCGGGGGAGGCTGCGCCCGGCGGAGAGCAGCCGCCCGGCACCGGGCGGCGGCTGCTCGTGGTCAGTGCGCACGCGGCCGACTTCGTCTGGCGGGCGGCCGGTTATATCGCGCTCAGCACCGAGGCCGGCGCCGAGGCGCACGTGGTGTGCTTGTCGTTCGGCGAGCGGGGCGAGTCGCCGGGGGCCTGGAAGCAGCCGGGCATGACCCTGGACAAGGTGAAGGAGATCCGGCGGGCCGAGGCACAGGCGGCCGGGGACACGCTCGGCGCGGTCATGCACTTCCTGGACAAGGGCGACTACCCGCTGCCGGACACCGAGGAGATGCTGCTGGAGCTGGCCGAGCTGATGCGCGCGACCGCCCCGGACGTGATCCTCACCCACGCCAAGGCCGACCCGTACAACTATGACCACCCGGTGGCGGCCGACCTGACGATCCGGGCCCGGGCCGTCGCCCAGGCGCCCGGCCGGGAATCCGCCCACCCGCCGCTCGGGGCGCCGCCGGTGTTCCGGTTCGAGCCGCACCAGCCGGAGATGTGCGAGTTCCGGCCGGACGTGCTGGTGGACATCACCCCGGTGTTCAGCCGGAAGACGGCGGCCATGGCCGCGATGGGGTCACAGGAGCACCTGGTCCGCTACTACAGCGCGCTGGCCGAGCGGCGTGCAGTGCAGGCGGTGCGCAACGGCGGCCCGGCGTCGATCCGCTACGCCGAGGCGTACCAGCGCGTCTTCCCGCAGGTGAGCACGGTGCTGGCGTGAAGCCCGTGATCGTGGTGGACCCACCGCGGGCCGACCCAGCCGCCGTCACCGAGCTCGGCGAGCTCGGGGTGGCCACCGTGCATGAAGCGGCTGGCAAGTCCGGGCTGCTCGGCACCACGCTGCGGCCGGCCTGGGCTGGCGCCCGGGCCGCGGGAACCGCGGTCACCGTGCTGTGCGGGCCGGGTGACAATCTCATGGTGCACGCGGCCGTCGAGCAGGCCCGCCGGGGCGACCTGCTGGTCGTCACCACGACCTCGCCGTCCAGCGACGGGTTCATCGGCGAGCTGATCGTCACGTCCCTGGCCGCCCGGGGCGTGACCGGCCTGGTCACCACCACCGGCGTCCGCGACGTGGCCGAGATCACCCAGGCGGCCTTCCCGCTCTGGTCGCAGCACGTCAGCGCCCAGGGCACGCTGAAGGCCACGGCGGGCTGTGTGAACGTGCCGATCGTCGTCGGCGGGGTGGTCGTGCACCCCGGCGACGCGGTGGTGGCCGACGACGACGGGGTGGTCTGCGTTCCGCGGGCGGAGGCCGCCGAGGTGGCGGCGGCGGGCCGGCTCCGGCTGCAGCGCGAGGACGCGGCCCGGGCGGCGTTCGCCCAGGGTGAGCTCGGCCTGGACCGGTACGACCTGCGGCCGGTGCTGGACCGGCTCGGCGTCCAGTACGCCCAGTACGCCCAGCAGGGGCCGGCCGGTCCGGGGGAGGAGCCCACGTGACCGACGACGTGGCCGTCCTGGACGCGCTGCGGGATGCCATCCTGGACGGCGAGTTCGCGGCTGGCCAGCGGCTGGTCGAGGTGGACCTGTGCGAACGCTTCGGCTGCAGCCGGTTCGCGGTGCGCGCCGCCATCCCGGTCCTGGCCAGTGAAGGCCTGGTGGAGCTGCAGCGGCACCGCGGCGCGCGGGTCCGGGTCATCCCGCTCGACGAGGCGATCGAGATCACCGAGGTGCGGCGGCTGCTCGAGGGCCTGACCGCGGCCCGCGCCGCCGAACGGGTCACCCCGGCCCAGGCCGCCGAGCTGGCGGAGATCGTCCAGGAGATGCGCGACGCGGTGGCCGCCGCCGAGTTGCTCCGCTACAGCGACGCCAACGCCCGGCTGCACGGCCTCATCCGGACGATCGCCGCGCACGGCACCGCCACCGCCATCATCGAGCGGCTGCGCGCGCAGCTGGTCCGGCACCAATTCGCGCTGTCCCTGGTGCCGGGCCGCCCGGGGGTGTCGCTGGGTCAGCACGAGCGCATCGCCGCCGCCATCGCCGCGCGGGACCCCGCCGCGGCCGAGGCGGCCATGCGCGACCACATCACCAGCGTCATCGACGCGCTCAGGGACCTGCCACCGGATCAAGCCAGCCGGACGTGGGCCGGAACGGAAGGCGCCGGGCGAGCCGTCGGCGCCAGGAGGTGAGGATGCCATGACAGCCGGCCAGCCGGCCCCGCAGGCCGAGCGGTGCCGCGACATCGCCCACGTGTCCGCGGTCGAGTTGCGCTCCGCGGTCCCCGAGCAGACCGTCAACTTCTTCGTCCGGCTGCTGGGCATGACCGAGGTAGCCCGCGAGGGGCCGCGCACCTACGTGCACGCCTGGGACGACTACGAGCAGTTCACCGTGTGCGTGACGGACAGCGCGACGTCCGGTATCGGCCGGACCTGGCTGCGCGCGGCCAGCCCGGCCGCGCTGCAGCGGCGGGTGCAGGCCATCGAGGCCAGCGGGCACGGCATCGGCTGGACCGACGCGCAGCAGGGCATCGGGCCCGCCTACCTGTTCACCGACTCCGACGGCCACGAGATGGCCCTGTACTGGGAGACCGAGTGGTACGTCGCGCCGGAGGGGCAGCGCCCGGCGCTGAAGAACCAGGCCGCGCCGTTCCCCGGGCGGGGCGCCAACGTGCGCCGGCTCGACCACGTCAATTACCTGGCCGCGGACATCCCCGCGGTCAGCCGGTTCCTCCCCGACGTGCTCGGCGCCCAGCTCACCGAGCAGATCGTGCTGGATGACGGGGTCCCGTCCGCGGTCTGGTACCACGTGGCCGACAAGAGCTACGACCTGGTGTATACCAGCGACTGGACCGGCACGGCCGGGCGCCTGCACCACGTCGCGTTCGCCACCGACCAGCGGGAGGACATCCTGCGCGCGGCCGACGTCATGCTGGAGGCCGGCATCCACATCGAGACCGGACCGCACAAGCACGCCATTCAGCAGACGTTCTTCCTCTACGTCTGGGAGCCCGGCGGCAACCGCATCGAACTATGTAACGCCGGTGCCCGCCTGGTCCTGGCCCCGGACTGGCGGCCTATTTCCTGGAGCCGGGAAGAGCGGGCCAAGGGCCAGGCGTGGGGACTGCAGACCATCGAGACGTTCCACACCCACGGCACGCCGCCGGTAGATCTGGCCGCCAGCCGCCCCGGCACGCCCGGATGACGGCCGGGACCACGCCGCCGGTCACGGTGGCCGTGCTCGGGCTGGGTGAAGCGGGCGGGCACATCGCCCGGGACCTGGCCGCCGCCGGGGCGCGGGTGCGCGGCTTCGACCCGGCCGTGCCCGCCCCGCCCGGCGTCGAGCCCGCGGCGGACGACGCGGCTGCCTGCCGGGGAGCGGACCTGGTGCTCAGCCTGACCACGGCGGGCGAAGCCGAGAACGCGCTGCGCCAGGCCCTGGCTGGCCTGGACGGCCGTACCGCCTACGCCGACCTCAACACGGCGGCCGCCGGGCTGAAGCAGCGGCTGGCCGGCCTGGCCGCGCAGGCCGGGGTGCCGTTCGCGGACGTGGCCATCATGGCGCCGGTGCCGCCGCGCGGGCTGGGAACCCCCATGCTGGCCTCCGGCCCGGCCGCGGCCAGCGTGGCCAGCCTGCTGGGCGGCTGCGGCGCCTCGGTCGGCGTGCTGCCCGGTCCGCCCGGCGCGGCCGCCACCCGCAAGCTGCTGCGCAGCGTCTTCTACAAGGGCATGGCGGCCGCGGTGGTCGAGGCGCTGCGCGCCGCCGAGGCGGCCGGCCAGGCGGACTGGCTCCGCGAGCACATCGCGGCCGAACTGGCGGCCACCGATGCTGATACCGCGAAACGGCTGGAGCAGGGCAGCTACCAGCACGCGCGGCGCCGCGCCCACGAGATGGCCGCCGCTAGCGAACTGCTGGAGGAGCTGGGCGTGCCGCCCCGGGTGGCCCGGGCCAGCCAGCACTGGCTGGAGGAGCTGGCCTCTGCTGACGGCGCGCGCGGGGATATCGCCGTCGTTTAGCTGAGCACCCCGTCCAGGACTTGGCCGAACTGTTCAGGGAGGGCGGCGAACCCGGCGTGGTCGCCGGGGAACTCGACCACCGGCGGGCCGAGCTCGGCGGCCAGGGCTAGCGCGGTGCCGTTGGCCAGCTGGCCCGCCGAGGTCGCGCCCGCGCCGACCACGATGCGCGTGGACGCCGCGCGCAGCGCCGCGATGTCCGGCCGGTAGTCCGTGGTTGGGCGGAGCAGGTGGGCGAGGAAATGGCCGGTGGTGGCGCGCATCCGGGCGATCTGTTCTGGCGACGGCTGCCACTGCGGTTCGCCTGCTGGTGGGCCGGCCGGGCCACCGCCGAGGCCGGTATGAGCCATGAACTTCTGCATGGCCTGGTCCGGGCCGCCGGTCCGGTACGTATCGTAGATGTCCTGGATCTCGGCGCGCCGTTGCGCACGATCGGGCAGCAGTTCGATGACCGGAGGTTCGTGCGCGACCAGCGTGCCCACCTGGTCCGGGTGGGCGGTGACCAGGGCCAGCCCGACGACGGCCCCGCCGCTGCTGCCGAAGACCATCGCCGGTTCGCCGCCGAGCGCGGTGACCAGGCGGTGCACGTCGTCGGCCTGCAGTTCGGGCGTCACATCCTGATCGCTGTCCTCGATGCCGCTGTTGCCGATGCCCCGTGGGTCGTAGGTCACGACCGTGTAGCGGTCGGCGAGCGCGCCGGCCAGCCCGGCGAAGCCGGTGCTGTCCATCGGCGAGCCGATGAGCAGCAGCAGCGGACCGGTGCCGCGCTGCTCGTAGTACAGCCGGGCGCCGGGCACGTCCACGGTGTGCGTCGCCAGCTGGGACTCGGGCATAGCGGCCCCCTTCACTGAGTTGCCGTCAACCGCACTAATCGTAAGACCGAGGCTGGCGGACAAATCACCGCGGGCCAGCCAAGTGCGTCTCTCGCCCGGCGGCCGGCGCTGTCCGCGGTCCGGGCTGAATTCGGCTGGAATTAGGTTCCGCTGGCCTTTATCTGACATATAGGAAACAGAATTCGGGATGGCTTGGCCTGCTCATATGCTTCTGCCATGCGCCAGTTCCCGGGTGGAGTGCGGCCACGGTCGTTCCAGGATGTGCCATGCGTAAATTCGTTACATATCTGAGCGCTTTAATCCTGGTCCTGCTTACAGTAACAATGCCGGAGTTTCCGGCCAGTGCAGGCACTGCGGCTCGCTCGCGTCATATCCACCGGATTCACCCGGCCGGGGCGCACCGGCCAGCGGCGGACCCGTTCTCCGCGGCCTGGGCGAAGGCGTTCCATCCGCGGCACGCGAGCCGAGGGGTGGTCGCGGTACGAGGCGAGCCTCTTCGGGGCCCGGCCGCCGGTCACCGCCTGCCGGGCCGATCGTCCGCCCGGCGGCCTGCCCCACCCGCGGCCGCGGTTCGCCCGTTCTGCGCCGTCCCGTCCGCACCCGGCAGCGCCAGCGCCTCGGCGGGCGCCAACCAGGTCAGCGTGACCTGGTCGGCAGCGCCGGGCAACGGGACCAGCGTGAGCAGCTACGTGATCCGGGAAGTCACTGGACCGGATGTGGGGGCCTCGATAGCCACCGACGGTGGAGCCACCTCGGCCGTACTGACCGGCCTGACTGGCGGCACCGCGGCGACGTTCTCGGTGCTGGCGGAGAGCGGCTGTGGCAGTGGCCCGGTCGCCACCACGAGCGCGGTGACGCCCACCGGGCCGAGCACGACGTATCTGAGTTCGGTGCTGGCCAGCAAGCCGCTGGCGTTGTACCGGCTGAACGAGCCGAGCGGCACGGTCATGGCCGACTCGTCCGGGCATCGGGCGGACGGCAACTACAGCGGCCAGGAAACTCAGGGCCAGGCGCCGGCGCTGGCGTCCGATCCGGCGCCCTCGGTCGGCTACACGAGCTGCTGTAGCGGCGCAGGCTCGGCCAGCCTGAGCCTGCCCCAGTACAACGCGGCCCGGACGGTGGAGGGGTGGTTCAGCACCACCAGCAGCACGGCCGGCCAGGCGATCGCGGGATACGGCCAGACCAGCACCGACGAGGCCTTTATCGTCTCGGTGAGCGCCCAGGGCATTGGGGTAGACGGCTATAACGACTACCTCCAGTTTCCGACACCACGCCCGGTGGACGATGGAAACTGGCACTTCATTGCCGTTACGT
This sequence comes from uncultured Actinomycetes bacterium, assembly GCA_963717125.1. Taxonomy (GTDB): domain Bacteria; phylum Actinomycetota; class Actinomycetes; order Streptosporangiales; family Streptosporangiaceae; genus RYN-230. The sequence goes on from CAVQVG010000004.1 coordinate 40,425, forward strand.
ACGCTACGGGCACGGTAAGCGTGTATCTCGATGGACTGGAGATTGGCACAGCACCTTTTTCTGGGGTCATCAACACCATCAACGGTGGCTCATTTTCGCTGGCCGCGTTCCCCAATTACAACGTTTTCAATGGTGACCTGGCCGACGTAGCCGTGTACTCCTCGGCGCTGAGCGCGGCCACGATCGCCGCGCACTTCGCGGCCGCGGGTTACAGCCGTCCCACGGCCGCGCACAGCGTCAACGCGTTCTACGGCGGGTCCAACACCGCCGACGTCACCTGGGGGCACGCCACCGCCAGTGGGGCGCCGGTGAGCGCGTACCTGGTCAGTGCCGTGGGCGGCCCCCATGGCGTGCCGAGCGTGTCCGTCCCGGCCGACGCGACCGCGGCCCGGCTGACCGGCCTGGCCGCGGGGAGCTACACCTTCCAGGTGGTGGCGCTGGACGCCTACGGGAGCGGGCCGGCCGCCGGTTCGGCGAAGACCCTGACCGTGCCGGGTTCGGCGTCAACGTACGCGTCGGTGGTGCTGTCTTCGTCGCCGTCGGTGTTCTACCGGCTGGCGGATTCCGACCGGGGCGTGCTGGCGGATTCGTCTGGCCATGGGGCGACGGGCAGCTACACGAGCCAGGTGAGTCTGGGTCAGTCGGGGCCGCTGGGTAATGATGCGGCGGCGGGGATTAGTTCGGATGCCAACGGCCCGGCCGGTGGTGGTGATCCGTCGCTGCCGTTGTATGCCCAGGCCCGGTCGGTCGAGGGATGGATCAATACCACCTCCGGCGGGGAGAACTTCCTGGCTGGGTACGGGTCGCAAAACACCGGCCAGGGGTTCCTGGTCGCGGTGTGGCCGAACGCGGTGCTCGTGTCCGGGTACAGCGACGATCTGACGTTCACCAGTTCCACTCCGCTGGATAACGGCACCTGGCATTTCATCGCGGTGACCACGACCGGCACGTCCGCGACCGTGTATGTGGACGGGGTCAGCCTGGGCACGCAGAACTTCGGGACAGCCCTGGATACCTTGCCAACCGCACAGGGGCTGGAGATCGGGGCCGGGCCGCAGGGCTGCTGTGGCTACTTCTCCGGCAGCCTGGCCGACATCGCCGTCTTCCCGTCCGCTCTCTCCGCCGCGACGGTGGCCGCGCAGTTCGCGGCATCAGGTCTAAGCCGCCCGCCCGTACCGGGGTCGGTGGCGGCGACAGCGGGGGCCAATAAGGCGATGGTGTCGTGGAGTGCCCCCGCGGGTGCCGACCCCGCAGTGAGCGGGTACCTGGTCACGGCGGTCAAGGGCAGCACGGCGGCGAACGCGCTGTCGGTGCCTGGGTCGGCGTCCAGCGCGACGGTGACCGGGCTGGCCGGCGGGACGAGCTACACGTTCAAGGTGCAGGCGGTCAACGCCTACGGCCCCGGTGCCGCGGCTACTTCTGCGGCGGTGACGCCGACCGGTTCGGCATCGACGTATGCGTCGGTAGTGCTGTCGTCCGCGCCGTCGGTGTTCTACCGGCTGGCGGATTCCGACCCGGGCGTGCTGGCGGATTCGTCTGGGCACGGCGCGTCCGGGAGCTACACCAGCCAGGTGAGCCTGGGCCAGGCGGGGCCGCTGGGTAATGATGCGGCGGCGGGGATTAGTTCGGATGCCAACGGCCCAGCGGGCAGTGGCGATCCGTCGCTGCCGCTGTATAACCAGCCGCGGACGGTGGAGGGATGGATCAACACCACCTCTGGCGGGGAGAACTTCCTGGCCGGGTATGGGTCGCAAAACACTAGCCAGGGGTTCCTGGTCGCGGTGTACCCGAACGCGGTGCTCGTGTCCGGGTACAGCGATGACCTGACCTTCACCAGCCCGGCTCCACTCAACGACGGGAACTGGCACTTCATCGCGGTGACCACGACCGGCACATCCGCGACCGTGTATGTGGACGGGGTCAGCCTCGGCGCGCAGAACTTCACCACGGCGCTGGACACGCTGCCCACCTCACAGGGGCTGGAGATCGGGGCCGGACCGCAGGGCTGCTGTGGCTACTTCTCCGGCAGCCTGGCCGACATCGCCGTCTTCCCGTCCGCCCTCTCCGCCGCGACGGTGGCCGCGCAGTTCGCGGCATCGGGTGTCGGCCGGCCTGCCGCTCCGGGGTCGGTGACGGCGACGGGCGGCAGCAACAAGGCGACGGTGTCGTGGGACGCTCCCGCGGGTGCCGGCCCCGCAGTGAGCGGGTACCTGGTCACGGCGGTCAAGGGCAGCGCGGCGGCGAACGCGGTGTCGGTGCCTGGGTCGGCGTCCAGCGCGACGGTGACCGGGCTGGCCGGCGGGACGAGCTACACGTTCAAGGTGCAGGCGGTCAACGCCTACGGCCCCGGTGCCGCGGCTACTTCTGCGGCGGTGACGCCGACCGGTTCGGCATCGACGTATGCGTCGGTAGTGCTGTCGTCCGCGCCGTCGGTGTTCTACCGGCTGGCCGACACCGACCGGGGCGTGCTGGCTGACTCGTCTGGCCGCGGCGCGACCGGAACCTACACCAGCCAGGTGAGTCTGGGTCAGTCGGGACCGCTGGGTAATGATGCGGCGGCGGGGATTAGTTCGGATGCCAACGGCCCGGCCGGTGGTGGTGATCCGTCGCTGCCGTTGTATGCCCAGGCCCGGTCGGTCGAAGGGTGGATCAATACCACCTCCGGCGGGGAGAACTTCCTGGCTGGGTACGGGTCGCAAAACACCGGCCAGGGGTTCCTGGTCGCGGTGTACCCGAACGCGGTGCTCGTGTCCGGGTACAGCGATGACCTGACCTTCACCAGCCCGGCTCCACTCAACGACGGGAACTGGCACTTCATCGCGGTGACCACGACCGGCACATCCGCGACCGTGTATGTGGACGGGGTCAGCCTCGGCACGCGGAACTTCGGGACGACTCTGGATACCTTGCCCACCTCACAGGGGCTGGAGATCGGGGCCGGACCGCAGGGCTGCTGTGGCTACTTCTCCGGCAGCCTGGCCGACATCGCCGTCTTCCCATCGGCGCTGTCGGCCGCCACCATCAGCAGCCAGTTCGACGCCTCGGGGCTGAGCCGGCCACCCGCACCAGGGTCGGTGACGGCGACGGGCGGCAGCAACAAGGCAACGGTGTCGTGGAACGCTCCGGCGGGTGCTGACCCGCAAGTGACGGGATATCTGGTCACGGCGGTCAAGGGAACTACCGCGGTGAACGCGGTGTCGGTGCCTGGGTCGGCGTCCAGCACCACGGTGACCGGGCTGGCCGGCGGGACGAGCTACACGTTCAAGGTGCAGGCGGTCAACGCCTACGGCCCCGGTGCCGCGGCTACTTCTGCGGCGGTGACGCCGACCGGTTCGGCATCGACGTATGCGTCGGCGGTGCTGTCGTCGTCGCCGTCGGTGTTCTACCGGCTGGCGGATTCCGACCCGGGCGTGCTGGCTGATTCGTCTGGGCACGGCGCGTCCGGGAGCTACACCAGCCAGGTGAGCCTGGGCCAGGCGGGGCCGCTGGCCAACGACCCGGCGCCGGGGATTAGCTCGGATGCCAACGGCCCAGCGGGCAGTGGCGATCCGTCGCTGCCGCTGTATAACCAGCCGCGGACGGTGGAGGGATGGATCAACACCACCTCTGGCGGCGAGAACTTCCTGGCCGGGTACGGGTCGCAAAACACCGGCCAGGGATTCACCGTGGCCGTACAGCCGAACGCGGTGCTCGTGTCCGGGTACAGCGATGACCTGACCTTCACCAGTTCCACCTCGCTGGATAACGGCACCTGGCATCTCATCGCGGTGACCACGACCGGCACATCCGCGACGGTCTACGTGGACGGCACCAGCCTGGGCACGCAGAACTTCGGGACGACTCTGGATACCTTGCCCACCTCACAGGGGCTGGAGATCGGGGCCGGGCCGCAGGGCTGCTGTGGCTACTTCTCCGGCAGCCTGGCCGACATCGCCGTCTTCCCGTCCGCCCTCTCCGCCGCCACCATCAGCAGCCAATTCGCCGCGTCCGGGGATCTGACCGCACGTCTCTCCCGGCACGCACACTCTGTGACCGGAGGCCGCTCGTGACCCTCGCCCACGCCCGGCTCACACCATCCCGGGTGACCGTACTGGTCAGCGTGCTGGCCCTGGCCGTCCAGTCGGCCGTGGTGGCCGCGCCGGCCCAGGCCGCCACCCCCGCGGCCAGCTACAGCTACGACGCCGCAGGCCACCTGGCCACGGTGACCACCGCGGCCGGGACCGCTACCTATCACTACGACGCCGCGGGCAACCTGCTGTCCATCAGCCACTCGGCCAGCAACACCGCACCCCGGGCCGCCGCCCCGCACCGCCGCGCTGCCGCGCCCGCGATCGCCTCGGCCGGGCCGTCGCCGGTGGTGCCGGGCAAAGCGATCACGGTCATGGGCCGCAACTTCTCCAGCACGGCCGCCGAGGACGTGGTGCGCATCGGCGCGCTGCTCGCCCACGTCACCGCGGCCTCGACCACACGCCTGGAAGTGACGGCCCCACCTGGGCATGGCGGCACGGTCCAGGTGACCACGCCCGGCGGAACCGCCCGCGGACCCAGGGTCAAGGTCGAGGAGCCGATCACCCCGGCCAGTCCGCCCGGGGGCCGCGACCCGCATCCGGTGCGCGCCCCCGCCGGAGTGACCGCACTTTCCGGCCTGGTCGAGAACGACCACGGCGCGGTGTTGCCGGGAGTCACCATGACCGTGGCCACGGTCGCGGGAAAGACCGAGGCCAGCACGGTCACCCGGGCAGACGGGCAATTTCTGCTCAGCCATCTCCGGCCGGGCCGTCACCAGCTCATCATCTCCGGCGACAACGTGGGCGGCCGCCAGTACGGCAGCTACGCCGAGCCAGTGGAGTTGCCGCCGGGACGCACCACGGTGCTGCCCTGGGTGACCTACCTGACCCCGCTGGACCTGTCCCACGCGGTCAGCATCGCGTCGCCCACCACGCACGAAGTGACGCTGAGCACACCCCAGATCCCGGGGCTCGAGATCCAGATTCCCACCGGCACGGTGATCAGGGACCGGGCCGGTCACGCCGTGACCAAGCTGTCCATCACCCCGCTCACCGTGGGGCGCACTGCCTACCCACTGGCCCCCGGCATGCAGCCGGGCTTCTTCACCCTGCAGCCGGGCGACGCCACCGTGACCGGCCCCGGGCTGCGGGTGATCTACCCCAACGGGACCGGCCAGCCACCCGGCACCGCCATCCCGTACTTCGTTGACACTCCGACCTGGGCCGGTAACGGCTGGTGGCGGTACGGAACCGGGCACGTCAGTGCGGACGGTAAGCAGATCTTCCCCGCGGCCGGGGTCCGCTGGCACGCCATCTCCCTCGGCGGCTATGGCACTAACCCGCCGCCGCCGACCGGCCCGCCGCCGGGCAGTTGCGGTGGTGGTGGCAGCAACAATGGCGGCGGCGGCGGCGGGGGCGGGGGCGGCGGCGGAGGCGGCAACGCCGGCCCGCCGCCCGGCGGGCCAAGCGCCTGCCCGGCCGACCCAGTCGACCCGGCCACCGGCCTGTTCGTGGACCAGAGCACCGACCTGAGCCTGACCGACGTGGAAAGCGTCACGCTGGGCCGGGTGTTCCGCCAGCTCGACGACACGGTGCGGGACTTCGGGATCGGCATGAGCAGCAGCCTCAACTTCTACATCGTGGCCGGGGCCAACGGGGACTTCGACCTCTACTCCCCTTCCGGAGGCGCGGTCAGCTACGCGCCGACCAGCACGACTGGGCAGTACCAGTCGGTGGGCAGCCCCACCGGTTTCGTGGGCTCTACCCTGACCTGGACCAGCGGCGACCCAGACGGCCCGTTCACCGTCACGCTCACCGACGGCACCGTGATGTCGTTCAGCAACCCCGCGTATCTGACCCAGATCACCGACCGATTCGGCAACTCGATCGACATCAACCGCAACGAATACACCCCTGACGGCGGCCAGATCGAGAACGTCACCACCCCGGACGGGCGTTGGGCAGCGTTTACCTATGGGCCATGTGTGACCGCCTCGCCGTCCACCACCTGCGTGACCCAGATCCAGGACAATACCGGCCGGACCGTCAGCTACAGCTATGACGCCAGCGGCCGGCTGAGCGCGGTGACTAACCCAGCCGGCGGGAAGACGACGTACACGTGGGCCGCCTGCACGAACGCCATGACCTGCACCGAGCTGCTGAGCGTCACCGATCCCGATGGTCACGTCACGTCGAACAGCTACGACCCCACGACCGGCTGGGTCACCAGCCAGACCGACGGCGACCACAACACCTGGAAGTTCAGCTACACGACCAACAGCCAGGGACAGATCACCCAGACGACCGTGACCGATCCCCGGGGCATCAAGGACGTCTACGCGTTCGGCACCAGCGGTTATCTCGCTACCGTCACGGACGCCGCGGGCACCTCGGCGGCGCAGACCACCAAGGCCGTGTTCAACCCGACGAGCAACCTGCTGACCAGCCAGACCGATCCGCTCGGACGGACCACCGACTACACCTACGACGCGCTGGGCAACGTCACCTCGGTCACCGAACTAGCCGGCACATCCGCCGCGGCCACCTGGTCGTTCAGCTACGACCCGGTCTACAACCGGGTCACCAGCATCACCAATCCGCTCGGCCAGACAACCAGGATCGCCTACAACGACACCGCGCGCACCGAGACGATCACCGATGCGCTCGGCCAGCCATGGGTGCTCACCGATAATGACGAGGGCCAGACGATCGAGATCACCAACCCGCTGGGCCAGAGCACCTACCTGAGCTACCTCTACGGTGACCTGGTCGCCGTGGCCAATCCGCTGGGCCAGGCGACCGGCGCCTACTATGACTCGGCCGGCCAGGAACTGCAGGTCACCGACCCGGACGGGAACACGACCAGCTACACCTGGACGCCGCTGGCGGAACTGGCCAGCGTGACCAGCCCGCTCGGCGCGGTCACCCGGCTGGGCTATGACGCCGACGGGAACCCGACCTCGGTCACCGACGCCAACGGGAACAAGACCACCTTCAGCTATAACGGCGACAACGCGGTGACCAAGAAGACCGACGCGCTCGGCAACGCCACGTCCTACGGTTACGATGCGGACGAAAACCTGTCGTCGGTCACCGACGCCGGGGGAAACCTGGACACCTTCGGCTACGACAACCTGAACCGGCTGACCACGGCCGAGTACGGGGTCTCGGGCAGTACCGCGCAGACGAAGATCGCCTATAGCTACGACGCGGCCAGCCGGCTCACCCAGGCGGTCCAGACGCCGGGCGGCACGGACTCGTTCAGCTACGACGGCCTGAACGACATGCTCAGCCAGACCTCCCCACAGGGCACGGTGTCCCGGACCTATAACGCGGCCGGGCTTCCGGTCAGCATGACGGTCCCTGGCCAGGCCAAGATCACTTATAGCTATGACAAGGACGACCGCCTCGCCGGGATCAGCCAGGGCTCGGCCAGCGTGACCCTGGGCTACAACGCTGCTTCGCAGCCGGCCTCGGTCACTCTCCCCGACGGGATCACCAGCACCAGCAGCTACGACGCGGCCTCGGACCTCACCGCGCAGACGTTCAAGCACGGCAGCAGCACGGTCGGCTCGGTGAGCTATGGCTACACCGCCGCCGGCCAGATCAGCTCGGAGTCCGGCAGCCTGGCCAGCGTCAATCTCCCCGCCGTGGTCAGCGGCAACAGCTACAACGCGGCTAACGAGCTGACCAGCAGCAACGGAACCAGCTACAGCTGGAACAAGGACGGGGAGCTGACCTCCGCCGGGAGCAGCAGCTACACCTGGAACGCGCAGAACCTGCTGACCGCCATCGCCGGCCCGAAGGCGGCCACGTTCAGCTACAACCCGTTCGGCCAGCGGGTCGCCGCGACCATCGGTGGCACGACCACCTCCTACTTGTACGACGGCACCAGCCAGGATTCCAACGTGGTCCAGGAACAGTCCGGCGGCTCACCCACGGCCAACCTGCTCACCGGCGCTCCCGGCCAGATCTTCCAGTTCAGCACGCCGTCGGGGACCAGTAGTTCGCTGCTAAACGGGCCATTCGGTAGCACCCTGGCGCTGGCCAATTCGGCCGCGGCCATCACCACCAGCTACGGCTACACCCCCGGCGGTGTGGCCACCAGCAGCGGCGCGTCCTCACCCAACACGTTCGAGTTCAACGCCACCCAGAACGACGGAACCGGCCTCTACCTCATGGGCGCCCGCTACTACGACCCGGCCACTGGCAGCTTCATCAGCCCGGACCCGCTGGGCTTCAGCGGCGGGAGCAGCAACCTCTACAGCTACGCGAACGAGGACCCGGTTAACCGGTATGACCCCACCGGCTGTATCAGCTATTGCTCGCAAGTTGAGCTCATTGGCGGCGCGGTGGGCGGCTTCCTGGGTGCCCAGATCGGCACGGACCTCGCCCTCAGCGCGTCCGGCTACCTCCTTGATCTGGCCCTGATCGCCGCGCCAGAGGTTGCCCTGCCGCTCCTGGGGCTCAGCTTCCTGGTGGCGCGCTTCGGGCCGAACGCCATCACGTCAGCGTTCGGCGTAGGCGGCGCCTACCTGGCCGCCGCGCTTTTTGAGGGACCGGGCAGCGGCTGCTAACAGATCCAGGTAGCTCCGCCGGACCCGAGGGATCCGTCCCGCCGCCCCGGCCGGTGGCCGTCTGCTGACGGCCACCGGCCGGGTGGGGAGCATCCTGGTGCGGGGATGATCACGTACGGGCCAGAACTGGCTCAGCCCGCCTGGCGATCTATCTTCAGGCTGTGCGTTCCTGGCCGCTGGATCATCGGCTGCGCGGCACTCGCGTTGAACGACTGGGTGAGCAGGTTGCTCGGGCTGGGCGGCAGCACGCCGTAGAAGCTGTTAGCCATCTCCGCCGTGACCAGGCCCAGTTCGATGCAGACGGGCTCCTGGTTCAGGGCTGTCAGGCGGGTCGACGCGGCGTAGGTGATGGTGCCCGCGCCGGACGACAGCGTCGTGGTCTGCCCGTTGTCCGGGCCGACGAGGTTGAGCTGGAAGGCGGTGATAGGCGCCAGCTCTGCCGTGGTGAGCCCAGGAATCCACGTCAAGAGCTGCTTCGTGACGTTCGCCCGGGTGGTCCCGTCATTATCGACGACGACGTACGTCACGCCAGTGATGTTCCCGCTCGCGTCGTTCTCCAGGGCGATCGTGAGGCGGTATCCGGCGGGCAGCACGGAGTTCGGCAACGAGAGCAGGCCAGCGATTTCGACGGGCAGACTCGCGCCAACGGCGTTGAAGTTGTTGACGGCCCCAGAGAGCTCGCCGGAATCCACGAACATGACGTACTGCTGGAACGAGGTCGCCTCACCCTGGGGCGAATTCGCGTTCAGCTGGAAACCGAAACCGATGCTGCTCACTATCTCTTCGGTAATCTCGATGGTGACGGAGACGTCCGTCAGTGGCTGGCAGTTGCTGGCCATCAGGTAGTTGGAATTGCTGCCCAGGCCCGTGGCCGGGGCAGCGGCGGTCCAGGCGCTGAGGTCCCCGCCCAGGCTGCCCCATCCGCTCCACGCGGTGCCGTCCCAGGCGTTGTGCCGCAAGGCGGCGTCGCTGCTGCCGACGCCGAAGACGTCCAGCCGGTTGGCGGCCCACGAGACCACCGCGGGCGCGCTCTCGAATACGCCCCCGAGGCTGCCCCATGCGTTCCACGCGGTGCCGTCCCAGGCGTTGTGCCAGATGGCATCGTCGCTGCCGAGGCCGAACACGTCCAGCCGGTTGGCGGCCCAGGAGGCGACCGCGGGCGGGCTGGCGAAGACACCGCCCAGATCCGTCCACCCGGCGCTCCACGCCGTTCCGTCCCAGGCCTTGTGGTACATGGCGTTGTCGAGCCCGATGGCGAAGACGTCCAGCCGGTTGGCGGCCCAGGAGGCGACCGCGGGCGGGCTGGTGAAGACACCGCCCAGATCGTCCCATCCGGCGCTCCACGCCGTTCCGTCCCAGGCCTTGTGGTACATGGCGTTGTCGATTCCGAGGCCGAAGACGTCCAGCCGGTTGGCGGCCCAGGAGACGACCGCGGGCTGGCTACGGAAGATGCCGCCCAGGCTGCCCCATCCGCTCCACGCCGTCCCGTCCCAGGCGTTGTGCCACATGGCGCTGTCGTTGCCCACCGCGAAGACGTCCAGCCGGTTGGCGGCCCAGGAGACAGCCGCGGGCGGGCTGTCGAAGACGCCGGCCAGGCTGCCCCATCCATTCCACCCGGTGCCCTCCCAGGCGTTGTGCCAGATGGCGTTGTCGGTGCCGAGCGCGAAGATGTCCAGCCGGTTGGCGGCCCAGGAGGTGACCGCCGGCGGGGTGTCGAAAGCGCCGCCCAGGCTGCCGGCCCCACTCCAGTCGGTCCCGTTCCAGGCGTCGTGCCAGATGGCGTTGTCGGTGCCGAGCGCCAGGATGTCCAGCCGGTTGGCGGCCCACGAAGATGGCGCTATCACTTGCATTCTCATCAGTTACCCCCGGGGTGTGATCGTTGGCTGCCGGATCCGGCAGGTACCTGAAGAATCGGCCGCCGGCGCTTAGCGGGCTCTTAATTTCTTCTGCCGGGCGCGGTCGCCCAGCACGGTGTTACCGGTCACCAAGGAGCGGAACTGGCCCGTGATCCGGCAGCGCCAGATCACGGGCCAGCTCTCCCCTCCTGCCCCTCCCGGGACCGGGCGGGCCGCTCAGCCGTGGCTGAGGACCAGCCCCTGATCGGCGCTATTGATGCCGACCGCCCACTCGCTGGCCGCGCCGGGCAGGGTGGCGGCCCCGTACAACGGGCTGAAGGTGCCGGCGGTGGGATCGGTGTCGGCAGTCCAGGTGCTGCCGTTCCAGCGCAGGATCATGCCCTGCGTCACGCCGCCGTTGATGCTCGGCAGGTTGCTGCCCACCGCGTACACGTCGCTGGCCCCGCGGCCGGCCACACCGGTCAGCCCGGGATAGGCGCCGGGCGTCGGGCTGGGCACGATGCTCCAGGCTGAGCCGTTCCAATGCTCGATCAAGGTGCTGCCCCCCGGCGCAGAGGTCGCGCCGATGTCCTCACCGACGGCCCAGGCGTTGCCCGCTGAGATATCGGTCACGGCGGCGATCGTCGGTGTGTTGGTGCCCGGCTGCTGCATCGCCACGACGGACCAGGTAGTGCCGTTGTAGTGCAGCGCCTCGGCGACGGTCGCCCCGGTGGTGGCGTTGACGGATGTCCCGGCCAGCCAGATGTCCGAGGCCGAGCTGGCCGAGAGTGACTCACCCGAGCCGGCCGAGAAGCCCGTATCCGGGAGCGGCACGGTGCTCCAGGTACTGCCGTTCCAGTGCTCCAGCAACGCGCCGGTAGCGCCCTCGCCAGCGGCCCAGGCGTTATCCGGGCTCAGGTCCACCACGCCAGTGAGCCGCGCGCCGGAACCGGTGCTGACCGAGCTGGTGTTCACCGACCAGGCGGTGCCGTTCCAGTGCTCGAGCAGTGTGCTGTCCTGATGGTGCCCGAGCACCTCGAACCCGACCGCCCAGGCGTCCGTCGCGGTGCTCGCGCTGACCCCGAGCAGCGCCGAGTTCACGCCCAGGGCCGGGGTGCTGATCAGCGACCAGGCGGTGCCGTTCCAGCGGTAGGTCACCGGCGGCGGTGGTGCCGCGCCGGCCGCGCCGAACTGCTGCCCGACCGCCCACGCGTTGGTGCTGCTGAGCACGGCCACCCCGTTGAGCTCGGTGTTGGTCCCGCTGGTCGGCGGGATAGACACCACCGTCCAGCCGGCCGCAGCGAGCGCCGCCGGGGCCAGCAGGGCTGACACGCCGGCCAGCGCGGCGGCGCCGGCCCACATCGGGTACCGGAATCTGGCCCCGGCACTGCGCTGCGCAGCGTGTTTACGGCGGGGGAAGAACCCCCCGGCCGGTGGTGAACCAGAAGGCGTCACACGCACGTTTCCTCCTTGGGAGCTTGATAGCCAAGCCGTCATACGGAGGATGGGCCGACCCTACTTAGCACCGTCTTAATTCTGCTGGCCCTGCCGGACCTGGGGCGCGCGCCCGGAAACGGCTGAGCCAGCGGCGCCGGCCGGGCGGGCCGGGGCGGGCTGAGCGCTGGGACCGGTCCGGCCAGGGGAGTGGCGGGGTGAACGGGGACAGCAGATCATTACGCGTCCAGTTGCTGGGCGCGGTGCGGGCCTGGCGGGGTGAGCAGGAACTGGACCTCGGCGGCCCGCGTCGGCGGGCAGTGCTCGCGATGCTGGCGCTTCGCGCGGGCCAGACGGTTTCGCGTAGCGAGATCATCGACGGGATGTGGGGCGAGGATCCACCGGCCAGCGCGGTGAACAGCGTGCATGTCTATGTGGCCGGGCTGCGCCGGGTGCTCGAACCGCGTCGGGCGCGGCGGGCGCCGGGGCAGGTGCTCATGGCCAACGGCCCGGGGTATCTGCTGCACCTGCAGGATGGCCAGCTGGATGCGGCGGGGCTGGATCAGCACCTGGCCCGGGCGCGGCGGTCATTGGCCGCCGCCGATCTCGCGGCCGCAGCCCGGTCGCTGGACGCGGCCCTGGGGCTGTGGCAGGGGACCGCGCTGTCCGGCATCCCCGGCCCCTGGGCCGACATCGAGCGGGTCCGGCTGGGCGAGCTCCGGCTGACCGCCATCGAGGAACGGCTCGAGGTGATGCTGACGCTGGGCTGCCACGACCAGGTGGTGGCGCAGTTGGCCGGGCTGATCCGGGAGCATCCGCTCCGGGAGCGGCTGCGCGGGCAGCTGATGGTGGCGCTGTACCGCTGCGGCCGCCAGGCCGATGCGCTGGCTGAGTTCGCCGCCGCTCGCCGCCTGCTGGACCGCGAACTCGGCATCGAGCCCGGCCCGGCGATGCAGCGGCTGCAGCAGCAGATCCTCTCCGCCGATGCGGCCCTCGATCTGCCGCCCGGGCTGGGCTCGCCACCAGCCGATCCGGGCATCTCCCCGCCGGAGGCCGGGCCGGCCGGGCCGCGGGCCGCCGCGCCGATCCCGCGGGAACTGCCCGCGGACGTGCAGGCCTTCACCGGCCGGATCGCTGAGCTGGCCGAGCTTGACCGGCTGATCGCCGGGGACGGCCAGCCGGGCGAGGCAGGCCTGGAGCATGCCCGGCCCGCGCCGGTGGTGATCTCGGCGGTGGCCGGGACCGCCGGGGTCGGCAAGACCACGCTGGCGGTGCGCTGGGCGCACCGGGTCCGTGACCGCTTCCCCGACGGGCAGCTCTATGTCGACCTGCGTGGCTACGATCCGGATGAACCAGTCGCAGCCGCCGACGCGCTGGCCGGGTTCCTCCGCGCGCTCGGCGTGCCGGGCCAGGACGTCCCGGCCGACCTCAACGAGCGGGCCGCCCGGTACCGCAGCATGCTGGATGGCCGCCGGATGCTGGTGCTCCTCGACAACGCCGCCGCGGTCGAGCAGGTCCGCCCGCTGCTGCCCGGCACGCCCGGCTGCGTCGTCGTGGTGACTAGCCGCGACTCGCTGGTGGGGCTGGTCGCCCGGCACGGTGCCCGGCGCCTGGACCTGGACCTGCTGCCGCCGGCCGATGCGGTCACCCTGCTCCGGACGCTGATCGGCGGGCGGGTGGACGCCGATCCCGGAGCAGCCGCCACACTGGCCGGGCAGTGTGCCCGGCTGCCGCTGGCCCTGCGGGTGGCCGCCGAGTTCGCCGCGGCCCAGCCGGACCTGACCCTGGCCCAGCTCGCCGGGGAGCTGGCCGGGGAGCAGCGGCGGCTGGACCTGCTGGAGGCGGGCGGCGATGCCCGCACCGCGGTGCGCGGCGTGTTCTCCTGGTCCTGCCGGCACCTGCCCGCGGACGCGGCCGAGGCGTTCCGGCTGATCGGCCTGCACCCTGGCCCAGACCTGGACGAGTACGCCGTCGCGGCGCTCACCGGCCGCACTCTCGGCCAGTCCCGCGACCTGCTGGACGTGCTGGCCCGGGCCAGCCTGATCCGGCCGACTCGGGCCGGCCGCTACGGCATGCATGATCTGCTCCGGGCTTACGCGAGCCAGCTCACCACCTCCGGCGCCGGCGACGACCGGATGGCGCTGACCCGGCTGTTCGACTACTACCTCGCGGCGGCTACCGGGGCGATGGGCGTCCTGGTTCCCGGGGAAAGCCGTGGCCTGTCCCGCCCCACGGAGCCGGTCACGCCGCTCCCAGCGCTGGCTGGGCCGGCCGCGGCACGCGCCTGGCTGGATGCTGAACGGGCCACCCTGACGGCGGCCGCCTACACGGCCACCCGCGGCTGGCCGGGCCACGCAGCGAGCCTGGTGGCCATCGTGTGGCGGCACATCGAGACCGGCGGCCATTACAGCGAGGCGATGAGCGCCAACACCCGCGCGCTGCAGGCCGCCCGCCAGGCGGGTGACCAGGCTGCTGAGGCCTACGCACTGAACGCCCTGGGCATCGTCGAGCGGCTGGGCCGCAGTGAGCAGGCCACCACCTATCTCCGTCAGGCGCTGGCGCTGTTCATCGAGATCGGGGATCAGTTCGGGGCCGCCTGCGCGCTGACCAACCTCGGCTCCTGTGACTGGCGGCAGGGCCGTTACCGGCAGGCGGCCAGGCACCGTCACCAGGCCCTGACGCTGTTCCGCGAGGTCGGCGACTCACTCGGTGAAGCACGTGCCCTGCAGAGTCTCGGCCTGGCCGAGGCCGTACAGGGCGGTTACCGGGCCGCCGCCGGCCACCTCCGGCAGGCGCTGGCCCTGAACCGGGAACTCGGTGACCAGTCCAGCGAAGCGCAAGCGCTCGGCAACCTCGGCATGATCGATGGGCACCTGGGCCGCTACCCGGAAGCGGCCGGCCAGCTCCAGCAGGCTATGGCGCTCTTCCTGGAGATCAGGGACCGGGGCGGGGCAGCCAGGGTGCTGACTGGTCTCGGCTGGGTCGCCTGCCAGCAGCGCCGCTACCCGGAAGCGGACCGTCACCACCGGCAGGCGCTGGCGCTGCTGCGTGAGACCGGCAAACGAACCGGGGAGGCCGAGGTGCTCAACGGCCTCGGCGAGGTACTGCTCGCGACCGGTCAGCCCGACAAGGCCCGCGCGGAGCACGCCGCGGCCGTGGCCCTGGCCACCCGGTCGGGCAACAAGCACGAGCAGGCGCGGGCCCGCAACGGCCTCGGCGCGGCGCTGCTCGCCGCTGGCCTGCCCGGCCAGGCCCGGGCGGAGCACGCGGCCGCGCTCACCCTGGCCGGCCAGTCCGGCGACCAGCCCGAGCGGGCACGCGCCGACGCTGGCCTGGCCGCCGCTTACCAGGCCAGCGGGGAAGATGGCCCGGCGCGCGAACACTGGCGCCGGGCTCTGGCCGGCTACACCTCTCTCGGCCTTCCCGAAGGCTACGAGGTGACCTCCCGGCTGACCCAGGTACCGGCGAGATCCGCGTCGTAGCCGCCGAGCCTGTCCTGTCGGTGCCGCGGGTTACGTTTTTCCCATGGCAATCGCTCGATTCAAAGACCTCTGCCTGGACGCGGGCGACCCGGCCGGGCTCGGCCAGTTCTACGCGGCCGTGCTCGGCCGCACCTGGGAGGCCGATGACGTCGGCGAGGGCCTGCTGCGCGGGCCGACGCCGGCCCATACGATCTGGGTCAACCGGGTGCCCGAGGCCAAATCCGTCAAGCAGCGGGTCCACCTGGACGTGTACGCAAGGGACCTGGCGGGCCTGACGGCGCTCGGCGCGACCGTGCTGGAGCCGCAGCACGGCACGCGTACCTGGACGATCATGGCCGATCCGGAGGGCGGTGAGTTCTGCGCGTTCCTGCCGGCCGAGGTGCCGGCCGAGCGGCTGCACGGGCTGGAGCTGGACTGCGCCGACGCGGAAGCGCAGGCCCGCTGGTGGGGCGGGGTCTACGGGGTGGACGTGACCAGGAACGACGGCTGGCTCACCCTGGAGGGCGTGCCCGGCATGCCGATCCGCACCATGGACTTCGCGCCGGTGCCCGAGCCGAAAACCGTGAAGAACCGGATCCACTGGGATGTCACGGTGCCCGATGTGGCGCCGCTGGTCGAGGCCGGGGCTACCGTGCTGCGCGAGCCGGACGACGAGATCCGCTGGCACGTGCTGGCCGACCCGGAAGGCAACGAGTTCTGCGCGTTCACCCGGTAACGGGCGGGCCCTGGCGGATCCGCGCCATCGCGTCCGACGGCATGCCGCGCCACCAGCCCAGCGCTTCAATCCACCAGGTCAGCCCGGCGTCCAGATAGGGGGCCAGCTGCTTGCCGCCGCGGTCCGGCGCGGCGCCGTCGGTGCGCCCTTCCAGGGCCACGTCGAACGGGCTGTCCGCGCTGCGCTGCTCGCGGGTGTACCGGAGCACCGCGCGCAGCTCGTCCGGCGGCATGGTCTCACCCAGGCCGTAGTCCCGATGGGTGGGCATCACCCCATCCCAGCGGGCGGCCCGGCGGAACGGTGCCTGGTTCGGCCAGCGGCCGCCGCACCAGATGGGAATCCGGGGCCGTTGCACCGGACGTGGCTGCATGGTCACGTCCTCGGCAGTCAGGTACGCACCGTGCACGGTCACCGGCTCCCCGGTCCACAGCGCGTCCAGCAGGTGCAGCGACTCGTCCAGCCGCGCGGCCCGTTCCCTGGGCTCCCCGGACTCGCCGAACGCGGTGAACTCCTCGGCCCGCGCGCCGAGCCCGGCCCCGAACACCAGCCGTCCCCCGGACAGCTGGTCCAGCGTCACCGACTCCCTGGCCACCTTGCCCACCCGGCGGCGGGCCAGCACGTTCACCAGGATGCCGAGCCTGATCCGGGCGGTCCGCGCGGCCACCGCGGAGATCACCACCACCGGGTCCGCGACGGCCCAGCTCGGGTCGTGCCACAGCTGGTGGTCCCAGACGAAGAAGCCGTCCCAGCCGTGCTCCTCCGCCGCCACGGCCAGCTCCACCAGCAGCAGTGGGTCGCCAAACGGGCCGACATTGGGCACGCCCACCGCACAGCGCGGCATTCCAGTCATGGACCGCACCCTAACCTCCGGAGCGCGGTGAGTTTGCGGCGCCGCGGCCGTCATCTCAGCGGGGACGGTCAGCGAAAGGAAGAACCCATGGCACTGCCGGTTGTGCACTTCGAGATCATCGGGACGGACCCGGCCAAACTCCGGAGCTACTTCGGCGCGCTGTTCGGCTGGGAGTTCGACACCAGCGCCCCGGTCGCGGCGGCGGTGTCCGAGCCGGACAACTACGGCTTCGTGAACCGCAACACGACCCCGGACGGGACCGGGATCCCCGGTGGCGTGGGCGGCGGCGCGGGGTACCCGGGCCAGGTGCTGTTCTACGTCGGCGTGCCCAGCGTCGAGGCCGCGTTGCAGCAGGCCGAGAGGCTGGGCGGGAAGCGCGTGATGGGCCCCGAGCGGGCGCCGACCGGCCTGGTTGTCGGCCACTTCACCGACCCCGAGGGCAACCTCATCGGGGTGGCCGGCACCGAGTAGCAGCGGTCAGGCGCGCTCCATCCCGAACCGGGCCATCAGATCCCGTTCCTCGTCGGGGGAGGGGGGCTGGTCCCGGTGCCACAGCTCGTGCAGCGCGGCGAAGTAGGCATCCATCGCGGGGGCATGGATCACCAGCAGCCGGGCCGGCCGATCGGACCCGTTGCCGAACGTGTGCGCGGTGCCCCGCGGCACCAGCACGAACCCCTCCGGCCCGACCGCCAGGTCCTGGTCCCCGACGGTCACCGACACCAGCCCGTCGAGCACGAAGTACGCCTCCGAGCAGTTGGTGTGCCGGTGCGCGGGCGGGCGGCGGCCGCCGGGCGGCAGCGTGCGCTCCATCAGCGACAGGTCGCCGTCGTCCAGCTCGGCTAGCGCCTTGAAGTTCATGACGCTGCCCCGGGCCGTGTACCGCGCATGACCCTCGCCCGGGCCCAGCACCTCAGTCACGGCGCAAACCATACCCTTGCCCAACGCCAGTGCCCGCCCGGTCCTGGCTGGCCGGCCCGACGTCGCCGCGCTCAGCACGCTGTCTTTCTCCCCGGCGAGCAGCGGGACCGGGAACGGGGCGGCGTTCAGCTCGTCGAGGCCCGGTCCGGGTGCTCGGCGCGGAACGCCGGGGTGCCACAATGCGGAAGGGTGGACACTACTCAATTCGAGAAGGTCAGGACCGGCCTTGGGTTCTTCGCGGCCCTTGACCAGAGCGGCGGCAGCACGCCCAAGGCGCTGGCCGAGTACGGCATCGCGCGGGACCGCTACAGTTCCGACGCCGAGATGTTCGACCTGGTGCACGCGATGCGCACCCGGGTGGTGACCAGCCCGGCGTTCGACGGCTCACGCATTCTCGCGGCGATCTTGTTCGAGCAGACCATGGAGCGGGACGTCAACGGCGTCCCCACGGCGCGGTATCTGTGGGACGAGAAGAACGTGGTGCCGTTCCTGAAGGTCGATCTGGGGCTGGCCGCTGAGCAGGATGGCGTGCAGCTCATGAAGCCGATCGACACCCTCGATGACCTGCTCGAGCGGGCGCAGCGGCACCGGATCTTCGGTACCAAGATGCGGTCGGTGATCAACGACGCCGATCAGGCCGGGATCTCGGCCATCGTGGATCAGCAGTTCGGCTACGCGAGCCGCATCCAGGCGGCCGGCCTGGTGCCGATCATGGAGCCCGAAGTCAGCATCTCCAGCCCGCACAAGGAGCAGGCGGAGACGCTGCTGCGCGACGCCATCGTCAAGCACGTCAACGCGCTGCCCGCGGACGCGCGGGTGATGCTGAAGGTCACCATCCCGACCCGCCCTGGTCTGTACGGCGAGCTGGCGGCTGATCCGCGGGTCGTGCGGATCGTCGCCTTGTCCGGCGGCTACAGCCGCGACGAGGCCTGCGCCCTGCTCGCCCGCGATCCCACGCTCATCGCCAGCTTCTCCCGCGCGCTGCTCGAAGGGCTGACCGAGAGCCAGACCGACGAGCAGTTCAACGCAAAGCTGGAGTCGTCGATCGAGCAGATCTACCGGGCATCGGTAGACAAGGAGCTCGGTCCGGTGACGGCCGGCTAACCCCCCAGCGGGGTGGGCACCGCTACCCCGAGGGTCTCGGCGGCGCCGCTCAGCTCGCGCCAGCGAACTCGGTAACTGGCGTCCGGAAGGCGGGTGTTCACGAGGGTGGCTGACAAAGCGGAACCATTTGAGCAAGCCAGGCTGCTCTATGAGCAGGCTGTCTTTAACGGCGACGGCAGTGCGCTCGCGGCCGCGGACCGGGTCCTGGATGGTGTGGAGGCTGCGCTGTCGCTGGCCCGCGGCCGGATCATGCACGCCCGGTTCCTGGCCGAAGGCCGCGAGGACCGGGGCGAGCTTGTGCTGCTGGAACGGGCGGCCGCGCTGTATCACCAGCTGGGCGACATCCGCGGGGAGGGTGAGTCACTATTCTGGGCTGGCGCGTTTCACCAGGTAGTCCGTGGCGACGGCGACGCCGCCGCGCCGATGCTGGACCGGGCCCGGGAGCTGGCGGAGGCGGCGGATGACAAGCTCACTCTCTCCTACGCCGTCCGTCACCTGGGGTTCGCCGACATGGCTGCTGGACGAATGGATGCCGCCCGCAAGAAGCTCGAAGAGTCCGTCCGGCTCCGGCGTGAAATTGGCTTCCGGCCCGGCGTCGCCGCGGGCGTGCTCGCCCTGGCTGAGCTGGCTGCCCAGGAGAATGATCACGATCGTGCGCTGGCGCTCCTGGATGAAGCCGCTGCCCTGGCCACTGAGGCGGGAGCGCACGGCGTCCTGCGGTGGGTCGGCCAGGCGCGCCAGGAACTGTGAACCAACCGGAACGCTAACCGCTCCGCTGGCCGCTCGCCCGGCGGCACCCATGAGAGAACGCTCAAAGCCGGCAGGTACTCAATCGCCTGCGGTCCCCTGGATTATGCGCAGGATATCGCCTGTTCGAAGAAACTATGCCGGTCCAAGAATGAAGAATTTGGATCGCTGGCTTGCCTCGCCGAGGCGCGAAGAGGTGTTCGGGCCGCTCGGGGTTACCAACATCCGCACTTTCGTCGACCCGGAAAACCCAGCCCAGGTGGCCGTGCTTATGGACGTTGCCGACATGGATGCACTCATGGCTGCGATGTCAACCGAGCCGATGTCCGAAGCGATGGCGCATGACGGCGTGCTGCCCGAGACCCTGGTGATCCTCGTCGAGGCGTAGTTGATTGTCACTATATGAGACCCGAAGCGAGTCGTCCCTATGTGAGGATCTAAGCCAGGTAGTCGTGTGAGCAAGCCGGAACGAGGAGTCATGGGTGGGACGGACGCGGCATCGCCGGAGCCCACCATGCTGACAGTGGCTCTTGATGTGCCATCAGCGCAAATTCTCGCAGATGAAGCGTCGATCATCCAGGATCTTCAATTCGTGATGGATTGTTGCAAGCGGCTGCTTACCGAGCTGGCTAAACCTGAGGAAGATCGCGATCCGGTCGTGCCACAGGCGCTCTGGTCCGCGGCGCTGGTTGCCTACGCTCGCTGTTTTGGCAAGGGCAAGCGATTCGGGCTTTCGGCTGAAGATGTGCGCACCCTGCCCCTTCGGGGCGAGGTGCTGGAATATCATAAATGGGTGATCGAGGAGCGCGACAAGCTTACTACGCATCCAGCGAACCCATTCGCGGCCACGAAGGTGGGAGCGGCTCTTTCCTCGCCCGATCACGCAGAGCGGCGGGTGGAAGGCATCGTGATTCTCGCTGCGAGCCATGTGCTCGTAGATGACACCGGTGTGCGCCAGTTGGGCGGCCTAGCATCAGAACTGGCAAAACAAACCGCCAAGAAAGCACAGGCTCAGCAGGACTCTGTGCTCGCGGCTGCGCAGCAGCTCAACCGAGACACCTTGTACAAATTGCCGCCACTGCGCATGCGCCCACCCACCGCCGGTGCCACCGGCGATGCGCAATAGTCGAGCCCGGTCCGAGCCCGGCGATCAGCGTTTAGATGTCACCGCGAACCCGGTAAAGGCGAGCAAGAACAGGACGAAGAATCCGCCGTAATAGGTAAGGAAAGCGGCGCCCAGCCCGGCCGGAATGATCACGCACGCCGCCCACGCGGCCACCTTCTTGCTCACCGGCTTCCGGGCGGGTCCCACCGGGAGCGCGGGTGGCCTCACGACGCCGATCAGCCTGGCCGGGATGCCGTCGGTGACTGCCGCCAGCTCCGCATAGGTCCGCGACACCAGCGCCTGGCCCGCCCGCACGCCGAGCTGGTCCCTGGTCAGCGTGCCCTGCACGAACGCGGCCTTGAGGGTGTCGATCACGTGCTCGCGGTCTGCGTCGGAGGCCCGGAGGCGGCCACGGCCCATCGCACCCGCTACCCCACGCTCTCCAGGTCCTGCGGTCACCAGCGCCTCCCGACCAGCGCAACCTATCAACAGCGTAACGCCGGGGCTTTTATGGCGCTCATCCTGGACCTTCTGACCCCCATAGCACGGTCTGGCCAGGGCTCGTCACCCGACAGCAGGTGTTCCTGGCGGGGAAGACGGCGATCGTCGCCGGGCTCGCCTGGGTGGCGGCCCTTGCGGCCGATCCGCACAGCCGGCGATTCCGGCCACTCCAGACAGGCGTCGGCAAGGTGCAGTGATGTTGCGGATACCGCGTCTGGGTCTGGTTTCGCAGGATGGGAGTAAGACCCGACGATGAAGGGATCACCGTGATGAATGCCCGACCGAACATCGTGCTCGTCCATGGCGCATGGGCCGACGGTTCCAGCTGGAGCGGCGTGATAGAGCGCCTGCAGGCCGATGGGTACCACGTTGCCGCGCCGCAGTTCCCGCTGACCGCGCTGGCCGATGACGTCGCCCGGCTGCGCCAGGTGCTCGGCCGCCAGGACGGCCCGGTCATTGTCGCCGGGCACTCCTACGGTGGCCAGGTCATGACCGCGCTGGGCCCGGACGCGGCGAACGTCGCTGGCCTGGTGTACATCGCGGCGTTCGGCCTTGATCAGGGCGAATCGCTCGGCGGGCTGCTGTCCGCGGGGCCGGTGACCCCGGCGCTGGCGCACCTGGTCACCGACGATCAGGGCTTCGGCTGGCTGCCTGAGGACGACTTCACCGGCTACTTCGCCGCCGACGTCAACCCGGTCAGGGCGAAGGTGATGTACGCCGTGCAGCAGCCCCTGGCCATGTCCGCGTTCGGCGACGTGATGGGCGTCCCGGCCTGGAAGACGCTGCCGTCGTGGTACCTGGTCGCCGCCGCCGACCAGGCGCTGCCGCCCGACGCCGAGCGCGCGTTCGCCGCCCGGATGGGCGCCACCACCGTCGAGATCGGCTCCAGCCATGTCGCGATGGTCTCCCACCCCGCTGACGTGGCCCAGCTCATCAAGACGGCGGCCGAAACCATGCCGGCCACGAGCTAGACAAGAGGAGTTCAACACGTCCGGTCCGGCGTTCCGCTGAGCCCCTGCTCAGCGGTCAGCCGGCCCGGCCGTTCTGCGACCGGCTCTGCGGCGGGTTCTCCGGTCCGCTCTGCCTTCGGCCGGCCCGGCTCAGGTGGCCGATGAAGTCGAGCAGTGCCTGGTTGACCTCGTCGGCGTGGGTCCAGATGATCGCATGCGGCCCACCCGCGACGATGGTGGAGCGGGCGTTCTTCAGCAAGGCGGGAAGCCTCCGGCTGGTGGCCTCGTAGGGCAGCACGCGATCCTGGTCGCCGTGGATAACCAGGACGGGAACGCTGATCGTGGCGAGATCGCCCTGGAAGTCTTCCTGGCAGGCGGTGACGCAGCGGAGGGCGGCGTGGCGCGACGCGGAGATGGCCACGTAGAAGCTGTTCTGCCACGCCTGGTCGCTGACCCGGCTGCCGCCCAGGAGATCGACGTTGTAAGAGGCGTCCATGAAGTCCTTCATCGCCGCCGGCCGGTCGGCGGCGATACGCGCCGTCATGCCGTCGAAAACGCTCCGGTCAATACCTTCGGGGCTGTCGTCCGTCTTGAGCAGGAAGGGCAGCAGCGGCGCCACCAGCACGGCTGCCCTGACCCGCGCTGAGCCGTGAGCGGCCAGGTAGCGGGTTACCTCACCGGTTCCCATGGCGAACCCGGCCAGCACCACTCCGCGGAGGTTGAGTGTGCTGAGCAGGACATGAAGATCGGCGGCTAGTGTGTCGAAGTCATATCCGATGCTTGGCCGGCTTGACGCGCCAAAGCCCCGCCGGTCGTAGGTGATCACCCGGTGCCCGGCGGCGAGCAGGGCGGCTTCCTGTTTTTCCCATGAGTGCCCGTTCAGCGCGTACCCGTGGACCAGCACGACAGGAGGACCGGACCCGTGGTCCTCGTAGTAGATCCGGATAGCGGCTGAATTCTCCCGCCCGACGGTGACAAAAGGCATCGCGATCCTCATCGTTCCGTGCTCGCAGCGGTAACGCCTGGCCCCGTCATCACTGTGGCTCCGGACAGGCACGAGCGGTATCCGTGGTGTGACTGCACTTTTCGCGCTGCGGGCATGCCCGGGCCATGGTCGCTGTTGAGCCTGGGGACGGCCTTGATGGACGCACTGGCCGAGAGGATCAGTCGCATGCCAGGCCCTGGTGAACTCCGCTCACAGCAGCCCGCCCGCATCATCGGCCGGGAAGCCGGGCTGGCCCAGCTGCGCGGACTGGTGGATCAGGTCCCGCAGGCAAGCCAGGTGCTGCTCATCACGGGTGAAGCAGGGATGGGCAAGACCGTGCTGCTGGCGGACGCCACCGAACGGGCACGCTCGGCGGGCATGCGGGTACTGTCGGTCACCGGCCGGGAATCGGAGTCGAAACTCGCGTTCGCCGGGCTGCATCAGCTCCTGCGGCCGGTGCTGCCCAGCGCCGCCGGCCTGCCTGGCCGGCAGGCCCAGGCTCTGCTGAGCGCGCTCGGCCTGGCTGCGGACCCCGTTGCTCCCGACCCGCTCCTCACCGGGGTCGCCGTCCTCACCCTGCTGTCGGACCTTTCGGAACGCTCCCCGGTCCTCGTGGTCGCCGACGACGCCCAGTGGCTCGACCGCAGCTCGCTGGACGCGCTGGCCTTCGCTGGCAGCCGCCTGGACGCCGAACGGGTCGGGCTGCTGGTGGGCGCCCGGGGGCAGGCCCCGCCTGCCGGCTTTGACCGGGGCTTCCCGGAACTGCATCTCGAGCCACTCTCCGCGGCAGACGCCGGCCGCCTGCTGGACGGGCAGCCCCGTCCGCCCCGCGGGCGGGCCAGGGCGCAGGTGCTCACCCAGGCTGCCGGTAATCCCATGGCGCTGATCGAGCTGGCCAAGGTGATCGCCGACGATCCCGCCGCCAGCCGGCGGTGGGCCGCCGAGCCGCTGCCCCTGACTGACCGGCTGAGCGCCGTCATCACCGCCCGGTTCGCCGCCCTGCCCGGGCCGGCGCGAGCCGCGCTGCTGCTGGCCACCGTGGCCGACGGCCCGGACCTGCGCGTAGCCGCTAGCCACGGCGCCGGGCCAGATGCGCGGGCGCTGACGCCGGCTGAGCAACTGGGCCTCGTCAAGATAGACCGGTCCGGCCTGCAGTTCTCCCATCCCCTCGTCCGTTCCGCGATCTACCACTCCGCGCCGTTCGCGCAGCGTGCCGCGGCGCACCGCCAGCTCGCCGAGGGCCTGCACGACCAGCCGGACCGGCGCGCCTGGCATCTGGCCGCCGCGGCCCTGAACCCGGACGAGCACGTGGCTTCGCTGCTCGAGGCCACCGCTGCCCAGGCGCAACAGCGCGGCGGCGCGGCCGCCGCCGCGCTGGCGCTGGAACGCGCGGCCGAACTCAGCCCCGACCCCGCAGACGAGGCACGCAGACTGGTAGCCGCCGCCTCGGCCGCCGTTCCCACCGGCCAGGGTGACTGGGTGCAGGAGCTCGCCAGGCGCGCCCTGGCCGTCACCGCCGACCCGGAACTGCGGCTGACCGCCCGCCACCACGCCGCGTGGGCGCTGGCCTGGTCAGGGCGGCGCACCGCCGCGCTGGCGGCGCTCATCTCCGTCGCCGAAGAGGCATCGCGTGACCTGCCGGCCCTCGCCTGGGAAGCGCTCGGGAGCGCCGCCACCGTCGCCTACCAGTCCGGAATGCCCGCCAGCCGCCAGGCCGTGAGCCGCGCCCTCGGCCTGCTGGAACGCCAAGGTCCGGGGCCCCCCGGCCGGGCCCCGGGCATTGATGTCAACGTGCTGAGACTCTGGATACGCGCCAGCGCCGACCCAATCGGCAGCAGAAACCAGCTCCTCCCGTACCTGCGCAAGATCGCCGGCTCGCCCATTGAAGAGCCCTCGTTGTGGCGAATAGCTTCCACCGCATGGCTGCTGGACGAATCCGACCTGGCGATCACCTTGCTGCAAGACGCCATGCAACGGCTCCGGGCTCCCGGCGTACGGGGCACCAGCGGCGGGAGCCTGACCGTGCTCGGGTGGGCATACATCGACACCGGGCGGTGGGACGAGGCGCTGGAAGTGGCCGCCGAGGCCGCCAGCATGGCCGAGGCGAACCAGATGGAAACCGTTGCCGCCTCCGCTGACGTGATCACCGCTACCGTCCTCGCCTTGCGCGCCGACTCCGGCGCGGCACGCACCCATGCGGCCCGGGCACTCGCCACCGTCGATCCAGCGGAAAGCGGGCTGGTGGCCGCCCGGGCCCGGCGTGCCCTCGGCGTCGCGGCTCTCGCCGACGGCAGCTACCTCCAAGCGTTCACCCAGCTCCGCGGGCTGTTCAGCGACGACGGCACACCGCTGCACAACTACGCGTCCTACCTGGCGGTGGCAGATCTCGCCGCCGCCGCGGTCCGCGCCGACCGGCGGCTGGAAGGATGCGACGTCATCGAGCACGCACTCAGCCGCCTCGAGGGAAGGACCTCTGCCCGGCTCGAGCAGCTCATCGCCCGGGCCCGCGGCCTCCTCGCCGACCCAGCCAGGGCGGGAGACCACTTCGACAAGGCGCTCGCCGACGCCGCCGGGGACCAGTGGCCGTTCGAGCGGGCACAGCTTCGGCTCGACTACGCCGAATGGCTGCGGCGGCGCCGCCGGATCAACGACGCCAAGGCCGTACTGACGCAGGCCCTGGGAACCTTCCGGCGACTCGGTGCCCAGCCATGGGCGCAGCGCGCTCAGGCGGAGCTCAGAGCGTGCGGGGTGGCCGTTACCGGCGCGCCCAGCGAACCCGATGCCCTAGGCGAGCTCACCCCCCAGCAGCGCCAGATCGTCCGCCTGGCCAGCGACGGCCTGACCGACCGCGAGATCGGCGACCGGCTCTTCCTCTCGCCGCGCACGGTCGGCTCGCACCTGCACCGGTCCTATCCCAAGCTCGGGGTAGCCAGCCGCCACCAGCTACGCGACGTGATCGCCCGCGCCGGCACGCCAACGACAGCCCACGACAGCGCCGAAAGCCGGACTCTTCGTTAGGTCGCTTCCCGACAAGTGCAGTAAGCCTGCGGATACCCCCCACCACGTTCCAGACGCAGACTCAGACCGTGCGCAACGCCGCTGGGCACACCGGGAAAGGAGACCTCAGTGAACATCACCCGAATCGCGCCGCCAGGCAGGCTGCGGCTCATTATCGCGGCTGTAATCGTGGCCATTGCGGGCCTGGTCATCCCGCTTAGCCAGATCGCGTCGGCCCGCGGTGCCGAGGCTGCCGCCGCGGGTAACGGCCCTAAGCCCAGCATCGTGCTGGTGCACGGAGCGTGGGCCGACAGTGGCAGCTGGGACGGCGTCACCCGGCGCCTGCAGTCTGACGGTTACACCGTGTACGCGCCGCCGAACCCGCTACAGGGCCTGCCCTACGACTCGGCCTACCTGGCTGACTTCCTGCACAGCATCTCCGGTCCCATCGTGCTGGTGGGGCACTCCTACGGCGGGGCCGTTATCACCAACGCCGCCACCGGCGACCCGCAGGTCAAAGCGCTCGTTTACGTGGACGCCTTCGCGCCCGCGCAGGGCCAGACCCTCGCGCAGCTGCTCGCCTCCTCTCCCGGGTCGTGCGCCGTGCCCGCGAACCTGAATGTGGTCCCGTTCCCTGGCGCCCCGAGCGGCGTTGGCGACGCCTACATCAAGCAGAGCGTGTTCCCCAGCTGCATGGCCAACGGCCTGCCGGCCACGGAGGCACATGTGCTCGCCGCCACCCAGCGGCCAATAGCAACGATCGCGCTGACTCAGCCGACCGGTGTCCCGGCGTGGCAGACAATCCCGTCGTGGGCCGTGGTGGGCACCGCCGACCACGCCATCCCGCTGGCCTTGCAGCTAGCCATGGCCAACCGGGCGCACGCCCATATCACCAGGGTAGACGCGCCGCACCTGTCCATGATCTCCGATCCCGGTACGGTGACGAACGTGATCCTGCGAGCCGTCCGGGCGACCTCCTAACCTAGGCCTCTCGCCTAAGGCAGCAACTGGCACGGCCGACAGAGGATGCCTGCCGCGGATCCGCGGCAGGCATCACCTGTCGGCGGCGGCCGCGCCGGGCGCAAGCGGGGTGCGGGCTGTCTGTCCGCTGGAGACGGGGAGCACGGGGACATTTACGCGGTGACGCCTTAATCGCGGGTCAAGGCCGCGCTGTCACGCTGCTGCTTAACCGCGATAGGTTGTGACAAGACTGCGAGGCCACCATGTACCAGCCCTACCCGTCCAGCGGCCAGCCGGCCGAGCCGCTGCGGCCTCCTGCTCCCGCGCCGGTGCTGACCGCGGTCAAGCTCATATACGCGGGCGCCGCCGTCAGCGCCGTCGTGCTGATCATCGGGCTGGCCCTTATCACCGTTGACATCGAGGCCGCCGCCCACGGGCGATTCCTGGGCCACAGCCTCACCGCGCCCCAGATGAAACCGCTCATCATCACGGTGTGGATAGCCCTCGGCCTAGTCGTGATCGCCCTATGGCTGTGGATGGCGCGGGCGAACGGCCAGGGCCGGAACTGGGCACGCATCCTGTCCACGGTGCTGTTCGGCCTGGCGACGCTGCAGCTGCGCGGCGACTTCACGCAACCGGTGAGCCATGCCGGGTTCGGCGCGACAGTGCTGTACTACGGCGGCACCGCGCTGTTCGTCGCGGCCTGGCTGGTCGGCGCTGCTGCGGTGTGGCTGCTCTGGCGCCCGGCCGCCAGCGCGTTCTTCAAGCCGCGGGGCTTCACGCAGGCCCTGCCGCGTCATTTGTGAACCGTACTAATCTGCGTGCCCGCGCGAATGACAGTGACGCACTGGTGATCATGGCCGACAGGTCACATGAGCCCACGGTTGCTGCGGGCTCGACCGCTAGCGTGTGCTAGTCGAGCAATGCGGTGAGCTTCTTCGGCGCGAGGATCCGGTAGCTCTCGGTCACGAGCTCACGGATCTCTTCCCAGTCCGTGTCGCCGGTGAGCACCACCACGATCCGATCACGGCCGGCCCGCGAGGCGAAGAACGGGTGGCCAATGGACAGCAACGCGTCGCGTTCGTCTGGGCCGGCACGCAACACGAGCAGCGGAACGGGCTTGCCAGCCGAGTCCTCCCGTGCCACGAGCAAACAGAACGACCTGCGGCGGATGTCGAACGAGCGCGCCGTCGATCTCTGTGTGGTTAGTGACTCGTCGACCCGCACTGTTACCTCGGGCAGCGCCAGGCATAGCGTGCGGATCCGCTCGACGATGTCCTCCGGGACCTCTATGGGCGCGCTCACGAGCAGCCGAACCCCCAGGGCGTCAGCGCCTCCACCGGGCACCAGCCCTCCACCATAGCCCGCCTCCTGCAGATGCCCGCCCGCATGGGCCATTGTCGCGCCGGCATTCCCCCCGAATGCCGCTCACCGGCCGGGTGGCGCCCTGGGCACCGCCTCACCCCGGCCAGCGAACAGCGGCGCTGGGTCATTACGGTTGACATGCATGATACTAAAAGCCTAGCATTGTGATATCAGTTTTAGCGCGGCCCGTCCGGGCAGCGCGCGGCTTCTGAGAGCAGGTGCACGTCATGCCTCAGTACGGCACATGGGTCAGCTACGCCGGGGATGCCCGGATATGGCTCGCCATCGTCTTGCTGGCCGTCGCGGGTAGTGTGACCTTGGCCGGAATCCGGCTGCCGCTGCCCGTCCGGGTCACCCAGCCCGGACCAGCGGTCCGGGCTGCCATGATCGTGGTCTGGGTCGCCTCGATAGCGGCGTTCCTGGTCTGCCTGACCATCTACGTCCGGCAATACATTCACGCGTATGACCTGACCGCGGCCGCGGCCGCGCCCAAGGATCGCATCGCCCCGATCACCTTGACGGCGGTCGCTGCCGTCTTCGTCATCATCATCTCGCGCAGCTCGCCTGGCTTCGGGACGAGGCTGGCCAGCGCCGCTATCGGCGCGATAGCCGCACCGATGATCTTCGAGCTTCCCTTCGACCTCATCGTGATGGCCAGGACCTACCCCCCGATCCCGCCCGACCCGGCCCTGTACCGGGCCCTGTTCTTCGTGCCCTTGTTCCTGATCGAGATCAGCACGCTGCTGCTCCTGCGGCTGTCGCCGATGGTGCGGCTGACCAGGGCCACGTTCTTTTCCTTCGCGATGATGCTGGGCGTGTTCGCAGTCTGGGCCCTGTCCGGATTCGGCTACCCGTCGGCCCCGCTCCCTACTGCACTGAACATCGCGTCGAAGATTCTGGCCTTCGTCACCGCCCTCACCCTGTTCCTGCCCCAGCGGCCCACGCCCGAGCAAGCACCCCAGCCCGATAGCAACGAGCAGGCTCAGCCCGCTAGCCGCAGCTGACCCAGGACTCGCCACCGACCACCGAGATCGCTGACGATCCGCAACTGACCGGCCGGCCCGCCGGAAGCAGTGTTCCGGGCCGGGTCCGGCCAATAGGCCGGGCGAGGCTGCAGGCCGGTAAAGACAAGGCGATGTCCGGGGTCATCGGGCGGGCGCCGTCCATCCGCTCGATCGGCACCACGAAGCCGCCGTAGTCGACGACCGCGATGCTCAGCGCCTTGCCGAGGTCCAGCGCACGGGATGATTCGCCGTACCATCCCAGCCAACCGCCCGTGAAGGAGCCGCGCCCGTGAACCTGAACAGCTATCTCGTCGAGCGCGCGCTGCGGCTGGGCCCGCCGCGGACCGGCCAGCTCCGGGACTTCCAGCTGCTGCAGCAGGCAGGCCGCCCGGCCCGGCTCACGGTCGGGCCGTGGACGCACCTCTCCCAGGACCCCGCGCCGGTCCGCGAGGCGCTCGACTTCGGCCTCCCCCTCGCGCGCGGCGAGCAGCCTGCTCAACGCCCTCCGGTGCGGCTGTACGTCATGGGCGAGGAGACCTGGCGGGAGTTCCCGTCCTGGCCGCCGCCCGGCTACCAGCCGCGCCGTTTCCATCTTCAGCCCGGCGGCGGGCTGTCCAGCGAGCTACCGGGGGAGTCGGCGCCGGACCGGTACCGGTACGATCCGGCCGACCCGACCCCGGCGGTCGGCGGGGTGCTGATGTCCCGCTCCGGCGGCCGGGTGGACAACACCGAGCTGGAGGCCCGCCCGGACGTGCTCGGCTACACCACCGCCACCCTCGGCGCCGACGTCGAGGTCATCGGCGAGGTCAGCGCCGAGATCTGGTTCCGGTCCAGCCTGCGCTACGCCGACGTCTTCGTCCGGCTGTGCGACGTGGATCCGCGCGGCCGGTCCAGGAACGTGTGCGACGGCCTGGTCAGCCGGGCCACGGCCAGCGAGCTCGGCTGCGTCACGGTCAGGCTGTGGCCGACCGCGCACCGGTTCCGGGCCGGCCACCGGATCAGGGTCCAGGTGTCCAGCGGCGCCTTCCCGCGCTACGCCCGCAACCTGGGCACCGGCGAACCGCGCCGCACCGGCAGCACGCTCCGGACCGCCGACCAGGAGGTCTATCACGACCCAGGCCACCCCTCGGCCATCATTCTGCCGGTGTGACGCGCTCGGCTGGATTTCGCTGGGCATGATTGACGAAGATGAGCTGGCCTACAGCGAGGGGGTCGGGGAATTGTGCCAGGCCAGCTGCTGTGCCGGGGCCTTGACTGGCAGCTGAGCGCGGCCGGCGTGCTGCGGCTGGTGCGGGACGACCCGCACCCGGTGGCGCTGCTCGGGGGCTGGGCGGGCGGCAGCGACATCGTGGCCGCCGGCCCGGTGCGGGTGTGCGGTGCGCCCGGGCCGGCTGCGAAGGTGCTGGACACGCCGCTGCCCGGCGGCCTGCCCGGCGGCCTGCCGGGCGGACGGTCCGGGCGGCGGGACGCGGCGGGCGCGGTTGGGTTCGGCGGCGGCTGGATCGGCTACCTGGGCTTCGGCCTGGCTGGCCAGTTCCTGCCGGTGCCGCCGCCGCCCGGTCCGCCCGGCCGGCTGCGCGCCTGGTGGTTCGGCTACTACGACCATGTGCTGCGCCGCGACCGGGCCACCGGCCGGTGGGTGTTCGAGGCGCTGTGCACCCCTGGCCGCGCGGTCGCGCTGGAGCGCCGGTTCGATGAGCTGTCCCGCCGCCCGCACCAGGGCGGCGGCCAGCCGCGCGGCTATTCCAGCGGAACGTTCCAGCTGACCCCGTCGGCGGCGGAGCACCGGGCCGCGGTCCGCCAGGCGGTCAGCTACATCCGCCGCGGCGACATCTTCCAGGCCAACATCTGCCTGCGGCTCGAAGCGGAGTTCCACGGAGACCCGCTCGACGCGTTCTGCCAGGCGGTCACCCGGCTGGACCCGCCGTATGCCGCGTTCCTGCGCACCCCGGACGGGGCCGTGGCCAGCCTGTCCCCGGAGCTGTTCCTGCGCCGCACGGGGACGGACGTGTGCTCGCGGCCGATCAAGGGCACCCGCGCCCGGCCGGCCGAGGAGCAGGCCGCGCGGCGGCAGCGCGCGGCGCTACGGCGTTCGGTCAAGGACCGGGCGGAGAACGTGATGATCGTCGATCTGATGCGCAACGACCTGAGCCGGGTCTGCCTGCCCGGCAGCGTGCAGGTGCCCGCGCTGCTCCGCGCCGAGGCGCACCCGGGGGTGTGGCACCTGGTCTCGGACGTCGGCGGCACGCTGCCGGCCGGGACCGGCGACCTGCCGCTGGTCGCCGCCGCGTTCCCGCCCGGGTCGGTCACCGGCGCCCCGAAGGTGCGCGCCCTGGAGATCATCCACGAGCTCGAGGCCACGCCGCGGGAGGTCTACACCGGGGCGATCGGCTACCGCAGCCCGGTGGCCGGCCTGGAGCTGAACGTGGCCATCCGCACGTTCGAGTTCGGGGACGGCCGGGTCTGGCTGGGCAGCGGCGGCGGCATCACGGCCCGGTCGGACGACGCGGCCGAATACGGCGAGTGCCTGGTCAAGGCGGCCCCGTTGATCCGGGCGCTCGGCGGCACCTACCGCGAAGCATCGCGGCCCGCGGCCATCCCGGCGGCGCTGCGGCCGCGGGCGGCCGTGGGCGTGTTCACCTCGCTGCGGGTGACCGACGGCGCGGGGCACGACCTGGACCGCCATCTGGCCCGGCTGGCGGAGAGCAGCTGGCGGCTGTTCGGCAAGCGGCTGCCGCCCGGCCTGCGCGCCGAGGTGGCCGCCCGGCTGGCCGAGCGGCCATCGGGCCGGCTGCGCATCACGGCGCGGCCGGTGGGCGGCCCGCTCCAGGTCAGCGCCGAGGTGGTGGCGGAGGGCCCCGCCCTGGACGCGGTGGCGCTGCACCCGGTCACCGTGCCCGGCGGGCTGGGCGGCCACAAATGGCGGGACCGCCGCCTGCTGGCCCGGCTGGCCGAGGCCGCCCACCTCGGCCCGGATGATCAGTTGCTCATCGAGGACGGTGCCGGTGATGTGCTGGAGACCGACCGGGCCAACGTCTTCGCGGTCCTGGACGGCGTGCTGGTCACGCCGCCCACGGACGGCAGGCTGCTGCCCGGCATCACCCGGGCTGCGGCGCTGCGGCTGGCCGCCTGGCACGGCATCACCAGCAAGGAGATGCCGGTCAGCAGGCAGCGGCTGCTGACAGCCAGCGAGGTGTTCGTCACCAATTCGGTGCACGGCGTGATCCCGGTCCGGTCCCTCGGCGGCACCGCGGCGGCATGGGACGTCGGGCCGGTCACCAGCCGCCTGCGGCACGCCCTGGCCGGCCGGCCGCTCGGCCTGTCCACCCCACCCGGCCCGCCGGTCCCGGCCGGCGCGGTGGCCGGTGCGCTGGCCCGGGTGCGGGCGGGCCGGGCCGCCTCGGCCGCCCCGCTGATCGTCCTGGTGGACAACTACGACTCGTTCACGTACAACCTCGCCCACCTTTTGCTCAGCCACGGCGGCCAGGTCGAGGTGGTGCGCAACGACGAAGTCAGCGCGGCCGACATCGCCGGATTCGGCCCGGACGGCATCGTCATCTCACCTGGCCCCGGCACCCCGGCCGAGGCCGGGGTCAGCGTCGGCACCGTCCGGGCCTGCGCGGCCAGCACCCCGCTGCTCGGCATCTGCCTGGGCCACCAGGCCATCGCCGCCGCGTACGGCGGCCGGATCATCGTCGCCCCGCAGCCCGCGCATGGCGTGGCCACCCCGGTCAGCCACGACGGTCAGGGCGTGCTGGCCGGCCTGCCGCAGGGTTTCGCCGCGGCGCGCTACCACTCGCTGATCGTGGACGAGGGCGCGCTGCCGCCCGGCCTGCTGATCACCGCGCGCGGCCCGGGCGGCATCCCGATGGGGTTGCGGCACGCCGCGCATCCGGCCGAAGGTCTCCAGTTCCATCCGGAGTCCATCCTCACCGCGCACGGCGCGGCCATCATCCGCACCTTCATCGGCCAGGCTCGCCGAACTCGGCGAACTCGGCGGCCAGCCCGGCCGGGGCGCGCATCCGCCACGCGTCGGTGATCAGCTCGCCCAGCCGCGCCGTGTCCACCTCGGCCAGCCGCAGCATGACCAGCGGCCAGCCGTCATAGCCCGGCGTGGTGAAGAACAGCCGCGGCTCGCCGAGCAGCAGGGCCTGCTTCTCGGCTTCGTCCCCGACGAACAGCACCGCGATGTCGGTGCGCAGCACCCGCCGCTGGCCCGGCTGGCGCTCCGGGTAGGACCAGACGAATCCCTTGCCGCCGACCCGGAAGTCGAAGCCGTCGCAGTCGATCTCATCCACGTGCGGCAGGCCCAGCGCGACGCGCCGGACGTCATCCTGGTCAGCCATCGAGCCCTCTCCCGGATCGGACCACCCGCATCCGCTCAGGCTAGGCGCTGGCCCCGACAGCCGGGCGGTCAGCCGAGACCGGCGAACACGCCGGTGGACTGGTAGCCGGGGATCCCACCGACCACGGTGGCCAGCACCTCGATGTCGGCGATGCGGTCCGGGTCGGCGTCCAGCGGGCTGGCGCCGAGCACCACGAAGTCGGCCAGCTTGCCCGGCTCGAGCGAGCCGATCTCGTCCTCCCGGTGCATGGCGAACGCGGCGGCCCGGGTGTACATGGCCAGCGCGTCCCGGGCGGTCAGCCGCTCGCCGGGACCGAGCACCCGGCCGTCCGCGGTGCGGCGCAGCACGGCATCGCGGATGCCGACCAGCGGGCTGGCCGTGATGACCGGCGCGTCGGACGACCCGGCCACCGGGATGCCGGCCCGCCGCCAGGAGGCGAACGCGTACAGCTGGTCGCTGGACTCCGGGAACGCGGCGGCGAAACCGTCGCCCAGCGTGGACAGGAAGCCCGGCTGGCTGGCCACCACGATGCCGAGTTCCGCGGCCCGGGCGGCCAGCGCCGGGTACATCGCCCCGGCGTGCTCGATCCGGTGCCGCCGCGGGTTGCCAGCGCCGTTCCCGTCCGGCCCGGCCAGGACCGCGGCGTAGGCATCGAGGACAGCCTCGATCGCGCGGTCGCCCTGGGCGTGGATGCAGACCTGGAACCCGCGCGCGGCGAAGTCGCCGACCATCCCGGTCAGCTCCTCGCGGGAAAAGGCCAGGATCCCCGAGCCGTACGGCGGGACCGGATAGCTGCCGTGGATGGCCGCGGTGCGGCTGCTCATCCCGCCGTCGGCCCAGATCTTCACCGCGTCGGCGGTCAGCCGGGCCGAGTGGGTGCCGCGCAGGCCAGATTCGAGCAGCCAGTCCACCTGGTCGTGCACGACCAGCCCGTAAATCCGCATCGGCAGCAGGCTGTGCTCATCCGCCTCGGCGAACGCGGTGAGTGTGTCCCGGCGCACATCGGCGTCGCAGGCCGCGGTCACGCCGAGCGCGGTGAAATGCTGGCCGGCCAGCTGCATCAGCCCGGCCCGCTGGGCCGCGCTCATCCGGGCCAGGTCGGCCCGGAAGTTGCGTTCGAACAGCGCGAACATCGGCCCCTCGTACAGCACGCCGTCCAGCCGGCCCGCGTCGTCCCGGCCGAACGCCCCGCCCGGCTGGTCGGGCTGCCCGTCGGTCAGGCCGGCCTCGGCCAACGCGGCCGAGTTCAGCACGCAGGCGTGCAGCGACGTGTGGTACAGCACGGCCGGGCGGTCCGGCACGGCCGCGTCGAGCTCGGCCCGGGTCGGGTGGCGCCCCTCGCGCAGCCGGTACTCCAGGTAGCCGCTGCCCGTCACCCAGCTGCCCGGCGGGGTGCGGCCAGCCGCGTCGCGCAGCCGGGCCTGGATGGCCGGGATGTCCGGCGCGGACGGCTGGCGGCAATCCGCCCCGGCCGCCAGGTAGCCGACATCGGACACGTGGCAGTGCGCGTCGATCAGCCCGGGGATGACCGTCGCCCCGTCCAGCCGCACCACCTGGGCGTCCGGCCCGGCCGCGGCGCGGACCGGCCCGGCTGGGCCGACGGCCGCGATCCGGCCGTCCCGGACCAGCAGGCAGCGGGCCGGCTCCGCGCCCGCGGCCGGCCCCGGTTCCGCGCCCGCGGCCACCCCCGGCTCCGCATCCGAGCCCGCGGCCATGGTGATGATGTCCGCGTCCTCGATCAGTAGCTCCATCGGTCAGCCCTCCAATGGCTGGGATCCGGACCAGTTGTTCCGCCGCGCCCGGCCTGGTCTTAGCATCCCTCGCATGAGGAGCAGCGGGACGGGATGGGCATGAGCGGCAGCCGAAAGGGATGGGCATGAGCGGCAGCGGAACCGGACGGCTGGCGGGCAAGGTGGCCCTGATCACCGGGACGGGCGGCGGCATGGGCCGGGCCGCGGCCATCCTGTTCGCGCAGGAAGGCGCCCGGGTGGTCGGGTGTGACCTGAACGCGGCGGCGTCGGCGGAAACCGTCGGCCTGGCCCGGGCCGCGGGCGGCGAGATGACCGCGATGGCCCCGGTCAACCTGGGCGATCCGGACGCCGCCGCGGCCTGGGTGGACAAGGCCGCGGCCCGCTACGGCGGCATCGACGTGCTGTACAACAACGCGTCGGCGATCCGGATGGCGCCCATCGACCGGCTGACCGTCGAAGACTGGCGGTTCACCTTGCGCAACGAGCTGGACACGGTCTTCTACGTGACCCGGGCGGCCTGGCCGCACCTGATCACCAGGGGCGGCGGCTCGATCATCAACGTGGGCTCGATCGCCGCCATCCGCGGCGTCGAGTTCATCGAGCAGAACGCGCACAGCGCGGCCAAGGCCGGCTGCGTCGCGCTCACCTTGCAGTTCGTGGCCGAGGGCCGCGGGCACCGCATCCGGGCCAACACGATCAGCCCGGGCCTGATCCACACGCCCGCCACCGACCCACTGCTGGCCGACCCGCCGGAGGTATTCCAGCGGATGGTGCTGGACCGCATCCCGATGGGGCGGGTCGGCCAGCCCGAGGACATCGCCAAGGCAGCGCTGTTCCTGGCCTCGGACGAGTCCGCCTGGATCTCGGGCGCCAACATCGTGGTGGACGGCGGCCTGACCACGCTCGGCTAGCCGGGACCGGGGGGCTGCATCATGCGCCGCGAGGCGGCGGGGGAGCATGGTGCACATGGCAACCGAACTGGTGCTGCTGGGCACGGCCGGTGCGCCTGCGCCGGTGGCCGGCCGGGCCGGAATCTCGTACGCGCTGGTCACCGGCGGACGGGTCTACGTGGTCGACTGCGGCCGCGGCACGCCATCCGGCTACGCCGACGCCGGGCTCGACTTCGCCCGGCTGGCTTGTGTGTTCCTCAGCCACCTGCACGTCGACCACACCGGGGACCTGGCCGGGCTGCTGCTGTACCCGTGGGGGCTCCGGGCCGGGCCGGTGCCGCCGGTCCAGGTCTACGGGCCGGGCCGGCCCGCGCAGCTGCCCGCCGGGGACGCCGCGTTCCACCGGGCCACCACGATCCACCCGGAGCTGCCCGCCCCCGGCACCACCGACCTGGTCGAGCACATCCTGGCCGGTTACGCCTATCACCTGAACGTGATGCCGCTGGACGCGGCCATGCCGGACCCGGGCCAGCTGGTCCGGGCCACCGACATCACCGCGCCTTGTGTGGTCCTCGACGACCGGGGCGTCCGGGTCAGCGCGGTCGAGGTGACGCACGGCCACGCGGTCCCGGCCTTCGCCTACCGGTTCGACACCGCGGCCGGCTCGGTGGTGTTCTCCGGCGACACCACGGTGAACGACGACCTGATCGCGCTGGCCCAGGGCGCGGACATCCTGGTGCATCACGTGGCCGACCTCGGCTACCTGGAACGGCACGGCTGGTCCGGTGCCGCGCTGGACCGGATGGCCGGGCTGCACACCGATGTCACCGAGGTCGGCGGCGTGGCGCAGCGGGCCGGGGTCGGCGAGCTCATCCTGAGCCACTACCTGCCGGCCGAACCTGACGCGATCAGCGAGGCGGACTGGGTGGCGCGGGCCAGCCAGGGGTTCAGCGGCCGCACGGTCGCGGGCCGGGACGGGCTGCGCCGGACGCTGCCGGATGCGGGCGGCCGCTGATGTACGGCCAGACCGCGTTCCTGGTCGCGGCGGCTCGGGTCGGCGGCGCGGTGTCGGCCAAAACCGTGTCGGCCAGCGCGGTGTCGGCCAGCGCGGTGTCGGCCAGCGCGGTGTCGGCCAGCAGCGTCGTGCCGGCCCGGGCGCAGATGGCGACCACGCTCGGCTTCCACATCATCCTGGCCTGCCTGGGCATCGCGCTGCCCACCGTGGTGCTGATCGCCGAGTTCATCGGGCTGCGCTGGTCGGATCCGGTGGCCATGACGCTGGCCCGGCGCTGGTCGCAGGCGATGGGCGTGCTGGTCGCGGTGGGCGCGGTCACCGGGACCGTGCTCTCCTTCGAGATGGGCCTGCTCTGGCCGGGGCTGATGCGCCGGTACGGCGCGGTGCTGGGGCTGCCGTTCGGCGTCGAGGGCCTGTTCTTCTTCCTGGAGGCCATCTTCACCGCGATCTACCTGTACGGCTGGCGGCGGCTGGGCGGCTGGGCACACTGGTGGACCGGGGTGCCGATCGCGCTCAGCGGCATCTTCGGCGCGATGTCGGTGGTGGCGGTCAACTCGTGGATGAACCAGCCGGGTGGGTTCACGGTGCGGGCGGGCCGGATCGTGTCGGTGGATCCGTGGCAGGTGTTCTTCAACCACGCCGCCCCGTACGAGATGCCGCACATGATCCTGGCCGCGTACCTGGTTACCGGGTTCACCGTGGCCGGGGTGTACGCGGCCGGTGTGCTGCGCGGCCGCCGGGACCGGTACCACTACACCGGGTTCGCGATCCCGTTCGTGCTGGCCGCGGTGCTCACCCCGGTGCAGATCTACATCGGCGACACCGCGGCCCGCTCGATCGCGCACGACCAGCCGGTCAAGTTCGCGTCCATGGAATACGTCCCGCGGACGAGCCGGCACGTCCCCGAGTGGCTCGGCGGCGTGTACCTCAACGGGCACATCTACGGCGGCCTGCGGATCCCGGATTTCGACTCGCTGCTGGTCGGCTTCGGGCCCGGGACCCAGGTCACCGGCTGGGACAGCGTGCCGCCCGCGCAGCGGCCGCCGGTGGTGTGGCTGATCCACCTGTGCTTCGACGCGATGGTCGGCCTGGGCTTCCTGCTGCTGCTGGCCGGGCTGTGGGCGCTGTACGCCTGGTGGCGGCACCGCCGGCTGCCACGGCAACGGCTGTTCTGGCTGCTCGGCGCCGTGAGCGGGGTCGCCGCGATCGTGGCCATGGAGTGCGGCTGGGTGGTCACCGAGGAAGGCCGCCAGCCCTGGGTCGTCTACCAGCTGCAGACCACCGCGGCCGCGGCCACCCGCAACGGCGGGGTGCTGGCCAGCCTGAGCATCATCATCCTGGTCTACGCGGTGCTGGGGACGGCGACCATCCTGATCCTGCGCACCCTGGCCCGGCGCTGGCGGCGCGCCGAGGCCGCCGACACCGCGGTGCCTTACGGCCCGCCGCCGGCCGGGGTGCCCGGACCGGAGCCGGGACAGGTGCCGGGGCGGGCCGGGCGGTGATCGCGGCCACGGTCGGGGCCATCCTGCTGGCCACCGTGACGCTGTACGCCGTCCTGGGCGGCGCCGACTTCGGCGGCGGCCTGTGGGACCTGCTGTCTGGCGGGGACCGGCGCGGCCGCGCGCCGCGCACCCTGATCGACGAGTCGATCACCCCGGTCTGGGAGGCCAATCACGTCTGGCTGGTCTTCGCCCTGGTCATCTTCTGGACCGCGTTCCCGGACGCGTTCGCCGCGGTGATGACGGTGGCCGCGCTGCCGATCTGGCTCGCCGTGGCCGGGATCGTGCTGCGCGGCGCCGGGTTCGCGTTCCGCAAGGAGGTCACCCGGCTCAGCCTGGAACGCATGCTCGGCGCCACGTTCGCCGTCTCCTCGCTGCTCACCCCGTTCTTCATGGGCGCGGTGATCGGCGGCATCGCCGACGGCCAGATACCGGACCGGCACACCCAGTCCAGCCTGGCCGCCTGGACCCAGCCCGCGTCGGTGCTGACCGGTTTCCTGTTCGTCGGCGCGTGCGGCTACCTGGCCGCCGTGTACCTCATCGGGGAGGCGGCGCGCCGCGGTGACCGCCGCATGCAGACGTACTTCACCCGCCGGGCCCAGCTGGCCGCGGTGCTGACCGGGGCGCTCTCCCTGGGCACCCTGGCCGAACTGCACGGCTCGGATCCCACGCTGTACAGCCGGCTCACCGGCCGGGCGCTGCCGCTGGTGATCGTGGCCGGGGTGTGCGGCGTGGCGGTGCTGGCCCTGCTCACGGCGGGGCGGCCGCGCGGCGTCCGGGTGCTGGCCGCGCTCGGCGTGGCCGCGGTGGTGTGGGGCTGGGGCGTGGCCCAGTACCCGGTGCTGCTGCCCGGCACCGCGGTGACGCTGAGCAACGCGGGCGCCCCGCAGTCCACGCTGACCGCGATCGTCGTGCTGTTCGTCGCGCTCGTCGTGCTGATCGGGCCCTCGTTCGTGCTGCTGTTCGCGTTGCAGGGCCGCCAGTTGCTGCAGGCCGACGGCGCGGCGCCGGTGCTGGCCACGGCCCAGCCCGGCGGCCGCGGCGGGCGGCGGCGAGCCGGGCGGTGCTGGCGGTGGCCGGCCGGGCGGCCGGGCCGTCGTGCTCGGTTTGGTCGCGGTCGGCGCGCTGGCCCGGGCGCTGGTCCGCCGGCGCCGCCCATGACCCCTCGCCCATGACCCCTATGGTCGGTTGGGAATCGCGTTGTTAGCCTTGTTTGTGCCCAACACTGAGGAGCCGCGATGGGCATCCGCTGGCAGCCGCTCACCCCGCTCGCGGCGGTGATCGGTGGCGTCCTGGCCGGGGCGGTGGGCACCGTGTGCATGGATTCGGTCCGCTACGTCCGGTACCGCCGGGGCGGCGGTACGGCAAGCCCGCTGGAATGGGAATTCGCCGCGGTGGACAGCTGGGCGGACGCCCCGGACCCGGGGCAGGTCGGGAAGCGGGTGATCGAGGGCTTCACCCAGCGCCAACTACCGGATCGCTGGGCCTGGCCGGTCAGCACGATCATGCACTGGGGTTACGGCTCATCGGCCGGCGCGGCCTACGGCGTGCTGGCTGGATCACTGCGCCGGCCCCACCCCGCCTACGGCGTGCCGTTCGGCGCGCTGGTCTGGGCCTCCGGGTACGTCATCCTGCCCGAAGGCGGGCTCTACAAGCCGATCTGGGAGTACGACGGCAAGACCCTGGCCGACGACCTGACCGCGCATCTGGCCTACGGCGCGGGCACGGGTGTTACGTTCTGGCTGTTCGCCCGGCTACGTTAGGGAAATGGCTGGCCAGGATGCCGATGCGCTGCTCGCGCCGCCGGGCACCGAGCGCCCGCGCCGCTACCTGCCGAAGCTGCGGTACGAGCTGATCGGCTGCGGCCTGCACGGCCACGAACTGCTCGGCACCGATGCCGCACGGCTGCGCGCCGAGAACGCCCTGTTCGCCCGCGAGGAAGACGGGCTGCGCTGGTACCGCTGCCTGCGCTGCGACTCGTGGGTCGCGCTGAACTCGCCCAGCCAGCCGACGGCCGAGTACCCGCCGCGCCGCGAAGACGTGATACTGCCGCTGCGCGGCCGCCCGCTCCGCGACCGGTACGTGCTGCGGCTGATCGCCCTGGACCGGGCGCTGCACTTCCTGGTGCTGGGCGCGCTGTCCGCCGGGCTGTTCCTGTTCGCGCACAACAAGGCGATGCTGGATTCCGACTTCACCCGCATCCTCAAGGATCTCCAAGGCGGGCTGGGCGGCCCGGTCAACAACAGCCAGCACGGCGTCGTGCATGACCTGCAGCGGCTGTTCGCGGTGAGCATCCGCAACCTGTACCTGATCGCGGCGGCGGCCGCCGCCTACGGCGTGCTGGAGGCCTGCGAGGCGGTCGGGCTGTGGCTGGGCCGCCGCTGGGCCGAGTACCTGACCTTCATCGCAACCGTCGTGTTCGTGCCGTACGAGATCTACGAGCTGACCAAGAGCATCTCCTGGCTGAAGGTGCTCGCGCTCGTCATCAACCTGCTCATCGTGCTCTACCTGCTGCTGGCCAAGCGGCTGTTCGGCCTGCGCGGCGGCGGCCGGGCCGAGCGCGCCGAGCGGGACAAGGACTACGGCTGGCCCGCCATCGAACGCGCCACCCCCCGCCCAACCGCCCGCATCGCCCCCACCCCAGCCCCAGTCCCAGCCCCAGTCCCAGAAACCCCACCCGTCCCCCCAGCCGTTCCGTGACTGTCGTGATCAACTGATTGGTGTTGCCTCAGCAACACCAATCAGTTGATCATCG
Source organism: uncultured Actinomycetes bacterium (assembly GCA_963717125.1). Lineage (GTDB taxonomy): Bacteria > Actinomycetota > Actinomycetes > Streptosporangiales > Streptosporangiaceae > RYN-230. Next base: position 82,217 of record CAVQVG010000004.1, read on the forward strand.
GCTGGACGGCGGCGGTGGACTGCTCGCCCAGCGCGCTAGTTGACTGATTGGGCGGCGTGTTGACTGATTGGGCGGCGTGGCGGCCGGCGGTGCGGCCGGAGAACAGGCAGCCGCCGAGGAACGTGCCTTCCAGCGCCCGGTAGCCGTGCATGCCGCCGCCGCCGAAGCCGGCCACCTCGCCCGCCGCGTACAGGCCGGGCACCGGCTGGCCGCCGGCCCCGAGCACCTGGCCGTCCAGGTTGGTCTGCAGCCCGCCGAGGCTCTTGCGGGTGAGGATGTGCAGCCGGACCGCGATCAGCGGGCCCGCGGCCGGGTCCAGGAAGCGGTGCGGCCTGGCCACCCGGAGCAGCCGGTCGCCGCGGTACCGGCGGGCCCCGCGGACGGCGGTGAGCTGCGCGTCCTTGCTGAACGGGTTGGCCACCTCCCGGTCCCGCGCCACCACCAGGCCGGCCACCGAGGGCAGGTCGATGAGATCCGTGCCGGTGAGCTCGTTCATGCCGGCCACCAGTTGCCGTGGCCGAGTGGCCCGTAGCCGCCGCGTTCCGCCCACCCGGGGACCGGGAAGAACCGCACCCCCCGCTGATGCAGCCAGGACCGCTTCCCACCGGCCGCGAACGCCACGTAGGCCTCGGCCCAGCGGCGCGGCCACTCGTCCTCGGGCCGGTCGAAACCGGCGCTGCCCAGCCAGTCCTGCCAGGCCAGCCCGGCCCCGACCACGATCGCATCGGCATCGCGGCGCATCCGGCTAATCCTGCCGTAGCGGGCGGAACGCGGCGCGCACCTCGCTGACGAACGTCTCCGGCTGCTCGAACGCGGCGAAGTGGCCGCCCTTGTCCAGCTCGTTCCAGTAGTGCAGGGCGGGGAACCGCTGCTCGGCCCAGCGCCGGGACGGGCGGAAGATCTCCTTGGGGAAGATCGAGCAGCCGACCGGCACGGTGACCGGCCCGGGCAGTGGCTTCCGGAAGCTCTCCCAGTACAGCCGGGCCGCCGACGCCCCGGTGCCGGGCAGCCAGTACAGCATGATGTTGTCCAGCATCTCGTCCCGGGTCAGCACGGTGGCCGGGTCGCCGTCGCAGTCGGTCCACGACCAGAACTTCTCCACGATCCAGGCGCAGAGCAGGGCGGGGGAGTCGACCAGGCCGTAACCGATGGTCTGCGGCCGGGTGGACTGCTGCTTGGAGTAGCCCGAGTCCTCCTTGTCGTAGTGCGCGAGCGAGGCCAGCGCGGCCTGCTCCCGGTCGGTGAGGTCGCCGCCGCGCGCCGCGCGGCCCGGGAACGTGACTGGCATGTTCAGGTGAATCCCGGCCAGGTGCTCCGGATGCCGGATGGCCAGCGCGGTGGTGACCATGGCCCCCCAGTCGCCGCCCTGCGCCGCGTACCGCCGGTACCCGAGGCGGCTCATCAGCTCATCCCACACATCCCCAATTTGCTCAACGCCCCAGCCTGGCCGGTCGGGTTTGCCGCTGAACCCATATCCCGGGAGCGTCGGGCACACCAGGTGGAAGGCGTCGGCCGCGTCCCCGCCGTGCCGCTCCGGGTCGGTGAGCGGCCCGATGACCTTGCCGAACTCGACCACCGAGCCGGGCCAGCCGTGCGTGATCAGCAGCGGCAGCGCGTCCCCGCGCGGCGAGCGGACGTGGATGAAGTGGATGTCCACGCCATCGATCTCGGTGCGGAACTGAGCGAACCGGTTCAGCCGGGCCTCGCCCGCGCGCCAGTCATAGTCATTCAGCCAGTAATCGCACAGCTCGCGGGTATAGGCCAGCGGGATGCCCTGCGACCAGTCGCCGACCGTCTCCGGCTCCGGCCACCGGGTCCGGCGCAGCCGGTCCCGCAGGTCGTCGAGGTCGGCGTCGGGAACGTCGATGCGGAACGGGCGAATTTCGTCGCTCATCCGCCCAGCATGGCGGTTTTCGCGATGCCGATCAGCTCGCGGGTCAATCGCGGGCCGTCCACGCCGAACTCGGTAACCGAGCTGCTGGCCGCCCGCACCGCGAAGTCCAGCGCCCGGCCTTCTCTCAGGCCCCGCGCGCGGAGGGCCAGGTACACCCCCGCGAGTATCTCGCCCGCCCCGGTGCCGTCCACCACGTGCGCGGCCGGGATGGCCGACGCAGACTGCGTGATGCCGTCGGAGATGAAGTCCGCGCCCCGCGGCCCGTGCTTCAGGATGGTCGGCGCCTTCGGGAGCTCGTTGTCCCGGTACAGCCCGCTGTACTCGGCCTCGTTGATGAAGATCAGGTCGGCCCGGTCACAGGCGTCGCGCGAGGCCACCGGCTGGGTGGTGACGAAATGCTCGAAGGCGTCCACCGAGACCGGGGCGCGCAGCCCGTTGTCGCGCAGGAAAGCCAGCCAGGCCAGCTGCTGCTCCGGTGGCATGGTGCCCAGGTGCACGTGCCGGGCCTGGAAATACGCCGCCGGGAAGGTGCCGAACCGGGGGCTGGCGGCCACACCCAGCCGGGACTGGAAGGACCGGGTCCCGTCGTCGTGCTCGGTGATGTGGAACGCCGCCGAGGCGCCGGGCTGAGCGGCCAGCCCGGCCCTGTCGATGTCCAACTGGCGCAGCCCGGGCCCGGCCAGATCCAGGCCGACCTGCGCGACCAGGCCCACCTGGCCGGGCAGCACGAGGGCAGCCGCGAAAGCGGCTGCGTAGCCAGACCCGCCCAGCGACACCCGGGTGCCGCTCGCGGTCTCGTTGGTAGCCCAGCCCACGTGCCCGATCAGCACCAGGCTGGGTGACTCGCCCGCTAGCCGCGGGGCGTGCTCACCACGATGCGTGTCCGGGCCGGGCATTTCTGACCCTCTTATGTCGTACCGGTGGTAACTAGCTTATTAGACCCTATTGTCATTGATCCAGAACCGACAACCATCGTTTGTTGGCGGTGATCACAGAGAGGCCCGGAATCCGGGCCCAGATGTCGTCAAGCGGCTCCTTCAGGCAGTTGCCGCATTCTTCATAGCCGTAATCAGTTGGACGCAGGACAGTGCCTGCCGGGTCAACGATGAGGCAGCCAGCCGTCTGGGCCTCGGCGGAGCTGGCCACCGGCACTGGCGCGGCCAGCATGGCGGCGCGCTCGGCGAGGCGGTGAAAGTCCTCGCCGGCCAGCCGGTGGCGGTGCTGGCCGACGTTCTGTCCGCCGCGCTGGCTGTATTGGTATAGCCGCCACACGGCAGGCCGCAACTCCTGCACGCGCTTGGCCAGATAGGGCAGGTCGTCGGCGTTGACAGCGCTGACCACCGTGCCGATCTTCAGCTGGATGCCCGCCTCGGCCACCAGTCGGGCGGCGCTCAGCGTATCGTCGAGGCTGGCCTTCGGGCCGCGCATGGCCCGGTGGGTTTCCGCCGTGGAGCCGTCGATGGACAGCCCCACCAGGTCAAAGTGCCGCAGGTCGAAGCCCTGGCCGTGCCGCCTGGCCAGCAGTTCGCCGTTGGTGTTGAGTACGGTCCGCTTTCCGGCGCCCCGCAGAATACCCGCGTATTCGCCGACCCTGCGGACAAGGAGCGGTTCGCCGCCACAGAACGTAACCACTGGCACAGAACTATCTTTAAGACTGCGCATAATATCGTCACGCAGATCGACAGGATCTTTGCCAGGTGTCGGGCCGTAGCAGAAATCGCACGCTAGGTTACAGCGGCTGGTGATCCACCAGTCCACCGAGGGTGGCGGTATCTCGGCTATTGTGGCAGAGGACGGCTGCGACGGCCCGGCGGAAGCCGGCGAACTACCAGGGCTCAACGACTATCCTCTCGTATCCCGCTTGATAGGTCCGCCGGGGGGCCAGCGACAACGTACCCGAGTTTTCCCAGCTCAACCGCTTGATCGCGGGCGACAGAGTTGCAGCGCGGTGCATATGCCCCGAACTAGGAGTTGCAGCCCGGTGCATATGCCCCGAAGCCTACCGGGTTGTCGATCATGGCGCGCGGGGGTTCACCCGGATGCCGGGGCGGCAGGGCGGGGCCGGCTTTGAGTACCCGGGTAATGGGCTGCGCCGAACCCGGATATCCGGATGGGCGTGCGCCACTGGCAAGGTGACCGTAATTCCGTTTCGGTAAAGATTCCCGTAACCTTCTGGACATGTGGCAGCTGGCTGTGTGTTTGGCTGGCAAAGCGGGTGTTACGGTGCCGAAGATCTGCCGCCGCGACGGATAGTTGTGGCCAGCGCCGCGAGCCGCAGCGCGTCCACCGCGTCGTATGTCATCCAGATCGGCAGGTCTCCGTTATTCCAGCTCCACAGGGCGGCCGGCTCGCTATAACTGCTCCAGATCCAGCTGGCCGCCGTGCCGACCGCCGGATGACTAGCCGGCAAACCCACCGATACAAGCGCCTTTACTACCCAGGCCGCGGTGAAATGCCGGGTATAAAGAGGTTCCGTCCCGCCCTCGAAGGGCCGGTCGATGATTTCGCTGACGTTCCCCAGATCGCGCTGCCCAGCCAGCCAGGCCGCGGCCTGCTCCGTGGCCGCCCGCACTTCCGGGGTGGGCCGCTCGACCTGGGCGAGGGCCTGCACCGCGCGCGCCGTGTGCGCGATCGACGGCGCCGGGGACACTAGCAGTGGTTCGACCTTCTCCGGCCACAGCAGCAGGTCGCCGTACGGGCGGCGGGCGTCCAGCAGGTCCCGGATCAGCGTGGCGGTCAGCTCCGAATCCGGATCCAATTGCCGGCTGGCTTCGAGCACCGTGGTCAGGATGTAGGGCCGGGTCCGCTCGAACTCGCCGATGTTGGCCTTAATCGTGTCGAGTTGCGCGAACAGGCTGGTCGTCCCCTCGATCCGGTGCAGCGTCTGGAGAACCGTGGCGGTGACCTCGGGCCTGGGCTCACGCTGGCTGTCGGCTGCGTATCCGCCGGTTTGCGAGGCCCCGTCCCGGAGCCTGGCGGCCACCGGCACCAGATCGGCGGCCAGCGAACCCTCCAGCAGCAGCATGGCCCGCAGGCCGAAGGCGGTGGACAGAGGCGTGGCCCGGGTGCCGAGTCGGCGCAGGTCGTGCGGCCAGCCTTGCGCCGCGCCAGCGCCCTCCCTGGTCAGCGAGTCCCGCAGCGCACCGGCCACGTTGTCGAAGACCTGGAGCAGCGTCGGCGGAGTGACGGCCAGCCGCGGCGGTGCCACGCCCTGGGTGGCCCGGATGGCCTTTGAGTGAAGCTCCTCGGCCAGCCCGTAAATGGAGCCGCGGGCGGTCAGGTAATCGTCGAGCGCGCGCGCCTTCTCGTCGGACGGGAAATCCTGGCCCGAGCCCCACTGCTCTGATCTCGTCAGCGCTGAGCGCCAGTGCATCGGCGGCATCGTCGATGGTCTGGCCGCGGGACCGTAGGGCCTTACGCAGCTCAGTGCCGAAGACTCGCTTTTCCGCCGCGGGCAGCGCGGCGGCCTGCCCGGCCGGCAGCGCTGTCCGGCTGCTGCGTGGGGCGGCGATGCCCCCGGGTTCGGTCCCGCAGCGGCCGTCGGTTTCAGTCAGCGCCACGGCGAGGGCGCCGAGCGCCTCGGTCTCGACTTCCAGGCGGAGTGCCCGGGGCGACGGAACCGTGCCGGGTGCCGCCACTGACCGGAGCTGATGCAGCGGTCCCAGTTGGCCAGCAGCGCTTGGCGGCGGCGGCCGAGGTCAGGGGCGTAGAGCTCGGTTGCCTCGGGCAGCGAACTCCAGAAACAGCCCGAGGGACAGGCTGCCGTCGGCCACGATCATCAAGGTGGGCGGCAGCGAGCTGGCCGCTTCGCGTACCGCCTGCACGATGGCCCGCTCGGCAGGCGCCCCGGCAGCCACGAAGGCGCGGACCCGGTCTAGTCCGGTCAGCGAGTCCAGTTGTAGCTCAGTGCCGGAAAGCCGGTCCTCCTGCAGCCCAACACGGGTCCGTAGGCTCTTGAGCACAGATGCGACACCTGCTGCGACGAGATCCAGCGGTTCGGACATCTTCTTGCTCACCAGCTAGGGAAGACCTCTTGTCTGCGGACGGCGAGTCTAACCTTTGGGCGGAACACTGGGCGACCGTACCGAGTTCTGCCCAATGGTGGCGACGGCGAGAGGAAGGGACAGGCCGTGACGGCTCAGCTGCGGGATCAGCTTGGACAGTGGGGGATCTGGCGGGGCGCTCACCAGCTGACGGGGGAGCTGGCGGCGGCAATCGAGCAGTGCGGGTTCGGCGCGTTGTGGGTCGGCGGCTCCCCGGACGGAGACCTGGTCCAGGTCGAGGAGTTGCTGGACGCGACCAGCGGGCTGACCGTCGGGACCAGCATCGTGAACATCTGGAAGGACGGCCCGCACGAGGTGGCCCGGTCGTTCGCCCGGGTGCAGCAGCGGCATCCGGGCCGCTTCGTGCTCGGCGTCGGCGCCGGGCACCCGGAGGCGACCCAGCACTACGAGCGGCCGTACCAGACCCTGGCCAGCTATGTCGACACGCTGCTGGGCGACGGCGTACCGCGGGATGCGCTGGTGCTGGCCGCGCTGGGCCCGCGGGTGCTCCGGCTGGCCCGGGACCGCACCGCGGGCGCGATTCCCTATCTGGTGCCGCCCGAGCACACCCGGCTGGCCCGGGAGATCCTCGGCCCGGAGCCGCTGCTCGCCCCGGAGCACAAGGCCGTGCTCGACACCGACCTCAGCCGGGCCCGGGCGCTGGGCCGCGAGCGGGTGCGCACGCCGTATCTCGGCCTGGTCAACTACACCAGCAACCTGCGCCGGTTCGGCTGGACGGACGCGGATCTGAGCGACGGCGGCAGCGACGCGCTGGTCGACGCGCTGGTCGCGCACGGCACCGCGGACCAGGTCGCGGCGCAGCTGGCCAGGCATCTGGAGGCCGGGGCGGACCATGTCGTGGTCCAGTTGCTCACCGGGCCGGACGCCGATCCGCTGCCCGGCTACCGGCAGCTGGCCCAGGCGCTGAAGCTGAGCTGACGGCTGGGCCGCCGGGCGGCTGAGTCAGCGGGCACTGGCGTTAAGCAAACTTTGCCCGCTGGGCAGCAGGGTGACCTCGGCCAGCTGCCAGCCAGCCGCCGCCAGCAGCTGGCCGTATTGGTCGCGGCTGCGTTCCCGGCCGCCGCTCATCACCATCATGTGCACGTCCAGCAGTTCCGGCATGACCGGGCCGGGCTGGTCGGCCAGGATCGCTTCCACGATCAGGAGCCGGCTGCCCACGGCGGCCGCGCGGAGGGCTATCCATGCGGTGCACCGTAGCCGCTGTGGATAGCTAAGTCAGCCAGTGCTCCGGATAACCCCGCGTACTTCTGCACCAGCGCGCCGACCCGCGGCAGCGCGGCCGTGACGTGCTTGATCGCGTTGCCGCGCACGCTCTTGTACGCCTTGATGACCGTGGGCCGCCCGGACGCGGCCGCGCGCGCGTCGGTCACCGTGAGCAGGGCCTCGGCCACCTCGTCGCCGCGTTTGGTCAGGTAGTCGCCGAACTCGGCCCCGCCCGAGGTGCGGAAGTCCGCCCAGAACGGATCGAGCTGGTCCACCATGTCCGGCAGCAGGTCCCGCACCATGAACTCGATGTGGCCCGGCATGAACGTGTTGACCGTCTTGTAGGCGAGCTTGAGCGCGGTCCCGGACACCCCGGACTTGTCCCCGAGCTCTTGCCCGATCAGGTGGTAGCAGTCCTCGCCGACCGCTGGCTCGACGTCGGGCGCGAGCAGAATCTCACGAAGCGTGGCGGCCATGGGTATGTTGTTCTCCTTGTTGCCCGGGTTGCCCATCGGGACCACGCACGCCTAGTGCAGCGCCCCCCTCCGTCAGTAGACGGCGCGCGCTGGGCCCCGGTTTACCGCCTTCCCGGTGGAATTAGCCGCCTTGAGGATGTGCCGCGGCCCGGGCGCGGTGGATGCTCAGAGTTCGTGGAGGCGCGCAGATGAGGCCCGCGCCGGCCCCGCTGCCGGTTGAGGGTGAGCTGCCTTCGCTGGACGGCGCCACCGGGTGGCTCAACTCGGCCCCGCTGACCGCGGCCCGGCTGCGCGGGCACGTCGTGCTGGTCAACTTCTGCACCTATACCTGCATCAACTGGATCCGCTCGCTGCCGTACGTCCGCGCCTGGGCCAGCAAGTACGCCGACCAGGGCCTGGTTGTGCTCGGCGTGCACACCCCGGAGTTCGCGTTCGAGCGGAGCGCCGGGAACGTCCGCTGGGCGGTGCGGGACCTGCGGGTCGGGTATCCGGTGGCGACCGACAACCACTACGCGATCTGGCACGCGTTCGGGAACATGTACTGGCCCGCCCTCTACTTCGTCGACGCGCAGGGCCGGATCCGCCATCACCAGTTCGGCGAGGGCGACTACGAGGAGTCGGAGCTGATCATCCAGCAATTGCTGGCCAGCGGCGCCGACCGGCCGGCCCGCAGCGTGGTGTCAGTGCACGCGCAGGGCGTCGAGGCCCCGGCCGACTGGGCCACGCTGGAGTCACCGGAGAACTACGCGGGCTATGAGCGGACCGAGAACTTCGCCTCGCCCGGTGGCATCGTCCCAGACGAGAGTCGCGGTTACGCCGCCCCAATCCGGCTGCGGCTCAACCACTGGGCGCTGTCCGGCGACTGGACGGTGGCGGGCCAGGCGAGCACGCTCAACGCGGCCATCGGCCGGATCGCCTACCGGTTCCACGCCCGCGACCTGCACCTGGTCATGGGCCCGGCCGCGGCGGACGCCCCGGTCCGGTTCCGGGTGCTCATCGACGGGCAGCCACCCGGCGCCGACCATGGGCTCGACGTGGACGGCCAGGGCATCGGGACGGTCCCGCAGCAGCGGCTCTACCAGCTCATCCGGCAGCGCGGGCTGATCGCCGAGCGCACCTTCGAGATCACGTTCCTCGATCCCGGCGTGCAGGCCTACTCGTTCACGTTCGGCTAGGCCCCGTGTTCAGCGGAAGGACGTGTTCAGCGGAAGGAGGTACTCAGAGGAAGGACTTGCGCAGCGTCGCGACCGAGACGTGCGGCCAGCCCAGGATGGGCGCGCCGGGCGCGTTGAGGATCCCGAAGTCCAGGATCGTCATCTGCGCGTACTGCAGCTGCATGAAGGACTCCCGGCCCGGGTGCCGGACCTTCTCGATCCAGAACGTCGCGTACACCAGCGAGGTCTGCGCGTTCGGCCCGGTCGCCCCCGGCACCGGCGGTTCCTCGCCCTGCAGGAACACAATGTTCTCGATGCCGCCCGCGCCGTCGGTCACCGGCACCGGCTTCGACGGGCCGGTCGGGTCGTTCGGCTGGGTGAGGAACGTGACCGTGGGCTGGGTGGCGATGTTGAGCGCCACCCCTTCGAAGCCGTGCCCGTCGTCGACCTGCTTCTGGATCACGGCTTGCAGCAGCCGGATCGGGTCGTTCACCACCTCTTGTATCGGCACCCCGTCGATGTTGCTGGGCAGCGGCGGCTCAGCCGGGCTGGTGCCGAACGGCGTCCGCGGGTTGGCCGCGGAGTCGGCGATGCCGAGGTCGTATTCGGTGAACGGCGGCACCGGCGGGTTCAGCGCCGCGGCGGTCAGCTTCTCAGCGGACCCGGCCGCGTTGAGCTTCGGCACCGCCGAGTTCGCCGGGATCGCGAACGGGGTGCTGTTGAACGACGGGAACGCCGAGAACGCGTACTCGTCCGCGGCCGAGGTCAGCGTGGGCGGGCCGGTGAACGGCGTCGCGCCGCCCTGCGCCAGCACCGAGTTGCCGTGCGGGATGGTGGCCATCCGCGCGACGATCTGACCGCCCGGCGGCGGGGTCTCCTGTGGGTAGGCGGTCTCCGGCTGGGTGACCCAGATGCCCGGCTCGATGTGCAGCGCGCCACCGGTGGCGGTGTCACTGATCTTCTGCAGGTAGGTCAGGCCGAACAGTTCGATGTCGTCCTGGCCGAACCCCCGGTTGGGCACGGATGACCCGATCGGGTCGATGGTGAGCGTCTCGTCGGTCTGGTTGAGCTGCAGGTACAGCGGCGCGTTCCCCTGGAAATCCGGCCGCGCGATCAGGTTGAAGCCCTTGCCCCGCCACGTTCCGCCCAGGTCCCTGAGCAGACCCAGATTCGCGCTGACGGTGGCGTTGTCCGGAGTGATACGAACGTCCGGGATTGCCCTGGCCATCACTTGCCTCCTCGTGCCTGTCCCCGTGAAGAGCGGCCGCCTGGCAGAAACTGTGCTCTTCGTGATGAACGGAGCACGGCGGCCAGGCCGTGATACACGCGTGGGTCAGCCGGTGGCAGGGGCGGGGCCGCCCGGATCGCGGCCGAGCAGCGCGACCAGCCGGTCACTGGGACTGGCCAGTGGTGGCACGGTGACCGGCGCGGCGAACTGGCTGCCCCGGGTCGCTTCGGTGACCACCAGCGGGATGATCCCCATGATGCTGCTGGCCAGTTCGGCCGGGATCGGCCGGCTGTGCCCGTGCCCGCAGGCCACGGCGATGTCCCAGCCGTGCACGGCGATCTCGATGGCGCCCACGGCGGTCACGATGGCCGCCGCGACATGCCGGTCGGCGACGGCGATGTCATAGTGGCAGCCGGTCCCGGCCGCGGCCAGCAGCTGGGCGGCCCGGTCGCGGAAGATCAGGGCCAGGCCGGCGGCGGCCGGCTCGGTCCGGTCCAGGCTGACGTAGCCGGTGGCCAGGCCCTCATGCAGCGCGGCCAGCGAGTCACTGGCGTGCCGCAGCAACGCCGCCAGGTCCCAGTCCCGGCACGGGGTCGGCCGGGACAGCAGCACGGGCGCGACGTAGTCCACGCTGCCCAGGGCGTAGTCGATCGCGCCCGCCAGGAGACTGGCCGACATCACGACTCCCTCCAGCCATGCTGGCCCAAGCCACCAGCGTCTATATTGACTCGCCACCGCTCGGAAAAGTATCGGCGGCGGCCGATCTGGCCAGCCTGGCTAGGCTCGGCGCATGACGCGGCTGTTCGGGCAGGTGTGGCGGGGCGCGCTGCTAGCGTGCGGCCCATGGGAATCCCGCTCAGCGATGCGACGATCCGGCTGGTCGATGGGCAGAACTACGCCGTGCTGGCCACGGTTAATCCTGATGGCAGCCCGCAGACCTCCGTGGTCTGGGTCGGCCGGGACGGCGGCGATCTGCTGTTCTCCACCGTGGCGGGCCGGGTCAAGCACCGCAACATGGTGCGCGACCCGCGGGTCAGCGTCAGCGTGATCGACTCGTCGGACCCGGAGAACTACGTCGAGCTGCGCGGCCGGGTGTCGCTCAGCCCGGACCCCGGCCGTGAGCTCGATACCCAGCTCTCCTGGAAGTACGACGGCCGGGACCCCGATCCGGACCGGCCTGGTGCGGTGCGCGTGGTGGTGCGCATGGAGGTCCAGAAGGCCACCGGCTACGCGGCCCACTGACGGCGGCTGGTCCCCGGCATCGGCTGACCCGCTTGCCGGTCAGCCGGTCCTGGGTTGTGGCGGTCATGTTCTCTCCTACGTCTCGCGGGTGGGCCGCCCTGGTCCGCTCATCGGGGGCGCGGACGAGGGCGACAGGACCAGGTAACCCGGGCCCAGTGCAGCGGCCGTGCAGCTGATGTGGTGGGCAGATGAAGAAAGCCGTGGACTGCCCCCGATGTCGGCCAGGGCGCGCCGGGCGGCGACCGCCCGGTTCAGTAGCCGGCGCAGCTGCCGGCCGCCCGCCTGGGCGCCGTCGCCCGGGCCGCTGCGGCCGAGCGCGTCCGCGCCCGGCAGCACTCATGGTCCGCAAGCACGGGCGGGCATAGCCTGGAACCGAGCGGAGGGAGGCCCACATGCCGGCCGAGCGGATGCTGCCCAGCACGGAGGCCGCGGACCTGCTGGCGCTGACCCGGGACCTGGCCGCCGCGGAACTGGCCCCGATAGCCAGCGAGTACGAGGCGGCCAGCCGCTTCCCGCGGGACAAGTTCCGGCTGCTCGGCAAGAGCGGGCTGCTCGGCCTGCCCTACCCGGAGCGCTGGGGCGGCAGCGCGCTCAGCTACGAGGTGTACCTCCAGGTCCTGGAGGAACTGGCCGCGGCCTGGATGACGGTCGCGGTCGGGCTGTCGGTGCACACCATGTCCTGCTACCCGCTGGCCGGGTTCGGCACGGACGAGCAGCGCGACGCGCTGCTGCCCGAATTGCTGGCCGGGGACCTGCTCGGCGGCTACGCGCTGTCCGAGCCCGAGTCCGGGTCGGACGCGGCCGCGCTGCGTACCCGCGCGGTGCGCGACGGCGACGCGTACTCGGTGACCGGGACCAAGGCGTGGATCACCCACGCCGGGGTGGCCGATTTCTACGCCCTGATGGTCCGGACCAGCCAGGACGACGGCAGCCGGGGGATCAGCTGCCTACTGGCCGACGCGGCCACCCCCGGCCTGACGCCGGGGCCGCTGGAGCACAAGATGGGGCTGACCGGCTCGCCCACCGCCCAGCTGCGGCTGGACGGGGCGCGCGTCCCGGTCGGCCTGCGGCTGGGGGCCGAGGGCGACGGGCTGAAGATCGCCCTCGACGCGCTCAACTCCGGCCGGCTCGGCATCGCCGCCTGCGCGGTCGGGCTGGCTCAGGCCGCCTTGGACGAGGCCGTCCGGTACGCCCGGCAGCGCACCCAGTTCGGCCGGCCCATCATCGAGTTCCAGGGGCTGGAGTTCATGCTGGCCGACATGGCCGCCGGGGTGGAATCGGCCCGGGCCACCTATCTGGAGGCCGCCCGCCGCCGGGACCGCGGACTGCCGTTCCGCCGCCAGGCCTCGATCGCCAAGCTGGTCGCCACCGACATGGCGATGAAGGTGACCACCGACGCCGTCCAGGTGCTGGGCGGCGCCGGGTACACCCGTGACTTCCCGGTCGAGCGCTACCTGCGCGAGGCCAAGGTGCCGCAGATCTTCGAGGGCACCAACCAGATCCAGCGCATGGTCATCGCCCGGGAGCTGCGCAAGCAGGAAAGCTGATGCCGACCGCCAGGCCCCCAGCCGGTCCAGCCGTCCCAGCCATTGGCCGCGCTGGTCGCACAAGCTGAAGCCGAGAGGGCGTTCAGCATGCTGCTTCTGGGATTGGATGCGGCCGCGCTGCTCATCAGCGCGGCGGCCGGCCTGCTGACCGCGCTCCGCGCCGCGCGGCTGTCCCCGACCGAGGCGCTATGGTCCATATGAGGGCATCCCCGCAGAGACGGGAACGACGCAGTGAAGGTGCACATCGACGCCGGGCGCTGCCAGGGGCACGGCCGCTGCTACGACCTGGCCCCGGGCCTGTTCGGCGACGACGACGAGGGGTACGGGCAGGTGCTCGGCGACGGGATCGTGCCGCCGGGCGAGGAGAAGGCGGCCCGGCTGGCGGTGGCCAACTGCCCGGAACGCGCGATCGACCTGCTCGAGGCGACCCGCGCGATTGACCGGCCCGAGGCGCCCCGCGCGGTTGACCTGCTCGAGGAGATCTGAGATGGCGGTCGATAACCGGTTCGGCCACGAGTACCGGGCGGGGGACGAGGCCGAGCCCGAGGTCATGCGGAGCGAGATCGTCACCGGCCCGGTGTCCGACTGGGCCACCGATTTCTCCCACCTCGAGCCGGAGTGGGCCGCCGATCCGTACCCGATCCAGGACGACCTGCGGCAGCGCTGCCCGATCGCGCACACCGGGCGGTTCGGCGGCGGCTGGCTGCCGGTGCGCTACGCGGACGTCGCGGCGATCGCCTACGACACCGATCTGTTCTCCTCACGCGCCATCATCATGAGCAACGTCCGGCCGCCTCATGAGCTGGCCCCGGTCGGCGGCTCGCCGCCGATCTCGTCCGACCCGCCGTTCCACCACGACGCGCGCAAGCTGCTGCTGCCCGCGTTCACCCGGTCCGCGGTCGGCCGGCAGGAAGCAGCCACCCGGGCGTTCTGCGCGTCGCTCATCGACAGTTTCGACGGCCGGGACGTGGTGGACGCCGCCTGCGAGTACGCGCAGCACATCCCGGTCCGGGTCATCGCGGACATGCTCGGCTTCCCGCCCGAGGACGGGCCGCAGTTCCGCGAGTTCGTGACCGACCTGCTGGAAGGCGTCAACCTGCCGCCGGACGAGCGCCTCGAGCGGGTGCGCCGGCTGTTCGACTACCTGCTGGCGCAGGTCGACGAGCACCTGGCCCGGCCGCGGGACGACTTGACCAGCTACCTGCTCGACGCTGAGCTGGGCGGGCACAAGCTCGACCCGGACCACGTGGTCGGCACGATGGCACTGCTGCTCATCGCGGGCATCGATACGACGTGGAGCGCGATCGGCGCGTCGCTGTGGCACCTGGCCGCCGTCCCGGCGGACCGGGCCCGGCTGGTCGCCGAGCCCGGGCTGCTGCCGACCGCGGTGGAGGAACTCCTCCGCGCCTACGCGCCGGTCACCATGGCCCGGCTGGTCACCGGCGACGTGCGCTGGCAGGGCGTGGACATGAAGGCCGACGACTGGATCCTGCTGTCGTTCCCGGCGGCCAACCGTGACCCGGCCCAGTTCGACCGCGCGGATGAGGTCATCATCGATCGCGAGCTCAACCGGCACGCCGCGTTCGGCCTCGGCATCCACCGCTGCCTCGGCTCGCACCTGGCCCGGATGGAGCTCCGGGTCGCGCTGGAAACGTGGCTGGACCGGATCCCGGAGTTCAGCCTGGCCGACCCGGCCGCGGTGACCTGGGCGGCTGGCCAGATCCGCGGGCCGCGCACGCTGCCGCTGAAGATCCGTGGCTGACGCTGAGCTGCGCGCGTCGCACGAGGACCGGGACCGGATCGCCGAGCTGCTCCGGGTGGCCGCGGGTGACGGCCGGCTGACCGCCGAAGAACTCGACCAGCGGCTGGAGCGGGCGCTGACCGCGCGCACCGTGGGCGAGCTGGCCGAGCTGAGCCGCGACCTGCCGGCGCCGGGCGGCGCGGCCGTCGCCGGGCTGGCCGGGCTGGCCGGGCTGGGCGGGCTGGCCGGGCAGCCCAAGGACGTCGTCCGGATCGAGCGGCAGGGCGGCAACGACAAGCGGGACGGCCGCTGGCTCTTGCCGCGGCGGATCGAGGTGCGGGTCGGCTGGGGTCACGTCACGCTGGACTTCACCGAGGCGGTGATCACCCAGCCGGTGCTGCACATCAACGCCGAGGTGCGCAGCGGCACGTTGACGCTGCTGACCAGGCCGGGCATCTCGATCGACGCGGACGACGTGGCCGTGCGCAGCAGCGGCAGCGTCAAGATCCGGGTACCGCAGCACCCGGAGGTGCCGGTGCTACTGCGGATCGTGCTGTCCGGCACGGTCAACACCGGGCACCTCAGGGCGCGACCGCGGCGCCGTCTGCTCGGGCGAGGGCGTGCCTCGTGACCATGCCCGGCCGGCTGGCCCTCCCGGCCTTTCCGACGCTCCGTGGGGAGCGGGTCATCCTGCGCGCGTCCCGGGACTCGGACGTCGAGGACCGGTTGCGTCACCCTATCGACCCGGAAGAGGAGGACGGCTACGGCTCGTCGTGGCGGCGGGAGTGGGACGGCCGCCGCTATCACGCGCGTGCGGACCTGACCGCGCGCCGCGGACCCGCCGGTCCGGGGGAGTACAGCTGGGCGATCGAGCACGCGGGCTCCAGCATCGGCGGCGCGGGGCTGCGGGTGAACGTCGATCAGCACTCCGCGACGTACTGGGTGGGGCTGTTCGTGGCCAGCCTGCGCGGCCAGGGGCTGGGCCGCGAGGTGACCCGGCTGGTGCTGTCCTGGGCCTTCGGTGAGCTCGGCGCGCACCGGGTGCAGCTGGAGGTGCTGGCGTTCAACCGCCGGGCCATCGACTGCTACCTGGCCTGCGGGTTCCGCACGGAAGGCACCCGCCGCGAGGCGGAGCTGTACCCGGACGGCTGGCACGACATGATCCTGATGGCGGTGCTGCGGTCCGAGTTTCCTGGCTAGCCCGCCGGCGGGTTGACCAGCTCCCTGATCAGGTCGGCGTGCCCGTTGTGCCGGGCGTACTCCTCGATCATGTGCTGGTAGACCCAGCGCAGCGAGCATTCCATCTGGCGGCCGCCGCGCAGGCCGGTGCCGGTGTCGTCGAGTTCGTGCGCGGCGGCGGTGCGCCGGCTCTGCGCGCACTCCGCCTGCCACCCGGCCAGGTCGGCCGCCCAGTCGGCGCCGTCCAGCGGCCCCCAGGCGGTGTTCGGACCGGCTTCCGTCCAGTACCGGGAGGGCAGCGCCGGGTTCCGCAGCACGGGACCGAAGGTAGCACCCGGCTGCGGCGGCCCTGACTGGTCAGCCGTCCGGCATGCCGAGAGCGTGAAACTCGACCCGGTAGAGCACGGTGTCGTCGCCGATCGGGCCCGCGTGGGCGGCCCGGCGGCGCAGCGCCTCCCGGTCCCGCTCCCCGGACCGCCGGATGTCGGCCGGGCTGATGGCGGCGAACGGCACGAGTTCGATGCCGTCCACCTCGATCTGCCCGGGGCCGACCGGGTACCGGCCGCCCTCCCGCACGCGTGCCCGCCGCCACAGCCGGAACGAGACCGTGATGTCGCCCGCCAGCACGCCCTCGCGCAGCTCCGGGCTGAACTCCATGCCCCGATGCTACGACGCCGGGCCGTTCGGCCGTCCGGCTGGCGGCAGACTGTCGGTGGGTCCGAGTAGGGTCGAACTAGTCTTCGATCAAACGCGTGGAGCAGGACTCCTTCGGATCGGGAGGTGAGCTGCGGTGTGCGACCGGTTACCGAAGCCGGACAGCGTCGCCGGCGCGCTGGCCTGCCTGGACCAGGCGCTGGACTACCTGAACGCCGCGGATGTGGCCGCCCTGCCGGTGGACACCCAGGCTGAGGCGCTGAAGTCGCTGGAAGCAGCCGAGGCCAAGCACACCGCGGCCCGGTCCGCGGTGCTGTCCGCGTTCAGCGCCAGCGGCGGCCCGGAAGCCGATGGGCACGGCGGCGCCCGAGTCTGGTTGCGCTGGCAGACCCGAGTTACCAAGAGCGCCGCCGCCGGGGCGGTCGCCTGGATGCGGCGGCTGGCCGCCCATCCGGCGATCGAGCGCGCCCTGGCTGGCGGGGAGATCTCCGCGTCCTGGGCCCGGGAGCTGTGCGGCTGGACCGACCGGCTCCCGGCCAGTGTGCGGGAGGATGCCGACCAGCTCTTGTGCCAGGCCGCTGCCGACGGTGCGGACCTGGCCGACCTGGGCCGCCTGGCCGAAGCCATCTACCTGCGGACCCGCGGCCCGGATGACGGCGACGAGGACGATTTCGGCGACCGGCACTTCCACCTGGGCATCACGTTCGGCGGCGCTGGCCGGGCTCAGGGTGACCTGACCCCGGGCTGCGCGGCTGCGCTGTCCGCGGTGCTGGACGCGCTCGGCAAGAGAGCCGGCCGGAGGACACCCGGACCGCCGCGCAGCGCCGCCACGACGCGCTAGAGGACGCCTGCCGCCGCCTCATCGCCACCGGCATGCTGCCCGCCCGCGGCGGGCAGCCCACTCAGGTTCAGGTCCACCTGGGGCTGGCCGAGTTGCGGGACATGCCGGGCGCGGCGGCCACCGAACAGGCCTGGGCGGATTCCCGGGCCGGCGCCGGGGAGACCAGCCGGGCCTGCCGCCGCACCGCTCCGGCTGGCCGGCCGGGCTGGCTGACCGGCGCCGAAGCTCAGGCGGCGGCCTGCGACGCGACCGTCATCCCAGTGGTCACCGGTCAGGTTGACTGGACGGCGCTGGGCCGGCTCACCGACACGTTCGCTGAGGCCCACCGGCGGCCGCTGACCCGGGTCAGCCGGCGGCGGCTGGCCCGGGCCCTGCTGGGCCTGGCCATCGACGCGGTGTCCGGCCCCGGTGGCCTGGCCGCCGCGCTGCGCGCCAATCTCACCGGCACCGAGCTGGGCCTGGCCGCCCCGCTGACCTCCATCAGCCTGCCGCTGGACGTCGGCGCAGCCGGTGAAGGCATCCCGGCTCAGCTGCGCCGAGCGGTCACCCTGCGGCATCCGTACTGCAGCTTCCCCGGGTGCCGCCAGCCCGCCAGCGTGTGCGACGTGCACCATCTGGTGCCCCGCTCGGCGGGCGGCGTCACCGCCCTGCATAACCTGGTGCCGCTGTGCCGGTTCCATCACCTGATCGCGATTCACCAGTGGGGCTGGACCCTGCGCCTCAACCCCGATGGCACGACGACCGCGACCAGCCCGGATGGCCGCCGGGTCTGGCACAGCCACAGCCCGCCCGGCCGGGCGGCGTAGGCCCGGCTTGCCCCGTGTTGCGGAGTTCGCGAGGGGCTTACAAGATGTGCCCATGACAGGAGAGCCTGGCCCGGGTGGCCAGCCGGAGCTGCGCGCCTCGTACGAAGACCGGGAACGGGCCGCCGAGGTCATCCGCGTCGCGGCCGGTGACGGGCGGCTGACCGCGGACGAACTGGATGAGCGCCTGGAGAAAGCGCTGACCGCGCGCACCACCGGCGAGCTGGCCGTACTGACCGCGGACCTGCCCGCGGTGCCGGGCGCGGCGGCCGCGGCGGCCAAGGATCTGGTCGAGATCACCTGCATAGGCGGAAACGCCCGCCGGATCGGCGGGTGGGTGGTGCCGCGGCGGATGGAGATCTCGGCCACCGGCGGTAACGTGAAGCTCGATTTCACCGAGGCCGTGATCACCGGGCCCACCCTGCGCGTCAACGCCAGCATGCGCGGCGGGAATCTCATCCTGGTGACCCGGGCCGGCCTGGAGGTCGACACCGACGGCGTGACGACGATCGGCGGCAACATCCGGATCCGGCCCGCCCGCGGCCCGAAGCAGCCGGTGATCCTGCGGGTGGAGCTGGCTGGCCAGGCCTTCGGCGGCAACGTCGTGGTGCGGCCGCCGCGGCGGACCCTGTGGCAGTGGCTGCTGCGCCGGCCCTGACAGGATGGCGGCATGGCGTGGATCGACCTCGATGGTGCTGTCAACGTACGCGATCTGGGTGGCCTGCCCACCGAGGACGGCGGCAAGACCGCGGCCGGCCTGCTGCTGCGCGGCGACAACCTGCAGGACCTGTCGCCGGCTGACGTGACCCGGCTGGTCCACGGCATCGGCCTGACCACGGTGGTCGACCTGCGCAGCACGGCGGAGCTGCGCTCCGAGGGCCCGGCCCCGCTGGACGCGGTGCCGGACGTGCGGCATGTGCACTGCCCGGTGCTGCCGGAACAAGGCGCCGCCACCGACGTGGTCGCCGACGTGCTGCTAACCCGGGACGAGGCGGACCGGTCCCGCTACCCGGCCGACCCCCGGGCCGGTCACTACCTGGGCTATCTGGAAGACCGCCCGGACCAGGTGGTGGCCGCGGTGCGCGGCGTGGCCACCGCGCCGGGCGTGGCGCTGGTGCACTGCGCGGCGGGCAAGGACCGGACCGGGGTGGTGGTCGCGCTGGCGCTCAGCGCGGTCGGCGTCCGCCCGGACGCGGTGGCCGCCGACTACGCCGCCACCGGGGAGCGCCTCGAGCCGCTGCTGGCCCGGCTGCGCCGGTCCCCGGCATACGCGCCCGACGTGGACAGCAAGCCAGCCGGGTCGCACCGGCCGCAGGCCGGCACGATGACGACGTTCCTGGACCAGCTGAGCGCCCGCTACGGCGGGGCCATCCAGTGGCTGGCCGGGCACGGTTTCGGCCCGGACGAGCTGCGCCTGCTGCACGCGAAGCTGCGCCAGGCCTGACCGGCGCGGCCGGTTAGCTGAGCAGCTCCCGGGCGATCACCAGTTGCTGGATCTGGCTGGTGCCCTCGTAGATCCGGAACAGCCGCACGTCGCGGTACAGCCGTTCGGCGGGCACGCCGCGGATGTAACCGGAGCCGCCGTGGATCTGCACCGCGCGGTCCGCGATCCGGCCGACGGCCTCGCTGGCGAAGTACTTGGCCGCCGACGGGGCGAGCCGCCGGTCGGTGCCCGCCTCGTACTGGGCAGCGGCATCCAGCACCAGGGCCCGGGCCGCCAGGTACTCGGTCTGCGAATCCGCGAGCATGGCCTGGATGAGCTGGTACTCGGCGATCGGGTGACCGCCCTGGGAGCGCTGCCGGGCGTAGCTGACGCTCTCCTCGATCAGCCGGGCCGAGACGCCCACGCAGACCCCGGCAATGGTCAGCCGCCCGTGGGCCAGGCTGCGCATGGCCGTGCCGTACCCGGCCTGAGCGGCCTGCCCGACCAGCGCGTCGGCCGGCACCTGGACGCCGGTGAACGCGACATCGGCGGTCCAGGCGCCGGCCTGGCCCATCTTGTGATCGCGCGGGCCTACCGCCACCCCGGCCGCGGCGGCCGGCACGATGAACACCCCGATGCCCTTGCCCGGCGGCGCCTCGGCATCGGTCCGGGCGAAGACCAGGAACACGTCGGCCGCCGGGGCGTTGGTGATGTACCGCTTGAGCCCGTCGATGACCCAGCCCCCACCCCCCGCTTGCTGCCCCGTCCCCTCTGCACCGTCGCCCTGCACTGGCCGCGCCGTGGTGGTCAGCCGGCTCGGGTCGGAGCCGGCGTCCGGCTCGGTCAGCGCGAACGACGCCACCACCTCCCCAGCGGCCAGCTGAGGCAGCCACTGCTTGCGCTGCTCCGGGGTGCCCGCCGAGACCAGCACCTGCCCGGCGATCCCGTTGTTGGTGCCGAACAGCGACCGGAACGCGGGGCTGGCGTAGCCGAGTTCGATGGCCACCCGGACCTGCTGGGTGACCGACAGGCCGAGCCCGCCGTACTCCGTGGGCAGCGCGTAGCCGTACAGGCCCAGCTCCTTGGCCTGGTCGATCAGCCGGGCCGGGATCTCGTCGGTCTCGTCGATGCCGGCCTCGGCCGGCAGCACCTCGCGCCGGACGAACTCGCGCAGCAGGCTGAGCAGCTCGTCGAAGTCGGTCTGGTTCACCATGCGCCCAGTCTCACATCCCCGGGCCCGGCCGGTAAGCCAGTGGGCTGATGGGTAATTCTCAGCGAGCACACAGAAGTACCGGTGATACTAGTAAGGAACCGGCAAGCTCAGGGGTGCGCGGCTGGATGCGCGGCGAGCCAGGTTTCGCTCGATCCTGCCGGGTACTCTGCGCGAGCCGTCTCGGCGATTCGGATCTCGGCTAGGAGGTCCAGGACAATGGCTGTCGTCCGCTGCCCGGTGACCATGCTCCGGGGCGTGCCGGTGATAACGGCGCCCGGGGAGATCGACGTGGCCAGCGCTGAGCCGCTGCGGGCCGTGCTGGCGCAGACCGCCGCCCGCGGGCACGCCACGATCGTGGTCAACCTGTCCGCCACCCAGTTCTGTGATTCGGCCGGGCTGCACGTGCTGATCCGCGCGCACCGCACGGCGGTCGCCGAGGGCGGCGAACTGCGGCTGGTCATCGGCAGCCGGGGCGTGCTGCGCATCTTCGCCATCACCGGGGTGGACCAGGTGATGCCCAGGTTCGCCGACCGCGCCGCGGCGGTGGCCCCGCTGCCCGCGGTCGCCATCGATCCCGTCTGGCAGTCCTGGCCCAGGGTCGTGCCAGCCGCCTGACCACCGCCCCGGCCGGGCTGGTTCAGGCGGGCCGGGTGGAGCTGGTTCAGGCGGGCGGGTGGAGCTGGTTCAGGCGGGCCGGGGGGCTGGTTCAGGCGGGCCGGGTGGGGCTGGTTCAGGCGGGCCGGGTGGAGCTGGTTCAGGCGCGCCGGGGGAACTGGCCGAAGTCCGGCGCCCGCTTGGCCTTGAATGCCTCCCGGCCTTCCCGCGCCTCGGCAGTGCCGTAGAACATCAGGTTGGCGTCGTGGGCCAGTTGCTGAATGCCGGCGTAGCCATCCTCGGCGGCGTGGAAGCTGGCCTTCATCAGGCGCAGCGCGAACGGGGACAGGGCCAGCATCTCGCGGCACCAGGCCACCGTCTCCCGCTCGAGGTCGTCCAGCGGGACGATCCGATTGACCAGGCCCATGTCCAGCGCCGCCTTGGCGTCGTAGCGACGGCACAGGAACCAGATCTCCTTGGCCTTCTTCAGCCCCACCAGCTGCGCCAGCGAGCTGGCCCCGAAGCCGCCGTCGAACGAGCCGACCCTGGGGCCGACCTGGCCGAACACCGCGTTGTCAGCGGCGATCGTCAGGTCGCACACGACGTGCAGCACGTGCCCGCCGCCGATGGCCCAGCCGGCCACCATGGCCACGATCGGCTTGGGGCAGCGGCGCATCTGCACGTGCAGGTCGGTGACGTGGAACCGCCCGGTGGCGTTCGGGTCGGTCTGGTAGCCGGTGTCGCCGCGGACCCGCTGATCACCGCCCGAGCAGAACGCCTTGCCGCCCTCGCCGGTGAGGATGATGACGCCGACCGACTCGTCCTCCCGGGCCACGGTGAGTGCGTCGGACATCTCGATCAGCGTCTGCGGCCGGAAGGCGTTGTGCACCTCAGGGCGGCAGATGGTGATCTTAGCGATGCCGTCGCCGGTGGTCTCGTAGGTGATGTCGGTGTAGGTGCCCGACGCGCGCCAGGCGATCTCGGTGCTGGTGTCAGTCATGCGCCCATTCTGCTCACCACGCCCGCCGCGGCCGGGACCTGGGGGACCGAACCGGGCCGGTCAGTCCTTGCGGCCGACACCAACCAGGTTGCCGGACCGGCTGGGGTCCTCGGGCACGTCGGCTGCTGAGTCGGGCCGCCACAGCGGCACGAACACCACGCCCGGGTCGACCACCTGGAAGCCGTCGAAGAAACGCTCGATCTCGGCGCGCGAGCGCAGGTGGATGGACGTGGCGACGCTCCGGTTGTACATCTTCTCGAACGCCTCGTTCCGCGTGGTGCGGCCGTCGCTGGTGGCCTGGCCCAGGACGAGGTAGCTGCCCGGGGCCAGCGCTTCGCGCAGCGTCGCCACCAGCCGCCACGGGTCCTGCGTGTTGGCGATGAAGTGCAGCACGGCCACCAGCAGCAGTCCGGCCGGCTGGCTGAAGTCGATGACCCGGCCGACCTCCGGGCTGGCCAGGATCTTCTCCGGGTCCCGCAGGTCCGCCTCGAAGACCGCGGTGTCCGGCTGCCCGGCCAGGATCGCCTTGCTGTGCGCGATGGCCACCGGGTCCACGTCCACGTACGCCACCCGGGCGCCGGGGGCCGCCTGCTGGGCGACCTCGTGCACGTTCCGTTCGGTCGGGATGCCCGAGCCGATGTCGAGGAACTGGGTGATGCCGTTCGCGGCCAGGAACCGCACCGCCCGGCCGAGGAACGCCCGGTTGGCCCGGGCGAACACCCGCGCGGCCGGGTCGAGCGCGGTGATGCCCCGGCCCGCGTCCTGGTCGGCCAGGAAGTTGTGGCTGCCGCCGATCAGGTAGTCGTAAACCCGGGCGGTGTTCGCCCGCTGGGTGTCCACCCCCGGTGGTGCCCAGCCCGGCAGGTCAGTCATCGTGCCTCCTATCCTGAAGGGGTGCAGCCCCGGGCCGGGCGGCGGGACGCGGTCCATAATCAGCGCCGCAACGCCTGGATTGTGGCCGGAAATACGGTACATTTCGTGGTTGCACGATATCGCAGGGTATGGGCGATGGTGGCCTGGACCCGCGCTGCCCGCGGGCGGGTGTCCCGCGGCGAATAGGCCCGGAATAGGTGGCTGCGCGGCTCGCGCGCTCGCCGCCAGGATTGGTGCGGATGCAGTGCGGTCACAGGTAGCCGGGGACGACGGCCCCACCCGGGCGGCCGACCCGGACGGCGTCGCGGCGTTCACCCTGGATTCGTCCGGCGGGGTGGCGTCCTGGTCGGTGACCGCCGAGCAACTGTTCGGCCGGTCGGCGGACGAGGTGGCCGGGCGGGACATCTGGACGCTGCTGCTGGCCCGGGCCGACCACCAGGAGCGGGTACGGCGCGGCCTGGCCGAGACGGCCGCCGGGCGGCCCTGGTCCGGATCGGTGACGCTGACCCCTGGCTGTGGCGGCGGCCAGCTGACCGTGCATTGCGAGCCGCTGGCCGGGCCGGGCGACGGCACGCTGGTGATCGCGCAGCGGGCCGAGCCGCCCCACCCGGACCTGCTCCGGGAGGCGGTGGCCCGGGTCGGCACCACGCTGGATCTGACCCGGACGGCGCGCGAGGTCACCGAGGTGGTGGTGCCTGAGTTCGCCGACGCGGCCGCGGTGTTCGTGCTGGAGCGGCTGCTCACCGCCGAGGAGCCGATGCTGGACGAGGCGAATTCCTCCGCGCTGGTGCGCCGGCTGGCGGCCCGGCTGGCCGGCCAGCCGGCGGCCGTCACCGACAACCTGCTGCGCCCGGGGGAGGCGTTCCTGTTCGGCGCGGACTCGCCCAGCTACCGGGCGATGAGCTCAGGCAGCCCGGTGGTCACCGGCTACCTCGACCGGGAGACCGCGGACCGGCTGGCCCGCCGTCCCGGCGGCCGGGAGCCCGACGCGAGCTACACCTCGTTCCTGTCCGTGCCGCTGATCGCCCGGGGTGTGGTGCTGGGCTGCGTCACGTTCGCCCGGGTGGTCGGCCGGGAGGGCTTCACCACCCCGGACACCGAGGTGGCCGCCGAACAGGCCGCGCACGCCGCGGTGTGCATCGACAACGCGCGGCTGTACCACCGGGAACGCCGGGTCGCGTTCGTGCTGCAGCAGGGCCTGGTACCCGAAGAGCCGCGGGTCCCGGAAGGACTGGAGGTGGCGGCCCGGTACCTGCCGGTGGGCACCAGCATGGTGGGCGGGGACTGGCACGACATCGTCGCGCTGCCAGGCGGCCGGACCGCGCTGATCATGGGCGACGCGATGGGCCACGGCCCGGAGGCAGCCGCGGTCATGGTCCAGCTGCGCACGGCGGCGCATGTCCTGGCCGACCTGGAGCTGGCGCCGGAGGAGGTGCTGCGCAGGCTGGACCGGATGGCCGCGGCCATGTCCGGCACCCCGTACGCCACCTGCCTGTGCGCCGTGCTCGACCCGGCGAACAGCTCCTGCCTCGTGGCCAAGGCCGGGCACCCGCCGCCGGTGCTGGTCCGGCCAGATGGCCGGACCGAGCTGCCCGAGCTGCCCGCCGGGCTGCCGCTCGGCCTGGCCGCCGGATCGTTCGAGACGGTGCGGATCGACCTGCCGCCCGGCGCGGTGCTCGCGCTGTACACCGATGGCCTGGTGGAGAGCCGTACCCGGCCGCTCGAGGACGGCCTGAACGCGCTGCGCGACGGGCTCGGCGCGGCCCTCGCCAGGCCGGGCGCCACCCTGGACGGCGCCTGCGAGGAGGTCATCCAGGCGCTGCGGCAGCGCGGCGAGGACGACCTCACCCTGCTGCTGGCCCGCATCCGCTGACCGCCTGGTTGGCCAGCTGGCCGCCGGATCTGGTTCCCTGCTAGACATGACTTCGCTCGCATCGGTGGATGCCATCCAGCCCCCGTCCTGGTTCACCGAGGCGCTCGGCGCCGCGGCCGAGGAGGGCACGACCGAGGCCGGCCGGACCACCATCGCCTACCGCGCCTGGGGGCAGCGTGGCCAGGGCGGCATGGTGCTGGTGCACGGCGGCGCCGCGCACGCCCGCTGGTGGGACCACATCGCCCCGCTGCTGGCCGGCGGCCACCGGGTGGCGGCGCTCGACCTGTCCGGGCACGGCGACAGCGGGCGCCGGGACGGCTACCACCTGGACACCTGGGCGGAGGAGGTGCTGGCCGTCGCGGCGGCGGCCGGCATCGCGGGCCCGCCAGTGCTGATCGGGCACAGCATGGGCGGCTTCGTGGCGCTGCGCGCGGCCAGCATCTACGGCGCGCGGCTGGCCGGGGTGGTGGCCATCGACTCCCCGGTGCGGGACATCACGCCGGAGGAACGCGCCGCCCGTGAGCAGCGGGCCTTCGGGCCGCTCCGGGTGTACCCGACCCGGGAGGCCGCGATGGCCCGGTTCCGTCCCATCCCGGACCAGCCGGTGCTGCCGTACATCGCCCAGCACATAGCCGCCACCTCGATCCGGGCCGTGCCGGGCGGCTGGAGCTGGAAGTTCGACCCGCGCATCTTCGCCCGCCATCAGCTCGTCCCGGCGCTGCTCACCCGGCTGGACTGCCGGGTCGCGCTGTTCCGGGCCGAGCACGGCCTGGTGTCAGCCCAGATGGGCGACGTCATGTACGACCGGCTGGGCCGGATCGCCCCGGTCATCGAGATCCCGGCGGCGGCCCACCACGTGATGATGGACCAGCCGATCGCCCTGGTCACCGCTATCCGGACGCTGCTGTCCGACTGGGATCACTCGCTGCCCGCCGGGCCGCGGTAATGGCCGGATGCCGCCTGCGCCGGGCAGGCCAGTGTCGTAGCGCCAGTGTCGTAGCGCCAGTGTCGTAGCCGCGGCGCAAGATAGGGCTATGCCGCTGCAGAACCGGGTCGCCCCCACCGGCGAGATCGTCGCCGACCCGGCGCGCGGGCTGATCATGGGCAACCGTGGCTGCCTGCACGGCCCCGACCGCCAGCTCGGGACCAGCCGCTGGCGGTCGGCGGCCTGGATCTGCTGCGTGCTGGACTGGCGGGGGCGGCGCCGCGACCCGATGCCGCCGGGGCGGTGGACGGCGCTGTTCTTCCTGGACGAGGCGACCGCACTGGCCGCCGGGCACCGGCCGTGCGCGTACTGCCGCCGCGCGGACTACCTGCGTTTCGCCGCGGCGTGGCGGGTGGCCCAGCAGCTGCCCGGCCGGCCCAGGGCCCCGGACATGGATCTGACCCTGCACCGGGAACGGGTGGACCAGGCCCGGCGGCAGCGCACTCACCGGGCGCCTGTCGGCCAGTTGCCCGACGGGGTGATGGTCCGGGCGGCCGGCGCGGTCGGGCTGCTGCTCGGCGGTCGGCTGCGGCCGTGGTCGTTCCAGGGTTACCGCGGCCCGGCCGCTGGCCAGCTGCCGGACGTGGCCGAGGTGCTCACCCCGCCGTTGACGGTGGCCGCCATCGCGGCTGGCTACCAGCCGATGCTGCACCCCAGCGCGCTGCGCTGATGGCCCGCCGGCTTGACCTTGCCCCGGGGACAAGCCGCACCGTAGGGGCATGCCTATCAAAGCCGTCGTCTTCGATATCGGGGGCGTCCTGGAGATCACCCAGCCGGGCCTGCTGGCCCGCACCTGGGAACCCATTCTCGGCCTCGGCCCGGGGGACCTCGGCTCCCGGCTGGCCGAGGTGTCCGCGGCCGGGGCGGTGGGCACCATTTCCGAGCAGCAGGCGAGTCAGCGCATCGCGGAGATCCTCGGCCTGGACGCCGGCCAATTGCGCGCGTTCCTGGCCGACCTGTGGACCGAGTATCTCGGCGTCCTGAACACGGACCTGGCTGCCTATTTCGCCAGCCTGCGGCCGCGCTACCGGACCGCCATCATCAGCAACAGCTTCGTCGGCGCCCGGCACCGGGAGCAGCAGCGCTACGGCTTCGGCGACATGACCGACCTGATCGTGTACTCGCACGAGGCGGGCATGTCCAAGCCGGACCCGCGGATCTACCAGCTGGCCTGCGACGGCCTGGGCGTGCCCGCGCCGGACATGGTCTTCCTCGATGACGTCCCGGAGAACGTGGCCGCCGCGCGGCAGTCCGGGATGCACGCGGTGCTGTTCCAGGACACCGGGCAGGCCATCGCCGACATCCAGGCGCGGCTGGACGGCTGACGCCCCGGCGGCTACCCAGCCCGGCGGCTACTCAGCCCGGCGGCTACCCAGCCGCGCCGGCTACCGGACCGCGGCCGGTGACGACTGCCTGCTGTCGAACAGCAGTAGCCAGGCGACGTTGAAGCCGAGGAACACCAGCAGGGTCAGCAGCACCGCCTCGGTGCGCAGCACGGCCAGCCCGCCCACCACGGCCAGCGCGCCGATGAGCAGGTACAGCGCGACCGCCGCCAGGTAGGCGGCCAGGCCGAGCTGGTCGGTGGCCGGTGCGCCCGCGGCGGCGGGCGGCCCGGTCCGGGCGGGCACGCTGCGCGCCGGAAGCCCGCTCACCAGGGTCAGCACCGCCGCCCCGGTCAGCGCGATGACCGCGAAGGACACCCGCCAGAACACCGGGTCGGCCGGGTCGATCAGCGCCAGCAGGCTCATCATGCCGGGCAGCGCGAAGTGCAGCGCGACGCCATACGCACGCCGCCGGTGCGGGGCGCTGCCCTCCCATTCCCGCAACCGGATCTGCACCACGACCAGCCACAGCCCGAGAAGCGCGAAACAGGCCGGCGAGAAAGCCCCATAAAAGCCACTCAGCATGACATTCTCCTCCCCCCGGCCTGGGTACGATCCCCTATCCAGGCCGCCACTTCCCTGGCCATAGTGGAACAGTTTTCCCGGTCGCGCTAGCCCAGATCAGCGAATGAGCGTCTCCTTCGGGCGCACCACGCAGAACTCGTTTCCTTCCGGATCGGCCAGCACGGTCCACGACTCCTGGCCCGTCTGCCCGATGTCCACCCGGCGGGCGCCGAGCGCGAGCAGCCGCTCGATTTCCGCGTCGCGGTCCGCGGCGCTCGTGGTCAGGTCCAGGTGCACCCGGTTCTTCACCGTCTTGACGCCGGTCACCGGCATGAAGCAGATGCCGGCCGGCGCGTTCTCGTCGGTGCCGATGACGATCTCCCCGTCCCGCTCGGAGAGCACCCGCCAGCCGAGCGCCTCGGTCCAGAACCGCGCCAGCCCGGGCAGATCGTGGGTGTCGATGACAATGTGATGCAGTCGCAATGGCATGCCGCCAGTATCCGGGGCTGCGCGGACCGCCAGCCGGCCAATAGGTTAAAGGGGGCCGCGCGCCGGGCGTGGTCACCGAGCCGAGGGGGAGCCATGGAACGCGTGGTCCAGACGGCGGATGGCCGCACGCTGGCGGTACAGGAATCCGGCGATCCAGCCTGCCTGCCGGTGCTGGTGCACAACGGAACGCCCAACTCCCGGCACGTGTACCGCAAGGTGACCGACGACGCGGCGGCCCACGGGCTGCGGCTGATCAGCTATGACCGGCCCGGCTACGGCGGGTCG
The DNA here is from genome assembly GCA_963717125.1 of uncultured Actinomycetes bacterium. GTDB lineage: Bacteria > Actinomycetota > Actinomycetes > Streptosporangiales > Streptosporangiaceae > RYN-230. Next base: position 110,864 of record CAVQVG010000004.1, read on the forward strand.
TCGCCGGACCCCGGGCGCAGCACCGCGGACTGCGCGGCCGACGTCCGCGCGATCTGCGCGGCGCTGGACGTGGACCGGCTGGCCACCTGGGGCATCTCGGGTGGCGGCCCGCACGTGCTGGCCTGCGCGGCGCTGCTGCCCGACCTGGTCGTGGCGGCCGCGTCACTGGCCTCGCTGGCCCCCTACGGGGCCGACGGCCTGGACTGGTACGCCGGGATGGGCCAGTTGAACGCCGACGACTTCCGCCTCTACTTCGCCGACCAGGATGCGGCCCGGCGGAAGCTGGCCGAGGATCGCAAGGAGGCGCTGGCCGCCACGGCCGACGACGCGGCCAAGGGCCTGGAGACGCTGCTGACCCCGACCGACGCGGCCGTGCTCACCGGCGAGCTGGCCGGGTACCTGGTCTGGTCCACCAAGGAGGGGCTGGCCCCCGGGGATGAGGGCTGGTGGGAAGACACCGTGACGCAGGCCAGCCCGTGGGGCTTCGAGCTGGCCGAGATATCCGTCCCGGTGCTGCTGATGCACGGCCGGGAGGACATGTTCGTGCCGTTCGGCCACGGCGAATGGCTGGCCCGGCACATCCCCGGCGTCAACGCGCACCTGCTCGACCACGACGGGCACCTGACCCTGCTGGAGCAGCACATCGGCGAAGTGCACAGCTGGCTGTCCAGCCATTTCTGAACGCCCTTACCCGGCACCCGCCGCCAGCCCAGCCCGGCCGTCAGCGGCCGGTCACGGGCGGCCGCGGCGCCAGCGCGGCTTGCGTTTCTCCAGGAACGCGTGCGTCCACTCCCGGGCGTCGGGCAGCTGGCTGGTCGCGGCCATCACCTCGATCGCGTAGGCGTACGCCTTCGGCTGGTCGAGGTCGATCTGCGCGTACAGCGCCTGCTTGCCGATGCCCTTGCTCTCCGCCGAGCCGCGGGTGACCCGGTCCAGCAGGTCCGCCACCGCGGAGTCCAGCTGCGCGGCCGGTACCACGGCGTTGACCAGCCCCCAGTCCAGCGCGGTCCGCGCGTCGATGACGTCGCCGGACAGCGCCAGCTCCATGGCCCGTTTCCGGCCCACGTTGCGCGCCACCGCCACCATCGGCGTGTGGCAGAACCAGCCGCCCTTGCCACCCGGCGTGGCGAACCCGGCGTCCTCGCTGGCCACGGCCAGATCGGCGCTGGCCACCAGCTGGCAGCCGGCCGCCGTGGCCAGCCCGTGCACCCGGGCTACCACCGGCTGCGGGATCTGCTGCAGGACCGTCATCAGCTCGGTGCAGGTGGCCAGCAGCGAGCGCACCGCGGCCAGGTCGGCGTCGGCCACCTCGGCCAGGTCGTGCCCGGAGCTGAACACCGGGCCGTGGCCGGCCAGCACCACGCCCAGCGCGGTACCGTCCCCGATCTCGCGGAACGCCCGGATCAGCTCGCGCATGTGCGCCAGGGACAGCGAATTGCGCCGCTGCGGCCGGTTCATCGTCACGGTGGCGAAGTCACCGGACCGGTCTACCAGGATGTGCTCGTACTCCATGGCCATCCTCCCTGCGCGATGAGTTGGCCGGGCCCAGGCCGTCTATACCCAGGCAACCACAACCCAGGCAACCACACGGTCAGAGGAGACGACGATGCGACTGACCCTGCACACCTTCCTTACCCTCGACGGCGTCATGCAGGCCCCCGGCGGGCCGGACGAGGACCGGGCCGGCGGCTTCGCGCTCGGCGGCTGGTCGTTCCCGTACGGGGACCAGGACTTCGGCGTGGCCGTGGCGGGCTGGTTCGGCCACGCCAGCGCGTTCCTGCTGGGCCGGAAGACCTACCAGATCTTCGCCGGGCACTGGCCCAAGGTGACCGACCCCACCGACCCCGTCGCGACCAAGCTGAACGCCCTCCCCAAATACGTGGCGTCAGCCACCCTCGGGTCGGCGGACTGGAACAACTCGCAGCTGCTCGGCGGCGACGTGGTCACCGAGGTGGCCAAGCTCAAGGAGCGGCCGGGCGACGAACTGCAGGTGCACGGCAGCGGCGAGCTGGCCCAGGCGCTCATCGAGCACGACCTGGTGGACGAGTACCGGCTGCTGACGTTCCCGGTGCACCTGGGCAGCGGCCAGAAGCTGTTCCGCGACGGCGCCCGGCCGGCCGCGCTGCGGCTCATCGAGTCGTCGGTGACCAGCACCGGAGTGATCATCGCCAGCTACGTGCCGGACGGCCCGGTCCGGCCAGGCTCGTACGCACTCGACGAGAGCTGAGCCCGCGCCGCCGCCGCGCCGCGTAGAGTGCCCGGGTGACGTCGACCGCCGGCCGGGCGCGCGGCGGGCTGTTAGCGGCGGCCGCGGCGCTGACCGGGCTGCTCGGCCTGGCCGCACCCGGCGCCGCCGCCAGCGTGGCCGGGCCGGCCGCGGCCAGCCCGTCGGCGACCCCGAAGGCCACCGCGTCCGCGACGCCGCGGGGCAAGAAGCGATCCACCGCCCCGGCCCGGCCGCCGGTGCCGGTCCGGCCCGCGCCGCCGGCCATCCCGTCGCCGGTGGCGTTGCTACCCCAGCCGGCCGCGGGCTGCCCGCCGCAGCTGGGCGTGCGCCGGCTGACCGGGCCGCCGTGGGCGCAGCAGGCGCTGGATATCCCCGGGGCCTGGGCGGCCAGCCGCGGCCGCGGCGTCACCGTGGCCGTGGTAGACAGCGGGGTGGACTACAGCCCGCAACTGGCCGGCCGGGTCACCGAGATCAACCTGACCGGTCAGGGCCCGCGGGACTGCGTCGGCCACGGCACCGCGGTGGCCAGCATCATCGCGGCCAGCGACATGCGGGCCCGGGGCATCCCGTTCTACGGCGTCGCGCCGGCCGCCCGGATCCTGTCGGTCAAGGTCAACACGGGCGACACCGGGGACACCCGGCTGCTCGCCCGGGGCATCCGCGACGCCGTGGCCGACGGCGCCCGGGTGATCAACGTGTCCATCCAGACCGCCGCGAACTCGCCCGCGCTGCGCGCCGCCGTGACGTTCGCGCTGCGCCGCAACGACGTCGTGGTGGCGGCGGCCGGCAACGACAACCCGGGCGGCGGCGTGGGACCGTACTACCCGGCCAGCTACCCCGGCGTGATCTCGGTCGGCGCGGTCGATGAGACCGGCACGCTGACCAGCTACACCGACCGGCGGACCCGGGTGTCGGTGACCGCGCCCGGCGCGAACATCGCCAGTGCCTGGCCCGGCGGGTACAACCCGGCCAACCAGGGCACCAGCTTCGCGGCGGCGTTCGTGTCCGGGGTGGCGGCGCTGGTCCGGGCGGCCTACCCGCGGCTGTCCGCGGCCCAGGTGGTGGACCGGATCGAGGCGACCGCGGACGGCCAGACCGGCGCGCACAGCGGCGCGGGCATGGTCAACCCGGTGCAGGCGGTCACCGCGATCGTCCCGGCAGCCGCCGCGCGGCCCGCCGTCCAGCCGGTGCCGGTGCCGCAGCGGCCCGAGCAGAACCCGGTCACCCGGACGGTCGCGCTGTCCATCGCGGGCGGGGCGGTCGGGCTGGCCGCCCTGGTCGTCGCGGTGGCCGCGGTGGTCACCCGGGGCCGGCGGCGGCACTGGCGCCCGGCCGGCCGCCCGTGACCGGCTGGCCGGCCGCGATCGGCAGGTCGCCGGCCAGCGCGGTCTGCACCAGGCGGGCCGCGGACCGCCGGGCGATCAGGTAGCCGCGCCCGGGCGGCAGCGGCTGCGGCTTGACCCCGAACAGCTGGCCCTCGTCCTTGCTGGCCGACATCAGCAGCGTGGGCGTGCCCATCTCGCGCAGCCGCTGCACCACCGGCTCGAACATGGCCCGCCCGGCGCCGCCGGCGGACCGGGCCAGCACCAGGTGCAGCCCGATGTCCCGGGCCTGCGGGAGCAGGTCGAGCAGCGGGAGCAGCGGGTTGCTGGCCCCGGCCACCAGGTCGTAGTCGTCCACGACGAGGAACAGGTCCGAGCCTTTCCACCAGGACCGGGCGCGCAGTTCGTCCGCGGTCAGGCTGGCCGTCGGCAGCCGCTCCAGCAGCGCCTCGCGCGCGTCGCTGAGCAGCGACGCCGCGGCCGACGACGAGGCCGCGTAGCCGATCCGGTGCTCGGTGTCGGCCGCGTCCAGCAGCGACCGGCGGTAGTCGATGATGATCAGCCGGGCCTGGTCCGGCCGGTACCGCGCGGTGATCCCGTCGGCCACCAGCCGGAGCAGGTTGGATTTGCCGCATTCCACGTCCCCGAAGACCAGGACGTGCGGGTCGCCGGCGGAGAAGTCCAGGGTCACCGGGGACAGCGTGGTCTCGTCGATGCCGACCGGGATCTCCGTCCCGGCGTGCCCGTTGCCGGCCCGGCTCAGCTCGGCCAGCCGGGCCGCGGGCAGCACGTCGGGCAGCATGCGCACCTCGGGCGCCCGCGAGCCGGGCCACGCGGCGTCCACCGTCTCCACGAGCTTGCGCACCGCGTCCGGCAGGCCGTCCGCGGACGGCTGGCCGTCGATCCGCGGCAGCGCGGCCAGGAAGTGCAGGCCGTCGCGGGTCAGCCCGCGGCCGGGGGAGCGCTCTGGGACGTTGGCCGCCAGCGCCCGGCCCATCTCCGACTCGTACGGGTCACCCAGCCGCAGCTCGAATTTGCTGCCCAGCAGGTCCCTGATGCTGGGCCGGAACTCGGACCACTTGTTGGTCGCCGCGATCACGTGGATGCCATAGCCGAGGCCGCGCGCGGCCAGCGCGGTGATCGCCGTCTCCAGCGCCTCGAACTCCTGGCGCAGCGTGAGCCAGCCGTCCACGACCAGGAACACGTCGCCGAACCCGTCCCCGGCGATCTCCCCGCTGGCCCGCATGCTCCGGTAGGCGGCGATCGACTCGATGCCCCGGGCGGCGAACTCGTGTTCCCGCCGGTCCAGCAGGCCCTGCAGCTCGGCCACGGTGCGCCGGACCCGCTCCGGCTGCTGCCTGGTCGCCATGCCGCCCACGTGCGGCAGCGCGGCCAGCGCGCCGAGCGTGCCGCCGCCGAAGTCCAGGCCGTAGAACTCGATCTGGTCCGGCGTGTGCAGCAGGGCCAGCGCGCAGATCAGCGTGCGGAGCAGCGTCGACTTGCCGCTCTGCGGGCCGCCGGCCACCCCGACGTGGCCCGCCGCGCCGGACAGGTCCGCCCACAGCGGATCGCGCCGCTGCTCGAACGGCCGGTCCACGATCCCGGCGACGACCTGCAGCCGGCCACGCCAGCGCGCGTCCTCGGTGGTGCAGCCGTCCCGGGTGATGGCCAGCGGCGGCAGCAGCGTGCTGAGCGCGGGCGGCTGGCCGAGCGGCGGCAGCCAGATCGGCCGCGCGGCCGCGCCCTGCCCGGCTAGCTGGCCGACCAGCCGGTCCAGCAGCGTTTCCTGCGGCCTGGTCTCGTCCGGCTCGGCGGCCTGCGCGGGCAGTTCCGGCTGGCCCGCCGGGGCCGGGATCTCCCGCGGCTGGATGTACTCCGGGCCGTACGGCACGATCGTGGCCTGGAACCGGCGCGGCGCGGCCTGGGTGGTGGCCTGCGGGTCGGCCGGGCCGGACACGTAGGCCGCCTTGAACCGGGTCATCTCGGCCACGTCGACCTTCAGGAACCCGCTGCCGGGGGCCGACGGCAGCTCGTAGGCGTCGGGCACGCCGAGCACGATCCGCGACTCGGCGGCGGAGAACGTGCGCAGCCCGATCCGGTAGGACAGCTGGGTGTCCAGGCCGCGCAGCCGGCCCTCCTCCAGCCGCTGCGAGGCCAGCAGCAGGTGCACGCCGAGCGACCGGCCCAGCCGCCCGATCATCACGAACAGGTCGATGAACTCCGGCTTGGCCGACAGCAGCTCGGAGAACTCGTCGATGACCACGAACAGCGTGGGCAGCGGGGCCAGGCCGGCGCCGCGCTCCTGGTCCCGCTGGTAATCGCGGACCGACGCGTAGTTGCCCGCGGACCGGAGCAGCTCCTGGCGGCGGACCAGTTCGCCGCGCAGCGCGTCCCGCATCCGGTCCACCAGCGGCAGTTCCTGTTCCAGGTTGGTGATGACGGCCGAGACGTGCCGGAGATCCTCCAGCCCGAGGAACGTCGCGCCGCCCTTGAAGTCGACCAGCACGAAGTTCAGCGCCTCCGGCGGATGGGTCAGCGCCAGCCCCAGCACCAGCGTGCGGAGCAGCTCCGACTTCCCCGACCCGGTCGCGCCGATGACCAGGCCGTGCGGCCCCATGCCGCCCTGCGCGGATTCCTTGATGTCCAGCTCGACCGGCTGGCCGCTGGCGTCCAGGCCGATCGGGACGCGGAGCCGGCTGCGCGCTGGGCGCGCCCGCCACAGCGCGGCCAGGTCCACCGCCCGTGGGTCGGCGATGCCGAGCAGCGTGGTCAGCGTGGTGTTCACCGCGAGCGCGTCGTCACCGGGCGCGCGGCCACCGGCCGGCCGCAGCGGCGCCAGCTCCCGGGCCAGCGCCTCGGCCTCGGCCACCGACAGCGTGTCCGGCGCGCCGACCCGCCGCAGCACGTCGGCGCCCGCCCGGTCCGGGGTGAACATGTCGAGCCGGCCGGGGGTCACCTGGAGCCGCAGCGCGGCCGGGTCGGCCGGGCCCGGCGGCCCGCCCAGCACCTCGATCAGGGTGACCCCGTCCACCCCGTCCGCGCCGAACTGGTCGTCGTAGCCCACCGCCGCGCCGTCCACGATCACCACGTGGTACGGCAGCGAGCCGCCCTGGCCGCCGGAGAACCGCGGCCGCTCCTTCAGCTCCGGGCCCAGCGTCGCGGCCAGCTCCGGCAGGCTCGCGGCCATCAGCCGGACCGGGCCGGCCGCGTCCACCTCCGTGGGGTGCAGGTTGTGCGGCAGCCATTTGACCCATTCCCAGCGGCCGATCCGGTCCGGCGGCGCGCACACGCAGATCCGCACGTCCTCCGGCGAGTGGAATACGGCGAGCTGGCCGAGTACCGCGCGGACCGTGCCGCACGCCGTGGTCAGGTCGCCGGTCACGATGACCCGGGGAAAGGCCCGCAGGGACATGCCGACGGGCAGCTCGGGCACCCGGGCGTGGGTCCGGATGAACCGGCGGAGCGCCCCGGCGCACAGCGCGTCGAGGTCCTCGGCCGGCTTGGTCTGCGGCGGCACCAGGCGGACCGCGAGCTGCTGCGTCCCGGTGCCGAGCCGGACGCTGGCGAAGTCGTCGTCCTGGGCGCGGCGCTCCCAGACCCGGGCCCGCCGGTTGGCCGCCAGCACCCACCACAGCGCGGCGGGCGGCGGGCTGGTCCATTCCAGCGCCGCCCGCTGCGCGCTGGCCGCGCGCCGGACCTTGCGCCGCACCTGGCCGAGATAGCGCAGGTAGTCGCGGCGCTGGCCGTTCAGCTTGAGCTTGCGGTCGCCCTTGCCCCTGGCCAGCTGGCTGAGCGCCATGCCGCCCATGCCAAGGCCCATCGCGCCGCCGCCCACCCAGCGCAGCGCCCCGGACCCGGCGCCGGACATCATCGCCACCATGCCGAACGTCATGGCCAGCATGGGCAGGTACGTCATCATCTGCTGCAGGCCGTCGGCGGCCACTTCCGGGATCTCGGGCGGCGGCTGGAGCACGATCTCCCCGGCCGGCATCTCGGGCGCGTCGCGCCGTTCCTGGCGCCGCACAATGACGGAGCTCACCGGTGGCATGCTAATTCAGTTCGGGCCCGGAGCCATTGAGTTCTGACTTTGCGGGGCGAATCCGGCCAATCGGTCGGCATACTCGTGCTGTCCGGGGGGGCGACCCCCCTGGACCCCCCGGGATCGCCGGCTCGGCGGGAACACGCCTGCGGCGCGCCCCGCCTCGCCCGCGAAATGCTCCAGTGGCACAGGTGGAAGGAACCCCATGAGTCCCGCCGACATGTGCCGGGTCACCGTGGTTGGACCGGGCAAGCGGGTGGACCTGGCGCTACCCGGTTACGTCCCGTTCGCCGAGCTGTTCCCCACCGTGGCCCGGTTCGCCGGGCTGGACCGCGCGGCGGCCGGCGAGGCGGCCAGCGGCTGGGTGCTGCAGCGGCTGGGCCAGCCGCCGTTCCCGCCCGACGCGACGCCGGTGCAGGCCGGGTTGCGCGACGGCGAGCTGATCTACCTGAGCCCGCGGGCTGCGCAACTCCCGGAGCTGGCCTTCGACGACGTGGCCGACGTGATCGCGGTCGGCATCGGGGACCGGCCGGACCGGTGGTCCCCGGCGGACACCCGCCGGGTCACGTTCGGCGCGGCCGCGGCCGCGCTGCTCGCCGGGGCCGTGGTGCTGCTGCTGTCCGGGCCGCCCTGGCCCATCCCGGCGCTGGTGGCCGGCCTGGTCGCGGCGGCGCTGCTCGGCGGCGCCGTGGCCGCGTCCCGGGCCGCGGGCAACGCGGGCGCGGCCGCCCTGCTCGGCTGGGCGGCGCTGCCGTACGCGCTGCTGGCCGGGCTGCTCGGACCGGCCCGGTCGATGCCGCTGACCCACCTGACCGCGCTCGAGCTGCTGTCCGGGCTGGCCGCCGCCCTGCTGGCCGCGGTGATCGCCGCGGTGGCGACCGCGGATGGCACCGCGGTGTTCCTCGGCGCGGCGGGCGCGGCGCTGCTCGGCGCCGGCGGCGCCGCGCTCGACCTGGCCTTAACGCAGCCGAACCCGGCCGGCGCGGCCGCGGTGGTGGCCGCGGTGGCGCTGGCGCTGACCCCGCTGATCCCGGCGGTGGCCTTCCGGCTGGCCAGGCTGAACCTGCCGCCGGTGCCGCGGGACGCCGACGAACTGCGCCAGGACACCCGCACCGTGCCGGGCGGCCAGATGCTGCGGCGGACCGCCGCGGCCGACCGGGTGGTGACCGGCGCGGTGTCCGGCATCGGGCTGGCCGCCGGGGCGGCCGGCCTCGCGCTCGCCGTCAGCCACGGCCTCCTGCCCCGGCTGACCTGCGCCGCGCTGGGCTGCGCGCTGCTGCTCCGGTCCCGGGTCTTCCGCGGCCGGGCGCAGCGGCTGTGGCTGCTGATCCCTGGCTACGGCGCGCTGGCGGCGCTCGCCCTGGCCGCCGCCGTGCAGACCGGGCCGCCCCGGGCCGCGACGATGATCGTGCCATTTCTGCTCGCCGCCGCGGCCATTCTCACCGGCGCGGGAATGTGGCTGCCCGCGCACCGGCCGTCACCATTCTGGGGCCGGGCCGCGGAAATAATCGACATGACGCTGGTCATCAGCCTCATCCCGCTCGCGCTCGGCGTCGCCGGGCTGTTCAGCTATATCCGCGGCCTGTCCGGCTGAGGCGGCTGACCGATGCAGACCCGCCGCGATCTCCTCCAGGCGCACCGGCTGATGACCCAGCGGGCGGCGCTCGCGCTGCTCCAGGCCGAGCCGGACCCGCCGGACCAGCCGCTGCGCCGGCTCAACATCGGGCTGATCTCCAGCGTTCTGGTCGCGGTGATCGTGGCCGCCGGGTTCGGCGTCTGGGGCCTCCTGTCGCCCGGCCACGCGCAGGGCCTGACCACCCCCGGCACGCTCATCATCGACAGCGAGACCGGCACCTCGTACATCTGGTGCTTCCGCGGCAAGCTGTGCCCGGTGGTGAACTACGCGTCGGCCCGGCTGGCCCTCGGCACGGCCACGCCGGACCAGCGCACCGTCACCCAGGCGTCGCTGGCCCAGTTCCCGCGCGGCCCGATGATCGGCATACCGGGCCTGCCAGAGCCGCTGCCCGACCCGCACATGCTGGCCGGCCAGCCCTGGTCGGTCTGCGTGCAGACGGTCAGCGACGCCGCCACGCTGCAGCGGCAAACCACCACCACGGTGGTCGGCGGGCACCGGGTCGGCGGCCGGCCGCTGACCGGCGACCGGGCCCTGCTGGTGGCCGCGGGCGGTGTCAACTGGGTGCTCTGGCACGGCCAGCGGATGCCGGTGCCCACCGGCATGCAGCAGAACGTGCTGACCGCGCTGGCCGCCGCGGGGCAGCCCGCGCAGGTCCCGGTCACCTGGCTGAACGCGTTCCCGCAAGGGGCCAGCTTCGCCCCGCCGCGGATCAGCGGCTTCGGCCGCCGGGTGCGCGGCCCGGACGGTGGCCCGGCCCGGATCGGCGAAGTGTTCAGCACCACGCCCGCCGCGGGCGGTCCGCCGCAGTACTACGTCCTGCTCCGGGCCGGCCTGCTGCCGGTCAGCCAGACCCAGGCCGCGCTGCTCGACGCCGCCCGCGGCCAGGTGCCGCCGCGCGCCGCGGCGTCCGCGGCGGTGGCCGATGACCGCGCGCCGGGCAGCATGCCCGGCGATGGCCTGCCCCCGCAGCTGCCCCGGCTGGTCGGCTACCAGCCGGCCGCGCCGCTCTGCGTGGTCTACGCCGGGCCGGCCTCGGCCCGCGCCGCGGGCGGCCAGCTGACCGTGGGCGGGACCGTGCCCGCGGGCGGGCTGCCGATCCCCGGGGCGGCCGGGCGCACCCTGCTCACCCTGCCATCCGGGAAAGCCGCGCTGGCCGGGGTCGAGCCGGGGCCGGCCAGCCCGGCCGCGGCCGGCGGTTCCCGGGTGACCAGCTACTTCCTGATCACCGACGGGCAGCGGTACGGCCTGGCCTCGCCCGGGGTGGCGGCCCTGCTCGGCTACCGCCTGACCGCGCAGCGCACCATGGTGCCGGCCAGCGTCATCGATCTCATCCCGGCCGGGCCCGCGCTCGACCCGGCCGTGGCCCGGCGCCCGGTCGCGGGCTGACATAAATATTTGGTCACGCGGGCCGCGCTCCGCCGCCGCGGCCGCTCCGGGCCCGCAGGTGAGCGCGGGGCCAGGCCCGGCCGCCCGTGGGACGAAATGGCTGGTTTGGCAGTTATGTGGTTTTGGTTGACAGTGCTCCGATGGTCGCCCTTGAATATCCGGTGCCTGCAATAACGGATTCAGGACGGGGAGGTGCGGCGAATGGCGACAGAGTCCGCTGTCAACCGGGCGGCCATGGCCCAGGCAGCCGTTCAGGTAGAAGACGCGGTCGGCCAGATCCGCGGTCAGCAGTCCCGGCTCGCGGGCCAGCACGCTGACCTGATGGGTGGCTGGCAGGGCGAGGCGGCGTCCGCGTTCACCGCGGCGTTCCAGTCGTTCAACAGCGATTTCAGCCAGGTGCTCAGCGCGCTGCAGGGCATCCAGGAGAAGCTCGGCACGACCCGGGCGCGCTACCAGGCCACTGAGGAAACCCAGACCGCGGCGGCCAACCGGGTCCGCGGCCTGCTGAACAGCTGAACGGGAGGCATGCCGGAATGAGCGAGTACACCAGGGCGGTGTTCGGCTCCCTGCAGACCGGGGAATCCGATTTCGCCAGCAGCTATGCCCAGCTCCAGTCGACGATCTCCACCCTCGACGCGCAGCTGCGGTCCGGCCTGGCCCAGTGGGACGGCGACGCGCAGCAGGCCTACTACGTGGCCAAGACGAAGTGGGACGCGGCCATGGCCAACATGGCGACCGTGCTGAACAACCTGGGCGCGGTCGTCGGCGAGGCGCAGGTCAACTACAGCTCCACCGAGGTGGCTAACGCCGCCCTCTGGAACGGCTGACCGGCCGGTAATGGGCGGGTCGTATTCGGGGACGGCGGTGCCGCACGTCAGCGGGCCGGCGCCGCGGTCCTACCAGCAGCCGCAGAACTGGGCCACCCCGGCGGTCTCCGGCCGTGACCTGATCGTGCACCGGGATGTGCTCCGGCAGGTGGCGTCGGACCTGGCCCAGATGGCCGACGAGCTGCAGGCCGCGCTCGGCGCGGCCGGGGCCCAGGCCGGCCCGGCGGCCGGCGCGGCCGGCTCCTGGCCCGAGGCGCAGCAGCTGGCCGGGGCGATGACCCGGGCGCACACCGGCGTCACCGAGTTCACCGGCCAGCTCCGCCAGGCGCACTCGGACATGGCCCGGCGGCTGGCCACCTCGGCCGACCGGTACGACGCCGCCGAGCAGCACATCAGCAGCCTGATCCGGGCGGCCACCGACCCGTCCGCGACCATCATCGGCAGCGGCGGGCAGGACACCCCGGTGCAGCCGGGCTACGGGCAGAACTGGACGCCGCAGCAGCGCGCCGCCTACTACCGGATCCAGCACATCGAGAACATGCCGGGCAACGGCGGGCCGACCTGGACCGGCACGTACCCGATCACCGAGGACGCGGGCTTCGCCGGGGGCGGCAGCGGCGGCTACACCTGGCAGCAGGTGCGCGGCCTGCTCGCGGGCACCGACCCGGCGGCGATCTCCGCGGCCGGCGCGGCCTACGGGCAGCTGTCCACGACGCTGACCGGGATCTCCAGCCGGCTGACCGCGCACGGCCAGACGCTGGCCGCCAACTGGGGCGGCTCGACCGCGGTCACCGCGGTCAGCCAGGTGCAGCAGCTCTACCAGACCGCGGCCGACATGCAGGCCAACACGTGGGCGGCGCAGCAGGCGCTGGCCTGGTACGGCCCGGTGCTGGCCACGTTCCGGGCCAGCCTGCCGCAGCCGGCCAGCAGCCACCCGGCCGACGTGCAGGCCGCCAACCAGGCCGCGCAGCAGCGGATGGCGGCGCTGAACAGCCACCTGGAGACCGCGTACTACCAAATGCCCGCGGTGGTGAACAAGAACCTGCCGCCGCCGCTGGCCGGCGCCCCGGGCGGCGCGGCCGGGTCCGGCGGCGCGGCGGCCGGTGGCGGCGGCGCGGGCGGCGGTGTCCCCGGGGGCGGCAGCACCGGACCCGCGCACGCCCCGGCCGGTGGTGCCCCGGTGCGCCTGCCCTCGCCGCCGGGCGGCACCGGCGCCGGGCTGACCGGCGGTGCGCCCCTACCAGCGTCCGGGTCGGCGCCCGGCACCACCCGGCTGGCCGGGGTGACCCCCACCGCGCCGGGCGGCCCCAGCCCGGCCGGCCCCGGGCCGGTGCCCAGCGGGCCGGCCCCAGGTGCCGCGGGGCCGGCCGGGCCGGGTACGCCGCCACCGCTGCTCACCCCCGGTCCCGGGCCCAGCCTGCGGGACCCGGCGCCGGCCGCGTTCAGCGAGGAGCCGCCGCCTGGCGACCTCGGCGCCGGCCTGCCGCGCGGCGCGTTCGGCAACCCAGGCGGCCTGGCCGAGGACGGGGTGACCGGCCCCGCGACGGCCGAGGTCGGGCCGGAAGCGCTGGCCGCGCAGGGCGACGCCGGGCTGGCCGGCGGGTTCCGGATGCCGGGCTCGTTCCCGATGACCGGGGCCGGCCCGGCCGGACCGGCCGAGGCCAGCCGGGGCAACGAGTACTGGACCAGCGAAGACGAAACCACCTGGGGCCCGGACGTGGCGTCCGGTGGCCTGGCCGGTGGCGGTGACGGTGCCGACGGCCTGGGCTGGCTGCCGGGCGGCGGCAGCGCCGGCCGCGGCCAGCAGCGGGACCGGTCCCGGCTGGCGTGGCTCGGCGAGGACGACGACTTCTGGGGCGCGGGCGGCCCCGCTGTCCCACCCGTGATCGGAGGCTGACCAGCCGCAGGTGCCAGGACGGCCCCGGTTTTTCACCCCTGCGCTCGGCGCCGCGCTGCTGGCCGCCGTGGCTGGCTGCGGGGCGGGCACCGGCCCAGCCAGCCCGTCCAGCCCAGCCCAGGCCAGCTCAGCCCCGGCCAGCCGCGCCGCGTCCACTTCGCCGCGGGGCGCCACGCCCGCCACCGGCAGCGAGCTGAGCAGGCGGCTGCCCGGCCGGGCCGGCCTGCCGGCCGGCTGGTCGCTGACCGCGGGCACCGGGCAGGAGACGGACAGCGGCGCGGCGCTGACCGGCCCGCCGTACCTGCCTGCGCTGCCCCGGCTGTCCTGCGCCCGCTGGCAGGGCGTGGACGCGCAGTTCCTGCTGGCCGGTGATCAGGCCTCGTACGCGCAGCTCAGCGTCACCGTCGGGCACGGCGCCAGCACCGCCCTGGGCAGCATCGGCCTGGCCGGCTACTACCCGGGCTGGGCGGCCCGGCAGTTCGGCCTGATCGAGTCGCTGGCCTTTCATCGCTGCGGCCCGTTCGCCGAGCGGGACGAGATCACCGGCGCGCGGGTCCGGATGAAACCCGGCGTGGCCGCCGTGCCGGGGCTCGGCGACCAGGCCCTGCTGATCAGGATCGTCCAGGTCAACGGCCCGCTGCCGGACGGCACCTACTACCCGGGCGACTACCTGCTGGTGGCCCGGGTAGGCAGCTATCTCGGGGACGTGGCCGCCCCGGCCTTCCCCGGCCGCTCCCCGGCCCGCGCGGTGCGCAGCGTCGCGGCCCGGCTGGTCGCTACGCTGGCCCGGCTCTCCCGGGGCTAGCCGGGAAGAAAATATCCGCGCCGTGTCGATTCCGCGGCGGGCCGTTCGAAGCATCAGCAGAGGGGCCGGACAGCAGCGTCCGGACCAGCGGCCAGATAAAAGCGGCCAGATAAGGAGACATCCAGATGCGGTTCCTGATGACGACCACGGCTGGTGACGCGCCGGACGAGCAGATGATGACCGACGTGGGCACGTTCGTGGCCGAGCTGAGCCAGGCCGGCGTGCTGCTGGCCACCGGCGGGCTCGACCCGGTGGGCAGCCGGATCACCGCCTCCGGCGGGAACGTCACCGTGACCGACGGGCCGTTCGCCGAGGCCAAGGAGGCGATCATCAGCTTCGCCCTGGTCAACGTACGGTCCAAGGACGAGGCGATCGAGCTGGCCAAGCGGTTCTGGCAGATCGCGCGCAACGGCGAGGGCGCGATCCAGCAGGTCTACGGGCCGGAGTAGGCCCACCCCACCCCCGCCGCGGTTGCCGGGCCCGGGCTGGCGATGATCTGATCGGCTGATGACCGTTGCCGAGGCGCACCGCGCGGTGGACGCGGTGTGGCGGCTCGAATCGGCCCGGATCATCGCCGGCCTGGCCCGGCTGACCGGTGACCTCGGCCTGGCCGAGGACCTGGCCCAGGACGCGCTGGTCGCGGCGCTCAGCCAGTGGCCGGAATCGGGCATCCCGCCCAACCCGGGGGCGTGGCTGATGAGCACCGCCCGGCACCGCGCCATCGACCGGCTGCGCCGCGGCGAGCGGCTCCGCCGCAACCTCGGCCAGCTCACCCGCGAGCTGCTCGCGTTGCAGCAGGCGGCGGTGTTCGACGGGCCGCCCGGCCTGGCCGCCGCGCTGGACGCCGGCGAGGTGCAGGACGACCTGCTCCGGCTGATGTTCGTGGCCTGCCACCCGGTGCTGTCCACGGAGGCCAGGGTGGCGCTCACCCTGCGCCTGCTCGGCGGGCTGACCACGGACGAGATCGGCCGGGCCTTCCTGGTCGCCGAGCCGACCATCGCGCAGCGCATCGTCCGGGCCAAGCGGACGCTGGCCCGCAAGCGGGTGCCGTTCGAGGTGCCCTCGGCCGGCGAGCGGGCCACCCGGCTGGCCTCCGTGCTGGAGGCCATCTACCTGATCTTCAACGAGGGGTACACCGCGACCGCGGGGGAGGACTGGGCCCGGCCGGAGCTCTGCTACGAGGCGCTGCGGCTCGGCCGGATGCTGGCCGAGCTCAGCCCAGACGAGCCGGACGTGCACGGCCTGGTCGCGCTGATGGAGATCCAGTCGTCCCGGCTACGGGCCCGGGCCGGACCGGACGGCGAGCCGGTCCCGCTGCTCGAGCAGGACCGGGCGCGCTGGGATCAGCTGCTCATCCGGCGCGGCTTCGCCGCGCTGCTGCGCGCCGAGCGGCTCGGCCGCCCACCCGGGCCGTACGTGGTGCAGGCGGCCATCGCGGCCTGCCACGCCCAGGCCCGGACCGCCGCCGGCACCGACTGGCCCCGGATCGCGGCGCTGTACCAGACGCTGGCCATGATCGCGCCCACGCCGGTGGCGGAACTCAACCGCGCGGTCGCGGTGGGCATGGCCTACGGGCCTGCCCGCGGCCTGGAACTGGCCGACCGGCTGGCCGCCGGGCCGGAGCTGCGCCGCTACCACCTGCTGCCCACCGTGCGCGGCGACCTGCTGGCCAAGCTGGGCCTGGCGCGACGAGGCGCGGGCCGAGTTCGAGCGGGCCGCCGCGCTCACCCGCAACACCAGGGAGCGCGCCGTGCTGCTGCGCCGCGCCACCGAATGCGGCGCGGCCGCCAGCCATGATCACGTGAGCAGGCCCGGGGGTATGCCTCCAGCGTGAGCGACACGACCGGGGGGCTGCCCAGCGGGCTGCGGCCGATGCTGGCCACCGCGGGGCAGCTGCCCGGGGATGACGAGGCGGGCTGGGCCTACGAGCTGAAATGGGACGGCATCCGGGCGCTGGCCTACGTCGAGGACGGCCAGGTCCGGCTCGTGTCCCGGCTGGGCCGGGACATGACCCGCGCCTACCCGGAACTGCACGAGATTTCCGCGTCGCTGCCCTGGTCGCGGGCCGTGCTGGACGGCGAGATCGTCGCCTTCGACCCGGCTGGCCGGCCCAGCTTCGAGCTGCTCCAGCAGCGGATGCACGTCACCGCACCGGCCCGGGCGGCCCGGCTGGCCACCGCCGTGCCCGTCACGTACCTGGCCTTCGACCTGCTCTACCGGGATGGCGTCACGATGCTGCCGGCCGGGTATGCCAGCCGGCGTTCGGCATTGGAGGGGTTGGGGTTGCCCGGCCCGTACTGGCAGGTCCCGCCGGCCTTCACCGGCTACCGCGGGGCTGACGTGCTGGCCGCGTCCGGGGAGCACGGCCTGGAGGGCGTGGTGGCCAAGCGGCTGGACTCCCGCTACGAGCCGGGGACCCGGTCCGCGGCGTGGCGGAAGGTGAAGAACACCTACCGCCAGGAGGTGGTCATCGGCGGCTGGAAGCCGGGCGAGGGGGCGCGCAGCGGCCAGATCGGCTCGCTGCTCATCGGGGTGTACGGGGCCGGCGGCCTGGAGTACGCCGGGCACGTGGGCACCGGGTTCACCGCCGCCACGCTGCACCAGCTGGGCCGGCTGCTGGGCCCGCTGCGCCGGGACAGCCCGCCGTTCGGCACCGCGATCCCGGCCGAGCACGCCAGGCACGTGACCTGGGTGCAGCCCCGGCTGGTCGCCGACGTGGAGTTCGCCGGCTGGACCTCGGCCGGCCGGATGCGCGCCGCCTCGTACAAGGGCCTGCGCCCGGACAAGGACCCGGGCGCCGTGGTCCGCGAGCCGGGCGGGCCGGCGCCGGGGTGAGCCAGCTTGCGGCCGGCGGCTGACGCGGACCGGCCGCCCCCGTACCGTTGTGTCGTGGTCCTGCATGTCCCGGCGCAGCTCAGCCCCGCCATCACCCGGCCCCGCGCGCATGTCGAGGCGGTGCTGGCGCAGAGCCTGCGCGAGGTGGGCCTGTCCGGCCGGGCCGCGCTGGCCTGGACCTGGGCCCTGACCGGCAGCCGGCCGTCACCGATCACGCTGTCCCTGGCCCCAGGCTGCCCGCCGTCCCGGGCCGAGATCCTGGCCGAAGCGGCCGCTGAGCCGGAAGGCTCCACCGCCCCGCCCGGGGTGCCCGCCGATTTCCGCGACCAGTTGCGGGAGACCCGCGCCGTGCTCAGCTGGCTGGCCGGCGGCAGCGACGAGATCCCGGTGGACGACGACGGCCGCGGCCGGCTCATCGGCGCCCGCGGCGATTACGCGCGGACCGACGCGGACATCCGCCAGGTCCACGAGGATGCCCAGCTCGGCCTCAAGACCTTCGACCTGCCCGCGCCGCTGCCCGCCGCGGCCGCCCGGCACCCCTGGCGCTGGGGCCAGGACTGGATGAACGCCGCCTGGTTGCGCGGGGTCGCCGACCTGCTCGGCTGGGTGCTGGGGGAGAGTGCGGCTTCGCCGCTGGGCCGCCCGGTCCCGGGGCCGCCCAGCCGGTACGAGCTGACCTGCGAGGCGGCCGCCGCGGACGACTCGGTGCTGCAGGGCCGCCCGGGCGGGCTGCGGGTGGACCCGGACCGCTACCCGCCGCCGCAGTACGGCGAGGGCCTGCAGGCCGCGGTGCGCTGGCTGCGCGGTGAGGTCACCGCGCCGCCGGTGGACGCCGCGGGCCGTGGCCCGTACCAGCACCACCCGGGCCGGCGTTCTGCGTAGTTGGCCCGATTACCGGCGTAGCACGGGGGTAGCCTGTGCCCGCTATGTTGACTCCCGGGATCCTGCTGGCCGGCCGCTACCAGCTGGACGGCTGGATCGCGGCCGGTGCCGTCGGTGAGGTGTGGCGGGCCACTGACCTGGTGCTGAGCCGGCCCGTCGCGGTCAAGCGGCTGCGCGACGGCTACGCCGGCCAGCCGGAGGCGATGGCCCGGTTCCGGGCCGAGGCGCGGCACGCCGGGGCGCTGTCCCACCCGGGCATCGCCCAGGTCTACGACTACGGCGAGGCCGATCCGCCCAGCCCGCCGTTCCTGGTCATGGAGTTCGTCGACGGCCCATCGCTGGCCGGGCTGCTGGACGGCGGGCCGCTGGCGCCGGCCGACGCGATGGACGTGCTGGCCCAGGTGGCGGCCGGGCTGGCCGCCGCGCACGCGGCCGGCCTGGTGCACCGGGACATCAAGCGGCCAACCTGCTGGTGGCGCCGGACGGCCAGGTGAAGATCACCGATTTCGGCATCGCGCACGCGGCCGGCTCGGCCCAGCTGACGCACACCGGGACGATGGTCGGCACGCCGTCCTACCTGGCCCCGGAACGGGCCGCCGGGGCCAGCGCCACCCCGGCCAGCGACCTGTACTCGCTCGGCGTGGTGGGCTACGAGTGCCTGGCCGGGCAGCCGCCGTTCCAGGGCACCCCGATGGAAGTGGTGGCCGCCGCTCAGCACGCCCCGCTGCCGCCGCTGCCCGCCGCCGTGCCCGCCGAGGTGGCCGCCCTGGTCATGGAGCTGACGGCCAAGGACCCGGCGGCCCGGCCAGGTAGCGCCAGCCAGGTCGCCACCCGGGCCGCCCGGCTGCGGGACGCGGTGCGTGCCCACCCGGCCGCCCTCGCCCCGCCCGCCGTCGCCCCGGGCGCCGTCGGCCCGGGCGCCGTCGGCCCGGGCGCGGCCACCGCCCCCACCGTGGCCGCCGCGGCCGGGACGGCCCGGTTCCCGGCCGGAACCGGGCCGCCGGCCGCGGGCGCCACCGCCACCATCGCGGCGCTGCCGCTGGCCGACGACCAGGTGGGGCCGTCCTGGCCGCCGGACCTGGGCCCGCGCGGTCCCGGTTCGGCCGGGCCACGCCGGGGCTGGCCGCGGTGGGGCCTGGCGCTGGCCGCGGCGGTGGCCGCGGCGGTGGCCGCGACCGGCTGGCTCGTGCTCAGCCGCGGCGCCCCGCCCGCCCAGCCGCAGACCACCGCCAGCCACCCGGCCACCGCGGCCAGCACCCCGGCCGTCCGCACGGTCGACGTCAACGCGGCCGCGCTGGTCGGGCTGCCGGTCCGGGTGGTCCGGCAGCGGCTGGCCCGGCTCGGCCTGCGCCCGCACCTCGCGGGCGTGGTCACCGGCCGGACGCCGCCCGGCACGGTGCTGTCCGTGCAGCCCAGCGGCCCGGTCGCGGTGGGCAGCGCGGTCACCGTGCTGGTGGCGCACATGCCCGCCGGGAAGCAGCACCGGCATGACGGCGGGAACGGAAAGGGCGGCGACGGTCACCACGGTGGCGGCGGTGGCAACGGCAACGGCGGCGGCTGAGCCACCCGCATACCCTGGCTGGTGCGGCGGCCGGCGGACCGAGGAGACGAGCAGGTGCCCAAGGCAAACGGGAATCAGGGAACCGGGGGCAGGGGCACCGGGGGTAAGGGCACCGGCAAGGCGCGGAGCGGGGGCAAGGCGGCCCGGACGGCCGCGGCGCGGGCCCGGGTGGCCGAGATGCGGGCCCAGGAGGCGAAACGCAGGCGGCGCCGCAACTGGCTGGCCGGCCTCGGCGCGGCGGTGGTCGTCATCCTCGTCGCGGTGGGCATCACGCTGGCCGTGACGCGGGGTGGCGGGAGCCCGGCCGCCACCGCGGGCGGCACACCTAAGCTCAAGCTGGCCGGGCTGAGCACGCTGGGCACGGTGCAGGCGGCGTCCGCGCCCGGGCCGGCCGGGCCCGAGGGGGTGCCGATCCCCGCGGCCGCGCCGCTGATCGGCACGGCCACCAAGGCCACCGGCCAGCAGGTGGACGGGATCGGCTGTGACACCTCCGAGCAGACGCTGTTCCACATCCACGCCCACCTGACCATCTTCGTGAACGGCTCGGCCCGCCAGGTGCCCGCGGGCATCGGCATCCCGGGCGCGCAAGGCCAGAACACGGCGAACGGCACGTTCATCAGCAGCGGCACCTGCTTCTACTGGCTGCACACGCACGCGGCCGACGGCATCATCCACATCGAGTCCCCGGTGCAGCGCACCTACACGCTGGGCGAGTTCTTCAACGAATGGGGCCAGCCGCTCAGCGCGCACCAGGTCGGGCCGGCCAGCGGGAAGGTGACCGCGCTCTACAACGGCCAGGTGTACCTGGGCAACCCGGCGGACATCCCGCTCACCAAGCACGCCCAGATCCAGCTCGAGGTCGGCTCGCCGCTGGTCGCCCCGGAAAAGATCACCTTCCCGGCCGGGCTGTGACCGCCGGCGCCGCGGTCCGGGTCAGGCCCGGCGGAGGGTGGCCAGCCAGGCCTGCACGGCCGGGGTATCGAAGCCGCGATTGACCTCGAACGTGGCGGCGGCGATGCTGGCCACCACCCAGCCGTCGGCGAACGCGGCCCGCAGTTCGTCCTGGCGAACCCGGCGCGGGCCGAACGTGCCCGGCTGCCGGTCGCTGAAGCACATCAGGTAGCAGTGGCCGCCCGGCCGGAGCACCCCGGCCAGGCTGGTCACGTACTGCGCGCGGTCGGCGTCGTCGAACGTGTGGAACACCCCGCAGTCGACGATGGTTTCGAACGTCTGGCCCAGGTCCGCAAGGTGCAGCGCGTCGGCGACCTCGAAGCGGGCCGCCACCCCACGCTCGGCCGCCTTGCCGCGGGCCCGCTCGATGGCCCGCGGCGAGATGTCCACGCCCAGCGCGTCCGCGCCGTGCTGCGCGGCCAGCAGCGTCTGCTCGCCGGTCCCGCAGCCCGCGTCCAGCAGCCGCCCGGAGAGCAGCCCCGCCGCGGCCAGCCGGACGAACTCTGGCTGCGGCCGGCCGATGTCCCACGGCGCTGGGGTCTCCCCGGCCGCGTACGAGTCGTCCCAGCTCGGCGTCGCCGTCATCGGGCCCCCATCCCGGCGGCCGCGCCGGTGCGCGGCCCGTCCGGCCTATCGTGCCACCAGCCGAACCAAGCGGCGCCGCGGCGGGGCGTTATCCGGGCCGGGCGGCCGCGGCGGCTGGCGACGCTGGCCGACATCAAGATCACCGGGCTGGAGAGCGGCGCTGGCCTGCGCCGGCCGGTCCGCCAGTTCCGCCAGTTCCGCCAGGTCAGTCCTATCTTCCCGGTGCGCGACCTGACCGCCGCGCTGGCCCACTACGCGGCGCTCGGCTTCGGCACCCTGGCTTACGACGACGGCGGCGAGTACGGGTTCGCCAACCGCGACGGCGTCGGGCTGCACCTGGCCGCGCACCCCGGCCACGAGGCCGGCCATCAGCACACGGCCGCGGCGTACCTGTACGTGCGGGACGCCGACGCGCTCTACGCGGAGTGGAGCCGGCCGGGCATCGGCGGCGAGACCCGGCCGCCCGGCCCGACCCCGTACCGGCTCCACGAGGGGTCGCACACCGACCCGGACGGGAACCTGATCCGGTTCGGCTCGCCCGTCAGGGACGAGTAACCGGCTGGCCGGCCGGGCCGAGGGGCCGGCCCGGCCGGCCGCCACCGGCCCGCCCTGGAGAGCTGGCATGCTTGACGTGATGAGCGTGTCGAGTCCCGTTCTGGTCGGCCGGTCCGGCCAGCTGTCCGAGCTCCGCGCCGTGCTGGCCGAGGCGGGCCGCGGCCAGCCGGCCACGGTCCTGGTCGGCGGGGAAGCAGGCGTCGGCAAGTCCCGGCTGCTGGCTGAGTTCGCCGCGCGGTCCCGCGACGGCGGTGCCCGGGTGCTGGTCGGCGGCTGCCTGGAGCTGGGTGCGGACGGCCTGCCGTTCGCCCCGTTCACCACGGTGCTCCGCGAGCTGGTCCGGGATCTGGGCACCGCCCGGATCGCGGACCTGCTGCCCAGCGGCGCGACCAGGGAGCTGGCCCGGCTGCTGCCCGAGTTCGGCGAGCCGGCCGCGGCCGAGGACGCCGGGGAGGCCCGGGCCCGGCTGTTCGAGCAGGTCCTCATCCTGCTCGAACAGCTGGCCGAGACCAGCCCGGTGCTGCTGGTCATCGAGGACGCGCACTGGGCCGACCGGTCCACCCGGGACCTGCTGGCCTTCCTGATCCGCAACCAGCAGGCGCTGGACGGGCTGCTGATCGTGATCACCTACCGGTCCGACGAGCTGCACCGTACCCACCCGCTGCGCCCCCTGCTGGCCGAGCTCGACCGGGTCGGCTGGGTCCGCCGGATGGACCTCGGCCGGCTGTCCCGCCGGGACACCGGCGAGCTGATCGCCCGGCTGCTCGGTCACGAGCCCGCCGCTGATCTGCTGGACGCGGTGTACCGGCGCACCGAGGGCAACCCGCTGTTCGTGGAGGCGTTGCTCGGGGAGGGTGAGCTGGGCTCCGGGCTGCCCGAGTCGCTGCGTGACCTGCTGGTGGCCAGCGTGCGGCGGCTGCCGGAGGAGACCCAGGACGTGGTCCGGGTGGCCAGCGCGGCTGGCGAGCGGACCGGCCACGCGCTCCTGGCCGCGGTCACCGGGCTGGACCTGGCCGGGCTGGCCGGGGCGCTGCGGCCGGCCGTGGCGGCCAACGTGCTCCTCATCGACGAGGACGGGTTCATGTTCCGCCACGCGCTGATCCGCGAGGCGATGAGTGAGGAACTGCTCCCCGGCGAGAGCAGCCAGCTGCACAGCCGTTTCGCCGAGGCGATCAACGCCGACCCGGCGCTCGTGCCGCCCGGCCGGGCCGCGGTCGAGCAGGCCTACCACTGGTACGCGGCGCACGACACGGCGCGCGCGCTGGCCAGCGCCTGGGCCGCCGCCGCGGAATTCGGCCACGCGCTGGCCCACGCCGAGCAGCTCGCCATGCTGTCCCGGGTGCTGGAACTGTGGGACCAGGTCCCCGGGGCCGGGCAGCGCATCGGCGGCAGTCGGCTGGCCGTGCTCGAAGCCGCCACCCGGGTGGCCGAGCTGGCCGGCGAGTTCGACCGCGGGATCGCCCTGGCCAAAGCGGCGTTGCGGGAGATCGACGCGGACGCCGAGCCGGTCCGGGCCGCACTGCTGCTGCAGGCCCGCGGCCACCTGTGCTACCTGGTCGGTCGCCCCGGCCACACCGAGGACCTACGCGAGGCGGCCCGGCTGGTGCCCGCCGACCCGCCCACCCCGGCGCGGGCCCGGGTGCTGGAAGCCCTGGCGCACGACATCCATCACCGGATTCACTGGGATGACGGCGAGTTCCTGGCCAGCGCCGAGGAAGCGGTGGCGGTGGCCCGGCAGGCCGGTGACCCGGCCACCGAAGCGGCCGCGCTGGTCACGCTGGCCTGCGCGCAGCCGCTCAGCGGGGATGTGCAGCCGATCCGGGACATGCTGGCCGAGGCCCGCGCGGTCGCCGCGCAGGCCCGGGCCTACCAGCCGCTGCTCCGCGCCGTCATCACCGAGTCGGACCTGCTGGAGGGCCTGGGCCAGCACGAGCAGGCCGCCGCGGTGGCCCGGGACGGCATCCGGACCGCCGCCGAGTACGGGCTGGCCCGGACCTCCGGTGTGATCCTGGCCGTCAATCTGGCCGAGCCGCTGGTATCGCTGGGCCGGTGGGACGAGGCGGGCGAGGTCATCGAGCGGGCCTGGCAGCTGTTGCCGCCCGCGCTGACCGGGTCCTCGCTGTGGCGGCTGTCCGGCGACATGGCCCTGGCCCGCGGTGAGCTGGCCGTCGCCACCGAGCGCGTGGCCACGGTGCAGGCGACGCTGCACGGCACCCGGTACAAGGACGAGCTGCAGCTGGCGCTGGCCCGGCTGGAGACCGAGGTGCGGACGGCCCAGGACCGGCCCGCCGCGGCGCTGGCCGTGGCCGAGGACGCGCTGGACCAGGTGGTGGTCACGCACAGCGCCCGGTACGGCTGGCCGCTGCTGGTCGCCGCGGTCCGGGCCTGCGCCGCCGCGGACCGCGACCCGGCGCTGGCCACACGGGCCGGCGCGCTCCGCGGCCGGCTGCCCGCCGAGGCGGCCAAGCTGGCCGCGGACGGGCTGGCCCAGCCAGCCCACCGGCTGACGTTCGCGGCCGAGATGCTGCGCGGCGACGGCCGGCCCGAGGACATCCGGGCGGCCTGGGACGCCGCGGTGCAGGCCTGGGAGACGGTAGGCCAGCCCTACCCGCTGGCCCGCGCGCTGCAGCAGGCGGCCGGGGCCGCGCTGACCGCGGGCGACCGCGACGGTGCCGCCGCCCGGCTGCGCCGGGCCGTCGGGCTGGCCCGGGAGCTGGGCGCCGAGCCGCTGCGGGACAGCATCACGCTGCTCGCCCGGCGGGCCAGGATCCCGCTCGGCGACAGCCCGGCGGATGGCGCGGGGGGCCCGGGCGACGAGGCCGGCCCGGGCCGCGAGCCGGGCCGGCTCGGGCTCACCGCGCGTGAGTTCGAGGTGCTCCGGCTGGTCGCCGCCGGGCAGAGCAACCGGGACATCGCCAGCGAGCTGTTCATCTCGGCCAAGACGGCCAGCGTGCACGTGTCGAACATCCTGGGCAAGCTCGGCGTGAGCAGCCGCGGCGAGGCCGCCGCCACCGCGCACCGGCTGCGGCTGTTCGACGCCTGAATCAGCCGCGGCGGGCGACGGCCGCCGCGAGATCCCGGCTGCGCTCCATCACACCGTCACGCGGCGGATCGTGGCGTGGCCGCCGGCCAGGACCACCACCGTCAGTGCGGCGATGACGCCGGTCAGTTCGAGGGCGCTCAGGGTGGCAGGGTACGCGCCTGCCGGCCGCAGCCGCAGCGGGCCGACGCCGGCCCGGGAGCACGCGAACGCGACGGCGAGCGCGACCAGCACCTGGAGGGCGATGAACGCGATCAGGCCCAGCATGCCCCACCGGCGATTCACGATCCCGTACCACATGCCGTACACGAACAGCGCGGACAGTCCCACGAACGAGGTCAGCCAGGTGGCGTACCAGGGCCCGTTCAGGAGATACGGCACCCGGAAGAAGGTGACGGACAGTCCCCAGCCGCCGGTCGCCCGTTCGATGGCCTGCAGCCCGGCTATCACCAGGCCGGATACGAGGGACATCGACACCCCGAGCAGCGCGGTACCAGCGTAGAAGGAGCGCCGGGTCGCGCCGAGCGCGAGACCGAACGGCAGCCACCCGCCGATGCGCTGCGCGCCCGTCACGAAGAAGAGGACGGAAATGCCCAGCAGTCCTCCGTTGCGCCAGATGTCGCCCCCCCGTGCCACGTCCAGGGCAAAGGCAAGCGCCAGGGTCGCCAACGGGGCCGTGACGAATAGCACCGGCCGCTGCACCAGCTGGTAGCGGGCCACCTTGGTCATGGTGTTCATGCGCTGGTCCTTCCGGTCAGGGAGCCGGCGACGGCCGGCCCGCCGGACGCGTGGACCACGAGCTGCTGCAGGGACAGCGGGGTCAGGTCCAGGCCCAGCGACCGGGCCCGCTCGCGGTCTTCACCAGACACCTGCCCCACCATGACGACCGACGCCTGGGAGCCGAGTCCGCGCCGTTCCCAGACCGGGCGCCCCGCAGTGAAGGAGTCCACCGCGAGGACCGGGCCGCTCACCGTGGTGGCCATGCCCCGCAGTCCGTCGGCCGCCGTGTCCAGCACGACCCGGCCGCGGTCGATCACGACCACGTTCTCGAACAGGCCGGCGGCCTCGTCGATCAGGTGCGTGGACAGCAGCACCGTACGGGGGAAGTCCGCGTACTCCGCCAGCAGCCGGTCGTAGAAGATCTGCCGGGCGACGGCGTCCAGCCCGGCGTACGGCTCGTCGAACAGCGTCACCTCGGCGCGGGCGGCGAGCCCGATCGTGATCCCGAGGGCCGACCGCTGCCCGCGCGACAGACTCTTGATCGCCTTGCCGGGTCGCAGGCGAAAGTCCTCCAGCAGCGAGGACGCCCGGCTCGTGTCCCAGTTCGGATAGCAGAAGGACGCGGCGCGGAGCGCGTGGCGCACCTTGAAGTCCGGGTACGCCTGGTCCTCGCGGACGAGCACCAGGCGGCGCAGCACGTTCCCGTTCTCGGCCGGCGACGAGCCGAGGACCCGCACCGAGCCGGATGACGGGAACTCCTGGCCCGCCAGGATGCGCAGTAAGGTCGTCTTTCCCGCGCCATTGCGGCCGAGCAGCCCGGTAATCGTCTCGGTGCCGATCGTCAGGTGCACGTCATCGAGGGCAACCTGGTCGGGGTACCTCCGGGTCAGCCCGGTTACCGAGATCGCCGGTGTCATACGGCGACGCCTCCCCGCTCGTTACTGCGTTCCTTGAAAAGCGCGATCAGCTCATCGGAGTCGATCCCGAGCCGGGTCGCCTCGGTCAGCAGCGGCTCCACGTACCGCTCGGTGAACTCGGCCCGCCTGCGCGCCAGCAGCGTCGCACGCGACCCGGCCGCCACGAACATCCCGATGCCGCGGCGCTTGTCCAGCAGGCCCTCGTCGGCGAGGATGTTGATCCCCTTCGCCGCGGTCGCCGGGTTGATCCGGTAGAAGGCCGCCAGTTCATTTGTTGACGGCACGCGCTCGCCCTCGGCCAGGCCGCCGTCCGCGATGCCGGCCGCCAGCCGCTCCGCCACCTGGGCGAACAGCGGGGTCCCCTCGTCAAGACCAGCCATTTCCCGCACCGTTTCCAACCTCTCGGCTTCTTCATCGGTTCATTACCTGAGTAATGTACCGCTCAACTAGCAAACCGGTCAACCCGAGCGCCGATGCCAGGATGGCCCCCGGAACCTACGCTGGTGCGGACGCTGCTGCGGGCAGGATGGCGGCATGGACGTGCGGTTCGTGGGCAGCGGCGACGCGTTCGGCAGCGGCGGGCGGGCGCAGACCTGTATCCGGCTTTCCGCGGGCGGCCAGGTGCTGCTGGTCAACTGCGGCGCGACCAGCCTGGCCGCGCTGCGGGCCCAGGGGCTGGACCCGGGCGAGGTGGCCGGCGTCGCGGTCAGCCACCTGCACGGCGACCACTTCGGCGGGCTTCCGTTCCTGATCATGGACGGCCAGTTCGCCCGGCGCACGGCGCCGCTGCTGGTGGCCGGGCCGCCGGGGATCGCGTCCCGGCTGAGTGCGGCCATGGAGGTCCTGTTCCCCGGATCCAGCCAGGTCCGGCGGCGCTTCCCGGTCGAGGTGACCGAACTGGCCACTGACGGGACGCCGGCCGACCCTGGCCGGGGCAACCGTGCGCGGCTGGCAGGTTGAGCACGCCTCCGGCGCCCCGCCGCTGGCGCTGCGGGTCGAGCTGGGCGGGGCGAGCTTCGGCTACTCCGGTGACACGCAGTGGACCCCGGCGCTGGCCGAGGCGGCCCGGGACACCGACCTGTTCGCGGTGGAGGCCTACACCTTCGACCGGCCGGTCCGCTACCACCTCGACTACCAGACGCTGCGCGGGCACGTGGGCGAGCTGCGCGCGGGCCGGATCGTGCTCACCCACATGTCCGGCGCGATGCTGGCCCGGCTGGCCGACGCCGCCTTGCCCGCGGCCTACGACGGGATGACGGTCCGCCTAGGGTGAGTGGATGAGCGCTGAGCGGATGATCGTGGTGAGCGGGGCTGGCTCCGGCATCGGCCGGGCGGTGACCCAGCGGCTGGTGGCGGACGGTGGCCAGGTGATGGCGGTGGGACGGCGGCCGGAGCCGCTGCAGCGACTGGCGGAGGAGCTAGGCAAGGCGGTCCGCCCGGTGGCCGCCGACGTGGGTACCGAAGCGGGCGCGGCGGCCGTGGCCGCGGACCTGGCGGCGGCCGGGCAGGCCTGCGCCGGGGTGGTGGCCGCCGCCGGCGGGCTGACCCCGGACCAGCCCGCGGCCAGCCCGCTGCAGCAGGTCCGCCGCGACTGGCAGGCCTCGTTCGAGTCCAACGTGCTGACCGCGGTGCTGCTGGTCGAGGCGCTGCGGGCGGACCTGGAGCGCGATGGCGGCCGGATCGTGCTGGTGTCCTCGGTGGCCGCGCTGCGCGGCGGCGGCGGTGGCCCGTACGGCGCGATGAAGGCCGCGCTGCACGCCTGGGCCTACGACCTGGCCCGGGAACTCGGGCCGTCCGGCGGCACGGCCAACGTGGTCGCGCCCGGCTTCGTGCCGGACACCGGGTTCTGGGCCGGGCGGCTGACCCCGGGGTCGCGGCGCGAGCGCGGCGCGCAGACCCTGGTCGGCCGCGAAGGGGCGCCCGCCGAGGTGGCCTCGCTGATCGCCTGGCTGCTGGGCCCGGACGGCGGCTGGATGACCGGCCAGGTGCTGTCCCCGAACGGTGGCGTGGTGCTCGGCCGCTGAGCCCAGCGGCTGCCGGTGGGCCGGCGGCCAGCGCTGGGGCTAGCGCAGCGCGGCCTTGCCGGCCGGCCTGGCCGCCAGGGCGGCCGCGGCCGTGTCCCAGTCCGGCAGGTCCGGCGGCGCGCCGCCCAGCGGCGCCCAGAAGTCGGCGCCCGGCGGCGCTTCGGCCTGGATGCGCGCGCCGCCCGCCCAGGCGGCGGTGAAGCCGAGCCGCCAGGAGTGCAGCAGCGTCCGCCCCGGACCGCCCGCCGTGGCCTTGCTGAACAGCGGGTCGCCGTCGATGGGGTGGCCGGTCCAGGCCAGATGCACCCGGATCTGGTGCCGCCGCCCGGTGACCGGGTGCACCGCAAGCACCGTGTGCTGCTCGTCGCCGCCCACCCGGAGGAACGTGGTGACCGACGGGTAGCTGCGGACCTCCTGGAACTCCGCCCCGGGCGGGACCGACCAGTAGGCCCGCGCCGGGTCGTAGCTGATCGCGTCCCGGCTGGCCGCGATCCGCACCCGGTTCTTGCGTCCCACGCTGAGCGGCAGTTCGATGGTGCCCCGGCCGGGCAGCCCGGCCGACCGGGTGATGGCCAGGTACATCTTGTCCACCGTGCGCTTGCTGAACTGCCGGGTGAGGTCACCATGCAGCCGCAGGTCCTTGGCCAGCAGCACGGCGCCCGAGGTCACTTTGTCGATCCGGTGCGCCGGGTACAGCGTCTCGCCCGCCTCGGCGGCCAGCCGGACCAGGTCCGTCTCGTGCCGTTCGCCCATCACCGCG
Organism: uncultured Actinomycetes bacterium; assembly: GCA_963717125.1. Lineage (GTDB taxonomy): Bacteria > Actinomycetota > Actinomycetes > Streptosporangiales > Streptosporangiaceae > RYN-230. The sequence goes on from CAVQVG010000004.1 coordinate 139,833, forward strand.
AGCCCGGCCGGCTTGTTCAGCACCAGCGCGGCGTCGTCCTCATAGCAGACGGCGCCGGCGCGGATCTCGGCCCACCGGGTCACCGGCTCACCGTACCGGCCCGGCGCCCGGCGTCGTTTCACCGGCTGGCCACAGGGGCACAACTCCGCCGTAAAGAACGGCCAGCGAGAGACTGGCTTCCGCTAGAGTGAGCAGGCATTTGGCCTGGTCAGGGCTCTGGTGTGCGGTACGGGGAACCGCTCTGCACCGGGTCGTGAACGCGGCCGGGGGCACGGGGATATCCAGGACAGCGGAGCCGCAGCTTGCGCAGGCGAGCGCGGAATCCGCGGCAACACGTTACGTGAGGCCATCGTGCGGGGAATCGGGGAATTGGTCCAGCGCCGAGGCCGCTGGCTAGCGGCGCTCGGGGCAGTGGCTGGGCTGCTGCTCACGGCGTGCACCGGGGGCGGTGGCCAGCAGGCCGATGCTGGCCACGGCTCGGCTGGGCCCAGCTCGGCGGCCGCCAGGCCAGCCATCACACCGGCCAACGGCAGCCAGCACGTGAGCACCTCGGCGGCCATCACGGTCACCTCGGCCAGTGGCCCGATCCGGAGCGTCCAGGTGACCGCGGGCCACCGCCACCTGCCGGTCAGCGGCCGGCTGAGCACCGCCCCCGGGGGCAAGCAGGCCACGTGGCACAGCACCTGGGCGCTGCACACCTCGCAGCGCTACACGGTGACCGCCACCTCGGCCGCGGCGGGCGGCCAGGCGGTCAGCGCGACGAGCACGTTCCGCACGATCACCCCCGCCGACACGTTCACCACGCAGATCTACCAGGGGTACCGGCAGACGTTCGGCGTCGGCATGCCGATCATTCTGTACTTCAGCCAGCCCATCACCCGGCGGGCCGCCGTGGAGCGCGCGCTCCAGTTGACCACTTCGAAGCCGGTGTACGGCGCCTGGTACTGGGACAGCGACAAGACGCTGTACTTCCGCCCGCGCAGCTACTGGCCCGCGCATACCACGGTGAGCCTCGACGGGCACCTGGACGGGGTGGCCGGGGCCCGGGGCAGGTACGGCACCGCGGACCTGACCCAGACGTTCCGCATCGGCGGCTCGCTGATCGTCACGGCCAGCACCGCCACCCACCACATGCACGTGTACCGGAACGGGCACCTGCTCTACACCTGGCCGATCAGCACCGGCCGGCCCGGCGACGACACCCCGAACGGCACCTACGTCACCATCGACAAGGCCAACCCGGTGCTGATGACCGGCCCCGGCTACAGCCTGGAGGTGCCCTGGTCGGTCCGGTTCACCTGGAGCGGTGACTACCTGCACGACGCGTACTGGTCGGTGGGCGAGCAGGGTTTCACCAACGTGAGTCACGGCTGCGTGAACATGGCGCCGGCCGACGCGCAGACCTACTACCAGATGGAGAACCCGGGTGATCCGGTCATGATCACGGGCAGCCCGCTGGCCGGTACCTGGGACAACGGCTGGACCGTGTGGTTCCTGTCCTTCAAGAAGCTGGTCAGGGGCAGCGCGCTGGGCGAGGCGGTGCAGGCCGGGCCGGGCGGCAGCCGGTTCGTCAGCCTGTCCACGGTGCCGCCGTCCACGGCGTCCTACCCGCTGCAGACCGCGACACCGGGCAGCGCCGCCGCGTCCTAGTGGGCTGTACCGCCGCCACGGCCAGTGACCACGCCGGCCGTAATAGTGCGGCCGGCGACTAGCGGGTACCGCTGGCATCGCCGGGGTAACCTTAGGGTCAAGCGCGGGTACAGTCTGGTTGTCGTCCTGGTTGTCGTCCGCGTCCACTCCATCAGCCACAACGGGCCGGAGTCAGTGGCCCGGCAAAAGGCCGGCAGGCCGTCCAGAATGAATTGCCCGGCCACCTGCCTGCTTGCCCGTTCCGCCCGTCCTGAAGGAAATGTTCGGAAAGGAAATTAATGACCCTGGAGCGGCTGGGCCGGTTATCAGCCCCGCCGTTTCCGCCTCGGCAAAGCGCGATGTGCTGTGCCTGCGTCGCCGGAATGTCCACCTCTGTATCGATCGCGGGTCTGTAGTGGGTAGACGGAGTAGCGCCCTGCTGGGCGGCTGTTTGCTGGCCGCGGCGGCTGCGGGTTGCTCCAGTGGCGTTGCCTCGGTAAGCGTCCAGCCGCCCGCGCCGGCCAGCACGTCGTCGTCCGGTACCGCGGATACGTCCAGCCCACAGACCCGGGCGAGCTCACCGAGCCCGTCGGCGTCCCCCGCGCCGTCGCAGGCCGCGGTGGCCGCGACTCAGCCACTGCCGGCCGGCACCCGGCGTAATCTGCCCGCCGGAGTCTTTTATCTGCTGGCGGGCCGGGGGCTGGCCAGCCTCAATCTGTGGCAGGTAACCGAGGGTGGCCGGGAGCGGCAGCTCACCCATAACCGGCGTGGCTCCGGGATCGACGCGTTCGACGCGTCCACGGCGGGGATCATCCTGGCCGACGGCACCTCCAGCGGCGATCACCTGGCCCGGCTGACCCCGCGGGGACCCATGCTGCTGCGCAAGACCAGCGGCCGGCTAGCCCTGCTGCGCGGCAGCTCCCCGGATATCCGCAACGACGGCACGATCGGCTACGTGACGCCGCCCGCCAACTCGGGCCGCCGCACCGGAAGCTACTTCGAGATCTGGACGCGGCGCTCCTTCTCTGGACGTGGCAGCGTCCTGCTGCGGCAGCGCCACCCGCTGGCTGGCCCCGTGTTCGGGCCGCACGGGCAGGTCGCCGTCGAAGGCTGGGACGGGCGGCCGGGGCAGCGCAAGCCGAGCGTCATCATCTACCGGGGCGGTGCCGAGCGGCAGCTGCTGACCGGGGTCAACGCCATCCCGTCCCTGGTAGCCTGGGGCCAGCAGGCGCCTGCCGTGGCCCTGGCCTACCCGGCGCACGCCGCCGAGCTGCTGTTCCCGGACGGCCGCCGGCAGCTCCTGCCGCTGGGCTGGCAGCCGCTGGCGTGGAACCCGGCCGGCACCCAGCTGCTCATGCAGTCCGCCCGGGCCCTGGGCATCTGGTCGGTGTCGGCGCCGCGCCAGGTCACCCGGATCGGCGCCATCACGGCCGGGGTGCAGATCCTGCAGGCGGACTGGCTGGCCAGGAAGGCGCCGCTGTAGCCCGCGGGGCCAATCGAAGCCGCCGCGGAAGAAACCGGGCGGCGGGCGGGTTGCCGGCTATGTGATCGATGTACCGCTGTCCGTCCTTGACCTGTCCCCGGTAGCCGCGGGTACCACCGCCAGCCAGGCGCTGCGGAACACCACCGAGCTGGCCCAGCGCACCGAGGAACTCGGCTACCACCGGTTCTGGGTGGCCGAGCACCACAACATGCCGGCCATCGCCAGTTCCGCGCCCGCCGTGCTGATCGCGCACCTGGCCGCGGCCACGTCCAGCATCCGCGTGGGTTCCGGCGGGGTGATGCTGCCCAACCACGCGCCGCTGGTGGTCGCGGAACAGTTCGGCACGCTGGAGGCGCTGCACCCCGGCCGGATCGACCTGGGCATCGGCCGGGCGCCGGGCACCGACCAGCTCACCGCGCTGGCCCTGCGGCGCACCATGGAGGGCCTGTCCGCCGAAGACTTCCCGCAGGAACTGGCCGACCTGATCGGTCTGTTCAGTGGGGAGGTGTTCACCGGGGGCGGGCTGTTCGCCGGGCAGCCGGGTTTGCCGCCGTCCATCACCGCGACCCCGGGCCGGGGCGACATGCCGGCGATCTGGCTGCTCGGCTCCAGCGGGTTCAGCGCCCAGCTGGCCGGCCTGCTCGGCCTGCCGTTCTCGTTCGCGCATCACTTCAGCGCGGCCAACACGGTGCCCGCGCTGGCCTTGTACCGGCAGCACTTCCGGCCCTCGGCCTGGCTGCAGCGCCCCTACGCGATGGTCGCGGTCAGCGCGATCTGCGCGGACACCGATGAGCGGGCGCAGTGGCTGTCCGGCCCGGCGGCGCTGTCCTTCCTCCGGCTGCGGGCCGGTATGCCGCAGCCGCTGGCCAGCCCCGAGGAAGCGGCGGCGTACCCCTACACGGAGCGCGAGCGGGAGTTCGCCCGGGACCGTTTCACCGCCCAGGCGGTGGGCTCGCCGGAAACCGTCCGCCAGCAGCTGACCGGCCTGCTCGAGCGAACCCACGCCGACGAGCTGATGCTGACCACGATGGTGTACGACCTCCAGGACCGGATGCGCTCGTTCGAGCTCATCGCGGACAAGGTGGCGGGCGGGCTGGCCCGGCGCAGTTCCTGACCTGGCCCAGTTCCTGACCTGGCCCAGTTCCCGGCCCGGCCCGCCCGGTGCCCGGCCACGTTAGCCGCCGGAGTCTTGTTAGCTATCCGCGCCGCCGGGTAGTCACGGCCTTGATCGAGGAGGGCGGACGTGATGGCAGATACACCCGCAGCGCAGACGGCTGGCGCACCTGGCTCCGGCGAGTCAGCGGGAGAGCTGGTCAAGGACCTGACCGAACAGGTGTCCCGGCTGATCCGCGACGAGCTCAAGCTCGCCGAGTACGAGGTGACCCGCAAGGCCACCCGGTTCGCCCGCGGCGCCGGGATGTTCGGGGGCAGCGGCCTGTGCGCGCTGTACGCGATCGGCTGCTTGCTGGCCGCGGCGATTATCGCGCTCGCCCTGGTGATCCCGGCGTGGCTCGCCGCCCTGGTCGTCGGGGCGGCGCTGCTGGTCGTGGCGGGCCTGTCCGCGCTGGTCGGCAAGAGCCAGCTGGGCCGGGCCGCGCCACCGGTGCCGGAGCAGACCGTGGCCAGCGTCAAGGCTGACGTGGCGGAGATCAAGGAGAGGGCGCACCGATGAGCGCGGCAGAGCACAGCAGGAACCCCGGCCGGGGTGCGGACGCACCCGGCCAGGCCGTCCCGGCCGACCCGGACGAGCTGGTGGAGGACATCAACCGGACCCGGGCGGAACTCGGCGACACGGTCGAGGCCCTGGTGGCCAAGGTGGACGTGAAAGCCCGGGCTCAGCAGCGGGCTGCCGAAGTATCCACCCAGGCCAAGGGGAAACTACAAGCCGTGAAGCAGCAGCTGGCCGGCCGGGCCAGCCAGCTGACTGGCCCGGCCGAGCAGGCGCGGCAGGCCGCCGCGGCCAACGGCAAGACGGTGCTCGGTGCCGGTGCTTCCGGCGGTAAGACGGCGCTCGGCAGCAGCCGGGCCGCGGTGAGCCAGGTCACCGGGCGCGCGGCCCAGGCTGGCGCAGCCGCCTGGGGAACCACGCCCGAGCCGGTTCAGCGCGGCGCCCAGCGGGTCGCCCGCACCGTCGGCCGGCACCCGGTACCGTTCGCCGCGGCCGCGGGTGCGGTTCTGGTGGCCGGCTGGCTCGCGGTCCGGTGGCGCCGGCGCTGAACTTCCTGCCCGCCACTACCGCCGGGAGCTAGTCAGCTGGCCCAGCGGTGGAAATGCGGCCGGGCTCGGTCGGCCCACACATCGTTGGCCTTCTGCTTCAGCCGCTCGGCCCGGTCCGTCTCGCGTTCGTACAGCAGGCCGTAGCTGAACGCGTTCTCACCGGCCAGGTGGGCGCTGATGCCCAGCTCGCGGTCCAGGCCGCGGGCCACGATGGCGTCCTGGTGGCCGCCGAGCACCGTCTGCACCTGCTTCATCTGCTTAGTGAACCGCCTGGCTGGCTTGCCGATGGCGGGGCTGACCGTCTCACCCGCATAACGCGCTCGTTTGGCCGCCTTGCGCGCCTCGTGGTAGGCGGCGTCCCGGCCGTGGCCGGGCCGGGCGCGCTGCGCCCGCCGGATCCGCCTGGCGGTCCGCCGGTAGGCATGCTGGACGTCGGCGGGCAGGACGCTGCGGGCGGGCCGGGCGCCCGCAGCCGACAGTGGGGGAGCGGCGGCCAGTTCGTCCAGCCCGTCGAGCAGCGCGAAATACCGCTCCGAGTCCAGCGCGGCCAGCGCTGCGTCCCGCGCGGCCGCCTGCACCGGGGCGAAGTGCCCCTGGACCCGGGCCATGACCGGCCCCAGTACCAGCTCCGGCGGGGTCTCCCGGAGATTGCGGCCCAGCCGGCCGGCGAGTACCTCCGCGTCCCGGGCCTCGCCGAGCACAACGCCAAGCCACTTCAGCCCGGCCACCAGCTCGGTGGTCTGCGACCTGGGGATGACCCGGCCGAACGACTGCAGCGTGCTGCGCAGCCGGCGAGCGGTCACCCGCATCTGGTGCACCGAGTCGGGCTCAGCGGCCCGGACCATCGGATCGAGCGCCTTCAGCCGGGCCGCCTGCTGCCGCAGATAACCCAGCACGACCGCGCCCGCGGATCCGGCCGGGGCCAGGTCGGCGCGCCCGTCGGCCGGCGCCCGCTGCTCCCGCTCGGTCAGCTGGTGAGCCAGCGCGCGCTCCAGCTTGGCTGTCCGCGGCGACGGCCGCAGTCCCGCCCGGCGCAGCCTGGCGTCGGCGTCCTTCAGCAGCCCGCGGTCACCACCGGTCAGCTCGACCTCCAGCTCGTTCCACTGCGAGATCGCGGTTTCCGCGCCGAGGGTCTCGGCCGAGACGTCATCCGCCGCGACCTCGGCGAGCGAGTCACCGGCCGCGTTGACCAGCGTCAGCACCTGGCGGCGGGTGCTGATCCGGGCCACCAGCCGCAGCTCCGCGCCCCGGGTGTACGCCCGGACGAGCCTGGCCAGTTCTTCCGGCACGGCCCGGCCCCGGCCGGGCGGCCGCCTGATCTCGCGCCGGGTGTCGCCGCCCAGCGGCAGTTTCAGGTGCCATCCTGGGTCGCTGCCGCCGCGGCGCCGCCGGAGGGTGATCCCGTTGCGGATCAGCCGCAGGTCGTCGGTGTCGTAGTAGTCGGCGTCCAGCACCTGCTCCTCGGGCCCCGAGGTGGCGGCCACCCGCGGCAGGCTGTCCAGCCGCGGCATGGCCTGCCCGGGCCGGGCCGCATACTTCCGTTCGGTTTCGTTGGCGGTAGTGGTCATGGGCGGCCAACTACCCCAAGGTGGCCGGTAAACACCAGCTAGTCGTGTTTGGTCTCCTGCTGCCGGGTACTCGTTTTGTGCTGTCCCGAACTAGGGAGGTTCCCACATGTCAACCGGGGCCATTATCGCGATCATCGTGGTCATTCTGGTCGTCGCGGCGCTATTGGTCGGCCTGTCGGCCGTCAGGCGCCGGCGTCGGCTGCGGGACCGATTCGGGCCGGAATACGACCGGGCGGTCAGCGAGCACGGCAGGCGCGACGCCGAGGCCGAACTGGCCGAACGGGAACGCCGCGTCCGTCAGCTCGACATCCGGCCGCTCGCCCCCACCGCGCGCGCCCAGTACGCGTCGGAGTGGACCGCGGTGCAGGAACAGTTCGTGGACGCCCCGCAGGCGGCCGTCACCGGGGCGCAGACCCTGGTCACGGCGGTCATGAAGGATCGGGGCTATCCCACCGAAGCCTTCGACCAGATCGTCGCCGACCTGTCGGTCGAGCACGCGGCCACGCTGGACCATTTCCGGGCCGCTCATGACATCAGCGAGCGCGCCGCGTCGGGGACCGCGTCCACCGAAGAGCTGCGCCAGGCCATGATCCACTACCGGGCGCTGTTCACCGAACTGCTCGGCCAGCCGGGCAACTCGGCCAGCCATGCGCGGGCCGCTGCTGACGCCCAGGCCGCTGCCGCCCAGACCCCAGCCGCCGAGACCGCCAACGGCCGGGCCGATTACGAGCCGGGGGACGACGCCGTGGTGGACGACCCGGACGCCGCGGATTCCGGTGACGCGGTCACCGGCGAACCCATCGCGGGCAGCACGGTTTCCGGTAACCCGGTGCCCTCACGACCGCAGGAGAGGTGAGTCATGGCCGCGCAGCCAGACGACATGGCCGGAACCCGGGCCGCCGGCACCGTGCCGGACGATGACCGGATAGTGCTGGACGACCCGGACGCCACGGCCGAGGACCATGCGGCCATGACCGACCGTGCGGTGGCGGATGACCGGGCCGCGGTGAACGAGCCCGACGCGACCCGCGCGGACGATCCTGACGCGACCCCCGCGGACGATCCTGACGCGACCCCCGCGGACGATCGGCTGCTGGTCGACGAGCCGGTCGTGGCGGACGAGCCGGTCGTGGTCGTCGAGGAAGCAATCGTGGCGGAACCACTGGCCGCGGATCAGCCCGACACCGCGCTGACCGGCGACACCGCGCTGACCGGCGACACGGCGCTGACCGGCGACACCCCGGACACCACCCCCGCGGCCGCGCTGGCCGAACAGCAGTGGCCGGCTATCCAGTCCCTGTTCGTCGACGACCCGCGCGGCGCGGTCGAGCGGGCGGCCGCGGCGGCCGGTGAGGTAGCCGCCTCGCTCGTCGCTACCCTGGATCGGGAGCAGGCCGAGCTGCGGGCCTCCTGGCAGGACGACGCGGACACCGAGGGGCTGCGCACCGCGCTGCAGCGGTACCGGGCGTTCTGTGGCCGGCTGAGAGGGTATGGCCTGACCGGCCAGCCCGGGCAGCAAGCTCAGCCGGACTGGGTAGGAGTAGTACGCGGCCAGTAGGGACAGCGTACGGAGGACGGCAGGGTGCGGTCAGCGGCAGGCGCACTGGCGAGCGAGCTCGCCGGGTGGGCGCACGACCTGCGGCCCACCGCGGAAGACCGCACCCTGGCCGACCGGTCGCTGGCCGACACGCTGGCCGTGGCGCTGGCGGCCCGGGAGCACCGGGTGACCCGGCTGGCGGCCAGCCTGCCGGACGGCGCGCGCTGGGCGGTGGCCGCGCACGCGCTGGACTTCGACGACCTGCACCTGCCGTCCACCACGCACATCAGCGCGGTGTGCACCCCGGCCGCGCTGGCCCTGGGCGGAGACGCAACGGCCTATCTGGCCGGCGCCGGGGTGATGGCCCGGCTCGGCGCCGCGCTGGGCTGGCCGCACTACTCCGCGGGCTGGCACGCCACGTGCACGGCAGGTGCCCCGGCGAGCGCCGCCGCCGCGGCGGTGGCCCTGGGCCTGACGGCCGAGCAGACCGCGCACGCGATCGCCCTCGCCGTGCCCGGCGCCGGTGGGGTGCAAAGGGCGTTCGGCACAGATAACAAAGCGTTGCAGGTCGGGTTCGCGGTGCAGGCCGGGATGCGGGCGGCTCAGCTGGCGGCGGACGGTGCGCGGGCCGACCCGGCCGCGCTGGACGACTGGCTCGGCCTGGTCGGCGGCGACCGCGAGCGGCTCGACCTGTCCGGACCCGCGGTCCCGGGCGGCCTGGCCATCAAGATCTATCCATGCTGCTACGCATTGCAGCGCCCGATCAGCGCGCTGGCCGCGCTGGCGAGCAACGGCGTTCGCGCGACCGAGGTACTGCGCATCGCGGTCCGCACCCTGGCCGGGACGGTGACCCCGCTGATCCATCACCGGCCGGAGACCGGCCTGCAGGGCAAGTTCAGCCTGGAGTACGGGCTGGCCGCGACGCTGCTGGACCGCTACCCGGGGCTGTGGAGCTTCACCGACGAGGCCGTGCGGCGACCTGCCGCCCGCCGGCTGGCGGAGCTGGTGGACGCGACGCTGGCGCCGGGCGGGACCGGGCTGCTCGACGGCGACTTCACCGCCGAGGTCCTGGTCGAAGGGGGCACGGTGGAGGAGGTCAGCCTGCGGTACCCACCGGGCTCGCCGCAGCGCCCGCCGTCCGCGGCCGAGTTGCGGGCCAAGCTCACCGACTGCCTGGCCGGCCTGCCGGTGGACCCCGCCCAGCTGACCTGGGCGCAGGCCGCCGGACTGCTGCGCGAATACTGCTGATGCCGACCCCCGGGACGAGGACACATGGCCGAGCTGACCGAGGACGAGCGCGCGATCGTGCACCTGGTCCGTGAGTTCGTGGACCGCGACGTCAAGCCGGTCGCCCGCGAACTGGAGCACCACAACACCTACCCGGACAAGCTCATCGCTCAGATGAAGCAGCTCGGCATCTTCGGCCTGGCCATCCCGGAGCCGTGGGGCGCGGCCCGGGTCAGCGCGCCGTGTTATGCGCTGGTCACGGAGGAACTGGCCCGCGGCTGGATGAGCCTGGCCGGGGCGATGGGCGGGCACACCGTGGTGGCCAAGCTGCTCCTCGACTACGGCACCGACGAGCAGAAGCAGCGTTACCTGCCGGGCATGGCCACCGGGGAGATCCGGGCCACGATGGCGCTCACCGAGCCGGGCGGTGGCTCCGACCTGCAGGCCATGCGCACCACCGCGCGCCGGGTGAAGGGAGACGGTGAAGAGGGAATGGGGAGGCGGGCGGGGGGTGGGGACCAATACGTGGTCAACGGGGCCAAGACGTGGATCACCAACGCGCGGCGCTCGCAGCTGACCGCGCTGCTGTGCAAGACCGACCCGGCCGCCCAGCCCGCACACCAGGGGATCAGCATCCTGCTGGCCGAGCCGGGCCCGGGCTGGACCATCTCCCGGGACCTGCCCAAGCTCGGCTACAAGGGAGTGGAGAGCTGCGAGCTGTCCTTCGACGACTTCCGGGTGCCGGTGACCGCGCTGCTCGGCGGCCGGGAGGGCGCGGGTTTCGCGCAGATGATGCGCGGCCTGGAGATCGGCCGGATCCAGGTGGCATCCCGCGCGGTCGGGGTGGGCCGGGCCGCGCTGGAGGACTCGCTGAGTTACGCGCAGCAGCGGGAGAGCTTCGGCCGGCCGATCTGGCAGCACCAGTCGATCGGGAACTACCTGGCCGACATGGTGACCAAGCTGACCGCCGCCCGCCAGCTCGTGCTGTACGCCGCGCGCCGGTACGAGGCCGGCGAGCGCGCGGACATGGAGGCGGGCATGGCCAAGCTGTTCGCTTCTGAGACAGCGATGGAGATAGCGCTGAACGCCGTGCGCATCCACGGCGGGTATGGCTACTCCACGGAGTTCGACGTGGAACGCTACTTCAGGGACGCGCCATTGATGATCGTCGGCGAGGGCACCAACGAGATCCAGCGCAACGTCATCGCCCGCCAGCTCATCAAGCGCAACTCGGTCGCGCCCTGATGGCCGGGGAACCGGAGCTGCCGCTGGACGGCCTCACGGTCGTCGCACTGGAGCAGGCGGTGGCGGCCCCGTTCGCCACCCGCCAGCTGGCCGACCTCGGCGCCCGGGTGATCAAGGTCGAGCGCCCCGGCAGCGGCGACTTCGCCCGCCACTACGACCAGGCCGTGCACGGCCAGTCCAGTTATTTCATCTGGCTGAACCGGGGCAAGGAGTCCATCGAGCTGGACCTCAAGACCGCGGACGGCCAGGCGCTGCTGGCCGCCCTGATCGACCGCGCGGACGTGCTGGTGCAGAACCTGGCGCCCGGCGCGGCCGACCGGGCCGGCGTCGGCGCGGCCGAGCTGACCAGCCGGCACCCCCGGCTGATCTACTGCTCGATCAGCGGCTACGGTCCAGACGGCCCGTACCGCCAGAAGAAGGCCTACGACCTGCTCGTGCAGTGCGAGGCCGGGCTGCTCTCGGTGACCGGGACGCCGGACGAGCCGGCCAAGGCCGGCATCTCGGTGGCCGACATCGCGGCCGGCATGTACGCCTACTCCGGCGTGCTGGCCGCGCTGTACGAGCGGGAGCGGACCGGCCGCGGCGGCCTCGTGCAGGTGGCCATGCTCGACGCGCTGGGCGAGTGGATGAGCCAGCCGTACTACTACAGCGTCTACGGCGGCCGGCCCGCCGAGCGGACCGGCGCCCGGCACGCCATCATCGAACCTTACGGTCCGTACGCCGCTGCGGGCGGCAGCCAGGTATTCCTTGGCGTGCAGAACGCCCCCGAGTGGGCACTCTTGTGCGACAAGGTGCTCGGCCGCCCGGAGCTGATCGACGACGAGCGGTTCGCCAGCAACTCGGACCGGGTCGCGCACCGCGACGAGCTCACCGGGATCATCTCGGCCGTGCTCGCCGATCTGCCCGCCGACGAGGTCGAGGCCCGGCTGGCCGCGGCCGGCATCGCCAGCGCCCGGATGCGGACCCCCGCCGAGTTCGCCGCCCACCCGCAGCTCGCGGCCCGGGACCGGTGGCGCGAGGCGGATACGCCGGGTGGCCCGGTCCGCGCGCTGCTGCCCCCGGTGACGACGCCGGGCCGGGAGCCGGCCATGGGGCCGGTGCCCGCGCTCGGGCAGCACACCGCGGCCATCCGTGCCGAACTCGGCTTCCCCGAAGGAGCGTCATCATGACCACGACCGCCGATTCCCGCCCCGCGGAGCTGCCGCACTTTTCGCTGGTCATCGACGGCCAGCCGGCCGAGGCGGTGTCCGGGCGCAGCTACCAGAGCATCGACCCGTTCCGCGGCGCGCCGTGGGCGACCGCGGCGGACGCCGACGGCCCCGACGTGGACCTGGCCGTGGCTGCCGCGCGGCGCGCGCTGGACGGGCCGTGGGGCCGGCTCACCGGGTTCGGCCGGGCCCGGCTGATGCGCCGCCTGGCCGAACTGATCGCCCGGGACGCGGACGAACTGGCGGCGATCGAGACCCGGGACACCGGGAAGCTGCTCCGCGAGATGCGCGGTCAGCTCGGCAGCATCCCGGACTGGTTCTATTACTTCGCCGGGCTGGCCGACAAGCTGGAAGGTTCGACCATCCCGGTGGACCGGCCGAACTTCCTCGTCTACACCCGGCGCGAGCCGGCCGGCGTGGTGGCCGCGATCGTGCCGTGGAACTCGCCGCTGCTGCTGCTGTGCTGGAAGCTGGCGCCCGCCCTGGCCGCGGGCTGCACGGTGGTGGCCAAGCCGAGTGACCACTCGCCGGCCTCCGCGGTGGCGCTGGCCGGCCTGATGGCCGAGGCGGGCTTCCCGCCCGGGGTGTTCAACGTGGTCACCGGGTTCGGCCCGGCCGTGGGCCGGGCGCTGGCCGGGCACCCGGGGGTGGACAAGATCGCGTTCACCGGGTCCACCGCGGTCGGCGCCGAGGTGGCCAAGGCGGCCGCGGGCAACATCACCGGGGTACTGCTCGAACTCGGCGGCAAGTCCGCGCACCTGGTCTTCGAGGACGCGGACCTGGACGCGGCGTGCAACGGCGTGGTGGCCGGGGTATTCGCGGCCACCGGGCAGACCTGCATGGCCGGTTCCCGGCTGCTGGTGCAGCGCGGCGTGCACGACGCGCTGGTGGCGAACGTCGTGGCCCGGGCGCGGGCCATCAAGCTCGGTGACCCGTCGGACGGTGCCACCGAGATGGGGCCGCTGGCCACCGAGCCGCAGTACCGGAAGGTGCTCTCGTTCTTCGATTCGGCGGCCAGCGAAGGCGCGACGGTGGCGGCGGGCGGGCAGCCGGACGAGCGGCTCGGCGGCTACTTCGTGCAGCCGACCGTGCTTACTGGGGTCACCCCCCGGATGACCGTGGCGTGCGAGGAGGTGTTCGGCCCGGTGCTCGCGGTGCTCCCGTTCGACACCGAGGAGGAGGCGGTCCGGCTGGCCAACGACACCCGGTACGGCCTGGCCGGGGCGGTGTGGACCAAGGACATCCACCGCGGCCACCGGGTGGCGCACGCGCTGCGCACCGGCACGGTGTGGATCAACGCTTACCGGGTGGTCGGGCCGGATGTCCCGTTCGGCGGCTTCGGGGTGAGCGGGCTGGGCCGGGAGAACGGCATTGAAGCGGTGCACGAGTACACCCAGACCAAGGCGGTCTGGGTCGAGCTGACCGGCGGCACCCGGGACCCGTTCACGCTCGGCTAGCTGGCTTCGGGTCCTGGCCGGTTCGGTCGCTAGCTGGCCTCGCTGGCCGGCCCGCAGCTCAGCGTGGGCGGCGCCGGCCCGGTGCCAAGGGTGGACCGGCACTGCTCGGTGCCGCCCCGGGCCAGCACGGTGACCGGCTCGGTGGCGGGCAGGCCGGTGATGGTCAGCGTCCGGGTCGCGGTGCCGTCGGTGCCGGGGGTGACCGTCGCGCTGGCCAGCACCTGGCCGGTGCTGGTGGCCTTGACGGTCACGCTGGCCGACTGGCCGCTGGTCAGCCCGCGGAACGTGACCGCCGCGGTGACCGTGGCGGTGGCCGGCGTGGTCACCCCGGAGCTGACCGGGGCGGCGTGATCGAGCGCCCGGGTGACCGCGATCGTCGGCTCGTTCGGCGTGGCCGTGGCCAGCGCTACCACCGCCGCCGCGCCGGCCAGCACCGCGGCCACCAGCAGCAGGAACGTGGCCGCCTGGGTCGGGTATGCGCGGGTCTCGATGCGCCGTCGGTACCAGGCCCGGACCTGGGCCAGGTTCTCCGGGTTGACGTGCTTGCTGATGGTCAGGATCTGCGCGGCCAGCGCGCACGCCACCGCCGCCGCCGCGCACACCACGGCGCCGACGGTGATCCACCGAGCCGGGCCGCTGACCGTCGGTTTGGTCGCGCCGAACACGCCGATCCCGCCGAGCAGGGTGCCGATGATGGTCACCGTGCGGACCACCCGGTCGGTCGCGGTGTCCATCCGCTCCAGCGACTTGGCCGGGGTCAGCTCGTTGCCCAGCGTGGCCCAGGTCCGGTCCGCCTCGCTGACCGGCCGGACTGGTTCGGTTGTCACGGCTGGAAGGTCCCGGTGCAGGTGAGCTGGTGCGGGCGGGGGTGGTCGGCTGGCCCGGGGCAGGTCACGATGACCTCGAACGGCTGCGGCGCCGCCGGGGCGTGCCGCCGCGGTAGCTGGAAGGCCGCCCGGGCGAACCGGGCCACGGCCAGGCCATCGCCGCTGAGCGCCTCGGTGACCAGCCCGGTAAGGTCGCTGTGGTCATCGGGACAGCTGTAAGTCGGCGGGTTTAAGACCACCGCCCGCACATTACTCCGCCACCCGGCCCAGTGCTGGCTGACACGGTGGAGGCCGACACGGTGCTGGCCGACAGAGGGGGACGGTATGACGCACAACGCACTGCACCGCATGATCGGCCAGCAGGCGGGCGCGCTGGACCGGATCGCCGGGCTCGACCTGGCCGGCCCGGCGGCCACGCTGACCGCGGCCCGCCGGGTCATCCTGACCGGCACCGGCACCAGCCAGCACGCCGCCGAGCTGGGCGCGCTGCTGCTCGGGCAGGCAGGCCTGGACGCGCGGTGGTTCCCGGCCGCGAGCTGGGCCCGGTGGAGCCCGGGCCCGCAACCCGGGGACGTGCTGATCGTGATCACACACACCGGGGAGACGGCCTACGCCATCCGGGCCCGGGCGGCCGCGCTGGCCGCCGGGACCCCGGTGCTGTCCATCACCGGGACCGGCGTGGACTGGCCGGAGGCCATCCACACGGTGCCGAAGGAGGAAGCCGAGACCTACACGGTCAGCTACACCGCCGCGGTCGCCGTGCTGGCCCGGCTGGCTGGCCACGCTGGCGCCGCGGACGGGTCACCGGAAGCGCTGCGCCTGGCGGCCGCCCAGGTCGGCGGCGTGGTCGCGGATCCCGGCATCGACGGTGTCCCGGTGCCGGCGCGCAGCCTGGCCATCGTCGGCCCCGGGCCGTGGGGGATCACCGCCCGGGAGGGCGCGCTCAAGCTCCGTGAGGGCGCCCGGATGCTGGCCGAGGGCTTCGACACCGAACTCTTCCTGCACGGCAACGCGGTGCCCTTGACCGCGGCCGACGGGGTGCTGCTGCTGGAGCCGGACGCCGATCCGGACGGGCTGACCGCCGCGGTCGGCGCCGCGGCCGCCGCCGAGGGGATCCCGGTCAGCGCGCTGGCCGCCCCGGCCGGCGGGCTCTCCGCGGTGCTCGCGCAGTTCCCGATGACGGTGCGGCTCCAGGTGCTGGCCGAGCGGTTCGCCGCGCTGCGCGGCCAGGACCCGGACACGGTGATCACCGGCCACTGGGCCGATGCCGAGATGTGGCGGCTCGGTTCGGACAGCTGAATCCGGTTCGGTTCGGACAGCTGAATATCGCCTTGGGCAAGCTGTCTCCAAACGGGACGGAAGTGCCCTAATATTCGGCAAGCTAGCAGCGCGGGCGATGCGGCGATCGAAGGCGGGGACCGGTGTGGAGTTGCGTTAACGGGCATGCCAATTCCCCGGGGGCGGAGTACTGCGCGACATGCGGCGCCTGGGCGGGGACTGGCGCGGCCGCTGACCAGCAATACGGTGGTGCCCGCGGCACCGAATACGCCGCGGACTACGCCAGCGGCTCCTTCGCCGAATACATCGACGGGCTGGCCGAAGACAGCGGCAATCCGGATTTCCCGGCCGAATCATTCCCGGCCGCGACGGCCGACGACGAGGTCGGGCCCACCCCGGGGGCCGGTTTCCCGGCCATGCTCAGCGCGCCGGTCCCTGCTCCGCCTGCTCCCCCCGCCCCGCCGCCTCCTCCTCCTCCTCCTCCTCCTCCTGCTCCGGCCCGGCCGTACGCCCCGCCGCGGCGGGAAAGCCGTGGTTACCCGGGCTGGCTGGACGACACCGGCCCGGACCTGCCGCCGGCTGGCCGCGGCTGGTACGACAAGGGACCGGCCACCAAGCCCGGCCCGGTGCTGTCGTCCAGCGCCGTGGACGAGTTGCGCTACCGGAGGCCGAGCCGGACCAGGATGCTGGTCGGGCTGGCCGCGGTGGCCATCCTCGGCATCACCGGCATCACCGGCACGCTCGTCGTCATGCACGCACGCCGCCCGGCCAGCCAGGCTGGCGCGCCCGGTTCCGGTCAGCCCGGGTCGGCCTCGGCCAGCCCCGTGCAGACCGGCGCGGCCACCCAGGGGGTGGCTCAGTGGACCACCCCGGTCGCGATCGACCCGCAGAGCCTGGCCAGCGGGACCGGCATCACCGGGCTGTCCTGCGCGCCGGGTGGCGGGTGCTACGCGGCGGACAGCGCGGGCACCGTGCTGGCCCTGCACTCCGCCGGGAACTGGCCGGTCGCGGCCAGCGATCCGAACGGTGGCCTGGTCGCCCTGTCCTGCCCGGCGGCCGGATCCTGCCTGGCGATTGACTCCCAGGGGCGGTCGATCGTGCTCAGCCACGGCAACTGGAGCAGCCCGGTGCCGATCGGCACCGGCTCCGGGACGGTGACCAGCGTCTCCTGCGCCGGCCCCGATTTCTGCCTGGCCGTGGACACCATCGGCCAGGCCTTCACCTACGCCGGTCCGTCGGTTGGCTGGTCCCAGCGGATGATCGCGCCTAACGGCCAGGCGCTGAACTCGGTGTCCTGCGCCAGCCGCACCCAATGCGTCGCGGTCGGCGCGGGCGGTGCGGTGTACAGCTATACGGGCGCCTCGTGGGGCGGGCCGGACGCGGTGGACAGCGGTCACGACCTGGTGTCCGTGTCCTGCCCCAGCACCGGGTTCTGCATGGCGGTGGACTCGGCCGGCCACGCCGTCCAATTCTCCGCCGGGCACTGGACCCAGCAGCCGCTCGGCTTCACCGCGGCGGCCGTGTCCTGCCCGGCCGTCGGCACCTGCCTGGCGGTCGGCGGCGCCGGTGTCGGCACGTACGGCGGCGATCACTGGACCGCCCCATCGGCGGTGGACACAGCCGGGCTCAGCCGGATCGACTGCGTCGCGGTGAACTCCTGCGTCGCCACCGATCAGAGCGCCAACGCCCTGTTCTATTCGGCCTCACCTAAGTGAGCAGGTCAGCCCGGACAGCACGGGGTTGCTGCCGGTGACCACCATGCCCCAGGTGGTCGATCCGCCCACCGGGATGGCCCCGTTGTAGCTCTCGCTGCTCGCGGTGACCTGCTCGCCGGACTGGCTGACCGCGGCGTTCCACGAGTTGGTCACCGACTCGGCGGTGTCCGCGAAGGAGAAGCCCGCGGTCCAGGCGCTGCTCGCAGCCGTGCCCTGGTTGCCGACCGTGAGCTGCAACTGGTAGCCGCCGGACCAGGAGTTGGTCACCGCCGCGGTCAGCGTGCACCCACTGGCCGGCTGCGAGGTGCTGGTCGGGCTCGGGGACGGTGACGGGGTGGGGCTGCCGGTCGGGCTGGCCGGGCTGGTCGCGGTCGGACTGGGGCTCGGCGAGCCGGTGGACGTCCCGCCGCCTCCCGACGTGGTGTAGCTGATCGGCGTATACGGAGCCGGGCAGCCGTCGGTGCAGCCCGCGGGCAGCGTGAAGTTGTACACCTCGCCGTTGTTGACCAGGTTGCCGGCGGCGTCGACGACCCGGATCTGGTACTGGGTGCCCGGGGTCCCGGCCCCGGTGGTCGGCGCGATGATGTAGTCGTCGCCCATGTCCGAGTCCATCTGCGCATCCGACCAGCTGCCGTTGGCGTAGTACTGCACGCCGTGGATCCCGTTCGGCAGGTGCGAGATGGCGATGGCCGGCCAGTACGGCTGCGCGCCCTGGATCGCGCCGATGCTGATGTCCCCGGTGTAGTTGGGCGCGGCGATGAACTGCCAGCTCACCTGGCGGTTGTTCCAGTGATCCGGGTACATGTTGCCGACCGGCTGGCCATTCAACACGAACTGGTTCAGCGAAGCCTGGGCCAGGTCCACGTGATACGGGTCGTCCTTGCACCACGCGTTGCCGTCGTCGCAGCTGTCGGCGACCACCATGTCCAGCGTCGCGCCGTTGTACTGGTCGCTGATCCAGGACCCGTTGCGGCAGAACGGCTCGTTCGGCGCGCCGTCGTTGACCCCGGTGCAGTAGTTGCCGATGGTCACCTGGATCCAGCGCCCGCAGTTCAGCCCGTTGTCGAACATGCCGATCTCACTGGCGTCCGCGGCCGGGATGGGCCGCGGCAGGTTGCTGTACACGCCGGGGGAGTTCTGCACGTTGAGCGCGAGGAAGTTCTGGCTGTCCAGGTCGGCTTGCGGCAGCCCGCAGCCGCCGTACGGCGAGCCCAGCCCGGAGAACCAGGTCGCGTTGCCGGTCACCGGTGAGGGCGTGCCGGATACGTCGATGGCACTGGCTGGCAGCTGGGCGGCCAGCAGCATCGCAGCACAGCCCAGGAACGTGAGCGCGAGGACCGGCGCGCGCCAGATGCGCCGGCGCCGCGCGCGCACGGCCGGGGTTCTCGCTGCCCGTGCGTTCACTCGCCGTGCGTTTCGCTGCCCGTGTGAACATGGCCGCCTCCGGGTGAGGTCGCTGCTGCCACCGATGGCCCGGTCACGGTCCCTCGGTGGCCGCCCGCCCGGCAAGACGCGCCCGGTCACCGCCGACGGCGGCACAGGTCAGCGGCACACCGCGCGGGCCGCGTGCGTGAAAGCTTCGCGGGCTGGCTCGGGCTCAGTCCGGGTGCTGCGGCGGATCCCGGTCAGCTCGCGCACCGCGCGGAGCAGCGCATGCGCCAGGCCCAGGTACTGCCCTTCGGGGAAACCCGCCATCCGGTTGACCACACCTAGCCGGCGCAGCGCGCCGGCCACCACGTGCGGCGGCTCATCGGTCAGCGCCGCCCAGAGCAGGGCCTGCACCGTCCGCTGGCAGAACGTCCAGTCTTCCCCGGCCAGGTGGCTGGCCAGGTCCGGGATCAGGCCCACGACCTCGTAGTGCAGTTGCTCGGTGAACACGTCCTCGAGCTGGGTCAGCCAGGCCGACGGGCGGATCACCCGCAGTACCCCCGGGGCGGGCGGGGTGATCGATGCGCTCTGGGTCAGACCGCTCATCATGGCCAACTCCCCTTCCGGCTAACTCCGCGCCACTGGCCAGCCAGGACACCAGGAACCCGATGGAGTAGAGGAAGCCGTCGTAGCCATCCAGGGCAATGGCGCCCGCGATGCCCAGGAATGACGCGGCCGACAGGTAGTCACCGCCGATCGCGATGCCGTTCTGCGGGCCGGTGAAGGCCCGCCCACCTGCGTAGTAATCGGTGGTGGTCTGGTTCTTCCCGGCCACCCGGAGCGCGATGACCAGGGTCACCAGGACGAAGAAGGCGAAGAAGGCGAAGAAGGCGACGTTGACCGCTGGCCGGCCGATGGCCTCGGCCGCCAGCGTCCCTCCTGCCGCCATCCCGGTCACCGCGCTCGGCCTGAGTGCAGCCGTTGCCGCAGCCGCCCGGAGAGCGGGTCGAATTTCCGCCGCGCCCACCGGTTGTACCCCATGGTGATGCCGAAGGTAGAGACGAACTGCAGCACGCCGAAGCACAGCCCGATGTTGACGTCACCGAACACGCTGATCCGCATGAATCCCGGCGCGAATACGGCTACCAGCACGTAGAGGAAGTACCAGCCGATGAAGAGCGCCGTGACCGGGACCACGAACGAAGCAAAGCGCCGCCGCAGCGTCCGGAACTCCCGGCTGCGGTGGGCGACTTCGTAACCGCTCCCGCTCCCGCTTCCGCGGCTGGATTGCGTGACGGACATGCCGCGTTCCTTTCCGAGCAGCACGGTACATCCGTCGTTGTTCGCACTAAGGTACTTCGCGCCAATACAGCAATTTTTGAGACTTCTTGACTAAAGTTTCGGTCCGTGCGCCGACCTGTTAATCCGGTCATCCGGGCATATAACGGATATAGGTCAACCGAAAGCTAGAGCGCACTAACCCGAAAGTAAGATCCGGCGATCCCGCACCCATCACCGTCTGAATAACACTTTACCCCACTGAAAATCCCCCATGAAAACCCCATTCCCCGCCCTCCCCATCCCGCACCACTCACCACTCACCACCGCCCCACCAACCGCCACCCAGTGCGCCCGTAGACTCCGCCTCCTTCGTGATCAACCGATTGCTGTCGTCATAGGGACACATGCGGAGTCTGAACTGAGGTCTCTGGTGTCGTCGCCGGCGTTGTGGCTGTCGTGGATGATGGCGGCGACGGTGGCGGGGGTGCTGGTGGTGATGGTGGCGCGGTAGGTGGCCTGGCTGGTGTCGTGCTTGTAGACGATGCTGATGTCGAATGCCTGATACAGGCGGCGGCGCAGCTTGGGCGGCAGCTCGGCCAGGATGGCCGGGATGATCGGGAGGGCGTCCAGGAGTTCGGGGCTGATCAGCCGGGCGTGCTGGCTGCTGAGCGCGGTCAGCTCGGTCTTGATCTGGGCGCGTTCGGTTTCAAGTTCGGTGAAGCGTTCTAGGTGGCGTTCGCGCATGGCCTTGATGGCTTTGGGGTCGGCGGTGCTGGTGGCGAGGGCTTCCATCTCGTCGGTTCGGGCCTTCTCGGCTGCGTCGATCTGCCGGAGCCGGCGGTCGCAGCCGGCGGCGTGCTTTTCTGTGCGGGCGGCGTCGGCGGCGGCGTTGGCGGGGAGCAGGTCGGCGAGCAGCGCGGCGCGTTCGGGGCCAAAGATCCACTCGTCAAAGAACTGGGCCAGGGCGGCGTACAGGTGGTCTTCGCGGATGGTGACGGTGCGGGGGTGGTCGGGGGCGGCGGCGGCGTGGCGGGGGTTGCGGGTGTCGTGGGGGCACAGGTAGTAGGTGCCGGTGGTGCGGGTGACGCCGCACATCCGCCGTTTGCACGCGCGGTGGCGGATCAGGGACCGCAGTTCGTAGGTGTGCCGGGCCAGCGGGTGCGCGGGCTCGCCGGGTTCGCCGGGGATGGATTCGCGGCCGTAGCTGACGGCCTGGGCGGCGTCGACAGTTCCCGGGTGATGATCGCCGGGTGGGCGGGTTCGGGTGACCAGATCCACTGCTCGGGTGGGTTGAGGCGGCGGCCGCGCCGGCCGCGGTGCCGGTGTTGGCGTAGCGGTTCCACACCATGTGCCCGGTGTACTTCGGGTTGCTGCAAGATCGCGTAGACGCCCGTGCTCGGTCCAGGTGTCGCCTTTGGGTGGCGGGTAGGTGTCGTGGTCGGCGTTCAGCCGGTGCGGTGATGGTGGTGATCCCGGCCTTCTCGTTTGCGCGCCAGGTGAAGATCTGCGCCACCGTGGCGGCGGGCACCGGGTCCAGCACCAGGCGGGTCTTGGTGCGGCCCTGGGCGGCCTTGGCCGGGACCGGGTGCGGGCACACGCTGCGGCGGCGTAGCCGTAGGGCGGGCGGCCGATGTTCCACCCGGCCAGCGTGTGCTCACGCAGTCCTTGCCACGCTTTCTTCTTGATCTGGAGCCGGAACCATTCCGCCACGCCCTGCTTGACCCGGCGGATCAGGATGGTGGTGGGGTTGATGCCTTCAACGTCGATCGGCTCATCGGTGGCGAACAGCGGCACCCCGGCGGCGGCCAGTTCCTTCTCCAGTTTCAGCGCGTTGAACGTGTCCCGGCCGGACCGCTCGATGTCTTCGCACATCACCACGGCGAAGCGGGGGCTCGGGGCTGGCGGCTTCGGCGAGCAGGTCGGCTAGGCCGCCGTCGCGGGGGATGCCGATGTCGGGGAACAGTTCGTGGGCGGTGCCGTGGCCGCGCTGCTCCAGGTCCAGGCCGCCGGATTCGATGTCCCAGTACCAGGCGGAGATGAACCACCCGGCGGGCAGGTGGGCCTGCACTTCGCGGGCCTGCCGGCGCAGCGACGCTACCGGGTCTTGCATGACCAGGGTGGAGGTCCGGCCGGTGAACGCGACCGGGACCGGGCCGGTGCCGGTCAGGTCGGTGGTAGCCGGTGGTGGCGGTGTGCCCATTGCAAGTATCTCCTTGATCGCCTCGGCCTGGCGGGCGTCAACCTGGGCGGCGTCCGGGCCATCCACCACCCGCACCGTCCATTTGACTTTCAGCCCGCCGGCGTTTTCCATTCCATCCCTATAATAGCTGTAAATGGCTCCACGCGGAATATCCGCTGGCGAATTACCGGCCTGTTCTTTTCCGCCGTCCGGGTCTTTCTGTGGCGTGGTTCCCATGGCGTAACCTGCTTCCTGCCTGCGGGTTTACCGCTGCTGGCCTGACTGCCCAGTGTGGGCGCGGCCATTATCTGAATTACCGGAGTGGTTTTCTTCTGGCGTGTTCGTGGCCATGTGCGGGCGGCGCGCGGTAGCTGGGACGTGCGCCCGGCACTGGGTGTGGAACCGGACCCCCCGCCCCCGGATAGGTGCCGTGAACTGCGGGAGGGCGGGCGTGTCAAGGGTTGCGGAGCGCCCTTTACACGCCCGCCTGGACGCGGACAATCGACGGCCCGGGGGCCACACCTGTACCGCGGCGGGGTTCACCGTCACCGGCCCGGCGGCGGGGCCAGGTCCCCCCGCCCGGACAGCACCGCCCAGATCACCAGGCCGGTGATCACTCCCGCTGCCGCCGGGCCACCCGCACCCGACTGGGCTGC
This sequence comes from uncultured Actinomycetes bacterium, assembly GCA_963717125.1. Lineage (GTDB taxonomy): Bacteria > Actinomycetota > Actinomycetes > Streptosporangiales > Streptosporangiaceae > RYN-230. The sequence continues at coordinate 162,708 of CAVQVG010000004.1, forward strand.
GATCCCGGCCAGGAAGGCCGCAGCCAGCACGCGCAGGGCCAGCCGCCACGGGCGGCCATGCCAGATGCGCGCCGGGAGCAGCAGCAGCGCGCGGGCCGCCCCCAGGCCGGGCGCGGCAGGCCGCATCCAGGCCGGGCGGGCGGCCGGTGCTGGGCGGCTGGCCTCATCAGGTCGGCGTATGCCTCCGACCGTCCCCACGGCGTGCGCAGCACCGCGTAGGCGGCGGACGCGGCAGCGTAGGCGGCCGGGTTCCCGCCGCCGGGCCGGTCGGGGTGGGTGGCGGCAGCCACCGTGCGCCAGGCGGCGCGGACCTGCTCGTCGGACAGGTCGGGCCGGGCGGGCAGGCCGAGCGCGGCGAACGGGTCGGTGGCGTGGCTGGTCATGTGCGGGCCTCCTGCCCGAACGCGTCATCCAGCGCCGCTGGCGCCGCCGGTCGTGCAGGCTCAGGTTCAGGCCGGGCGGCGGCGGGCGGGATGACCACGGCAGGCGCGGGCTGGGGTGGCGGGAGCGGGAGGGGTGAGGGGTGGGGGCGGGCGATCTGGACCCAGGTGCAGCCCCCGCCGTGGATGTAGGCGGCCTGCCCGGTGTCCAGGCCACGGGCGATCTGCGGGTCGACCGTCCAGGCGTGCTGGACGCGGGAGGACCCTTCGTCGCCCCACATGCCGCCGATGACCTTGGTCGCGGTCTCCACCATCCGCCGCGTGCCGGCCAGCTCGCAGACCGGCTGGGGGTAGGGGGTGCGCAGCAGCCACATGCCGCCGTCAGCGGTGGCGGCGATCCGGTACCGCTCATCCTCGTCCGCCCCGAGTCCCTGCCAGGACTGCGCGGACACCTGCACGCCGATCCCCAGCGACCGGCCGCGTTCGTAGAGCTGCCACAGCGGCACCCGCCCGGAGACGGCGGAGTAGTCGTCGCAGGCCAGCAGGATGGCGCGGGGCTCGCTGGTGGTGCTGGTGGCCAGCGCGGCGGCCAGCTCGACTAGGGCCATGGCCTGCGCCTCGGCGACCGAGGGTTCCCGGGTGCCTTCCAGGATGAAATACCAGGCGTCCGCGTCGGCCAGGTTCCCCGGCCCGTCCAGCGCCGGGCCGAGCCGCGACAGCAGGGTGCGGTAGCGCAGGCCGATGTCGGGGAGCTGGGCCCGGGCGGCCGGCACGGCGGCCAGCCGGGACGGGTCCCCCGCGTAGGCGGCGTCGAGCCAGGCGGCGTCCAGCCGGGCCAGGAACTCCGCGCCGTTGGCGGGTGGTCCGGGTGGGGCGGTGACGGCCAGGGTCAGCACGGCCTGGGTGACGTCCGCGTAGTAGGCGGCGTCCCCGGTGCCGGTGTCGATCATCTGGAACAGGGTGACGGCGAGGTCGCGGGGCGGCAGGTCCCACAGCGAGATCGTGGCCTCATCCGGCCAGACCGCCACCCGGCCGCCCGGTGGCGTGGAGCAGGCGGCGGGTGCGGGCGGCTTTGGCGCGGGAGTCGGGGCCGCCTTTGCAGTCCAGCACCAGCAGCAGCGGGCGCGCCGCGCCTGGCGACAGGTGGGCGTGGCGGGCGGCGGCGTACCACCCGGCCCAGGTCCGCATCATCAGGTTCGTCTTCCCGCTGCCGGACGCGCCGATGACGACCTGATGCCGGCCCATCGCCGTGTGCGGGACGGTGGCGGCGGGGTGCCAGCGGTGGCCGACGGCGCGGATGGTCGCGCCCATCACCACCCGCCCACGCCGGTCGGTGAGGGGGACGGTGCCGGGGGCGGTGATGCGGGCGCGGGCGGTGCGGGCCTGCCTGCGCCACTGCCGCGCGTCGAACACGACAGGGGCGGTGGCGGTGCGGCCGGTGATGCCGGTTTCGATGGCGTAGATCCGCCATGCCCACGCAGTGCCCGCTGCGCAGAGCGCCGCGGGCACCGCCACCGGGGCGCACAGCACAAACGCCGCCAGGACATGCCCGTGTCTGGGCCAGGTGCCAGGCGTGCTGCCAGTCGTGGAACGGCGCGTAGGCCAGGCCGCGCCAGGTGCGGGCGCTGTAACGCCCGGGCGGCCAGGTAGACGCCGGTCATGGGCAGCGACCAGGCGGCGGCGCGCCACAGCTTGGCGGGGGGCCAGCCGCGCAGCCACGCGCCCGCGATACGCCACGGCGGCCACGAGGGTGATGGGCGCGGCGGCGATGAGGATGGCGGCGGTCACCAGCCAGCGGAGTACCCGCCACGCGGCGCGCAGCGCCCACAGCAGGAGCTGGAAGCGCAGGTAGGCCCAGAAGGTCACCATGCACGCCTCCGCTGGCAGGTCCCGCACCGTGACCCGGGCCTGGAATGGGCGGGCAGGCTAGCGCTGGCGCGCTGTGACGACGCTGCGCGCGGCCGGGCTGGTCAGGTAGACGGCCCGGTCATAGCGCGGCCGGTCATGGGCGGGCGCGGCGGGGCTGTAGCCCCGGCGGCGGTCCAGCAGGGCGGCCATGATGGTGGTGGTGCGGGCCAGCGGCTTGGGGGTCAGCTCGACCTCGATGGCCCAGCGTTCGCCGGGGTAGGGGCTGGCGGGGGTCTCGGGCCAGGACACCTCGGCGTCGGGGATGTGGCCGGTGGGGACCCGGCCGCCGATCGCGGCGCGGATCCGCCGTTCCGATCGCCACCACGGCTGCCCGGCCTGCCCGGCGTCGCTGGCTTCCAGCGCCAGGCGGGCGGCGAGGACGGCGCGCAGGTGCGCCAGCCGGCCCAGCGACGGGCCGGGACGCCGCGAAGCGCAGGCCGGTGGCGTCCAGGCCGGGGCGGGTCAGCCAGCACCACGCCGGCCCGGGCCAAGCCGGCCGGTCTCGGCGTAGCCGGCGGCGCGCCAGCGGGCGGCGATGCCGCGCAGCCGGTCGGCCCGCACGTCCAGGTAGGCGGCGAGCAGGTCATAGGGTGCGCCGTACATTTCGCCGCACAGCATCAGCCCGGCGATATCCCGCTCGCTGATGCGCACGCTGCCCGCATCGGACCGGCGGGTAGGCGCGGGCGGGGCGAGCTGTCCGGCGGTGTCCTGGTGCACAGAGGCTCCCCTTGCCTTTCGTCTGTGCGGCCAGTGTGCGCGTCGGTGGTTGCACGGTTGCTTGATGGAATCCTTGTCTGCCTGGTCAGCGCGGTCCTGGCAGGGTGGTTACCGGTCCAGTTCCTTGGCTGTGGTGAGCAGTAGATCCCGGGTGGCGGGCTCGTCCAGGGCTGCGGCTGCGATGCCGGTCCAGACGTCCTTGTAGCGGTGGATCTCACCGGGCTGTTCCAGGTACAGCGCCCCGGTGAAGCCCGGCACGTACACGACGGGCGGTTCGGTGTCCTGCCCGTCGCCGCTGGCCGGGAACCGCAAGATCGCGAACGGGCCGGACAGCACGCCGCCATGCAGCCCGGCGCGCAGTGGCACGACGCGGATACTGACATGGGGCAGCATCGCGGCATCGGCTAGTTGGGTCAGCTGGCCGGCCATAATCTGCGGGCCGCCGACCGGCCGGTGCAGCACTGCTTCGCCGAGGAGCACCTGTGCGGCCAGTGGGGCGGTCACCCGCATCAGCAGGGCCTGCCGGGCGACCCGGACCTGGACCCGCCGGGCCAGCTCCTGCTCGCACAGGCCAGGGTGTTCGGCCCGCAGCACCGCGCGGGCATAGCCGGCGGTCTGCAGTAGGCCGGGGAAAAGCTCCGGCTCGTAGCGCTGCACCCGGCAGGCGGCTTCCTCCAGCCCGAGATACAGGTCGAGCCAGTCCGGGATGACCTCGCCGTGCGGGTGCCACCACCCGGTTGACTTGGTCTCCCGGGCCAGTACCATCAGCCCCTGGGTAACCTCGGCGGTGGCTCCGTACACCCGGCACATCGCTTCCACATCCAGGCTGCGCAGCGTTGTCTGGCCGGTTTCGATCCGCCACAACTTGGGCTCGGACCACTCCAGTGCCTGCGCGGCCAGCTTGGTCGTCAGCTTGGCCTGGTTGCGCAGCGCGCGCAGGTGCCGCCCGAGCTGCCGGCGGGGCACTGTAGGGCCAGTCATCGCCCCGGCGGGGGGTGGTGTGGTGGTCATGGCGGACTCACACGATCAGGCTGGGCTGGCTGGGGGTCAGGGCGGCGGGCGGCTGGCCCAGCGCGGCGGCCAGCCGCGCCAGCGTGCGCGTGCGGCAGCGGCGCTGGCGCACTCGTTCGAGACGGGTCACGGTGGACAAGCCGATCCCCGCCTGGTCGGCGAGTTCGGCTGGGGACAGGCCGTGCTGGCGGCGTAACTGCCGCACCCGCCTCCCGTCCACGACAGCAAACCAGCGGCCAGAGGTGTCGGTGGGACTGAGAGTGCCGGTCATGTGTGGCTCATCTCCTTGACGGTGATGGTGGACAAGGCGGCGAGCTGGTCGAGAACCAGCCACGAATTGACGGTGGGGTCGCGGGCCAGGCGGCGCAGCCAGTCCCCGGTCATGCGGGTGTCCTGGCGGGCAAGCTGGATGAACTGGCGGGCGAGTTGCTGGTGGCGGGCCAGGGTGCGTTGGTCGGTGCAGGCCGGGAACGGCACCGTGCCTGGCGCGCGAGGGGCCGGTGCAGCGGGGTCCTCGCGGCCATCGGCCAGGTAGAACGGGGAAACCTTGAGGGCATCGGCCAGGGCGAGGACATAGTCGGTTCTGCGTAGCGTGCGCTGCCCGGTCTCGACCATGGACACGAACGCGGGCGAGACGCACGCCAGATTCGCTAACGCGACCTGGGACATGCCACGCCGCAGCCGGACCGTGCGCAGCCGCACCCCAGCGTCATCCCGTGCCGGGTCAATCCTTTTCGTCACTAGGCCCCCTCGCTGGTGCGGGGGTCATCGGATGATCTGGCCGCGAGGGGCGAGCCCGGTGCCGGGCTCTCATGTGGGTGGGACCGACTGGGCGGGCTGACCGAGTGCGGTCCGCAGCTCGTCCGGGTCTGGGGTGACGACGGTATGCGGGCCGGGGCCGTCTTCGCGGCGCACGGCCACGAACCGTATGGCGGGTGGTGACGCCTGCCGACCCTCTGGGTGGGTGTCGGCCGGGCGCGGTTCAGTGTGGATCGCGTAGGTGGGGAAGTCGGTGCGGAGGCTGTCCAGGCTGTCGGTCATCCCAGGTCACCCGCCTCCGGTGGGCTCGGTGGTGTGGTCAGCGAGGTTGCGACCCGGTCGGCTGGCCGGGAGACGTCGCCGGCCGCACTGTGCCTCTGGTTCATCACCACTCCACAGGATCAGAGATCGTTTGTTACGGCTTGTGGGGGAATCCTGCCGGGCTGTGAGCGGGGGCGCGGAAGGGTGCATCATGGGGGCAGCGAGGGTGCAATTCAGGGCGTGGAGGGCGGGCGATGACGGCCGAGGACCACACCGGCACGCTGGCTGGCAGGCTCGCAGCCGAGCGGGCGGCGCAGCGGTTAAGCAAATGGGAGCTGGCGCGGCGGATCGCGCGGTATGTCGATGACCAGTGCCCGACGGTCGAGACACTCGTTTCTTACGTAAAGCGGTGGGAATCGGGCAAATCTGGGATCAGCGAGCGCTACCAGCGTGCTTGCGCGGCCGCTCTTGGCATGGATACGGACCAGCTATTCGGGCCAGGGCCGCAAGCAGCCCCGACGCCAGCGCCGGACATCGGCGGTGACGTGGGACTGAGTGATTGGGGCGACATGGAACGCCGGCGGCTGCTGATAGCCACCCTCGGGCTGAGCGCGTTCGCGGCCACTGCCCCGTTAGCCGCGCTGGCTGACCTGGCCGCGACCAGCGAGCCCCGGGACCTGGCCGACTGGCACATCACCGTCGCGGACCACCTGCACGCCCTGCGCACCCGGCCGCCCGCCCAGGTCCGCGATGATCTGACCCTCGATCTGCTGCGGCTACGACACCAGATGACCGAGCCCGACGTCAACCTCATTGAGCTAATGCGAATCCTCGCCGCGCTTGCCGTCTTGTACGGCGGGATGCTGACCCGGCTGGGCGAGCACGGCCCGGCACTGCGCTGGTGGCGGACTGCCGCTCACGCCGCCGACGACTCCGGGGACCTGGACTTGCGGCTCCTGGTTCGCGCCGAGGCTGCGGGGGCCGGTCTGTACGGCCAGCGGCACCCCTCGACCGTGCTGCAGCTGATGGACGAGATCCAGCGCATCGGCGGCCATACGAGGTCGATGTGGGCGACCGATCTCAAGGGAACCCGGGCGAAGGCCCTGTCGTTGCTTGGCCGCCACAACGAGGCCAAGGCAGCCGTCCGGGCCTTGCACTCAGCGGCTCCGGGCGACACTCCAGACTGCCCGATCCCGGCAATGTGGCTGCCGGACCAGATCGATTTCGCGGAGAGCTGGGTACTCGCCGCGTCGGGCGATGAGCCACGCGCAGGGGAAGCCCGCGAACGGGTGCTGGCCTTCGCGGCGACTACCAGTACAGCGTTAACGTCAATCTGCATGGCGCGCTGGCCACCGTGGTGAACGGCGGCACGGCCCAGGGCGTGCTGCGCGCCACGGAGATCCTCGACTCGATGCCGCACCGGTACCGCAGCCAGATGATCACCGAGATGGCGAACAGAGCGCTCTCTGCCGTACCGATGGCGCAAAGACAGTTGCCCGCAGTCCAGGAGTACCGGGAAGTCCTAGCCGCTACCGCCCCGGCCCCGCACGCGATCACTGGCTGACCCTGCGCGGAGCCGGGGTGCTGGCCTGTGCCAACGCGGTTATTGGACAACCATGCACTCGCCAGCGCTGCTCCGGGGCTTGACCTTGACCTCGCTCGGGCCGCAGGCCCGATCTGGGCTTGACTTTGGCCTGGGCTGGCTGCCCGGCCCTCTTGGGGCCGGGCAGCCAGCCCAGGCCCGGGGGTGGGTTCCCCGCTTCTTTTGACTTCGTTACGTACCTGAGCCGCTTCCGCCGTTCCCGATCTCACCCTCGGGGTTCCCTTGGGGTGGGGGTGAGATCGGGAACGGCGGAAGCGGCGGCTCCATCACCAAACCCGCAGACCAGCGGGGTAACCGGGGTGGGGTGGTGGCGCACTGTGGCCGCACGGCCAGGCGCATTGCTGTATAGGTGCTGGCCGGGGTCTGTACGCCTGGCGTGCCCGGCAGGACACGCGGAGGGGTGAGTGCGCCGTGTGCTGAGGTTCACCACTGGGTGGGCGGTACGAGTCCGCGTGAGCGCAACCGGGCGCTGGGGTAGGGCGGGCGGCGGGGGTCCGGGCGGGGTGTGCCCGGACGGTGGGTCCAGAAGGTGAGCGCCCGTAGGGCACCATAGGGCCGACCCGGGCTGGGCGTGGCGGTGAAGGTGAAACGGACCTGCGCCGGCGCATCGGCGGGGGCGGGTGGGTGGGCCACCTTGGCCAGGCGCTGCGGTTCCAGGTAGGTGGGCCGCGCGGCTCCCTTGGGAGGTCGCCGCGCGGCCCGGTAGCCGGTCTCCTCGTCCGCTAGGCTGGCGTCACCCGGGTCAGAGCTGGGCTGTCCACTCGATGACCAGCGCCCGATCTGAGCTGCCCGAGGTTAGTTCAGACTCTCCATGTGTCCCTATAGCAACACCAATCAGTTGATCACGCCCCGCCAGAAACGAGAGCCTCCCGAGCTACGTCCTATTACTACGATTTGCCGGCGAGGGCCTGGCGGGCTGGGGTTAGGGTGCGTGGCCGAGGGCCTGGCGGGCTGGGGTTAGCCTGCGGGGATGACCGAGGAGCGGGGGAAGCTGGCTAGCCAGGGGAAGCAGGGGGAGCTGGCTGGGCAGGGGGAGCTGGCTGGGCATCCGGACCAGGTGCGGTGGGACGCCCGCTACACCGGGTCCGCCCCGTCGTTCCGCCCGCACCCGCTGGCCGAACTGGCCCTAACCCGGGACCTGCCCGCCGGGTCAGTGGCCGACCTGGCCCTGCCCCGGGACCTGCCCGCCGGGTCAGTGGCCGACCTGGCCTGCGGGCCGTCCGGCAGCGCACTGCTGGCCGCCGCCCGGGGACGGCAGGTCACCGCCGTCAACGTGTCCAAAGTCGCGCTGGACCTGCTCGGCCAGGAGGCCCGGCGGCGCGGGCTGGCCGACCGGATCACCCTGGTGCACGCGGACCTGGCGGGCTGGCGCCCGGACCCGGCCGGCTACGCGCTGGTCCTGTGCACCGGCTTCTGGGACCCGGCCGTGTTCGCCGTTGCGGCCGGGGCCGCCATCCCCGGCGGAGTGCTCGGCTGGGAAGCGTTCACCGTGGCCGCGCGCCAGGCCCGGCCCACGCTCAACCCCGCCTGGTGTCTCGGCCCGGGCGAGCCCGCCACCCTGCTCCCGGAGGGCTTCACCGTCCTCACCCAGCACGACCTGCCCGACCCCGAGCACGGCGACCGCCGCCGCCTATCGGCCCGGCGCCGGCCGTAGTTAGGCGCCGGGCCCGGCCCAGGTTCCCGCCACGTCCTCTCAGGCGTACGAGCGTGTCTCATCGTCGTCTCACTATACGAGAGTAATTGGCTGAGAATATGAGACGGATGTTAGGGTCGCGGCATGGAGCTGCTCGAATGGGATGCGCGGAGTTACGACGCGCTGCCGCTGCCGCACAAGCGGTGGGGGCCGCAGACCATCGGCAGGCTCCAGCTGACCGGACACGAGACCGTCGCGGACGTCGGCTGCGGAACCGGCCGCGACGCGCAGCATCTGCTCCAGCTGCTGCCGGCCGGCCGGGTGCTGGCCATCGACGGCTCGCAGCAGATGCTCGCGCAGACCCGCAGCCGTCTGGCCAGCCAGACGGACCGGGTGGAGATCGTCCAGGCCGACCTGCGCGACGCCGCGCCGGCCGGGCTGGCCGCCCGCCCGCCGGTGGACGCCGTGCTCAGCGTGGCCACGTTGCATTGGCTGCCGGACCACGCGCAGGTGTTCCGCACCGTGGCCGGGCTGCTCCGGCCGGGCGGGCAGTTCGCCGCCGAAGCCGGCGGCGCCGGGAACATCGCCAGCGTCGTGGCCGTGCTCAGCGAGCTGGGCGCGGGCGACGGGACCGGCATCTGGAACTTCGCGGGCGTTCCCGAGACCACGGACAGGCTGGCCGCGGCCGGGTTCACCGGGATCGAGGTCCGGCTGGTGCCGGACCCGGCCCGGCTGGACGCGGGCCGCCAGTTCGAGGCCTACCTGGCCACCGTGGTGCTCGGCGCGCACCTGCGCGAGCTGCCGCCGGAGCAGCGCGCCCCGTTCGTCCGCGCGGTGGCCGGGCGACTGGCCGAGCCGGTCGTGGACTACGTCCGCCTGCAGATCCACGCCACCCGGGCCGAGACCCCACTGCATGAGTGAATTATTCATTCACACCCAACTACATGAATGATTCAGCCACGCAGTTGTCCCGGGGCGGGGCCGCGTATCCCGGGCCGGGGGAGTCCGCGTGGTTGTCCTGGGCCGGGGGAGCCGGGCGTGGCGGCTGGCCGGCCGCCCACCGCTCGCTGACTAGCCCGCCGCGATAATGTCCGACATGGTTTCCCAGATCACCGGCCAGGCCCGCCCCGGCCCGCTGTCCGGGCTGCTCGTCGCGGATTTCGCCCGGGTGCTGGCCGGCCCGTACTGCACCATGCTGCTGGCCGACCTGGGCGCTGACGTGATCAAGGTGGAGAGCCCGGGCGGCGACGACACCCGCCGCTGGGTGCCCCCCACCCGGGACGGGGTGGCCACCTACTACCTGGCCATCAACCGGAACAAGCGGTCCGTGGTGCTGGACCTCACCGAGGACGAAGACCTCGCCGCCGCGCACGAGCTGACCCGCCGTGCGGACATCATGGTGCAGAACTTCAAGCCCGGCGGACTGGCCCGCTTCGGCCTGGACTACGCCGCGGTGCAAGCCCGGAACCCGGCCATCGTGTACGCCTCGATCAGCGGGTTCGGCGCCGGCGCCGGAAAATCCCTGCCCGGCTACGACGTGCTCGTGCAAGCCGTCTCCGGGCTGATGAGCCTGACCGGCGACCCGGACGGCCCGCCCTACCGCGCGGGCATCTCGCTGGTCAACATCCTGGCCGGGCTGCACGCCACGGTGGGCATCCTGGCCGCGGTGGCGCACCGGGCGCAGACCGGGGCCGGGCAGCACGTCGAGGTCAACCTGCTGTCCTCGGCGCTGTCCGGGATGGCCAACCAGTCCAGCGCGTACGCCGCGGGCGGGGTGGTGCCGATGCGGATGGGCAACCTGCACCCCAGCCTGACCCCGTACGAGCCGCTGCCGACCGGCGACGGCGACCTGGTCATCGCGGCCGGCAACGACCGCCAGTTCGGCCGGCTGTGCGCGGTGCTCGGCGTGCCCGGGCTGGCCAGCGACCCGCGGTTCGCGCAGAATGCGAGCCGCACCGCGCACCGCGCCGAGTTGCGCGCGGAGCTCGCCAAGCGGCTGGCCGCGCGCACCTCGGCGCAGTGGTCCGCGCTGCTCACCGAGGCCGGCGTCCCGTGTGGCCCGATCAACACGGTGGACGGCGGCGTGGCCACCGCGGCCGAGCTGGGCCTGGTGCCGATCGTCACCGCGGGCGCCGGGCCTGCCGGCATCCCCGGCATCCGCAACCCGATCACGCTGTCCGCCACCCCGCCCGACTACCCGCTCCCGCCGCCCGCGCTCGACGAGCACGGCGCCGAGGTCCGCGCCTGGCTGGCCGCGCCACCGGACCGATCCCGCCCATCCCCCCGACCAGGAGAGACCCTATGACCGAACGCACTGGCCCGGCTTATCCGACCTCGCTCGGTGACTCGGATGCCGACTCGATCACCGTGCTCGGTCATGACCTGGCGGCCGACCTGATGGGCCAGGTGTCGTTCGGGGAACTGGCGTTCTGGCTGGTGACCCAGCGCCGCGGCCCGCGGGCAGGTCCGGGTGTTCGAGGCGGTGCTGGTGGCGCTGGCCGAGCACGGTTTCACGCCAACCGCGATCGCGGCCCGGCTGACGTACCTGAGCGCGCCCGACTCGGTACAGGGAGCGCTGGCCGCCGGGCTGCTCGGCGGCGGTTCCCGGTTCCTCGGCGTGACCGAGGACTGCGGCGCGTTCCTGGCCGCCGCGCTGGCCGAGGCGGGGGAGCAGTTGCCCGCGGACGATGACGACGCGGGCTGGGACGAGATCGCCCGGCGGGCGGTGCAGCAGGCCAGGGCGGCCGGGAGGTTCGTGCCCGGGCTGGGTCATCCGGTGCACAAGGTCACCGACCCGCGGACCCCGGTGCTGTTCCGGATCGCCGACGAGGAAGGACTGCGTGGACCGTACCTGCGGCTGTGGGCCGCGGTCGGCCGGGTGCACCCGGCGGTGCTGGGCCGGACCCTGCCGCTGAACGGCGCCGGCACGTGCGGCGCGGCCCTGGCCGACCTGGGGCTGCCGGTCGAGCTGCTGCGCGGCTTCGCGCTGCTGGCCCGGACGGCCGGGCTGCTCGGCCATCTGGCCGAGGAGCGGTGGCGGCCGGTCGCCATGGACGTCTACCTGGGCGTCGACCGGAACACCGACTACCACGCACCGTGACCCGCGACCGGGCGCACCCAAGCCTGCTGCGGTCCCGGGACGGGACCGCTGGGCGGGTCAGCAACGTCGAGCTGTTCTTCGACCTGGTGTACGTGTTCGCGGTCACCCAGCTGTCGCACTACCTGATCGACCACCAGACGGTGGGCGGCGCGCTGCAGGCGCTGCTGCTGCTCACCATGGTCTGGCTGGTCTGGGCCTACACCACCTGGGTGACCAACTGGCTGGACCCGGAGCGGATCCCGGTCCGGCTGATGCTGCTCGGGCTGACGCTGGTCAGTCTGGTCATGTCGGCCGCGCTGCCCGGCGCGTTCGGCGGCCGCGGCCTGGCCGTCGGCCTGGCCTACGCGGTCATGCAGATCGGCCGCAGCGTGTTCGCGGTGTGGGCGCTGCGCGGCGACCGGCTGCAGCGCAACTACCAGCGCATCCTGGCCTGGTGCCTGCTCAGCGGCGGGCTCGCGGTGGCCGGCGGGCTGGCCGCCGGGCACGCCAGGGAGCTGCTCTGGCTGGGCGCCGTCGCGGTGGACATCCTCGGCGGGCTGGCCGGGTTCTGGACGCCCGGGCTGGGCCGGTCCACCACCCGGGACTGGACCATCGAAGGCAGTCACTTCGCCGAACGCTGCCAGGCGTTCATCCTGATCGCGCTCGGCGAGTCTCTCGTGGTGACCGGGGCCACGCTGTCCCGGCTGCACGCCGTGACCGGCCAGGAGGCGGCCGCGTTCCTGGCCGCGTTCGTGGGCAGCGTGGGCCTGTGGTGGCTGTACTTCCACCGCAGCGCCGAGGCGGGTGCCCAGGTCATCGCCGGGTCGGCCGATCCCGGGCGGCTGGGCCGGTCCGCCTATCACCTGATCCACCCGATCATGGTGGCTGGCATCATCGTGGTCGCGGCGGGCGACCAGCTCGTGCTCGGGCAGCCCGGCGTGGTGGGGTCCGCGCCGGTGTCGGCCATGCTGCTCGGCGGCACGGCGCTGTTCCTGCTCGGCCACGCCGCGTTCAAGGCGGTGGTGTGGCACACCGTGTCCCGGGCCCGGATCGCCGGAGTGGCCGCGCTGGGTGTGCTCGGCGCGGTGGCCCCGCACGTCACGGCGCTGGTGCTCAGCATCTGCACCGCGGTGGTCGTGCTGGCCGTGGCCACCGCCGACTACCTGACCGAACACGGCGGCGGTGCGGCGGACCCGGCCGCCGAGGCCAGTGCGCCGAGTCCGGCCAGCCGCACCGACTAAGGCTTCCGCCCGGCGAGTGCGACGGTACACACCGCTGTCACAAGGCGTTCAGCGGCCGCTGCGAGCCTGCCGGACACACCACAAACACTCTCGGAGGTGGGGTATGCACGTGCGCGGACTACTGGGACGTCCGGGGCGGCTGGCCATCACGGCCATGGCCGCGCTGCCGCTCGTCGTCGCGGGGGCCGGAATGGCCGGCGCGGCCAGCACCAGCCACGGCGGCGGCGCGCTGCCGCCGATCAAGCATGTCTGGTACATCGACCTGGAAAACGAGGGGTTCACGCAGAGCTTCGGCACCCCGTCCGCCGACCCCTACCTGGCCCGGACGCTGCCCGCGATGGGCGCGCTGCTGAAGAACTACTACGCGGTCGGCCATGACAGCCTGGACAACTACGTCGCCCAGGTGACCGGGCAGTCGCCGGACGAGGCCACGATGAACGACTGCTCGGTGGAGACGCCGTTCACACCCACCAACAAGGTGGAGCCCCCGTATCACCAGCTGGCCGGCGACGGGTGCATCTACCCCAAGTCGGTGCCCACCCTGGGCAATCAGCTCACCGACAAGGGCCTGAGCTGGAAGGCGTACCTGCAGGACATGGGGAACACGCCCAGCCGGGACAACACCACCCAGACGTCCCAGGGCCCGGCCTGCGGCCATCCAGCGACCGGCGCGGCCGACCCGACCGAGGGCGCGACCGCGGCCGACCAGTACGCCACCCGGCACGAAGGCTTCATGTACTTCGAGTCGGTGACCGGCAACCCGGCCTACTGCGACGCGCACGTGCTGTCCTTCCAGCCGCTGCTCAAGGACCTGGCCACGGCGTCGGCCACGCCGAACTTCTCCTGGATCTCGCCCAACCTGTGCATGGACGGGCACGACGCGCCGTGCGCCGACGGCGACCCGGGCGGGCTGACCGAGATCAACGGGTTCCTGCACATCTGGATCCCGGAGATCATGAACTCGCCCGCGTACAAGCAGAACGGGCTGATCTTCATCACGTTCGACGAGGGCAGCACCGACACCGCGTGCTGCGGCGAGACGTCCGGCGTGTCCCCGTCACACCCGAACGCGGCCGAGCCCGGCATGGGCGGCCCGGGCGGCGGTGACGTGGGCGCGGTGCTGCTGTCCCCGTTCATCAAGGGCGGCACGGTCAGCACGGTGGACTACAACCACTACTCCACGCTGCGCACCATCGAGGACATCTTCGGGCTCAGCCACCTCGGTGACGCGGCCATGCCTCAGGTCAAGCCGTTCGGCCGGGACGTCTTCGGTCACTGACGGCGCGAGCACCCGCGGTGCCTCCCTGGCCTGGCCAGGGAGGCACCCGCCAATTTGCTTACCTGTAGGCAACTGGTCTCTGCTTTGCATGACGCGGCCGCGAATTCCGGGCAAGGTGGTGGATACCACAATCCAGCTACGGGGAGAGTAGATGCTGTCGAGACGGTTTTTTGCCGCGGCGTTGGGTGCGGCCACGCTGATCGGCGCAGCCGGCCTGGCTGTGCTGCCTGGCGTCGCCAGCGCCCGGACGGCCGCCACCGGACGGGTCGCGGCCCACCCAGTGGCCGCGGCCAACAGGGTGTCGCCGGGCGGCCTGATCGTGCCCGCCACGGTGTCCGGGCACGCCTCGGCCCGGGTCGCGGGCCAGAAGTTCTCGGTCGCGGAGCAGAGCCTGAACTGGTCGGGCTTCGCGGTCACCTCGTCGAAGAAGTTCACCTACGCGCAGAGCCGGTTCGTGCAGCCCACCCTCACCTGCCCGGGGGACCACGCCAACGAATGGTCCTCCAACTGGGTCGGCCTGGACGGATTCAACAACACCACCGTCGAGCAGGACGGCACGGCCGCGACCTGCGCCGGGCCGGGCAACACCACGCCGGAGTACGTGGCGTGGTACGAGATGTACCCGGCTGGCTCCGTCAACGTGTTCAGCGTGAAGCCGGGAGACACGATCAACACCTCGGTCAGCTTCAGCAACGGCAAGTTCACGCTGACCGTGTCCGACCTCACCACGCACAAGAGCGCGACGCACACCGCGAAGTGCGCGAGTTGCAAGCAGGCCTCGGCGGAATGGATCGTCGAGCGGCCGGCGCTGTGCAGCTCGGCCACTCATTGCTTCCTGGCCCATCTGGCCGACTTCGGCACCACCTCGATGAGCGCCAAGGTGCGAGTGGCCGGCGGCGCCGCGCAGGGCATCCCCAACTTCCGCAACTACAACATCACGATGTTCGACACCAATAACACACAACTGGACACGATCGGCAAGGTCAGCAGCAACGCCTTCCCCGCGACCTGGGACGCGGAGGGCAACACGGTGCTTCCCTAACGGCTGATCTAGTCAGCTGATCCCGCGGGCGGCGGCCGCTCAGCCTGGACCGGAGTATTCCAGGATGTAGAGGCCGCCGCCGCTGCGGTTGACCGCGTACACGATGCCGTCCGCGGTCACGTAGACATCGTTGATCTGCACTGGCCCGGCCGGCTCGAACGCGGCCACCTGCCGCGGCTGGAACGGGTCGCGGATGTCGAAGGCGCGCACCCCAGCGCTGAAGAACGAGCCGAAGATGATCTGCTCGCTCTGCCAGGACCACGGGAACGGCTCGTTCTCGTGCAGGTTGTGCGGGCCGAACCGGCCGCCCCGGGCGGCGTACTCGGCCACCGGCGGCTGCGGCACGCTGCCGATGATGAGCGGCGCCCGCTCGTCGCTGACGTCGGCCAGCCAGACCCGCTTGGGATGGTCGGCCGCGTGGTCCAGCACGCTCTCGTCGCTGATCACCAGCAGGTCCCGGCTGGGCAGCGGCAGCACGGTGTGGGTGAACCCGGGCATCGGCGGGTGGTAGTCCAGCTGGGCGATCGGCTGCGGCGCGGCCACGTCGCTGATGTCCAGGATGATGGCCCCCGCGTCTAGGTAGCCGACATAAGCCCGGTGCGGGCGTTCGGCATGAAGGTTGATGTTGTGCGCGCGGAACCCGCTGTCGAACCGCTCGTGCCGGGCCGGCCGGGGCGCGCCGTCGCCGTCCTGGGTGCCGGGCAGCCACCACCGCCCGGCCTCGGTGGGCCGGTCCGGCCGGGTCAGGTCCACGATCACCGGGAACTGGTCGTCCCGCGGATGGCTGGGCCGGGAGTCGGGGGTGCCGGTGCTCAGGTAGGCGTACCGGCCGCCGGTGTAGCCGACCCAGTGCGTGCCGCGGGACCGCGGACCGGACAGGTCCAGCCGGCCGGCCGGGCGCGGCTCGGCCTGCCGGCTCAGGTCGAAGACCTCGATCCCGGCCGGCTGCTGGCCCGGCGCCTGCACCTGGTAGGCCACCACCAGCAGGTCGTCGCCGACGGCCAGCGAGTTCGACCGGACCGCGCCGTGCGGCAGCCGGGTCTGGGTGAGCAGCCGGGGTGCCCGCGGGTCGGTGACGTCGAGCACGCTGAAGTTGGCCGGGGGCTGCTCGTGCGCCAGGTAGAGGAACCGGCGGCCGCCGCGCTCCAGCACCGCGGTGCCTTCCCCGCAGCGGCCCTGGCCGCCCAGGTCGTGCTGGCTGAGGCAGCGCAGCTGCTCCGCAATCATGCTCAAATCATTTCACGGCGAACCAAGGTGCTTAGCATCTCTTGCGCGCCCGCCTCAGATGATTAGTCTTAATCACTATGAACGCCCGATCACGCGCGTTAACGTTGTTGCTGGCGGCGGCGCCGCTGGCCGTGCTGGCCGGCTGCGGTGGCAGCGGGTCCACCGCCCCGAGTGCCAGCGGTCCCATCGCGATCGGCTACGAGCTGCCGCTCACCGGCACCGTCGCACTGCCCGGAAAGCAGGAGCAGGAGGGCTGGAACCTCGGGCTCAAGGAGTTCGGCCAGAGCGTCGATGGGCACCGCATCGTCACCTACTTCGAGGACACCGGCGGCGACCCCACGGTGGCGCTGTCCGACGCCCGCTCGCTGGTGCAGCAGAAGCACATCCAGATCATGGAGGGCCCGCTGCTGGCCAGCGAGGACGCCGCGGTCGCCCCGTACCTCGGCGCGCAGCGCATCCCGCTGGACAACCTGGCCCTCTGCTCGTCCTCGCAGCTCACCTCCGACGCCAGGTACGGCAACGCGCTGAGCTCCGGGTGGCTGTGCGACCAGCCCGACGTGATGGCGGCCGACTACCTGTACAAGGATCTCGGCTACCGGCACGTGACCGTGCTGGCCACCGACTACGCGTTCGGCTGGCTGTCGGCCGGCGGGTTCATCAAGCAGTTCACCATGCTCGGCGGCAAGATCGACAAGGAGCTGTGGCCGCCGCTCACCGCGACGGACTACGGCCCGTACGTGTCCGCCATCCCGAAGACCACGCAGGCCGTGTTCGCCGAGACGCTGGGCGCCGGGGCGATCGACTTCACCAAGGCGTACGCCCAGTTCGGCCTGCGCGGGAAGATCCCGCTGTTCGGCAACACCACGATGTTCGACTACTCGGTGCTGCCCGGGGAAGTGCCGTCGGCCGTGCTCGGCGATCAGATGGCCGCGCAGTACTGCGACGGCATCAACACCCCGGCCAACAACACGTTCACCAGCCTGTTCAAGCAGACCTACCACGTCTTCCCCGGCTACTACGCCGAGGCGGGCTACGTGCACGCCGAGCTGGCCGTCGCCGCGCTGAAGCGGCTGCACGGCAACGCCACCGACCCGGCCGCGGTGGCCCGCGCGCTGAAGACCACGCCGATCACCGCGCCGCGCGGGCCGGTCCGGCTGAACACGGTGGTGGACGCCCCGATCCAGAACATCTATATCTGCAAGGTGGAGAGCGTGCACGGCACCCTGGAGGACGTGCCGATCAAGACCTACCCGAACGTCGAACCGTGGGGCACCCTGCCGTACCGCACCTGGTTGCAGGAATTCACCACCGATTCGGTCGGCCGCCCCGCTGCGTGAGGCTGCCGCCGCCCCGCGCGGCGCGAGCCCCGCGCGGCGCGGGCCGCCCTGCGCGGCGCGGCCGGACGGCTCAGCGCGGTCAGAAAGTGGTCACCGGTGACCGCAAAGTCACCGCGCTGATGGATGTGCGCTCGGTGTGCAGCGCCGCGGGCGGGTTGTCGGGGTGGGCCGCGGGGCCGCCGTGCTGGCAATCACCGTGCAAACTTGGGCGGTCTGATGGCGATCTGGCGGATTATGATGACTGGCGTCAGCCAACGGTCGGGCATGATTGCCATGCGAGAGCGTTGACCCGCATGATCGCCGCGAGAGGGGTGCGCTGGCGTGGGGGATGTGCAGGGTGGGAGCAGGAAGCGGGCCGTCGGCACCCGGGACCGGATCATGGCGTACCTGGCCCGCGCCGGCGAGGTGAGCGATCACACTGGTAAGGCCAGCACGCTGCTGGCCGCCGCGGTCGGTTACCCGGGTTCCAGCGTGGCCTTCGCGCAGCTGCTCACCGGCATGGAGCGGGCCTGCCTGATCCAGCGCGAGATCCGCGGCAAGCGCACCTACCGGATCATCCCCGGCCCGGCCGCGTGGGCTGGGGGTCCGGCCCCCGCGCCTGGCCCGGTGGAAGAGACGACTCCGGCGCCCGCCCCGCCCGGGAAGACGGTCCCCGAACCCGCCCCGGCCCGGAGGGTGGTCCCGGAGTCCGCGCCGGCCGGGAGGGCAGTCCCCGAACCCGCGCCGGCCGGGAAGACGGTCCCCGAACCCGCGCCGTCCGGGAGGGTGGTCGCGGAGCCCGCGCCGGCCGGGAAGCCGGAGCCCGCCCCGGCCCGGAGGGTGGTCCCCGAGCCTGGCGCAGCGGGAGAGGCGGTTCCAGAGCCCTCCGCGGCTGAACCGGCCGGGCCGCCCGCGGCGGATCTGGACCTGCCGGTGGAGGCGGGCGGGCTCGACTACGACGAACTGGCCCGGCGGCTGCTGGTCCAGGTGGTGCGTCGGCTCGCGGGACCGGACAGCGGCCGGGGGACGGATGATCCAGGCGCCGAAGCCGGACCGGCCCAGTCCGCCCAGCCGGGCCAGCCGCCCAGCGCCAGTCCGCCCAGCCGGCCCAGGCCGCGCTGCGGGAAACCGTGGCCAGCCTGGAGCAGAAGCTGGCCAGCGCCACGTCCCGGCAGCGTCGGCTGGCCGAGGAGAACACCCGGCTCCGCGAGCAGCTCCGGGCGGCCGAGCAGAGCCTGGCCGAAGCCCAGGAACGGGTCACCGCGGAGGCGCTGGCCGGCCGGTTCGACAGCGCCGAGGTGCTGCTGCTGGAACGGCTGCTGTCCCCGCTCCGCGAGGAGCGCCGCCGGCACACCGAGGCCGACGCCGGCTGACCGAAGTGAGCCGACGCCGGCTGACCGAAGTGATTGGCGCTCACGCGCCGCATCCGCCCCACCACCCGGCCCTGACCGCACCGGCCCCGCCAGCCGCCCGGCGTTCGCCCGGGCTGCCCGTGAGCCCGTAATGATAATGTCCAATCATGTAGCGCCGGGGGCGGCCGAGCCGGAGAAGGGACGCTCGTGGACTCGCAGCAGCTTGGATGGGGCCTCGTCGGACTCGGCCGGATCGCCGCGACGCAGATCGCACCGGCCATCGCGGCCGCGCCGAACAGCACCCTGATCAGCGTGGTCAGCCGGGATCTGGGCCGGGCCACGGAGTTCGCCAAGGCGCACGGCGCGGCTCACGCGCTGGACAGCTACCCGGCCATGCTGGCCGATCCGGCCGTGCAGGCGGTGTACATCGCCACGCCGAACGCGCTGCACGCCGGGCAGGTGATAGCGGCGGCCGAGGCGGGCAAGCACGTGCTCTGCGACAAGCCGCTCGCGGTGACCGTGCCCGACGCGCGGCGCTGCGTCGCGGAGTGCCGGGCCGCCGGGGTGCGGCTCGGCCTCACCTTCCAGACCCGCAATCATGACGGCCTGGCCGAGGCGGCCGAGCTGGTCCGGTCCGGCGCGATCGGCCGGGTCGTGGTGGCCGAGGTGCAGATGAGCGCCGGGCGCAACCTGCCCGGCGGGTGGCGCACCGACCCGGCCCTGGCCGGCCTGGGCACGCTCAACAACATCGGCGTGCACGCCTTCGACGTGCTGCGCTACCTGATCGGCGCGGAGGTCACCGAGGTCGCCGCGATGGTGGATGCCGAGCCGGGCTTCGAGGTGGACACGACCGCGCTGGTCCTGCTCCGGTTCAGTACCGGCACGCTGGCGTACGTCAATGCGAACCAGTCGGTGCCGAACGCCCGGGACGACATCGTGCTGTTCGGCACCGAGGGCCGGGTGCTGGGCCGCAACCTGTCGCGGCCCGGCCGGGACGGCTCGCTCAGCATCATCACCGCGGACGGGACCCGGGAGTTCCCGGCGTCGTCGCGGGCGGCCTACCGGCGCACGGTGCGGGCGTTCGCCGACGCGGTCCTCGCGGGCCGCGACCCGAGCCCGTCCGGCGAGGACGGGCTGCGCAGCGTGGAACTCACCGCCGCCATCGCGCAGGCCATCGAGCAGCGCCGGGTGGTCCCGGTCGGCGGCTGAGCGCGGGCGAGGACCGCCAATCATCACCCGCCCCAAGACCTCATTGACGAGCCGTGACACGGCTCGTTACGCTAATGATGATGAAAGGGGCAAGTCTCTGTCGGCGGCATATTAGGACCGGCCTGGTAAGTCCTCAGCGCTGAGGGGAGCCCCGAACGTTGCCGGAGTTCATCGCCCAGACCCTGAACGGGCTGACCCTGGCCGGGATCATCTTCCTGGTGTCCAGCGGGTTCACCCTGGTCTTCGGGGTGATGCGGGTCACGAACCTGTCGCACGGCGCGGTCTACCTGGTCGGCGGCTACATCGGCTACTCGGTGATCAACGCCACGCACAACTTCTTCTACGGGCTGGCGGCCGGCGCGCTGGCCATGGCCGTGTTCGGCTTCGTGCTGGAACGCACCCTGATCAGCTGGCTGGGCCGGTCCGAGATGGCGGAACTGCTGGCCACGCTCGGGCTCGTCTACGTCCTCGATGACCTGGCCCTGGCCATCTGGGGCGGCAGCCCGGTGACCATCAACCTGCCCGGGTTCCTGGGCAAGTCGAGCACGCTGCCGATCAGCGGCATCGTGTACCCGAACGGCCGCATCTTCATCCTGGCCGTCGCCATCCTCGTCGCGGCCGGGCTGTACTACCTGCTCCGCCGGACCCGGATCGGCGCCATCGTCCGGGCCGGGGTGGACGACCGCGAGATGGTGAGCGCCCTGGGCATCAACGTGCGCCGGGTGTTCGCGTTCGTGTTCACCCTGGGTGCGCTGCTGGCCGGCTTCGCCGGGGTGCTCGGCGGCACCGTGCTCGGCCTGTACACCGGCGGGGACAGCGACATCCTGCTGTTCGCGCTGGCCGTGGTGATCGTGGGCGGCCTGGGCAGCTACGAGGGCGCCATCGTCGGCAGCATCCTCATCGGCCTGATCGACAACTACGGGACCGCGTACTTCCCCGCGGTCGCCTACTCGGTCTTGTTCATCCCGGTCATCGCGATCCTGCTGGTGCGGCCGCATGGCCTGTTCGGCCGGGCGGCCTCGTGACCAGCCCCAGCGCCGCGGAACTGCCCGCTCGCGGCCCGGCGCCGGCCGGCCGGGCCGAGCCGCCTCGCCGCCGCCGAGACTTGCTCACCCTCAAGCTGCTGCGCCGGTCCCGGCAGTTCGCCGGGCCGGCCGCGGGGCTAGTCGTCGCGCTGCTGCTGGTCCTGTTACTGCAGGGCAACGGGTTCACCTCCACCCTGGTGGTGGACATGCTGGTGTACGCGATCGTGGCCATGTCACTGGACTTCCTGGGTGGATACGCGGGCCTGATCTCGCTCGGCCAGGCGGCGTTCCTCGGCGTGGGCGCCTACGGCGTGGCCATCGCCGAGGTGCACTTCTACTCGCCCTGGGCTGCGGTGGGCATCGCGCTGGGCGTGGTGCTGGCGCTCGGCCTGGTGCTGGGCATCGTCGCGGTCCGGGTCAAGGGGGTCAGCTTCGTGATCATCACCCTGGCCTTGGGCCAGGTGCTGTGGGGGCTGTCCTACCAGTGGGTCGGGCTGAGCGAGGGGGACAACGGCATCTCGGTGTCCGTGCTGCCCGCCATCGGGCCGATCGACCTGAACGACCCGCTCACCTTGCGGATGACCGTGCTCGTGGTGTTCGCCGTCGTGGCTCTGCTCCTGGTGACATTCACCCGGTCGCCGTTCGGATTGTCACTGCGGGGCGTTCGGTCAAATGAGGCGCGGCTCGCGGCGCTCGGCTACCGAACGGGCCTGCACCGGTACCTGGCCTGGGTGATCGCGGTGTTTTTCACCGGCGTGGCCGGGGTGCTGTACGTCTTCGTCAACCAGCTGATCAGCCCGACCACCATGGATTTCAGCGCGAACGGCCTGTTCGTGATCATGGCGGTGCTGGGTGGCCTGGGCAGCATCTGGGGACCGGCCCTGGGCGCGGTGGTGATCGTGCTGTTCCAGCAGGAGCTGAGCATCTACGTGTCCCGCTGGCAGACGCTGATGGGCCTCACCCTCATCGCGGTCGTGCTGCTCAGCCCGGGCGGGTTCTGGGGGCTGTTGCGGGCGGGCGGCCGCCGCTGGGACGCGGCCATCGCGCGGCGGCAGCGGGATCTGGAGGGGGCGCCGTGACCGCCGCGCCCGCCGCGCCCGATCCCCCCGCTCCGCCCGCGCTGATGGCCGAGCACCTGTCCCGCCGGTTCCGCGGCGTGATCGCGGTCGCGGACGTGTCGCTCCAGGTGCCCGCCGGCGCCCGGTTCGGCATCATCGGGCCGAATGGGGCGGGCAAGACCACCCTGTTCAACCTGCTGTCCGGGGAGCTGCGGCCGAGCGCCGGGCAGGTGGCGCTGTTCGGCCGGGACGTGACCCGGCTGCGGCCCTACCACCGGGCCGCGCTGGGCCTGGGCCGGACGTTCCAGGTCACCCGGGTGTTCACCGACCTCACCGTGCTCGAGAACCTCACCCTGGCGCTGCACGGGCTGAACCGGTCCAAGCTCTCGCTGCTCCGGCCGTGGCGCAGCTACCGCGGGCTGACCAGCGAGGCGGCGGAGTTCGCCGGCCGGTTCGGGCTGGCCGGCCGGCTGGGGGCGGTGGCGGCCGAACTGTCCCACGGTGAGGTCCGCGAGCTCGAGGTGCTGCTGGCCCTGGCGCTCAAGCCGCGGGTGCTGCTGCTCGACGAGCCCGCCGCCGGGCTGTCCCCGGCCGAGCGGGTGGACATCCAGGCGCTGCTCACCGCGCTGCCGCCGGAGCTGACCCTCATCATGATCGAGCACGACATCGACCTGCTCCGGACGGTGGTGGACTCGGCCGCGGTGCTGCACCTGGGCGCGCTGGTCGTGCAGGGCCCGATCCGGGAGATCCAGGACGACGAGCGGGTCCGCGAACTGTATCTGGGCCGCGCCGCCGCGCGCCGGGGTGCGCGGCCGCCCGCCGCGCCGGAGGCGCCAGCCGGGGCCGGGGACGAGGACGAGCCGTGATCGAGGTCAGCGACCTGCACACCTACCGGGGCATCAACTACGTGCTGCAGGGGGTCAGCCTGACCATCGGCGACGGCGCGTGCACCGTGCTGCTCGGCCGCAACGGGATGGGCAAGACCACGCTGGTGCACACGATCATGGGCCTGATCCGGCCGCGGTCCGGCGGGATCACGCTCGGCGCCGAGAACCTGGTGGGCCTGCCGGCGTTCCAGATCGCGCAGCGCGGCATCGCGCTGATCCCGCAGGGCCGGCGGATCTTCCCATCGCTGACCGTGGAGGAGAACCTGACGCTCGGCGCCCGCGGCGGCGGGTGGACCCTGGACCGGGTCTACGACCTGTTCGGCAACCTGAAGGCGCGGCGGCGGAACCGGGGTGGCCAGCTGTCCGGCGGCGAGCAGCAGATGCTGGCCATCGGCCGGGCCCTGCTGACCAATCCCAGCCTGCTGCTGATGGATGAGCCGTCCGAGGGGCTGGCCCCGGTGATCGTGGAGCAGATCGGCGAGATCATCGCCGGCCTGCGCCGCGACGGCCTGTCCATCTTCCTGGTCGAGCAGAACTACGGCCTGGCCATCGACTCGGCCGACCTGATCTACATCCTGTCCAACGGCCGGGTGGTCTGGCAGGGCACGGCCAGCGAACTCGACCGGACCGCCGAGGTGCGGGAGACGTATCTGGGCATCTGACCGCGGCCACGACATCAGGGCCACGACATCAGGAAGGGCGGCCATGGCGAAGGCTTTCCACACCGCGCACCGCTGGGATCTCGACTGGCAGGACGACGTGGACGTGCTGTCGCTGCGCGGCGGCGTCCAGGTCAAGGTGTTCCACTCCGACCCCGAACTGGGCCTCGCGGACATGCTGATCAAGTTCCCGCCCGGCTACGTCGAGCCGGAGCACGCGCACGAGAGCAGCCACTCCATCGTGGTGCTGGAGGGCGTCCAGATCGTCAACGGCGTGCACCTGCGGCCGGGCGACTACGTCTGGGCGTCCGGCCCGGAGCCGCACGGCCCGTACGAGTACCCGGAGGGCTGCGTGGTGTTCGCGTCGTTTCGCGGCCTGTCCGCCCAGCACCGCTACGACGGCTCGCCCGCCGGCGAGATCTAGCGCCGCGGCGCGTAAACCAGCTCGAGGATGCCGGAGGGGAACGCGCGGCTGGTGACGAGCTGGAGCGGCAGCGGGTGGTCCAGGCCGGCGAACGGCGCCGCGCCTGCCCCGGCCGCGACGGGCAGCACCCACAGGTGATACTCGTCGATCAGGCCGAGCCGGATCAGCGACCGGACGAACTGGGTGCCCCCGTGCGCGATGATCGGGCCGCCGGGTTCCTGCTTGAGCCGGGCGATCTCCGCCGCGGTGTCACCGCGGGCGATCCGTGCTTCCGGCCAGCCGGCCGAGTCCAGGGTCCGGGAGAACACGACCTTGGGGATGTCGTTCATCGGCGTCGCGATCGGATGGCTGGACCTGGGCCAGAACTCAGCCATCTCCTGGTAGGTGACCCCGCCCATGATGTGCGTGCCCGCGCTACCCAGCCAGCTGACGAAATACTTCTCCTGGTCCGGATCTTCTATCTCGTTCATCACCCGGCGGAGCTCGGTGCCCTCGTCGAGGCTGCTGTAGCCGTCGAGCGAAATCCAGAACGACAGCAGGACCGGTCGCATCCAGTGCCTCCATTGGTCACGCCCGCGCTGGACCGGTTCCAGCCGGGACCCGGTCATTGAGACGGGCGGCCGCGGCCAGAATCATCGCGGCTACGGCAACCAGGGCACCAGGCCGGCCGGGCTCACTCCGGAGCCCCGCGCATGCCGTCCAGGCCGAACAGCCGCGCCGCGTTGGCCGCGCCGATCTGCCCCCGCAGCGGCTCGTCGAACGCCTCGGCCAGCACCGCGTCCGGCTCCTGCAGCGCCATGTCGAACGGCAGGTCCGTGCCCAGCAGCACGTGGTCCGCCCCCACCCGCTGCACCAGGTACCACAGGGCCGGCAGGTCGTGCGTGATCGTATCGAAATACAGCTGACTGAACGCCCCCCACACGTCGGCCGCCGTCACCGGGATCTCGGGCCGTACCCCGCTGGCGTGGGCCAGCCGGCCCGCCTGGTACGGCAGGAAGCCGCCGCCATGCAGCAGGACAAGCCGCAACGCCGGGTGCCGGGCGAACACTCCGGCGCAGATCAGCCGTTCCACCATGAGGGTGGTCTCCAGCGGATTGCCGACGACGTTCTGCAGGTAGTAGGGGTCCAGTCCGGGATGCGGCTGGTTGAACGCCGGGTGCACCAGCACCGGCTGGCCGAGTTCCGCGGCGGCGGCCCAGAACTCCGCGAACGCCGGCTCGTCCAGCCGCCGTCCGGCGATCGAGGTGCCGATGGCCGCGCCCACGCAGCCCTGCCGGAGCGCGGCCCGGTACATCTGCACCGCCCGCGGCGGATCCTGCATGGGCAGGTTGGCCAGCCAGCGCAGCCGGTCCGGGTGGCCGCCGCACAGCTTGGCCATCCCGTCGTTGGCCGCGGCGCAGAAGCGGGCCCCGCGGTCGCTGCTGACGTCGTAGCGCAGCAGCGGGGGCGGGGAGGAGACGACGGCGGAGCCGATGCCGCGCGCGTCCATCTCGGCGATCTTGGCCGCCGGGTCGTAGAACGGCGCCGTGATGGTGAACGGCACGTGGTGCCCGCCGGTCCACCGGTCACCGTCGATGGTGACGCCGTAGCCGGGATCACCGCGCAGCACGTCGAGCGCCTCGGTGGGCATCACGTGGTTATGGATGTCGATCAGCATTAGCTCGGCTCGGTAGTTCGGCTCACTAGTTCGGCTCAGTAGTTCGGCTCAGTAGTTCGGCGGGCTGACCGCGGTCTTGGCGAAGATCGGCAGCCAGGCCGCCTTGCTCAGCGTGCCCCAGGGCGGTACCGCGGAAAACGTGCGGATCGGCACGTTGCGCATTGTGCCATGCACGCTCTCCACCTTGCAGATGTACTCGTTCTGCACCGGCGACCAGGTGCTGTGGTCGAACGAGACCGGTCCGCGCGGCGCGGTGATGCGCACCGCGCGCATCGCCGCCGACAGCGCCTTCTCGCTGGTGACCTGGCCGTGCAGCGCCTTGAGCGCGGCCACCAGGATCTCCGCCTTCGTGTAGCCCGCCTCGGAGTAGTAGGACGGGTAGACCCCGTACGCGGCGTGATAAGAGTTGGCGAACGCCTGGTTGACCGCTGACGGGTTGCCGTCGCAGTACTGCGCGTCGGTATAGATGCCGAGCGCGGCCGTGGTGTTCTCCGCGGGCAGCGCGGCCTGGTCGGTGAGCGTGGTGATGCCCATCAGCGGGATCTTCTTCTTCAGCCCGAACGAGGCGTAGTCGTTGACGAAGTTGGCTGCCTGCGAGCCGGACAGCACCACGAACACGGCCTGGGTGCTGGCGGGGATGGCCGACACGTAGGACGACATGTCCACCGTGTTGCTCGGCACCCAGATCTCCTTGTCGATCTTGCCGCCCAGCTGGGTGAACTGGGCCGCGAACCCGGCCACGCCCTGCCAGCCGAACGAGATGCCGAGCCCGACCACGGTGACGTGCCGCCAGTGCATGGTGTCGTAGGCCCAGCGGCCGCCCTCGGTGGTCGGCGCGAAGCCGTCCCAGCCGGAGGTGAAGCCGGTGCCGTATTTGGTGTACGCCTGCGCCTGCTCCGGGCTGGCCAGGTACAGGTCGTCCTCGGGGATGCCCTGGCCGAGCACGTAGGGCGCGACCACCGCGATCGCGCTGGACAGCAGCGGGCCTTCGACGGCCTGGACGTGGTCGGCGGTGACCAGCTGCCGGGCGTCCGACAGGCTGACCGCGGGCTCACCCTGGTCGTTGGCGTAGGTCACCTGGATCGGGTGCCCGTCCACCGAGGTGCCGAAGTGCTTCAGGCCGAGCTTGAAGCCGTCCTGCTCGCTGAGCCCGTTCTTGGTGAACACGCCGGTCAGCGGGAGCAGGTAACCCACCTTGACTGGCGTGTGCGAGGAGTTGCCCGAGCTACCTGAGCCGCTGCTGCCGCAGGCGGCCAGGAGCACGGCGCAGCCGGCCACGGCGAGCCTGGCCGGCCAGGGCCGCCGGCCGTGCCGGGCCCGCTGGCCGTGCGGGGACTGCTGGCCGTGTCCGGTCCGCTGGCCACTTGCGGGGCCGACTGGCCGTGCGGGGCCGACTGGCCGTGCCAGGCCCGGCCCCCGTCTAAGCTGCCGTTGGTCACGATCTCGGCGTTGTCCATGACCACCACTCTCCGGCCCGGCGGGCCCGGCGGTAGGCGCCGTGCGGGCGGCTGGCCCGCGCCTGGAGAGCAGGAACGGTGGCCGCAATGCCGCACGTTGCCCCACTACTAATGTGCCCTCATGCAATCATGTCGCCCCGATGGCGGCCAGTCGCCTAGTGAATAGTGACCGGAACGTGATTAAGGTACTCAATCACTAACGCGGCGCTTCAGGTGATTGAGCTCGGTGACCGGGGGCAGGCCGGGCGGCGGCGAGCCTGGCGTCGCCGCTGGGGTCAGGCGGCCGCCCGCGGCGCCGACCGGGTGCATGCTCAGCGCGGAAGGCGTGCCGTCGAGATGCCGGATGGCCGCGTCCGCGGCCGCCTCCGGGTCACGCGCGATGATGGCCCGCAGTATCTGCGCGTGCTCGGCGTTGGCCCGGCTGGCCCGGCCGGGCACGGTGCGTACCGAGTGCGTGATGTAGCGGGCGGACAGCTCGCGGAGGTTGCCCAGGATGGCGACCAGCCGGGGGCTGCTGCCCGCCTCATCGATGATCTTGTGGAAGCCGGCGTTGTGCTCGACCCACTGGGCCTCATCGGCGGCGGCTTGCATGACGGTGAGCAGCTCGCCCGCCCGGATCAGGCTGGCCGCGGTGGCCAGCCGGGCGGCCCGGGCCGCGGCCACCGGCTCCAGCATCATCCGGATCTCGTAGATGTCCTCCAGCTCGCCGCGGCCCAGTTCGCGGACCACCGCCGCGCCCCGGCCGTCCAGCCGGACGAAGCCCTCCGCGGCCAGTTCACGGAGCGCGTCACGGACCGGGCGGGTGCTCACCGCGAGCTCGTCCGCGATGCACGACTGGACCAGCCGGGTGCCGCCCGGGATGGTCCCGGTCACGATGCCGCGGTGCAGGACCAGCTTGACCCGGCTCCGCGCCGGCAGGGCTAACGGCCGTCCCGCCTCGCGGGTGGTGCTGGCCTCGCGGGTGGTGCTGGCCTCGCGGGTGGTGCTGGCCTCGCGGGTGGTTCCAGCGCCCCGGGTGGTTCCGGCCTCCCGGGTGTTCCCCGCGTCCGGGGTGTTCCGCGCGCCCGGGGTGTTCCGCGCGTCCCGGGTGGTTGTCGCCTCGCGGGTGATTCCCGCCCGCGGCGGGATGAGCTTGCTCATGCCAGGCCTCCTTCCCGGTCAGGCCGGGAGCAGCGCCACCTGTCCGGTGGTGCCGTCGATGGCCGCGAGCCAGCCGTCGCCGGCTGGCCCCGGGCCGGTGACCAGCTCGGGACGGCATCCGGTCACCATGGGCACGGCCAGGCTGCGGGCGACCTCGGCCAGGTGCGCGGCAGCGGTCCCGCCGCGCGCGATCACGCCGCGGGCGGCGAACAGCAGCGGAGCCAGCGCGGGTACCGGCTGGTCTATCAGCAGGATGGCGTCCCGGCAGCGGGCCGCGGTGCGCTCGTGCGGGCGGCACGGCACTAGCCGTCCCGCCGCCAGACCGGCCGCCGCCGGCCGGGCGGCCAGGCGGTGGCCCGCCGCTTGCACGGCCGCGGCCAGCAGCGGCATCCGCTCCCGGGCCGCGTAGACCTGCCCAGGTGGCCCGGCCGGCGCCGCGGCGATGCCGGCCGGTGCCGCGACCGCGACCGGGTCCGGGTCCGGGTACAGCGCCGGCGCGGGCCCGGCGGCCGTCGCCTGGAGCAGCCAGACAGTCCCGCTGTCGGCCGCCCACTCGATGCTGGTATCACCGAGCGCCCAGTACACCCCCGCGGCCAGCCGGGCCACCGCCGCCACCAGTTCCGTCCCCAGCACCGCGGTCAGTGGCCCGTCGCTGCTCGGCTCCGGCCAGTCCGGCGCGTCCGGGTCAGCCAGCCGGACCCGCGCTTGTGTCCCCTCGGCCCAGCCGGCCAGCAGCGCGCCCGGATGCCCGCGCACCCCGTCCACGATCACGTCGACGGGGCCGGGCGGCGAAGTCCCGGCGCCCGGTCGCACCCCGGCCGTGCCATCCGCGGCCAGCCCGGCCCGGGCCGAGCCACTGGCGGCCAGGCCGTGCACCCGGTCCGTGCCACCCGTCGTCGGCCGCACCCGGGCCGTGCCGCCCGCGGCCGGCCGCAGCTCGGGCTGGATCAGGATGCCCAGTTCGAGTGCGTCCAGCGGCAGCCCGCAGGACTCCAGCCGGGCCAGCGGGTCGACCGCGAACGCGGCCGCCCAGCAGCTACGGACCGCGGTCACCGCATCAGCCGGACCGACCTCCGCGACCGAACTGAACGCGCCCGCCCACCGCGGGTCGCCCTCCAGCGGGCTCGACGAGCGGACGATCACCCGTCCGCCCAGGGAGTGCACCACGGCGCGTAGTTCCCCGGCCAGCACCGGGTCCGGCGGGCAGGACAGCGCGGCCCGGCGGGCCGCGGCCGGCCGCCCGGCGCGCACCGCCGCCGCGCCGGCCCGGATGGCCGGGCGGCTCTCCGCGGCCGGCAGGACCCAGCCGGGCAGCACCGGGAAGCCCGCGGCCCACGCCGCGGCCAGCCGCGCCGCCTTGCCCCCGGCCATGCTGGCGGCAGTGGCCGGTGCCTGGCCGGCGTCAGCCACCGCCACCGGGACCCCGGCGTGGCCAGCCGTGGCCGACTGGGCCCAACTGGCGTTGAGTATGGAGGGGCCGGCTGGAGCGGGGAGCTCGCCCAGCGGTAGCAGCCGGTGCGGCGCGCTCATCCGGCCACGATGATCTCGTCGGACTTGTATCCGGACAGCAGTTCGTGGCCGTCGTCGGTGACCAGCAGCATCTCCTCCAGGCGCACGCCGAAGTCGTGCACCTTCCCGTGCTGTGTCTCCAGCGCGAAGACCATGCCCGGCTTGATCTCCTCCGGGTAGTCCAGCGACCAGATCCGGGAGATGACCGGCCGGTCGTACTGGGCCAGGCCCAGCCCGTGCCCCCACAGGTTGGCCGCGGCCTGGTCCTCCTCCGCGTACCCCCAGGCCTCCTGGGCCGAGGGCCACTTGGCCGCGATGTCGCGCGTGGTCACCCCCGGCTTGACCACCTCGATCGCGTCCCACAGCCAGGTGTGCGCGATGTCGTAGTACCGCTTCATCTCGTCGGTGGGCGTGCCGCCCACGCAGTACGTCCGGTACACGCAGGACTTGAACCCGTTCCAGGTCAGCGCGGCCAGGTCGATGATCACGAGTTCGCCGGGCCGGATGATCCGGTCGGAGAAGTTGCGCCAGTTGGGCCACGCGTTCGGACCGGACGACACGATGATGTCCTCGACGTCCTCCATCCCCGGGATGTTGTACAGGTACTCGAAGCCGAACGCGGCGACCTCGTTCTCGGTCAGCCCGGGCCGCAGGAACTGGGTGAACTCGTAATGCAACGCGTCGCAGATCGCGCCGACGATGCGCGACGCCTTCTGCTCATCCGGGCTCTTGATTGACCGGGCCTCCATCATCGGCGTCATCCCGTCGGTCCAAGTCACCCCGGCATGCTGGAACGCCTGGATCATGTTGATGTCGATGAAGTCGACGCCGAGCGGCTTGTCCAGCACGTTCGCCTCTTCCAGGTCGTTGACCAGGGCAGTGACGAACTTGGCCACCTGGCTCTGCGAAGCGGGACCGGCCGCGCCCTTGATCCAGCTGTAGGAGTGCCGCACGTTCTGCGGCGGGATCCAGGGATTGTGCGCCTTCAGGTGGATGCCGATGTCGCCCTGCTCGTAGACGATCGGCTCCTGTCCCTCGCACAGCACCACGTAGCGCAGGCCCGGCTTGAGCCGGTTCCAGCCGGGCGTGTAAGTGGACGACACGTAGCGCATGTTCTCGTCGTACATGAGCAGCAGCGCACCCAGGCCGTGCCGGGACATCGCTTCCCGGGCCCGCTGCAGCCGCCACTGCCGGACCATGGCCCAGTTGATGCCTTCTTTCCAGTCGGTGCTCAGCCCGCCGAACGCTTCCCTCATGCCGTGCCGTCCTTTCCGGTGGCTGGTGCTCCCTCGCGGGGCGCCGCGAAGGACTACTGGCGGATGCCGGCTGGCCCGGCCCGGTGTCAGCCTGGCGGGATGACCGGCAGCAGCAGGTACGCCGCCCGGGTGCCGCCGGTCCACAGCGTCTGCGTGCTGCTGACCAGCTCCGGCGGCCGGTCCGCCGGATCATCGTGCAGGAACGGGCCGCAGCCGGTCATCTCGTTCTTGAACGAGCCCAGCCGGGGCGCGCCGGGGTGATGGCGCTCGTAGTCCCGGCCCCGGACGGTCAGCGCCACCTGGTAGCCGGCCGGGATGACCAGGCTGGTCGGCCAGATCTCCACGTCGGCCTGGTAGACCGCGTCCGGGGTCAGCGGCTGGATCTCGTCGTGCGGGTGATACGGGCGGTACGTGGTGCTCAGCACGGGATCGAGCTTGCGGTGCGACATCCGCAGCCAGCCCTGCGCGACCGGGGTGTGCGGGTCGATCGCGCCGGGGAAGGTGATCTCCTCGCCGCCGGGCGCGAACACCCGCAGCACCAGGAACAGGTCGGCGTCGGTGCTGGACGAGGACACGTACAGCCGGGC
Source organism: uncultured Actinomycetes bacterium (assembly GCA_963717125.1). Classification (GTDB taxonomy): domain Bacteria; phylum Actinomycetota; class Actinomycetes; order Streptosporangiales; family Streptosporangiaceae; genus RYN-230. Next base: position 194,384 of record CAVQVG010000004.1, read on the forward strand.
CGCCACCGGCCCGGTGATCTCGGTGTCGGCGGTCAGCGGCGGCGCGGTGAACGTGATGCCGTCCCCGGCCGCGGCGTAGCTCGCCCGCTCGTCGGCGGGCGGCGGCGCGGTGTCCAGCGCGCCCTGCGCCGGGCGCAGGTAGAGCCGCTGCCACTGGGTGCGGGCCAGCGGCCACTCCTGCTCGCCGCGCTGGATGAACCCGTCCAGCGTGCGGACCTGCAACTGCACTGGCGGCTGATCCCGCCAGCCACCGTCGTCGCCGTGCAGGAAGCAGGCGAAGAACCGCTTCTGCAGGTCGGTCCCGTAGTCGGTGTAGAAGTGCGTCCAGTGCTCCAGGCCGTGCACTTCCAGCCATTTCCGCGCCGATCCGGCCCGGCTGAAGCCCTCGAAGTTCCCCCGGGTGTGCAGGCCCTGGCCGCCCCAGTTGGCCGCGGACAGCAGCGGCACGGTGATCGCCGCGTAGTCCGCGGACCGCTGCCGGTAGAACTCGCCGTCCAGCGGCCGGGAACTGATCTGCTCGCCGAACGGCACCCGCGCCGCGGCCAGGTCCGCTTCGCTCAGCGTCTCCGGGCCGGCCACCGGCTCGCCGGTCACCTGGCTGCGCGGCCCGCGCTCGCCTCGCCCGTGCTGGACGACGGTGACCTGCTTGTCGTACCAGTTCCGCCAGAACGTGGACAGGATGCCGCCGTGATGCGTGGCATCCCGGTAGAAGTCCGCGGCCCCTTCCCAGACGCAGATGGCGGCCAGGTGCGGCGGCTGGAGCGCGGCCACGTGCCACTGGTTCATCGCGTAGTAAGAGATCCCGGCCAGCCCGACCTTGCCGGTGCTCCACGGCTGCCCGGCCGCCCACTCGATGCACTCGTAGAGATCACGCGTCTCCCGCGGCGAGTACGGCGCCAGGATCCCGGGGGACCGGCCCGCGCCCCGCGAGTCCACCCGCACGCAGGCGTAGCCGTCCGGCACCCACTTCTCCGGGTCCACCACCTCCCAGTTCTGCTGCGCGGCGCTGGTGCCGCGGGCCACCTCCGGGTGCTGGCTGACCATCAGCCGCCACTGATCCGCGTACCCGTCCTGGAAGGCCAGGCCCTTGGCGTAGGGGCCATAGCTCAGCAGCACCGGGTGGCGGCCCGGGCCGGGCGGCCGGAACACATCGGCCCGGAGCACGACGCCGTCGTCCACCGGCACCGGCACGTCCCGCTCGATCACCATGTCCGCGGCGCCAGCCGGGTCAGCCGGGCCTGCCGGGGCGGCCGGTCCGGCCGCAGTCGCCGGGCCGGCCGCAGCTGCCGCGGCCTGGTCGCGACTCGAGGTGACGTCTGATGTCACAATGCGCTCCCTGGTTGCGGGTCGCCGGGCGAGCTATGTTAAGTGACAGTTAATTCCAGCTGGGCTCTTGTCGCGGACGATAGCAGTGCTATCGGAACCTGGGAACCCGTGCAGTAGCATTCAAAGCACCATGACTCACGCGAGCGCTGCTACCGACTCGGTGTCTGGGGGTCTGGCCGGGGACATCGGCCGGCGGCTGGCCGCTTACCGGGCCGAGCGCGGCCTGCGGGTCGCCAAACTGGCCCGGGAGATCGGCGTGACCCCCAGCCTGATCAGCCAGATCGAGCGTGGCCAGTCCCGCCCGTCGGTGTCCACCCTGTTCGCCCTGGCGCAGGCGCTGGACGTTCCCGTGGACGCGTTCTTCCGGGAGCCCGCCGCGGCCCCGGCCGCCGCGGTCGCCCCGGCCGCCGCGGTCAACCCGGCCACCGCCATCAACTCGCCCGGCGCGGTCAACTCGGCCGCCCGCGCGGTCAACTCGCCGGCCGCCGCGGCCGCGGGCCAGCCGCCGCCCGGCCCGGATCGTCCCCCGGCGGAGACCCGGTACGTGGTGCGGCAGGGAAACCGGGCCGCGATCGACATCGAAGGCGGCGTGCGCTGGGAACGGCTCACCCCGGAGACCATGGCGCACCTCGACTTCTTCGAGCTGGTCTACGGGCCGGGTGCGGAGTCAAACCCGGAGCTCTACTCCCATCCCGGCACCGAGATGGTGCTGATGCTCAGCGGCCGCCTGGACATCTCGGTCGGCTTCGAGACCTGCCGGCTGGCACCCGGTGACAGCATGCAGTTCCCGTCCTCGCTGCCCCACCGGTATGCCAACCCGGACAGCTCCGAGGCCCGCGCGGTGACCGTCATCATGTATGACTGCCCGGCCGACGTGCCCGGGCCGTCGGCCGCCCCGGTTCATCGCTAGCGCAGCCAGTGCGGCTGGTGGCGGCGCACACATATCACCCCTGATGTGCGCCTGATTCGGACAAAGAGGACAATTCGCCGTACATCTGGGGTGATATGTGGGAACTGGGCCAGCCCGGGGCGGCGCTGGTGTGCGGCTGGTGAGGCCGGAGGGTCTGGTGAGGCGGGGGTCCAGCTTGGCAGCCGCCCTTAAAGTCAGCGGCATTGCGTTGGGGCGACACCAAAGTCACGATCACGAGCTGGGGGTGGGTCAGCCGGGGTGGCTGGGGGGCGCGCCGGGCGCGAGCTGGCGGAGAACGGCGTGCACGCTGGATGTGTCGTCGTCGCCGTGCCCCTGGGCCAGCGCGGCCTGGTAGAACGCGGACGCCAGGCTGAACAACGGGGTGGGGCTGCGCAACTGGGCGGCGAACTCCGCGATGATCGCGATGTCCTTGTCGTAGACCTGGGCCCGGATGCCCGGCTGCGCGTAGTCCTGGGCCGCCATGGCCGGGCCGCGCACCTCGAACATGCGCGACGTGCCCGCCCCGTCGCCGACCGCGGTGAGCACCGTGGCCAGGTCCAGGCCCGCCTGCTCGGCCAGCACCAGCGCCTCGGCCGCGGCCAGGTTGTGCACCGTGACCAGCAGGTTGGCCACGATCTTGAGCTTCATCCCGTTGCCGAACGCGCCCACGTCGTAGACCTGCCGGGTCATCGCGGCCAGCACCGGCCGGGCCCGGGCCTTGGCCGCCTCGTCCCCGCTCAGGTAGGCGACCAGGTCCTTGCGCTGGGCCTGGGCGCCGGTCCCGCTCAGCGGGCAGTCCAGCAGCGTTCCGCCGCAGCCGGCCAGCGCCCGCTGGCCGGCCTCCTTGTCGGCCAGCGTCAGCGTGCTGGTCTCCACCACGATCAGCCCGCCCGCCTCAGCAGCGGCCCCAGCACCCCCCGTGGCCCCCGCGGCCGGGCCGCCCCGGCCCGCCAGTACCTCGGCCAGCACCTCGGCCAGCGCGGCGGCACTGGGCAGCGACGTCACCACCAGCCCAACCGAAGCGGCTACCTCGGCGGCCGAGCCAGCTACCCGGCCGCCGCGGGAGCGGTGCGCGTCCCGCGCCGGCTCGGCCACGTCGTACCCAATGACCTGGTAACCCGCCGCCAGCAGGTGCGAGCTCATGGCCGAGCCCATCACGCCCAGCCCGACGAACCCCACCGGCCCGGTGACACCTGCCGGCTGCGTCATGGCAACAACCTCCCAGCCCAACGTCCGCTCCGCGGACATTGCAGCACACCCGGGCCGGCCCGGCTGGCGGCGGCACCATCCTTGACGCGCCCAGCCGGGCACCGCGACACTCCACTCCATGCGAGCAGTCGTGCTCGACCAGCCGGGAGTGAGCGTTGAGAAAATCGCGCCCCCGGTGCCGGGGGAGCGCGCGCTGGTGCGGGTGGCGCAGGCGGGCCTGTGCGGCACTGACCTCAAGATCGTCGCCGGCGAGATCCCGGTCGCGCGGCCCCGGGTGCTCGGCCACGAGATGACCGGCTGGGTGGCCCGGGCCGGCGCCCGCGGCCTGCTGGCCGCCGGCACCCCGGTGCTGGTCAACCCGGCCGTGTTCTGCGGGCACTGCGCGCTGTGCCGCCGCGACCTGCCGCAGCTCTGCCGGTCCGGCGGGCTGCTCGGCCGGGACGCCGACGGGGTGTTCGCCGACCTGGTCGCGGTGGACGAGGCCTGCCTGCATCCGCTGCCCGCCGGCCTGCCCGCCGACGGGGCGGCGCTGCTCCAGGTGCTGTCCACCTGCGTGCACGCGCAGTCGCTGCTGACCGTCCGGCCGGGAGACAGCGCGGTGGTGGTCGGCCTCGGGGTCAGCGGGCTGCTGCACGTCCAGTTGCTCCGCGACCGCGGCGTCCGGGTCATCGTGGGGGTGACCAGGTCGGCGGCCAAGCGGGAGCTCGCGCGAAGCTTCGGCGCCAGCGCCGCGGTCGGGCCGGACCAGGCGGAAGAAGCGGTCGCCGCGGCCACCGGCGGCCACGGCGCGGACCTGGCCATCGAGGCCGCGGGCAGCCAGCCCAGCCTGGCCCAGGCCATGCGGCTGGCCGCGCCGGGCGGGACCGTGCTGGTGTACGGGACCACGGTGCCCACCGCGGACGGCCTGCCCACCTACGACTGGTACCTGAAGGAACTCACGATCCGGAACACCCGGGCCGCCCGGCCGCGCGACTGCGACCTGGCCATCCAGCTGTACGCGGACCGCCGGGTGGAGCTGGCCCCGCTGGTCACCGCGCGGTTCCCGGTCGAGCAGGCCGCCCGCGCGCTGGCCGCGTGCGCCGAGCCGGGCCAGCTGAAGGTGGTCCTCGACGTGGCGGACCAGCCGCCGTGACCGGACCCGTGGTGGCAGGCCCCGTGGTGGCAGGCCCCGTGGTGGCAGGCAGAGCGGAATGAGCCGGGCGCGGGCTGCGTTATCGATTCCCGGACCGGCCCGGGTGCACTGTAAGCTATGTGGGCTTCCAGCCCAGCGGCGGAGTAGCTCAGTCAGGCAGAGCAAGCGGCTCATAATCGCTGTGTCGCCGGTTCAAGTCCGGCCTCCGCTACCCAGGTAAACTCGTCCGTACCGCCCCACCAGAGAAAGGCACTCCATCGTGGCTGCCACCGACGTCAGGCCCAAGATCATCCTGGCCTGCCAGGAGTGCAAGCACCGCAACTACATCACGAAGAAGAACCGGCGCAACGACCCGGACCGGCTGGAGCTGAAGAAGTACTGCCCCAACTGCCGCTGCCACCGGCCGCACCGCGAGACCCGCTAACCCGGGGATGCCGGTCAACCAGGACTTCGTCGGCCGGACCTTCCCGGCCACGAAGCCCTACGAGGTCAGCCGGGTAAAGATCGCCGAGTTCGCCGACGCGATCGGCGACCCGAGCCCGGTCTTCCGTGATCCCGACGCGGCCGTGGCCGCCGGGTACCCGGACGTGATCGCGCCGCCCACGTTCCCCATCGTGGTGACCATGGCCTCGTCCGGGTCGGCTGTCGCCGACCCGGAGCTCGGCATCAACTACGCCATGGTGGTGCACGGCGAGCAGCGTTTCGAGTACTCCCGGCCGCTGCGGGCCGGTGACCTGGTCACCGCCCAGTCCACCATCGAGAGCATCCGGCAAGTCGGCCGGAACGTGCTGATGACCACCCGCACCGAGCTGCGGACGGTGGCCGGGGAGCACGTGTGCACCGCGTTCTCCACCCTCGTGGAACGTGGGGCAGCTGGATGACGGCCCAGGTCAAGTACGCCGACGTCGAAGCGGGCAGCGAGCTGCCCGCGGCCAGCTTCCCGGTCACCCGGCTCAGCCTGGTCCGGTACTGCGGCGCGTCCGGCGACTTCAACGTGATCCACTGGAACGAGCGCATCGCCAAGGCCGTAGGGCTGCCGGATGTCATCGCGCACGGCATGTTCACGATGGCCCAGGCGGCCCGGTACATCACCGACTGGACGGGCGACCCGGGGTCGATGACCGAGTTCGGCGTCCGGTTCTCTGCCCCGGTCGTGGTGCCCGACGATGACACCGGGGCGACCATCGAGGTGACCGGCACGGTCGAGGAGAAGCTGGACGGGAACCGGGTCGCGGTGTCCCTGACGGCCCGCTCGGCCGGGGCCAAGGTACTCACCCGCGCTCGCGCGGTCGTCCGGCTGCCCTGAATTCCGATGCCATCCGTCCGTGACCAGGTGCTGCTGGCTGGCCTCACCACGCTCGGAGTGGGTGGGCCCGCCCGGTGTTTCGTGCGGGCCGGCACCGACGCGGAGCTCATCGCGGCGGTCGCGGACGCGGATAGCCGCGGCGAGCCGCTGCTCATCCTGGGTGGCGGCAGCAACCTGGTGATCGCGGACGCGGGCTTCCCCGGCACCGTGGTCCAGGTGGCCACCCGCGGCATCCAGCAGGCCACGGACCCGGCCGGTTCCGGTTCAGACGGGCCGGGACCGGTGCGGGTGACCGTGGCGGCCGGCGAGGACTGGGACGGCGTGGTCGCGTCCTGCGTCGCGGCCGGCCTGGCTGGCCTGGAGTGCCTGTCCGGCATCCCCGGCCTGACCGGGGCCACCCCGATCCAGAACGTCGGCGCCTACGGCCAGGAGGTCGCCGAGATCATCACCGCGGTCCGGGTGTACGACCGGGTTACCGGCGAGGTGACCGAGCTGGCCGGCGTGGACTGCGGGTTCGGCTACCGGACCAGCCTGTTCAAGCGCGACACCAGCGGGCGCCGGGTCGTCCTCGAGGTCACCTTCCGGCTGCTGCCCAGCGCGCTGTCCGGGCCCATCCGGTACACCGAGCTGGCCCGGGCGCTCGGCGTGCCCGAAGGGGGCCGGGCGCCGCTCGACGCGGTCCGGTCGGCCGTGCTCACGCTGCGCCGGGGCAAGGGCATGGTGCTCGACCCGGCCGATCCGGACAGCCGCAGCGCGGGCTCGTTCTTCACCAACCCGGTCCTGGACGACGCCCAGTTCGCCGCGCTGCGGAAGCTCGTGGCGCAACGATCCGGCGGCGACGTGCCGATCCCGCGGTTCCCGGCCGGACCGGGCCAGGTCAAGGTACCCGCCGCGTGGCTGATCGGCCAGGCCGGCTTCGGCAAGGGCTACCCGGGCCCGGCGGCCGCCGCGGACGGCGCGCGTATCTCGGCCAAGCACACGCTGGCCCTGGTCAACCCGGGCGGCGCCACCGCGGCCGGCATCGTCGGCCTGGCCCGGGAGATCCGCGACCGGGTGCGCGACGAGCTCGGCGTGGAACTGACCTGCGAGCCGATCCTGGTCGGCCTCACGCTCTGACGAGCCGATCCTGGTCGGCCTCACGCTCTGACGAGCCGATCCTGGTCGGCTTCACCCGCTGATCGGCCGCGGCGCCCAGCATCCTTTACCCAGCCCGACCAGCGCAGTAGCATACTGAGTATGCTACTAGATATCTTGGGCACCGCCAGCCGGACTGCTGCCCGGCGCTGGGCTGTGGTCACGCTGGGCCTGGTCGCCGCGGCGTCCGCGGTCACGCTGGCCGCGCCGCCGATCCGGGCCGCGGCCAGCCTAGGCCAGCGGGGCAGCGGCGGCGGCCGGTATGACGCGGTGATCAGGCGGACCGAGTACGGCATCCCGCACATCCTCGCGGACAACTACGGCAGCCTGGGCTACGGCTACGGGTATGCGTTCGCCCAGGACAACCTGTGTGTGCTGGCCGACCGGGTGCTGACCTTGCGCGGCCAGCGGTCCCGCTTCTTCGGTGCCTCCGCACCGTCCGACGACGCGCTCGGCCCGCCCACCACCAACCTGGACAGCGACGTGTACTACCAGGACATGCGCCGGTCCGGCGTGGTGCAGCGGCTGCTCGCCCTCCCGCCGCCGCTGGGCCCGACCGCCCAGGCCCGGGCGCTGGTCGATGGTTACGCGGCTGGCTACAACCGGTACCTGCGCGACACCGGGGTGGCGCACCTGCCCGACCCGTCCTGCCGCGGGCAGGCCTGGGTCACCCCGATCACGCCCCTCGACGTGTGGAGCGGCGTCTACGACCTGAACACGCTGGAGGGGAGCATGGCGTACCGGCCGCTGATCGCCACCGCGACCCCGCCCACGGCGGCCAGCACGGCAGCTAGCACGGCGGCCAGCGCAGCCCGGCTGTCCCTCCCGGCCGCCGCGCTCAACCCCAGCACCGGAATCGGCAGCAACGCCTGGGCGCTGGGCCGCGCGGCCACCCGTGATCACGACGGGATGCTGCTGGCCAACCCGCACCTGCCCTGGACCGGCGACGCCCGGCTGTACCAGGTGCAGCTGACCATCCCGGGGGTGCTGAACGAATCCGGCGCCAGCATCTACGGCACGCCGGTGATCGAGATCGGGCACACCGCGCAGCTGGCCTGGACCGCGACCGCCTCGCACGCCCAGCACTACACGCTCTACCGGCTCACCCTGGTGCCCGGCGACCCAACCAGCTACCTGGTCGATGGCCGGGCCGAGCGGATGACCCGGCAGACCGTCCAGGTAACCGTCCGCGACCCGGACGGGACGCTGTCCACCGTCACCAAGACGCTCTACGGTTCGCGGTTTGGCCCGGTGCTGGCCACCGGCTGGACGGCCAAGAACGCGTTGGCCATCCGGGACGCCAATGCGGCCAACCTGCGCTCGGTGAGCGAATGGCTGGCCATGGGCCGCGCGCAGAATCTCGCCCAGCTGCGCCGGGCTCAGGACGCCTACCAGGGCCTGCCCTGGATGTACACCGAGGCCGCGGACAGTAGCGGCCAGGTGTACTTCACCGACTCCTCGGTCGTCCCGAACGTCAGCAACGGCGAAGCCAAGCGCTGCCGGGTGGACACCGGCCAGGGCCAGTCCACGGACGGCGCCATCCTCATCCTCAACGGCTCGACCACGGCCTGCGACTGGGGCAGCGACCCGGCCGCGGTCCAGCCGGGCCTGTTCGGCCCCAGCCACGACCCGGCGCTGAGCCGGTCCGACTACGTGGCCAACTCGAACAACAGCCCATGGCTGGCCAACCCGCAGGTGCGGGTCACCGGCTACCCGGCCATCTTCGACACCAGGAAGGAACTCGAACTGCGGCCCCGGCTCAGCCTGAACATGATCGCGCAGCGGCTGGCCGGCACCGACGGCCTGGGCCGGCCGGGCTTCACCCTGCCAACCTTGCAGCAGACCATGCTCGGCCAGCGCAACTACAGTGCTGACCTGGCCCGCGCGGCCGTAGTGGCGCTGTGCCGGGCGCACCCCGTGCTCACCGCGAGCAACGGCAAGCAGGTCAACGTGCGCGCCGCGTGCACCGTGCTCGCCACCTGGGACGGCCGGGCCAATCTGGGCAGCCGCGGCGAGCAGTTGTGGCGGCAGGCCTACGGCGGTCTGGACTATGCCCCCAGCAACTGGTGGTGGGTGCCGTTCACCCCGGCGCACCCGCTGACCACACCACGCGGCCTGAACACCAGCAAGCCCGCCGTGCGGCAGGCGCTGGCCGACGCGGTGCAGTACTTCCGGGCGCACCACGTGCCGCTGGGTGTCCCGCTGGGCCAGACCCAGCACTACGCCTCGGTCCCGCTGGGCGGCTGCACCGAGGGTGAGGGCTGCTTCGACCGGGTCGAGGGCGTCGTACCGATGGGCGGTAACGGCGTGGACGTGGACGTGGACATCGGATCCAGCTTCATCATGGCCACCGAGCTGACCCCGGACGGCCCGCGGACCCGCACCATCCTCACCTACTCCGAATCGGCCAACCCCAGCTCACCGCACTACACCGACCAGACCGTGCTGTACTCACGGAAGGAGTGGGTCACCGAGCGGTTTACCCAAGCCCAGATCAACGCCGACCCGCAGCTCCAGGTCACCGTGCTGCGCGGCTGACCCAGCCAGTCACCGCGCCTGGGGCAGCTTGCCCGAGGCGGTCTTGGCCGAGGACGGCGGCACGACCGGCCCAATGTCCCCGTCCGGCGCCGTGTCCAGGTCGACGATCAACGGAGCGTGGTCGCTCGGCGCGGTGCCCTTACGCGCCTGGCGGTCCACCCACGCGGCCCGCACCCGGCCTGCGAGCGGCGCTGTGGCCAGCACCAGGTCTATCCGCATACCCAGGTTCTTGGGGAACATACCGGCCCGATAGTCCCAGTAGGTGAATATGCGTTCGGCCGGCCAGCGATCCCGTATCACGTCGCGCAGGCCGATCGCCTGGAGCTGAGCCAGCGCGGCCCGCTCGGGCGGCGTCACGTGGGTCTGGCCGACGTAGGCCGCTGGATCGAACACGTCGGCGTCGGCCGGCGCGATGTTCATGTCCCCGCATACCAGCATGGCCTCCTGGCCAGCTGCGATCTCCCCGGCCAGTGCCTGTTGCAGTGCTGCCAGCCAGGCGAGTTTGTATTGATAGTGCTCCGAGCCCGGCACCCGCCCGTTCGGTACGTACACCGAGTGCACCCGTATCCCGCCGCAGACCGCGGACACCGCCCTGGCCTCAGGATCCGGGAAGCCAGGGGCGCCGTGGACTCCCACGTTCACGTCGTTCAGCCCGGCACGGGACAGGATGGCCACGCCGTTCCACCGCGCCTCGCCGTGCTGGGCGAACGCATAGCCGCGGGCAGCTAGCTCGTCCCCGAGCAACTCGGTGAACGCGTCGTCGGGGAGCTTGGTCTCCTGCAGGCAGACGACATGGGGCTGCCGTTGATCCAACCAGGGCAGGAATCGCGGCATCCGCTGCCTGATCGAGTTCACGTTCCAGGTTGCTACCCGCACCTGGCTTACGGTAGCCGCCCGCCGGTTCTGGCTGCCCACACCGTCGTCAGCGGCTGACCAGGTACCCGCTGAGTATGATCGCGGCCAGCGTGCCGCCCAGCAGGAAGGGGCCGAACGGGAGCTGGGTCTTCCGGCTGGCCCGGCCGGCCGCGATCAGCGCGAGCCCGGCCGCACCGGCCAGCAGGTAGCCCAGGAACAGCCCGGCAATCAGCCAGCCGATGCCGAGCCAGCCCAGATAGAGGCCGAGGATCCCGGCCAGCTTCACGTCTCCCCAGCCGAGGCCGTCCGGGTAGATCACCGCCTGCACCAGGAACACGGCCAGCGCGATGCCCAGGCCGAGCAGTGCGCCGAGAAAATGCCGGCCGCCGCCGGGCAGCAGCACCGCGGCCAGGCCGAGCAGCGCCAGCGCGATCGGGTAGGACGGCAGCGTGAGCCGGTCCGGCAGCCGCCGCTGCCGCGCGTCGATGACCGCCAGCCCGGCCCCGGCGACGGCCAGGTAGCCGTAGGCCGGCAGCACCGGGCTCAGCCCGAAACGCACCACCATGATGCCGAACGCCCCGGCCGCGCTGATCAGGATCACCCCGGCCACGGCCGCCCGGGGCCGGTCACGGCGGGCGCCGCCCGCCCGCCAGCGCCCGCCGTGAGCGGCCGCGGCACGGAGCCGCTGCGGCACGTCAGCCGCCGCCGTTGATGCTCTGGATCTCCGCGACCGGGAACGGCGGGGTCTGCCCGGTCGTCAGGATGGCCGGCATCCGGTTCGGCCCGGGGCCGTTGAGCACGCCCGGACCCCAGGTCACCGACCAGCGCATGGTCGCGCTGACCAGCGCGGCCGGCGCCGGCGCCTGCCACAGCACCCCGCAGTCCGGCGGGGTGCCCGCGCCGGAACTGGCCGGGGCCCGGCCAGTTCGGTAGCGCGAGCCGCCCGGCCCGCAGCCCGCCGAGTACGGCACGCCGTGCCCGCTGCGCACGTTCACGGTGAACGCGCCGTGCGCGGCCAGCTGGGCCCACACGCTGACCGTCTCGTTGCCCAGCGTGGCGGTCACCTCGTACGCGCCCGGCCGCCCGGTCATCGCGCTGACCGGGCGGGTCCGTCCCCAGACGTAGCTGGCCAGGTTCACGTAGCCGGTGGCGGCCGGGTTGATGGTGAGCGCGGGCGCCGGGATCGTCATGTGGTTGTACGCGTAAGCGGCCAGCGTGCGCAGCGGCACCGGCGGCTCAGGGGGCGTTATGCCGGGTGCGGCCCAGGTGAACAGCGGGAGGGTCTTGCACACTCGCTGAGCCGCGGCGGACGCTGCGGGGTTGACCGGAAGCTGCCACCAGAAGCCGGCCGGCACCGGATGATCCTTGAGGAACCCCCGGGCCTGCTGCACGGACTTGAACACGCCGAACGGGGTGGACGGGGTCACGAACCCGAAGTTCTGGATGATGTAGCGGCTGCCGGTGGCGGTGTCGCCGATGGACTGCCACAGGCACGGTGGCGGCGGCACCGCCAGCGGGACCTGCGCGGTGCCGGTCGCGCCGAAGTCGCCCTTGAGCGCGATCAGGTTGCTGAGCAGGACCGAGCAGGTGCTCCCGGCGCAGCCGACGCCGGAGCCCGCGGCCGCCGGCCCGGCCAGCGCCAGCGGGGCGAGGAACCCGGCCAGGATCAGGCCCGCGACCGCACCGCGCCGGGTCACGGCTTGCACTCCCTCGCCTGCGGATAATAAATGACCGGATTGACGGAGATGACCCGCCAGTGCCCATTCTGGACGGCCAGTACGTCGGTGTTCAGGTAGTAATGCCGATTAGCCGGGCCGCGGTCCCGGACGAGCTTTCCGGTGGTCAGGCTGGTGTTGGCCGAGCGTGCGTTGTCGAAGCATTCGGACACGTTGACCGCGCCCGGCACGGTGGGGTCGGGGAACGCCGCCAGGTGCGAGAAGGTGATCGTCCCGGTGAACGATTCGGTGGTCACGTCCGGAGCGGCCAGATTCGATTCGAGCGCGCCGCGAACGGGGCCCGAGACATAGCCGGCCCACCGGTCGTCCTGATTCCCGCGATATTCCGCGTAGAGGTAGGCGAGCAGGAAATCCTTGGCCGCGGCAACCGCCGGGATCTCACTGCGCAGCGGGGGCAGCCAGCGCGGTATGACGATGTGCACATCCGGGCCGAACGGTGGCCACGTGAGCACGCCCGGGCCTGGTCGTCCGGCCGTGCCGGGCGCACCGGGCGCGCCGCCGGCCGCCCCGGCCGCGGTCGGGCCGGCCGGGCGGAACGCGCCCGGCGCGGGCCCGCAGCCGGCGGTGAGCCACCCGGCGGCGGCCAGCAGGGCCGCGCCGAACCCGGCCGCCCGCACCCGGGCTGTCCATTCCCGCCGCATGCGCCCTCCGCTTCACTGGCCGCGATGATGGCGCGAACTCTACCAATAACGATTCTTCCGGCAAGCTTCATTAGCCCGGTGGTAAGCACTCCGCAATTGTTGAAAGACGTTAGTACTAAGTTGCTAATTAACATTGCAGGTCGGGCCAAACGGTAGCGCGATCTCACGGCAAGGTGAGTTTCCTCCTTATCTGCCCTATGGGTAGCGTCATGTGGCTTTATGGTGAAGCAGGCCGCGGATCACCGATTCCCGGGTTACGCCGCCCAGCAGCCAGGTCTACCGCAAGGAGATCGTCGAGGAATGCCACCTGACCGGGGTATCCCGCCCACCGCCCCAGCCCCCTTCATGCGCGGCTCGGCGGGCAGCGCGGCCCAGCAACCGACCTGGGCGGAGCCGACCGCGCCAGCGGCGCGCCGGCTGCCGAGGCGGCCGCGGGAACGCAGGCCGGCCCTGGCCGCGCTGGCCGTGCTGCTCATCCTGGGCGGTGCGCTGGCGGCTGGCTTCCTGGTGGTGCAGAGCGGCCAACGCGTCTCCGCCATCGAGATCTCCGCGCCGATCGGCGCGGGCCAGCGGATCCCGCCGAGCGCCATGCAACAGGTGCAGATAGCGGCCGGAACCGGGCTGGACTACGTGCCGTGGGACGAGGCCAGCCAGGTCGCCCGGTTCTTCACGGTCAGCGCGATCCCGCCCGGCACGCTGCTGACCCGGGCCATGGTCGCGGTCTCCGGGGCCTCGGTGGCGGGCAAGGCCGTCGTCGGGCTCGCGCTCAAGGACGGGCAACTGCCCCGCGGCCTGCAGGACGGGGATCACGTCGCGCTCTACCAGGTCAGCGACGCACAGGAAACCTGCCCGGGCGGATCCGGTGGGCTGCTGACGGCGGACGCGGTGGTGCTGGCCATCGGCACCCCGGCGGCCGCGTCAGGCGGCCAGGCCCAGGCCGACGTCGAGGTCGGGGTCAACCCGGCGGACGCCGGTGCGGTGGCGTGCAACGCGGCCAACGGAATCGTTGGCATCGCGGTGCTGCCCGCCGGGAGCAGCGGCGCTGGACTAGCCCCCTCCGGCACCGACCAGTCGTCCGGCCCGGGCGGCGCGCGGCGCAAGACGCCCACTCCCAGTGGCAGCGCCACCCCGCCGTCGCCCGGTGCCGGGACCGGGTGACGTGGCGCTGATCGCGGTGGCCGCGGACAAAGGCGCACCGGGCGTCACCACCACGGCCACCGCGCTGGCCGCGGTCTGGCCCCGGCCCGTCGTGCTGGCCGAGTGCGATCCGGCCGGCGGTGACATCGTCTACCGGCTGCCCGGCGCGCACGGCGGGCGGCTCGACCCGCGGCGCGGCCTGCTCAGCCTGGCCGTGGCCGCGCGGCATGGCCTCACGCCGGCCCAGGTCTGGGAGCACACGCAGCGGTTGCGCGGCGGGCTCGACGTGCTGGCCGGGGTGACCAACGCGGAGCAGGGCAGCGGCATCGACCCGCTGTGGGGCCCGGTCGGCGACCTGCTGGCCACGCTGCCGCGAGCAGACGTCATCGCCGACTGCGGCCGGCTCGGCCCGGATGGTCCTTACTACGAACTGCTCGCCCAGGCCGCCATCGTGGTGCTGGTCATCCGGCCGAGCCTGGGTGAGGTGCTGCGGCTGCGGGACCGGGTGGCGGCGGTGGCGCTGGCCGTCGGCCGCCGGGGCGCGCGCGACGCCCGGATCGGGGTGCTGGTGGTCGCCGACCGCCGCGGGTTCCGCCGCGCGCTGGCCGAGGTGAGCCAGGCGGTGGGCGGCGCGAACAGCCCGGTCGGCCTGCTCGGCGGGATCGCCTACGAGCCGAAGAGCGCGCAGCGGCTGCGCGGCGAGTGGGGCGGCCGGCTGGACCGGTCCCTGCTGATCCGGACCGCCCGGGACGTAGCCGCCCAGCTGGCCGATATTGGGCTGGCCAGCGCCGGGCTGCCCAGCGGCGGGTCAGGGAGCACCGGGGCAGCGGGCACTGGGTCAGCGGGCATTGGGTCAGCGGGCACTGGGTCAGCGGGCACTGGGTCAGCGGGCACTGGGTCAGCGGGTCTTGGCCTGCGGGGCACCCGGCCGGCGGCTGTTGGTCTGGCGGGCGCCCAGCGGGCGGCTGTTGGTCTGACGGGCGCCCGGCCGCCGGGTGCGGGTCGGCCGGCGGGTGCGGTCCCGGTCAGCCCAGCGCTGGGCACAGTCGGCGGGGCTCAGGAGACGAGGGCCTGGGCACCCGGCGCCCGGGAGCCGGCCGCCCGGGCATCCGGGCGGCCGGCTGCCGCGGTACCAGCGAGCCAGCCGGCCGCGCGGTGGGCCACCGGACCGGCGCCGGGTCCCGGGCGGGCGCCTGGTCCCGGACCGGCGCCAGGCCCCGCGCCGCTGGCCTGGGATCAGCACCAGCGATCTGGCCCGGCCGCGGCCCGGCCCGGCCCTGCCCCGGCCCGGCCTGGCCCACCCTGGACCGACCCGGACCGGTCTGGGCCGTCCTGGACCGACCCGGACCGGCCTGGGCCACCCTGGGCTGATCCGGCCCCCCCTGGGCCGCCCTGGGCCGACCGGGCCCGGCCGCCCGCCGCGCAGTCGCCCGCCGCGCAGTCGGCCGCGGCCGAGTTGGCGGCGGCCCAACTCACCGCGGCCCAGCTGGCAGCGGCCGAGTTGACCGCCGCGGAGATGACCGCGGCTCAGGTGGCGGCGGCCCGGCTGTCCGCGGCCCACGGGCAGGCCGGCCAGCCGGTCCTGCCGGAACCAGGCCCAGCGCAGCGCGGCCCGGGGCAGCTAGGCCCAGGGCCGCCAGGCCCAGGGGAGCAGGCCCAGGGGAGCCAGGCCCAGGGGAGCCAGGCCCAGGGGAGCCAGGCCCAGGGGAGCCGGGTCGGTCGTGGCGGGGCGCGGGCCGCGGCACCGGGCGCGGTGCGGGCCGGGGCACCGGGCGCGGCGTCGGCCGGGGTGCGGGCCGGGGTGCGGGCCGGGGCCGTCACGCGGGCGGGCCCGCGCAGCCTGCCGGAAGCTCCGAAACGGCCGAGCCCAGCGCCAGCCCGCGCCCGGGTCCGGGGGTGGTGACGGCGTGGACCACGTCCTGGTCAAGCGCCTCCGCGGTGAGGTCGGGGACAGGCTGGCCGAGCAGCGGCGGCTGGACGCGGCCGCGGGCCTGGCCCCGATGTCCGGGGAGGACGAGCGGCAGTTCGCCCGCGCGCTCATCGCCCAGGTGCTGGAGGACCACGCGCGCAACGAGATAACCGCGGGCCGGGCACCGCCGAACGCGCCAGAAGAAGAGGAACTCGCCGCGTCGGTGCACGCTGCCTTGTTCGGCGTGGGACGGCTGCAGCCGCTGCTGGACGACCCGCACCTGGAGAACATCGACATCAACGGCTGCGACCGGGTCTTCCTGAGCTATGCCGATGGCCGTGAGGTGCTGGCTGAGCCGGTCGCGGAAACCGACGAGGAACTGATCGAGCTGGTCCAGGTGCTGGCCGCCTACTCCGGGCTGTCCAGCCGTCCGTTCGACACCGCCAACCCGCAGCTCGACCTGCGGCTGCCGGACGGGGCCCGGCTGTCCGCGGTGATGGACGTGACGCAGCGCCCGGCGATGTCCATCCGCCGGGCCCGGATGGGCAAGGTGTTCCTGGCCGACCTGGTCGGCAACGGCACGCTGCTGCCCGAGGCCGCCACCTTCCTGGCCGCCGCCACCGCCGCACGGAAGAACATCATGATCGCGGGGGCCACCAACGCCGGGAAGACCACCCTCCTCCGCGCGATCGTCAACCAGATCCCGCCGGAGGAGCGGCTGATCACCGTGGAGCGCGCCCTGGAGCTGGGCATCGATCACCTCCCTGAGCTGCACCCGAACGTGGTCGCGTGCGAGGAACGACTGCCGAACTCGGAGGGCCAGGGCGCCATCTCCATGGCCGACCTGGTCCGCCGGTCGCTGCGGATGAATCCGAGCCGGGTCATCGTCGGTGAGGTGCTCGGCGACGAGATCGTCACCATGCTCAACGCGATGTCGCAGGGCAACGACGGCTCGCTGTCCACCATCCACGCCAACTCCTCGGTGGAGGTGTTCAACCGCATTGCCACCTACGCCATCCAGTCCGGCGAGCGGCTGCCGGTGGAGGCGACGCACATGCTGATCGCGGGCGCGATCGACTTCGTGGTGTTCATCGAGAAGCGCAACGACTATGCCCAGGGCGGCCGGCTGCACCGCTTCGTGAGCAGCATCCGGGAGGTCACCGGCGTAGATGGCCGGGTGCTGTCCAACGAGGCGTTCAGCCCGGGTCCGGATGGCCGGGCGGTGCCGCACGCGCCGGTGTCCTGCCTGACCGAACTGTCCCAGCATGGCTACGCCCCGGCCGGAGGTGGCTGGTGAACAGTATGTTCGCAGCGGGACCGCTGCTCGCGGTCATGCTTGGCGCGGTGGTCGGTGGCGGCCTGTTCCTGCTGCTGGCCGCGCTGCGCGGCGGGCCGGCCCGGCCGGGCGGCAGCCGCGCCGGGAAACTCGACCGCCGGCTGCGTGCGCTGGCCGGCCCGCGCGGCGCGCTGGCTCTGCTGGCCGGCCTGCTGGTGCTGCTGCTGACAAGGTGGGTGGTCGGCGCGATCGGCGTGGCGCTGCTCGTGGCGGCCTGGCGGACGCTCGGTGGGGCGGCCGGGGAGCGGCGCAGCATGGCCCGGCTGGAAGCGCTGGCCACCTGGACCGAATCGCTGCGGGACACGATCGCCGGGGCGGTCGGGCTTGAGCAGGCGATTCCCGCGTCGCTCCGGGTGGCCGGGCCGTCGCTGCGGAACCCGCTGGCCCGGCTGGTGGACCGGCTGCACACCCGGATGCCGATGCCGGACGCGCTGCGCAGGTTCGCCGATGAGCTGGACGATCCGGGCGCCGACCTGATCATCGCCGCGCTGATCATCAACGCCAGGCTGCGCGGCCCCGGGTTGCGGGACCTGCTCGGCGCGCTGTCCGCCTCAGTGCGCGAGGAGCTGGACATGCGGCGCAAGGTCAACGCGGAACGCCGGTCCACCCGGCGCAGCGCACAGATCGTGGTCGGCGTATCGGTGGGCCTGGCCCTCGGGCTGGCCGTGTTCAACCCGAGTTACGTGCACACCTACGACAGCCCGCTCGGCCAGCTGGTGCTGGCCGTGGTGGTCGCCCTGTACGCGGGCGGCTTCGTCTGGATGCGCCGGCTGGCCACGCTGGAGACGCCGGAACGGCTGCTGCTCGGGCCAGGTCCCGGCGCGTTTCCGCCGGACGGCGCGGCTGGCCCGGGAGCGCCGTCATGACCGGCGCCTTGCTGGCCGGGGCGCTGGCCGGCGCCGGGCTGTTCCTGTTCCTGCTCGCGCTGGTGCCCAGGCGGGCCAGCCTGGCCCGCCAGGTGGCCACGTTCGACGGGCCACGCCCACCGCTGCGCCGGCCCAGCGCCGGCGAGCCGGACGGCCGGGTCCGCCGGCGACTCGGCCGGGCGCTCGCCGCGTTCTGCGCGGAGCAGGGCTGGGAGTTCCCGTCGCTGCGGGCCAACCTGTCCATCGCCGGCCGGTCGCTGGAGAACTTCCTGGCCACCAAGGTGCTGCTGGGCCTGTTCGGGCTACTGCTCGGCCCGCTGCTGCTGGTGCTGTTCGGGCTGGTCGGCCTGCGCATCCCGGTGGTGATCCCGGTCTGGCTCGGCCTGGCCGTGGGCGGCGTCTTCTTCTTCCTGCCCGACCTGGAGGTCAAGCAGCAGGCCGAGGCCCGGCGCCGGGACTTCCGGCACGCCATCGGCGCCTTCCTCGACCTGGTCTCGATGAACCTGTCCGGCGGCCGGGGCGTCCCCGAGGCGCTGATGGCGGCCAGCGAGATCGGCTCCGGCTGGGCGTTGTGGCGGCTGCGCGACGCGCTGGCCAACGCCCGGATCACCGGGCAGACGCCGTGGCAGGCGCTGGGCGCGCTGGGCGAGGAGGTCCGGGTGGACGAGCTGCGCGACCTGGCCGCCGCGCTCAGCCTGGTGGCCGACGACGGGGCTAAGGTCCGCGAGTCGCTGACCGCGCGCGCGGCCAGCCTGCGCCGCCGGGAGCTCGCCGATCTCGAAGGCCAGGCAGGCGAGAAATCCCAGTCGATGCTGGTCGCGCAGATGCTGCTGTGCGCCGGATTCCTGATCTTCCTCACCTACCCGGTGGTGGGGGTACTGCTCGGCACCTGAGATTGGAGGACGCAGATGGGAAGCATGCACGCGACGCTCGATTTCCTGACCGCATTCCTGGGCACCCGGGTCACCCGGCTGCGCGACGCCCGGCGGCACAAGGACCGCGGCGCATCCGCCGTTGAGCTGGCCATCATCACCGCGGTCATCATCGGCATCGCCGGCATCGTGCTGGCCGCGATCAATATCTTCGTGACCAACGAGAGCGCCAAGATCAACGGCGGCTGATGGCGGGCGACGTGCGGATGCTGGACCGGCCGACGGTGCCGGACGACGTGCGGATGCCGGGCCGGCCGACGGTGCCGGGCGGCGGGTGGATGCCGGGCCGGCCAGCGGTGCCGGGCGCCGAGCGTGGCTCCAGCGCGGTCGAACTGGCCGTGCTGGCCCCCGCGCTGATGATGATCTGCATGCTCATCCTGCAGTTCGGGCTGTGGTTCAACGCCCGCCAGGTCGCGCTGGCCGCGGCCCAGGCCGGCGCCCTGGTGGCCCGGGAGCAGGCGGCCACCAACCCGGACTGGGCGGGCGCGGCGCAGGGCGCCGCGGCGCGCTACTACGACAGCCTGCACACCAGCCTGCTCGGCCGCCTCACCGCGCACGCCTCCGGGAACACCGGGACCGCCGTCTTCGTCACGGTGCGCGGCCCGCTGGCCTATTCGGTGTTCGGTTTCTTCGGGCTGGATCTGACCATTTCGGCCACCGCTGGCGGGCCGGTGGAATGCTTCCGGCCGCCCGGCCAGAACGGCTGCGGCTGATGCGCGGGCAGCGTGGCTCGATGTCGGTCGAGCTGGTCATCGTCACGCCGGGCCTGATCCTGCTGCTCCTGCTGGTCGGCGCGGCGGGACGAGTGGTGGAAGCGCAGGGGCACCTGGACGGCGCGGCCCGGGACGCGGCCCGGGCGGCCTCGCTGGCCCAGTCCCCGCTGCAGGCCGGTCAGGCCGCGCTGCAGGCGGCTCAGGCCGACCTGGGTGACACCAGTTGGTGCGCGGCCGGCAGCGTGCAGGCCCAGGTGGCCGGGTTTCCCGCGGCCGGCCAGCCGGCCCAGCCGGGCCAGGCGGTCACCGTGACGGTGAGCTGCGACGTGAACATGAGCCCGTTCGGCCTGCTCGGCTTCCGGCCCGCCGTGCTGCAGCACAGCCAGGCGGTGGCCCCGCTGGACGTCTTCACCTGCCGGGCGCCGGGATGCTGAGCCGGGTGCGCGGCGGCTTGCCGCCGCTCGGCGCGGAGCGGCGATCGGGTGGTCCGGTGGGTGGGCCGGCCGCGGCGGCGGAGCTGCCGCTCGGCGCGGAGCGGCGATGGGGGGGTTACCGCGGCGGCTTGCCGCTGCTCGGCGCGGAGCGGCGATCGGGGGGTCCGGGGGGTCGCCCCCCCGGGCTAACAGAGCGTGGCTCGGTGGCCGTGTTCACCGTGATCTTCGCGATCGCGGTGGTTCTGCTCACCGCGCTGATCGTGGACGGCGGCGTCGCCATGAACGCCAGGGAGCGGGCGGCGGACATCGCCGAGCAGGCGGCCCGGGCCGCGGCGGGCGACATCGATGTCGCCGCGCTGCGCAGCACCGGGGTGGCCTCCATCGGGCCCGGCGCGTGCACCCTGGCCGGCCAGCTGGTGCAGCAGTACGCGCGCGGGTCCGGCACTGGCGTGGACGCGGTGACCAGCGCTGCGATGGACGACTGCATCGTGGGCGCGGACACGGCCACCGTCCAGGTCACCATCACCACCCGGCCCCTGATCCCCGGGGTGCTGGGCGACTTCACCGAGACCGCGCGCCAGAGCGCCACCGCGCAATGCGGGATCAACCAGGGAGCACTCTGCTGATGGCAGCACCAATTCGGGGCACCCGGCGGCCGGCCCGCCGCCGCTCACCCACTGACCTGCTCATCGGGCTGCTGGCCACGGCCGCCCTGCTCGCGCTCACCGCCGGGGTGCCGCTGGCGCTGGTGGCCGTGTTCGGCCTCCCGGTTCCGCACTCGGTGCCCAAGCTGTCCGTGCTCACTCACCAGCTGGACGTGTTCAGCATCCTGCGGGTGCTCTCCGTGGCCGTCTGGCTGGCCTGGCTGCAGCTGGTCGGCTGTGTGATCGCCGAGGTCCGGGCGGCGGTGCGGAACACCGGGATGCCGGCCCGGGTGCCGCTGGCCGGCGGCACGCAGGCTCTGGTGCACCGGCTGGTCACCGCCGCGTTGCTGACGTTCGCCGCGACGGCCGCGCTGTCCCCGGCGCTCACCCAGCCGGTCAGTCCGCAGGCCACCCATCAGGCGTCGCAGCCGGCCCGGCTCCGCCCGGGCACCCGCGCCAGCACCGCACCGGGCCGCCACGCGGCCAGCGCGCCGGAGCTGGCCAGCCCGCCGGTGCTGGCCGGCCCGCCGCAGGTGGCTCACTCGCCGTTCGGGGCCCACGCCCGGCACCACGCGCACGCGCACCCGGCGCACGACACGCATCCGGCGGACGACGCGCTCCCGAGGCACGACGCGCACCCGGCGTACGACGCGCTCCCGAGGCAGGACGCGCCCCCGAAACCCGGTGGTCACCCGGCGCACGAAGATCAGACGGCCCACGGCGCCCGCCCGCTGCGGCTGGAGAAGATCTACGTCGTGCAGCCCCCGGCCGGCCGGTTTCACCAGAGCCTGTGGGAGATCGCGGAGAAGTTCCTGGGCGACGGCCGGCGGTACCAGGAGATCTTCGAAATGAACTCCGGCCTGGTCCAGCCGGACGGCGCCAAGCTCACCAGCGCCAGCCTGATCCGCCCGGGCTGGGTGCTGCACATGCCCCGGGACGCCCGCGGCCCCGGCATCGAAGTGGTCACCGTGCCGGTCCACCCGGGCGACGAGCCCGCGGTCCCGCCCGGCGCTGGCTCGCCCGCCGCACCGGCGCCGGGCAGCCCGCCCGCCAGCCCCGCCGCCCCGGCACCCGGCGCACCCACGGACCACGACACCCGGCCCGGAGCGGGACGGCATCGGACGGGTGGGGAGGGCGCGCCCCGGCCTGACGCGCCCCGGCACCAGGCCGCCGGGAACGGCACGGCCGGGGCTGGCGCGGGCCGGCACGAGTCGGCGGGGGCCACGCCCCGGCCCGGCGCGGCCCGGCCCGGCGCGGCCCGGCCCGGCGCAGCCCGGCCCGGCGCGGCCCGGCACCGGACGCCTGGCGAACCCACGGCCAGCCCGGCCACCGGGAATGGCCGGGCCGTCTTCCCCGGGCACGACCGCCCAGCCACCAGCAGCACCCGCCCGCCCGGCGCCGTGCCCTGGTACCCCCACGAGCTCGCGGCCGCGGCCCTGCTGTCCAGCGCCGTGCTGGCCGCCCTCGGGCGGCGGCGTCGCGAGCAACTGTGGCAGCGGGCGTTCGGCCGGATGGTGGTCGGGCCGGACCCGGAATCCGCGCTGGCCGAAGCGGCCATGCGATCCGGCGCGGACGAGCCGTCCAGCCAGTTGCTGGACGCCGGCCTGCGCTACCTGTCGCACGCGCTGGCCCGGTCCTGGCGGACCCCGCCCACCGTGTTCGCGGCCCATCTCAGCCAGGAGAACCTGGATCTCTGGGTGGCTCCCGCGGACCTGGACGCGCCGGTGCCGTGGACGGCGGTCGGCGATGGGCAGGTGTGGCGGCTGCCAGCCACCGCGCTGCCGCTGGTCGAGCTGAAGGAGGCCAGCGTGGAGCCGCAGCTGTTCCCCGGCCTGGTCACCATCGGCACCGACGACACCGGACGGGTGCTGGTCGACCTGGCCGCCGCGCAGGGGCTGATCTCGGTGACCGGCCCGGAGCCGATGGTCACCGCCGTGCTGTCCGCGATGGCCGTGGAACTGGCCACCAACCGCTGGTCGGACCGGATACGGCTGATCCTGGTCGGGTTTGGCCCGGACCTGGACGACGTCGCGCCGGACCGGGTGGTCGCGGTGGACTCGCTGGACGAGGCGCTGCCGGCGATGGAGGCCCGGGCCGCCGCGGCCGCCAGGGCCATGGCCGCCGCGGGCACCGGGCGCGGCCGGCCGACGGCCGCCGACCCGGCCGCCTGGCCGCCGCACTACCTGATCAGCGCGATCCAGCCGACGCTGGGGCAGCGCGCCCGGCTGCTCGCGCTAGCCCAGGCCCGGCACGAGTCCGCGGCGGGCTACGTGGTCGCCGGCGACGTCCCGGGCAGCTCCTGGACCTGGGAGGTCACCGCCGACGGGCGGCTGCTGGCCGACCTGCTCGGCCTCGACGTGGCGGCCCAGCTGCTGCCGGCCCGGCAGTACGACGCGGTGCTGGGGCTGTTCGACGCGGCCGGGCGGACCGAGGGCGTCCAGCTGGCCCCGCCCGCCGCGGACGCGGCGCCGCCCGAGCAGCTGGACCCCGGCCGGGACATGCCGGTGGAGATCGGCATCCTGGGCCCGATCGCGGTGCGCGCCCCTGGCGTGCTCGAACCGGATCTGGTCGGCCTGGTCAGTGAGGTGGTCGTGTTCCTGGCCGTGCACCCCGGCGGGGTGCACCGCAACGCGGTGGAGGCCGCCATCTGGCCGCGCGGGACCGATAGCGCGGCGCTCGACGCGGCCCTGGCGGCGGCCCGGGACTGGCTGGGCACGGATGGCATCGGCCGCCCGCACCTGGCCGAGGACGCGGCCGGCCGGCTCCGGCTCGGCTCCGGGGTCCGGGTGGACTGGCAGGTGTTCCGCGCGCTGGCGGGCAGCGCCGGGCTGGCCCCGCCGGGCAGCGCGGCCGAGGCCGGCTACCTGGCCCGGGCCCTGGACCTGGTGCGCGGGCAGCTGCTCGACGGCCGCCCGCCCGGGCGGTACGCCTGGCTGGCCACCGGCGACCTGGAGTATGAGGCCGCCGCCCAGGTCGCCGACGCCGCGCACCGGCTGGCCGCGGTCCGGCTGGCCGCGGGCGACATCCAGGGCGGGATGGACGCGGCCCGGGCCGGGCTGCGCCTCGCGTTCGACGATGAGCTGCTCTGGCGGGACCTGCTCCGCGCCGCCCAGGCGGCCGGCCGCCCGGACCTGGTCCGCGCCGTGGTGGACGAGCTGTGCGCCCGGACCGCCTTGGATGAGGTGCTGCCCCAGATGGCGCCGGAGACGGCGGCGCTCATCGACCAGATCCTGCCCTCCTGGCGTTCATCCGTGTCCTGATTCGTCCGGATCCCTCCTGGTCAGCCACCAGGCCAACGTTTTACCCGGCGGATAACCGGGAACGGCCGGCCTGTGGGGTTCCCGGTCAAGGCCGTCGTCGCGGCCCTCGCCAACGCGATCAACGACGGCACTGCCGCCGTCCTCGAGCAGCGCAGCACCAAGCAGGTCAGCACGCAGCACAACCCGCTGTCGGTGCGGCTGATCATCGACCTGCTGCGCCGCCCGCTGTGGCTGATCGCCATCGTGCTCAACATCACCGGCGTCATCCTGCAGATCGTCGCGCTGCACTACGGCGCGCTGGCCCTGGTCCAGCCGATCCTGGTGTGCGATCTGATCTTCGCGTCGCTGATCGCGTCCGCGTTCCGGCACCAGTGGCCGGACTTGGAGATGCTGCTCGGCGTGCTGTGCTGCGCCGGCGGTCTGGCCCTGTTCCTGGTGGTGGCCCGGCCGCACGGCGGCGTGGCCACGGTGCCCCCGGTGGACGTGATCCCGCTGGCCATCGCGTACGGGGCGGCGCTGGCCGGCAGTCTCGCGGTGGCCGCCACGGGCCCCCGGGCGCTGCGGCCGATCATGCTGGCGCTGGCCTGCGGGATCTCCTACGGGGTGACCGCGTTCGTGCTGAAGCTCTTGTCCGGCGGCTGGCACGGCGGCCTCAGTCACCTGCCCTACCAGTGGCCGCTGTACGCCGCGGTCGTCGTCGGCCCGCTCGGCTTCCTGCTCAACCAGAGCGCCTACCAGGCCGGCATCCTGGTCAGCCCGGTGCTTGCGGTGATCACCGCGGTCGACCCGCTGGTCTCCATCGCGCTGGCCGTCGGGCTGCTGCACGAGACGATCAGCGGCGGCCCGGTGAACATCACCATGGAGGTGGCCGCGCTGGTGATCATGATCGTCGGGATCGTGGTCCTGTCGCGCCGCGCCCCGCACGTGGCCGACCAGGCCAAGATGGCCGCCCAGCAGCACCCGTTGTCCGCCGAGGAGCCCCTGACCTAGCCGGGGCTGGCCAGCCAGGCGTCGATGCCCGCCAGCAGCCGCCGGGCGGTCTCCGGCGGGGCGACCGAACCGCGCACCGACATCCGGGCCAGCCCGGCCAGCTGGTCGTCGGCCAGGCCGTGCGCCCGCCGGGCGATCTCGTACTGAGCGCCCAGCCGGGACCCGAACAGCAGCGGGTCATCGGCGCTCAGCGCGACCGGCACGCCGTCGCCGAGCAGGCTGCCCAGCGGCACGGCCGCGGGGTCCGCGGCCACCCCCAGCGCCACGTTGGACGCCGGGCAGATCTCCAGGGTGATCTTGCCGGCCGCCAGCCGCTTGGTCAGCTCGGCGTCACGGGCCGCGGCCACACCGTGCCCGATCCGGTCCGCGTGCAGCTCGTCCAGGCAGGCCCGGACGCTGGCCGGCCCGCACAGCTCACCCCCGTGCGGGGTGAGCAGCAGCCCGGACTGGGCCGCGATGCGGAACGCGGCCGCGAACTCGGCGGCGCCGCCGCGGCGCTCGTCGCTGCTCAGCCCGAACCCGATCACGCCGCGGCCCGCGTACTGCGCGGCCAGCCGGGCCAGCGTCCGCGCCTCCAGTGGGTGCTTGGTCCGGTTGGCCGCGATGATCAGGCCGATGCCCACCCCGGTCGCGGTGGCCGCGGCGTGCGCCGCGTCGAGGACCAGCTCCACCGTGGCGGTGAGGCCGCCGAAGCGGTGCCCGTAGCCGGACGGGTCGATCTGGATCTCCAGCCAGCCGGACCCCTCGGCCCGCTCGTCCTCCGCGGTCTCGCGGAGCAGCCGGCGCACGTCCTGCGGCGTGCGCAGCACCGACCGCGCGATGTCGTACAGCCGCTGGAACCGGAACCAGCCGCGCTCGTCCGCCGCGCTCAGCCGGGGCGGCCAGTCCCGGGTCAGCGCCTCCGGCAGGTGTATCCCGTGCTGCGCCGCCAGGTTGACCAGCGTGGTGTGCCGCATCGCCCCGGTGAAGTGCAGGTGCAGGTGCGCCTTGGGCAAGGTGGCGATCGGCCGCGGCATCAGCCCGCCCGGTCGCTCAATGTGCCTCGCTGAGCAGCTTGCCCATCCGGCTGACCCCTTCGGCCAGATCGTCGTCGCCCAGCGCGCAGGACAGCCGGAAGTAGCCCGGCGTGCCGAACGCCTCGCCCGGCACCACGGCCACGTCCGCCTGGTCCAGGATGACCTCGGCCAGCTCGGCCGAGGTGGCTGGGCGCCGGCCGGCCAGCTCCTTGCCGAGCACGCCCTTGACCGAGGGATAGCAGTAGAACGCCCCCTCCGGCAGCGGGCAGACCACGCCAGGAATCTCGTTCAGCATGCTGGTCATCGCCTGGCGGCGACGGTCGAAGGCGGCCCGCATCTCGGCCACTGCGGACAGGTCGCCGGACACCGCCGCCAGCGCCGCCACCTGCGCCACGTTGGACACGTTCGAGGTGGTGTGGGACTGCAGGTTGGTGGCTGCCTTGATCACGTCGGCCGGCCCGATCATCCAGCCGACCCGCCAGCCGGTCATCGCGTACGTCTTGGCCACCCCGTTCAGTACCACGCAGGTGTCCGCGATCTCCGGCGCCATGACCGGTATGGAGGAGAACTTCGCGTCGCCGTAGACCAGGTGCTCGTAGATCTCGTCGGTGACCACCCAGAGCCCGTGCGCCGCGGCCCACTCGCCGATGGCGGCGACCTCGTCCGGCGGGTATACCGCGCCGGTCGGGTTGGACGGGGACACGAACACCAGCAGCTTGGTGCGCTCGGTGCGGGCCGCCTCCAGGTCGGCCACGGACACCCGGTAACCGGTCCGCTCGTCGGCCAGCACCGGCACCGGGACGCCCCCGGCCAGCTGGATCGCCTCCGGGTAGGTGGTCCAGTACGGCGTGGGCAGCAGCACCTCGTCGCCCGGGTCGAGCAGCGTGGCGAACGTCTGGTACACCGCGTACTTGCCGCCGTTGGTGATCAGCACCTGGCTCGCTTTGACCTGGTAACCGGAGTCGCGCGCGGTCTTGGCCGCGACCGCCTCGCGCAGCTCGGGCAGCCCGGGGGTGGGCGAGTACTTGTGGAAGCGCGGCTCGGCGCAGGCCCGCTGCGCGGCCTCGACGATGTAGCCGGGGGTCGGGAAGTCGGGCTCGCCCGCCCCGAACCCGATGACCGGCCGGCCCGCCGCCTTGAGCGCTCTCGCCTTCGCGTCCACGGCCAGGGTGGCGGATTCGGCGATGGCGGCGACACGGGCGGAGATGCGCGGGTGGGCTGAAGTCATGCCCCCATGGTCGCACCTCACCGATAGTGACCGCACCGCGATTACCTGGCGTCGGTGGCCGGGCCGGCGACAGATTTCAGCGCCTTACCCGGCATGGTTCGACGGCGGGCCCGCGGCAACGTAGACTTCATCAACCGGTGGCGGTCCACCCGGTGACGGCTGCGCGCCCGCAAGGGAACGGTGGCTGCCCCGGGCGGCGTCCAGGTAGCAGAGGGCAGTAGCTCAATTGGCCAGAGTCCCGGTCTCCAAAACCGGTGGTTGGGGGTTCGAGTCCCTCCTGCCCTGCGCAAGCAGCCCGCGCCCCGGCGCGGGCTGGTGGTATCAGCAGCTACACCAATCAGCGTTGTTCAGGTGAGGACATGGCGACTCAGACGCGTGGTGAGGTCTCCAAAGACCGGCCAAAGCCCGGCGGCCCGGCTAAAGACAGCCGGACCTCTCCCGCGCTCTTCGTCCGCCAGGTGGTCGCCGAACTGCGCAAGGTGATCTGGCCGACCCGCAAGGAACTGATCACCTACACGACCGTGGCGCTGTCGTTCGTGATCGTCATGGCGGTGATCGTGTCGCTGCTGGACCTCGGGTTCTACCACCTGGTGACCGCGGTCCTGGGCTGAGCCGCCCAGAGAGGCTGCGGCCAGGGGTGCCAGTGCCGGGGGACGGCATCGCCTGCTGGTCCTGGCGCCGGTGGGCAGGACAGGCCGGAGCCAGGGTAGGCCGGGGAAATGCGCCGCCAGCCAAGAGCGGAGAGAAAGAGTTATCGTGTCCGAGTTCCAAGAGCACGTCAGTGATCAGGCGGTCGCCCTGACCGGCGAGGACGCCGCGCCCGACGAGGCAGCGGCCAGCCCGGCCGAGGCTGCGCCCGACGCCGAGCCCGTTGCCGAAGCTGAGGCGGAGGCGGAGGCAGCCGCCGGAGACGAGGCCGGCGCGGCTGTGGACGAGGCCGACGGGGCCGCGGCTGAGGCCGACGCGGACGAGGCTGAGGCCGACGCGGACGAGGCTGACGCGGACGAGACTGACGGGGCCGCGGCTGAGACCGACGCGGCCGAGGCTGAGACCGACGCGGACGAGGCTGACGGCGCCGCGGACGAGGCGGGGGACGTCGCGCCCGAGGACGATGACCCGGTCGCGATCTTCAAGGCGGAGCTGCGGCTGCTGCCGGGTGACTGGTACGTGGTGCACTCTTACGCCGGGTACGAGAACCGGGTCAAGGCGAACCTGGAGAGCCGCACCCAGTCGCTGAACATGGAGGACTACATCTTCCAGATCGAGGTCCCGGTACACGAGGTGACCGAGATCAAGGGCGGCAAGCGGCAGCAGGTCTCGGAGAAGGTACTGCCCGGCTACATCCTGGTCCGGATGGACCTGACCGACGAGTCCTGGGCCGCGGTGCGCAACACACCCGGGGTGACCGGCTTCGTCGGCCTGTCCAGCCGGCCGTCGCCGCTGAGCCTGGACGAGGTGGCCTCGCTGCTCGCCCCGGAGCCGGAGCAGAAGTCGGCCCCGGCCGAGGTGCGCCGGTCTTCGGTGGAATACGAGCCGGGCGAATCCGTTACGGTGATGGACGGTCCGTTCGCCACCCTTCCCGCCACGGTGAACGAGATCAACCCGGACACCCAGAAGCTCAAGGTGCTCGTCTCCATCTTCGGCCGGGAGACCCCGGTCGAGCTTTCCTTCGATCAGGTCGCCAAGATCTGATCCGCATCAGCCCCAGGTAAGGACAAGGACCCGTACAGATGGCCCCACGGAAGAAGAAGATCGCCGCGGTTGTCAAGGTGCAGCTGCAGGCGGGCGCGGCCACCCCGGCGCCGCCGGTTGGCACCGCGCTCGGCCCGCACGGCGTCAACATCATGGACTTCTGCCGGCAGTACAACGCCGCCACCGAGTCCCAGCGCGGCAACGTCGTCCCGGTGGAGATCACGATCTACGAGGATCGCTCGTTCTCCTTCGTGACCAAGACCCCGCCAGCCGCCGAGCTGCTGAAGAAGGCCGCGGGCGTGGCCAAGGGCAGCGGCGAGCCGCTCACCACCAAGGTGGGCTCGGTGACCGCGGCCCAGGTCCGCGACATCGCGCAGACCAAGATGCCCGACCTCAACGCGACCAGCCTCGAGGGGGCCGAGAAGATCATCGCCGGCACCGCCCGGTCGATGGGGCTCACCGTCCGCGGCTGAGCCGGAACCGCACAGTCAGAACGGCTGAGTCAAAACGGCTGAGTCAAACCCCAGTGGCAGGGCCACGCGCTGGCCCACCGACCACGACCTCCGCATTAGTACCAAGGAGAAAAGATATGAAGCGCAGCAAGGCCTATCGCCAGGCCGCGGAGCTGATCGACCCGGACCGGCTGTACACCCCGGCCGAGGCGGTCAACCTGGCCAAGGAGACGGCCAAGACCAAGTTCGACCCCACCGTCGAAGTCGCCCTGCGGCTCGGCGTAGACCCGCGGAAGGCGGACCAGATGGTCCGCGGCACGGTGAACCTGCCCAACGGCACCGGCAAGACCGCCCGCGTGCTGGTCTTCGCGACCGGCGACCGGGCGGCGGCCGCTGAGGCCGCGGGCGCCGACTATGTGGGTTCCGACGACCTGATCGAGCGCATCCAGGGCGGGTTCCTGGACTTCGACGCGGTCGTCGCCACCCCCGACCTGATGGGCAAGGTCGGCCGGCTGGGCCGGGTGCTCGGCCCGCGCGGCCTGATGCCCAACCCCAAGACCGGCACGGTCACCCCGGACGTAGCCAGGGCCGTCACCGAGATCAAGGGTGGGAAGATCGAGTTCCGGGTGGACCGGCACGGGAACCTGCATTTCGTGATCGGCAAGGCCTCCTTCCCGGCCAGCGCGCTGGTGGAGAACTACGCGGCGGCCCTGGACGAGGTGCTCCGGCTCAAGCCGTCCGCGGCCAAGGGCCGGTACGTCAAGAAGGTCGCGATGACCACCAGCATGGGCCCGAGCATCCCGGTGGACCCGGCCAAGACCCGCGGCCTCATCGAGGAGCTGGAAGAGGCCGCGGCCAGCTGACCCGCCCAGCCTGCCCAGCCCAGCCTGACCCAGCCCAGCCTGACCCTGCAAGCCCGTCCCGCACAGGCCGTCCCGGCCGCGGAGCGGGCTTGCCACGTTCCGCCCCCGCCACCCCCGCCGCCGTCCCCGCCGCAAACCTCGCACCACGAACGTGATCAACCGATTGCTGTCGTTATAGGAACAGTGATCGGTTGATCACGGACCGCGCGGGCACCCTTGCGGTGAAACGCGGATGAGACCCAAGTGGGGCCGCTGATTTGGCCGGAAGGGCGTTAGGCAATATGGTGGGAGCGAAGCCAAAGACCGTCGGTCGTTGCTGCCTGCCCGTCAGGTGGTAGCCGAAGGACCCGCGTCAGCGGGCGGCCCGCGCAGGCGTCCGAGCTGAACCATCCGGCCCGCTGCGGGCCGGTGGTGTCCACGCCCTGGTGCCCGCGCCGGGGCGTTTCGCATCTCACGCCCCTTCCTGACCGGCGACGGATCAGGAAAGGAGGCCCATGGCGAGGGCGGATAAGGTGACCGCGGTCACCGAGCTCACCGAGCGATTCCAGAGCTCGGAGGGCGCGGTGCTGACCGAATACCGCGGCCTGACCGTGGCCCAGCTCGCCGAGCTGCGCGGCTCGCTCGGGGACAGCGCCACGTTCACGGTGGTCAAGAACACGCTGACCAAGCTTGCCGCCACCGAGGCGGGCGTGGCCGGCCAGCTCGGCGACCTGCTGAGCGGCCCGTCGGCGATCGCGTTCGTCAAGGGCGACGTGGTCGACGCGGCCAAGGGTCTGCGCGACTTCTCCCGGGCCAACCCGCTGCTGGTGATCAAGGGCGGGGTGCTCGACGGCAAGGCGATCACGCCGGCCGAGATCGAGCGGCTGGCCGAACTCGAGCCGCGCGAGGTGCTGCTGGCCAGGCTGGCCGGCGGGATGAAGGCCTCGATGTCCAAGGCGGCGGCGGTGCTGAACGCGCTGCCGGTGCAGATGGCTCAGCTCGCCGAGGCGCTGCGAGTCAAGCAGGAAGCCGCGGGCGGTGCGGCGGCAGGCGACGCCGCGGCCGCATCGAGCACGGCTGAGCCGAGCGCGGATGAGCCCAGCCCGGGCGAGGCCAGCACGGATGAGCCCAGCCCGGGCGAGCCCAGCACGGGCGAGCCCAGCACGGGCGAGGCCAGTACGGGCGAGGCCAGCACGGGCGAGGCCAGCACGGGCGAGACCAGCACCGAGTAGCCGGCGGGCCGGACACCATAAGCAGACTGAAGGAAAAGGAACCCAGCAATCATGGCGAAGCTCAGCACTGACGACCTGCTCGACGCGTTCAAGGAGATGACCCTCCTCGAGCTGTCCGAGTTCGTGAAGCAGTTCGAGGACACGTTCGACGTCAAGGCGGCCGCGCCGGTCGCGGCCGTGGCGGCCGCGCCGGCCGGCACTGGCGAGGCCCCGGCGGAAGAGGAGCAGGACGAGTTCGACGTCATCCTCGAGGCCGCGGGCGACAAGAAGATCCAGGTCATCAAGGAGGTGCGCAGCCTGACCAGCCTGGGCCTCAAGGAGGCCAAGGACCTGGTGGACGGCGCGCCCAAGCCGCTCCTGGAGCGGGTGAACAAGGAGGCCGCGGACAAGGCCAAGGCTGCCCTGGAGGGGGCCGGCGCCACCGTCACGGTCAAGTAAACGCCGTTCTTCCGGCGCTGCTGTGCCGGGCCCGCGCACACCGCGTGGGCCCGGCACACGCGTTTCGGAGGCACCCGGGCCTGGGCCGGCACACGCGTTTCGCGGGACCCGGCACACGCGTTTCGCAGGCACCCGGGCCTGGGCCGGCGCACGCCACGTCTCCGGGCGGCTACGAGCCCGGGGAATATTTCGCGAGCCGAACTGTTAGACTTACCCAGGAGTACACCGACTCACACGCAGGGCCGAATGTGGTGTTCGTCACGTCACTCATATGACCAGACCACGTGGCGTGGACTTGACGTTTTGCCTCGAACGAGCCATGCTGCGGAGCAACCGTGAACCTCATATTGAGATACAGTTGACGAGCAGTGTAGCTGTGGGCTACACTGCCAATTTGCGCTGCACTCTTGCGTCCTCGGCATCCTCGACCCCTCGCGGCGTCCGCCGCAGGGCGTTTTGCGTGCGTGCGGTGATAGTCGGCCACAAGCTCGGAAGGACCCCTGTTGGCAGCATCGCGCAGCGCCTCCGCCGCCAGTACCGCCCCTCGTCGCGTTTCCTTCGCCCGCTTCAAGGAACCTCTTGAGGTTCCCGGCCTCCTTGCCCTGCAGACCGAGTCGTTCGACTGGCTGCTTGGCAACGAGCGCTGGCGTGCCCGGGTGGAAACCGCGCGAGAGGCTGGTGTGAAGGAGGTTCCGGAACAGTCCGGTCTGGAAGAGATCTTCGAAGAGATCAGCCCGATCGAAGACTTTACGGGAACCATGTCCCTCTCGTTCCGGGACCACCGGTTCGAGCCGCCCAAGTACTCCGTAGAGGAGTGCAAGGACAAGGACATGCACTACTCGGCCCCGATGTTCGTCACGGCCGAGTTCATCAACAACAGCACGGGCGAGATCAAGAGCCAGACGGTCTTCATGGGTGACTTCCCACTGATGTCACCCAGGGGCACGTTCATCATCAACGGCACCGAACGTGTCGTGGTGTCGCAGCTCGTCCGCTCACCCGGCGTCTACTTCGACCGCCAGGTAGACAAGACGTCAGACAAGGACATCTTCAGCTGCAAGGTCATCCCGTCCCGCGGCGCCTGGCTCGAGTTCGAGATCGACAAGCGGGACAGCGTCGGCGTCCGCATCGACCGCAAGCGCAAGCAGAGCGTGACCGTGCTGCTCAAGGCGCTCGGCTGGGACGACGCGAAGATCCTGGAGCGCTTCGGCGAGTACGAGTCGATGCGGGCCACCCTGGAGAAGGACCACACCACGGGCCAGGATGACGCGCTGCTGGACATCTACCGGAAGCTGCGCCCGGGCGAGCCCCCGACGAGGGAGTCCGCGCAGGCGCTGCTGGAGAACCTGTACTTCAACCCGAAGCGCTATGACCTGGCCAAGGTCGGCCGGTACAAGATCAACAAGAAGCTCGGCCTCGGCCTGCCGATCCGGCAGGGCACGCTGACCGAGGACGACATCGTCGCCACCATCGAGTACCTGGTCCGGCTGCACGCCGGCGAGGACGAGATGAAGGCGGGCGACGTCGTCATCCCGATCGAGACCGACGACATCGACCACTTCGGCAACCGCCGCCTGCGCACTGTGGGCGAGCTCATCCAGAACCAGGTCCGGCTGGGCCTGGCCCGGATGGAGCGGGTGGTCCGGGAGCGGATGACGACCCAGGACGTCGAGGCGATCACGCCGCAGACCCTGATCAACATCCGCCCGGTGGTCGCCGCGATCAAGGAGTTCTTCGGCACCAGCCAGCTCTCCCAGTTCATGGACCAGACCAACCCGCTGGCCGGCCTGACGCACAAGCGCCGGCTGTCCGCGCTCGGCCCGGGCGGTCTGTCCCGGGAGCGGGCCGGGTTCGAGGTCCGTGACGTGCACCCGTCGCACTACGGCCGGATGTGCCCGATCGAGACGCCGGAAGGCCCGAACATCGGCCTGATCGGCTCGCTGGCCTCGTACGCCCGGGTGAACGCGTTCGGCTTCGTCGAGACGCCGTACCGCAAGGTGAAGAACGGCAAGGTCACCGGCCAGGTCGACTACCTCACCGCGGACGAGGAGGACCGGCACGTCATCGCCCAGGCCAACACGCCGCTGGGCGCGGATGGGGAGTTCGAGGAGAGCCGCGTCCTGGTCCGCCGGAAGGGCGGCGAGGTCAACTACATCGGCACCGCCGACGTGGACTACATGGACGTGTCGCCGCGCCAGATGGTGTCGGTGGCCACGGCCATGATCCCGTTCCTGGAGCACGACGACGCCAACCGGGCGCTGATGGGCTCCAACATGCAGCGCCAGTCGGTGCCGCTGCTGCGCAGCGAGGCGCCACTGGTGGGCACCGGGATGGAGTACCGGGCCGCGACCGACGCGGGCGACGTGATCCTGGCCGAGAAGGCCGGGGTGGTCGAGGAGTCCTGCGCGGACTACGTCACCGTGGGCAACGACGACGGGACCCGCAACACCTACCTGGTGGCTAAGTTCCGCCGGTCCAACCAGGGCACCTGCTTCAACCAGAAGCCGGTGGTCAGCGAGGGTCAGCGGATCGAGGCCAACCAGGTCATCGCGGACGGCCCGTGCACCGACCAGGGCGAGATGGCACTCGGCCGGAACCTGCTGGTCGCGTTCATGCCCTGGGAGGGGCACAACTACGAGGACGCGATCATCCTGTCCCAGCGCCTGGTCCAGGACGACGTGCTGTCCTCGATCCACATCGAGGAGCACGAGGTCAACGCCCGGGACACCAAGCTGGGCCCGGAGGAGATCACCCGGGACATCCCGAACGTCTCCGAAGAGGTGCTGGCGGACCTGGACGACCGCGGCATCATCCGGATCGGCGCCGAGGTGGTGACCGGCGACATCCTGGTCGGCAAAGTGACGCCCAAGGGCGAGACTGAGCTGACCCCGGAGGAGCGCCTGCTCCGGGCCATCTTCGGCGAGAAGGCACGGGAAGTCCGCGACACCTCGCTGAAGGTGCCGCACGGCGAGTCCGGCAAGGTGATCGGCGTCCGGGTGTTCACCCGGGAAGACGGCGACGAGCTGCCGCCTGGCGTGAACGAGCTGGTCCGCGTGTACGTGGCGGCCAAGCGGAAGATCACCGATGGTGACAAGCTGGCCGGCCGGCACGGGAACAAGGGCGTCATCGCCAAGATCCTGCCGATCGAGGACATGCCGTTCCTCCCCGACGGGACCGCGGTGGACATCGTGCTCAACCCGCTCGGTGTGCCCGGCCGGATGAACGTCGGCCAGGTGCTGGAGACCCACCTCGGCTGGGTGGCCAAGTCCGGCTGGCAGGTCGAAGGGGACGACGCGGACTGGAAGCAGCGGCTGCGCTTGATCAGCGCGGACGCGGCCGAGTCCGGCACCCCGGTGGCCACGCCGGTGTTCGACGGCGCCCGCGAGGAGGAGATCACCGGCCTGCTCGGCAGCACGCTGCCGAACCGGGACGGCGACCAGCTGGTCGGCGGCAGCGGCAAGGCCCAGCTGTACGACGGCCGTACCGGGGAGCCGTTCAAGGACCCGATCTCGGTCGGTTACATCTACATCCTCAAGCTGCTGCACCTGGTGGATGACAAGATCCACGCGCGGTCAACGGGCCCGTACTCGATGATCACGCAGCAGCCGCTCGGTGGTAAGGCTCAGTTCGGTGGCCAGCGGTTCGGGGAGATGGAGGTGTGGGCCCTGGAGGCCTACGGCGCCGCCTACGCCCTGCAGGAACTGCTCACCATCAAGTCCGACGACGTGCTCGGCCGGGTCAAGGTCTACGAGGCCATTGTCAAGGGCGAGAACATCCCGGAGCCGGGCATCCCCGAGTCGTTCAAGGTGCTCATCAAGGAAATGCAGTCGCTGTGCCTCAACGTGGAGGTGCTGTCCAGTGACGGCGCGGCCATCGAGATGCGCGACACCGATGAGGATGTCTTCCGCGCCGCGGAAGAACTCGGCATCGACCTGTCCCGGCGCGAGCCGAGCAGCGTTGAAGAGGTGTGAGGAAGCCGGGTGGCCCGGCCTGACCAGGGCCCGGGCCACCGGCTGGCATCCTCATCACGACTACCCAGGGGATAACACACGTGCTTGACGTCAACTTCTTCGACGACCTGCGTATCGGCCTGGCGACCGCTGACGACATCCGGCAGTGGTCGCACGGCGAAGTTAAGAAGCCGGAAACCATCAACTACCGCACTCTCAAGCCGGAGAAGGACGGGCTCTTCTGCGAGAAGATCTTCGGTCCGACCCGGGACTGGGAGTGCTACTGCGGCAAGTACAAGCGAGTCCGCTTCAAGGGCATCATCTGTGAGCGGTGTGGCGTGGAAGTCACCCGGGCCAAGGTGCGCCGGGAGCGGATGGGCCACATCGAGCTGGCCGCGCCGGTCACGCACATCTGGTACTTCAAGGGTGTGCCCAGCCGGCTCGGCTACCTGCTCGACCTGGCGCCCAAGGACCTGGAAAAGGTCATCTACTTCGCCGCGTACATGATCACCTACGTGGACGACGAGTCCCGCGGCCGGGACCTGCCGAGCCTTGAGGCCAAGATCTCGGTGGAGCGCGGCCAGCTGGAGCAGCGCCGGGACAGCGACATCGAGGCCCGCCAGGCCAAGCTGGAGAAGGACCTGGCCGAGCTGGAGGCGGCTGGGGCCAAGGGCGATGCCCGGCGCAAGCTGCGTGAGAGCTGCGACCGCGAGTGCCGCCAGATCCGGGACCGCGCGCAGCGCGAGATCGACCGGCTGGACGAGGTCTGGACCCGGTTCAAGAACCTCAAGGTCCAGGACCTGGAGGGCGACGAGCTGCTGTACCGCGAGATGCGCGACCGGTTCGGCCGCTACTTCCGCGGCGGCATGGGCGCCCAGGCCATCCAGGAGCGGCTGGCCAGCTTCGACCTCGAGAACGAGGCCGCGAGCCTGCGCGAGACCATCCGGAGCGGCAAGGGCCAGCGCAAGGCGCGCGCGCTCAAGCGGCTCAAGGTGGTGTCCGCGTTCCTGTCCACCCGCAACAGCCCGATGGGCATGGTGCTGGACTGCATCCCGGTCATCCCGCCGGACCTCCGCCCGATGGTGCAGCTCGACGGTGGCCGGTTCGCCACGTCCGACCTGAACGACCTGTACCGCCGGGTCATCAACCGGAACAACCGGCTCAAGAGGCTGCTCGACCTGGGCGCACCCGAGATCATCGTCAACAACGAGAAGCGGATGCTCCAGGAGGCCGTGGACTCGCTGTTCGACAACGGCCGCCGGGGACGTCCGGTGACCGGCCCGGGCAACCGGCCGCTCAAGTCGCTGTCCGACATGCTCAAGGGCAAGCAGGGCCGGTTCCGGCAGAACCTGCTGGGCAAGCGGGTGGACTACTCCGGCCGTAGCGTCATCGTGGTCGGCCCGCAGCTCAAGCTGCACCAGTGCGGCCTGCCCAAGGAGATGGCGGTCGAGCTGTTCAAGCCGTTCGTGATGAAGCGGCTGGTCAACCTGAACCACGCGCAGAACATCAAGTCGGCCAAGCGGATGGTGGAGCGCGCCCGCCCGGTGGTCTGGGACGTGCTGGAAGAGGTCATCACCGAGCACCCGGTGCTGCTCAACCGCGCGCCGACGCTGCACCGGCTGGGCATCCAGGCGTTCGAGCCGCAGCTGGTCGAGGGCAAGGCGATCCAGATCCACCCGCTGGTCTGCACCGCGTTCAACGCGGACTTCGACGGCGACCAGATGGCGGTGCACCTGCCGCTGTCCGCCGAGGCGCAGGCCGAGGCGCGGATCCTGATGCTGTCCACCAACAACATCCTCAAGCCGGCCGACGGCAAGCCGGTGACCATGCCCACCCAGGACATGGTGATCGGGATCTACGCGCTGACCCGGGAGGAAAAGGAAGCGCCGGGCCACGGCCGGGCGTTCTCCTCGACCGCCGAGGCGACCATGGCCTACGACCAGGGTGAGCTGGACCTGCAGGCGACGATCCAGGTCCGGCTGACGGACTCCACGCCGCCGCAGGGGTTCACCCCGCCCGAGGGCTGGACGCCAGGCGCCCCGTTCCGGCTGACCACCACGCTGGGCCGGTGCTACTTCAACGAGACGCTGCCCGGCAGCTTCCCGTTCGTCAACTACGAGGTTGGCAAGAAGCAGCTGTCCGTCATCGTCAACGAGCTGGCCGAGACCTACCCCAAGGTCGAGGTGGCGGCCGCGCTCGACGCGCTCAAGGACGCCGGATTCCACTGGGCGACCCGGGCCGGCGTGACGATCGCGATCGAGGACGTGGTGGCGCCGCCGAACAAGGCCGAGATCCTCGAGGCCTACGAGAAGCGCGCGGACAAGGTGCAGCGGGAGTACGAGCGCGGCCTGATCACCGACGACGAGCGCCGTCAGGAGCTCATCGAGATCTGGACGCACGCGACCAACGACGTGGCCAAGGACATGGAGGCCGCATTCCCCGAGACCAACTCGGTGTGGATGATGGTCAACTCCGGCGCCCGTGGTAACCCGATGCAGGTCCGGCAGATCGCCGGCATGCGCGGCCTGGTCTCCAACCCCAAGGGCGAGACCATCCCGCGGCCGATCAAGTCCAGCTTCCGCGAGGGGCTGTCCGTGGTCGAGTACTTCATCTCGACGCACGGCGCCCGTAAGGGCCTGGCCGACACCGCGCTGCGCACCGCCGACTCCGGGTACCTCACCCGGCGCCTGGTGGACGTGGCGCAGGACGTCATCGTCCGGGAAGAGGACTGTGGCACCGACCGGTCGATCGTGATGAAGATCGCCGAGCCGGGCCCGGACGGCACGCTGCACAAGCTGCCCAACATCGAGAACACCGGCACCGGCCGGAGCATCGGCGAGGACATCGAGGTGGACGGCCAGGTGGTGGCCACGGTGGACCAGGACACGACCGAAACGCTGATCGACACCCTGGTCAACGCCGGGGTGGACTCGATCAGGACGTTCAGCGTGCTGGTCTGCGAGGCCAAGATCGGTGTCTGCGCCAAGTGCTACGGACGGTCGCTGGCCACCGGCAAGCGGGTCAACGTCGGCGAGGCGGTCGGCATCGTGGCCGCCCAGTCGATCGGTGAGCCGGGTACCCAGCTGACCATGCGTACCTTCCACACCGGTGGTGTGGCCGGGCTGGACATCACCCACGGCCTGCCCCGGATCCAGGAGCTCTTCGAGGCCCGGATCCCCAAGGGCATGGCGCCGATCAGCGAGGTCGACGGCCGGGTCAAGATCGAGGAGACCGAGAAGACCCGGAAGATCATCGTGGTCCCGGACGACGGTAGCGAGGAGATCGCCTACCAGGTGCCGATGCGCTCGCGACTCATCGTCGCGGACGGGGACCACGTGCACGTTGGCCAGCAGCTGATCCAGGGTGCGGTCAACCCGCACGAGGTGCTCCGCATCCTGGGCTCCCGCGAGGTGCAGCTGCACCTGGTGCACGAGGTCCAGGAGGTGTACCGGTCGCAGGGTGTGTCCATCCACGACAAGCACATCGAGATCATCATCCGGCAGATGCTCAAGCGGGTGAACGTGCTGGAGTCCGGCGACACCGACCTGCTCCCCGGCGAGCTGGTGGAGCGGCCCCGGTTCGAGAATGTCAACCGGTCCGTGGTGGAGCAGAGCGGCGTCCCGGCCTCGGGCCGGCCGGTGCTCATGGGCATCACCAAGGCGTCGCTGGCGACCGAGTCGTGGCTGTCCGCGGCTTCGTTCCAGGAGACGACCCGGGTGCTCACCGACGCGGCCATCCACGCCAAGTCGGACCCGCTGCTCGGCCTCAAGGAGAACGTGATCATCGGCAAGCTCATCCCGGCCGGTACCGGCATGCCGCGGTACCGGAGCGTCCGGGTCGAGCCCACCGATGACGCGCGCTCATCGGTCTACCCGGCCACCGCCTACGAGGAGGCGCCGAGCTACGCGTTCGGCCAGGGCTCCGGCGAGGCGATCCCGCTCGAGGAGTACGACTTCGGTTCGTACAACCGGTAAGCGGGACTGGCGCTAGTCGAGGCGCCCGGCGGCCATGCCGCCGGGCGCCTCGTTTTGTTTAGCTCCACCCTCTGGGGCAGGGGAGAAGAAAGCTTCAAACACGGGAGGAGTCAGCTCATGGCGACCGAAGACAAGGCGGCCAACAAGGTCACCGAACTCAAGGGCAAGGCCAAGAAGGAGACCGGCCAGGCCATCGGCAACGAGCAGATGGAGGCCGAAGGCCGCGCCGACCAGGCCAAGGGCGACCTCAAGCAGGCCGGCGAAAAGGTCAAGGACGCCTTCAAGAAGTAACTTGACCAGGGAGCCCGGGGTGCCGCACGAGGCCCCGGGTTTCTTCATACCTAACGCCACTACCCGCCCCCTCGCCGCCCGGCACGCGCCCCCGCCATTGGTGATCATGAAGAGCGCGGTGCATTGTGCCTCACCCGCGAGGCACAATGCACCGCACTGATGGGTTACCGGGCAGCAGCCCACGCACCAGCTGCGGCGAATCCCGTCTCCACCACGGCGTCAGCCAGTGCGACGCGCCGCACGTGGGGGTCCACCGCGCCCAGGGCCAGCATCGAGGCGGCGTGCAGCAAGTCGACGGCGGCCCCGCCGCCGAGCACCACCGCGCTGCCCGGGTCGGTCCGCTCCGCCGCCACCGTGATCGCCGCCTGCACCAGATGCCGCACCCCCAGCACCCGGGCCACCACGCAGGCCCGCCGCCCCGGCCGCTCCCCAGCAAGCCCAATCAGCGCCCCCGGCACCGCCACCAGCCCCACCCCATACCCGGCTCGTACCAACGTGGCCAGCCAGGCCCCCGTGCTCTTCCTCCCCGGCTGCTGGGGGTGGCGATCACCCACGCTCACGGTGTGCTTGACCCCGTCCAGTGACGACCCAGGACCGGCCGGTGTGGGTGGGTTCGCGTGGCGTTCAGCCAGGCGAATCCATCCATCCCGGCCGGGCCCCTTCGCGAAGCCCTCATCCCCGGCTGGTGATAGCCCGGATCACGAGGCCGCCGGCCAGCGCCGCCCCGGCCGCGATACCACCACTGACCGCCGGATGGTGCGACATCCAGAGCTGGGCGCTGCGCTGGTGCGACCGGTCGTCGAAGGCGCCGTGCGCACCGTGGTCGCTGCCCGCCGGGCGGTCCACCGGGTCGAACAGATTGTCCGGCCGGCTGCCGGCCGGCACGTCCTGGCTGGTCTGCTGCGAATCGAAGCCGGTCTTGGCCAGGTACCGGTCGAGCAGCGCGGGGGCGACCTTCTGCGCCAGCAGCGTGGCGGCCGTGCTGCCGCCCACCCAGTATTGCTTGCGCTCCGGGTGGTCCGCGGCGTACAGCACGCCGCGCGCGGCGACCTCGGGCTGGTAGATCGGCGGCACCGGCTGCGGGTGCCGGGGCAGCCGGGACAGCACCCAGGAGAACTGCGGCGTGTTCACCGCGGGCATCTGCACCACGGTCACGCGCACCCGGGACCCCTCGTGCAGCAGTTCGCAGCGCAGCGACTCGGTGAACCCGTTGATCGCGTGCTTGGCCCCGCAGTAGGCCGACTGGAGCGGGATGGCACGCTCGCTCAGCGCCGAGCCGACCTGCACGATGGTGCCCGCGTCGCGCGGCCGCATCCGGCTCAGCGCGACCATGGTGCCGTGCACGAAGCCCAGGTAACTGACCTCGGTAACGCGCCGGAATTCGTCCGGGGTGATCTCAGCGAACGGTGCGAACACGGAGGTGAAGGCCACGTTGATCCACACGTCGATGGGGCCGAACTCGGCCTCTATCTCCGTCGCCGCCTTCTCCACCTGGGCATGGTCGGCCACGTCGGCGGGCACGGCCAGGGCCTGCCCGCCCGCCTCGAGCACGTCCTGGGCCGCGCCGTCCAGGCCGGCCTGCCCGCGGGCGATCAGCCCGACGTTGGCGCCCCGGGCCCCGTACCGCCGCGCGGTGGCGCGGGCGATGCCGGCGCTGGCCCCGGTGATGACAACTGTCTGTGTCATGAGATGTCCTGTTCCTTTGGAATACAGACTGGGCCACCGGTGTTCCATCCCCCGGGAGCAGGGGACTGGCGACCAGTTCTCCGCTACCCCGCAGGCGTGGTTTCACCGTTGCTGGCAGGAAAAAGGCACCGGGTCCGGCCGCCCCGGCCGTGATCCCCGTTCGCTTTGCCTGTTGGCAAAAGGTTGGGTACGCTAAGGCATCGTGCCCGTGACAAGCGGGCGCGCGTGCGCTAGCGGACCGTAAACGCCAGCGCCGGACGGCAGAGGTCACGGCCTCCCGCTCGAAGGCGCGGTGTGGCGAGTGACCAGGCGTGCGGGCCTTTTCCTCTCTCGACTCAAGGCTCCTGCGGGAGCTTGTGCCGCGTGGACAGCGCGACACGCCCGACCTCGGGGGTCGGAGGGGCAAGGAAAACGGCAGGTGAGGGGCGCTCAAGCGTCCCGGATAACCCTGCGCCCTGGGGTGCAGGAACGAGCAAGAGAAGACGTCGCGCCACAGGCGCGCTAGGAAGACGGAGACGCGGTGCCCACGATCCAGCAGCTGGTCCGCAAGGGCCGCCAGGACAAGGTGGCCAAGACCACTACCCCGGCCCTGAAGGGCAGCCCCCAGCGCCGGGGTGTCTGCACGCGCGTCTACACGACGACGCCGAAGAAGCCCAACTCTGCGCTGCGCAAGGTGGCCAGGGTCAGGCTGACCAGCCAGATCGAGGTCACCGCCTACATCCCCGGGGTCGGCCACAACCTGCAGGAGCACTCCATCGTGCTGGTGCGGGGCGGCCGGGTGCGCGACCTGCCCGGTGTGCGCTACAAGATCATCCGGGGGGCCCTCGACACCCAGGGTGTGCGCAACCGTAAGCAGGCACGGAGCCGTTACGGCGCGAAGAAGGAGAAGAGCTGACATGCCGCGTAAGGGGCCTGCGACCAAACGGCAGCTCGTCACCGATCCGGTGTACGGGTCGCCGCTGGTGACCGCGCTGGTGAACAAGGTGCTGCGCAGCGGCAAGCGTTCACTGGCCGAGCGGATCGTGTACGGCGCGCTCGAGGGTGCCAAAGAGAAGACCGGCAACGACCCGGTGGTCACGCTCAAGCGCGCGCTGGACAACGTGAAGCCCACCCTGGAGGTCCGCAGCCGCCGGGTCGGTGGCGCCACCTACCAGGTGCCGGTGGAGGTGCGGGCATCGCGCAGCACCACACTGGCGCTGCGCTGGCTGGTTGCGTACTCCCGGTCGCGGCGTGAGAAGACGATGACCGAGCGGCTGATGAACGAGCTGCTCGATGCGAGCAACGGCCTCGGGGCGAGCGTGAAGCGCCGCGAGGACACCCACAAGATGGCCGAATCCAACAAGGCGTTCGCGCATTACCGCTGGTAACGCGCGACACGTCGCGGCCGACGACTGACGAAGCAGCGAGGAATCAAGAAGTGGCGACCCAGACCGCCGTAGAGCTTGCCAAGGTCCGCAACATCGGGATCATGGCGCACATCGACGCGGGTAAAACCACGACCACCGAGCGGATCCTGTTCTACACCGGCATCAACTACAAGCTTGGTGAGGTCCATGAGGGCGCGGCCACCATGGACTGGATGGAGCAGGAGCAGGAGCGCGGGATCACGATCACGTCCGCGGCGACCACTACCAGCTGGCGCGATCACACCATCAACATCATCGACACCCCCGGCCACGTCGACTTCACGGTGGAAGTCGAGCGGTCGCTGCGTGTGCTCGACGGGGCGGTCGCCGTCTTCGACGGCGTGGCCGGCGTGGAGCCGCAGTCGGAGACCGTGTGGCGGCAGGCGGACCGGTACGGCGTGCCCAGGATCTGCTTCGTCAACAAGATGGACCGGGTCGGCGCGGAGTTCCACCGCTGTGTCGAGATGATCACCGACCGGCTCGGCGCCACCCCGCTGGTCATCCAGCTGCCGTGGGGCGTGGAGTCCGACTTCCGCGGCGTCATCGACCTGGTCCGGATGCGGGCGCTGCTCTGGCAGACCGAGGGCAAGGGCGACAAGTACGACGTGGTGGGCATTCCCGATGACCACGTCGAGGCGGCCCGGGAGTGGCGCGACAAGCTGCTCGAGACCATCGCCGAGAACGACGAAGAGATGATGGAGCTGTACCTCGAGGGCATCGAGCCCGACGTGGACCAGCTCAACGCCGCCATCCGGCGGGCTACCGTCGCGGGCGGGATCACCCCGGTGCTGTGCGGCAGCGCGTTCAAGAACAAGGGCGTGCAGCCGATGCTGGACGCGATCGTGGACTACCTGCCCAGCCCGGTGGACATCCCGCCGGTCAAGGGGCACGACGTGAGCGACGAGGACAAGGTCGTGCTGCGCAAGGCCGACCCGGCCGAGCCGTTCGCCGCGCTGGCGTTCAAGATCATGTCCGACCAGCACCTCGGCAAGCTGACCTATATCCGGGTCTACTCCGGCACCCTGGAGGCGGGCTCAAACGTGCTCAACACCGCTAAGGGGCGCCGGGAGCGGATCGGCAAGATCTACCAGATGCACGCCAACAAGCGCGAGGAGCGCCCGACGGCGATCGCTGGGCAGATCGTGGCCGTGATGGGGCTCAAGGACACGTCCACCGGGGACACCCTGAGTGACCCGGCCAAGCAGGTGATCCTGGAGTCGATGACGTTCCCGGCGCCGGTCATTAACGTGGCCATCGAGCCGAAGACCAAGGGTGACCAGGACAAGCTGGGCACCGCGATCCAGCGGCTGGCCGAGGAGGACCCGACCTTCCAGGTCCGCACGGACGAGGAGACCGGGCAGACGATCATCTCCGGGATGGGCGAACTGCACCTCGAGGTCCTGGTGGACCGGATGCGGCGCGAGTTCCACGTCGAGGCCAACATCGGCCGCCC
The DNA here is from genome assembly GCA_963717125.1 of uncultured Actinomycetes bacterium. GTDB lineage: Bacteria > Actinomycetota > Actinomycetes > Streptosporangiales > Streptosporangiaceae > RYN-230. Next base: position 239,052 of record CAVQVG010000004.1, read on the forward strand.
GCAGGTCGCCTACCGGGAGACCATCCGCAAGAAGGTCGAGAAGGTCGACTACACGCACAAGAAGCAGACCGGCGGCGCCGGCCAGTACGCGCGGGTGGTCATCAACCTGGAGCCGACCGGCGGCGACGGCGGCGGCTACGAGTTCGAGAACAAGATCACCGGAGGCCGCATCCCGCGGGAGTACATCCCGTCGGTGGACTCCGGCTGCCAGGAGGCCGCCGAGTTCGGCGTCCTGGCCGGCTACCCGATGGTGGACGTGCGGGTCACCCTCACCGACGGGGCCTACCACGAGGTGGACTCGTCTGAGCTGGCCTTCAAGATCGCCGGATCGATGGCGTTCAAGAAGGCGGCCGGGCACGCGGACCCCGTGCTGCTCGAGCCGGTAATGGCCGTCGAGGTCAGGACGCCGGACGACTACATGGGCGACGTGATCGGCGACCTGAACAGCCGGCGTGGCCAGATCCAGGCCATGGAGGAGCGCTCCGGCGTCCGCGTGGTCAAGGCCACTGTGCCGCTGTCCGAGATGTTCGGCTACGTGGGTGACCTGCGCAGCCGGACCCAGGGCCGGGCGGACTACAGCATGCAGTTCGACTCGTATGCCGAGGTCCCGCCCAGCATCGCCAAGGAGATCATCGCCAAGGCCCGTGGTGAGTAACCACACGTAACACAAACGTCAATCAGAAGAACGGGCGCAAGAGGAGCGCCTTGGCCCCACCGCCGGTGGGGACGATCGCAACGAGGAGAAACCAGTGGGCAAGGCCAAGTTCGAGCGGACCAAGCCGCACGTGAACATCGGCACCATCGGACACATCGACCACGGCAAAACCACGCTGACCGCGGCGATCACCAAGGTGCTGCACGATAAGTATCCCGACATCAATCCGTTCACTCCCTTCGACCAGATCGACAACGCGAAGGAAGAGAAGGAGCGCGGGATCACCATCTCGATCTCGCACGTCGAATACCAGACCGACAAGCGGCACTACGCGCACGTGGACTGCCCCGGTCACGCGGACTACATCAAGAACATGATCACCGGTGCCGCGCAGATGGACGGCGCCATCCTGGTGGTCGCGGCCACCGACGGCCCGATGCCGCAGACCCGCGAGCACGTGCTGCTGGCCCGCCAGGTCGGCGTGCCGTACATCGTGGTCGCGCTGAACAAGGCCGACATGGTGGACGACGAGGAGATCCTGGAGCTGGTCGAGCTCGAGGTACGTGAGCTGCTCACCACCTACGAGTTCCCCGGCGACGACGTGCCGGTGATCCGGGTCTCCGCGCTCAAGGCGCTGGAGGGCGACGCCGAGTGGGGCGCCAAGGTCATCGAGCTCATGGAGGCCTGTGACGACAGCATCCCCGAGCCGGTCCGGGACACCGACAGGCCGTTCCTGATGCCGGTCGAGGACGTGTTCTCGATCACCGGCCGCGGCACCGTGGTGACCGGCCGGATCGAGCGCGGCAAGGTGCACACCTCCGAGGAAGTCGAGATCATCGGCATCAAGGAGAAGGCGCAGAAGACCACGGTCACCGGCGTCGAGATGTTCCACAAGATCCTCGACGAGGGCCAGGCCGGTGACAACGCGGGCCTGCTGCTGCGTGGCATCAAGCGCGAGGACGTGGAGCGCGGCCAGGTCGTCATCAAGCCGGGCACCAACACCCCGCACACCGAGTTCGAGGGCCAGGTCTACATCCTGTCCAAGGATGAGGGCGGACGGCACACCCCGTTCTTCAACAACTACCGTCCGCAGTTCTACTTCCGGACCACGGACGTGACGGGCGTCGTCCACCTGCCCGAGGGCACTGAGATGGTCATGCCCGGCGACAACACCGAGATGCGCATCGAGCTGATCCAGCCGATCGCCATGGAGGAGGGGCTGAAATTCGCGATCCGCGAAGGCGGCCGCACCGTTGGCGCCGGCCGGGTCATAAAGATTATTAAGTAGTGAATCCGCCGCCCCCGGCCACCGGCCGGGGGCGGCGAGCACTGCGCGCAGGACGCAGAACCGGCCTACCGAACGAAGGAATCGAAGGCACATGGCGGGACAAAAGATCCGCATCCGGCTCAAGGCCTATGACCACGAGGTCATCGACAGCTCGGCGCGGAAGATCGTCAACACGGTGACGCGCACCGGCGCGCGGGTTGCCGGGCCTGTCCCGCTGCCCACGGAGAAGAACATCTACTGCGTCATCCGCTCCCCGCACAAGTACAAGGACTCGCGGGAGCACTTCGAGATGCGCACGCACAAGCGCCTGATCGACATCATCGACCCCACGCCGAAGACCGTCAACTCGCTGATGCGGCTGGACCTGCCCGCAGGCGTCAACATCGAGATCAAGCTCTGAGGAACCCACCGAAATGAGTCAGCTTTTCGCATCTCGGATTGGCCTCGGATGCCGCAGGCGCCGGGCCGAACGCCGCAGCGCGGTTTTTGCTGCGGTGTCCCGGCGCCGAGGACCCGCCTCCCGAAGCCAGCGAAGCGCCCGCGAGGGAGGCCAGAAGATATGACCAAGCACATCAAGGGCGTGCTCGGCACGAAGCTCGGCATGAGCCAGGTCTTCGACGCCGAGGGACGCATGGTTCCCGTCACGGTCGTCCAGGCGGGTCCCTGCGTGGTGACCGCGGTCCGCACGCCCGACGCCCACGGGTACTCCGCGGTGCAGCTCGGCTATGGCGAGATCGACCCGCGCCGGGTGAACCGGCCGGTGGCCGGCCACTTCGCCAAGGCCGCGGTGACGCCGCGCCGGTACCTGGTCGAACTGCGGACCGATGACGCGACCGACTACACCCTCGGCCAGGAAGTCACCGCCGAGACCTTCGGCCCCGGCGACCTGGTCAACGTGACCGGCCGCAGCAAGGGCAAGGGCTTCGCGGGCGTGATGAAGCGGCACGGATTCAAGGGCCTGAGCGCCTCGCACGGCACTCAGCGCAAGCACCGGTCGCCGGGCTCGATCGGCGGCTGCGCCACCCCGGGCCGGGTGTTCAAGGGCGTGCGGATGGCCGGCCGGATGGGCGGCGCCCGCACCACCACCCCGAACCTGACCGTGCACCGGGTGGACACCGAGCGCGGCCTGCTGCTGATCCGCGGGGCGGTGCCCGGGCCCAAGGGCGGGCTGATCCTGGTCCGCAGTGCGATCCGGGCCGCCCAGTCCGCCACGAAGGAGGCCCCGTGAGCACCACCGTCACCGTCGTCTCCCCGTCCGGCTCAGCTGGCCAGGACGTGGAGCTGCCCGACGAGATCTTCAGCGCGCCGGTCAACGTGCCGCTGATCCACCAGGTCGTGGTGGCCCAGGAGGCCGCGGCCCGGCAGGGCACGCACGCCACCAAGACCCGCGGCCTGGTCCGTGGCGGCGGCCGGAAGCCGTACCGGCAGAAGGGCACCGGCCGGGCCCGCCAGGGCAGTATCCGGGCGCCGCAGTACGCCGGCGGCGGCACCGTGCACGGCCCGGTACCCCGGTCCTACGTGCAGCGGACGCCGAAGAAGATGAAGGCGGCCGCGCTCCGCGGTGCGCTGTCCGACCGGGCCAGCAACGGCCGGGTGGCGGTGGTCACCAGCTTCGTGTCCGGGGACGCGCCCAAGACCAGCGAGGCGGTGGACCTGCTGCGTACCGCGATCGGCCTGCTCGACGGGAAGATGCGGGGCACCGTGCTGGTCGTGGCGCAGTCCGACGACGAGCTGACCTGGAAGAGCCTGCGTAATGTGCCAGGCGTCCGGCTGCTGGCGTCCGGCCAGCTGAACACCTACGACGTCCTGGCCAGTGAGCACGTGGTGTTCACCCAGGCCGCGCTGGAGGAGTTCACCGGCCCCGGCGCGACGGTCAAGAAAGAGGACGAGCAGTGAGCGCGACCCGGACCTACAATCCCCGCGACATCCTGCTGCGGCCGATCATCTCGGAGAAGACCTACCGGCTCGCGGATGATGGCAAGTACACCTTCCTGGTCCCGCACGAGGCCAACCGGACCCAGGTCCGGCAGGCGGTCGAGGCCATCTTCGGGGTCAAGGTGACCGGCGTCAACACGCTCAACCGGCCGGGCAAGCGGCGCCGCACCCGGTACGGCTGGGGCCACCGGCCGGCCACCAAGCGGGCCATCGTCAGCCTGGCCGAGGGTGAGCGGATCGACGTCTTCGGCGGACCGGTCAGCTAGCGCGGCCAGATAGAGGAGCTTGAGCACACATGGCTATCCGCAAGTACAAGCCGACGACCCCGGGACGGCGGGGCGCGAGCGGCGCGGACTTCTCCGAACTCACCCGTGGTGAGCCGGAGAAGTCGCTGGTCCGCCCGCTGTCCTCCAAGGGCGGCCGGAACGTGCATGGCCGGATCACCGCGCGGCACCAGGGTGGCGGGCACAAGCGCGCCTTCCGGCTGATCGACTTCCGGCGCAACGACAAGGACGGCATCCCGGCCAAGGTCGCGCACATCGAGTACGACCCGAACCGGACGTCGCGGATCGCGCTGCTGCACTACGCCGACGGCGAGAAGCGGTACATCCTCTGCCCGCAGGGGCTGGCCCAGGGCGACGTGGTGGAGAACGGCCCCGGCTCGGACATCCGCCCGGGCAACTGCCTCCCGCTGCGGAACATCCCGACCGGCACCGTGGTGCACGCCATCGAACTGCGGCCGGGCGGCGGGGCCAAGATCGCCCGGTCGGCCGGTTCCGGAGTCCAGTTGCTGGCCAAGGACGGCGGGTTCGCCCAGCTGCGGATGCCCTCCGGCGAGATCCGCCGGGTCAACGCGGCCTGCCGGGCCTCCGTGGGCGAGGTCGGCAACGCGGAGCAGGGCAACATCAAGCTCGGCAAGGCGGGCCGCAACCGGTGGAAGGGCCACCGCCCGTCGGTGCGCGGTGTCGCGATGAACCCGGTCAACCACCCCCTCGGTGGTGGCGAGGGCAAGAGCTCCGGCGGCCGGCACCCGGTCAGCCCGTGGGGCAAGCCCGAGGGCCGGACCCGGCAAGCAAACAAGCCCAGCGACCGGCTGATCGTCCGCAGGCGCAGCAAGAAGAAGCGGTAGGAGCACTGAGCGATGCCTCGTAGCCTTAAGAAGGGCCCGTTCGTCAACGACCACCTGATCAAGAAGGTGGACACACAGAACGAGGCCGGAACACGGAACCTGATCAAGACGTGGTCACGGCGTTCCATGATCGTCCCTGCCATGCTGGGCCACACCATCGCGGTGCACGACGGCCGCAAGCATGTGCCGGTGTTCATCACCGAGGCCATGGTCGGCCACAAGCTCGGTGAGTTCGCGCCGACCCGCACGTTCCGCAGCCACGTCAGGGATGACCGCCGCAGCCGCCGCTAGGCCGGCCGCGACGCAGGAGAGAGCGAGAAGGTAATGGAAGCTAGGGCTAAGGCGCGGTATGTCCGCGTCACGCCGCGGAAGGCCCGCCGGGTGGTGGACATCATCCGCGGGATGCCTGCGCAGGACGCGCAGGCCGCGCTTGCCTTTGCGCCGCAGTCGGCCAGCGACCCGGTAGGCAAGGTGCTGGCCAGCGCCATCGCCAACGCCGAGCACGGCCAGCAGGTGGACGCCGACTCGCTCGTGGTCAGCCGGGCGTGGGTGGACGAGGGCCCGACGCTGAAGCGGTTCCGGCCGCGTGCCCAGGGCCGCGGTTACCGGATCAACAAGCGCACCAGCCACATCACGGTAATCGTCTCCGACGAACCCAAGGGGAGGTCCCGCTAGTGGGGCAGAAGGTGAACCCGCACGGGTTCCGGCTGGGCATCACCACCGACTTCAAGAGCCGGTGGTATGCCGACAAACTTTACAAGGACTACGTCGCCGAAGACGTGGCCATCCGCCGGATGCTGCAGCGCGGCATGGAGCGCGCGGGCATCTCCAAGGTGGAGATCGAGCGCACCAGGGACCGGGTCCGGGTAGACATCCACACCGCGCGGCCGGGCATCGTCATCGGCCGCCGCGGCGCCGAGGCCGACCGGATCCGCAGTGACCTGGAGAAGCTGACCAGCAAGCAGATCCAGCTGAACATCCTCGAGGTGAAGAACCCGGAGACGGACGCGCAGCTCGTCGCGCAGGGCGTGGCCGAGCAGCTGTCCAGCCGGGTGTCCTTCCGCCGGGCCATGCGCAAGGCCATGCAGACCACGATGAAGAGCCCGGGCGCCAAGGGCATCCGGGTGCAGTGCTCGGGCCGCCTCGGCGGCGCGGAGATGTCCCGGTCGGAGTTCTACCGCGAGGGCCGGGTGCCGCTGCACACGCTGCGCGCCGACATCGACTACGGCTTCTACGAGGCCCGGACCACGTTCGGCCGGATCGGCGTGAAGGTCTGGATCTACCGCGGCGAGGCGCCGCAGACCCGGGCCGAGCGCGAGGCGGCCGCGGCCGCCCTGCGGGCCGGCCAGCGCCGGGACCGGCCGACCGGGCCGCAGCGGCGGCGGCGGCCGGAGGGCCCCGACCGCGGCGACCGCGCGCCCGGCGGCGACCGCGGCGACCGGGGCGCGCCGGACCAGGCGCCCGCCGGGCAGGCCAGCGTGGCCGCGCCGGCCGAGGCGGCGCCCGCACCGACCAGCGGTGAGGAGGGCTGAATCATGCTTATCCCGCGCAGGGTCAAGCACCGCAAGCAGCACCGGCCGGACCGGCACGGGGCGGCCAAGGGTGGCACCCGGGTGGCTTTCGGTGAGTACGGCATCCAGGCGCTGGAGCACGCGTACGTGACCAACCGGCAGATCGAGTCCGCCCGTATCGCCATGACCCGGCACATTCGCCGTGGCGGCAAGGTGTGGATCACCATCTACCCGGACCGCCCGCTGACCAAGAAGCCGGCTGAGACCCGGATGGGCTCCGGCAAGGGCTCTCCGGAGTGGTGGGTGGCCAACGTCAAGCCGGGCCGGGTGATGTTCGAGCTGTCCGGCGTGGCCGAGCCGGTGGCCCGGGAGGCACTCCGCCGGGCCATGCACAAGCTCCCAATGAAATGTAAGTTCGTCAAGCGCGAAGTGGGTGACGCGTGATGGCTGGACTGGCCGCCGCTGACCTCCGGAATTCCACCGAGGAAGAACTCGACACCAAGCTGGCCGAGGCCAAGACAGAGCTGTTCAATCTCCGGTTCCAGGCCGCGACCGGGCAGCTGGAGAGCCACGGGCGGCTGCGCGCCGTCAAGAAGGAAATCGCCCGCATCTACACCGTGAAGCGGGAACGCGAGCTCGGCATCGTGATCCTGGTGGAGGAGGCGGAAGAGAGTGAGTGACGTGCAGCAGGACGAGGCCCAGGGCCGCGGCTACCGCAAGGTCCGCGAGGGCTACGTGGTCAGCGACAAGATGGAAAAGACCGTGGTGGTCGAAGTCGAGGACCGGGTCAAGCACCCGAAGTACGGCAAGATCATCCGGCGGACCAAGAAGTACATCGCGCACGACGGTGAGAACGCGTGCGGCGTCGGCGACCGGGTCCGGCTGATGGAGACCAGGCCGCTGTCCGCGACGAAGCGCTGGCGCGTCGCGGAGGTTCTGGAGAAGGCCAAGTAACAACCACCCGCGGGGCGCGGGCCCCGCGAGACCCCGGCGTCAGGAAACAGGAGTTGACGTGATCCAGCAGGAGTCGCGGCTTAAGGTCGCCGACAACACCGGAGCCAAGGAGATCTTGTGTATCCGCGTGCTCGGCGGCTCTGGCCGGCGATACGCGGGCATCGGTGATGTCATCGTGGCGACAGTGAAGGATGCTCTTCCCGGTGCCGGGGTGAAGAAGGGCGATGTCGTCAAAGCGGTCGTGGTGCGCACCCGCAAGGAGCGCCGCCGCGGTGACGGCTCATACATCAAGTTCGACGAGAACGCGGCGGTGCTGATCCGGGACGGCGGGGACCCGCGTGGCACCCGCATCTTCGGCCCGGTCGGCCGTGAGCTGCGCGAGAAGCGGTTCATGCGGATCATCTCGCTCGCGCCGGAGGTGCTGTGATGGCCCCGAGGAAGGCTGCGGTGAAGAAGAAGACGAACACTGCGGTGGCGAAGCCGCCCCGCATGAAGATCAAGAAGGGCGACCACGTGGTGGTCATCGCGGGCCGGGACAGCGGCCGGGAGGGCACGGTCATCCTGGCCGACCCGGAGCGGCAGCGCATCCTGGTCCAGGGCGTCAACATGGTCCGCAAGAACAAGAAGGTGGATTACCAGGGACAGCGTGGTGCCAAGTCAGGCGGGATCATGACCACCGAGGCGCCGATCCACGTGAGCAACGTGCAGCTGATCGACCCGGACAGCAAGAAGCCGGCCCGCGCCGGATTCCGCTACGAAGAAGACGGCACCAAGGTCCGGATCTCCCGCCCGGGCGGTAAGGACTTCTGATGACAACCACGACTGAGCAGGCACCGGCCCGGCAGCCGTACCCCACGCCGCGGCTCAAGGAGCGCTACCGGCAGGAGATCGCGCCGGCGATGCGCGAGGAGTTCGGCTACGCCAACGTGATGCAGACGCCCACCGTGACCAAGATCGTGGTGAACATGGGCGTCGGCGAGGCCGCCCGGGACGCCAAGCTGATCGAGGGCGCGATCCGGGACCTCACGGTGATCACCGGGCAGAAGCCCGCGGTGGCCCGGGCCCGGAAGTCGATCGCCCAGTTCAAGCTGCGTGAGGGCATGCCGATCGGCGCGCACGTGACGCTGCGCGGCGACCGGATGTGGGAGTTCCTGGACCGGCTGCTGTCGCTGGCCCTGCCCCGTATCCGGGACTTCCGCGGGCTGTCCGACCGGCAGTTCGACGGCCGGGGCAACTACACGTTCGGGCTGAACGAGCAGCTGATGTTCCATGAGATCGACGCGGACCAGGTGGACCGGCAGCGCGGCATGGATGTGACCGTGGTGACCACCGCGACGACCGACGAAGAGGGCCGCGCACTGTTGCGGCGGCTCGGATTCCCGTTCAAGGAGAACTGAGTAGTGGCGAAGAAGGCGCTTGTCGTCAAGGCGAAGCGGACGCCCAAGTTCAAGGTGCGCGGGTACACCCGGTGCTCGCGCTGCGGGCGGCCGCGCGCCGTGTACCGCAGGTTCGGCCTGTGCCGGATCTGCTTCCGCTCGATGGCCCACCGCGGTGAGCTGCCGGGCATCACGAAATCCAGCTGGTAGCCGAACGCCGGCGCCAGCAACAGACCAACCTGGGTGCGGGCATACCGCGCCCACTGACCACGCCGCAGGTCCCGCGCGGGAAACCACGGCGAGGAGGGCCACCAGGCCATGACGATGACCGACCCGATCGCAGACATGCTCGCCCGTCTGCGCAATGCCAACTCGGCGTACCACGACACCGTGGGCATGCCCAGCTCCACGATCAAGGTCCGGATCGCGGAGATCCTCAAGCAGGAGGGCTACATAGCCGGCTTCTCGGTGGAAGACGCCGAGGTGGGCAAGAACCTCGTGGTGTCGCTGAAGTACGGGCCGACCCGGGAGCGCTCCATCGCGGGCATCAAGCGGGTGTCCAAGCCCGGCCTGCGGGTGTACGCGAAGAAGGACAACCTGCCCCGGGTGCTCGGCGGCCTCGGCGTCGCCATCATTTCCACCTCGGGCGGCCTGATGACCGACAAGCAGGCGAACAAGCGTGGCGTGGGCGGGGAAGTCCTCGCCTACGTCTGGTAGGGAGACCGCGATGTCACGAATCGGACGGCTCCCGGTGGAGATCCCCGGGGGCGTGGACGTCAGCATCGACGGCCGGGCGGTCAGCGTCAAGGGCCCCAAGGGCAGCCTGGCGCTGGAGCTCACCCCGCCCATCGAGATCTCCCGGGACGACAGCACGCTGCGGGTGACCCGGCCCAACGACGAAGGCAAGGTGCGGGCGCTGCACGGGCTGTCCCGCTCCCTGGTGCAGAACATGGTGACCGGGGTCACCCAGGGCTACAGCAAGACGCTGGAGATCGTCGGGGTCGGCTACCGGGTGCAGGCGCGGGGCTCGAACCTGGAGTTCCAGCTGGGCTTCAGCCACCCGGTGCCGGTGACGCCGCCGGACGGCATCACGTTCCGCGTCGAGACGCCGACCCGGCTGGTTGTCGAAGGCATCGACAAGCAGCTGGTGGGCGAGGTCGCGGCCAACATACGCAAGCTGCGCAAGCCCGACCCGTACAAGGGCAAGGGCATCCGGTACCAGGGTGAGCAGATCCGCCGCAAGGTCGGGAAGGCTGGGAAGTAACCGATGGCTGGCACGAAGACCAGGGCCCGCGGCCGCAGCGCCGCGCGCAACCGGCGGCACCTGCGGGTGCGCAAGAAGGTGCTGGGCAGCGCCGAGCGGCCGCGGCTGATCGTCAGCCGGTCGGCGCGGCATACGTCGGTCCAGCTGATCGACGACGGCACGGGCCGGACACTCGCCGCCGCATCTACTCTGGAAGACACGGTCCGGGTGGCCGACGGCGACAAGACAGCCAAGGCGCGCCAGGTGGGCACGCTGCTCGCGGAGCGGGCCACGGCGGCCGGCATCGGCGCGGCCGTGTTCGACCGGGCCGGCTGGGCCTACCACGGGCGGATCGCCGCCCTGGCCGACGCGGCCCGCGAAGGCGGCCTGTCCCTGTGACCGGGGACGGCACTGTGACCGGGGGCGGCACCGTGAGCTTTGAGACACACGAGAGAAGGAACATCTGATGGCAGGACCTCCGCGGCGTGGCGGCGGCGGCGGCGAACGGCGTGACCGCCGTGATGACCGCCGCGGCGGTGGCGCCGACAAGGGCACCGCTTACCTAGAGCGGGTCGTCACCATCAACCGCGTCGCCAAGGTCGTCCAGGGCGGCCGGCGGTTCAGCTTCACCGCGCTGGTCATCGTGGGCGACGGCAACGGCATGGTGGGCGTGGGCTACGGCAAGGCCAAAGAGGTGCCCGCGGCCATCGCCAAGGGCGTCGAGGCGGCCAAGAAGTCGTTCTTCCGGGTGCCCCGGATCGCTGGCACGATCCCGCACACCGTGCAGGGCGAGGAGTCCGCGGGCGTCGTGCTGCTCAAGCCGGCCAGCCCGGGGACCGGCGTCATCGCCGGCGGCCCGGTGCGGGCCGTGCTGGAGTGCGCGGGCGTGCACGACGTGCTGTCCCGCTCGCTCGGTTCGTCCAACCCGATCAACGTCGTGCACGCGACGGTGGCGGCGCTGAAGAGCCTGAAGCGGCCCGAGGAGATCGCCGCCCGGCGCGGGCTCCCGATCGAGGACGTGGCCCCGGCGGCCATGCTGCGCGCTCGCGCGGCGGCGGCCGCCCTCGGTGCCACGTCCGGCAACAGCTGAGCGGAGCAGGATGATGGCACAGCTGAAGGTAACCCAGACCCGGTCGGAGATCGGGGGCACCAAAGGGCAGCGTGCTTCGTTGCGCTCATTGGGGCTGAAGCGGATCGGGCACTCGGTCGTCAAGGACGACCGGCCCGAGTTCCGCGGCATGATCTACGCGGTGCGGCACCTCGTCACCGTCGAGGAGGTCGACTGACATGCTGAAGATCCATCACCTCCGCCCGGCCCCGGGGTCGCGCACCGAGCGCACCCGGGTCGGCCGCGGTCAGGGGTCCAAGGGCAAGACCGCGGGCCGTGGGACCAAGGGGACCAAGGCGCGCGGGCAGGTACACCTGGGCTTCGAGGGCGGCCAGATGCCGCTGCAGCGCCGGGTGCCAAAGCTGAGGGGCTTCTCCAACACAAGGTTCAAGACCACTTACCAGGTGATCAACACCGGCCGGCTCACCGAGCTGTACCCGCAGGGTGGCGAGGTGACCCCGGAGGACCTGGCGGCCAAGGGCGCGGTCCGGCCCGGCCAGCTGGTCAAGGTGCTGGGCGAGGGTGACGCTGGGGCGGCGCTGCGGGTCACCGCGCACGCCTTCTCCACCTCCGCCCGGGAGAAGATCACCACGGCCGGCGGGACGGTCACTGAGCTGTGATGCGCGGGCCGGCCGGGCGATCGCCCTGGCCGGCCGGCGCGGTGTACGTTTCGCAGCGTTGATCAGCCGCCAGCGCACAGTCATCGTCACTGAGCGCAGAGGGCTGTTACAGTGCTGCGGACGCGTTACACTGCGGCCCACCGGCGGCCGGCGCCACCCTCGGGCAGGCACGGCCCGACCCCGTTGACCGATCTACTTGAGGACGGCGCATGCTGACCGCGTTCCTCCGGGCCTTCCGGACGCCTGACCTGCGCAAAAAGCTGCTGTTCACGCTCGGGATCCTGGCCGTGTTCCGGCTGGGCGCGGCGATCCCGACCCCAGGCATCTCCGAGAAGGCGGTGCAGTTCTGCACCGGCCTGGAAAAGAACAGCAGCGCAGCGGGCGTGTACCAGCTGGTCAACCTGTTCAGCGGCGGCGCGCTGCTCCGGCTGTCCATCTTCGCCCTGGGCATTATGCCGTACATCACGGCCAGCATCATCCTGCAGCTGCTCGCCGTGGTCATCCCGCGGCTGGAGACGCTGCGCCAGGAGGGTCAGGCCGGCCAGGCGAAGATCACCCAGTACACCCGGTACCTGACCGTCGGGCTGGCCATCCTGCAGTCCACCGGGATCGTCGCCTACACCCGGTCCGGCAACCTGTTCTCCGGCTGCAGCGAGCAGCTGATCCCGCACCCCACGGTGTTCACCATCGCCACCATGGTGATCTGCATGACGGCCGGCACCGCGGTGATCATGTGGCTGGGCGAGCTGATCACCGACCGCGGCGTCGGCAACGGCATGTCGGTGCTCATCTTCACCACCGTCATCTCCCAGATGGCGGGCTACATGGTGGACGTGTACAACTCCAAGCACATCGTCGTGCTGCTCGTCGTCGCGGTGGTCGCCGTGGCCATCGTGGGCTTCGTGGTCTTCATGGAGCAGGCCCAGCGCCGGATCCCGGTACAGTACGCCAAGCGCATGGTGGGCCGGAAGATGTACGGGGGGACGTCTACCTACATCCCGCTCAAGGTGAACCAGGCCGGTGTCATCCCGGTCATCTTCGCCTCGTCGCTGCTGTACATCCCGATCCTGGCGGCCGGGCTGTTCGGCAACAAGAACCATCCCTCGCGCTGGGTCAACTGGGTGGACAACAATCTCGGCAACGGGGTGACCGGAGACTCGGCCCTGTACATGGTCCTGTTCTTCGTCCTGATCGTGTTCTTCACGTACTTCTACGTATCCATCACCTTCAATCCGACGGAGGTGGCGGACAACATGAAGAAGTACGGCGGCTTCATCCCCGGTATCCGCCCTGGGCGGCCCACCGCCCAGTACCTGAATTACGTGCTCACCCGGCTCACCGCCCCCGGGTCCCTGTACCTGGGCCTGATCGCGCTCATCCCGATGGTCGCGTTCGCGCTGCTCGGGGTGGGCACCCAGTTCCCGTTCGGCGGGACCAGCATCCTGATCGCAGTGGGGGTGGGTCTGGACACGGTGAAGCAGATCGAGAGCCAGCTGCAGCAGCGTAACTATGAGGGCTTCCTGCGATAGTGCGCGTCGTCCTCGTCGGGCCCCCCGGTGCGGGCAAGGGGACACAGGCCCAGTTCATAGCGTCGCACCTGTCTATCCCGAAGATCTCGACAGGTGACATCTTCCGCAGCAACGTCGGCCAGGGCACCGCGCTCGGCCGCCGCGCGCAGGCCTTCATGGAGCGCGGCGACCTGGTGCCTGACCAGGTGACCATCGCGATGGTCACCGACCGGCTGCAGGAGGACGACGCGCAGTCCGGGTTCCTGCTGGACGGCTTCCCGCGGAACGTGCCGCAGGCCGAGACGCTCAAGAAGCTGCTCTCCGCCTGGGACTCCCGGCTGGACGTGGTGCTGGAACTGGTGGTGGACGACGACGAGGTGGTCCGGCGGCTGTCCGGCCGCCGCACCTGCCGCCGCTGCGGCCGGGTCTGGCACGTTCTGTTCGACCCGCGGCCCGCCGGGGCACCTGCGACGACTGCGGCGGCGAGCTGTTCCAGCGGGACGACGACCGGGAAGAGACGATCCGGCACCGGCTCGAGGTGTACCAGGTACAGACCGCGCCGCTGGTCGCGTTCTACGCCGACGAGGGGATCCTGCTCGGCATCGACGCCACCGGCCCGGTGGACGAGATCACCGAGCGCGCGCTGAGCGCACTGCGCCGGTTCATCCGCTGACCCGCCCGCCGCGGGTACGGTTGAGGCAGACGCGGCACACAAGGGAGAATGCGGATGCCTGGCGACCCGAAGATCCGCGCCTCCGACGCGGACCGGGAGCGGACCGTGGCGCTGCTGCGCGAGCACCTGGCCGCGGGCCGGCTCACCGCCGAGGAGTTCCACGAGCGGCTGGACGCCGCGTACGCGGCCAAGACGCTGGGCCAGCTGGACGAGCTGCTGGCCGATCTGCCCGCGATCGACCTCTACGACCTGCCCGACGCCGCGCTGCGCCGCAACCGGCCCGGCTACGGCCAGCTGCCGTGGGGCCGGCGGCCGGGCTGACCGCCCGCAAACTCGGCGGCGAGGCGGGCGAGCCGGGGGCGGGGGCGTTAAGCTGAGTGGGGAATTTTCCCGGCCTGTCCTCGGTTCGCATTGTCAAGCAGGGTCGCGTAGACTCTGCTCCGGCCCGTGAGCTGCTCTGTGCTGGGTTTAGCCACGCCTCACGGGTTTGAGGTACCACGACCACGAAGTAGACAACACCTGCCTGCACGCGTCACCGTGACGAGCGCAGCGGGCCTGACAGCGAAGCGCGGAGGACATGCCCAAAAAGGACGGCGCCATCGAGATCGAGGGCAGGATCGTCGAATCACTTCCCAATGCCTTCTTCCGGGTGGAGCTAGACAATGGGCACAAGGTTCTCGCCCACATCAGCGGGAAGATGCGGATGCACTACATCCGCATCCTGCCGGATGACCGGGTTGTCGTTGAGCTGAGCCCTTACGACCTGAGCCGCGGCCGGATTGTCTACCGGTACAAGTAACGAGCCGGGAGGAGCCTGCGATGAAGGTCAAGCCGAGCGTGAAGAAGATTTGCAGCAAGTGCCGGGTGATCCGGCGACATGGCCGGGTCATGGTCATCTGCTCTGACCCACGGCACAAGCAGCGTCAGGGCTGACGCCCTGAGCTAAGGCGCGCGCGCAGCCTTGGGCCGGCCTGACAGGGCCGGCCCGGGCCACCCCCGGAGGAGGCCGGGGCCCTACCCGGGCAGGGGCAGGGGAGCGGGCGCGGACGACCTCCGCCACGAAGAAGGAGAACTGCCCGCACATGGCACGCCTCGTTGGCGTCAACCTCCCCCGCGAAAAGCGGCTCGAGGTCGCTCTTACCTACATCTACGGCATCGGTCACACTCGCGCGCTGGAGACGATCTCCGCCACCGGCGTGAGCGCTGACACCCGGGTGCACCAGCTCAGCGACGACGACCTGGTCCGGCTCAGGGACTGGATCGAAGCCACCTACAAGGTCGAAGGCGACCTGCGCCGCGAGGTGCAGGCCGACATCCGCCGCAAGATCGAGATTGGCTGCTACCAGGGCATCCGGCACCGCCGGGGGCTGCCGGTACACGGTCAGCGCACGCAGACCAACGCGCGCACCCGCAAGGGCCGCAAGAAGACAGTGGCCGGCAAGAAGAAGGCCGGCAAGAAGTAGTCCGCGCAGCGGACCGACGACCTCACCGAATAGGAAGCTGATGCCGCCAAGGAGCCGCACGGCCACCACCAAGAAGGTGCGCCGCAAAGAACGGAAGAACGTCGCTCACGGGCACGCCCACATCAGGAGCACGTTCAACAACACCATCGTCTCGATCACCGACCCGGTGGGCAACGTCATCTCCTGGGCGTCGTCCGGCCAGGTCGGCTTCAAGGGGTCGCGTAAGTCCACCCCGTTCGCCGCGCAGATGGCCGCCGAGGCCGCGGCCCGCCGGGCCATGGAGCACGGCATGCGCAAGGTTGACGTGTTCGTCAAGGGCCCGGGCTCCGGGCGGGAGACCGCCATCCGTTCCCTGCAGGCGACCGGGCTGGAAGTCGGGTCGATCCAGGACGTCACCCCGGTTCCGCACAATGGCTGCCGTCCGCCGAAGCGGCGCCGGGTCTGAGGGAGTTAACGAGAAGATGGCGCGATACACGGGCCCAGACTGCAAGCTGTGCCGCCGCGAGAAGATGAAGCTCTTCCTGAAGGGCGCGAAGTGCGATTCGCCCAAGTGCCCGATTGAGATCCGGCCCTACCCGCCGGGCGAGCACGGCCGCAACCGGCCCAAGGAGAGCGAGTACCTGCTGCAGATCCGGGAGAAGCAGAAGGCCCGCCGGGTCTACGGCATCCTGGAGCGGCAGTTCCGCGGCTACTACGCGGAAGCCTCCCGCAAGCGCGGTATGACCGGCGAGAACCTGCTCCAGATCCTGGAGAGCCGCCTGGACAACGTGGTGTACCGGGCCGGCTTCGCGAAGAGCCGGGACATGGCCCGCCAGTTGGTGCGGCACGGTCATTTCCTGGTCAACGGCAAGAAGGTGGACATTCCGTCCTACCGGGTGACCGAGAACGACATCATCGAGGTGCGGCCGAAGTCGGCCGAGCTGACCCCGATGGTGGTGGCCCGCGCCGAGGCCGGCGAGCGGCCTTCGCCGGCCTGGATGGAAGTCATCCCGGACAAGATGCGCGTCCTGATCCACCAGCTCCCGGCCCGGGCCCAGATCGACACCCAGGTCCAGGAGCAGCTCATCGTCGAGTTCTACTCGAAGTAATACGCTCGTTCCGGGCCGCCTGCCGGTTTGGCAGCGGTCCGGGGGGCGGCCCCCGTCGGTACGGGCGGTCGTCAGTAGAAGATCGCGGCGTCAAATAGCGGGCGTCGCGGAAAGGGGTACCAATGCTCATCGCCCAGCGTCCGACCCTGACCGAAGAGCAGGCCGGCGACTTCCGATCCCGGTTCGTCATCGAGCCGCTGGAGCCTGGCTTCGGCTACACGATCGGGAACTCGGTCCGCCGCACGCTGCTGTCCTCGATTCCCGGCGCCGCTGTGACCAGCATCCGGATCGAGGGTGTGCTGCACGAGTTCAGCACCGTCCCGGGGGTTCAGGAGGATGTCACCGACATCATCCTCAACCTGAAGGAACTGGTCGTCTCCTCGGAGCAGGACGAGCCGGTCGTGATGTACCTGCGCAAGCAGGGTCCCGGTGAGGTCACCGCGGCCGACATCGCGCCGCCGGCCGGCGTCGAGGTGCACAACCCGGCGCTGCACATCGCCACGCTGAACGCCAAAGGCAAGCTGGAGATGGAGCTGACGGTCGAGCGTGGCCGCGGCTACGTGTCCGCCGCGCAGAACAAGCAGCCGGGCCAGGAGATCGGCCGGATCCCGATCGACTCGATCTACTCTCCGGTGATGCGGGTCACCTACAAGGTCGAGGCCACCCGGGTCGAGCAGCGGACCGACTTCGACAAGCTGATCCTGGACGTGGAGACCAAGCCGTCCATGCGGCCCCGGGACGCGGTGGCCAGCGCGGGCAAGACCCTGGTCGAACTGTTCGGGCTGGCCCGCGAGCTGAACGTGGAGGCCGAGGGCATCGACATCGGGCCGTCGCCGACGGACGCCGCGCTCGCCGCGGACCTGGCGCTGCCGATCGAGGAGCTCAACCTCACCGTGCGGTCGTACAACTGCCTCAAGCGGGAGGGCATCCACACGGTCGGCGAACTGGTCGCCCGCAGCGAGCAGGACCTGCTGGACATCCGCAACTTCGGCGCCAAGTCGATCGAGGAAGTCAAGCAGAAGCTGACCGACATGGGTCTCGCGCTCAAGGACTCGCCGCCCGGATTCGACCCGGGCAGCGCGGCGGACAGCTACGGCGCGGACGACGACGACAGCTACGTCGAGACCGAGCAGTACTGATCTGAAGTAGTACTGGCCGGGCCGCTCCGGCCCGGCCAGCGAACCTAGGAGAACGTTCCGATGCCCACGCCCACCAAGGGCCGTCGGCTGGGTGGCAGCGCTGCCCACCAGCGGCACCTGCTGGCGAACCTGGCTACCGCCCTGTTCGAGCACGGCAAGATCACCACGACCGAGGCCAAGGCGCGGCGGCTGCGGCCGTACGCCGAGCGGCTGATCACCTTCGCCAAGCGGGGTGACCTGGCCGCGCGTCGCCAGGTGCTCACCGTGGTGGCGGACAAGGGCGTGGTCCACACGCTGTTCACCGAGATCGGGCCGCAGTTCGCGACCCGGGACGGTGGTTACACCCGGATCACCAAGATCGGCCCGCGGAAGGGCGACAACGCCCCGCTCGCGGTCATCGAGCTGATCCAGGAGGAGGCCGAGACCAAGCCGTCGCGGCGGCGCCGGGCCCGGCGGTCGCAGCCCGCGGCCCGCCCAGCGGCGGCGCAGGCCGCGGCTGCGGACGACGCGGACGATCTGGCTGAGGACGCCGCGGCGGACGACGTGGTGGACGAAGCCGACGCCGAGGCGGACGAGGACGCCGAGGCGGACGAGGACGACGCGGACGCTGAGGATGAGGCCGACGCCGAGGACTCAGCCGACACTGAGGACTCAGCCGACGCTGAGGACGCCGACGACAAGCCGGCCAAGAGCTAGCGACTGCCCCGTCGCCGGCCCGCCGGGGGACGGCGCTGGAGCCTGTCGGCTCCGGCTCGATCTCGGCTATGACGGCGGGGAATTTTCCGGCTGGGCCCGTCAGCCCGGCCGTCGTACCGTCCAGCAGGTGGTCGAGGAAGCCCTCGGCCACCTGTTGCGGCTTCCGGCGCCGGCGCCGCTGACCGTGGCGGGCCGGACCGATGCGGGCGTGCACGCCCGCGGCCAGGTAGCGCACGCCGACGTTCCCGCGGCGGCGTGGGCGGTGGCCGCGCCCGCCGCGCTGCGCAGGCTGCGTGGCCTGCTGCCGGCCGATGTCCGGGTGAGCCGGATCGAGCCGGCCGCACCGGGGTTCGACGCCCGGTTCTCCGCGTTGTGCCGCCGGTACTCCTACCGGGTCTGTGCCGAACCGGCCGGGCCGGACCCGCTGCGCCGGCATGACACGCTCGCCTATCGCCGCCCGCTCGACGTGGCCGCGATGAACGAGGCCGCCGCGCTGCTGCTAGGCGAGCACGACTTCGCCGCGTTCTGCCGCCGCCGGGAGGGCGCGAGCACGATCCGTGAACTGCTGGACCTGTCCTGGGCCCCGGCCGAGCCCGGGGTGCTGGCCGGCCGGGTGGTGGCCGACGCGTTCTGCCACTCGATGGTCCGCGCGCTGACCGGGGCACTGCTCAAGGTGGGCGACGCCACGAGGCCGCCTGGCTGGCCCGCCCAGGTGCTCCAGGCTGGGGTTCGTGACCCGGCGGTGCCGGTCGTCCCGCCCCACGGGCTGTGCCTGGAAGAAGTGCGCTATCCGGACGCGGCGCGGCTGGCCGAGCGGGCCCGGGCCACCCGGCGGCTGCGGACCTAGGGCGTCGCGGGTTTGCCGAGCAGCATCCGGCTGGTCAGGCTGACGTTCGCGGTGCTGCCGACGAGCGCCCGGGAGAAGGCGTCCAGTTGCGCCCGCTGCTTCGGCCGGCCGGCGCCTTGAGGTTGGTGAACTCGGCCCAGGTCAGGATCAGGTAGTGGCCCTTGATCTCGGCTTCCTCCAGGCCTGTCCCCTTCATCAGGTTGCGGGTCGGCCCTTTCACGCCGGGCAGCTGCCTGATGAACGCGGTGGCGCCGGTCGCCTTGCCTGAGCGCTCCGAGTCGGTCACGTTGGCCAGGTTGAGCACGCCGATGGTGGCCATGATCTTCTGCCCGGTGGACAGGTAGCTGGCCCGCATCACCTGGGTGCAGCCACCCTTGCGCAGCGCGGCCTGGAGCTTGCCGCCGACGGCCATTTTGGCGCAGTTGGCGCCGGAGGCCCGCTGCGCGGTCCGGACCGCGGTCGTGCCGGTGGCCGAGAACCGGGCCGGGAACAACTCGGCCAGGCTCAGCGCGGCCGGGTCGTCCTGCCGGGTGGTGATGTGCTTCCACGGTCCCGGTGGCGCCGAGCTAGCCGCCGCGGTGGGGTGCCGAGTCGCCGAGGCGGCGCCGGTGCTGCTCGAGTGGCCCGTCCCGAAGCGCAGGTAGACCACGGTGATCAGGGCGCCGACCAGGACCAGCATGCCGGCCGGCATCAGCCACATCCGGGCCCGGCTGACCGGCTTGCGGGGCTTGCGCGGCGTGCGCCCGCGCGCGGCGGACCGGGCACCCCGGGTCGGCGCGCCGACGGGCGCGTGCGGCGGCGTCGCGGGCGGCGCGGCGGCCGGGTGCGGCCGGTGCGGCGACGTCCCCGGTGTCGAAACTGCCGGTGTCCAGCCGCCCGGTGCTGAAACCGCCGGTGTCGAAGCCGCCGGTGTCGAAGCCCCCTGTGTATCGAAGCCCCCTGTATCGAAGCCGCCGGTGTCGGCGTTCCCGGTGTCGGCGTGCCCGGTGTCGAAGCCGCCGGTCTGGAAGGTCCCGGTGTTGGAGCCGCCAGTCTGGAAGCCGCCGGTCCCGGGGGCCAGGGCGGTGTCCTGGGCCAGGTCCGGGGCCGCCTCGCGGCTGCGCCGGGCGGCCAGCCGCCCGCCGGGCCGGGGTTCACCCGGCTGGCTGCGCCGGTCTGGGCCGTACCGGTCCGGGCTGGGCTGGTCTGGGCCGTACCGGTCCGGGCTGGGCTGGTCTGGGCTGAGCCGGTCTGGGCTGAGCCGGTCTGGGCTGAGCCGCGTCTGGGCTGAGCCGGTCTGGGCTGGGCTGGTCTGGGCTGGGCCCGGCTGGGTCCGGGCGCGGGCCGGGGACCGCGGCTGGGCCGGTGAGCGCGGCGGGCGGCTCGGCGCCGGGCTGGCCGGCGAACCAGGGTGCGCTGGCGACCGCGGCGTCCGCGGCGTCGAACGGGCCGCGTGCTCCGGCGTCCGCCGGGCTGGGCGCCTGGCCGGCCGGGCTGGTCCACTCGCCGGTCAGCTGAGCCTCGTCCAGCACGGCCCAGGTCTGGGTGGCGGTGGCATCGGCGGCCGGGTCGCTGACCGCGAGCTGCGAATAGCCGGGTTCGGCCGGATCGGGGCCCAGCCCCGCGGTGTGGCCGGGGCGCCCGACCGCGGTGCGCAGCTCCGGGGAGTTCCACGGCGAGAACTGGCCCGGCGGGTAGACCGGGTCAGGCGCCCCCGTGGCCGGCGGGTAGCCGCGGACCGGGCCACGGCCGCTTGGCCCGGCCGTGCGGAACGCGCCCGAACTCCACAGCGATCCTCCGGTCCGCGGGCCGCTGCCGGTCCGGCCGGACGGGCGGGTGCCGCCCTGCGTCTCGTCGCCGGGCCGGGGCGGCGGGCGGCGCCAGGCGTTCTCCCGGGACGCGGCCGCGTCGGGGCCGGCCTGGGTCTGTGCCGCGGACCGGGCAGCGGACCGGGCCGCACTCCGCCCCCGGCCGGGGCTGGCGCCGTGGCGGCCCGGGTCATCCCGCCCGCGCAGCAGGTCAGCGCCGCTGGGCGCGCGGGTGTCGGGCGCCGGGCCGGGTTGCGGGCCTGGCCCGGGTGCGCGCCGGTGCGACGCGCGGCCCCGATCCGGGGAACCCGTTGTGCTTGATCCCAACGCTGTGCTTGATCCCAACGCGCCGCCCGGCTGGTCCGGACGCGCCGGCTGCCCGCTGGGTGCGTTCGGATAGCTGGGGCCGGTGGGGTAACGGGCCGGCGCTGGGTATCCAGGGGGCGCTGGCGGGGGCGGATAGCCGCCGGCCGGCTGGTAGTCGCCGCTGGCCGGCGCGTTCGGCGGGCCGCCCGATGGCCGCCCGGTGGCCGCAGCGGGCCCCCAGACATCTCCTGACTGGGCCCGGTACCCAGGGGCGTCATCGAACGTGGCGGCGTCTCCAGGCCGCGCTGAGGCCTGTCCAGGCGGCGCTACCGGCGGCGGGGGCCACTCCTGGTCCTCGTCCGGGGCCCAGAGCGCGGTGTGGCGTGGCGCTGCTCCCGCGCGGGTGTCCGGCGGGCGGTCGCCCGCATCACCCGGATAGCCCATGCGGCGAGCGTATTAGCTGTGCGCGCCGAAGCTGGGCCGGACCGGTATTTTCGCCGCTGCGGGCGGTCCGTGCTGATCACTTTGACCGTGCTAGTACAGGCCGGTATCCTTCTTGGACGTCCATGTGCGTCCGCATGCCCGCGGTGCTCGCTGAGCGCGGCTGGTTGCGCGGTTAGCGGATGCGTCGGACGCCCCACACCCGGTCAGCCGGCTCAGCGGGTTGCCCCGGGTGCGGAGGCCAGAGATCGGGTCCCACCACACAAAGGCTTACCACCGTGCGCACATTCAGCCCCAAGGCCGCCGACATCCAGCATCAGTGGCATGTCATTGATGCCTCCGATGTGATTCTCGGCCGCCTGGCCAGCCACGCGGCGATTCTGCTGCGCGGCAAGCACAAGCCGATCTTTGCGCCGCACGTGGACACCGGCGACTTCGTCATCGTGGTGAACGCCGAGAAGATCGCGCTGAGCGGCCGCAAGCTGGAGCAGAAGCGTGCCTACCGGCACTCCGGTTACCCGGGCGGGCTGCGCTCGGTGGCCTACGGCGACCTGCTGGAGAAGCACCCGGAGCGGGCGATCGAGAAGGCGGTCCGGGGCATGCTGCCGAAGAACTCGCTGGGTCGTGGCATGCTGCGCAAGCTCAAGGTCTACGCCGGCCCGGAGCACCCGCACCAGGCGCAGCAGCCGGTGCCTTATGAGATCAAGCAGGTCGTCCAGACCGACCCCGCGGCGCACGCGGGCAGCCGCTGACCGGCGGTAGCCCCGCCCGGTACCAATAGAGGAAGTACGAGGAAGGAACCGTGGCCGAGTCCACAGGCACGCAGACGCTCGAAGATGGCGCCAGCGCGCAGACGGCGGAAGACGCCGGTGAGCACGTGTCGGAGTACACGACCGAGACGGCCGCGGATGCCGGTGAGCGGCAGACCGGGCGCAAGCCGGTGGTCACCGGCACCGCGCTCGGCACCGGGCGCCGCAAGGAAGCAATCGCCCGGGTGCGGATCCTGCCCGGCACCGGGCAGTGGCGGATCAACGACCGCCGGCTCGAGGAGTTCTTCCCGAACAAGGTGCACCAGCAGCTCATCAGCGAGCCGTTCGTCAGCCTGGGCGCGGACAACCAGTTCGACGTCGTCGCCCGGATCACCGGCGGCGGCGTCACCGGTCAGGCCGGCGCGCTGCGGCTGGGCATCGCCCGGGCGCTGATCCTGGTCAACCCGGAGAATAGGCCGGCCCTGAAGCGGGCCGGCTTCCTCACCCGGGACGCACGGGTCAAGGAACGCAAGAAGTACGGGCTGAAGAAGGCGCGCAAGGCACCTCAGTACTCCAAGCGCTGACCTCGCAGCCTGATTTTCCGGTTACCCCCCCGCAGAGGTCTGTTTGGCGTGTCCACGTTGACTAGTTGATCTAGGGGGAGCTGCCTAGCAATGGCCCGGTTGTTCGGAACTGACGGTGTTCGTGGTGTGGCTGGGCAGGATCTGACCAGCCAGCTGGCCCTGGATGTGTCCCGTGCGGCCGCCACCGTGCTGCACGACTCGGGGGCCTTCGAGGCTAAGGAGTCAGCCTGCCGGCGGCCGCTGGCCGTGGTGGGGCGCGATCCGCGGGCTTCCGGTGAGTTCCTGGAGGCCGCCGTGGTGGCCGGGCTGGCTGGGTCCGGGGTGGACGTGCTCCGGCTGGGCGTGATCCCGACGCCCGCGGTCGCCTTCCTGACCCGCGACCTCGGCGCTGAGCTGGGTGTGATGCTCTCGGCCAGCCACAACCCGGCGCCGGACAACGGGATCAAGCTGTTCGGGCACGGCGGCTTCAAGCTGCCGGACGCGGTCGAGGACGAGATCGAGGCGCACATCGGCATGCCGCCGCGCCGCGTGGACCAGCTCCCGGCCGGCTTCGGCCGGGTCAGCGACGCGGAGCAGGAACGGGACCGGTACACCCAGCACCTGCTGTCCTCGGTGCCCGCGAGCACGGACGCGGCTGGCCGGCTGGCCGCGCCGCTGGCCGGGCTGACCGTCGTGGTGGACTGCGCGAACGGCGCGGCCGCCGAGTTCGCGCCGCGGATGCTCCAGCAGGCCGGCGCCAAAGTGATCGCGATCGGCGCGGAGCCGGACGGGCTGAACATCAACGACGGTTGCGGGTCCACCCACCTGGACGTGCTGCGCGCCGAGGTGACCCGGCACGGCGCGGATGCCGGCATCGCGCACGACGGCGACGCCGACCGCTGCCTGGCGGTGAGCGCGGACGGCGCGGTGATCGACGGCGACCAGATCCTGGCCGTGCTGGCCCTCGCCCTGGCCGGCCAGGGCTGGCCGGGAACACCGTGGTCACCACCGTCATGTCCAACCTGGGCTTCCGCACCGCCATGCAGGACGCCGGGATCACCGTGGTCGAGACCGCGGTCGGCGACCGGTACGTGCTGGAGGCCATGCGGGCGGGCCAGTTCCGGCTCGGCGGCGAGCAGTCCGGGCACATCATCATGCTCGACCACGCCACCACCGGGGACGGCCTGCTGACGGCGCTGCACCTGCTGGCCACGGCGGCCCGGCAGGCGCTGCCGCTGGCCGACGTGGCCGCGGTGATGACCCGGTACCCGCAGGTCCTGGTCAACGTCCCGGGAGTGGACAAGTCCCGGGTGACGGCCTCGCCCGAGCTGGCCGCCGCGGTGGCCGCCGCCGAGCAGGAACTCGGCACCTCGGGCCGGGTGCTGGTCCGGCCCAGTGGCACCGAGCCCACGGTTCGCGTCATGGTCGAAGCCGTCGAAGCCGACCAGGCCCGCCTCATGGCCGACCGCCTGGCCGCCGCCGTCCGCGCCGCCGCTGCTCGGCTGAAGCGGGTCACGCCGCCGTCCGCGCCGCCTGAAGCCGGTCACGCCGCCATCCGCGCCGTCGGCTGAAGCGGGTCACGCCGCCGTCCGCGCCGTCGGCTGACCCCCCATACCGCGCGTCGTCCCGCACGACAAGATCAATCGGTTAGCGGTGCACGGCCGATCGCTCAAGGGTTCGAATTTTTGCCCTTATAGGGGCAAAAATTCGAACCAGTGACGATTGGCCGCCAGGTTATCCACAGAACGCGACTCTGGGGTGGTGTGCTGGCGACTGCCGGCTGAGGGTTGGTCGCATGACGCGACTTCTCCCGGCGTCGGCGACGGACCTACTAGCTCTCCAGGACGGGGTACTGACCCGGGCGCAGGCACTCGATGTTGGGGTAACAGATAAGTACATCGTGGCCGCCGTGCGCAGCGGCCGGTGGCAGCGACTGCACACGGGGGTGTACGCGACCTTCAGCGGTCAGCCTGGCCGGACGTCGTTACTGTGGGCGGCCTTGCTGCGCGCGGGGCCGCCGTCGGCGCTGAGCCATCACACCGCCGCCGAGTTAGACGGCCTGGTGTCCGACCAGGCCCGGTTAATCCACGTGATGGTGCCCAGGGGGCACCAGATCACCTCGCTGACTGGCGTTGTCCTGCACTACAGCGGACGGCTGGCCGACGCGCGCCATCCGGTCCGCACCCCACCCCGGACCCGGATCGAGGAGACCGTGCTGGATCTGGCGGGAGCGGCGGGCAGTCTGGACGACGCGCTGGGGTGGGTGTTACGCGCCTGCGGCAGCCGGCGGACTACGCCGGACCGGTTAGCCGCCGCGATGGCGCTGCGGACCCGCATACGGTGGCGGACCGAACTGGCGGCTGCGCTCGGGCTGGCGGCCGAGGGGGTGCACTCGCTGCTGGAGTTCCGGTACGTGCACCGGGTGGAGCGGCCGCACGGGCTGCCCGTGGGTTGCCGGCAGTACTCCGTCATCCGGTTGGGCCAGCGGCAGTACCAGGACGTGACCTACCGGGAGTATGGGGTCGTGGTCGAGCTGGATGGGCAGGCCGCGCATCCGGCGGAGTCCCGCCGCCGCGACGTGCTCCGGGACAATGCGAACCACGCTGTGGGGCAGGCCACGCTCAGGTATGACTGGGCCGACGTGACCGGGCGGCCGTGTTTCGTTGCGGGCCAGGTGGCGGGGGCGCTGGCCGCGCGGGGCTGGACCGGGGCACTGCGCCGCTGCGGCCGTAGCTGTGGGCTCACCGGGACTGGCCGGCCCGGCACGTGACAGGCTGGGCGGGTGATCGTCGGCATCGGGGTGGACATGGTGGAAACCAGCCGGTTGTGGGCGGCGTTGCAGCGAACCCCGGCCCTGGCCGCGCGGCTGTTCGCGGAGAGCGAACGCGGCGCACGGGCCGAGTCGCTGGCCGCGAGTTTCGCGGCCAAGGAGGCGGTGGCCAAGGCGCTCGGCGCCCCGCCCGGGCTGCGCTGGACCGATGTGATCGTGGATCGGGACCCCGCTGGCCGCCCGATGGTGCTGGTCAGCGGCACGGTAGCGGCCGCGGCCAGGCAGCGCGGGGTGCGCTGCTGGCATCTGTCGCTGAGCCATGACGCCGGGCTGAGCATCGCGATGGTGGTGGCCGAAGGATGAGATACGCGCACGAGGTAGCCAAGGTCCGCGCGGCGGAGCAGAGCCTGATGGCGCAGTTGCCGCCCGGCACGCTGATGCAGCGGGCCGCGGCCGGCCTGGCGTCGGTGTGCGCGGGGCTGACCGGCGGCGGGGTGCCGGGGTCCCGTGTGGTGGTGCTGACAGGCAGCGGCGACAACGGCGGTGACGCGCTCTACGCGGGGACCCGGCTGGCCCGCCGGGGTGCTTCGGTGCTCGCGGTCAAGGCCGCCGCCAAGATCCACGAGGAGGGCGCCGCGGCACTCCGGGCGGCCGGCGGCCGGGTGGCCGGGGCGGACGACCCCGGGGTGCCGGCCGCGATCGGCGCGGCCGACCTGATCCTGGACGGCCTGCTGGGCATCGGCGGCCGGGGCGGGCTGCGCGAGCCGTCGGCGTCCCTGGCCGGGCTGGCCGCCGAGTCCCCGGCCGTGGTGGTGGCCGTGGACCTGCCCAGCGGGGTGGACGCGGACACCGGAGTCGTCGCCGGGGCGGCCGTCCAGGCCGACGTGACGGTGGCGTTCGGCACGGTCAAGCCCGGGCTGCTGGTGGATCCCGGGGCGGCGCACGCCGGGGTGGTGGAACTCATCGACATCGGCCTCGGGCCGTTCCTCGGCCCGCCGGACCTCATTGCGTTGCAGGCCACGGACGTCGGCGCGGCGCTGCCCCGGCCGCCGGCCGACTCGGACAAGTACCGCCGCGGGGTGGTCGGCATCGTGGCCGGCAGCCAGCGGTACACCGGGGCGGCGGCGCTGGCGGTGGGCGGCGCGCTGCGCGGCGGCGCGGGGATGGTCCGGCTGGTGTCGGCCGAGCACGCGGTGGCCGTGGTGCGGGTGCTCTGGCCGGAGACGGTGATCACGGTGACCGGGCCGGACCGGCCGGCCAGCCAGGACATCGCGGCCGCCGGGCGGGTCCAGGCCTGGGTGGCCGGGCCGGGTATGGGCACCGACGACGACGCCCGGGCGCGGCTGGCCGCGGTGCTGGCCAGCGATGTGCCGGTGCTGGTGGACGCGGACGGGCTGACCCTGGTCGCGGCCGACCGGGGGCTGCTGGACCGGGCCGCGCCGACGCTGCTCACCCCGCACGCCGGGGAACTGGGCCGGCTGCTCGGGGTGGACCCGGCCGACATCGAGGCCCGCCGCCTGGAGCACGCGCGGCGGGCCGCGGCCGAGCTGGGCGCCACGGTGCTGCTGAAGGGATCCACCACGGTGATCGCGGCGCCCGATGGGGGCCCGGTCTGGGCCAACCTCACCGGGACCTCGTGGCTGGCCACGGCCGGGACCGGGGACGTGCTGTCCGGGCTGGCCGGCGCCCTGCTGGCGCAGGGCCTGGAGGCCGGCCAGGCTGCGGCGGCCGCCGCCTATCTGCACGGCCTGGCCGCCCGGCTGGCCGCGGCCGGCGCCGGGGAACGGCCCGGCGCGGCCGTGCGGTCCCGGGCGGCCCGGGACCTGGCGGCCGGACTCGCGGTAGCCGGACCCGCCGAAGCGCCGATCGCGGCGGCGGATGTGATCGGCGCGCTGCCGGACGCGATCCGTTCAGTCCGGGAGCAGGCGGTCTGACCGGCTCCGGCTCCGGCCCGGCACGGCGGGGCCCGGCAGCGGCTGCGACACCGGCAGGCAGCGGCGGCGGCACCGGCTCCGGCCGGGCCCGGGCACCGGCAGGCCCCGGCGGCGGCACCGGCAGGGCCCCGGCCCCGGCACCGGCAGGGCCCCGGCCCCGGCACCGGCAGGGCCCCGGCCCCGGCCCTGCCAGGGCCCCGGCAGGGCCCTGGCAGGGCCCAGCGGCGGCACCAGGCTGGCAAACTGGGGCGTCATGGACGGTCCCGCGGAAGTGGTCGTTGACCTGGGCGCTATCTCCGGCAATGTGGCGGCCCTGCGCCGCCGGATCACCGGGCCGCAGCTGATGGCCGTGGTCAAGGCCGATGGGTATGGGCACGGTATGCTCCCGGCGGCCCGGGCGGCGCTGGCCGGCGGCGCGCAGTGGCTGGGCGTGGTGCACGTGGCCGAGGCCCTGGCGCTCCGCCAGGACGGCATCACCAGCCGGGTGCTGGCGCTGACCGGCGTGCCCGGTGCGGCGCACGAAGCTGCGGTCCGGGCCGACATCGACCTGGCCGCGGATTCGGTGCCGTTGCTCACCGAGATCGCGGCGGCCGCCGCGGCGGCGGGACGGCCAGCCCGGGTGCACCTCAAGGCCGACACCGGGATGGCCCGGGGTGGCGCGACGCCGGCCGACTGGCCCGCGCTGGTGGCCGCCGCGCTGGCCGCGCGGGCCGCCGGGACCGTCACGATCGCTGGGATATGGTCCCATCTGGCCTGCGCGGACATCCCCGGCCATCCGTCGATCGCGGCCCAGCTCGCCCGGTTCACCGAGGCCGTCGAGGTGGCCGAGGCGGCGGGCGCCCAGCCCGAGGTGCGCCACCTGGCCAACACGGCGGCCGCACTGACCCGGCCGGAAACCTGGTTCGACCTCGTCCGGCCCGGTGGCGCAGTGTACGGGCTGGCCACGCTGCCCGGCGGCGCGCCGGGCTGGCTGCGGCCGGCCATGACGGTGCGGACCCGGCTGGTGCTGGCCAAGCGCGTCCCGGCCGACACCCCGGTGTCCTACGGCCACCGCTACACCACTCAGGGCGAGAGCACCCTGGGGCTGATCCCGATCGGCTACGCGGAGGGGATCCCGCGGCAGGCGTCCGGGGTGGTCGAGGTCCAGGCGCGGGGCCGGCGCTGGCGCATCGCGGGCACCGTCTGCATGGACCTGTCGGTGCTCGACTTCGCGGCGGAACCCGCCGTGGCCGGGGACGAAGTGGTGCTGTTCGGGCCGGGCGACGCTGGCGAGCCCACCGCCCAGGAGTGGGCAGACGCGCTCGGCACCGTGTCCTACGAGATCGTCACCAACTTCGCCGGCCTGCTGCCCCG
This sequence comes from uncultured Actinomycetes bacterium, assembly GCA_963717125.1. Taxonomy (GTDB): domain Bacteria; phylum Actinomycetota; class Actinomycetes; order Streptosporangiales; family Streptosporangiaceae; genus RYN-230. Next base: position 268,188 of record CAVQVG010000004.1, read on the forward strand.
AACCTACTCTGGAGTAGCATACGACCAGGACCAGCAGGGTACGGCGGTGACCGGGCCGCGAGCCTGAGGTCACCGGCGACGGCCGGATACGGGGCCTGGGTGCGCGGCAGGAGGTGCGATGGCGACCTGGCGGCGGATCACCGGAGTGGCCGGGCTGGCCGCGGGGGCGGTAGCCGCGGGCGCCGGGGCGGTGGTGGCGGCCGAGCGGGTCGCCATCGGCCGGGCCCAGCTGCTCCGCGACAACTCGGTGCCGGAGAACTTCGGCGGCCTGCGCGGCCGCGCGCTGACCGTGCTGGCCGACGACGGCGTCCCGCTGCACGTGGAGATCGACGACCCGCCCGCCTCAAGCGCATCCAGCCACCCGGAGCTGGACCGCCCACCGGTCACCGTGGTGTTCTGCCACGGCTACACGCTGAACCAGGACTGCTGGCATTTCCAGCGCCGTGACCTGCGCGGTCAGCGGCTCGTCTTCTGGGACCAGCGGGACCACGGCCGGTCCGGCCGGTCGCCGGGGGGCGCCACGGCCAGCATCGACCAGCTGGGCGCCGACCTCGGCCGGGTGATCGCGGCGGTGGCGCCCGGGGACATGCCGGTGATCCTGGTCGGCCACTCGATGGGCGGCATGACCATCATGGCGCTGGCTGGCCAGCAGCCGGAGCTGTTCGGCACCAAGGTCATCGGGGTGGGGCTCATCTCCACCACCGCCAGCGGCCTGGACCGGGGCAGCCCGTGGATGCCCGGCAGGCCCGGCCGGTGCTGCGGCGGGCGCTGCCACTGGTGCTGCGCGGCGCGGCGACCGGGTACCGGGCCGTGCTGGTCGAGCAGGGCCGCCGGGTGGCCAGCGACGTGTCGTTCCTGAGCACCCGGTTCATCGGCTTCGGCAACTCGCGGGTGAACCCGGCCACGGTCAACTTCCTGGAGCAGATGATCAGGGAAACGCCGATCGAGGTGATCGCGGCGTTCAGCCAGGCCCTCTACGCCTGCGACCTGCGCGGCACGCTGGCCACGCTGGGCACGGTTCCGGTGCTCGTGATGGCCGGCGAGAAGGACCGGCTGATCTCCTCGTCGCTGGGCGTGGAACTGGCGGCAGAGATCCCGGGCGCCGAACTCGTCCTGGTACCAGGGGCCGGGCACGCCCTTATCCTGGAGGACCCAGAGGTGGTCAACGAGGCGATCACCAGGCTGATCGCGCGGGCCCGGGACGGCCAGGGCGCGCGGGAGTGCTCCGCCTGACGGGGCGTGGCCCTGGACCCCGAGCAGAGAAGGCAGGTGCTGATCCGTGGCGGCGACGCACGGGCCGGCGGAAGTGAGCGAGACGGCCGCAGTGAGCGAGACGACCGCCCCCCGCGAGACGGCGGCCCCCCGCGAGACGGCGGCCCCCCGCGAGACGGCGGCCAGGCCGGCCGGGTGGCCGCGTCGTGGTGCCCACCGCCGCGGACATGCACGAGTTGGGCCGGCGGCTGGCCGCTATGCTCCGGGCCGGTGACCTGGTGGTGCTCAGCGGCGCGCTCGGCGCCGGGAAGACCACGCTGGTCCAGGGCATCGGGGACGGCCTGGGCGTGCGCGGGCCGGTCACCTCGCCGACGTTCGTGATCGCCCGGGTGCACCCGGCGCTGGCCACCGGGCCGGGCCTGGTGCATGTGGACGCCTACCGGCTGGCCAGCGTGGCCGAAGTGGACGACCTGGACCTGGACGCCTCGCTGGAGGACTGCGTGACCGTGGTCGAGTGGGGCGAGGGGCTGGTCGAAGGGCTGGCCGCGGACCGGCTCGAGGTCAGCATCGAGCTGAGCCCGGCAGGCGCGGGCCGCGAATCGCGGACGGTTGGTATGACCGGTATTGGCCGCCGCTGGGAGTCCGCTGCGGAATCCGTGTGTTGTGGCCTACCCGTAACTCCCAAGGCCATATAGTTTCGCTCGTCCCAGCATTGCTGAGGTCGGCTCGCCCGTCCCGGGCCGGTGTCCAGCGATGCGTCCCGCGTCGTTCTTGAACGGTCTGATCCCTTTTCCCCGGAGGCGCGCCGTGGCTCAGCAGGGGCCGCAACCCCCGCGCTCCAGCAGGCTGTCCGCACCACGTAACAGCCCGCGCTGGAATGAAGCCGACTACCCGGACGAGAACGAGGAACCGCCACCCTGGGCGGGCCTCGCGATAGACCCGCGCTGGGCCGGCGGCCGGGAACGGAGCCGGCATGGCCGCCCAGCCCCGCCGGAAGCTACCGAAGCGCCGGCCTACGACAGCCCGCCCCCGCTGGACGAGCCCGGCCAACCGCGGATCCCGCCGCGCGGTCGCCGCCAGGCGGCGGCCCGGGCCCGCCGGACGCGCCGTTCGATGTACCTGTGGGGCAGTGTGCTGGTCGTGGCCGCGGTCGTCGGCGGCGGGCTGTACCTGCTGCTCAGCGGCGGTAATTCGCCGGGGAAGCAACCCGACGCGATCGTGACGTCGTTCCTGCCCGGGGAGTTCCAGGCCACGCCGAACGCCTGCACCGCGGTCAGCGCGGCCACGCTCAACCAGTACCTGCCGGGCAAGCGGGTGGTCGCCTCGCCCGCCTCGCTGGACGGCGGCGCGGCCAGCCTGTGCAGCTGGACCCTGGACGCGCGGCCGGTCTACCGGCTGCTGAACGTGCAGGCCCAGGCGTACTCGCCCAACGGGCTGGCCAGCGGGGACGGCAGCGCGACCAACGCGGCCGTCAACGGGTACGCGCAGGCGCTGCAGCAGAAGACCAACCCGGCGCAGAAGACCCACCTGCCCAAGGCCGTCATCACCCCGATCGGCGGGCTGGGCAGCAAGGCGTTCTCCGCGTTCCAGAAGATCCGGGCGGGCGGCATCACCACCGACCAGCTGACCGTGGTGGCCCGGGACCGCAACGTCCTGGTCACCGTGGTCTTCGAAGGCGACTCCGGCCGCGGCGGGTACACCGCGGTCCCCGTCAGCCAGCTGACGGCCGGGGCGGTGGCCGCGACGCGTGACGTGCTGTCCCAGCTGAAGAGCTGAGCCGGCCGGGCGGGCTGGTCACATCAGCCCGCCCGGGTTACTAGGCTGTGCATCCGTGCTGCTGCTTGCGTTCGACACCGCGACGCCAGCCGTGACGGTGGCCCTGCATGACGGGACGCACGCGCTGGCCGAAGTCACCACCATCGATGCCCGCCGGCATGGCGAGCTGCTGGCGTCCTCCATCGAGCAGGTGCTGACCCGGTCCGGGGTGAGCAGGCTGGACATCACCGCCGTCGCGGCCGGCACCGGGCCTGGCCCGTACACCGGGCTGCGCGCCGGGCTGGTCACCGCCCGGGTGCTGGGCAGCGCGCTGGGCGTCCCGGTGCACGGCATCTGCACGCTCGACGTGATCGCCGCCGACGCGGTGGCCGCGGCGGGCGGCCACGAGTTCGTGGTGGCCACCGACGCCCGGCGCCGTGAGGTCTACTGGGCGCGCTACGACGCCACGGGGGTCCGGCTGACCGGGCCCGCGGTCGGCACGCCCGCCGCCGTGGCCGCGGAGATCCCGGCCGGCACACCGGTGGCCGGGGCCGGCGCGCTGCTCTACCCGGACGTGCTCGGCGGACCCGGTGAGCCGGGTTACCCGGCGGCGGCCACCCTGGCCCGGCTGGCCGCGCACCGGATCGCCGCGGGCCTGCCCGGGCTGGGCGCCGATCCGGTGTACCTGCGCCGCCCGGACGCGCGGGTGCCCGGCCCGCCCAAGCGGGTGACGGTGCCGTGACCGGTGGCGTCGCGCTCCGCGAGATGACCGGCGCCGACCTGCCCGCCGTGCTGGAACTGGAGCACGCCCTGTTCGGCGACGAGGCCTGGACCGAGGGGATGCTGGCCAGCGAGCTGGCCGGGATGGCCAGCGGGCGGTACTACCTGGTCGCCGAGGACGCCGGCGGGCTGGTCGGCTACGCCGGCCTGCTGACTCCCGGCGGCGGCCAGGCCGACGTGCTCACGCTGGCCGTGGCCGAGGCGCGCTGGGGCCAGGGCCTCGGCGCGGCGCTGCTGGACGCGCTGCTCGAGGAGGCCGGCCGGCGCGGATGCGGCGAGGTGTTCCTCGAGGTGCGGGTGGACAACCACCGGGCGCAGCGGCTGTATCAGCGGCGTGGCTTCGTGGAGATCGGCATCCGGCGCGGCTACTACCAGCCATCCGGCACCGATGCCCTGGTCATGCGGCTGAGCCTGGACCGGCTGGGGGCCCCCGGCCCAGCCCGCACCGAGCCGTCCCGGCGGCCCGCGGGGTGGGGGGCCCGGTGACCGGCCCGCTGGTGCTGGGCATCGAGACGTCCTGCGACGAGACCGGGGCCGGGCTGGTCCGCGGGCACGAACTGCTGGCCGACTCGGTAGCGTCCAGCGTCGCGGAGCACGCCCGGTTCGGCGGCGTGGTGCCCGAGGTGGCCAGCCGGGCGCACCTGGAGGCGATGGTCCCGGCCGTGGACCGGGCGCTGGCCACCGCCGGGGTCAAGCTGGCCGACGTGGACGCGATCGCGGTCACGGCCGGGCCGGGGCTCACCGGCGCCCTGCTGGTCGGGGTGTGCGCGGCCAAGGCGTACGCACTGGCCCTGGGCAAGCCGCTGTACGCGGTGAACCACCTGGCTGCCCACATCGCGGTGGATCAGCTCGAGCACGGGCCGCTGCCGGTGCCCGCGATCGCCCTGCTGGTCTCCGGCGGCCACTCCTCCCTGCTGCTCACCAAGGACGTGGCCGGCGACGTGCAGCCGCTGGGCGCGACTATCGACGACGCGGCGGGCGAGGCTTACGACAAGGTGGCCCGGGTGCTCGGGCTGCCGTTCCCGGGCGGCCCGCCGATCGACCGGGAGGCGCGGTCCGGAGATCCGGCCGCGATCGCGTTCCCCCGGGCCAAGTACCGGGACCAGACCTACGACTTCTCCTTCTCCGGGCTGAAGACCGCGGTGGCCCGCTGGGTGGAGGAGCGGCGGGCGGCCGGGCTCAGCGTGCCGGTGGCCGACGTGGCCGCCTCGTTCCAGGAGGCGGTGGCCGATGTGCTCACCCGCAAGGCGGTGCAGGCCTGTCAGGAACACGGCGTCGAGCATCTGATCATCGGCGGGGGAGTGGCCGCGAACTCCCGGCTGCGCGCGCTGGCCGCGGAGCGCTGCGCCGCGGCCGGCCTGCGACTGCGGGTACCCCGGCCCGGGCTGTGCACGGACAACGGGGCCATGGTGGCGGCGCTGGGCGCGGAACTGGCCGCCCGCGGCGCCGAGCCGTCCACCCTGGACGTGGGGGCCGACTCCGCGCTGCCGGTGACCAGCGTGCTGGCCTGACCGGCCGCACCTGCCTGGCTGCACCCCGCCCGGCCCCACTTGCCCGGCTACGCCTGTCCAGCCGCGCGGGGGACCCCGGTAAGTTGACTGCTGCCCGTGCCCCGGCTACTGTTCGGGACTGGCACTCTCTAGGGTAGAGTGCTAATACGACAGGGCTGGTCTGGCACCCGCGACGACAGCCAGCCGACGTCGTTCTCCCTATAGCCGTTTCCCCATCCTTTTCGGAGGAGGAGGTCAGATCGTGGCGACCGCTACCAAGGTTGTTCTCAAGCCACTCGAAGACCGGATCGTAGTCCGCACGCTGGAGGCCGAGCAGACCACCGCGTCCGGGCTGGTGATTCCGGACACCGCCAAGGAGAAGCCCCAGGAGGGCGAAGTCCTGGCGGTTGGCCCCGGCCGGTTCGACGACGCGGGCAGCAAGCGCGTCCCGATGGACGTCAAGGTCGGTGATGTCGTGCTGTACAGCAAGTACGGCGGCACCGAGGTGAAGTACCACGGCGAGGAGTACCTGGTGCTCTCCGCCCGCGATGTGCTCGCCATTATCGAGAAGTAACACGCGGTTCAGGCGGCGGGTGCGTCCCGCGACCAGATGTCCGCTCCGGACCACCGCCCCGGCGCTTCCTGGCGTCCGGGGCGGTAGTCCGTGGCAGGCACGCTGACCGCGGCGCCCCGCCGCGACCGCGCAGAAGACCTAATAACTCAGCAAGTTGAGGTGCTCATGGCCAAGATGCTCGAGTTCGACGAGGAGGCACGGCGCGCGCTCGAGCGCGGCGTGGACCGGCTCGCGGACACCGTAAAGGTGACGCTCGGCCCGAAGGGCCGCAACGTCGTCATCGACAAGAAGTGGGGCGCTCCGACCATCACCAACGACGGCGTGACCGTCGCCCGTGAGGTGGAGCTGGAGGACCCGTACGAGAATCTGGGTGCTCAGCTCGCCAAGGAAGTCGCGACCAAGACCAACGACGTAGCCGGCGACGGCACCACGACCGCGACCGTGCTGGCTCAGGCCATGGTCCACGCGGGCCGGCGCTCGGTGACGGCGGGTGCGAACCCGATCGCGCTGAAGCGGGGCATCGACGCCGCCGCGGCCGCGGTCTCCGACCGGCTGCTCGAGTCGGCCCGCGAGGTCGAGGAGCAGCAGGAGATCGCGCACGTGGCGACCGTCTCCGCGCAGGACGCCAAGATCGGCGAGCTGATCGCCGAGGCGTTCAGCAAGGTCGGCAAGGACGGTGTGATCACCGTCGAGGAATCGCCGACCATGGGCCTGGAGCTCGAGTTCACCGAGGGGATGCAGTTCGACAAGGGCTACATCTCGCCGTATTTCATCACCGACCAGGAGCGCATGGAAGCGGTCCTGGACGACGCGTACATCCTGCTGCACGCCGGCAAGATCTCCTCGATGGCGGATTTCCTTCCGCTGCTGGAAAAGGTCGCGCAGACCAAGAAGCCGTTCCTGGTTATTGCCGAGGACGTCGAGGGCGAGGCGCTGTCCACGCTGGTCGTGAACAAGATCCGCGGCCTGCTCGCGGTGTGCGCGGTGAAGGCGCCCGGCTTCGGTGACCGGCGGAAGGCCATGCTGGAAGACATGGCCATCCTGACCGGCGGCGAAGTGGTCAGCGAGGAGGTCGGGCTCAAGCTGGAACTCGTCGGGCTGGACACGCTGGGCACGGCGCGCCGGGTGGTGGTGACCAAGGACAACACCACGATCGTGGACGGGCCGGCGAAAGCACCGGCATCCAGGACCGGGTCCGCCAGCTCCGCGCCGAGATCGAGGAGACCGACTCCGACTGGGACCGGGAGAAGCTGCAGGAGCGGGTGGCCAAGCTGTCCGGCGGGGTCAGCGTGCTCCGGGTCGGCGCGGCGACCGAGGTGGAGCTGAAGGAGAAGAAGCACCGCCTGGAGGACGCCATCTCGGCCACCCGGGCCGCGATCGAGGAAGGCATCATCCCCGGCGGCGGCAGCGCTCTGGTGCACATCGCGACCGCGCTGGATGACCTCGGCAAGACCGGTGACGAGGCGACCGGGGTCGGCGTGGTGCGCAGCGCGCTGTTCTCGCCGGCCCGCTGGATCGCCGAGAACGCCGGCGAGGAGGGTTCGGTGGTCACCGCCAAGGTGGCGGAGCTCGGCTTCGGCCAGGGCTTCAACGCGGCCACCGGCGAGTACGGCGACCTGGTCGCCCAGGGCGTCATCGACCCGGTCAAGGTGACCCGCTCCGCGGTGCTGAACGCCGCGTCCATCGCGGCCATGCTCCTCACCACCGAGGCACTGGTGGTGGAGCGGCCGGAGGAGGAGACCGAGGCGGCCGCGGGCGGCCACGGGCACTCGCACGGTCACACGCACTGAGGTAAACCGCACTGAGGTAACCGCACTGCGGTAACCGCAGCCGAGCGGCCAGGCAGGCCCCTTCCCGGGACTCCGGGGAGGGGCCTGCGGCGTCCCAGGGAACGGCCTGCGGCGTCCCAGGGACCGGCCCGTGACGGCCCGCGGAACGGCCTGCCGTGCCCCGGGAGGCTGCGGCGCGACATATCCGGCGTGCAGCGCTTGCACCGGAGATGGCGTGCTGGTTCGCTATCTAAGCCCCGAAAGGGACGTCACGAAGGAATATAATTACGCTCAGTAGCTAATTGACTACTGGTAGTGATTTCATGTTCGGAACGTGACCACGCGGAACATCAATGTGACCTTTCCGTTGCCATCTTTGAGGAGAGCACCCCCTGCTTTCCTGGGCATCATGCTTTTGTGGGCGACGGATGCATCATCCAGGCCGTGGCGGGCGACTCCCGGGGGGGACGGTCAGCCACAGGTGACCAGTGGCGGGCCGGGCCGCCCGGCAGCGCGCTGGCCGCCGAGGGAACGATCGAGGGAACAGCTGGCGCCGGGAGCAGCCACGAGTACGCCACCGGCGGCCTCGTGGACGCCCAGGCGGCCAGCTTCGGGGACCTGACCAGCCTCGCGGTACGCGGGCACCCAGCGGCGGTAGCGGCCCTGCTGGAGCACATCCGCCCGATGGTGGTCCGGTACTGCCGGGCCCGGCTGGGCCGGATCACCGGTCACTATTACGTGGCCGACGACGTCGCGCAGGACGTCTGCCTGGCCGTGCTGTCCGCACTGCCGCGCTACCGGGACATGGGCAGGCCGTTCGCGTCGTTCGTGTTCGGCATCGCCTCGCACAAGGTGGCGGACGCGGCGCGGAACGCGTCCCGGCTGGCGGTGCCGTTCGAGGACCTGCCCGACGAGGCGGACGAACGGCCCGGCCCGGAAGAGACCGTGGTGGCCTACATTGAGGCGGAACGGGCCAGAGCGCTCCTCGCCCAGCTCCCGGAACACTTGCGTGAGCTGCTAATACTACGCGTCGTAACCGGACTGTCAGCCGAGGAAACGGGTAACGTACTGGGCATGTCAGCAGGAGCGGTGAGGGTGGCCCAGCACCGGGCGCTAGCCCGGCTCCGGGCGCTCGCGGTCGCGGAGTCGATTGCGTGATCACGGGCCGCGGGCCCGGCGCGCCCGGCATGACACCCGGCCTGGAGTTCACCCGCCGCCGGGCGGGCGAGGCCGCCCCGGGGACGGTGGCCGCCGATCTCGGTGAGATCCGGCGGGCCGAGACGGCCATCGACCTGCTCGCCCAGCGCGCCGCCGCGCCGCCGGGTCTACTCGACGATCCTGCCCTGGCCCTGCTTACCGCGCTGGCCGCGGACGTGGACGCGCCAGGCACGGGCGTTAGGCAGGATGCGGGGGTTTGGGCTCGCCGGCGGGCGCCGTCGCGGGGGCTGGCCGCCTGGCTGCGGGCCGCGGTGGCCGGCGTCGTGGTCGCGGGGCTGGCCGGCACTACCAGCCTGGTGGCGGCCAGCATGCTGGCCCGGCTGACCCGTCGGGCCGGCGGCCGGGGACGGCGGCTGGACCGCGGCTGGGCGGCTCGCCCGGCCCGCCCGCGACGGCTGCGCTGACCGGCCCGCGACGGCTGCGCTGACCGGCCCGCGACGGCTGCACTGACCGGCCCGCGACGCCTGCGCTGACCGGCCCGCGACGCCTGCGCTGACCGGCCCGCGCCGGCCGCGCTGACCGGCCCGCGACGGCTGACCTGCCGGACCGCGGGGGGCCTCTACACTGGGGGGATCCCGCAGCCAGCCCTCCGGAAGGTGTCATGAGCGACGTCGCTAAGTTCGCCCCGCCGGCCCTGACCTTCGACGATGTCCTGCTGCTGCCGGCGCATTCGGTGGTGATGCCCAGCGAGGCGGACACCACGGCCCGGCTGACCCGCCGGATCACGCTGAACGTGCCGCTGGTCTCCTCGGCCATGGACACGGTGACCGAGGCCCGGATGGCCATCGCGATGGCCCGCATCGGCGGGGTGGGCGTGCTGCACCGCAACCTCTCGGTGGACGAGCAGGCGCAGCAGGTGGACACCGTGAAACGGTCCGAGGCGGGCATGATCACCAACCCGGTGACCTGCGGCCCGGACGCCACGGTGGCCGACGTCGAGCACCTGTGCGCCCGGTACCGCATCTCCGGGGTCCCGGTGACCAGCCCGGACGGCGTACTGGTGGGCATCGCGACCAACCGGGACATCCGGTTCGTCACCGACCACAGCCGCCGGGTGGCGGACGTGATGACCCCGATGCCGCTGATCACTGCGCCGGTCGGGGTGACCAGGGACGACGCGCTGGCCCTGCTCCGCGAGCACAAGGTGGAGAAACTGCCGCTGATCGACGACGGCGGCCGGCTGCGCGGGCTGATCACGGTCAAGGACTTCACCAAGAGCGAGAAGTTCCCCCACGCCACCAAGGACAGCGCGGGGCGGCTCGTGGTCGGGGCCGCCGTCGGCGTGGGCGAGGACGCCAAGGGCCGGGCCCAGGCGCTGGCCGAGGCCGGGGCCGACTTCCTGGTGGTGGACACCGCGCACGGCCACTCGCAGGCCGTGCTGGACATGATCGGCCAGCTCAAGGCCAACCTCCACATCGAGATCATCGGCGGGAACATCGCCAGCCGGGAAGGCGCCCAGGCGCTCATCGACGCCGGGGCGGACGGGGTCAAGGTGGGCGTCGGGCCGGGTTCTATCTGCACCACCCGGGTGGTGGCCGGGGTCGGGGTTCCGCAGGTCACCGCCATCTACGAGGCGTCGCAGGCGGCGCACCAGGCCGGCGTTCCGGTGATCGGGGACGGCGGGCTGCAGCACTCCGGGGATATCGCCAAGGCCATCGCCGCCGGGGCGGACACGGTCATGCTGGGCAGTCTGCTGGCCGGCTGCGAGGAGGGGCCGGGCGAGATGGTCTTCATCCACGGCAAGCAGTACAAGCTGTACCGGGGGATGGGCTCGCTGGGCGCGATGCGCAACCCGGAGCGCGGCCGGTCCTACTCCAAGGACCGGTATTTCCAGGACGACGTGCTGCGCGAGGACAAGCTGGTGCCGGAGGGCGTGGAAGGCCAGGTACCGTACCGCGGCCCGCTGGCCGCGGTGGCCAACCAGCTGGTCGGCGGGCTCCGCGCGGCCATGGGCTACTGCGGCGCGCGCACCATGGCGGACCTGCAGCAGGCCCGGTTCACCCAGATCACCGCCGCGGGCCTGGCGGAGAGCCACCCGCACGACGTCGAGATGACGGCTGAGGCCCCCAACTACGCGCGCCGGGGGCGCTAGTGCCCCTCACCCCCCTAACCATGCCTAACGCCCTTGCCGCGGGCTGGAGCGCACTATGACGACGGTTGAGATTGGCCGGGGCAAGACCGGCCGCCGGGCCTACCCGCTGGATGAGATCGGCATCGTGCCGTCGCGCCGGACCAGGGACCCGGAAGAGGTCTCGGTGGCCTGGCAGATCGACGCGTACCGGTTCGAAATGCCGCTGGTCGCCTCCCCGATGGACAGCGTGGTGTCGCCGGCCTTCGCCGCCCAGCTGGGCCGGCTCGGCGGGCTGGCCGTGCTGGACCTGGAGGGGCTGTGGACCCGGTTCCCGGACCCGGAGCCGATCCTGGCCGAGATCGCGGAACTGCCCCAGGCGGCGGCGACCCGGCGGCTGCAGGAGATCTACACCGAGCCGATCAAGGAAGAGCTGATCGGCCAGCGCATCGAGGAGATCCGCTCGACCGGGGTGACCACCGCGGCCCGGCTGTCCCCGCAGCGGACCGTCCGGTACTACAAGGCAGTCATCGACGCGGGCGCGGACATCTTCGTGATCCGCGGCACGACGGTGTCCGCCGAGCACGTGTCCGGCCAGGCCGAACCGCTCAACCTGAAACAGTTCATCTACGAGCTGGACGTGCCGGTGATCGTCGGTGGCTGCGCCACCTACACCGCGGCGCTGCACCTGATGCGCACCGGGGCGGCGGGCGTGCTGGTCGGGTTCGGCGGCGGGTCCGGGCACACCACGGCGGCCGTGCTCGGCGTGACCGTGCCGATGGCCACCGCGATCGCGGACGTGGCCGCGGCCCGCCGGGAGTACCTGGACGAATCGGGCGGCCGGTACGTGCACGTGATCGCCGACGGCGGGATGACCCGCAGCGGCGACATCGCCAAGGCGCTGGCCTGCGGCTCGGACGCGGTCATGGTGGGCTCGCCGTTCGCCCGGGCGGCCGAGGCGCCGGGCCGCGGCTACCACTGGGGCAGCGAGTCGCACCACCCGGACCTGCCCCGGGGCGCCCGGGTTGAGGTCGGCACCGTGGGCACCCTGGAGCAGATCCTGCACGGCCCGTCGATGCTGTCCGACGGCTCGCTGAACCTGATGGGCGCGCTCCGCCGGACGATGGCCACCTCGGGGTATTCCGACCTCAAAGAGTTCCAGCGGGTCGAGGTGGCGGTCACACCGAACGCCCCGGCGCGCCGCTGAGAGGCCGGATGCTAGCGTTCGTCGGGTGAGGCCCGGACCGGTGGTTGCAGGGAGGGACGAGACAGCGCGACTGGATCCTGACGGGCGATCCGCGGCGCTCGCCGCGCTCGGCGCGGACGAGCTGCAGGTCCTTGTCGTGGGCGGCGGCGTGGTCGGCGCCGGGGTGGCCCTGGACGCGGTCACCCGCGGCCTGTCGGTCGGGCTGGTCGAGGCGCGTGACTTCGCCTCGGGCACCTCGTCCCGGTCCAGCAAGCTGATCCACGGCGGGCTGCGCTACCTCGAGCAACTCAACGTCAGCCTGGTCCGCGAGGCGCTCACCGAGCGCGCGCTGCTGCTGCAGCGGATCGCGCCGCACCTGGTCCGGCCGGTGCCGTTCCTGTTCCCGCTCACCCATCACGTCTGGGAGCGGGCCTACGTCGGCGCCGGGATCACCGCCTACGACGCGCTGGGGTTCTCCGTGGGCCAGCCGCGTGGGCTGCCCGGCCACCAGCAGCTGACCCGGCGGGGTGCGCTGAAGCTGGCGCCCGCGCTGAAGCGGACCGGGGTCACCGGCGCGCTGCAGTACTGGGACGCCCAGGTGGACGACGCCCGGTACGTGGTGAACCTGATCCGCACCGCGGCCAGCTACGGGGCGCGGATCGCGTCCCGGACCCAGGTCACCGGGTTCCTCCGGGAAGGCGAGCGGGTCACCGGGGTACACGCGGTGGACCTGGAAACCGGCCAGCCGCTGCAGATCCGGGCGGAGCAGGTGGTCAACGCGACCGGGGTGTGGACCGACGACATCCAGGCCATGGTGGGCGGCCGCGGGGTGATCAACATCCGGGCGTCCAAGGGCGTGCACCTGGTGGTGCCCCGGGACCGCATCCAGTCCCGCACCGGCATCGTCATGCGCACCGCGTCCAGCGTGCTGTTCATCATCCCGTGGGGCCGGCACTGGATCGTGGGCACCACGGACACCGAGTGGACCCTGGACAAAGCCCACCCGGCGGCCAGCCGGGCCGACATCGACTACGTGCTGGCCCAGGTCAACCGGGTGCTGGCCGTCCCGCTGACCCGGGAGGACGTGGCCGGGGTGTACGCCGGGCTGCGCCCGCTGCTGGCCGGCGAGTCGGACATGACGTCCCGGCTGTCCCGGGAGCACGTGGTGGCGCACCCGGTGCCCGGGCTGGTCATGATCGCGGGCGGCAAGTACACCACCTACCGGCTGATGGCCCGGGACGCGGTGGACGCGGTCGCGCACGGGCTGGACTGGCGGGTCCCGCCGTCCTGCAGCCACGAGGTGCCGCTGGCCGGGGCGGACGGCTACCTGCCGCTGTGGAACGCCCGGCACCGGCTGGCCAGCTCGTCCGGGCTGCACGTGGCCCGGATCGAGCACCTGCTCGGCCGGTACGGCTCGCTGGCCACCGAAGTCCTGGACATGGTCGCGGCCGAGCCGGGCCTGGGCCGGCCGCTGGCCGGGGCCGAGGACTACCTGCGCGCCGAGATCGGCTACGCGGCCTCGCACGAGGGCGCCCGGCACCTGGACGACGTGCTGGCCCGCCGGACGCACATCTCGATCGAGACCTGGGATCGCGGCCTGTCCGCGGCGGCCGAGGCGGCCGACCTGATGGCCAAGCCGCTGCGCTGGGATGCCCGCCAGGTGGCCCGGGAGATCGGCCACTACGAGGCGACCATCGAGGCCGAGCGGGCGTCCCAGGAGGCCCCCACCGACCAGGCCGCGGACGCCTTGCTGCTGGACGCGCCGGAGATCGTGCCCGTCATCAGCTAATAGACTCACCCCTATGTCGTCCAGGCCACGTGCGTTCTCCGGCATCCAGCCGACCGCCGACTCCTTCCACCTCGGCAACTACCTGGGCGCGGTGCGCCAGTGGGTGGCCCTGCAGGACACCCACGACGCGTTCTACTGCGTGGTGGACCTGCACGCGATCACCGTGCCGCAGGACCCGGCGCAGCTGCGCCAGCGGACCCGGGTGGCCGCGGCCCAGCTGTTCGCGGCCGGGCTGGACCCGGAACGGTGCGTGGTGTTCGTGCAGAGCCACGTCGCGCAGCACACCGAGCTGGCCTGGGTGCTCGGCTGCCAGGCCGGGTTCGGCGAGCTGAACCGGATGACCCAGTTCAAGGACAAGACGGCCAAGGGCGGTGCGCAGCAGGCCAGCCTGGGCCTGTTCAGCTACCCGGTGCTGCAGGCGGCGGACATCCTGCTCTACCAGACCGATCACGTGCCGGTGGGCGAGGACCAGCGGCAGCACCTGGAGCTGAGCCGGGACCTGGCGATCCGGTTCAACCACCGGTACGGCGAGACGTTCACCGTGCCCGCGGCGTACATCATGCGCGAGGTGGCGAAGATCACCGACCTGCAGGAGCCGACGGCCAAGATGAGCAAGTCGTCCTCGTCGGTGGCCGGCATCATCGACGTGCTGGACGAGCCGGGCGCGATCCGGCGGAAGATCGCCCGGGCGGTGACCGATACCGAAGGCAGCATCCGCGCGGACGACGCGGCCAAGCCCGGGGTGACCAACCTGCTGCGCATCTACGCGGCGCTGTCCGGCGCCGACATTGCCGAGCTGGAAGCCAGGTACGCGGGCGCGGGCTACGGCCAGTTCAAGAAGGACCTGGCCGAAGTCGTGGTGGGCGCGCTGGCGCCGATCCGGGAACGGACCGAGAAGCTGCTGGCGGACGAGGCCGGGCTGGACCGGCTGCTGGCCCACGGGGCGGCCCGGGCCCGGCCGGTGGCGACGGCGACGATGACCACGGTCATGGACCGGGTGGGCTTCCTCCCCGCCGCTGACGCCTGACCCTAACCGTCAGCACGATCCCGCAGGCCACCAGCGCGGCGACGAGCAGGCCGGCGCTGGCCGCGACGGGAATGGCCGGGAAGCCGGACGCCTTGGCCAGCTTCGCCACCCGGTGGTCCGCGGTCGCGGCCCGTGCCGTGCCAGGGGCGATGCCGGGTGGTGCGGCGGCGGCGGTGCCGGGGGCGGTGGCCTGGGACGTGGCCGAGTGGGCCGGGGCGGGCGGGCTGACCGGCCCGGGCAGCGGCCGGACGAGGGTGCCGACCGGCTTGATCTGGCCGTCCATGGCGAAGCCCCAGGTCAGCAGCTTGGCCGCGTAGGTCATCTCGGTCAGCGGCACGCAGTGCATGATCGTCACGATCAGCGTGTGGCCGCCGCGCCGGGCCCAGCCGATGAACGTCGCTTCCGACGCGGTGGTCCAGCCGATCTTGCCGCCGATGTCACCCGGGTAGCTGCCCAGCATGAGGTTCTGGTTCCACAGCTTCACCGAGTGCCGCGCGTGCAGCGGGAACGCGGCGACCCGCATCCCCTCGATCTTCAGGAACCCCGGCATGGTGAGCGCCTGCCGGGCGAACAGGGCCAGGTCGTAGGCGGACGTGTGCTGGCCCTTGGCGGGCAGCCCGTTCGGGGACCTGGCCACGGTGTCATCGGCCCGCAAATGGTGCGCTTCGGCGTTCATCATGGCCACGCCCTTGTCGTAGGACCCGGTGGCCTGGGCCAGCGCGACGGCCGCGTCGTTGGCCGAGATCAGCAGCAGCGCCTTGAACAGGTCGTGCACCTGGTAGTGGCGGCCCTGGACCAGGCCGACCTTGCTCGGCTCCACGACGGCCGCCTGGTGCGAGGTGACCACGGACTGGTGCGGGTTCAGCACCGGCATCAGCGTGTCCGTGGTGAGGATCTTCAGCGTGCTGGCGGGGAGCAGGTGGCCGTGCGGGTCCTTGGCCGCCAGCACCTGGCCGGTGGTCGCGTCGGCGACCACGTAGGCGTCCGCGGGCACCGAAGGCAGCTTCCGGGCCCCGTGCGCCGGGTAGTTGACCACGATGCCGTGCCCGCCGAGCTGCGCCCCGCCCTGCGCCGCGGGCGTCTGGGCCTGCCCCGTGGGCGTCTGGGGCTGCGCCGTGGGCGTCTGGGCCAGGGCCGGCGTGGCGGTGGCGGCGGCCACGGTGAGGATCGCCGCCGAAACGGCTAGCAGGGCAGTCCGGCCGCCCCGGGTGCCCCGTATCACCTTCATCAAAGTGCTCACGCTGAGTAGTTAATCATGATAGGATTGTGACGCTGCGTAGTAGCCCCCGTTAGGGGGTGGCTGGCCGGGAGCGCGCTGACGAGGCTGGCTTGTGACTCACCGGTAGCCGCCCTTTAACCTTGGCTCATGGGACGTGAGTCGGAGTCCGGGCTGCCAGTCGAGCCCGTGTATGGGCCTGGTCAGCCGGCAGGCTTCGACCCGGCGGACAAACTTGGTCAACCTGGGGCGTACCCGTTCACTCGCGGAGTGTACCCAGGGATGTACACCAAGCGGCCATGGACCATGCGGCAATATGCCGGATTCGCCACCGCCGAGGACTCGAACCGGCGCTACCACGAGCTGATCGAGGCGGGCACCACCGGGCTGTCGGTGGCGTTCGACCTGCCGACCCAGATGGGCTACGACTCGGACGCGCCGCTGGCCAACGGCGAGGTCGGCAAGGTCGGCGTGGCCATCGACTCCATCGACGACATGCGGACGCTGTTCCGCGGCATCCCGCTGGACACCGTGTCCACCTCGATGACCATCAACGCCCCGGCCGCGCTGCTGCTGCTGCTCTACCAGCTGGTCGCCGAGGAGCAGGGCGTACGGCCGGCCGCGCTGACCGGCACCATCCAGAACGACATCCTCAAGGAGTACATCGCCCGCGGCACCTACATCTACCCGCCCGCCCCGTCGCTGCGCCTGGTCGCCGACACGTTCGCCTACTGCCGGGCCGAGATCCCGCGCTGGAACACCATCTCGATCTCCGGGTACCACATGGCCGAGGCGGGCGCGACGCCAGTCCAGGAGATCGCGTTCACGCTGGCCAACGCGAAGGAGTACGTGCGCGCCGCGCTGCGTTCCGGGCTGGCCGTGGACGAGTTCGGGCCGCGGCTGTCGTTCTTCTTCGTGGCCCGGACCACGCTGCTCGAGGAGGTGGCCAAGTTCCGCGCGGCCCGGCGGCTGTGGGCCCGGATCATGCGGGACGAGTTCGGCGCGGCGGATCCCCGGTCGCAGATGCTGCGCTTCCACACCCAGACGGCGGGGGTCCAGCTGACCGCGCAGCAGCCGGAGGTGAACCTGGCCCGGGTCACCATCCAGGCGCTGGCCGCGGTGCTCGGCGGCACCCAGTCGCTGCACACCAACGCCTACGACGAGGCGATCGCGCTGCCCAGCCAGAAGGCGGCCCGGCTCGCGCTGCGCACCCAGCAGGTGCTCGCGTACGAGACCGATCTCACCGCCACGGTGGACCCGTTCGCCGGCTCCTACGCGGTGGAGTCGATGACCGACGACGTGGCCGATGCGGCCGGGCAGCTGATCACCAGGGTGGACGAGCTGGGTGGCGCCGTGGCCGCCATCGAGCAGGGCTTCCAGAAGGCCGAGATCGAGCGGTCCGCCTACCAGGTGACGCGGGAGATCGACGCGGGCGAGCGGGTGGTGGTCGGGGTGAACAAGTTCACCGTGGCCAGCGAGGAGCCGTATGAGCCGCTCCGGGTCGATCCCGCCATCGAGCAGCAGCAGGCCCGCCGCCTGGCCCGGCTGCGCGCGGACCGGGACGCCGATGAGTTCCGCCGCCGCGTCGATGAGGTGAAGAAGGCCGCCGCCGGGGGCGAGAACGTGCTGGTGCCGATCCGGGAGGCGCTGCGCAGCCGGGCCACGGTCGGCGAGGTATGCGACGCGCTGCGCGACGTCTGGGGCATCTATCACCCTCCTGACCTGCCCTGACCCACGGCCGACGAGCGGTTCGGCCGGGCCTGGCGCGGCTGCTGCGCCCGGTACCGCATGACGCCGCTACTCCCGGTTACCTAAGGCCGTCCGGTCCGGCCGCTGGCTCGCTGGGGAGGCGAGCCGGGGCGGGCCGGTGACAAAGGAGGTCAGCCGTGGCCATCTGGTGGAATCCCTCCCAGGGCACAACCCTCGGCGTGGAGTGGGAACTCCAGCTCATCGATGCGGCCAGCAAGCTGCTGCGCCAGGACGCGCGGGAGGTGATCACCGCGCTGCGCGGCCGGGGCACGGCCGGAGCCAGGCCGAAGATCCACGATGAGCTGATGCAATCCACCGTGGAGGTGGTCACCGGGGTGTGCAGCACGGTGTCCGAGGCCTTAGCCGACCTGGCCACGACAATTGCGCAACTCCAGCGGATCACGGATATGCGCGGTACGATGCTGGCCTGCGCCGGAACACATCCCGTCAGCGATTGGCGGGATGCAAAGATGGCGCCCATTCAGCGCTATGCGGAACTCGTCGAGCAGATGCAGTGGCTTGCCCGCAGGATTCAGACTTTTGGTGTGCATGTCCACGTGGGGCTACGGGACGGCAGCAAGGCGATTCCGATCGTCAACGCTCTCGCCGCTTATCTGCCGCATTTCCTGGCGCTGACCGCGTCGAGCCCGTTCTGGGGTGGGCACGACACTGGGCTCGCCTCGAGCAGGGCGATCATCTTCGGTGGGCTGCCGACCGCAGGACCGCCGCACTTGCTTGCGGACTGGAGTGAGTTCGAGGAGTACATGGACACGCTGCTGCGGGCCGGAACGATCCGGAGCATCAAGGAAGTGTGGTGGGACGTGCGGCCACATCCTGACTTCGGCACGGTCGAGATCAGGATGTTCGACGGGGCGCCCACCCTGCACGAGGTGGGGATGGTCGCGGCGCTGTCGCAGAGCCTGGTGCAGCTCTTCGACACCCAGCTCGACCGCGGATACCGGCTGCCCAGCCAGCCATCGTGGATCGTCCGGGACAACAAGTGGCGGGCGACGAGGTACGGCCTCGACGCGATCGTCATCACGAACGCGGCCGGGGCTACCGCCCCATTGCGCGACGAGTTGTACGAGCTGTTTCGTATGCTGCAGCCAGTGGCTGAGCGACTAGGGTGCGCGTCTGAGTTGCAGGTGGTCAACGAGGTGCTCGAGCGGGGAGCCTCCTACGAGCGGCAGCGTGCGGTCATGGCGGCCGGTGGACGATTGACGCATGTGGTGGATGCGCTGGTAACGGAGTTCGCCGAGGACAGGTTCGTCGGCCCAGAGGAGACATCGCATGTCGCACAATGAGCTCCGGCGGGACCTGGCCGCCTTCCTGGCTGCCCACGAAGCCGAACTCATCGAGTTCCGCCGCGACCTGCACATGCATCCTGAGCTGGCGCACGGCGAAGTCCGCACCACGGCCAAGATCGTGGACCGGCTCAGGTCGGTCGGCCTGGAGCCGCGGATACTGTCCTCCGGCACCGGGCTGTGGGCCGACATTGGCGACCCCAGCGTCCCGGCGGTGGCGTTGCGCGCGGACATCGATGCGCTGGCGCTGATGGACGAGAAGAACGTGCCCTACTGCTCCCGGGTGCCCGGGCTGTGCCACGCCTGCGGGCATGACGCGCACACCACCATCCTGCTCGGCGCCGGGATATTCCTGGCCGAGCAGGCCGCGCGCGGGCTGCTGCCCGGCCGGGTGCGGCTGCTCTTCCAGCCCGCCGAAGAAGTCGTCGAAGGCGCCCTGGTGGCCATGCGGGACGGCGCGATCAACGACGTGGAGCGCCTCTTCGCGCTGCACTGCGACCCGCGCTTCGAAGTGGGCACGGTGGGCCTGCGGCGGGGGCCGATAACCGGCGCGTGCGACAAGATCATAGTCCGGCTGTCCGGCCCTGGCGGGCACACCGCCCGCCCGCACCTGACCGCCGACCTGGTCTATGCGCTGGGGAAGATCGTGACCGAGCTGCCCGCGGCGCTGTCCCGGCGGATCGACCCCCGGTCCAGCTTGAGCCTGGTCTGGGGCCAGATGAGCGCTGGCTCGGCGCTCAACGCCATCCCGGAGGTCGGCATGGCCGCCGGCACCGTTCGCTGCCTGGACGAGGACGCCTGGCACCAGGCGCCGGACCTGCTGAAGGCGCTGCTGAACTCGGTCGCGAACGCCTACGGGGTGGTGGCGGAACTCGAGTACATCCGCGGCGTTCCGCCCGCGGTCAACGACGCGGGCTGCGTCGACATCCTGCAGGAAGCGGTGGACGAGGCGATCGGGCCGGACGCTGCCACCGAGGCGCAGCAGAGCCTGGGCGGCGAGGACGTCGCCTGGTACTTCGAGTCGATTCCGGGCGCATTGGCCCGGCTCGGCACCCGGGGCATCGGGACGCCGACCGATCTGGACATCCACCAGGCCAACTTCGACATCGACGAGAAGGCGCTCGCGGTCGGGGTGAAGGTGCTGGCCACCGCCGCGCTGATCGCGCTGGGCAACGGGGCGCTGCCGGAGACGGTCGGGCTGTCCCAGACCAGCTGAGCCGGGTCATAATCCCGCGTGTCCCGATTTCCGAGATACGCCCGAGATCTGGCTTGAGGTGCCGGACTTCGGCCGCCGAAGACATCCAGGCGGAAATGTCCGGCACCATTTCTGCTCAGGCGTCGTCGCGGACCGTGGCCAGCAAATTGCAGCTAAAATCCGTGGCCGGCCGGGGCTGGCCGGCCGCCACGATGGCCAGCCAGCCGAGCAACCCGATCGGGTAGGTGAAATAGCCGAACCGGGTGGCCGGGGACAGCGTGAACAGCAGGATCAGCGCGAGGGCCAGCCGCCGGGCCACAGCCGGCGGGTCGGGGGGCGGCCGGATGAGCAGCGAGGCCGCCACGGCCAGCCCGGCCGCGATGAGCAGCGTGATCGCGGCCAGCAGGCCCGCCGGGCCGAGCGTGGCCAGCAGGTGACCGGGCAGCGGGCTGGCCGCCGGGGTCTTGACGTGGGTCAGCCCCAGCGGGAAGAGCACCGTGTTCTGCACCAGGGCGGCCGGATGCGCCACCGCGGCGGGGGCCAGCATGACAATCAGCCCGAGCGCGGTCGCCACGGTCGCGACGGCGAACCGGAGGGCGGTGCGCGCATCGTCCCGCACCGCGAGCATGGCCGCGATCACCGGGAGCGCGGGCCACGCCGTGGCCTTCATGGCACCGGCCACCCCGAGCGCGAGCGCGGCCGGCCACACCAGCCACCCGCCCGCCGTCGGCCCGGGTGCTGCCCAGCTGCCCGGCGGCCGGCTGAGCAGGGCCAGCGTCAGGCAGATGAGCGCGAGCACCGGCGGATCGGTGACCCCGACCGCGAGCGGGAACGCCACCACCGGCGAGGCCACCATGAACACCCCCCAGTGCGCCGCGTCGGGGCGGCCGGCCACCCGGAAGGCCAGCACGAACAGCAGGCAGGTGGCCGCGCACAGCCAGACCCTCGGGTCACCGGCCACCCCCTCCAGGTCGAACGCCCCGGGCAGCCCGAACACGGTCATGGCCGGCAGGTACGGGTCGTAGGCGATCGCAGTGGCCAGGTGCCCGACCGCCAGGTACGGCGTCCCGTGCTGCAGCAGCAGGGCCGCGGACCGGGCCACCACCCGGACGTCGGGGGTGGGCGGGGCCCGCCAGGCCAGCCAGATCACCGGCCCGGCCACCGCGCCCGCCGCGCTGGCCAGCAGCGCGGCCGCCCGGCCCGCGCCGCGTCGCCGGCTGAGCAACACGGCGGCGGCGTAGCCGGCCGCCGCCCAGACGCCCCAGCTCCGGTCCTGGCCCGGGCCGCTGAACAGCGCGACCGTGGCCGCGTACCCGGCGAAGACCGCGTAGCATGCCGCGCTCACACTCCAGGGCGGCCGGGCGGGCCGGGCCAGCGGCGGCCCAGCAGGCCGCCGCCGGGCCGTGACTGGCCCGGCGCTAGGGATAGACCAGATGACGGTGGTCATGCGGCAAAGCTATTGAGCAGCCCCGCCGGGCACATCCGCCCGGGGAATGGTCTTTGCTACCGCGCGCTCGATGTGGCCTCTCCTCCCACTCGCCGAGGTTCCTCGGACAGCAGGGTAGTGCGGGCGGCTCAGCCCGGGATCAGCGCGGGTCCGCGCTGCCTTACAGTGGGCTGGCATGAGCGCCGTCCGGCGCTCACCGGACGTGGCGGGATGGAGCGCGGCGGAAGTGTCTGACCAGGGCACGGGTGACCTGAGCGCGGGTGACCAGGGCACGGGCAGCGGCCGGCAGGTCTTCCGGACCCCGGGGTCCGTGGTGCTGTGGTGGGCCTGGCTGATCGTCGCGGTGCTCATCCTGGGCTCGGTGGCGCTGCGCGGCCACAATCATGCCGGGGCGGTCACCGCGCTGGTCGTCCTCACGATCACCGGGTGCACGTACGCGTGCGCCTGGCAGCCCCGGATCGTGACCGACGCCGACGGCATCACGGTGCAGAACCCATTGCGCTGGCACATCCTGCCCTGGGCCGTGGTGACCAGGGTGGACCTGGTCCAGACGGTCCAGGTGCATCACACCGGGTCGCCGGGGGAGTCCCGGGAGCGGATCGTGCACAGCTGGGCCGTGCAGTCCTCGGCGGCGTCCCGGACCCGGGCCGAGTTGCGCGCCCGGCGCAATGCCCGGACCGTGGCCCGCGTCGCGCCGCGTGCCGCGCCGGGGGCGACGTTCGGGTACGCGCGGCCACCCGACGCGGCCACCGCGGCCCGGCAAGGGTCGGCCGCCGAGTTCATCACCAGGCAGCTCAACGAGCGGGTCGAGGCCGCGCACCAGCAGGCCGCCGCCGCGGCGCCGGACCAGGCCGCGGCCGCGGCGCCGGACCAGGCCGCCCCGCCGCAGGCGGCCGCCGCCCACGATCAGCGGGCGCGGGCGCGCTGGGCCTGGTGGCAGGTGGCCGCCATCGTCGTCCCGCTGCTGGCCCTGGTCGCCGTCGCCGTGCTCTGAGCCGGCTTGACTTGAAGCGCACTTCAAGTCAGAGCATGGAGCGCATGACCTCGACTACGGACCTGCCTGGGCTGATGTCCCTGATGACCGGGGACGCCAAGCACGACCAGGCCGCCACCTCCACCCTGGACGTGCTCTGGGTGCTCTACGACCGGGTGCTCCGGGTCACCCCGGAGACCGCGGCCGACGACACCAGGGACCGGTTCCTGCTGTCCAAGGGGCACGGGCCGATGGCCTATTACGCGGTGCTCGCGGCCAAGGGCTTCCTGGACCCGGCTGTGCTGCCCGGCTTCGGCTCGTTCGGCTCGGCGCTCGGCCTGCATCCGGACCACCTGCTGGTGCCGGGCGCGGAGATCTCCAGCGGCTCGCTCGGGCACGGGCTGCCGCTGGCCGTGGGCATGGCCCTGGGCCTGCGCGCGCTGCGCCTGACCCGGCCCGACGGGACCAGCCCCCGGGTGTTCGTGCTGGCCGGCGACGGTGAGCTGGACGAGGGCTCGAACCACGAGGCGATCGCGTTCGCCGGCCGGGCCGGGCTGGACGGGCTGCACGCGGTCGTGGTGGACAACGCCTCGGCCACGTACGGCTGGCCGGGCGGGATCGAGGCCCGGTTCGCCATCGAGGGCTGGTCGGTGATCCGCGCCGATGGGCGGAACCACGCCGCCCTGACGGCCGCGCTGACCGCGCCGCATCCGGGCCGCCCGCACCTGGTGGTCGCGGCCGTCGAGCCAAAGCACCGGTAGGGAGGCCCGCGATGGAGACCATGCGTGAGCGCTTTTCCGCGGTGGCCAGTAGCCTGCTGGCCGAGCATCCGCGGCTGGCCGTGGTGCTGGCCGACATCACCGCGGACAGCTTCGAGCCGGCCCGCAAGCGCTACCCGGACCGGGTGATCAACCTGGGCATCCGGGAGCAGTTGCTGATCAGCGTGACCGGCGGGCTGGCGCTGGCCGGCCTGCGCCCGGTCGCGCACACGTTCGCCAGCTTCCTGGTCGAGCGGCCGTTCGAGCAGATCAAGCTGGACCTGAACCACCAGGGCGCCGGGGCGGTGCTGGTCAGCGCGGGCGCCTCGTACGACTTCGCGGACAACGGCCGGACCCATCAGTCGCCCGGCGACGTGGCCCTGCTCGGCACGCTGCCCGGCTGGACGGTGCACGTCCCAGGACACCCCGATGAGGCCGAACGCCAGTTGCGGGCGGCGGCCACCGGCCAGGATCTCGTGTACCTGCGGTTGTCCACGGCGGCCAACACGGTGCCGCTGGCCACCGCGCCGGGGCGGCTGACGGTGCTGCGCACCGGCCGCCAGGGCACCGTGCTGGTGGTCGGGCCACTGGCCGACGCGGTGCTCGACGCCACCCTGGGCCTCGACGTGACCGTGCTGTACGCGGCGACCATCCGGCCGCTGGACGCGGCGACGCTGCGCGACACGCTGCGTACCCCGGCCGTAGTGCTGGTCGAGCCGTACCTGGCGGGCACCTCGGTGCCCGCCGTGTCGGACGCGCTCCGGGACATCCCGCACCGGGTCCTCGGGCTCGGCGTCGGCCGGGCCGAGCTGCGCCGTTACGGCACCCCGGCGGAACACCAGGCCGCGCACGGCCTCGACAGCCGGTCGCTGCGCGGCGCGATCACCGGGTTCCTCGGCGGCTGAGTCAGCCGCGCAGTGCCAGCTACCCCGGTGTTAGCCACCCCAGTGTGTTAGCTACCCAGTGACGCGCACGGCCGGCTGCGCAGGCTGCGCACGTAGTCGGCCGGGGCGCCGGCCGCTTCCGCGGCGTCGGCCACGATGCCCAGGTAACGGGCGGACGGGAGGCCGCCTTCCCAGTCGTTGAGCACGTAGAGCCAGGCCACCACGCTGCCGTCCAGGGTCTCCACCCGGACCCTGATCTTGTGGAAGAAGCCCAGGTTGACGCCGTCCCAGCGGTCCAGCACCCGCTCGTCCGGGTCGGAGAGCTCGTACAGCACGACGAAAACCCGCTCGCCCGGCTCCTCCACCACGGTGGCCAGCGCGCCTTCCCAGCTGATGTCCTCGCCGCCGAACGTGAGCCGCCAGCCTTCCAGCCAGCCGTTGCCGCGCTGCGGCGAGTGCGGGCAGCGGTCCGCCATCAGCCGGGGATCCATGTTGGTGGCATACGCCGCGTACAGCTCCACGGCTCACCAGCGTAACGAGGCGTAGCCCGCTATGGGCGATCTCCGCCGTCCGGGGAGGGCCGCGTTCAGCCGGCCCTGGTGGCTGAGGAGAATGAAGCAGCGTGAGCCAGCCGCGCGAGAGAATCGTCATCCTGGGAGGCGGCCCCGGGGGCTACGAAGCGGCCCTGGTAGCGGCCCAGCTCGGGGCGCGGGTCACCGTGGTGGACAGCGACGGCCTGGGCGGCGCCTGCGTGCTGACCGACTGCGTTCCGTCCAAGACGCTCATCGCCACCTCGACCACGATGTCGGTGCTGCACGGGGCGGCGGACCTCGGCATCCGGCTCGGCCGGCTGGGCGGCGGCGGCGCGGCTGGCGCCGGTTCGCCGGGCGGGCTCGGCCACCGGATCGCCAGCGTGGACGCGCCGCGGCTGTACCGCCGGGTCAAGGCCTTGGCCAAGGCGCAGTCCGCGGACGTGACGCTGCGGCTGGCCGCCGAAGGCGTGGAGATCGTCGAGGGCCGCGGCCGGCTGGACGGCCCGGGGGTGGTGCGGGCGGACGGCCAGCGGATCAAGGCCGGCTCGGTGCTGATCGCGACCGGCGCGCTGCCCCGGGTGCTGCCCGGCGCGGAACCGGACGGCGAACGGATCCTGACCTGGCGGCAGCTCTATGACCTGCCCGAGTTGCCCCCGGCGCTGGTCGTCGTCGGTTCCGGGGTGACCGGGGCCGAGTTCGCCAGCGCGTACCAGGCGCTGGGCTCGCAGGTCACCCTGGTGTCCTCCCGGGAGCGGGTGCTGCCGCACGAGGACGCCGACGCGGCCGTGGTGGTCGAGGACGTGTTCCGGCGCCGCGGGATGACCGTGCTCAGCCGGTCCCGCGCCGCGGCGGTCAAGCGGTCCGGGGACGGCGTGCTGGTCACCCTGGAGGATGGCCGGACGGTGCGCGGCTCGCACTGCCTGCTCACCGTGGGCATGGTGCCGGCCACCCGCGATCTCGGCCTGGCCGAGGCCGGCGTCACCCTGGACGGCCAGGGCTTCGTCCAGGTCAACCGGGTGTCCCGGACCACCGCGCAGGGCGTGTACGCGGCCGGCGACTGCACCGGGGTGCTGATGCTCGCGTCGGTGGCCGCCATGCAGGGCCGCATCGCCATGTGGCACACGCTGGGCGAGGCGGTGCAGCCGATCCGGCTGGATCACGTGGCCGCGACCATCTTCACCGACCCGGAGATCGCCACGGTCGGGGTGACCGCGGCTGCGGTCGAGTCGGGCGCGGTGGACGCGACCGCGGTCAAGCTGCCGCTGGCCACCAACGCGCGGGCCAAGATGCAGGGCTTCCGGGACGGCTTCGTCAAGCTGTTCGCCCGCGCCGGCACCGGCATCGTGCTCGGCGGCGTGGTGGTCGCGCCCCGGGCCAGCGAGCTGATCCTGGCCGTCTCGCTGGCCGTGGAGCAGTCGCTCACCGTAGACCAGATGGCGCACACGTTCGCCGTCTACCCCTCGCTGTCCGGCAGCCTGACCGAAGCGGCCCGCAAGCTCATGCGCCCATCCAGCGACACCCTCTGACCGGCCCGTGCCCGGAGGTGGGCCGTGTCTGGCGATGGCCCGCGAACTCAACATCGATCGCCGCAAAGGTGAGAAAGATCATCGACTCAGCCGCATGAGCGCGAGCCCTCCGGCGCCCGGTTCCCTTGGCGGGGAAGGGACCCTTACTGCCTGATGCCAGCAACCTCACCGCTCCGATACTTGGCGCAACTTCGAGCATAGTTGAGCATCGACAGATACGATGCTCGCAATTTAGGAGGATGGAAGCATGCGACTGCGACTGCTCGGGACGGAATCAGGCCACACGGGCTGCCCGGCGCTGTATGCGACCGACCGTGGCACGTACGTGGTGCAGGGCAAGCTCGTCACCGACGCATCGGCTGTCGCTGACCTGGTGGATGTGCGTGAGGACGAGTTCTATGTCGAGATTCCGCCGGGGCTTCTGCGTTTTGCGCAGGGTGGCGAGTGACCCGGCTTGTCAGCGGCCAGGCGTTCGCCGATTTCGTGGTCAGCTATGAGTACACGGCATTCCGTCTGGAGACCCGGGAACGATACAACGAGCGGGAGGAGCCCGAGCCGCTACGCCGGTTCCTAGCCGGTCGCCCGGGCTATGCCTGGAATGAGGAGTGGGCCGCGATGTTGCGTCGGCGCACCGCGCTGGGGCAGCGGATGGCGCGGGTGCGGATCGTGGACGAGCCGCACAGCGATTACACCCGGTTCGGATTGGATTTGGCGCGTATCAACGTGCCTGCTGGTGACGATATTCGTTACCTGCCGCGAGCGCAGGCCAAGGATCTCGACCTGCCCGGTCATGACTACTGGCTCATCGATTCCTGCAAGGTGGGGATCTTGCGCTTCGCCGATGATGACGTGCTTCTCGGGGCCGAGATTGTCACCGATCCAGCCGTGGTGGTCCAGCACTGCTACTGGCGCGACGTGGCCTGGCGCTACGCCATCCCGTTCACGGAGTATGCCGGGTAGGTGTCGAGCTTTCAGCGGGCGCGGGAAGCGCTTGGCCTCCGCCTCCGGGAGATACGCCGCGATGCGCGGCTCCCCGGCCGGCAGCTCGCAGCTGTTCACGGCTGGCATCCGAGCAAGATCTCCAAGATCGAGGGCGGGAAGCAGACCCCCTCAGAGGCCGACATCGAGGCCTGGGCGCAGGCCTGCGGCCAGCCTGAGCTGGTCGGCGAACTCATCGCCTGCCTGCGCACGCTGGAGGGCCAGTACGTCGAGTTCCGGCGGATGTTCCGGGCCGGCCAGCGGGCGAACCAGGAAGCCATCGCGGAAGTCGAGGGCGAGAGCGAGTCCATCCGCAACTTCGAATGCGTCTTTGTCCCGGGACTGCTCCAGACACCGGAATACGCCCGCTACCGACTAGCCGAGAGCCTGGAGGACATCGGTGCCGCCGACGACATAGACGAGGCCGTCGCAGCCAGAATGCAGCGACAGCAGATCCTGTATCGCACTGGCAAGCGATTCCACTTCGTCATCACCGAGGCAGTGCTCCGCTACCGGCTGTGCCCGCCCGAGGTGCTGGCGGGCCAGCTCGACCGGCTTGTGGCCCTGGCCACCCTGACGACCATCAGGTTCGGCGTTATCCCGTTCGAGCAGCAGTTGCCGGTTGCGCCGGTCCACGGCTTCTATGTCTACGATCAACGTGTTGTGCAGATCGAGCATCTGACCGCCGAACTCAAGCTGACCCAGCCATCTGAGATCACGGCCTACACGAGGTTCTTCGACCGGCTTGCCGAGGTGGCCCGCTACGGACCCGGGGCACGGGCACTGATCACGCGAGCACTTGCCGACCTGATGGCCACTTCCTAGCCAGCGTTTGGCCGGGTCATCCCTGCGTGCCGCTTCTCGGGTCATGTCGGCTCAGATGCACGAGCTTGCTCAATGGTGATCTTGAAGCCACTTTCTGAGCAATTTCAAGCACATTGCTTCGATCCCTGAGCGTTGTATCCGTACCGTCACCGCTGAGATGGCCACACCGTTCTTGGCAATGGCAGGAGGCTCCAGGTGACGACAGCCGTGCAGATTCTGACTCCCGAGCAGGTCCAGGCACTGCCACCTCGGGCGCGGGAGGTGGTGGAGTACCGCAAATCGGGGCTGAGCCTCAACCACATCCAGGGCTGTCCGCTGGACTGTGCCTACTGCATCCGCCATACCTACGGACTATGGGACCAGCGGCAGCCACGGGCGCTGCTCAGCGACGGGGAGGCCGTGGGGCAACTCGTCGGCCATCGCTACTTCACGCCTCATGTCACCCCGCTGCAACTGTTCAACCGGGCCACTGACCCGTTCCTCCCCCGGGTGAAGCAGCACACCTTCGCCGTCGTGACGGACCTCGACCAGCGCGGCCTGCGCAATCACTTGCTGATCATCACCCGCTGCCGAGTCACCGATAGCGACTGCGAGCAGCTCGCCGGGACTCGGCATCTGCGGCTGACCCTGCTGTTCACTTTCTCCGGCATCGGGGACCGCAGGATGGAGCCCTACCCATCGAGCGTGGCCGCCGAGTCGCTCAAGACCGCCAGTCGGTACGCGCCGCGCCGCTACCGGACCGTGCTGTATTGGAGGCCCTTGGTGCCGGGCCTGAATGATTCACCGGAGCACCTCGCGCAGGCGGCCAGGCTGTCCAGAAGCGCCGACGCCACGGTGTTCACCGGGCTGTTCCTCCGCGAGGAGATCGCCGCCTACTACCGGGCACACGACTTGCCCCTGCCATACGACGTGACAGCCCGCCGGAAGATCATGCCCCGGGCCGCCGAGCGGCGTGTCCTGGGCGCGTTCCGCACGCATGCAGGCGGTCCGCTGTTCCGCAAGACGAGCTGCGCGGTCTCGTATGCTCACGGCCTGCCCGACTACAACGGCCACGTCGGTATCCGGGAACTGTGCGACATCTGCCCATTACCCCAGCTTGCCCTCTGCGAGAAGGCGCATCGGGTACCCACGCCGTCCAAGCTCGCCGCAGTCACTAGCGCCCTGCCTGAGCTGGGAGAGTTGCAAGTCATGGGCATCACCCCACGGTCCATGGTCGTCAGCGGCCTGGCCAGTGAGCAGCCGCGCTACTACCTCCAGCACGCGCTCGGCTTTCAGGTGCACGATGCAGCTCACCCGCACCGGGCCGGGCGCCACGGCCGCGCTGAGATCGGCTGGGAGGAACAGCCATGACCGACTGGACCGAGCACCGCTATGCCGTCATCGACGTCGAGGGCAATGGCCAGCAGCCGCCCGACTTGGTCGAACTAGGCGTCGTGCCGATTGAGGCGGGAAAGATCGGTGAGCCGGTCACCTGGCTGTGCAGGCCGGAGCGGCCCATTGCGCCGCTGGCGCGGCGTATCCACGGCATCCGGAACGTGATGGTCGCCGCGGCGCCACCATTCGCGGAGGTGGAGCCAGACGTCCGGGCACACCTGGACGGCGCTGTGCTGGTAGCTCATAACGCCGGTGTCGATATGGGCGTCCTGCGCCGGAAGATGCCGGACTTCGCCCCTGCCGGGGTGTTGGACACCTTGAAACTGTCCCGCCGGCTCCTGCCTGGCCAGGCGAGCCATCGGCTCGGCGCGCTGGCCGGGGCTCTGGAGCTGGATCGCGGACTGCCGGACGGCCTGCACGCCCACCGGGCCGGCGACGACGTGCTGGTCACCGCCCGCCTGTTCATCTACCTGGCCAGTGAGGCCGGGGGCGCGCCGATGTCCTTTGCCGAACTGTGCAACGGACCGGGAGGCGAAGACAATGCCCTCTTCTGACGGCCTGTTCATCTCGGTTGACGGGCCATCAGGCGTCGGCAAGACCACAACAGTCCGCGCCCTCGCTGAGCTCCTTAGGGATGAGGGACGGGTAGTCCACGCCACCGCCGAACCATCCGAAGGACCGATCGGCAAGCTGGCCCGTGAACTCACCGAGACGATGCACGGAATCACCCTCGCCTGCCTGTACGCCGCCGACCGCTACCACCACCTGACGAGCGAAGTGCTCCCTCACGTGAACGCGGGCGAAGTCGTCATTACCGATAGGTATATTCCGTCCGCCCTGGTAATGCAGCAACTGGATGGGGTTGACCCCGACTATCTCTGGCGGATCAACGTCAGAGCCAGCAGACCGCATCTAACAGTCATTCTTGACGCCGACCCGACCGTGGTCGCCCAGCGGCTCCGGGATAGAGGGCCGCACAACAGGCTCCAGAAATTACCTTCCTCGGCCAACATCGAGTGGCATCACTACCGGGAGGCCTGCCAGCGCATCACCGACGCCGGATGGGCGATCCAACGAATCGACTGCTCTGAAACCACCGTGGCGGAGGTCGCCTATCTGGTACGACGGCGGTTGCGGGAGCTAGAAGCCGGCTCCGGGATTGGTAGTGCCGCATGCTCCTAACAGAAAGAGATTCCGCCATGCGGCCGGACTGCTTCACACCCGAGCTGATGTGGCACCTGGCCGCGGCAACGCGCGAATTAGGTCGGGATAGAGGCGATCAGGGCCGTTGTGTCTTCTTTGGCGAGCCATTTCCTTGTCCCTGGGCCTATCTTGCTGCCTCCGTGCTGGAGGCGGTGTAAGCGCCGATGGGCATTCCCACGAGCGGCGGGCCTGGGTACTACGCACGTCCGGATCGCGACCGAGCGCCAGCCCGCTTGGTTCCTGCGCCTGTCCCGCCTTCCCCATCTGTGGGCCAGTCGCAAACGGCCACGGCAGCCATCTGGCCGCTGCACAGCTACCTTGAGCTGGGTGCCCTACCCACCGCGCCCGGATGTGCCCGGAGCCACGCCCGGCTGCTTGTCGCGGAATGGGGACAAGCCGGGCTGGCTGACACAGTGGAACTGGTGGTCAGCGAATTGGTCACCAACGGCGTCCGGGCCTCCGTCCGTGTCACTGGCAGCTGGTTCGAGGGGAGATGGGCAGCGGGCGTCCCTCCTGTCCGCGTGTGGCTCCAGAGCGACAATCAGAAGGTCCTGATCAAGGTTTGGGACGGCAACGACCGAATGCCCGAACCAAGGGTTCCCGATTATGAGTCCGAAGGTGGACGAGGGCTCGCCGTGATCGAGGCCCTATGTAGAGACTGGGGCGCGTTCCGGCCAGAACAATCGACCGGAAAGGTGATATGGGCAGTCGCACTTGAGTAGTGCAAGCATCGCCAGTAGTGCGAACATCCTTCTTGCTCGGCTGTAGGTCCCATGTGGGTTTGATCTCAGTTGGGACTTTCCCCTGCCCCCTGGATCGGATGATGCGCCAGGAAGAGATGACCGGAGAAGACGCGCCCAAGATGTGGGTCGTGCTGAACGAGGGAGCGCTGCGCCGCCAGGTAGGCGGCCGGGCGACCATGCACGGGCAGTTGACTCATCTGCTGGACCTATCGCGGTCCAACAAGGTCGTGATCCAGGTGCTGACGTACGCGGCCGGGGCGCATCCAGCCATGGATGGAGCCTTTGAGATCCTCCGGTTCCCAGATGCCGCCGATCCTGACGTCGTCTACGTCCAGTACCGCGGAGGTAGCATCTACCTGGAGGATTCAGCCGACGTTGACGCCTACGCGGAGTTGTTCGACCATCTGCGAGCCCGGGCGCTCGGCCCGGACGAGTCACGTGCCCTCATCACCCGCCTGGCCGACGAAACCTCCTGACATCGGTATGGAGGAACGTAGTGCCCACGATGGATCTGTCGCACGTCACCTGGCGCAAGAGCCGCCGCAGCACGCAGAACGGCAGCTGCGTGGAAGTCGGCAACGTCCCGGCCGGCGACGCAAGCTCCCCGGCCTCGGTCGCGGTACGTGACTCCAAGAACCCGGGCGGCCCGGTGCTCACTGTCAGCCGCACCGAAAGGCACGCGTTCACCAGCCGGATCAAGCGGTGGGAGTTCGACCTCCCCCAGTAGAACGGCGCGTTCGATCTGGGCTGACCCGAAATGCCTGTCGGTGACCTTGGCAGCTCCTAGCCGGATGATCCGAACTGGACGGGAACCTTGATCACCTGTCCGCTGGACCATGAGTGGGCGCCCGGGGCGGCTTGCCAGATGGTGAGCTGGGTGCCGTGGACGGCGAGGGCGTTCCAGCCGCCGGATGGGTTCGCCGCGAGTGTCGCGGTCCTCGGGGGAAGGACGGGCAAGGTCTGCCACGAGTTGGCGCTACTGGTGATGGTAGCGGCGTGGTGGTTGCTCAGGATGACCGCGAGGCTGCTGCCCGGTCCGGCGGACGCCGCGGTGAGCGCGGCGTGGTTCAGGGGCAGGGCTGGCGACAGGGTCCAGCGGGTGCCGCCGTCGGTGGACCAGGCGGCCAGCAGGCGGGTCGCCGGGGCGTTTCCGGCGGCGAGCAACGCGGTGGTGGTGCCGCCGGTGGTGGTGAGGCGGAGCACGGTGATGGGCTGGTGGGCATAGCCGGCGGGCAGCGTAGGCCCGGCCAGCTGCCATGACCTGCCGGTGTGGGAGAAGATCCCGGCGGTACCGGGACGGTTGCAGCCGGCGGCCAGCATGGGTTGCCCGGATGGGCCGAACGCGGCTGCGGTGAGGCTGTGCAGCCGGCACTGGGTGCCGGCCGGGGATGCGGCGATGGCGTGGCGGGTGGCGAGCCGGGTCCAGGCCGTCGCGCCGGGGCCGGATATGTCGGCGGTGCCGTCGCTGAGCAGGGCCAGCAGGTGGCCGCTGGCCGGGTCGGCGGCGAGGGCGCCTGGGACATCCGCGAGTGCAGCGTCGAGCAGGCCGGGTGTCCAGGCCTTGCCGGTGTCCTTGGTGGTGGCGAGGGGGGAGTAGGACAGGTCCTGGCTGGGCCGGAATCCGGCCAGCACTGTGCCGGCGGAAAGCCCGGCTAGGACCAGGCCGCCGTTGCTGGCCACTCCAGGTGGAGTAGCGAGCCGCCAGGTGGCCGATCCGGTGGGGCGGACGAACAGTTGCCAGAAGTTGTTGTGGCTGGCGGCCGAGCCGCCCATCACGGCGACCGCCCAGGTTCCGGTCGTGGTGACCAGCGAGGTGGCCAGGGACGGTTGGGTGGCGGGGCGGGGCGGAGCGGCGGTCTGGCTGGCGGTGGTGCCGCAGCCAGCGGCCAGCAGCATTGCGGCCGCCAGCAGTGAGAGGGGGCGCCGGTGGTTCATGAGGACCTCAGCGCGTTCCGGGCGGCGTTGGCGAGCAGGACGGCGAACGAGGATTTGGTGGCAGTGGTCCCTGGCCCCGGATTGGTGTTGAGCTCCTCCCGCACGCGCCCGGCCTGGTCGATCACGTAGGCGAGGTCCGGGTGGCCGATCATGGACCCGGCGGGCAGGATCTGCGGGATGATCCCGTAGTCCCGCCACACCTGCTGGAGTTGCGGGACGCTGCCGGTCAGGTAGAGCCAGTTGGGCACCTGGGTCAGGCGTTCCTGGCGGTCGAACGCCTGGGTGAAGGTGACCTGGTGGTAGACGGGGTTGGCGACGACCGCGACCAGTTCGACGTGGCGCGCGCTGGCCCCGAGGAGCTGCCCGGCGGCGCGGAACTCCTGGGCGATCAGCGGGCAGTCGCTGGTGCATACCGGGTCCAGGAAGGTCAGCAGGATCACCTTGCCGTGCAGGCTGGCCAGGCTGACGGTGCGGCCGTGCTGGTCGGTGAGCTGGAATGCCTTGGCCGGGAAGTTCAGTGGCGCTGAGGAGCCGGCGATGGCTTCGGCGAGGATCGGGTCGGCGGTCGGGTTGGCCTGGGCGGCGGCCATCGGGGCGGCGCCGAGGATGATCAGCCCGAGCGCACCAAGGGTGGCGACGGTCCGGATGCTGGCCGTGGCCAGCGCACCACGCAGCGAGGCTGGCCGGACTCGCTCCCGCCAGCCCGCCGCCGGCGCCGGGACAACTGGTTCCGCCGTCACCCCCGGGGTGGCTGGCTCCGCCGTCACGGCCAGGGTGACCGGTTCCGCCGTCGGCGCTGGGCTGGGGGTGAGGGCGAGGTAGCCGCCGATGGCCAGGAGCGCGAACGGGAGCATGCTGTTGGGGTCGGTGCCGAGGCCGCCGAAGAACCCGAAGTCCTCGATGAGCACCCAGTCCGCCAGGCACAGCACGGTGAAGGCGATGACCGCCGGGCGGACGAGCCGCCGCTGGCCGGTCACGAACGCCGCGCCGATGACCGCGAGCACGATCACGGTGAACAGGTTGACCGCGAAGCCGTGCGCCTCATCGAAGGCGGTGAACGCGCTAACCCAGCTGGAGAGGAAACCCGGCTGCGATGTCCCCGCCATGGCCTGGGTCATGCTGGCCAGGGTGCCCGGCTGGTGGTGCGTGGCTCCCTGCCAGAACCCGCGTCCCGGCCAGGCCTGCAGCACCGCCATGCCGACCAGGAAAACGCCGGTTCCGGCGAGGATGCCCCGGCCTATCCAGCGGGAAGGCCAGGTGCGCTCGGGCAGCGCGATCAGCCCACCGGCCACAGCGTAGATGAGAACGGCCCCGGGCGCGCCGAACAGCCAGGTCAGCCCGGGTGCGAAGATCCCGCCGAACGACTCGCCGAAGGTCCAGACCACCAGGCCCCAGCCGACGCTAGCCAGCCCGGCCAGCCGGGACAATAGACCACGGGGTGCGGCGAGTATCCAGATGCCGATCCCGACCTGGATCCACACGGCGGACGCTCCGGCCTGCATCGGGTGATACGACCAGTTAGTCCCGGCCCAGTTCACCACCTGCTGGACCCAGTGCGGGGAACTCGCCGCCGTGGGCTGGATGACCTGCGAGGGCAGCCCGATTGCCATCTTCGTCTGGGCCTGCAGGATCCCGTCGAAGACCCACAGCAGGCCGAACCCGATCCGCAGCAGCTGCCGCCAGGACGGCTCGGCCACAGCAGAGGCCGGCGTCCGGTCCGCCCGGGATGCCTGAGCGGGCAGCCACGCCCGCACGGTGATCCAGGCGAACCCGAGCAGCGCGAAGATCAGCAGCGCGATGATTCCCTGGTGCACGAGGGCGGCCTTGAACGCCGCGACCACGGTGGGATCGTTGACGTTGATCCCCGAGTTCATCCCAGACATCAGCTCACCTGTTCCTGCGATCGGCCGAAGTGCCGCAGCCGGACGCTGTTGGCCACCACGAAAGCTGAGGACAGGGCCATCGCGGCCCCGGCGATCAGCGGGTTGAGGAATCCCGCCGCGGCCAGCGGGATGGCCGCGATGTTGTACCCGAATGCCCAGGTGAGGTTGCCCCGGATGACCGTCAGGGTGGCCCGGGCCAGACTGACGGCGTCCGGCACGGCGCCGAGGTTGTCACGCAGCACGATCAGGTCGGCGGCGCTGATCGCCACGTCGGTGCCGGTGCCCAGGGCGATCCCCAGGTCGGCCGCGGCCAGGGCGGGCCCGTCGTTGACTCCATCGCCGACCATGGCCACCCGGTGACCCTGGGCTTGCAGATCCCGGATCACCGTCACCTTGTGATCGGGCAGCGCCCCGGCGATCACCTCGTCGGTGCCCGCCTGGGCCGCGACGGCCTGCGCGGTGGCCAGGGTGTCCCCGGTCAGCAGTACGGTACGCAAGCCGAGACCGCGCAACTGCGCGACCGCCGGGGCGGCGGATTCCTTGATGGTGTCGGCGACCGCGACGGCACCGCGCACCTCGCCACCCCACCCGGCTAGCACAACGGTGCGGCCGGCCTGCTCCCATCGGCGGTACTCACTGGCCAGGCCGGCCGGGATGGCTAGGCCCAGGTCGGCGAACAGGTGCTCGCGGCCGATGATCACATCATGGTCATCCACCGACCCACGGGCGCCCAGCCCCGGCAGGGCCAGGAACCGGTCCGCCTGCGGCAGCGCCCCGAGCTCCGCCCGCGCCGCGGCGCTGATGGCCACGGCCACCGGGTGCTCTGACGCCTGCTCCACCGCTCCGGCCAGCCGGAGCAGCACGTCGCGGCCCACGCCGTCCGCTGTCAGCACACTGGTTACCGCCATGCCGCCGGTGGTGACTGTACCGGTCTTGTCCAGCAGCACCGTGTCTACCGCGCGGGAGGCTTCCAGTGCTTCGTACCGCTTGATAAAGATCCCCAGCTGCGCGCCCCGGCCGCAGGCCACCATCAGCGCCGCCGGGGTCGCCAGCCCCAGTGCGCACGGGCAGGCGATGATCAGCACCGCCAGCGCGGCGCTGAAGGCCCGCTCCACCGGGCTGCCCGCGAGCAGCCAGCCGGCCAGCGTGAGCCCAGACGCCACCAGCACCGCGGGCACAAACACCCCGCAGATCCGGTCAGCGAGCCGCTGGATGGCCGCCTTCTGCGATTGCGCTTGCTCCACCAGGGCGACCAGGTGCGCGAGCTGGGTATCGCGGCCCACCTTGACCGCGCGCACCACCAGCCGCCCGGACACCACCACCGTGCCCGCGGCCACCATGTCCCCCTCGGCCGCATCGGCGGGAACCGACTCCCCGGTCATCATGCTGCGGTCCACCGCGGACTGCCCGAACTCCACCTCCCCGTCCGCGGCTATCCGCTCCCCAGGGCGGACCACGAACCGCTGCCCCACCCGGAGCTCCGCGGCCGGGACACGGCGTTCGGTCCCACCCGGCTCCACGACGCATGCTTCCTGCGCGCCCGCCGCCGCCAGCTCACGCATCGCGTCCCCGGCGTCCCGCCGTGCCTTGGCCTCGTACACCCGGCCCGCCAGCAGGAACGTGGTCACCGACGCGGCGACCTCCAGGTAGATACCGCCACCCGAAGCGTGCAGCAGCAGGTACCCCGCACTCAGCCCCACCTGGCCACGGTCCAGCACGAACATCGCGTACAGCGACCAGCCGCAGGCAGCGGTGATGCCCAGCGACACCAGCGTGTCCATCGAGGACGACAGATGCCGGGCGTTGCGCAGCGCGGCCTGGTGGAACGGCCACGCACACCACCCGACCACCGGCGCGGCTACCGCGATCAGCACCCACTGCCAGCCCGGGAACCGCGACCAGGGGAACAGCGACCACAGCACCGACAGGTCGCTCAGCGGAATGAACAGCACGAGCGCCACGATCAGCCGCCGGCGCAGGTCAGCCACCCGCGCGGCATCCGTCCCGGTCCCGGCTGCCGCCCCGGGCTCAGCACCCGGCCCACCAGCGCCGCCCCCCAGCATCTCGGCGTGGTAACCAGCCTGCTCGACCGCGTCGACGAGCTGCTGCGCGGGAACCGCTGCAGGTACCGTGACAGAGGCCCGCTCGGTCGCCAAATTCACCGTGGCCGTGACACCGTCAATAGCGTTGAGCTTTTTCTCGACCCGGGCCGCACACGCCGCGCAGGTCATGCCCCCGATCGACAACTCCATCTCCAGGGGCGCGGATGATGCCTCCCCCGTGACCGCCGCAGATGACACCTAAGCGAGCCTGCCTTTCAGTACCAACCCGGCCAGCCATCCCGAATTCCCTTACGGCCGCCGGCGGTAGCGGCACATGCGGCCGGACCTGCGGCTAGCGGAGCAGCAGCTAGGTACCTGCCGCCATGCCCGGGAACCTACACCCCGAAAGCAAACCTCAGTTCAACGTGGCAGAAATGTAATGTTCATCGACGCTGGAAATACCCTACGAGGGTTTACCGAATACCTCTGGGGGGTTTCCGCAATACCCCTGGGGGGTTTAGCGCCATCCCTTTCCACCCGGTACCATCGTGGCGTTATGCGCCAGCAGGAAACGCAGCCCTCACGAAGCGGCCCGGTGACGTGTTCCGCCGAGGCCGCTGTCAACCCGGCGCCCGGAGATGGCTGAGGTGGCCGGGCCGTCCTGGCTGGCCGGCGTGCTCGCCGCCGCCATGATCCTCACCGCGGTCTACGCCGCGAGCCGCCTAGCCACCTCCCGCCTGCTGCGGGTGGCAACCGAGGCGGACACCGATGGCCTGCACGCCCTCATGGGCACGGCCATGGCCGGCATGTTCCTGCCCCAGTTCCACCTGCTGCCCAGCAACGTCTGGGCAGTGGTCTTCGGGGCGGGGGCAGTGTGGTTCGCCGCGAGCGCCATCCGTCTCCGGAGCATGGCAGCGCGCAGCTGGCAATGCCGGTTCCCAGTTCCGCACCTCGTGGAATGCATTGCCATGCTGTACATGGTCTTGGCGGTGCCCGCCGCGGCGCGCACGTCAGGAATGGCTATGCCCGGGATGGCTTCCCCGGGCGCGGCAGCGGGTTTCCCAGCGCTTGCGCTGGTCCTGGCCCTATTCATGCTCGGCTATCTGCTGTGGACCACAGACCGGCTGGCCAGCCGCGCCCAGGCCAAGCGAGCGCCGGCCGCCATACCCCGAACCCAGCACGAGTCCCTGGTCACCGTCGCGGCAGTACCGGCCAGCCACCTCGCTAGTTTGGCCAGCCCCATCGACCCGCCAGGCGCCGCCGAGGCTCCAGCACCGCATCCCCCGGCCGGGCATCCATTGCTCGCCGCATCGTTCGCGGAGTGCAGCAAGATCGTGATGAGCATCGCTATGGGTTACATGCTCATCACGATGCTCTGATTCCCCACGGAGGAGCGACTGCCAAGGGCCTGCCTTGACAGGCTGCTCGTGGCGGGGTGGAGGGCTGTATTACGGCTCCGCTCCCCGGGCGGGCGGCGGAGTCCGGTGACCGGGCCGGACGATGCCGTGTTCGTAGGCGTGCACGGCGATCTGGACGCGGTCGCGCAACCCGAGCTTGGCGAGGATACGGGCGATGTGGCTCTTGACGGTGGCCTCGCTGAGGTCTCGTCGCTACGAGCAAACAAGGTGTTTATTACTTCACTTTCAAACGCCCCGTCTGACCCGCACAGCACTTTTAATCCTGGGCTCGGAGGAGGTATTCCCCAAGGTCACCGAGGATCTTTGTTTTGATCCGGACTGGTAAGTGGATCGCCACGGCTCCCGGCTAGGGCCGTCCGGGGCTGCGAGTTGGATAGCGGCAATGTCAGCCCGGCAAACGAGCCGAGTAACAACACCGCGAAGACAATGGTCGCGACTCCCCTTCCGCCATCAAAGATGCCTGCCTTGTTGTGGCCGCCGATTACCGTGACGCAGATGGCAACCCCGGCCAAGCCCAGTGCCGAGCCGACCGCGAGGGTGGCTACGAGCCATCCGGGGCTACGAGTGCGCCAGAGCGGATAGCGCCCGAAGTAGTCCACCGGTCGTGACGCCTCGAATATCCCCGGGCTGAGCAGCAGCGCGATCTGCGCCGCGCTGGCCAGCAGTGCGGCGAGGTCCCGCGCAGAGGAGTTGCTCCGCACCGAGACGACCGCGAATATGAACGCTGTCCAGGAAACGAGGAGGAGCAGCAGCCGTGAGAAGCGCCCGCCGACCGCTGTACGCCAGGCGAAGAAAAGCGTGGCCACCAAGCCGGAAATCGCGGGAAGCGGTCCTATACCCACGGATAAATTGACCCCTGTCACCAGCGAGAGCAGGCAGTAGGCAACCATCGGCAACGGCGACAAGCCAGGGTCCTGCCAGAAGGCGCTCAGCCGTCGCCCCACTCGCGCGATTCCCGCATGCCCGGAGTCATCTTCTTTCTGCAAGCCCGCCTCCCTCTAACAGCGCATACCAGGAGAAAAACAGATGTATGAATAGTAACTAAACGCGGATGGCCGTCAAGGTACCGCTCACGGAGACATTCACGTTCGTGCCGCACATCCACCACGAACGCCCCATCCGGCTCTCAACCCTGGCCGGGAAGCCGGTCCGCTAGCTACCTCGACCTGAAAAGTCGGCGGGCTGAGTTCGGGCTGGTGGTGCGGGGGGCTGCGGCGCTGGCGGGGCGGTGTCAGCTGGCCAGAATGCTGATCTTGATCAGGTTGTGGGCCAGGACGCCGTAACCGGCCCAGGTCCGGGCTCCTTCGGTGCCGTCCAGGCGGGTGCGGTCCTATCCGTTGCTCCGTTTGAGGGTGCTGATCCGGCCTTCGCTGCCGGTCCGCCATTTGTCAGCAACGCTGCGTGATGACCGGCATCTGCGGGATTGTTCAACTGCCCCCGGCGACTAGCCTCGGCAGGACTGTTCAACTACCCCGAACGCCCAGCAGCCAGAGTTCAAGTCGGCCTGGTCCCTACAACCGGGTGATCGTCTCGGCCCTCATTACTGCTTCGCTGCCCGGCCGGGCGGCGGAGTCTGGCGACCGGGCCGGACGATGCCTTGTTCGTAGGCGTACACGGCGATCTGGACGCGGTCGCGCAACCCGAGCTTGGCGAGGATGCGGGCGATGTGGCTCTTGACGGTGGCCTCGCTGAGGTAGAGGCCGGCGGCGATCTCGGCGTTCGACCGGCCCTGGGCGACCAGCCGCACAACGCCGAGTTCGCGTTCGCTGAGGCGCCCGGCCGTGTCCCCGGCCGAGGTGCCGGGTGCGGGGCCGCTGCAGAAGTCCTCGATCAGCCGCCGGGTGATGGCGGGGGCGAGGAGGGTCTCGCCGGCGGCTACCGCGCGGACGGCGCCGGTCAGCTGCTCGCGGTTGGCGTCCTTGAGCAGGAACCCGCTCGCGCCGGCCTTCAGCGCGTGGTAGACGTACTCGTCCAGGTTGAAGGTGGTCAGCATCAGGATCCGCGCCCGGCACCCGGCCCGGACGAGCCGGGTGGTTGCCTCGATGCCGTTCATCTGGGGCATGCGGACGTCCATCAAGATCACGTCAGGATCGAGGAGCCGTGCCTGGGCCAGCGCCTGGCTGCCGGTGCCAGCCTCCCCGGCGACGGCCAGGTCCGGTTCGGCTTCCAGCAGCATCCGCAGACCCTCGCGGACGAGGTCCTGGTCATCGGCGATCAGGACGCTGATCACGACAGCCCGTCGGCTGCGGGCAGGCGGTCGCCTAGCGGCAGCCGGGCGTGCACGGCGAACCCGCCGCCGGGCCGCGGCCCGGCGTGCAGTTCACCGCCGAATATCGCGGCCCGCTCGCGCATCCCGGCCAGCCCGTGCCCGCCGGCCCGGACCCGGTCACCGGGCTGTCTCGTTCCGTCGTCGGTGATCTCGATCGTGACCGCTTCATCCGCGCAGCCGATCGTCACGTCGGCGCGGGCCGGGCCGGCGTGCTTGAGGACGTTGGTCAGCGCCTCCTGGACGATGCGGTAGACCGACACGTCCACGGCCGCGGGCAGCGCAGCGGGCGCACCCTTGATGACCAGGTGCACCGGCAGCCCGGCGGCGCGGACGCTGTCAGCCAGGACTTCGAGCTCACCGACGCCCGGCTGCGGAGCGAGCCCGGTCTCTTCGCCGGTGTCGCGCAGGACGCCCAGCAGCCGGCGGGTCTCGGCCAGCGCCTGCCGTCCGCTGTGCTCGATCTTCTCCAGGGCCGCGTCGGCGGCTTTTCCCGCCGCCCGGGCGCCGGCCGCCTGCAGCACGACCACGCTGAGGTGATGGGCGATGATGTCGTGCAACTCCCGGGCGATCCGGGTCCGTTCGGCCGCCGTGGCCTGCTCGGCCTGGCGCTGGAGCGCCGCGTTACGTTCGGCCAGTGCCACGGACTGCCTGCGGGCGCGGACGAGCACGCCGAGCAGACAGAAGCCCACGATTGGGACGACAGACAGGCCCGCGCGGGCGCTGAGGATCACGACGGCGCTGATGCCCAGGCCGGCCGCCGCGCGGCGCAGGCTGGCGTGCGCGCCCAGCGAGTAGCCGCCCGCGAAAAGCACGAACAACTCCAGGAGCTGCGGCGGGTGCCTGGTGATCAGGCATTGCAGCGCTATGCCCGCCGATATCACCAGCAACATCAGCGCCGGCGCGCGGCGGCGCAGCGCCAGCGGCGCGCCTATCAGCAGGGGCAGTAGCGCCAGCAGCCACGGCGGCCCGGCGATCCGGGTACCGGCCAGGCCGGCCGGGGCCCAGGCGGCGACGGCGATCAGCCCGGCCCCGGCGATCCCCATCCCGGCATCGAGGATCATGCCCGGGTCGCCACCCGCGAAGCGCCGAACCGCCTGCATACACCGAACGTAGCGCCTGGCCAGGCCGGGTGCATCAGCCGTACGGCGACCCGGATTCATCCTTGCGGATGAACCGGTTCGTCCGGGCGGCCGCAGACAGGCGAGGCCGTGTTCAGCGACCGTGGCACCAGCCAACGACTCAGCAAGGAAGAGACGCATGACCACGATTTCCGAACATGGCGACAGCCCGCGTCCGCGGGCCGTCCAGCCCGTTCCGGGCCAGGCTGGCGACTGGGCGGTCGAGGTGCACGGGCTCACTAAGCGGTTCGGCGCCCGGGCCGCCGTCAACAACGTGGGCCTGCTTGTCCCGCGGGGCTCGGCGTTCGGCTACCTGGGGCCGAACGGGGCGGGCAAGACCACGCTGATCCGGGTCCTGCTGGGCCTGACCAGGGCCGACAGCGGCACGATGTCGCTGCTCGGCGTCCCCGTCCCGGCCCAGCGCCGCCGTGCCCTGGCCCGGGTGGGCGCGATCGTCGACGAACCCCGGTTCCACGGCCACCTGACCGGACGGGAGAACCTGAAGATACTGGCGGCCGCCAGGGGAGGAGACGCCGAAAGGCAGATCGGCCCGGCGCTGGACCGGACGCGGCTGACCCAGCGGGCCGGCGACAAGGTCTCCGCCTATTCCATGGGCATGCGCCAGCGGCTGGGCCTGGCCGCCTGCCTGCTGGCCGACCCGCTGCTGCTCATCCTCGATGAGCCGATGAACGGACTGGACCCGGCCGGCATGCACGAGATGCGGGACATGCTCCGCAGCCTGACCGGCGAGGGACGGACCGTCGTGCTGTCGTCACACCTGCTGGATGAGGTGGAGCGCACCTGCGACCAGGTGGCCATCGTTAACCACGGCAAGGTCATCCGCCAGGGTCCCATCGGCGAACTGACAGAAGGAGCCGACGTTGCCGTCGAGGTGCAGTGTTCCGATCCGCCCGCGGCGGCACGCGCCCTCGGCCAGTCCACGATCGCGTCCCGCATCACCCGCTCCGAGGACGGGCTGACCGTCACGCTGACCGCCGGGCCGGCCCATGAGCAGACAGCCGACATCAACCGCCGCCTGGTCGGGGCCGGGATCTCCGTCTACGGCCTGCGTCAGACGCACGCCAGGCTGGAGGACTGGTTCCTGTCCGTGACAAGCCGCTTTGGAGGGGAACAGTGAGCCAGCACAGCCTCGCCATCGGCGGGCGCGGCTCATGGGTGCCGCCATGGTCCCTGATCAGCGCCAAATTCCTGGAACTACGCAAACGCCGCGTCCTCATGATCGTCACGGTGGCGTTCACCATAGCCCTGCCGGTCATCTTCTACGGCGTCCGGCTGATCTACCACCTGGGCGACCCGGCTCGCTACGCGCCGGCCGGCGCCCCGGACGCTTTCGCGACCGCCGGCACGGTGCTGGACGAGTTCGGGTTCATCATCGCCACCGCGCTCGGCGCCACC
Source organism: uncultured Actinomycetes bacterium (assembly GCA_963717125.1). Taxonomy (GTDB): domain Bacteria; phylum Actinomycetota; class Actinomycetes; order Streptosporangiales; family Streptosporangiaceae; genus RYN-230. The sequence goes on from CAVQVG010000004.1 coordinate 311,845, forward strand.
GCCGGGACCGCCGACCTGACCGACGGCATGTTCCGCCACCTCGTGATCACCGGCCGGTCCAGGCTCGCGCTCTACCTGGCCCGCATCCCGGCCGGGCTGTCCATCCTGCTCTCGCTGGCCGCCGCCGGCTTCGCCGTGGCCTGCCTGGTGACCGCGTTCCTCGGCAGCCCGGAGCCGGCCAGCGCGGTCGCTGTGCCGGCGGGCGACATGATCCGTTCCGGGCTGTGGCTCGAGCTTGATCTGGTCATCGGGTTCACGGTCGGGCTCGGCCTCGGCTCGCTCATGGGCCAGCGGACCGTGCCGGTCATCCTGCTCATCGTGCTGGAGATCATCATCACCCCGGCACTGGCCGATCACGCGCTGCCCCACTTCATCAACGGCGAGCGCCTCATCGTCGGCGTCGCCATGGACCAGCTGAAACCGGCCGCGCTGGCCGGAGGCACCACGATCGGGCCAGGCGGCGGCCCGCGCGAACTGCACCTGCCGCCCATGCCCACCTGGGCCATGGTCACCGTCATCGCCGGCTGGATCATCGGCTGGTCCGTCATCGGCGCCTGGAAGATGGCCACCCGCGACGCGTGACCGCCGGCTGAAGCCTCAGCAACCCAGCGCCCTTCTCCGCAGAACTCACGGCGAGGTGACAGAATGCGAAAACTTTCCCAGCTTGTGTCCATTGTCGCGGTGACGATTCTGGTCATCGCCCTGACCGCGGCGGTCATGCCCGTGGCCCCCGGCGCGACGGCACATCCCGCGTCCGGCGCGAGCGTGAACCGCACCGGGTACATCACGATCTCGGGCGAGGTCAAGCTGGCCTATGACCTGACGCTGCCGTCCGCGACCGGCCGGTTCCCGGTCGCGCTGGAGTACAACGACTACACCTCGGGCGCGGACAACACCGCCCATGTCGCCGGGACCGACGCCGGGGACCTGCTGGCCGCTGGCTTCGCGGTACTGGGCGTCAACCAGCCGGGCAGCGGCTGCTCCGGCGGGGTGAACAACATGGCGGACGTGAACGGTTGGGGCCGGGCCGGGGCACAGGTCGTCGAGTGGGCGGCACGCCAGCCGTGGAGCACCGGGCATGTCGGGATGTTCGGCTCGTCGTGGACCGGGATGACCCAGCTCGGGGTGGCCAGTTTCCGGCCACGGGGCCTGGATGCGGTCACCCCGTTCCACGTCGCCGCCGACCTCTACCGGGATGTCTCTTATCCGGGCGGGGTGTACAACTCGGCGTTCATGAACTTGTACGCCGCCGGGCTCGTGCGGATCGACCGGCAGGCGGCGTCCGGCGGCATAAGCCGCGGGAACCGGCAATGCATCAAGGACTTCTACCGGCACGTCAGGCTCAACCAGAAATACAGCATCGCCCGGAACATGCTCGTCCACCCGTTCGACGACCGCTACTGGCAAACATCGCCGGGCTCGCGCATCGGCCGCATCGATGTCCCGGTACTGGGCTGCCAGTCTTGGCAGGACGGCCTGGTGTCGTCACGGGCAACGGAGTTGTATTACGACGCGTTCCGGCGGACGACAAGCTGGTTCATCGGCATGAACGGCCCGCACGGGAGCTGCGAGGCCGGCCGCCCGCTGGCGATGATGGTGAGTTTCCTGCGACATTATGTGGCGGGCGCGCGCAACGGATGGCCGGGCACCCCGCACATCACGATCCTGCACGAGGTCAGCGAAGGCGCCACCACGCCGCCGCGGTCGGCTTGGGTCAGCACCTACCGCAACTGGTCGGACGTGATGAAGCCCGTGCGGCTGTACTTCCACGGCAACGGGTCGCTGGCCACGAGCCCGGCCACCAGCGCCACCGCCGGGCAGTCCTCGTTCTCCGGTCCGGCTCCCGCGCAGAGCGGAAGCTGGACGGCGCCGCTGCGGCCGGGGACGTCGGTCTCCTACACCACCCCACCGCTGGCACACGACGCGGACTTCTTCGGCCCGGGAAGCGTGAACCTGTGGCTGTCATCCACCGCGCCCGACACCGACATCGAGGTGATCATCAGCGAAGTCCGCCGGGACGGCCAGGAGCAGTACGTGCAGGCCGGGTGGCTGGACGTCGCGCAGCGCCAGCTCGCTCCCGCCGGAAACGGGCCCGGCCAGTCCAGCGCCCTGCGGCCCTACCAGACGCACACGCAGGCCGGCTACCAGCTGCTCACCCCGCGCACGCGGGTGTACGCGCGGGTCGAGCTGTTCCCGTTCGAGCATGTGTTCCGCCAGGGGTCCAGCATCCGGATCACGATCGACTCAGCGACCGGCACGGTCCAGTCCACCGGTGTGTGGGGACTGAGCGGCCTTCCGGCGCAGTTCACCAATACCGTTTACGCCGGCCCGTCCCAGCCGTCGGACGTGGTGCTCGGCCTCATTCCCGGCGCTACCGCGAGAGCGCCGCTGCCCGCGTGCGGCAGCGTCATAGGCGAACCGTGCCGTCCTAACCGGACACCCGTGCCAACCGGCCGCGTGACCATACCCGGAACCCAGTGACGTGCAGCCGCCGGGCTACCAAGGAAAGGAAACGCCGCGATGACAATCGCGATGGCAATCGGCACGCATAACCTCAGTGTCGTCCCCATCATCCTCGCCGTGATAATCATCGGCGTCGCCATCTTCTTCATAATGCGGCACAGAAGGAAACCACCGAACGGTCATGGCACGTGACACCAGCACAGCGTTCGCGCGGCGGGTCAGTGGGTGGGGTGGCCCAGGTCGGGGTCGCTGGGTACCGGGAGGTCGTGCTGGCGGAGCCGGGTCGCGCGGATGTCGTCCGCGTACACGCTCACCGTGAACAAGCTGCCGCACAGAATGAGCGCCACCATGGTCAGGATGACCCAGAGCGGGGCGGGCAGCAGGATGTCCAGGACCACGGCCAGGATCACGCAGATCGGGATGATGACAGCCAGGTGCCGGAGCACCGTGCGGAGCCGCCAGCCCGGGTCGGTGAGCTGGTGCCGGACCCAGTGCACGTTCGCGTCGGGCAGCCGGAACCCGTAGGCGAACCGGAGCCAGCCCAGCAGGCCCGGATCGCCCGGCAGTCGGGTCAATGGGAGCTCCCGGCCGGGACCAGCGGCCGCGCAGCGTGCGGGGGACGCATGCGTCTAGTCTGTCAGTCCTTCAGCTGGCAGATGACCCCGCCCGCGGGCACCGTCTGGCCGATCTGCACGGTCAGCCCGGTCACCGTGCCGTCCTTGTGCGCGGTCAGCGGCTGCTCCATCTTCATCGCCTCGAGCACCACCACGGTGTCACCCGCCGACACGTGCTCGCCTTCGGCCGCGACGATCTTGGTGATCGTGCCCTGCATCGGGCTGACCAGTTCGTCCCCGGTGGCCTGGCCCGCGGCGCCGCCCGCGCCAGGCCGGCCGCCGCGCGGCCGCCGCGCCGCGCCGGCCGCGGCCGGCGCGGCGCCGCCCAGCCCGGCGGGCAGCACCACCTCCAGCCGCTTGCCGCCGACCTCGACGGTGATCCGCTCGCGCGGCGCGGCCTCAGCCGCACCGGCCGGCGGGCCGCTGTACGGCTCGATCGAGCCGCTGAATTCGGTCTCGATCCACCGGGTGTGCACGTGGAACGGCGCCGCGGTGAACGCTTCGTCCCGGACCACCGCCCGGTGGAACGAGAGCACCGTGGGCATGCCGCCGACCACGCACTCGTCCAGCGCGCGGCGGGCCCGCTGCAGCGCTTCGGTGCGGCTGGCCCCGGTAATGATGATCTTGGCCAGCAGTGAGTCGAAAGCCTGCGGCACGGTCATGCCCGCCGCGTAACCGGCGTCCACCCGGACGCCCGGGCCGGTCGGCCAGGTCAGCTCGGTGATGGTGCCGGGGGCGGGCAGGAAACCGCGTCCCGCGTCCTCCGCGTTGATCCGGAACTCGATCGAGTGGCCGCGCGGCGCCGGGTCGGGGTAGTCGAGCCGCTGCCCGTCCGCGATGCGGAACATCTCCCGGACCAGGTCGATGCCAGTGACCTCTTCGGACACCGGGTGCTCGACCTGCAGCCGGGTGTTCACCTCCAGGAAGGACACCGTGCCGACCTGCCCGACGAGGAACTCGCAGGTGCCCGCGCCCACGTAGCCGGCCTCACGGAGGATGGCCTTGGACGAGGCGTAGAGCTGTTCGAGCTGGCTGTCGGACAGGAACGGCGCCGGGGCCTCCTCGACCAGCTTCTGGTGCCGGCGCTGCAGCGAGCAGTCCCGGGTGGACACCACGACCACGTTGCCCTCGCGGTCGGCCAGGCACTGCGTCTCCACATGCCGGGGCCGGTCCAGGTAGCGCTCCACGAAGCACTCACCCCGGCCGAACGCGGCGACCGCCTCGCGGACCGCCGACTCGTACGCCTCGGCGATCTCGCCGGCCTGGCGGACCACCTTGAGGCCGCGGCCACCACCGCCGAACGCGGCCTTGATCGCGATGGGCAGGCCGTGCTGCGCGACGAACGCCTCGACGTCCGCCACCCCGCTGACCGGGCCGTCGGTGCCGGGCGCCATCGGCGCGCCCACCCGGCTGGCGATCTCCCGGGCCGCCACCTTGTCGCCGAGCGCCTCGATCGCGGCCGGCGGGGGCCCGATCCAGATCAGCCCGGCGTCGCTGACCGCGCGGGCGAAGCTGGCGTTCTCGGCGAGGAAGCCGTAGCCCGGGTGCACCGCGTCCGCCCCGGCCTCGGCCGCCACCTTCAGGATCTTCTCGATGCTGAGGTAGGTGTCGGCCGGGCTGACCCCGCCGAGCGCGTAGGCCTCGTCCGCCATCGACACGTGCAGCGCGTCCAGGTCCTGGTCGGCGTACACCGCCACGCTGGCCAGGCCGGCATCCCGGCAGGCGCGCACCACCCGGACCGCGATCTCGGCGCGGTTCGCGATGAGCACTTTGCGCACTAAAACACTCCTCCCGACGCCGAGGAGTCTAAGTGAGCAGGTCGCACGCCGTCTCCTTGGGATCAGCGGCCTGACCACCGGCCGGCTGCTATCCGGCCCGGGCGCCCTCGTGGCGGAGCAGCCACGCCTTGCGGTCCAGGCCGTAGTAATAACCAGTCAGGCTGCCGGTCGAGCCCACCGCACGGTGGCATGGCACGACCGGGGCGATCAGGTTGAGCGCGCAGGCGGCGCCCGCGGCCCGCGGCGCGTGCGGGCTGCCCGCCCGCGCGGCCAGCTCGGTGTAGCTGACCGTGCTGCCCGGGGGCACCGCGCGCAGCGCCGCCCACAGCCGCTGCCGGCCCGGCGAGCCCGGCTGGTACACCGGGATGCCGTCCAGTGCGCGCAGCTCACCGGCGAAGTAGCCGCGCACCGGCTTGGCCAGCCAGGGCAGGTCGGTCGCGGGCACCAGGCGGAGCGGGCCGCCGCGCAGCGACCGGTGCAGCCGGGTGTACAGGTCGTCCGGGCGGGCGGTGAACCCGCCGCCGACCAGCCGGTCGCCGTGCGCGAGCAGGCTGAGCGAGCCGATCGGGGTGTCCAGCACGGCGGCCAGGATCGGGTCAGGCATGGTCAGACTCCCAGGTCCACAGGTGCAGGGCGGCGTAGCCGCGCCAGGGCCGCCACCGGGCGGCGTGCTCCGGCGCGGCGCCCAGCCGGGCCATGGCGCGGCGCAGGCCCAGGTCGCCGGCCGGGAACGCGTCCGGGTCGGGGCCGGCCCGCAGCATGATGTAGCCGATGGTCCACGGGCCAATGCCGGGCAGCTCGGCCAGCCGGGCCGCGGTTTCCGCCGGGTCGGCGCCGGCATCCAGGCTGAGCCGCCCGGCCGCGGCCGCCGTGGCCAGCGCGCGGAGCGTGCGCTGCCGGCTGGTGGTCAGGCCGAGCCCGGACAGATCGGCGTCGGCCAGCTCGGCCGGGCCGGGAAACAGCGCGGTCAGCTCGGCCGGGCCGCCGGGCGGGACGGGCCGGCCGTGCTGGGCGGCCAGCCAGCCGGCGAACGTCCGGGCCGCGGCCACCGAGACCTGCTGGCCCAGCACCGCCCGCACGGCCAGCTCGAACCCGTCGTAGCTGCCCGGCACCCGCAGCCCGGGGCGGGCCCGGACCAGCGGGGCGAGCAGTTCGTCCGCGGCCAGCGCGGCGTCGATCGTCACCGGGTCGGCGTCGGCGTCCAGCAGCCGCCGGCACCGGGCCACCAGCCGGCTGATCGCGCCAGGCCGGCTGAGCCTGGCCCGGAGCAGCACATGACCCTGGCCGGGCCGCGGGACCAGCTCGATCACCCCCGCGCCGCCCGGGATGCGCACCGTCCTGGTGTAGCTGTGCCGGGTCACCTGCTCCACGCCGGGAATGGCCCGCGCGGCCAGGAAGCCGAGCAGGCCGGCCGACTCGAACGGCTCCCGGCAGGCGAGCCGCAACGACAGCCAGGCGCCCTGGCCGGCGGCCCCGCCCGGGGATGGCGGCCGGCCGACCGCCGTTCGGTCGCGGGCCACCGCGGCCGGGCAGGAGCTGTCGGGGTCGAGCGTCATGCCCCGATTCAACTGCATCCCACCGACACTCACGGGGCGGAAATTGGGCCGGGCGGCCGGGGTGGGCCGTGGGCCGGGCGGCCGGGGGTGGGCCGTGGGCCGGGCGGCCGGGGTGGGCCGTGGGCCGGGCGGCCGGGGGTGGGCCGTGGGCCGGGCGGCCGGGGTGAGCCGTGGCCGGGCGGCCGGGGTGAGCTGCGGGCCGGGCGGCTTGGTCAGCGCGGCAGGCCGGAACGGCGCCAGGCGCCGGGGCCGCGCCGCAGCGGCGCACCGATCAGCGCGGCCCGGTCCCGCCAGCCAGACCCGCGCGCTGGGGGCGGCGAGTACGCAGCACTGGCGTTAAGTGTGCTGCGGGCCTGCACCGCGGCCAGCACGGTGGTGAGCGCGGCTAGCTCCTCGGCGGTGGGATCGCCCCGCACCACACGCAGCGCCCAGCCGTCGCGCTCGTCGCGCATAACCGCCCGCTGCCGATGCTGAACTGGCGGCGGACCCGTTCCCAGAACGCGTCCCGCAGCCACTCCCGCGCCTCCTGGTAGGGGCGCAGCGACAGGCCAAGCTCCTTCTCGGCCTCGACCAGCAGCTCTTTGTCGATCACCGGCGGCAGGATCGGGCCGGGCAGCAGGTCGCGGATGTTGTCCTCGCCGCGGGTGAGGATCCACTTCTGGGCCACGTGCTCGCCGGCCTCCTCGACCCGCTGCCGGTCCGGCCCCAGCCGGCTGGCCCCGGGCGAGTGCATGGCCGGCCGCTGCGGCCCGGGCCGGGGCATGTGCCGCTTGTCGAACAGCTGGGCCGGGGAGGGCACCGCGGCGTGCGGCAGCGGCGGCACCGGCTCGGCCGCTACCGGCTCGGGCGCCGGGACCCGGGTGAAGTACGGCTCCAGGAACGCCCGGTCCAGCACCTCCACCGTGTCCGACTCCCAGACCAGCCGCTCGGCCTGGTTGGTGCCGAACGGCGGCTCGATGCCCCACAAGTGCACCCGGGCGCCGTAGGCCTGCGCCGCCTCCACCGCGGGCACCATATCCTCGTCCCCGGCCACCAGCACCGCGTCGGTGACGGCCCGGTGCCGGGCCAGCGCCTCCATGTCCGCGCGGATCTGCGCGTCCACGCCTTTCTGCTGGCCGCGTGCGTTCAGGTTGCCCAGCCGCAGCTTGACCCGCGCCATCTGCGCGATCACCCGCTGGTCGATGGTCGGCACCCGGTCCCGGGCCGCGTCGTACCAGTAGACGCGGAGCAGTTCGCCGCGGACCAGGCCGTCGGCGTGCCGGGTCAGGGCCTGGATCAGCTTGTCGGTGTCCACCCGGTACTCGCGCCGGGAGCCCACGCTGAACAGCAGTTCACCCGCGGCGGCGTAGATGTAGCCGACATCGATCATGATCGCGTAGCGCGCCAGGGTGGGCAGCGGCGCGAGTGACGGGAGGGGGGCGACGATGTCGGTCATGGCACACACGACTCTACTGCCGGACCCGCACCGGCCGGGGCGGAAGGGAGGCTCAAGTTCGGCATTCTGTAGTTGATCGACTACAGAGGGATGTTGCCGTGCTTCCTCGGCAGCATCTGCTGGCGCTTGCCCCGCAGCGCGCGCAGCGCCCGGGTGATCTGGCCGCGGGTCTCCGCCGGGCGGATCACCGCGTCCACGTAACCGCGTTCGGCGGCGATGTACGGGTTGGCCAGCGCGTCCTCGTACTCGGTGACCCGCTGCGCGCGCAGCGCGTCCGGGTCCTCGGCGGCGGCCAGTTCCCGGCGGTACAGGATGTTCACCGCGCCCTGCGCGCCCATCACCGCGATCTGCGCGGTCGGCCAGGCCAGGTTGATGTCCCCGCCGAGGTGCTTGGAGCCCATCACGTCGTAGGCGCCGCCGTACGCCTTGCGGGTGATCACTGTGATCTTGGGCACAGTGGCTTCCGCGTAGGCGTAGATCAGCTTCGCGCCGCGCCGGATGATGCCGCCCCACTCCTGGCCGGTGCCGGGCAGGAAGCCAGGCACGTCCACGAACGTGAGCACCGGGATGTTGAAGCAGTCGCAGGTCCGGACGAACCGGGCCGCCTTCTCTGCGGCGTCGATGTCCAGCGTGCCCGCGAAGTGCATGGGCTGGTTGGCCACCACGCCGACGCTCATCCCGTCCACGCGGCCGAAGCCGACCACGATGTTCTGCGCGAACAGCTCGTGGATCTCCAGGAACTCTCCGTCGTCCAGCACCCGGGTGATCACGTCGTGCATGTCATACGGCTGGTTGGGCGAGTCCGGGATCAGCGCGTCGAGTTCCTCGTCGGCCGGGGTGATGTCCAGCGCGGCGGCCGGATCGCCGGCCGGATCGCCTGCCGGCGGCAGCGCCGGGGGATCGTCCAGGTTGTTGGACGGCAGGTAGGACAGCAGGTCCCGGGCGAAGTCGAGGCAGTCGTCCTCATCGGAGGCCTGGTAGTGCGCCACGCCTGACTTCACGTTGTGCGCGTGCGCGCCGCCGAGTTCCTCGAAGCTGACCTCCTCTCCGGTGACCGTCTTGATCACGTCGGGGCCGGTGATGAACATGTGCGAGGTGCCCTCGACCATCAGGGTGAAGTCGGTGATCGCGGGCGAGTAGACCGCGCCCCCGGCGCACGGGCCCATGATCAGCGAGATCTGCGGGATCACCCCGGACGCGGCCACGTTCCGGTAGAAGATCTCGGCGAACAGGCCCAGCGCGACCACGCCCTCCTGGATCCGGGCCCCGCCGCCGTCGTTGATGCCGATCAGCGGGCAGCCGGTCTTCAGCGCGTGATCCATCAGCTTGACGATCTTCTCGCCGTACACCTCGCCCAGCGACCCGCCGAACACCGTGAAGTCCTGGCTGAACACGCAGACCGGCCGGCCGTCCACGGTGCCGTAGCCGGTGACCACCCCGTCGCCGTAAGGCCGGTTGGTGTCGATGCCGAACGCGGTGGCCCGGTGCCGGGCCAGCTCGTCCAGCTCGGTGAACGAGCCGGGGTCGAGCAGCCGCTCGATCCGCTCCCGGGCGGTCATCTTGCCCTTGGCGTGCTGGCGTTCCACCGCCCGCTGCGACCCGGCGTGTATCGCCTCGTCCCGGCGCCGCTGGAGGTCGGCAAGCTTGCCCGCGGTGGTGTGCGGGGCGGGCGGCTCCTCCGGCTGGCCCGCCTGCTCCTCCGGCTGGCCCGCCTGCTCCTCCAGCTGGCCCGCCTGCTCCTCCGGCTCCGCCTCGTCCTGGCCAAGGCGCTGAACTTCGCTGGTCATGCGCACAGGGTAGCGGTCAGCTGGATCAGCTCCGGGGGGTGCATAGCGGCGGCGGCCGCGGGTTCACCGCCCCGACACACCAGCCCACTAGGCTGGCCCGGTGAGCCAGGATGCCGCGCCCGCGCCCACTGCCACCCCGACCCGGGACACCGACCGGCAGCAGCTGCCCGCGCCGCTGCGCCGCGATGTGCGGCTGCTCGGCGGCCTCCTGGGCGAGGTGCTGCGCGAGGCCGGTGGCCAGGACCTGCTGGACGACACCGAGCGGCTGCGGCACGCGGTGATCGAGGCCCGCCGCGCACAGCCGGCCGAGCACGACGCCGGTCAGGATCGCAGCCCGGGCGCGGACCCGGCCGGGGACGAGGCGGACCCGGCCGGGGACGAGATCGCCGCGCTGGTGGCCAGCTGGCCGCTGGACCGGGCCGAGCTGGTGGCGCGCGCGTTCACCGTCTACTTCCACCTGTCCAACCTGGCCGAGGAACTGCACCGGGTCCGGGCGCTGCGGGAGCGGGACGCCGGGGACGCCCCGGTGCGCGAGTCGCTGGCCGCCGCGGTCGGCGAGCTCCGCCGGGACCAGGGCGCCGCGCAGCTCGACGAGCTGCTCGGCCGGCTGCGGGTGCACCCGGTGCTCACCGCGCACCCCACCGAGGCGCGGCGCCGGGCGGTGGCCACCACGCTGCGCCGGATCAGCGACCTGGTCATGGACCTGGACGACCCCCGGCACGGCGCGTCCGAGCAGGCGGGCATCCGGCGCCGGCTACGCGAGGAGATCGACCTGCTCTGGCGTACGTCGCCGCTGCGGGCCCGGGCCATGACGCCCATCGACGAGGTGCGCACCGTGATGGCCGCGTTCGACGAGACGCTGTTCCAGGTGGCGCCCCGGGTGTACCGGGCGCTGGACGACGCGCGGCCCGGCGGGCCGCCGAGCCCGGCGTTCCTCCGGTTCGGCAGCTGGGTCGGCGCGGACCGGGACGGCAACCCGTTCGTCACCGCCCAGGTGACCAGGGAGACCGCCGTCATCCAGGCGGAGCACGCGCTGCGCGCGCTGGAGAACACGACCACCCGGTTCGGCCGGTCGCTCACCGTGCACGCCGACGCGGCACCGCCGGCCGAGCCGTTCAGCCTGGCCCTGGAGTCGGCCGAGACGGCGCATCCCGAGCTGCTCGCCGAGCTGGCCGCCCGGTCCCCGGGCGAGCCCTACCGGACGTTCCTGCTCTACCTGGCCAGGCGGCTGGCGGCGACCCGGCTGCGCGACGCGGATCTGGCCTACGGCAGCGCCGCGGACTTCCGCCGCGACCTGCGGCTGGTACAGGAGTCGCTGGCGGCGGCAGGTGCCACGCGGCTGGCGTTCGGTGAATTGCAGCAGTTGATCTGGCAGGTTGACACGTTCGGCTTTCACCTGGCCGGCCTGGAGATCCGGCAGCACAGCGCGGTGCACGCCCGCGCGCTGGCCGAGGTCCGGGCGGGCGGCGCGCTGTCCGGGGAGACGGCCGAGGTGCTGGCCACGTTCCGCGCCGTGAGCTGGATCCAGGACCGGTTCGGCGTCGCGGCCTGCCAGCGCTACGTGGTCAGCTTCACCCGGTCGGCGGAGGACATCGCGGCCGTGTACGAGCTGGCCGGCCGGGCCACCCGGAGCGGCCCGCCGCCGGTGCTCGACGTGGTGCCGTTGTTCGAGAGCGGCGCCGACCTCAGCCACGCCACCGCGGTGCTCGGCGAGATGGTGCGGCTCGAGCCGGTGCGGGAGCGGCTGGCCGCCACCGGGCGGCAGCTCGAGGTGATGCTCGGCTACTCCGACTCGGCCAAGGAACTCGGCCCGGTCAGCGCCACCCTCCGGCTGTTCGACGTGCAGGGGCAGCTGGCCCGCTGGGCGGCGGACGCCGGGATCCGGCTGACCCTGTTCCACGGCCGGGGCGGCGCGCTGGGCCGGGGCGGCGGGCCAGCCGGGCGGGCCGTGCTGGCCCAGGCGCCCGGGTCGGTGGACGGCCGGTTCAAGGTCACCGAGCAGGGCGAGGTGATCTTCGCCCGGTACGGCAACCCGGTGATCGCCCAGCGCCATCTGGAGCAGGTCACCTCGGCCGTGCTGCTCGCCTCCTCGCCCGCGGCCGGGCAGCGGAACGCGGCCGCGGCGGAGCGGTTCCGCGGCGTGGCCGACCGGATGGCGGCGGCCGCGCTGGCCACCTACCGGACGCTGGTGGAGACACAGGGGTTCGCCGAGTGGTTCGCCAAGATCAGCCCGCTGGAGGAGATCAGCGGGCTGCGCATCGGGTCCCGGCCGGCCCGGCGCGGCATCGGCGTGGTCGGTTTGGACGACCTGCGGGCCATCCCGTGGGTGTTCGCGTGGGCGCAGACCCGGCTGAACCTGCCCGGCTGGTACGGCCTGGGCAGCGGGCTGGCCGCGGTGATCGGCGGGCCCGGCGGGCTGGCCGAGGCGCGGCAGGCCTACCAGGGCTGGCCGCTGCTCGCGGTACTGCTGGACAGCGCGGAGATGAGCCTGGCCAAGACCGACCGGCGGATCGCCGTCCGGCACCTGGCGCTGGGCGGCCGGGACGACCTGAGCGACCAGGTGCTGGCCGAATACGACCTGACCCGGCGGCTAGTGCTGGCGGTGACCGGGCACGACCGGCTGCTGGCCGACCGGCGGGTGCTGTCCCGCGCGGTGGCGCTCCGCGACCCGTACGTGGACGCGCTGTCCTACCTGCAGCTCCGCGCGCTTAACGAGCTCCGGGCGCTGCCCGGCAGGCCCGAGGAGGCCGGGGCCGATGCGGCGCGCCGGGAGCAGCTGCATCGCCTGCTGCTGCTCGCCGTCAGCGGCGTAGCCGCGGGTCTGCAGAACACCGGCTGACGCTGTGTCGCTCAGCTGACGCGGTGTCGCTCAGCTGACGCGGTCTCGCTCAGCGGTTCGGATTTTTGCCCCTGTGCGGGCTGTGTCGGATTCGTTTTGGCTGGCGGGGCGCGAGGTGGCGTTGCCGGGCTGGCTGGGCTGGGCGGCCGGGATTCGGGCTGGGCGGGCGGGCCGGGCTGGGCGGCCGGGGCCCTGGTCGTCAGCCGGGCAGGGCGGCGAGGGCAGCGGGGGTGAGGTTCCCGGTGGTGATGGCCTTGAAGAGGTTGTGCACGGTGACGGTGAATCGCCATTCGGCGCTGGCTTTGGGTTTACCGCGGGTGGCCAGCTGGCGGATGCCCATGTTGTGCTTGATGTGCCCGTGGGGGGTCTCGGCGATGTGGCCGCGTTTGCGGTAGGCGGTGATGCCTTCGCTGGCGGCCAGCCGGGCGGCCATCGCCGCGATCGGCCCGCCATTATCGTCGTGGGCGTCCCGCTCACCGTCCCAGGCGGTGGTGTCCTGGGCGGTGGCGGCCTGGCGTGCGGTTTTCTCCAGGTCGCGGTGCTTGCCGACGGCGATCAGCCGGTCGGGGCCAGCGGCGGTGAGGTTGTCCCCCGACAGGTACCCGGCGTCGGCCAGCACCAGCCCGATCCTGCTGCCGTCGTCGTCCTGGGTGGCGCTGGCCGGCGCTGGCTGATGGGCCGTGATCAGCGTGGCGGCGTCTTCGGCCTGGCGCAGCATCGGGGTGAACCACCCGGTATCGGTGGTGTCGCAGGTGAGCTCGGTGGCGATGATCAGCCCGTCTTCGCTGGTCATGTTCTGGGCGTTGTAACCCTGGATGAACCCGCCGCCGCGGACCGGCATCAGCCGCGAGTCCGGGTCGGTGATGTTGCGGACCGGCCCGCAGGAGCTCGCGGCGGCCTGGCGCTGCGCCTCAGCGGCCCTGGCTTCTGCCCTGGCCAGGCGGGCGCGGGCGGCCCGCACGCGCCCGCAGTCCTCCACGCCCCTCTTGGGACCGTCCCGGCGGCTGCCCGGCACCCGCGGCCCCGCGGCCCGCGCTTCCAGCCGCGTGATCTGCGCCGCCCGGTCAGCGCGGGCCCGGTCCAGCCGCGCCCGGGCCGCGGCCACCGCCGCAGCCAGTGGCGGCGGCCCCGGCGCGCGGCCCTCGCGGGCCAGGTAATCCTGCGCCTGCGCCTCCCGGGCCGCCTCCGCGGCCTGGCGTTCTGCTTCCAGGTCCGCCAGCGCCGCGGCGATCCGGGCTGCCCGGGCCGCCGGGTTCACCGCATCCGGCGGCACCTCGTCACCACGCCGTCCTTCACCGAACAGCTCATCCTCGGCCTCATCCGCCGCCGCGTGCGCCGCCACCGCTTTGGCTGCTTCCTCCGCGGCCAGCTTCCGCAGCGTCTCCTCGCGCCGGTTCGCCGCCTTCGACGCGTTCGCGGTGACCTTCGTGCCATCCAGCGCGATCGTCCCCAGCTTCCCCATCCCCAGCTTCGCGCACAGCACCAGCACCTCAGCGAACAGGCTCCCTGCCGCCCCGGGGAACGCCGCCCGGAACCGGGCGATCGTCACGTGATCAGGGGCATTGCCCGCGCAGATCACCCGGAACGCCACATCGGCCAGGCACGCCGCCTCGATCCGCCGCGAGGAGGTGACCCCCTGCGCATACGCCCACATCAGCAGCGTCACCAGCATGTCCGGGTCATACCCCGCCGTCCCCGGCCCGCCGGTCCGCCGCCGCGCATGAAACACCGACGTGTCCAGATGATCGCTGACCGCCCCGATCACCAGCCACACCGGATGATCCGCCGGCAGCCACTCCCGCATATCCGGCGGCAGCAGGAACGGCTGATCCCGCTGCACCGGCCTGTAGCCCTTCGCCATGGGAAAATCATCCCAAAACATCATCTACCAGCACAAACAACACGCCGCAGGACACCAGCCGATTCTGCAACAGCCCGTGTGAGGGCAAAAATCCGAACCGCTAACGCGTGCGGTCAGGCAGCGGAGGCGGCGGTCAGGAACCGGAGGCGGCGGCCAGTTCGGCGCGACGCCGCCGGTGCGCGGCCGAGCACGGGTACTCGGCGTCGGCGCCGTCACCCGCCAGCAGCTTGCCGATCGCGATCCGGCACGCCTCGTCGGCGGGCGTGTAGACCACCATCCGGGTGCCAGGCACGGACAGCACGCCGAAGCTGGTCGAGGTCATGGCCAGCCGGTCGAACGCCGGGTGCCGGAAGATCTTGACGTAGCTGACCGGGCTGGCCACGTCGTGCTCGGCCCACAGCTTGGCGAAGTGCGGGCTGACCGCCTCCAGCCGCTCGATGAACCCGGTCCAGTTGGGCTCGCCGACGTGCCGGCCGTAATTGCCGCGGAGCTGGGCGACCAGCCGTCCGAGCTGCTCGTGCCGGCTGACATAGGGGTGGCAGCACTCGGGGTAGGTGAAGTTCAGCCAGATGATGTTGCGCTCGCCGGGGGCCGCGCCGGTCACCCCGGGCCACAGCGCGGCGTACGCCTCGTTCCAGCCGAGCAGGTCGTACCGCTCGTTCAGCACGCAGGCGGGTATTGGCACCAGGCCGTCCATGATGGCCTGCACCACCGGCGGGACCTGCGGGCACGGCACGGCCGGATCGGCTGCGGCGTCCGGCACGTCGGCCAGCCGGAACAGGTGCTGCCGTTCGGCCTGGTCCAGCTTGAGCGTCTGGGCCACCGCGCCGAGCACCTGCGCGCTGGCGTTGATCGGGCGGCCCTGCTCCAGCCACGTGTACCAGGTCACGCCCACCCCAGCCAGCTGGGCGACTTCCTCGCGGCGCAGTCCGGGGGTGCGGCGGCGCAACCCGGGCGGGAGCCCGGCCTGCTCGGGGGCGATCCGCTCCCGGCGGCTGCGCAGGAAGGCGGCCAGCTCGGCCCGCCGCGGGCCCGCTTCGGCGGTGGTCATGGTGGTCATGCTCCCATCGTGCCGGGGCGCCAGCCGGGTGGCCAGGTGGTTGCCAGGTGGTGCTGGTACCAGGATAAGCAGGCTCTTGGTACCTGGATGAGTTAGGCGGCAGGCTGTGTGACATGACAGACATTGCCACCGTAACCCGGTCGCAGGCCCGGGTAATCCGCCGCACCGAGCGACGCGGGGGCGGCGCGGCCACGCCGGGCTTGCTGCTGGCCATCGTGCTCGCCGGGCAGTTCATGGCGGTGCTGGACGCCTCCGTGGTCAACGTGGCGGCCCCGTCCATCCATGCCGACCTGCACGCCAGCGGCGCCGGGCTGCAGCTGGTCATCGCCGGATACGTGATCACCTACGCGGTGGGCCTGGTCACCGGGGCCCGGCTGGGCGACATCCTCGGCCACCGCCGGATGTTCCTGGCCGGCCTGGCGCTGTTCACCCTGGCCTCGCTCGGCTGCGGGCTGGCCCCGTCCACCGGCCTGCTGGTCGCGCTGCGGTTCATCCAGGGCGCCGGGGCGGCGGCGATGATCCCGCAGGTGCTCAGCCTGATCCAGCGCAGCTACACCGGCACCGCGCGGGCCCGCGCCATGCGGCTGTACGCGGCGGTGATCGCCGGCGGCGCGGTGGCCGGGCAGATCGCCGGCGGCCTGCTGGTCACCGCGGACGTGTTCGGCAGCACCTGGCGCTCCGTATTCCTGATCAACGTGCCGATCGGCGTGGCCCTGCTCGCGCTGGGCGCACGCTGGCTGCCGCACGGCGCCGCCGACCGCGGCCGCGGCCTGGACCCGGCCGGGCTGGCCCTGCTCACCCCGGCCGTGCTGGCCCTGGTGCTGCCGCTCGTGCTCGGCCAGCCGGAGCACTGGCCGGTGTGGGGCTGGGCCTGCCTGGCCGCCAGCGCCGTGCTGTTCGCCCTGTTCACCCTGGTGGAGCGGCGGCTGGCGGCGCGCGGCGGATCGCCGCTGATCCCGGGCCGGGTGCTCCGGCTGCCCGGGGTCAGGCTGGGCATCGCCGGCCTGTTCGTCACGATGGCCGTGTTCGGCGGATTCTTCTTCGTGCTGGCCCTGCACCTGCAGGGCGGGCTGGGCGACACGCCGTTGCGGGCCGGCCTTACCTTCGCCCCGGCCGCGGCCGCGTTCGCGGTGGTCAGCCTGAACTGGCAGCGGCTGCCCGCGCGGTGGTTCGGCGGCCTGGTCATCGCCGGCTTCGCCGGGTACGCGGCCGGCCTGCTGCTGCTGGCGGCGCTGCTGCACGGCGGCGGCCACGGCGGGATGGCGGTGTACTGGGCCCTGGCGCTGACCGGCGCCGGTATGGCCGCGGCGTTCGGTCCGCTGATGACGGCGGTGCTGATGCGGGTGCCGGTGCCCGAGGCGGCCGACGCCACCGGGGTCATCGTCACCGTCAACCAGCTGGCCCTGGTGATCGGGGTGGCTACGTTCGGCACGCTGTACCTGAACCTGGCCGGGCAGCTGCCCGCGGGCGTCACCCAGGCGGCGTTCCAGCTGCTGTCCGCGCACGCCGTGACGGTGACCCTGGTGGCGCTGGCCGCGGCGGCGGTGGCCGGCGGCGTGCTGGCCGCGGTCCGCGCGGCCGCCACCAGCCGCCAGGCGGAGTAGCCCGGCGGGAACGTGATCAAACGATTGGTGTCGCCAGAGCGACACCAATCGTTTGATCATTAAGCCGGACTCGCGAGCGTGCGGCGGCTGGGAGGATGGGCGGGTGGGCACGGAGACTGAGGTGGACCGGCGGCCGCTGGATGCAGCGGAACTGCGCCGTCGGCTGGTCACGGCCGGCGGGCTGTGGCGGGACGTTCGGGTCGTGCCGCAAACCGGGTCCACCAACGCCGATTTGCTCGAAGAAGCCCAGGCCGGGGCCGCCGAAGGGCTCGTCCTGGCGGCTGAGGCGCAGACGGCCGGGCGGGGCCGGCTGGGCCGGGCCTGGTCGGCGCCGCCGCGGGCCGCGCTCGTCTTTTCGGCGCTGCTCCGCCTGCCGGACGTGCCGCCGGGCCGGCGCGGCTGGCTGCCGTTGCTGACCGGGGTGGCCGTGGCCACCGCCCTACGCGAAGCGGCCGCGGTGCCGGCCAGCCTGAAGTGGCCGAACGACGTGCTGGTGGGGGAGCGCAAGCTGGCCGGGATCCTGGCTGAGGCGCACGGCGACGCGGTGGTGGTCGGCATCGGGCTCAACGTCACGCTCAGCCGGTCCGAGCTGCCGGTGCCGACCGCGACGTCGCTGCTGATCGAGGACGCGGCCTGCACCGACCGGGACACGCTGCTGGTCGCGATCCTCACCGAACTGGCCCGCCGGTACCGGGCCTGGCGCGCCGACCCGGACGCGGCCGGCCTGCGCGCGGACTACCTGCGCTGGTCCGCGACGATCGGCCGGGCGGTCCGGGTCGAGCTGCCCGGCGGCGCGGACCTCACCGGCCCGGCCGAGGACGTGGACGGCGCGGGCCGGCTGGTGCTCCGGACCGCCGATGGGCGCGTCCCGGTGGGCGCCGGGGATGTCGTGCACGTCCGCTGAACCCTAGGGCAGCGGGCGGCGGCCCCCGGCGGGGGGTTAGCCTTCGCTCATGGATGGGGTGCAGGTTCGCCGCCACGTGATCGGCCACGGCCGGGTGGCCGAAATAATCCTGGACCGGCCTTCCGTACTTAACGCCCTCAACACGGTGATGCTCGTCCGGCTGGCCCAGGTATGCGCGGAACTCAAGCCTGACGGCGACGTGCGCGCGGTCGTGCTGTCCGCCACTGGGGACCGGGCGTTCTGCGTGGGCGCCGATCTCAAGGAACGCAACTCGATGAACGACGCGCAGTTGCTGGCCCAGCGGACGGTCTTCCGGGCCGCGTTCGGGGAGCTGCTCGGGCTGCCCCAGCCGGTGGTCGCCGCGGTGCACGGGTTCGCCCTGGGCGGCGGCTGTGAGCTGGCGCTGAGCTGCGACATCATCGTGGCCGACGAGACCGCGGAGTTTGGCCTGCCGGAGACCACGGTGGGCCTGGTGCCGGGCTGCGGCGGCACCCAGCTGTCGGTCCGCCGGCTGGGTGCGGGCCGGGCCGCCGAGCTGGTGCTGACCGGTCGCCGGGTCAAGGCGGCCGAGGCGGAGCGGATCGGCCTGGCCGACCGGCTGGTGCCGGCCGGGGCGGCGGACAGCGCCGCGCTGGAGGTCGCCGGCGTGATCGCGGCCAACTCGCCGGTCGCGGTGCGGGCGGCCAAACGGGCCATGCGGAACGGCTGGGCGGCCGGGCTGCCGGCGGCGCTGGACATCGAGGACGCGGCCTGGCGGACCGCCGCGCTGTCCGCGGACCGGCGCGAGGGCATCGCGGCGTTCAACGAGAAGCGGTCACCTCAGTGGCCGGGGAGGCCAGTGACGGTGGCCGGGAGAGTGACGGTGGCCGGGAGAGTGACGGTGGCCGGGGGAGTGACGGTGGCCGGGAGAGTGCCGATGGCCGGGAGAGTGAGCCGCCGGTGAGCGACCTGCCCGCGCGCATCTCACTGCGCGAAGTGGGCCCACGGGACGGCCTGCAGAACGAGGACCCGGTGCCGACCGCGGCCAAGGTCGAGCTGATCAACACGCTGGCCCGGACCGGGATCTCCCGGATCGAGGCGGTGTCCTTCGTCAAGCCGGAGGCGATCCCGCAGATGGCCGACGCGGACCAGGTGTGGCACGACATCACCAGGGCGCCGTCGGTGCGGTACTCGGCGCTGGTGCCCAACCGTGGCGGCGCCCGCCGGGCGCTGGCCGCCGGGTTCAGCGAGCTGGAACTGGTGGTCTCGGCTTCGGACACGCACAACCGGCGGAACGTGAACCGGGGCACCGCCGAGTCGCTGGACGACATCGCGGTGATCATCGACGAGGCGCACGGCCGGGGCGCGACCTGCCAGGTGGTGGTGGCCACCGCGTGGGGCTGCCCGTACGAAGGCGACGTGCCGGCCGACCGGGTGCTGGGCGTGGCCGGCCGGGCGGTGGCCGACGGGGCGGACTCCATCTCGTTCGGCGACACCACGGGGATGGCCACGCCGCGCCGGGTGACCGAGCTGGTCGCCGGGTTCCGCTCCCGGCACCCGGCGGTGCCGCTGAACCTGCACTTCCACAACACCCGGGGGACCGGGCTGGCCAACGTGCTGGCCGCGCTGGAACTCGGGGTGGACGACTTCGACAGTTCCGTGGGCGGCCTGGGCGGCTGCCCGTACGCGCCCGGCGCGTCCGGGAACATCGCCACCGAGGAGCTCGTGCACATGGTGGAGGACATGGGCGTGGCCACCGGGGTGGACCTGGCCGCGATGATCGGCGCGGCGCAGGACGCGGAGCGCATCGTCGGCCGGCAGTTGCCGTCCCAGGTGCTCCGGGCCTGCCCGCGCACCCGGACGGTGGCGCCGTGACCGCGCAGGAGCAGGCCGAGCAGAACCAGGGCGGGCAGAACCAGGGCGGGCCAGCGCAGACCGGGCACCCCGAACTGACCGAGCTGCGCGCGTCCATCGAGCGCGGCGGAGCGGCGAAGTACCACGCGGCGGCCGCGGCGGCGGGCAAGATGTTCGCCCGGGACCGCATCGCCGCCCTGCTCGACGCGGGCTCATTCACCGAGGACGGGCGTTATGCCAATGTGGCCGCCGAGGGGCTGCCGGCGGATGGCGTGGTGACCGGCACCGGCCTGGTTGACGGCCGGCCGGTGGCGGTGCTGGCCAACGATTCCACGGTCAAGGCGGGCTCGTGGGGGGCGCGCACCGTCGAGAAGATCATCCGGATCATCGAGAAGGCGTACACGGCCGGGCTGCCGATGATCTACCTGGTCGACTCGGCGGGCGCGCGGATCACCGACCAGGTGGACATGTTCCCCGGCCGCCGCGGCGCCGGGAAGATCTTCCACACTCAGGTCCGCGCGTCCGGCTCGATCCCGCAGGTGTGCGCGCTGTTCGGGCCGTCCGCCGCGGGCGGCGCGTACATCCCGGCGTTCTGCGACTACGTCGCGATGGTGGACGGCAACGCGTCCATGTACCTGGGCAGCCCGCGGATGGTCGAGATGGTGGTCCGGGAGCAGACCACGCTGGAGGAGATGGGCGGCGCGCGGATGCACTGCACCGTGTCCGGCTGCGGCCACTACCTGGCCGCGGACGAGCCGGACGCGCTGGCGGCGGTTCGCCGTTACCTGTCCTACCTGCCGGGGAACTGGCAGCTGCCGCCGCCCCCGGCCGCGGCCGCCGGGCCGGAGCCGGGCATCGACCTGGCCGCGCTGATCCCGGCCAGCGAGCGGCAGGCGTTCGACATGCGCCGGTACCTGCGCGGGCTGGTGGACCGAGGGTCGTTCTTCGAGATCCACGCGCGGTGGGCGCGCGAGCTGACCATCGGCTTCGCCCGGCTGGACGGCCAGGTGACCGGGGTGGTGGCGAACAACCCGATGTTCAAGGGCGGCGTGCTGTTCGTCGACTCGGCGGACAAGGCGACCCGGTTCATCCAGCTGTGTGACGCGTTCAACGTGCCGCTGCTGTTCCTGGCCGACGTGCCCGGCTTCATGGTCGGCACCGCGGTGGAGAAACAGGGCATCATCCGGCACGGCGCCAAGATGATCAGCGCGGTGGCCGAGGCGACCGTGCCGAAGATCTGCGTGGTCGTGCGCAAGGCGTACGGGGCCGGGCTGTACGCGATGGCCGGCCCGGGCTTCGAGCCGGACGCGACGCTGGCCCTGCCCACCGCGAAGATCGCGGTGATGGGGGCCGAGGCGGCGGTCAACGCGGTCTACTACAACAAGCTGGCCGCCATCGCCGACCCAGCCGCCCGGGAGCAGGAGACCACCCGGCTGCGGGCCGAGTACGAGGCGGACATCGACGTGCTCCGGCTGGCCAGCGAGCTGGTCGTGGACGACGTGGTGCAGCCCGCTGAGTTGCGCGGCGAGCTGATCCGCCGGTTCGCGGCGGCAGCGGGCAAGGACCGTTCGTTCGCCCGCCGCCGCCACGGCGTCACCCCGGTCTGACCGGCGCACCCACCTGATCATCAGTTCGTGATCATGACCTGGGTGGTAACACCCGGCGCTACCATCTGTGCATGACCTGTGTTCTGCTCGCTGAGGATGACGCATCAATCTCGGAGCCGCTGGCCCGGGCGCTGCGCCGCGAGGGTTATGACGTTGACGTCTCGTCGGACGGGCCGGGGACGCTGGAAGCCGCGATGGCCGGTGGCATCGACCTGATCGTGCTGGATATCGGCCTGCCCCGGCTGGACGGGCTCGAGGTTTGCCGGCGGCTGCGGTCCGACGGGCAGACCGTGCCGGTGCTTATCCTGACCGCGCGGGCCGACGAGGTGGACACGGTGATCGGCCTGGACGCTGGCGCCGATGACTACGTGACGAAGCCGTTCCGGCTGGCCGAGTTGCTGGCCCGGGTCCGCGCGCTGCTCCGCCGGGGCACCCCGGAGACCAGCATCGTGCAGGGCGTACGGGTTGACGGCGACGCCCGGCGGGCCTGGATCGGGGACACGGAACTAGAGCTCACCACGAAAGAGTTTGACCTGCTGAGCGTGCTGGTGAGTGACGCGGGGAAGGTGGTCACCCGTGAGCAGATCATGCGCGAGGTCTGGGACAGCAAATGGTGGGGGTCCACCAAGACACTGGATATGCACATCTCCTGGCTGCGCCGCAAGCTGGGCGACGACGCGCACAACCCGCGGTACATCACCACCGTGCGCGGCGTGGGCTTCCGCTTCGAGCGGGGTGACTGACCGCATCCTGGTGCCCGCCAGGGCGGCCAGGGCTGCCCAGGCCGTCCCGGGACACTGAGCCGTGCGCCGTCGCCTGCTGGTCTCCACCCTGGTGGTGGCGGTGACGGCTGTCCTGCTGCTGGGCATCCCGCTGGCCTTCGTGCTCAGCCGGCTGCAGATCAGCGCGGCGCAGGCACAGGTCAAGCGGGATGCCACCACGGTGGCCAAGACGCTGCAGGACCGGGTCAACTCGGGCCTGCCGGCCGACGTGGCCGAGGCCGCGGCGGCGGCCAAGTCGCTGCCCGACCGGTACATCAGCATCCGGCAGGACGGGCTGCACGAGTTCAGCATCGGCGATCCGCCGGAGCGGGGTGCCATCGTCAAGGTGGCGGTGACCAGGGACTTCCGGGTCACCGTGGCGGCCGACGAGTCGGTCGAGTATGGGCGGCTGACCGGGGCGCTGATCCTGATCGGCGCGCTCGCGCTGGCCGCGGTGGCGGTCGCGGTGGCGCTGGCCATGCTGCAGGCCCGGCGGCTGACCCGGCCGCTGGAAGAACTGGCCAGCGCGGCCGACCGGCTCGGCTCGGGTGACGCGCGCCCGCTCGGCCGCCGGTACGGCGTGCCCGAGCTGGACCGGCTGGCCGAGGGGCTGGACGGCTCGGCGCGGCGGATCACCGACCTGCTGTCCGCGGAACGGGACTTCGCCGCGGACGCCTCGCATCAGCTGCGCACCCCGCTGACCGCGCTGTCCATGCGGCTGGAGGAGATGATCGCCGCCGCCGGGGACTCTGACGTGGTCCGGGAGGAGGGCGCGGCCGCGCTGGCGCAGACCGAGCGGCTGGCCGACGTGGTCAGCCAGCTGCTCGGCCGGACCCGGCGGGCCAGCCGCGGGGTGCCGTCGCTGATCGCCATCGACGACGTGATCGCGCAGCAGGTCATCGAGTGGGATCCGGCGTTCCGCCGCGCGAACCGCAAGCTGGAGGTGGCCGGGGAGAAGGGGCTGTCCGCCTACATCACCCCGGGCGCCCTGGGCCAGGTCATCGCCACCCTGCTGGACAACGCGCTGGTACACGGGGCGGGCACGGTCACCATCCGCACTTCGCGCACGCCCAAGTCGGTGGTGGTGGAAGTGCGCGACGAGGGCAAGGGCGTACCGCACGAGCTGGTGCCGCGCATCTTCGAGCGCAACGTCAGCGGGCGGCCCGGCGGCACCGGGCTGGGCCTGGCCCTGGCCCGCGACGTGGCCACCGCGGACGGCGCCAACGTGGTACTGGTCCGGCCGCGGCCTGCGGTGTTCGCCGTGTTCCTGCCGCGCGGCCTGCGCGGCAGCGAGGAACCGCCGGTGGTCGCCGGCCCCGCCTGAGTCAGGTCGTCGCGACCGCGGCAGGCTGCCGACCCCCAGCGATCGCGTGCCAGGTCAGGTAGATGACCGCGGTGATGACGAAGCCGGCCTCGAAGGTGAGGTCGCCCACCGACGGGACGTGCGTGGGGACCACGCCTTTGTACTCGGTCTGGTTGGAGAACAGCACGATCGACACGACGACGCCGACCACCATGGACACCGGGCCGGCCCAGTTGGTGTAGTTCTTGTCGAACAGCAGCTTCTCCATCTGCCGGTAGTCCTGGCCCCGGCGCAGGAACTGGTCGCAGAACATGACGGCCAGCCACGGCGCGATCCAGTACGCGATGACCAGCAGGAAGTTCTCGTACTTGGTGCCCGCGTCGTGCAGCCCGGTCAGCGCGACGATGAAGCCGATCACGCCGAACACCAGGGCGACGATGGCCCGGCGCAGCGCCAGCGGCAGCCGGATGCCCAGCGCGGTGAAGGACAGCGCGCCGGAGTAGATGTTCAGCACGTTGGCGGCGACCGCGCCGAGCGCGATGGCCAGCAGGGTGAGGTCGGCCAGCGCGGTCGGCAGGTGCCCGGTGAACGCGCCGGTCGGGTTGCTGTTGATCGCGCCGATGCCGGTCACCGTGGCCGACGCGGCCCCGGCCGCTTCGAGCAGCACGCAGGACACGAACACGCCCAGGCCGGACCACCAGGCGATGGCCGCCTTGCTGGTGTCCGGCTTGAAGTAGCGGGTGTAGTCCGACGCGTACGGGTTCCAGCCGACCGCGTAGCCGAACGCGGCGCCCAGGGTGAGCGTGAAGCCACCGATCCCGCCGCCGTGCGACGGGGCGCCCGGGCTGGACTTGGTGAAGATCCAGACCGTGGCGACCACGAAGATGATGGCCAGCACCGGGAACGCGTACCGCTCGAACGCGTGCACCAGGTTGTGCCCGAAGAACGCGATCACGATCTGCGCCACCACGATGATCACCAGGCAGAGCCACTTGGGCAGGTGGGTCAGCGTGTTCAGCGCGAACGTGCCGCTCACGCTGTTCACCGCGAACCAGCCGATGCCGGCGGTGATCGAGTTCAGCCCGGCGGGCAGCGCGTTGCCCCAGTAACCGAAGCCGAGCCGGGAGATCACCATCTGCGGCACACCGTGCGACGGGCCCTCGGCGCCGAGCAGGCCCTGGGTGACCGAGCCGAGCCCGGTGCCGATCACGATGGCCAGCAGCGCCTGCCAGAAGTTCAGCCCGAAGAACGCGATCCCGATCACGCCGACGAACACGGTGGCGAACTCGAAGTTCGGCGAGGTCCAGGTCCAGAACAGCTGGAGTGGCTTGCCGTGCCGCTCGTTCAGCGGGATGAACTCGGCGCCGCCGGGTTCGATCGCCGCGACCTTGGTGCCGTACTCACCCTCGCGGATGACGACGCCGGGCGGTGGCTCGGCCTCGAGGACCGGGCTCTGCTCTTGCTCAGGTGCCGACATCGGCGTGCTCCTTATGGCCTAGTGCGTGTCGGTCGCCTGCGGCCGGGCCGACATCCCAGGTGGACGCGCTGATGATAAATCGTGCGATGATCGGGAGTTGTTTCCAGTGCGTTAAATATCCCGTGGCCGTCCCGTACTGACAAGCGCCGATTCCGCAGGGTGCCCGGCGTCCGGGTGCCTGTGGCGGCCGCGTGCGGGCCGGGCTCCTGCCTCGTAGGCTACGGCGGGTGACCGATGATCAGGACGCCAGGTCCCCCTTCCCCGTCGTGGGCATGGTCGGCGCCGGGCAGCTGGCCCGGATGACGTACCAGGCGTCCATCCCGCTCGGGATCGGGTTCCGCGTGCTGGCCGATACCGCGGCGGACAGCGCGGCCCAGGTCTGCCCGGACGTGCGGCTCGGCGACTACCGCAACCTGGACGATCTGCTGGCGTTCGCGGCTGGCTGCGACGTGGTCACGTTCGACCACGAGCACGTGCCGGGGGAGCACCTGGCCGCGCTGGCGGCGGCCGGGGTACGGCTGGCCCCGGACGGCGCCGCGCTCCGCTACACCCAGGACAAACTGGCCATGCGGGAGGAACTGACCCGGCTGGGCGTGCCCTGCCCCCGGTTCGCCGCGGTGGCCGACGAGGCCGACGTGGCCCGGTTCGCGGCGCAGGCCGGCTGGCCGGTCGTGCTCAAGGCGGTCAGCGGCGGCTACGACGGGCGCGGCGTGTGGGTGTGCGACGACGCGGTGGCCGCCGCGGAGGTGCTGGCGCACGGCATCGCGCTGCTGGCCGAGGAGTACGTGCCATTCCAGCGGGAGCTGGCCGCGCTGGTGGCCCGGTCGCCGCACCGGCAGGGCGCGGCCTACCCGGTGGTGGAGACAGTGCAGCGGGACGGCGTCTGCCACGAGGTGCTCGCCCCCGCCCCGGGGCTGACCGCGAGGCTCGCCGAGGACGCGCAGCGGCTCGCCCTGGAGATCGCCGACGCGCTCGGCGTGACCGGGCTGCTGGCCGTGGAGCTGTTCGAGGCCCTGCGGGCTGCTGGTCAACGAGCTGGCCATGCGGCCGCACAACAGCGGGCACTGGACCATCGAGGGCGCCCGCACGTCACAGTTCGAGCAGCACCTGCGGGCCGTGCTCGACCTGCCGCTCGGCGCGCCGCAGCCTGCTGCTGGGCAGACCGTGATGGTCAACGTGTTCGGCGGCCAGGACGCGGATCTCTACGACAAGTTCATCCACGTGATGGCGGCCGATCCCGGGGTGAAGGTGCACCTGTACGGCAAGGCGGTTCGGCCCGGCCGGAAGATCGGCCACGTCACGGTGACCGGTAGCGGGATCGGCGAGGAGAACCTCCTCGCGCTGCGCGACCGGGCGCTGCGCGCGGCCAGCTACCTGGCGACCGGTAAGGAGCGGGGCGAGTGAGCGAGTTCACGGGGTCCGGCGGGCCTGTCGTGGGGGTGGTGATGGGCAGCGACTCGGACTGGCCGGTGATGGAGGCGGCGGCCGCCGCGCTGGCTGAGTTCGATGTGCCGTACGAGGCGGATGTGGTGTCCGCGCACCGGATGCCGCACGAGATGATCAGCTACGGCGCGGCCGCGGCCGACCGTGGCCTCCGGGTCATCATCGCCGGGGCGGGCGGGGCGGCGCACCTGCCCGGCATGCTGGCCGCGGTGACCCCGCTGCCCGTCATCGGGGTCCCGGTGCCGCTCAAGCACCTGGACGGGCTCGACTCGCTGCTGTCCATCGTGCAGATGCCGGCCGGGGTCCCGGTGGCCACCGTGGCGGTCGGCGCGGCCCGGAACGCGGGCCTGCTCGCGGTGCGCATCCTCGGCGTGGGCGACCCGGCGCTGCGCGCCCGGATGACCGCCTTCCAGCAGGGCCTGCGGGACGTCGCGCAGGCCAAGGGGGCGGCGCTGCGGGACCGCCTGGGCGATCCGGCCGACCCGGGCCTACCATCGAGTAATGAGCTCTGACTTCCCTGCCTTTGCCCTGTCCGAGGAACACGAGGCGCTGCGTGCGGCCATCCGCGAGCTGGCCGATGACAAGATCGCACCGCGGGCGGCCGAGGTGGACGAGTCAGCGGAGTTCCCCTGGGACGTGTTCGAGGCCTTGGCCAAGGCGGACTTCGCCGCGGTGCACATCCCCGAGGCCTACGGCGGCGCGGGCGCGGACGCCATCGCCACCGCGATCGTGATCGAGGAGGTGGCCCGGGCCTGCGCGTCGTCCTCACTGATCCCGGCGGTGAACAAGCTGGGCACGGTCCCGCTGCTGCTGGTGGGCTCGGAGGAGCTGAAGCAGCGGTTCCTGCCCCCGGTGGCCCGCGGTGAGGCGATGTTCTCCTACGCGCTGTCCGAGCCTGAGGCCGGCCTCGACGCTGCCGCGATGAGCACCCGCGCGGTGCGTAACGGCGAGACCTACATTCTTAACGGAACCAAGCGGTGGATCACGAATGCCGGGGTGTCGCAGTTTTACACCGTGATGGCGGTGACCGACCCGGGGGCCGGGGCCAACGGCATCTCCGCGTTCGTCGTGGACAAAGATGACCCGGGTTTCTCGTTTGGCGCCCCGGAGCACAAGCTCGGCATCAAGGGGTCACCGACCCGGGAGCTGTACTTCGACGACTGCGTGATTCCGGCCGACCGGATCATCGGCGCGGAGGGGACCGGGTTCAAGACCGCGCTGGCCACCCTGGACCACACCCGGGTCACCATCGCCGCGCAGGCGATCGGCATTGCCCAGGGCGCGCTGGATTACGCCACCGGATATGTCCAGGAACGCCGCCAGTTCGGCCAGGCCATCGCGGAATTCCAGGGCATCCAGTTCATGCTGGCCGACATGGCCATGAAGGTCGAGGCGGCCCGCCAGCTCACCTACGCGGCGGCGGCCAAGTCGGAGCGGGCCATGGCCGGTGACCGGAGCCCGGACCTGACGTTCTTCTCCTCGGCCTGCAAGTGCTTCGCGTCGGACGTGGCCATGGAGGTAACCACCGACGCGGTTCAGTTGCTCGGCGGCTATGGGTACGTCAAGGACTACCCGGTGGAGCGGATGATGCGCGACGCCAAGATCACCCAGATCTACGAGGGCACCAACCAGATCCAGCGCGTCGTCATGGCCCGGCAGCTCCTCAAAGGCTGAATTCAGACCGCTGACCTGCGGTTTCGCGAACCTATCTCGCATGAAACGGGCCGCCAGACCCACGAGTCTGGCGGCCCGTTCTTTGTCCTGATTGTCCGGTTGATGCCGGTTATTTCCCGTCGTTTCCGGGCCGCGTGCTGAATCGGTGCTGACGCCTAGCGCTACTAGGCATGCCGATTTGTCCTGGTCAGAGGTCCCGAGAACGGGTGTCGGCGCGACCCGGTGCTGAGTCCGGACATGTAGCGGACGGTGAAGGAGCGGTTCACCGGACTCCTTGCCCCTTTTCTACAATTCAGCCTGAGCGGACGCGCTTTTCGGGATGAGGTCAGAACGCCCCGCGGATCTGTGCGGGGAGGAGCTGCCTGCGTGTTAATCGGTTGCTGGAGCTGTTGCTTTAAGTAGCCTGAGGCGCGTGGGGAACGGATTTGACTCCTCGGAGGACGTCGCGCGGCTTGTCCGCGGGATGGTCGCTGGCATGCACAAGTACAGTGCCGTCGCGCCTATCCGGTTTCCCGGCCCCGGCGGCGCGTTCCCTGGAGACATCCTGTTGCGGCCGCCGCCGGTCGTGGTCGACGCGAATGTGCTCAGGAACGACATCCGGCGCGCCTGCCGAACGGGGCAGCGAACCGTCCTGGTCACGGCCGCGAACGCCGGTCTTCTCCGCCTGTTCTGCGCCGAGCACGTCTACGAGGAGGTGATCGAGCACAGCGGCGACTGGACCGCCACGGGGCCGGTCACCCGCGACGATTTCCTCCGCACGTGGCTGCTGGAGTACCTGCCGCTGATCCGGATCGTTCCCGTAGGGGAGGGACATCTGGCCTGGCTCGGCCCGGCCGAGCTGGCGCGCGTACGTCATCTCGCCCAGCCTGGCCAGGATCCCGACGACGTGCCTTCGGCTGTGCTGGCCCTGCTGTTGGAGGCGTTCTTCCTGTCCGAGGACGCCAAGCCGCTGCGCGCGGTCTACGGCGACGCGGACCTGTCCGGCCACCGGGAATGGGTGAGCATCCTCAAGGCCGGCGGCGACGCCTGCCAACTCGGCAAGACCTTCATGCTGGCCGTGAACCTGACGGTCCTCGCCGGCAACGGGGTGGCCAGCGGCGCACGGCGCATCGCCGCCGCTACCAGCCCGTGGTTTCTCGTCGCGGCTGGCCTCGTCGCGGCCTGGTGGTACGTGAAGTGCCCTGCCAGTACCAGGCAGCGAGTCGCCTCGGCCGCCGAGTCCATTCTGACCTGCGTGCTGGGTGCGGCGATCGCCTACCAGGAAGTCCAGGACCAGTTCACCAGTGCCGCGCCCAAGACCCCGGGCTGGGCATCTCTGGCCGCCGACCTCCCGCCCAGCGCGGTCTTGGGGCGCGCCTGTCTGCACACGCTCGCCCGCAGCCCTGGCTGCGATCGTTCCGCCGCCGAGCTGACTACGGAACTGCCCCACCTGGGCGTCGCGCAAGGCGAGGCCAAGGTCCGCCAGGTCCTCCGCGACGCCGGGCCCTTCATCGAGGTCTGGCGTGGTAGATGGCAGGCGGGGCAGGCCGCCCCGGCTCTGCTGCGCTACCTCACCATGCAGTCGGCAGGGCGGGAGCCGCTTGACAGTCCGGCTCGTCATGCGCCCGGATCCGGAGAACCATCATGACTGGCGCCCATTCGGGCCCGGGCGAGAGGCGCTTGACCAGACGGCGCTTGTGGCCCAGCCGCAGGATGCGGCGCCCCGGATTCTGTAATCGACCTAGAGCCGTGCCCTCGAGCTAGGCGACCTCTCCGGGCTAGGACCGGGTGGACCACACCTTACGTTCCGCTATGTCGGTCAATAGCTCACGGATCAGGAGCGGTCTGTAAAACCGTCGGCTTAGCCTACGTTGGTTCGAACCCAACACCTGCCACTACCTGCGGAAACAGCCCGCTAGCTGCGGATTCTCGGCTAGGCGGGCTGTTCTTCTTTGGCCCGTGGTGTGTCACCTTGTCGCGCTGTGGACCGCTGTGTTGCGGGGTCCACGGACGTATAGCGGACGGCGCTGGGCCGCCAGGACGGTCGGTGTGACCGCCGGTTTTCCACGGACGGCCACGGACGGGCCGCGCTGGTGGCGTCGTCGCGGCTTGACGTGCGCGGCGGAGTCGGGCGTGCATCCCCATGTGCCCGCTTGATGACCCGGTGGCTTCCCCGGGAAGGCGGGCGGGGAAGGCCGGGTGCGCTGTGATGGCCAGGACGGCGGTTCGGGAGAGCGTGACGCTTGCCGGGCGGGCCGAGCGGGCGCGGGTCGCCCGCGTGTTCGTTTTCCCTGTCAAGTCAGCGTGTTGAAGTTCTAGACACTTTTTCTGAGGGTTGACCTTGTCCTTGGGGCAAGTCCCATAGTGAAGCTATGAACACCGGATCAGTTCAGGACCAGCTCCTAGCCGAACAGCGCGCCTACTACAGTGCCCTCGCCCCGGACTACCTTGACCAGGTCCCCGATCTTCCCGGCGGCGCCGAGCTGACTGACGCGCTCGACGCGTTCCGACCGGCGGGCAGCGTCCTCGACCTGGCCTGCGGTCCCGGCACCTGGACGCCCCAGTTGCTCCGCCACGCCAGCGTCGTTACCGCCGTCGATGCGTCTCCGGAAATGCTCGCGGTCGCGGCGAGCCGCGTCCCCGCCGGTGCCCCGGTGAGATTCGTCGAGGCTGACCTGTTCACCTGGGAGCCTGACCGCCGGTATGACGTCGTCTTCACGGGGTTCTGGCTGTCGCACGTGCCAGCCGGGCGATTCGAGTCCTTCTGGTCCCTCGTAGCCGCCGCCCTCGCGCCGCAGGGCCGCGTGTTCTTCGCCGATGACCGCTACCGAACGCCAGAGGAGCTCATCGAGGGCCCCGCATCTTCCACCATCCAGCGGCGCACCCCTGACGGGGCGACCTACCGGATCGTGAAAGTTCCGTATGAGCCAGCGGAACTGGAAGGGCGGCTTCGCGGGCTCGGCTGGGACATCACGGTCACGCCGACGGCCGGCCCGCTCTTCTGGGGCGCCGGGAACCGGGCTGGGGCGTTTGGCTAGGCTGACCGCCGGCTTGCTGGAGCCTTTGCGTGAGGAGGCTTCGGGCGCTGGCCTTCCCGCTGCCGGTTCATGGCTCATCGGGGGTGAAGAGGCCCTCGCCACCGGTGGCGCCTAGCAGGAACCGGAACCGGTTGAAGTCATCGGCCAGCGACTCGGGACCCATGCCCTCGGCCTCGACGCCGAGGAAACGTGCCAGGGACGGGGCGAGGTAGTCGCGGTCGGACTTCATCCAGCGGGCGAGGAACTCCAGCAGCTGCTCGAGTTCCATGGCGTCGGTCATGTCCAGGGACACCCGCATTGCGTGGCCTCCTGGCTAGTCTCGGGGGCGGGCGGGCACCCGGCCGGGGAACGGGACGACGCTGCCGCCAGCAGTGCGCATGTCGCGGAGCTGCTGGTTTTCCAGGGTGAGCTGGCTGACGGAGCGGACCAGGGCGGGGACGTCGGCGCGGAGCTGGGCGAGCTCCCTGTTCTTGCCATCAATCGTCTTCCTGAGCCTGGCGATGATGGCGCGGAGCCGGGCCTCGTCCTCGTTGACCGCGCCGCGTTCGCGGATCCGCTGGTAGAACTCGTCCTTCAGGTCGGTATGGCGCTGGGTGAGCGCGTTGCGGGAGACGCCGGCCTCGACGGCGAGCGCGACGACGGTGAGCGCGCCGACGGACCGTTCGGGGGTGCCTGCCAGGATGCGGTCCATCGCGGCGCGGATCCGCTCGCGCTCACCGGGCTCGGGGGTCATCCGGCGTCCTTTCCGGCGGTGACGCGGGTGCGGTCGTGCCTGCCGGCCTGCTCGCGGAGCCGGCTGGCGGTGGCGCGGAGCCTGTCTGCGACGGGCTGGGGGACGTGCGCGGCCTGGCTCTCCAGGGCGAGCGCGCGCTCGCGGAGCCGGGCGGCCTGCTGGTCGGTGCGGGCGATGTTGCCGCAGCCGGGGACGCAGTGGTCGAGACTGGGCGTGTCCTTCACCCCGTCGCGGTGGCAGAGTGCCTTGTCGCGCTTGTAGTGGCAGAGCACGAGGGCGTGCGGGTTGTCGTAGATCATCGCGTCCTCGTTCCTCAGCAGCTTGCGGGCGCTGGCCAGGGTGATGGGGGTGCCGGCGAAGCGGGGTGCCGTGGCGGCGGCCTCGATGGCGCGGCGGGCGGCGGGGCCGGAGACGCCGCCGCCGTTTCCGAGGTCGTCGTGCAGTGCGGCGACGGTGCCGGCGACCGCGCGGGCGGTCTCCAGGTCGATGAGGTCGTGGATGCCGTCGCGGCCGCGGGAGGCGTAGCCCTCGGCTGGCCAGTCGAAGGCGGTCCGCATGTGGCCGTACTGGATGGCCAGGGCGGCCAGGCCGTTGGGCCGGCGCGCGATATGCCAGGCCAGGCTGCGGCGGAAGCGGCTGGTGCCGATGCTGCCGTGCGGGTCGCCGGGAATGGCCTCACCGGTCAGCCCGCACCTGGCTGCCTCCTGGTTCGCCCAGGCCGCGAAGTCCTCGATCCTGCCGCGGAGCACGGACGGCTTCAGGGAGCCGGTGCCCGGCCGGGCGTGCAGGTCGTGGGCGTGGTGGTCGAACAGCAGGTGCCCGTCGGGGACCATGCGCTCCAGGACGCGGATGGCGTTGACGACCGGGGTGATGGCGACCCAGGGAACCCCACGCTCGATGCCGCCGGATTCGTGGTTGCCGTCCTCGTCGGTGGCGGCCTTGAACTCGCGGCTGCGGATCAGGTGCCGTCCGGCCTGCCCGTCAGGGCCGGGCATCGGGTCGGGGCAGCATCCGGTGCGCAAGCCGAGGATCTCCCCGGGGCGCATGCCGGTCAAGAAAGCGCAGAGTATGAAAGAAGCCGTGCCAAGGTGCCGCATCAGGACCGGGGCCTCGTTGAAGTCGAGCGACGCCCGCCATGGCTTCCCGGCGACCCGGCCGGTCACGGGGATGCCCAGGGGGCATGGCCCGGGGCGCTGCGCGGCCGCGGCCGTCAGCCCTTCCCGGTCGTTGAACCGGTCGACCTGGCCTCGTGACGCGCCGGTGAGGTCGCTTATGTAGGCGCGGGCGAGGGAGGTCTTCCCGCAGCTGCCGATGGTCGCGGGAAGGGGAGCCTGGCTGGCGATCAGCGGGCGGAGATACGCTTCCAGCGCGGCCTGCCCGGCTGGCGTGGCAGCGGTTGCGCGGGCCGTGCCCAGCAGGCGCTGCCGTTCGGCCCAAGCGGCGAGGATGTCCCCGGACAGGTCATCGACCAGCCGCATCGCCCAGATGAGCAGCGGCCCCATGGTCTGCTCCGCGAGGGGCTCGGTTGCGTTCTCCCCGCCGCCGGCGCCCGTCGCGGCGGGGAGGTAGTCATCGACGCCCAGTTCGTCCCACGGGGGCCGCCCGATCCCGTTCGGGCGGGCGCTGAGCTGGTCGAATGCCCATAGCCGGGTCAGCGATACCAGGATCGTCAGCGCGCGTGACCTGCCGTGGCGGCCGTCACGAGCGTGCTGGCCGTACTCGTGAAGGACGGCGGTGCCGCATCCGGCAAGGCTGCTGATGCCGCGTTCTGCGAGCCATTCTGCGAGATGCCTCCACTGGTGCAGCGTGCCGTAGATCTGGAGGGCGCTGAGGCGCCCGCGCATCCTGGGGCCGTGCTCTCGCAGGAACGTGGGCCGGAGCTGGCCGTTGATCAGGTTCCAGGCCGCTAGCCGCATCTCGTCCCTGAACGCGGCGGGCCACTGCTGCCAGCGGACCGACGTCTTGCTGGTGCTGGGGTTGTCTGTCAGCGGGGCAAGTGACCAGGCGGGGTCGGCGTAGCGGCCGTTGAGGTGGGCGTTCAGGGATTTCGCCAGGTGAGGGAGGACGACCGGGCTGCCCGGTGCCGGCATCGGGAGCAGGTAGGGATCGAAGTCGGGGGCGGCGGTCACGTGCCGAGGCTCCCGGTGAGCAGGTGGCTGACGAGCTCGCGGTCGGCGTCGGTGACCCGGGCCAGGGCCTGCGCCCACGGTCCCTCGCCGATGCGCTGGCGGAGGTCGTGCAGCCGGTCATGGGCGTCGCGCCAGTCGGCGGCCCAGGCGGCGGGCGGCAGGACGGACCGCAGGCTGGCCAGCGCCTCGTGCAGGTGGGCGAGGCGGGGGTGGTGCCCGGGGTGGACCCGTGCGCAGGGGCAGGCCAGGCAGGTCAGGAACGACGCTCCGCAGCCGCCGCCCGGCGACGGCCAGGGGCTGTCATGGTAGGCAGAGCAGTCCGCGGTCACGGTCTCCACGTCACCCGGGACCGGCCGTTCCCGCAGCTGGGCGGCCAGGACCGTCTTGCGGCAGCGGTCGGCGGCGTCCTCGGCGCCGGCCGCGATGACCTCGACGGCCTCGGCCTGGACGCGCTGGTCGGGCAGGACGTAGACACGGTCGTAGGTCTCCTGCGAGTGCTGCGCGGGCTCTCGCCGGTCAAGCGCGATCACCGTGCGCCGCCCGCGCCGGAACGGGCTGCCTGCCAGTCCCCGGGCCGCCGCCCATCTCTTCCCGGCGTCCGGGTCGATGCCGAAGCGGAACGGGCCGGCCGGGGGGCGGCGGTCCAGGTCCTTCCGCGGATAGATCCCGCTGGGGTTGGCCCGCCATACGACCAGGCGGTCAGTGCCGGGAGCCAGCTCCTCGACGATGGCGCGGGCGAACCGCGTGGCCTGCAGGGCCTGCGTGATCAGCCGTCCCGGCGAGCCGGCGCCGTCGTCGGCGACGTTGCGGGTCTCGTGATAGCGGCAGGGGCCGCGGCGGGGCTTTTCCAGCGGGACGCGGTAGACCGGGTGCCCGTCCTCGCCCTGGTCCGGGGACGCCCGGGGCACTTCCAGGCCGTCGATCACCGACAGGTTCCAGCCGAACTCGGCCACCAGCAGGACTCCCAGCCCCGCCGCCTCGTCTCGCGTCAGGAAGAGCCGCTGCCAGGTGACGGGCCCCTTCGCAGGCCGAACGCGCTGCGGTACTTGCTCTTGAGTTCCCCGTTCCTGGCCGTTTCCCTGGGCAGGTCGCCGGTGCGCGCCAGGATGTCCAGCGCCTCGCCGATCACCCAGTCCCTGCTGTCCTCGGCGAACGCGCCTTCCCGCCACCGCCGCAGGTGGAGCGCGTTGCCGCCGATGCGCTGCAGGGCGGCCCGGAACTGGCGCCGGGCGGCTGTCCTGATCCGGTCGAACTCCGCCTCGCTGTAGGACTGGACCTGGCCCCGGCGCACCTGGTGACGGCGGGCCAGCTCCTCGGCCACCGGTCCCGCCTGCAGCCTGGCGTCCTCCCGCAGCAGGCCGCAGACCCGTGCCCGGGCCTCACGGCCCCCGGCCGCCGGAACGCCTTCCCTCCATTGCCGCACCAGCCCGGGAGTGAGCTCGTCCAGATCGCGCGGCGGCCGCGGCCGACTGGCCAGGAACTCCGCGAACTGCCGCAGGACAAGCCACCACCCGCCCGACGTACTGTGAGTGGACCAGCCGCCCGGCGTGCAACGGGCCGCGAACAAGGCCGCCAGCGAGGCCTGCATCGGCCCGGCGACCGGCAGCGCCGTGAAGTCGTACTCACGGACCCGGCCCGCGCGGTTGCAGTGGCGGACGACCAGCCCGCCCTGCCCGCCGGTGACCAGGTACTCAGGCCGGGCGTGACCGGCCTCCGGCAGCGCCGCCCGGTGCCCCCGCCCGGCTCACCAGGCACCGCCGGGCAGTGCCTGGCACGAGGTCGCCGAGGTCCTGGATGCCGTCGGACTCCCGCGCCACCCGGGCGAACACCGCGTCCAGCTCCGGCATCGGGGCGGCGGCCGGCTCCGCTGCGCCGGCCAGCATCGACCGCAGGTTCAGGTCAGCCACGGGCGCGAGGTACCGCTCCACGGTCGTGTCCCGCGACGCGTGGCCGAGCAGCTGCTGGACCATGAACCACGGGTCCCCGTAGAGCTAGGCGGAAGTCGCGGCGCTCCTCCTGCGACAGCCCGTACCTCTGGTCCATCAGCACGTTGAGCACGACCAGCATGTAAAGCGCGAACGAGTGCCGTGCCGAGTGCGCGCGTCGCGTAGGGGGCATGCACCTGGTGCGGGTCCAGGCCGATCCTGCCCGGCGGGGTCAGGACCCGCTCGCAGCGCTTGTTGGCCGCCGCGAACACGCCGTCCCACGAGTGCACCCCGAACGGCATGCCCCGCTCGTTCAGCCACAGCCACAACGGCTCCAGCCCCTTGGGGCCCTCGGTGAACAGCAGCATCCGCTCCCGCACCGTCAGCTCGCCCAGCGGGGGCTCGCCGGACGATCCCGTCCAGGCCGCGCCAGCGCACCACGGGCTTTGCCCGGCGGGTGACCTCGGTGACCACCCGCGGCCCGGGCAGCCGCTCGTAAAGGCCCTTGCGCTGCGCCCGCGCCACCGCGTGCGCCCGCGAGGAGTCCGGCGTAGGCCTCGATCTCCCCGACCGCGTCCGCCGCGACGTAGAACGTGCGGTCCTTCTTCGACCGCGTCACCCCTGCCGCCACCTTCCCCCGGTAATAGCGGCCCCCGTCCAGCCGCAGCTCCGGCACCTCGAACGTCAGCAGCGACCCGCCCTCGGCCCGGCGCAGCCCCGAGGAGACCAGCAGCCGGGTGAACGCGACGTTGCGGTCCTCCAGCCGCCCCGCCCACCCCGGCTCCGGCACCCCGTCGCGGCCGTGGCCGCGCAGCCCCACATCGATCCACCGCCGCCACGTCCGCGGCGTCAGCCAGTGCACATTGCCCGGCCGGGCGTCCTTCGCCCGCGCCGCCGGCGCCGTCACCGCCTCGCCGTTCCGGCCGCGGACCTGCTTCATCGCGACCGGGTTCCGCGTCATGCAGCCGTTCTTGGCTGCCCACCGGTACAGGCTGGCGAACGCCGCCAGCTCCCGGTCCCACTTCGACCCCCCGACCCGGTTCGGGTTCCCCGCCGCGAACCGCCGCCAGTGCTCATAATCCTCCAGGTCACGCTCTGCCGCGTCCATCCACGACTTGCCCCGACCCCACAGGAACGTCAGCAGCAGCGCGATGTCCGTCGCGTAGTTACGCCGCGTCTCCGCCGTGTAACTACGGAACCCCGAAGAGCGAACATACAGGCCCAGAAGCGGGTCCACCCGGTAATCCGGCGACAGGAAGACCGGATCCCCCGCCTTGATCCCAGTCCGGTCCTCACGTGCCCGCAGGTCCTCCCACCCCGCCAGGACCCGCCGCCGAACCCCCGTCCGCACCGCGTCCTGCGGCACCCAGAACACCCGCCACATATCCATCCCCCGTCCCACCGCCACCTGCGGCAACACGGCTATTTAATAGGGAATTCGTTGGCGCGGTGCTCGGCCCGGGGCACCCCTGCAGGGACGATGCTGCTCTGCTGGTGGGCGAGCTGTTCGCGCAACAGTGTCCGGCACAGTGGCTCGGCTGCGCCCGGTCGGACGGTCACGGTGGCAGTCGCTGCCGGGGACGGCGTCATCCGGGTGGAGGTCGCTGACCGGAGCGGTCCTGGAGTGCCGCAACTGCGCCCCGCTGATGGTGAGGCGGAAGGCGGCCGGGGGCTTCAGCTTGTGGAGTGGCTGTCGGCGCGGTGGGGCTGGCACCGGGATTGTGGGCAGACGGTGACGTGGTTCGAGCTGCGCCACGGCTGACCTCCCCGCGCCCGGCGACGGTCCTGGCATGTACTTTCGCGGCGAGAGGGTGCGGGTCGTTTGGGCTGGCCGGCTGGGTGCGTGCCCGGTCAGGGCAGCGGGAAACGGGGCACCGACCGTGCCCACGACGCCATCATCCGCGGTCACTGGGGCATCGAAGATCGCCTGCACTGGGTCCGCGACATGGCCTTCGACGAAGACCGCTCGCAGGTCCCCACCGCCAGCGGCCCGCACATCATGGCCAGCCTGCGCAACCTGGTGATCACCATCCTGCGGCTCGCCGGAGCCGCCAGCATCACCGCCGCCCTGCGGTACCACGCCCGGCAGCCCAGCCGGCCACTACGAGCGATCATGAACTCCTAAACGACTTGCCGGAGCCCTGAGGGAGAGGTTGAGCAGTTCCAGGCCGCTGACCGGCTGGAAGCCGACTGCCGTATAAAGCCTGAGCGCGGGGCCGTTATCGGCCTCGGTTTGCACTGACACGCGATTGGCACCGGCGGCGCGGGCGTCGTCAACGACATGCTGGAGCAGGGCATGCGCGATACCTCTGCGACGCTGCTGCGGGGCGACGTACAGGTCGCGGATCGACCAGGCGGTACCGAGCATCAGTGACGCCGGTATGACCGTGGTCGTGATGAACCCGCAGGCCTGCCCGGCGTGGATGGCGGCGGCGATCGTCATCCGGTGCCGAGCCAGCTGGCCGTGAAGCCAGTCGTGGGCGAACCGGGGGGACGGTGGCTGGCCGTAGTGCGCCCTGTAATCGTCGAACAGGGCAGCTACCTGGCCGAACACCTGGTGGGATGGTGTCATCTGCACAACTGCTATGGCCACGGGATCAGTCTCCCTGACGGTGGCAACCTAGGACGGCATCCGGTCAGCTCTCGTAGCCAGACCTTGATCCTGCGATGTCAAGCGATCCATCTGCCGCACAATCCGCCCACGATCGACCAGACACGGCCAAAATGACTTTGCCGGGGCTCTGGCGGCTTACCTCTACCGATTGCTCGGCCCGCGCTGCTGTGGCGCAGTCGGTATGTAAGCCCAGCTCGACCTGGCGGCGCGCCGCATAAGAGCGTCAATCGCTTCGCGGCGTTCCTTGCTGCGCTGAACGTAGGCACTGGGATCATGGCCGTAACACTTCCCACAGCGGTCGAGGATCAGCCCGGAAGCGGAAATAGCGGACTCGGCTGCGGCGCCCACATCCATCACGTTCGGTGTCAGGGCCAGAGGCCCGCCCGGTTGAGAGCGGTCAACGTCGCGCAAGCCCCAGTAGAGGCTGTGTGTGACGCTGGAGCCGATGTTGTACCAGCTCGGAGAGTCGGGCAGTAGCTTGGCCATCAGCTCTGTGACGTTGACATCGAGCGGCACCGAGACTTTCGGTGACTCAAGTTCGAGCCGGGTCTTCCTCTTGCGGTTCGGCGAGTATCCGAAGGTCAATCCGGCACCGGTAATTAGCTCTTGGACGGTGTCGCGCTCGGCGGTGCAGCTATCGTGCATTTGCCGAAAAAGACGCTGGTCGAAGGACTCGGCGGGGAGCCTCCGTACTCCCCTGAAGCGTTGGTCAGCGCTGTAGTACAGAGCAGCCGCGCCGCGCACGATCCGCTCCTCGCTGCTGATGCCCGGGTCCATTAGCCAGGCAAACCGGACGGCCGCCTCGCACACGACCCTTGACAGGCTTGCGTGAGAGAACAGGGGCATGGCCCCGTCGCTGCCCAGTGCCCTGGCCAGGGTCAGCAGATGGTCATAGGCGTTGATGTAAACCAGTGCTGCTTGATGCCGGGTATAGCGCAGAAGGTTGGCCCGGCCTTGCGCCTCGGGATGGGTGCGCTCCGAGACCGTTTTGTCGTCCTGCTTCCATGGGCAGCCGGGCTGGGGGTGATTTGAGAAGTGCTCCAGCGCCGCGCGGAGGTCCTCGGCTTCTTCGGTGAGTACCCGGTTGGCGACAAGCACCAGTTCGGGCAACGGGAACCCGGCAGGCGGCCGTATGGTCATTCCTCCATGATCGGGGACACCTGGCGGTGGTTAGAGCCACCCGTCGCATAAGTCCCCGGAGGAATGGGCAAACGTTAGCAGTCACGGCACTAGCCGGTGTCGTGAGTGGTTCGCCTTGTGGAGCTGTACAGGTGCTCCGTGCGGGGTCTGGGCTGGCAGGCGTGGCTTGGTCGCGCAGGGCATTGGGCTGTTAGCGGGCTTGCGGGTGTAACACTCCTGCCTGTGCCTGGCGGCGCTGGCGCTGCATGGCCAGGGACGGCACCGTGACCGGGGCATCGCTCTGGCCGTGGCCCTCGTCGCGGAGGTCGAGTTCGTCGATGATGGTCGCGGCTGTCCGCGCCAGCTCGGTGGCCGGGCCGATGGGTTCGGCCCAGGGCCACCAGAAGATCCACTGGCCCGCGAGCGCGGCTGCGATCACGTTGTTGTCAAACGAGCAGCCGGGCCGCTCGTCGGGGCAGTAGATGCGCAGCCGGGGCCTTATGCCGTGGGTATACAGGACGCTGCGCACGCCATGCCGGGCCAGTTCTTTGTGCAGTGCCAGGAGGTGCTGCTCGTCGGGATCCATGTCATGCTTCCGCATCGCCAGTCGAGCCCTGATGGGCCGGCATGTGTGCCAGCCTGCGGGCCGCCCCGGCCGCATCGTGCGCGTCATGCAGGGCGTGCAGGGGCCGTCCCCGTTGGCTGGTCCGGCCACTGGGCCAGCCAAGCCAGCCGCAGGCATACCGGACCGCGAGCCCGCCGGGCAGGGTGAGAGTGCCCTGCAGGCGGGTCAGGCTCATTCCAGTTGGAGGCAGGCCGCGCGCGGTCAGTTCCTGCAGCAGAGCCACCAGCGCCCCGCCTGGGGTCCCGGTGATGGGTTGCGCTGCGG
Organism: uncultured Actinomycetes bacterium; assembly: GCA_963717125.1. Classification (GTDB taxonomy): domain Bacteria; phylum Actinomycetota; class Actinomycetes; order Streptosporangiales; family Streptosporangiaceae; genus RYN-230. The sequence continues at coordinate 352,270 of CAVQVG010000004.1, forward strand.
GCTCGCCGGACGTGGCCGCACGGCTAGGCACAGGCCCTGCTGATCCGCGGTTCAGGCAGATGGCGTAGACGACTTTCCCGCCTGATTGTGGCGTGAGGGATACAGCCCAGTGCGCGGCGAGGCTTTCGACCAGCCGCAGGCCCCGGCCGCTGTCGGCTAGATCGTCAGGGTCCTCGCGCACAGGGGGGCGGGGGTTGGCGTCCCATACCGCGATGCAGACCTGTGTCAGGTCCGTGAGCAGCCATAGCCCGACGGGGAAGGCAACGGACAGGGTCCGTGAGGCTGCGATGGCATTGGTCACGAGTTCCGACACGACGAGTTCGACATCGGCGGTGAGCCCGGTCAGCCGCCATTCCCGCAGGATCTGCCGGGCGTGATGCCGCGCCGACGGCACCGAGCTGCCGGCCGGGCTGAGTTCGGTGAAATCCCGCAGGGGCCACCTGCGGATCAGGTCTTCTGCGTGGCCTTGGGGAGGCGGGGCCGGTACCGGAGCCAGGCTCGGTACGGGCGATGCGCAGGCTGATCGCCACGTCCTCTGTACGGCACCGGTCCCGCCTCCAGCAGCACGGGCAACGCCAACGGGGGATGGCGTGAGGCCCCCCGTGCTGCCGCTCATCGCAAGATCCCTCCTGGTCATGGGCCGCGCCCTCTACATCGCGGAGAGCGCGAGGTCGGCAAGGCAGGCGCGGTTGCACGGAAACGTGCTGGCGCACGCCGCGCACAGGCCGCCGTTGCTGACGTGCCGGCCGATCTCCTGCTGCGCGGTCTTAGGCAGGCGGATGAGCGGCTGGGGCAGGCCAGCGGCAGCCTGCCCGGTGGCAGGCTCCCGGGTGCGCTGTAGCAGGGGCTGTGCGGGGCGCTGGCCCCCCGGTCGGCATTCCCGGGAGTGCCCCGCGCGCTAAGCCGGCGCTGGCCACCCCCACGGAGGTCAGGGCTGGTCCGTTCATGCTCACGGAGCGCGGCAATGGTGGTTTATGCATGGCCGAGCGGACCTCCCTGCTGATGAATTGCCTGGCCCCGGCTCGCGCCGCGCTGCGCAACTGGGCTTATTCGTGGGCTCGTACGCCCATGTGGGTGTGTATCATCCTGTAGCAGGTTGTCGGCCTGTGCAAGGTTGCTCAGTGAGCAAATTGCTTTGGTACGCAAGTTCGCGCAAGGCAGAGGAGGGCGCGTGGCCGGATCCCCGAGCATGAGGCGGCGCAGGCTTGCCGCTGAGCTACGCCGGCTACGTGGTGAAGCGAGCCTGTCGATCGAGGAGACCGCGGCCAGGCTGAAATGGCCGGGCTCGAAAGTGTCGCGGATCGAGAACCGGCAGGTGGGAGTTTCACCTAGGGATCTTCGGAAGTTGCTGGATCTGTACGGCGTCGGGGATAGCGCCTTTCGTGAGGAGTTGCTGGAGCTGGGCCGCCGCGCTACCGAGCGTGGCTGGTGGCAGTCCTACAGCGGTGGCGTCATCCCGAACGCTTACGCGAACCTGATCGGCCTGGAGGCGGAAGCGGCGACGATCCGGACCTATGAGCCCGAACTCGTGCCGGGCCTGCTCCAGACGGCGGACTATGCCCGCGCGGTCATCCGGGCTGGCCGACCCGGGGACACTTCCGGCGAGATCGGCAGGCGGGTCGAGGTCCGGCTCGAGCGCCAGGAGGTACTGACCCGCTCCAGCCCTCCGCCGCCGAAGGTCAGCGTTGTGCTCAACGAGGGGGTGCTGGCACGGCGGGTGGGCGGCCCAGATGTCATGCGGGCGCAGCTCGAGCACCTGGTGAAAGAACGCGACCGCGCGAACATCACCGTTCAGATCCTCCCGTTCAGCGCGGGTGAGCATCCAGCTATGGTCGGGCCGTTCACCATGCTCACCTTTCTCGACCCGGCCGACCCAGGTGTGGTCAATGTCGAGAACGTCATGGGGGCGCTTGCCCTGGAAAAGCCCGAGGACACACAGTCCTACGAAGAGGTCTGGAACGCGATTCAGGCTAAAGCAGCATCGCCCGCGGACTCGCGGGCAATTATGAGAACGTACGCACTGAGATAATCTCTGGGCGGGGAGAACGGAAAGGGAAGTGCGGTAATCAATGAAACTGGATCTATCTAAAGCGGCCTGGCGCAAGAGTTCCGCCAGCGGCGCCAACAACAACTGCGTCGAGGTAGCGGGCAACCTGCCGCGCATCGTCGCAGTCCGCGACTCCAAGGACCCGGACGGCCCGGCACTAATGGTAACCCGCGAGGAGTGGGGCTCCTTCGCGGCCGGTGTGAAAGCAGGGCGGTTCGACCTGTAACACCGCAGTACCAGGTTGGCGGCCCGCATGCGGGGACTCGGGTTCCGGGCCGGCAAAGGCCAGCGATAAATGAAAAGGAATTCATAGGTGAACGGGATCGAAGACCTGCCGGGTATTGACCCCAGCAAAGCACACGTGGCCCGCATGTACGACTACTACCTCGGCGGCAATAACAACTTCGAGTCCGATCGCGTCGCCTGCATGGAACTCGACAAGTTAGTACCGGGAACACGCGGGCTGGCCATCAACAACCGCAAGTACCTGGTCCGGGTCGTGCGCACCCTGGCCCGCGACTACGGGATCAGGCAATTCATCGACATAGGAACCGGGCTGCCCACCCAGGACAACGTGCACCAGGTCGCGAAGGCCGCGCACCCTGACGCGCGGGTCGTCTACGTCGACAGCGACCCGATCGTGTCGGTCCACGCCAGGGCACTGATTCCCGACGACGGCAGCACCACCTTCCTGCTGGAAGACGTCCGGCACACCGAGGACATCCTGGACCACCCCGACACCCAGCGGATCATCAACTTCGCCGAGCCCGCCGCCGCGCTGTACATCAGCTTCCTGCACCAGATCCCCGACCGCGACGACCCCGCCGCGCTGGTCCGGCGGATGATGGACCGCCTCGCCCCCGGCAGCTTCGTGGCGATTTCCCACCTCGTGTCAGCCGACCCCGAGCTGCGCGGGCGGCTGACCGACCTGATGCTCAACGCCACCGAGGGCAACTGGGGCCGGGTGCGCACCAAGCCCGAAGTCGCCACGTTCTTCCAGGGTCTGGAGGTCATCCCGCCCGGCCTGGCCGAGATCACCACCTGGCGGCCCGACGACACGGCCACCGAGGAGCAGACGTTCGACTGGATCGAATACGGCGGCGTCGCCCGGAAGTCACCGTGAATCCCTGACACGGCGCGGGCCCGGTCGAAGACCTGCGATGGCTGGCCGGGCCGCAAGCATCCTGTGACCGCAGGGGTCACAACAGCGCCAGCTCGGCGGGCCGGGACCCAAGCGGGGTCTCGGGCCCTCGGGGCCGTGGATGACGGATTTGCGCGGGGCTCTTGACAGCGCCGCCGCGTCAGGTGACCCTCAGGAGGCGCAAGCCTGCGCAACTATCTCACCGGGAGGAAGCAGTGGCGTTAGTTTTCCTTGCTATCGACCCAGGGACCGATGGTGACAACTGCCCGGCCGTTTTTGTTGAGGAAGGCACGGGCGATCTGCTGTTCCAGGGCTGGACGGTCACTGACGCCGCGACGCTGGCGCAAGTCGGCCGGCACAGTCCCCTCGCGGATGACGAGTCAGTGGTGAGGCTCCCGGCCCGGATGCGCGCGGTCATCCAGGAGGCGCTCAATGGCCACGGTGCCACCGTTCAGCGAGCTGATCGCGGCCACGACAGCCTCGGCCATCCATCTGGAGATGAGGGACGCGTACACGCCTAGCGATCGGCGGTTCCTGGACTGGCTGGCAGGAAAGCCAGTCCAGGAACCAGCCAATCCCGGGTGGTCGGATCTGGTGCGTGCCCATGTCGCGCGGGGCGTGCGGTTCAGGCGCGCCCGCGTGGTGTCGGAACCCCTGGCCGACTACATCCGGTTCGAGTACGAGATCACTGACAGCGTCAACGTCGCGGCCGGGGAGCAGGTGCGCTGGCTGCCGCGGCGGCGGGCGTCGGACCTGTGCCTGCCCGGCAACGACTTCTGGGTCTTTGACGAGCGGCTCGTCCGGTTTGGCCACTTCGCCGGCGACGGTGAGTTCCTGGATCATGAGCTGTCGGCTGACCCAGCCGTCGTCACAATGTGCGCCAGCGCCTTCGAGGCGGTCTGGGAACGCGCCATCCCGCACGCGCGGTACCAGCCCACATGACCGCCAGGCCCGTTCCCTAACCATCACCCCAGACAGTGGCTGTCTCACCATCATCCAGCGTTCAGCGCGCCCGGCAGGAGCTAGCCGAGCGGCTGCGGGATATGCGGCTGGACGCCGGGCTGACCGCACGGGCGCTGTCCGCCGCTGCCGGCTGGCATGAGGCCAAGACCAGCCGGATCGAGTCGGCCAAGCAGGCGCCCAGCGACGCTGACATCCAGGCCTGGTGCCGGGTCTGCGGAGCAGCCAGCCAGGCACCCGACCTGATCGCGGCCTCCCGCGCCGCCGACTCGATGTACGTGGAGTGGCGGCGGCTGCACCGGACCGGGCTGCGGCGGGCCCAGCAGACGCGCGTCCCTCTGTATGAGCGCACCCGGGTGTTCAAGGCTTACTGCTCGACCGTGATACCAGGATTCCTCCAGACCCCCGCCTATGCGACGGCGCTGCTGTCTGCGATCACGACGTTCCGGGGCACCCCCGATGACGTCGAGCAAGCCGTCGCGGCCCGGATGAACCGCAACCGACTGCTGCACGCCGCCGGGCATCAGTTCAACCTGATCATCGAGGAGTCGGTACTGCGTTACCGGCTGGGCGACCCGGCGACGATGGCCGCCCAGTTGGGCCACTTGCTGGGCGCCCTCGCGCTTCCCTCCGTGTCCCTGGGGGTGATCCCCTTTTCGGCCCGCGCCCGGCCAATGTGGACGCTAGAAGCCTTCACGGTCTTCGATGACGCACGGGTCCACGTCGAACTGCTGTCCGCCCAGGTCACCGTGACGGCACCGAGCGAGATCACCCTCTATGCGCGGGCTTTCGACAGGCTGGCCGACCTGGCCGTCTACGGGCCCCAGGCGCGCCCGCTCATCACAGCTGCGATCGACGCACTCGGCTGATTGCCTCGCAAGTTTACGCAAGTCTATTTACCCTCTGACGCGGCTCGCGGTTGGCTGTCAGTAACCGTGCGGGCACGCGAGGAGACGCCGCCCGCCTGCTGCTGGCACCACCCGGCCACGGAGGATGCGATGAGGGCGCCGCTGAGCGGGACCGGGCGGCTCGCCGACGACTTGTACCTGGTGGCCCACCACGAGATCACCGGCAAACCGCATCTGCAGCCACGCGCCCTGGGCCTGGGAGTAGCCGCCGGGCTGCTAGGTGAGCTGATGCTCCCCGGTGCCATCTACCTCACCCGGGGCCTGGTCATGATCGGTGACGGCCCCCCGCCAGGCGAAGAGTTAACCAGCGGATCCTCAACCTGATCGGCAGTGAACGCGAGGACCTGGGTCCCCGCGACTGGCTGCTGTTCCTCTCGCGCACCGCCACCGCTGACGCTGCACGCCGGCTGGAAGCGTCAGGCTATGTCGCCCGGGTCAGGGGGCGGCGCCTCAGCCGCAGCCCGCGCTGGGTGCCAGCGGACCCAGACTGCGCGTTCGCCCCGCTGGCGCGGGTGAAGTCTGCCCTGAGCGGCCCCGTGACAGCGCAGCAGGTGCTGCTGGGCCGGCTCGCGCTCGCCTGCGGGCTCGGCCATCACCTGTCGCTCTACCTGCCGCCGGACGCTGAGCACCGTCTCGAGCATCTGGCCCGGTACCTCGATCCGGGCCTGCGCGAACTCATCGCCGCCACCCAGGCCACGGTGGACGGCGCTTTGCTAGCCCACCGCGTATGACCCCCCGCCAACCCGAGGAGCACCAATGTCCAGAACGCACCCTGAGAAAATCAAGCCCAGCACTGTGTCCCGGGC
>CAVQVG010000005.1:0-186122 GCA_963717125.1 uncultured Actinomycetes bacterium
TCAGCCGCGGTCCAGCGCGGTGCCGAGCAGGCCGAGCGGCGGTGAGCCCAGGCTGAGCAGCGCGGTGTGGAAGCGGAGCAGGCTGAACTCGTCGCCCCACTGCTTGCGGGCCTGCTCCCGCAGGTCCAGGATCAGCAGCTTGCCCCAGGTGTACCGGCCGTAGGTCGGGTCGAACGTGGCCCGCCGCGCCTCGGACAAGGCGGCCGGGCCGGACAGGTGGGTGTCCGCGGCGAACCGGCGGGCGCCCTCCGCAACCGTCATGCCCGCGGTGTGCACGCCGATCGCGCAGGCCAGCCGGGTGACCCGGACCAGGGCCTCCAGCCAGACCCCGATCGCGAACCGGGGATCGTCGCCGCGGAACCCCTCCTCCACGCACAGTTCCTCGGCGTAATGCGCCCAGCCTTCCAGGAACGCGGCCGAGTGCAGCGTCCGGCGGACCGGCCCGGCCGCGCGGCGCAGCGCCCGGCCGTGCGAGAAGTGCCCGGGCGCCACCTCGTGCACCGCGATGCCGGGCAGTGTGGTCGCGCTGAACACCTCCAGCCACTGCGCCACCTCGTCGGCCGGCCAGCCGGGCTCGGGCGGCGTCACGTAGAACCAGGACGGCGCGTCCGGCTCGCCCGGCGCCGCGGTGGAGATCATCGCCATCGCCCAGCGGCGGGACTCCGGCGCGGGCCCGACGAGGCAGACCCCGTCGTGATAGGGGACCAGGTCGCGGTCCCGGGTGAACTCGATGGCCTGGCCGGTCCAGTGCCGGGCCGCGTCGATCACCCCGTCCGGCCCGGGGTGGTCGCGGACCAGGTCCCGGCACAACTCCAGCGGCGGGCGGCTGGCGTCGATCCGGGCGCAGTCCCCGGCCAGCCGGGCCAGCAGCCGGTCCCGCTCCGCGTCGGCCCGCTCGGCCAGCCGGCCCAGGTCCACCTCGATGCCCTCGGCGCTGCCCATCAGCGCGGTCAGCCCGGCCGCGCCGAGCGCCGGGTCCGGGTCACCCTCCGTGGCCAGCCGGGCCACGTGCCGCACCAGCCGTTCGTGCGCGGCGACCGCGGCCGCGGCCACCGGCGCCGGCGCATCCGCCGGGATGCCCGCGGCCAGCCCGCGGATCCCGCTCAGCAGCGCGGCCGCCACCGGCGCGCTGACCTGATCCAGCGCGGCCAGCGCGGCGTCCACCCCCTGCGGCCAGGCGGCCAGGTGACGCAGCCGGGCCGCGGTCCGCTGTTCCGCCGGGGCGTACTCCCGGTCGTAACACGCCAGGTCCAGCTCGGCCAGGTGGAGCAGCGGGTTCCGCCGGTGCAGTTCCAGGTCCCGGTAGGTGACCTGGGCCCGGGCCTCGAACGCGGCCAGGTGCGCCTCGTCGTGCGGGTCCGGCTGCGGCGGCCCGGCCTGCCGGGCGCGGTCCAGCCGGACCAGGCCGTCCCGTACTCCGGCCGGGGACAAATCCTGGATCCGGCCGTCGTACTCATGGCGCCCGGCGAACTCGCGGACGTCGGCGACGTCCAGATCGCAGACAGCCCGGACCCGGGCGGGGAGTTCATCCATAGGCCAGGACGCTACCGCGCCTGGCCGCCGCCGGTCACAGACCCCCGCCCGCCTTGCCCTGGCCGGCCTTGACCGCGTCCACGGTGAGCGGGCTGCCGAGCTTGCCGGGCAGCTTGGCCGAGCAGGTGAGCGCGGAGAACTTGACGTACAGCGCGGTGAACTGGCCGGGCGGGAAGATCTTGAGCCAGTGTGCGGTCACCGGCTGGCAGCTGGACTTGTCGTAGTTCTGCGCGTCCACCACCTGGAGCGTGACGTGCGCCGTCTGCCCCGGGGCCAGCACCACGGTGGCCGGGGTCAGCACTGGGTTGCGGGTGGCGGGCTGGCCGATCTGGCTGCCGGATGGGCCGCTGACCCAGGACACCCCGGGGTAGCCGAACAGGGAACACGAGCTGGTGCCCGCATTGGTCAGGTTCATCGGGTAGTACGTGCTGCCGGCCGCCGCGCCGCCCGCGGAACTGACGACGCTGGCCTTCAGGTTGCCGGTGGCGCAGGCGGCCGGGCCGGCCGACGTGGACGGGGCCGGCGAACTGCTGCCGCCGCTGGCCTGCGGCGCGCTCGAACTGGCCGACTGCGACGGGGTGGCGGCCGCGGACGAGGAAGCCGCGCTGCCGGCCGCGGCGCCGTTGTTCGACGCGCAGGCGGCGGCCAGCACGGCGGTACCCACCAGGATCACGGCGGTGCCAGCCCGCCGGGCTACGTGGGCGCAGGGTGTCATGGTCGGTACCCCTCTGTACGGGCGGGGCCACTGGGTGGTACCCCGTGGTTGTCTTGACTCTTACGACGCGCGCTCCGGCACGCTGGTTGCATCTGTGTTGCCCGGGGGACGACCCCGCCTCCCGCGGCCAGAGAAATAATGCCAGCTGACCGCCACTCCTCAGGCAAGGAGCGCCACATGCTGCCGCAAGGTTCCTCGTTCACCACCCGGCCGCAGCTCGCGGGCACGTTCGGCATGGTGGCGTCGACCCACTGGCTGGCCTCGGCCGCGGGCATGGCCGTGCTCGAGGCCGGCGGCACCGCGTTCGACGCCGCGGTCGCGGCCGGCCTGGTGCTCCAGGTCGTCGAGCCGCACATGAACGGGCTCGGCGGCGAGGCTCCGGTGATCGGTTACGCCGCGGGCCCGGACGGCGGCGGCGACGGCAGCGGCCCCGGCGGGGAGGTTTTCGTGCTGGACGGCCAGGGGCCGGCGGCAGTGCCACGGTAAGGGCGTTCAGTGATATGGGCCTCGAGCTGATCCCGGGCAACGGGCTGCTGCCGGCCTGCGTGCCCGCCGCGTTCGGGACCTGGCTGCTGCTCCTGCAGCGGTACGGCCGGCTGCCGCTGCGCGCGGTCATGCAGTACGCCATCGGGTACGCGCGGGACGGCTACCCGATGACGGCCGGGGCCAGCGCGGCTATCGCCTCGGCTGAGCAGCTGTTCCGCCAGCACTGGACCAGCTCGGCCGGGGTCTACCTGGGCGGCGGCGTGCCCGCGCCCGGATCCCGGTTCACCAATCCCGCGCTGGCCGCCACGTACCAGCGGATCCTGGACGAGGCCGAGGCGGCCGGGGCGGACCGGGACCGGCAGATCGACGCCGCCCGGCGGGCCTACTACGAGGGTTTCGTGGCCGAGGCCATCGACGCCTACCTGGCCCGGGCCGAGGTGATGGACCTGACCGGGACGCCGCACCGGGCGCTGCTCAGCGGGGCCGACCTGGCCGGCTGGCAGGCCCGGGTGGAGCAGCCGGTCAGCCTCGACTTCATGGGCCTGACCGTGTGCAAGACCGGCCCGTGGGGGCAGGGCCCGGTGTTCCTGCAGCAACTGGCCCTGCTCGATGGGCTCGGCCTGGGCAGCCTGGCGCCGGGCGGCCCGGACGTCGTGCACGCCGTGATCGAGTGCGCCAAGCTCGCGTTCGCCGACCGGGAGGCCTGGTACGGCGACCCCCGGTTCGCCGATGTGCCGCTGGACGCCTTGCTCTCCCCGGACTACGCGGCGCAGCGCCGGGCGCTGGTGGGCAGCGAGGCGTCCGCGGAGCTGCGGCCGGGCCACCCGGGCGGCCTGCCGCCGCGGCTGCCCGGCTACGCCACCGGGGCGGTGCGGCCCCCGGATGGGCCGAGTTCGGCCGCGGCCGAGCCGACCGCGGAGGAGTCCGGTGCGGGCACCGCGCCGCGCTGGGAGGTGACCGGGCAGGGCGTGCGGACCGCGGCCCGGCCCGCCACCGGCGATACGTGCCACCTGGATGTGGCGGACCGGTTCGGCAACATGGTGTCGGTCACGCCGAGCGGCGGCTGGCTGCAGAGCTCGCCGGTCATCCCCGGGCTCGGCTTCTGCCTCGGCACCCGGGCGCAGATGTTCACCCTGACCGACGGGCTGCCCAACACGCTCGCCCCGGGCAAGCGGCCGCGGACCACGCTCACCCCCAGCCTGGCGCTGCGCGGCGGGGCGCCATACCTGGCCTTCGGCACGCCGGGCGGCGACCAGCAGGACCAGTGGACGCTGGCCTTCTTCCTCAACCACGTGGTGTTCGGGATGAACCTGCAGGAGGCCATCGACGCGCCCGCGTTCCACACCCGGCACTTCCCGTCGTCGTTCTACCCGCGCCAGTCGGCGCCGCGGGAGATCGACGTGGAGAGCCGGGCGGGCGAGCCGGTGATCGAGGAGTTGCGGGCCCGCGGGCACCTCGTCTCGGTGCGCGCCCCGTGGTCGCTGGGCCGGGTCAGCGCGGTGGCCAGGGACGGCGGCCTGCTGTACGCGGCGGCCAACCCGCGCGGCATGCAGGGCTACGCCATCGGCCGCTGAGCCTGGCCGGTCACACCGGCCGGTCACACTGGCAGGGCGAGCGCGCAGGCGAGCAGCGCGGCGACGGCCGCCGCGGCGCGCAGCCCGGCGCCGGCCGGTCCAGTGCCGGCCCCCGGCAGCAGCGCCGAGCCCGCGGCCAGCACGACCAGCCCCAGGCCGGCGGCCAGCACCGGGGCCTGCCCGCGCAGGATGGCCGCGGACTCGCCGCGGCCGCTGCTCGACTCGGCCAGGTGCACGGCGAGCAGGTAGCCGGTCAGCGCCACGCCGAGCAGCGCGGTGTGCCAGGGCCAGGCCGGGTGCAGCGCCTCCAGCGCGAGCACGGCCAGTGTGGTGGCCTCGGCCCAGGGGACCCGGCGCAGCGTGTCCAGGCACCAGGCGCCCAGCCGGGCCAGCGGCCCGGGGTAGCTGGACGTGTCCGGCCGCCGCAGGCCGGCCAGAGCCAGCCGCGCGACGCTGCCCGCCAGGCAGCAGGCGCCCAGCGCGATGATCGCGGGCCCGGCCGGCCCCGCCGTCCCGGGCGGCGTCGCCGCCCAGGCCAGGCAGGCCGCGCCGAGCAGGGCGGCCGCCGTCACCAGCCGCGCCGTGCTCCGCCGCCACCAGGCCCGCCCGGCCCGCCACGATGCCGCCCGCCACGCCGCCCGCCAGGCCGGCTGTGAAGCTGGCTGCGGGACCGGCGGCGAGGCCGGCTGCGGGGCGGTCACCGGCGGGTCACCAGAGCCCGCCGGGTGAACGGGGCCAGCGGCAGGTCCAGGCTCTGCTGGCCATCCCACTGCACCACCGGGACGCCCAGTTCACGCAAGGAGAACCGGATCGCCTCGTGCTCCAGCCGCCACAGCCGGTGGGCCAGCCGGGCGGTCCGGCCCCGGCCCATCCAGGGCTCCCCGGCCAGCACGTCAACGATCAGCACCGCGAAACCACGCTGCCGCAGGTCGCGCAGGGTCTCCACCAGCCGCGGGTCGGCCAGCGGGCTGAACACCAGGATCAGCGCGCCCGGCGGCAGCGCGGCCCGGGGCAGCCGGGCGAAGCCGGTGTCGTAGGAGCTGTCGCGCTCCACGGCCAGCATGGCCTCGGCGATCCGGTAGTAGTGCCGCTGGCCGAGGCCGGGCACCAGCCAGCGGGCCCGGGACCGGTAGCTGATGAAGCCGACGCGGTCCCGGGCGCCCAGGTAGGCGCGGGCGGCGCCCGCCGCGCCGCGCAGCGCCCGGTCCACCACGGTGTCCCCGGGCTCGCCCTCGTCCCACGCCGCATCGACCAGAATGATCACGTCCTGGGCGCGTTCGGCCTGGAACGTGTTGACCTGGAGGCGGCCACGGCGGGTGGTGGCCGGCCAGTTGATGCTGCGCTGCCGGTCGCCGGGCACGTACTCCCGGACGCCGCCGAACTCGGCGCCCTCCCCGGGTGCGCGCGCGGTGTGCTCGCCGAGCCGCTGCGGCAGCCGGCTGAGCACCACCCGGGTGCGCTGCACGGCGGGCCGGGGATAGCAGTCCAGCCCGGGCAGGCCGAGCACCGCCCGTCCCTCGGCCAGCCGCCAGCGGTCCCGCACGATGATCTCGGCCGAGCCGGTGCGCCGCCGTCCCCAGCGGCGCACCGTGAACGGCAGCGTCGCGTCCTGGCCCGCGGCGTGCCCGGCCCGCTGCCCGCCGGGGCCGGGCAGCGGCACGATCGAGTGCGCCGGGCGCAGCACCAACTGCACCGTGTACCCGTCCGCACCGCGCACCGCCACCGTCACCGCGGCCCGCTCGCCCTCGACCAGCCGGGTGGCGGTCAGCCCGGCGGTCACCTGCACCTGCGCGGGCCGGCGTCGCCGTCCGGCGGCCAGCAGCAACAGCGCCGGGGCGGCCAGGCCGGCGAACTCCGGGCGCCCCGTCGCGACCGCGATGGCCAGGGCGGCCACGGCCAGCGTCAGCAGCCGGCGGGCGTGACCAGAAACACTCCAGCTCAACGCCAGGTCGGTGGCCGGTGCCGTCTCGCCGGGCGGGTGGTCAGGCATGGCTGGCCGAGCTGGCCGACGGGTCGGTCCGCGGCGTGCGGACGGTGCCGAGCAGTCCGTTGATCACGTCGTCCGGCCGGACCTGGCGCACCCACAGTTCGGGCCGCAGGGTGATCCGGTGCGCCAGGGCCGGAACGGCGACGCTCTTCACGTCGTCCGGGATCACGTAGTCGCGCAGCTGGAGCAGGGCCTGCCCGCGGGCGAGCTGGATCAGCGCCAGCCCGCCGCGTGGGCTGGCCCCGACCTGGATCTGCCGGTGCTCCCGGGTGGCCTGGACCAGGGACACCACGTAGTCGATCACGTCCGGGGAGACCGTGACGTCTTCCAGCGAGGCCCGCATGGCCAGCAGTTCGGCGGCGTCGGTGACCTGCTCGAGGGGGGCGTCCTCGGCCCGCCGGTCCAGCCGCCGCTGCAGCATGGCGGCTTCGTCCGAGCTGTCCAGGTAGCCCAGCCGGAGCCGGAGCAGGAACCGGTCGAGCTGGGCTTCCGGCAGCTCGTAGGTACCTTCGTACTCGATCGGGTTGTCGGTGGCCAGCACGACGAACGGCTGCGGCAGCGGGCGGGTCGTCCCGTCCATGCTGACCTGCCCTTCGCCCATCGCCTCGAGCAAGGCGGCCTGCGTCTTGGGCGGCGTCCGGTTGATCTCGTCGGCCAGCAGCAGCTGGGTGAACACCGGCCCGGGCCGGAACCGCATCTCCCCGGTGCGCTGGTCGTACATAGGCGCGCCGACCACGTCGGAGGGCAGCAGGTCCGGGGTGAACTGGATCCGGGCGAAGTCCAGGCCGAGCACCCGGGCGAAGGACCGGGCGATAAGCGTCTTGCCCAGCCCGGGCAGGTCTTCGAGCAGGATGTGCCCGCCCGCCAGGATTCCGGTCATCACCAGTTCCAGGGCGCGCCGGTGGCCGACCACCGCGCGCTGCACCTCGGCCAGTACCCGGGCGCAACGTTGCGCGGTCTCGCCGGGTGTCAGAGTGCTACCAGTCACAGCCGCTCCAGTCGTTCGATGATGCGGGCCAGCGTGCGGAACGGGATGCCCGGCTGGTCCGTTTTCGTGACGGCCGGCAGGCCCGGGTCGATCCAGGACCACAGCCCGTCGTAGCCGGCCTGCCCCCCGGTGAACGCGTCCCTGGCCGCCGCGGGGTCGTCGTACAGGCTGATGCCGCGCCGCTCGGCCAGCCGGGAGGCCAGCAGGTGCTCGAGCTGGGGGCGCAGTCCCGCGTCGTAGGCGGTCCGCGACGCTTGCGCGTCGTCCAGCCGGGACTGCCGCCGCCAGGTGCCGGTGAACGAGGACAGCATCGGCGGCGGCACGGCCGGATCGGGGCCGCTCAGGTCCTCACCCTGCGTTGCGGGGGGCGGCGGCGGCACCAGGTAGCGGAGCAGGATCAGCCCGCCCACCCCGCTGACCATGGCGACCAGCGCGATGGCCGCAGGCCCGGCCAGGGCGTACCCGGCCGCCGCGGCGGCCGCGACCGCGCAGCCCGCGATGGCGAACTCAGGCCCGCACCGGGTGGTCATCCGCCGGCCCGGGCTAGGTCGGCGTCGAGCTGGTGTAGGGCCTGCTCCGCGGCGGTGCGTTCGGTGCTGGTCAGCTCGTGCCGGGAGAACCGCGCCTCGTAGAACAGTCCGGTCAGCTGCCCGGCCGCGGCCGTGTGGACCAGGCCGGCGGCCGCGGCCCGGTCCAGGAATTCGGCCGGCGTGTCGGCGTCCGTCCGGTCCGCCCCGGCCGCGGCCAGGCTCCGTTCCATGGCCAGATAGCAGGCGATGATCGCGGCGCGGGCATCGTCCAGGCCGGCCAGCGCGCGCTGGCCGGACCGGACCGCGGCGCGCAGGTCGGTCCGCTCGCCGTCGGCCAGCGCGGCCTCCTCCGGGGGCAGCGCGTCCCGGTCCGGCACGCGCCGCCGCAGCAACAGCACGCAGGCCACCACGGCGGCCAGCAGCACGATGCCGGCCAGCGTGTAGAGCAGGGCGGTCAGCGGCAGATGGATGGGCGCCGACCGGGTCAGGTGGGTGGGCCGTGCGGACGGGGCGGCCGGGCGTGGTAGTCCGGTGACCGTCCGGGGTGGCAGCGGGCCGCGCAGCGGCCGGTCGGCCACCAGGACGATCGGGATCGTGACCAGCCCGGCCACCAGCACGGCGCGGAGCACGGTGCGCAGCCGGCGGGTGGCGAAGTCGGCCGCGGGCTGCCGCCGCTGCCAGACCAGCAGCGCGGCGAGCAGCACGGCCAGCACGGCTTCCAGCGCGGCGCCGACGCCGATCCCGTCGTGCCGCAGCGGGCCGCGCAGGCCCGGCGGCGCGTAACCGCCGCGCAGCCCGACCAGCACCCCGCCTAGCAGCAGCGCCAGCAGTACTAGTCCGGGGGTGCGACCCCCCTGGACCCCCCGCCATTTCCATCCGTGCCTACGACCCCGTTGGACCGCCCGCTCGCCGCTGCGCGCCGAACGTGGGCTCGGGCCAGGAGGGCGTCCTCCCACCTCGCCGGCGGTCATGGGATGGGTGCGGCCAGGCCCGCCTGGTAGGCCAGGATGACCAGGTGGACGCGGTCGCGCGCGTTGAGCTTGGTGAGCAGGTGCCCGACGTGTGTCTTGGTGGTGGCGGGGCTGATGTCCAGGCGGCGGGCGATCTCGGTGTTGGACAGGCCGCTGGCCACCAGGGCGAGCACCTCCCGTTCCCGGGCGGTGATCGCGTCCAGCATGCCCGCCGTGGACTGCGCGGCCAGGCGCGGCCGGGGGCCGCCGCGCGAACTCCTCCACCAGCCGCCGGGTCACCGACGGCGCGAGCAGCGAGTCACCCGCCGCGATGACCCGGATCGCGGTCAGCAGCTCGGCCGGGGAGATGCTCTTCAGCAGGAAGCCGCTGGCCCCGGCCCGCAGCGCCGAATACACGTACTCGTCCAGGTCGAACGTGGTCAAGATGAGCACCCGCACCCCGCTCGTGCTGGCGGTCCGGGTGATCTGCCGGGTGGCCTCGATGCCGTCCATCTCCGGCATGCGGACGTCCATCAGCACCACGTCCGGGATGTGCCGGCGGGCCTGCTCGACCGCTTCCGCGCCGGTGCCCGCCTCGCCGACCACCTCGAATCCGGGGGTCGCCGCGACGATGCCGCGGAACCCGGCCCGCACCAGGGCCTGGTCGTCCACGACCAGCACGCGCAGCGTCATGAAGCTCTTCTACCACGGGGGGCCGACCCCCCTGCACCCCCCGCCATTTCACCCCGTGCCGACGACCCACCGGAGCCCCCCGATCGCCGCTCCGCGCCGAGGCCGGCGAGGCAGGCCGAGACGAGAGGCAACCTGGCCCGGACCACGAAACCGCCGCCGGGACGCGGCGCCGCGCTGAACTCGCCGCCGCACAGGCTGACCCGTTCCCGCATGCCGACGATGCCGTGCCCGGCCCGCTGCCCGCTGCCGATCGTGCCATGGCCGCCCGCCAGGGCGGCCATGACCGGGGTGCCGGTCACCGCCGCGGCACCGTTCACCCCCGCGGCACCGTTCACCGCCGCGGCGCTGTTCATCGCGGCAGCACGGGCCGGGGCCGCCGTGCCCACCGCGACCGGCTCGGCCGCGCCGTGGTCGGTGACCTCGAGAAGCAGGTCGCCGGGCCCGTAGTCGAGCCGTACCTGGCAGTGGTCCGCGCCGGAGTGCTTGACCACGTTGGTCAGCGCCTCCTGCACGATGCGGAACGCGGACAGGTCGAGCCCGGCGGGCAGCGCGCGGACGCTGCCGGTGCGCTCCACGGTCACCGTGACCCCGGCCCCGGCGGTGCGCTGCACCAGCCGGTCCAGGCTGGCCAGTCCCGGTGCGGGCGCGAGTGGCGCTTCAGGCCGGTACCGGTGGCCGCGGACTGGCCCGGCCGGGCCGTGCTGCGCAGCCTCGGCCGTGGCCGCCTCGGCGGTGGCGGCCGCGGCGGCTGCGGCGGTGACCGGCGCGTCCGCCGGCCGGGCCGGGTCACGGGGCGCCGTGTCTGGCTCCGGCTGGCGGAGCACGCACAGCAGCCGCTGCATCTCGCCCAGCGCCTCCCGGCTCACCGCCTGGATGGCGCCCAGCGCCGCGCGGGCCTCGGCCGGCTGGCTGTCGAACACGTACTCGCCGAACCCGGCCTGCACGGTGACCACGGTCATGCTGTGCGCGACCACATCGTGCAGTTCCCGGGCGATGCGCAGCCGTTCCCTGGTGACCGCGTCGCTGGCCGCCCGGTCGCGCAGGTGCGCCAGGTAGGTGCGGCGCTGCTGGACCGCGGAGCCGACGGTCCAGACGATGACCAGCACCAGGGCCGCCCCCACCGGGTCGCCCGGGCCGGTCCCGGTGAGGTGCCAGATGATGCCCTGCACCACGAGCAGGGCCAGCGCGCCGGCCAGGCCGGCGACCGCCAGCGTGCGGCGGCAGGTGGTGGCGACCACGTAGAGCACCAGGCATAGCGGCAGGAGCGCGCTGCCGGTTAGCGGCGCCCTGGCGATCAGCAGCACCACGCAGCCGGCCAGCACGATGGCCAGCGCCCGGACCGGTGCCCGCCGCCTGATCGTGACGGGGAAGGCCAGGGCCAGGGCGATCAGCAGCACCAGCGGCCAGGCCGCCACGCGCAGGCCGACCCCGAACCCGGGATGCGGGCGGGCTGCGTGCGCCAGCACGCCGAAGATGATGACCGCGCACACGGCGGCGGCGGTCCAGTCCAGCACCGTCCAGAGGCGGCGGAGCCGCCGGAACGACGGGGACACGGGTTCTGCGCTCACCTGCCCACCGTAACGCCGCAGGCAAGCCCCGGACGTCCGCCCACGGTCGTACGCTGCCGGGCTGACGTCCGGGCCGGCACCTGGCTGATAGCGCCGCGGGCGGAGCCGGAAAGCCCGTCCTGAGGATGATGACGCGGCGGCCGGCCGGCCGGCATGCTTGGAGCCGCACTGCGACGCCGCACTGCCATACCGAGGTCGGGAGACACCGTGACCGCTCAACTGCCGCTGCGCGCCGGGCCGCCCGGCGCGCCGGGCCCCAGCCCGGGGGCTGCCGCGGCTGTCATCGAGACGACGGCGCTGAGCAAGCGCTACCCAGGCGCGGTGACAGCGCTGGACGGGCTGACCGTCCGGGTGGAGCCCGGCATCACCGGGCTGGTCGGCGCCAACGGAGCGGGCAAGTCCACGCTCATCAAGATCCTGCTCGGCCTGCTGCCGGCCAGCAGCGGGCAGGCGGCCGTGCTGGGCCTGGACTGCGCCCGCCAGGCGCAGCAGATCAGGACGCTCACCGGGTACATGCCGGAGCACGACTGCCTGCCGCCGGACGTCACCGCCACCGAGTTCGTCACCCACCTGGGCCGGATGTCTGGGCTGCCGCCGACCGCCGCCAAGGAGCGGGCCGCCGAATCGCTCCGGCACGTCGGCTTGTACGAGGAGCGGTACCGGCAGATCGGCACCTATTCCACCGGCATGAAACAGCGGGCGAAGCTGGCCCAGGCGCTCGTCGGGGATCCGCGGCTGATGCTGCTCGACGAGCCGACCAACGGACTCGACCCGGCGGGCCGGGCCGCGATGCTGGACCTGGTGGCCCGGATCGGGTCCGAGTTCGGCATCTCCATGCTGGTGTCCTCGCACCTGCTCGGGGAGGTCGAGCAGATCTGCGACCAGCTGGTGGTCATCGACGAGGGCCGGCTGCTCCGCGCCGACTCGATGACGAGCTTCACCCAGGTCAGCCAAGTGCTGCTGGTCGAGGTGGACGAGGGCATCGCGGAGCTGGCCGCCGAGCTGGCCGCGCGCGGCCTGCGGCCGCGGCAGGAGGAGCGCGCCCTGCTGGTGCAGATCGCCTCGGCCGCCACCTACGACGAGGTCCGCGACACGGTCGCGGACCTCGGGCTGCCGTTGCACCGGCTGGAGCAGCGGCGGCGGCGGGTGGAAGAACTGTTCCGGGAGGAGACGGTATGACCGCGGAGAACGGCGCGCTGGCCGGGCCCAGCGGGGTCATCCACGACATCGGCTACCGGCGCTACACCGGGCCGCGGCTGGGCCGCTCGGGCATCGTCCGCGCCCTGGTCTGGTACAGCCTGCGGTCCTCGGTCGGCATCGGCCGGGGTGCCAAGGCCAAGATCATCCCGGTCATCGCGTTCGCGGTGATGTGCCTGCCCGCGGTGGCCAACGCGGTGGCGGTGGCCCAGGGCGGCCACCGGGTGGTGCCCTACGACACCTACATCTTCCAGCTCCGCGTGCTGATAATGATCATCTTCGTCGCGGCGCAAGCCCCCGAGCTGGTCTCCCGGGACCTGCGCAGCCACGTGCTGCCGCTGTACTTCTGCCGGCCGCTGCGCCGGCTCGACTACCCGCTGGCCAAGCTGACCGCGTTCATCCTGGCCTGCCTGGCGCTGATCGAGATCCCGCTGCTGCTGCTCTACCTGGGCACGATCGCGCAAGCGGGCGGCCCCGGCGCCATCTGGGACCAGACCCGGGCGCTGATCCCGGGCCTGCTCATCGGGCTGCTATGGGCGGTGCTGCTGGCCTCGATCGGGCTGGCGCTGGCCTCACTCAGCGGGCGGCGGGCGTACGCCACCGGGTCCATCGCCATCTATTTCTTCCTCACCTGGATACTGGCCGGCCTGCTCGACTCGGTCAGTGGCGGTCGCGGACCCGTGACCGGGGGACTCGGCCCAGCCACCGCGGGGGCGCGGCTGTCTGGCCTGGTCAGCCCGTTCACCACGCTGGACGGGGTGCGCCGGTGGCTGGGCGGCACGTCGCGCGGGCCGATCCCACCGCCGGGCGGCTACGGCCCGCTATACGGGGTGATGTTCCTGCTCCTGCTCGCGGCCGCGCTCGGCGTGCTGGCCGCCCGGTACCGGAAGGCAGACCTCACGTGAGCACGATCGAGCTGCGGAACGTGTCCCGCTGGTACGGCAACGTGGTGGCGATCAACGACATCACGATGACCGTCGGCCCGGGGGTCACCGGGCTGCTCGGCCCGAACGGAGCCGGCAAGTCCACCCTGCTGCACCTGATCTCCGGCTTTCTGGAGCCGTCCCGCGGCGAGCTGACCGTCGGCGGCGCGCCCAGCTGGCGGAACCCGGACATCTACCGCCAGCTGGGCCTGGTCCCCGAGCGGCCCTCGGTGTACGGCTTCCTGACCGGGCAGGAGTTCGTCCGGGCCACCGCGCGGCTGCACAAGCTGCCCGACCCGGACCGGGCCGCGGACCGGGCCATCGGCATCGTGGAGATGGCCGACGCGCAGCACCGGAAGATATCCACCTACTCCAAGGGCATGCGGCAGCGGATCAAGGTGGCCGCCGCGCTGGTGCACGATCCCGAGATGCTGCTGCTCGACGAGCCGTTCAACGGGATGGACCCGCGGCAGCGGCTGCACATGATGGACCTGCTCGAGACGCTCGGCGACGAGGGCCGGACCATCCTGTTCAGCTCGCACATCCTGGAGGAAGTGGAGCGGCTGTCCGGCACCATCCAGGTGATCGTGGCCGGCCGGCTGGCCGCGTCCGGTGACTTCCGGGCCATCCGGCGGCTGATGACCAGCCGGCCACACGTGTTCCTGCTGCACACCTCCGACGACCGGCGGATCGGCTCGGCGCTGATCGGCAGCCCGGCGGTGACCGGGGTCGAGATGACCGGCCGCGGACTGCAGGTCAAGGCGTCCGACTACGGCGCGTTCAGCCGCCAGATCTCCGGGCTGACCCGGGAGCAGGGCGTGCAGCTCCGCGCCCTGCTGCCCGAGGACGAGTCGCTGGAGAGCGTCTTCGCCTACCTCGTCGAATCCTGAAAGGACCAGCTGACGTGTTCTCCAGTCAGGCCGGCACGGTCGCCTCGATCACGCTGCGGGCGACCATGGGCCGCAAGCGTGCCTTCCTGTTCGCCCTCCCGTCGGTGGTGCTGGTGCTGGTCACCGCGCTGCTCAAGATCGCGCACCCGGCCGCGCCGAACTGGCCCAGCGCCATCCTCGGCGCCTTCGGGTTCGCGGTGGTGCTGCCGCTCACCGCGCTGATCATCGGCACCAGCGTGCTCGGCGCTGAGATCGACGACGGCAGCGTGGTGCACCTGCTGGCCACGCCGGTCCGCCGGTCCACGGTGATCCTGAGCAAGTTCGCCGTCGGCACCGTGCTGACCATGATCTTCGTAGCCGTGCCCGAGCTCATCGCGGCGGTGATCGCCACCGGCGGGCTGACCCGGCTGGCCGAGGGGCTGTTCGTCGGCGCGCTGGCCGGCTCGGTGATCTACAACGCGGTGTTCGTGATGATCTCCGTGCTGACCACCCGGGCCATCGCCGTGGGCCTGCTCTACCTGCTGATCTGGGAGTCGCTGCTGGGCAACTTCGTGAGCGGCGCCCGGATCCTGTCCGTCGAGCAGTACTCGCTGGGCATCGCGAACTCGATCGCGTCGGACAGCAACCTGAACGCGCACCTCGGCGTGGTCACCGCCGTGGTCATGGGTGCCATCGTCACGGTCGGCGCGCTGGCCCTGGCCGTCCGCCGGCTGGCCGCCTACTCACTCAAGGGCGACGCCGTCTGACCAGCACGCTGGACGCGGAGCTAGCCGCGGCCGGCTTTGGCCGCCGCCTTGAGTTGCTGCTTGTAGGCGCGGACCTCGGCCAGCGAGTCGTCGTCGGTGATGTCCGCGACCGAAATCCGGGAGCCGCTGCGGCCGAACTGGCCGGCGGCTTCCCGCCAGCCGGGCGGCCGCACGCCGAGCTGCTTGCCCAGCAGCGCGGCGAAGATCTGCGCTTTGGCCGGGCCGAAGCCGGGCAGCTCGGCGATCCGCCGGACCAGTTCCGTGCCGGTGCCGGCACCCTGCCACACCTGCGCCGCGTCCCCGCCGTACTTATCGACGACGAGCCGGGCCAGGTCCTGCGTCCGGGCCGCCATGGCCTTGGGGTAGCGGTGCAAGGCCGGCCGCTCGCTGAACACGGCGGCCAGCGCGTCCGGCTGGTACCCGGCCAGCTCCGCCGCGGTTGGCTCATGGCCCAGCCTGCGCACCAGATCGCGCGGCCCGCTGAACGCCTTCTCCAGCGGCACCTGCTGGTCCAGCAGCATGCCGATGAGCAGCGCCAGCGGATCGCGGGACAGCAGCTCATTGGCGTCCTGGTCGATGGGCAGCGAAATGCTCATGGCTCCTCCTGATCACTGCGGCCATCCTGGCCGGCCAGCGCCGGGCCCGCGACCCGGGGGGCCGGGCCGGTGCCGGGTGTGGCCTGTGCCGCCAGGCAGCTAGCCTGGGATCGCGGTAAGCGCCGGCCAAGCTGGACGCCACCTGGTAACCAGGGCAGAACCAGCCGGCCGCGGAACTACCTGCGGGCCGGCCAGCGTTCTACATGGCAGGCACGGATGTGGTGCGGCTGGCTCAGCACGAGCCGCCCGGAAAGCGCAACGGTGCCGCCCTAGGAGGCAGAAGTTGTCCGGTCGGATGAAGCTCGCGATCGCCGGGATCGTGCTCGGCCTTATCTTGTTCATCGTCAGCCCGTGGCTGGCCATCGCGGTGATCGTGCTGGCGATCGGGATCCCGGTCGGCATGTACCTGGCGCTCGACCCGTCACAGCGACGCCGTATCAACCGGATCCGCCGCCGCCAGATCGGCGACTGACGTCCGGGGACCCCGGACGGCCCGGCCCGCTGGCCGCGGTCAGCTCAGGTACCCGGGATAGAGGAGGGCCAGCTGCCGCGGGTAGCCGGCGATGAGCCGGAGCTCATCGTCGGTCAGCGGCCGGCTGGTGGCCGACGCGCACAGCTGGACCAGGGCGAACACCAGGTCCTCGTCGGCGGTGGCGACCTCGATGCCGACCGAGTCCAGCACGTGCCGGAAGCCCGCCTTGCCCCCGTACTCCCCGGTCAGCACCACGCGGCCGGCCTGCGCGGACCAGTCAGCCGGGAACAGGCCGAGGGTGTCGTCGTCATACAGTTCGTAGTTGTTCCGGTCCTTCAGCGCGCCGTCGGCGTGGATGCCGGACTCGTGCGCGAACGCGTTCCGCCCGACGCCGGGCTGGTTCGGCGGCAGCGGCTGGCCGAACGCGTAACTGGCCCACAGCCCGAACCGGCGCGCCCAGGACAGGTCGAGCGGGTCGCCGATAGTGGCCTTCCCGGCCAGCCCGAAGCCGTGCCGCAGCGCGAGGATGCAGGACAGCAGGTCCGCGTTGCCGGCCCGCTCGCCGATCCCGTTGATGCAGGTGTTGACCCAGGCATCCTGGCCCGCGTCCAGGTCGCCGAGCGCGCCGGACACCGAGTTGGCCACGGCCATGCCGAGGTCGTTGTGGCAGTGCGTCTCGACCGGGATGCGCACCGCGGCGGCCAGCTTGGCGAAACGCTCACGGATCCGCTCCGGGGTGTCGCCGCCGATCGTGTCGCAATAGCGCACCCGGTCCGCGCCGGCCTCCCGGGCGGCCGTGGCGAACTCCAGCAGGAACCCGTCGTCGGTCCGTGACCCGTCCTCGGCGTTCACCCCGATGGTCTGCGCGCCGCCGTCCCGCGCGGCCCGCACCGCCGCGGTCATCTCGCGGATGATCGACGCCCGGTCCAGCTTGCCGCGGAACTTGTGCGCGATCATCTGGTCCGAGGTGGAGATGGACAGGTTGTAGTGCCGCAGGCCGAGCGGCACCGCGGCCTCGACATCGCCGGGTACCGCCCGGCACCAGCCGGACAGCCGCAGCGTGCCGAACGCCCCTGCCTCGGCCAGGGCCACGTTGGCCCGGATGTAGGGCACCTCGTGGAACAGGAACGGGAAGCCCAGCTCGGACTGGGCCACGCCCAGTCTGCCCAGGTAGAAGTTGACCATCGTCTTGCCGAACTTGGACAGCCCGGTACGGGCGGTCTGGACGCCGTCGCGGTTGGTCACGTCGAGGAAGTGAATGGCTGGCATGAGCACCACGATGACAGCTACTGTCCACTCTCATCAACATTGATTAAAATCAATGTATGTAGCATGCTTCGGCTGATGGACAGGGGAGTGACGGTGACGGAGTGGATCAACGCGGCCGAGGCGGCCCGCCAGCTCGGCGTCAAGCAGGCCACGCTGTACTCCTATGTCAGCCGGGGCGTGCTCACCCGGCGCCGCGGCACCGGCGGCAAGATCAGCCTGTTCGACGCGGCCGAGGTCGGTGAGCTGGCCCGGCGCGGCCGGCCACGCCGGCCACCCGGCCTGACCGGGCTGGTCATCGAGTCCGGGCTGACCGAGATCGGCGAGGACACGCTGCGGTTCCGCGGCCTCGACGCACTGGACCTGGCCCAGGACCGGGCGTTCGAGGAGGTGTCCGCGCTGCTGTGGACCGGGTCACTGGCCACCGGCAGCGCGGCCGGGGCGTGGCGGGCCACGCCGGAAGCGGTCCAGGCGGGCGCCGCGGCGCAGGCCGCGCTGCCGGCGGGCACGCTCCCGCTGGAACGGCTCCAGGTCATCGTGCCCGCGCTGGCCGCGGCCGATCCGCTGCGGCTGCACCTCGATCCGCCCGCGGTGATCGCGGCCGGGCAGGCCATCGTCGGCGGCATGGTGGACTGCCTGCCCACCGCGGCCGGGGACGGGCCGGCCGACCCGGGCGGCCGGATCGCCGGCCGGCTGTGGCACAAGCTCTGCCCGGACCCCGACCCGGCGCCGGCCGCGCTGCTCGACGCGCTGCGCGCCGCGCTGGTGCTGCTGGCCGATCATGAGCTGGCCGCGTCCACGCTGGCCGCGCGGGTCGCCGCCTCGGTGCGGGCCGACCCCTACGCCGTGGTCGCCACCGGGCTCGGCGCGCTCGGCGGCGCCCTGCACGGCGGCGCCTCGCTGGGGGCCGAAACCATGCTGGCCGCCGCCCGCGACCCGGCGGGCGCCCCGCGGGTGGTCGGTGACCTGCTGCGCCGGGGCGAGCGGGTGCCCGGGTTCGGGCACTTCGTGTACCAGGCCGGCGACCCGCGCGCCGGGCTGCTGCTGGCGCTGG
Organism: uncultured Actinomycetes bacterium; assembly: GCA_963717125.1. Classification (GTDB taxonomy): domain Bacteria; phylum Actinomycetota; class Actinomycetes; order Streptosporangiales; family Streptosporangiaceae; genus RYN-230. Next base: position 18,169 of record CAVQVG010000005.1, read on the forward strand.
TCAGGCGGGCCGTCCCGGCCTCACCCCGGCTGGCGGTGGCCGACGCCGTGCTGGCCGAGACGCACCGGCGGGCGCTGCCCGAGCCGAACATCGACTTCGCCCTGGCCGTGCTGGCCAGCTGCGCCGGGATGATCACCGGGGCAGGTGAGGCGGTCTTCGCCATCGCCCGCACGGCAGGCTGGCTCGCGCACGGCCTGGAGGAGTACGCCGCGCGCACCCCGCTGCGCCCGCGCGCTGTCTACACCGGCCCGCCGGCCGCCAGCCGGTGACCGGGGCGCCGCCCGCGACCGCGTTCGGCGCCCGGCGTGCCAGGATCGGGGGCATGCAGGACGAAGCTGCCGCGCGGGCCGCCGTGCTGGCCGCCGCCCAGGGCATGCTCAGTCAGGGGCTGAGCTCGGGCACCAGCGGCAACGTGTCCGCCCGGCTCGGCGACGGGCGTATCGTGATCACCCCGTCCGCGCTGCCCTACCCGGAGATGAGCCTGGCGGACCTGGTCGTCATCACCCCGGCGGGCGAACTGGACAGCCCGGTTGTGCCGGGCCGGGTGCCGTCGTCGGAAAGCCAGCTGCACTGCGCCTGCTACCAGGCCTTCCCGGAGATCGGGGCGGTGCTGCACAGCCACCCGCCGTTCGCCACCATGTTCGCGGCCGCCTGGCAGCCGGTGCCGGCCGTGATCGACGAGGCGGTGCTGTTCCTGGGCGGCGACATCCCGCTCGCCGACTACGCGCTCAGCGGCTCGGCGCACGTCGGGGCGAACGCGGTCCGGGTGCTCGCGGACCGGGCCAGCGCGCTGCTGGCCAGCCACGGCCTGGTCAGCATCGCGGCCAGCCCGGCGCAGGCGCTGCACTGCGCCGTGATCGCGGAACACTGCGCCCAGGTGGCCTGGGGCGCCCGGGCGATCGGCGGGCATGCCGAACTGCCCGCGAGCACGGTGCGGGTGTTCGGCGCGGCGTACCGGCAGGCCCGGCGGTCAGCTCCCGGCTGACTTGGCCGCGGCCGACTTGGCCCCGGCCGACTTGGCCCCGGCCGACTTGGCCCCGGCCGGCTTGGCCCCGGCCGGCTTGCGCATCCGCCCGCTGGCCGCCCGGATGGCCAGCACCCGGGCCGCCGCCATCACCACACCCAGGGCGATGGCCCAGCTGAGCGCCTCCCCGGTGCCCACCTGCGGATCGTTCGGGTCGGTGGGCGGTTCCTTCCCGGTGACCCGCTTCCAGCCCAGGTTCATCAGCTTGCGGACGCCGTAGGCCGCCCCGAAGGCCGCGGCACCGGCCAGCGCCTTGCTGGCGCCTTCTCCCTTGTCTGACATGCATCCTCCCTGATGCCGGTGCGGCAGTGCGGCGGTTCCTGACTGCCGATCATCCCACGGGCGTGCCACCGGCCCGGGCCGTCCGGCGCGCCGCCTCGATCGCCGCGGCCAGTTCGGCCGGCCGCCGGGTGCCGACCAGCCAGTACGGGGTCCGGCCGCCTGGGTCGTCGACCGCGACGTACACCGCCCGCGGCAGGTACGGCCGGGCCAGCAGGAACGCGGCCGGGTCCGCGCGCGGCCCGCGCAGCGCCCTGGTCTGGTCCGTATCCAGCACGGTCACCTGGCCGGCCTGGGCCAGCGGCAACGTCGACTTGCCTACCCTGAGCGCGCCCCGGCTCACCTCGATGCGCAGCCACCCCCAGCAGATCAGGAAGACGGCCAGCGGCACGGTGATCACTCCGTACACGACCAGCGCCGGTTCCCAGTCGAAGCCGGCCAGAAAGCCCGCACCCAGCATGAATGCGGACAGCAGGCCGAGCACCCACCAGCTGACCGGAACACGCAGGCGTTCATGGTAGACACGCATGTGTCCACCGTAGTTGGTTACATGGACGCATGATTGGGCGACGCATGTGGCACAGCCTCCGCGCTGGCCCCGGACGGGCCACCGAGCCAGCCGGGGCCGAACCGGGGACGGCCGCATCGCCAGACCGACCAGACGGGCCGGACAACGGGGTGGGGGTCATCAAGCCGGGCATCGACGAGACCACGGGGGTCACCGCGGCCGAGGAGGGCGGCGCCGGGCGGCCGGGGTCCCCGGGCTCGCAGGTGCCTCGCTGGCTGCAGCGCGCGGCGGGCTGGTCCTGGCGGCTGCTGCTCGTCGGCATCGTCGTCTACCTGGCCTTCCGGGTGGCCAGCATGCTCAAGCTGGTGGTGCTGCCCTGCGTGGCCGCACTGCTGCTCACCGCGCTGCTGCAGCCGGTGCAGTCCCGGCTGCGCCGGGCCGGCCTGCCCGCCCTGGCCGCTACCTGGTGCACCCTGCTGCTCGCGGTGGCCGTGCTGGCCGGTGCGGGCACGCTGGCCGCGACCCGGGCCACCGCGGACTACCCGACCCTGGTCCGTGAGCTCACGCACACCGGGAACGAGCTGCAGACCTGGCTGGCCGGCCCGCCGTTCCACATCCGGCACGGCGGCATCGAGGGCCTGTCCCACCGGGCGCTGACCTACCTCAAGCAGCACCAGTCCCTGGTGGCGGGCACCGTGCTGTCCGGCGGGCGGATCTTCCTGGAGATTCTGGCCGGCCTCGTGCTCATGCTGTTCATCACGTTCTTCCTGCTCAAGGACGGGGACCGGATCTGGGCCTGGCTGACCGGGTTCCTCGGCCGGGAGAGCCAGGAGCGGACCAGGCTGGCCGGCCTGGCCGCCTGGCAGGCCCTGCTCTACTACGTGCGCGGCACCATCGCGGTGGCCGCCATCCACGCCGTGGTCATCGGGTTCTCGCTGTGGATTCTGGGCGTGCCGCTGCTGGTGCCGCTGACCATCCTGGTCTTCGTGGCCGCGTTCGTCCCGCTGGTCGGCATCCTGGTGGCCGGCACGGTGGCGGTGGCCGTCACGCTGGGCACCAAGGGCTGGATCGCCGCGGTGATCCTGGTGGTCATCTTCATCCTGGAAAACCAGCTGGAAAGCCATCTGCTGCAGCCGCTGGTGGTGGGCCGGATGGTGCGGCTGCACCCGCTGGCCGTCATCCTGGTGCTGGCCGTGGGTGGCGTGGTGGCCGGCATTCCCGGGGCGATCGTGGCCGTTCCGACGGCCGCCGCGCTGACCCGCGCGGCGCCGTACCTGAGCGGCAGGAAGCGGCTGTAAGGTCGCCTGAGTGAACTGGCACCCGCGGACCTGGAGTCTCCCATGTCACCGGTGAACCCCGGCACGGACCCGGTGGACGTGCTCATCAAGCGGCTGGACCCGGATCTGCCGCTGCCCGCCCGGTCCCATCCGGGCGACGCGGGGGTGGACCTGGTGGCCGCCGCCGACGTTGACCTCGCCCCTGGCGCCCGGGCGGTGGTGCCGACCGGGGTGGCCATCGCGCTGCCCGACGGGTACGCGGCCTTCGTGCACCCGCGCTCCGGGCTGGCCGCCAAGCACGGGGTGACCATCGTGAATGCGCCGGGCACGGTGGATGCCGGGTACCGTGGCGAGATCAGGGTGACACTGCTGAACACCGATCCGGCCACGGCAGTCTCGTTCCAGCGGGGCGACCGCATCGCGCAACTCGTTATCCAGCGTGTGGCCTCGCCGGTATTCCACGAGGTGGACAGCCTGCCCGGGTCAGCCCGGGGCGAGAATGGGTTCGGGTCCACCGGGGGACACGCCAGCGCGGTCGCGGCTGGCGGGTGACCGGCGCGAACCGCGTGGGCAGCAGGACACCCCCCATGATCGAGAGCAGGGAGAACGGAAGTGTTCCGTCGGCGTCGCCGCGAGGAAGCCGAGCCCGAACCCATCGAGGACGAGGCGACCGAAGACGCGGAGGACTGGGCAGCAGCGGAGGAAGACGAGGCTGACCCGGATGATCAGGAACCGGCTGAGGCCGCGGGCTCGGGCCCGTGGGACGCGGCCGACGACGTCCCGGCCGCGGAGCGGGTCGACTTCGGCAGCCTGCAGGTGCCGGTGGCCGAAGGATTCGAGATCCAGCTCAACATCGCCGACGACCAGGGCCCGCTGATCGCCGTGGTGCGTGCGGACAGCTCTCTGCAGCTGCAGGCGTTCGCCGCGCCCAAGAGCGGTGGACTCTGGGACGACGTGCGGCAGGAGATCGCGGCCGCGGTGACCCAGGCCGGCGGGAGCAGCGAGGAGGCGGACGGGCCGTTCGGCCCCGAGCTGCAAGCCCGGGTGCCCGGGGACCCGTCGCTCGGCCAGGGCGGGCTGCAGCAGGTCCGGTTCCTCGGTGTGGACGGTCCGCGCTGGTTCCTGCGCGGGGTGATCACCGGCCCGGCCGCCCGGCACGCCTCGGCGGCCGCGCCGTTCGAGGAGGTCTTCGCCGGCGTGGTGGTGGTCCGCGGTGACCACCCGGCGCCGCCCCGCGACCTGCTCGAGATCCAGCTGCCCGAGGAGGCGCGGCGGGCTATGGAGGAGCAGATGGCCGCCGAAGAGGAGCGCTTCGCTGATCCCCTCAACCCCTTCGAGCGCGGCCCCGAAATCACCGAAACCCGGTGATATCCCGGGGGGACGACCCTCCCTGGACTCCGGCGACCGTCGGGCTCACCCGTGGCCGTTGGCCAGTAGGGCGGCTAGTTCGTCTTCTACGTCTTCGCTGGTGACGAACAGGAGTTCGTCGCCGGTTTCGAGGGGGTCGTCCTTGGCTGGGACGATGACCCGGCCGTCGCGCAGGATCGCGACCAGGGCGGTGTCGGCCGGCCACTGGATGTCGCCGATCCGCTGGCCGGCCAGCGGGGCGTCGTCTGACATGGTCAGCTCGACCAAGCTGGCTTCGCTCTGCCGGAAGGTCATCAGCCGGACCAGGTCGCCGACGCTGACCGCCTCCTCGACCAGGGCGGACAGCAGCCGCGGCGTGGACACCGCGACGTCCACCCCCCACGACTCGTTGAACAGCCACTCGTTGTTCGGCTGGTTGATCCGGGCCACCACCCGGGGCACTCCGTACTCGGTCTTGGCCAGCAGCGACACGACCAGGTTGGCCTTGTCGTCCCCGGTCGCCGCGATCACCACGTTGCACCGTTCCAGCGACGCCTCGTCCAGCGAGGCGATCTCGCACGCGTCAGCAAGCAGCCACTCGGCGCGCGGCACGCTGTCCACCGCGATCGACCGGGGGTTCTTGTCGATCAGCAGCACTTCGTGCCCGTTGTCCAGCAGTTCGGCGGCGATGGACGTGCCCACCGCGCCCGCTCCCGCGATGGCTACCCGCATCAGCGGCCTCCCTTGCTCGCCTTGCCACCAGGCGCCCGGGCGGACAGCGCGGCCGCGATCCGCTCCAGGTCCTGCTTCCAGCGCGATCATGTGCAGCACGTCGCCTTCCTGCAGCACCGTGCCCGGCCCGGGCATGACCACTTCACCGAGCCGGGACAGGAAGGCGACCCGGGCCCGGGCCGCCTCCTCCACCGCGCTGGTCTTCTCGCCCACCCAGTCCTCGGCGTAGGCCACCTCGGCCAGCACCACCGCCCCGGTCGGGTCCCGCCACAGCGGCTCGCTGCCCTCGGGCAGCAGCCGGCGCAGCATCTGGTCCGCGGTCCACCGGACCGTCGCCACGGTCGGGATGCCGAGCCGCTGGTAGACCTCGGCGCGCCGCGGGTCATAGATACGGGCCGCGACCCGCTTCACGCCGAACGACTCGCGGGCCACCCGGGCCGCGATCACGTTCGAGTTGTCCCCGCTGCTGACCGCGGCGAACGCGTCCGCGCGCTCGATGCCCGCCTCGCTGAGCACGTTCTGATCGAAACCAATGCCAGTGATCTTCTTGCCCTTGAACGTCGAGCCGAGCTTGCGGAACGCATCCCGGTCCTGATCGATGACCGCGACCGAGTGGCCCTGGTCCTCCAGGATGTGCGCGAGGGTCGATCCGACCCGCCCGCAACCCATGATCACAATGTGCACGACCGCCCCTTGGATGAGTACAGTGCCGGCCAACGCATGACTGATGTGCCCGCCAACGGTATTCCCTGTCCTGACTAGGTGAGACGGCCGACCAGAATACTGCCTCCGGCTGAACGTGAGGAGCCGCGTGAACCTGCTCGAACTCGAGGTGGGCGAGGCCGCCCAGGGCGGCTGGTGCGTGGCCAGAGAGCCGTCTGGGCGGGTCGTCCTGGTCCGGCACGCGCTGCCCGGCGAGCGGGTGCTGGCCCAGGTCACCGACAGCACGGCCCGGTTGGCCCGGGCCGACGCGGTGCAGGTGCTGGCCGCGTCGCCGGACCGGGTCGAGCCGCGCTGCCCGCACGCCCACCCGGGCGGCTGCGGCGGGTGCGACTGGCAGCACGCCAGCCCGGAGGCGCAGCGCCGGCTCAAGGCGGCGGTGATCAGCCAGCAGTTGCGCCGGATCGCCGGGGTGGACCGCGAGGTGACGGTGGAAGCGCTGCCCGGGGACCCGGCCGGGCTGGGCTGGCGCACCCGGGTCCGGTTCGCGGTCGGCCCGGACGGCACCGCCGGGCTGCGCAAGCACCGGTCGCACGAGGTCGTCAACGTCGGGCACTGCCCGATCGCGCACCCACTGGTCGACGAGGCCGGGGTGACCGCGCGGCTCTGGCCGGGCGCGGCCGCGGTCCAGGTAGTGACCGCCGCAGATACCGGCCAGCGCGCAATCGTCGTCACGCCGCAGCCCCGGTCGGCCCGCCCGGCCCGGTCGGCCCGCCCGGCTGTGTTGGCCCGGGGGGACGACCCCCCGGAACCCCCCGATCGCCGCTCCGCGCCGAGGCCGGCAGGGCCGGCCAAACCCGGGAAGCGAGCGGGGTCATCAGGCAGGCGGGAGCGTTATGCGGAATGGGTCGAGCCGGGAACGGACCCGGTGCTGGTCGCTAATCGCGGCGGGGGGCTGGCCGCGCTGCGCGGCGGGCCGTTCCTGCAGCAGGTCGCGGCCGGCCGGACCTGGCGGGTCAGCGCGGGCGTGTTCTGGCAGGTGCACCCGGCCGCGGCGGATGCGCTGACCGAGGCGGTTCAGCAGACGCTGGCGCCCCGCCCGGGGGACGTGGCGCTGGACCTGTACTGCGGCGCCGGGCTGTTCGCCGGGGTGCTGGCCGACGCGGTCGGGCCGTCCGGCACGGTGATCGGCATCGAGTCCGACCAGGCCGCGGTCCGGGACGCGCGGCACAACCTGCGGGCCACGCCCTGGGCCCGGGTGCACCGCGGTGACGTGACCGAGGTGCTGGCCCGGGCCGACTGGGCGCAGGCCCGGATCGCGGTGCTCGACCCGCCGCGGGCCGGCGCCGGGCGCGCCGTGCTGGACCAGTTGCTGGCGCCCGGGACGAGCCTGGGCCGGGTCGCCTACGTCTCCTGCGACCCGGCCACCCTCGCCCGGGACATCGGGATGTTCGGCCAGGCGGGCTGGCAACTGGGCGAACTGCGTGCGTTCGACGCGTTCCCGATGACGCACCACGTGGAGTGCGTGGCCACGCTCACCCGCGGCTGAGCCCGCGCGCTACTGCGCGCGGACCACTGCCCGCGGACCACTGCCCGCGGGCTACTCCTTGCGCAGCACCGCCTCGGCCTCGATCTCCAGCCGGACGTTCTCGCTGATCATGACCCCGCCGGGGATCGGGGCGTTGAAGCTGACCCCGAAGTCGCTCCGGTTGATCTCCCCGGTGGCCGAGAACCCGGCCCGGGTGCCGCCGAAGGGGTCCGGGCCGAACCCGTTGACCTCCGCGGTCAGCGACACCGGCTTGGTCACGCCGCGGATAGTCAGGTCGCCGTCCACGATGAACCGGTCGCCGTCCGCCCGGATGCCGGTGGACACGAACGTCATCTTCGGGTGGGTGTCAGTGTCGAAGAAGTTGGTCGAGCGCAGGTCGTTGTCCCGCTGCTCGTTCCCGGTGTCCACGGAGGACAGGTCGATGGTGGCCGTGGCCGAGGAATCCAGCGGGTTGGGCGCGGTGACGACCTGGGCCTCGAACGTCGTGAATTTGCCCCGGACCTTGCTCACCATCAGGTGCCGGACGACGAAGCCGATGGTGGAGTGGACCGGGTCGAGATCCCATGTCCCGGCGACGTAGCCGGGGACTTGCACAGCCGGGGATGTCATGGCGACTCCTCAACGGTTGGGGGAAATTACCTCGACCATAACCCCGCGCCGCGCGGCGCTTCCGGCGGGTGCGACAGGATGGGGAGCATGCAGCTGAGGATCTTCACCGAGCCGCAGCAGGGCGCCGACTACGGGCGGTTGCTGGCGGTGGCCAGGGCGGCCGAGGAGCTGGGGTTCGACGCGTTCTTCCGGTCGGATCACTACCTGAAGATGGGCCCCGGCAGCGGGCTGCCCGGGCCGACCGACTCGTGGCTGACGCTGGCCGCGCTGGCCGTGCAGACGACCCGGATCCGGCTGGGCACCCTGGTCAGCTCGGCCACGTTCCGCCTCCCGGGGCCGCTGGCCGTGTCGGTAGCCCAGGCCGACGAGATGAGCGGCGGCCGCATCGAGCTGGGCCTGGGTGCGGGCTGGTACCAGGATGAACACGCCGCCTACGGGATCCCGTTCCCGCCCACCGCCGAGCGGTTCGGCCGGCTGGCCGAGCAGCTGGAGGTGATCACCCAGCTCTGGGCGGTGCCGGCCGGCCAGACGTACTCGTTCGACGGGGACTACTACCAGGTCCAGGACTCGCCCGGGCTGCCCAAGCCGGTGCAGCACCCGCATCCGCCGATCATCGTCGGCGGGTCCGGGGCGAACCGGACCCCCGCGCTGGCCGCGCGGTACGCGGCCGAGTTCAACGCGCCGTTCACCACCCCAGTTAAGGCCGGCGCAATGTACACCAGGGTGCGCGAGGTGTGCGAAGCGACCGGCCGGGACCCGGGATCCCTGCGTTATTCGGCCGCCCAGACCACCGTCTGCGGGCGGGACGAGGCCGAACTGGCCCGCCGGGCCGCGGCCACCGGCTACGAGCTGGCGGACCTGCGGGCCAACCAGCTGGCCGGCTCGCCGGACGAGATCGTGGACAAGATCGGCCAGTTCGCCGGGCACGGTGCCAGCCGGATCTACCTGCAGATCCTGGACCTGCACGACCTGGACCACCTGGAACTCTTGGCCGCCGAGGTGCTGCCGCAGGTCCGCTGAGCGGGCGGCAAGACAACATCAGAGAGTGATGAGAAACAACACCCAGCAGGCGGGCAGGCTGCGAGAGGATTCTCACGGACGCTGGGGAGCAGCCGGATAGCCCCGGGTAACCAGGAGGTACGTCAATGGCCGCACGTGGTCCTCGGCGCTGGCTGCGGTGGGTCATCGCCGCTGCAGTCGTGGTGGTGGTGCTCGCGGTGGCCGGCCCGTTCATCTACTTCCACTTCGTGGAGGGCAACGCACCCGCGCCGCTCAGCCTCAAGGCCAGCCCCACCCCGTCCGGCGCGCAGTCGGCCAGCGCGGTGTCCACGAAGGGCGGCGCCGCGTCGCTGGCCGGATCCTGGCAGGTCGGCTCCGGATCTCAGGTCGGGTACCGGGTCCAGGAGATTCTTGTGGGCCAGCACCACACTGCGGTCGGCCGGAGCAGCTCGGTGACCGGGCAGATGGTGATCAACGGCACGACCGTCAAGACGGCCAGCTTCAGCGTCAAGATGGCCACCATCCACACCGACTCCGCCCAGCGCGACGCGCAGTTCGACGGCCGGATCATGGACGTGGCCAGCTACCCCACCGGCACGTTCGCGCTGACCAAGCCGATCGACCTGGCCCCGGTGCCGGCCACCGGCACGATCAAGACCTACGCCGCCGCCGGCCAGCTCACCCTGCACGGGCACAGCGTGCCGGTGACCTTCCCGCTGAAGGCGGAGCGCACCGCGAGCGGGATCGAGGTGCAGGGGTCGATCCCGGTGCTGTTCAGCAAGTGGGACATCCCGAACCCCAGCTTCACCGGCTTCGTCACCACGCAGAACCACGGGATCATGGAGTTCCTGCTCGACTTCAAGCAGGGCTGATCCGGGCGCGCTGGCGCCGCCGGCCGCTGATCAGTCACCGGGCCTGCTGCTGGCTGAGGCCGGCTGCCGGCTGAGGCAACCCCCGGGCCCTGGCGGGACGCATGCTCTTGACGTCACCGCACGGGGCGGGATGATGTGTCTTGCTCTGATAGATCCTGTTGGATCAGTGCCAGAGTCTGTGTGATCTTGGTGGCGGAGCGGCCACCTGGGAGTCCCCGGGTACGCCCCTGCTGCCTCAGGTGGATCAGGCACGGCAGGCGAAACGAGGGGACGCAATGAACAGCGAGCAGGACAACCACCCAGCCACCACCGTCAGCACCGCCGCTGCGCCCGGCCAGGGCCGGCCATCTCGCCGCCAGATACTCCGCGGCGCCGGAGCCGGGCTGGGTGCGGCGGCTTTAGGCCCGGTACTCGGCAGCAGCGCGGCTGGCGCCAGCACCAGGCTGACCGCGCGGGCCAGCGGGAGCCGGGCCACGGACTTCGGCCAGGGCTGGAAGTTCGCCCTGGTCAATCCGTACGGGATCACCGACCCGACCGGGGCGTACACGAACGCGCAGGATCCCGGCTTCGACGACTCCGGCTGGCAGGACCTGGACGTGCCGCACGACTGGAGCATCGAACTGGCCCCCGTGCAGAACGCCAGCACGAGCAGCGCCACTGGTTTCCTGCCGGGCGGCCTGGCCTGGTACCGGAAACACTTCACCCTGCCGTCATCTCTGGCGGGCCAGCGCATCTCCATCGAATTCGACGGCGTCTACCGGAATTCGAACGTCTACCTGAACGGGAAGCTGCTCGGGAACCACCCGTACGCCTACACCGGGTTCAGCTACGACCTCACCGGCCTGGTGCACACCGACGGGGTCACCGAGGACGTAATCGCGGTCAGCGCGGCGGACCAGCAGCCGAGCAGCCGGTGGTACTCGGGCGACGGCATTTTCCGCAACGTCTACCTCGTCGCCACCGGCCCGGTGCACGTGGCGCGGCACGGCACGTTCATCACCACGCCGGGCCTGGCCACCACAATCACCGCTGGCTACGCCACGGTCCAGGTCCAGGTCGACGTGGCCAACGACGGGACGGCGGCCGCGTCGGTGCAGGCCGCCGTGACCATCGCCAGCCCGGCCGGGAAGACGGTGGCGGCCGGCGCCGCCACGGTCAGCGTGCCTGCCGGGCAGGTCCAGACCGCCACCATCACCGCGAGGGTCACCCACCCGGAACTCTGGTTGACCACCAGCCCCAGCCTGTACACCGCGCGGGCCGGGCTCTCCGTCAGCGGTGCCGTCGTGGACACGGTCAGCACCGCGTTCGGCATCAGGTATTTCACGTTCGACCCGGCCGAGGGGTTCTCGCTGAACGGCTCGGCTATGAAGATCCACGGCGTCAACCTGCACGCCACCGAAGGCGCGGTCGGCTCGGCCGTGCGTTATGACGCGATGGCGCGGCAGATGGAACTCATGAAGAGCATGGGCGTCAATGCCCTGCGCACCGCGCACAACCCGCCCGCCCCGGAACTCATCCAGGTGTGCGAGCAGCTCGGCATCCTGCTGATGGTCGAGGCGTTCGACTGCTGGCTGCACGGCAAGCTGCCGTACGACTACCACCTCTACTTCGCCCAGTGGGGCGACGCCGATATCAAGGAAATGGTGCACGCGGCCAAGAACTCGCCCGCGGTGGTGCTCTGGTCGATCGGGAACGAGACGCCGGATACCTACATGCCGGACGGCCCTGGCATCGCCAAGCAGCTGATCGCCGACATCAAGTCGATCGACACCACCCGGCCCGTCGTCATGGGCTCCGACCAGTACCGCAGCGTGCCCGCCACCGGCTCACCGCAGGACCTGATCCTGGGCGAACTGGACGGGCTCGGCGTCAACTACAACACCGCCATGTCCATGGACGGGCTGCACGCGAAATACCCGGGTAAGTTCTTCTTCTGCTCGGAAATGGGTTCGGAGACCTCGAGCCGCGGGGTGTATCAGGACCCGCAACTGCTCAACACGGGGGAGAACTACACCCCGGGCAAGCGGGCCACTTCCTCCTACGACAACAACCTCGCGTCCTGGACAATGAGCGGGGAGTACGAGCTGAAGAAGGACCGGGACCGTCAGTTCTGGACTGGCGGCTTCCTGTGGTCCGGCCAGGACTATATCGGCGAGCCCACCCCGTACGACGTGTTCCCGGTCAAGGCGTCATTCTTCGGGGCGATGGACACGGCCGGCTACGCCAAGGACGCCTACCACCTGTTCAGGAGCCAGTGGACCACCGAGCCGATGGTGCACATCGTGCCGATGAACTGGACCGGCTATGCCCCGGGCGAGCAGGTCCAGGTCTGGGTGTACGCGAACGTCGCCACCGTCGAACTGCTGCTCAACGGCAAGTCGCTGGGCGCGAAGTCGTTCGACGTGAAGACCACCACGTTCGGCCGGAAGTACCTGGAGACCACCGAGCCCACCGGGGACGACTACAACTACCCGTCCGGCAGTTACACCAGCCCGAACGGCAGCACCGGGAAGCTGCACCTGACCTGGAACGTCCCCTTCCAGCCCGGCACGCTCACCGCGGTCGCGACGTCTGGCGGCCAGCAGGTAGCGCGCGACGAGATCCGCACCGCCCGGGGGCCGCGTGCCCTGAGCCTGACCGCCGACAAGCAGGTCATCGCGGCCGACGGGACGTCCCTGGCATTCCTGGCCGTCGAGGTGACCGACGGGGCAGGCGTGCTGGTCCCCGACGCCAGCAACCTCATCCAGTTCGGCCTGGCCGGGCCGGGCACACTGGACGGGGTGGACAACGGCCAGCAGGAAAACGCGCAGAGCTACCGCGCGTCCTCCGTCCCGGCTTTCAACGGCCGGGCGCTGGTCATCATCCGGTCCACGGGGCAGCCCGGCAGCATCACGGTCACCGCCACCTCAGCCGGCCTGGCCGGAGCCAGGGTCACGCTGCGCTCGGTGCCAGCGCCGAACGGCGCTGGGGCACCAGGCCACGGGGCCGCCCTGTCCGCGGCCCGCGGCGCGGCGCCCGCCGTCCCGGCCGTCCTGCTGGCCAGCGCGCCGGCCGCGCAGACGGCCACCGCTGACGCGAGCTACTCGGGATCGCCGGCGACGGTGCCCGCCGCCATGCTCGACGGGGACCTGACCACCGGCTGGTCGAACTACTACGACAAGGCCGCCACCGCCAACCTGCGGGCGGTCAGCGTGTCGAACGCCAGTGACTGGGTATCGGTTTCCTGGCCCGCGCCGCAGTCGTTCGGCTCGGTGGTGGCCTACTTCACCACCAGCGCGGTGCTCGCGCTGCCGGCCACGATCGCCGTGTCGTACTGGGACGGCCGGAGATTCGTGCCGGTGCAGAACCTGTCCATCGACCGGGCCACCGCGTCCAACCAGCCGACCACGCTGACCTTCGATGCGGTGCACAGCGACCGGGTCCGGCTGGACATGACCAGCCCGGCCCCTGGCACCGGGACAGGGTTCCTGCAGATCGCGGAGCTGCAGGTGCTGAACGGTGGGGTGAACATCGCGTGAGCCGGGCGGTGCCACGGCATGCCGCGCGGCAATGGTGCCGTAACACATGCGGAGTAACGTTGTGTCATGGATGGGGCTCTTGTCGGCCGGGAGTACGCAGATCACCTCACGGACCAGGACCTTAAGCTACTGATCTCGGCGGTGTCCGGCGGCACCGGGCCGGGCCAGCCGGGCCCGGCCGCCGCCCAGCTGCCCGAAGCGGCCGACGCCGCCTGGCTGCGGCACGATCCCGCGGCCATCCCCGGCCTGCTCGGCGACCCACGGGTGTTCGACGCCGTGTTCGGCTGGGGTGACGGCGGCCCGGCCGCGCAGGGCGGACTGGCCCTGCCGGGGCAGGCCGCCGCGGTCTCCCCGTTCCTCACGTTCGCGGTGGCGGTGCACCGGTCCGCGGCCGAGCTGGCGTCCATGGACCACGTCACCGAGCGGACCGGGCCGCGGCAGCGGATCCCGCTGTTCGACGCGCCCGCGTTGCGCGACTTCCTCGGCTCGCCGGCCCGGCGGCTGTTCCTGGCCGAGCTGCTCGGCTCGTTCACCCGGGTGGCCAGCGGCCGGTACCGGGTTCGCGGCGGCGGCCGGATGCGGACCAGGCGGTTCAGCGAGCTGGACCCGGTGCGGCTGGCCGGGCTGCTGGACGGGGTGCCGGACGCGGAGCGGCCCGGCGTCTACCGTCGGCTGGGCGACGTGTGCTTGTTCCTGGCCGGGGTCTTCCCCGACCACGCCACCCTGTACGGGGTCGGGCCGGCCCAGGTGGCCCGGCTGCTGCGGGCCGCCCGGGTGCCCGCCGCGCAGCACGACCAGCTGGCCACGATCCCGGCCATCGACCTGCTCGAGCAGCTGGGCGCGCGCTGGTACCGGGCGGCCTGCGGGCTGGCCCCGGTGCGGACCGCGCGGCTCGACGTGGTGGCCGAGGTGGCGGGCAGCTTCCGGCAGGCCCGCCGGGTGCTCAACCACGTCGCGGACCGGTACCTGTTCAGCACCGACCACCCCTGGTTCGCCCCACCCACACCCTGATACTTAACGCCAGTACCAAGCAGGGCCGTCACCCGGCGGGCCGGGCAAGCGTGCGCTGGCCGGGCAGCGCGCGCTGGCCGGGCAAGCGGGCTGCGCCGGCCGGGGAGCACGGTGCCAAGATGGGGCGCGTGGCAGTCGTCGTCGCCGTCCTGATCGCCGTGTTGCGCTGGGGCATGCTGGCCGGGCTGGCCGGTGCGCTGGGGGGCCTGGCCGGCCGGGGCCTGGCCCGGCAGTACAAGGGCGCCGCCCCGGCGCCGCTGCCCCCGCCGTGGGCGCTGCGTTCCGCGCTGCTCGGCGCGGCCGCCACCGGCGCCCTGACCGGGGTGGTGTTCGCCGCCCGGGCGGTGCTGACCCTGTCTGGGCACCCGGCCGTGGCGGCGCTGGTCAGCACCGGCCAGGGCGAGCTGATCGCGGTCGAGTGCGTGGCGTTCCTGCTGGCCGCGGCCGCGCTCCGGCTGCGCCAGCCCGGGCTGAGCGTGCTGCCGCTGCTCGGCGTGGTCGTGGCCGAGGCCATCCGGGCCCATCCGGAGGGCATCGTGCCGGTCGGCGGCGCGCTGCTCACGATCTGCCATGTGCTGCCCGCCGTGATGTGGGCCGGGATGCTGGTGTACACACTGCGCGCCGCGGTGGCCTGGCGGCGCGATCCGGTGGCCGTGCGCGGCCTGATCCGGCTGTACGCCAACGCCGCGTTCTGGCTGGTCGCGGTCGTCGTGATCACCGGGGTGGTCACCGTGCTGGTGCTGGTCCCGCTGCACGACCTGTTCAGCACGGCGTACGGCATCGTGGTCATCGTGAAGGCGGCGCTGGTGGCGATGGTGGCCGGGCTGGCCATCGGGGGCCGCGTCTGGCTCGGGCACGATCCGGCCGCGGGCCGCGGGCCAGCACGGGCCACGCTCCGGGAGTGCGGCGTGCTGGCCGCGGTGCTGGCCGTCACCGCGGTGCTGACCGTGCTCACCCCGCCGGCCGCCACGGCCCGGGCGGCGGCCCCGGCCCGGGCGGCGCACCTGGTTCATGGGCCGGCCGGGCGGGCGCGATCAGGCTGACGCGGACGGCACCCGCACGGCCCGGGCCCAGTCCGGCCCGTCCGGGGCGTCGTCACCGAGCAGCGCCACCACGACGCGGATGCCCCGCGGTGGCTGGGCCGGCCAGGGGGTGTACCCGTCGGTGAGCACCACGGTCACCGCGGGCCGGGGCCGCAGCGCAGCGGCCGCCGCGATCCCGGCGCCCATGTCGGTGCCGCCGCCCCCGACCAGCTCCACCTGCCTGGCCGAGGTGATCCGGCGGGCCGGCGCCACCGCGGTGTCGCAGGCCAGCACGCGCAGCTGGCGGGCCAGGCCGAGCGACCGCAGCAGGCCCTCCACCTCGGCCAGCGACGTCGCCAGCAGCTCCTCGGTCATGCTCCCCGAGGTGTCGCAGACCACCGCGACCTCGGGCACCGGCCGGCGCAGCGCGGGCAGCACCACCTGCCCAGCCACCGAGGCGCGGCGCGAGGGCCGCCGGTACGAGTAGTCCACCGCGCCGGCGGTGTCCGCCACCGCCCGGCGCAGTTCGGCCGCCAGCACCCGGCGCCAGTCCACGACGGGCTGCAGCACCTGCTCGGCCCAGCGGAGCAGGCCGGCCGGCACGGTGCCCGGCTCCCTGGCGTGCCGGACGCAGTCCTGGGCCACCTGCCGGCACAGCAGCCGGGACTGCCACGGCGACAGGCCGGGCTGGCCGGCCTGGTCCCAGCGCCGGCCCAGGCCATCCGCGCCGCTGCCGCAGTCCAGATCGCAGTCCAGCTCGCCGTGCCGCTGGCTAGGCACAAAATATTGCTCGGCGAGCAGGCCGGGGGGTTCGCCGAGGTCGGCGGGCAGCACCGGCCGGCCGGGCAGGTTCAGCCCGGCGGCCACCAGGTCGTCGTTGATCTCCGCGTCGGCGCCGCGGACCCAGGCTTGGGCATCGTCCTCGGTGACCCCGGCCGCCCCGGCCCGCTCGCCGTGCGCCCGGAGCAGGTGCGACACGTGATGCACCAGCACGCTGCCCAGCTCGGCCGGAGTCCAGCCGGCGGTGAGCTCGGGGTCGGCGTGCAGCCGCCAGCCGTCATCCACCGCCACCGTGCCGATCCCCGGCTTGGCCATCACCTGCGCGCCGAACAGCCCGCTGGCCAGGTACGGGAAGCGGGACGCGGCCCACAGCCGCCCGGCGGCCAGGCCCGGGATCTCGTCGCTGCCGCGGCCGGTCATCCGCGGAGCAGCCCCGCGTCCCGCAGCACCGGGGCGAACAGCCGGACCTCGGCGGGCAGCGCGACCCCGTCCGGGCGGCACCGGGCCAGCGTGCGGGCGGCCACGGCGGCCACGTCGGGCGCGGTTTCCGCCGCCCGGCCGAGCACCTGCCAGCCGGCCACCCAGCGCTGCGGCGTGGGGTCGGCCGCGACCACGGCGGCCACCGCGGCCACCGCCGCGTAGGCCCGGTCCCCGCGGCTGGGCAGCAGGAACGAGGCCGGGTCGGCCAGCACGGCCTCCGGGTCGGGCAGGTCCATCTCGGCCAGCCAGGCCAGGAACTCCACTCCCGCGCCGTCGCCCACCGAGCCGCGGACGAGCGCCGCGCGCGCCTCCTCACCGCATCCGGCCACCCCGCTCGCGGCCCACAGCCGGGCCGCCATCTCCCAGGTCCGCGGGCTGGGCCAGCCGCGGCCGGCCGCGTCCGGGTCGGACGGCGGGGCACAGGCGAGCGCGGGCCGCGCGTGCAGGAACGCGGCCACCAGGGCCAGCGCCAGGCCCAGTTCCACGGCCCAGTCCTCCGGCAGCCGCGGCACCTGCGGCGCCGCCCAGCCACCGGCCAGCCCGTCGGCCACCGCGCGCGGGTCGATGTCCCACGCCAGGTGGCACAGCCGGTTGGCCAGCGGCGCCGACAGGTCCCACCCGTCGGCGGCCTGGTCCGGTGGGTTGGCCGCGGCCACCACCGCCACCTCGGCGGGCAGCTCCAGGTCGCCGACCACCCGCTCCAGCACCACCCGGAGCAGCGCCGCCTGCACGGCGGGCGGGGCGGTGGACAGCTCATCGAGGAACAGCAGTCCGCGGCCGGCCTCGGTCAGGCGGCGGGCCCAGGCGGGCGGCGCGAACCGGACCCCGTCACCCACCACCACGGGCAGCCCGGCGAAGTCGGACGGCTCGCGGATCGACGCGATCACGGTCTCGCACGGCCAGCCCAGGGCCTGCGCCATGGCCCGGATGACCGACGTCTTGCCGGTGCCCGGGGCGCCCCACAGCAGCACCGGCACTCGCGCCGCCACGGCCACCCCGAGTGCCTCCACCGCGGCCGCCTGCCGCTCGCTCCCTGCCCCGGCGAACCGCCGGCCGTCCTCAGCCACCTGCGCTCCCTGTCCTATTCGATAGGCGCGTTATGCACAATAACGTCCAGCGCTGTTGTCGCCTTGGGCCGCACCGACCGTTCGTGCAGGTCCTTCGGACCTGCACTCGCTAGTCGGTGTGCATAACGCGCCTAGGGGTCTTCGGCTCGGTGCTGCTCAGTCCGTGTCTGCCACAGACCAGTGTTCCCCGTCATACCGGATGCTCAGGACAACTGGGTCCGCGCCCGGCCGGGGCAGCGCCCGCACCTGCGCCCGCGGCCAGGTGGCCGCCAGCACGTCCACGACCAGGTGACCGCCGACGACCGGGAGACCGGCCGCCCAGACGGCGGCCAGCCAGCGCACCGGGAGCGCGGCCCGGAGCGTTTCCCCGGCCAGCTCGACCGCGCCCCAGCCGGGCGTCTCGTGCAGCGAGGCGTGCACCGCCTCCGGGTCGATGCCCAGCCAGCCGGCCGCGGCCGGGGCGAGCCCGGCCAGCGCCCCGGTCAGCGCGGGCCGGGCCGCGGCCACGTCACGGCCCGGCGCCGGACCGGCCGACCAGGCGGCGGCCACCGCGGCGGACAGCGCGAGCTGGAAGTCGCGGCCCAGGGCGAACAGGCCGATCAGCTCGGCCCGGCGGACCTGGGCCCGGTGCAGTTCGGGGGACACCTGGCGCATCGGCAGCGACCGCGGCCGCGCGGCGGGCCGCGGCCCATGCCGCTGCGCCAGGCGAGGAGGCCCGCCCGGCTCCGGGATCGCGGACCGCAGGCTGCGCACCAGGTCCCCGGTCACCGCGAGCTGGTCGGCGGGGGAGCGTGGGCCGAGCGCCAGCACATCCAGGTCGTCGGCGTGCGCGCCCCACGCCTCGACCAGGGCGACGCAGTCGGCCTTGTCCCCGCCGAGGGCGGCCAGCACCAGCTCGCCCTCGGTGTCCGGATGGTCGGCCGCGGTCAGCTGGCCGTCCGCCCAGCGCACCAGGTGCTTCTCGGTGCCGCAGCTGAGCTGGCTCTCCGCCGGGCGCAGCGCCGCCCACCAGGGCGCGCTCACCGGGTGCTCCGCCCGGCCAGCCAGTCCAGCGGCACGGTGGCCGCCACCTGCCGGCTGCCGTCGCTGACCATGACTTCGAGCGACGTGGCCGCCGGGTGCAGCGGCGGGACGAGCCGCATCTGGATCATCCCTTGCTGGCTGCCCCAGTGCATGCCGCTGACCAGGTGCCAGCGCCCGGCGGAATCACGGGCCCGCCAGGTGAGCGCGACCTGGCCGGGATCGCTGTGCGGGCCCAGGCCGTGCACCACCCATCCGTTGCCGTGCGGCGTCCAGCCGCTGGCCATCACGTGCAGGGTCGCGCCGTCACAGGCCGAGCGCAGCCCGGCCAGCGAGAACCAGGCCCCGCCGATCTCCGGCAGGTTGGCGGCGAACGCCACCGCGCCCACCGGCCCGTCCGTGGCGTCCCCATCGGCCAGCATGCTGTGCCACGCCGCCGGCAACCCGGCGCGCGGGATCCGGCCGTCGGCGGGCAGGCCCAGGTCCACCCCGAGCCGCCAGCCGAGGCCGAGCAGCCGGGCCACGGCCGGATCGTCGGCGGCCAGCACGCCGCCGCCGGTCAGGTCGGTGATGAGCAGCGCGACCCGGGCCGCCAGCGACCGGCCGGCCGCCCGGCTGGCGGGCCCCGACGCCAGCAGCTCGTCCCCGGCCCGGTCGAGCAGCCGGGCCGCGGTCGCGACCGGCGGAACTGGCTGCGTGGCCAGGCCGGCCGCCCACTCCGGGGTGGCCAGCCCGACCCGGACGTAGCGGCCGCGCGCGCCCGGGCCGATGTCCAGCCAGCGGATGCCGTCCGGTGGGGCCGGGGTCAGCCCAAGGTGGCAGTCCCACCACTCCCGGCCGTCCTCGATGCCCATGTCCCACAGCGCGGCCCGGTAGCTGACCCCCCGGTCATCGACGGCCGCGACCCCGTGAAACGGGGCGTGCTGGGGCCGCGGGGTGGCCGACCGGCGGGTCTGCCCGGCCCACCGGGTGGCGACTGTGATGGCCGCCTCGGTGCCGGTGCGGGCCAGCGCGAGCAGCTGCAGCTCGCCGTACCAGCCCTCGCGTTCGGGGGGCAGCGGCAGCGTGGCCCCGATAGGCACCGCGGCCGGTGCGTCCGGCGGGGCGGACGCCGCCGGGGGCCGGATCCAGCCCGGCCGGTGCGAGCTGGTCAGAAACGTCACGACCGATTGCCGCACCGCGGCCGGCTGGCTGGGCTGGCCCAGGCCGGCCGGGGGCTGGACCTGCCAGCCGGGCGAGCGGAGGGTCAGCATCGCCGGCAGCGGGTCGCCCGCGCGCAGCGCGCAGGCGGCCTGGTAGTCAGCCACCACCCGCCAGGCGGCTTCCAGGCCGATGGCGTCGGCCGAGGCCAGCGCGGTCGCGGCCAGGGCCACCCGGTGTGGTTGCGATCCCGGGCCGGGGAACCCCGGGGCCCGGCGCAGCTCGGCCTCGGCCAGCAGCCGCAGGTACGTTTCCGCCTGCTCCGCACCGCCTGCCGTCATGCACGCCTCCATCGGACCCGCGCTCCCAGCAGCCTAGCCCGGTGCGCGGGCGGACTCATCCGGCCAGCGGAGCGGCACCGACACGGTGACCCGGGACGCCGAGCCGGTCAGGATGATGTCCAGCGACCTCGCGTCGGGGGGCAGCGGCGGCGTGAACTCCACCTGAAACGTCCGGGCCAGCGGGTGGTACGGGCTGGTCCGGCCGACGTGCCACCGCCCGGTGTCGTCTCTGGCCCACCAGGAGAACGGCTGGCCGGGGCGGAACACCTGCGGCCCGGGCTGGCATCCCCACGCGGCTACCGGCATGCTCAGCTGGCGTTCCCAGGACGACAGGCCGGCCAGCACGAATCTGGCCCCGTCGATCTCGGGCAGCACGGCGGCCAGCGGCGCGACGCCGGTCCGCCCCTCCCCGGGCCCGTCCCGGCGCTGGGCCAGCACGCTGGCCCACGGGCCGGGCAGCCCGGCGGCCTGAGCCCGGGCCGCGAGGTTGCCGCGCACCTCGATGGAGCGGTGCTGGCACAGTGCCGCGAGGCGCGCGGCGGCCATGCTGTCGGCGGGCAGCGCGTGCACGGCGCGCAGCGCGGTCTCCACCTCAGCCAGGCTGGCGGCCAGCGGGGTAGCCGCCATGCCCACCATGCTTCCGCCGCCCAGCAAAGTGTCCGCCACCGCCCCGAGCAGGTGATCGCCGGCCGACGCCAGTGGGATGGGCTGGCTGGTCACCCGGGCCGCCGGATCCGGCTGAGCCAGCCGTATCCGGCGGCCCGGGCCGGCCCGGTCGGCATGTCCAGCCACCGGATGCCGCGCGGCGGGACGGGGGAGATGCTGAGCACGCCGTACTGGTGCCAGCCCCCTTCGGCGCTCTGGTAGTCGAGCCGGTAGTGACGGCCCTGGTCGTCGGTCAGCCCGGAGCCGCCGAACGGGGGGAAGCTGGGCTGCCCGGCCGCGCTGCCGGGCAGGCTGGCGGCTTCCCGCCAGGTGCTGACGAACGTGGTGACGATCATCGCGCAGTCCGGGCCGAGGATCAGCGACTGCAGGTGCACCTCACCCAGGTAGCCATCCCGCTGGGCCGGGATCACCGCGGTCATGGGAACGGCCTGGTAGACGCCCGGGGGCGGCGGCACCGCGACCTGGCCCGGCCCGGACGCGATGCGGCCAGGGACCGCTGGGCCGCCGGGCGGGACGGGGGGCAGCAGGCTCCCCGCCGGGACCAGCCCGCGGACGGCCAGCGCGGCGGCGAACTCGCTGAGCACCGACGAGGCCGTCGCGTCGCCGATGGCACCGACCAGGTGCAGGGCGTTAAGCACGGCTTTGATCCGGAGCAGGCCCTGTTCCCCGGGTGGCGTGCCGCCCAGCTTGAAGTCCTCGTCCGGCCACAGGTGCCGGGGCGCCGTGGCGGCTTGGCGGAGCTGGGCCTCGGCCAGCAGCCGGACGTGCGTCTCGGCGGTCGCGCTAGGCACCCGGCCGGCCGCCGCCGCGGGCCCACGGGTCGTAGTCCACCTCAAGCGGTTCCTGCGGCGGCCGCTGGTCGGCCGGCACGTTGCGCAGGTTCAGCCGGATCCTGGTCCAGGTGGAACTGCGCCCGCGCATCGAATCGACCAGCACGTCGGGTGCTTTCAGGTAGTCCCAGACCTGCGGATGCCGCTCCTTCCACCGGTCCAGCCCGGCCATCGCCTCGTCCTTGGTCGCGGCCCGGGCCACCTCGATGAGCGGCATCGTGGACTGGCGCCGCCCGGACGCCCGGGCCGGCGTCCCGCCCGGCGCGGGCGCGGCCCGGCGCTTGGACGGCTGGACCCGGGGCGGCTCGCCGGCCTGCTTGTCGTAGTGCGGCGGCCAGGGGGCATCGGGCAGCCCGGCCGCCTCGTCCCGCGCGGCCAGGTCGAGCAGCGCGGCCAGCGAGCCGGCCGCGTCGTCCATCCCCGCCCACGGGTCACCGAGCTGGGCGAAACGCGCCGGCACGGTGTCGATGGTGAACGCCTCCGGCTGGCAGTCCGGCACCTCGGGCCAGGACAGCGGGGTGGACACCCGGGCATCGCGGGTGGGCCGGACCGAGTACGCCGAAGCCACCGTGCGGTCCTTCGCGTTCTGGTTGTAGTCGATGAAGACCCCGTGCCGCTCCTCCTTCCACCACTTGGCCGTGGCCAGCTCGGGTGCCCGCCGCTCCACCTCCCGGGCCAGCGCCACCGCGGCCCGCCGGACCTCGCTGAAGTCCCAGTGCCGCTCGATGCGGGCGTAGATGTGGAAGCCCCGGGAGCCGGAGGTCTTCGGCCAGCCGGTCAGCCCGAAGTCCGCCAGCACGTCCCGGGTGACGAGCGCCACCTGGCGGATCTGCGGCCACTCCACCCCGGGGACCGGGTCCAGGTCCACCCGGAGCTCATCCGGATGGTCCAGGTCGTCGGCCCGCACCGGGTGCGGGTTGAGGTCGATGCAGCCAAGATTGGCCATCCAGGCCAATGCGGCAGCGTCGTGCGGCACCACTTCCACCGCGGACCGGCCGGACGGGAACCGCAGCTCCACCGTATCCACCCAGGCTGGCCGGGACTCCGGGGCCCGCTTCTGGAAGAACGGCTCACCCTCGGCGCCGTTCACGAACCGCTTCAGCACCACCGGCCGGCCGGCCACCCCGAGCAGCGCCCCGCCGGCCACGCTCAGGTAGTACCGCACCAGGTCCAGCTTGGTGTGCCCGGTATGCGGGAAGTAGACCTTGCCCGGGTTGGAGACGGCCACCTCGCGGCCTGCCACCTGGAGGGTCTCCTTGCGCTGCGCCATGGCGCCACGATAACCGGCGGCGGCCGGGCCGGCCCTTGTCCGCCCACGCCCCGGGTGTTTGACTGGCCGGAGGCGCACGGCTGGTCCCGGGGGTGACGACCATGTACGTCCGGATGTACACGCTGGCCGGTGACCCGGCCCGTCTCGTGGAGGCCACCACCTACCTGGAGGACAAGGTCCGGCCGCAGGTGGAAGCCCAGCTGGGCAGCCGGGGGATGGCCGTGTCGAGCAAGGCGGACCTGGGGGTCTGCCTGGTCAGCACGTACTGGGATTCGGCGGACGCGATGGCGGCCAGCGAGCGGGCCGTGGAGGTGCCGCACAAGGAGCTGACCGACGTGATGAGCGGGACCGTGGCGGCCGAGGAGTATGAGGTCCCGGTGTTCATCCGCCAGTCCCGCCCGGGGCCCGGCGCCGGCGTCCGGCTGACCAGGGTCGACGGCGAGCCGTCCCAGATGAGCGCGGCGGTCGAGGAATTCCGGCACCACGTGGGGCCGGCGCTGCTCGACATGCCCGGGTTGTGCAGCGCGCAGTTCCTGGTGGAGCGCGGGACCGGCCACTGCGTAGTGATATCCACGTGGGAGGACATGGACCTCATGGCGTCCATCCGGTCCCAGGCGGCGGCCCTGCGCGCCGACGTGGCCGCGCTGACCCGGGCCCAGGTCCGCTCTGTGGAGGAGTACATGCTGAACTTCTCCACGGTCCGCGAGGGCGACAACATCAGCCTGATCGAGCGCGAGGTCGCGCTGTGGAACGAGCGGGACCAGGCGGGCTGGCTGGCCCTGGCCGACCTGAACAAGCTGGAGTTCACCGCACCGGGCGGGTTGCAGCTGTCCGGCCGGGCAGCGGCCGACGTCCTATGGAGCACCTGGAACGACGCGTTCCCGGACAACCGGCTGACCACGGTGAGCCGGCACGCCGACGACCGGGGCGGGGTGTTCGAGGGCCGGTTCGTCGGCACGCACTCCGGCTACCTCCGCGGCCCGGCGGGCGACATCGGCCCGACCGGCCGGATGGTGGACGCCAGGTTCGCGGTGGTCCACGAGTGCAACGACGGCAAGATCACCAGTACCCACCTCTACTACGACCAGGCCGATCTGCTGGCCCAGCTGGGGGTGCCGGCGGACCCGGCGGGCCTGAGCTGAGCCAGTTCCGCCGCCGGTCAGCCGCGCAGGGCGGGAAGATCGCGGGCTATCCAGCCGGACAGTCGCTCCCGCCGGGGAAGATGGTCGGGTGAGGGTGATCGTGCTGGCGGACACGCACGCGCCGCGGCGCTGGCGGTTCTGCCCGCCCGCGGTGGCCGAGCAGTTGCGCGGGGCGGACCTGATCCTGCACGCCGGGGACGTGTGCACCGCGGCCACCCTGGATGAGCTGGCCGGTTATGCGCCGGTGCGCGCCGTGCTGGGCAACAACGACGGCCCGGACGTGGCCGCCTGGGGTGCGACCGGCACGCTGGAGCTGGACCTGGGCGGGCTGAGCGTGGCGATGCTGCACGATTCCGGGACGGCCACCCGCCAGGCCCGGCTGCGGCGCCGCTTCCCCGCCGCGGACCTGGTCGTCTTCGGGCACTCGCACATCCCGCTGAACCACGCCGAGAACGGGCAGCGGATCTTCAACCCTGGCTCGCCCACCGACCGGCGCCGCCAGCCGCGCGGCACCATCGGCGTGTTGCGCATCGAGCACGGCCAGTTGCTGTCGGCCGAGATCATCCCGGTCACCCCGCCGCCTGATGGGGCCGGCTGACGGCACCGGCCGCTGGCGGGCGTTAGGTAGCGATTAGGGTTGGCGGGTCTCCAGCGGGCGGAGCAGCGGGAAGATCTGGCACTCGCGCACGCTCTTGTCCATGAAGAACGCGAACACCCGCTCGCTCATCCCGAAACCGCACGCGGGCGGCATGCCGTACTCCAGCGCTTCGACGAAGTCCGGGTCGGGCATCTGCGCCTCGGCGTCGCCCGCCTCGCGCATGGCCTGCTGCTCCGCGAACCGCCGGGCCTGCTCCAGCGGGTCGTTCAGCTCGCTGTAGCCGTTACCGAGTTCGCTGCCCGCCACGATGACGTGGAACCGCTCCACGATGCCGGGCCGGTCCGGGCGGGCCTTGGCCAAGGGGGACACGTCGAGCGGCTCGTTGACCAGGAAGCCCGGGCCGGCCAGGCTGCGGCGGCAGTGCTTCCACAGCGCGTCCATCGCGCGGGCCCGGTTCAGGCCGTCCCGGTCCACCACGATGCCCAGCTCATCGATGGTGGCGACCAGCTTGTCGGTGGCGGCGGAGGCCACGTCGAACCCGAGGATCTGGCTGATCGTTTCGTAGTAGTCGTACCGGGCCCAGTCGGCGCCCAGATCGACCTGGTACTCGCGGCCGTTCCGGTGCAGGGTGCAGGCCAGTGTGCCGAACGTCGCGCTGATCACGTGCCGGAACAGGTCCTCGACCAGCCGCATGCCGGTCTCGTAGTTGGCGTACGCCCAGTAGAACTCCATCTGGTCGTAGTCGTTGAGGTGCTCGCGGCTCTGGTTCTCGTTCCGGAACTGCCGTCCGATCTCGAACGTCTTTTCCAGCCCGCCGACCAGCAGCCGCTTCTGCCACAGCTCACCCATGGAGATGCGCAGGCAGACCTCGGTGTCCAGGTAGTTGTGGTGGGCGGTGAACGGCCGCGCGTCGGCCCCGCCGGTGGTCAGCTCCAGCGCCGGGGTCTGCACCTCGGTGAAGCCGCGGTCCTCCAGGAACCGGCGCATCGAGCGCCAGAACCTGGCCTTGGCGTAGATCATCTCCTGGATCTCCCGGTGCAGCAGGATGTCCAGGTAGCGCTGGCGTAGCAGGACTTCCTCGTTGGTCAGCCCGGAGTGCTTGTCCGGCAGCGGGCGCAGCGACTTGGTGAGGATGGTCACCGACCGGGCGGCCACCGACCGCTCGCCGGTCTTGGTCGCCAGCCGGTAGCCCTCGACGGCGATGAAGTCCCCGATGTCGAGCAGCTTGGTGAGCGCCTTGTAGCCCGGTACATGATCATCGGGCAGGTCCCGGCGGGAGATCATGAACTGCATCTCGCCGCTCTCGTCGTGCAGCTTGCCGAACGTGAGGTTGCCCATCGGGCGGAGCAGCATGATCCGGCCGGCGATGGCCACCGGCTCGCCGTCGGGCAGCTCGCGGGCGTCGGCGATGGCGGTCCGGGTGACCGCGTCCGGCGGGTACGGGTCTACGCCGAGCTCGCGCAGCTGGTGCACCTTGCCGATGCGCTGCTGCCGGATCTCGCCCAGCACGTCGGCCCGGCTGGCCTGGTCCTGGTCCTGGTCCTGGTCCTGGTCCTGGTCCTGGTCCTGGTCCTGGTCCTGGTCGTGGTCGTGATCGAGGCGGCTGGCCGGGTTGCTCGTGCTGTGCTCGCCTGACACTGTCCGCTGGCCCTTCACCGTGATTTGCCCGCGTGGCCCAGATGGGCCGTTCGGCCGTCGGCACAGTATCCCGCACCGGAGGGCATGGCTCCGCGCCGTGCCGGGCGGGGGAGGCGCAGCGGAGCTGCCCGCGGATCGAGTGATATAACATTGAGTTGTTGTGTGACTACGCAAGGTGGTCTCGGGGGCAGGGATGCGATCGCGCTGGCCCGACTCGCCTCGCGGGGCCACGTCAGCCAGCGTGCTGTACATCGAAGACGATGAAGACAACCTCCGGCTGGTGGCCCGGATCCTGGGCCGCTACCGGGCCGGGACCGAGTTGCTGGTGGCGCTGACCGGGCGGGACGGCGTGCGGGCCGCCATCGACGCGCGGCCGGGACTGATCCTGCTGGACAACCGGCTGCCCGACGCGACCGGCGCCGACGTGCTGCGCCAGCTGGCCAGCAGCGAAGCCACCGCGCAGATCCCGGTGATCATGCTGAGCGGTGACTCCAGCCAGTTGACCATCGCCGGGCTGCTCGACGGCGGGGCGGCCGGGTTCCTGGCCAAGCCGTTCACGGTGCCGGAGTTCATCGCGACGGTGAATCGCTTCGTGTAGCAGGATGGACGGCATGCGCCTGGATGCCGGGGCCGCGCGGCGGCTGTTCGCCAGCGCCGCCGTGGCCCGGCTGGCCACGGTGAGCCCGGCGGGCCACCCGCACCTCGTCCCGGTCACCTTCGTGCTGGACAGCGACCCGGACCGGGGCGACCGGCTGTACACCGCGGTGGACGCCAAGCCGAAGACCACCACCCGGCTGCAGCGGCTGCGTAACATCCAGGCGCACCCGCGGGTCGCGCTGCTGGCCGACCACTACGCGGACGACTGGACCCAGCTGTGGTGGGTCCGGGCCGACGGCCGGGCGGCGGTGCTCGACGCCGCGGCGGAGCTGGCCGGCCCGGTTCGCCTGCTGACGGCGCGTTACCCGCAGTACGCGGCCCAGCCCCCGCCGGGGCCGGTCATCGCGGTTCGGGTGGACCGCTGGACTGGCTGGGCCGCGACGCCGGGGGAGAGCTAGCCCCGGCCACCGCCAGCTGGCGGTGGCCGGCGGTGCGGAACGCGGTCCACCAGTGTGGTTCCTTGACCACCACGGTGAGCAGGGTCTCCAGCGCGAAATACGTCACGATCAGGCGGAACAGGATGTAGCTGGGCAGCGAGATGACCCGGGCCGGGCCGCCGAGGATGGACACCACGACCGCCATCACCAGCAGCTGGGCGCCCAGCGCGATGGCGCCCGCGGCGGCGACCTCGTGCAGCGGGAAGAAGGAGTCGTCCAGCAGGATCAGGCCGAGCACGGCCACCGCGAACGGGATCAGCATCAGCTTGCGGAACATGACGAAACAGGCCCACGGCATGATCCAGATGCCGCGCAGCCCGTCCAGGCCGAAGATGGCATCGCGGTTCCGGCTGATGCTGTTGAACAGGCCGAACGACCAGCGCATCCGCTGCTCGCGCAGCTCGCGGAAGTTCTGCGGCTGCTCGCTGTACACCTTGATGGCCGGGTCCGAGATGATCTGGTAGCCGAGCCGGCCCACCCGCATCGTGATGTCGGCGTCCTCGCCGAGCATGCCCTCGGCGATGCCGCCGAGCTGGACGAGCAGGTCCCGCCGGTAGGCCACGGTCGCGCCGGGCAGCACCGGGATGGCATCCACGGCCCCCTGGGCGGTGCGCTTGAAGGCCGCGCCGTAGTACACCTCGACCGCCCTCATCCGCTCGATCCAGATGGTGAGCTTGTGCGGGAGCGGGACCGAGCCCACGCCGCCGACCCGGGGGTCCTCGAAGTACGGGGCCATGAGCCGCAAAATCGGCCGGGATACGAACGTGTCCGCGTCCACCCGTACCACGATGTCCTCGGTGGCCGCGAACAATGCCGTGTTGAGGGCATGCGCTTTGGCGTGTGTTTTGTACTCGGTGGCCGAGGTGAGCAGGACGCCGCGGGCGTGCCGGCAGGCGTCCAGTGCGGCGCCTGCCTCGCCGTACGTATTGTCGGTCGAGCCGTTCTCGATCACGTATATGGTCGCCCCGCCCGGCCATTCCCCGGCGGCCGCGTCCATGGCCCGGACGCAAGGGCCGATGCGGCCCTCCTCGTTGTGCGCCGGGACGATGAAGCCGAAGGTCAGCACGGTGGCCGTGGGCACGTCCGGGCCCGGGACGGGCGCCCCGCGGCTGGCTTCCCCGATCGGCGGCTCCCCGCCCAGTCGCGTACCTGGCCGGGCGCCTGCCGGCTCCAGGGCCTCCAGAGAGTGGCGGCGCGCCCGCTCGATGACATATCCGCAGAGGCACAGGTACGCGGGGAGCAGGGCGAAGAACAGGACCACGACGGACAGCACCCCGCCGAGCAGGGGAATACGCGAGAGCCAATGCAGCCGGTTCGATTCATAATGGAAGAGGGCCCAAATGGTGACAACCGTCGCGGCCAGGCAGCCCAGGAGCACCACGGCGTAGTAGCGCGGGCGCTTCAGCACGGCCTGCACGCGCACCTTGGCCGGCAGCCTGACGTCGGAGAAGACGGCCACGGCGGCGGCGATGATGCCGACGACACCGTCCAGGATGTTCCCCCGGGTGCTGAACGGGCCGGGACCGCCGTACCGGGTCAGCCGGGCCAGCAGGATGTCGAGCAGCACCATCAGCGGCAGGTAGCAGAGCAGCTCCCGGCCGGCCAGCCGGGCCCGCGCGGGCACCGACCCGGCGGAGAACGCGGCGAACAGGATCAGCACCGCCACGGTGAGCGGGCGGACCGCGATCGAGGCCTGCTTGGCCAGCTCGAAGGAGTGAATCCCGGCCAGGTTGCTGACGAAGCGCCCGTAGCGGAAGGTGATCCGGGGCAGGACGGACTGGATGCCCAGCGCCGCCCCGGCGAAGCAGAGCAGCATCACCGGGGTGAGCCAGAGCGGCCGCTGCACCCTGAGCCCGGGCGGCGCCGAGTAGGGATTGATAGCGCCATGGGCCGGGCAGTGGCCTATTTCGGCCGCGGCCCGGCCCTTCCTGGGCCGTCCAGGGACCGGCAGTTTACTCACGGATCAGCACTGTAATACGGCACTTGCAGTTCTGCCACTGGTGGCCACTGGTATTCACGCGGTTCAGGATGGTAACTTTGCCTGGTCATTACCAATTGGCCTAGCCCTGTCGGCAAAGGATGGATTACCCCGTCTGGTTACTCCCCAATATGGCCTAGCACGGTGCCGTAAAGTTGATTACGCCACGGCGGATATGACGGTTTCAGAAACAAGTTTTCGCACGTAGATGGCGGGGACGCGGCCTTCGTATTTATCGAACATAAATTTCAAACTAGACCACAGCCATGGATCGCGGTAGTATCCGTGACGGTGCAGCCAATAGGCGGAACGGCACTCCGCTAACCGATCACGGCAAGGGACTACATGAGATCTTGATCCAGGGCATGCCAATGCCCTCGGTGCAGGCTGCTCAGTTTCGCAGGGCCCCGTTAGATTTCTTCACCGTAACGCAATTCCTCGGGGGATGGATGCGCATTACCTTCCTCGGCCATGCCGGTTTCCTGGTCGAGACGCAGTCCGCCATCCTGATCGCCGACCCGTGGCTGTCGCCATCCGGTGCATTCGACTCTTCCTGGTTCCAGTTCCCGTGTAATCACCAGCTGGCCGCGCTGGTGCAGGAGAAGCTGGCCGACGGCACCAAGTCGCGCTACCTGTACGTCAGCCACGAGCACAAAGACCATTTCGACAAGTCGTTCCTGGACAGCATCCAGTGCCGGGACTTCACCGTGATCCTGCCGCACTTCCAGCGGAAGATGCTGGCCGAGATCATGGCCGGCTACCAGTGCCGGGACCTGGTGCTGGCGGACGACCAGGCGGAGATCCCGATCAGCGGCGGCACCGTCAAGCTCTACCTGGACGACTCCGAGCTCAACCGCGATTCGGCCATCCTGATCAAGGCCGACGGGCAGGCCTTCCTCAACCTGAACGACTGCCGGATCACCGACGCGCTGCCGGTGATCCGGCGGGCGGAAGGCGCCATCGACGTGCTGGCCATGCAGTTCTCCGGGGCCAACTGGCACCCGGTGTGCTACGACTACCCGCCCGAGCGGTACGCGGCCATATCCACGAAGAAGGTGATGGCGAAGTTCAATTCGGTGGCGCAGGCGGTCAAGACGATAGCGCCCACGTACTACCTGCCCTCGGCGGGCCCGCCGTGCTTCCTCGACCCGATGCTGCTGGACATCAACTTCCAGCCGGTCAACATCTTCCCGCCGGCCTGGGCGCTGACCCGGTACCTGGACCGGCGGTTCCCGGCCGCGGCCACGGCGTGGCCGGAGCTGATGCCCGGCGACTCGCTGGACGTCGCCGCCGGCGCGGTGCGGACAGACGGGGCCGAGCGGGTTGACGAAGCCGGCTTCCGCGGCTACGTCGCCAGCTACGCGGCCGAATACGCCGGGTTCTTCCGGGCCCGGCAGCAGCTGCACGGCCGCTGGGATCCCGGTGACCTGCTCCGGCGGCTCGGCGAGGAGCTGCGCGGCAAGCTGGCGGCGCTGGACCTGCATGACCGGATCCTGACCGACCTGTACTTCGGCTTCACCGATGCGCCAGGGGCGATGCTCCGGGTGAACTTCCCGGACCGGGACGTGAGCGCGTGTGCCCAGGTCAGCGCCAGGAGCTTCTACCGGATCCAGGCGCCGTCCTGGGAGGTCGCCCGGGTGCTGGACGGCCGCATCTCCTGGGAGGACTTCGCGCACACGTTCCGCATGCGGCTGTCCCGGGCGCCTGATCTGTACCAGACCGCCATCAGCGCGTTCCTGCGGCTGGACGCGGAGGATCTGAACCGGTTCTGCGCCAAGATCCTCAGCATCGAGAGCCGGCAGGAGCGGATCGTCAAGGAAGCGAACGGGAGCCGCTACGTCGTCGATCGCTACTGCCCCCACCAGGGCGGTGACCTTCTGTACGGGTGGGTCGAAGAGGACCGCTACCTGACCTGCCCGCGCCATGGCTGGAGATTCGACCTCGAGAACGAAGGAACCTGCCCGGACAACGTTGGCAGCGTTCATGCCGCCTGCCTGGAAGAGGACTAGGCAGACCGGGGCACGGCAGCAGACCGACGGACTGACAACTACCCCGCACGGGCTTAACAACGGGATAAGTACAGACAGGGGATGGCCGATCATGCGAGTTCTGATCCTTGGGGGCGACGGATATCTGGGCTGGCCGACGGCCATGCACTTCTCCATGCGCGGGGACGAGGTCCACGTCGTTGACAACTACCTGCGGCGCAAGATGCACGCCGAGGCGGGCACCTATTCACTGACCCCGATCGCGCCGAACCTGGCCGACCGGGTGAACACCTGGCGCGAGCTGACCGGCCGTACCATCCTGGCTACCGAGGGCGACCTGGCTGACTGGTCCGTGGTGGAGCGGGTGTTCCGGGACTGGACCCCGGAGGCCATCATTCACTACGGCGAGATTCCCTCGGCGCCGTACTCCATGATGGACCGGCACCGCGCCGCGCTCACCCAGTACAACAACGTGATCAACACGCTGAACGTGCTGTGGGCCATGCACGACTTCGCGCCCGAAGCCCACCTGGTCAAGCTGGGCACGATGGGGGAGTACGGCACGCCGAACATCGACATCGAGGAAGGCTGGATCGACATCCAGCACGGCGGGCGGACCGACCGGATGCTCTACCCGAAGATGCCGGCCTCGCTGTACCACTGCTCCAAGGTGCACGACTCGACCAACATCGAGTTCTGCTGCCGGGCCTGGGGACTGCGGGCCACCGACCTGAACCAGGGCGTGGTGTACGGCATCGAGACCGAGCAGACCCGGATCGATCCGCGCCTGGTCACCCGGTTCGACTACGACGACGTGCACGGCACCGTGCTGAACCGCTTCTGCGTGCAGGCGGTGGCCGGCCACCCGCTCACCACCTACGGCAAGGGCAACCAGACGCGCGGGTTCCTGAACATCGTGGACACGCTGAACTGCGTCGAGCTGGCCTGCCGCACCCCGGCCGCGGCCGGTGAGTTCCGGGTCTTCAACCAGTTCACCGAGCAGTTCTCAGTCAACGAGCTGGCCGAGCTGGTCCGGGTGGCCTGCGTGGAGTACGGGCTCAAGCCCGCCGAGATCTGCCACGTGCAGAACCCGCGGGTGGAGAAAGAAGATCACTATTACAACGCCAAGCACACGAAGCTCATCGACCTGGGGCTGAAGCCGCACCTGCTGTCCGAAACGCTGGTTGGGCACGTGTTCGAAGTGATCGAGCGGCACCGGCACCGGCTGATCCAAGATCACATCCTGCCGCGCACCACATGGCGCGGCGGCTACCAGGCGGCCGAGCCGGCCGGGCCGGACGGGGCGGCGCCACCGGACGGGGCGGCCCGGGCCGCGGCGGTGCGGGCCGCCGCGGCGGCTCAGGCGGCTGGGGTCGGCCGCTAGCGGAAAGCACACGTGATGGCCAAGCGGGCTGGCAGCACGTTCGGCAGGCTGCTCCTCAACTGGGGCGTCCTGGTCGCGGTGGTCGCCACGCTGCTGCTCGCCCGCCAGCACGCCAACGCGGTGAACCAGGCGCCGCTCCCGCCGCCCCGGGTGCATCTGTCCACCGCGACGACGCAGGAGTGGGCGCACTTCCCGTCCTACACAGGCAGTGTGCCCGTGATCGTGTACCACGGCATCAATGACTCCGGCAAGAACTATGCCACCACCCCGCAGCTGTTCGCGGAGCAGATGATGGCCCTCAAGACGGCCGGGTTCCACGCCATCTCGATGGCCCAGTACGCCGCCTGGGTGCACGGTGACCGGCGCGACCTACCGTCCAAGCCGATCCTGCTCACGTTCGACGACGGGCGCCGGGACGCCTACCGGGCGGCCAACAACCTGCTCGCGCGCTACGCCTTTCACGGCACCATGTTCACGTTCGGCTCGTGGCCGCTGGCCAACCCAGGTTTCAGCCTGACCTGGAACGAACTGCAGCGCATGCAGCGCAGTTCGATCTGGTCGGTGCAGGAGCACGGTGGCCGCGGCCATGAATACGTGCCGATCAACGCGGCCGGAAAGAAGGGCGCGGTCTATGCCGATCTGCGCTACGTCCGGAAGCCGGACGGCGGCCAGCTGGAGACGTTCACCGAGTTCGTGAAGCGGTTCACCACCGACGTGACGTGGGGGGAGAAGCAGTTCGCCGGGCACCTCCCGGGCTACCGGCCGCTGGCGTTCGCGCTGCCCTACGGGGACTTCGGCCAGGAGCAGACGAACGACCCGCGGATCCCGGCCTACACCCTGCCCTGGCTGGACCGGCACTTCTCGGTCGTGTTCGGTGGTGACTACCTCGACCGGGTCCCGGGCCACCGCTACCAGGTCCCGGGGCGCTTCTCGCCCAGACTCTCCTATCGGATGACCATGCAGCAGACGATGCAACTGCCCGCGCTGTACTGCCGGCTCAGGGACTGGGTGACGCACGTGCCGGTATGGAAGGAATACCAGTGCATGCACCTCGGCCTGGGGGACTGGGGCCCGAACATCGGCCAGGGCCGCGGCCTGTACCACTGGCACCCGCCGGAGATGAAACCGCCCAAGGGCGCGCGCGGGCCCCGGCACGGCGCCCCGCCACGCAGCGACTAGCCCAGCATGCGTGGGCTACGCTCGGACCTGGGAGGCAATGCGGGCGTAGACATGGGGTGTGGACGGGCGGCGCGCCCTTATCTCGGCACAGCTGGGCTCGTCGCGGCGCTGCTGGTGCTGCTCGGCTGCCAGGCGCAGAGCTGGCAGCCGGTCCCACGGGGCACCGGGCCGCCCGCGCCGATCATCGTGCTGAAATCGTCCATCCTGCACTCGGTGCTGGCCGAGCACGGGGAACTGGCCGACACGTTCGCAGGCCGGATGACCTACCTGGCCGTCCCGGCGACCGGGCCGACAGCCGTCCCGGCCGCCGGGTCGGCCCAGGCCCCGGCGCTGGGCGGCACGGTGCAGAACACGTACATCTACAAGAGCTACGCCGCCTTCGCCACGGACCTGGCCGCGGGCCGGCTGCCCAGCACGGTGCACGCGGTGCTGTACGACATCGAGAAGTGGCCGGCCACCCCGCTCGACGAGCAGCAGCAGCCGCGGGTCTACATGCGCCGGTTCAGCGCGCTGGCCCGGGCGCACGGGCTGCTGCCCATCCTGGCCCCGGCCCGCGACCTGACCCTGGTGTCCGGGGGCGCGTGCGTCAAGCGGGGCGGGGAGAACCTGTCCGAGGCGTACATCCGGTGCGGCCTCGCCACCGCCGACGCGGGCGCCGCCGCGCTGGTGGTGCAGTCGCAGGCCGAGGAGTTCAACGTGGCCGCGTTCCGCCGGTTCCTGTCCGTGGTGGCGCGGCAGGCCCGGGCCGGAAACCCGCAGATAGCCGTGCTCGCGCAGCTGGCCACCGCCCCGCTCGGCCAGCCGGCCTCGGTCCCGCAGCTGGTGGCGGCGGCACGCAGCGTGCACGAGCTGGTCCAGGGGTTCAGCCTGACCGCGCGGCAGACCGACCTGGAAACGACCGCAGGCCTGCTCTGGGCGTTCGGCCGGCTGGGCAAGGGCGGCTAGGTCCCGGGGGCACGGTAGATTCCGGGCCGGGTAAGGTCCCCGGGGTGCGTTAGGTCCCGGGTGCGTTAGATCCGCGGCGCGTCAGACCCCGGCGGGCAGCCGGCGCAGCGCGTCCTGCAGCGCCGCCGCGGGCAGGTCGAAGTCGGTGACCCGGCCCGCCTGGTAGCTCTCGTAAGCGGACAGGTCGAGCAGGCCGTGGCCGCACAGCGCGGTCAGGATGACCTTCTCCTCACCGGTCTCCTTGCAGCGCAGCGCCTCCTCGATGCAGGAGGCCAGGGCGTGCGTGGGCTCCGGCGCGGGCAGGATGCCCTCGGTCCGGGCGAACCGCAGGCCGGCCGCGAAGCACTCGGACTGCGGCTTGGCCACCGCCTCGAACAGGCCCAGCTCGTACATGTGCGACAACAGCGGCGACATGCCGTGGTAGCGCAGGCCGCCGGCATGGATCGGGTCCGGCACGAAATCGTGGCCCAGCGTGTGCATCTTGAGCAGCGGGGTGAACCCGGCCGTGTCGCCGAAGTCGTAGGCGTAGACGCCGCGGGTGAAGGACGGGCAGGCGGCCGGCTCGACGGCGCGCAGCACCGGGTCCATCCGGCCGGCCAGCTTCTCCCGCAGGAACGGGAAGACCAGGCCGGAGAAGTTGGACCCGCCGCCGGTGCAGCCGATGATCAGATCGGGCGTGTCACCGGCCTCCGCCATCTGCTTGAGCGCCTCTTCGCCGATGATCGTCTGGTGCAGCAGCACGTGGTTGAGCACGCTGCCCAGCGCGTAGCGGGCGCCCGGGTCCCCGGCGGCGACCTCCACCGCTTCGCTGATCGCGATGCCCAGGCTGCCCGGCGAGTCCGGGTCGGCCGCGAGCACCGCTTTGCCGGACGTGGTCACGTCGGACGGGCTCGGGTGCACGGTGGCGCCGTACACCTCCATCAGCAGGCGGCGGTACGGCTTCTGGTCGTAGGACGCCCGGACCTGCCAGACCTCACATTGCAGGCCGAACGCGGCCGCCGCGAACGCGAGCGCGCTGCCCCACTGGCCGGCCCCGGTCTCCGTGGTCAGCCGGGCTACTCCCTCGGCCGCGTTGTAATAAGCCTGCGGCACCGCTGTGTTGGGCTTGTGTGACCCGGCCGGGCTGCCGCCTTCGTACTTGTAGTAGATCCGGGCCGGTGTGCCGAGGTCCTTCTCCAGCCGGCGCGCCCGCAGCAGCGGGGTGGGCCGCCACAGCCGGTAGACGTCGAGCACCTCATCGGGGATGGGGATGTAACTGTCGCCGGACACTTCCTGGGCGATCAGGGCGGCCGGGAACAGCGGGGCCAGATCGTCGGGCCCGACCGGCTCCCTGGTGCCCGGGTGCAGCGGCGGCGGCGGAGGCGACGGCAGATCCGGGATGATGTTGTACCACTCCCGGGGAAGCTCGGACTCTTGCAGTAGGTACTTCACCTGACGGTCCACGACAGCCTCCCTGCTACGCCGGACGGCGCTGAGCCAGCGTAACGGCATTATTCACTATGGGAGCGTTAAGCAACATGGGGTGTGCGGCGGGGCGGAACCTGACGTTCTGGCTGGTTCCGGGCCGGGTCCGGCTGGGCCTGGCTCGGCGCCGGCGTGGCCGGCTGGGGCTGCGGGCGCTCGGCCTGAGCCTGCCGGGCCCGGACCTCCTCGGCCTGGGCGCGCTCCTGTAGCGCGGCCAGCGTGGCGTCGATGTCCCGCCGCATCCGGGGCGCGGCCAGCACCCGGAACAGCCCAGCCGACCCCCCTTCCACCTGAACGCCCTTGACCACTCGGACTTGACCGCCGGGCACCGGCTCGACGATGTGGTCGAAGATCACCCGGCCCAGCGGGAGTGGGCTCTCGCTGATCCAGCGCCGGCCGGGCTCCACCGAGGTGATGGCGAACGTGCCGCCCAGCGCGTTGTGTTTCTTCACCCAGCCGGAAGTGCCGGCCCGGAATTCGCCGTCCATCTGGGCGATCTCCTTGCTGGCGTCCCACTCTGGCCAGCGGGCCACGTCGGTCCAGATCCGCCAGACGGTGGCCGGGTCGGCCCGGAACGATACTTCACATTCGAATAGGTACACGACGGGACCTCCGCGAATGCGGCACCCGGGCAGCGAAACCCCGGTACTAACGAACCTAGGCTATCGGGCCAGCCGGAACTGGTGGGCAGAACTGGGCACACCCGTAGCCACACCACTGCGCGCCGTCACGGTGGGCCAGTTCAGCGGGGCTGGCCAGCGGCGAGGTGAGGGCTATGTAATGTGGTGTTATCGGCCGGTAATTCACCGAAGATCAGGACATGGCCAGCAGGTGCGTCCTGCCTGCGGGCCCTCGCCAGCGCGGCTCCGCCTGCCCACCCCCAGGCCCGCCGGAAGGACCCCGGATGAATCGCCTCCAGCTCATGTCCAGCCGCCCTGCCCGCACCCTGCTGGCGCTGCCCGCGCTCGCCGCGCTGGTGGCCGGCTGTGCCATCGGCCAGTCCGGCCGCGCGTCCGGCGCGAAGCCCGGCACGGCCGCCCAGGCGGCGGACAGCACCCGGATCGCTGCCGCCAGGCCGGACGACCCGAACGCGCCCGGCTTCTGGTACGGGACGGACAGCGCGACGATCGCGATCACCACCAAGCCGCCGTACCGGGAGCCCGCGGTCAGCGGCTCGCCGCCGTACGGCGGGTACATCGGGATGGCCGGGAACTGGGCCCGCTGGTCCGGCTGCGGCGGCGTGCTGGTCTGGTCGTCCCAGGACAGCAAGGCGGCGAACACCAACTACAACACGTACCACAAGGGCATCGGCACCGGCGTCTACTGGTTCATGGCCGGGCCAGGAGTGGACCCGCACTACAACGGGAAGACGTCCGAGGCGTCCGCGTGGGGCGCGGCCCAGGCGGCCAAGACGCTGCGCGCCATCGGCGGCCTGAACGTCACCTACAAGGTGGTCTGGATGGACATCGAACTGCCGGGTGACGCGCCGAACTACACGCCCGCCCAGGACAACGGCTGGGACAACGTGTACACCTCGACATGCAGCGGCAAGATCAAGACGGCGTTCGTGGCCGCGGCCTTGGACCGGGCCGACCTGAACGGTTACGCGTCCTACCTGACCGCGCACTCGTCCTACACGCCCGGGGTGTACTCCTCCCCGCTGATCTGGAGCTCGATCTTCGGCACCGGCAGCGCCTCGTCCATCCCGACCACTGACGAGTGGACCTACACGGACGGCACCAGGAACATCTCGCCGCCGCCGATCGGCTGGTGCGTGCCGGGCACCTCGACCTGCGCCCAGTTCTTCGGCGGGGTGACCAGTTCCAGCGCGCACGCGGTGATGTGGCAGTGGTCCGGCGGCGGCGGTCTCACCAACGGCGTCGGCGACTTCGACCAGATCGACACCAACCACGTCGGCTGAGCCACGCCCCACCGGGGGCGCACACCGCATTGCTCATCGCGCTGATGCGTGCGGGGCCAGGGGTGCATCAGGCGCCACATAATGCACCGTAGTCACACAAGGCGGCACAGACCACCAGGGTGAGCAGGAGCCGGGCGAGCCGGGCTGAGGTCCCGTATGGTGTGCCGGGTGGGGTCTGCGTTGATTGACCGCCGCACCGCACGCTTCGCGGTGGGGTTGGCCGTTGCTGGCTCACTGATGCTGACGGCAGGGCTCGGCATCTGGGCGGTCAGCGCGCTGAGCCACGCGATCCCGCACTCCGCGCACACGGTGGCCTGGCTGGCCGCGGTGGCCCTGATCACGGCCGGTGTCTGTTGCGGCGTGCTGATGATCGTGGTGCTGCTCGGCTCGGGTGGCGCCGGGCGGGCGGCGGAACCAGCCGGCCGGTCCCGGCCTGACGCGCGGGCACGCGGGCCGGTCCCGCCGGGCGCGCTGCCGCCCGGGGCCCAGGTGGCTGGCCCGCCTCGGCCCGGTCCGCGCTTGCCCACTGGCCCGCCGCCCGGGCCGCCGACTTCGGCCGGTCCACGCCCGCCCGCCGGCCCGCCGCCGCGGCCTGGCCCAGGCGCGCCGCCCGGTCAGGGCGGGCCTCCGGAGGCTGCGCAGATGATGGGCGACTGGCCTGCGCCGGGCCCGGAGCAGCCGGCCGTTCCCGAGCCCGCCCCGGGCGCCGGCCCGATGCTGGACATGTGGCCCGTCCCTGGTCCACGGCCGGGATCCGAGCCGGAGGACTGGCCTGCCGGCGCCGAGCTGCCG
Organism: uncultured Actinomycetes bacterium; assembly: GCA_963717125.1. Lineage (GTDB taxonomy): Bacteria > Actinomycetota > Actinomycetes > Streptosporangiales > Streptosporangiaceae > RYN-230. The sequence goes on from CAVQVG010000005.1 coordinate 57,293, forward strand.
CTGGACGCCGAGCCCATGCCGGGCAGCTGGCCGTCACCCGACGCTGGGCGCAGCCGCACTGACGGGGCGGAACTGGCGGACTGGCCGGATCCATCTGGTGCGGCCGGGCACGGTAATGGACTGGCGGCGGATGACTGGTCCGGGCCGGATGGCGGGTTCCCGGCCGGCGCCGGGCGGGCGGCCGATGACTGGTCCGGTCCGGATGGCGGGTTCCCGGCCGGCGTTGATGAGTGGTCTGGGCGGGATGACGGGTCCGCGCCCGGCGCTGAGCCGGGGCCGGACGGCTGGTCCGGGGCCGACGCCGGGCTGCGGCCCGGTGCTGTCCTCGGGCAGGGTGGCTGGGCGGTGCCAGCTGCCGACGATGGGCTGGATGCCGGGCCGGGGGCCGATGGCTGGGTCGTCCGGGATGCCGGGCTGGCCGCAGCCGCGGGACCGCAGTCGCCTGACTGGGTGGTACGGGATGGCGGGCCTGATCTAGGTGGCGGGCCGGACGCGGATGACTGGTCCGGTGCGGACCCGGGGCTGCCGTCGGCCGGTGAGCCGGTGCTCAACCTCTGGCCCACCCACGACACTGAGGCGCCCGACGCCGAACCCGCGCCCAGCGCCGCGGCCGAGCGGCCGGCCCAGGGCGAGACGCCAGAAGATGAGCCGACCCGCCGCGTGGAGTCGGCGTTCAACGTGTGGCAGCGCCCGGGCTCGGCGGCGGCACCGGACCCCGGGCCGGCTGCTGCTGACCCGCTGCCCGGTGCTGACCTGCTGCGCGGTGCTGACCTGCCGCGAGATGCTGACCTGCTGCCCAGTGCTGACCTGCTGCCCAGTGCTGACCTGCTGCCCAGTGCTGACCTGCCGCGAGATGCTGACCTGCTGCCGGCGGCGGGGTTGCTGCCGCCCGCGCCGGACCTGCTGGCCGAGCTGCTGAACCCCGTCGGTGACGACGCTGATCACGAGCCCGTCCGGCGCCCGGCACCGCCCCGCGACAGCGGCCCGGTCCCCACGTGGAACCCCGACTCCGAGGATGACTGGCTGCGCGTGCTGCGCGGGTTGCGCTCCTCGGAAGACAGTTAGCCAGGCGGAATAGCCGGGCCGCTGCGCTGGTTACCACAGCTATAAACGAAACTATACGTATCGGATATGCTGTGACCCCGACCAGTACATCGCCCCGGAATCGTGCCGCGCGCTCGCGGGCTCACCAGGTGACCAACCGGGAGCGTGCCGTAATCCTGGGCCCCCGGCCGCCGCGCGCAGTCTGCGGCCCCCGGTCTGCCCGCACCCCCAGCGGGACTGACGGCTACCCGGCCGCGCCGGACCGGAGCCCGGCCGCGCCAGACCGGAGCCCGGCCGCGCCGGCCGCGCCGAGCCGGCCCGGCTACAGCCGCGCCGCGCTGATCCTCATCCTGACCGCCGCATTCATGGTGGTGCTGGACTTCAGCATCGTGAACGTGGCGCTCCCGTCCATCCAGCGGGAGCTCGGCTTCCCGGCCGCGGCTGCCCAGTGGGTGGTCACCGGGTACGCGATCACCTTCGGCGGGCTGCTCATCCTGGGCGGCCGGGCCGCCGATCTGTTCGGCCGCCGCCGGATGTTCGTGGCCGGCCTCATCGCGTTCTCCGTCGCCTCGCTGGCCGGCGGCCTGGCCCAGGACCCGGTGCTGCTGGTGGCGGCCCGGGCCGTGCAGGGCGCGGGCGCCGCGCTGGTCGCGCCGGCCGCGCTGTCACTGATCACTACCGGGTTCCCGGAGGGGCCGCAGCGCACCCGGGCGCTGGGCCTGTATGGCGCGACCGCGTCGGTGGGTTTCGTGGCAGGCCAGGTGCTCGGCGGCGTGCTGGTCGAGTTCACTAGCTGGCGGGCGGTGTTCCTGGTGAACGTGCCGGTCGGGCTGGCCGCCGTGCTGCTCGCCCCGCGGCTGCTCGGCCGCGGCCGGGAACAGCGCACCAGGCGGCGGCTGGACGTCGGCGGCGCGGTGCTGATCACGGTGGCCGTGGCCAGCATCGTGTTCGCGGTGTCCGAGGGCGGCGCGGCCGGCTGGGCCTCGCCCTGGGTGCTGGGCGCCGCGGCGGCGGCGGTGGTGGCCCTGGCCGGGTTCGCGGTGGCCGAGCGCAGGCACCCGGACCCACTGGTCCGCGGCGACCTGCTACGGCTCCGGTCGCTGCGCAAAAGCGGCGCGCTGATCATGCTGCTGGGCATCTGGAACGGCGGCGAGATGCTCGTGCTATCGCTCTACTTCCAGCAGGTGCTGCACGACTCGCCGCTGATGACCGGGCTGGCCATCGCGCCGCAGGGCATGGTCGGCTTCGCCGCCGGGGCGGCGGGCGCCCGGCTCGCGTCCCGGCTGGGCCTGCAGCGGCTGCTGGTGCTCACCAACGCCGTGGCCATGCTCGGCTTCCTGGTGCTCACCCAGCTGCCGGCCACCGGCGGGTACAGCCCGCTGCTGGCCGCGGTGACGTTTGTCGGCTTCGGCACGGCGGGCACGGCGTTCGGCTCGATGGTCACCGCCAGCAAGGGGGTGGCCGACGGCGACCAGGGCTTCGTCGGCGGGGTGATCAACACGGGCCGCCAGATCGGGGCCGGCATCGGCGCCGCGCTGCTGCCCGCGATCGCCCTGACCGTAAGCCACGGCGGACACACGGCCGGGGTCAGCGGGGACCGGGCCGCCATGCTGGCCGGTGCGGTGGCGGCCGGCCTGGCCACGCTGATCGCGGCCACGCTGCGCACCCGACCCGCACCCCGGCACGCGCAACCCGCGTAGCACGATGGAAGGACTGGGCTCGCCCTCATGACCGGCCCAGCCGCCGCCTCGAATGGGAGAACGAGATGAGTTCAGCGCAGCAGGACCAGCAGCCACGCCCCAGGGTCGCGGTGCTGGGCATCGGGGCGATGGGCCGCGGCATGGCGCACAGCCTGCTGCGGGCCGGCTGCCAGGTTGACGTGTGGAACCGGACCCCGGAGCCGGCCGCGCAGCTCGCGCTGGACGGCGCGACCGCGCATGAGCTGCCCGCCCTCGCGGTGCAGCATGCAGACGTGGTGATCACTATGGTCGCGGACGCGCAGGCGGTCGAGGCGGTGGCCTTCGGCGACGGCATGCTGGCGGCGATGCGGCCGGGCTCGGTGTGGGCTCAGATGGCCACGATCGGTGTCGCGGCCACCGACGAGCTGAACGCGCGGGTCGGCCAGGAGCACCCCGGCGTGTACTTCGTGGACGCGCCGGTGTCTGGGACCAGGGCGCCGGCCGAGACCGGGACCCTGCTGATCCTGGCGTCCGGTCCGGAGGCCGCGAAGCCACGGCTGGACCCGGTGTTCGCCGCGCTCGGGCAGCGGACCAAGTGGCTGGGCGAGGCGGGCCGCGGCAGCCGGCTGAAGCTGGTCATGAACACGTGGCTGGTCACCCTGGTCGAGGGGGCCGCTGAGGTCGTGGCGCTGGCCGACTCGCTGGGGGTCGCGCACCAGGACGTGCTGGACTTCCTGGCCGAGGGAAACCTGTCGTCACCGGTGGCGCTGGTCAAGGCGCGCAAGATGGACGCGGGGGACGACTCGCCAGAGTTCTCGCTGCAGTGGGCGCTGAAGGACATCCGTCTCGCGCTCGACGCGGCGGACCGCCCGTTGCCGATCGTCGCGGCGATCCGGGACCGGTGGACCGGCCTGGTCGACTCCGGGTTCGGCGGCCTCGACGTGGCCGCCGCCCGGCACGGCCTGGACAAGCCCGCCGCCCCGGCCCGCTAACGGCTGGGCGACGGCTAGTTGCTGGGCTGGGGCGCGCTGCGGCCGTAGTCGTCCTCGAGCCGGACGATGTCATCCTCGCCGAAGTAGTCGCCGTGCTGGACTTCGACGAACACCAGCGGCCTGGCACCGGTGTTGTGCATACGGTGCGCGACGCCCAGCCCGACGTTAACGGTACTGCCCCGTTTCACCGGCACCTCGACCCCGTCCAGGGTGACGGTGCCCACACCTGCCACGACGAACCAGTGTTCCGCCCGGCGGGCGTGCTTCTGGTAGCTGAGCCGCTGCCCGGGATGCACCTCGATGGTCTTGACCTTGAAGGAGCCGCCCTCAGCGAGAACCGTGTAGCTGCCCCACGGGCGCTCGGAGTGTTCAGTCACCCGCACATCCTGCCCGATCCGCCGCCGACTGGGACCCCCACCGGGTACCTTGACGTCGAGATAAGCGCATCATAGCGTGGGATACGGAACTTAGCTCGATGTCGAGATACCTGCGATCGGGAGGCGGACCCTGATGACCGCGAACAGCTTCGGCAGCCTGGCCACGCTGCGGGCCGGCGGGACCGAGTACCAGATACACCGGCTGGATGCGGTGGCCGGGTCGGCAAGCCTCCCGTTCAGCCTCAAGATCCTGCTGGAGAACCTGCTGCGCACCGAGGACGGGCGCAACGTCACCGCGGAGCATGTCACCGCGCTGGGGCAGTGGGACCCGCTGGGCGAGCCGTCCACCGAGATCCAGTTCACCCCGGCCCGGGTCATCCTCCAGGACCTGACCGGCGTGCCGGCCGTAGTCAACCTGGCCACCATGCGCGAAGCCATGCGGGACCTGGGCGGTGACCCGGCCAAGATCAACCCGCTGGTGCCCGCCGAACTGGTCATCGACCACTCGGTGGTGGCGGACATCTTCGGCCTGCCGGATGCCTTTGACCGGAACGTGGAGCTGGAGTTCGGCCGCAACCGCGAGCGATTCCAGTTCCTGCGCTGGGGTCAGGAGGCGTTCCGCCAGTTCAAGGTGGTGCCGCCGGGCACCGGCATCGTGCACCAGGTGAACATCGAGCACCTGGCCCGGGTGGTGATGGTCCGCGACGGCGCCGCCTACCCGGACACCTGCGTCGGCACCGACTCGCACACCACCATGCAGAACGGCCTGGGTGTGCTCGGCTGGGGCGTGGGCGGCATCGAGGCCGAGGCGGCCATGCTCGGCCAGCCGATCAGCATGCTGATCCCGCCGGTGGTCGGCTTCCGGCTGACCGGTGAGCTGCCGGCCGGCGTCACCGCGACCGACCTGGTGCTGACCATCACCGAACTGCTCCGCAAGCACGGCGTGGTCGGCAAGTTCGTCGAGTTCTACGGCGACGGAGTGGGCTCGGTGCCGCTGGCCAACCGGGCCACCATCGGCAACATGAGCCCCGAGTTCGGCTCCACCTGCGCCATCTTCCCCATCGACGGGCAGACGCTGGACTATCTCCGGCTGACCGGCCGCCCGGACGAGCAGGTCGCGCTCGTCGAGGCGTACGCCAAGGAGCAGGGCCTATGGCACGACCCGGGCGCGGTGCTGCACTACTCCGAGGAACTCGAACTCGACCTGGGCAGCATCGTCCCGTCGCTGGCCGGCCCAAGCGGCCGCAGGACCGGGTGGCGCTGGCCGACGCCAAGCACGCGTTCCGCGAGGCGCTGGGCGCGTACGTGTCCGAGCCCAGCCTGGACAACGGGCTGGCCGGGACGTTCCCCGCGTCGGATCCGGTGGCCGAGGACGACTTCCCGCGCGCGTCCGCGCCGGCTCAGGTCGTCCTCGACGACGGAACGAAGACGGCCGTGGATCACGGCTCGGTCGTGATCGCGGCCATTACCTCGTGCACGAACACCTCGAACCCGTCGGTCATGGTCGGCGCCGCACTGCTGGCCAAGAAGGCGGTCGAGGCCGGGCTGTCCCGCAAGCCGTGGGTGAAGACCACGCTGGCGCCCGGCTCGAAGGTGGTCATGGACTACTACGAGCGCGCGGGACTCACCCCCTACCTGGAGAAGCTCGGCTTCAACCTGGTCGGCTACGGGTGCACCACCTGCATCGGCAACTCCGGGCCGCTGCCCGAGGCGATCAGCGAGGCTGTGGCCGAGAACGACCTGGCCGTGGTGTCGGTGCTGTCCGGCAACCGCAACTTCGAGGGCCGGATCAACCCGGACGTGAAGATGAACTACCTGGCCTCGCCGCCGCTGGTAGTCGCGTACGCGCTGGCCGGCACCATGGACTTTGACATGAATCGCGAGCCGCTCGGCTCGCGGGCCGACGGCAGCCCGGTGTACCTGGCGGACATCTGGCCGTCCGCCACAGAGATCGCTGCGGTGGTGCAGGACGCGGTCGCGGCCGAGATGTTCAGCCGCGACTACGCCGACGTGTTCGAAGGCGATGACCGCTGGCGCGCGCTGGACGTGCCCAGCGGGGACACCTTCGCCTGGGGCGAGGACTCCACCTACGTGCGGAAGCCACCGTACTTCGAGGGCATGCCGGACAAGCCCGCGCCGGTCAGCGACATCCACGGCGCCCGCGCGCTGGCCATGCTGGGGGACTCGGTGACCACCGACCACATCTCGCCGGCCTGCGCGATCAAGACGGACAGCCCGGCCGGGAAGTACCTGACCGAGCACGGGGTAGAGCGGAAGGACTTCAACTCCTACGGCTCGCGGCGCGGCAACCACGAGGTGATGATCCGCGGCACGTTTGCCAACATCCGGCTGCGCAACCAGCTCGCCCCGGGCACCGAGGGCGGGGTCACCGTGCACCTGCCGGACGGCGAGCAGATGTCGATCTACGACGCGTCCCGCCAGTACATCGAGGAGGGCACGCCGCTGCTCGTGCTGGGCGGCAAGGAGTACGGCTCCGGCTCGTCCCGGGACTGGGCGGCCAAGGGCACCCTGCTGCTCGGCGTGCGCGCGGTACTGACCGAGTCGTTCGAGCGGATCCACCGGTCCAACCTGATCGGCATGGGCGTGCTGCCGCTGCAGTACCGGCCGGGGGAGTCGGCCGCCACGCTCGGCCTGACCGGGCGCGAGGTGTTCGAGATCACCGGCATCGAGGAGATAAGCAGCGGGCCGGTGCCCCGCGAGGTGACGGTCCGCGCGGACGGCATGCAGTTCCAGGCCGTGGTCCGGATCGACACGCCCGGTGAGGCCGAGTACTACCGGCACGGCGGGATCATGCAGTACGTGCTGCGCTCCCTGCTCGCCCAGGGCTGAAACCCCTTCCGCGCTGGCCATGTAATCGTGTAATCATGGCGTGGAAGGGACGGTGCCGAGCAGCCGGGGGATGCCATGGCCGAGCCGAAGATCGTGGTCGAGCACCGGGAGCACCTGTGGTACCTGCTGACGGAGGCCACGCAGCTAGAGCACATGATCATGTGCCAGTACCTGTACGCGGCGTTCAGCCTGAAGCGGGATCCGGCTGAAGGTCTCACCGCGGAGCAGGCCGCCGCCACGGAGCGCTGGCACGGGGTGCTGCGCGGCATCGCTATCGAGGAGATGCTGCACCTGGCGCTGGTCTGCAACCTGATGTCGGCCATCGGCGCCGCGCCGACGTTCACCCGGCCCAACTTCCCGCAGCGCTCACCCTACTTCCCGCCCAGCGTGCAGCTCGACCTGCTGCCGTTCGGCGCGGCGGCGCTGACTCATTTCCTCTACCTGGAACGGCCGGAGGGGATGGAACGGACGGACGCGGCGGGCTTCGTGCCCACCGTGCCGCCGCACGCTCCGGTCGAGCCGGGCGAGATCATGCCCCGCACCCAGGACTTCCTGACCGTCGGGCATCTCTACCGGGCCATCGAGCAGGGGCTGCGCGACCTCGCCGGGCGGCTCGGCGAGCGCGCGCTGTTCGTCGGGCCGCCGCGGGCCCAGGCCACGCCGGAGATGTTCCGCTGGCCCGAACTCATCGCGGTGACCGACCTGGCCTCGGCGCAACAGGCCATCGACACCATCATCGAGCAGGGCGAGGGCGCCCGGGGTGACTGGCAGGCGGCGCACTACGGCCGGTTCCTCGGCATCTGGGACGAGTACTCCCGGCTCGCGGCGGCGGATCCGGCGTTCCAGCCCGCCCGGCCGGTGCTGGCGGCCTGCACCCAGCAGCCGTTCGACCTCGCCGCCGAGCAACCAGTGATCAGTGACCCGGCGACCCGCGAGGTGGCCCGGCTGTTCGCCCTCGGGTACGAGGCGCTACTCCAGGTGCTGACCCGGTTTTTCACCCACACCGACGAGACCGGCGATCAGCTCGGCCTGCTCATCGGAGCGGCGTTCAGCCTGATGAGCGGGGTACTGGCCCCGCTCGGGGATGCGCTCACCCGGCTCCCGGCCGGGCCGGACCACCCCGGCCGCACGGTCGGGCCGGCCTTCGAGATGTTCTACCTGATGAGCAACTTCGTGCCCTGGCAGGACGCGGCCTGGGCGGTGCTCAGCGAGCGGGTCGCGGTGCTGGCCGGCCGGGCCGCGGCCGCGGCCGGGCAGCACGGCACGCCCGCCGCGGTCGGCGCCGCGGCGGAGTGCGCCGCCAGGATCGCGGCGCAGCTCACCAGCCAGGTACCTGAAGCCCTGTACCCCGGCGCCCGCTGACCGGCCCAGCCGACCCATTCACCCCGCTGACCACCCCACCCAGTCCGGTGCCCGGCCCCCGGGCAACTACGTGGCTGTTTCAGCCATACACACCTGACTGCATGGATGCAGCAGTCATGCAGTGCGGTGTTCGGCCTGCCTGGGGCCGGTGGGATTGCTGGGGCTTGAGCTCCTGGTGGGGCGTTGCGGATGTGCCCGGCCGCCTCGGGCAGTGGCTGGAAAGGTAGCGTTCGGGAAATGGCCGAACCTGCCGCCCCAGTCGCCCCGCCAGCATCCGCTGGCCGCCGCCGTGCTCAGCGCACTGTGGTGTTCATCGTCGGCATGGTCGCGCTGGCCTTCAATCTGCGCGCCGCCATCACCAGCCTCCCGCCGCTGTTCCCGGAACTGGCGGACAGCCTGCACCTGTCCAACGCGGCGCTGTCCGCGCTGGCCGCCCTGCCGGTGCTGGCGTTCGGCGTGTGCTCCGGGGTGGCCGCACCGCTCAGCCGCCGGTTCGGCGAGGAACGGGTGCTCGGCGCCGCGCTGGTGCTGCTCGCGGCCGGGCTGCTGCTGCGCGGCGCGCTGCCCGGCAGCATGCTGTTCCCAGGCACGGCCGTCGCGGGCGCCGCGATCGCGCTGATGAACGTGCTGCTGCCCAGCCTGGCCAAACGGCGCAGGCCGGAGCAGGCGGGGCTGCTGATCGGGATCTACCTGCTCAGCCTGTCCGCCGGGTCGATCTTCGGCTCGCTGATCGCGGTCCCGGTGTTCAAGGCGTCCGGCGGCTCGGTGCCGCTGGCCCTGGGCCTGTGGGCGATCCCAGCCCTGGCCGCGGCCGTGTGCTGGCTGCCGCAACTGAGGTTCCATACCGTGCCCGGGGGCCGCCCAGCCGCGGGCCGCCCGGCCGGGCCGGGCCGCGGCCTCCAGGTGTACCGGCACGCGCTGGCCTGGCAGGTCACCGCGTTCATGGGGCTGCAGAGCCTGACCTTCTACGCCACCCTGTCCTGGGTGCCGACCATGTTCCGCGATCGCGGGGTCAGCCCGGGCGGCGCCGGCACCCTGCTGGCCCTGATGTCGCTGGGTGGTGTCCCGACCGCGCTGATCATCCCGGTGCTGGCGCAGCGGGCGCGCAATCAGCGGGCGCTCATGGCCTGGGCCGTCGCGGCCAGCGCGGTGGGCCTGGCCGGTGCCTGGTTCGCCCCGCTGGGCAGCGCCGCCGCCTGGGTGCTGCTGCTCGGCCTGGGCCAGGGCGCCGCGCTCGGCCTGGCCATCTACTTCACGATGGCCCGCGCCCCCGATCCGCGGGCCGCCGCCTCGCTGTCCGCGTTCGCGCAGAGCGTGGGCTATCTGGTGGCCACGGCGGGCCCGCTGGCCGTCGGGTTCCTGCACACCGCGACCGGGGGCTGGACGGTCCCGGTGAGCTGCCTGCTGGTCATCACCGGGCTGGAGTTGGCGGCGGGCTGGCAGGCGGCCCGGGACGTCACGCTGCCGGTGGACCAGCCAGCCGGGGCCGGCTGACCGCCGTCAGCGCCCGGCCGGTGGACCACCCAGCCTGCCGGCTGGCCAATGCGCGCCGAAATATTTCCGAAACTTATTGTGCCGACGGTCGGCGGCCCGTAGCGTCCGGGAGTGGAGGCAGCCAGTGCAGGCAGGCAGCGCGGCACCGGTCCGCATCGCGATCGCCGGGACGGGGAACATCGCCGGTGTCCATGCCGAGGCGCTGCGCGCCCTGCCGGGCGCCGAACTGGCCGGCGCGGCCGACATCGACCGGGCCCGGCTGGCCGCGTTCGGCGCCGAGCACGGCGTCCCGGAACTGCACGCGGACCTGGCCGGGCTGCTCGCCGCGGTCCAGCCGGACCTGGTCCACCTGTGCACTCCGCCGGCCCGGCACTACGAGCAGGCCGGCCAGTGCCTGGCGGCGGGTGTGTCGGTGCTGGCCGAGAAGCCGCCCACGCTGAGCCTGCGCGAGCTCGACCTGCTGGCCGACGTGGCGCGGCCGGCCGGCCCGTGGTTCGCGACCGTGTTCCAGCACCGGTTCGGGTCGGCCGCGGGCCGGCTGCGCGCGCTGTCCGCCTCGGGCGTGCTCGGCCGGCCGCTGCTGGCCATCTGCCACACCACCTGGTTCCGCGACCAGGCCTACTTCGACGTGCCGTGGCGCGGCCGGTGGCAGACCGAAGGCGGCGGTCCCACCATGGGGCACGGCATCCACCAGATGGATCTGCTGCGCTACGTGCTCGGGGACTGGGCGGAGGTCTCGGCCATCGCCCGGCGGCAGGCCCGCCGGACCGAGACCGAGGACCTGTCCATGGCCCATGTGATCTTCGCCAGCGGCGCCGCGGCCAGCATCGTGAACAGCGTGCTGTCCCCGCGCGAGGAGAGCTACCTGCGCTTCGACTACGAACACGGCACGGTCGAGGTCACCCACCTGTACGGGTACCGCGACGACGACTGGCGGGTCACCCCGGCCCCCGGCCACGAGCAGGCGGTCCTGGCCGCCTGGCAGGAATCCACGGCCAGCACGGCCAGCACGGCCAGCACGGCCAGCACGGCCGGCACGCCCAGCGGGCACCGGGCCCAGTTCGCCGCCGTGCTGGCCGCGCTGCGCGCGGCGGCCGCGCCGCCGGTGACCCTGCCGGACAGCCGGGGCACCATGTCGCTGGTGGCCGGGATCTACGCGTCCGCGTTCGGCGGCGGAGCGGTGCGGCCCGCTGATCTGGGCGCCACCGCGCCGTGCTACCCGCGGATGGACGGCCCGGGTGCGGGATGGAAACAATGACGAGAATGCCCCCCATGGATATGCGCCTGACGGACGGCGACGGCTGCTCGCTCCGGCTGAGCTACCAGGAAACCGAGCTGCTCCGGTACGTCTACCGGCCGGACGACCCGCAGGTCGAGTCGCCGCGGCCGTACTTCCACCCGGTGCGCACGCTGCGCGGTGACCTGGTCACCAGCTTCCGGCCGGAGGATCACGTCTGGCACAAAGGGATCGCCTGGTCGCTGCCGCACGTGGGACCGGAGAACTTCTGGGGCGGACCGACCTTCCAGCGCGGGGACGGCTACCGGCAGCTGCCCAACAACGGCCGGGTCCGGCACGAGGAGTTCACCGCGGCGGCGGTGACCGACGGCGTGCTCCAGGTGGATGAGCAGCTGAGCTGGATCACCCAGGACGGCGAGACCTGGCTGGACGAGCGGCGGCAGATCGGGGCCCGGGTGCTGCCCGGGACGGATGCCTGGCTGCTGGCCTTCCGGACGAGGTTGCGCAACGTGCGCGGCGCCATCATCCCGTTCGGCAGCCCCACCACGGCGGGCCGGGATAACGCCGGGTACGGCGGGCTGTTCTGGCGCGGTCCGCCGTCGTTCAGCGCGGGCCGGGTAATCGCCCCCGGCGGCACCGGCGGTGACGAGTACATGGGCTGGCGTGGCCCGTGGCTGGCGTTCACCGGGCGGCACGAGCCGGACCGGGCCTCGACCGTGGTGTTCCGCGATGCCCCGGCTAACGTCGGCCACCCGACCATGTGGTTCGTCCGCAGCGAGCCGTTCGCCTGTGTATGCCCGGCCCCGTTCTTCGCGGCCGAGTTCATGCTGGCCGACGGCCAGAGCCTGACGCTGCGCTACGACGTCGCGCTGGCCGGCCGCGAACTGTCCGCCGACGGCTGCGCCGAGCTGGTGGCCGAGATGGAAGCCGGCGACCTGCTCGGCGTGCCGGGAGCGGCGGTGTGACCGCGGACCAGGCGTTCCCCGGGGCGACCGGGGTCACCCTGCTCGACGTGTACGACTGGCCCACCGCGGACGGGCTGCGCGGCGGGTCGGCGCACATCCACCTGGCGTCCACCGAGGGCTATGTCGTGCTGCGCGGCGCGGGCCGCCTGCAGACCCTGGGCCGCCATGGCTTCCAGGAGACGCCGCTGCGCCCGGGCGACTGCCTGTGGTTCACCCCGGGGACGGTGCACCGGCTGGTCAACGACGACGGCCAGCTGCAGATCCTGGTCGTCATGCAGAACGCCGGGCTGCCTGAGGCCGGCGACTGCGTGCTGACCTTCCCGCCCGGGGTGCTGGCCGACCCGGTCCGGTACGAGGCGGCGGCCACGCTGAGCCCGGCCCCGGACGGCGTCGCCGCCACCGACCCGGACGAGCGCCGGCGGCCCGCTGGAAACGTCCGCGCGGCGCCGCCGGGACCTGGCCATCGAGGGGTTCCTGGCGCTGCGGGAACAGGTGCTGGCGGACGGGCCAGCCGCCCTCGAGCCGTTCCTGGCCGCCGCGGTGGCGCTGACCGCGGGCCGGGTACCCGACTGGCGCCGCCGCTGGCGCGGCCAGGCCGGCGCGGTCTCCGCGCTCACCGGCCAGCACCTGGACGGCATCGAGGCCCGGCACGCGGAGCACCTGCGCGCCGCGAGCGTGCTCCGGGTGCCGCGCCCGGCCGGCCCGCGCAGCTACGGCATGTGCGGCCGGCTGACCCCGTACCCGGCGGCCCCGCTGGCCGGGGACTGACCGGCCCGCCCGCCCGGCCGGCCCGCCCGGCCGGGCCGGCCGAGGCCGGGGCCGATACGTTACGATATCCGCGCCGAAACTTTCGACGGGGCAGGGTGAGGGCATGACAGGTGACGGCGCGGCGGAGGGCGGCCCGCGCGGCGTGGGCCCCCGGCGGCGGCCCACGCTGGCGGCGGTCGCGGCCGAGGCCGGCGTCTCGCTGCCCACCGTGTCGAAGGTGGTCAACGGGCGCCCGGACGTGGCGCCGGGCACCCGGGCCCGGGTAGAACGCCTGCTCGGCGAGCTCAACTACCAGCGTCCCGGGCCGCGCCGCGGCCGCCGGGCCGGCCTGATCGACCTGATCTTCAACGGCCTGGACAGCCCGTGGGCGGTGGAGATCCTGCGCGGCGTGGAGGACTGGTGCGCCGGGCACGGGATGGCCGCGGCGGTGTCCGCGGTCCGCCACGGCAGCGCCCGGCCGGCCAGCTGGACCAGCGCGCTGGCCAGCCACGACACCGAGGGCGTGATCCTGGTCACCTCCGAGCTGTCCGCCGGGCAGCTGGCCCAGCTGCGGGCCGACGGCATCCCGCTGGTCGTGGTGGACCCGGTTAACCTGCCCGACCCGGCGCTGCCCAGCGTGGGCGCGACGAACTGGGCCGGCGGCATCGCCGCCACCGATCACCTGCTCGGCGCGGGGCACCGCCGGATCGGTGCCATCACCGGCCCGCAAGGCTACATATGCAGCCGGGCCCGGGCCGACGGCTACCGCTCCGCGCTGGAGCAGGCCGGCCTGCCCATCGACGCGACGCTGATCCGGCACGGCGACTTCCACCACGAGGGCGGCTTCCGGCGCGGCGGCGAGCTGCTGGACCTGGCCGACCCGCCCACCGCGATCTTCGCGGGCAGCGATCAGCAGGCGCTCGGCGTGTACGAGGCGGCCCGGCAGCGCGGGCTGCGCGTCCCGCAGGATCTCAGCGTGATCGGCTTCGACGACCTGCCCGCCGCCCGCTGGGTGTCCCCGCCGCTGACCACGGTCCGCCAGCCGCTGGCCGACATGGGCCGGGTGGCCGCCGAGATGCTCGGCGACCTGATCACCGGCACCCCGCTGCGCAGCCAGCGGGTGGAGCTGTCCACCGAGCTGGTGATCCGGGACTCCACCGCCGGACCGGCGGCAGGCCGGGCCCACCCGGCGGAGTAGGTTCGTGACCGTCGTGGCAGGAGGAACCGCATGCTGGTAGCCGGGGTGGATTCGTCTACGCAATCCACCAAGGTGCTGCTGTGCCAGGCCGAGGACGGCACGGTGCTCGCCCGGGGCAGCGCGCCGCACCCGCCGGGCACGGAGTGCGACCCGGCCGCCTGGTGGTCCGCCTTGGAGCAGGCCGGGCGAGGGCTGCTGGACCGGGCCGACGCCGTCGCGGTGGCGGCGCAGCAGCACGGCATGGTCGTGGTGGACGAGGACGGCCAGGTCATCCGGCCCGCGCTGCTGTGGAACGACCTGCGGTCCGCCGCGGCGGCCCGGGAGCTGATCGCCGAGCGGGGCGGGCCGGGCTGGTGGGCCGCGCACACCGGGAGCGTGCCCAGCGCCTCGTTCACCGTGACCAAGCTGCGCTGGCTGGCCGAGCACGAGCCGGGCAACGCGGCCCGGGTGGCCCGGGTCATGCTGCCGCACGACTGGCTGACCTGGCGGCTCAGCGCGGCCGGGGCCGGGCAGGCCGGAGCTGGGCCCGCCGGGACGCGCGGGCCCACCGCCGAGCCCGTCACCGACCGCGGCGACGCGTCCGGCACCGGCTACTTCTCGCCCGCCCAAAGCCGCTGGCTGCCCGAGGTAGCCGCGGCGGCGCTGGGCCATGAGCCCGCCCTGCCGCGGATCGCCAAACCGGCCGAGGCCGTCGGCGAGACCGCCACCGGGGCCGTCCTGGCCCCCGGGACCGGCGACAACATGGGCGCCGCGCTCGGGCTCGGCCTGGCCCCGGGGGAGCTGGTCACCTCGATCGGCACCTCGGGCACCGCGTACGCGGTCACCGAGCGGCCCGCGGCGGACGAGTCCGGCATGGTGGCCGGGTTCGCCGACGCCACCGGCCGGTACCTGCCGCTGATCGCGACGGTCAACGCGGGCCTGGTGCTGTCCGCGGTGGCCCGGCTGATCGGCACCGACCTGGACGGGCTGTCGGAGCAGGCGCTGCAGGCCGAACCGGGCGCGGCCGGCATCGTGCTGCTGCCCTACCTGGACGGGGAGCGCAGCCCGAACCGGCCCGACGCCAGCGGCGTGCTGCGGGGCCTCACCACGCAGAACATGACCGGGCCCAACCTGGCCCGGGCCGCGATCGAGGCCGTGCTGGGCACGCTGGCCGAGGCGGCCGACCTGATCGCCGCGCAGGGCGCGTCCCGGCAGCGGGTGCTGCTGATCGGCGGCGGGGCCCGGTCCGCGGCGGTACGCCGCATCGCGCCCACCATCTTCGGCGTCCCGGTGCTGGTGCCCGCGCCGGAGGAGTACGTCGCGCTGGGCGCGGCGCGGCAGGCGGCGTGGGCGCTGGCGGGCACGCCGGAGCCCCCGGACTGGCCGCGTCGCTCGCCGGAGGAGTACACCGGGGCGGCTGACCCCGGGGTCCGCCAGCGGCTCGGCTGGCTGAGCGCGGCCACGGCGGACTGGGATACGGCGGGCTGGGACACGCCGGTCTGGCAGCGATGACGGAACGTGCTAACGGGACGGAACGTGCTAACGGAGAGGACCGGCTGATGGCGGCAGACGCTTACGTACCGAGGCGCGAGGACAAATTCTCGTTCGGCATCTGGACGGTGGGCTGGCAGGGCGTCAACGTGTTCGGCGGTGCGGTCCGGCCGCCGATGCCGGCCGACCGGGCCGTGCGCAAGCTGGCCGAGCTGGGCGCCTACGGGGTCAACTTCCATGACAACGACGTGTTCCCGTTCGAGGCCAGCGACGTGCAGCGGGACCGGAAGATCGGCGACTTCAAGCGGGCGCTGGCCGACACCGGCCTGGTGGTGACCACCGCCACCACCAACCTGTTCGGCCACCCGATGTTCAAGGACGGCGCGTTCACCGCCAGCGACCGGGACGTGCGCCGGTTCGCCTTGGCCAAGGTGATGCGCAACCTGGACCTGGCCGCCGAGCTCGGCGCCGGGATCTACGTGTTCTGGGGCGGCCGGGAGGGCGCCGAGTCCGGGGCGGCCAAGGACGTCCGGGCCGCGCTGGACCGCTATAAGGAAGGCCTCGACCTGCTCAGCCAGTACGTGCTGGACCAGGGCTATCAGCTCCGGTTCGCCATCGAGCCGAAGCCGAACGAGCCCCGCGGCGACATCCTGCTGCCGACGGCCGGTCACGCACTGGCGTTCATCAATGAACTCGAGCACTCAGCGATGGTGGGCATCAATCCGGAGGTGGGGCACGAGGAGATGGCCTCGCTCAACTACGCGCACGGGATCACCCAGGCGCTGTGGCACGGGAAGCTGTTCCACATCGACCTGAACGGGCAGAACGGGCCGCGCTACGACCAGGACCTGCGGTTCGGCGCGGGCAACGCACGCGGCGCGTTCTGGGTGGTGGACGCGCTGGAGGCGGGCGGGTACGACGGGCCGGTCCACTTCGACTACAAGCCGCCGCGCACCGAGGACGACGACGGCGTGTGGGTGTCCGCGGCGGCGTGCATGCGCAACTACCTGATCCTGCGGGACAAGGTCCGGGCGTTCCGCGCGGACCCCGAGGTGAAGGCGGCGCTGGCCGCGTCCGGGGTGGAGGACCTGGCCACGCCCACCCTGGCGGCCGGCGAGACGTGGCGGGACGTGCCGGGCTTCACCCCGGACATCGACGCGCTGGCCGCCCGCGGGCTGGCCTACGAGCACCTGGACCAGCTCGCGCTGGAGCACCTCTACGGCGTGCGCTGACCCGTCTCGATCACCCGGTGAAGCCGCGCCTTCCGTGCCACGCAGCACGGCGGCCAAATAGACTCGCCACAGATTCCCCCGCGTCCGCGACAAGGGAGCAGCTCACGTGACCCTGCTGGAAAACCTCTCTGGCCCACGCGATCTCCGGGAGCTGGCGCCTGACCAGCTGCCCGTCCTGGCCAGCGAAATACGTGACCTGCTGATCGAGACGGTGTCCCGGACCAGCGGCCACCTCGGGCCCAACCTCGGCGTGGTCGAGCTGACCATCGCGCTGCACCGGGTGTTCGACTCGCCGGTGGACAAGCTCGTCTTCGACACCGGCCACCAGTCCTACGTGCACAAGCTGCTCACCGGGCGGGTCGCGGAGTTCGGCACGCTGCGCCAGCGCGGCGGGCTGTCCGGCTACCCGAGCCGGGCCGAGTCCGAGCACGACCTGGTGGAGAACTCGCACGCGTCCACCAGCCTGTCCTACGCCGACGGGCTGGCCAAGGCGTACCGGCTGCGCGGCGAGACGGACCGCACCGTGGTCGCGGTGATCGGGGACGGCGCGCTGACCGGCGGGATGGCCTGGGAGGCGCTGAACAACATCGCGGTGGCCAAGGACAGCCGGCTCGTCATCGTGGTCAACGACAACGGCCGCTCCTACCAGCCGACGATCGGCGGGCTGGCCAACCACCTGACCCTGGTCCGGATCAACCAGCGGTACGAGAACGTGCTGGACTACATCAAGACCACGCTGACCCGCACCCCGGTGGTCGGCCCGCCGCTGTACGGCACGCTGCACGGGGTAAAGAAGGGCCTCAAGGACGTCCTGCAGCCGCAGGTGCTGTTCGAGGACCTGGGCCTGAAGTACCTCGGCCCGATCGACGGGCACGACGAGCAGGCCGTGGAGCACGCGCTGCGCCGGGCCAAGGACTTCGGCGGCCCGGTGCTGGTGCACCTGATCACCCGCAAGGGGTTCGGCTACCAGCTGGCCGAGGACAACGAGCAGGACCGGCTGCACCAGGTGCCCGCGGCCACGCCCGCGGGCACGCCGCCCGGGGTGCCCAAGCCGTCCTGGTCCGAGGTGTTCGGTGACGCGCTGCTGGCCACCGGCGCACGGCGGCCGGACGTGGTCGCGATCACCGCCGCCATGCTGCACCCGACCGGGCTGGCCAAGTTCGCCGCCGCCTACCCGGACCGGGTCTTCGACGTGGGCATCGCCGAGCAGCACGCGGTGACCAGCGCGGCCGGGCTGGCCATGGGCGGCCTGCACCCGGTGGTGGCCATCTACGCGACGTTCCTCAACCGGGCCTTCGACCAGGTGCTGATGGACGTGGCGCTGCACCGGCTGCCGGTCACGTTCGTGCTGGACCGGGCGGGCGTCACCGGCCCCGACGGGGCCAGCCACAACGGCATGTGGGACGGCTCGATCCTGCAGGTCGTGCCCGGGCTGCGGATCGCCGCGCCACGGGACGGGACGCGGATCGCCGAGCTGCTGGCCGAGGCGGTCGCGGTCGGCGACGGCCCGACCGTGGTCCGGTTCCCCAAGGGCAACGTGGGTGCCGAGGCCGAGGCCGTCGGGCAAGTCGGCGGCATGGACGTGCTGGCCCGGCCGGATGGGCCAGGTCCCCCGGACGTGCTGCTGGTCGGCGCCGGGCCGATGGCCGTGATGGGCCTGGCCACCGCGCGGCGGCTGGCTGACCAGGGCATCCGGGTGACCGTGCTGGACCCACGCTGGACCAAGCCGGTGGACCCGGCCCTGGCTGAGATCGCCGCGCAGGCCCGGCTGGTGGCCACCGTCGAGGACAACGGCATCGCGGGCGGGTTCGGCGACGCGGTGTGCCGGCTGCTGCGCGACGCGGACGTGCGCACGCCGGTGCGGACGTTCGGCCTGCCCCAGCGGTTCCTGGACCACGGCTCGCGGGACCAGGTGCTGGACGAGGCTGGCCTGGTCCCACAGCACCTGGCCCGGCAGATCACCGAGGCCGTGGCCCGGCTCGACCCCGAACTGGCCGACAACCCCCAGGGATTGAGACCCCAGTGACCACACTCCAGGTGGCCGTCGTCGGTTCCGGCCCGGCCGGGATCTACACCGCCGAGGCGCTGATCAAGCAGGCGGCCAAGCTGGACCCGCCCGCCGCGGTGCAGGTCAACGTGCTGGACCGGCTGCCCACCCCGTACGGCCTGGTCCGCTACGGGGTCGCCCCCGACCACCCGTCGATCCGGTCCATCGCCGACTACCTGCGCACCGTGCTGGAGCACTCCGATGTGCGCTTTCTCGGCGGGGTGCACCTCGGCGACGACGTCACCCGCGAGGACCTGCTGGCCAGCTACGACGCGGTGGTCTACGCGACCGGCGCGATGCGCGACCGGCGGATGGGCATTCCCGGCGAGGACCTGCCCGGCAGCTACGCGGCCACCGACTTCGTGAACTGGTACTGCGGCCACCCGGACTCCGACGTCGGCGCGTTCACCCTGGATGCCGAGTCGGTGGCCGTGGTCGGGGTGGGCAACGTGGCCGTGGACGTGGCCCGCATCCTGGCCAGGGACCCGGCCGAGCTGCGCCGTACCGACATCCCGCAGTCGGTGCTCGAGGCGCTGATGGCCAGCAAGGTCCGCGAGGTGCACATGATCGGCCGCCGCGGCCCGGCGCAGGCCAAGTTCACCACCAAGGAACTGCGCGAGCTGGGCGAGCTGTCCGGGGTGGACATCGTGGTGCAACCGGACGAGATCGACCTCGACCGGTTCGACCCGACCGGGCAGAGCGCACAGCTCGCCGAGAACGACCGCCGGGTGCGCGGCAACCTCGCTGTTATCCAAGACTGGGCCGGACGCGCGCCGGGAGCCGGCGCCGAACGCAAGCTGACCGTCCGGTTCTGGCTGCGCCCGGTGGAGATCGACGGCACCGAACGCGTGTCCGGGCTGACGGTCGAACGCACCCGGCTCGATGAGCAGGGCAAATTCACCGGAACGGGGGAGTTCGAGACGATTCCGGCGCAGCTGGTGTTCCGCAGCGTCGGGTACCAGAGCGTGCCGCTGCCCGGGGTGCCGTTCGACGAGCGCAGCTACACGGTGCCCAACGCCGACGGCCGGGTCCTCGGCCGCCGCGGCGCGCCACTGCCCAGGGAGTACGTCGCCGGGTGGCTCAAGCGCGGCCCGACCGGGGTGGTCGGCACGAACAAGTCCGACGCGGCCGGCACCGTCCGGTCGCTGCTGGCCGACCTGGCCGGTGACGGCGGCGCGGCGTCCCGGCGGCAGTCCCGGGATGAATTCGTCGCAGAACTGGCGGGGCGCGGGGTGCGGCCGGTCAGCTATGCCGACTGGCTCCGCGTGGAACAGGCCGAGGCCGAGCTGGGCAGCTCGCTGGGCCGGGGGGAACGGGTCAAGATCGGGGACCGGGCCGCCATCGAGGCGCTGTGCCGGCCGCCGGCCGGCTGACCCGCCCCGCTTTGGGGCTCGCCGCGGCTGGCCTGCGCAAACTGATCCCGCCGGCCGTGTACGGCCTGACCGGGCTGGCGCTGCGAGGGCTTGAGCTGGGCGTCCTCCCGCCGCCGCCGCGCTATCTGGGCGAGTTCGCGATTCGTTCCGCTTTGCGACTAAATGACGCGGTGCTGAACTGGACAAACATCGCCGCCGCCGAGGGTGAAAACACCCGTCAGGGGTGTCTTGGCGGGGCGGACACTGGGGACAATGACGGCATGAGTTTGGGCGAGGTGGGCTATCAGACGGGCGAGGGGGAGATGAGCGCGGGCACCGCGCCGGAGGGTACGACGGCTGATCCAGCCGACGATCTGCCGCCCGACCGGTACTTCGAGCGCGAGGCAAGCTGGCTCCGGTTCAACCAGCGCGTGCTGGAACTGGCCGAGGACGAGAACGTGCCGCTGCTGGAGCGGGTCCGGTTCATGGCTATCTTCGCCAGCAACCTGGACGAGTTCTTCATGGTCCGGGTGGCCGGCCGGATGCGCCGGATGGCCACCGGCCTGCCGGTGGAGGGGGTCACCACCGAGATCCCGCCGGACCAGGTGCTGGAGAACACCCTCATCACGGCCCGGGAACTGAGCCTGCGGCACGCGGAGTACTTCAACAACACGATCCGCCCGCTGCTGGCGAACGAGGGCATCGAGATCCTGCGCTGGAAAGAGCTGTCCGAAGAAGAGCAGCGCGATTTGCAGCAGCTGTTCCGGGACCGGATCTACCCGGTGCTCACCCCGCTGGTGGTGGACCCGGCCCACCCGTTCCCGTACATCTCCGGCCTGTCACTCAGCCTGGCCGTCATGATCGCCGAACCGGAGACCGGCGCGACCATGTTCGCCCGGGTGAAGGTGCCGCCGCTGCTGCCCCGGTTCCTGAGCGTGGGCCGGTACCGGTTCGTGCCGCTGGAAGACGTGATCGCCGCGCACCTGCCCGAGCTGTTCGTCGGCCTGGACATCCTGGAGCACCACGTGTTCCGGGTGACCAGGAACCGGGAGCTGGAGATCGACGAGGACGTCACCGAAGACCTCATGCAGTCCATGGAGCGGGAACTGCTGCGCCGCCGGTTCGAGCCCGCGGTGCGGCTGGAGGTCGAGGAGACGATCTCGGCCGACATCCTGGAGCGGCTGGTCACCGAGCTGGGCGTGGACCGGCGGGCGGTGTATCACCTGCCCGGCCCCCTCGACCTGACCGGGCTGAACGCGATCGCCGACCTCAACATCCGGCGGTTCAAGTACCCGCCGTTCGTGCCGCGGGAGTCGGCGCTGCCGCAGGACAACGACGTGTTCACCACGCTGGACCGGGGCGACGTGCTGGTGCATCACCCGTACGACTCGTTCACCGCCACGGTGGAGCGGCTGACCGTGGAGGCGGCCGCCGACCCGCGGGTGCTGGCCATCAAGCAGACGCTGTACCGGACCAGCGACTCCTCGTCCATCGTGGACGCGCTGATCGACGCGGCCGAGGCGGGCAAGCAGGTCGTGGTGGTGGTCGAGCTGAAGGCGCGGTTCGACGAGCGGGCCAACATCACCTGGGCCCGAAAGCTGGAGGAAGCGGGCTGCCACGTGGTGTACGGCGTGCCCGGCCTGAAGACGCACTGCAAGATGGTCCTGGTCGTGCGCGAGGAGCTGGACGGGTCGCTGCGCCGGTACTGCCACATCGGGACCGGGAACTACAACCCGTCCACCGCCCGGCTGTATGAGGACTACGGCCTGCTCACCGCCGACCCCACGGTGGGCGGTGACTCGACCGACCTGTTCAACCATCTGACCGCGTACAGCCGGAAGAACGACTACCGCCGCTTCCTGGTCGCCCCGCAGGCGCTCCGGCCGGGCCTGCTGGACCGGATCGAGCAGCAGACCGCGCTGCAGCAGGCGGGCAAGCCGGCCCGGATCCAGCTCAAGTGCAACGCGATCGTGGACGAGGCGGTGGTGGACGCGCTGTACCGGGCGTCCCGGGCCGGGGTGCCGATCGACGTGTGGGTCCGCGGCATCTGCTCGCTCCGTCCGGGGCTGCCCGGGCTGTCCGAGACGATCCGGGTACGCAGTATTCTCGGCCGGTTCCTGGAACATTCCCGGATCTACGTCTTCGGCGCCGGGGGGCCTGACGATACCGAGGTCTGGATCGGCAGCGCCGACCTGATGCACCGCAACCTGGACCGCCGGGTGGAGCTGCTCTGCCTGGTGAAAGATCCCGAGCACAAGCGAGAGCTGCGGTCGCTGATCGACCTGGCCATGGACGAGTCCACCAGCTCGTGGTGGCTGGCGGGCGACAGCACCTGGACCAGGCACCATCTGGACGCGGAGGGCAAGCCGTTGCGGGACCTGCAGTCGTATCTGCTCGAGCGGCGCGGTCACCTCGCCGATAGCTGATGCTGGCGGACGGGGGAGCTGGCGGACGCGAGATCCGGGCTGCCGGCGCGGTGCTCTGGCGGCCCGGCCCGGTTGGCCCGCAGGTGGCGCTGGTGCACCGGCCGAAATACGACGACTGGAGCCTGCCCAAGGGCAAGACCGAGCCGGGTGAGCATGTCCTGCTGACCGCGGTCCGCGAGGTGGCCGAGGAGACCGGGATCCGGGTCATCCTCGGCCGGCGGCTGCCCTCAACGCACTATATGGTGCGCGGGCGGCCCAAGGTGGTGGACTACTGGGCGGCCAAGGCCGCCGATGCGCCGCAGCCCGGGCTCACCCCGAACGCCGAGGTGGACCGGGTGGACTGGCTGGAGGTGCCAGCCGCCCGGCAGCGGCTCAGCTACCCGCATGACACCGCGGTGCTGGATGAGTTCGCGGCCGGGCCGCCGGACACCGTCCCGCTGATCCTGGTCCGGCACGCCTCGGCCGGCAGCAAGGCGGAGTGGCGGGCGGCCGGCCGCCACGATGACCTGGCCCGGCCGCTGGACCCGGCCGGACGCGAGCAGGCCGCTCTGCTGGCCCAGTTGCTCCGCTGCTACGCGCAGGCCAAGGTGTTCAGTTCGGCCGCCGAGCGGTGTGTGGCCACGGTCCGGCCGTACGCCGAGGAGGCGGCCATGTCCGTCCAGGCGGACCAGGCGTTCACGGTCGGTCTCGGCTCGGTCGGCGACACGCGCCGGCGGACCGACGAGATCCTGGCCGGCGCGCTGCCCGCGGTGATCTGCGGGCACCGGGAGAATCTGCCGGTGATCCTGGAGGAAGCCTGCGCCGTGCTGGGCGCGAAGCCGCCTGACGGCCGTCCGCTGCCGCCAGCCGGCTTCTGGGTGCTGCACATCGGCTGGAACGCGCTCGCCTGCGCGGAGCGGCACCACGCCACGGTTCGTTAGACCGGCCCGCTCGGCCGGGACCGGTAAGCCCGGGCCGGCAGGCTGGCAGGCCGGCCCGGTCACATCCCGGCCGCGGTCCAGTCCAGCGTGGCGGGCAGCGCTCCCTCGAAGATGAGCAGCCACCGCTTGACCTCGATGCCGGTGCCGCCGCTGTACCCGCCGAGCCCGTTGCCCGCGACCACCCGGTGGCACGGCACGATCACCGGGATCGGGTTCGAGCCCATGATCCCGCCGATGGCCCGGGCGGGCAGCGAGACCCCGTCCGGCCCGGCCACCGCGCGGTGCGCCAGTTCCCCGTAGGTGATCGTGCCGCCGTAGCCGACCGTGCCGAAAAGCACGTCCAGCACCTGGCGCTGGGCGGGCGACGTGCCGGTCCAGTCGATCGGCACGTCGAACTCCTTACGCTGCCCGGCGAAGTATTCCGCGAGCTGATCCCGGGCCGCGGCGAGCACCTCGTCCCGGTCCCGCTGGCCGCCGTCCGCGCCCGGCTGGCCGGCGTTCCCGGCCGGCTGAGTGGCGTCCGCGCCCGGCTGGCCGGCGTCCGCGCCCCGCTGGCCGCCGTTCCCGGCCGGCTCAGCAGGCAGGCCGGTCCGGAACCGGTCCCGCGGGGAGGTCCGGAAGCGGACCTGGGACACCCCGGCGGCGGTGCAGCCGACCGCCAGCGGCCCGACCGGCGAGCTCAGCGTGGCCCAGGCCAGCTCGGCCGGAGCCAGACGGCCTTTGGGCGCCGCAATTCCGGGCATGCTCGCTCCCGTCTCTCCTTCACCGCCCGGCCGCCGTGGCCGGCCGGGTTGCCTGCCACGTGTGACGGTACGCCTGCCCACCGACAGTTTCCGGCCGCCCGCGGCCGCCCGCAGCCGCCGCCGTCCCCGCTACCGGCTGGTGAAGGGCTCGAAGATGTGGCTGAACTGCCAGGTGGACTGCTTGAGGCCAGAGCAGGTGTTGCTGCCCGCGGTGCCCGGGCAGCCGCCGTTGTCGCGCTGCAGCGCCCAGAACGACAGCTCGCCCAGGCCCCTGGCGGTGGCCCAGTGCAGCACCACCGGACCGTCGCTGAGCTTGAACACCTCCGGCGGCCCGAAGTCGTCGATGCCGATCATCTCGGTGACGCCGATCAGGTGCCAGAGCTGGCTGGCGGACTTCATCGGGTAGAGCTGGTGCAGTGTGTTGTACACGTGCCCGGCGGCGGTCATCGTGTCCCGCGCCATCTCGTGCGGCTTGTTGTCGTAGTAGTCGAACGTCATGATGTTCACGATGTCGATCCGGGCCTGGTGCGCGACCGCGCTGCGCAGCACGGACACCCCGGTGGGGTCGAGCCCGGCCACGTTGGTGGGCAGCGTGTAGACGAACTGGACGCGGCGGTGGCACCGGGCGGCCCACTGCTCGACCAGGTGGATGGCGGCGTTGCGCCGGTTGATGCCCGCCGTGTTGGTCAGCGAGTTGTCCTCGGTGTCCAGGTCGAGCCGGGTCACGTGGTAGGTCGTGATCACCTTCTCGTAGGCAGCGGCGATCTTCGGCACGCTGTGGCAGCTGTCCGCGATCTCGGTGCCGTCGTGGTCGGCCGAGTAGCCACCGAAGGACGGGATGACGTCACCGCCCGCCGCCCGGATCGCGGCGATGTCGCTGCCGTACACCGACCAGGAGATCGGGGTCGCCTTGTCGCCGTTCCAGTCCACGGTGCACGACCCCTTCTTCGGGGTCTGGATGAAGGCCAGCGTCAGGTAGCGGGCGCCCGACTCGGCGGACACCGCCGCCGGGCTGCCGGTGAGATACGCCTCGAAGTACGGCGCGAAGATGTGCGCGGGCAGCCCGCCGCCCCAGGCCGAGGAGCGGGCTTGCGTGGCGGCGTCCGCGGCGCCGCCGGCCGCGGTGAGCAGGGGGAGGGTGAGCGCGGCGGCGGCGAGTGCGGCGGCCGTGCGAAGCGAACGCAACCGGGACATGAGGCCAGCTTTCCTGCGGTGACGGAGGAACGAGCGGACGGCACTACACGGAGCACGAGCGGACGGCACTACGACGGGCACGGTGCGCTTATTAGGAAAGTTTATTATCAATAAGGCAAGCTAGACCTCTGTCGCGGCCCTGTCAAGGCATCGCGGCGCCCGGCCAGTGCGGGCTATTCGGTCAGGACCA
The DNA here is from genome assembly GCA_963717125.1 of uncultured Actinomycetes bacterium. Taxonomy (GTDB): domain Bacteria; phylum Actinomycetota; class Actinomycetes; order Streptosporangiales; family Streptosporangiaceae; genus RYN-230. Next base: position 82,812 of record CAVQVG010000005.1, read on the forward strand.
GCCAGGTCCGGCCGTCGATGAGCTCCCGCACCGCGTCCAGGTGCCCGGCGTGACACGCGGTCTCGGTGATCACGTGCAGCACCGTGTCCCGCAGCGGGCGGGCCGGCAGCCCGGGAAAGATCTCGTCCGGCCACCAAGCGGGCGCGGCGCCCGGCGCCCGGGCCGCGATGATGGCGGTTGCCAGCTCGGTCTCCTGCCGGTACAGGCCGAAGATGTCCTCGGCCGGCACATCGGGGCCGACCTGCCAGGCGTCCGCCCCGGTCTCCAGGTCCACATGCTCACCGGCCACCACGGCGCGGAACCAGAACCGCTCCACATCCAGGGCCAGGTGCCGGACCAGCCCCAGGCAGGTCCACCCCGACGGCAGCACCGGTCGCCGCAGCGCCTCGTCGGGCAGGCCCTCCAGGCTGCCGACCACGTGAGCCCGCTGCGAGTCCAGCGTGGCCAGCAGCGCGCTGGTCTCGTCACCCCGTTCCGGCTCTGCCATATCTCCTCCGTCGCGTCCGTGCCACCCGTTCCGCTGACCAGCGTGCCGCTAGGGGGCGCGGATGGCTCCCGGCTACTCGTCGGCTTTTTCGGCTAGCCGGAGCAGGGCGCCGGTGATGGGGACCGAGACGAGGTCCACCTGCCATGGGCGGGCCCCGTAATCGGACAGGTGGGCGGCCACCAGCTCGGCGCTGACCGGCTCGGGGGGCTGCCAGGCCAGCCGGCGGACCGCATCCGGCTGGACCAGGTTCTCGGCGGGCAGCGAGTGCTCGTCGGCCAGCGCCGCGACCACGGTGCGCACCGCGGCCAGCCGCCGGGCCGCTTCCGGGTCCCGCTCGTGCCAGCGGTGCGCGGGCGGCGGGCCGTCCGAGGCCTGGCCGGACGGCCGGGGCAGCTCCTGGTCGGTCTCCTGGTTGGCCTGGCGGATGGCGGCGAACCACTCGCCGGCGTGCCGCTTGGCGCCCCGGCCGCGGAACCCGGACACCGCGGCCAGCTCCGCCACCGACGTGGGCGCCGCCCGGGCCGCCTCGACGATGGCCGAATCGGGCAGCACCCGGCCCGGGGACAGGTCCCGGCGCTGCGCGATGCGGTCCCGCTCCAGCCACAGCTCGCGGACGATGGCCAGGCCGCGCCGGGTCCGCACGCGGTGGATGCCCGAGGTGCGCCGCCACGGATCGGGCCGCGGCGGGGGCGGGCCGGCGTTGAGCACGGCGGTGAACTCCTGCCGCGCCCACTCGTCCTTGCCCTCGGCCTCGAGCTGCGCGGCCAGCGCGTCGCGCAGGTCCACCAGGACCTCGACGTCTAGCGCGGCGTACCGGAGCCAGTCCTCGGGCAAGGGGCGAGTGGACCAGTCCGCGGCGGCGTGCCCCTTCTCCAGGGCCAGCCCGAGCACCGTTTCCACCAGCGGGCCCAGGCCGACTCGCGGGTAGCCGAGCAGCCGCCCGGCGAGTTCGGTGTCGAACAGCCGCTTGGGCCGGTAGCCGAGATCGGCCAGGCAGGGCAGATCCTGCGACGCGGCGTGCAACACCGCCTCGGTGTCGGCCAGCGCAACGTCCAGGGCGGACAGGTCGGGGCAGGTCACCGGGTCGATCAGCACCGTGCCGGCGCCCTGGCGGCGCAGCTGGACCAGGAATGCCCGGTGCCCGTACCGGAAGCCGGAGGCGCGTTCCGCGTCCACCGCCACCGGACCCTGCCCGGCGCCCAGCGCGCGGACCGCCTCGTCGAGCGCGGCCGCGGTCTCGACCAGCGGGGGCATCCCATCCCGGGGTTCCAGCAGGGGAACCGCCGGTGCGGGCTCCGGGCCTGTCTCGTCAGGTTCCTGCGCGGCCGGCTGGCCTGGCGCGGCCGGCTGGCCCGGCGCGGTCACCGCCGCCGCCGGGTGGTCGAGGCCGGCGTGCGGAGCGCGGTCACGCCCGGGGCCAGCGGGGGCAGCCCGGCCGCCGCGCACAGCGCGTCGCACCACGCGGCGAGATGCCCGTCCAGCACGCCCGGCCCGTCCAGCACGCCCGGCCCGTCCAGCGCGCCCTCCTCGCTAGGCCCGGCCGGCGACCACGAGGCGCGCAGCTCGAACCCGGTGACGGCCGGCTCGCTCTCCTTGGCCCCGAAACCCTCCGTGACCACCCGGGTCACCGTGCCGCTCGGCTGCCCGTAGCCGGCCGTCCGGTTGTCCAGCGCCTCGGTCAGCCAGTCCCAGCCGACCTGGCCGATCAGCGGGTCCGCGGCGATCTCCGGGTCGAGGTCGGCGCGGATATACACGATGATCCGCAGCGGGCCGCCCCAGCCGTCCTGGCCCGCCGGGTCGTAGAGCAGCACCAGCCTGCCGCTGGCGATGTCGATTTCGCCGTCCAGCACGGTGGCCGCCACCGCCACGGCGTACGGGGCCAGCGTGCGCGGCGCCGGGACATCCTCGAAGCTCAGTTCCGGGCGCAGCGCGGATACCTGGTCACGCTGCTCACGGAGCCCGGCTCCGAGAGCACCGAATCTGGCAGCCGCGTCCGCCGGCTGCGCCGCCTCAGCGCGCGTCATGATCTGAGCGTACGTCGTCCCCACCTGCCGTCACAGGACGCGTCCGGGCAACTCCGCCAGGCCGGGCCAGCGGCGGTAAACTGGCGGGACGCCGACCCGCGGCGGCACCGGACCACGCGGGGTAAGTTGAGCGATCTGGCTCACGGCTGCACGACCTCCTCACCAGCGGGCCGCAGCCGTCACTGGTTGGGGGTGCGGCGGCGCCAGGCTGCCCATGATGGTGGCACGCGGACCGTGCGGATGGGTGGAACTCGGGCGGCGTGTCCCAATGCCACCTGGGCAGATGCACCGGCGCGCGGGCCACCGTGTGAGAACATCGCTGGTGTGACAGAGCAGAATTCTCCGCTCGCGGAGTCCCCGTTCCTGCTCGCCTGCCGCCGCCAGCCCGTTCCGTACACGCCGGTCTGGTATATGCGCCAAGCGGGCCGCTCGCTGCCCGAATACCGCCGCGCCCGGGGCGGCATGCCGATGCTCAAGGCGTGCACGATCCCGGATGTCATTACCGAGATCACCCTGCAGCCGATGCGCCGCTATCCGGTTGACGCGGCCGTCCTGTTCAGTGACATCGTGGTCCCGCTGCGCGCCGTGGGCCTGGACATCGATATCAAGCCGGGCGTCGGCCCGGTGCTCAGCGAGCCGATCCGCAGCGAGCGGGACCTGGCCCGGCTGCGCCCGCTGGAGCCGTCCGACGTGGGCTACGTGACCGAGGCGGTTACCGCGCTGGTCGCCGAGCTGGGCCCCCGGCCGCTCATCGGCTTCGCCGGGGGCCCGTTCACGCTGGCGTCCTACCTGATCGAGGGCGGCCCGTCGAAGGGCCACGACCGGACCAAATCACTCATGTACGGCAACCCGCCGCTGTGGCACGCGCTGCTCGGCCAGCTGGCCGACATCGCCATCAGCTTCCTGCAGGTTCAGGTGGCCGCCGGGGCGTCCGCCGTGCAGCTGTTCGACTCCTGGGCCGGCGCGGTCAGCCCGGAGGACTACCAGGCCGCGGTGCTGCCGCACAGCAAGCGGATCTTCGACGCGCTGGCCGGCTCCGGGGTGCCCCGGATCCACTTCGGCGTCACGGCGGGCGAACTGCTCGGCATGATGAGCGAGGCCGGCGCGGACGTGGTCGGGGTGGACTGGCGGGTGCCGCTGGATGAGGCGGTCCGCCGGGTGCAGGCCCGCACGGCGCTGCAGGGCAACCTGGACCCGGCCATCCTGCTCGCCCCGTGGGACGTGATCGAGCGGCGGGCCCGGGACGTGATCGCGCGCGGCCGGACCGCCGAGGGCCACGTCTTCAACCTCGGCCACGGCGTGCTCCCGGATACCAACCCGGACGTGCTGGCCCGGCTGACCGACCTGGTGCACGAGGTGTCGGCCCGCGAGCCGGCCGGATAGCCGGCTCACTTGGCCGCGGCCGAGCCCGGGCTGGCCGGCCCGGTCCCGCCGGCCGCCGACCGGTGCCGGAGCACCCAGCGCCGCCCGCGCCAGCCCAGGTAGCCGGCCGCGGCCAGGATGACCGCGAACGGCAGCGCCGCGCCCGCCGCTGTGAGCAGCGCCACCACCAGCCTCGTCAGCCCACGCCAGCCCGCGGCCAGGCCACGCAGGAATCCACCCGGCTGCCCATGATGCTTAACGCCCGTGACCGGCTTACTCACCAGCAGCAGGTTCACGGTGCCGAAGGCGGTCTCGTGCGCTAGCGCGCGCTGCTGTGCCTGGAGCGCCTCCAGGGTGGCTTCCTCGGTGTTGATCTGGTTCTGCACGCTGAGCAGGCTGCTGACCGAGCCGGCCCGGGCCAGCAGCTTGCGCAGCTGGGCGATGGCCGCCTCAGCCGAGGTCACCCGGCTGGTCACGTCGGCCACGGTCTGTGTCACGTCCTGGGCGTGCTGGGACTCCGCCTGCCGGGTGCCCAGGCCGGACAGCGCGCCGAGCACGCGCTGGTAGCCGGCCACCGGGATCTTCAGCTGGAGGCTGACCGTGGACCGGCCCGGATGGGCCCGGTTGAGCGCGGTGTTCTCCGCGGCCACGTAGCCGCCCGCGACCTTGGCCAGCTGGGTGGCTTCGCTGGCGGCCTGGGTCAGGTGGCCAGCCCGCACGGTCAGGCTGGCCGTGTAGATGATGGATTGGGCGCTGGCCAGGTCGGTCAGCGCGGCGCCCCCGCTGGCCGCGCTGTGGCCGCCCGCGGTGACCGGCTGCGCGGCGGCCCGGGGCACGCCAGCCGCGGAGGACGACGACGCGGAGTTGCCTGCCGCCGAGCATCCGGCGGCCAGCAGGCCGGCCGTGACGGCCAGCAGAACGCTGGTGATGCGGGTCAATCTGGGTGCTCCCACTGTCATGCCGCTCGGACGCGGCGGGGCCGCACCCTGGTTCCGGCGGCCTGGTCACAGGTTCACAACGTATGAATCACACCGTCGCCCCGGCCGGCTGCTGTTCCGGCGCGGCGTCGCCCGCCGCCGTCCACGGCCGGAGCAGCAGCGCGGCCGCCGGGAACAGCAGCACGGACAGCAGCGACGCGCCGATCAGCGCGGCCGCGGCCGCCGCGCTGAGCAGGCCGAGGGAGATCCCGAGCGCGGCCACCACGACCGGGAAGGTGAGCGTGGTCGCCTGCAGCAGGCCGGCCGCCAGCGCGGGCCGCAGCCCGACCCGGCGCCGGTACAGCAGCGCCGGGGCGCCGCGGACCACCGCGATGGTCAGCACCAGCAGTGGCACCAGGGCCAGCGCGGAGGCGTGCGCGAACAGCGCGCGGATGTCGAACTGGACGCCGGCCATCACGAAGAACACCGGGACCAGGAACCCGTACCCGATCGCGCGCAGCTTGGCCTGGTAACGCTCCTGGCTGGGCCGCTCGTCGCCGTCGGACACGGCCACGACCATGCCGGCGATGAACGCGCCGAGCAGCGCGTCCACGCCGAACTCGTGGGCCAGCGCGGTGAACACCAGCAGCACGACGAACGCGCCGCGGACCCGCAGCTGGGTGGTGTCCTCGTCGGAGTCGGCGAACGTGCGGGCCATCCATCTGGTCCGCCACAGCGCCTTCAGCGCCACGCCGAGCAGCACCGCGGCCGCGCCCATGGCCAGCACGTACAGCACCTGGACGGTGGTGGACTCCGGCTGCGCGGAGAACAGGATGGTGAGCAGCAGCAGCGAGCCGAACTCACCGACCGAGCCGGCCACCACCACCAGCTGGCCGAAGTCGGTGGCTATCTCCCCGCTGTCGCGCAGCACCGGGACCAGCACGCCGAGCGTGCTGGCCACCAGGGACAGCGCCAGCAGCCGCACGTCCGCGCCGGAGCTGATCAGCCGCAGCCCGAACGCGGCCGGCACGGCCAGCGCGCCGGAGACGAGGAAGGCCGCGGCGGCCAGCCGGAAGGTCGGCCCGCGGAACCGCTCCGGCCGCACATCCTGGCCGGCCAGGAACAGCAAGAAACCCAGGCCGAGCAGGTACAGCAGCTCCGCCGCGCCGCGCGGCTGGACCAGGTTCAGCCCCTGCGGGCCGACCGCGAGGCCAGCCAGCACCTCGACCACCACCGGCGGTACCAGCCGCCGCGGCACCAGCCGGGCCAGCAACGGCGCCACGAAGGCGGCCACCGCGACCACCAGCAGGCTGCCGAATTCGATCGTCACCCCGGCCCCCCTGGAAGATGGGATACCCGCGGCAGGCATCCGGCACCCGTAGGGTGAACGGGTGGAGCAATCCGGGACTAGGCCCGTCATCGCCATCATCGGCGCGGGTATCGGCGGGCTGGCCGCGGCGTTCTTCCTGCGTGACGAGCCGGCCGACGTCATCGTGCTGGACGGCGCGCCGCGGCCGGGCGGCAAGCTGGCCGTGGCCGAGGTGGCCGGCTGCCCGGTGGACGTCGGCGCCGAGGCGCTGCTGACCCGCCGGCCCGAGGGCACCGGCCTGATCGAGGCGGCCGGCCTGGGCGGCGAGCTGGTGCCGGCCGGGACTACGGCCGCGCGGATCTGGAGCCGGGGCGCGATGCGGCCGCTGCCGGCCCGGCAGTTCATGGGCGTGCCCGCGGACGCCGCCGAGCTGGCGCAGACCGGGCTGCTGTCCGCGGCCGGGCTGGCCCGGGCCAGCCAGGAGGCGGAGCTGCCCGGCACCGATCGGGCCGGCGACGTGCCGGTGGCCACCTATGTGGCCGCCCGGTTCGGCCAGGAAGTGGTGGACCGGCTGGTCAACCCGCTGCTCGGCGGGGTCTACGCGGGCCGGTCCGAGGAACTGTCCTTCGAGGCCACGCTGCCGGCCCTGGCCGAAGCGTCCCGCCGGTACGGCACGCTGTCCGCCGCCGCGGCCGGGCTGCTGCCGCCGCCCGCCAACGGCGCCGCGGCCGGAGCGCCCCGGCCGCCCGTATTCAGCACGCTGGCCAGCGGGCTCGGCACCCTGCCGCCCGCGCTGGCCGCCGCGTCCGGCGCGCAGTTGCGCACCGGCGCCATGGTGCGCGAGCTGGCGCCGGCGGCCCGGGGCTGGCGGCTGACCATCGGCTCCGCGCACGCGCCGCAATGGCTGGACGCGGACGCGGTCATCCTGGCCTTGCCCGCCCGGCCGGCGAGCGGCTGCTGGCCGGGGTGCCCGGCGCCGCGGTGGCGGCGGCCGCGCTCGGCGAGATCAGCTACGCGAGCATGGCCATCGTCACCCTGGCCTACCCCCCGGCGGCCTTCCCGCAGCTCCCGGAGACCAGCGGGTATCTGGTCCCGGCGGTGGACGGACATCCGGTCAAGGCGGTCACCTTCTCCTCGGTGAAGTGGCCGCAGCTGCGGCAGCGGGCCGCGGACCTGATCTTCGTGCGCTGCTCGGTGGGCCGGATCGGCGAAGAGCAGGTGCTGCAGCGCGACGACGCCGAGCTGACCGCCCTGGCCGCGGCGGACCTGGCCACCGCCACCGGCGTCCGCGGCGCGCCCGCGACCAGCCTGGTCACCCGGTGGGGCGGGGCGCTGCCGCAGTACACCGTGGGGCACCTGGACCGGGTGGCCCGGATCCAGGCCAGCCTGGCCATGCTGCCCGGGCTGGCCGCATGCGGCGCCGCCTACGCTGGGGTCGGCATCCCGGCCTGCATCGCGACCGCGCGGAACGCGGTAGACCAGATCCTGGCCGGGCGGCCGGCCGCCGGGGTGGCGGCTGGCCACCAGGGCCAGCGCGGAGAATAGGAACCATGACGGAGACTGAAGAGCCCGCGCCGCAGCGGCTGCGCGCCCGGGACCTGAACAAGATGATCCGGTACACGATGTGGTCGGTGTTCCGGGTGGCCGGCTCCGGCGCGCTGGAAGCGGCCGGGTCGGTGGCCGGTCTCAGCCGGGACGGGCTGGCCGACGAGGTCGCCGAGCTGTGCCAGCAGGCGGCGGGCAAGGGCGTGGTCACCCGCGGCTGTTATGACGTGCAGGGCATGCGGGCGGACGCGGACTACATGTTCTGGTGGATCGCCCCGACCGCCGACGACCTGCAGGAGATGTACGCGCGGTTCCGCCGGACCGCGCTGGGCCGGGCCAGCGAGCCGGTCTGGTCGGCGATGGCGCTGCACCGGCCCGCCGAGTTCAACAAGAGCCACATCCCGGCGTTCCTGGCCGAAGAAGAGCCAGGCGGGTACGTGTCGGTGTACCCGTTCGTCCGGTCCTACGAGTGGTACCTGCTGGATCCGCAGGAGCGCCGCGAGCTGATCGCCGAGCACGGCATGATGGCCCGCGACTACCCGGACGTGCGAACCAACACGGTGGCCTGCTTCGCGCTGAACGACTACGAGTGGATGCTCGCGTTCGAGGCCGACGAGCTGCACCGGCTCGTGGACCTGATGCGGCACCTGCGCGGGGCCCGCGCCCGGCTGTACACCCGGGTGGAGATCCCGTTCTACACCGGCCGCCGCAAGCCGGTGCACGAATTGGTGGCCGCGCTGGCCTAGACCCAGGCCAGCCGGAACCTCTCGGGACCCCGGGTGGCAGACCGCGAGCCGCCAGGGCCTCAGCGTGGAACAGGCCTGCCCTCGTAGTCGCTGCGGATTTCGTCGTGGAGGCCGTTGGCGTCCCCGCAGCGGACGATTGCCCCATTATCCCGGCGCATGGCGCAGAACTGCCCGGCCTCGTACCAAACGCGGTATGCGCCGCCCCAGTTGTGCTGCAGCTCGGCCAGGTCGGCTTCCCGGAAGCGCGTCAGCTCGTTACTGCCCATTGTTGGCCGCCGCATCCCGGAGCCACCCAGCAGCCTGGGCCAGCTCGGCCGAAAGGCTGTCGAGCTGGGTGGCCAACCTTTCGTAGCCGCTCTCACCGGCCGTGACCAGCCCGGCGTTGACGTCCGCCAGCCGGGTGGTGATCGTGCCCAGGTCCAGCATTGCCTGCCGGACGGTGCCGAGGCTGGAGTGCACCGCAAGATGCCTGTCCACGGCGAGTTTCGGGTCGCGCAGGGGTCGGTTCGGATCGACGTGCATGGTCACAGCGTAGCAAACGTTGTAAACGTTGCCAACGTAGGCGGCTGAGGCCACGTAGCGGAGGTGATCTACGTTGGCAACGTGATTGATCAGTTCTCCGACGTGCCCCTGTATGCGCAGGTGGCTGGGGTCCTGCGCGCCAGGATCGAGAGCGGGGAGCTGGGTCACCTTGACCCGCTGCCGAGCGAGAAGGTCATCCAGCAGGAGTTCGGCGTCGGCCGCGACACGGCCAGGCGCGCGGTCGAGGTGCTTCGCGAAGAAGGGCTCGTGTTCACGATCCCCCAGCGAGGAACCTTCGTCGGCCCCCGCCCGTGACCGCGTACGTCACCGGTCCCGAGTGCCTTGAGGCGGTGCCCCGGCCGTTCCGGACCAAATAGGAGAGCTTCGCATCCATCCGGATAAGCCAGGACAGCGGTTGCGGCTGCTCCCGTAGTAGCGGCAGGTGGCCGCGACGTTCCGGCTGACCTCTTTGGCGCGCCGCAGCACTCCCAGGCGGTGCCGGGCCCGCCGCTCCACCTCTCGTTCAGCCATCCAGGTCTCCTAGGACTCAGGAGACCCAACTGTGAACAACCTCCGTCAGTTTGGACCTAGTCAGCCAGCAGGCAGTGCACCTCGGTCCACACCTCCGCCGGATCGTCGCGGTGCGGCCCGTAGATCTCCCACCGCGGACCGGCCGCCCGCAGCCCCTGCCGGGCGCACCAGGCCAGCACGGCCCGGTGCGCCCCGGCCAGGCCCTGATACGTCCCGTAGTGCACGGTTGACGCCACCCGCCCCGTGGGCAGGGCCGATGTCACCACCCGCCCGGTGAGCGGGCACGGCTGGTCCAGCAGCACGCCGACCTCCACATGGGGCACGTCGTCGAGGTACAGCATGATGTTCCGGCAGCCGCCGTGGATGCCGGCCGCGCGCAGGCAGGCCCAGACCTCGTCCAGCAGCTGCGACCACAGCGCCGGGAACTCCGGCCACGTGGTCGCCGCGGCAACCACCGCGGTCGGCCGCGCGGCCACGTCAGCGATGGTCACCTGATAGCTCATGTCAGTCCCACCAGAAGGTCCAGATCGGCGCGTTCAGGATGGCCGCGGCGACGTCCGGGATCGACCCCAGGCCCTGCCCGGCGCATTCGTCGCAGAACACGCAGTGCTCGGCGGCTATTTGCTCCGCCGCTTCCCGGGTACCCGGGGGCCGGTCCACCAGCAGCTTGATTTCCGCGCCCGGCCCGATGGTGAGCAGCCGGGCCCCGAACCGGTCCTCCCAGGAGCGGAGCACGGCCCCGATCCACACCGCGTTTCGGATCTCGTCGGGGTAAGCCGGATCGTCAAAGGCCAGCCAGCCGACCACGGCCAGGACATCAGCGGGCCGGGCCGCCGGGACCAGCCCGACCCGGGCGGTCGGCAGCGCGCCGAGGGCGCTGTCCCGCTCAGCGCTGGTCAGTCTGCTGTCCGAGGACGGCGCTAAACCGGGGAACGGCCGGGCCGGCACGGCGGGCGCTTCGTCGTCCGCTGCCGCGGTCGCGTCCGGCGTCAGCGGCCAGCCCGCGTTCTGCCGGTCCAGCTCAGATAGGCGGCTGAGCTCGGCCGAGGCGGCCGGGTCGGTGGCCACGTTCATGATCACCTTGACGATGTCAGCCAGCTCCGGACCGCCATCCGGACGTGGCTCCAGCCCGAGGAACTGCGTCGTAAGCGGCGTGGGCCAGGGGCGGTGCGGGCCGCGGGCCGCTTCCGCCTCGTCCGCCATCCAGTAGTCCCAGCGCGGGGCCAGGATCTGGACCGGATCCACCCGGTCGATCTCGGTAGGGTCGCACGGCAGGGCGAAGCCGAAGTCATCATCCGGGTCCTCGTCGGCGAGCAGGACGGGCACCAGCCCAGTCTCGGCGTGCAGGCCGGACAGCGCGGACCAGACCGGCCCGGGGTGGCGGACCGGATCGCGGGTCACCCACGCGGCCGGCTGGCCCGGCCCCTCCCAGGGGACGATCCGGCGGCCGGCCGGCAGCCGAACTGGCCCGAGCCGCAGTTCTCCGTCGGCGGGTAGGTCGCCGCTGGCCATCGCTCACCCTCCTAGGCCGACCTGGTAACCGCCTCAGACGGTACTCGCGGCCACCGACAAATTTGTGGGCGGGCCGTTTGGCACAGCCCGCCCATTCGCCTTAGTCAGCTCTTCACTTTCTCGTGCGAACGACAGCCCCAGCGATCTGCAGCACGCAGACCACCGAGATCATCCAGACCGGAAGACCGACATAGTGGCCAACCGCAAATGTGACCGGTGGGCCAATAACGCCCAGCGTGAGCCCGGCCGCAGCGCCTGCTCCTTGAGATGAGACCGTGACGCTGAACGGGACACACCTGATTTGGAGAGTTGCACGCTCGGTGGGTTCATCGGGCTGTTCTTCGTCGATGGAAGGAGGGGTAGAAGCATCGTCAACCATTGGGGATTCCTTGGGGTCTTTGGACCGCAAACACGTGGTGCGGTCCTCCTGAGGCAGTGGCCATGCTTTGCTCCTTCCGTGGGGGTAGCTGCTTCGACGTCTGCATGTCGGCCTGCGCGGCATGTGCAGGCTGCGCCGGGCCTGGACGCGGACGCCGTCTTGACGATGACGGTGACCACATCCTACCCCGTGGAGACAGCGCAAAGCTGCTCCCACGCAGAAAAATGTGTATGCTAGGTGCATCAAATTGATGCGACACGGTGACGTGCACTCAACGAGAGGAGGGCGACTTCAGTGCCCTGCGTAGAGGAGACACCATGGACTCACCAGCAGAAGGCCGCGCCGTCCAGCGAGGCTCAGCCACAGACCGGGTCACGGTCACCCTCGTACCGAAGGCGGCCGGCGACCTCCAGCAGGCGGTAGCGCGCACGGGGTTGTCGAAGACTGACATCATCAACCGGGCTATCAGCCTGTACGAGTACCTCGATGCCCGGCTGAGCGACGGTGCCCAGCTCTTGATCCGCGATGAATCTGGTCAGATCGAGCAGATCAAGTTCTTCTAACCGGGAGGCCGGGTGAGACTCACCGCTAGACCCGAGTCTGACCTGGTTTCGCTGGTCTCCCGCAGCTGCCAGCTCCGGGTTGTCGGAAGGGTTCCGTCAAGGGTCCAACTTGCGCTACCGCCTAGCGGCCTTGCTTGGCGCTCTTGACGGATTCCGCCCGCAGTTGCTCATCACCACCGGTGATGGCGCGTCATTCAGGCATCGCCTGGTCCCGGCTCCGAGCGAGCTGATCCGGGATCCCAGTCAACGTCGCTGGGCGCCGCGACCTCGTCCGGGCGGGGCGCGACGATCTGCACGGCCAGGCCGAAGTCCCACAGTTCGGTGATCGACCAGAGTGGCACGTCCGGGCCGGGCACCGGCTCGGCGCTGACCGCGACCCGGCGGACCAGGCCCGGGGCGCCCCCCCCGGGCCGTGGCCGCCGCGACCGTCCGCCCGGGAGCGGCCGCCACCCGGGCCACGGCTGGCTCGCCCACACTGGACACCGGTCCAGCATAGGCCGCCGGGCCGGGGCTGGCCGAGGCTCATTCACCGGCCGGGTCACGAGCGCCGCGCACCGCGGCGATGGCCAGGCCGGCCAGGAACACCAGTCCGGCACAGAGGGCCGCGCCGACGTCGTGCGGCGGGCGGGCCGGCCAGATCCACGGCGTGCTGAGCGCGGGCCGGTGCCACTGCGTATACAGCGCGTATGTCCCCACCATCAGGTAGGCCACCGGGCCGGTCCAGGCCAGGCCGCCGCCCAGCAGGGCCGCGCAGAGCAGGCCCAGGCCGGTGATCCCGGCCACGTTGCGCAGCACATCCAGCAGACCGCCGGCCAGCGGCGCGCCCGCCCCGGCGGCGGCGAACGCGGCGACCGCCAGCACGGTCAGCGCCAGCGCGGTGACCAGCCGCAGGACCGGCAGCCACCGGCCGGTCACCCGCTCTGGCTCGCCGAACGGGCTGGCCGTGCTGACCACGATGGCCGTCGCGGCGACGGTTTCGAAGACCAGCGGCAACTGCAGCGCGCCGTAGCTGTCCCAGTGCCCGGCGGTGAGTGCGATCCGCAGCGCGATGGCGCTGGCCACGATCACCGCCCCGGCGGCCGGAAGCCGTCGGCCCACGGCGTACAGCCAGGCCAGGCGGAGCCCAGCCCGCACCGGCCTGGCCGGCCGCGGCCCGCTGGCCCCGGCGGCGGCGGCCGGTGCCGTGCGCAGACGGCCGGCCGTCATGGCAGCTGGGCCATGGTGACGTGCCCGGCGCGCAGCGCGGCCAGGTGCCGCACCAGCCAGGCGTGCCGGGCGGCGGCCGGTTGCGCGGCGAACCGCTGGGCGGCGGCATAACCCGGCGACCCGGGCACCGGCCCGGACAGCAACCCGGGCACCTGCCCGGACAGCGTCCCGGGTACCGGTCCGGACCGCCGCCCGGGCGCCTCGCTCCGGGTCGGCACCCGCCCTGGGACCGGGGCCGCCAGGTCGACGCGGGCCGCCAGCATGACGGCCGCCGCGACCGCGTCCTGGGCCGGGGAGGCACCGGGACCGTCGCCGATGACGCTGGCGACGATGCTGGACCCGTCGATTATCCGCACCTGGCTGGCCCACGCCTGGGCCGTGAGCGGGAGTCCCGTCAGCTGGTCGGGAAGCAGCAGCCGGCAGACCGGTGGCGTGCCGGTGAGCGGGGGTCCGGCCAGGCCGATAGCGACCCCGTTGCCTGCTTCCTGGTGATAGTCGGCGGCGGCCTGGCTGATCCGGGCTGGCGCCCCCGGCAGGCCGGCCAGCTGGCTGAGCATCGGCCGCAGCGCGGCCGTGGTGGCGGACAGGTAGCTGGCGTAGGCCGGATGCAGGCAGACCGGGATGGCGGTGTGGCTGCACACCGGGGTGAACGGGATCGGCCGGTCGCTGGCCGCGTCATGCAGCGCCGGGATGGCGATCATGCCGTGCCGGTCCAGCGTGCCGGTCCCGGTCAGCCCGGCGCCGGTGCCGGCGGCCAGCAGCCCGGCCGCGGTGATCGCGGCGGCGGGCCGACCCAGCCGCCGCCACCCGCCGGGGCCGGCCGTCAGGGCCACGGCGCCCAGCACCGCCACGGTGACCCCGGTCAGGAACATCAGCTGGGCGATGGCCAGGTCGGGGACGTAGGGATAGAACGTCGCCACCCCGGGGTCCGGCCCGATATCCCACGGGCTGCTGACGATCGGTGAAACCTGCCAGTATGACTGGCTGCCGGCGATCAGCTGCGTGCTGAGCGCGACCACGAAGAACGCGGCGATCGCGACCACCGGTGCGGTGAACCGGCTGGGCAGCAGCGTCCCGGCCGCGAACCCGAGCGCGCTCACGGCGGCCAGGCTGGCGGCGGTCACCGCGGCTGGCCACCACAACGGCCCACCCCAGTGCACCTGGTGCGCGGTCACCCCGTACACCGCGGCCAGGCAGGCCAGGTAGCCCACGATGGCCCAGCCGGCGGTGGCGGCCCAGGTGGCCAGCTGCCGGGCCCAGCGCGGCCGGGCGGTGACGGTGACCAGGTCGGTGACGTGACGGCGGGCGTCCCGGGAGCCCATCCAGGCGGCCGCGCCGGCCACCGGGGCGGTGAAGACGGCCACGACGCCGGTCTGCAGGGTGCTGGCGCGCGGGCTCCACAGCGGCGGCTGGGCCATGGTCTTGCGGTACGTGGTGAGCCAGAACAGCGCGATGACCACCGGCAGCAGCCACAGCATCGCGTTGTGCCGCAGCTCCAGGCGGAGCAGCCGGGCCGCCGCCAAGCCGGGCCGGCCCGCGCCCGGCCGGGGCCGGGACCGCACGGGGGCGGAGGCCGCGGTCATGACCGGCCCGCCGCGAGGACCGCGCTGTAGCCGCGCTCGAGCGGCGCATCGCCCACGCCGTGCTCCGCGCCGCGGGCGGCCAGCTCAGCCGGACTGCCGTGGAAGACGATATTCCCCTGGTCCATGAGCGCGACCTGCGCGCACGCGGCGCCGACATCTTCCACCAGGTGCGTGCTGACCACGACGGTGGCACGCTGGCCCAGGTCGCGGAGCAGAGCCCGGAACGCCACCCGCTGCTCCGGGTCGAGCCCGGCGGTCGGCTCGTCGAGCAGCAGCAGGTCCGGCTCGTTGACGATGGCCTGCGCGATACCCACCCGGCGCAGCATCCCGCCGGACAGGGTGCGCAGCCTGGCCCGGGCCTGGGCGCCCAGCTCGACCCGGTCGAGGGCGGCGGCCACCGCGTCCGGCACCGCGGCCGCGGGCACCTCCTTGAGCAGCGCGAAATACTCCACGAACTCCGCCGCGGTGAAGCCCGGGTAATAGCCGAGCTGCTGCGGCAGGTAGCCGAGCCGCCGCCGGATCTCCCGGCGGGGGCCGGGGCGGCCCGGGTCACGGCCGAGCAGCCGCAGCCGGCCGGAGGTCGGCGGGACGGCCGTGGCCATCATCCGCAGCAGCGAGGTCTTGCCCGCGCCGTTGGGGCCGAGCAGCCCGAACACCCCCGGGCCAGCGTCCAGGTCCACCCCGGCGACGGCCATGGTCCGGCCGAACCGCCGGGTCAGGCCGGTCATCTCGACGTTCATCATGCGGCCAACGCTGTCCCGGCCGGCCCGGCCGCGTCGTCACACCACGGAGCCGAACCCGCGGTCATACCCCAGCGGCAGCCCAGCCGCCCGGCCAGCGCAGGTGATACCTGGGTATGACCACGCTGGCGTGACGAATGGGCAGCCCAG
The DNA here is from genome assembly GCA_963717125.1 of uncultured Actinomycetes bacterium. Taxonomy (GTDB): domain Bacteria; phylum Actinomycetota; class Actinomycetes; order Streptosporangiales; family Streptosporangiaceae; genus RYN-230. Next base: position 98,388 of record CAVQVG010000005.1, read on the forward strand.
GCGGCCTACGCTGAGCTGGTGACGCGGACGCCTGACAGCGCACCGGCCACGGGCAGGGCCCCGGGGGCCGCGTCCGCCGTGGTCGGGCGATGGTGGGCGGCCCTGGTGCAGGTGCTGGCGCGCCCGGCCCCGGCCCCGGCCTGGCGGTGGCGCTCCGCCCAGGAGCGCCGGGCGGCGTACGCCGCGCTGGGGCTGGCCACGGTGGCGCTCTGCATCCTCAACGCCGGCACCTTGCACGGGGTGCCCGCGCTGCAGGGGCCGCTGGTGCCGGGGACCGGCCAGCTGCCGCCGACCCTGGGGCAGCGGGCGCTGGCGGTCGTCCTGGTGCTGCCGCTGCCGCTGGCCGCCCGGTACCCGATGCTGGCCTGGCGGGCCGGCTGGCTCGGCCTGCTGCTATCCCCACTGGTCCCGGTCGCTTGGTGGGGCGGCTGGCCGTGGGGACCGCCGCAGGTGTTCGCGCTGGTCGGCGCGTTCGTCCTGGCTGGCGTCCGCCAGCCGCGGCCGGCGTTGGCCTGGATGTGGGCGCTGAGCCTCATCCCGTGGGGGCTGTGGCTGATCGCCGACATACCGGACCTGAAGGGCCCGGCCAGCGCCACCATCGTGTTCACCGCCACGGCGATCGCGGTGGACAGCATCGGATCCCGGCTGCGGGCGCAGCGCGCCCTGGCCGCGCAGACCGAGCGCACCGAGGCCGCGCAGGCGCAGCGGGCCGTACTGGAGGAGCGCACCCGGATCGCGCGGGAACTGCACGACGTGGTCGCCCACCACATGTCCCTGATCGCGGTGCAGGCCGAGACCGCGCCGTACCGGCTCAGCGGGTTGCCCGAGCCGGTCCGCGCCGAGTTCGGCTCGCTGAGCGCGACGGCCCGTGAGGCGCTGGCCGAGATGCGGCGGCTGCTCGGCGTGCTGCGCCACGATGAGCCGGCCCCGCGGGCGCCGCAGCCCCAGCTGGCCGACCTGCCCGGGCTGGTCAACGCCGCCCGCCGGGCCGGGGTGCCGGTCGAGCTGTCGGTGGCCCCCGCGCTGGGTCAGGTGCCGTCCGGGGTGGCCGTGTGCGCGTACCGGATCGTGCAGGAATCGCTGTCTAACGCCAGCCAGCATGCGCCCGGCGCCGCGGTCACTGTGTCGGTGGGCCAGGACAGCCATGCGGTGCTGCTCCGGGTGGCCAGCGGCCCGGCTGCGGCCAGCGGCCCGGCTGGGGCCGGCGGCCAGGCTGGGGTCGGCGGCCCGGCTGGGAACGGGTCCGCCGGTCCCGCCGGGGACGGGCTCAAGCTGGGCCACGGGCTGACCGGGATGCGGGAGCGGGTGGCGCTGCTCGGCGGCTCGCTGTCGGCCGGGCCGGCGCCCGGCGGCGGCTTCGTCGTGTCGGCCCGGCTCCCGCTGGGCGAGATGGCATGACCGCCAACGGCGCGGTCGGCGGCGGGACCACGCGCTGCCTGATCGCCGACGACCAGGCCATGGTGCGCGAGGGTTTCGCCGCCGTGCTCACCGCCCAGCCGGGCCTGGTCGTGGTGGGCCAGGCCGCGGACGGCGCCGACGCGGTCCGGCAGACCCGGCACGTGCGGCCGGACGTGGTGCTCATGGACGTCCGGATGCCGGTCCTGGACGGCCTGCAGGCCACCCGCCAGATCTTGTCCGCACGCGACCCGGTCCGGCCGCGCGTGCTCATGCTCACCACGTTCGACCTGGACGACTACGTGTACGAGGCGCTGCGGGCCGGTGCCAGCGGGTTCCTGCTCAAGGACGCCACCGCCGCCGAGCTCGTGCACGCGGTCCGCGTGGTGGCGGGCGGGGACGCGCTGCTTGCCCCGTCGGTGACCCGGCGGCTGATCGCCGACTTCGCCAGCCGGCCCCGCCAGAACGTGCTGGCGCCGCGCCCGCTCACCGCGCTCACCCAGCGGGAGACCGAGGTGCTGCGGCTGATCGCGCGCGGCCTGTCCAACGCCGAGATCAGCGACACCCTGGTCATCGCGGAGCAGACGACCAAGACCCATATCGGCCGCATCCTGGCCAAGCTGGACCTGCGCGACCGCGCCCAGGCCGTCGTGCTGGCCTACGAATCCGGCCTGGTTACGCCGAGCGGGCCCGGGCCGGCGCGATGATGGGCGGGCAAACTCTGGCCAGGCAGATCTAGAGAGGTGTCGTCATGCCCGCTACGGTGACCGGGATCGAGGTGGTCCCGGTGAACAAGCCGGCCGACGTGAACGTCATCATCGGCCAGGCGCATTTCATCAAGACCGTGGAAGACCTGCACGAGGCGCTGGCCGGGGTGAGCATGCATCTCCGGTTCGGCCTCGCGTTCTGCGAGGCGTCGCAGGCCCGCCTGGTGCGCGCGTCCGGCAACGACGCGGAGCTGACCAGCCTGGCGGTGCGCGCCGCCGAGGCGATCGGGGCCGGGCACTGCTTCGTGATCATGCTGAGCGACGGGTTCCCCGTCAACGTGCTGAACCAGGTCAAGGCGGTACCGGAGGTGTGCACGGTGTTCTGCGCCACGGCCAACCCGGTGCAGGTCATCGTGGTGACGGCAGGCGAGGGTCGCGGCGTGGCCGGGGTCATCGACGGCCTGCCGCCGGTCGGCGTGGAGACCGAGGAAGACGCCGCGGCCCGGTACCAGCTGCTCCGCGACCTCGGCTACAAGCTGTAGCGATCAGGCCTTGACCTCGGCCCCAGGTGCCGGGGTGGCCACGATCTGCGCGCTGCGCCGGGAGAGAGCGGACGGCCACCAGTTCCAGCGGCGGCAGAGCACCACGATGGCCGGCACCATCAGGGTGCGGACCAGGAACGTGTCGATCAGCACGCCGAGCGCGATGGCCGTGCCGAGCTGCTTGATCTGGCTGGTCGCACCGGTCACGCCGGCGACCGCGAACGTGGCGGCCAGGATCAGGCCGGCCGAGGTTACCGTGGGGCCGGTGTGGTGGCAGGCGGTGCGCACCGCCGCGCGCAGCGGCGTGGTATGCGCCTCTTCCCGGATCCGGCTCATCACCAGGATGTTGTAGTCCTCGCCGAGGGCCATCAGGAAGATGAACAACAGGAACGGCAGCACGAAGTTCAGCCCGGAGTCACCGGCGCCGACCTGGAAGATGAGCACGCTGAGACCCAGCGCGGCGAAATAGCTGAGCAGCACGGTGGCGACCAGGTACAGCGGGGCGATCGCGCTGCGCAGCAGCAGGCCGAGCAGCAGCGCGAGCAGCACGACCACGACCGGAACGATCTCGGTCAGGTCGCTCTGCGACACACTGCTCACGTCGTAGGAGGCGGGCGCGAGCCCGGACGCGCCGCTGTCCACCGCGCCGGCCGAGTGCTGCACGCTGGTCACCGCGCTGCGCACCGCCGGGGTGGCGTTCAGCGCCGTGGTGCTCGACGGTGCGCCCGCCCGCAGCGACGTGTAGTACTGCACGGTCTTGCCGTCCGGGCTGATGAACTGCGCCTCGGCGCGGTACAGCTCGTACTGGCCGCCGGCACCGGGGTGCCGGCCGGCTCGGTGGCGGGCAGCTTGCCGGGCGGCCCCAGCTCGCTGTACAGGCTGCTCAGCTGGCTCGCGCTCAGCGTGGTGCCGTTCGGGTCGAACGGGCCGGTGACCGAGGCGAACACAGACTTCTTGGCCAGGCCGTTCTCGGCGTCGCTGGCCTGGCTGAGGTTCTTCCACACCGACGACTTCCAGACCATCAGCACCTGGGTCGGGTTGGCCACCGCGGGCGGGTAGTGGTCGTTGAGCACGGTGGTGCCGTGCGCCGACTGGCTGCCGTCCGGCCCGGTGCTCTGGCCACCGAACCCGCTGGAGGTGTACCCGAACGTGAACACGCCCAGCGCGACCAGGAACACCACCCCGCAGACCAGCGTGACCACCGGGTGCGCGATCACCCGGTCGGCCAGCTTGGCGTAGATGCCCTCCTGCTTGGCCGGGCGCACCGGGCGCGGCCAGAACACGGCCCGGCCGAGCACCGCCAGCAGCGCGGGCAGCAGGGTCAGCGCGGCCAGCAGCATCAGGAAGACGCCGAGCGCCAGGGCCGGCCCAAGCCCGGAGTACAGCCCGAACGACGCCAGCAGCAGAGTGACCAGCGCCACGATGACGGTGCCCGCGGAAAACGTGATCGACTCGCCGACATAACGCCCGGCCCGCTCGATGGCGGTGTGCGGCGCGGCGCCGCCGGCCATCTCCTCGCGCACCCGCATGATGAAGAACAAGCCGTAGTCGGTGCCCGCGCCGAGCAGCAGCACGGTGAGCATGGTCTGGGTGATGGTGGAGACCTGCAGGCCCGCCTTGGAGATCTCGGCGATGATGGCCCCGGACATCAGCAGCACCCAGATCGCGGGCAGCAGGGTGACCAGCGGCGCGGCCACCGCGCGCAACACGATGATCAGCATGACCAGGATGATCAGCACGGACAGGTCCTCGGTCAGCTTCTGCGCGTGCGCCTGGGAGTTCTGGTTGTCGACCGCGCTGGGCAGTTGCCCGGTCAGGTAGCTGGACAGGCCGGAGGGCAGCTTGAAGCTGCTCATGGTGGACCGCACGGCGGCCACCGTGGGCGCCGCGTCGGTGCTCGACGTCTGCACGTTGAAGATCACCTGGGCCTTGTCCACCCGGCCGTCCTTGGCCAGGCCCTGGTCGGACACGGACACCACGTGATTGTCCTTGGCGATCTTTTTCTGCAGGTTGGTGACCGCCTGCTGGTCGCTGGTGGACAGCTTGGACTGGCCCGCCGTGACCAGCAGGCCGCTGGTGTCGTTGGTCGGCTGGAACGGGGCGGCCAGGTTGAGCGCGTGCACGCTCGGCGAACTGGACGGCAGGAAAGAGCTGTTGTCGGTGTTCACCGCGCTGCCCAGCGACGGGAACAGCGCGATGCACAGCGCCCCGGCGATGATCCAGAACGCGATGATGAAATAGCGGAACCGGATGTCGAACCGGGCCAGCCCAGCCATGACGTTTTCCACCGCGACCCCCCGAGCCCCCGCTCTGCGCGCTACCCGGGGACATTCCCCCCAGGTGGGAAAGCTAACAGTGGCGGGTGCCCGGAGCGGCCGGTCAGCCCTTGGGCGGCTCGAGGCTGAGCGACACCGAGTTGATGCACCACCGCTGGTCGGTCGGCACCGGGTAACCCTCGCCCTCGAACACGTGACCGAGATGCGAGTCGCAGGCCGCGCAGCGCACCTCCACCCGGCGCGCGCCGAGGGAGTCGTCCTCGATCAGCACCACCGCGTCGGCCTCGGTCGGCTGGTAGAAGCTGGGCCAGCCGCAGTGCGATTCGAACTTGGCATCGGACCGGAAGAGTTCCGCCCCGCAGGCCCGGCAGCGGTACACGCCCTCGGTCTTGGCGTCGGTGTACTCGCCGGTAAACGGGGCCTCGGTGCCCGCCTCGCGGAGCACCCGGTACTCCTCCGGAGTGAGCCGCTGCCGCCATTCGGTATCGGTTCGGCGCACCTTGTCCATGCGGGTGAGACTAGCCGGCCTCACTCCGCTAACCTCATCCGGGGAAGATCACGGAGGCACGTGCACATGGAGTGGCTGAACGAGCCGGCCAGCTGGCAGCGGACCGACGATGTGCTGCAGGTCAACGTCGATCCGGGCACCGATTTCTGGCGGGTGACCGGCTACGGCTACATCCGGGACAGCGGCCACGTCTACGGCGAGGTGCTGGCCGGCGACCTGGACGTGGCGGTCCGGGTCCGGGGCAACTGGGCCAGCCAGTACGACCAGGCCGGGGTGATGCTCCGGGCCGACGAGCGCACCTGGCTGAAGACCGGGGTGGAGTATTTCGAGGGACGGCCCCGGCTCAGCACGGTGCTGACCCTGGGCCTGTCCAGCTGGGCGGTGGCCAACCTGCCCGACGACACGGACGACATCGCGCTGCGGCTGTCCCGCCGGGGTGACGCGGTGGAGATCCGTTATTCCATCGGCGACGCCAGCCCGGACCTGGCCGCGCTGGTCTACCTGCCGCCGGACAGCGAGCTGCTGGCCGGGGTGATGTGCGCCGCCCCGGAGGGCCCCGGGTTCAGCGTCTCGTTCCACGAGCTGCGTATCGCCAGCCGCCCACCTAAAGCGTGACGTGATGCACCGGCTCCGGGCAGCCTGACGGGACCAGCACCACCTGCTCCACCTTGCCCGCCGCCTGCACGTCGCCGAGCACGGCACGGATCCCGGGCAGGCGGTCCTCCGCGGCCGAAATGACCAGCTTGCGGACCGGCGCCCGGATGGACAGCCGGGCCGCCGACTTGGCCCCGCGGACCGCGCCGATGGCGGCCGAGGCGGCGGCCAGCGCCCCGGGGTCCGCCCGCGCCGGCCAGCGCGCGCAGCTCCCCGGCGTCCGGCCAGGCGGCCCGGTGCACCGACCCGTCCTGCCACCAGGACCACACCTCCTCGGTGACGAACGGGAGCACCGGCGCGAACAGCCGGAGCAGGACGGACAGCGCGGTGCGCAGCGCGGCGATGGCCGACCCGGCGGCCTGCGCGCCGTGCTCCCGGTACGCCCGGGACTTGACCAGCTCCAGGTAGTCGTCGCAGAAGAACCAGAAGAACGACTCCGTCTCCTGCAGCGCCCGGGTGTGGTCGTAGTCCTCGAACGCGGCCGTGGCCGTGTCCACGACGTCGGCCAGCCGGCCCAGCATGGCCCGGTCCAGCGCCGCACTGATTTCGGCGGCGTCGGACCGGGGCAGCGACAATGCGAACTTGCTGGCGTTCAGTATCTTGATCGCGAGTCTGCGGCCCACCCGCAGCTGGGCCGGGTCGAAGATCATGTCGGTGCCGAGGCGGCCGCTGGCCGCCCAGTAGCGCACCGCGTCGGAGCCGTGCTGGCGCAACGAGTCCATCGGCGTGACCACGTTGCCGCGGGATTTCGACATCTTCTTCCGGTCCGGGTCCAGGATCCAGCCGGAGATGGCCGCGTGCCGCCACGGAATCACGACGTCCGGCCCTAGCTGGGCGCGCAGCACCGCGTAGAACAGCCAGGTCCGGATGATCTCGTGCGCCTGCGGCCGCATGTCCATCGGGTAGATCTGGGCCAGGCTGACGCCGGGCGCCGACGCGGCGGCGATCCGCGGCGTCAGCGACGACGTCGCCCACGTGTCCAGCACGTCCGGGTCGGCGGCGAAGCCGCCTGGCTGGCCGCGCTGCGCCGCGGTGTACCCGGGCGGCGGCTCGGCCGCCGGGTCCACCGGCAGCGCGGTCTCGCCGGCCGGGATGGGCTGGTCGTAACGCGGCTGGCCGGCCGCGTCCAGCGGGTACCAGACCGGGATCGGCACGCCGAAGTAGCGTTGCCGGCTGACCAGCCAGTCGCCGGTCAGCCCGGCCACCCAGTTCTCGTAGCGCGCCCGCATGTACCCCGGATGCCAGCCGATCTCCCGGCCCCGGGCGAGCAGCGCGGCGCGCAGCGCCTCGTCGCGCCCGCCGTTGCGCACGTACCACTGCCGGGTGGTGATGATCTCCAGCGGGGTGTCGCCGCGCTCGTAGAACTTCACCGGGTGGGTCACCGGCTCCGGCTCGCCGAGCAGGTCGCCGGACGCGCGGGCGAGGGCCTCGATGCGCTGCCGGGCGGCGGCCAGGGTCAGGCCGGCCAGCTGCCGGTACGCGGACCGGCCGGCCGGGCTGGTGATCCCGGGCGGCGCGGCGGCCAGCAGGCGGCCGTCGGGGCCGAGCACCGGCCGGACCGGCAGGTTCAGGTCGCGCCACCAGGTCACGTCGGCCGTGTCGCCGAACGTGCAGACCATCGCGATGCCGGTGCCCTTGGCCGGGTCGGCCAGCGGGTGGGTGAGCACCGGCACCTCCACGCCGAACAGCGGCGTGGTCACGGTGCCGCCGGCCAGCGCGGCGTACCGCTGGTCGTCCGGGTGCGCGACCAGCGCCACGCAGGCAGGCAGCAGCTCAGGCCGGGTGGTGGCCACCGGCACCGGGGTCCCGCCCGGGCCGCGGAACGCCAGCCGGTAGTAGCAGCCGGCCACCTCGCGGTCCTCCAGTTCGGCCTGGGCCACCGCGGTGCCGAACGAGACGTCCCACAGCGTCGGGCCCTCGGCCAGGTAGGCCTCGCCGCGGGCCAGGTTGCGCAGGAACTCCCGCTGCGACACGGCCCGCGCCACCTCGCCGATGGTCCGGTACTGGGTGGACCAGTCCACGGACAGCCCGAGCCGCCGCCAGACCTGCTCGAACGCCTGCTCGTCCAGGTCGGTGAGCCGCTCGCAGAGCTCGACGAAGTTGCGCCGGGAGACCCGCACCGGGGCGCCGCTGGGGCGGCCGGGCGGCACGAACGTGGGGTCGTAGGGCAGCGTGGGGTCGCACTGCACGTGGAAGTAGTTCTGCACCCGGCGCTCGGTGGGCAGGCCGTTGTCGTCCCAGCCGATGGGGTAGAACACGGCCTGGCCGCGCATCCGGTGGAACCGGGCCACCGTGTCGGTGTGGGTGAACGAGCAGACGTGCCCGATGTGCAGCGCCCCGCTGACGGTCAGCGGGGGAGTGTCGATGGAGAAGACGCGCGCTCGCGGCGCGCTGGCATCAAATGTGTACTACGCCCCGCTCGTCCCACCGGCGCGACCACTTCTCCTCGATGCCGTCAAGCGTCGGCTTGGCTGGCATCGCGGGACTGGCGGGCCGCTGCGCTGTGGATCCAGGACCATGGGCAGCGGGGCGGGAGTCGGTGCTCATGGCGGCCAGGGTAGCGCATCCCGGGGGCCTGCCGCGCCCGGGATTTCGCGCCGCCGCTACTTGTCCTGGGTCCAGTGCGGGCGGCGGAACATCCGGCCGAGCCGGTCGTGCAGCGAGGAGCCGATGTCCTCCAGCGCGTTCACCCGGAACACCGGTGCCCCGTCCGGCGGCGGCAGTTTGCTGGCCTCGGCGTCGTCCAGGCTGGACCGGACGTAGCGGATCGTGATCCGCTCGACCTGGTCGGCGTCGACGAACCGGAGCCCCCAGTCGGTGGCGATCACGATGCCATCGAACAGGTCGAGTTCCGGCACCTGAAGCACGTGCTCAACGGTGCCGATCTCAGTGCCGCTGCGGCTGAGCACCGGGGTGCCAGGCACGGCAGCCTGGTAGGAAACGGCCGGGTCCTCGCCCGGGCTAGCGCTTCGGCTGTCCATGTATGCAGTATCCTCCTGCGGCTGCGCGGCCGGGACCGGGATCCCCACGAGCTTTGTGCCCAGCTGAGCCGGCCGGGCGGATCTGCGCCTTTCATCCTCCTGGGCCGGTATTGGAATAACGCCCTTGCCCGGCCTGTGATACTTGACTGGTGCTGTGGGCTGCGTCGGGACGGCTGGTCGGCAGGGACGGTGAACTGACCCGCCTGCTCGGCCTGCTGGACGACGCCCGCGCCGGGCGCCCGGCCCACGCGCTGGTCAGCGGCGATGCCGGGGTAGGCAAGACCCGGCTGGTCAGCGAGCTGGCGTCGCGGGCGGCCGAGCGCGGCTTCCTCGTGCTGTCCGGCCGGTGCGCCGAGCTCGGCGACAGCATCCCGTACCTGCCGCTGGCCGACGCGCTGCACGAAGGCAGCACCGGCCCGGCGGCCGGGCCGCTGGCCGAGGCGCTGGCCGCCCGGCCGGTGCTCAGCCGGCTGCTGCCGGACCGCCCGCCCGGCCCGGCCGACGGGGAGATCTCCGGGCTGGCCCAGCAGCAGCTGTTCGGCGCGGTGCTCGGCCTGCTGGCCGAGCTGGCCGCCGACCGCCCGGTGCTGCTGATCCTGGAGGACCTGCACTGGGCCGACCGGTCCACCCGGGACCTGATCACGTTCCTCAGCCGGGTGCTACACCGGGAACGGGTCGCGGTGGTGGGCACGTTCCGCACCGACGACCTGCACCGCCGGCATCCACTCCGCCCGGTGGTGGCCGAGCTGCTCCGGCTGCCCAGCGTGGCCGCCATCGAACTCGGGCCGATCGGCTACGAGGACATGTCGGACCACCTGACCGCGCTGGCCCCGGCCCCGCTGGACCCGGCCGCGCTGCACCGCGTCGTGTCCCGGGCCGAGGGCAACCCGTACTACGCCGAGGAACTGCTGTCGGCCAGCGCGCGGCCCGTTCCGCCGCTGGCCGCCGAGCCACTGCTGGCCGACCTGGGCGCAGCCGACCCGCCGCCGGGCACCCTGGGCCCGCCGCTGCCCAGCGGCCTGGCCGGGCTGCTGCTGGCCCGGGTGGAACGGCTGTCCGCCGCCGCACAGCAGGTGCTGCGGGCGGCCGCGGTGGCCGGCCGGCACATCGACGACGACATGGTGCGCGAGGCGTCCGGCCTGGACGAGGCCAGCTACGAGGCCGCGGTGCGCGAGGCGGTGGCCAACCAGCTGCTGCTGGCCGACCCGGACGGGTACCGATTCCGGCACGCGCTGATCCGCGAGGCGCTGTACGGGGACCTGCTGCCCAGCGAGCGGAGCCGGCTGCATGCCCGGATCGCCGAGCTGCTGGCCGACCCGGCCCGGCAGGCCGTGCCCGGCGCTGCCGCCGAGCTGGCCTACCAGTGCCTGGCCAGCCACGACATCGCGGGTGCGTTCGCCGCCTCGGTCCGGGCCGGGCAGGAAGCGGAACGGCTGGCCGCGCCGGCCGAGGCGCACCAGCACTACGACGGCGCGCTGTCCCTGTGGGACCGGGTCAGTGAGCCGGAGCGGCTGGCCGGGCAGGGCCGCGGCGAGCTGGCGCTGCGCTCGGCCAACTGCGCCGCGTCCAGCGGGGACGTGCCACGGGCGGTGCAGCAGCTCAAGCGGACTCGCGGTTTCCTGAGCGAGCGGTCCGACCCGGTGCTCGCCTCCCGGGTGCACGAGCGGCTGGCCTACTACCTGCTGGAGATGGAGAAGCCGGCCGAGGCGGAAGCCGCGGCCGCCACCGCGGTCGGCATGCTGCCCGACGACCCGCCCAGCCGGGAGCACGCCCGGGCGCTGTCCACCCACGCGCAGACGCTGATGTACCGCGGCGACGAGATCGCGGCGGGCCACCGGGCCGAGGAGGCCGCCGCCGCGGCCCGGGCCGCCGGGCGGCCCGCGGTGGAAGCCGACGCGCTGGTCACCATGGGCCTGCTGGCCGAGCGGGACGGTTCGCCGGAGCGGGCCGTCGAGCTGTTCGTGCAGGCCTACGAGCAGGCCACCGCGCACGCCATGATGGGATCGGAGCTGCGCGCCGCGTTCCAGGTCAGCCGGGCCCGGCTGGAACGCGGCGACATCGCGGCCGCGGCCGAGGCCGCGCACGAGGGCGTGCACCGCGCCGAGGCGGCCGGCCTCCAGCTCGCCCCGTACGGCCTGGACCTGCAGTACATGCACTACCTGGCGCACTTCGCGGACGGCTGCTGGGATCACGCGCAGCAGCTCGCGGACGGCTTCGGCATGCGGGTCACCACGGTGGCCGAGGCGCGGCTGTCGGCCATGGCCCTGTTCCTCGACGTCGCCCGGGGCAGCCCAGCGGTGGCGGAACGCCGGGCCTGGCTGGAGCCGTTCTGGCCCGCCGACGCGTTCACCGCCTACCTCAGCCACGGCCTGCTGGCCGAGCATGCGCTGTGGCGCGCCGACTACCCGACCGTGCTGGCCGAGGCCGCGGCCACGCTGGCCTGCTGCGGCGACATCGCCAAGGGCTACGGCCCGCAGGTGATCCGGGTCGCGGCCATCGGCCTGGCCGCCCGGGCCGACAAGGCCCGGCGGGCCCGCGCGGCCGGCGACGAGCAGGCGGCGCAAGCCGAGGTGGACGCGGCCGAGGTGCTGGTGGACGCGGCCCGGGAGGGCGCGGCGTACCCGGCCCGGCCCAAGTTCGTGCTCGGCGTGGAGGGCCGCGGCTGGCTGGCCCGGGCCGAGGCGGAATGGGGCCGGGCCCGGGGCGGCAACGACCCGGCGGCGTGGCGGGCCGTGGTCGCTGAGTTCAGCCCGGACTTCGTCTACGAGACGGCGCGGTCCCGGTGGCGGCTGGCCGAGGCGTTGGCCGAGGCCGGGCAGCGGGCCGACGCCGAGCGGGAATGGGTCCTGGCCGAGGCGGCCGCCGCGGACCTGGGCGCGGCCCCGCTCCAGGCCGCCCTGGATGACCTGGGCCGCCGGGCCCGGCTCAGCCCGGCCGCGGGTCCTGGGTCGCGGCCGGGTGCTGGTGCAGGGGCGCCGGACGCGCTGGCCGGGCTGACCAACCGGGAGCGGGAGGTGCTGCGCCTGCTGGCCACCGGGCGGAGCAACCGGGAGATCGCCGCGGCGCTGTTCATCGCGCCCAAGACGGCCAGCGTGCACGTGTCCAACATCATGGCCAAGCTGGGCGCCGCCAGCCGGACCGAGGCGGCGGCCATCGCCCTGCAGGCCGGCCTGCGCCCAGCCGACCGCTAGCGCCTGGCTTTCAACTACATGAATGCTTCAGCCACGCACACCCGGCTGCATGAATGCTTCAGCCTCGCAGTCAGGAATCGCGGCCGGGGGCCAGTTCGGCCAGGATCTCCTCGGCCCGGGCCACCGCGCCGATCGGGTCGGCGGTGGGGGAGCCGATCAGCGGGTCCCAGTTCAGGTCGTAGAACAGCTCGGTGACGCCCTGCTCGGCGAGCCACTGCGCGTCGGCCCGGATGTCGGCGTAGCGGCCGGACAGCAGCACCCGGCCGCCCCCCTCCGGCACCGTCAGCGGCGCCCCGGCCCGGACGACGCCACGGCATACGATCCGGATCGCGCCCGGGTCCCGGCCGGCCTGCTCGGCGGCCCCGCGGACCACCTTGATGCCCTCGCCGATCCGGGACAAGTCGGTCCGGCTGGACGTGACCCAGCCGTCGGCCAGCCGCCCGGCCCGCTCCAGCGCGGCGGGCACCAGGCCGGCCAGCAGGATCGGCGGCCCGGGCCGCTGCACCGGTTTGGGCGCCATCCGGCCCGGCGGCACCTGGTAGAACCGGCCGCTGAACTCGGTCACCCCGTCCGCCCAGGCCCGGCGCAGCACCTCCAGGTACTCGGCGGTGCGCGCGCCGCGATGGGCCATGGTCGCGTCGGTCACGGTGAACTCGTCCGGCAGCCAGCCGATGCCCAGGCCGAGGTCGAGCCGCCCGCGGGAGAGCACGTCGGCGGTCGCCGCCATCTTGGCCAGGTAACCGGGAGCCAGGTAGGGCATGTTCACGACGGCGACGCCGAGCCGGATCCGGTGCGTGGCCCCGGCCAGGAAGCCCAGCGCCACCATCGGGTCGAGCACGCTGTGGTAGACCGGCTCCATGGCCGAGCCTTCCGGCACGATGAGCCGCTGGAAGGTCCACAACGAGGCGTATCCCGCGGCCTCGGCGCTGGCCCCGAACGCGGCCAGGTTGTCGGGCGTGGCCCAGACACCGGAAACTGGGGCACCGAATCCGATCCGCATTCCTCACACCCTAGGGTCTCTGTTGAGCAAAACACAGCGGCCCCGAACGGAGACCTCAGCCGTGACCTCAGACCCCCGTGCCCTGATCGGCATCCTGCGTGACTCCCATGACCAGCTGGCCGGGCTGGTCCAGCCGCTCGGGCCGGACCAATTGCGGGCGCAGTCGTACGACCGCGACTGGACCATCGCCCAGGTCCTGTCCCACCTGGGCAGCGGCGCCGAGATCGCGACCCTGAACCTGTCCACCGCGCTGGGCGGGAACGGGCAGCTGGACCGGGACAGTTTCCAGCCGATCTGGGACGCGTGGAACAACCGGACCCCGGAGGCGCAGGCGGCCGACGCCCTGACCTGGGACGAGCAGCACGTCAGCCGGCTGGAGCAACTTACCGACGAGGAGCTGGCCGGCGTCCGGCTGGAGTTCTTCGGCCGTCAGCTGGACGCGGCCGGGCTGATCCGGATGCGGCTCAGCGAGCACGCCGTGCACACCTGGGACGTGGCCGTGGTCAGCGACCCGGCGGCCACCGTGCTGCCCCCCGCGGTGCCGGAGGCCATCGAGCAGATCAGCCACCTGCTGGCGTTCGTGGCCAAGCCGGCCGGGGACAGTTTCCGGGTCCGGCTGCGCACCACCAGCCCGGACGGCGACTACCTGCTGGACGTGGGCGAGCCGGTCACGCTGTCCGGCTGGGTGGACGGCACCGACGTGGACGGCGTGCTGGAGCTGCCCGCGGAGGCGCTGCTCCGGCTGCTGTACGGGCGGCTCGACCCGGACCACACCCCGGCCTACACCGCCGAGGGGATCGACCTGGACCGGCTGCGCGCGATCTTCCCCGGCTTCTAGACCAGCTTCCCCGGCTTCTAGGTCAGGCTTCCCTGGCTTCTAGACCAGCGCGGCCACCAGGCCGGCCACCTCGCGCGCGCAGCCCCAGGACAGCGTGACCCCGGCGCCGCCGTGGCCGTAGTTGTGCACCAGCAGCCGCTGCCCGGCGCCGCCGGCGGCCTCGGCCTCCAGCCGGACCCGAGAGCGGGCCGGGCGGAACCCGACCCGGTGCTCGATGACCCGGGCGGTGGCCAGCCGCGGGTCAACGGCGGCGCAGTCGCGCAGGATCCGGGTGGCCGTGCCCGGGTCCGGCTCGGCCGACCAGTCGCCCGCCACCTCGGTGCCGCCCAGCACGACCCGGTCGGCGTGCGGGAACACGTAGACCAGGTCGTGTTCGCCGTCGGGCTGGCCGATGAAGAACTCGGTCAGGCCCGGGTTTTCCGCCACCACGACCTGACCTCGGTACGGGGTGACGGCGGGGTCCGGGACCAGGTCGTGCGCGCCGGTCCCGGTGCAGTTCACGATCACCCGGGCGGCCGTGCTGGCGGCCGCCTCGGCCAGCGAGGCCACGGCCCCGATACGCAGCTCACCGCCGGCCTGACGGAACCGGCCGAGCAAGTAGTCCAGGTACACCGGCATCGAGATGACCGGCGCGGTGTACCGCCAGCCAGCGGCGAAGCCGGCCGGCAGGCTGGCCGCGGCGCAGGGCCGGATCCCGCCCAGCGTGGCCAGCGTGGCCAGCTCGGCGGGCCAGTCCGGGGCGACGTCGCCCGCCCGGGTGGCCTGTACCCCGCTGACCAGCCGGATGCCGGCGCCCGGCTGCCCGGCCAGCCCGGTGAGCGTGCTGAGCGTGTCGGCGCACCACCCGGTGACCCGGTCGCTGTCCTCGACCAGGTGCGGCCCCCAGATCGCGCCGGCCACCGCCGACGTGGTCCGCCCGGGCGGCTCGGCCGTCGTGATCAGCACCCGCCACCCGGCCTCAGCCAGGCAGATAGCCGTCGTGAGGCCGGCCACGCCGGCCCCGATCACCAGGGCATCCGTCACCCCTGAACGGTAGCGGCCGGCTGCCCCGCCCAGGCCGCGAACTGAGCCTGGATGAGCTGGCCGGCGCCCTGCCCGCTGACCGACCCGTCGCACGCGTAGTTGGCCAGGATCTGGGTCGGCGCCCACTCCCGCTGGTCAACGACCAGCACCCGGGGGAGCAGCGCCCAGACGATCAGCCCGCACCCGCCCAGCCCACTGACATAGCTGAGGAACGCCGGCACCGTGCTGGCCGCGTCCCGCCAGCACTCGGCGTTCTTGGTGGCCCAGTTGGTCCACTCGCCGACCACGACCGGGATGCCCAGCTCGGCCAGGTAGCCGAACTGGGTGGTCCAGTTGGCCGGGGTGCGCGGGCCCTGCGGGTGATGGATGGCGTAAACGATCTTGTCGAGCGGGTCGCTGAGCTGGAAATTGCCGGCGCCGCCGGCCACCCCCACCAGAGTGCCCGAATGAGCCACCCCCTCGACCCAGAACGTGCACGTCAGGCCGTACTCGCGCAGCTCGCTGACCATGGTCTCGAACCCGCAGTAGCTGACCCCGTCCGACCCGGGCCCGCCGCCCTGATTCGTCACGGTCATGTCTGGAGCGTACGTTCGCGGCCGCCAGGCCGGCCACACGCAATGGACAGTTCCTGCTGACCTGCGCGGCGCGCTGGTTTGCTGCCCACCCGTCCGGGGAGTGGAGGGCCGCGCATAAGCTCGTCGAGGACCAAATTCGGATAAAGGGGATAGTTCATGAGCGGGTCGGGCGGGCTCCAGCTGAGTCCCACCCAGATCATCGCCGCCCTGCTGGCTACTCTGACCGGCGCGATCCTGGCGTCCTATCTCGGCGTCGGGGGCACGCTGCTGGGTGCCGCGGTCGGCAGCATCGCCAGCACCACGGGTACCGAGGTGTACCGGCACTACCTGAGACGCTCCCAGGAGCGGCTGAAGGCCGCCGGGGAGGTGCTCCGGAAACGGCAGACCGATGCTGGCCCGCACGCCAGGCACGCCGCGGGCCAGCCGCGTGACCCGGCCCGGCTGGGTGATGCCGCCACCGAGACGCTGGCGCCGAGCCGGGCGGCCCGCGGCGCAGGCAGCCCGGGCGGGGCGGGCGGGGCGGACGCCGGGCGGTACAACGGCCGCGGCCCGGACGCCTCACCCGACGCCACCGAGACCCAGATCATCCCGGTCGTGGCCAGCCCGTGGGAGCGCCGGGTGGGTGCTGAGACAGCCGGCCACACCGCGGGTGAGCATGCCACCGGCGAGCTCAGCGACGGGTCGGGCCCGGGCGGCGGCGGGGCCGCCCCGGGCGGCGGCGGCAGCGGCCCGTGGTGGCGGAACATCAGCCGGCGGCAGTGGCTGACCTACGGCGGGGTCGCGCTGGGCCTGTTCCTCACCGTCATGGCGGTGATCACGATCATCGAGCTGTCGGTGGGCAAGCCGCTGGACGCGGCCGTCTGGGGCAAGCACTCCACCGGGACGAGCGTCGGGAACCTGGTGGGCGGCGGGCACCACACCAAGCAGCCGGCCACCCCGCACACCAGCACGCCGGCCACCCAGTCCAGCGGCGGCACCGCGCCCAGTTCGTCGCCCGCGGCCACCCCGTCCGGCACGGCGCCGTCCCCGAGCACGCCGGCCTCGTCGGCGCCATCGTCGGGCGCGGCCGCGACGCCCACCCCGGGCGGTGCGCAGGGCTCCGCGCAGGCGGTCACCCCGACGCCCTGAGCCGCGCGCTGTTCCTGGGCGCGTCAGGCCCGCGCAGCCCGGTGCTCACCCGCCGGACAGCTCCGCCTCCTACCGTGAGCGGGCAGCCACGCCAGCCAGGGAGGCACACGGTGACCGATGAGGAGAACGGGCCAGCCGGGACGGCCGGGGGCGGCGCTGGGCCGCAGCCGCCCCCGCCCACGTCCCGGCGCTCGTTCGTGTTCGGCAGCGCGGCGCTCGGCGCGGCAGGCGCGGCAGGCGCGCTCACCCCGCGGGCCCGGCGGGCGGCCCGCGGCCGCGCCGGGGCCGGCCGGCTTCGCCCGTCGCAGGCCAGGCTGCTCGACGACGCGATGGCCGGGCGGGTGTCCGCGGCGGCCAGCCTGAGCGACATCGAGCACGTGGTCATCCTGATGCAGGAGAACCGCTCGTTCGATCACTACTTCGGCACCCTGTCCGCGGTACGTGGCTTCGCCGACCCGGCGGTGCCCACCCAGACCGTGGCCGGGCAGCGCTACCCGGTCTTCGACCAGTTCGGCTACGAGCCCGGCGTGGGGGCCAGCGCGGCCGGCTATCTGCAGCCGTTCCACCTGGTCAGCGACCCACCGGTGGAGAACGGGCAGACCACCAACGACATCGCGCACGACTGGGGCACCCAGCACGGCAGCTGGGCCGGCGGCGCCATGGACAGTTTCATCACCGCGCACCTGGCCGCCGACGGCGCCCAGAACGGGCCCGTCACCATGGGCTACTACACCCGCGCCGACCTGGCGTTCTATTACGCGCTGGCGGATGCGTTCACGGTCTGCGACCAGTACTTCTGCTCGGTGCTCGGCCCGACGGACCCGAACCGGCTGATGGCCATGTCCGCCTCGATCGACCCGGCCGGGGCGCGGGGTGGCCCGGTGGTGCAGACCTTCACCGACCGGCTGGCCGAGTACGGCAAGCTGAGCTGGCCGACCATGCCGGAGCGGCTGCTCGCCGCCGGGGTGAGCTGGAAGGTGTACAACGACCCGCTCGGCCTGGTCGCGCTCAGCCCGCTGCCGTACTTCAAGGCGTACAACGACCCGCTGTCGGTGACCGGGGTGGAACTGATCAGCCGGGCGCTGACCCCGACCTACCCGGGCACGTTCGCCAGCGACATCGCCGCGGGCACGCTGCCCGCGGTGTCCTGGATCATGCCGCCGCTGGCTGAGTGCGAGCACCCGGCCGCGCCGCCGGAGTACGGCGAGTACCTGGTCCAGGAGGTGCTGCGCACCCTGGTGTCCAACCCGGACGTGTGGGCCAGCACCGTGCTGTTCGTGGTGTACGACGAGAACGGCGGCTTCTTCGACCACGTGCCGCCGGTCACCCCGCCGGCCGGCACCGCCGGGGAGTACCTGACCGGCACGCTGCCCGCCGCGGCGGACGGCATCGCCGGGCCGGTCGGCCTCGGCTTCCGCACCCCGGCCCTGGTCATCTCGCCGTTCAGCCGGGGCGGCTACCGCTGCTCGGACGTGTTCGACCACACCTCGCTGCTGCGTTTCGTGGAAACCCGGTTCGGCGTCCCCGTGCCCAACCTGTCCGCCTGGCGGCGCGCCGCCACCGGCGACCTGACCAGCGCGCTGGCCCTGTCCCAGCCGCCGGACACGACGGTGCCCGCGCTGCCCGCTACCTCGCTCGGTGAGACGTCGGTGGCCGAGCAGGCGGTGCTCAACGCGCTGGCCGGCAGCCTCGACGTGGGCATCCCGTACCCCCTGCCGAAGAGCAACGCCAGGCCGGCCCAGGAGACGTCGCCGGCCCGCCCGCCCGTGCCTGCCTGACAAGCCCCGTGCCTGCCTGACAAGTGGAGTGCCGTAAGGAGAGTTCCGTCCTGATCGCGGCCGCCCGGGGCGGGCGTGGCATCCTGACGGGATGGCGAAGCGAATCTGCGTGGCCGGCGCGAGCGGCCGGGCCGGCCGGGTCACGGTGGCGGAACACCTGGCCGGGAGGTCATCCTGACCGCGCCCGCTGACCTGCCGCCGGCCCGGACCATCCCGCAGGTGCTGGCCGACGCCGCCGCCCGCGACCCGGACGGCATCTGGGTGCGCAGCGACGCGGGCACGCTCAGCTTCGCCGGGGCGCTGAACCGGGTCGCCGCGGCGGCCGACAGCCTGCGCGACGCCGGGGTCAGCCACGGCGACCTGGTCATGGTGACCGCGCGGACCACCCCGGAGTACCTGATCTGCTGGCTGGCGCTGACCGCGCTGGGGGCGGTCGTGGTGTCGGTCAACCCGCGCAGCGCGCCGGCCGAGCTGGCCGGGCTGGCCCGGCAGACCCAGCCGCGCGCGCTCATCACCGACGAGGGGCTGGCCGCGCTGGTCAGCCAGGCGGAGATCAGCGGTCTGCCGCCGCTCGGCGGGCTGGACGCGGCCGAGCTGGCCGGCGACTGGGCGAACGGCGGCGGCCCGCCCCGCCCGCTGCCCGCCAGCCCGGTCACGGCCGACGACCTGGCCGTGCTCATCCCGACCTCGGGCACCACCGGCCGGTCCAAGCTGGTCATGCAGACGCACCGGGCGTACGTGCTGGCCGGCGAGGGTTTCCCGTACTGGATGGGGCTGACCGCGGCGGACCGGCTGATGACGTCGCTGCCGCTGTTTCACATCAACGCCCCGGCCTACTCGATGATGGGCTCGCTGGCCTGCGGGGCGGGCCTGATCCTGCTGCCCCGGTTCTCGGCCAGCGGGTTCCTGGACGCGGCCCGCCGGCACGGCGCGACCGAGTTCAACGCGATCGGGGCGATGCTGGAGATCCTGATGCGCCAGCCGCCCCGGCCCGGCGACGCGGACACGCCGCTGCGGCTCTGCTACACCGGCCCGGCCCCGGCCCGGGACCGCCAGGAGGAGATGGAACGCCGGTTCGGGCTGCGGATCGTGGTGGGGTACGCGATGTCGGAGAGCCCGTACGGGCTGATCTGGCCGCACGGCAGCCGGCCGTTCGGCACGCTGGGCACCGTGCGCCAGCACCCGGCGCTGGGCGTGATCAACCACGCCCGGGTGGTGGACGACGCCGGCGCGGAGGTCGGCCCGGGCGGCACCGGCGAGCTGCTGCTGCGCAACCCGGTGCTGACCCGGGGCTACTGGGGGATGCCGGCCGAGACCGAGCTGGCCTTCACCGGTGACGGCTGGCTGCACACCGGCGACCTGGTCACCGTGGATCCGGGTGGCACCTACACGTTCGTGGCCCGGAAGAAGGAGGTGCTCCGCCGCCGCGGTGAGAACCTCTCGCCGGCCGAGGTCGAGGAGGTCCTGGACGAGCACCCGGACGTGCTGGAGTGCGCCGTGGTCGGGGTGCCGTCCGAGCTGTCCGAGGAAGAGGTGAAGGCGTTCGTGGTGCCGGTGCCCGGCCGGGCGCCCGATGTCGCCGAGCTGCGTGCGTTCACCGCCGAGCGGCTGGCCGCGTTCAAGGTGCCGCGCTACTGGCAGCTGATCAGCGAGCTGCCGCGTACCCCGACGGCCCGGGTGGCCAAGCACCGGCTGCCCCGCGGGCACCCACCGGGGGAGTGGGACGCGGAGTCGGCCGCGCAGCGCTGAGCCGAGCGCGGGCGGCCCACGCCCGCGCTCGCGCGGTTGCCCAGCCCGGTGTCCCGGGCGGCGAGGTCAGGCCGCCCGGCCCCGTACTGGCGTTCAGATGCGGAAGAAGAGGTTTAGGTAGCGGTCCGCGATGTCCTGATCGCCGCGCACCGTGCCGGCGTTGCTCCGGCCGAACGTGGTCAGCACCAGGCTGCCCGGGTCGAAGTCGAGGACCGCCGGCAGGTCGCTCACGTCGCCGGGCGCGTAACTCATCCCCTGGTCCGATACGTCGATCCGGTACGCGCCGGCGTTCCGGCCGGTCACCGTGACGCCGAGGCGGAACGGGGTGAGGTCCGCGTCCTGGCGGATGGTGGACTGCCAGAGCACGAACATGAACGGCACCAGCAGGTCCGCGGCGTCCCCGGACAGCCCGTGCGCGCGCCCGGTGCCCTGCCGGATGTCCCAGGAGTGCACGGCGTAGTCCATCAGCTGCCCGGCCGCGTAGAAGAACGCGGGCACCGGCCCCATGTAGAAGTGCGGGACCATGAACCCGGTCCACTCGTCCGGGCCCATCGGCTGCAGGATGCCGATCAGCTTGTCCAGGTCGGTGCGCAGCCGGCCGAGCATCTCCGGCTGGGACAGGTCACGGAACCGGGTGGCCTGCTCGCCGGCCCGCTCGTGCATCCCGGTCAGGCCGTAGGCGCTGGCGTCGCCACCGGCCCGCGCGGTCTCGAACGCCTCGAAGTAGCCCTCGGTCGTGTCCACCAGGTGGCCGACCACGTCGGCCACGGACCAGTTCTCGCAGGCGGTGGGCGCCTCCCAGGCGCCCGGCCGGCTGGCCAGGTCGATGAAGCGGTCCGCCTCGTCCCGGACGACCCGCAGGATCGTGTCTTTGCCCTCGTAGGTAGTCGCGTCCCAGGCATTCATCTGCTGCACCTCTTCGTCGAGTGACAGTCCTGAGCTATACCCGCGTCCGCGCACAAAGCGAACCGCGGTTCACACTACGCACCCCAGCGCACCGGCCCGGCGGCTGTCAATGGGGACCGGCCGGCCATCCGGCCCGCCGGGCTGAATGAGGGGCTGGTCACAATGTCCGCGGGTTGGGGTGTGAGCCGAGCACCGTGGGGAAGATTGGTCCGAGTGTGCTCCCCGCGCAATGGGGCCGGGAGGCGCCGGCGGCTGGCGGCGTGGCCAGCCTGCCTGAGGGCATTGACCTCGTTCTTTGTGTGAAATATCCTACAAAATTGATCGAGATAATTCTGCCATTACGTGGGCATCTCCGTCCTCCGTGCGCCCCCGCGCACAGCCCCGAAGGAGGCCACCATGCCGCTGCCTGACTTCCTGGTCATCGGCGCTCCCAAGGCCGGGACCACGGCGCTGCACGCCGCGCTGGCCAGGCATCCGGCGCTGTACCTGTCGCCGGTCAAGGAGCCGAAGTTCTTCCTGACCGATGGGCCGCCGCCGGCCAAGGGTGGTGGCCCGGGCGACGTGACCACGTGGCGCGAGCACGTGTGGCGGCGGGCGGACTACGAAGCGCTGTTCGCCGCGGCTACGGCCGGCCAGCTGCGCGGCGAGTCCACCCCGTTCTACCTGTACGACCGGGCCGCGCAGCGGCGGATCCGGGAGCTGATCCCGGACGTCAAAATGATCGCGATTTTGCGCGACCCGGTCGAGCGGGCGCACTCCAACTGGGCCCATCTGTGGTCGGCGGGCCTGGATCCGGTGGGTGACTTCGTCCAGGCCTGCGCGGAGGAGGACCGCCGGATCGCCGCGGGCTGGGCGGATTTCTGGCACTACACCCGGCTGGGCCGCTACGGCGAGCAGCTCGAGCACCTGTACCTGACGTTCAAGCGCGACCAGGTGCTGGTGCTCCGCTACCGGCAGCTCGTGGACGAGCCGGCCGAGACGCTGGACGAGATCTGCCGCTTCCTCGGCGTGCCGCGGGGCGTCATCGCCGAGGTGCCCAGGGAGAACGTGACCGCGCACCCCGACGAGTCGGTGGGCCACCGGCTGATGTCCCAGCTACTGCGCGGGGCCGCGGCCACCAGCCGGCATCTGCCCGGCACCAGCGGCACCGCGATCACCGCGCCGCTGGAGCGGATGCTGCAGCGCGGCGCCCGGCCGCGGCAGCCGCTGACCTGGGAGCAGCGCCAGGCGCTGCTGCCCTACTTCGAGTCCGACATCCGGCTGCTGGAGAAGATCACCGAGACCGACTTCGGCCACTGGCTGCAGCCGCGGGAGCGGTCCGGTGGCCTGGTCGGCGACCGGCCGGCCGGCCAGCGGCAGGCGCGCAACGGCCAGCCCCGGGTCTGAGCTGCGTCAGTCGGCGTCGGTGCGCAGCTCCGTCCGCAGTTGGTGTGAGCCGTCCGGCCGGCTCATCTCGTAGTACAGCCGGTAGCTGCCGTCGCCGAGCGGGAGGATGTCCAGGTAGCGCAGGCCCCCGCCGCCGTAGGGCGACTCGGCCAGCGGCGCGTCCCCGGACGGGACGAGCGCGGTCGGCTCGGTCCCGGTCGCGACGCCGGTCCGCTCCTCATAGTTCTCCGCGGCGCTGGCCCGCCCGTCGTAGTAGGCGACGATCGAGCCGCCGGTGTGCAGCACCGCGGTGACCCGGGTGCCACGCGAGTCCCAGTAGCCGGGCCGGCCGTTCAGCGCGGTGCCGTGCCAGGTCCACTCCTTGCCATCATGGCTGGTGGCGTAGTCGGTGACCATCTGGTCGGCCTCGTTCGGGTCGGCCAGCGGGTGGCAGGACGCCCACAGCTGCCAGATCCCGTCCCGGTGCACGATCACCGGGTCCTTGACGCCGGTCTTGGCGTCCCCGGGCAGCACGACCTGGCTGGTCAGCGGGTCGAACTCGGCCGGGTGCGCGGCCTCCACCAGTTCCACCCGCCAGTGCTTGGTACCCGGCGTGGCGCAGCTCAGGTACAGCCGCCAGGTGCCCGACTCGGTGCGCACCAGCGAGGGGCGTTCCAGTGATTCGGTGTCGACCAGTTCCCGGCCGATGGTCAGCAGCGGCTCGAAATGCACGCCATCCGGGGAGCGGGCCACGGTGACGCCGTAGCCGCGGCCACGGCCGACCGGGCGGCGCATCCGGTAGGCAAGGTAGACGCCGTCATCGCCCAGTACGGCACTGGGGGCGCCGGCCCAGTAGCCAGCACCGGCGTTCGGTGGCGCGACGGCAAGTTCCGACAGTTCCGGGCGTGGCAGCAACATGGGCAAGCGATATTCCCCTGTAACCATGTAGGAATTATAGGCAAGACCAGTTCCCAGCACATGCCGCAGGGCAAGATACCGGTAACTTCTTGGTTACGCTGAGGGCCCACGCGGGACAGGGCCCAGGAGGCTGCCTGGCCGCCGCCGGGGTCCAGGGCGAACAGCGCCAGAGCATCCTATTCGGAGCGAAGCATACTCCGGTAGACGGTGATCAGTGCGCTCTTCTGGTCATCGGTGAGCCGCTGATCAGCACGGATAGCACTCTCGGCGTCGCGGGCCGGTGCGCCGCCGGAGGCGCCCCCGGCGGCGGGCCCCGTGCCGCGGTCTGGGTCCAGCAGGCCAGCCTGGGCGAGCAGGGTTTCTCCCGACACGTCGAGGGCGTCGGAGATCAGCTTGAGCACCCGGACCGACGGCTGGTGCAGCCCGCGCTCGATCTGGCTCAGATACGGGTTGGACAGGCTGGTCATGTCGGCGAGCTGGCGCAGCGAGAGGTTGGCCATCTTGCGCTGGGTGCGGATGAACGCCCCCAGGGCTTTCAGCTGGGTGTCCCACGGCTCTGGCACCGGCCCCCCCTCTCGATAACGAAGCACGAAGCACGCCAACGCTGCTAACTATAGTACGCATCGGCCCCCATTGCATCAGCGCGGTGCATTATGCCCGCGGATGGGGCACAACGCACCGCGCTGATTGTTTGCCCGGTTACTTGGCGGCGGCGGCGGACTTGCTGCCGGTGCTGCCGGTGCTGCCGTTCTTGGCGGGTGCGGCCGGCTTGGCCGCCTGGAGCACGTTCTCGGCGAACGTGCGCTGGCTGGCCAGCAGCTGCTCGGCGAAGTCGTAGGCGCTCGCCACGAGCTCCTCCGGCTTGGGCAGCTTGTCGGTGTAGGGCAGGCTGGGGACCGGGATGGACGGAGTGATCGTCTGGACCGTCTCGGCCCACTGCTTGATCGCGTCCACCAGGGCGTCCTGGCCCTTGCGGACCGCGTCCAGGATCTCGCCCTGGACTTCCTGGGTAGTCATAGCCATCGTGTTCTCCTCAAAGTTCGTCTCGATGTGCTTACTATACTACGCAAGATGGATGATTTGTCAAGCAAGCGAGCTTCCGGCGGAACCGCGGCCGTCAGCCCAGCACGTAGCTGCCGGGCGCGTTGGCCAGCGGGGGATAGCGCCGGCTGCCCATGGCCGGCGGCGGGACCAGTGGGCCGGCCCGCGGCCCGGCCCACTCGGCCCAGTCCGCCCACCACGAGCCGTCCTGCCGCTCGGCCGCGCCGCGCCACTCGGCCGCGCTGACCACGCCCTCCGGGCCGGTCAGGTACCACGCCTTCGGGCCGGGCGGGTTGACGATGCCCGCGACGTGCCCGCCGCTGGTCAGCACGTACCGCACCGGGCCACCGAGCAGCCGGGTCGCCTGGTAGGAGGCCTGCCACGGCACGATGTGGTCGTTGACCGCGCCCACCAGGTAGCTGTCGGTCCTGATGTCCCCCAGCGACAGCCGCTGCCCGGCCAGCTCGAGGTCACCCACGGCCAGCTCGTTGCGCAGGTACAAGGAGCGCAGGTAGAACGAGTGCATGGCCGCGGGCATCCGGGTGTTGTCGCTGTTCCAGGCCAGGATGTCGAACGCAGGCGGCCGCTTGCCCATCAGCCAGTTCGACGCCACGTAGCTGAAGATCAGGTCGTTCGCCCGGAGCAGGTCGAACGTGCCGGACATCTGCGCCCCGTCCAGGTAGCCGCGCTTGCGCATCTGCCGCTCCAGCCGGGCGACCGTGGTCTCGTCGGTGAACGCGCCGAGCACACCGGGCTCGCTGTAGTCGAGCATGGTGTTGAGCAGCGTGACCGAATTGACCCGGTCGTCGCCGGTCTTAGCCAGGTAGGCCACCAGCATCGCGGTCAGCGCGCCGCCCAGGCACAGGCCGGCAATGTTGATCTTGCCTGCTCCGGTGACGTCCGAGATCACGTCCATCGCGGTCTTCGGGCCGCCGATCAGGTAATCGGCCAGGGTGACGTCGCTCATCCCGGCGTCCGGGTTGCGGTAGGAGATGGCGAACACCGTGTGCCCGTGCTGCACCGCCCACTCGATGAAGCTGCGGCCCGGCGACAGATCCATGATGTAGTACTTGTTGATCCACGGCGGGCTCGCCAGCATCGGGATCGCGTGCACCGTCTCGGTCTGCGGGCGGTACTGGATCAGTTCCATCAGGTGGTTGGCGAACACCACCTTGCCCGGCGTGACGGCCAGATTCTCGCCTACGGTGAACGCGCCGCGCTCCACCTGGCTGGGCCGCCCCTGGTTGTGCGCCAGGTCACCGAGGAAGTTGCGGGTGCCCGCCAGCAGGCTCCCACCGCCGGTGTCGAACGCCCGCTTCAGCGCGGCCGGGTTGGTAAGCAGGAAGTTGGTCGGGCTGAGCGCGTCGAACAGGAAGCTGGCCGCCAGCCCGGCCTTGGCGTCGGTGACCCGGTCGCCGCGGCCCAGTTCGAGCACCTGATCGGAGTATTGCCGGGTAGCCAGGTAGTACTGGAGCAACGCGGCGAAGCCTGGGTTGTCCGTCCAGGCCGGGTCGGTGAACCGCTTGTCGCGGCCGGTGGCGATGGGCGGCTCGGCCGCCGCCCCGGCCGCCCGGGCCAGGGTGAACCGGGCGATCCGCGTCATGGCTGCGCCCAGCCGGAGGCTGGCCGCGCCGACCTGGATCGGGTGCTCCATGGCCCGGTTGAGCACGGCCAGCATCGACCCGGCGAAGCCCGCCATGTCGAGTTCGGCCACCAGATCGCCCTCTGGCCCCAGGGCCGCGGCCGCGTCCGGCCCCAGCCGCGCTCCGGTGTCAGCGTCCGACATGCGCACCACCCGCCCGCCTGTTTCCTTCTTAGTACCATCCGGAAACCCGGTGGAAAACCGCGGGAACGGGCAGAGAACGCCGATACTGGGCGGAGCATCCGGCCGGGTGACCGGGACGCGCTGGCAGGGAGGGGCACATGCTCGACGGGCGGCTGCTGATCGATGCGCACGTGCACGCGGCGCGGCTGCCCACCCTGAAGCCCGCCTGGCGGGCCTGGGCCGAGCAGTTCGGCCAGCCCGGCTGGACCGCCGCGTACACCGAGGACGGCGCCGTGGCGCCCGCCGCGCTCGATGACCTGATGGCGGCCGAGGGAGTGGATCACGCGATCCTGCTCTGCGAGTACAGCCCGAAGGTGACCGGGATCCAGCCGGTCGAGGATCTGCTGCCGGTGATCAAGTACAACCCGGACCGGTTCGCCTTCCTGGCCAACATCAACCCGCATCTGCACTACCCGGTGGCGGCGGAACTCGCCCGCCAGCTCGACCTGGGCGCGGCCGGGCTCAAGATCCATCCGGTGCACGGCGGGTTCAGCGCCGCCGACCCCGCGTTGTACCCGGCCTACCAGCTGTGCGAGCAGGAAGGCGTGCCAGTGGTGGTGCACTGCGGCACGAGTTCCTTCCCCGGCTCGGACAATGCCATGGCCGACCCGGCGCTGCTCAGCCCGGTGCTGCGGGACTTCCCCGGGCTGACCCTGGTGCTCGCGCACGGCGGCCGGGGCTGGTGGTACGAGGCGGCCGCATCGCTGGCGCTGCTCTACGAGAACGTCTGGATCGAGCTGTCCGGGCTGCCGCCACGGCGGCTGCCCGACTACTACGCACGGTTCAGCCTGGGCCGGCTCGGCGGCAAGTTCATCTTCGGCACGGACTGGCCCGGCGTGCCCGGCATCGCCAGCAACGCCCGGGCGGTGGCCGCGCTGGGCCTGCCGGACGAGACGGTGGCCGGGATCCTGGGCGGGCACGCGCGTCAGGTGTACCGCGGGCTGGCCCGGCGCTGATGCCACCACTCAGTCCAGCGTGGGCGTCCTTGTCCGTGTCATCCTGGTATCACCCCAGATAGGAGTGATGCTGTGCCGATCTACGCGCTCGACTACGCCGCGCCATCCATCGACCCGCAGGCCTATGTGCACCCGGATGCGGTGGTGATCGGGGCGGTGGAGCTGGGCGCGGGCGCGTCGGTGTGGCCCGGCGCGGTGCTGCGCGGGGACCATGGGCTGATCAGGGTGGGCGAGCGCACGTCGGTCCAGGACGGCACCGTGGTGCACACCACCGAGCAGTGGCCGACCATCATCGGGGCGGACTGCGTCGTGGGGCACCAGGCGCACCTGGAAGGGTGCGTGGTCGAGGAAGGCTGCCTGATCGGCTCGGGGTCGCTGGTGCTGAACCGGGCCCGGGTCTGCAGCGGCGCGGTCGTGGCCGCGGCCGCGCTGGTCCGGGAGGACATGACCGTTCCGGCGGGCGCGCTGGCCGTGGGGGTCCCCGCCGTCATCAGGACGGAGGCCGGGCTGCGCCAGCAGGCCTGGATCAAGGACGCGGTGCAGTCCTACCTGGACCTGGCCGAGCGGCACCGTACCGGCCTGCGCCGGATCGACTGAGCCGGGGCCAGGCACGGCGTCGCCCGCACAGCCCGGCGACTGTGCGCTGCTCACCGGGCCATGCGGGCGACCATTCACCATGCGCCCCAGGTGGGAAGAGGCACCCCTTAGACGTGCCGGACCGCCGTAACGGTTCCCGGGCCGAACGAAATTTCCGGTGCGTCCTCCGGTGCCTCCTCTGGTGCCTCCTCCGGGCGTCCTCCGGCCGCGGCCTACCGGCCGCCGAGCGTGGCCGGGATCTGCTCGTCCGGCGTGCCCCAGGACGGCGCCGGCCTGACCGGCGGGGTGAGCGCGGTGCCGGGCGGGTTCAGCTGCCGGTGAATCACCTCGGCGGCGTTCTGGATGGTGGTGATCCCGTACTGCATGGTCGGGTTGTCCTCGGTCAGCACCACGATGCTGTAGCCGCGGTGATGACCGGTGAAGCAGCCGATGCTGTGGATCCGCCAGCCGTGCGTGGCCAGCGGCAGCCAGCCGTTCTTCACGTGCACGGTCAGGTCGGCCGGGGCGCCCGCGGGCACTCCCCAGCGCTGGGCTGGGATGACCCGGGCCATCAGGTTGAGCTCGAAGGCCCGGGACGCCGGGGTCAGCACGGTGTTCGGGTACATGAGCGCGTTCAGCAGCAGCGCTTCGTCGTGCGCGGTGATCAGGGTCAGGCCCCAGTAGCCGTCGGGGCCCAGCTGGGTTTCGCCCATGTTGACCCGGTTCAGGAAGTACTGCAGCCGGCCATGACCGACCTCCGCCCACAGCGCGGACGCCGCGTTGTTATCCGATTCGGTGATCATCGCGGTGGCCAGCGCGACCTCGTTCCTGGTCAGCTGGCGGTGCTGTGTTTCGGCCATCCTGAGCAGGGTGCCCAGGATGATCACCTTGACCACGCTGGCCGAGTCGAAATGCATCCGGGTGTTCAGCGAGCAGGTCAGCTGCTTGCTGCGATCCTCCACCCGGAGCGCCACCGTGGAAACCCGGCCGCGCAGCGCGTTCCGGATGTCGGTGGCCATCCGGGCCGCGAGCCTGGGGTGCGCGGCCGAGATGCAGCTCACCGCGATCGACGCCGCCGCCGCCGGCCGGCTGGCGGCCGCTCCGTCCGCCCGGGTACCACGGCCCGGCGAGGTCACTCCCGCCGCCGCCGGGGTGATCAGCGCGGCCAGGCCGATGCTGGCTGTAGCCAGCGCGGTGCCCACCAGGGCCGCGGTGGCGGCCCGCCCGCTGGATCTCTTCGGTTTCGCTGACGCGCTACTGCCCATTGCCCACCATCCGTCCGCCTGGTTTCTGGCCCGGTACTTGGACAGACGCCCGAACCAGCCGGCCGGTTGGCCACGTTCTCGCTACCTTGCCCTGCCGCCGCCGCCAGCGAGCCCATCCAGCCACGGTCTGGCTGCGCCCCGCGGACCGCGAGCGGATCACAGGCGGCCGCGCAACCGGTCCCGCCACGGGCGGCCGTCGGGGTCGTACAGGACCCGGTACAGCGGCGTGGCCCACAACCGCTGCCAGCGGCTGGGCGCGGACACCTGATGCGGCAGCAGCCGCCCGGGCGGCCGCGTCCCGGGCTGCCCGGCCGCGTGCCAGATGGCCAGCCGCTCGGCCTGGGCGCGGAACGCGGCGAACGCCCGCGCCGGGTCCAGCAGATCAGCAACGTCATCCTCAGCCCGGTCCAGGTGCTCGCGCCACAGCCGCAGCCGCAGGTCGCGGGCGAAGGTCCGGGCGCCGTCGCCCAGCCCGGCCGGGTCCGCCGGCGCCCGGCTGTCGCGGGTGTGATCGAGCACGCCGATGGACAGCTCGCTGTCGTGGCTCCACGACCGCCGGTTCAGGTTGTCCGAGCCGATCATGGCCCACACGTCGTCCACGATCACGACCTTGGCGTGCACGTACACCGGGGTGCCGTGGTGGTTCTCCAGGTCGTACACGGTGAAGCGCGAGCCGCCCGCGGCCTGGCAGGCGCGCACCGCGTCGTACCGGGCCAGCTGCCCGGGCCAGCTGGTCACCGGGCCGTCACTGTCCGGGAACCGCGGCACCACCGCGATGACGTGCAGCGCGGGGTTGGCTCGCAACGCCGCCGCGATCAGCCGGTGAACCGGGCGGGACCACAGGTACTGGTCTTCCAGGTACACCAGGCAGCGCGCCCGGCCGAACGCCTTCCGGTAGGCGTGCGCGATGCTCCGCTCGCCGAGCGGGGCGAACGGGTAGCGGCGCAGCCGGGCCGGGTAGGTGCGCAGCACCTGCACCGCGTGCGGCCCGCGCCGGGTGCCCTCGTCCGGCACCGGGTCCGGCAGCGGCCGGCTGGTCGTCGCGCCCATGTGGTAGGCGCGGTCGTAGAGCTGGCGGACCGGGCTGGGCAGGTCCAGCACGCTGCTGCCGTACCAGCGCTCGCGGAACGTGTGCTCCAGGTCGTGCACGGCGGGCCCGCGCACCTCGGCCTGGATGTCGTGCCAGGGCGGCCGCGGGCCGTACTGGGCCGGGAACTCCATCACCTGCGGATCGCCCTCGTGCGCCGCGTCGTCGTTGCGGCTGTGCCCCAGGTCGATGCCGCCGACGAACGCCGCGTCCTGCCCCGGGGCGGCCGGATGGCGCAGCACGACCAGCTTCTGGTGATGGCTGCCGCCGCGCCGGGTCCGGGCGTCCAGCAGGACCTGGCCGCCGTCTTCGTCGATCCGCCGGACGAAGTCCGCGTTGGCCTCCTCGGACTGCCGGACCGCCCGCGGCTGCGACCGCCACAGCAGGCCGAACACGCCCGCCCCGCGGCGGGCCGCGTCGCCCAGCACGTCGCTGGCCTCGGTGTCCGGGCCGTCCAGCCGTTCGTCCATGTCGCCGCGGAAGTCCAGGAAGTAGATCTGGTCGCCGGGCCCGGCCGCCTGGATCTCCGCGCACAGCCGGGCGAAATACTCCCGCCCGTCGATCAGCGGCTGGACCAGGTTGCCGATGGTGAACGCGCGCAGGTCGGTGGCCCGGTTGGCCCGGTCGCCCTCGGCCAGGAACCAGGCCGGGATGGCCGGATCATCGGCGTAATGGTCGGGGGCGTCCTGCTCGAGCGGGTCATCAGCGGAATCGGTGGCGCCTGGGAGCATGTCCGGATTGTGCACCCTGCACCGGCCCGGCAGGCCAGTTTCGGGCCGGTAAAGAATTGACATGAGTTACACGACATCGCCGCCCGGCCCGGCGGGACCCAGTCCGCGGGGCCATGATGGGCACTATGGAATCCGGCTCGGACTATTCGCGGCGGGTCTTCCTGGGCCTGACCGCGGCGGGCGCCGCGGGCCTGGCGGCGGGCTGCTCAGCGGACGCCACGACAGCCGGCTCCAGCGACAGCAAGCACACCGCCGCGCACCACGCCAGCCACCAGGCGGCCGGTGAGAATTCCCTGGCCGGCGACCCGCACTGGGAGATCAGGCACCTCGGCGCGCCGATGGCCATCGTGGGCTACGCCGGTCAGGCCAGCGTGCTGCCCGGCGAGCCGATCACGCTCTACGTCTCGACCACGGCCCGCTCGTTCACCGTGAGCGCGTTCCGGATGGGCTGGTACAACGGCGACCGGGCCCGCCGGCTGTGGAAGTCGGCGCCGGTCAAGGGGCACCGGCAGCGGGCCGCGACCATGATCGAGCCGACCCGGACGATCGAAGCCGTCTGGGGACCGTCCCTCACCGTGCCCACCGATGACTGGCCGGCCGGCTCCTACCTGCTCCGGCTGGACGCGGAAACCGGGGCCCAGCGCTACGTGCCGGTCACCGTCCGGTCCGCCAGCACCAAGGGCAAGATCGTAATCAAGAACGGGGTGGAGACCTGGCAGGCGTACAACACCTGGGGTGGCTACGACCTGTATAACGGGCCCGGCGGGACCGCGGACTACGGCAACCGGTCCTACGCAGTCAGCCTGGACCGGCCGTACGACGCCAACGGCGCGTACATGTTCCTCTACCACGAGCGGAAGACCATCGAACTGGCCGAGCGGATGGGGCTGCCGCTGGCGTACGTGACCAGCATGGAGATCGACGCCGACCCGCACCTGCTGGACGGGGCCAGCGCGCTGATCACCGCGGGTCACGACGAGTACTGGACCCCGCCGGAGCGGGCCAACGTGACCGCGGCCCGGAACGCCGGGATGAACATCGCGTTCATGGGCGCGAACACGATGTTCCGGCGGACCCGGATGGCGAGCACCCGGCTCGGCGCGCGGCGGCTGGTCATCTGCTACAAGACCAGCTACCTGCAGGACCCGATGTACGGCAAGGACAGCGCGCTGGTCACCAGCGACTGGCGGGAGCCGCCCAACCCGGACCCGGAGTCGTCGCTGACCGGCACGCTGTACGAGTCGAACCCGACCAGCGCCCCCTACGTGATCGCCGAGCCGGACTCGTGGCTGTTCGCCGGGACCGGGGTCAAGAAGGGCACCAAGTTCACCGGGCTGGTCGGCATCGAATACGACCGGGTCAACCCGGTCTACCCGGTGCAGCGGCCGATCGAGGTGCTGGCCCACTCACCGCTGCAGTGCCGCGGCGTGAACAGCTACTCGGACTCGGCCTACTACACCCACCACAGCGGCGCCGGGGTGCTCAACACCGGCACCATGCGCTGGGTGGCCTGCTCCAACGACCTGCGGCTGTTCGGCCTGGACAAGCGGGCGTCCGAGTTCACCCGCCAGGTCACCAGCAACATCCTGCACGCGTTCGCGGACGGCCCGGCCGCGGCGAAGTACCCGGCCCGGGACAATCTGGGCGACATGCACGAATGGCCGGGCGACCCGATCGCCGCCCAGCACAACCTCTGGCCGCCCACGGTGCTTTGAACCACGGTGCTTTGAACCACGGTGCTTTGACCACGGTGCTCTAGCCTTCTCCTGCTGAACGCCCCGGCCTGCCCGCTGGCCTTGCCTTACAGCGAGATCCACGTGGTCAGCGCGCTGATCCCGGAACTCGCATGGCAATGCAGCCGGAACGGCGAGTCGGGCAGCGGGCGGATCACGAAACAGCCGATCTCATCGATCTCGGTGCTGGACGCGGGCCCGCTGACCGGGCAGGCGTCGGCGTGGCCGGCCTGCGGCGGCACGATCTGGCCGACGATCGCGTCCGGCCCGACCTCCAGCTCGATGGTGAGGTCCGCGGTGGTGAACGTCAGGAAGCGCGGGCTCGCCTCGGCCGACCGGATGGCCGGGACGGCGGCGGCCGGCTCGGCCGCCGAATCGAACGTAAGCGCGGCCAGCTCGGCGTCGACGCCGTGCCAGGTGTAGGCGGCCTGGCCCGCCTCGACGAAGCTGGCCGGCACGTCGCGGGCGGCGCGGACCGCGTCGCCCAGCGCGGCTAGTAGCCGGTCATCGTCATCGGCCCACTGGCTGCTCAAGGGTGTCACCTCCATCCGCGGGGTCCGCGTTGATCAGGGCGGCCACCGCCGGGTGGCGGCGCACCCGGTCCAGGCAGCGGGCCCGGCTCGGCCCGATGCTGCCGACCGCGATGCCCAGCTCCGCGCTGATGTCAGCGTAGGGCACCGGCGGATCGGCGATGAGCAGGGCGAGCAGCCGCTGGCAGCGGGGCGGCAGCGCGCCGAACGCCTCGCGCAGCGCGGCGTTGCGCTCGGCCATGAGCACCTCGGCCTCGGCTGCCTCCGGGTGATCGTCCGGGATGTCCTCGGCGTCCAGCCCGGAGCCGAGCACCTCCCGGCGCCGGGCCGCGGTCACCACCCGCCCGCACTCCCGCCGGGTGGTGGTGGCGATCCACCCCGGCAGCGCAGCCGGTTCCCGGATGAACGCCAGCTGGTCCACCAGCCGCAGCCACACGCTCTGGGCCACGTCGTCCGCGTCGCACCGGTCCAGCTGGTAGCGGCGGCAGATGGACCAGATCAGCGGCGCGTACCGGTCGACGATGGCGTCCCAGGCGAACTTGTCCCCGTCCCTGGCCTGGGTCACCAGCCTGGCGACAGGGGAGTCGTCGCGCATCGCGGTCCCGTCCTCTCGCCGCGCAGGCCGCGTCCCCCCGGGCGGCCGGCAGCTGCCCTGCATTCTACGGCCCCGGGCTAGGCCAGGCGCAGTCTCCATAAGGCGTGCCTTCCGGCAGGCAGGGAGGCGGCCAGGTGCCTGCCCCGCGCGGCACCTGGCCGGGCTGATGCGTGGCGTTTCACTGAGGCGGAGGCCGGCCGCCCGGGCTGATACATGCCCGGGTGAGATTCGCGGGTGATTTTTGCTGGGTTTTACCGCCTGGCTGTATCACGACCGCTCCGGTTGACTCCATCCGGGGCAGAACGCCATTAGCCCGCGCCTAGTGCCACGAGGGACCAGGCGGCCGCGAGGAGGACGGGATCATCGTTGACCCGGCGGCGGACCCCGCAAGAGGGACTCCGCCAAGCGTCGCACCGGAGCTGAGCCGCCGGTGCAGATCCAGCATCAGCGGCACCGAGGCCTGGTCATTGAGCGGGGCGACGCTGGCCACCACGCCCGCTGTGCCCAGCGGCAGCATGCTGCTGACCAGGCCGAGCAATTCGTCCGCGCCCGGCCGGGCGCGACGACGCCGGAGTCGCAGCTGGGCAGCACCATCCGATACGGAGCGCGCCGCAGCTGCTCGAAGTCGTAGACGGTGAGCGGGCCGTCGTGCATGCCGCAACGAGGAGAACAGCGGGCTGTCGGCGCGGAAGCTGCCGTGCGCGGCGATATGTGCCAGCCACGCCCCGTCGACGGCGGCCAGCACCCGCTGGCTGGTGGCGGCGGGCGCGCCGGCAGCGGCGCCGCCCAGAACCGTGACGTCCGTCATACATCGGCGCTAGCGCGGGCACCTCGGCGCCATCGGTGGCCAGGCCGGGACCGCGGGCCAGCACGACGCGCCGCCGGGCGGGCGGCACCGCGGCCCGGGCGCGCAGCCAGGCACGCGCCGAGGGGGCGACGCTGACCACGCGGTCCCGCAGCGCAGGGCAGCAGCGCCCACGGGATGGAATGCAGCCTGCCCGGTGGGACGATGACCACCGGGCCATCGCCGAGGCGAGCCGGCGGCCGGACCGAGCAGCGAGTCCTGGAGCTGGCGGCCGGTCGCCGCCAGGATGGCGCAGCGCGCTCGCCGCGTCCGCCCGGCGGCCGGGCGCTGGCCAGCCGCCGCAAGCCGAACCGGGCCAGTTCGGTGGCCCGGGCCGCCTGATCGGCCCGGCCCACGGCCAGCTGCCGGATCCGGCCATCGCCGCAGACCGAAACGTGCAGCGCGCCGTCGATGTGCACGATCTGCACCAGCCGGGCCCCGTCCAGCGCGGCCAGCAGCATCGCCGGATCGAAATCGCGCCGGCCGCCGAGATGTCCTGCGCTGCCGGTCCCGGGGGCCCGGATGGCCCGGGCGCGGACCGCGCTCTCCAGCTTGCGCTGCTGCTGCCGCAGCGCCGTGGTGCTACGGCCCGCGGGCCTGTGCGCGGCTGATCCGGCTGGCCACGTCGCGGGCGGCGGCCAGGTCGGCAGCCAGTTCCGGGTCGTCAGCCGGCCGGACCGGCGGGACGGCCAGCGCGGTGGCGCGCCAGCGTTCGCTCCAGCCGAGCAGCGCCCGGGCCGGCCTGGATCGCAGCGCCTGGCGCTGGGCCAGCCGGGCCAGCTCGGCACCGGCCGCGGTCGCCTGGGCCCGCAGCTCGGACGCGCCCAGGGTGAGCTGATAGGCATCCAGCACGTCCAGCCCGCTGCGGCAGGCGTGCAGCAGCCGCCGCGGCTCGGCGGCCGCCTCGGCCCGCAGGGCCTCGGCCAGCCAGCCGCTGGCCCGGGACATCGGCCGGGCCGCGCCACCGGCCGCGGGCGGCGGTGGACAGATGGTGTTCGGCCGCTGCGGCGCGGCCGAGCCGGAGCGCGGCTCGTCCGGCCAGCAGATGGGCCTGCGCCGCCTCGGCCGAGCCCAGCCGGTCCAGCTGGGCCGCGGTCTGGCTGGCCGCGCGGAGCAGTGGCGCCGAGGCGGCGCCACCGGTGGAGCGGGCGCGGAGCACCAGCAACCCAGCGTGGGCGTGCCACCAGTCCCGGTGCTGGGCGCGGAACAGCAGCTGGGCGGCCTGCGCCCGGGCCAGCGCCACCTCAGGCTGCTCGGCGGCCAGCGCACAGCCCGCCGCGGCCAGCAGCAGTTCCGCCTTCTTGGTCGACTGGCCGCGGATCCGGTCGAACTCACCCAGCGCCGACTCGGCCTCGGCCAGCGCGTCCCGGGACAGCCCGGCGGCCAGCAGCACCGCGCACCGGTCGATGCGCAGGTCGGGAGGCGGCACGTCCAGCGTGGCGTAGCGCTGTGCCGCCTCGTCCAGGAAGCGCAGCGCGGTGGGCAGATCCCCGGACCGGAACGCCACGATGGCCCGGTTGTGCACCAGGTAGGCCAGCTCGAGTTCCTGGCTGGTCCGGGCGAACAGCCGCTCGGCCACGGCCAGCTCCCGCTCGGCCCGCTGGGTGTTGCCCTGGGACAGGTAGACCAGAGCCCGGGCGGTGAGCGCGCGGCAGGCCCAGATCGTGTCCCCGGCCCGGCGCAGCGCCGCTATCGCGCTGCGCAGATCGGAGAGGGCCTCGGGGTAGCGGCCCAGCGTCCACAGCGCGATGGCCCGGCGGTGCTGGATGCGGGCCAGGTTCACGCCGCGAGCCAGCCCGGCCGCCTGATCGAAGGCGGTCATCCCGGCGCGGGTCTGGCCCGCATAGACCAGCGCGATGCCCAGCGCGGCCAGC
The DNA here is from genome assembly GCA_963717125.1 of uncultured Actinomycetes bacterium. Classification (GTDB taxonomy): domain Bacteria; phylum Actinomycetota; class Actinomycetes; order Streptosporangiales; family Streptosporangiaceae; genus RYN-230. The sequence continues at coordinate 134,979 of CAVQVG010000005.1, forward strand.
ACGTCGGCCTCCCGGTCCGCGGACCGTGCCCGGCGGGCGGCGCGCAGCGCGGCCCGGAGCTCCCGGATAGCCGCGTCCACATCGCCGAACTCGCGGAGCACGAACCCAGCGGCGTGGTGCGCGATGGACGCATCCAGCGGGCCCGGCTGGCCCGCCAGCACGGCGCGGGCCCGGGCCAGCCCCTCCTGCGGGCGCGACGCGACCAGGGCCAGCAAGCCGGCCACCTCAGCCGGCCGCGGCGCCGTTTTCACAACCTTTCCCCCCACGATGCCGATGCTAGATCGGCGCTATTCACACCGTCCAATATTTAATTCAGGGGTATGGAGGCAGGCGATGGCAAGAACACGCAGGCAGCTGCTTGATCCGGTAGCGGAAAGCGAGATCCGGGTCATAGAAAGAGCCTTCCGGAGCAAGAACATATACGTCGAAACCGAACCTGACCCGGCGGGCCAGGGCATGGATTTCATGTACCAGAAAGGCGTCCTGCTGGTTCGCCGCGAGTATCTCGGCGACGTCGTGCGGATCGCCGCACCGCCCGGCGGGCAGCATTGGGCGCCGGACGTGCGGGACGTCGCCCGCGAGGTGGCGCTGCTGCCGCTGCAGGGCAGCCGGTTCGCCGAGGACGACGATGACGACGACCGGTACCCGGAGGGGGACCGGGACGACGCGCCGCGCCGGCCAACCGGGGTGATCCTCGCGCTGGACGAGATCGACCAGCGACTGGGCGTCGCCGCGGCGACGCCGAACCACGTGCTGACCGTCTGCGGTCCGCTGCCCCCGGTGGTGCCGTGCATGGCCACCGAGCCGGAGGAGGTCCATCGCGGCGCCGAGCCGGAACCCGCGCCGCACCGGGGCCGCCGCGGCGAGCGGGTCCGGGTCTACCTGGCCGACACCGGGCTGCTGGATGGCGCCGTGGACAGCCATCCGTGGCTGCACGGGGTAGCCGGTGACCCGGAGGACAAGGTCAACCCGGACGACATCCGGCCGTACGCCGGGCACGGCACGTTCGCCGCCGGGGTGGCCCGCTGCGCGGCGCCCGGGATCGAGCTGTACTGCGCGAACGTGTTCAACATCGCCGGCAGCGCACTCGAATCGGACGCGGTCAGCAAGCTGACCGTCGCGCTGGACGACGGTTATGACATCTTCAACCTGACCGTCTCCACGTCGAGCCGGCAGAGCCTGCCGCTGCTGACCTTCGACGCCTGGCGGACTGAGCTGGCTCAGCACAGCGGTGTGGCGTGCGTGGTGGCGGCCGGCAACAACGGCTCGTACCTGCCGTTCTGGCCGGCCGCCTTCCCAGGCATGATCGCCGTCGGTGCGCTGGACCGGGATTGGCGCGGCCGCGCCGGCTTCAGCAACTACGGCAAATGGGTCGACGTCTACGCGCCAGGTAGTGGGCTGGTCAACGCGTGGGCACACGGCCGGTACCAGTGCTATGTGCCGCCGAACGACGGGACGGTGCGGGAGTTCCACGGCATGGCTCGGTGCAGTGGCACATCGTTCGCCACCCCCATCGTGTCCGGCCGGATCGCCCGCCGGATGTCGGAGACCGGGGAATCGGCCACCGAGGCGGCGGCCGTCCTGCTCGCCGGGGCTCATGTCATCCCGGGCGTCGGTCCGGTCCTGCTGCCGTGAGCGGGTATAGGCTGCCCGGCTAGGCGGCTGCGCGCTGGTGCGCTGAGAGTCGGGATAGCGAACTGAAGCACGTTGACGAGGTTGTCCCCGGCGGCCCGCGACGGCAGCGCGCGAGACCCGGCGTCTGCTGCCGTCGCGTGGATGGTGCGCTGGACTCATTTCTCGGCACTGTTCTGGGTCCAACTGGTCACCGTGAACTTGGTGCTCGCGTTGTTCACCACCATTGGTGGCCTGTGGTTGTTCAGCGCGCCCTTCAAGGCGGCGGCAAAGAGTCAGCCTTTAACACATGCCACCGCATCATACCTGGGTGAAAAGCGTGTCATCCAGCTTAATGCAGCCATCCAGGTTAAGGTGCGCTTCGCGGCGCGCGGCCATGGCGAGGTCACTACTTACATTCACCCCAACCAGGAAGTTCATCTCACGGACCGGAGCCATGTACCAGTCAGCTACTCGTCGGCCCGTCCCGCGGAGGCATATTATGCTGGCCCCGGAGGGGATGCATATGCGTTCTCCAATAATTTGCCGTATCCAGCGGCCGGGCTTGTGCTGACCGGGCTTGGCCTCTATTTCGTCGGCCTCGGTCTTTACGCGCAGCGCCGGATAGTCACTGGGATCCGCCGTGCCGCCGATAGTGGGCCTCCGCTGACAATCCGGGCCGAGCCAAGCAGACCCACCGGGTACATGGTCGTCGTCGTGTCCGGCCCCGACCTACCGTGGGACTATTCCTGGAAATCCCTGCCGTCGGAGACGCCGGTAGATCCGATGGTCCGGTTTCTCCGGAACCTGCCGCGCAGTTGGCAAGGCCGGGCCCGGCTATCGGCGGCCCGGCCCTGGTCTGGGCCAGGCCAGGCAGACGGCGAGGTGCGACCGCATCGCTGGGTTATGCTGCGCACCGCTGATCAGGTGTTCTTCCCCGTGTCGCCCGCTGAGCCGGTACTCAGCCTACGGTCCTGGCCGGTTGCCGCCGATGCCGACGCGGACGACTTGCTGCGGGCGCACAGCCAGTTGCTGGCCGCTTATGCGGACGTGCTCAACCGGGTCCGTATGCTACCGCGATTCATCCGGCCACCGGGCAGAGGAGATGCGATGCCGCGTGTAGCCCGGCTCCGGACCCTGCTTTGCTGGCGCGTGCTGGTCCGCATGCATGCCGAGTCTCACGTGCGCAGGCAATTGCGGGAACTGGCCAGCGCCTACATCCGTAGGCAGTTCGCGGCTGCGTTGCCCAACGGCGGGCTCGCGGAATATCGCGGCCCGGCCGATTTGGCCGGGCAGTGCAAGCTGCTCGGAGAATCGCTGTCTAATGGACGGCGGACTGCTTCTTTTCTCGTCACCCTTACCGTACTGATCCCGCTTATACCGATTGTCATAAAGACACATCAAGTCCAGGTCGGCGCCTTGCTCACCGCTATTCTTGGTTATCTGCTATACGCGATTGTGTTTACTCCCGGGATAGCGGCGCTTACGGCCTTCGGGGATGCTTTCCAGTGCAAGCGCCGGCTCTTCGGCGGCGCGATCCAGGGCGAACCGGCGGGTCAGGCTGGCCCAAGTATCTATGCTCTTGAGGACCAGGTATTCCGGATGCTTGCCCAGCCTAAGAAACCGCAGCGTGCGGTTGATCTGTGGGCCTGTACCATTGTCCTGCTGATATGGGCCGCCCGCGCGACGTTTTCAGTGCTTGAATCCAGCCGGTTTAATCCACCTAGCCTGAGTGTCTGGATGATCTTGGTGTTCTCCACTGGGCTGCCTCTGCTGGCCCTGGCCAGGGCGGTCTGGCGGCGGCGGAACGCGGAACGGTAGCACCACGGCGGCTAGGCCAGGCAGCTGGCGCTGCGAAACGGGGTAGAGATCGCCGCCTGGGCCTGGGAGAGTCGGCTTTGGGCGATCGGGGTAGGTGGCAGGCGAGGAGGGATAGCCGATGGCTACTGTCAGTGTCCGCTACATCGTTGACGACGTCGATGCGGCGATCGCGTTCTACTGCGGGAACCTCGGTTTCACCGAGGTGATGCATCCCGCGCCGGCCTTCGCCATGCTGTCCCGGGGGGATCTGCGGCTGACGCTCAGCGCCCCGGGCGGCGGGGCCGGGGGCGGGCAGGCCATGCCGGACGGGACGCTGCCCGAGCCGGGCGGCTGGAACCGGTTCGCGCTCGAGGTCACCGACCTGGCCGCGACCGTGGCCCGGCTGCGCGGCAACGGCGCCCGGTTCCGCAACGAGATCGTCACCGGGGTGGGCGGCCAGCAGATCCTAGTCGAGGATCCGTCCGGCAACCCGGTGGAGCTGTTCGAGCCGACCCGGCCCGAGGCCAGGCTGGCTGCGCCTTCCTGAGCCCGGACCGGCATCCCTTCCCAGCAGGGGAGCGGCCAGCTCGCGCCGTGCGTCTAAGCCAGGTGAGACTCGCTGCCGCCGCGCTCGCCGCCCTCTTGGTCGTGGTCGTCATCACCCTCGTCGTCGCACCGCGCTCTGCCCATCGCTACCCCGCCCACCGCCCAGCCCAGCTGCGCCTGCCTGCGCAGCAGGTCAGCTCAGCCCGCTGCCGGCTGCTGGCCGGTTCCGGTGCAGATCATCCTCCTGGGGCGTTTGTCCCGGGAAGATCAGCTCGAGGCCCCGGCGGGATCGTTCCGGGCGGGCCGCCTGACGACCTGCGCCAGTGCCGATGGTTCAGCCCGGCCGGCCTGATCGGGACGGCCAGCACCAGCTGACTGGATCGGTTCGCGCTCCGGTCGCTCGGGTCTTTGTCACCGTGGCGCAGGCGCCGTGCCCTGAATCCGCTGCGCGGCATAGTCCGCGATGTCCGCCTTGATCGCCCCACGGCGCTGGTGGCCGGTGCCAGGCTGGTCATATTCGTGACGCAGTGCCTCGATGTGCGGGGCGACGTTGGTGGTGACCACCGTTTCCCGCTTGATCAGGCACCCGGTGGCCAGGCAGTGGGCGGCCGGGTACCAGGCTGGGCCCGGAGTCTGGCGTTCTCGGTCTTCAGGTTCTGCCAGGCCCGCCGGGCTTCTTCCAGATCGGCCGTGGTGTGGGCCGTCCGGCGGTCGGCTTCCGCGGCCCGCCGCTCCGCCGTCTGACGCCGGGCCTCGGCTGATTTCTGCGCCCGCTGGGCCGGCCCGTAGAAGTACAGCCAGCAGATGATGAATCCCAGCCCGCTGAACAGCACGGCCGCCAGCAGGCCCAGGATCGCCACCACGACGTACTGGGCATGGGCGGCGCCACCGGCCAGCCACAGCCAGACCACGCCGGCCATTGACCCGGCGGCCACGGCCAGCCGCGACCTGAGCTGTGGGTGATCGCCCGCCATTACCTGGCCGGCAGCAATGGCAATCGGCACGCACAGCCAGATCATCAGGTAATTCCGCCAGCTCAGGCTGGTGGTGAAAACGAGCAGGAACCACAGGGCCAGAAAACCTGCCGCGAGTACGATCCCGGGCGTGCGCGCGAGGAAGAACAAGCTAAACAGCAGCCACGCGGCCCACAATGACAACAGCACGGTTAAGGCGAGCATCGTGCCCCCACGGAGGCGAATTGGCGCTGCTGGACGTTATCTGCCCGCTGATTACCGAGTGCAACCGGCACGGCCGCTGGCCTAGGGTGGGGAGCTGTGGCTGAGAGGCTGGATCCCGTCGCCCATAACCGGGCCGCCTGGGACCGCGAGGTGGAGAGCGGGAACGAGTGGACCCGGCCGGTCGGGCCGGACGTCATCGCCCGGGCCCGGGCGGGCGACTGGTCGGTGGTGCTCATCGGCTACGAACCTACGCCGCGGGACTGGTTCCCGGCCGACCTGGCCGGGGCGGAGGTGCTCTGCCTGGCCTCCGGCGGCGGGCAGCAGGGGCCGGTGCTGGCCGCGGCCGGCGCCGAGGTGACCGTGTTCGACAACTCGCCCCGGCAGCTCGCCCGGGACGAGGAGGTGGCGGCCCGGGATGGCCTGGCGCTGCGCACCGTGCTGGGGGACATGCGGGATCTGAGCGCGTTCCCGGACGCGGGCTTCGACCTGGTCCTCAACCCGGTGTCGAACGTGTTCTGCCCGGAGCTGGCGCCGGTGTGGCGGGAGACCTTCCGGGTGCTCCGCCCCGGTGGCCCGCTGCTGGCCGGCTTCATGAACCCGGACCTCTTCATCTTCGACGTCACCGCGCTGGACGACCGGGGTGAGCTGGTGGTGCGCCACCCGCTGCCGTTCAGCACGCTCGACCTGACCAGCGCGGAGCGGCAGCAGGGCTACCGGGACGGCCCGATCGAGTACAGCCATTCGCTGACCGAGCAGATCGGCGGCCAGCTGGCCGCGGGCTTCCGGCTCACCCACCTGGTCGAGGCGCCCCACCACGGCGACGCCACGGCCCGGTTCATGCCCGGGTACATAGCTACCCGGGCGGTCAAGCCGCCCATCTGGGGTTAGCCTGGCCGGGTGAATACGTCGCCGGTATCCCCAGATGACATCCGCGCCGCGGCCGCGGCGCATCAGGAGTTGGGGCCCGAGTACAGCGACGCCGTGGTAGCAGCGTTTCTGGAACGGGTCGACCGGGCCGTCGCCGCCCGGGTTGATGCACGCCTGGCGGGTATGCGCCAGGCAGCCGCGAAACGCACGAACCGCCGCGCGATGCTCACCGGCCTGGCCCTCGGCGCGTGCGGTGGTGCGCTGGCCACCGGCCTGGCCGTGGCCGGCCTGACCGCGGGAGCGGCGGCGCCGCAGCAGGCACCGGTGCCGCACGTGCACCTGCTGCCGGTCTACCGGCCCGCGCCGCTAGGCGGTCTCATCCTGCCGAGACTGCCGCAGCCGCGCGGTGACTGACGGCGCCGAGCCGCTGCCGGTGCTCGACGCGCTGCACTCCACCCCGGCGCGCCGGTACCTGTCCAGCGAGGCGATTCCCGACGAGATCATCTGGGCCCTGCTCGACGCGGCCGTCCGCGGCCCGACCGGCGGCAACCAGCAAGGGTGGGGCTGGGTCGTGGTCACCGACCCGGCCATCAAACAGCAAGTAGCCGAGTGGTATCTGGAGGGCTGGAACGCCGCCTACGGCCGCCGCCGGGAGCAGATCCTGGCCGCGCCGCCCGGGGCGGACGGGCTGAGCCGGCGTTCTTTCCTGGCCGCCGAGCACCTGGCCCAGCACATCGCGGACGCGCCGGTGTGGATCTTCCCGGTGCTGCGCAACGCGGCCGGGGTCAGCAATCCCCGGCTCGGCGCGTCCATCTACGGGGCGGTGCAGAACCTCATCCTGGCCGCCCGGGCCTACGGCATCGGGACCACGCTGACCACGCTCTATACCCGGCACGAGGACGACGTCCGGGAACTGCTGCGGCTTGCCGGATGACGCGCTGACCATGGGTCTGCTACCGCTCGGCTACCCCGCGCGGGGCCGCTGGGCCCAGCCGAAGCGCCGGCCCGTGCAGGACGTGGTGCACTGGAACCGCTGGGGCGCCACCGGCTCGCGGACGGAGCACCCGCCGCGGCGGCCGTGACCACTAGTGCAGCCAGTTACTGACCGCGCTAGGTAGCCCGGGCTGAATTCGCATAGGCTGTCCGGAATGACCGGGAATGGGGGGTTGAGAAGGGCGGCCGTCGTGCCGGAGAGCGGGGCGCCGGGCCAGATCGGTGACGGCGAGGCATTTGACACCAGCGTGGCCAACCCAGCCCGGATCTGGAACTACTGGCTGGGCGGCAAGGACAATTTCGCGGCCGACCGGGAGGCGGCGGAGAAAGTCCTGGAGGTCATTCCCTCCATGCGGCTGCTCGCCCGGCTGGCCCGCGAACAGCTGATCGACGCCGTGCGCCAGCTCGCGGGGGAGTTCGGTATCCGGCAGTTCCTGGACATCGGCACCGGGCTGCCGACGGCCAGCAACACGCACGAGATCGCCCAGGCCATCGCGCCCGAGTCCCGGATCGTCTACGTGGACAACGACCCCGTGGTGATCTGCCACGCCCAGGCCCTCCTGACCAGCAGCCCGCAGGGGAAGACCGACTACCTGCGGGCCGACCTGCGGGACACGGCCGCGATCGTGGCCGGGGCCGCGCAGACCCTGGACCTGAGCCAGCCGGTCGCCGTTTTATTGCTGGGGGTGCTGCATTTCATCCCCGACGCCGACGAGCCGCACGCGGTGGTGGCCCAGCTGATGGCGGCCATGCCGCCGGGAAGCTTCCTGGTCATTGGGCACGGGGCCAGCGATATCCAGGCGGACGTGGTGCCGGAGATGACCCGCCGGTACAACGAGCGGGCGTCCGCGTCACTCACCCTGCGTGACCACGGCGAGGTGAGCCGGTTCTTCGACGGCCTGGAGCTCATCGATCCCGGCGTGGTGCCGCTCAGCCAGTGGCGGCGGGACAACCGGTGCGCCCAGGCGGCCGGACCCGGCAGCGTGCTCGGCTACTGCGGCATCGCCCGCAAGCCCGCGCCGAACCGCAGTTAGCCGCTGCCCTTCAGCACGTCATCCCAGAACTTCTGGACCGGCGGGTAGATCAGCTCCTGATCGCGGGGCAGCTCGGCCTTGATGGTCCGGGTCCGCTCGTCGCACAGCACCTCGACCTGGCCCGCCTCCACCGCGTCGAAGACCTGCTGGGCGACCGATTCCGGGGTGTCCTTGGGGGCGTTGACCAGCGCGGCCATGTCGGTGTCGATGAAGCCGGCGTGCACGCCGACCACCAGCGTGCCCTGGTGGTGCAGCTCGAGCCGGACGCCGTTGGTCAGCGACCACCCGGCGGCTTTGGACGCGCCGTAGGAGGCGTTGAACGGATTGGTGTAGAAGCTGGTCACCGACAGCATGTTGACGATCGCGCCGCCGCCGTTGGCCGCGAGCACCGGGGCGAACGCCCGGCACATGCTCAGCGTGCCGAAGTAGTTGGTCTCCATCTCCTGCCGGGCGCTGGACAGGTCCGGCGCGCTGGTGAACGTGCTGTACTTCAGCACCCCGGCGTTGTTCACCAGCAGGCTGACGTCCGGGCACTCCTCCGCGACCTCCGCGACGCGGTGCGGATCGGTGATGTCCAGCGCGACGGGCGTCACCCCGGGCTCGGTGACCGCGGCCGGATTCCGGGCCGCGCCGTAGACCTTGGCGGCGCCGCGGCGGACCAGTTCCCGCGCGTATACCTGGCCGAGCCCGCGGTTGGCCCCGGTGACCAGGGCAACCGATCCCTCGATCTTCATGAGCCCTCTCCTTGCTGAGCTGCCCTGTCGCGCTGCCTGGGCCGCCGCCAGAGGCGGACCGGGTGGATCCGGTTCCAGCGCCGGAACGGGATGACGTAGTACAGCGCGATGACGAGATATCCGATCACGGCGATGACCGGGACGAACAGCCCGAGGACGATCAGGACGACATAGCCGCCCAGTCCCGGGGTGAGCCGCTGGGTCAGGAACTGGACCTCTTCGTCGGCCGTGTCCGGCTTGACCAGTTTGGCGTGGACCGCGTAGCGCCACAGCACCCAGAGCAACGTGGACGACAGCAGCAGGAAGATCCCGTAGATGGTGGCCGCCACCCGTTCAGGCCGGTTGTAGCCGATGTAGTCGGCGAACAGCCGGGTCGGGAACGGCAGGAACGCGACGAACGCGAGCAGCAGCAGGTTCAGCCGGATGAACGCGGCGTCGGCCCGGTCCAGGTACTCGGTGATCACGTTGTGGCCCAGCCACAAGGCGCCGATGGTCGAGAAGCTGACCATGTAGGCCAGATAGGACGGCCACTCGTGGGCCAATGAGCCGAGCAGGTCCAGGTACGGGTGCCTTGGCACCGCGATGTCCAGGACCAGCAGGGTGATCGCGATCGCGTACACCCCGTCGCTGAGCGCGTCCAGCCGTCCGGTGGACAGGCCGCGTCGCAGCGCCCCGCCCCGCGGCTGCTCGTTGCTCATCGACCGACTGTAACGTCCTGGCCAGCACGCCTCACGAGTCAGCCGGGTCTGTTCCGGTCCGGCCGGTGCCCTCCTCCTCGCCCGAGAAGAGGAGGCCGTAGATCTCGAGGTAGATCTGCTCGGGGTACGGGATGTAGTCGATCACGGTGCTGGTCTGCCCGCCCGCCTCGAAGGTGAAGGCGCCGTAGCCGAGCAGCCTGCCTCCGGCGGACCGCACGAAAGACAGATCCCGCAATGCGACCAGCGGTATGACCGCGACCCGGCGCCCGCCCAGCCCGGAGGTCAGGATCAGCCGCCGCTGCGTGATGACGATGTACTGCACCGACCAGCCCAGCGCATCCAGGACGAACCGCAGGATGACGAACGCGGCCAGCGCCCACACGACGTAGTGCGCAACCGTGACGTGATTAGCTATCGCGCTCACGGCCACCGCGGCCAGCAGTCCGCCCACCGCCGCGGTCAGCGGCGGAAGCAGTTTGGCCGGGTGCTGCCGGAGTGTGATGACCTGCCGTTCGTACGGCAGCAGATACTTGCTGGCCGACGCCGGGATACTGTCGGCTGCCGGGGTCAGCCTCATCCGTCCGGCCTCCCGGTCAGCAGGCCCGCGCACACGGGCGTCCCGGTAGGCGCGTGCAGGTGCGCCGGGTAGAGCGGGATGAGCGGCTGTGTCCGCGGCCTCGGCGTTAGCTGGCAGATCTGCTGGGCGGCCACCTGCGCCGAGCGGTAGTAGTTAATGGTCCGGGTGCCGTCGGCCAGCACCACCAGCCAGGTGCCGTTATCGGACAGGACATAGCCGGTGAACCGCTGCCCCGAGGTCAGGGTGATCGCCTCGGCGGGCAGCCACGGCTGCTTGATCAGCCCGGTGTAGAACCCGTTGGACAGCGGGAACGGGTACAGCCGGGTCATGAACGGGATGAGCACGATGCAGGCAATCGTGGCCACCGTCCTGGCCATGACGGCAAAGCCCAGTCCCATGAGCTCGAAGAGCAGCAGGAGGGCGAACACCACCGCGAGGCCGCCCATAATGACGAGGACCGCCGGCGGGCGGTGCATGACCACGTCCCAGTCCTGGCCAGAAAGGGCGAGAGCCGCTGGCCTGGCGACGACCACCGGGGACATGAACGCGGTCGCCAGCAGCATCAGGATGGCCAGCGTCACCCGGTTGAAGAAAAGCAGCACCAGCGCCAGGTACGGGGCGAAAATGGGCACCAGCGGGATGATCGTGCCGAGCAGCGTGTCCACATAGCCGCCCGACGAGACTATCGCCAGCGCGGTGACCGGATTGTAGTCGGCCACTATCAGCAGCCTGATGACCGAAATAACGATCAGCCCGATCGGTGACACGACAACGGCGATCGTGGCCGACCGGCGCAGCCTTCCGGGAACGTCATAGACGCCCCGGTAAGGCTGCCAGGCACGGCCAAGCGACTGGCCGGCATCATCAGCCGGGCCGGTTTCCCCCCCACCCGCCATGGCAGCGGATTTTACGCCGCCGAATGTGATATCGGCCAGATTGTGCTGGTGGACAGTTCGTATTGTTACTGTCCCGGTAGGGGCTGCTTAACAGCCGGGATCGCCGAGGTCAGGTCGCCGCAGGTCGGCCGGTGGCGCGACGCGCCGGGGCGGCGTGCCATTGCCATGGCCGGGACGACTGGATCATTCTTGTTCAGTGGTCGATGCCGCGAGTCCAGGGGGGCGAGCTCCACCCTCCGCCAGGCAGGCGGTTACGTCAGCCGACCCTGCCCGCGCCGGGCTCGACCTGCCGATCGAGACCAAGCTGCACGCGCCCGCCCCCCGCACCGAATGGGTGCAGCGGCCAGGACTCATTGAATACCTGTCCGCGCAGGTCACGGCCAAGCTGGTGCTCGTCGAGGCGCCGCCGGGCTTCGGCAAAACGACGCTCGTCGCCCAGTGGCGGGCCAGCGCCGCGGAGCGCAGGCCCTTCGCGTGGGTATCGCTGGACCCGGCCGACAACGACCCGGGCCGTCTGTGGTGGCACGTGGTCAGCGCGCTGCAGCGGGCGTGTCCCGACTTCGGGGCCGAGGATGTCCTGGGCACGCTCCGGGTGCAGGTCCCCGAGTTCACCGCCACCGTGCTGCCGCGCCTGGTCAACGCGCTGGCCGCGCTGGGCGCACCGGTCATCCTGGTGCTCGACGACTATCACGTCATCACCGGGCGAGCCTGCCACCAGCAGCTGAACTTCCTGCTCGCGCACCTGCCGGCGTCGGTGCAGCTCGTGCTCGCCACCCGGGTCGATCCGCCGCTGCGGCTGGGCCGGCTGCGCGCGGCCGGGCAGGTGCTCGACATCCGGGACGGCCAGCTGCGCCTGGCGACCGCGCACGTGGCGGCGCTGGTGAGCGCGGTATCGGGCGTTCGGCTAACTGGTCCTGACCTGGCGGTTCTGGTGGAACGGACGGAAGGCTGGCCAGCCGGCGTGTACCTGGCCGCGCTGTCCCTGCGCGGGCATCCGGCGCCGTCTGAGTTCATCGGCCAGTTTTCCGGCGACAACCGGTTCATCGGTGACTTCCTGGCTGAGGAGGTGCTCAACCGCCAGCCGCCGGAGGTCCGGCAGTTCCTGGTCCGCACGTCGGTGCTGCACCGGTTCAGCGCCCCGCTGGGCGCGGCGGTCAGCGGGGTGGCCAACGCGGCGGAGATCCTGGACCTGCTGGAGCGGGACAACCTGTTCATCGTGCCGCTGGACGAGACCCGGCAGTGGTTCCGCTATCACCATCTGTTCCGCCAGGCGCTGCGCAGCCACCTGGCGCGGGCCGAACCGGACCTGGTGCCTGACCTGCACCACGCGGCCAGCGCCTGGCATCAGCTGCACGGGTCGGCCGACGAGGCGATCGAGCACGCCAGGGCCTCGGGCGACTTCCGGCTGGCCATCGACCTCATCGCGCGCTACTGGTTCGGCTACGTCAGCTCGGGCCAGGTGGCGACTGTGCACAACTGGATCCGGTCGCTGGGCGACGGCCGGATCGCGGCCAGCCCGCTGGCCGCGCACTGCGCGGCCTGGGCGGCGGCCATGTCCGGGGACCGGCAGTCCGCGCGGCGCTGGGTCCCGGTCATCGAGACCGCGCAGGACGACGGGTCGTTGCCGGACGGGATGCGGTCGCTGCGGTCCTCCGCCGCCATGCTGCGCGGCGTCTACGGGTTCGACGGCCTGCTGGTGATGCGCGAGTCCGCGGCCACCGCGGCCCGGCTGGAAACCGACCCCGCGTCGCCGTGGTACGCGCTGGCCCGGGGCGCGCTCGGGTACAGCCTGTACATGGCGGGCGAGCCGGCGGCGGCGGCCCGGCCGCTCGAGGAGGCGGCCCGGAACGAGGCGTCCCTGCCGCTGACCAGCATCGTGGTCTCGTCCACGCTGGCCCTGATCGCCGCCGAGGACGGCCACCTGCCCCGGGCCTGTGAACTGGTACATAACGCCCTGGGCCTGGCCGGCCGGGATGACCTCCGGCGAACACCGTCGGCCTCGCTGGCGCACATCGCGGCGGGCGCGGTCTACGCCGCCCAGGGCCAGCTCGACCAGGCTCGCGAAGAACTCGAGCAGGCCCTCCGGGCCCGCCAGGGCATCGCCGGCAGCAGCCCGTGGCCCACGTTCGTGGCCACGCTGGCGCTCGGGCAGGTGGTCCTCGACCAGGGCAACCGGGCCCGGGCCGAGCGGCTGGCCGGTCAGGCGCGCGGCGTGCTGACCGAGCTGCCGGACGGCGCGGACGCCCAGCGGGCCCGGCTCGAGGCGCTGGAACGCCGGCTGGCCAGCCCGCGGCGCGTCCCGGCGCTGGCCGAGCCGCTCACCGAGCGGGAAGAAGCGGTGCTGCGGCTGTTCGACGGCGACCGGTCGCTGCGCAAGATCGCCAAGGAGCTGTACGTCTCGATGAACACGGTCAAGACGCACACCCAGTCCATCTACCGCAAGCTCGGCGTCTCGGACCGGAAGGACGCGGTGGCCCGCGGCCGCGACCTGGGGCTGCTGTAGCGCGCGGCCCCGCGGTCAGAGGTACACGCGGCCAGCGTCTGCACCACGATGATGGTAGCCAGACTGGCCGGGCGCGGTGACGGCTCCGGGCTGGGTTAACCGGAGCGGCCTCATGGCTCCATGATGCGAGTTCCCGGCCAAGCCGTCACCGTGCCGGACGGGGTGAATTCGCAGCGGCGCGCGCCTGCCCAGCCCGGCTGGCCCGGTAGTAGCGTTCAGAAATGGTGCGGGTGAGCCCGCCAAAATCACCCTTCAGGCATGATGACAGCCGCCCGCCCGGATGAAGTTTTCATTTTCTAACGGACTGTAATCGCGATAAAATGGCGGCAAGTCTGTTGGGCGGCTGACCTCCAGAGGGGTGTTAGCCCAGGTCAGCGCGTCAGGAGGCGATGGCGTTGACCGTTTCTTATTTCACGGCCGAATGCGGGCAAAAATGTCATCTCGAATGGATTGCCGGCCGGTGGCGGCACTCCTATCTTTGGCCCACTTGAGCGGGGATGCTGTCGAGTGAAGGGAATGCCACAATGGACACCGAGAAGAAGGCACAGCCCGGATCGCACGCTGCCGGGGCGGCGGATACGCGGACCACACCCGGTGCTGTCATCGGCAGGCGGGCCCTGTTAAAGGGCGCCGCCGGGCTGGCCGTGGCGCTGGGCACGGTGCAGCTGGCGGGCCGGCACGCGGTGCTGCCGCAGCGGATCACGCTGGACGCCAGCACGCTGCCGGACATCCAGTTCGACATCGGCGCGTTCATCGCCGCCGCGCAGACCCTCAGCGACGGGGGTGGGAGCGTCACCGCGCAGCTGCCACCGGTGCACTCGGTGTTCGTCACCGCCAGGCTGAACCGGACCCCGACCATGGCCGACCAGACGAACCTGAGCAACGCGCTGAACACCATCGAGGCCAATTATCAGTTCGCTGCGGCCGGGATCCTCACGTTCATCTCGTACGGGATCCCGTACTTCAACCGGCTGCCCGGCGGGATGACCGGATCCCTGGTGTCCGCGCACATGCCCAGGCTGGCCTCGAACACCAGCCGATTCGCACTGGAGGAAGCGGTGCCCGGCCCGACCGACGTCAGCTCGGCCAATCCCGGAATCACCAAGGAGACGTTCAACGTCCCGGTGCAGATCGAGAGCAACGATCTGCTCATCACCGTGCGCAGCGACAACACGACCATCATCAGTGACGTGCTCGGCTGGCTGAGCGGCAGCAATTCGCTCAACGGCCACTCGGTCACGTCGCCCACGCTGTTCCAGGGCCTGGCCACCATCACGTCCAGCCGCACCCAGTTCGTCGGGATCTCGCTGCCGCGCAACATGGCGGAGACACACGGGTTCGAGTACGCCGAGCGGATCAACTCGGACTCGCCGATGTGGATGGGTTTCCTCGACCAGCAGACCAACGGGGCCGGCCCGGCGGCGATCTGCACGTTCGCGGGGAATTCCTCGGCTCACCTGACCACCGCGCAGCCGGGTGACTACTTCGACAACGGGTCGATTCAGCACCTGTCGCACGTTATCGAGGATCTGGCCCAGTTCTACGCGCTGCCGTCGGCCAGCGACACCGAGGGGGAGCCGTTTACCGAGCGGTGCCAGTACATGTTCCGGTCCAACCCCATTCCGTCTACTGGCAACTCCGACCAGTTCAATAACGGCGGCGGGCCCAGCTACTTCCCCAACGTGTTCCAGGGCGCCGGCGACGCGCTCGCTAACGCCGAGGCCATCAACACGTTCCAGGGTGAGCACCGGATGGGCCACCTGGCCGCGCTGCAGCGGTCGTCGCGCGCCGCCGACACCACGCCGATCCACATGCGGATGGACGGACCGGGGCTGGACAACATGGATGTCCCGGACGGCTCGGTCCAGCCCAAGCTGCAGTTCACCATGTTCTTCCCGACGGCCAATTTCTTCCAGGTGCTACGGGTCAACCAGGCGGCGCTGGACCTGGTGTCAGAGTTCGGCGTGGATCCGGATGACAACGGGCTGGAGCGGTTCCTGACCGCGACGCGGCGGCAGAACTACCTCATCCCGCCGCGCCGCCACCGCGCCTTCCCCCTCGTGGAGCTGGCCTGACCGCCCGGGGCGCGCCGCCTGGGCTGGGCAGGCCCACGGGCGTCGAGATCAGCGTCCGGACCGCCGCTAAGCTGAAAGATCACGTCGAGGGGCGTGGCCAGGGGTGGCGGCGGAAGGCCAGCGATGTCAGAAGGCGACACCAGGTTGCTGTGGTCTCGGTCAGCGGGTGTGGCTGGGCTGGTGGTGCCCGATGCGGACCTGGAAGCTTATTATTCTTACCCGGAGCCTATTACCCGGCCGTATGTGCGCCTCAATTATATCTCCAGCCTCAACGGGAAGGTGTCCGTTGGTGGCCGGTCGGCCGCGCTGGGGATGACCGGTGACAAACTCGTGTTCCGCAGGCTCCGGCGAAGGGCCGATGTCATATTGGTCGGCGCGGGAACCGTGCGAGCCGACGGGTACCGGGGAGCGCGCAGCTCCAAGTCGCTGCAGGCTGCCCGTCGGCTGCGCGGCCAGGCCGAGGTGCCACCCATCGCCGTCGTCACCACGTCCGCGGCTCTCGATCCCAACGGGCCGCTATTCAAGGACGCCTGGGTGCCTCCGCTCATCCTGACCGGCAAATCGGCGCCAGCAGCCAATGTGCGCCGGCTGCGGGAGTCGGGTGCGGAGGTGGTGATAGCTGGCGACGAGCGTCCCGACGTCCAGGACATACTCGGCGCACTGGCCGACCGTAAGCTGTACCGCATACTCTGCGAGGGCGGCCCGACCCTGTTTGGGCAACTGTTCGCGGTCGGCGCGGTGGACGAAATTTGTCTGACCCTTTCCCCGCACGTCGGCGGCGCGGGCCAGGTCTCAGTCGATTCCGCGCACTTGCTGTCAATGCGCGTCGAGTCCTTGCTGACAAGGGATGACGCGTTGCTGATCCGGTACGTAAGGCAGGCTAGCTCTGCGGGCCGAACGGCAGCGCCTGCCCGATGATGATGGCGGCGCAACCGGATCCGGATACAGAGCGTGAGTTCAAGCAACTAGCTGCTGCCAGCAGGGACCTTCCGGCTGCGACCCCGTTCAGGGGCGGGCCGCTACGTATTGAGAAGGGACGGGGAATAGTTTTCTCTGCTCCGCATCGGGCGGCACATATTCGTGCGGGAGTGACGCTGCCGCCCGAGTTTGGCTCGTCGGAGCTGGCGTTCGCCCTGGCGCGCACTGTAAATGGCTCGGCGGTCTGCACCGCAGAGGGTCTTGAGGGTGACCCGAACTGGGACGTAGGTCACCCGTATATCGATGCGGTCTATGATCTTGCCGAGGGTGCGCCGGTCATCGACCTGCATAAGATGCGACGGCGTGGCGTCGATGTATGCGTGGGGCTCGGGCCAAATCAGAAGGCGTCCGAACGTCTTTGGGTGCCGATAGCCAAGGAAGCCGCCGCCGCCGGGCTGAAAGTGGGCGTGAACTGGCCGTTCGGTGGTGGCCCTGTTACTGTTACCGGCCAACTCCAGCAACGCGGACTGGAGGTCGTCCAGGTCGAGCTCTCATTCGATCGCCACCATGACGGCGCGATCAAGGTCCTCGCGTGGACCGCAATGCTCAGAGCCGCCCGCGCCATCCTGGCCGGCTGAATCCGGAACGGACTGCCGACGGCCCGCCCCGGTGGGATGACCGGCCGGTGGCAGGGCCATCAGTGCCCGGCCGCGGATCCGGGTGCCACGTCTTGACGCTGACCCCGAGGCCCCGAGGCCCCGAGGCCCCGTGGCCTCTGTATTTGCCGCAGGTATACCCTGAGTGTATGCTCTCGGGTATGAGCGTTCCACCGACACCGCTGGGCCTGCTGGAGCGGGGGAGCCGGGTCACGGCGGTTCGCGATCCTCCCTCGGATCGGCGACGCCGAGAGGCCGGAGACGCGGGCCAGACGGTGCCCCTCCCAGCCGACGACGGTCCCGGACGCCTTTATACGTAATTCCGGACCAAAGACAGCGCGACGACCAGGCGCCAAATCAATTGGCGACCGTAACTATTCGGAAGTCGTCTGTGATCTTGTATCTAGCCTGTTGCTGACCTGCGCAAACTTCCTGACGCTCAGATAACTTACTGGCGGTCGGCCGCCCCCCTTATGGAAGAGGCAGACAAATGGCACAGTCCTGGTCCCACGATGGCCGGTCCGACGATGGCCGTCCCATGAGGGGCGGTCGATGATGCGCGCGAAACTGACGGCCGCGATGGTCACCGCGCTGGCCCGGTGGACGCCGTATCTGGAAAGTGAGATGTGCGGCCTGCGCCCTCTGGTCCGGCCGGGCAGCGTGTGCGTGGACGTCGGCTCGGCCGCCGGCCTGTACACCATGGCGCTGTCCCGGCTGGCCGGCGCCGATGGCCAGGTGCACAGCGTGGAACCGCTGCCGTTCGCCCACCTGTTCTGGACCCGGGTCCTGGCCGCCGCGCGATCGGGCAACGTGCGCCACCACACCGTCGCGCTCGGCGTGGCACCCGGCGCCGAGACGATGAGCGTTCCCATCGGGCGCTACGGGCTGGTCACGGGCAGGTCCTTCCTGAACCGGCGGGCTGATGGCCCGGACTCGAACGCCGAGTTCGCGGGCCGCGTCGCGGTGACCGTCGCCGTCGACACCCTCGACGACCTATGCGAGCGCGAGGCGATGAGCGGCCTCGACTTCGTCAAGATCGACGTGGAGGGGGCCGAACTCCAGGTCCTGGAGGGCGGTCAGCGGGTCATCGAAACCCACCAGCCGGTGCTGCTCATCGAGATCGAGGTCCGGCACGCCGCCCGCTACCGGTGCTCGCCGGACGACATCACCGGCTGGCTGTTCCAGCGCGGCTACACCATGCACGTCTGGCGGCACGGCTGGCGCCGGGCCGACCGCATCGAGGCGGGCACCCGGAACTACCTGTTCCGGCCGCCCTGCCCGGAGGCGCCAGCCGCGCCGGGCGCTTCTGATCAGCGACGGTCCGTCGCCGCATGAACGATTCTGGCCCGCCGTCCCGGCCGCGCGCCGCCGGCGGGGATCCGCCGGACCGCGCGGCCGGGGAGCCACGCCCGGGCCGGGTCTGGCCGAGGCCGTGGACACTGCTCCGGCACGGGGCGGCCATCGCGCTGCTGGCCGTCATTCTCGTGTACTTCGTCGTGCCCGAACTCCGGCAGGCGCACCTGTCAGAGCTTGCCCACATCGGCGTCCCGTGGCTGATCGCCGGGGTGCTGCTCGAAGGCATCTCCCTGTTCTGCTACTCGCTGCTGACCCGGTCCCTGCTGCCTCCGCAGGGCCCCAAGCTGCCGACCGTCTGCCGGATCGACATGTCCTGCACCGCGCTGGGCCACGTAGTCCCGGCCGGGTCGGCGGCCAGCGCCGCGCTCGGGTACCGGCTGTTCACCAGCCGCGATGTCCAGGCTGGGGACGTCTGCTTCATGATGGCGAGCCAGGGGCCCGGCTCGACGGTCGTCCTCAACCTGCTGCTCTGGACGGCCCTGTTGATCTCCATCCCGCTCGCCGGGTTTCACCGCATCTACCTGGGCGCGGGCCTAGCCGGGCTGGCCGCGCTGGTGACGGCGGCCGCGCTGGTCTACCTCTTCACCAAGGGCGAGGAGCGGGTGGTCCGGCTGACCCGCCGCGTCCTGACCCGGATTCCCCGGGTGCGCGAAGCCGCCGCGGAACCGGTCGTCCGGGCCATCGCCGCCGCGGTCCGGAACTTCCGCTCCGATCCCCGCCGGATGCGCCGGGCGCTATCGTGGGCGACGGTCAACTGGCTGGTCGACGCCGGGTCGCTGTGGTGCTTCCTCGCCGCCCTCGGCCACTACGCCGACCCAGTCGTGCTGTTCGCCGCGTTCGGGATCGCCAACGTGGCGGCCGCGATCCCGATCACCCCGAGCGGGCTCGGCGTGATCGAGGTGACCCTGCCGCTGCTGCTGGCGGCGGACGGCGTCACCAAGGGCGTGGCGATCCTGGCCGTCATCGGCTGGCGGTTTGCTAACTTCTGGCTGCCGATCCCGGTCGGCGCCGCCGCCTACCTGTCCCTTCGCCTACCCCGCGGCGGTCCACTCCGCAGGCGCCACCAGGCCCGCCGGGCCCGCCGGGCGCCACCGGCCCCGGACGAAGCCGAGACTGGGACCGAGACCGACGTGACCGACCCGGCCCAGGAGCTTGACCGGCCCGTCTCGGCCGGCCTTTGATCGAAGGGGCATCAGATGGAAGACCTGCGCCGCGCGGCGATCGACGTGCTCAGAACGAACGAACGCGACGGGTACACGGCACCGGCACGCGGGCTCTACACCCACCAGCACCTGTGGGATACCTGCTTCATCGCGATTGGCCAGCGCCATTACGACGTGGGCCGGGCGATGGGCAGCCTGGGCCGGCTGCTGCGCGCGCAGTGGCGCAACGGCATGATCCCCAACATCGTCTTCGAGCCGGGCTGGAGGTACTGGTGGGATCGCCGGAACTGGCGCAGCCGGATAAGCGGGTCGGCCCCGCGCGGCGTGGCGACCGCCGGGATCACCCAGCCGCCGATGACCGCCGAAGCGGTGGTACGGATTGGCCAGGTCCTTCCGGCCGCCGAACGGGCCGCCTGGTACGGCAGCGTCTGCCGGCCGCTCGTGGCCTACCACGAATGGCTCTACCGCGAGCGGAGCGGCCACGGAAACGGCCTGGTCGTGCTCGTGCACCCATGGGAAACGGGGCTGGACAACACCCCGCCGTGGCTCGAATCGCTGCGGGACGACCGGCTGCCCTGGTGGCTGGATCTCATGGTCCGGACCAGGGCCGACCGGCTCGCCTCCCATCTTCGCCTGGACACGAAGTACGTCCCGGCCGACCAGCGCAGTTCGACGGTGGAAGCGCTCCGCCTGTATGACGCCCTGCGACGGATTCGCCGGGACAAGTACGATTCGGCCACGATACTGAAGCACCCGCCGTTTGCCGTCGAAGACCTTACGTATAACTGCATTCTGATACGCGCGAACACGCTGTTGCGGCAACTCGCCGCCGACGTCGGCGTTTCGCTGCCCGCCACCCTCGAATCCGCTATGCGGAAAAATGAGGAGGCGCTCGAATCGCTCTGGGACCCCACCGCCGAGTCCTACTATTCCCGCGACGTGCGCACGGGCGAACTGCTCAAAGAGCAGTCAATCGCAGCCCTGATGCCGCTCTACGCCGGGTGTATCGACGCGGGCCGGGCCAAGCGGCTGGTCAGCATGCTGGCCGATCCGGCCGTCTTCGGTGCGCGGTACCCGGTGCCCAGCGTGCCGCTCGGCTCCCGCGCGTTCAACCCGACCCGCTACTGGCAGGGCCCGACCTGGGTCAACATGAACTGGCTCATCATCGACGGGCTGCGACGTTACGGCCTCGCCGCAGAGGCCGACGCGCTGCGGGAGAAGACGCTGGAACTGGTGACCGGGAGCGGGTTTTACGAGTACTACCACCCGGTCACTGGCGAGCCCGCCGGGGTCAGGGACTTTTCCTGGACGGCCGCCCTGTCCATCGACCTGCTGGCGGCTCCGGGCCAGCCCGGCCACGCCGGGCCCGGCCACGCCGGGTCCGGGTGACGCTGCGGGGCGCTGGCCCAGCACGGGGAGAGGAACGAGGCGGGTACGGATGGTGCGCACGCAGACCCGGCCGGATGTGGACGGTGTGCGTCCCGGGCGCCGGTTCGCCCTGGGCGGGAAGGCGCTGGCCGGGTGGCTGGCCGTCTTCGCCGGCTATGCGCTGGTCGTCGCCGTGGCCACCAAGGGCTCCAGCAGCGCGTGGGGCGAGTGGGCCGCGGCAGGCTACGGGGCCGGCGCCCTGGTCGCGCTGCGATGGCGCGACTCGATCACGCCGCTCCTGATCGGCCTGGCCGGGGCGGTGATCATCCCGGCCAGGGGCTGGCCGGGCAGTGGCGAGCCCGGCGTGGTGGCCAGGGCGGCGGTGCTGCTGCTCCACCACGGCAGCCCGTATCTCCCCTCGGGCCAGCTGCTGTCCGCGGCGTCCTACAACCCGTACCTGCCCGCCATGTCGCTCTTCGGCCTCCCGCAGGCCGCCGGGCTACGGGGCCTGCTCGGCGACCCGGCCTGGTGGCTGGCCGCGGCCTCGGTCGCGGTGGCCGCGGCCGTGTTCGTGATGTCCCTGCCGCCCCGGGCCTGGCGCCGCGGTCCCGGGCGGGAAACCATGGCGCGGAACACTGCCTTCGCCCTGCTGTCGCCGGTGCTGGCGCTTCCGATCGCGCTCGGCACCACCGACACCCCGGTGACCGCACTGGTCTGCCTGGCGCTCGCCTGCGCGAGCGCGGCGAAGGTCCGGCTGGCGAGGGTCCGGCTGGCGAGGGTCCGGCTGGCGAGGGTCCGGGCGTACCCTCGGGCGCCAGGCGATGACCTGCCCCGGCCCGGGCGGGCGGCATCCAGGTGGATCACCTGGACCGGGCTGGCCGCCGTCGCCATCGGCACCGCCTGCGCCATGAAGGCCGTCGCCTGGCCAGGGCTCCCGGTGATCGCCGCGATGGTCGCCGCCCGGGAGGGGGCGCGGGCGGCGACCCGGTTCGCCGCCGTCGCCGTGTCCACCGCGCTGGTCCTGATGGCCGCGTTCGCCCCGGCGTTCCTCAGCCAGCCCGCCGCGTTCGCCGACAACATCGTGGCCTACCCGCTGGGGCTGGCCCGCCACGAGACGCCCGCCGCCAGCCCACTGCCCGGGCACCTGCTGGCCAGCACCGGGTCGGCCTGGCTGGCCGCCCTCGGCCTGCTACTGGTGGCCGGTCTGGCGATCGCGGTGTCCCTGGCCAGGCGACCGCCCCGGGATGCCCGGTCCGCCGCCCTGCGCCTGGCCCTGGGATTCACGCTGCTGTTCATGCTGGCGCCCGCGGCCCGATTCGGCTATTTCTGCTATCCCGCCGCCCTGCTCGGCTGGCTGGCCCTGACCGGGCAGGCGTGGCCGGGGGCCGGCCCCCGGCGCCCGGCCGCGGGACCTGGCCCACGCGCCGCCGCCGCTGGGGAGCCGAGGCCCGCCCGCGGTCAGGCGCTAACGCTCCCTATTTGCCGCAGGTATACGCTGAGCGTATGCTCTCGGGTATGAGCGTTCCGCTGACATTGCTGGGTCTGCTGGAGCGAGCCTGATGACCCGGGCTGCCCGCGAGCAGGGCAGCACGGTGATCCTGGTCACTCACGACGCGCGGGTCGCCGCCTACGCCGACCGGGAGGTCATCGTCCGCGGCGGCACGGTCAGCTCACTCACCGCGGCCGCCAGGAGCGAGTGATCTGGTGAGCCGGGTCGCCTGGCCCGGGGAGCGTGACACCCAGCCCGGCGGCCCAGCACCAAAGGGAGTGAATTGGCAGTGGCGGGCGTTAACTGGGCGGCTGGTCATATCCTCCCGCGCCGCGGCGGCGCCGTGGCGGCGGCGCTGTCGGTAACCATCATTGCTGGCTTGTCCCTGTATTTCGCCTGCGTCTACCAGGACGACTTCCGGGTCTATCTCGCCGGGGCGCACAACCTGGCCGGCGGGACGCTGTACGTGCGGCAGACACGCGGGGAGTTCTTCACCTATCCGCCGTTCGCCGCCCTGGTGTTCGTATCCCTGGCGAAAATCTCCAGCCCGGTCGCGGCACAGATCGTGTGGGCGCTGCTCAACGACGCGGCGCTGACCGCCCTGATCGCCTGGTCGAGCCAGGCGGTGCGCCCCGATCTCCCGGCCGGGCGGCGGTGGCTGTGGGCCGCGGGCCTGGCCGGCCCGGCGTTCTTCCTCGACCCGGTCCTGCTGTCCATCCGCCACGGTCAGGTCAACGTGCTGCTCGCCGCGCTGATCGTGTGGGACCTGGCCGGCTCACGGCGGATCGGCCGGGTCACTGTTCCCCTCGGGGTCGCCACGGGCGTGGCCGCCGCGATCAAGCTCACCCCGCTGATCTTTGTCCCGTATCTCCTGCTCACCCGGCGCCCCGGCGCGGCCTGGCGCTGCGCCGCTGTTTTCGCCCTGTGCGAAGCCAGCGCGTTCGCTCTGGCACCGGGCCCGTCCGCGGCCTACTGGACCAGGTACGTGTTCGACTACACGCGGGTCGGCGGATATTTGCGGCTCGGCGGCCTCCTGGCGACGACCAACCAGAATCTGATGGGCGCGCTCGCCCGGTTCAACCACGCCCCCGTTCCCGCAGGAATGCTCTGGGCGATGGCAGGTCTCATCGGCGCCGCCGGGCTCCTGCTCGCCGCGCTCGTCCACTCCCGTGACTCCACGTTTCCCGCCGTCATCGTGTGCGCGATAACTGGTCTGCTCATCTCGCCCGTCACGTGGACCCATCAAATGGTGTGGGTCCTTCCCGCGATCATCTGGCTGGCCGCAGCACCCCGCCGGCCCCGGTGGGGACGCGCGATGGCCGCGGCCACCGTTGTCCTGTTCTGGGCCGCCCCCATCTGGTGGGTGCCCAACGGCAACCTCAGCCCACTACACGAAAACGCCTGGCAGCTCCTCGCCGGCAACTCGTTCTTCGCCTGGATGATCCTCTTCCTCACCGCGACCGCCGCCTGGACGCTGCGGCACACACCAACCGCTGCCAAGACCGCGGAGAAACCACGCCCGGCCGGAGCAGACAGCAGCTTGGTCATCGCCGGACGCCCGGGTGACATAGTCCGTTCATGAAGAGGGCGAGCAGGCGGTCGGCTTGAGCCGAGCTGTCCGCGGTGCCCTGGGCGGCCCAGGCGATAGCGCCGACCATCTTCAGCACATCCGCTTCGTCCGCGTCGGCGACGACCACGCCTGATTGCCGCGCCCGCGCCAGCAACGCAGCCCCCACCTCGAACAGCTCCGCGTGCCAGGTCGATACCAGGCCATTCTCGCGGTCGAGCGCCGAGTTCATCACCGCGGCCGACAGACCTCGATAGGTCAGGGCATGCATGAGTGCAGCACGCAACCAGGTGGACAAAGCGTCGAATTCGTCCTCGGCCGACAGCAGCCCGCGACCAAGGCCGACCAACTCGGCTATCTGCCCGGCGAGCACCGCCTCTATGAGATCCAGCCGAGTGGGGAAATGCCGGTACAGCGTCCCGCTGGCCACCCCTGCCCGCCGGGCGATCTCGTCCAAAGAGGCGTCCACGCCGAACTCGGCGAACGCAATTCGCGCCTGCTCGACCAACTGCCCGTAGTTACGCCGGGCGTCCGCACGCCTCGGACGCCCGGCATGCGACTCCGGGTCGTGACTTGCCAGCGCAATCACCACACCCTTGCTAACCGGGGACACAGTCCGCTACCGTGACCATCTAACCGGACTGTGCCTCACTTTACTGGCATGACTCACCCAGAGCATGGAGGGCCGCCCCAATGGCACTGTCGGAACAAGACCGAATCGACATCAACGATCTGATCAATCTCCACGGCCACCTCACGGACGCCGGCGAGCTAGACCAGGCGGGTGAGTTGTTCACCCCAGATGTCACCTACGACCTGGACGACTTCGGCCTCGGCTCGCTGCACGGGACCGCGGTCATGCGTGAGGCTGCGCTCGCAATGGGCGAAGCCAACCCGGTCGGTCATCACGTCACCAACATCGTGATCACCCGGATCGACGATCGCTCGGCGCGGGTCCAATCCAAGGGAATCGGCGTCAAGGCCGACGGAACGGCCGGCAGCGTCGCCTACGACGACATCGTCACGCGCCACCCCGACGGCTGGAAGATCAGCTACCGCAAGGTGACGGCCAAGCGAGTGGCACTCGGCGGGCAAGAGGCTGGTGCGCGTGAGGTTCTGGAGCGTCTCCGCCAAGCCGCTATCAGCCAGTCCGCCGATGACATGAGCCGTGTATACGCGGTCAACGCGGTCCATGAGTTCCCGTTCACCCGCCCAGGCGTGCCGTCCCGGCTTGACGGGCGGGACGAAATCGTGAACTGGATAGTCGCAGGGTGGAAGGCCTACCCGCTGAAGTATGAGCGTTACCGTACTCTCGCCATCTACGACACCAACGATCCGGAAACGATCATCGTCGAGCAGGAAGCCCTCGGGACCAGCGCATCCACCGGCGAGTTCGCGCTTCCCAACATCGTTGTGCTCACCGTGCGCAACGGGCAGATCGCCCGGCTGCGCGACTACGTCAACATCCCGGCAGCCGCAGCCGCCATGGGACGCGATACGTAACCGCGCCACCGCACCGGAGGCTTGCGCCACCTCACATCGGCGGCAGCGGCGACGGCGGCTCAAGTGGGATCGGCGGCGGCTGCGGCTGCCCGAACGCTGCCTCGGCCGCTGACATAGCGCCGTAGTCGGTCGCAAGGTTGGCGTAGATCGAGTAGATCAGCGTAATGAAGATGCCGAGCTTGACCCACAGCCCGGGCGTGAAGAAGAACAGACAGCAGATCAGCGGGAAGTTGATCAGCCAGTAGATCGCACCCCACATGTGGACCTTGTACTGGGTGTACGGGTTGGTGGACAGGTCTTTGAAAAGCAGTTTCATCCAGCCGTGCCGGGTGTGCACCGGCGTGTGCGCGGCGTGCAGCCGGGCGACGTCAACCCGCAGTTGGCGGACCTCGGCGATCAGGGTCTCGGTCTCAGTCATAGAGCCAGTATCAGCGCAGACGATCATAGTGTGACACGCCGCGAATTAACTGAACTAGTGATGCCTTCTGCTTGACTCGACGGCACCACCGGGAACGGTGCGGACGCTACGCCCGAGCCACTGCTGAGCCGATGGGAGCACGATGCCTGCCCGATTCCAGCTTGTCATTGACTGCAAGGACCCCGAGCCGCTTGCCCGTTTCTGGGCGGCTGCCCTGGGATACGTGCTTGAACCGCCCCCCGAAGGGTTCGCTACCTGGGACGACTGGCGGCGCGATATCGGGCTTCCCGACAGTGAGCTGGGAATCGGCGCGGACAGCATCATCGATCCCCGTGGTGCGGGCCCCCGCATCTGGTTCCATGTGATGCCGGACGCCAAGGTGGTCAAGAACCGCCTCCACCTCGACATTCACGTCAGCGGCTTCCCCAGCCGTTCGGACCCGCTCGCCACCCGCATGCAGCGAGTTGACGCCGAGGCCAGGCGGCTGACGGATCTCGGGGCCACGCTCACCGTAGTCATGAGCGCCGACGGCCTCGATCACTACGCGGTGGGGATGAAGGACCCCGAGGGCAACGAGTTCGACATCAACTGACGCCGAGATCGGAGCGAATGTTGAAGGCAGTCCGTTTCAGCCAGTTCGGGGGCCCAGAGGTCCTCGAGATCGTGGATCTCCCCGATCCGCATCCGGGTCCCGGCCAGGTCCGGATTACGGTACGCGCGGCCGGCGTCAACCCGAGCGACTGGAAGGAGCGCAAGGGCCTGATGGATGGGGAGCTCCCGCAGACCATGGGCCACGAGGCGGCGGGGGTCGTCAACGAGCTCGGCGAGGGCGTTGCGGACGTGGCCGTCGGCGATCGCGTATTCGGCTTCTCCGCCGAGGGGGCGGCCCAGGCCGAGCTGGCGGTGCTGTCCTACTACGCGCCGATCCCGCCGTCGCTCGGCTTCCCCGCCGCTGCCGCCTTGCCGGCCGCCATCGAGACGGCCACGCGCGCGCTTGACCAGCTCGGCGTCAGGAGCGGCGGCACGCTGCTTATCAACGGCGCCTCCGGAAGCGTCGGCAGCGCCGCGGTTCAGCTCGCCGTGGTGCGCGGTGCGCGCGTGATCGGCACCGCCAGTCCCGCTAACCACGACTACCTGCGCTTGCTGGGCGCCGAGCCCGTCGCCTACGGCGAGGGCCTCGGCGAGCGGGTTCGCGCGCTCGCGCCTGACGGCGTCAACGCGGCGCTCGACGTCGCCGGGAGCGGCGTCCTGCCCGAGCTCATCGAGCTCGCGGGCGGCCCGGAGCACGTCGTGACGATCGCCGACTTCGGTGGCGCGCAGGAGCACGGGGTGATGTTCAGCAGCGGGGACGCCGGCCGCGCGGTCCACGCGCTCGCCGAGATCGGCGAACTGATCGAGTCCGGGCGCTTCTCGCTCCCGGTCGCGCAAACCTTCCCGCTCGCCGAGATCGCGGAGGCGCACCGCGTCAGCGAGGACGGTCACGTGCGCGGGAAGCTCGTGCTGCTGGTCGGTTGACGGCTGGCTATCCGCGATCTGAACCTGGCGTGATGATGTCACCTGGGGTCGTTTCGGGTTTCGTGTAGAGGACTTCGCGGACCTGCTCCGCGGCGCGGAGGATGCTCTCGCTGATGAAGTCGCTGAAGCGGGCGATTTTCTCCAGGCGGGCGGCGGCCGGGCTGTCGCGGCCGAGGATGCCGACGCCCTGCCGTGCGGTCTCGGCGACCTGGGCGATGCCGCGGGCGCTGGCGATCGTCAACTGGTACCAGACGTAATCGTCGACGAAGTAGCGCTCGCGGCGGCGTCCGTCGCGTTCCCGGCGGATGAGGCCCAGATCTTCGAGGAACGTGATCGCCTTGGAGACGGACGCCGGGCTGACCTGGAGGTGCTGAGCGAGTTCGGACGCGGTGAGGCTGCCCGCATCGGCGATAAAGAGGCAGGTCAGCACCCGAGCCGTCATCTTGGGCAGGCCCTGTCGCATCATGAGGGTGGTGAACGCCTCCTCGTACTCGCGCACGACCTCGTCGTCGCGCCCCCAGCCCTGCGCCGGTGCCCCCTGCCCTCGGGGCGGAGTGTGCTTGCGCCGGTGGGCGCGGCGTTCGGTGGCGCGGTGGGCCAAATCGGCGCGGTAGGCGGTGGGGCCGTCGTTGCGCATCACCTCACGCGTGATCGTCGAGGTGGGGCGGTCGAGGCGTCGGGCGATCTCGGCGTAGGGGAGGCTGTCGGCCAGCCCCAGCGCGATCTGCTGGCGTTCCTGCTGGGTGAGCCTGCCTCCCGGCATCGCGATCTCCTTGGTGATCCTGCGTCGCGGTCCCTGATCCTCCTACTATAGCGTTCACTTCTCACTCATTGCAATGATCAGGCCAACTTTCGTTGCGTTACTCTTAAGACCACTGCAACAGTTTCTCACTCTTTACTTGCATAGATGTGTGCTCTGCGCAACAGATGTGTTGCTGGATTCTGGAAAGCAACGTAGCGTTTCTGGTGTCAGAAACAACGAAAGAGCACAGGAGAGCACGATGCCGAAGTTCGACACCCCCGCCCCGATCTCCGCCGTCCTGGACATCCCCGCCGGACGCATCCAGTTCATCGCCGCAGACCGCGCCGACACCACCGTCGAGGTCCGGCCCGTCAACCCCGCCAAGAGCCGCGACACCAAGACCGCTGAGCAGACCACCGTCGCCTACGCCGACGGCGTCCTGCGGATCACGGCCTCCACCCCCAACAACCAGCTCTTCGGCCCCTCCGGATCCCTGGAGGTCACCGTCCAGCTGCCCGCCGGCTCCCGCATCGAAGCCAAGGCCGCCAGCGCCGAGCTCCGCGGCGTCGGACGCCTCGGCGACGTCGCCTTCGACGGCGCGTACCGCCAGATCAAAATCGACGAGGCCGCGAGCGTCCGCCTCACTGCGACCGACGGCGACGTCGAGGTCGGCCGGCTCAACGGCCCCGGAGAGATCAGCACCGCAAGGGGCGACATCCGGATCACCGAGGCCGTGCGCGGCACGGTCGTACTCCGCACACAGTCCGGCGACATCACGGTCGGCGCCGCCACCGGCGTCTCGGCCGCCCTGGACGCCGGCACCGGCCACGGCCGCATCAGCAACGCCCTCAGGAACGATGGCGCCGCCGAACTCGACATCCGCGCCACCACCTCCGACGGCGACATCACCGCCCGCAGCCTCTGAAGGAGCAGAACCAGGACTGTCCGGCCGGGCCCACCGCGATCGAGATCCTGTCGGTCGTCGCCGACGGCCCGGCCGTCCGTCCGTCCCAAGGGGCCTGCGATCCACGCGCAGAGCCTGGAGAAGCCGTCCAAGACGCCTAACACGACCAGGTGGAACACATGACGAAGAACAGCACTCCCTCGACCGATTCGAAGTGGTCCGGCATGGTGCCGGTTGACGATACGGCCCTGGCCGTCACCGACACCGGCGGTCCCGGCATCCCTGTGGTCTACCTCAATGGCCAGTTCGCCACTCAGGGGTACTGGCGGCGGGTCATCGCTGAACTGGGGCCGGGGTGGCGGCACATCACCTACGACGAGCGGGCCCGCGGCAAATCGAAGCGTTCGGCGGACTATTCCTTCGTGGCCGCCATCCGGGATGTCGATGCCGTTCTCGCGGCCAGGGATGTGGACCGGGCACTGCCAGTGGGCTGGTCCTACGGGGCGGTCGTCGCGGCGCACTGGGCCAGCCGGAATCCGGAGCGTGCGTTGGGCGCGGTCCTGGTCAACGGCGCGTACCCGTACGACTGGCTCGATGAGGCCATGGAGCAGCGGATCCGGAAGCTGTTCCGGCGGATGAGCTGGTTCACGCCGCTGCTGCGCCCGACGGGCCTGACCCCGCGGATGACCGCCGAACAGCAGGCCGACAGCAACATCGAGCTCGGCAGGCTCTCCCGCGAGCGCGAACTGGGCCCCGTGCTGAACAACATCACCATCCCGGTGCGTTATGTAGTCGCTTCGGGGACTTCCCTCGGAAGCCGCGGCGATGAGCAGGAACGGATACGCACCAGCCTCGATGCGGTGACCGCCCATAACCCGAACATCAAAATCAGCGCGAAGGTCAACAGCAACCACGGTGCGATCCTCAAGAAGGACTTCCCGGCCATCGCCGAGGCCGTACGCGAGGTCGCCGCTCTCGACCGCGGCCGGCGCTGAAGACCTGACCAGCGCACTGACGAACGCACACCAGCTCCGGCTTCAGCGCACTCATGCCCCGCCGGGCAGTGCGCCGCGGGCGTGGGTTTCGCGGAATGCGAGCACATCCCGAAGCTTGTGGAGCGTTAGGCAGGCTTCTTCCCCGGCCTTACGCGGTCATTCGGCGGCGCGTGCCCAGGCCTTTTTGAGGGCAAGGATCTCGGCGGTGCTGTTCTCCCGGGCGATATACGGAATGTCCAGTGCGTAGCGCATCCGCTCGCGCGGAATCCGCCGGTGCACCGCGGCGACGTCTTCGAGGATCGCTTCGTACAGGTCCGTCCCAGCCATGCAGAAGACGTCGAGCAGCACAGGCCGGTCGGCGGATCTGAAGATGTGGGTGTCGTCCAAGTCGCACCTACCCCACCAGGGCGTCGACTCCCGGTACTGCGCATCGATCCGCTGCGCTGCCCGGCATACCTCCTGGAACTCCGCGTCGCTGTCCCTGGCCCGCCACTGCTCGGCGAACTGCTTGACGACCGGATGGCCCACCGGAGCGACGAACTCCAGGAAGACGACAGAACCGCCGCCTTCGAGGCCGGCCGCCAGTTCGATCCTCGGCAGCCATCGATTGCCGGCGCACTCGCGGCACAGGTCCACGAATGCCCAATAGGCCGGGTCAAATGGACATACCCGCGCGACGAGGCTTCCCTCCGGGGACCGCAACGCCACCGCCCAGTCGCCCACCCCGCACGGCACCCACCCCCCGCCGGTCAGCTCGGCCAGGACCTGGCGATGAGACAGCGACGCCCAGGGCAGGTCGGGAACGCCCGGAAGACCTGCACTCACTTCAGGCACCGCGGCATCGTATCGGCGCGCCACCGGGCGACGCACCGGATTATTTGGCTGCCATCCACCATCGGTGCCCGCCTGCCGGCGCAATCCGGCTGTCGGCAAACAGGTCGGACCATCGAGAAGCATAGACATATGATATAAACTTCTTATGAATATTTCGGGCGAGTCAGCAGAACGCGCACTGGCGACGGAGGTGTCGGCGGCGCTAGAGCGCCTCATCGGGTTGTTCCGGTCGCTGAGCCCGCCGAGCGGGCTGTCGCTGACGGCAACGTTGACGCTGGCGACCCTGGAGCGATCCGGGCCGTGCCGCCTCACCTCGCTGGCGGCGTTGCAGGGGGTGACCCAGCCGGCCATGACCCAGGTGGTCGCTCGCCTGCAGGACGCGGGCCTGGCCGACCGGGCCGCTGACCCCGGTGACGGCCGGGTCGTGCAGGTCGCCATCACCGGGGAGGGGTCGGCGTTTGTGGCCCGCCGCCGGGCCGTGCGGGCCGAACGGCTCGCCGGATTGCTCGCCCAGCTGAGCCGGGACGAGCGGGCCGCGCTGGCCGCGGCCCTGCCCGCCATCGAGGCCCTCGCCAGCACCCGCCCCGGCCCGCTGGCCCCCGCCGACCAGCTCACCTAACAGGACCACAGCCGGGACCGACCAGCTATCCAGGAATGGAGAACTTGATGCGTGGCAGTTCCGCGGGCTCGGCCGCGAGCCCGTTCAGGCAGCCGAGAGCCGTCTTCGCCGTCGCGTTCGCGTGCGTCGTGTCGTTCATGGGCATCGGCCTGGTCGACCCGATCCTGCCCGCGATCTCCCATCAGCTGCACGCCTCGCCGAGCGAGGTGACGCTGCTGTTCACCAGCTACCTGGTCGTCACCGCGGTGGCCATGCTGATCACCAACTGGGTGTCCAGCCGGCTGGGCGCCAAGAACACGCTGATCGCCGGCCTCATCCTGATCGTGGTCTTCAGCGCGGCGGCCGGCGCCTCCCCGTCCATCAACGGCATCATCGGCTTCCGGGCCGGCTGGGGCGTGGGCAACGCGCTGTTCATCGCCACCTCGCTGGCCGTCATCGTCGCCTCGGCCAGCGGCGGGTTCGCCGGCGCCATCGTCCTGTACGAGACCGCGCTGGGCATCGGCATCGCTATCGGCCCGCTGCTGGGCGGCACCCTGGGCAACATCAGCTGGCGCGGCCCGTTCTACGGCGTGGCGGTCCTGATGGCCATCGCGCTGATCGCCACCGTCGTGCTGGTCGAGCGCACCCCCAAACCCGCCCGCAAAACCAGCCTGTCGGCACCGCTGCGCGCGCTGCGCCACCGCGGCCTGCTCACCATGTCGCTGACCGCGCTCTGCTACAACTGGGGATTCTTCACCGTCCTCGGCTACGCGCCGTTCCCCATGAACCTCAGCCCGATCAAGCTTGGGCTGGTCTTCTTCGGCTGGGGGCTGCTGGTCGCCATCTTCGCCGTGTTCGGCGCGCCCCGCCTGCAGGAACGGTTCGGCATCGCCCGGACCATGTACGCCAACCTGGCCGCCTTCGCCATCATCGTGCTGATCATCGCGACCTGGACGACCGACCGCGCCGTGCTCATCCCCGCCGTCATCGCCTCCGGCATCTTCATCGGCGTCAACAACACCATCACCACCCAGGCCGTGATGACCGTCTCCCCGGTCGATCGCCCGGTCGCCTCGTCGGCCTACGGCTTCGTCCGGTTCATCGGCGGCGGCCTGGCCCCCTTCGCCGCCGGCCTGTCCTGGCCGCAGGCATCCATGTCCCGTTCTTCATCGCCGCGGCCGCGATCGTCGCTGGGATCGGCATCCTGTCCACCAGCCACCGCCTGCTCACCGACGCCGAACGAGTCCAGGCCGAGCAGGTCGCCCCGTCCCGGCCGACCGGGCCAGCCGCCCCGGCACCGGTGCTGGTCCCGGTCGACGGCAACGGGAACTCCCCGGCCAGCCATCCGCCGGTGGGCGTTATTCTCGCCGCGATTGACAACTCACCCGTCGCCAGCCTGGTCACCCAGGCCGCCGCGACACTGGCGGCCGCCGACGACCGCGTCGTCCACGTGGTGCACGCCCAGGAAGGCGCCACGGCCGGCGACGTGGGGACGGACGCCGAGGACCTGGACGCCGCCCGGGCCGTGGTCCGGACCCACCTCGACCGGCTCGCCGCCCATCACATCCCCGCCGACGGCCAGGTCCTGCTGCACGCCGCCGACCACGGCGCCGCCGGCCGGATGATCGCGGAATACGCCAGCACCATCGGGGCCGCCACCATCGTCATCGGTGCCCCCACCCACGGCGGCCTGCCCGCCCTCATGGACGCCAGTGCCAGTCAGGAACTCTGGCGGCATACCCGCAGCAACATCATGATCATCAACCCGGACGCCCCCCGGACACCGGCCGCAGCCGAGAGCTTGCCCCATCCCGCCGCAGATCCAGAACGAGAGGCGAGCTAATCAGGCGCTACCTAGTACTGATCGCCTCCGCTCTGGCCGGCTGTATCTACGGCTCAGTCCACGAAGGCGCTCGCCGTCTTGGTCTTGACGTCGCATGGGCATGCCGGGCGGAGATCGAGGAGATGTCCGACTTTCTGGAGGGGCCAACTTGATGACTGCGGCGCTCGGAGTGGGCTGATGGAAAAAGCGATCCTGCTAGCTCTCGCCGCGAGTTTCTGCACGGCCACGGCCTCGGTGTGCCAGCGCGTCGGCGCCAGGAGCAACCAGGTCACGGGCTTTGACGTCTGGCTCGTGTTCCGGCTGGCCCGCCGGCCGGTCTGGCTGCTCGGCCTGGCCAGCATGATCCTCGGGTTCGTCTTCCAGATCAGCGCGCTGCGCTACGGGCCGCTCGCCCTGGTCCAGCCCATCCTCGCTGTCGAACTGCTCTTCGTCTTCGCCTACATGGCCGTCATCAGCCGACGGGTGAAAGTGAAGCGGCGTGACTGGCTCGCCGCGGTCGCCATGTCCGCCGGAATCGGCCTGTTCCTCCGCCTGGCGTCGCCTTCGGGGGGACGGCTGCACGCGCCGGGCGCCTGGTGGTGGCTGGCCGGCCTGTCCACCCTCGCGATCGTGCTCCTCGCCCTGGTCCTGGCCATCGGGCCGGGTCACCGCCCCGGTACGTCCCAGGCCCGCCGGGCGGCGGAACTCGGGGCCGCCACCGGGATCTCCTGGGGATTCGTGGCCGCGGTGATCAAGGAACTCAGCTCGCACCTCGGCGACGGCATCGGCGCTATCTTCGCGAACTGGTCCCCCTATGTCCTCATCGCCGTCGGCACGGCGACGATGCTGCTGGCCTCCCACGCACTGGCCGCCGGCCCACTCGCCGCTTCGCAGCCCGGATTCACGATCCTCGACCCATTCTCGGCCAGCCTGCTCGGAGTCTTCCTGTTCAGCGAGCACATCCAGGCCGGGGCCCTGGACCTCGCGGGTGAGGCGGTGGCACTGACCATCGTCATCGCCGGCGCCACGGCCCTCAGCCACAGCCACCTCATCATCGGCGAGGACGAAACGCCACCCGGGCGGCCCGCCGGATACCCGCCGCACGGCCACGGGGAACAGGCCTGCCGGTGACCATGCGCAAGCACGACCCAGCGATTACCTCCGCCCCATCCCAGCTGGCAGCCCGTCCGGATTGGAACGCAGGAACCTGGGCGGCCAACTGAGGCACGTCGATGACCGCCACGCCCCAGAGGATGTCGAGATCGACCTCGAAGTAACCGTGCACGGCCCGGTTGCGTGTCACGATGATCTGGCCGCTCGTCGTCACGCCTCACAGGGCGACGGCCTCCCGTAGCACGCGGTCGCGGATCCGGAGCTTCAGCCCACCCGGCGTCGCCACCTGGGTCATCACGCACAGTTCGTCCTCGATGCCGAGGGCGAACCCGGCCATATTGAACCAGTGACCTCTTCGGTGTCAAGCCCTGGTTTGGGAACCCGGCTGTCATCTGATCCGTAGGAGGCAACCGGACGTTCCTTATGGCACTATACCAGTGGGCATGGGACGAGCATGCGGGCGAAGTCAGTCGGTCGTTTGATGAGTGGAGGCTAGTTGATAAGGATATCCGCGCGTTCTTCAACCTCACCACCAATTGGGCTGACCGCAGATATATAGAGATATGGGACGAGTCGCAGTCCGAAACAGACATCTCAACGGACATCGACGATTCCCAACACGACGAAATTCCCGCATCCTTCGAGGATAGGGTTGAAGGACTTTGGCCTTATGATTACCAGTGGATACTACGTGCTGCCGTTATAAGAGACGCAGTTACCGCCTTTGAAGTCTACCTGGAAAACAGTCTGGACGAGGTGCTTGCCCGGAGACTGCGGGCAAGAGTTAAAGATCACCCGACAGATCTCCTAGTTGGGACACGCTAGTCAGAGGGCATGCACTGATTGAAGCAAATGCTTCGACCGAGCGTGTGCGACACATTCGCGCCCTCCGCCACATACTCACTCATCAGCGTGGGGAACTACGAACTCAGGAAATGCGCGCTAGGTTCGCTGCTGATCATGTGCTTGCCGTGGACGCGGATACAGATGAAGAAATTTGGGATCGCGCCTACGTCGGTGGGAAGGTCCAGCTTCCCCGCGCAATAGTGGACGCCGTTCTAGACGACCTGGGCAAGACTGTCCGTGAAGTTGACGGCAGGGTCTGGGGGCTGTGGCATGGGGCGGTGCCGTGGCACCTAGACTGGACAAGCTTAAGAGTCAAATGAATGAGCAGTAAGGCCGTTCCTAAATAATTTTCGACCATGCCACTTAACCCGAATGCTTTGAACGCAAGGCACTCAAGGGGTCCCCCGAGGAAAGCTTCCAGAAGAGCCAGCCATCGACAGGGCGACCGGTAATAGTCCTAGCTGCAGCAGACGGCGAAGAAAAAATGCGGCCCCGACCCCGTCTCTCACAACCGTTGCAGTAACTGTCCGCTCAGGGTGTCCACGACGACCTTGGTGGTGCAGCATGGTACCGCTGGGAAGCGCTCCCGATGCGATCAATTCCAAGAGTATTATCTGGCCATCAGGTCCGCCTACTGGGGATAGTTGAATAGCAATTCTTGGTTCGATACTTTGGGCTCGTAATTTGTGACAACCAAGTCCGAGCTTGTCCGATTGGCTATTGTAGGTTGATGTCTCTGCGGGTGGCGAGGAGCAGGATATGAAACTCTGAGCTGAATAGGTCCCTAGCGAAAGGAGTATCACTGTTAGTCAGGGTGACAAATACCCCCCTTTTGCTAGCACGGACCATAGCGTCACGCAGGCGCACATGGTCATGCTCGCCAAACTGGTTGGGTGTGTATCTCTTAAAGTCTGCCCAACCCCCAAGCGGAACGTATGGCGGATCAAGGTAGACCCAATCCCCCGGCTCGGCTTTGTCGATTGAATCTTCAAAGTCACATATTACCAGTTGTGCAGCGTTAAGAGCCTTGGAAGCCCAAAGGAGAGTTTCGCGATTATAGTACGGACGATCATAAGCTCCATACGGGGTGTTGAACTGACCACGACGATTTACCCGCCAAAGACCCCGAAAGCTAGTCTTATTCAGATAGATCACTCTCGCTCCGCGCTCGCAGGACGATAGTGATCCCGGATCCTGTCGTCGGACCTGTTCAAAGTACTCGGGAGTGTTGGGCATACCGTAAGTGACCCAATGACTGCATGCGGGTCCCTGGCGACGATCTGAAAGCACGTCATCAGCTCATCGTTGGCGTCGCTCAGCACCGCTCTCCGGGGAGCCAGCTCGAAGAACACTGCTCCACTGCCCAGGAATGGCTCCCGGTAGATGCCGGAGTACTCAGGGGCTAGGGAGACCAAGGTTGCGGCGTACCGGGTCTTGCCACCTGCCCACTTGAGGAAGCTCTTCTCACGCGGCATGAGACCCACGCGACATGAGACTCATAGGCTGTAGACCTATTGGATGCATCCCACCAGGCTACAGGGCTTGTGGCAGACGACGAAGCACTAACGGCTTTCGGGGGGCGTGTCCGAGCGGCCAGGGAGGCCAAGGGGCTGTCCAGGAAGCACTGGCAGACCTCGCAGGTCTTCATCGGACCTATGTCGGGAGCGTAGAGGGCTACGGAACGTAAGCCTTACGAACATCCTCAAGCTGGCACGGGCGCTGGCTGTACGCCCTGGGGAACTCCTCGACGGGCTCGAGGCATGAAGCGGGCAGACGGGTTCGCCGACGCCAGGTGGGATGACCCATTCTGGCATGTCGTACGAATGCTGGTAGATGAGACGCGGGGCCACATTCTGGCCGAGCCAAAAATCTTGCCAAGTCTCGAAGCAGCCGGAACCCCGGCTAGCCGCGGGCTCGTACGGTACCTCGCGAGCAGGCCAGAAATGGTCCCACGACTGGCCGAGTACACACGGTTCCGTGACGAGGCATGCGGCACCTGCTCATGCAAGCCAGAACAGAAGACGAGGCACTAGCTGATTTCGCCAATATATCCAGTGAAGTGGTCGCAAAATACGGAACACAATCGGGGGATCATCATCAATCATCTAAAGTCATGGTCAAGACCATCGAGGTCTTGACTCGTGCGATCTGCCTTGAGCATGGCCTTCAAGTGGATGTTGATCCCCAGAAGCGAGCAACCATCATATCGGACGATCATATCTGGGTGTCGCCACGCCGCCTCGACGGCGCCTTGCCCCCACTGCTCAACCCTGTGGGACTCTGGAGATAAAAGAATACTGGGGTGGGACAGCCGGCGGCAGCAAGATGAGCGACGCGATCTACGAATGCCAGCTTGTCGGCCAAGAACTTCGCGCGTCCGAACATAAATACGGATTGCACACTTATCACTACGCGATACTTGATGGAGCGCAGCAATGGAGCCACCGAAAATCTGACCTTCGGCGGGCTGTAGACCTGCTATGTGCGGGCCTGCTTGACGAGTTGCTCGTGGGACGGGAAGTCCTCACTGAGTGGCCGCGAATCGTTTCCGAAATGACAGACTTGGTCAGTAGGTAACCCTCTAAGTCCACGACCTACCCAACCAGGGCCCGGAGGTGGGTGGCCACCAACTGGACAATCGGGAGCGAGGTTGACGGACTCTGCGCTGGACTTGGCCAATGTCCGTGGATGAGCCTCCTTGATCAGCGTGCCTACGGCGGGTGGCCCGGCGTGCGCCGGGCGGGCCTCTTGAGGCAGAGCCCGGCGCTGACGCCGGGCCAGCGGCGCCGCTTGCGGCGCCGCCTTGATCAGATATGGCTCAATTCGGCAGTGACGGCCGAACGCGGCCGAACGCGGCCGAACGCGAGGGAT
Source organism: uncultured Actinomycetes bacterium (assembly GCA_963717125.1). GTDB lineage: Bacteria > Actinomycetota > Actinomycetes > Streptosporangiales > Streptosporangiaceae > RYN-230. Next base: position 173,169 of record CAVQVG010000005.1, read on the forward strand.
GTTTCTGACCTTGGCTGATACCCTCGACATGCAACTCCTCGGCCGTAGACGTCGGCCTACATCGGATGTCCAGGTTAAAGCTAACGGGTGAGCTGGTGGGCTTTGCGGTCACTTTAAAGCGTGCAGGTCTCTAGTTATCTGACGACGATGGTTGGATTCCAAGGTATTTTTCAATTGCACTTACAAGGCCGGGTGCTTGAGGGTCTGGATTATCCTTAAGGTAACCTAGTGCATGAGCCAAGCTTAGCTTTTCCTCTCCTATATATCCTACTCCCAGAGGATTAGAGAACATATGGACACGATAATTCCAGTGACCCTCAAGTGGCATCTCTAGTTGTGGGCCTTGAGTTAGGCGTTTTAGGATGGCGAGGGCCATCTCGCAGCCGTCCATCCAGTTCCTGTACGTCATTTCCCACATATCTACACCGAATTTATCGGACTCACCTTGATAAGTCTTTCCTCGTTCGCCATGGGCTCCTTCGTACCAGTCCAAGAGTATGCCATCAGTTTTTGCGGTATTCAGAGAGCTTGCCAGCTCGCCCTTGCCGAGTTCTGCCTGGGATTCTCGCCAGAGAACACGGAGTCTTAGATGATCTACATGGTCGGGCTTCGGATGTGTGTACATGGAGTAAAACCATGATTTCCAGTAGCCAGTGAGCGTGTCGTGAACAAGTGGATCGATATTTTGTATTGCAAGTTGTATTGGATTCCGAGGAGGAGCTGGGATGAGATTTACCTCAGTCCATTCATCAGACATTAATAGCCTCCGACAATTCCTGCGGACTCACGCCTAGACCAACCTGACTCTACTACGGCAGCGAGGTGCACTTGGGTGCCGCAGAACCGACACCAACGGGAGGTCGTTCTGCGCACCCAGACTTGACCTTCCCGGGTCAAGGTGCAGGGCCCGCCGGGCAGTTGACAGGTTCAGGGCAACGCCCGAAAGTTATCCGGTCGAGCGTCGCTGACCATGCCGATATGCACTGCTTTGCGCCCAGGAGTTGCACTAGCGTCGTGAGCGTGACTGAGGCGGCCGGTGAGGCATCGAGCAAGTGGCGGACCTTCGGGGAGCGGGTCATCTACGAGAGCCCGGAGGTTTGGTTAGGGCAGGTGGACGTTGGGCTGCCGTCGCGTGAGCGGATCTGGCATCACGTCGTGCGGCTGCATCGGTCGGTGGCGGTTGTGCTGCTCGATGGGCAGGGACGGGTACTGCTTACCCGGCGGCATCGGTTCATCCAGGACCGGTGGGGGTGGGAGCTGCCGGGCGGCCTGGTGGACGAGGACGAGGAACCCAGCGCCGCCGCGGTGCGGGAGCTGGAGGAGCAGACGGGCTACCGGACTGGTGAGCTTGAGCATCTGATCACGGTTCAGGCGCTGGCTGAGGTGGCGGACGCTGAGCGGGTGGTGTTCGTGGGCCGGGATGCGCAGCAGGTTGGCGAGCCGGTCAGCTCGGAGGGTATTGAGCGGGTCGAGTGGATGCCGCTGGGGTCGGTGGTTGGCCTGATCGCTGCCCGGGAAGTTTGGGACGCTACCTCGGTCGTGGGACTGTTGAGCTTCCTGGCGACGATCCGCTGACCTGCCGCTGGCACGGTCCCGGTGGGGCTCAGGAACGTTCGGCATCGTGGATTTGATTGCTTGAGCGCTCGGCCAGTCAGGTGTCGGAGACTGTTACCGTCTGATGCGTGGCGACTGGGCGCGGCGGGTCAGCGGGTGAGCCGGGCGCGTCCGGTGATTTCTCGGCAGCTGGCACGCGTCGGACGCTGGACATCGCCTGCGCTGCTGTGGGACTGGACTGCGGGGACGCTGAGCTGCTGCGGCTCGGGGAGAACGCGATCTACCGGCTGCACTCCGCTCCCTTGGTGGCCAGGATTGCCCGGACGGTTGGCTACCTGCCCGCCGTTGAGGCAGAGGTAGCGGTCGCCCGCTGGCTGGAGTCGGTTGAGTTTCCCGCGGTTCGGCTGGCCGGGCCTGCTGAGCAGCCGGTCGTCGCGGACGGGCGGCCGGTGACGTTCTGGGAGCTGGTGTCGGAGCGTACCGAGTACGGAACGGTGGCCGAGCTGGGTGCCCTGCTACAGAGGTTGCACAGCCTGGAGACTCCCTCATCGCTGGTGCTACCCGAGTTGCGCCCATTCGCCAGGGTCGATACGAGGATCGACGGAGCGGACCTGGCCGAGCGGGACCGGACGTTCTTGCGTGATCGGCTGGCGGAGCTGCGTGAGGCTTATGCGCGGCTGGAGTTCGTGCTGCCTGCGGGACTGATCCACGGGGATGCGAATATCGGCAACATCATCCGGCGGCAGGCTGATGGCGTGGCGGTGCTGATCGACTGGGACGGGGTGGCGACGGGGCCGCGTGAATGGGATCTGGTGCTGACCGCGATGTACTTCGAGCGGTTCGGCTGGCATACCGCGCAGGAGTACCGGGAGTTCGTGGCGGGCTACGGATTCGACGTGATGAGCTGGCCGGGCTATCCGGTGCTGCGCGATATCCGCGAGCTGATCATGGTGGCGTGGCTGGCGCAGAACACGCGGGAAAGCGCCGAGATAGCCGCGGAAGTGGCCAAGCGAATCGAGGATCTGCGCGGCGGTGACGGCCCCCGGCACTGGGCGCCATTCTGAGCAGCGGTCAGGCGGCCTTGACCCACAGGGCGTGCTCCGCGGCCTGCTCGATGAAATCGCGGACAGCGGGGTTGCCGTCGAAACGGCCGAGTCGGTGGCGGAACTCCCGTACGTATCCCACACACCGCGCCGAGGTCACAGCCTCACCGACGCGCAGTGCGTTCAGTGCGGCGTGGCATGCCTGTTCCGGGTCGCCCTGGTCGGCGAGGGCATCGGCCAAGACCATCGAAGCGAAGAAGTCGCTACGCGCGTACTCGCCATCGGACGGGGTGGCAAGAGTTGCGCGGCGAGCGGCTTCGCGGGCGTCTCCGAGGTCGCGGAAGCAGTGCGCCATCTCGGCGGCCAGCTCGGCCTCGTTGAAGTAGCTGATGAACTCGGGGTCCACCCCGGGCTCGGGAACGTGGAACGTGCGCTCGACCCCGGCAAGAGCGGCCTGACATCCTCGGGTGTCCCCGGAGCGGGCCAGAGCACGCGCTTCCATGGCGAGGAACTGAGCTGTCAGGGCAGGTGTGGCTTGGTCGCGCAAGCCTTCGCGAGCAGCTCGGGCGAGGTTGACGGCTTCGGGCAGGTGACCGAGGTAGCTGGCCTGGTGGCTCATAGCGGACATGACGCTGCACGCCAGGCGCCGGTCTGCGGCCGACTGCGCCAGGCGCAAAGCCTGGACGAAGTAGCGCTCGGCCAGGCCGTGCAGGCCGCAGTCGTAAGACGTCCAGGCGGCCAGGAGCGAGGCTTCGGCGACGGCGGCGAACAGCTCGCGGCCCGTCTCATCGGTGTAACGGCCGGTCAGGAGCACGGCGGCATCGCGGTCCAGAAAGTGGATGAGCGAACGGCGGGCGTGGGCTCCGCCGAACCGGTTGTCCAGCTCAACGAACAGCGCCGTCGATGCGCGGACCCGTGCGACATCGGCACTACCGACTGCTAATCCGGTTCCGGCGGGCAAGGTGCTGTCGGGTTGGCTGAGTAGCCAGGCCAGCGCGGCGCTATTCCATGCGGCGGGGTCCAGTTCGGCCGAGATAGCCTCCTGCCACCGGGCCGAGTCGGCTCGCCATAGCGTCGTGGTGGCGCTGACGGCCTGCTCGGTGGTGGTGGGGTACTGCGTGCCGGGTATCGGACGATGTGCTGGTCGGCCTTGGCTGGCTTGTACCGGGGGAGTGCCGGTCTGGTCAGCGGATTCGGAGGCCAGGCCGAGAGTGGCGCGGGCTGGGCCGGGCATGTTGAGCCCATCCGCGATCCTGGCCAGAACCTTGAGGCTCTTGACCTGCTGCTTCCCGTTGATGATGAAGCTCATGCGGCCCTGGTAGATCTCCGTGGCCACGCCGATGCGGGTTTGGCTCATCCCGGTCCACTTCTGGAGCAGCCGGAATAGCTCGCCGATGTCGCGGTGTGCTAAGCGCACTGGTGACATCGGGGCGGGTCCAGAACTCTGGCGGTATGTCCGCCGGGCCGAACGCGCTGTCGCGCATATCGCTCCCTTGCCTGCCGGGGCGTTGCGTCCAGTAGTGACTAGGAGAACCCCAGGTTACTAGATATACCGAGGCGGTAACCCCGGCATGAGATGGGATAGCGCACCGTAGCGGGCGAAAGTTGCTGCCATGACGCAGCCTGACCCTCAACCGAAAGCGTGTCCGTTCTGCCGTGGCCGTGGCTGGAAGCTGGTCCGCCCCCGCCGGGCGGTGACCATCGGTACCTTGCTGCGCGGATTGGCGATGGCGGCCCGGCGTGACTGCCCGGAGTGCGATGGCACAGGTCATGCAGGCTGAGCGGCTGACCGTCCTGGCCACGGACTGGTTCCCGCGGCGAAGCGTCAGCGGTCGGCCAGGCGCGTGAGTTCGTCCGTGGCGTTCTGGGCAACGCATGGCCGGGCTTGGATGATCTGCTGCTGATGGTCAGCGAGGTTGCCTCTAACGCCGTCCGGCACACCGCATCAGGTGACAGCGACGGGTGTTTCGATCTGACCATCTCGGCGGCCGGGGACGCGGTGCGGATCGCCATCGCAGATGGGGGTGGCTCGTCAGAGCCCCACATACGCATCGGGGATGGAGAGCCCGATGTGTTCACCGGTGGGCGGGGGCTGCGGATCGTGGAGGCGCTGGCCAGCCGATGGGGCCATACCGGCGATGAGCTGGGCCGGGTGGTCTGGTTCGAGATGGAGGGCCAGTGAACGCCGCCTCCAGCACCCTCCTCGTCTGCGGAGGCGGCACCGTGACCAAACGCCTCGACCCGGTGCCTGGCGATGTGGGGGTGCGGTTGCGGACGCTGCGGCTGCGGCGGGGGTTGTCCCAGGTTGCGCTGGCGGAGCTGGCGTGTATCTCGCCCGCTCTGGTGTCTATGGTTGAAAACGGGCAGCGCTCGCTGCGCAGCGCCAGCCACATCTTCGCCCTGGCTGACGTGCTCAAGGTGTCCCCGTTGTACTTGGCCGAGGGCCGGGACGACTCGGCCAGGCCGGTGCGGCTCACCCCGGGGATGGTGCCGTTCCCGGCTCGCTGCGACGCCATCACCCTGGCCCGCCACGAGCAGTTCGCCCGCCAGTTCGTCCAGCTCGCCAGCCGCGATGGCCGTGCGGCTGGGGACTGGCTGCGCCGTCTGGCCCGCGAGCCCACCGTGAATCCCTGGCTGCTGCTCGACCAGCTCGCCGCCTTGCACACCCCGCCCAGGTCATCGCCACGGGAGATGAGCCGCGTATGACTGGCACACTCAACCCGGTTCGCCCGCCGAATCGCTGGTTCACCGTCGTGGATGGGGTACGGCTGCGGCAGTTGCGCCGCCAGCACGGCCTGTCATCGGCCGAACTCGCTGGGAAGGCGGGAGTCGGTCACTCGACGGTGATCCGGCTGGAACGCCAGCCCAGTGCCCGCTGCCGGGGTCGCACCCTGGCCCGGCTTGCCGCCGCGCTCGGCCAGCCCGCCGCCGCGCTTATCGCTTCCCAGCCACCGCCAGCCGATGCAGCCCGCTGAGACGGTGGCCGTGTCGGCCGTGCCTCGGCGGGTGCTCGGGCACCACCTGCGTGATCTACGGCAGCGGGCCGGGCTGACGGTCAAGTTGGCCGCCAGGCTCATGGAGTGGTCCGAACCGAAAATGTGGCGGATCGAGACCGGGCAGACCGCGCTGCGCGCCCTGGACGTCCAGGCCATGTGCACGGCCTATGACGCCGAACCGGGCCTGACTAGGGCGCTGGCTGGGCTGGCCCGGCAGACCCGGGCGGATGGCTGGTGGTGCGCCTACGGCGAGGTCATCCCCGGCGAGTTCAGCATCTACGCGGCCCTGGAGGACGCCGCGTGCGCGCTGGCGGGGTATGCGCCCTGGCAGGTGCCGGGCTTGCTGCGCACCGAAGCGTACGCCCGCACCGTCATCACCAGCAGTGACCGCGGCGGCGGCGAGGTTGACCGGCTGGTGGATGAGTGCATGGCCCGGCGGGTGATGGTGACCCGGGCCAGCGCGCCGCTTGAGATGACGATCGCCGTGGATGAGGCCCTGGTGCGCCGCCCCGTGGGCGGCCCGGAGGTGATGGCCGGGCAGTTGCGGTTCCTGGCCGATATGGCCGCGCAGCCGAACGTGTGCCTGCGGGTGGTGCCCTACCGCGCGGGGATGCACCCCGGGCTGGTCACAGGCGGGTTCACGCTGCTGGACTTCCCGCCCAGCAGCCGCGAGGCGCAGGCCGATACGGCCATCGTCTATGCCGGTGGGCTAACTGGTGAGCTGTACCTCGACAAGCCCCACGAGGTGGCTCCGCTACCGCGCTGCTTACGCCGCCATCCTCGGCTGTTCGCTGGACCAGGCCGCCTCGCAAGATCTGCTGCTGACGGTGGCGAAGGAACTCCAGCGGTGACTGCCACTATCGGTGACACCGGGCGGTGAAAGCCGACAGGGAGTGACAGGCTGGGTAGGTGGGTAGTAGGCTACTTGGGTAGCCAAGCATCTGGCTGCCTGAACGCCCGAGTGAGGCACCTACCATGCCCTATGAGTACACGCCACCCAAGTACGCGCAAGTGATCGCGGAGCTACAGCGGCGGATCGAGGCGGGGGAGTACCCGCCCGGATCGCTCATCCCGAGCGAGCACCAGCTGTCCGCAGAGTTCGGGACGGCCCGGCCCACGGTGGTCCGGGCGCTTGCGCGTGCTGCGGCAAGAGGGCTGGATCGAGACTCAGCAGGGCAAGGGCAGTTTCGTGCGGGGCCGTCCCGCACTGGCGGGAGTGAGCAGCGAGCGGCGCGGCAAGGCGGAGCTGGACCGGGATGAGTCCCGTGAGCCCGGCGAGCTGGTCTCGGTCGGCACGTCCGCGGCGCCTACGCGGATCGCGGAGCTGCTGGGGGTCGAGCCGGGCATAGAGCTGGTGAGCCGCAGGCGGCTGGTCCGCCAGGACGACGGCGAGCCGTCCGAGATCCTGACCTGGTGGGTGTCCCCAGAGCTGGCCGAGCAGACCGGGCTGGGGCGGCCCGAGCCGGTGCGGGGCAGTGTCCGTTCCCTCCTGGACCGGAGCGCGGGCCTGCGCATTGATCATGTCGTGGAGCAGGTCACCGCACGGCGGGCCGAGCCGGATGAGGCGAAGCTGCTGGGGATTTCCCGGTCGGCTCCGGTGCTGGCGCTGTACGTGAGTGCGCGTGAGGCATCCGGCCGCCCGGTCCTGGCGCTGGCCGTGGTGATGGCCGGTGACCTGCATGAGCTGGAGGACGCCTACCCGATCGGGTAGAGGTACCTTCCCCAGCAAGCTGATTACTTGACTAACCAAGTCGACTGGCCGTACCTTGGAAGTCAGCTTGGATAACCAAGCAGCCAAGTAACTCTGCTGGAGGCTTCATGGCACTGCAAGGCCCGATCCCGGTCGACTTCGCTCAGGTCTTCCCGCACGGCGTGTTCGCGGCGGGACCGTTCGAGCCGGTCCGGGACTTCGAGGCATCCAAGGGCGACCGGTTCGTCCAGTCCAAGGACAAGCACACCGGGCTGCCGCTGTGGGTGGCCGAGGTCATCGACGGCGACCCGACCGCGCGGCAGAAGTCGCTGCGGGTCAAAGTCGCGGCGCCGGACCAGCCGGTGCTGCCCGCACCGCAGCCGGGGATGCCGTTCACCCCGGTGGAATTCGCCGGGCTGACGGTGACCCCATATGTGAACCAGGCCGGGCGGCTGGCCTACTCGCTCAAGGCGGCCGGGGTCCGCCCGGTGAGAAGGCCGGGCCGGGCAACCGCAGAAGGTACCGGCACCGCGGCATAAGCAACGGGTGGGGCGGCAGGAACGGCCATTCCTGCCGCCCCGGTATCTCCCCAGGTCAGCAAAACCATAGAGAGGTCTCAACCCTAATGCCTGACTTCACGGGCGAGCAGATCGCCCAGGTAGACAACGCTGATCCGTTCGCGTCCCCGGTGTGGCGCTCCCCGGTGCACCGGACCCCCGAATGGATCATCTGGCTCGTCCAGCTCATCCGGCTCCTGGTCCGGGTGATCTGGTTCCTGATCCGCCATCCGCTGCTGGACGCGGCGGCCGGGCTCGTGATCCTCACCTGGGCCAAGGGCGGCTGGCCGGGTGTGGTGGTCCTGGTCAACGTGATCCTGGCGTCCCTGGTGACGCTGCGGCTGTGGCGGCCGGACTGGTACGCCCGGCTGGTCACAGTGCCTCTGCGGTGCCGGTGGCGATGGCTGGCCTACCGGCGCCGCTGGCAAGCCGTCATGACCATCAGCGGCCTGGCCCCGAAATACCGGGGCCGGGTCACCCTGCCCGTGCTCGGCAAAGTCCAGGCCGGGCCGTGCGCCGACCTGGTGACGGTCCGGCTGGTCTCCGGCCAGTCACCGAAGGTCTTCGCCGACCGGGCCGACGAGCTGGCCCACGGGTTCGGGGCCTGCTCCTGCCGCATCCGCACCGCCAAGCCCGGTCTGCGTCGTGCTGGAACTGGTCCGCCGGGACGCGCTCGCCGCCGTCATCCCCGCGCTACCCATCCCCGCAGCGACGGATCTGCGAGCACTGCCGGTGGGGCGGCGGGAAGACGGCGAGCCGTTCACCATCCGGCTGCACGGCACCCACCTGCTGATCGCGGGCGCGACCGGCGCGGGGAAGGGCTCCTACCTGTGGGGCCTGATCCGGGCCATGCTGCCCGCCATGGCCGCGGGGCTGGTCCGGGTGCATGCATGTGATCCCAAGCTGATGGAGCTGGCGTTCGGCCGGGCCATGTTCGAACAGTTCGGCAAGTACGCCGCCGACCCGGCCGACATCGCCGCCCTGTTAGACGCCGACGTAGCCGGCATGCAGGCCAGGGCGGCCCGGTTCGCCGGGCGGCAGCGCGACCACACACCCGACCGCGGCGGACCCGTTCGTGGTGGTGCTGGTCGATGAGGTCGCGTTCCTGACCGCCTACCAGGCCGACCGCAAACTCAAAGAACGCATCCTCGCCGCCCTGGCCACCCTGACCACGCAGGGCCGGGCGGTCGGCTACTGCGTCGTCGCCGCGTTGCAGGACCCGCGCAAAGAGGTCCTGAACATCCGCAACCTGTTCCCCGACAAGATCGCCCTGCGGCTCGATGAGCCCGCCCAGGTGGACCTGGTGCTCGGCGACGGCGCCCACGACCGCGGCGCGCTGTGCGAGGACATCTCCGCCGACCCGGCTACCGGTGCGGGTGTCGGCTATGTCCGGCTGGAAGCCAACCCCGACCCGGTACGGGTGCGGGCCGCGTTCGTCTCCGACGACGACATCCACGCCATGACCGCGGCGGTCACCAGCGAGGCCGGATGAGCACGGGCTGGCTATCTCCCGAGGACTGCCCGGACTGCGGCGGCCCACTGCTCGACACCAGCACCGACGAGGAGTTCCTGACCCTGGAGTGCCCCGGCTGCGGCTACCGCACCCGCTGGCACGCCACCGACCCTGACGACCCCGGCGAGATGGAGGCCGAATGACCCAACGGACCACCAGAGCGCAACGGCTGGCCATGCCGCTGGCCCGCAACGTGGTACGCGACCTGGCCGTCAGCCACGGCGGGTGCGTCCGCCCGATCCAGCTACGCCGCACCGATCTACAGACCGGCCAGACCGAACCGATACTCGTCCCGTGCGGGCACACCCTGGCCGCGGTCTGCCCCTCCTGCGCCGAGCGCAGCCGGACTCTGCGGGCGGCGCAGTGCCGGGAAGGCTGGCACCTCGAAAGCGAGCCCATCGTCCAGGCCGACGAGCCCGACGACGAACAGCGCCTATGGATCGAACTCCGCGCCCAAGCCCAGCAAGAGCACGACCAGACCGACACGGCCGGACAGGACACGGCCCCCGATGACGAACTCATCGGCGAGCTGGACGAGCAGATCACCCGATCGGGGATGCGCGGCAACGTGCTCTCTGCCAAGCCGGTCCGGCGGCACCGCTCAACCAGACGACGGCAGGATGCCCCGGACCTGCCCCGCCGGAAGGTGACCCCGCGCACGGTCGGCAAGACCTACACCGCGGCGGACGGCAAGACGTTCCGGCCGTCGATGTTCCTCACCCTGACCTGCCCGAGCTACGGCCGGGTCCGCCAGGACGGCACCCCGGCCGACCCGGACTCGTACGACTACCAGCGGGCGGCGCGCGATGCGCTGCACTTCGCCGCGCTGTTCGACCGGTTCGTTCAGAATCTCCGCCGGTTCCTGGGCTACGACGTCCAATACTTCGCGGCCGTGGAGCCGCAGCGGCGGCTGGCCCCGCACATCCATATCGCCATGCGCGGCACCGTGTCCCGGGCCGAACTGCGGCAGGTGCTGGCCGCGACTTACCACCAGGTCTGGTGGCCGTCCACCGACCAGGTGCGGCACGACGACGCCAACCTGCCCGTGTGGCATGAGGCCAGCGGCAACTACCTCGACCCGGCTACCGGTGAACTGCTGCCCACCTGGGACCAGGCGCTGGATGTCATCGGCCCGGACGACGAGCCGCTGCACGTATCCCGCTTCGGCCAGCGCTTCGATGCCCAGGGCGTCATCGCGGGGTCCCGCGATGCGAACCGGTGCATCGGCTACCTGACCAAGTACCTGACCAAGAACGTGGCCGACTGCCACCAGGCCACCACGCCAGCCCAGCACGAGCACTCCGATCGGCTGGCCAACGCGCTCCGCTACGAACCGTGCTCACCGACCTGCGCGAACTGGCTGCGCTACGGCGTCCAGCCCAAGAACGCCCGGGCGGGCCTGCGCCCCGGGCATTGTCGGGGCAAGGCGCACCGCCGCGAACACCTCGGCTACGCGGGGCGCCGGGTCCTGGTCTCCCGCAAATGGTCCGGTAAGACCCTCGCCGACCACCGCGCTGACCGCCGCAACTGGCTCCTGGAAACGCTCGGCCTTCCGGCAACCGACCCGGACCGTTACACCTGGGAACCCGTCACCCCCGGCGATCCTGACCACATGCCGCCCGCCCAGCGGATGCTGCACGTCGTCGCCGACCGCATCACCTGGAAACACGCGCTTGACGAAGCGCGCCGACGAGCGGACGGAATGGTGATCGCGGCGTGACGGGGGAGTGGTTGCCATAATCGTAGAGCCACCGTATGGAAAAGGCGAGCGGATGCTGACGCTCGGCGAATTGTGCGAGTGGCTGAACATCACGGAGCGGCATGCGCGCAAGCTGGTTGAGCGTGATGCTATCCCGTACCGGAAGATTGGCCACCTGCTGCGATTCGCCGAGGCTGAGGTCGAAGACTGGACCAGGCCGAAGCAGAGAAGACCTCGCGCCTACGTGGCTCACGGGCGAGAGCAGAGATCATCTTTGGACGGGAAAACCCGCTCGGTCTCCCCGCTCCCTAAATCGCTCATTGAATGACTGGCTAATGGCACATAAAGGCGAGACATAAGGGCGCTACATGCGGTAGAATTATCGTAATGGCTCACCATCGGGCGGTGAGTCGCCGATGAATAGGAGAATGGGCATGTCGAAGGGCATTCCCCGTGATCTCCCCACGGGGATCACAGTCAAGACCCGTAAGCAGGGCGGCAAGACCCTGCCGGTCGTCACCGAGGATGGAACCCCGGTCTTCCGCGTGCGGGTCTGGGATCCAGTGCTCAAGAAGCAGATCGAGCGATCGGCCGAGGGCCTGGAGGCAGCCAAAGAGCTGCTTGACGAGTTCAACCAGGCGAAGCGTCGGCCGGGACGGCTTCAGGCCGAGCGGGTACGGCTGGTAGATGTGGCGGCGCGCTACATCGTCGCGTTCAAGACCAAGCGGGACGGCTCGCCCCGCCCCAAGTCATCGCTTGCGAAAGAGCGGACCTGTCTCAACGTCTACATCATCCCGGTTCTCGGCAACGCCTGGATCGGTGATCTTGACCTCCCGGAACTCAACGACACCATTCGGAATCTCAAGCTGCAAGATGGCTCGCCCGCATCGGGCAGCACGAAAAGCACGGTCGCCGCGGTGCTGCGCGGGCTGTTCGCCTGGGCGCGTGAGGAGCGCATCATCCCCACCAATCCGGCGCTGGAGCTGCGTACCGGCTGGGGCGGCTCGACTCGCCGCCGCGTGCTCATCCCGAGCATTCCGCAAGTGCTTCGCCTCGCGGCAGCACTCGACCACTTCAAGCCAGGTCTCGGTGACGTCGCCATCGTGCTCGCGTTCACCGGGCTCCGGTGGGAAGAGGCGGTAGCCGTCCCGACCGCGAACGTGGACCTAGCCGGGCAGTGCATGACCGTGGACCGGACGGCCAGTGAGTCCGGTGGGCGGCGGGACGTCCGCAACGACATGAAGACCCGCGCCGCCGAGCGCGTGGTCATGATCCCCGACGTCGCGGTGCCCGCGGTGCAACGGCTCCTGGAGCGGCATGCGGCCGGGCGCGAGCAGAGCGGGGGAACCCGGTACAGCCGCCTGATCAACGGGGAGCGCGGCGGCTACCTCGGATACGCGATGTGGCGGCGGTACCTCGCGCTGGCCCACGGGTACACGGCGTCTCACCCGGACGGCATGGTCCGGTACACCGCGCACGAGCTGCGGCACGTCTGCGCGTCCCTGCTGATCGCGTCGGGTGCCTCGGACGTCCAGGTGGCCAACCAGATGGGGCACCGCAAGATCGAGACGACCAAGAACATCTACGGTCACCTGTTCGCCCAGGACCGGAAGCTCATCCTGGAGGCGATCAACCAGGCGGTCAGCCGCCTCTATGTCGAAGAAGGCCCCGCGGAGGAAGCGGCGGCCTGACAGGTGCCAACGCGAGGAGACCCCCCAGGGATCGGGCCCCCGGAGGGTCTCTTCGTGGGCGATACTGGGATTGAACCAGTGACCTCGTCGGTGTCAACGACGCGCTCTCCCACTGAGCTAACCGCCCCTTGCTGGCCCTACGACCTCTAGGGCCAGAAGCCTTGCTATACCACCTCTGACCTGCGCACTGCCGCTGTCGGGGCGCTACCGT
>CAVQVG010000006.1:0-581063 GCA_963717125.1 uncultured Actinomycetes bacterium
GCAGGACAGTCCGGGTTACCGGCCCGGGGACTACGGCCTGCCGATCGCGACCATCCACGAAGCGAGGTTCGTGCTGTTCGACGACGACACGCGGTTGCTCTTCGCGACGAGCTTCGATGGCCCGTGGGACGCCTACATGGAGGACTTCGCGGCCAAGCCGCTGCAGCTCTTCGACTCGATCTTCCGGCACGTCGAGGGCTACGAAGGCCTTCCCGATCTCACGGCGGTGAAGAATTTTATCCTGAGCGCTCAGGTTACGGCCGGAGCCTACGCGCGGAACTACCCGGGCACGGTAAAGGAGATCCGGAAGGCTCGGCGTGTGAACGAGGCGTTCCAGCAGGTGCTCGACGATCCGCGGGCCGCGGAGGCGCTGCAGCATCCGGCGCTGAAGCCGCTGCTCGACGAGGCCGCGGACGCCTGAGCGGCCGCTGCGGGCAACTATAGATAATGTCGCATCACATCTCCGGGCCGCGAGCCATGGCCGAGCCAGCGGCTGACATCACCGACCTGTACGCGTTCCCGAGCCCCGAGCACCCAGGGCGTCTGGTGCTGGTGCTGAACACGCTGCCGTTCGCGCTGCCGACGGCGGCGTTCTCCGACGGGCTCATCTACCGCTTCCGGCTGCGGCCGCTGACCGCGGATGCGCGGGAGGATGTCACGCCGTTCACGGTGACCGGCGAAGAGATCGTGATCGACTGCGTGTTTTCGGCTCCCCTGAACGGACCCGGTGCGAGCGGCCCGGAACAAGAAGGCGCGTGCTCGGTACGGGGCGAGACGGTTTCGATGAGGGTGAACGACGAGCGCGGAGGCCAGGCCGACGGCATCCGCGTGTTCGCCGGCCCGCGGTGGGATCCGTTCATCATGGATGCGCCGGCCGCGCTGAAGACGATCGCCACGGGCGAGCTCGCGTTCACCGATCCAGGCGCGATCTACCTCGACGGCAAGAACATCCTCAGCCTGGTCGTCGAGGTCGACCGCACGGTACTTGGCCGCGCTGAGCTGTATGGCGTGGTGGGGGAGACCCTGACGCGAGGCAGGCTCAACATCCGGCTCGAGCGCGCCGGGCGGCCCGAGGTGCCCAACCTGATGCTGGCGCCGAAGCAGTTCGACCCGGTTAACCGCGACCTTGAAATCCGCGACCTCTACAACATGGAGGATGCGTTCCATCTCAGCCACGCCTACGAGGGCGCGTACCGGGCCCGGCTGAACGCGAACCTGGCGTTCTGGGATGGTCTCGACGGCAAGACCGACTGGCCGGCCCGCGGGGATGACGCGCACCCGCTGACCGAGCTCATCCTCGCGGACTTCCTCGTCCTCGACGTCACCAAGCCCTACCTGGAGCGGGGTTCCTTCCTCGAGATCGAGCTCGCCGCCAGGCACGGGGAGGCCCACCAGACCTGCGGTGGCCGGGCGCTTAACGACGACGTTATGGACACGATCTTCACGCTGCTCGTGAACGGAGGAAACGGTCCCGTCATCCGCGACGGCGTCGATCAGGCGACCTGGCCCGCGTCGCGCAGGTTCCCTTACCTGGCGCCCCCGAATCCGGATCCCCCGGAGGTAGCCGGGCATGTGTAGCGATCGTGCGTCCGCGAGCACCGCTCTCGAGCTCGAGGACATTCAATTCGGGGTGATAAACCAGCGACCGGCCTCCTACGTCGGCGCGTACCTCCTGCTCCGCATCGATGACCGTCAGGCGGGGCGCAAGCTGGTCAAGCGGCTGCTCCCGGCGATCGAGTCCGCCCGCTCTTCATCAGATCCGGCCCAGCACGCCTGGGTCTCGGTAGCGTTCACCTATCAGGGGCTGAAGGCGCTGGGTGTGCCCCAGGAGTCACTTGACAGCTTCGCGCCGGAATTCCGGCAGGGCATGGCGGCCCGCGCGGCGGAGCTGGGCGATGTCGGCGAGAGCAGCCCTGACGCATTGGGAGAAGCCACTCGGAAGCCCCGAGGTGCACGTGGCGCTGTCGGTGCTGTCGGCCGACGCTGCGAGGCTGGAAAGCCTGCTCGAGCGGGCGCGCCGCGCGCACGAGGAGCTAGCCGGTGTCGAGGTCATCTGGCGCCAGGACTGCTACCAGCTCCCGACGGGACGCACCTCCTTCGGCTTCAAGGACGGAATCGGGCAGCCGGCCATGGAGGGGACCGCAGTCCCCGGCTCCGACCCGGACAAGCGGCCGATCAAGGCGGGCGAGTTCATCCTCGGCTATCCAGACGAGACCGGAAGCACAGGGCCGGTGCCGACTCCCGAGGTGCTCGGGCACAACGGCACCTACCTGGTTTTCCGTAAGCTGCACACCCGGGTTGCCGCCTACCGCCAGTATCTCCGGGCCAAGGCGGCGAGCCGCGAGGAGGAGGCGCTGCTCGGCGCGAAGATGGTCGGCCGCTGGCCCAGCGGCGCGCCGCTCGCGCTCTGCCCGGAGCGAGACGATCCGGGCCTCGGCGCGGATCCCGACCGTAACAACCGCTTCGGGTACGGCGACGATCTGCGCGGATTCAGGTGCCCGGCCGGCGCGCATGCCCGGCGGGCGAACCCCCGGGACGCGCTTGATCACGAGATGAGCGCCGACGTCCGGCTCCACCGGATGTTCCGGCGCGGGACGAGCTACGGCCCGATGCTGCCCGAAGGCGTGGTCGAGGACGACGGCGCGGACCGCGGCATCATCTTCGTCTTCGTCGGTGCCCATCCCAAGCGCCAGTTTGAGTTCGTCAAGACGCAGTGGCTGAACGACGGCATCTTCATCGGCGCGCCCGCTGAGAAGGATCCGCTCGCCGGAGCGAACGACGGATCGGGCACCTTCACCGTCCCCCAGCGGCCGATCCGCCGGCGCCTGCAGAGCCTGCCGCCGTTCGTGATCACCCGCGGCGGGGAGTACTGCTTCGCCCCGGGTATCCGGGGGTTGCACTGGCTAGCTGACCTGGACACCCGGAACGGCTGAACAGAAAGGAACGGGACGTGGCTACGAGCCCGGCACGCACCGACCGCTGGAAGGCACTCGACTTCGCGCCGCCGCCGTCGGATGCCGAGGAACCCGACCTGCCGGTGCTCGTCGAGTACACGCAAGACACGAGGGTGGCGGTCATCACGCTGAACCGGCCGCACGCGGACAACGCGATCACTACGGCGATGGGGGCGCGCCTGACCGAGATCCTGGAGACGATCGCGGTTCGCCCCGCTGTCCGCGCCGTCATCCTGACCGGAGCTGGTCAGCGGGCCTTCTCCGTCGGCAGCGACCTCCGCCAGCGCAAGAACATGACCAAGGAGGACTGGCTGCGGCAGCGCCAGGACTTCGATCGGACCCTCTACACCGTGCGCCAGCTGCGGAAGCCGATCTTCACCGCCGTCAACGGGATCGCCTACGGGGGCGGCTGCGAGCTCGCCCAGAGCACCGACTTCATCATCGCGTCCGACAACGCCACCTTCGGCCAGCCTGAGGCGATGGTCGGCCTGGCGGCCGGGGGCGGCTCGCCGGCGCTGCTCCCGCGCCTGCTCCCGCCGGGCAAGGCCATGCAGATGCTGATGACCGGCGATCCGGTCAGCGCACAAGAGGCGCACAGGTTGGGCATGGTCAACGAGCTTTACGCTCAAGATGAGCTCCTCGATGCCGCCTACCGGATCGCGGGGAAGATCGCGAGCAATTCACCCACTGCAGTACAGGCCGTCAAGCAGGCGGTCCGGATGGGCCAGGGCGAGCCGATCGAGCAAGCCATCGCCATCATGATGGAGGAACACTGGCGCTCTGCCGTCCATCCCGATCGCGCCGAAGGCATCGGCGCGTTCAATGAGGATCGCGAGCCCACCTTCGCCGATCCCGACCACTGATGCCCCCAAAGGGCTCGCATCGACACAACCCCGGGAAGCTGAGTGAAATGACGTTCACAGACCATCTCACGCAGGCACGCGGGCGGATGCCACAAGGACGCGGGTGGCCATCGATACCAACTAACTTGAGCCAGAAACCTGGCATCGGTCAACGACAACGGTTCCCGCCAGATGGGCCGGGACGTTCCGCGTCAGGGGCGTGAACAGTGGCCGTGTGTCAGCGTTTGGACTGTGGGCCGACGAGGCCAGCCTCGTAGGCGTAGACCACCGCCTGGACGCGGTCGCGCAGCCCGAGCTTCGTGAGCACCCGCCCGAGGTGGGTTTTCACTGTCGCCTCGGCGACGAAGAGCCGCTCGGCGATCTCGGCGTTGGAATAGCCGCCAGCGAGCTCGGTCAGGATTTCCCGTTCCCGGGCGGTGAGCCGGTCGAGCTCAGGGTGGGCTCGGTCTGCGCGCTGGGGGTCGGGGAACTGGTGCGCGAATGTGTCGAGGAGGCGCCGGGTCACGCTCGGGGCGATGACGGCGTCGCCGTCCGCGACGGACCGGATGGCCCGGACAAACTCGGACGGCAGGACATCCTTCAAGATGAAGCCGCTGGCGCCGAGACGGAGCGCACCGAACGCGTACTCATCCAGGTCGAAAGTCGTGAGGATCAGGATGCGCGATCGTGGCTGCGCCGCAAGGATCGCCCGCGTCGCCTCGATTCCGTCCATGCCGGGCATCCGGACGTCCATCACGATGACGTCCGGGTGGCGGCGGCCAACGAGATCGACCGCGGCTGCGCCGTCGGATGCCTCGCCGACGACGACGATGCCTTCCTCCTCTTCGAGGAGCATGCGGAAGCCCTTGCGCAAGAGCGGCTGATCGTCGACGAGGATGACCGAGATCGGGTCGCCTCCTGCCTGACGGTCGTTCACGGCGCGCCCGGTTTGGTGATCGGGATCGTCGCCTTGACTGTCCACCCGCTCTCGTGTCCGGGGCCGGCCGTCGCCGTGCCGCCGTAGAGGGCGGCACGCTCGCGCATGCCGGCGAGGCCGAAGCCGCCCGGGGAGCCCGCGGATCGTCCGTTGCCGTACCCGTCGTCGGTGACCACGATCTCAAGGCGGCGCGGCGTCCAGGTGAGCTCGACCGCGACGGTGGTTGCACCCTCGGCGTGCTTGACGGCGTTGGTGATCGCTTCCTGGACGATCCGGTATGCGCTGAGCGCAAGGCCGGCCGCGACGGGGACGGGATCGCCGCGGACGGTGATGGTCACGGCGAGGCCGGTGCAGGCGGCGCGATCGACCAGGTCCGCGATCTCCTCGATACCCGGTTGCGGTGCGCGCACCGCGGCGCCCTCGTCGGTCCGCAGGACCGAGAGCAGCCGCCGGGTGTCGGCGAGGGCGTGGCGTCCGAGCTCAGAGATCGACTCGAGGGCTTCGCGGGACTGCGCCGGGTCGCGCCCGAGCTTCGCTGTCGCGCCATTGGCCAGTGAAATCACGACCGCCAGGCTGTGGGCCACCACGTCGTGCATCTCGCGGGAGATCCGGGCCCGTTCGGCTGTTGCAGCGAGAAGCGCCTGCTGGTCTCGCTCGAACTCCAGTCGTGCGGCGCGCTCGACGAGGCTCGCGACATGCAAGCGGCGCGCCCGGACGTAGAGGCCTGAGACGAGGGCGGCCACGACGACCCCGGAGAGGGACGCGAAGGTCGCAAGCGCCGACGCGCCCCACCGGGCGGCCGCAAGGACAGCTCCGCACTCGAGAATGAAGGCCCCGGCGACCGCTGCACGCCGCGGGCGGTTGGCGGCGACGGTGTACAGCGCGGCGAGGAGTGCGACGTCGGCGGGGAGCACGAGGTTGGCGAGCCACTGGGCGAACGCCACCACGGCGATGACGAGGAACACGGTGACCGGGGCACGGCGCCGCCAGGCGAGGGGGAGCGCAAGCAAGAACGTCAGCAGCCCGGCCGGGACCGAGCGGTGGGCAAGCTCGGCGCTGACGAGACCCACGGCGAAGACAGCGAACGCGAGAGCGCCGTCAGTCACCTGGACGTGGGTGCGGGCGACAGCCCTCCACGACTCGAACAGGCGGGTGAGCGCACTGGGATCGCGCCCAGCTTTAGGGGGGTCGAGGAACACGCGTACCCGCTCGCGCAATCCCCGCAGCCGCTCGCCCAGCGCACCAGCCGGGCCGAACGGCGCGGCGGCTGCCTGGCGCCCCGCTGCGGGTGGCGGGTCATCCGGCGCGAGGCGTGAACGACGACGACGCCGTCGCACATCCGTCACGATCGTCATCACCTTAGTCACGGTACCGGGGGGCCCGGGACGGATCGAGCGACCGCGGGATGACCCGATGGCAGCGGACGTGCAACGTTCGGCGTACGCGCCTGCCGGCAGGATCAGTCCTACGGGGCTCGAAGCTCCCAGCCGACCATCCGTACGCTCGACGGCACGGCTTGCCCCCAACCGTCGCGACGCTGTGCACGCCTAAAACGACTATGCCCGAGTACCTAACGACAAAGGCGAGGACGACAGCATGATCGAAGCGCAGCACCTGACCAAGCGCTACGGCGAGAAGGTGGCCGTCGATGACCTGTCCTTCACCGTCCGGCCGGGGATCGTCACCGGGTTCCTCGGACCGAACGGCTCGGGCAAATCGACGACGATGCGGATGATCATGGGCCTGGACTACCCCACCGGGGGGCGGGTCACCGTGAACGGCCAGCACTACCACGACCTGGCGTGGCCGCTCCGGGAGATCGGGGCACTCCTGGAGGCGAAAGCGATCCATCCCGGACGCAGCGCACGGGCACATCTTCGGATGCTGGCGGAGGCGAACCGGATCCCGCTGCGCCGTGTCGAGGAGGTGCTCGATCTCGTCGGCCTCGCTTCCGTCGCTGGCCAGCGCGCCGGAAAGTTTTCCCTCGGGATGGGCCAGCGTCTCGGCATGGCCGCCGCGCTGCTCGGCGACCCTGGCGTGCTGATCTTCGACGAGCCGGTCAACGGGCTCGACCCCGACGGGATCCGCGGGGTCCGCAACCTCTTGAAAGGCCTTGCCTCGGAAGGCCGGACCGTCTTTGTGTCGAGCCACCTCATGAGCGAGATGGCTCTCACCGCAGACGAGGTCATCGTCATCGGCCGGGGGCGGTTCCTCGCCCAGCAGCCCGTCGCTGAGATGACCGCGAAGAGCACGGCGCGCTTCGTGCGCGTGCGCTCGCCCGAGCTGGAAAGGCTCCGCGCGGCGCTCGACGAGCAGGACGCCCAAACCGCTCTCGAGGACGGCGCGCTCAGTGTCCGCGGCATGGACGAGGTGGCGATCGGTGACTTGGCGGCGAGCCTCCCGGTCACGCTGCACGAGCTATCTCCCGAGTCGGCGTCGCTCGAGGAGGCGTTCATGGAGCTCACCGAGGAGAGCATCGAGTACCACGGCACGCTGCAAGGGTCAACACAAGGAGCAGATCGATGAGCGTCACCACCGTGGAGAACGCCGCAACGCGTGTGGCAGCGACACCGCCCGGCCGATACGGGATGGCCGATCTCATGCGCAGCGAGTGGACGAAACTTCGCACCGTCCCCTCGACGATATGGACGCTCGGCATGACCGTCCTCATTGGCCTCGCGGCGAGCGCCATCGCCACGGGAGTGACGCGCGCGCACTGGGCGACGATGTCGCCCAGCAACAAGGCCTCCTTCCATCCAGTCGAGGTGAGCCTCATGGGCGTGTACCTCGGTGGCACGCTCTTGCTCGGCATCCTCGGCATCCTGGTCGTGAGCAGCGAGTACGCTACCGGCACGATCCGGGCAACCCTTGCGGCCGCGCCACGCCGTCCGATGGTGCTCGCCGCCAAGGTTCTCGTCTTCGGCACGGTCACCCTGGCCGCCGCTGAAGTCACCGCGTTCGCCGGCTTCTTCCTCGGCCAGGCACTTCTCACCTCACCAGCTCCGCACGCCACGCTGTCAAGCCCAGGCGCCCTCCGAGCCGTCGCCGGCATCGGCCTTTTCCTGTGCGCCGTCGGACTCCTGGCCGTCGGCATCGCAGTCCTGGTCCGGCACACCGCTGGCGCGATCAGCGCCTACGTCGGCGTGATACTCGTGCTACCGATCATTGTCGCGGCGCTCCCAGGCTCGCTCCAACCCCAAATCGAGCGCTTGCTCCCCCTGGAGATCGGTTCGGTGATGATAAACAACTCCGCTCCAGATGCCTTCGGCCCGTGGGCAGGGTTCCTCATCCTGTGCGGCTACACCGTGGTGGTCCTCGCCCTGGGCACGCTCCTCCTAGTGCGTCGCGACGCGTAGCACGACCGATGACGCCTTGGCCCGGTCACCCTGTCGGTTCGCCGCTTCCTCCGACCATGCAAACGGTTCGCCCGCGCAATCGCCCGGCACGGCGGCGCCGGGGCCGAGGCCGTCCGAACTTTGAGCTGGCTTGAGCCCGACGGCGCGCCTGGAGAACAACCGTTACCGGGCGCTGGGCCGGCGGGGGTTGATCAGCACGTAAAGCACGACGACTGCCTGTCTGCTCATCGTTTCTTTCTACTCTGTGAGGCACAGCGGAGCCAGAGCGGCGCTGGCTCAGTGAAACGCCTCAGGTCGTAGGCCACCTGGGTTTCGCCGCCCGGCAGTTCCTGGATGAGGATGGTGACCGGCGCGCAGAGCCGGCCGCGGGCAGGTGGCGGGTCATCCGCCCCCATGGTGACCGAATTGCCGGCGATCACCCGGACCAGGCGGCGCCCCGCGTGGTGGGCCTGCGGGTCGAGGGCCAGCACGGTGTCAAGGTCGAGGTGCAGGAACCGGAACAGGCCAGCGCTGCCCTGCGCCTGGCAGACCAGCGCGCTGAACTCCTCGTTGGAGGTACTGAGCGCCTGTTTGCCGACTGCCCGGGCAAGGCTGGCTTGGAAAAACCGGAAACACCCGGACAGTCCTTAATGATGGTTGACCAGCACCAATACGAGCATGACCACCACGACGACGAGGACCACGCCCATGATGATCACCGCGGCGTTGGTCAGGCCAACCAGGTGCAGCCGCTCTGCTCGCGCTTCGGCGCGCTTTTCCTGTTCGCGCTCGGCCTTACTCGGCTCCGGCGGCTTCCTGGCCCATGGCGGCGGTGGCAGGCGCGGCCCGCGCCCGCTTCGGCCGCTGAACGGCCGCCACTTCGGCCCCCCAAACCGCCAGTTCCATGACAAGTTATCCCGGCTATACGGGTCGTCCGGGTCATCCATCGGCACCTCGCGGGTGAGCGCCCTGCTTAGCTCCGAGTATGAGGCAATCAGACGCAGGGTCAGCGCGTATTCGACCCTGCAGCGTGGCCAAGATCCGCACCAACGTGGTCTTACCGGCGCCGAAGGCGGCTGGCTTAGCTCGCCGGATCTTCTCTGCCGGGTGGGTCAGATGAGCCAGTTCGGGCGCACCAGGCCCGTTTCGTAGGCCAGGACGACGAGTTGCGCGCGATCTCGTACGCCGAGTTTGGTCATGGCCCGGCTGACATGGGTGCGCACGGTGGCCGGGCTCATGTACAGCTTCTGGGCGATCTCGTCATTCGGTGTCTTTCACGAGAAAGCCGCTCGCGCCGAAGCGCAGGGCGTCGAAGAGGTACTCGTCGAGCCCGAACGTGGTGAGGATGACGATGCGCGCGCCGGTGAGTTCCGGGTCGGCGGTGCACAAGCTCTCGCGACGATGCACACGCTCGTGACCTATCAGCCGGGGAGCCGGTTCTGGCCGTTCCAGTGGGCCGAGATGGGGGTCTTCCTCGCGGCCGCGCTGGCGTTGTGCGGACTCACCTACTGGTGGCTGCGACGCCAGTACTCGTGATTTCGGCGGCAGCACCAGGTCAGTAGCGGGTTATTGAAGATGATTAGTGGCTGCCTTCGTTGGCTCGGCTTCCTGGAGCGTTGCTTGCGCGTACGGTGGCACGGTGCACGGGCCCGGCGGCGGTTCGGGAGGGGGCGCGGCTGCCCGGGGTGGGCGGGTGCGGTCACTACCCTCGAACAGAACGCCTCCCGCGGCGGCTGCGGCGAGCAGGGCGATCACGACGGAATAGACCAGTGCGGTGTCGTGCAGGCCAAAATGCGAGGTTGCCATGCCAGCGATCAGGGCTGGGAGGCCGAACGCGAGGTAGTTGACGATGGAGATAGCGGCGATCAGCCCGGCCCGGTTGCTGGCGGTAGCCCGTGCCATGATCACGCGATAGCCGCCAAGGTTCGCAGGCCCAAAGCCCAGGCCGGCAAGCACGGTACCCAGCAGCAGCAGCGCTGGCGTGCTGGCCACGATCGCGGCGACCGTCACCACAGCGCCGCCCAGCAGCCCAAGGCAACCGCCCAGCATCACCGCGGGCGGGGCGGAGTTGCGAAATGCGAACGAGGTCACCGCGCCCAGGCCGGTGAGCAAGAAGGTGATCAGGCCGCCCCACAACAGGTTGTTTGAGCCGGACAACTGCGCGGCTAGCGAGGGCCCCAGCGAGAGGTAGAAGCCGCCCAGCGCCCACACGGCCACCAGGCAGGGTACGGCCCGTATGAACGTGCCCCGGGCTGAGCGCGGCACGCTGACGTCCGGCCGCAGCGAAGCCAGGGCGCCGGGGCGCACAGTTCCCGGCTCCGGCGTCGCGGCCACCAGGAGAATCGCGGCCAGGAAGGCACCCAGCAGCAGCCACCAGACCAGCTTCGCCGGGACCGGACCGTACTGGACCAGCACGCTGGTACCCAACGCTCCGAGGGCCAGACCCACGGTGCCCCCGTTGCTCGTCACCAGCGGCGCCAGGCTCCCGCCGGCCGCAGATCCAGCAGCGCGGCGCCGAGCGCGTTGGCCGCCAAGCCCACGGCTACCCCCTGCAACGCCCGCGCGGCAAACAGCGCCCCGACCCCGTGCGCCAGCAAGAACAGGATGCACGCCGCCGTATCCACGGCCAGCGCGGTGATGATCACCGGCCGACGTCCCACATGGTCGGACAGGGAGCCGAAGATCAGCACCGTCATCAGGAGGAACAGCACGTAGACGGCGAACACGGCGGTGAGCGTGCTCGCCGAGAACCCCCACCGGGCCTGGTAGACGCGATACAGCGGGGTAGGCGCGGCGGACGCGGCGAGGAACAGAACCAGCACTGCCGCCTCCAGCCAGAACGCGGCCGATCTCGCCGGCCTTGGCCGCTGAACTCGCTCTGCCTGGGTCGTCACGGTCAGCGTAGCCAGTCGAGCAGCAGGTCGTTCAGCTGGCCGGGGGCGTCCCGCGGTACCCAGTGGCTGGCGCCCGCGATCTCCGCGTAGCGCCACGGTCCCGCCACCCAGGCCGCTGACTGCCGCATCCGCTCGCCGTCGAGGTAGTGGTCGCCGTCCGACCAGATGCCGAGCACCGGCGCCTGGACCGGCGGCAGGCTGGGCTGCGGGCCCGGCAGGCGCGGCGCCAGGTTGGCCCGGGCCCAGTTCAGCGCCGCGGTCAGCGCGCCCGGCCGGGACAGGTCCTCGATCCACTGGCCGGTGTCCCCGTCGCCCCGGCTGAACATCCGCAGCCACGCCCAGTCGTCGGCCCTGACGGTCGCCTCCGCGACGCCGGCGAACTGGAAGAACAGCTGATACCAGGCCATCTCGTGCTGCCGCAGGGTGACCGGTGCGAGCGGGTGCGGCACCGAGATGACCACAAGCCTGCGGACCCGGTCCGGGACGAGCGTGGCCGTGAGCCACGCCACCGCCGCGCCCCAGTCATGGCCGACGACGTGTGCCGCCTCGATGCCGAAGGCGTCCAGCAACCCGGTCACGTCCGCCACCACGTTCTGCAGCCGGTAGGCGGCGACGTCCTCCGGACGGCCGGACCGCCCGAACCCGCGCATGTCCAGCGTGATCACCCGGAAACCGTTGCTGACCAGGAATGGCACCTGGTTGCGCCAGAGCCGCGTGGAGTCGGGAAAACCGTGCATGAGCAGCACCGGGACTCCCGCGCCGTGCTCCTCGACGTACAGGGATATGCCGTTGACCTCGATGAACCGCCCCGGATCCGCGTTCATTCTGCTACTGACTGTGGGGTGAGGTCAGCGAAGCCCCGGCGGAACTTGTCGTCGGCGAGGAAGTGGGTGCCGCACTGGGTGTGGTGGTGCCTCGCGATGATGCTGGCTCCCTCGTGGGCGCCGGTGGCCGCGAAGTCCTTGTTCCGCTGGACGCGGCCCCGATACTCGACCAGTGGCTCGGCCTGGATGCCGCAACGCCGGCCAGCGGAAGCGATTAGGGGTTCCGATGGCGCGAGCAAGTGGCCTGCAACACGCAAAGTGAACGATCTTCGCGTGGTCGCGCGTCGTCCGGCCCGCCCTTCCACTGCGGAACACGTGAAGCGGGCGCTGCTCACTGAGGCGCCCGACGACCTCGTGGCATCCGGCGCTCTATGGTCGGTGAATGAACGGACTTGCTTCTTCCGTGCCTGCGGTGCGGGTCGAGGGTGTGGTCAAGCGCTTCGGGGCGACTACGGCGCTGGATGGTGCCGGGCTCGAGGTTCCGGGGGGAATGGTGTTCGGCCCTGCTGGGCCCGAACGGGGCGGGCAAGCCCGTTACTGAATTGTGACGTTCTAGGTTAAGATCATCCGCGCCCGGCAGGCGATCTGGCTGCCGGGCGTCTTGCTCGGAAGCTCAGGCATGTGTCCCGCTTGGTTCGTCTGCAATGGCCGATCGTGGAGAGTGGACCTCTGGCGACGTCAAGGCCAACGTCAACCTGATTCACAAGTGTTCTTGGCTTGTCATCCATCTGAGCGTCTTTGCCTGGGGGTGGCGGTGAGCTGGCCTGCCCGGCTCCGTATCAGCACTGATGCCGCACTGGCTGACAACGCTGTACCAGCCGGTGTTACCTGCCGGGTGGTGTCCTGCCTGGGTCGCCGGGGCCGCGGAACAGCGGGCGTAGCCGCGCGGCGAGCAGGCCGGTGATCTGTTCGTCGCTGAGGTCGGTCCAGTGCCGGGACCGCCAGGTCGCGAGCATGAGGAGCATGCCGAGGAAGCCGATGACCTCGGCGTCGATGCTGACGTCGTCGCGGAGCTGGCCCCGGGCTTGCTCGAAGGCTCTGGTCAGCAGGCGGCGGGCGGCGGCCGGGATTTCCTTCAGGTCGTCGGTGAGGCCGGGGTAGCGGGCCGCGTCGCCGAGCCCGAACTGCAGCAGTTCCGGGCGCCCGGCGAGCCGGGTTTGCAGTTCGGCCAGGCACCGTTGCAGGCCGTCGATCGCGGCCTGCGGGCTGGAGGTGTCGATGCCGGGCTGGTATGCGTCCAGCTCGGTTGCGGGGCTGAACCGGCGTACCGCCTCGCGGGCCAGGGCGGCCTTGCCGCCGAAGTGCCGGAACAGGGTGACCTCGTTCACGGCTGCGGCGGCGGCGATGTCGCGGGTGGTGATCGCGCTCATGCCGCGCTCGGTGGCCAGGGACAGGAACGCTCGCAGGATCTTGTCCGCGGTTTCTTCGCTGCTCACCAGGCTAGGTTGCCACGCCGATGCCGGCGGCGATGGCGACCGTAATGAGCGTGGCGGCCTGCAGCGCGGCCCGGGCGGCTGACCAGCGGGCGAACCGGGCCAGCAGCGGCGCCAGGGCCGCCTGGGTGTCCTCGGCGCGGCCGATCTTGAACATGGTGGGGGCGGCGCGGCCGGTGGCGATGCTGTGCAGCACCGACAGCGCCGCGGCCGCGGCCAGCAGCCCGGTCACCGCCCCGGAGGAGCCCCGGGCGGCCGCGGTGGCGAACGCGGCGATCGTCAGCGCCGCGGCGCTCACCCCGAGCGCCGCATAGTACGCGACCCCGTTGCCCAGGTCGGCGGACCGCGCGTAGGCCGCGTACGCGACCGCTCCGATCCGCCGCCGCGCGGGGAGCTGGACGATCACCTTGTCCAGTGAAAGGCCGGCCAGTAGCCCGTCGGCCACCAGGGCCGCGAGCGTCACCCCGGCAACGACATCGTCCATTGCGGCCTCCCTCTAGAGTAGAGTTATGAATGCAAGTACTTGCATGCATACTACGTCATGCGACGGAGGAGGAAGCCAGAATGCGGACACCGTCAGGACAGATGAAGGCACCACCGCTGCAGGCTCTGCTGAACGACGGGAAGCTGGCCGGGGAATGGGCCCTAGACCCGATCAAGTCCAGTATCGGGCTGAAGAGCAGGAGCATGTGGGGCCTGACTCCGGTGAACGGCGTCTTCCGCAGGGTCAGCGGGAACGGCACCGTCTGTGCGGACGGCGCGGTCAGCGGCACCGTCACGGTGGCCGCGGCGTCCATCGAGACGAAGAACGCCCGGCGCGACACGCACCTGCGCTCGGCTGACTTCTTCGACAGTGGCAACAACCCGGACATCACCTTCACCGCGGACGGTATCCGGCCGTGCACAGCGCCCTCACCATCCACGCCGTCTTCACCCGGCGGTAAGCGCATGCGAGTCGCAGGGACGGGCGCCACAGGTCTCACCGGCAGAACGGTCACCCGCCTGCTGCGCCCAGGTGGCGATGAAGTCGCCGCGCTCAGCCGCAACCGCGGCCGCAGCTGCTCCGCAGGCCCGGGACAGCACATCAGGGGACCGTCGGCCGTGAAGGCGCCGCAACATAGACACACAACAGGCGAGGGAGGAAACCGATGAGCGACTTTCAGGCCATCGCTGACCGCGTCGAGATCGAGGCGCTGCGCGGCGAGGCCACCGACGCGGTAATGATGCGCGACTTCGACCGCGCCGCGTCGCTGTTCACACCGGACGGCGTGGTGCGGATCCCCCACATCGGCGCCGAGGTCGCCGGCCGGGAGCAGCTCCGCGCCGCGGGCGAGCGGCTGCAGGGTCTATGGGACTACTTCGTGCAAACCACGCACCCGGGCACGATCCGGCTCGACGGTGACACCGCAGCCGGCCGCGCATACATCTCAGAACTCATGCACGGGCACGACGGCAGGTCGGAGCTGAACTATGCCGTGTACCACGACCGCTACCGGCGCACTCCGGAGGGCTGGAAGTTCACCGAGCGCGTCTACGAGGTCAGGTACCTTGACCGCAGTCCGCTGGCAGGCTCGGCGCCCCATGCAGCCGGGGACGCCCGCTAACCCGCCGTCGCGCTGAAGACCGGGATCGCCTACCTGCCGCTGATGGTCGCGGTCTTGCTGATGCCGGGTGCCGCGTCCCAGCTTGTCTTCCGGATCGGCGCCCGGCCGCTGTTCGCGGCCGGCGGCGTGTTCGCGGCCGGCGGTGCTTTTCTGGCTGTTCCGGGTCAACGAGCACAGCAGCTACGCGGGTGGCCTGCTCGGCGCCATGCTGGTCACCGCAGTGGGGATAAGCCTGATGTTCGTCCCGATGTCACTGGTCTCCCTGGCGAAGGTGGCGCTGACAGTGATCTCCCGCGGACCGCGGGCACCAGGGCACGGCACACTGCCGGCTGGCCGGGCCACCGCAACATCAGGTGCCCCATCCGGCCTGGTCCAGTACCCCCAGCGCTCCCGGGCAGCCTGACGCAGACCGCGCCCCGGAAGGAAAGCGTGCCAGCAGCCAGACGCGTCATGGCGGCTGCGGTTCGCAGCTTGAGTCCGGTCTGGGCGGGAAATCCGGTAATGGGGCTGGGCTGCCGCTGAAAGCGCCGCAGGCGGCTGCGGACCGTCGCCAGTGGTACGCCGACTTGGTCGCGGAAATTCTGGCTTGACCTTGACCCTGCGTCAGGGTTGCAGCATGGCGGTCATGAACCTCAGCGTGCGCTCCACCACACCGGGGTGCCGCTGTACGTTCTCACCGATAAAGGGGTATCGTCCCAGCGGTTCACGGTGTCACGGTGCCGAACCGCTCCGGCGATGTCACGCACTCCGGATTACTTCGCGCGGCTGGCCGGCGTGGGCGCAGTCGTAGCCGTAGCCGTAGCCGTAGCCGATGTCCGCCCGGCGGACCGGGTGTGGCCTCGGGATGAGCTGAAGGTCAAGGCCACCCCGGCGGCTTGTGCGGCAGTCGGCTGGCCGTTCCGGCTGGGGCACTAGCTGGTACCGGTGCTTGCCGCGAACGTGCTGTGGCTGTCGGGGTACCGCCATCCGCGCCATGGTGACCCGCAGCCGCCCCGCCGCTGCTGTCGGCATTCGCCGACGGGGCGCGCTGATGGCCCGGGCGTCGGCGGCAGCGGATCCGCTGCCTGACCCGCCGGTGGCTGTTTCACCTGCTGCGGCGTGGCGATCTGGTCACCGACCTGTAGGCCGCGGCGGGACGGCAGAATAACTCTAGGTCTAGGGCCGACTCGCCTTAGCCGGCGGCAGCGTCGCGATGTGCTCCCCGCACCGGGCCGGGTCATACCCAGGCAAGCTGGCCAGCTGATCGAGCAGCCATCTGGACGACAGGACCTTCAGCAGGCCCTGCACCTCGCGGGAGCCGATCTGGCCGGCCGGGATGACCAGGTCGAAACGCTCGGCGGTCAGCGGGACGAAGGCCAGGCCGTAGGCGAGGGCCGCAGGCTCGCTCGCGACCCCCGCATCGGCTAGTCCCGCGGCGATGGCCGCGGCGACTTGCAGGTGCCCGCTCGCCTGGGTGCCGTACCCGGGCAGCCCGCCGGCCTCGATCCCCAGCCCGGACAGCTCGCGGTCGAGCAGAAGGCGCGCCTCGGCACCTGGCTCCCGGTTCACCAGTTGCAGGCCGCGCTCGGCGAGATCGCCGACGCCGCAGACGCCATCGGCCAGCTCCGGCCGCAGCACCAGCCCCTCGCGCCAGGAGCAGAACCCGATCACCTCGCCGCCCTGGGGCAGCAGCTCCCCGGCCGGGCCGGTGTTGTACTCGCCGGCTCGCCCGCGCAGGTGCGCACCGGCGACGTGCACGAGCCCCTCGGCGGCTAGCCCGAGCGCCTCCCGGCTCGCGCAGGGCCACCAGCTGAACGTGACCGGCGGGTCGAGCAGCCCAAGCGGGGTTTCCAGCAGCGGCAGCGCCGGGTCGCAGCCCGCGGCCACGAGCGTTGGCCGCGGCGGCCCGATGGGCCGTACCCACTCACCTGCGCCCGGTTCACTGTCCCCGCGGCCGGCCCCGGCGGCCAGCCCGCCAGCCGGGAGGAACCCGCCCCGGCTCACAGTGGCGCCCGACAGCGGCAGCGCGACGAGTCCCTCGCCCACCGGCGCGAGCGTAACCCTGGCTCCCTCGCCGCCCAGCGGCGCGACCGGCCTGGCCACGACCTGCGGAGCCGGGCTGAACGACCCGAATACCTCCTCGACGGTCATGCCGAGAGCTCGCGCTAGTCCCAGCGCGGCCCGCAGGGACGGGTCGGACTGGCCAGACTCGACCGCGGAGACGGCCTGCCGCGTCACGCCGGCCATGGCGGCCAGCTGCTGCTGCGAGAACCCGCGAGCCTGCCGGGCCAGCCGCAGCCGCGCGCCGTTTCCGGCGCCATGCCCGTCACTCATGATCTACCTCCCCTGGACGCACCGGAACTCTGTCCCGAACTCACCGAGATCAACCCCCGCCAGCATGTCCGGTGTCCCTGTGTACTAGAGCCACCTTCGGATGTGGACCACAGTTTTCATCGACTGGATATCGGGCGGAGCCGTACCCCGGGCGTGGGCGCGCCGCCCGCAGGCCGCGGCCCTGGTCGCGGCGCTTGCAGACCCGGAGCGTAGCTGGGATCCGATCGTGATCGGGGAGTACGAGCGGGCGTTTCTACGGCGGGCAGTACTCGGCGATGGCACCGCTGTTCGAGCATCACGGCGCGAGCTGTGGACCCGGAGGTGGATAGGCGGATCGACAACCACGCCGAGGGCCGCGAGGAGACAGTTCCAGGTGCTCGCACGCTTCTACGGGGCGCCCCACCGGCCCAGTGACACCGGCCACATCGCCGGCCTGGGCGCCGGCTACGTCGCCACGCTCAGCGCGTTCTACGTAGACAACGGACCGCATCTGCCGCTGTACGACCGCCCGCGCGTACTGGCGTTCTATCTGCTTCCTCCCTGGAGGGGCGCCGGTCACCGCCCATGCCGTCCTGCGCGCCCGCCAGGCTCGGCCGCGTGATCCCCGCGGCACCGCCGGGACGGCTGGCAGGCTTGCTGCCAGCGGCAGAGCGACCCGCAGCCGTTCTCGATCAGGGTGCCGCAGACGGTGCGCAGGTGGCCAGGGAGTGAGCTCCCGGCCGGTCACTCTGGTGCTGGCCGCGGCCTGGTGCTACCGGCCGGCTCTGGGCGCCTGCCGCGGGGGAGTGCTTTGCGGGCTGCCAGCCGTTCCACGATGCCCAGTTTGAACCGGTCGTGGTTCTCGATGATGAGTCCAAGGTTCCGGACCTGCCTGATTGGCCGCCGCCGGAAGTGCTCCCCGCCAGCCGGCACGCTGATCACCTCGATGAGGGCCTGGACGGTGCGCCCGTACCGGGGTGCGGCCTCGACGTGGTCGGCGAGCAGGAGAAGCCCGCCGGGGCGTAGGACCCGGGCCATCTCCAGCACGGCTTTGTGGTCGTCGGGGATGGCGCACAGCGAGAACGTGCAGAGCACCGTGTCGAAGCTGGCGGCCGGGAAGTCCAGCGCCTGCGCATCACCGTGCCGCAGGTCCACTGCCCGGTCCAGCTGCTGGGCGCGGCGCCGGGCGATCTCCAGCATGGCCGGGCTCTGGTCCACTCCGGTCAGCTGGACACCGTCCGGGTAGGCGGCGAGGTTCAGGCCGGTGCCGATGGCAACCTCCAGGGTCAGGCCCTGGGCTTGGCGCAGATCCACTCCCGGCTGGTGCCGAACAGGTGCCGGTCGAAGAATCCCATCTGCTTGTCATACGAGGGCGCCTGCTTATCCCAGTAGCGGCGCAGCCGCTCCTCGCGGCGTGCTGACGGCATGGCTCATTCCTTTCTGCGCTGCTGGGCTACGCTGTGCTGCTGCTGACCGGGGAAGCCGCCACGCTGGCCCGGGCCAGAACCAGCCGTCCTAACCGCTGAGATTGGCTGCTCTGGACAGCGTCATCCGTCGGCATCTGCCGGAAGCGATCGCCACCTAGCCAGGGCGCTTCCTGTGGGTGCCGCTATCCCAGGCTGGCTGCGTTGGGGCCGACTAGTTTCTGGATCATTGTGCGTGCGAGTTGCTGGATCTGGGCGGGCAGGGGGACGTAGCTGGTGGCGGCGGCGTAGGCCTGGCCGGCGTGGGTGAGCCAGTCCAGCAGGGCGGCGAGGGCCTGGCCTTTGGCCTGGCTGGGCTGGTGGGTGTAGACGAGTGCCCAGCTGTAGCCGGAGATGGGGTAGCTGTCGGTGCCGGGCTCGTTGACGATCGAGAAGTCGGTCGCGGTGATGGTGGGTTTCTGGGCGGCGTCGGCGGCGATGGATGCGGTGGATGGGATGACGTAGTTCCCGGCCTGGTTGCGGATGGCGGCGTAGGTGAGGATGGGGCCTTTGGAGTAGGACCGTTCGATGTAGCCGATGGAGTACGCGATGTGGGCGACCGCGTTGGCTACGCCCGGGTTTCCTTCGGCCCCGACGCCGGTGGGCCAGTGCAGGCTCTTGCCGGTTCCGACTTTGGCGGCCCAGGCGGGGGAGACGGCGGAGAGGTAGTTGCTGAAGATGTAGGTGGTGCCGCTGCCGTCGGAGCGGTGCACGACGGTGATCGGCTCGCTGGGGATATCGACGCCGGGGTTGAGGCTGGTGATGGCGGGGTCGTGCCAGTTGGTGATCTGGCCGAGGAAGATGCGGGCGATGACGGGGCCGGTCAGGTGCAGCCGGGGCAGGCCGGGCAGGTGGTAGACCACGACCTCGGCGCCCAGGTTGACAGGTACCTGGACCGAGGCGCCGCCGTGGGCGGCGGCCTGCTCGGCGGCGGTCATTGGCACGTCGGAGGCACCGAAGTCGGCGTGCTGCCCGCTGAAGGCAGCGATGCCCGCGCTGCTGCCCACCGCCGAGTAGCGGACGGTCACACGCGGGTGCTGCTGGTGGTATCTGGCGAAGGCCAGGTCGAAGAACGGCGCGTCGAAGGTGGATCCCGCCCCGGTCAGCGTGACCGCAGTGCTGCTGGCACCAGCAGCACTGGTGGCGGGCGCCGGTGAGATGGTCCCGCTACCCAGCGGGTTGCTGGCCGTGCAGGCGGCCGCGGCGAGCGTGAGCAGCACGGCTGCGCCTGCGCTGAGGG
Organism: uncultured Actinomycetes bacterium; assembly: GCA_963717125.1. Lineage (GTDB taxonomy): Bacteria > Actinomycetota > Actinomycetes > Streptosporangiales > Streptosporangiaceae > RYN-230. The sequence continues at coordinate 19,819 of CAVQVG010000006.1, forward strand.
TAGCGGCGCGTGCGCGGTGCGTGGCGTGGTGATGGCCGTCCGTCGTTGGCTGGCATGGCTCCTCCTGCTGATACGGAGCGGGTTAGTGCTGGCTGGCTTCGCGGAGCCAGGCTTGGGCGCCCATCTGGACCGCTTCCCACGGGCTGCCGAGCGGCGGTGTGTAGGACAGGTCGAGATCGCTCACTGCATCGACGGTCATGCCGTGGAAGATGGCGGTCGCGGCGATGTCGATGCGCTTGGCGATCTCGGCGTTCTGGTGGCCGAACAGCTGCACGCCCAGCAGCCGCCCGGTGGCGCGGTCCCCGGTGAACCGCATCGTGATGCGGTGGCTGCCGGGATAGTAGGCCTTGTGGTCATCGGCTTCGGATTGGACCGTGACCGGGTCGAACCCGGCCGCGGTGGCTTCGTGGCCGCGCAGCCCGGTGCGCGCGGCGGCGTGGTCGAAGATCTTCACCACCTGGGTGCCGAGGCTGCCCGGCGAACTCCCGGCTGCCGCCGAGGGCGTTCTCTCCGGCGACCCGGCCCTGCTTGTGTGCGGTGGTGCCGAGCGGCAGGTAGGTCTCGCCGAGCAGCCGGTGATGGGTGACCACGCAGTCGCCCGGCGGCGTGCACGTCGGGGAGATTGGTCCGCATGCCGCGGTCCACCGCGATCGCGCCCCGGGCGCCTAGCCTGGCTCCTGCGTCGGCGGCGAGAGCGGTGTCGGGGCGGACGCCGACGACGACCAGGACCATGTCGGCGTGCCGGGTCACCGCCGTGCCGTCGGCGGCGGTGGCGTCGACCCGGAGCCGTTCCGCCTCGCCGGCTGGGGCGCGGGTGATCTGCCGGACGGTGGTGCCGGTCAGCACTTCGGCGCCGTGGGCGGCGAGCTGGGGGTGTACCAGGGCGCCGAGCGCGGGGTCGACGGTGGGCAGTACCTCGGGCAGCTGCTCCATCTGGACGACGCGCAGGCCGCGGGTGGTGAGGGCGTCGGCCATCTCCAGGCCGATGTACCCGGCGCCGACGATGACCGCGGTGGCTGGTGCCGCGTCCTCCAGGGTGCGCATGACGGCGAAGGTGTCGCCCATCGAGTGCAGCAGGTGCACGCCCATCGGCGGGCCCGAGGGCATCGGGCCGGCGAGGCCGGTGATCGGGGGCCGGACCGGGACCGCGCCAGTGCCGACGATCAGCTTGTCGTAGGCTGAGCAGTTCCTCGGCACCGCCGGCGGAGGTGACCAGGAGCTTGCGGCCGGCGACATCGATCCGGCGGGCGGTGGTGTCCAGCCGCAGGGTCATCCCGGTGGCTTCCAGGTCCGCGGTGGTGCGGTGGGCCAGGTTGCGCCAGTGGGTGACCTCGCCGGAGAGGTAGTAGGGGATGCCGCAGATGGAGAAGTTCGGGTAGGCGTCCGCGACGACCACGCTGACCTCGGCGCCGGGGTCGAGCTCGCGGGCCCGCAGCGCGGCGCTGATCCCGGCGTCGCTGCCGCCGATCATGACCAGGTGCATGGCTGGATTCCTCCGGGATGGCTGCTCAGTGGGTCTGGCTGTGGCCGGGGGGCGGGCTGGGCCGTGCGGCTGCGCCGTCCACGGCGGCGGGGGCCTGCTGCCGGGTCGGCCTGGCTGGGGTGGTGGGGGAAGAGGATGTCGGCGGCCTGTGCCGGGGTGAGGCGGGGATACAGGGCCCGGATCACCACCACGGCGAGGGCGCCACCGATGACCTGGGCGGCGACGAACGCCGGTACCGAGGATGGGGCGATGCCGGCGAAGGTGGCGGAGAACATCCGGCCGACGGTGATGGCCGGGTTGGCGAAGCTGGTCGAGGACGTGAAGAAGTACGCGGCGCCGATGTACGCGCCGACGGCCGCGGGTGCGGACCGGGACCGGCCGGAGCGGGCCAGGGCGAAGATCACCAGGATCAGCCCGAGGGTGGCGATCACCTCGGACAGGAAATGTGCGGGCTGGCCCGGTGCTTGGCGGAGATGCTGACCGCAGCCTGGGCGAACATCAGGTTCGCCACTATCGCCCCGCCGATGCAGCCGGCCACCTGCGCGGGGAGGTAGGCGGCGGCGTCGCGCCAGCGCAGCCCGCCGAACACGGCATCGGCGAAGGACACGACGGGGTTGAAATGGCCGCCGGACACTGGCCCGAACATCAAGATGATCGCGAACAGGCCGGCCGCGGTCGCGGCCGCGTTCTCCAGCAGCTCCAGCCCGGTGGCGCCCGGGGACAGGCGCTGCGCGGCGATACCCGAGCCGATCACGACCGCGGCCAGGAACGCGCTGCCCAGGAATTCGGCCAGCAGCCGCCGCCACAACGCCACCTCGTTCACCGGACGGCCCCGCCGCTCACGCGCACCCGGCACCCGGCCCGGCCGCTTGCTGTGCCTGCCACGGAATGCCCGCCCTCCCCGCCCGCACTCATCGATAAATGTCTATGCAGATGTGATCAGCTTGCCAGGCTGGATAGATACCCGTCAAGATAGAGGCATGTCGATGCAGGCGGATCTGCCTGCGGTGGAGTTCATCCCCGCCGCCGAATTGCCGGTCGTCGTTGACGCGTGCGCTATCCCCCTGGTCGGTGAGCCGGTCAGCGAGAGCGCCGCGGCCGGGCTGGCGCAGGTGTTCAAGGCCCTCGGGGACCCGGTCCGGCTGCGCCTGGTGTCCCTGATCGGCGCGCATCAGGGCGGTGAGGTGTGCGTCTGCGAGCTGACCACGGCGTTCGACCTGACCCAGCCCACGATCAGCCATCACCTGAAGGTCCTGCGCGAAGCCGGGATCATCGACTCCGAGCGCCGCGGCACCTGGGTCTACTACTGGCTCGTGCCCGCCGCGCTGGAGCGCATGTCCGCACTGCTATCCCCACCGGCAGGCCGATCTCTCCCCTGAGGGCAGCGCTCTGCTGCGCTCGGATAGCTGTGTCAGATGTTCTGGCGGGTCCGGGGCACATCGGTTGCATGCTTGGCGCGCAGGATGGCGCGGGCGATGATGGGGGCTCCGATGGCTGAGGGCAGCAGCCAGAACGCAACTGCCGGCAGGTGGTCCCACAGCGGCAGGTGGGGACCGTTATCGACGTAGAACGCGGTGAGCATAGCGACATACGCGGTGCCCATTCCGGCGATGTGGCCGGTGTCGCCGGGCCGGTGGCGGCGGCGGTGCTGGTAGCCGACGGTCGCCGCGGTGAACGCGACTGCGCCGATGATGAACAGGTAGTAGTCCTGCCGCCAGCGCATCGCGGCCAGGATCGCCGCGGTGGCGAAGAGCACCGTGATGGCCCGGTAGTACCAGCGGCCCGCACCGACGTGGCGGGGGCCGCCCTTACGCGATAGCGCGGCGACCGCCCCGGTGACGACGGCTGCGAGCCCGGCGGTCACGTGGACGGCGAGGAACGCCAGGAACACGGGTGCGGTGGAGCCCACCTGATCGCCCAGGATACGGCTGGCTGTCAGCATGCCACCTGCTCTCCTGCCGCCCGGCCGGCAACTCTTCTCTATAGGTAGTAATACTACCTATAGAGGCCACGTTACGCCGGGGATGGCCTGGCGGGAAGGGCTAGCGTAGGATTGCTACCTATGCGGGCCGAGGAGCTGAAGGGGCATCTGGACGCGCTGCTGCTGGCTGCCCTGGAAGACGGCCCGCGTCATGGTTACGCGGTGATCGAGGCGCTGCGCCGGGCCACCGGCGGGCGGCTGGACCTGCCGACCGGGACGATCTACCCGGCGCTGCGCCGGCTGGAAGGAGCCGGGCTGATCACCGGGTCTTGGTCGGTGGTAGCCGGACGCCGGCGACGTGAGTACCAGCTGACGCCCGCAGGAGCACGGGCACTATCGGGCAAACGAGCCGACTGGCAGGACTTCGCCGCCATGATCAGCGCCGCCCTGGAGGGCAGGCCATGCCCCACACCAGCCTGATCACGGACTACCTCACGGCCCTGTCCGCGCAGCTGCCCGCGCCGATCGTCGAGGAGCTGGCCGACGGGCTCGACCAGACGCATCAGCACTACCTGAGGCAGGGACTGGGCCCAGATGCCGCTGCCGACGCCGCGGTGGCCGAGTTCGGCGAACCGCAGGTGATCGTGGCCGCGTTCACCCGGCTGAGCCCGGCCCGGCGCGCCGCCCGCAGGCTGCTGGCCGACCGGGCCGGTGGCCGGCGCGATGCTGGGGGGCAGCGCTGATCACCGGCCGGGCCTGGACCTGGCCAGTCCCCGCCGCCGCCCGCCTCCTGTTCGGTGTAGCGCTGATCACCGTGATCGGCTTGCTCGCCGCCGCCGCGTTCGGACGGCGGTACCGGTCAGCCCGCCGGCGCAGGAGCCGCGGCATGCGTGGGCATCGCCGCACTCGACTGCGCCATGCTCAGCATGGTCATGCTCACCATTCCGGTCCTGATCTGGCCGGTGGTCCTGGCCGCCGCGGTCAGCGCGGCCCGGCTCATCTTCACCGCGCGGGCTCTCCGCCCCGTCCTGGCGGGCTGAGCTGCCACCTGTCATCGGCGGGCGCGGCCGAAGACACACCCCGTGCCCGGCGAGCGAGCGCGGATGGCTTGCCCCAGTTGCCCGGCGCAATTAGCCGGTCATCAGCTGGTGACCTGGTCAGCGGCCCACTAGCGTGACTAGGTGCTTGGGAGTGGCTGGACCGAGGTCACCGCCCTGTTGGCGGCCTACGTTGTCGCGGTGCTGGCGACGCCTGCGGGTATCTCCGGTGCGGTCCTGCTGCTGCCCTTCCAGGTCAGTGTGCTGGGCACGCCGAGCCCAGCTGTTACCCCGACCAACCTGCTCTACAACGTGGTCGCCACCCCGGGCGCGCTGTACCGGTACTGGCGGCAGAAACAGACCGGGGGGCGCCTGGCCCTGGTGCTCATCGCCGGGACCCTGCCCGGCGTCATCGCCGGATCGGTCATCCGGGTTGAGCTGCTGCCTGGACCTCGTGTCTTTGACCTGGTGGTCGCGGCGGTGCTGGTGCCGCTCGGGATCTGGCTGGCGCTGACCCGGCCATCCCGCCCGGGCGAGTCAGACCGCCCGGCCCGGCTGATCCCGGTCCCGGTCCTGGTGATCCTGGCCGCTGCGGTGGGCTGCGTCGGGGGGATCTACGGGATCGGCGGCGGCTCAATCCTGGCGCCCATCCTGATCGGGTCTGCCGGCGGCCCGCCGAGGTCGCACCCGCTGCTCTGGCCGCCACGTTCGTGACGTCGGTGGCGGGCGTCATTACCTTCATGATCTTGTCGATCCACCAGCACGGCTCCGTAGCCCCGGACTGGCCGACAGGCATCGCGCTAGGTGCCGGCGGCCTGGCTGGCGCCTACACGGGCGCCCGAGTCCAATCCCGCCTACCCGATGCCCTGATCCGCCGCCTGGTCGGCATCCTGGTGATCGCGATCGGGGCCCGGTACCTGTGGTCCGCCCTGGGCTGACTGTGTCGTGACGGTCTGGCCACGATCAGGCCAGCATTTCTACCGAGCCAGCGCGGGACAGATCGTAGCCGCCGAGTGCGTTGATCGAAGACTGGACGGCCGGGGTGCGCAGGGCGGTGATCAGCGGTTCGGCGGCTGGCAGGGCGTCGCCGCTCAGGACGATGTCGAAGTCTTCCCAGGTAACCGGTACGAAGCCGAGTCCGAGAGCGGTGGCGGCGGCGCGCACGCCTAGCCCGGTGTCGGCCTGGCCGGAGGCGACGGACATGGCCACTTCCAGGTGGGAGCCTGCCTCGGGCCCGGTGATGGAGGCGGGCGTGATTCCCGCTTCGGTCAGTAGCCGGTCCAGCAGCACGCGGGTGCCGGTGCCGAACTGCCGCCGGGCGATCCGCAGGGCGCGCAGGTCGCCGGGGTCGGTGATGTGATCGGGGTTGCCTGCCAGCGTCAGCAGGCCCTGCTCGCGGCGCCACAGGTGGATGATCGCCGGGCGGCGCCCGCGCAGCAGGGTCCGGGCGAACGGGCCGTTGTGGCCGCCGGAGCGGTGCCGCAGGTGGATCGCCGCGGCGTCGGCGGTGCCTCGCCAGATCCTGGTCAGGCCGTGGAAACTGCCACGCGCCCCGACGACGGCGACACGGGTCCCGGTCTGGCGCAGGACGATATCCAGGCCCGGGTCATCGCTGCCGGCCAGCCGCAGCACCGGAGGTGCGCCGAGCAATCCCCTGGCCGCGGCACCGCCCCGGGCGGCGACGCGGGAACGGCGCCGGTCGGCGACCTCGATCACGCCCGCGTCGGCGAGGTGGCGGTAGGCACGGCCGATGGTTGAGCTGGTCGTCTTGTACCGGCCGGCGGCGTCGCGGATGCTTAGCAGCTCGTCCCCGGGACCCAGCTCTCCGGAGGCGACGTCGCTGGCGATCTTGTGGCTGACCTGCAGGTATCTAGCCATGGCTCCGGACTTTACCGGCGCGGCCAGATCCCCGGCAGCGTGACGCATATCGTCTCGCGATATCCCTGTTAGGATCTGCGCCGTTCTGTAGTCATACAGAAAGAGGCAGTTGTGGGCCGCAAACTGCACAGGGGCGGGCTGGCTGCCGCTGCCTGCCTGATCGTCACCGTGGCCGCTGCCTGCAGCAGCAGCACCCCTAGCACGCCCAGTAGCGCCAGCCCGGCTGGGCCGGGAGCGCACGGCACGCTGACCGTGTTCGGCGCGGGTACGCTGTCCGCCCCGTTCACCGCGGAGATCGCCGCGTTCAAGAAGGCCAATCCTGGCGTGACCGTGCACTCGATGTTCGGCGCGAGCGGCGACATGGTCAAGGCCATCACCCAGCTGCACCAGCCCGCCGACGTGCTCGGGGTGGCGGACTATTCGCTGATCCCCAAGCTGATGTTCACCGCCAGCGCGACCTGGTATGTGGGCTTTGTCTCCAACCAGATCACCTTCGCCTACACCAGCCACAGCAAGGGCGCCAGCGGGCTCACCGCCGACAACTGGTACAAGGTGCTGGCCCAGCCCGGCGTGCACATCGGCCGGTCCAACCCGGCCGCCGACCCCTCGGGGTACCAGGTCCTGCAGATGCTCCAGCTGGCCAACCGCTACTACCACCACCCGAACCTGTCCGCCTCGGTGCTGAAGAACTCCCCGGACTCCAGCGTCGCCGAGACCGAGACCTCGCTGCTGGCCGCGCTGCAATCCGGGCAGATCGACTACCTGGCCATATACAAGTCAACTGCGGAAGAGGAGCACCTGAAGTACATCGCGCTGCCCGACCAGATCAACCTGTCCGACCCGGCCATGGCCACCGGCTACGCCAGGGTATCCATCCACGCCGGGTCGCTGGGCACGCTGACCGCCAAGCCGATCATCTACGGGCTGACCATCCCGACCAGCGCGCCTGACGCGGCGCTGGGCGAGAAGTTCATCAGCTTCGTGATCGGCCCGCAGGGCCAGGCGATCATGCGCAGCCAGGGATTCGTGGTCATCTCACCGGCGCTGGCCAACCCCCAGGACAAGGTTCCCGCGCCGGTCAAGCCGCTGACCACCCAGTGGCCATCATCGGGCGGGTGAGACCGGCAGGCAGGCCGCCCGGCGCCACAATGACCACGTGACAACGACACAGACAACCATGCAGGCGGGGCGGACAGCCCGGAGCTGGCCCTCGGGCTGGTTCGCGGTCGTCACCTGGCTGCTGGGCGGCCTGCTGCTGGCGTTCATCGTGCTGCCGATCATCCGGCTGGCGACAACCTCATCCGTGGCCAGCCTGCGCGCCGCCGCTAGCACGGCGGCGGTCAGGGACGCTACCTTGCTGAGCCTGCAGGCCGCGGCGATCACCGCCGCGATCGCCACAGTCTTCGGGGTGCCGCTGGCCTGGATCCTGGCCCGCGGCAGCTTCCGGGGCCGGGGCGTGATCCAGTCCGTGGTGGACCTGCCGCTGGTCGTGCCGCATACGGTCGCCGGCATCGCGCTGCTGTTCCTGCTCGGCCGGACCGGCTGGGTCGGCGGCCCAGCGACCCACCTGGGTGTGTCGTTCTATGGCTCCCAGTGGGGCATTGTGGCCGCGATGCTGTTCGTCAGCGCGCCGTTCGCGGTCAACAGCGCCCGGGTCGCGTTCGAGGCGATCGATCCCCGGCTGGAACGAGCAGCCCGGAGCCTGGGCGCCACCCCGTGGCATGCGTTCCGGCGGGTCACGCTGCCGCTGGGGCTGCGCGGGGTGCTGACCGGCGCGGTCCTGGTTTATGCCCGCTCGATCAGTGAGTTCGGCGCCGTGGTGATCATCGCCTACTATCCGGCCACCGCCCCGGTCGAGATCTACAACCTGTTCTTGCAGTCCGGTCTCACCCAGTCGGCGTCGGCCGCTGTCGTGCTACTGATCGTCACGCTGGCCACCTTCCTGGTCCTGCGAACCCTGGCCTCCGGGCGGCTGCTCGCCCGGGTTGACCGTGCCTACCGCTGACCGGGGGCTCAGCGTCAGCGAGCTAACCGCCCAGGCCGGGTCGTTCACCCTCGGCCCGGTCAGCCTGCACATCCCCACCGGCCGGGTGCTCGTAGTGCTCGGGCCATCGGGCGCGGGGAAGACGATGCTGCTGGAAACGATCGCTGGGCTCCGCCCCCAGCAAGCCGGGCACATCAGCCTCGCGGGAACCGACATCACCGGCCTTCCGCCGGAGCGGCGGCGCATCGGCCTGGTCTTCCAAGACGCCGCGCTCTTTCCCCACCTGACCGTCACGGACAACGTCCGGTTCGGGCCACGAGCCAGCGGGACGGCATCCCCCGACGGCGCCAGTAACCTGCTCCGCCAGCTCGGCATCGAGCACCTCGCGGACCGTTCACCGCGCTCGCTCAGCGGCGGCGAACGGCAGCGGGTCGCCCTCGCCCGCGCGCTGGCGATCCAGCCCCGTCTCCTGCTGCTCGACGAGCCACTGTCGGCGCTCGACCAGCCCACCCGCGAAGACATGCGCGGCCTGCTGCAGCAGCTCCTCACCCAACTGGAAATCCCGGCCGCTCACGTCACCCACGACCGTGACGAAGCCCTGAGCATCGCCGACGACCTGGCCGTCATCGTCAGCGGGCAGCTGCGGCAGACCGGGCCAGCCGCCAGCGTCGCCGCCGAACCGGCCGACCCGGACATCGCCCGCCTGCTCGGCTGGTCCGAACTCGGGCACGGCACAGCCGATGGCCCCACAGCTCACATCGGGCAGCTCGCCCTCGCCGATATGGCCACAGGCGGGACGGTGCAAGCGTTCTACCGACCCGAAGACGTCCAGCTAAGCCACACGACAGCGGAGACACCAGCGGGCGCCAGCCTGACCGCGCACGTCGAACAGATTGTCCGCACCCGGCCGCTGGCCCGCATCACCCTCGGCTGCGACCCGCCGGTCACGGCACTGATGCTCCACCGGGACATCGAACGCCTCCAGCTCGCAGCCGGTGACCGGGTATACGTCAGCCTGCCGCCCGGCAGCCTTCGCATCTTCCAGACCCGCACAGGACCATGAGGTCAGCGGCCTGTCAGCCTCGCAGGGAGCTAGTGGTCAGGGGCGGGTCTAACCACGCTTTTCTGGCCAGGGGATCAGCGCGCGCCGAGACCTTCCAGATCAACGATGGCCCGGACCGCGTGGGGATCATCGGACCAGTCACCCGGCCGTTTTGCGGAACGTGCGACAGGGTCCGGCTGACCGCTGACGGCCAGGTCCGCAACTGCCTGTTCGCCGCGACCGAAACCGACTGCGCGCTGCTCTGCGATCTGGAGCCAGCGACGACCAGCTCGCCGGGCTCTGGCGCACCGCCGTCGCCGCCAAGCTGCCGGGCCATGTGCCGGGTGATCCCGCCTGCTCACCGAGCTCATCCTGCACTACTGCTTGACCGTGATCACGTCTGAGCCTGATCGGTCCTCACCAGAACGCATGCGTCGTCGGCAAGACCACGCTGGTTCGGATTCTGGCCACGCTGCTGGCGCCCGATGCGGGCCGGGCGGAGGTCTTTGGCCACGACGTGGTGCGTGAGCCTGCCGCTGTCCGCGAGCTGATCGGCCTGACGGGGCAGTTCGGGGGGGGGGGATGGGATGGGGGCGGCGAGCTGCTGGAGCGGTTCGACCTGGCGCCGGCGGCCGGCGCGGACCTACTCCGGCGGCATGCGGCGCCGACTCGACATCGCGTCGAGCCTGCTGACGCGCCCGCAGGTGCTGTTCCTCGACGAGCCGACCACAGGCCTGGATCCGCGGAGCCGCAACGAGATCTGGGCAATCGTGCGCGAGCTGCGGCGCGAGGGGACAACGCTCCTGCTGACCACCCAGTACCTCGAGGAAGCCGATCAGCTGGCCGACCGGATCGCCGTCATCGACCGCGGGAAGGTGATCGCGGAGGGAACCGGGAACGAGCTCAAGGACCGCGTCGGCGGCCAGATCCTGGAGGTAGAACTGTCCAGCGTGGGGCAGCGTGACCGGGCCCAGGCGCTGCTCGCCGGGGTGGGCTGCGGTGATCCTCAGCCGGACGAGCGCCCGGACCGGCTCACCCTCCCGGCCCCGCGCAACGGGCTCCAGCTGGTGGAGGAGGCGGCCGCGGAGCTGCGCCGGGCACAGATCGGCGTCAGCGACATCGGGCTGCGCCGGCCCACGCTGGACGATGTTTTCCTGCAGCTGACCGGCGCCCCGCCCAGCGAGGATGGCGGCGGACCTAGCCCCCGCCCCCAGCCCCAGCAGCCGGCGCCGAAGGTATCAGCGCCCCGCAGGCCGGTCCTGCGGCTGTGGCACCCGTCGCGGCAGGCCGCGCGCTCGGCAATCACCGACACCGCCGTGGTCACCGGCCGCAACCTGCGTCACTTCATCCGCCAGCCGGACCTGCTGACCTTCTCCACCATCCAGCCGGTCATCTTCGTGCTGCTGTTCGTCTACGTGTTCGGCGGCGCGGTCAGCCGCTCGCTGCCGCACGGGATCACCTACGTCGACTTCCTGCTGCCCGGGATCTTCGTCCAGTCGGTCACCTTCCGCGCCTCGCAGACGGCGGTCGGCCTGTCGGAAGACCTGGAACGCGGGGTGGTCGACCGCTTCCGGTCCATGCCGATCGCCCGCTCGGCCGTCCTGGCCGGGCGCACTGTGGCGGACCTGGTCCGCAACATCCTCATCATCGGCCTGATGATCGCCGTCGGCTACGCGGTCGGGTTCCGCTTCCACGGAGGGGCAGCCGGAGCGATCGCGTGCATCGCCGTCGTCGCCGCCTTCGGCTTCGCCCTCAGCTGGATCTTCGCCTTCGTGGCGCTCACCGTCCGGGGCGCCGAGGCGGCGCAGACGGCCGGGTTCGTCGTGATCTTCCCGCTCGTCTTCGCCAGCTCGGTATTCGTGCCCGTCTCCACCCTGCCGCACTGGCTGCAGGCGTTCGCGAAAATCAGCCCCGTCACAGTCACCGCCGACGCCGCCCGCTCGCTCGCGCTCTTTGGCACCCCGGCATCGCTGGGAGCGGCCGCGGCATGGATCGGCGGCCTGCTGGCCGTGTTCATACCGCTGTCCGTATGGCGCTACCGGCGGATGAGCTAAGCCGGTTTCCGTTACCTGCCCGGCCAGGGCGGTGAAGCGATCAGGCCGCACCGATCAATGACCGCGCCTCTGCGGGGCCGACTACGAGATCGTGAAGGTCCCCGCCCACCTCGAGCCGACCCGACTGATCGATCCCGCCGACCTTCACCGGCTCGAAGCCGGCCGTTCGGATCAACCGCTCGACTTCCTCGCCAGCACGGTCGTCGTCGGTCACGTAGAACAGGACCGCCGGCTCCGGTGACCGGTTGCTAGCGGACTTGAAGAGATCGGCCGACATGGTTCCAAACGCCATGGCCAAGCGGGCCCCCGCGGGCAACCACCCGGCTACAACCTCGCCAGAGGATTGCCCTTTCGGCAGGAGACGTGCGACGTTACCTTGGGCATCGATGCCGACCGGGTTGCTCGGAACGACCACGAGCTTGTCGGTTAGCGGGCCGGCGATCTCGTCTATGACGCCCTTCAGCACGGTAAACCGCAGCGCGAGGACGACGGCATCGGCGCCCCGCAACGCGTCGCGGTTGTCGACGGCGGCGGCAGCAGCCCGGCCGATCTCTGCGGCCAGCGTTCGTGCCGACTCATGGTCGGCGCTCGAGAGCCGCAAGGTCTCGCCGCCTGAAGCGAGCTCGCGGGCGATGGCCGATCCGATCCCTCCAGTGCCGATGACCGCGGTGGTCATGAGATGTAAAGGATCTGGCCGATGATCCCCGCATTCACTCGGACTCCCCGCCCGACGTACCCAACGGCCAGTATGACCAGTCCCCCGCTGGGTCCGTGGTTTGACCCACTTCGATCACATAACCGTCGGGATCGCGGATGTAGCAACGGATCTCGTACTGGTGGTGTTTCGGCGGCGTCAGGAAATGAGCCCCCCTGGCGCTCCATTCGGCGTACACGGCCTCGATGTCTTTGACCCGGATATTGAGGAAGCTGCTGACCCGGTCGGGATCGCGTGGCGTCTCCAGCGTGACCGTAGGCTTGTCGTCGGTCGGGCCTCCGCCGACATTGATGATGATCCAGCTGTTGGATAGTGCGACATAGGTCACATCTCCGGAGAAGACCAGCCTGCCGCCGAGTACCTCGGTGTAGAAGCGCCGAGAGCGCTCGACATCGTCCGAGACGATGAAGTGGGCCAGCACAATTCCCTCTGGGGGCGCTGGAAACTCGGCCATCTGGCACCTCCACTGGTTGGGTCTCGCACCCCGCTTACGACGGGTCTGCAGCGCGTAGGGGTTGTCCCGCCTCCGCATGCCAGGGAGTCTAACGCTGTCCCGATCGACCGGGTGAATAGGGTTCATCAGGGCGCGTCAACGCGAAAGGTGCCCTCTGAGCTGGGACGATGGGAGCCCTCATGTCCTCGCCGTCGCTCCCGTCGCCCTTCACCATCAACGTGCCAGGCGCCGTGCTGCGCGACCTTGCCGACCGGCTAGCCCGAACTCGCTTCCCGCAGCCGACCGCCGCCCCCTGGCAGGCCGGCACCGACCCGGACTACCTACGCGAACTCATCACCTACTGGCACGGCCAATTCGACTGGCGGGCCCGCGAGCGCGAGCTGAACGCCCTACCGCAGTTCACCGCAGACATCGCCGGGCAGCGCGTGCACTTCGTGCATGTCCGCGCTCCCGGTTCCGGGTCAGGACCACCGGCGGTGCCGCTGGTCCTGACCCACGGCTGGCCCAGCAGCTTCCTGGAGATGCTGCCACTGGCCGCGCCGCTGGCCGATCCCGGCAGTCACGGCGGCGACCCGCATGACGCCTTCGACGCGACCGCGTCCTGGGCATCTACACCCACCACCCGAACCTGCATCCCGTGCTGGACGGCGCCCGGCCCTTGTCGGCCGCCGAGCAGAGCTACCTCGCCTCCCGGCAAGCCGAGCACGGCAGCGACGACGGCTACGCCGCGATCCAGAGCACCCGGCCCGACACGCTGGCCGCTGCGCTGACCGACTCCCCGTCCGGGCTGGCCGCCTGGCTGGTGGAAAAATACCGGGCGTGGAGCGACTGCGGCGGCGACGTCGAGTCCCGGTTCAGCAAGGACACCCTGCTCACCATGATCACCTTGTACTGGGTCACCGGTACGATCGGCTCCTCGTTCCGGTCCTACTACGACGATGACCAGACCCCGCCGCTACCCCGTGTCGACGTTCCCGCCGGCATCACGCTGACCCCTGAAGACCGCGACTATCCCCGCGAGTACGCCGAACGCAGCTACCCCGACATCCGCCAGTGGACAGGCCCCACTCGCGGCGGCCACTTTCTCGCGCTCGAAGAACCCGGCCTCCTCGCCGCCGACCTCCGCGCGTTCTTCCGCCCACTTCGTGGCAACTGACCCCGAGAACCGACGTGGCCAGATCCTCAGGACTTGCCGGGCTCGTAACTCTCGGTGAAGAGGTCGCCCTGTGCAGCTCCGAGGGCGGACTTGTCACCGCCCCGGCCGCGCAGGACGAAGGCGATAACCACGGCGATCGCGGCTCCGGCGATCGGCCCGGCGATGTAGACCCAGTAGGCGGTGAAGTTCGCGCTGGCCAGGTCGGGCCCGAAGGTGCGGGCCGGGTTCATCGAGGCGCCAGAGATGGGGCTGCCCCACAGTCCGGCCAGGGCGATATACCCGCCGACCGCGAAGGCGCCGATGATGCCGACGTTCTGGGCGCCTGAGGCGGTGCCGAGGATCACGCTGACCAGGCCGGAGGTCAGGATGAGTTCCATCCAGAACGCGGCCAGGTGGGAGTAGCCGTGGGCGGGATAGTTGGAGCCGTACATGGCCGAGACGTTGATGATCGCGTGCAGGACCAGGGCGGCGAGGGTGGCCCCGGCGAGTTGCACGATGATGTAGCCAGGTACCCGCCACCAGGGGAAGTCTCGGCGCAGGGCGAAGGCGATGCTGACGGCCGGGTTCAGGTGTGCGCCGGAGATCTTGCCCATGAACAAGATGATGGCCATGACTGTCAGCGCGGGGGCCACGACCGCGGCGCCGTGGCTGATCGCGCCGGGAAAGGCGTGGCCCATCATGCCCCCGCCAGCGGCCGCCAGCACCAGGAAGAACGTGCCGAGCAGTTCGGAGAACAGGCGCCGCCACTCCTGGTGCGGGTCGTTGAAGTCGTTGATGCGGTCGATGACGCTCCGCTCGTAGCGAGCGATCGGGCCGAGGGCGCTCGGCGCTGGTGGTGCTTGTCCCGCGGTCATAGCTGCCTCACATCGGGGTCAGGTTGGGCTCCGGGTCCTGGGGCGGCCGGATGCAGCAGGAGGAACTGGATCGCCAGGAAGTTATGGATGATGTGGCTGAGGATGCTGTGCAGCTGGGTGTTGGTGTGCGGGTATTCACGTGATCGAGCGCGATATCCCTGCTCTGACCCGCCATCCCGGACCTCTGATCTGCCGACGGCGCGCAGTTGCCAGCCGTAAGACCCCGTATGCGGCGCCGGTTTTCTGGCCTAGCAGGCCAACCTAGGCAAGATGCACGAAAGATGACTCACCCGCGTTGGGTGATCGCCGCTGGGTGACCGGGACTTCCGTCCAGTCACCCTGGACGGATGATGCGTGCAGAGCATTCCAGCTGCTGTGCTCACATCGCCGGGCAATTCAGACGGATGGACGCCGTGACCGGGCCCGGTCACGCCGATCCTTTAGCCCGCTTCCAGGGCGGTCCAGAACGCGCAGTTGTGCGTGTTCGCGAAGTCAGTCTCGGTCTGCGGTGTGGGCGGCGCCAGCGACTGCATCTTCTGGGTGAGGTCGTTGAAGGGCGGCCAGAACGGGGTGCCGAACGAGGAGGGGAATCCGCGCTTGGCAAAGTTCGTCCAGTACCCCTTCATGATCGTCGCTAGCTGCTGCTGTTGTACCGAGAGCATCCCTGGGAAAGCGGCCGTCGGCAGATCCATCAGGTACTGGATCTCGGACGCGTGCGCCGCACCGTAGGGGAAGCTGACCGGGGGAAGGAAGTTCTGCGGTGCGTTCTCATCGTTGAACTCGTAGGCGAAGGTCGGTACGAAGCGCGAGACGGACTGATCGATGGTCAGCGCGGGGCACGCGAAGATGGCGTCGGTGCCGACCGCGCCGAGGGCCACGGATGGGCTGGGGAACGCGCTCAGCGGGTACTCAGCCGCGATCACCGCCGCCCCCGCGGCGGGAACCCCGAGCGTGGAGGAGATCATGCTCTGGTAGTTCGATGCCGTGACCGGGTTGCCTGCCAGTTCGCTGAGCGCCACGAACAGCCGCCATTCATCGCGGTTCGTCCCGTTGACGATCGGAACGCGGTTGAAGTTGCCGGTGGCGAAGGCGGTCCCCAGCGTCTGCGGCAGTACCTCGTTGTTGATGTTCGGGGTGTAGCCGGCCGTGTCCTCGTTGGCGAGGATGGTCGAGACCGGCAGGCTGCGCAGGCAGGCCGCGGTCTGGCTGGCGCATCCCGCCTTGGCTGCGAAGGCCTCGCCGGCTGTCTCGGCGCTCGCGAGCGATGCCTGCGTGAGGTTGTAGGACCCGCTCTCCACGATCGCCCGTTCGAACAACCCCCTGGCCTGCGGCGATGCCACCTGTGACAGCGTGGACAGGCCGCCCGCGGACTCACCGAAGATGGTGACGTTGTGCGGGTTGCCGCCGAAGCTGGCGATGTTGCGCTGCACCCAGCGCAAGGCAGCCTGCTGGTCCATGAGGCCGTAGTCACCCGACTGGCCCTTCGCGTCGGCCAGTGCCGGGTGGGCCAGGAAGCCAAGCGCACCGAGCCGGTAGTTGATGGTGACCACCGTTACGCCGTCTTCCACCAGCCTTGCGGGGTTGTAGTCATTGCTTTCGCCGGTCACCAGCGCGCCACCGTGGATCCACACCATGACGGGGTGGGGTGAACCAGGCTTCTGCTGGCTGGGCGTGAAGACGTTCAGGAACAGGCAATCCTCTGACACGCTGGCCTGGCCGAAGGGTGACGCTGGCTGCGGGCAGTGCGGCGCGAACTGGGTCGCGTCGCGTATGCCAGACCAGCTGGCGGCGGCTTGAGGCGGCCGCCAGCGCAGCGCGCCGACCGGCGGTGCGGCATACGGGATGCCGAGAAATTCATCGACCGCCCCGGTTGCCAGGCCACGAACTGCCCCATTGGCCGTGCCCACTACCGGCCCGCTGGCGCTGGCGGCCGCCTGCCCGCGCAGGGTGCTCGCGCTCACTGCGGGCGCGGCCGCGACCAGGGCACCGAGAGTGACTCCGGCTACCGCCAGCCGGGTACGTGATCGCCATCCGGTCCAGGTCTTGAACATCCAAATCTCCCCTCACGGCTGACGCCAACTGTCACCCTGGTGGCCTGGTTCGCTCATGCTCAAGGAGCGCGCGGCGCATCTCGTCCGGGTCGTCGGTGACAACGGCGTACAAGCCTGGCCGTGTGCATCCCCCGTGGCGTCTGGCGATGATGGAGATGCCGCCCCATGTCTGCTGCGTAGCGAACTCGTAGCCAGGGAACTCGGCCGCCAGCCCGCTCAGCTCTGCTGGGACGCCGGTCACGCGACCCACGGGGGCGCCCGCCGAAATCATGATGTGCCTCTCGTCCGGCAGGTCCGTCATCGCTGCCATCGCCTCTTCCCGCCGCTGCGCTGACATCTTCCATGCGGCCGAACGGGACGCGGTTCCCCGCGCCATGGCAGGTGCTCTCGCGAATGCCAACGTGCACTAACTGGGCCTTCACCATAAGTACGAATCAGTACTTTAGGGCTACGTCAGCTACTGTATGCGCGTGACCGACACCGGGCAAGGGGGGACGCTCGCCAGGACGCACGAGGGAAAGCCTGGTCTTCCCCGCGGCAGGAGCCGCCTGCCGCTGTCGGCCGTGCGCGCGTCACAGCGGGAACGGCTGCTGCGATCGGTGATCGCCGCGGTTTCGGAATCCGGCTATCTGGCCGTCACTGTCGCCGACATCGTGCGGCGGGCCAGGGTGTCCCGGGCCGCCTTCTATGCCCACTTCGCGGACAAGGAGGACTGCTTCCTGGCCGCGACCGCCGAAGGCCGGGACCTCATGATCGCCCAGGTGGTGTCCGCGACGCGCGCGCTGCCTGCCGAGGCCTGCGACGAGGAGGTACTCCAGGTCGCGTGCAGGGCGTACCTCGCGTTTCTCGCCGGCGAGCCGGCGTTCGCAAGAGTCTTCTATATCCACATGCCGACGGCGGGCCCGCGGGCGGTGGACCGGCTCGATGCCGGTACCGGCCTGTTCGCTGATCTGAACCAGAAATGGCACCAGCGTGCGCGAGAGCATCACCCGCAATGGCCGTCCCTTCCTTCCGAGGCGTATCTCGCCCTCGCCGGTGCCACGGCCGAACTGGTGCGATCCATGGTCCGCGCCGGCTGGACTGACGCCCTTCCCGAGCTTGAAGAAACGCTCGTGTCGCTGCATCTAGCAGTCCTGGCGGCCCGCCCCTGGCCTCCTGGAACCTGATCGGGAACGCCGAGCCGATGCCTCCGGGGCGCAAGCCGGCGTTTCATCCCGCGTGCACTGCACCTGCCTTTTGCAGTGTCTGGTAGACCGAGACCGCCAGCGTGCCGAGCTGGTCGTTGGCTGCGTCGGTGGCGCTGTTGACAGCCAGTGCGATGATGATGCCGGAGTCGGGGAAGTAGTAGTGCTCGGCCCGGTAGCCGGGTTACGAGCGGGCCACGGCCGGAGCTGGCCAGGAAGCTCCAGCTCGCCACCCAGAAAGTATACCGTTGATTCGCGAAATATATTGCTAGTATTCTGGTTCAGGCGTAGCCTGGTGCCAGCCAGCGGGGATAAGCCGCCGACGGCGGTCAGGTACCCCTCTGGTCATCAGGAGATGGTTCACATGAGGGACGGAAGCGGACACAGGGTGCTGGTGCGCCCGCGTGATGGCCGGATGCTGGCCGGGGTGTGCGCGGGTTTCGCCGACTACTTCGGCCTGGACGTGACCCTGGTCCGGGTGATCTGGGCTGTCGTATCCGTCATCACCGGAGGCGCGGGCGTCCTGGCCTACCTGGTCGCCTGGATCATCATGCCCGACGAAGGCCAGAAGAGCTCGGTGGCTGAGGACACGTTCGGCAAGAAACAGGATTCATATTCAGGCTGACGGTCCCGTGACGGAGTTGCTGCGGTTTGTGCGCCTGCGCGGCGGCAGGTCAGCCGACCGGGTCACTCCCGGCGGAGCCGGAGGGCGGAGCCGACGTGGAACTGCCTGTGCAAGCGCTGCTCCTTCGGCTGGAAGTAGCTGGTCGCCTCCGCCATGGGAATCACCTCGGGCGTATCAACCTGGTAGGTCTTCCCGCCGGTTAGGAGAGTGGCCGAGCCCTTGGCGAGGACGTTCTTCAGCCAATCGGTGCGCTCCCCGTAGGGGAGGGCGATCAGGAAGCTGCCGTCGTGCGCGACGGCCACGACAGGAGTCCGGTAGACCCGGCCCGATCGGCGCCCTACGTGACCGATGACCGAGTTGGCGGATCCCTCTTTCCCGGCTGATCTCAGCGCGAGCGGCCGCATGGCCCGGGTGAGTTGGCGCATGGCGTTGCGGACTGGGCCGTTCATGACCTCATGCTTCTCCGCAAGCCGGGAGTCCGGGGTAGGGCCGAAGGTCCCGGATCGGGTTGATCCCCGGCCCCGAAGCCCGGTACGACGCACGGGAGTCGATCGCCCTGTCGTTCGTGGCGGGCCTGCAGCACCTGCCACCCCAGCAGCGGGCGGTCCTCGTACTCCGGGACGTGCTCGGCTTCCCGGCGGCCGAGGCCGCCGGCATTCTCGGCACCAGTCAAGCCGCCGTCAACAGCGCGCTCATCCGGGCCCGGGCCGGCCTTCGCCCTGACCAGGACCCGCACGACGTGCCGGTGGCCAGGACCTCAAATTCCTCCCCACCCGGGCCAACAGCCAGCCCGCCCTCGTCCTCTACCTCCCCGACCCCAGCGCGCCGATCTGGCGGGCCTGCGGTCTCATCGTGCTCACGCTGCGGGGCAACCAGATCCGCACGCTTACCCGCTTCGCAGACCTGGGGCTCCTCGCCCGCTTCGGGTTCCCCCGCACGCTGCCGCGAGGCTGACCATCCCCGCGCTGGGTGGCTGGTGATGCTTCGCCGACGACGTGGCGGGGGTCCTGCCGGTCGGCTGCCAGCGGCAGCTAGCTGACTAGCCTGTGCAGGAAGTTCACGATCTCGGCGTTCACCGCGCCGGGGTGGGTGAGGTTGGACGCGTGGGGAGCCCCGCCGATCAAGGTGAACGTGGCCGGGCCGGCCAGGCCGTCGCGCATCTCCTCGGCTCTGGCCACCGGGATCGCGGCGTCCTCGCTGCCGTGCACGATCAGGGCCGGGCAGCCGATGTCGCCGAGCCTGCCGGTGATGTCGTCGCGGTCCATCAGGCACCGGAACGGCCAGGTGAGCTGGCCGAGGTGGCCGGGTGCCCACTGAGCGTACTGCTCGGCCCATTTGGCGTACCAGCCGTCCCACTGGCCAGGCCCCAAGATGATGGCGGCGGCGATCTCCTGCACCGGACCCGGCCCCTGGTCCAGCCAGGCCTGGTGCAGCTGCTCATATCCCGGGCGGCTGGCCGCCGCCTCGGTGCCGGCCTGGCTGTCGATCAGGATCAGGCCTCGCACCCGCTGCGGCGCCAGCAGCGCGGCGCGCAGGCCGAGGAAGCCGCCTTGGGACATGCCACCGAGGACGGCCCGCTCGATGCCGAGGTGGCGGAGCAGGGCCAGCACGTCCCTGGCCGAGTCCCAGTAGCTGAATGGGCCTGGCGCCGGCGTGCCGCCGTGGCCGCGTTGGTCCCACGTGATCACCCGGTACTCCGGCGCGAGCGCGGCGACCTGGGCGTCGAACATCGACGCGTCCAACAGGAATCCGTGGCTCAGCACGACAGCCGGCCCCTCGCCGCCGGAGTCCGCGTAGTTGACCTGAATCCCGTTGACCGCTGCTGTGGGCATGTGGCGGACGTTATCGCATCGCCGCGTCCCCCTTACTGCGGCTGCGACCTCGGAGGCGGGCCGGGCCTGCTCAGAAGTCGTCGTCGAAGGCGACGTCACCGGTGACGCCGACCTGGTAGGCGGAGACGCGCCGCTCGAAGAAGTTCGACAGCTCCTGAACGTCTTGCAGGTCCATGAACGGGAACGGGTTCGCCGATCCGTAGAGCGGCTCGATGCCGAGCTGCGAGAGGCGCCGGTCGGCGACATGCTGCAGGTACTCGCGCATATCGGCAGGCGTCATCCCGGGGACGCCCAGCCCGAGGAGGTCCTCGGCGAACTGGGCCTCGCAGTCGACCGCCTCCGCGAGCATCTCCCTGACCTGGCGGATCAGGTCCTCATCGAACAGCCCTGGTTCCTCCTGACGGACGGTGTCAACCACGTCGAACGCGAACGCCATGTGCATGGACTCGTCGCGGAACACCCAGTTCGTGCCCGATGCCAGCCCGTTGAGCAGGCCGCGGGAGCGCAGGAAGTAGACGTAGGCGAACGCGCCGTAGAAGAACAGTCCCTCGATGCAGGCGGCGAAGCAGATCAGGTTCAGCAGGAACGCCCGGCGGTCCGCCGGGGTGGTCAGCTCGCGCAGCCCGAACACCGAGTCGATCCAGCGGAAGCAGAAGCCTGCCTTGCGCTTGATCGAGGGGATGTTCTCCACGGCCGCGAACGCCGCCGACCTTTCCTGTTCGTCGGGAACGTAGGTGTCGAGCAGGGTCAGATAGAACTGGACGTGCACCGCTTCCTCGAACAGCTGGCGGGAGAGGTACAGCCGCCCCTCGGGGGAGTTGACGTGCTGGTAGAGGTTGAGGACGAGGTTGTTAGCGACGATCGTGTCGCCGGTGGCGAAGAACGCGACCAGCCGGCTGACCAGGTGCCGCTCCGCGGGTGAGAGCCGGGCCAGGTCGGCCAGGTCGGAGTGCAGGTCAACTTCCTCGACGGTCCAGGTGTTCTTGATCGCGTCGCGGAACCGGTCGTAGAAGTGCGGGTAGTGCATTGGCCGCAGGGTGAGGTTCATCCCCGGGTCGAGCAGCATTGGCTGGCTGGCTGCGGTTTCGCTGGCCGTCTGGGCCGTGTCGCTGGTGGTCACTGGCACGCCTCGCAGGTCTCGGGGTTCTCCAGGGAGCACGCCAGCGCCGCGGGGCCGCTGCCGGGCGTGGCCGTGGTCACGGTGGCCTGCTGGATGCGGGTGGCAGGCCGGGACCGCAGGTAGTAGGTCGTCTTCAGGCCTGTCTTCCAGGCGTGCAGGTACATCGAGGACAGCTTGCCGATGGTGGGGGCGGCCAGGAACAGATTCAGTGACTGGCTCTGGTCGATGAACGGCGCGCGGGCCGCGGCCAGGTCGATCAGGGCGCGCTGCGGCAGTTCCCAGGCGGTGCGGAACAGCTCACGGGCTTCGGCCGTCAGTTCCGTGATGCCCTGCACTGATCCGTCGGCGCGCTTGATCGCGTCGCGGACCTGAGCGTTCCACCGCCCGTGTGCTTTCAGCTCCTCGACCAGTACGGCGTTCACCTGCAGGAACTCACCGGACATGGTTTCCCGTTTGAAGAGGTTGGACACCTGCGGCTCGATGCACTCATAGCACCCGGCGATAGCGGCGATCGTCGCGGTCGGGGCGATCGCGACCAGCAGCGAGTTACGCAGCCCGGTGGCGGCGACCCGCTCGCGCAGCACGGCCCACCGCTCCAGCTGGGTGCCGGGGACACTCCACAGGTCGGGCTGCAGCTGGCCGGCCGCGGCCCGCGTCCCCGGGAACGCCGGATGCGCGCCGTGGGCCTCGGCCAGGTCCGCGGACGCTTCCAGGGCGGTCAGATAGATCTCCTCGGCGATCCGGGTCAACAGCTCGCGCGCGGCGGGGGAGTCGAAGGGCAGCCGCAACGCGAAGAAGACGTCTTGCAGGCCCATCACGCCCAGCCCGATGGGCCGCCACCGCGGGTTGGACGCGGCCGCCTGCTCGCTCGGGTAGTAGCCGAGGTCGATCACCCGGTCCAGGAACGGGACCGCCGTCCGCACCGTCTCACGCAGCTTGTCCCAGTCGACGGCCGGGCCGCCGGCGCCGGCGGGGCCGGTCAGGTGCTGGGCGAGGTTGACCGAGCCGAGGTTGCAGACCGCGGTCTCCGCATCGCTGCTCACCTCGATGATCTCGGTACACAGATTGGACAGGTGCACCACGTTCCCGGCGGCGCCCGTCTGGTTGCACTTGGCGTTGGCGGCGTCCTTGAACGTCATCCAGCCGTTGCCAGTCTGGGCCAGGGTGCGCATCATCCGCCCGTACAACTCGCGTGCCTTCACCTGCCGCACGAACCGGCCATCGCCTTCAGCGGCCCGGTAAGCCGCATCGAACGCCTCGCCCCACAGATCGGGCAGCTCCGGCACCTCATCCGGGTCGATCAGTGACCACATCTCATCGGCCTCGACGCGGCGCATGAACTCATCCGGGATCCAGTTGGCCAGGTTCAGGTTGTGCGTTCGGCGGGCGTCTTCCCCCGTGTTGTCACGAAGCTCGAGGAATTCCTCGATGTCGGGATGCCACGGCTCCAGGTACACGCACGCGGCGCCCTTGCGCCGGCCGCCCTGATTCACCGCGGCCACCGAGGAATCCAGGGTCCGCAGCCACGGCACGATCCCGTTGGACTTCCCGTTCGTCCCCCGGATCAGCGCGCCGCGGGAGCGCACCCGCGACCACGAGATGCCGATTCCGCCAGCGAACTTGCTCAGCCGAGCCACCTGCGCATAACGCTCGTAGATCGAGCCCAGCTCATCCCGCGGGGAATCGACCAGGAAACAGGAGGACATCTGGGCATGCCGCGTGCCGGAGTTGAACAGCGTGGGCGAGCTGGGCAGGTAGGCCAGCGAGGACATCAGCCGGTAAAAGCCGATCGCCTCGCCCGGCGCGGCGGACAGACCGCAGGCCACGCGGAGCAGGAAGTACTGCGGTGTCTCGATCACCAGCCTCGCAGCCGGGTGACGCAGGAGGTAACGGTCATAAACGGTCCGCAGGCCGAAGTACTCGAACCGCAGATCCGCCGCGGCATCGACCGCGTCGTCGAGCTTGCGGGCGTTGTCCTTGACAAACGTCGCGGTCTCGTCGCTGATCAGCCCTTCGGCATGGCCCAGGCCCACCGCCTGGCTGAACGACGCGATGCCCTGGCCACGGACCTCCTTGCCGATGTAAGCGGACAGCAGCCGGGCCGCCAGCCGCGAGTACTGCGGCTCCTCGCCAGTCATCTCCGCCGCGGTCTGGATCGACAGCCGGTCCAGTTCCGCGGTGGTCGCGCCGTTGTACAGGCCGCTGATCGTCCGGGTCGCCACCCGCAGCGGATCTACGTCCTGCAGGCCGCCCGCGCACCGCTCGACGGCCCGCACGATCTTGTTCACGTCAACCGGTTCGGTGTCGCCGTTGCGCTTGCGTACCTGCATCCGCCCCGCGGGCGGTGACTGCGCCGTGTCAGCCGGGCTGGCCGCGCCGGGCCGGGATTCGGTGACCGTCATGCTCTCTCCTCGCGAGCTCGCGTCTGGACAGCCCGGGGCACGCCGGGACCACGACGAGGTGAGACAGCCATGCCAGCCAAGGCACGCACCTGCGCCGTCGGCCGACCCGCGCAGCCTCAGACCACCGCGCGCGGTTGCGCGCGGTGCGCTGGCAGGTCTTCGGACTCGCGGGCTCGGCCCATACCGCCTACTGGCCGTCGCTTCCCAGGCTGATCAGGCCCAGTGCTTGATGACGACGTTCGTTCCCGCTCACCGCTGCGGGGCAGTCCCGGACTCCCACCGGGTTCCCTCTTGCCTCCGCGGCTCAGCAGCGGGCCGCGGAACCAGCCGCACGCACCACCATATGTAGATCACTGGGCGAACCCAAGCACCATATGTCGTGCCGGCGTGTCCCCTGTCGGGGAGTTCGCCGCCGCCGCGCCCGTCGTGAAGTCACTGAGCGGAAGTTATGCCTCGGAAGCTCAGTAGATGAAGGGGATCAGCATCTTGGTTGAGTGCTTGTACTCTGGATACGAGTCGGGGAAGAGCTTGGTCATAGAGCGCTCCTCCACAATGGCGCTGTAGATGAAGTACGCTCCAATCAGTAGCACCGCTACGAGCCAATATAGGCTGACGGCGATTGTCGTGCCGATCATCGCAAGGATAATGCCCGAGTAGATGGGATGACGAACCCTGTGGTATGGACCGGTAGTGACTAGTTCCGGATCGGCCTTCTGAGACATCGGCATTCCCCAGTTCCGGCCAAGGTACACTCTGGCCCAGATAGCCAGGGCCAGCCCCAGTGCGAAAATAGCCAGGCCGATGCCCTGCAACCATGGGTCGTTCGTGGCCACATGCTCTTTAAAGGCTTTAATCCGCAGCAAGAGAAGAATAACCAGAATGACACCGATCCGGATTCCTGCGAACCGGGTCCATCTCGTCTGGCCAACCTTGACACCGAAGGACGCTGCGAGCCAATAGATCCAGAACGCTACCCAGCCAGCGAAGATGACAACGTCAACGACATGCATAGCAGAACTCCCTGATCTGAACGCTGGCCGGATCAAGGCGCTGGCCCGCCACGACCCGCCTGATCATCGAAGGCCGATGATCACATAGACAGTACCGCTGCGGCTCACGTGCGCAGGTAGACGATTCCGGACAGGCCTGGACGGCTGGCTCGTGGCTGCGTGGCCGGGGACGGCGGATACTGGGCGCATGGCAGGCGACGACGAGGACGGCTTCGGCTCCGAACGCGACTTCATGGACGCGCTGCGGGTGCTGAAGGCGCGCAGCGGGCTGAGCTACCGGGACATCGCCGCGCGGATGTCGCGCACCGGCCCGCGTCATGCCATGGCCCGCAGCACCCTGGCCAGCCTGCTGGCCGGGAACTCACTGCCGCGGCGGCCGGGCCAGGTCGCGGCCCTGGTCGAGGTACTGGCCGCGGAACTGAGCGAGCCTGGCCAGGCCCCGCGCTATATGCGGGCGTGGTCGCGGCTCATCGCCGCCCGCGGCAAGACAGAACTGCCCGCCGCGTCAGCGCCGGCCCGGCCAGCCCCGCTCGTGCTGGGGGCACCGGCTGCCCGGCCTGCCGCGTCCGTCCAAGTACAGCCGCCTGACCCGCTCCGCGCTGCCACCACCTCGCCGCCCGAGAACCCGTTCAGCGGGCCGCAGATAAGAGCGCTCTTCTTCTGGCTGACGTTGCTCACGGTCATCGCCTTCGTGATGTGGGCGATGCTGCCGCCCGGTGTCCCCTTCTGGCTGGTCTGGCTGGCGAACATATGGCCGCTGCCGCTCGCGGGGCTGGTCAACTGGTTTGGGCGAGATGGCAGGCGGCGCCGGGCCGGCCTGAGCGATGCGCCCGCCGGGTATCTGCGCACGGAGTACCGGGACAGCCGGCTGGCCGCCCGGCCGGGGCTGGCCGGCCGCTGGCCCGGCTGAACGGCGTGAAGAACCAGAACGCCACCGTCGACTGTCATGGCGACCAGTGGTGGTCCACCAAATATATCTGCACCTCCGTACCGCAACTCCGCAAGCTGCTTAACGGCTCCCAGGTGGCAATCGCCGACACAGAGCGCGCAGAGTTGGAGCGTCTGATCGTCGGTGATCATCGCTTCCACGAGCGGCGCCGCCCACCCTGATGACCTGATCAGGGTGACTGCGTCCTGCCTCGAGTGATCTCCGCCGATTCGGCCTGCACTGGCGCGCTCAAGGGCAGCGGGACGGCCTCGTGTGTGTCGCTCTCCGGCTCCAGGGGAGGCTCCGGCCCGGCGGCGAACCGGAGAGCTGAGAACGGCACTTCCCAGGCCGCGCGGCCGTCGGCCCTGGCCCGGGAGATTCCGCCAGCTTGTCGAAGCCGGCCGCCGGGCATGACGTCGTGAGAGATCAGCGTGGCAGGAAGGCGCACCTCGGCGGTGATACCGCCGTCTGGTGGCTTCCTCAGCTCCACCGCGATGCCATGCAGCGCCGCGAGGAGCGAGACCGCGAACAAGCCCACCTGCCGGGAATCCGCCACGTCCGCGAGGGGTGGATGGGCCAGCCGCCAGTTGAGCCGCCTCAGCTGCTCCTCGGACATGCCCTTTCCGCTGTCGGTAATGGTGATGAGCGAGCCGCCGTCACGCACTGTCCGCCCGGACGCGATCACCTGGGTCGTCTGGGGCGAAAACGCGGTGGCGTTCTCCAGCAGCTCGGCTAGGAGGTGCACTGTGTCCACCGCAGCACTCCCGCTGACCAGGACACCTGGCTGGACGTTCAGAATGACCCGGTCGTACTGCTCAATCTCGGACACCGCGGCCCGGAGCACGTCCACCAAGGAGAATGGCTCGGCCGGCTGGCCTGCCGTCTCCTGGCCCGCGAGGACGAGCGCGCTGTCTGAGTGGCGCCGCAGCCGGGTGACCAGATGATCTATCTGGAACAGGCCGGCCAGCCGTTCCGGGTCATCCTCGCTGAGTTCCAAGCTGTCGATCAGCCGCAGCAACCGTTCCTGAAGGGAATAGCTGCGCCGGAAGAAACTGGCGGATAGGGCACGGATACTCTCGCGCTGCCGTGCCTGTTCCGCAGCCAGCCGCAGCGCCTCCCCGTGGACCCGGTCGAAGGCCCGGGCGACCTGGCCGATCTCGCCGGAGGACCGCACGTCGATCGGTGTCACCGGCGCAGGGTGCTCCGGCTTCCCGGCCACGCCCAGCGTGCGGGCCACCGCTGGCAGGCGTTCCCCGGCGACGTCCAGGGCTACTTCCAGCCGTCGCAGTGGGCGCGTCATAGACCTGGCAATGATCAGGGTGGCCAGCAGGACAAGGGCCAAGGCGGCCAGCGCGGCGGCCCCGGTGATCATCGCGGACCGCATCGCGCTCTGCTGCAGACCCTGGGCGTAGCCCGTGATCCAATCCGTAAGCTGCTGCTCGGCGTGCCGCATCCAGCCGACGGTGTAGGACATCCCGGCCCGCCACTGCTGGCCGGCCTGGGCACCGAGGGCCAGCGGGCCATTCCCCGCCGCTATCGCGCGCTGTTCCACCGCCTGGGCCTGCGTGGCCTGCGCGGCGGTCAACGTGGTGCCGAGCGCCCAGCTCTCCTCAGGGGTCGCCGAGCTGCGGAACGACGCGAGGTCACTGGCTTGCCGCGCCTGGGCGGAGGTCAGCGCGGTGAGCGCCCCGGGGTCGAAGTGGCCCTGGGCAAGCGCCACGCCGAGCATGGCTTGCTGCTGCGAGGCTTGGTCCTTCATCCTGGACAGCGAGCCGAGCGCGCGCACACTGGTGATGAGCGCGGAATTGCCGCTCAGATCGGCGATGCCGTCGTTGATCGCGAACAGGTCGGCTGTCGCCCCGGAATAGCCGTTAATCACGGCTAGTGCGGGCGCCTGGGCCAGCGCAGCCTGCCTGCGCAGGCCAGGCAGTTCGGCGATGCTGGCCAGGACCGCAGCCGCACTGGCCCGCGTCTGGGCCGGGTATCCGTGGTCAAGCGGGAGAACTAGCCGGCGCACCGTGGCCGCCCAGCGGTCGGTGGTCGCATACTGCCGGTGCAGTGCCACCAGCCCAGCGACCGGGCGCCCCTGTGCGATGAACGCGCCCGTGTCGGCCCGCTCGTTCTCCAGTGCCTGCGCCAGGCCGGTGACCTGCCGACCAACCGCGGCGAGCCGGCCGACTTGGCCGTAGGCCGCCGCGCTGCGCGTCGCGCCGGCGATCCGCAGCCCGGCGAGCGCTAGCCCTAGCACCACCGGAATGGCGACCAGGACCATCAGCCGGGAGGCCACCCGCCAGTTCCGTGGAGCCAGCGCCGGGCCCCTCGCGCCCCGGGCGGGCAAACCGCCGGGAGGGGCGGCATTGACCGAACTGGACTGGCTCATTGCGTGTCCTCGCTGATCCGGGAAGCTGCTTTCGAGGCCACGAGCAATTCTCCAGGCCGTCTTAGGCAAGGGGGTACGACAGGCCACCTTTCCCCATTCCCCCCCAAGACCATACCTCCGTGCCAGCCTGCCGCATACCGCTCCGTTAGCCAAGCTGCGCCTGGGGCCTAAGTGACCTGAGCGAGCGAATGGTACTTAAAAAGGCGTATATCACCACACGATTCGTTCAAGCTGTCGTCTGACCCGCTGTTCGTGGAGAAGGTCGTGGACGTGGTGGGCCTGTACCACAACCCGCCGGAGAAGGCGGTGGTGCTGTGATACCCCGGCACCAGTCAATCGGTTCAGCATGCCGGATTTCATCGAGACCGATCATGCATGAATGCCGCCGTGGCGCGCTTGCCGATCATTTCCCTGCGGGACGGGTCGGGTGGAACAGGTCCGCCACGAGGTCGGCCGCGGTCGAGTCGGTGAGCGTCCACGGCAGGTAGATCGCCCGGTAGATGATGGGAGCGATTATGTGGTCGACGACATCGTCGCTGGTGACTGCCCGCGGTTCCAGCGCACTCTCGATCAGGGTCGCGGCTTCGGCGCGGCGATTGCGCAGGCAGCCGAACTCGCTCTCGCCGGCGGTGGCCGCACCGGCGCGGAGCATGGCAGCGTTGGCCGGCGCCGAAACCGCATCCCGGCCCGCTCACCTAACGCCGACCCGAACTCCGGACGCCGTGCCGCGGCGGCCGCGGACCCTGCCGCCCACCGCGGCATTCGCGGGGGCCGGACTCACCTTCGCCGCCCTGTATCTGGCCGCTGGAGCCCCGACCCCGCTCCTCGTGATCTTCCAGCAGGAGTGGGGCGGTGCACTGCGCGCGATCACCCCCCTGGCGGAAATGCACCAGCGGGCCGGACTGTTCGCCGCCGTCTATATGGTCGCCTACCTCAGCTTCGGTGGGCCGGCCATCATCGCCGGTCTGCTCGTCGCGCCGGTCGGGCTCCTGGCGACCGTGCTCGGATACGGCATGGCCATCATTGTCGCGGCGTCGGCCGGCCTGGCCGCCCAGATCCGTAACACCCGGAACTAGCCGAGGAACACCGTCCAGGTACTCCAACAGGTAAAAGACTTGGACGACCCAGCATTACGGCGGGTCCTCGGGCGTTTCGGCGAGCCGGGCGTGCAGCCGTTCCCGGATTTCGGCGGGGTCGTAGGCACGGCGCCGCCGTTCGGCGCGGGCGATCACCACTCCGGTGGCGGCCACACCTGCGAACGCTGCCAGTCCCAGCACTTTCCACCAGCGCATCTGCTTAGGTTAGAGCGTGCCCGCCGCGAGCATCACGCTGGATGAAGCCGTGGATCTGGTCCGCACCGGTGATGTGTGGCTGTTCCGCGGGCGCACTATGGCCGACCGTGCGATCCAGGTGGCCACCAACAGCCCGGTTAACCACGTCGGCATGTCCGTGGTCATCGACGACCTGCCGCCGCTGATGTGGCATGCCGAGCTTGGCCGCTCGCTGCCCGACGTGTGGGCCGGGGCCGGCACCGTGGGGTCCAGCTGCAGGACCTGCGCGGGGCGGTCGTCATCTGGGCTGGCAGGTATGGCCAGCGGGCGTGGCTGCGCCAGCTGGACCCGCCGGCGACCCGCGAGATGGAGGACGCCGTCCTGCGCACGATCGCGCGGCTGGATGGCACCCCCTTTCCCTCCACCGCCCGGCTCGCGTCGCGGTGGCTGCTCGGCCGCGGCCCAGCCATCAGGCACCAGGCCCGCGACACCGACCTGGAGACCGCCTACTGCGCGGAGGTGCTGGCCGTGACCTACCAGGCCATGGGACTGCTGGCCAGCGCGCGGCATCCGAACTGGTACGACGCCGGCCGTTTCTGGAGCGGGGATCACCTCGGCCTGTCGGCGGGGTTCCGGCTCGGCGGCGAGATCGCCGTGCACATCCCGCCGGGCGGCCCGGGTGCGCGCCGCCACCATTAGCCTCGGCCTTCGTCTGGATGAGGCCTGAAGGCCGGTCGATCACGTAAAAGTGCCTTTGAACTAGGAGGATTGGGCTTGGCTAAGGTCCGTCCGCCTCAGTCCGAACGGCACTTTCCAGGTGCTTCGGCGGCGGCCTGGAAGGTGTAGAAACGAGGTAGTAACTCGACGGCGAGGAGTCTGGCATGGCAGAGCTGCAGTTAGAAGGCGGCGAACTGGTGCTTCACCTATCGGGTGCGGAGAAAGCCGAGGCAGTCCACGGCGACCTTCGTGTGCCGCTGTCGGCGATTCGCGGTGTCGAGGTGCTCGACGACGCCCACAGCTGGACCGGGATCGGGGCCGGGTTCAAGGTCGGGATGCGCGTCCCCGGCGTCGCCACTGTGGCCACTGTCCGCGGCCATGGCGAGAAGGTGTTCGTCGCGGTCCACGGCGACACGCCCCGCGGCGTGCGGGTGCGCTTGGAGGGTGCCCCCTGGGATGAGTGGATCGTCGGCTGCGCAGATCCCGAAGCCGTCGCCGCCACCCTGGCGCCAGCGGGCTGAACCGTCGCTGCAGTGAGGTAGAGGCGTGGATCACCGCAGTGGTGACCGCACGCCAGCTTCGGACCATTCACCTATCTGTCCGGCCGCGGGCATTGACCGGAGCCGTCACGTGAGGCCGGCCGCATGCGGACCTTACTGCGTGGGGACGCCCCGGCGGCGCGAGCTGTCGCGGAAGCCTTCGTTGCCAACGATTGCCCGCAGGGCAACGACGTGCCCGTCATACGCTGCCCGCCCGGCCGCGGTCAGCGACAGGCTGGTCCGCACTCGCGATGCGCAGGTGGCCTTGTGCACCTCGATGTAGCCGGCCTCATGCAGGACGCGTATGTGCTTGGACAGAACCGAGTCGGCCACTCCCAGACCCTCCCGCACGGTGGCGAAGTCGGCGGAGTCGACAGCGGAGAGTATCGCGCAGATCTGGAGCCGGTTCGGCGCGTGCACGATCTCGTCGAAGCGGGCGGCGGTACTCATTGGCCTGTCTGCAGGCGCGCCCGGAGTAGTTTGTCCGTCCAGCGCCCGAACACAACCGCGAGGGGCACGGTGAGTACACCTGCTGCGAGGAACGCGCCGCGTATCCCGCGATCAAGGTCGAGCCAGCAAGCGACCGCGATCAGCGCGCTCAGGGTCAGGACGTGGCCAGCGAAGACGGCTCGTGTGCAGGTATCGAAATACTGCATCGCGACACCCACACGGCGCTGGTTCAGCCACATCAGCGCGCCGCAGCCGACCGTATACCCAGCCACCGACCAAGCGAACAGCACCCAGCTGCGCAGCTCTGCCTCGGCGATCGCGCCGCCGGCCAGCAAGCCGAGCGCCAGGTGGTACCAGCCTGGTGCGATGATCCGGTCGGCCAGCCAGGAGCGGCTGCCGTCGATAGCTGCTATCGCGCTTGCGGCCTCGCTGGGTGCAAACGCGGCGGCCGCGCCGCCCCGGTCTTCGTCACTTGCCATGATGGAAAGTCTAGGCATGACTTTCCATCATGGCAAGTCAAGCTGAGCAAGCCGCCACAGCCCAGGTCTTCCCTGTTCCTGGGCATCGGGGTTTTCAGCTGTCCAGCTGCGATGGGGACATGTTGGCGCCGGTGATGATGACGGCGACGCGCTCGCTGGGCGCGGGCTTGTACGCGCCGGTGAGCAGGGCCGCGACGCCGACCGAGGCGGCCGGCTCGGCTGCGATGCGCGCGGTCTGCCAAAGCGTGCGCTGCGCGCTGCGGATGGCGTCATCGTCCACGAGCACCACGTCCTCGACGTAGGCCTGGGTGATCGGGAAGACCAGGTCGCCGACGCGGCGCGGGGCGAGGGCATCCACGGCGATGCTGCCAGCCGGGGCATCGACGGGCGCGCCGGCCGCCCGGGCCCGGACGAGGGTCGGCGCGCCGTCGGGCTCCACGCCGATGACCCGGGCGGTGCCAGCGAAGTACGAGGCAATCCCGGCGATGAGGCCGCCACCGCCGACCGGGACCAGCACCGTGTCCAGCGGCCCGGCCTGGCCGTCGAGCTCGAGGGCGAGCGTGGCCTGACCGAGTATGGTCTCCCGCTGGTCGTAAGCGGGCACGCTCATCGCGCCGGACGTAGCGATCCACTGCTGCGCGGCCTCCAGCGCGTCGGCATAACGATCGCCTCCGACCACCAGGTCCGCCAGCTGACGGATGCGCTCGATCTTGGCCGGGGACGACACGGTGGGCACGAAGATTCTCGCCGGGATGCCCAGCCGGTGCGCGGCATACGCGACCGCGACGCCGTGGTTGCCGCCCGACGCGGCCGCCACCCCGGCCGGCGGCACGTCCCTGAGCAGGAGGTTCGTGAACGCGCCGCGGGCCTTGAACGACCCCGCGCACTGCAGCTGCTCCAGCTTGAGGGTCACCGGCTCGGTCAGGTCGAGCTGGACGACCGGCGTCCGGCGCAGGTAGGAGCGGATCGTGTCGTAGGCACGCTGAATGTCCTCACGCGTAATCACGAGATGCTGCCCTCCGTCAGGAGCCGGGCCCGGCGCTGGCCCCGGCCGGGCGGGCCGGTGCCCGGGGGCCTGCGTGTCACCAGTCACTGGCGAATGCCTCCTTTGCTCGGGCGATGCGGTCCTCGTCGCGCTTGTAGAAGACCCACTGCTTGATCTTCCTGCCCCTGATCAGGCCCGCCCTGGAAAGCAGCTTCAGATGCTCGCCGCAGGTCGGCGAGCTGACGCCCAGCTTCTCCGCGATGAACAGCGCGCACACGCCGTCTTCGATCAGATCGCCGTCGCGCTGCGGCGGGAAGTTGGCCACCGGGTCACGCAGCCACTCAAGGACCTGAAGGCGCTTGTCGTTGCCCAGGGCCTTGAGGAGATCCACGTCAAGCACAAAGGTATTATGGCAAATAGCTAACTAACTGTCTATGCTGCGGTGAGCCGGCTTGGGAGCATCAGCGGCGTGGCCGTGCCCCGGTCGGCGGGACCCATGAGCGAGACCATCGTGCCGCGATCGGCGGGACCCAGCAGCGGGGTAACGGTGGCGGGGGCGGCCGGGCCCATCAGCGGGGTAATGGTGCCCGCTGTGGCTGGGCCCATCAGCGGGCTGGCGCTACCGCGGTCAGCGGGACCCATGAGGGGGACCGCTGTACCTCGCTCATCGGCTCGGTCAAGGATGAACCTGGGCAGGGAGATCTCAGGGACCTCGACGTCTGGGTATGGACTCCGGGTGTTCATTGCGTTTCCTTTCTCCGCTATCTCGCGACGGCGGTGAGCGGGGCGGTGCTTGGCAGCGGTGCTCGTCGGGCTCTGCGCAGCGCGGACACCGACGTGATGTGCAGGGCGAACAGCAGCGGCACGGCGGCTGTCGGGATCAGCGCGAGCGGGAGCTCGCTGATCGGCGCCCCGGACGGGGTGGTGTTGATCAGCTGGAATCCGGTGAGGGTGCCGAGGGTCAGGGCCACGATCAGATCGGTCATGCCGAACGCGTTGAACCACAAGGCGGTGCGGCGGCCGGTGCCCTGCGCGAGCCTGAACGCGACCAGCGGCGCGGCGATACCGGCAGCGACGTCGCCCAGGCCCGCGGGCAGCGCGAACAGCGCGGGCAGATAGCCGAGGGCCATGATGGCCAGGAAGGCCGTCCCCTCGGCCGCCCGGAACGAATGCGGGAGCTCCAGGCGGGCCGACATGCCCGGCGCCGTCAGGGCGCGGGCCACCACCGGGATCCGGCGCAGTGCCAGCAGCGTGCCGAAGAAGCCGGCCACCGCGACCGGCATCCACGGCACCCCGTGGCCGAGCCGCGCGTGGTACCAGCCGTGACCGGCGATGACCGCGCTGGCGGTGAACCAGCCGCCGAGCACGAGGGCTGCGCCGCCGGCGAGCAGCGCCGCCCGCGTCCGGCCCAGGCCAGCGCGCACCGCGCCGCCGTAGAGCACGACGCAGGTCGCGGCCGGGATCGCGATGATTGCGGCGATGGTGATCGCCCACAGATAACCAGGCGGGTCGTACATGACATCCTCCTGCGATCGAGTTGAATATCTACAAGATAGTATGTTGCATATAGTATCTGTCAACTAGTATCATGGGGGACGTGACAAGGAACGTCCGTACCTACGACCACTTCTGCCTGACCGCGCGCGCCCTGGAGCGCGTCGGCGACCGGTGGAGCCTGCTGGTGATCCGCGACCTGCTCACCGGCGACAAAAGGTTCACCGACCTGATGGACCGCCTCGGCGGGATCACCCCCAAGACCCTCAGCCAGCGCCTGCGCGAGCTGGCGGACGCCGGGATCCTCACCGCCGACCGCGAGCCGGGGCGGCGGGAGGTCTGGTATCGCCTGACACCGGCCGGAGCCGACCTCGGCCCCGTCATCGACGCGCTCGGCCGGTGGGGGCTACAGCACGCCTGGCGGCGGCCCCGGGACGGCGAGCCGCTGCACGCCGAGCATCTGCTCCGCTCCGTTACCCGGGCCATCGACCTCCTCGCCGCCGGCGACCACGAACCAGCCCGCTGGCACTTCCGGCTCGACGGTGCGGACTACCTGGTCGAAAACGACGGCCACCAGTGGTCGCTCACCTCGGGGGCCCCACCCGCACGAGCCGACGTCACGATCACCGCGACCCCCCGGGCCCTGACCGCCCTCATCTTTACCGGGTCAGACACCGGCATCGACATCACCGGCGAAACCGGGCCGGTCCAGCGATTCCGGCAACTGATCGGCACCATGGCCACCGTCGTACAGCCCGCCTAAACCGGAGCCGCCTAAGGAGGGGCCACCCGTCCGGGTGGCCCCTCCGCTACGCGCCGATGAGCGGCTAGACTTCAGGTTGCCAGTTCAACGTGCTCTGCTGTAACGGGCGCGGCCTCGGGAGGGTGTTCCAGCACCCTCTCGGGGGTCCGTCCAACTGGACGGCGCCTACTCGCAGAAGACACGCACTTTGGCATCGGGCGAGTCGACCTCCACGGTCATCTCGTCGAGATGCTCCACAAGTGCCTCGAGCTGTGCTGGCTTGAGCTCTGTCAGGTCGAGCGGCACGCCCGACTTGTTCAGTTCGGTGTTGGCCCGATCCAGTGCCTGCGCCGGGATCAGGGCCGCCAGCTGTACCCCGGCTCGCAGCAGCTGCAGCGGCACCCGTATGTTGACCCGCGTCGGCTCGCCGTCGTCAAGGGCGTCCACCATCACCCGCAGGTACTTGGCTTTGCCCGTCGGCCGGGCGTCGAGACTCGACGCCGCCGGCGGCTGGTCCCGTTCGAGCGCGGCGATGAGCTGCTCCGCCTCCGCTGCGGTGACCTTGCCCTCCGCCAGCATGTCGAGGATGTCCTTGCGCTGTTCGTTCATCGATTCCTCTCCTATCGGATAGTTACGAGCACAGCCGTACGGCCCTGCTCGACGTCAACCCGGGTGCCGGGCAACGCGGAGACGATGCGCCAGCCGGTGCCGAGTGCCCGCACCGCACTGACGCGGTACACGAGACAGGCCACGGCCGCCACCAGTGCGGCCAGGACCACGACCGGTGAGAACACGAGCATCACGGGGAGTACCGGGACCCAGATCCGGATGGGACGACCGTCCGGGCGTTTGACTCGTACGGTCAGCAACTGCGGCATCACGTGCGACCCTCCAATTCGGACAACGCCTGCTGTGCGGTGATCTCGTCGCGGCGCAACCGATCGATGATGTCGGCTCGCGACGGCGCCGGATCGGTCTCGACGAAGTCGAGCATCTGCGTGATCCGGTTCAGTCGTGATTTGATCGTCGGGTAGCTCACCCCGAAGATCCGCTCCATCTCCTTGATGGAACCGTGGCACCGCACGAACGCCGTGACGAAGACCTGATCCTCGACGTTGAGCTGAGCCAGTTGCGGTAGCTCGAACTCGCCCTCGATCGCGACGCCGCTACCTGCCAGGCGCACCCGCTCGACGACGAACGGCTGGCCCCGGGTCAGGTTCGTGAGTTCCTGCCAGTCCATCGCCTGCTCTGTCATATCTAAAGTTGTACCCGACACACCCTTAACTTTCAAGAAGTTGATCTTAATTTTTTTAAGCCACACGTCCTCCGGGCTCCTTGCTGGTCCGCCACCCCGCCCTGCCGCCCGGCACGGCCCGGCCGCTTCCGCTGCCGTCGAACAGGCAGCCTCGAGGGGTGCGCGCACGGCGAATTCCGGCCAGGTGGCTGTGTAAGGATGGGCGATATGACGTCGGAGCAGGCTCGGCCTCGACCTGGCCCAAGCACCGTGCTTCTTCGCGACGCCTGCGCCGGCACGTGCACTGCTCCCTCACCCGGGTACTGCCTCAGCAGCACTGGCGAGCCGTCGGCCTTAGCCGGACAGGCATTGCGCCGGCGGCTCGGGCCTGACCGCGTTCGCGCCGGAATGACGGCGGCAGTGCACCGGGCGCTGGCGCGATGACATCCGCCGCGCAGCCAGTCGCCGCAAGCTGGGCGCCGGGCTGGCGAGCGGGGCGGTGCCCGGCCGCGTTCGACGCGGACCAGATCGCGGCGCGCCTGCGGCGTGTGCGGGAGCCGGTGCACATCGTGAGCAGCGGGCCGGGCGGGGCGCTGGGCGTCGCTCTCGGCGGCGAGGTCACCACGTCTGACGCCGCCGACTGCCAGCTGGCCGGCACGCTGCCGCCGCTGTACCCGGAATGGCTGGGCGACCGCGCGTTCGGCGAGACGCACGGGGTGCGCTTTCCCTACATAGCCGGGGAGATGGCGCGCGGGATCGCCACCACGCGGATGGTGATCACCATGGCTCGCGCGGAGATGCTGAGCATCTTCGGCGCCGCCGGGCTGGACCTGGGCGGCATCGAGCAGGCGGTTGATGAGCTCAGCGGCGCACTGGGCAGCCGGTACCCGTGGGGAGTGAACCTGATCTACTCACCGGCCGAGCCCGCGCTCGAGGAGCGCACGGCCGAGTTGCTGCTGCGCCGTGGGGTCCGAATCATTTCCGCATCGGCCTACATGGACATCACGCTGCCGCTCGCCCGGTGCGCGGCGGCCGGGCTGCGGCTCGACCCAGCGGGGCGGATCGTGCGGCCCGTGCAGCTCTTCGCGAAGGTGTCCCGGCCCGAGGTGGCCGAGAAGTTCATGTCCCCCCCTCCGGCCGGGCTGCTCGCGGCGCTGGTGGCCCGCGGCCAGCTCACCGAGGACGAGGCCCGGCTGGCCGCGCTGGTGCCCGTCGCCGAGGATGTCACGGTCGAGGCGGATAGCGGCGGCCATACCGACAACCAGCCGCTGGGCGCGATGCTCCCCGCGATCCTGGCGCTACGCGACGCCGTCACGGCCCGGCACCGGTACCGGTGCCGGATCAGGGTCGGCGCGGCCGGCGGGCTCGGCAGCCCGCACGCGCTGGCCGGCGCGTTCGCGCTTGGCGCCGCGTACGTGCTGACCGGCTCGGTGAACCAGCTTGCCGTCGAGTCAGGCGTGTCCGACGATGCCCGCGCGCTGCTCGCACAAGCTGATCTTGCGGACGTCATGATGGCGCCTGCCGCCGACATGTTCGAGATGGACGTCCAGGTCCAGGTGCTGCGGCGGGGAACCATGTTCGGCCCCCGCGCCCGCCGGCTGCATGAGGTCTACCGCGGCTACCCGTCCATCGAGGCCATTCCCGCGCCGCTGCGCGCCACGCTGGAACGCGACGTCCTGCACGCGAGCCTCGACGAGATCTGGGCGCAGACCCGCCATTTCTGGCAGCAGCGCGACCGGTCCCAGCTTGCGCGCGCCGAGCAGGACGGCAAGCACCGGATGGCGCTGATCTTCCGCTGGTACCTGGGCAGCTCCAGCCGCTGGGCGGTCGAGGGCGACACAACCCGGCGGACCGACTACCAGCTGTGGGCAGGACCGGCGGTGGGCGCGTTCAACCGCTGGACCGCCGGCAGTTTCCTCGCCGAAGCTCGTGAACGCAGCGTCACGCAGATCGCGCTCAACCTGCTGGAGGGCGCGGCCATCATCACCCGGGCACATCAGGCGCGCACGTACGGGGTCCCGGTGCCCGCTGAGGCGTTCACGTTCGTCCCACGCCGGCTGGGCTGAGACGCCGGCCGTCCGGGCAACCAGGGGAGGAAGCATGGCATCCGATCGGATTCCGCGCCAGGTACCGATCGCCGTCGTCGGCATCGCCGCGTTCATGCCAGGGTTGACCGACCTCGGCGGTTTCTGGCGCAACGTGCTCACCGGCCGGGATCTGATGACCGACGTGCCGGCCAGCCGGTGGCTTATCGAGGACTACTACGACCCTGACCCGCGGGCCATGGACAAGACCTATGGCCGGCGGGAGCATTCCTGCCCGAAGTTGATTTCGACCCGGTGCGCTACGGCATCCCGCCGAACAGCCTGCCCGCGATCGACACGAGCCAACTGCTGGCCCTCATGGTGGCCGAACGCCTCATCGCCGACTGCGCGGTCGGCCTGCCAGCGGACCGGGAGCGGGTCAGCGTGCTGCTCGGCGTGGCGCCGCTGCAGTTGCTGGTCGAATCCGCGGCCCGGCTCGATCGGCCAGTCTGGCTCAAGGCGCTGCGCGAGCACGGCCTGGCCGAGCCGCAGGCCCAGTCGATCTGCGACAGCATCGCGGCCGGGTTCACGCCCTGGCAGGAGGAGACGTTCCCGGGCCTGCTCAGCAACGTGGTGTCCGGCAGGATCGCGAACAAGTTCGATCTCCATGGCGCCAACCACACGACTGACGCCGCCTGCGCCAGTTCGCTCGCCGCGCTCTACTCCGCCGTCGCTGACCTGTCGCTGCAGCGGTCCGACCTGGTGATCACCGGCGGCGTGGACACCTCCAACGACATCCCCATGTACCGGTGCTTCACCAGCACGCCGGCGCTGTCGCCGACAGGCGACTGCCGGCCGTTCTCGGCCGCGGCCGACGGGACGATGCTCGGCGAGGGCATCGTGATGTTCGCGCTCAAGCGGATCGCGGACGCCGAACGCGACGGCGACCACGTGTACGCCGTTATCCGCGGCGTAGGCGCATCCTCCGATGGCCGCGGCACGGCCATCTACGCGCCGCTGCCAGCGGGCCAGGTGCGCGCGCTACAACGAGCGTACGAGTCGGCAGGCTACGGCCCGGAGACGGTCGAGCTGGTCGAGGCGCATGGCACGGGCACCGGCGCTGGCGACGCCGCCGAGTTCTCCGCCCTGGGCGAGGTCTTCGGTGCCGCTGGTCGGCCGGACCGTCAATGGTGCGCGCTCGGGTCGGTCAAGTCGCAGATAGGGCACACCAAGGCGGCCGCGGGCGCGGCTGGCATGCTCAAGGCGGTGCTCGCGCTGCAGCACAAGGTCCTGCCGCCCACGATCAAGGTCGACCGGCCCAACCCGGCGCTCGGCCTGGAGGGCAGCCCCTTCTACCTCAACACCGCGACGCGGCCGTGGGTGCGGCCTGCGGCCGGGGACGCCCATCCGCGCCGCGCGTCGGTGTCCAGCTTCGGGTTCGGCGGCACCAACTTTCATGTCGCGCTCGAGGAGTACGTGCCGGCATCAGGCTCGTCGGCAACCCCGCCGTGGCGGCTGCCCGCCGCCCCGACCGAGCTGATCCTCATCAGCGCGCCGTCGCCCGGCGCCCTGCTGGACCGAGCCAGGCAGCTTGACCTCGGGCGGACGCTGACCGACCTGGCCCGGCAGACGCTGGCTGAGTTTGACCACGAGGATCGGGCCCGGCTGGCCATCGTCGCCCGGGACACTGCCGACCTGGCCGCGAAGCTCGCCGACGCGGCGGCGCGGATCGAGGCCGGGCCGCCGCTCGCGCCGCAGGGGCAGGTGCACTACGGCAACGGCCCGCCCGCGCCCGGGCTGATCGGCTTCCTGTTCCCTGGCCAGGGCGCCCAGTACGTCGGGATGGGCGCCGATCTGGCGGTGCACCTGCCGCTGGCGCGCGCGGCGTGGGATGACGCGGCCGGGCACGAGCCTGGCGATCTCCCGCTGCATCGCGTCGTCTTCCCGCCGCCAGCGTTCAGCGACAGCGGGCACGCCGAGGCCGAGGGACGGCTGACCGCGACCGAGTGGGCTCAGCCCGCGCTGGCGGTGCACAGCGTGGCCTTGCTCGCCGTGCTCGCCAGGCTCGGGCTGAAGCCTGATTGCGTCGCCGGTCACAGCTTCGGCGAGCTGGTGGCGCTGCACGCGGGGGGTGCGTTCGGTGCCAATGCCCTGGTCCGGCTGGCGCGTAGCCGAGGTGAGCTGATGCGGGACGCGGCGGCGGTCCCCGGAGCGATGCTCGCCGTCACGGCCAGCCGGGACCAGGCTGAGGCCGCCGTCGCGGGCCTGCCGGATGTCTGGCTCGCCAACCACAACGCGCCGGAACAGGTCGTCTTCGCCGGCCCTCCGCAGGCACTGGACGCGGCCGCGGCCAAGCTCGCGGCTGAGGGGATAACCGCCGTCCGGCTGAGGGCGGCGACCGGGTTCCACAGCCCGCTCGTCGCGCCCGCGGCCGAGCCGTTTGCCGACATCTTGCGCCAGGCAGACATCCGGGCTCCGGCGCTCGACGTCTACGCCGGCCGCGATGCGCGCGTCTACCCGCCCGACCCGGCGGAGGTCCGCCGCGGCCTCACCGCACAGATCGCGGCTCCGGTCCAGTTCGTCGACGTGATCGAGGCGATGTATGCCCGTGGAGTGCGGACCTTCGTGGAGGTCGGTGCGGGCGCGGCGCTGTCTGGCCTGGTCGGCCACATCCTCGGCGACCGCGAGCACGTCGCCGTCAGCCTCGACCGCAGGCGGCAGCACGGCGTCACGAGCCTCCAAGACGGACTCGCCCAGCTGGCCGTCCGCGGGCTCTCGATCGACTTCGCCGCGCTCTCGGAGGAGTGCGCTGCGGCCGAAGACGGCCAGCCCGAGGAGCGCAGTAAGGCGGCGGTCACGATCGACGGCGGCAACTACGGCCGGCCCTACCCGCCTCAGGGCGGGCCGGCCGCGTTGCCGCCGCCGAACGCACCGGCAAGCTCGGCGTACGCGCTGGCCGACGCGCCGGCCCCGGCAGGCCCGCGGCAGCCGTCAGCTGAGCCGTCAGCCGAGCCGTCCGGGGCGCCTGGCCGGGAACGGCCACGCGCCCGGCTGGCAGCCGGCGCCGACGCCGGCTGCCGTCCCGGCCGCGCTCGCACCGGCGGCCCCGGCTAACGGCGGCGATGGGTGGCTCGGCGTTATCGGGGCGGCCCAGGAGCAGGCCGCCCAGGCGCACGCCGAGTTCCAGCGCGCTATGACCGAAAGCCACCTGGCCTACCTGAGAATGGCCGAGATGACGTTCGCGGGACTGCTGTCGGCCGCGACGGGGGAGGCGCCGCCGGCCCTGCCGCCGCAGGTTCCGCTAGCTCCGGCCCCGCTGTCGCAGGTTCCGCTGCCGCAGGTTCCGCCGCAGGCGGCGGCGATCTGGCCGGCTGCGCCGGCCGTGGCGGAGGTCGCGGCGGCTGACGACCCAGCCGCTGGTGCTCCGCCCGAGCCGGCTGCCCGGGCCGGCGGGCAGCCCGTCCAGGCAGCACCCACGGACGCGGACAGCATCGGTGCCCTGCTGCTGGAGGTGGTCGCGGAGCGGACCGGCTACCCCGTTGACATGCTCAACGTCGACATGGAGCTCGACACCGACCTGGGCATCGACTCGATCAAGAAGGTCGAGATCCTGTCAGCGGTCCGGGAGCGGGTCGGCGACGTGCCCAGCAGCGACCTGGCCGCGTTCGCCACGTTGCGGACGCTGCGTGAGATCGCGGAGCAGTACGCGCAGCTGGGGCCGACGGTGGGCGAAGGCCCGGCCCAGCTGTCCTTAGTTCGACCCGGCAGGCCCGGCTGCCGCGCCGGTCGCGCCGGTGACGCGCCGGGTCGTACGCGCGGTGCCCGCGGAGGCCAGCGGGCTGGCGATGCTCGGGGTGACGGGCGGACCGCTGGCCGTGACCGACGACGGAGCAGGAATCGCGCCGCTGCTGGCCGCTCAGCTGGCCCGCAACGGCATTCACGCGGAGGTCGTCACGCACGTGCCGCCCGGCGCGTGCGGGGTCATCGCGCTGGACGGCCTGCGGCCCGTCGCATCGGTCGGCGAGGCACTGGCGGCGGAACGCGGTGTCTTCCGTGCCGCTCGCGAGATCGCCGCCCGCATGGACGCGGATGGCGGCGTCTTCGTGACCGTCCAGGACACCGGCGGCGATTTCGGGTTGAGCGGCTACCGGTCCGGCCTCGGCGCAGACCGCACCGATCCGGTGCGAGCGTGGCTGGGCGGGCTCGCGGCGCTCGCGCGGACGGCCGCGAAGGAGTGGCCGCGCGCGTCGGTCAAGGCCATCGACTGCGCCACGGCCTGGCCGCTGGCCGCGGTCGCCGATGCGATCGTCGCCGAACTGCTGACCGGCGGCGCGACGGTCGATGTCGGCCTGCGCGCAGACGGGACAAGGATCACCCTGGAACTGGCCGCTATCCCAGCGGGCCAGGCTCCGCCGAACATCGGCCCGCAATCGGTGATCGTGGCCACCGGCGGAGCCAGGGGAGTCACCGGGGCGGCGCTGAAGCTGCTCGCCCGACAGCACCGGCCCCGGCTGGCCCTGCTCGGCCGGACACCGCTGGACCCCGAGCCCGACGGCCTGCTGGCGGCGGCGGACCGGATTGAGCTGATCCAGTTGCTGGCCAAGCGCCAGCCCGGCACGCCGGCCGAGCTGGCCGCGGCCGCGCACCGGGTGCTGGCGGCCCGCGAGATACGGGAAACGCTCAGCGCGATCGAGCAGTCGGGGGCGCGGGTCCGCTACTACGCGGTTGACGTGACCAACACGGCCGCGCTGGCCGGGACGCTGGCCGAGGTGCGGTCCGGCTGGGGGCCGATCACCGGGATCGTGCACGGGGCCGGGGTGGTGGCCGACGCGCTGATCGCGGACAAGACGCAGGACCAGTTCAACCGCGTCTTCGACCCGAAGGTCGAAGGGCTGCGCAGCCTGCTGGCGGCCACGGCGGACGATCCGCTGGAGGTGCTGTGCGCCTTCTCCTCGGTGGCCGCCCAGTTCGGCAACCCGGGGCAGTGCGATTACGCGATGGCCAACGAGGTGCTGAACCAGGTGCTGTCGGCCGAGCAGGCCCGCCGGACTGGCTGCGTGGTCCGGGCCATCGGGTGGGGCCCCTGGCAGGGCGGCATGGTCACCAGCGAACTTGCCGACCGCTTCCGTAACGCCGGCGTGGCGCTGATCGACCCGGATGTGGGCGCGGGGGCGTTCAGTGCGGAAATTGCCGATCCGGCGCAAGAGGTACGGGTCATCTTGGCTGCGGACGCTGGCGCCAGGCCGGAGGGCGGGCTGGCCGCGCAGGTCACGGTGGCCGGGCCGGCCTACGCCTACCTCGCGGACCACGAGGTCGGCGGGGTTCCCGTGGTTCCCGTCGCGACTGTGCTGGACTGGTTCGCTGGTGCGGCGCGCGCCTGGCGTCCGACCGCGAGCTCGATAGCCATCCGCGATCTGCGGGTTCTCGACAAGATCTTGCTGCCCCGGCTGGCGGACGGCGGGCACCGGCTCACCGTGCGCG
This sequence comes from uncultured Actinomycetes bacterium, assembly GCA_963717125.1. Classification (GTDB taxonomy): domain Bacteria; phylum Actinomycetota; class Actinomycetes; order Streptosporangiales; family Streptosporangiaceae; genus RYN-230. Next base: position 63,345 of record CAVQVG010000006.1, read on the forward strand.
GCCGTGCGGCGGACGCCGCGCAGGATCAGGCGCTGGACCTCGATCTGCTCGACGAGACCGGTCAGCTGCACTATCGCGCACGCGCGACTGCGCCTGCACCGCTGGTCCCTGGCACCTGGGCGGCGCCTGCGGGCCTGGCGTCGCTGGCCAGCCCGTACGACGGAGCGACCCTCTTCCACGGGCCGAGGTTCCAGGCCATCCGATCCGAGCCCATGGTCGGCCCGGCGGGCGCGCAATGCACCGTGGTCGGGTCACGCGCCCTGGGCTGGGAAGGGTCGTCCCGGCAGATAGATCCGGCCGCCGTAGACGGCGGGCTGCAACTCGCCGTGCTGTGGGCGAGGCAGGCGGGCGCCGGCCGCACGCTGCCGATGGCCATCGGCGAATGCCGGGTGCACCGGCCCGGCGCCGTCGAGGGCGAGGTCCGCTGCGTGGTCGTGGCGCAGCGGGCTGACGACTTCACCGCTGCCTGCGACGTCGCGCTGATCGACCCGGACGGGTCGCTGCGGGTCGAACTGCTCGGGGTGCAACTCGTCCGCCGTCCCGGGTGAGCCATCCGAACCCGCTGCGTTTCCCAGCTACGACAGGCGGCATTGACGTGGAGCAGGAACCGATCGCGATCGTCGGCCGTGGCTGCGTCGTGCCCGGCGCGCTCGACCCCGACACCTTCTGGGCGAACATCGCGGCTGGCCAGTGCAGCCTCGACCCGGCATCCGGCGGCGGATTCGTGCGCGACTTCGACGCGTCTTTCGACGCCGCCGGTTTCGCCCTGGACGCCGAGGAGATCATGCCGCTCGACCCGCTCTACCGGTGGGTCCTGCACGCGGCGCGGCAGGCCCTGCGTGAGGCGGGCCAGCCGGCCGCGGGGCGGCCCGACGCGGGGCTGGTGCTCGGCAACCTGTCGTATCCGTCGGCCGGGCTGGTCACCTTCGCCGAGCAGATCTGGCGGGAGGGCCGGCCAGCGCCTGGCGCGGATCCGCGCAACCGGTTCTCCTCTGGCCTGCCGGCCCATGTCGCCGCCCGCGCGCTCGGCCTCGGGGCCGGCGGCTTCGCGCTGGACGCCGCCTGCGCTTCGGCGCTGTACGCGATCAAGCTCGGCTGCGACCGGCTGCATGACGGTACCGCCAGCCTCATGGTCGCGGGGGGAGTCAGCTGCCCGGATCGCCCGCTCGTGCACGGCGGGTTCCACGAGCTTGGTGCGGTCAGCCCGACCGGGCAGTCCCGCCCCTTCGACCGCGCCGCCGACGGGCTCGTGCCCAGTGAGGGCGCCGCCCTGGTCGCCCTGATGCGGCTCGATGACGCGGTCAGCGCCGGGGTCCCGATCCTGGGCGTCATCAGGGCGATCGGGCTGTCCAACGACGGCCGGACGGGCGGTCTGCTCGTGCCGTCCCAGGAGGGGCAGGAACGCGCGATGCGGCTCGCCTACGCCGCGGCTGGCGTGCCGCCGCGGACCGTGTCGCTGGTGGAGTGCCACGCGACCGGCACACCCGTCGGGGACGCGGTGGAGGCAGGCAGTATGGCGCGGGTGTTCGCTGACTGCGACGATCTCCCGGTGGGCTCGGTGAAGTCCAACGTCGGGCACCTGCTGACGGCCGCCGGGGGCGCGGGGCTGCTCAAGGTACTCGGCGCCATGCGGGCCCGGGTGCGTCCGCCCTCGCTGAGCGCGGCCGACCCGATCACGGCGTTCGACGGCACCCCGCTGCGCCTGCTGGCCGAGCAGGAGGACTGGCCGGGCCCGCGCCGCTGCGCGGTCAGCGCCTTCGGCTTCGGCGGCACCAACGCGCATCTGATCGTCGACGAATGGGTACCTGGTGCGGGCGCGCCCGCGGCCCGCCGGACGCGGCGACCAGACCCTGCGGTGGCGATCACCGCGATCGGCGCCAGGGTCGCCGACGGCGACGACGCGGACGACTTCCGGCAGGCGATCCTGCTCGGCGAGCGGCATCCGGGCCCGCGCTCGTTCATCGACGTCGGGCTGCCCGGCCTGCGCTTCCCCCCGCGCGACCTGGCGGTCGCGCACGCGCAGCACGTGCTCCTGCTCGAAGCGGCCAGGGAGGCCGCGGCCGGGATCGACCTGCCGCGCGAACGGACCACGGTCATTGTCGGCATGGGCGTCGATCCCGAGGTGGCGCGATACCCGGTGCTGAGCCGGGACAAGCCAGCGACGGAGTTCCCAGGTCCGGCCGTGCTCGGCACGATGCCGAACCTCGTGGCCAACCGGATCAACGTGCAGCTGAACCTCGGGGGACCCGGCTACACGGTCTCTGCCGAGGAAGCGTCCGGGCTGGTCGCGCTGGGGCAGGCCGCCCGCGCGCTGCGGTGCGGCGAGGCGGACGCCGCCGTGGTCGGTGCCGTGGACCTCTCCTGCGAACCGGTGCACCAGGCGGCGTTGCGCGCGCTTGGCCGCGACCGCGTGCCCGGTGACGCGGCCGTGGTGGTGATACTCGAGCGGCTGGCGGATGCCCGCCGCGACGGCCGCCCGGTGATCGCGGTGCTCGACGACATCCAGTCAGCTGATGACGCGCCCGGATTGCTCGTCGGCGACGAGATGCCGGCCGATGGCGCGGGCCCAGGCGGCCCGGCCCAGCTCGAACCGGCCCAGTTCGGTCCGGCCCGGTTCGATCCGGCCGAGCTGTTCGGCCGGGCGCACGCGGCCCACGGGCTGGTCGCGGTCGCGGCCGCGGCCACGGCCGTGCGGCACCAGGCGATCCCGCGCCCGGGGGAGATGGCCATCCCGGTTTCTGGCGGGCTGGCCGCGCTGGCCACCGTCGAACCGCTGGGCGCCGTCCCGGTGAGCGTCCGGCTCCGGTCAGCCGGCCCGCCGGAGCCCTGGGCGGCCGGCCCGGCTCCGCGCCTTCGGCTGTACTCAGGGGCGGATCGCGCCGCGGTGCTCGAGGCGCTCGCGGCGGGCCGGGAGTCCGCGTCGGGGCCGGCCCGGCTGGCGATCATCGTCAGCGGACACGAAGATCTCCCCGGCCGCGTCGAAGCCGCCCGCAGGTGGCTCGCCCACGAGGGACCCCGCCCGGACGCGGTCGCGTACCGTGACGCGCCGCTCGGCGGCGAGATCGCCTTCGTTTTCACCAACGGGTCCGCCGCCTATCCGGGCATGGGCGCCGAGCTGGCGCTGGCCTTCCCCGAGCTCGCCGAAGCGTTCGAGGCCAGCCACGCGCGGTTGCGGCCGCGTGCCGGGGAGGCTCAGGCCGCCCTGGCCCCGCGGGGTGTCATCGGCCGGATTCTCGGGGCCGCGGTGCTCGGCGGCTTCCACGCGGAACTCACCCGTGGCCTGCTGCGGATCCGGCCGGATGCCGCGATCGGATACTCCTCCGGGGAGTCCGCGGCGCTGGTTGCGCTCGGGGCCTGGACCGACCCGGCCGCCCTGAACGACGACGTGCAGGCCAGCGATCTGCTCGGCACCGACCTGACCGGCGAGTTCCGCGCCGTGCGCCGGGCCTGGCGGCGCCTCGGCGTGACAGGGGAGCGGTGGGTCAGCTACCTGGTCAGCGCCCCGGCTGACCAGGTCCGGGCCGCGCTCGGCCACGAGGTAGCCGCGTATCTGATGGCCATCAACGCGCCAGATGCCTGCCTCATCGGCGGGGAGGCGGCGGCGTGCGACGCGGTGCTGCGGCGGCTCGGAGCCGTGGCCGTGATCCCCATCGACTACGGCATCGCCGCGCATGTCCCGGTGCTGGCCGACGTGGCGGAGGAATACCGGCGGCTGCACTGGCGGCCGACCGTGGACGTGCCGGGCGTCAGGTTCTACAGCGGCGCCACGGGTGAGTCCTATCGTGCCTCCGCCGACCGGGCCGCGGACGCGCTTGCGGCCCAGATCGTCGGCACGATCGACTTCGTCCGCGTGATCGAGCGCGCGTGGGCCGACGGGGTGCGGGTGTTCGTCGAGCACGGGCCCCAAGCGCAGTGCACCGGGTGGATCCGCAGAATCCTGGGCGAGCGCGCCTACCTCAGCGTCGCGCTCGACGCGCCGGGCGGCCGGGGCACCCGCCAGCTGTGTCAGGTCGTCGCGGAGCTGGCCGCGGCGGGCGTGGAGGTCGACGCGGCGGCGCTCTTCGACCGTCTCGCCGCGGCTGCGACCGTTGCGGCTGCGACCGTTACGGCTGCCCCGGCCGCGGCTGCCCCCGCTGCGGCTGTCAGGACCGAGACGATCCGGCTTCCCGCCCACCCGCCCGAGATGCGGCTGCCCGCGCGGGAGGCGCCGGTGACCGTCATGCCCCGGGCGCCGCGGCTGGTGCCGGTGGCTGACAGCTTTTTTATCCCCGACAGCTTCGTCTCTGGCAGCTTCATCCCTGGCACCTCCAGCCCGGGCACCAGGGACGGCTCTGCCCCCGCCGGGGCACAGAGTGCCGGCCCGGCGCAGGCGCCTGCCGGGGCCGCCGGCCTGGTCGCCATGCAGTTTCAGAACGTCACGGCGCTGCACCGGGACTTCCTGGCCAAGCAGACGCAGGCTCATGCCGAGTTCCTGCGCGCGCGCCAGCAGGGCGCCGCCGCGTTGATCACGATGATGCAGGGGGCGAGCGCGCCGTCGCCGGCGCCGCTCACCGAGCCCGATCAGCGCCTAGCGACGAACGGGCCGCCCGCGGCCGCACCCGCACCCGCGCCCGCGCCCGAACCCGCGCCCGCGCCCGAACCCGCGCCCGCAAGGCGCGCAGCTCCGCGCAGGCTGCCCCCGCCGTTGCCGAGCCGCACCGTCCCGCGCGGCCCGGCGTTCGATCGCGCCCAGGTCGAGCGGCTGGCTGATGGCAGGGTCTCTGAGCTGTTCGGCCCCCACTTCGCCGTGCTGGACGACCGGCCGAAGCAGACCCGCCTGCCTAGGCCCCCGATGCTGCTCGTCGACCGGGTGACTGGCATCGACGCGATCCCGGGCTCCATGGGCACCGGCACGGTATGGACCGAGACCGACGTCGCGCCGGACGGCTGGTACCTGGATGCGGCGGGCCGTATGGCGGCCGGGTTGATGATCGAGGCAGGGCAGGCGGACCTGCTGCTCATCAGCTGGCTGGGGGTCGACCTGCTCGGTGCGGGCGACCGGGTGTACCGGCTGCTCGGCTGTGAGGTCACGTTCCACGGGAGTCCGGCGCTCGCCGGTGAGACGCTCCGTTATGAGATCCAGATCTATCAGCACGCCGAGCACGACGGTGTCCGGATCTTCTTCTTCCGTTATGACTGCTACGTCGGCGACGAGCTCCGGATGACGGTACGCGAAGGGCAAGCGGGGTTCTTCACCGACGGCCAGCTCACCAGCACCGAGGGCCTGCCCTGGGAGGCCACGCAGATGCCGGCGGACGACGGACCGCTCGACCCGCCGGCCGTCCCGGTCGTGGGCCGCCGGTTCGGCGCCGACGAGGTGCGCGCCTTCGCCGAGGGACGGCCGGCTGACTGCTTCGGCGCGGAGTGGACCGCGGCCAGCGCGCACGTGCGAACGCCGCGCATCGGCGCGGGCCGGATGCTGCGGTTCGACACGGTCACCGACGTCGATCCCGGCGGAGGGCCGCTGCGGCGCGGCTACCTGCGAGCCGAGGCCGCTGTGACCTCGGACGACTGGTTCTTCGACGGGCACTTCAAGAACGACCCGTGCATGCCGGGCACGCTGATGTTCGAGGGCGGCCTGCAGGCGATGGCGTTCTACCTGGCCGCACTCGGGTTCACGCTCGGCCGGGACGGGTGGCGCTTCGAGCCCGTGCCGGAGGAGCCATGCGTGGTGCGGTGCCGCCGCCAGGTCAGCCCCGCCAGCCGCACGATCGTGTACGAGGTCTTCGTGTCTGCGCTCTCGTCGGATCCGTGCCCCACGCTTTACGCGGACGTGCTCGGGACGGTGGACGGTGTGACGGCGTTCCACGCCCGCCGGGCCGCCGTGCGGCTGGCGCCCGACTGGCCGCTGGACCACTGGCGTCAGCTCGGGCCGCCCGGGGTTCAGCCAACCGGCGGGATCGTGCCCCTGCCCGTTCTGGGTGGCCTGGCTGGCGTGGGGGAGGCCGCCGCGCGTGACGCCCAGGCACCCGGCGCGGTGCGGGGCGCACCGGCAGTGCTGATCGACGGGGTGCGGCAGGACTACGCCGCTCTGCTCGCGTGCGCCTGGGGACGGCCCACCCAGGCGTTCGGGAGCGGCTACGCGCGATTCGATGGCCCACGCGGGATTCCGCACCTGCCCGGTCCGCCGTATCACTTCATGACCAGGATCGTCGCGACGGAGGGGCCGCTGGCCGGCCTGCAGCCGGGCAGCGCGGCGACCGCCGACTACGACGTGCCCGCCGACGTGTGGTACTTCGAGCAGAACGACGTGCCCACGATGCCGTTCTGCGTCCTCATGGAGGCAGCGCTGCAGCCCTGCGGCTGGCTTGCCACCTACGTGGGCAGCGTCCTGACGTCCGAGGCTGATCTGCGGTTCAGGAACCTCGACGGAACCGGGACGGTCCGGCGCGAGGTGCCGCCGGCCACCGCGGCGCTGCGGACCAGGGTCGAGCTACGAGACATCTCCCGGCTCGGCGACATGATCATCGAGTCCTTCGCCGCCACCTGCACGATGCTCGGCGGGCCAGCCGACGGCGAGGTCGCGTTCGAGATGGAGACGGTGTTCGGCTTCTTCCCGCAGCAGGCCCTGGCCAGCCAGGTCGGCCTGCCGCCGTCGGCTGCGGAGCGGGCGCGGCTGGCCGAGCCGGGCGAGTACCGCGTGGACCTGCGGGCTCGCCCGCCGAGATACTGCGCGGGCCCGGCGCGCCTGCCAGGGCGGATGCTGCTCATGCTCGACCGGGTCACCGGATACTGGCCCGACGCCGGCCAGGCCGGGCTCGGGCGGCTGCGCGCCGAGAAGGACGTCGAGCCAGGCGAGTGGTTCTTCAGGGCGCACTTCTTCCAGGACCCGGTCATGCCAGGCTCGCTCGGCATCCAGGCGATGTGCCAGCTGCTTCAGTGGTATCTCATCGAGCGCGGCGTGGCGGCCGACCTGGCCGATCCGGGATTCGAGCCGGTCATGACAGGTCACCCACTGACGTGGAAATATCGCGGGCAGGTCCTGCCGACCGACGGGTGCGTCACCATCGAACTGGAAATCACCGGCGTGGGCGGCGACGAACGCGGCCGATACGCGACCGCGGACGGCTGGCTGTGGGTGGACGGCCTGCGCATCTACCACGTCAGCGACCTCGGGATGCGCGTCGTCCCCGGCCGTCGTTGAGGGCTTGCCCGCGAGTTACTCCGGGGCCACCGTCTCGAGCCGGTAACGGTCGAGCCGCTCGCGGTGCGAGGGGAGGATGGCCGCGTCGGGAAGGCCGCGCAGGAAGAACTCGAGCGCCTTCATCTTCATCCGGCGCTTGACCGGATTCACTTTGCTGAGCTTGAGCGCCTCGTCCAGCGAGTTCGGAATATCGATCATGACCGGCACCACGGGGTGATTCCAAATGTCCCCGTCCGGCCCGATGCGGATCCAGGACGCCCCGAAGATCATCTTGCATCGCCGGTAAAGCCTTGTGTCACAGGCCACGAGCAGAAGCTGATACCGCTGGTCCAGCGAGTAATGCCATACCGCGCGGTACAGCATGAGCGCTGCCTTCCCGCTGACGCCTGGTTCTCGCACCAGAGCCGATATCTCGCCGCAGGCAGCTGGGTCGGCCCCTTCGAGCAGGCGCCGGTATTCCGGGTAAAGGTCCTGAGTCACATAGGCGGGAAAAGACTTGAGCCCCTGGCCAGGATCGGCCTGGATAATGCGAGCGGTGGCGACCGTATGCGGCGCACCGTCCCGGAATCCTTGCACGCTAAAATACTGCGCGTGCGCCTGGTAAGGATCTTTGACCGGCCCTATGTACAAGCCATCACTGGTGAGATCCGCGTCGGTTACGAAATCAAGCGCGCGGTAGATCCGCGCGTGCAATTCTTTCGCGGCGCTTAACTGCTCGGGGTACTTGACGATAACGGTCCGCAGTCCAGGAATCTCGGTGTTGAGCTGCCGGTAATACTTCAACGTCTGCTTGATCACCTGGCGACTCCAGTCATACGGTCACTTAAGGGTTGAGCTCATGGCAATCGTAGACCTTATCAACTTATCCAGGAACGGGGCGGCCCAGCGAGCGCGGGCCGAATGGACCTCCGGGCGGGCCCGGCGTTCCGGCCCAGGGGCCTGGCCGCGCCCACCACGCGGCGGGCCTTGACGTCAGCCACTCCGTCAGGTTTAACTAACCGTTAGTGGATTCTAACCGAGCAAGTGATGGCTGGAGCGCGCTGGCGGACGGCACCCGGCGTGCCATCGTCGGCCGCCTGGCTGAGGGGCCGCAGGCGGTGGGACAACTGGCCGCGGAGCTGCCGGTCAGCCGGTCGGCGGTCTCCCAGCACCTGAAAGTCCTCAAGGACGCCGGCCTGGTCAGTGAGCGCGCGGTCGGCACCAGGCGTGTCTACCGGCTCAATCCGGCGGCCGTGGCCGCGTTGCGCGATCAGCTCGACACCTTCTGGCAGCGGGCTCTGGCCAGCTACGTGGATGTTGCCGGACAAGCGACGGAGGAGAGCCCATGACCCATACCGAGGTGCCCGTTGTCCGCCAGCAAGTCGTGGTCAACGCGCCGGCCGAGCAGGCCTTCAGGGTGTTCACCGAGAGGTTCGGCGACTTCAAGCCGCCGGAGCACAACCTGCTCGCGGCGCCGATCGCCGAGACAGTCTTCGAGCCCCACGCCGGCGGGCACATCTACGACCGCGCCGTCGACGGCAGCGAGTGCCGGTGGGCGCGGATCCTGGCCTACGAGCCGCCCGCCCGCGTGGTGTTCAGCTGGGACATCAGCCCGCAATGGCAGGTCGAGACCGACCCGGAGCTGACCAGCGAGGTCGAGGTCCGGTTCGTGGCCGAGGGACCGGACCGCACCCGGGTCGAACTGGAGCACCGCCACCTCGACCGGCACGGTCCCGGCTGGCAGTCGGTCAGCGACGGCGTCAACGGCGACCAGGGATGGCCGCTGTACCTGGCCCGGTACGCCGCCCTGCTCGAGGGCCGCTGACATGGCGCCGACCATCGCCACCACCGTGGTGGAGCGGCCCGCAGCCGAAGTGTTCGGCTACGCCACCGACCCCACCCGCTTCCACGAATGGCAGCAGGGCGTCATCGACGCTCACCTCGACCAGTCCGGTCCCGCGCAGGTGGGCTCGAAGTGCGTGACGACCCGGCGCATCGGCGGCGCCAACCGGGCCGTCACCTCCGAGTTCACCCACATCGACCCGCCCAGGACATGGGGCGTGCGGGGCACCGATGGACCCATTCGCGCCACCGTCGACGTCACCGTGGAACCCCTGACCCCGACCAGTTCCCGGCTGACCATCACGGTCAACTTCGCCGGGCACGGCATCGGCAAACTGCTCGTCCCGCTCATCGTCCGCCGCCAGGCACAAAAGGAAATGCCAGCCAACGTCGAAGCGCTGAAGCGACGCGTCGAGGCCCAGCAGCCACAGCACCCGGCGTAGGAGCGACCCCAGGCTAGGCTGAGCGGCAGTTCGCGCCTACGACTCTGGGTAATGCCATCCGCCGCTTTGAGACCTATGCTGGTGACCGGTATCAGCTGGATTCCCAGCTTCTCTGGCATCACCTGATAGCGGCTGCGCCGCCGCCAGCGGTGAACGCTGTCGAAAGAGCCCGGGCGAGCGTCGACTTCTTTGTCTGCCTGCTCTACGGCGGCGTCGCCACCAGCCTTCTCGCGGTTGTTGCATCTATCGTTGGGAAGAGTGGTCTCCGGACTTTCATTGCGATTCCCGCTGGCGTTTTGATAGCTTTCGCCTGCTACCGCCTGGCCGTCCTGTCCACCGACGAGTGGGATGCGGCGGTGCGGGCCGTAGTGGATCATGGCCGTGCGGGCCTGGCGGCCGCGTTCGGCCTGCAGATCCCGGCCAATCTTGACGACGAGCGCTATATGTGGCGCGCCGTCAACACGCTCGTCCGCCGGGAGTACGTCTACTCCGACAGCAGGCAGATCGCCCTCAAGCTGCGGCGGTTCAAGGAAGTACGTGACCGGGGTGCGACCCGGCGGACGTGATGCGGGCGCCATCAGGCGGTTGCGGCCCGCGCCGCGCCGCCGAGCGTGTTCCCCCACACGCCGACGCGGGCCGCGCAACCGTCCGTGCCCCCGGGCGGGCGACAACCTGCTGGCAGCTCCGGGACCCCCCCACCCCCATGGTTTCCGGGGCTGCCAGCAGGTAACAGCTACTCTGCGCCACCGTGGGGCAGTTGCGGTATCGGCATTTTTGCTTAGTCTGATGCGGTGGCCGGGGTGGGAATCGGGACGCGTGACAGCCAGTTGCTGCACAGGCTCAGCAACGGGCTGGCTGAGCTGTACCTGCCTGACGGCGGCGACTTTCCCAGCCGGGTGGTCAGCCTGGTGTCCAGCCTCGTTCCAGCCGACTCGTGCTCGTACAACCACCTGGTCGGCCCCGTCGCCGTGGCCTGGCGGATCGAACCCGCGGCCTCGCTGGACTTCCCCGATGCCGACCAGGTGTTCCAGCAGCATCTGCACGAGCACCCGCTGCTGCGGCACTACGAGGCGACGGGCGACCTGGCCGCGCGGCGCATCTCCGACGTGGCTGGTGACCGTCAGTTCCGCGCGCTCGGCCTGTACCGCGAGTTCTACCGCCCGGCCGGGGTGGACTACCAGCTCGTCGTGAGCATTCCCGGCCCGCACGGCGGCATGATCAGCGTGGCGCTGAACCGGCGGGGCCGGGACTTCTCCGACCAGCAGCGCGAAGTGATCGACCTGCTGCGCCCGCACCTGAGCCAGGCGGCCGCCATCGCCACCCTGCTGAGCCAGCCGGTGCCCGATGCCCCCCGGGACGCCGAGGGCCGGCTGTTGCTGACCGCGCGGCAGACCAGCATTCTGCAGCTTGTCGCGGCTGGGCACTCCGACCGCGCCGTGGCCCGCGCGCTCGGCGTCAGCGTCCGCACGGTGCATACCCACCTCCAGCACATCTACCGCGCCCTGGGCGTGCGGTCCCGCACCGAAGCGATCGCCCACGTCAGGGCGCTGTCCCTCGGTGCCAGCCCCGATCGGATGAGCCTTCCACCCGGCCGACCCTAAACGCTGCCGCGCCCGCGGACTTCACCTTGGCCTGGCGACGGCCGCCTCATTCGTGGCGGGTGACGCGGCGGAGCGCGGTCCGCGGCACAGTAATCCGTGTGCGAGCCCAGGCGCGAGGCGCAACCGTAGGGGAGCGGGCATGACGAGCGCGGCGAGCCGGCCGGCCGCGACTTCCGCGGCGCTGCGGCCGATGCTGGTCCCGCTGGCCCTGGCCCAGTTCATCTGCAGCTTCGCCGGCTCGAACATGAACGTCATGATCAATGACATCAAGGACGACCTGCATACCACGGTGCAAGGCGTGCAAGTCTGCATCACCTTGTTCCTGCTGGTCATGGCCGCCTTGATGATCCCGTGCGGGAAGCTGACCGACCGCTGGGGCCGGAAACGGTGCTTCGTCATCGGGCTGGCCATCTATGGCATCGGCGCGCTGCTCAGCGCGGCCGCGCCCGGGCTCGGCGTGCTGATCCTGGGGAACTCCATCCTCGAGGGAATCGGCACCGCGCTGCTGATCCCGCCGGTCTACATCCTCACCACCATGCTGTTCACCACGCTGAAGTCCCGGGCGTGGGCGTTCGGGGTGATCAGCGGCATGGGCGGCATCGGCGCCGCCACCGGGCCGCTGATCGGCGGCACCATCACCACCGCGATCACCTGGCGGGCCGCGTTCATCTTCCAGGCCATCATCATCGTGGTCATCCTGCTGCTGGCCCGCAACATCACCGACCCGGTGCCCGCCGACCCGGGCCGGCCGTTCGACACGGTGGGCGCGATCCTGTCCGCGGTGGGCCTGATGGTGCTGGTCGGCGGGATCATGGCGGCCGATAGGAGCGTGGCCCTGATGGCGATCCTGCTCGTGGCGGGGGCGCTCATCCTGGCCGGTTTCTTCGCCTGGATCCGCCGCCGGGAGCGGGCCGGTAAGGAAGCCCTGCTGTCCACCGCCCTGTTCCGCAACCGGGTGTCAAACCTGGCCCTGGTCACCCAGAACGTGCAGTGGGCGGTGCTGCTGGGCACGTCGTTCGTGGTATCCGCCTACCTGCAGGTGGTCCGGAAGTACAACGCGGTCCAGACCGGCGTCATCTTCACCGCCGCCACGGTGGGCATCTTGCTGTCCTCGCTGGCCGCCGGGCGGCTGGCCAGGCGGTACCGGCAGCGTACGCTCATCCTGGTCGGCTTCGTGATCACGATCGTCGGCATCATCGTGCTGCTGGTCCTGGTCAAGGGCCGCCCCGGTGCCTGGTACTTCGCCCCCGGCCTGTTCCTGATCGGCTTGGGCGTCGGCCTGATGCTCACCCCGTCGGTCAACTTGGTGCAGTCCGCCTTCCCGGAGAGTGCGCAAGGCGAGATCTCCGGGCTGTCCCGCAGCGTCTCCAACCTGGGCTCGTCGATCGGCACCGCGATCGCCGGCACGATCCTGGTCGCTGGCCTCGTCGATCCCAAACGGGCCTACGGGGTCGCCATGATCGTGCTGGCCTTCATCGGCCTGATCGGCCTGGTCGCCGCGCTCCGGCTGCCCGCCGCCGATCCGGTGCCCGAATCCAGCGCTACCGCTGCTTCCGCCGAACGCCCTCCCTGACCCGGGCCGACGGCCGCACCAAGGCCGCTGACGTAAAGAGCGGTCACACCAGCGCCAGTTAGCCCGCCTGTTCCAGCCAGGTGCCGATGCTGCGGGACAGCGTGGGCATGGGCAGTGAGCCGTGGTCCAGGATGGCGCCGTGGAAGGCGGGCAGCGAGAAGGCCGGGCCGAGGCGCTGCCGGGCGTCCTCGCGGATGCGCAGGATCTCCAGCTTGCCGGTGAGGTAAGCCAGGGCCTGTCCCGGCATCACCACGTACCGGTCGATCTCGGCGGCCAGGAATTCCGGTGGCATCGGCACGTGCTCGGTCATGAAGCCCAGCGCGCGCTCCCGGCTCCAGCCGAACGCGTGCAGGCCGGTGTCCACCACCAGCCGGACGGCGCGCATCAGCGACGTGCTGATCGAGCCGAGCAGGCCGCGATCGTCCGCATACAGCCCGGCTTCCTCGGCGAGTTGCTCGGCGTACAGCCCCCAGCCCTCGGAGAACACCGGCAGGCTGCGCTGCCGCTGCAAGGCGGGCAGGCTGGTCAGCAACTGGAGCCGGGAGAGCTGGAGATGATGCCCGGGCACCGCTTCGTGGAACGCCACCACGTCGATGTCCCAGCCGGTGCCTGCGGTGGGCCGCTCGGTGTTGAACCAGAACGTGCCGGGCCGCCCGCCGTCCTGCCGGGGCGGGGTGTAGTGCGGCGCGACGCCGCTGACCGCCACGACCTCCGGCATCGGCGTCACGTCGCACGGCGGCGGCAGCGGCGCCGGGAAGAACTCGGCGGCCCGGGCCTCGGCCCGCCGCACCGCGGCCACCGCCCGGCGCACCGCCTCGTCCGGGGGAAGCTGCCCGGCCGAGTCGCGCAGCGCGGCGAACACCTGGTCCAGCCCGGACAGCCCCAGGCCCGCGCCCAGCCGCTCGGCCCGGTCCTCCAGCGCCGCGACGTGATCCAGCCCGGTCTGGTGCAGATCGGCCGCGGTCAGCGGCAGGGTGGTGTAGATCCGGATGGCCCGCGCGTAGTCCTGCTCACCGCCGGGCAGGTAGGCCAGCCCGGCCTGGCTGGCCGGCCGGGCCCGCGGCAGCAGTTCCTTGACCGTGGCCACCCACCGGGCCAGCGCCGGGTGCACGACCTCGTCGGCCGCGGCCCGGCGGTCTTGTTCCCAGGCCGCCGCCCGCGGCCACCCGTGGGGTGGCCGTGGGGCCAGCACCGGGCTGCTGCCGGGGGTGGCCAGCACCCCCTCGGCCCAGCGGACGGCCTGCTCGGCCAGCGGGGCGACCGGCAGCCGTCCGCTGGCTGCTCCGGTCCGCAGCCGCTCGCTGATCTGGTCCAGCCAGCCGCCGACGCGGCGCAGCCGGGTCAGGTAGGCCTCGGCCGCGTCCGGGTCGACCAGCACCGTCCTGGCCGCCACGGACAGGAACGTGGCCGGCCCGGAATACTGCATCGCGGTGACCGTGTACTCTGCCTCGGCCAGCGCGATGTTCGCCAGCTCCTGGGTGGCCGCCTCGCGGGTGCAGTCCAGCGTGACGGCCTCGGCCGGCGTCAGCGGCCCGGCGGCGATCACGTCCGCGTCCTGGCGGAACTGACCGAGCTCGGCCTGCCAGGCCTGCCGGCCTGCCTCGCTCTCGTCCGGGACCCGGTCGTCGTAGCCGCTGATGCCGTACATGGTGGCGGCGAACGGGTTCTCTTCGAGCCAGCGCCGGTGCACCCGGTCGGCCAGGTCACGTGCTGCGGTCATGCGCCGAAGCATAGGGCGGATCGGCGCCGCGTGCTGGCGTGGGTCAGCTGGCCTTAGCCCGGCCCGGGTCAGTCCGCCGCCCTGGCTTACGACTCGCGCAATGCCTGTATGGTCCGCCAGGCCCGGGTGGCCAGCTGGAGGTTGAACTGGGTATCCGGGCAGCCCAGGTCGTGGCCGGACACGTCGCGGATCCGGCGGAGCCGGTACTTCAGCGTGCTGCGGTGCACCAGCAGCGCCTTGGCCGTGGCGTCGTAATTACCACCGCACTCCAGGTACTCACTCAGCGTCATAACCAGCTGCGCGCCGTGGCTGGCGTCGTAGTCCATCAGGACGCCCAGCCAGTCGCGCACGAACCGCTCCACCGAGACGGCGTTCTGCGCGGTGCCCAGCACCTGGTACACGCCTAGATCGTCGAACCGCGTCACCTGGTCAGCTCCGCCCGCGACCTGATTCATCTTCAGCGCGAGCTGCGCTTCCTGGTAGGACAGCGGGAACTCGTCCAGCTGGCTGCGGCGGCTGCCCACCCCGATCCGGCAGTCGCCCCCGGGCCACTCGGCCAGCACAGCGGCCCGGAACTTCGCCCACGGCGCCTCGGCGTCGGCCAGGATGACCACCTCGCCGGGCCGGGGGGCAAGCAGCGACCCGACCCCGGTGTCCTGGGCGGCCCGGCGCACAGCGTAGAAGAAGCCGTCCGCCCGGTCGTTCTCCCGCTCTCCCACAACCGCGACCACCACGACCCGGTGCGGGCGGCTGAGGTCATAACCGAGCGCCTGGGCCCGGTTGAGCACCCCGGGCAGGTCGGCGCCCTCGACCAGCTCGGCGACCAGGTCGCTGCGCACCCGGGCGTCGGCCTGGGCCAGGGTCTGCAGCCGGGCCAGCTCCATGGTCAGCACCGTGGTGGCGTGCTCGATGGCCACCCGCTCCACCTTCTCGGCCTTTCCGACCGGGTCGTGCAGCACGAGCACGCCCATGGCCGCCCCGTCCAGCCGGGCCACCGAGAACAGCCGCTCGCCGTCCCGGATCGGGGCGGCCGCCGTCATCGCCCGGCGGAGCAGCCGGTCCCGGTGTTCCGGGGTGTCCTTGGGGTAGCGCTCCGGGCGGTCCGGGCCGGCCCAGGCCCGCAGGTTACCGAACCGGTCCTCGATGGCCACCGGGTAGCCGGTCAGGTCGTGCACGGCCTGGGCGATCCCCTCCTGGCCCCGGCCTTCGAGCGCCACCTGGGTCAGCGTGTCGTGGATCTCCATGGTCCGCCGCAGCGCCAGGTTGGTGACCTGTAGTTGCTCGGCATACTCGCGCTGGCGGGTATGCAGCCGCGTGTTGGCCAGCGCCACCCCGGCCTGCTGGGCCAGCACCCCGAGCAGGAACCGCTGCGCCTCGGCCGGCTCCTGCCCGGCCCCGACGACCAGGAAACCGGACGGGCCGTGCGGGATCGACATCGGGTAGGCCCACGACCAGGGCACACCGGCCAGCTGCACCGGCCCGTCGTGCTGCGCCCACCGGCCGGTGCGCAAGCCCGGGCCGGCCGGCTCGTGCGCCGGTACCCGGACCTCGGCCCAGTGCCCGTCCAGGAAGATGCGCTCCGTCCAGTACGGCCCGAGGGACTCGACCGCGCTCGCCACCAGGTGCAGGATCCCCGCCTCGTCATCCTGCCGGGTCAGCAGCATGGACAGCACGAGCAAGCCCCGGAGGTCGGACAGCTGGTCGCGGAGGGCCTCAGCCCCGTCCGGGGAGCTGCCCGGCGCCACGAGCGCTACCCCTGACGGGCGAGGAACTTGCCCGGCTCGATGTAATACGGATTCTCGTGCACCATGCCGTCGACGACCACCCGCGGGTGGGTGCGCAACGTGTCCATCAGCACCTCGGCGCCGAACCGGTCCAGGTCGTACAGGCACACGATGACCTGCGCGTAGTTCGGGATGACCTCGTTGAGCTTGGCTTCGTAGCGGAAGAACTCGGGCCAGCCCGCCGGCTGGTTCAGGACCGAGGGCATCTCCCCGGTGGCCCGGGTCAGGCTGAAGCCTTCCTCGGCCTGGTTCGCGTCCGCCTGCTGCCAGTAGTCGAGCATGTCCTCGGCCGAGAAGCTGCCCGAGCGCAGGTAGGCGCTGGCCGGAGTAGCCAGCTCGAGCTGCCCGGTCTCGACCGACGATCCGACGTCGACCTGCTCGCGCAGCCGGGCCAGCACGTCGGGCGGCTCGATCGACTCCAGGATGCACAGGCATTTGTCCTGGGCCCGGATGCCCTCGGCCAGGAACGGCAGGACGATCTCGTCCCGGCCCTGAGCGCCCCGGTAAAAGGAGCAGAGATGCGTGCCACGCGGGACATCCAGACCCAGGAGACCCAGCGGCACTGTTTCCGTCATGAGATCCACCTCGAGAAGCGTGTTCGGGCACGGAGTGGTGGATGGCAGCCCTGCGCATAGAGCCGGTGGAGTTCGGCGCGCCGCTGCGGTGGGCGCGGCAGGCTGTGTCACGGGTACGTAACTATGCCAATCTACGCCTTACCCGGTCAGCTGCGTAGGTACGCGCCGCCGCGGCGGCGAACCGGCGGAATCAGGCCGGCTCGCCGCCGCGGCGACGCGCCCGGACCGGACAGCCGCCGCCAGCGCGTCGTCTAGCGGCCGCGGACGCTAGCCGAACGGGTGATGCCGTTCCTCGCGGCCACCGGCATCTGGCTGCTCGCCGTAGCGCGGGTGCTGAGCGGTGCGGCGGCCGGGCTGGTCACCGGGACCGCCACCGCGGGGCTGGCTGAGTTCCAGCTCGCGGCGGCGCGGCCTGCCGTGCGATAGCTGGTGCTCGCCCGAGCTGCGGGTCAACACTTCCGCGCGGAGCTGAACACCAGCTGGTATTCCTCGACCGAGCGGATCACGCCATTGGTGGCCCGGACCGTGTTCACCCGGATCGCGGCGGCGGCGCTCCGGCTGGCCGCGAGCGCTTCCGGGTCCCGCCACACCGTCTCGACGACCGAGCGCCCGGAGGTCCGGTCGATGAACAGCAGCGTGCTGCAGAACCCCTCGGTGTCGGCCAGCCAGGGCACCGTCACGTCGCCGAATGCGGCCACGGTATCCTCGACCGCGCCCGGCTGCACGTCGAGCCGGGTGACCCGGACGCCCTCGCCGCTGCGCAGCGGCGCCTCGCGTTCGAACACCGGCACGCTGTACCGCTCGACGGTGACGGTGCCGGCGGCCCGCCGGACCGCGGCGGCCCGGTTGGGCGCGACCATCCGCTCGCTGGCCCGCAGCGCGTCACCCGACACCCAGAACGATTCGAGGATGGCCACACCGATATCCGGATTTAGCTTGAGGGTCATGCCCAGGTTGCCGGGCTGGGTCTCGACCACGGGCCGGACCTCGTTTTCCACGAACTTGACCGAATCACCCAGCCGGATCGGGTCCGCGGTGATCAGGTTGAGCCGGACATGCAACATGATTCAACGCTGGCCGCCGCGACCCGCGGTTAAATCGCCCGATCGGGTAGAACGTCGGCCGGCGGCCGGGGTCAGCGCGCGTCGGAGAGTGCGTCCGCCACCCGCGCGAACAGGTCGAGCTCGGCCGCGATCATGGCCAGGGCGCTGGCCACGGGCCCGGCACCGACCACGATCCGAAGCGGAGTGCCTGCCTCCTGGCAGTGCCGGTGGTAAGAGATGAGCAGGGCCACCCCGACCGAGCCGAGGTGCAGCACGCCGGACAGGTCAACCACGAGCGGCGCGGGCGCGGTGCCGGCCGCGACGGCCGCCGCCAGGTAGTGGTCCAGCCGCGGCCCGGTGGACATGTCGATCTCGCCCCGCAGCCGGAGCAGCACCGCACCACTCAGGCTTTCCTGTTCCACCGCGAGCAGGTCCCCGGCGTCCGGCCCGGCGGCCGGGGCGGGCTCGGCCGGCAGGCTGTAGACGATCTCATCGAGGCGCTGCCGGATGGCGGCTGAGGCGCTGGCGTCGCCGCCGACCGCAGCCACCAGCCGTTCGGCCAGCTCGCGCAGCTTGATGTTGGCATGCTGCGACTGCCAGCTGAGCAGCGCGAACGCCGCCTCGGCGTCCAGGCCGTAGACCAGCATCAGGGCGCCCTTGGCCTGCTCGATCACCGCCCGCGCGGCGATCGCCTTGCGCAGCGTGCTGGCCACTTCCCGGGATCGGGCCCGGCTCTGCCGCTCGGTCACGTCGATCAGGTAGCCGCGCAGCCCGGTGACCTGCCCCTGGCCGCCGAAAATGCCTTCGCCGACGATCAGCGCCCAACGGAGCTGGCCGGAGGCGTCGGCGAGCCGGTACAGGAAGCTGAACAGCTCGCCGTTGTGCAGGCAGGACTCGAGCAGCTGGGCGGCATGCCGCCGGTCGGCCGAGTGGGCATGGGCCAGCAGCAGGGCCGTGCTGGGGACCACCTCGCCGCGACGGAAGCCGTGGATGGCGTACACGCCGTCGGACCACTGCCAGCTACCCTCGGCCGCGGCGTAGCGGTAGCTCCCCATGCCCTGCTCTTGGCTGGCTACCCGGCCCGTCACGTCCTACTCAATCGTGAAGTCGCATAGAAGTCCATAGAATCATCACACGAGGGGCGAAACAAGGTCTCAGCCGCATTTTCGGTAAAGACTAAGTAATGCACTCGTGATAAACGGGCCGACTAATGGCGTGGTGCTTTCCCCGGGAATTTCCCGGGAAAGCAGCGCTGTTGCCGGCATGCCATTGAGCCATTCCCGGCGGAGCGAGCACGACTAGCCACTCTGGGGATGCAACGCGTCCGTCCGGCGGCCAGTATCAAGCGGTAGGCGCACTGGCTCAGTCAACCGCCCAAGCCCTGAGGAGGTCCCGCGATGGCACAGCTTCCGGCCCGCCGGAACCGGCGCAATATAGCCCTGGTCAACCCGTCCCACGAGTTCGAGGACATCTACGACCGGATGGGGCAGTTGCTCAACCTGGCGTTCAGCGACATGCCCTTCGGTCAGATGCAGGTGATGAACGCACCCTGGGTGCCACTGGCTGACGTATCGGAGACCGATGACGCCTATACCGTCGAGGTCGAGCTGCCGGGGGTGCGCAGGGATCAGATCAACGTCGAGCTCAGTGACCGGGAGCTGGTCATCAGCGGCGAGATTCCGGAACCGGAGGAGGAGGGCGGTCAGCGCAGGCGGCGGTCGCGCCGGACCGGGCGCTTCGAGTTCCGCACTATGCTGCCCGGCGAGGTGAGCCCGGACGGGGTCAGTGCGACCCTGTCGGATGGCGTCCTCTCGGTGAAGATCCCGAAGGCGGAAGAAGCCAAACCGCGCCACATCGAGGTCGCTGGCTGACCGGCAGCCCATCCGGAGCGGCCCCGGTGAGCCTGGGGGCATCACCGGGGCCGCGCCGCCGTCAGATCAGCTGCCGGAAGAGCTGGAACGTGCGGTCCCACTGCACGGTGTGCACCGCTTTGACATCCGCGTCGATGAGCCTGAACGTCCGGGCCAGCGCGACGCTGATGCCGCCGAACAGCAGCGGCAGCCGGGCCTCGGTGTCCAGGTCCAGGGCCATGTCGAGGGGCGGGCGGGCGGCCAGCGACTCGAGTATCGGCTGGAGTTCGATGTCCTCGTCGAGGCGCTCGAACGCCTGCGTGCTCTCCTGCAGGCCCTTGGTGACCGGCAGATCCCAGGGCTGGATGACGTCCCGGAGGTTGGCCTTGGCCGTGGCCTGGCCGATGATCAGCAGGTCATAGAGCGCGTTGTTGACGAAATCCAGATAGCGCTGGATGTCCTCCCGGTCCACGCTGACCTCCCCGGCCGCGCGGAAGAAGCGCTCGAACTTGGTGACGCCCATCACTGGCATCGCTCTACCTCCTGGTGAGGTTCGGCTACGAGGCCCGCAGCCGTTCGTAGGCCAGCCGGATGGCCATCGCGCCATCCCCGACCGCCGTGGCGACCCGCTTGGCGGAACCGCTGCGCACGTCGCCCACCGCGAACACGCTGGGCTGGCTGGTCTCCAGCAACGAGGGGTGCCAGTCGGCGGTCGCGGCTGCTGCGGCCCCGTTCGCCGCGGTCACGTCCGGTCCGGTCCGGACGAACCCGTGCTCGTCCAGGTCGACCAGCCCGGTCAGCCAGCCAGTGCTTGGCGTCATGCCGATGAACACGAACAGCGCCCGGGCCTCCAGGACACGCCGCTCGCCGGTCCGGTTGTCCTCGACCGCGACCGCCTCCAGCGCCCGGTCGCCGAGCAGTTCCCGTATCTCGGTGCTGAGCAGGACGTGCACGTTCGGGATCCGGCCGATCTGGTCGATCAGGTACCGCGACATGTACTGGCGCAGATCGGTCTCGCGGACGATCAGCGTGACCTGCGCGGCGTGCCGGGACAGGAAGACCGCCGCCTGCCCCGCCGAGTTGCCGCCGCCGATGATGGCCACCGGATCGCCGCGGCACATCAGCGCCTCCGCCTCGGAGGCCGCGTAGTAGATGCTCATCTGCTCGAAGTAGTCCGCCCGCGGGACGGGCAGCCGCCGGTACCTCGCCCCGGTCGCGATGACCACCGACGTGGCCGTGATAGCGCTCCCGTCGGCCAGCCGTACCTGGTACCGGGTGCCGTCCCGGCCGATGGCCGTGGCCTCGGCGGGCACGGCGAAGTCGGCGCCGAACTTCCGGGCCTGGATCAGCGCCCGCTCGGCCAGTTCGGCGCCGGAGATGCCGGCCGGGAAGCCGAGGTAGTTCTCGATCCGGGACGACGTGCCGGCCTGGCCCCCGGTGGCTGTCCCGTCCAGCACCACCGTGCGCAGGCCTTCCGAGGCCCCGTACACGGCGGCGGACAGGCCGGCCCGGAGCCGACCACCAGCAGGTCACAGCCGCCGTCCGTGGCGACCGGCACGGGCAGCCCGATGGCCGCGGCCAGCTCGGCGTTGGCCGGGTTGCGCAGCAGCCGGTTGCCGACGATCACGATCGGGGTCTCCTCGGGCGGCACACCGAACTGGCTGAGCAGCGCCTCGGCCGACGGATCGGTCTCCAGATCCAGCCAGCGGTAGGGCAGCCGGTTGCGGGCCGCGAAGTCGCGCAGCCGCCTGGAGTCCGGCGAGTACCTGGAACCGATGATGCGGAGGCCAGCGCCCAGGCCGATCAGGATCGAGCGGCGGAGGAGGTAGGCGCGCAGCACCAGCTCACCGAACCCGGGATCGCGGACGACCAGGTCCCGGAACTGGTCCACCGGCACCACGAGCACCTCGCCCGGCCCGGCCGGCACCGCCGAGTGATAGGACGTTTCCCCGGTGAGCAGGCTGAGCTCGCCGAGGAAGCGGCCCCGGCCGTGTACCCCGATGACCCGCTCCTGCGGGGTGCCGCGCCCGTCAACGACCTCCACCAGCCCGGCCAGCACGACGTAGAAGTCGCAGTTCCGGTCGCCCTCGGCGAACAGCACCTGGCCCGGTTCGGTGCGGCGGCGCTGGCCCAGGGCGGCCAGCGCATCGATCTGGGCGTCGGACAACCGGGGATAGGCACCCTGCAGGTCCGGCGTCTCGGTGACCTCAGACATATGTTTCGTCGACATAGCACCAGCGCCAGTTCTCACCCGGTTCGAACGACGCGACGATCGGGTGCCCGACCGCGAACGCGTGGCCGCGCGCGTGCCGGAGCGGCGAGGAATCGCAGCAGCCAACGTGCCCGCAGGTCAGGCAGAGCCGCAGGTGTACCCAGGCCGAGCCGAGCCGCAGGCACTCCTCGCAGCCCTCCGGGGTCCGCGGCGACACCGGGCGGACCAGGGCCAGGTGCGGATCCGCTAGCACGGTCATGGGTGTCTCCCGTCTCTGCGAGCTATGCCCCAGGCTGGCTTGGGCTGGCGGCCGGGTACATCAGCAGGACGGCTAGTCCGGCACGGGCGTTAGGCAAAGAAAGCGGCAGGCTAGCCGAACAGGGGATGTCGCGCGGTCGGCCGGCCCGGCACGGTGGCCGTGGAGGGGCGGTAATGAACCGGACCATGCTCTTCCGCCGGCGCCGGGGTAAGCAGCTGGGTGCCACGGCGCGCACCGTGGCCCAGCGCACGCCGCAGACGCTGACCGTCGTGCGGCAGCGGGCGCAGCCCAGCGCGGTGACCATCATCCGGCTGACCTGCACCGCGGTCTTCGCGTACCTGCTGGCGCTGGCGCTGACCAACGCCCCGCGCCCGGTGCTGGCCCCGCTGACCGCACTGCTCGTCGTCCAGGTCAGCCTGTACCAGACGGTGCGCAGCGCGGTGACCAAGGTGGCCAGCGTGGTGGCCGGGGTGGTGCTGGCCGTCGGCCTGTCGGCCTGGGTCGGGTTCACTTGGTGGAGCCTGGGCATCACGGTCGCGATGGCGCTGGTCATCGGCTATGCGCTGCGGCTGGGCGACAACATCCTCGAGGTCCCGATCAGCGCGATGCTCATCCTGTCCGTGGGCACCAGCGCGGCGGCGGACAGCCGGATCGTGGAGACCTTCGTCGGCGCCGGTGCGGGCCTGGCCGCCGGGTTCCTGCTCACCTCGCCGCGGGTGCAGCCGGCCGAAGAGGCCATCGCGGAGCTATGTGCCAGGATGGCCGGCCTGCTGGGCGGGATGGCGACCGGGCTGAGCGCCGGGTCGGTGCCGGATGCGGCGGCCGACTGGCTGCGCCAGGCCCGGTCGCTGGGCGCCGAGATCCGCCGGGTGGACGAGGCGCTGCGGCAGGCCGAGGACAGCGTCCGGCTCAACCCACGCAGCATGCGGCTGCCGCTGGCCACGGTGAGCCTGCGGGACAGCCTGGAGACCCTGGAGCACGAGACGACCGCGATCCGGGGGCTGGGCCGCTCGCTGACCGACCTCAGCCGGCTGGGTGGCGACGACGACCCGCTGCAGGACCCGGAGGTGCGCGACCGGCTGGCCGGGGTGCTCTGGGAGCTGTCCGCCGCGGTCCGCAGCTACGGCAACCTGGCCACCGAGCATGACCTGGCCCGGCACCAAGTGCTGGAGTCCGAGCTGGAAGAGGACCTGGCCGCGGCGCGGCAGCAGCAGGACCGGCTCAGCGAACTGCTCGGCACCGATCCCGCGGCCCGGCCGGTCGGCTGGCCGCTGCGCGGCGAGCTGATCAGTCATCTGGACCGGCTGCGGAACGAGCTGCAGGCGGGCAAGCCGGCGAGCAGGCCGCGGCGCCGGGCGCGCTCCTGGCGGCGGCCGCGGCCGGCCGGCCAGCGGCAGCGGCGCTCACCCAAGCGGGCCTGGCCGCGAGGCTGAGCGGTGCAGCCGGCCGCAGGTCACCTGGGCTGCATGTGCGGGCTGGGCGCCGACTCCGCCGGGCGCGGCCGCACGGCGCCCCGCGCCACCCCGGTGAGCAGCGAGATCACCGCCACGCCGGCCACCAGATTGATGACCGCGGTGAACACCTTGCTGGCCAGCGGGGCGGGCTGCCCGAACGGCGCGGCCACCACGATGACGTCGGCCAGCGCGGTGATCCAGACGAAGAAGGTGACCGGCTGCGGCGTCTCCAGCATGAGCACGTGCAACAGGCCGGTGGCCAGCAGCGCCCCGGCCGCGGCCACCGCGGCGTACACCACGGTGGTGGAGCTGCCCAGGCTGCCGGCCGCCCGCGGGGCCAGCACCGGGATGCCCAGGATGCCCCGGGCAATGTACACCCCGGCCACCACGACCAGGACGGCCACGACAGCGGTGGCCACGCCGCCGGCCCAGAGCCGACCGGCGTTCAGCCGGGCTGGGCCGGGTGGCTCGGTGAGCGTCGGGTCCACTGGCTCGGTCATACTGGTGCCTCTCTTCCCGGTTCTGGTCCGGCGCGCCGGTACACCAGCAGTCCGCGCTGGTGCTTGCCCTGGGTGAAGCCGGATTCGGCGGTGGCCACCTCGCCGTCTACCGACAGCCAGACCGGGCCGCCGTCCACCGCCTGGATCTCGGCCGAGTCGGCCAGCCACGAGTGATAGACCCGGGACCGGCCGAGCGTGCCGGTCAGCACCGCGGCTACCAGACGGGATCTGGCCAGCAGCCCGGCCTCGACCACCCGGATGTCGAGGTAGCCGTCGCACAGGTCAGGGCGATAGGCCGGGGCCATCCCCGGCGGCTCGTACCGGCAGTTGCCGGCGAAGTACAGCCACAGCCGGCGGCGCTGCCCGTTTAGCGCCAGCTCGTGCGGTGTGCTCCGGGAGAGCACCTGGATCAGCCCGATCACCGCGGCCAGCCGCCGTCCCAGCCTGCCCTCCAGCCGCTGGCGTGCCCGGACCAGATCCACGTACACGCCGGTGCTCGAGGTGTTGACGAAGGACCGCGGTCCGGCTGTCGCCACGTCCACCAGGACGGCGTCCCCGGCCCGGAGCGCGGCCACCGCGTCGTGCGCTGACCAGATGCCCAGATCAGCGGCGAAGTGGTTGAACGTACCTGCCGGGATCACCAGCAGCGGCAAGCCCAGGTGCACCGCGACCGCAGCCGCCGTGCTCACCGAGCCGTCGCCCCCGGCCACGCCGAGGATCCGGGCCTGCGCCGCGGCCTGCCGCAGCCCGGCGGCCAGATCCTGGCCCGCGGTCAGCTCGGTGATGGTGGCCGCGGGGAGCTCCGCGGCCAGCCAGCGGGCCAGTCCGGCGGAGGCGGTTCCGGCTGACATGTTGATCAGCAGGGCCAGGCCTTCCCCGGCGGGGGCGGCCGGCGCCCGCCACGGCGGCCGGGCCGCCGCGGCCGGCCGCCGCGGCCGCCGAGGCCACCAGCGCAGGGTGAACAGTCCGGCCCCCGCCCCGAGCGCGGCCCCGGCCAGCACGTCCGGCGGGTGATCTGCCTGGGCCATGGCCCGCGAGATGGCCGGGCCGGCACCGATGGCGAGTGCCGGTACGCCCAGGCAAGGCAGCTCCAGCGCGATGCCGGTGGCGAACGCCGCGGCCGACGCGGCCGCGACGGCCGGCCGGGCCGGCCGTCGGTCAGCCAGGCTGGCCGCGATGCCAGCCGCCGCCATGCTGCCCAGTCCTCGCCAGGCTGCCCGGCGGGCCCACCGGTTGCCGGAGGCCCACAGGGCAGCGGCGAGGATGGCGCACGCCGCGGCGCGGCCGGTCAGGCCGTCGCCCCGGCCTGCCCGGCCGGCTGCTCCCATGTCGGTGCGCTCGGGTCGTCGCCGTGCAGCGCCTTCATCAGCTGCTGCTCCGCGTCGTGCGGCAGCGAGGTCTGCAGCACGGTCCCGCCGTAGGGGCGCAGCGCCTCGATGAACTTGTCCGGGGTGACCTTGCGGACGATGATCAGGAGTGCCGACGTCCCGGGCTGTACCAGCTCCTGGACGCGCTGCTTGAAGTCGTCCTTGATACCGAGATCGGCGGCCGCGCCAAACGCGGCGCCCAGGATGCCACCTGCTACGCCGACCGCGGGGGCGAGCGGGAACAGGAAGATCAGGCCGATCAGCACCCCCCAGAACAGCCCGCTGAGGCTCCCCCAGGCGACCGCGTGGTGGGCTGGCGTGGTGACGTGCAGCTTGCCCTTCTCGTCGCGCTGGATAATGGCGGCATCCTCCAGGTCAACCACCAAATCCTGCTCGAGCTTCATGAGCTCGGCCCAGACCTGCTGGGCTCGGTTTTCGTCGGGGTAGCCGATAACGATCAGGTCACTCATTACGGGCCCTTCCTTACTAATGGCCGAACCCCTGCCTGCGGTCTGGCCTTATCGCCAGCGTGGGCCGGGCCACCACCGGCATACATCGCCAGACCGGGTAGTCCGGCCCCGGGGCCGCGATCCGGTCACCCGCCGGTCATACGCCGGCCGCGACGTGCAGGATGTCGGTCAGCCCGCGCTCCGCGGTCAGCCCGTCACGGCTCGACGGCCAGGTGGCTTTCCACGATGGCCACCCCCGGGGCAGCGGCGGCCGCCGCCCGGGCCGCACTGGCTTCGTGCAGCGAGTGGACATGCCCGTACAGCTTGGCGGTGTGGTCGGTGACCTCGACCCGGATGTGCCGGGCATCCACCTCGGCCTCGCGCTTGAAGGTGTCCTCGATTATGGCCTGCACGCTGTCCGGGCTGACCGGCGAGGTGACGGTGATGCTGTTCAGCACACCGGTGACGCCGCGCACATGGCGGACCATCCGCTCCACCTCCCGGCGCTGGTACTCGTGCTCGACCTCACCGTCCAGGGTTACCCAGCCGTTTTGCACCCGGGCGTGCACTTTGCCCTCCGGGATCTGGACGTTCCATTCCAGGATGTGCGCGATGGCCCGGGCGATGTCGGAGTCGTCCCGTGGTGTCCCGGCCAGGGCGACTTTCAGCTCGTTGGCTACGACCCGGACCCCGTAGACCCGTTCCGCGGCCTGGGCCGCGGCCAGTTTCTCGGCGTAGTTCGGCACTTTCCCGGTCAGCGTCACCGCCCCGTCAGCCACCGCCACCCCGATCGCGTCCGGGTCGGTGATCTGCGGATCCCAGCGCAGCTCCTCGATGACGTCGTCGCGGATCTCGGCGTCGTTCTTCATCAGCTCACCCCGTTCTTCATCAGGTCAGCTCGTCCTGAACCTGTGCTTCGCGCCGTTCTCCCAGGTTCCCGGCCGCCCGGACACGGTTACATCACCCGTTCGGCTAGCGACCGAGGCGGGCAAGCCAACGGTGATACCCAATGCTGAGGGATCGCGGACGACTCCCTCGGTGGTGGCGTTCACGCCGCAGGGTGATCGCCTGGTGGGCCAGCTCGCCCGGCGGCAGGCGATCCTGAACCCGAAGGGCACCATCTACTCGGCGAAGCGGTTCATCGGGCCACCGAGGCCGTCAGCACGGTCCCGGCGTACTTCAACGACGCGCAGCTCTAAGGGTCCGGGCTCTCGTCGTCTTTATGGTCTCTACGCTCGCAGTCTTCGCTCAAGCAGACAGATGCGGCAGCAGCAGGGGCAGTTCGCGGGAGACTGGCAGCTCGCCTGAGAATGCTCACATCCCGCCTGCACTCGTGCCATGTACTCCGTCGTCGCCAGTTCGAGTTCTTTGTCCAGCGTTTCCCGTTCCCCCCACATCATGGGCCGACCATACCGCCGCATGCGGGCGTGTGCTACCGCGTGCGGGAGTGATGAGTGCCACACGGCAGCAACGTAACGTTTGACGGGTGATCATCCACGAAGGTCCCGTCGCCCCGTGGCGTCAGATCCTTGAAGTGATCCGTGGACGCATATCAGATGGGACGTACCCCGTTGGCAGCCGCCTGCCGAGCATCGTTGACCTAGCTCACGAGTTCGGCGTGGCGCTGACAACCGTGCGCAAAGCACTGGACGTACTCAAAGCCGAAGGCGCTATCCTCACGAGCCCTATGGGGACCTTCATCGCCTAGGCCGAGTGGCCAGCACGACCTCGAACGCACTAGCGCTAGGGGAGTGCCGCTGCTCCCGCAGGCCGCCACGCCGGCGCCTAGAGCACAGGCCAGACCGGCGGTAGGCGTGCCGCTGGCGCCTGCCTCAGGCGCGCGTTGGCGGGCTTATGGAGAAATCACAAGATGGTTCTCCACCTTCGCTATGCCAGGTGCCTTGGCCGCCGCCACGGTCGCGGCGTTTGCCTCGTTAACCGAGTGTGCATACCAGGCGCGCTGCACCGCCGGGATCACCCGTTCGTGTAGCACGATCGCGGCTGCACTGGTCGGCCACCTCTCCTGGTCCCTCCCGAGCACCACGGACCGCGCCATGCGGACGGGGTGGTCAGCGAGCGCACACTAGGCTCAGGTGATGGGCCAGGCTGCCCCGACGCAGACTGCGCTGGTTCGTCGAGCGCGCCGGATCAACCGCGAGTTGGCCCGCCTGTACCCGGATGCGCACATCGAACTGAACTTCACGTCCCCGCTCGAACTGCTGGTCGCGGCGATTCTGTCCGCCCAGACCACAGACCGGCAGGTCAACGAAGTGACGCGGGTACTTTTCGCCCGGTACCGCAGCGCGGCCGACTACACCGCTGCAGACCGGGCGGAGCTTGAGAGGGTGATCCGGCCGGTGGGTTTCTTCCGGGCCAAGGCGAACACCCTCATCAGGCTTGGCCAGGCCTTGTGTGACCGATTCGGCGGGGAGGTTCCGGACACGCTGGACGAGCTGGTGACGCTGCCAGGTGTTGGCCGCAAGACCGCCAATATGGTGCTCGGCGATGCCTTCGGCAAACCCAGCCTTACCGTGGAAACCCACTTTGCCCGGCTGGTGCGGCGGCTCGGCTGGACGGCGCACACCGACCCGGACAAGATTGAGCGAGACGTCGGCGCGCTGCTGCCGCGTCAGGAGTGGACCGCGGCCTCACACCGGCTGATCTGGCACGGTCGCCGGGTCTGTCATGCTCGCGTTCCCGCTTGCGGCGCGTGCGCGATCGGGCGGCTGTGCCCGTCGTTCGGCGTCGGCCCCACTGACCCAGAGACCGCACAAAAGCTCGTCAAGCCTGGCCCATTTTCGTGACTGGACTCAGCGATTGACAAGCCGGGCAGGGAACAGCCACAGTCCTGGGCCCGTAACTACCGGGCACGGGCGTTGACCTCGGAGAGCGGCGCGGCGACCTCCTCCAGTGACTTGCCTTCCGCGTCGATGCCGAATGCGATCTCGACCAGCCCGCCGATGATCATTATGCCGCCGCCGACCAGGTAGCCGATGGTGAGGCCGGTCCGGTTCTGGCCGTTGCCGATCAGCCAGCCGTAGAACGCGGGCCCGATCGCGCCGAAGATCTGGGCGAGGGCGAAGAACACCGCCAGGGCCTCGGCCCGGATCTCGATCGGGAAGATCTCACTCACGGTCAGGTAGCCGGCGCTGGCCCCCGCCGAGGCGAAGAAGAACACCACGATCCAGACGAACGTCTGGCCTGCCGCGTGCAGCACGCCCGCGTCGAACAGCCAGGCGCTGACGGCCAGCATCGCCCCGGAGATCAGGTACGTGCCTGAGATCATCTTCTTCCGGCCCAGGCTGTCGAACAGGTGCCCGAGCAGCAACGGGCCGGCCAAGTTGCCGACCGCGAACGCCAGGCCGTACAGCGGAACGGCGTTGTTGCTGACGTGGTAGAACTTCGTCAGCACCAGGGCATAGGTGAAGAAGATGGCGTTGTACAGGAACGACTGACTGATCATCAGCGTCGCGCCCAGGATGGCCCGCTGCGGGTACCGGCGGAAGGCGACCCGCAGCAGCGTCAGGTACCCGTACCGCTTCTGCGGCCGGATGACGATGGCAGCGCTGTCCGGGACCGGGAGCAGCTGCTGGCCGTCCTGGGCCGCGACCTCCTCGATGCGCCGCATCTCCTCTTCGGCTTCCCGCACCCGGCCGTGCGTGATCAGCCAGCGCGGGCTTTCCGGGAGGTTGCGCCGGACGTACAGGATGACGATGGCCAGGGCCGGGCCGACCAGGAACGCGATCCGCCAGCCGATACTCGTCCGCAGCGAGTTCAGCAGCAGGAACGTGACGAACGTGCCGATGATCGCCCCGAGCCAGTACGTGCCGTTGATCCACACGTCGGTGCGGCCCCGGTAGCGGGCCGGCATCATCTCGTCGATGGCCGAGTTGATCGCCGAGTACTCACCACCGATGCCCAGGCCGGCGATGATCCGGGTCGCGTAGAGGTAGACGATCCACCCTGTCCCCTTCGGGGTGAGCGCGGTCAGGCCGGTGCCGGCCAGGTACACGGCCAGCGTCCACATGAACAGCTTGCGGCGCCCGAGCTTGTCGGACATCTGGCCGAACACCAGAGCACCGATCACCTCACCGACCAGGTACAGGGTGCCGATCGACGCGGCCTGCGTGGTAGACAGGCCCAGGGTGGTGGGCTGGGTCAGCTTGCTGGCGACCGAGCTGGCGATCGTGATGGACAGGCCATCCAGGACCCAGGCGGTGCCCAGACCCAGCACCAGGCGGGTGTGGAATGGCGACCAGCGCAGCCGGTCCAGGCGGGCTGGGATCGTGCTGCGGATGGGCTGCTGCCGTTGTGCTGTCGTGAGGGAGGTCATGATGGATGCCCTCCGTCTTCCTTGGGGACGACCATGACGGGGCATTCAGCCTTGGTGAGAACGTGATGGCTGACCGTCCCGGGCACCACCGATCTGGCCGGGGTGGCGGCCAGTACGACGAGCTGGGCATGCGTCTCACGGGCGGTTTCGACGATGATGCGGCCCGCCAGCCCGGCGGAAACCCGCATGTCAACGGGCCCGGCCTGATCGCCAAGCTCATCCTTGACCGTGTCCCGCAAGGTCAACTCGGTCGCCGCCCGGTTTTCCGTGTCCGTGTGCATGGCGGCCACCGGATATCCACCGGAGGGCGCGGGCAGTGGCGGTTCGTAGGCGGCCACCGCGACCAGCGGCACGTTCCGCCACCGGGCCTCCTGCGCGGCCTGCCGCAAGGCCGCCCTGGAGGCCGCCGAGCCATCAACCCCAACCACAACAGTCACCGCTTTTCGCCTCCCGCGACCTTTGGCTTTGCCCCAGGTTTGCTCTCTGGCCCACCGCGATGGATCCTCAATCCCGCTACAGCTGAGGAGGGATGCCGGCGCCAGGGATCAGGCTTTGGGCAGGTGCACGTACAGCCAGCTCGCAGCCGGCAAACGGGACGAAACCGCCGCATGGCTCGTCCGGGGGTCAGTCTGCCGTCCTGGCCTTGCTTGCGGCCAGGCGGCCAGCTGGGCCCGGGAGACGACGTCGAGCTTGCAGAAGGTGCGGCGCAGGTGGAACGCGACCGTGTGGCTGCTGAGGAACATGTGGCTGGCGATCTGGCGGTTGGTCAGCCCGTCGGCGACCAGGTGCGCGATGTGCTGCTCGGTCTCGGTCAGGCTGCCCCAGCCGAAGGCGGGCCGGCCGGACCGGCGGCCGGGCTGCAGCCGGACGCCGGTGGCGCGCAACCGGGCCCGGATCCGGGCCATGCTGGAGGTGGCGCCGAGCTGCCGGTAGCGGTCATATGCGTCGTGCAGCCGGGCCACGGCCGCGGCCTGCTCGCCGCGCTGGGCCAGGGCCATCCCGGCGTCTTCGGCCGCCCAGGCCCGGCCCACCGGGGTCGAGTACCGCTGCCCGGCCGATTCCAGCGCCGCCGGATCTTGCTCGACCAGCCCCCGGGCGTGGGCGGCGGCGGCCGCCATGTCCCGGTCGTCCGGCCAGTGCGCGGTCAGCCGGGCCGTGGCCGCGGCCAGTTCCGCCGCCCGGGCCTGGTCACCCGCGGCCAGCGCGCCGCGGACCAGCAGGACGGCGGCCTCCGGGTCGGCCACGCCGCGGCCGAACACGGTCAGCTGCAGATGTTCTTCCAGGTGATGAACGTACGCGCTGAGTTCCAAGTCGATGCGGGTCATGACATACCTCGTGTTCGCAGGCTTCCTGCCAGCTTCGAGGGCTGCCGCCCGCGGCACACCGTCCCACCCGGACGAACCCGCTGTCCCGCTGGGACAGGAGGCTCGCCGAACCGGTCCAGGTCATACAGGCACAAGATCACCTCCGGATAGTTCGGGATGACCTCGTTGAGCCTGGCCTCGCAGCGCACCCGGACCGGGCGGGCGCCTGCCGGTAGGTGAGCACGAGGCTGTCGTCGTCGAAGCCGCCGGCCGGGATCAGGCCGGCCATCAGCCGGTCGGCCAGTTCGTCGGGGGTGTCGTCGAGGTGGCGCTGGAGCAGATCCGCGGCGGCCTGGATGCCGACGTCGAGCCGCTCGGCGCGGCGCTCGATGAGGCCGTCGGTGTAGAGCAGCAGCGCGGAGCCGGGCCGGAGCAGCGCGGTCGCCTCGGTGCGCACCGCGCCGGGCGTCACGGCCAGCGGGACCCTGGTGGCCCGGTCCAGGAGTTCCGGGCAGCTGCCGCCGGGATGAGCCAGGATGCCGGGTGGATGCCCGGCGCTGCTGTAGCGGATGGTGGCCGCGGCCACATCGATGATCGCGCAGAACGCCGTGCTGCAGGCCGCCCCGCTGACCTGCTCCGCGAACCTGTCCAGGTCGGTCAGGACCTGGGCCGGTGCGGCATCGCGGAGCAGCAGCGCCCGGCAGGCGCTGCGCAGTTGGCCCATGGTCACCGCGGCGTCCAGGCCCCGGCCGACGCAGTCGCCGACCACCACGCCGATCCGGTCCGAGCCCAGGCTGATCACGTCGCACCAGTCGCCGCCCACCTCCAGCGGGCGCATCGCGGGCCGGTAGCGCACGCCGAACCCGGCGGGGAGCGCCGTCTGGCCGAGCACGGAGTGCTGCAGCGCCGCGGCCAGGTCGCGGGCCTGCTCATAGCGGATGGCGCGGGCCAGCGCGTTGCCCAGGTGGGCGGACAGCACGCCGAACAGCACGCGATCGTCCGGCTTCAGCGGACCGCGGGCACCCCGGTCCAGCCAGATCGCGGCGTCGCCGCCGGCCGCCAGCCGGGCGGCGACGCTGGCCGGCTGCCCGCCGCCGCCCGCTTCCACCGCCAGGTGCGGGATCTGCCGGCACCGGGCCGCCTCCAGCCCGCCACGCGCGGCCGGGTCCAGCGTCGGCCAGCCGCCGGTCTCCGGGATGCCCACCACGGATCCCGGCCCGTGCGGCGGCCAGGTGGCCGCGAGGGCCCGGCGGGCCCCGAAGGCCTGGCGCAGTTCGGCCAGGCCGGCGGTGAGCACCTCGCCGATGTCGGCCGCCCCGGCCAGACCGGCCGCCAGCCGGGACACGGCCGCCTCCCGGTCCGCCGCGTTGTGCTCGTCGGTCACGTCGCGCAGGGTGCCGATCAGGGCCCGGCCGGACCGGCCCCAGCCGGGGATGGCGCGTACCGTGCTGGCCACCCACAGCTGCCGCCCGTCGCGGTGCCGGATCGGCACGGTGTACCGGCCATGCTCGGCGGCCAGCGCCTCGGTGTGCACCCGGCCGTACAGGTGCGCGAGATCCGGCTCCGCGGCGGCGTTGACCGTCCACGGGTACGGCTCGGCGTAAGGCAGGCCACCCGGGCCGTACCCGGTGACCGTACCGAACGCGTCGTTGACATCGGTGATCGTCCCGCGTTCGTCACAGACGAAGAGGCCTTCGGCCATGGACGCGACCAGGGCCTGGCGCAGCCGCGGCCCCAGCTGGGTGGTGGCCCGGTCATAGCCGCTGATCATCTCCCCAGCGGAGGCCCGGTAAGGCATCCGGGCCTCCGGGGGCGAGCGCGTCCGCTTCTCGGCTGGTTACCCGGCCGGTCATGTCCTGCTCAATTTTAAAGACTCGGTAATGTGCTCGTGATAAAGAACCTGCGTCATGGCGTTGCGATTTTCCCGGGGGAGCGGCGCCGTCACCGGCATGCCATTGCGCCATTCCCGGCGGAGCAGGTCACGTTCCGCTTCGACCAGGCCGCCCCAGATGCCGTACTGGCCCACGCCTGGCCAATGGCGCAGCGATAGTTCCAGGCACTCGGCGCGCACCGGGCAGACCGCGCAGACGGCGAGGGCCCGGACGGCTTCGGCGCGCGCCCGGGAGATTCCGGCGGAAACGGGAAACCAGTCGTCTGGGTCCAAGCCGGCATAGGCGCAACCGGCCAGCGGGCTGAACACCAGACCACGCAGCTGCGCACCGGTCAGCTCGGCGGGCTGCGCCCGCGCGGCGCGCGCGGGCGAGATAGTCATGACTGCGCCTCCTCTGCTCAGGCCCGGCATTAGTGCCGAGCCTGGCCGAAACGGCGACCTGGGGCTTCGTCAAGATGTGTAGTTCTGACGATCAGGCAGATTGGCCGGGGCCCGGAATTCCGGTCACACGCCGGCCGCGGCGGCCAGATCGTCGTCCACGATCAGCACGAGCTTGCCCCGGGTGTGCCCCTGTTCCACCACCTGGTGCGCGGCCGGTGCGTCCTGCCAGTAGTACCGGGCCGACAGGTGGACGGACAGGTCGCCGTCGTCGAACCAGGGCGCCATCCGGATCAGGCCGCTGCCGCTCGGCACGCCGTCGTAGCGCTGCCAGCGCACCTGCCCGGCGTCCGGCAGCGGCGCGTGCACCGGGGTGGCGATCGCCGCCCCGGGGCGGGCGGCCCGGGCCGCGCCGTCCAGCGTCGGCGCGGCGCAGGCCAGCACCTGCCGCGGACCGCCGTCGGTCACCTTGCGGACCTGGTCAGGCCAGCTGGGGTCGGTGTGATCGACGACCACGGCCGCGCCGAGCCGGTGCACGAACTCATGGTGCTGCGGGCTGGCCGTGCCGACCACGACGGCGCCCAGCTTCCGGGCGATCTGCACCGCGAAATGGCCCAGCCCGCCCGCGGCCGCCGTGATCAGGATCTGCTCCCCGGCCGCGACGTGCAGGATGTCGGTCAGGCCGCGTTCGGCGGTCAGCGCGTCGATCGGCACGGCGGCCGCCTCGACCGCGGTCAGCCCGACCGGGATGGGGGCGAGCTGTTCCACCGGGCAGCGCACGTATTCGGCGTAGCAGCCGGTCAGCCCGGGGTACCCGTACACCGGGGTGCCGTCATCGAAGCCGGCGTCAGTGCCCTCGTCACCCACGACCAGGCCGGCGAACTCGCCACCGGGGATGTAGGGCAGCGCCCCGGACCAGCCGCCACGGCGCAGCTCGGCGTCCCAGGGCCCGACCCCGGCGGCCAGCACCCGGACCAGCAGCTCGCCGGGGCCGGGGGTGGGCCGGTCCCACTGGCCGGGCTGGAGCACGTCGGGACCGCCGAGCTGGCGCACCACGATCGCCCGCATGTCTACTCCCACGGCTTGAGGGCTTCCTTGATCCTAACCCGGACGCTGCCGGGGCTGACCGGCGGCAGGACTAACTGTCTTGACGATGTATCCGGTCCCGTGCGGCGGCGAGGGTGGGCACAGATCCGTCATCTGGGAGGTAAACCATGGCCGTTGCAGTCGGCATCGATCTCGGCACGACGAACTCCGTGATCGCGGCGACCGAGGCGGGCAAGCCAACAGTGATACCCAATGCTGAGGGATCGCGGACGACTCCCTCGGTGGTGGCGTTCACGCCGCAGGGTGATCGCCTGGTGGGCCAGCTCGCCCGGCGGCAGGCGATCCTGAACCCGAAGGGCACCATCTACTCGGCGAAGCGGTTCATCGGGCGGCGCTACGACGAGGTCACCAGCGAGCTGAACGCGGTCTCGTTCGACGTGGTGCCCGGCCCGGACGGCGCGGTGCGGTTCAAGATCCAGGGCAGGCTGTACGCGCCCGAGGAGATCTCCGCCCTGGTCCTCCGCAAGCTGGCCGAGGACGCGTCGAAGTTCCTCGGCGAGCGGGTCACCGAGGCCGTCATCACGGTCCCGGCGTACTTCAACGACGCGCAGCGCCAGGCGACCAAGGATGCCGGCCGGATCGCCGGGCTGGAGGTGCTGCGGATCATCAACGAGCCGACCGCCGCGGCGCTGGCCTACGGCCTGGACAAGAAGGGCAGCGAGACCGTGCTGGTCTTCGACCTGGGCGGCGGCACGTTCGACGTGAGCGTGCTGGACATCGGCGACGGCGTGGTCGAGGTCCGGGCCACCGCCGGCGATACCCACCTGGGCGGCGATGACTTCGACCGGCGCATCGTGGACTACCTGGCCGATCAGTTCCAGCGGGACAACGGCATCGATCTGCGCACCGACCCGCAGGCCCTGCAGCGGCTGTTCGAGGCGGCCGAGAAGGCGAAGGTCGAACTGTCCTCGGTCAGCCAGACCACGATCAGCCTGCCGTTCATCACGGCCGACGCGTCCGGGCCCAAGCACCTCAACACGACGCTGATGCGCTCCACGTTCGACGAGATCACGCACGATCTGGTGGAGCGCACGATAGGGCCGGTCAAGCAGGCCCTGGCCGACGCCAAGCTGACCGACAGCGACATCGACGAGGTGATCCTGGTCGGCGGCTCGACCCGCATCCCGGCCGTGCAGAACCTGGTCCGCCGGCTGACCGGCGGCAAGGACCCGAACATGACCGTCAACCCGGACGAGGTCGTGGCGCTCGGCGCGGCCGTGCAGGCCGCGGTGCTCAAGGGCGACGTCAAGGACGTGCTGCTGCTGGACGTCACGCCGCTGTCCCTGGGCATCGAGACCCTGGGCGGGGTGATGACCAAGGTGATCGAGCGCAACACTACGATCCCGGCCCGGCGCACCGAGGTGTTCAGCACCGCCGAGGACAACCAGTCCGCGGTCAACGTGGTGATCCTGCAGGGGGAGCGGGAGCGCGCCGCCGACAACCGGGTGCTGGGCCGGTTCCGGCTGGAGAACATCAGGCCCGCGCCGCGGGGCGGCCCGCAGATCGAGGTCACGTTCGACATCGACGCGAACGGGATTCTGAACGTCTCGGCCCGGGACAAAGACACCGGGGCCGAGCAGCGGATCACCATCAGCGAGAGCTCCAACCTGGACCAGTCCGAGGTGGAGCGGATGATCGCCGATGCCGAGCGGCACCGGGACGAGGACCGGCGGGTGCGCGAGCTGACCGATGCCCGCAACGAGCTGGACAGCGCCGCCTACCAGGTCGAGCGGGTGCTCGGTGAGCGCGGCGACTCGCTGCCGGTGCACGAGAAGGCCCGGGCGGAGAACGTGGTCGCCGAGGCCCGGCAGGCGCTGAAGGATGAGGCGCCGCTGGACCGGGTGCGCCCGCTCACCGCGGAGCTGCGCCAGGTCTACGAGATCCTGGCCGCGCCGCCGTCCGGCCCGCCGCCGGAGACGGAGCCGGAAGTCCCGCCGCCCAGCGACGATGATGTGATCGACGCCGAGTTCACCTCGCAGGATTGAGCTGGCCCATGACGGACAGGGCAGGCAGCGGCGACGCCCGGCTCGATCCGGCCGCCGCCCCGGCGGGTCCTCCCGAGGCCGCCGGGCCACTGGGCCAGTCACCGGAGGAGCCCGGTCCGCTGGACGGCGCGGAGGCCGGCACCGCGATCCCTGATCTGCTGAACCGGATCGCGGAGCTGGAGGACCTGCGCCTGCGCGCGGTGGCTGACCTGGACAACCTGCGCAAGCGGTGCGCCAGCCAGGTCAGCCGGGCCGAGCAGGAGACCAGGGCCGCGGTGGCCCGGGAATGGCTGCCGGTCATCGACAACTTGGAGCGGGCGCTGGCCTACGCCACGTCGGACCCGGGCGCCATCGTGGACGGCGTCCGGGCAATCTGGGAACAGGCCCTCGGGGTGCTGGCCCGGCTCGGCTTCCCGCGCCGGGATGACCGCGGCGCCATGTTCGACCCGGCCCGGCACGAAGCGGTCGCGTCGCGGCCGGACCCGGCGGCGGCGGACGGCTCGGTGCTGGAGGTCGTCCGGCCCGGCTACGGCGAAGGGGACCATCAGCTGCGGCCCGCGCAGGTGGTGGTGGCCAGGTCGGGCTGATGGCTGACGACCCGGACTTCTACCAGATCCTGGGCGTGCCGCGGGACGCCAGCCAGGACGACATCCAGCGGGCCTACCGCGGGCTGGCCCGCCAGTATCACCCGGACGTGAACCACGATCCGGCGGCGGAGGAGCGCTTCAAGGAGGTCTCGGAGGCCTACGACGTGCTGTCCGATCCGCAGACCCGGCGGCGCTACGACGCGTTCGGGCCCGACTTCCGTCAGGTCCCCGAGGACGTGGACCCGGAGACCTGGCGGCGCAGCCGGGCCCGCGCCGGGGCGGGCGCCGGGTCCGGTGCGCGGGCCGGTGGCCGGCCCGGCGGGGCCGGCGGCGGAGGGAGCGGCGGGTTCTCCTTCGGCGGCGGCGACATCGACCTGGAGGATCTGCTCGGCGGGTTCTTCGGCGGCCGGCCCGGCCGGGGCTGGGGCCCGATCCGGGGCGCCGACCAGG
This sequence comes from uncultured Actinomycetes bacterium, assembly GCA_963717125.1. Classification (GTDB taxonomy): domain Bacteria; phylum Actinomycetota; class Actinomycetes; order Streptosporangiales; family Streptosporangiaceae; genus RYN-230. The sequence continues at coordinate 101,214 of CAVQVG010000006.1, forward strand.
AGGCCGAGCTCGAGCTCAGCGTGGAAGAGGCCTACCACGGCACCCGCCGCACGGTGACGCTGACCGGCGGCGGCACCCAGCGCACCCTGGAGGTCAACGTGCCCGCTGGGGTGACCGACGGGCAGCGGATCAGGCTGGGCGGCCAGGGCGGCCAGGGCAGCGACGGGGCGCCCAGCGGCGACCTGTACCTCGTCGTGCGGATCGCCGCGCACCCCAGGTACCGGCTGGCCGGCCGGGACCTCTACGTCAACCTGCTGCTCGCGCCCTGGGAAGCCGCGCTGGGCACCTCGGTCGCGGTGGACACCCCCGGCGGCGAGGCCAAAGTCAAGGTGCCCGCGGGCACATCGACCGGCCGGCGGCTCCGGTTGCGCGGCCGTGGCCTGCCCAACCCGAAAGGCAAGCCGGGGGACCTGTTCGCCGAGGCGAAGATCATGGTGCCGCCCCGGCTGTCCCGGGCCGAGCGGCGGCTGTTCGAGGAGCTGGCCGCCGAATCCGACTTCGATCCGAGGCGGCAGCGGTGAACTACGCCATGGTCCGCGCCGCGCGGCTGAACCTGGACGAGTTCGCCGTGCTGAGCGGCCTGCATCCCGACCTGATCCGCCGGCTGGTCGCCCTCGGCATCGTCGAGGCCAGCCGCGGCCCGGCCGGCGAGCTGCGGTTCTCCCGCAGCCAGCTGGCCGTGGTGGCCCGGATGCAGCGGCTCCGGGCCGGCTTCGGGCTCAACTACGCGGCCGTCGCGCTCGTCACCGATCTGCTCGACCGGATCGCGGTACTCGAAGCAGCCCTGCGGGGCTCCCAATGGCCAGGACGGTGAACGTGGACCCGAATCACCTGACGCAGAAGTCGCAGGAAGCGCTGCACGACGCGCAGACCAAGGCGCTCCGCTTCGGCCACACCGAAGTGGACGGCGAGCACCTGCTGCTGGCCCTGCTCGATCAGGCCGAGGGCATCGCGCCCCGGCTGCTCAGCCAGGCCGGCGCGGATCCGGACCGGCTGCGCCGGGAACTGGAAGCCGAGCTGGCCCGGCGCCCCCGGGTCAGCGGCCCGGGGGCGAGCCCCGGGCAGATCATGGTCACTCAGCGGCTGTCCCGGCTGCTGGACACGGCCGAGCAGGAGGCAGGCCGGCTGAAGGACGAGTACGTCTCGGTCGAGCACCTGCTGCTGGCGCTGCTCGCCGAAGGCCCGGCCACCGCGGCCGGCCGCCTGCTCCAGCAAGAGGGGGTGACCAGGGACCGGTTCCTGGCGGCGCTCACCAAGATCCGCGGCAACCAGCGGGTCACCTCGGCCATGCCGGAGGTCGCCTACGAGGCCCTGGCCAAGTACGGCACCGACCTGGTGGCCGCCGCGGCCAGCGGCCGGCTCGACCCCGTCATCGGCCGGGACGCCGAGATCAGGCGGGTCATCCAGATCCTGTCCAGGAAGACCAAGAACAACCCGGTGCTGATCGGCGACCCCGGCGTCGGCAAGACCGCCATCGTCGAGGGCCTGGCCCAGCGCATTACCCGAGGCGACGTTCCGGAGGGGCTGCGCGACCGGACCATCTTCGCCCTGGACATGAGCGCCCTGGTGGCCGGTGCGAAGTACCGGGGCGAGTTCGAGGAGCGGCTGCAGGCCGTGCTCAGCGAGGTGCGCGCGGCGGAGGGCCGCATCCTGCTGTTCGTGGACGAGCTGCACAACGTGGTGGGCGCCGGTGCGGCCGAGGGGGCCATGGACGCGGGCAACATGCTCAAGCCGATGCTGGCCCGCGGCGAGCTGCACATGATCGGTGCGACCACGCTGGACGAGTACCGCAAGCGGATCGAGAAGGACGCCGCCCTGGAGCGCCGGTTCCAGCCGGTCATGGTGGACGAGCCGTCCGAGGAGGACGCCATCTCGATCCTGCGTGGCCTGCGCGAGCGGCTCGAGGTGTTCCACGGCGTGAAGATCGCCGACAGCGCGCTGGTCGCCGCGGTCACCCTCAGCCACCGGTACATCTCGGACCGGTTCCTGCCGGACAAGGCCATCGACCTGGTCGACGAGGCCGGCGCGATGATCCGCACCGAGATCGACTCCATGCCGGCGGAGCTGGACGAGCTGACCCGCCGGGTGATCCGGCTGGAGATCGAGGAGGCCGCGCTGGCCAAGGAGAGCGACCCGGCCAGCAAGTCGCGGCTCGACGACCTCCGCAAGGAGCTGGCCGATCTGCGCGCCCAGGCCGACTCGCTGCGCGCGCAGTGGGAGTCCGAGCGGCAGGCGCTGCGCCGGATCCAGGCGCTCCGCGAGGAGATCGAACAGGTCCGCCAGCAGGCCGAGCTGGCCGAGCGCAACTACGACCTGAGCGCCGCCGCCGAGCTGCGCATGGGCCGGCTGCCCGACCTGGAGCGGCGGCTGCGCGGCGAGGAGGAGCAGCTGGCGTCCCGGCAGGGCGGTGCCCGGCTGCTGCGGGAGGTGGTTACCGAAGACGAGATCGCGGCCATCGTGTCCCGGTGGACCGGCATCCCGGTCAGCCGCCTCGAGGAGGGCGAGCGGGAGAAGCTGCTCCGGCTGGACCAGATCCTGCACGAGCGGGTGGTGGGCCAGGACGAGGCCGTCCAGCTGGTCGCGGACGCGATCATCCGGGCGCGGTCCGGCATCAAGGATCCGCGCCGGCCGATCGGGTCGTTCATCTTCCTCGGCCCGACCGGGGTGGGCAAGACCGAGCTGGCCAAGTCGCTGGCCGTGGCCCTGTTCGACACCGAGGAGAACATGGTCCGCATCGACATGAGCGAGTACCAGGAACGGCACACGGTCAGCCGCCTGGTCGGCGCGCCGCCGGGCTACGTCGGCTACGAGGAAGGGGGCCAGCTGACCGAGGCGGTGCGCCGGAAGCCGTACTCGGTGGTGCTGTTCGACGAGGTGGAGAAGGCCCATCCCGACGTGTTCAACACGCTGCTGCAGGTGCTCGACGACGGGCGGCTCACCGACGCACAGGGCCGCACGGTTGACTTCCGTAACACGGTCATCATCATGACCTCCAACATCGGCTCGCAGTACCTGATGCAGGACGCGGTGTCCGGCGGCGAGATCAAGCCCGACGCGCGGGAGCTGGTGCTGGCCGAGATGCGCGCCCACTTCCGGCCCGAGTTCCTCAACCGGCTGGACGACATCGTGCTGTTCAAGCCGCTCACCGAAGCGGAGATCGAGCGCATCGTGGACCTCATGCTGGACGATGTGCGGGCCCGGCTGGCTGACCGGCAGATGCAGCTGGATGTGTCCGAGGAGGCCCGGCGGTTCATCGCCGAGCAGGGCTTCGACCCGGTGTACGGCGCGCGCCCGCTGCGCCGGTTCATCGCCCGCGAGGTGGAGACCCGGATCGGGCGCGCGCTGCTGACCGGTGAGATCCGCGACGGCGCGGTGATCCGGGTCGGCTACACCGGCGGCGAGCTGACCGTCAGTTATGAGAACCCGTCATGATTCGGCCAGGGTCCGGGCGGCGCTGGCGATGTGGCCGGCGCTGAGGCCGGCCGCGTCGAGCAGTTCCGCGCTGGTGCCCGAACCCGGCATCTCGCGCACCGCGAGGTGGGCGACGCTCAGTTCGACCCGGCCGGTGCTGGTCAGCGCGTCCAGGACCGCGGCGCCGAGCCCGCCTTCCGGGTGATGGTCTTCGGCGATGACCAGCCGGCCACCGGTGGCGGCGGCCGCCGCGGCCAGCGTCGCGGTGTCGATGGGCTTGACCGAGTACGTGTCGATGACCCGCGCGCTGATGCCCTCCGCCGCCAGTTCGTCGGCCGCGGCCAGGCAAGCGTGCAGGGTGACCCCAGCGCCGATGAGGGTGACCCGGTCATCCGGTGACGAGCGGAGCACCTTGGACCCGCCGATGGGGAACGTCTCCCCGGAGTCGTACAGCACCGGGTAGGCGCCGCGGGTGGTGCGCACGTAGCTGATGCCAGCCCGGTCGGCCATGGCCGCGACCAGCGCGGCGGCGCTGGTGGCGTCGCTGGGATACAGCACGGTCGAGCCGTGTACGGCGCGCAGCATGGCCAGGTCCTCCAGGGCCATCTGGGACGGGCCGTCCGCGCCGATCTCCACGCCGGCGTGCGAACCGGACAGGCTGATGTTGGCCATGGAGATCGCGGCCATCCGGATGAAGTCGTAGGCGCGGGTGAAGAACGCGGCGAACGTGGACGCGAACGGCCGGTAGCCGCGCACGCTGAAGCCGACCGCGGCCGCGACGAGCTGCTGCTCGGCGATGAACATCTCGAAATACCGCTCCGGGTACGCCTGGGCGAACTCGTCCGCGTAGGTCGAGTTGCTCACCTCGCCGTCCATGGCCACCACGTCCGGCCGGGCGCCGAGCGCGGCCAGCGTCTGGCCGTAGGCCTTGCGGGTGGCGACCTTGTCCCCGACCCGGTACGTGGGCAGCGTCACCTTTCCGGCCTCGCGGGCCACGGGCCGGGCCGTGGCGTCCGGCCGGGGCAGCGGGCCGCGCACGGTCAGCCCGCGTTCGCCGCCGAGTTCCTCGATGGCCCGTTCGGCCATGGCCGGCGGCAGCGGCTTGCCGTGCCAGCCCTCGCGGTCCTCGACCTCGGAGAACCCGCGGCCCTTCTTGGTCCGGGCCAGGATGACCAGCGGCTGGTCCGCGGCCAGGCTGCCGGCCTGGGCCAGGGCCTGGTCGATAGCGGCCACGTCATGGCCGTCGATGGCGAACACCCGGGCCCCGAACGCCTCCATCCGGCGGGTGTACGCGTCCAGGTCCCAGGACAGCTCGGTCGGGCCGCGCTGGCCGAGCCGGTTGACGTCGACCAACGCGATCAGGTTGCCCAGCTTGTAGTACGACGCCTTGTCGAGGGCCTCCCAGATCGAGCCCTCGGCCAGCTCACTGTCACCGCAGAGCACCCACACGCGGTAGTCCGCCCGGTCCAGGTACTTGCCCGCCAGGGCGACGCCGACCGCGTCGGGCAGGCCCTGGCCGAGCGAGCCGGTGGCCACGTCCACCCAGGGCAGCACCGGGGTGGGATGCCCCTCCAGCGGTGACCCGAACTGGCGGTAACCGGTCATCAGCTCCTCATCGGACACCACCCCGGCCGCCTTGTACACCGAGTACAGCAGCGGGGACGCGTGCCCCTTGGAGAAGATCAGATGGTCGTTGGCCGGGTTGGCCGGCTGATCCCAGTCATAGCGCAGGTGGCGGGCGAGCAGCACGGCGAGCAGGTCCGCGGCGGACATGCTCGAGGTCGGGTGGCCCGACCCGGCCGAGGTGCTGGACCGGATCGAGTCGACCCGCAGTTGCTGGGCCAGTTCGCCGACCGTGGCCAGGTCCGCGCCGGTCACAACGTCGGTCGTGGATGCCATGGGAATTCCCTCCTGAAGCTCTACGTACGCCCTACCCTGGCGGCCGCCCAAATCACCGGGTTAGCTCGGTTGAGCTGGACTTAACGGAGGTTGACCGTGCCGTGAGGTTAAGGCTAGGTGAGTAAGGCGCGTTCGTATCTCACAGAAGCCGCTGCAGTTCTTCCATGCTCATCCCGACATCGGAGAGGATCCCGCGGAGCGTTCCTTTGGCGACATCGCGGCCCTGGTGTACCGGGACCGTCGTGCCACGCCCATCAGGGTGGCGCATGATGTGGTGGCTGCCTCTTACGCGGGCCACCTTGAAACTGGCTCTCTCTAATGCCCGGACGATCCGCTCGCCGGGCAGGGATGGGACGGGCGGCATCAGGCCACGTCAACCGTGAGCGTGAGTTCCTGCGGTGCGCCAAACTCGGCGATCAGCCCCTCAAGCGCCTCGCGCAGGTCAGCCACGGCAGCCTCGCGGGTACCACCTTCACCGTTCGCGCCCACGCCAGGACGCAACTGCGCGTGGGCGCACCACACACCGTCTTCGTCCTGCTCCACGGTGTAGGGGATGTGCACGGCCCGAGTCATGGTCGTCGGCTCCTTGCGTCGGCCCTTTCATCGTAACCGGCTAGCCGGGCGAGGCCGGCCGGGGTGGGCGCCACATCGGCCACATGGCTGGACCGGCGTCGGGCAGGTAGAACAGGCCGCTGGGCAGGTAGCCGTGCCGCCGGTAGAACTGCCGGGTGCGCCACTCGGCCGCTTCCAGGTAGGCGGGCTGTTTGTCGCGGTCCAGCTGGTCGTGGTACGCGCGGAGCAGGGCGGTGCCGGTGCCCTGGCCCTGCTGGCCCGGCTGCACGGCCAGGATGGCCAGGTGGTGGTGGGGCGGACCGGGCGGGTGGTGCCGGTCCAGCGCCGCCTCGAACGCGGCGAACCGGTCCGCCCACCGGCCGGTGACGGCGGCCAGCCGGGTGGCGAAGCCCGCGGGCTGGGCTGGGCCGGGGCCGGCCGGGAGCCACAGCGCGGCGGCGGAGCGGTCCGGGGTGGTGTGCAGCACGCCGCTGGCCAGGGCGTGCTCGGCCAGCAGCCGGAAGTAGCCGGGCAGGATCTGGCGCCTCATGTCCGCGTCGGCGATCAGCCAGTGGGATTGCGGCAGATCCTGGAAGGCGTCCGCGATGACCTGGCCGAGCACGTCCAGATCGGCCGGGCTGGCTGGCATGACCCGGGGCGGCGCAGGCCGTCCGGGCGGTCACGACGCGGCCCGGTCGGCGGACGGGGCGAGTTGGCCGGTGACGGCGTACGCACCGAGCCCGATCGCCGCGTAGGTGCGTGGCCGGCGGAGCTTCAGCAGCAGCCCCCAGGCCAACCCGAGCACGCCGATCACCGCATAGCTGGCCGGCAGCGCCCAGGCGGCGGGCGCGCCTGCCGGGACGCCGAGCAGCGTGCCGTAGTGGAGCATGGCCAGCACGACGATGCCGGCCAGTAACACGGCGGCCAGCGCGGGGGCGACCAGCCGGCGCCAGGCGTTCTCGCCCCGGTGGTCCCGGGCGAAGAACGCCACCACCGCGACGGCGGTCAGCGCGAGCAGGACCAGGATGCCGAACCCGCCGGTGGTGCCGAGCCAGAAGAACAGCCGGGTCATCGGATTCCAGCCGGCCACCGCGTACACCGCGATGACGGCCAGGCCGCAGGCGCTCTGGGCCAGCGAGGCCGCCTTCGGGATGTTGTTGCCGCCGGTCCGGCCGAACGCCGCGGGCAGCACGTTCTCCCGGCCGAGCGCGTACGCATACCGCCAGACCGCGTTGTGGAAGGCCAGCGCGGCGGCGAACAGCGAGGTCAGGAACAGCCATTGGGCGGCGTCGGCCAGCCCCCGGCTGGCCCCGAGGCCGAACAGCAGGCCCGGGCCCAGCCGGCCCGCCACGGCCACCACGTGAGCGGTGCCGGCCCGCGCGGCCATGGCCCAGCTCACTCCCGCGTAGACCACGGCGATCAGGCCCAGAGCTACATAGGTGGCGACGGGTACGGTGCGCCGTGCGTTGCGGGCTTCCTCGGCCAGCACCGGGGCCTGCTCGAAGCCGACGAAGCCGAGCACCGCCACGACGGCCAGCACGCCGAACGTGCCGAACCCGGCCGAGGTGAGCGCGGCCGGGGACAAGGTGGCGAAGCTGAGCCTGGCCGCCCGCCGGATGGGCCAGCCCGGCGCCGGTTTCGGCCAGGATGACCGCGATCTCGGCGCACAGCAGCACGCCCAGCACGCGCCCGGTGATGTCCACCCGGAGCAGGCCGAGCAGCGTGATGACCGCCCAGGCGCCGAGCGCCCAGGCCCACCACGGTGTCTGCCGGTGCAGGTCGGCGGCGGCCTGGCTGGCCGCGGCCGGCCCGAACGCGCCGTACAGCCCGACCTGCAGGAAGCTGTAGGCGAGCAGCGCGACCAGCGCGGCGGCGACCCCCACGACGCGGCCCAGGCCGCGGGAGACGAAGGCATAGAACGCCCCGCTGTTGGTGATGTGCCTGGTCATCGCCACGTAGCCGGTGGCGAACAAGGCCAGGATGGCCGCGACTACGACGAACGCGGCCGGGATGCCGGTCAACCCGGTCGTCTGGTAGGCGGTCGGGATGACCCCGGCCGCCACGGTCAGCGGGGCGACGCCGGCCAGCACGAAGAACAGCACGGCGGACACGCCGAGCCGGTCCCGGGCCAGCGCGCGGGACACGGTGCTTCCTGGGGACTGCGTTCTGGGCATGAGAGATCTCCTGGGCGGTACGGGGGTTGGCTGCTACACGCGGTGCGAGAGCAGGGCGCTGTCCACGGCGGCCTGGGTCTGCGCGATCAGTTCGCGCAGGCCGGGATCGAGCCGCTGGCTGTTTCGCTGAGCCGGCGCTGGGCGTGCGGCGGCAGGTACCCGGCTAAGTGGTGGCTCAGCCCGCTGGCCGCGGCCAGCGCGGCCAGCGTGGTGTGCTGGGCATCCAGCCCGGGGGAGTGCAGCGCCGACTTCACCCGGACCAGCGGGGCGAACGCGCTGTCCGGATCGACCGGGACCCACCGGGCCCCGGGGCCGAAGCGCCGCCCACGGGCCGGGGTGAGGTAGCCCGCGCGGGCCAGCCGTAACGCCACCTCTCCGGTCGCGGTCCGGGACAGGTACAGCAGCCAGTCCCGGTGCGGCCGGTGCGCGCGCTCGCTGGCCACCAGGCTCAGCATCTGCTGGCTCAGGTCGTCGGCGGGCGGGCCACCGCCGGCCGGGAGGATCAGGCCCCGCCAGCAGCGGATGCGGCCGGCCAGCATCAGTTCGGCCAGTAACGCGCCGGCCAGCCCCAGGCCGGCCGCCCGGGGCTGGAGATGGGGTTTGCCGGTCGTCTCGTGGTGGGCCAGCAGGTAGAGGTCGTCGGCCAGCCGCCCGGTGCCGCCCAGCCCGGTCACGAGCCCCCCTCGACCGAGCGGAGCACGGCCGCGATCTTGGTGACGACCTGGCTCACGTCGGCTACCGAGCCGATCGGCTGCCCCCAGGGCCACCAGTAGCACCAGGACCCGTCGGCCGCCTGGGCGCACAGCACCCGTTCGGTCAGCCGCGGGATCTCCGGGTTGGCGGCCCGGAGCGAAGGATTATTGGTTGCGTCGCCCAGCTCGGCGGTGAGCCCGTGGCGACCGAGCGCGTCGGCTAGGCGGCGGAGATGGGCTAATTGCTCGTCCGATCCGGAGTCCATGGGCAGAGGAAATTAGGAGCGACCCCCGCCCGTAACTTCACAAATGTGAAGCGGATGACTCCAGAGAGTGAACAGTCAGTCAGGGTGTCACACCCATCCGCGCCGCCATCCCGCGCAACTCCCGCCCACCCGCGTCGGACCTGGCCCGGTTCAGCAGGTAGGCGACGGCCTCCCGGGTTGGCGGATGGTTGCGGATGAGTTGCGGTCCAGCCTCTTCGGCCCGGCGCAGCCAGCGAATCGCCTGCTCGCGCATCTGGTGTTCGCGCGCCAGCCCTCGCCCCACGTCGGCCAGGAAGAACGCCTTCCGGCTGCGGTAAGTGATCTTCGACTGGTTCACCGCCTGGGCCAGTTCCATGACCGTGCCGCCGCCCTCACCGCGCTCAACGGCGATGGCGACGTTCCAGAGCCCAACGTTAGTGGTGGAGAAGGACTGCCAGTTGCCGGCGACGTCATCGGGCACCCGGTCGGCCAGTACGCCCGCTTCGCCGAGCCAGTGGCTGACGACCTGCGGTCGCTGCACGACCGCCGCAGCCCAGTGCGGCGTGCAGCGTGAGGATGCCCAGGACGTGCAGGCCTAGCGGAGTACGCACGTGCGGTTCTAGGGCCTCGGCGGCTGACTCGGCGGTAGAGAGCCGACGCTCCCAGGATCGCTCGCGGGGGAACGCACACAACCGCAGGAAAGTCGGCCTTGCTCCGCTGCACCGGATCGTCCAGCAACTCGGCCGCCTCTTCCGCTCGCAGCGCCGAAATGTGGCCAAGATCCAGGTATCCGAGATTCTTGCGCGGTCAGCCCGGCCGCGATGCAAGCCTCGATCAGTGGTTTCCAAGGCCAGCCGATGGGACGGCTCGTCGCTGGGCTGGGCGGTATGCCAGTGCAGCTCATCGAGCACATCGGGAAGCAACGGACCAGCAGTTGCGGCGAAGTCTGCCGCTCGCTCGCAGCGGCTCGATCCGTTCATCGACCAGCCGGGCCAGTTCCCCGAGCGGGCGGGCCCGGTTCACGACGGGGGCGTTGAGCTTATTGGTTCTGGAGGGCTTCGCGTAACGCGGGGATGGTGGCGTGCGGGTCGGCCTGCTGCCGGTCGGGGCTCAGGTGCGGGCCGCCGACCAGGTCGGTCTCGGACACCCGCAGCGCGCTGGCCACGGCCGCGATGTACGACCGGCGGTCCAGCGACCGCTGCCCGTTTTCCACCATCGAGATGAACGACGGGGACAGCCCAGCCAGCCCGGCCAGTTCGACCTGGGTCTTGCCCCGCCAGCGGCGCAGCGTGCGCAGCCGAGCGCCAATCGTGATCTCGTCCACACGCTCAGGGTAGAAGACCCGGAGGGTACTCGTCGTGGCGGCGCACCCACATCTCGGGCGGGTCGCCTTCGGCGCGGCCGAGCGGGGCGCGGTCGAGGAAGCCGTAGTAGCCCATCATGAACTCCAGCCCGCGCGCGCTCGTCGAGTAGGTCAGGTAGACGGTCCCGTCGTCCAGCGCGTAGCTGCTCATCACCGGCATCTCCGAGAGGTAGGCCGCGGGCTCGGTGCCGCAGTCCGCCGCCAGCTTGCTGACGACCGGGGGGACGCCGCCGGCCAGGGCGTCCCTGGTTACCTCCTCCGGGCGGGAGATGTCCAGGTCGAAGTTGTAGTCGCTGCCGTAAGAGGAGGCCCACGGGAAGGTCCAGCCCATCCGCTGCCGGTAGCCCTGGAGCTTGTCCAGCGGCGCCCGCGAGATGCAGGTGAACGTCACGTCGCGCGCGTTGAGGTGGGGGACGGCGCCGGTGAACGTGTCCGCCGCCGAGGAGCAGACCGGACAGCCCGCCGCGTAGGCCGGCCCGAACATGAAGTGGTACACGAGCAGCTGCGAGCGCCCGTCGAACAGCTCGGCCAGCGTCCTGGGCCCGCGCTCGGTGTCGAACCGGTATTCCTTCCCGACCGCCACCCACGGCAGGTTGCGCCGCTCGGCGGCGAGCTGGTCGCCGCGCCGGGTCAGCTCTTTCTCCGCCGCGAGCAGCTCGTTGCGGGCGGCCAGCCACTCCTCGCGGGTAGCGGTCTTGTGCTGCACCATCTGGCTTCTCCTTCGCTGTGGGTCGTGGATCACAGCATGACGATCAGCATCGCCGCCATGCCCACGCTCATCGCGGCCTGCCCGGCCGCCGCCGGGTCGCGCCGCCCCGGCCTGGGGCCGGCGGCCCGCACCAGCCACGGTATCGATGCGGCCGCGCAGCCGGCCGTCAGCACGGCGCTGACCGCCAGGACCGGGACCGGCCGTCGGGTGATCAGTCATGGCCAGCGCGCTCCTTCCCTGGTGACGTCGCTCAGGCTCCGGCTAGGTAGACACCGGCCGGGCGGCAGACTGGGCGGCGGCCAGGATCCGGTTGCCGCCGGAAATCGGCAGCCGCGAAGCTGAGCTGAATTACACGATCCGGCCGCGCCCGGCATGGACATCCCCGGGATCGCCGCCTCTACGGAGTCCAGTCCGAGCGGGTGAAGACGCCCTCCGACCTCACCCGCGCCGTCAAGGACGGGCTCTCATCCGACAAGCCGCACCTGATCGAGATCAGCCAGCGCCGCATCGCCGACTCCTGAGCGATCGCGAAAGATCGAGGTTAGGGTTACCAGCCGAGCACCTGGCAGGAAGCGACCGGCTGCTTAAGCCCGGTCGTTTCGACAATTGTGCGCGACTGGCCGAGGTTGAGCGTTATGCCGGAACCATTGCCCAGATCGGTGGCCTGCTGCTGCGCGTACACGCTGTTCATGTAATCGCGCAGCTCGACGGTCAGGTCATAAATCGTGATGATCCGGTTTCCGATATTGGTCAGCGTCACCTGGTAAGCGCTGAACGGCGTCCCATGCGGCGCCACCTGGGTGACGCCGTGCACCGTGCGCTGGTTGGTGGCACCGCCGATGCACGAGGTGGACAGGTTGGTCGAGGTGACGTGCTCGGCGCTGGCCTGCAACTGCTCGGAGTTTATTATGTGGTGCTTCGTGAATCCCAGCATCGCATCGAGCAGAAGGAAGACTGCCGCCAGCGTTACCAGTGCGTCTGCCAGCCGGAATAGTATGCGTTGGTGCCGAATATCCATGATTGCTTTCTGCCCGGGAAGACAGATATATTGTAGCATACTTAGTAGTTTCTTGCTCTGATAAACGCACTATGATAAGACGCTAATGGCGCGGCCCGGCGAATAGTCGCCGGGCCGCGCCACAATTAAGCGGATTACCAGTATCAGCCGGGCACGAGGATCCGCTCGCGCTGGCCGTGGCCGAGCCGGTCGCCGTCGCGGCCGCGTCGGCGCCGTACCGCAGGTGGATCTGATCGGCGACCGGCCCGATTCCTTTTCCCGGCCCGCTGGTCTGCATAGCTGACGGCGGACACACACCGCCGGCGCGAGAGGAAGGGGCACGGCGATGCCGAGCACGCAATCCGAAGCGGTCCGGGTCCGGCGGGGACTGGGGGATGATCCCGACCGCGGCCAACGGGCAGCCGGCCGCGGTCGCCTACTACCGGGGCGGGGACGGGGCCTACCTGGCGTTCGGGCTCGGGGTGCTCACCGTGACCGAGGCGGGCATCGCCCGGATCCTGGTGTTCGGTGGCGGCCCCGCGCTGGTGGCCACGTTCGGCCTGCCGGAGACCCTGCCGCCGGCTCAGCCGCCGTCGCCGACGCGATCGACGCCGGCGTCCCGCCCCGAGCCGGCGAGCTGCCCGCCGACGGCGCACTCAAGCCGGTCACCGACGCCGTGCGGCCCGTGCTGTCTGCGCTCGGGCCCGGGCCGCAGCCGGCCCGGCCAGGAGCGCCAGTCACGTAGTCCCGTTCTCGGCTTCGTCGCGGCGGTGGATCTCGATCAGCTCCGCACGGTAGCGGTGATCCGCTGAGGACAGTTCGTCGCGCACTTGAGCGCCGTTGTCCCACCACTGCATCAGGCCACGCCCCAGCTCCTGGCCGGCGCGGGTGTGCACGCAGTGGGCGTAGTCCGGGACCTCGACCAGCGCTTCCCCGAGAGCGACCTTCACGGCGACCCAATCGGCGTGCTCGGAACTGGTGCGGTCCTTGGGCGCAGAAGCGAGCAGGCGCACGGCGTGACACGCCATCATCCAGTCCCCACCCGGGGTGGCATTGAAGTTACGGTGCAGCACGTCGATCAGCACAGGCCCGAGGGGCAGGCCCATCCCCACGTCTTCAACCGCGATGACCCGCAGGCGCCGCCACAGGTGCTGAGCGACATCCGCCGAGGTGGTGAACATCTCGTAGGCGGCGAACACGGCGTTGTCGATGCGACCGCGCCTGATCTCCTTCTGGAGGACAGCGACGAGATCATCCACCGGAATGCCGTGCGGCGAAACGACTTGTGAGTAAGGGTCCTCAGTGAAGTGCCCGGGACCATAACGACGTGGCATGAGTTGCCAGTCCTTCCGCATGACGACGGCAGACGCGTCCGACGCTGCGGAAGGGGTCCCTAGCACGCTCAACGTAGCACGGTACGAGGCGTCCGCCGCGACCGAACTCACGCCCATGCCGCGAGGCAGTCAGCGCCGGTACGCGGCGGGGAAGCCCTGGCGCCAGCTCGGGTAGCGCAGCGTCCAGCCGAGCTCCTTCCTGGCCTTGGCGTTGGCGGCGCCCCGGGACTGGGTCATCATGGCCAGCGCGTCACCCAGGATCAGCCGGGCCAGCCAGGTGGGCACGTGCCGCGGCGGCTTGGCGCCGACCGCGTCGGCGAGCACCGGCAGCCAGTCCCGGGTCGCGGCGGACTCGTCGTCGGTGATGTTGTAGATGGCCGGGCCGGCCTGGTCCAGGGCGAGCACGGTGGCCGCGGCGGCGTCGTGCAGGTGAATGAACGGCAGCACCCCCGCGCCGTCGCCGACGATCGGATACTGCCGCTTACGTACCGCCTTGACCAAGACGTCCGGGTCGCCGTAGAAGCCGCCGTAGCGGAGCGCGATCCCGCCGGCCGCGGTGACCGCCTGGTCGACATGGTTCATCGCGGCGAACGTCTGCCGCGCGCTCGGCGGCGGGTTGTCGTCCAGCTGGTCGTCCTCGGTCTTGACCGGGCCGCCCGCACGCACGTAGCGGTACGGGGCGAAGCTCTGCGCGACGAACCGGCCGACGCCTGCCTCCCGCGCGGCGGCCAGCAGGTTGTCGGTGCCCTCGGTGCGCAGCCGGTTGGTCTGCGCGAACGTCCGGTCCAGGCGGCGCGAGAAGCCGGAGTTGGCCAGCGCGGTCGCCTGGTACACGATGGCCTCGGGCCGGGCCGTGGCGACCGCGGCGCGAACCGCGGCGGCGTCCAGCACGTCCAGCACGATCGGCTCGGCGCCGAGTTCGCGCAGCCGCTCGGCCTTGGCGGCGGAACGGGAACTGGCGATCACCTCGTGCCCCCGGTCCGCCAGTTGCGGCACCAGCCGGCTGCCGATGGCGCCGCTGCCCCCCACGAGCAGGACTCGCATGCTGCTTCTCCTCTTCCAAAGCCGATGGCCGTCTCGGTGCGGCGGTTCACTGAGCTGACACACCGCGCGCGGAGAACGTGACCGGCGACGTGCTGGCGTTAGGGAAGCAGGGTCTGCTGGCGGGGGACGGCGCGCGGTCAGCGGCCGGGCAGCCGCGCCGCTCAACCGGCGGTTAATCGGCGGGAACCGGCAATCAACCGGGACGCTGACGGCGACCGGGAGGGTGTAGGCACCGGAAATGTCCCTCAGCGCAGCGGGATGCAGGGCGGGACCCGATCCCGCGGACCACGCTCGGAGGTAAGCAACGATGGTGCCGGACCAAGCGGTGGACATGCAGCCCAGTGGAGGACCGGCGGACGACCCGGTGCCCGCGCCGGCGGCAGGCGCCTCGCGGACGCTGAACGAGGAACTGAGGCCGGCCACCAGCCACCGGGTGTTACGGTCGCTGGCGCTGCGCACCCGGACCGCGGGCAGTGACGCGTTCGCCGCCGCCCCGGCCCAGATCGACAACGGGGACGAGGCGCGGTACCGCGACAAGTCCGGCACCTACACGAAGGGTGTCCGGCAGGCCGGCATCGGCCTGGTCGACCCCGGCGCGTACGCGTCGTTCAAGGCCGCGCTCAGCAGCGGTGATCCGGCCGACTTCGAGAAGATCATCGTGGGCGGGCCCCGCACCCTCAACGGGCCGCAGGCCGGGCTGGCGTTCTGCCTGGACGGCCTGGACGGCAGCCAGTACGCGGTGCCGCCGGCGCCCGCGCTGGCCAGCGAGGCCTACGCGACCGAACTCATCGAGCTGTACTGGGCGTCGCTGCTGCGCGACGTGCCGTTCGGCCAGTATGACCAGAGCAGCGTGGCCACCCGGGCGGCCGCCGAGCTGTCCTCGCTGCCGGAGTATGCCGGCCCCCGGGACCGCGCCGGTCAGGTCACCCCGCATCTGCTGCTCCGCGGCGGTTTCGCGGGCGAGGTGACCGGGCCGTATGTGTCCCAGTTCCTGCTGCTGCCGACCGCGCTGGGATCGCTGCCGATCACCCAGCAGTACGTCACCAACCAGGCGGGCATCGACTTCATGACCGAGCCGGCCGAATTCCTGGACGTGCAGAACGGCAAGCCCACCGGGAAGGCGCTGACCCCGGCCGGGGCGCGCTACCTGCACGACGGCCGGGGCCTGGCCGCCTTCACCCATGACGACATCCTGTTCCAGGCCTACTTCATGGCCTACCTGGTGCTGGAGACGATCAACGACCAGCTGCCGCCGCCGCTGAACATGGGCAATCCCTACGCCGGGTCCACGACCCAGAACGGCTTCGGTACGTTCGGCCCGCCGGACTTCGCGTCCACGCTGGCCGCGGTGGCGGGCGAGGCGATCCGCGAGGTCTGGTACCAGAAGTGGTGGGCGCACCTGCGGCACCGGCCGGAGTCCGGCGGCGCCATCGTGCACCTGCAGAAGACCGGCCAGGGCGGCAGCATCGAAGGTCACGTCAGCGAGACCGTGCTCCACTCCCAGGCCGTGCAGGCCAGTTCCGCCGCGCACAACAGCCATTTCTTGCCCCAGGCCTTCCCCGAAGGCTCGCCGACCCATCCGGCCTACCCGACCGGGCACGGCACGGTGGCCGGCGCCTGCATCACGGTGCTGAAGTTCTTCTTCGACGGGAATTTCCCCATCACCAGACCGCGAGTGCCGTCGGCCGACGGGACCGCGCTCGAGATGTATCGCCCCCCAGCCGGGGAGCGGCCGCTGACCGTGCACGGCGAGCTGCACAAGCTGGCCCACAACATCAGCTTCGGCCACGGCATCCACGCCGGGATCCACTGGCGCAGCGATACCGACGAGTCGATCCGGCTCGGCGAGGCGATCGCGCTGAGTTATCTGCGGGATCGCGCGCACGCCTACAACGAGCACTTCAGCGTGTCGATCACCAAGCTGGACGGCACGGTCACGACGATCAGCAACCCCTAAACCGGCGCGGCGGCCGGGTGGGGTGCCAGCGGCAGCGTGCTGCTGACCCGCAGCCGCCGCGCTGCTAGCCGGCGGGCTGCTGCTGCGGCTCCGGGATGCCTGACCCGCGCGCGAGAGCGGCCGCCCGGGGCTGGGCCGGGGCCGGCCCGGTGGAGCCGCGGACCACGAGTTCCGGCTCGAACAGCAGCTCCTCGGCGTAGACCGGCACGCTCTCCATCTGGTTGACCAGCAGCGCGACCGCTGCCTTGCCCATCGACTCGATGGGCTGGCGGACCGTGGTCAGCGGCGGGTCGGTGCAGTTCAGCCAGCCGGAGTCGTCGTAGCCGACCACTGACACGTCGCCGGGTACGGACAGGCCGGCCCGCCGGACGGCGCGGATCGCCCCCAGGGCCAGCACGTCGCTGCCGCAGATCACCCCGGTCACGTCCTGCCTGAGCATGCGGGTGGTCGCGGCCTGGCCACCTTCCAGGGAGAACAGCGCGTGCTCCACCGGGGCGACGCTCAGCCCGGCCCGCTCGACGTGCTCCTGGAACGCGGCTAGCTTCCGGCGCGATGGCATGTGGTCGCCAGGCCCGACGACCAGGCCGATCCGCTCGTGCCCGAGCGAGGCCAGGTGCCGGAAGGCCTGGCTCGCGGCGGTCACATCATCGGTTGACACGCCGGGGAAGCCCAGGTTGTCGATGGCCGCGTTGACGAGGACGGCCGGGATGTGCCGGCTGTGCAGCAACCGGTAGTGGTCGTGCGGGGCCGCCAGCTCCGCGAAGTGCCCGCCGGCGAAGACTACGCCGGACGCGTGCTGGTCGAGCAGCATGTCCACGTAGTCGGCCTCGGACAGGCCGCCGGCCGTCCGGGTGCACAACACCGGGGTGAAGCCGCGCTGGGCCAGCGCACCGCCGATGACCTCGGCCAAGGCGGGGAAGATCGGGTTCTGCAGTTCCGGCAGCACGAGGCCGACGAGCCGGGCCCGATCCCCGCGCAGTTGCGTGGGCCGCTCGTAGCCGAGCACGTCTAGGGCGGTGAGCACCGCCTCCCGGGTGCTGTCCGACACCCCGGGCCGGCCGTTGAGCACCCGGCTCACGGTGGCCTCGCTGACCCCGACCTTCTGCGCGACCTCGGTCAGCCGCCGGGCGGGTGCACGCGTCATGCGCAAACGATACGACATCGGGGCCGCAAGAGGCTGTGTGACCGGTCAGAGTCTTACGAGAGAGATCGCAGATCTTCGTAACAAAGTTGTGTCCTTGCAAGATTTAAGCAGGATCCTGCTATCAGATGTCCATCTCTGTATATTCAGGGCAATCATCACGGTGCGGCGCGCGCACGATCGCCACGTTCGAGCGCGGGACCAGCGTGCGGTACGTGGCCAACCTGTCTCCGGAGCCGGCCGGGTGGCGGCGGCTGAGGGGGCCGCCTGCGCGTGCCAGGCTGGCGTATGCACCTCGGTATCCTCGCGCATAGCACCGAGGGGGCCGCGCTGTGCTTCCTCGCGTACTGCCAGGAAGGGTTCCGCCGGCTGGGCCGGCACGAGCACCCTGACGTCACCCTGGACTACATCGCGTTCGGCTACAGCATGCCGGCCTGGGACGCGGGGGAGCACGCCGCGATCCGCGCCACCCTGGCCACCAGCGTGCAGCGGCTCGCCCAGGCCGGCGCGGACTTCTTCGCCTGCCCGGACAACACCGCGCACATCGCGCTCGAACTGCCCGGCCCCGACCTCGCGCTGCCCGGCCTGCACATCGCCGAGGTGGTGGCGGCCGAGGCAGCCCGGGCGGGCTGCCAGCGCGTCGGCGTGCTGGGCACCAAGTACCTCATGACCAGCCCGGTGTACCCGGAGGCGCTGGCCGCCCGCGGTATCGCCGCCGAGATCCCGGACCCGGCTGACCGGGACATCATCAACCGGGTCATCTTCGATGAGCTGGTGAGCGGCGTGTTCGCCGACGGCTCCCGCCAGGAGTACGTCCGGATCATGGCCCGGCTCGCCGCCCGGGGCTGCGACGCGGCCGCCCTGGTGTGCACCGAGATCCCGCTGCTGGTGACACCCGAGGTGGCCCCGCTGCCCACACTGGACTCCACCCGGCTGCTGGCCCGGGCCGCCTACGACGTGGCCGCGGGCCACGCCGCCGCGCCGACCTGGCGCGGCGGCCCGGTGCGGCCCGCCCGCTAACGCGTCCCGCCCGCTAACGCGTCCCGCCCGCTAACGCGTCCCGCCCGCTAACGCGTCCCGCCGGGTCGCAGACAGCAGGACGGAGACGATCTCGTGTTCACCACGCGCCGGCCACCTGCCTGGTAGTGACGTTCAGCCGGTTCCAGGCGTTGATCAAAGTGATCTGGAGGATCAGGGCCTCGAGGGCCGGCCCCTCGAAGTGCCTAGCGGCCTCGTCGAAAATCTCATCGGGTACCGGGTCGGCGCGGTCGCTGAGCCGGGTGACGGCCTCGGTAAGCGCCAGGGCGGCGCGCTCCGCGTCGGTGAAGAACGGGGCGTCCCGCCAGGCCCCGACGGCCCAGATCCGTTCATCGCTCTCGCCCGCCTTCCTGAGGTCACGCGCGTGCATGTTGACGCAGACGCTGCAGCCGTTGATCTGGCTGGCCCGCAGCTTGACGAACTCCGCGGTGGCCGGCGGCAGGCCGCCGTGCCCGGCCGCCTTCGCGAGCGCGTGCAGGGCGTCGAGCGCGCCGGGAACGCTGAGCGCTGGGTTGGCCATCCGTGCCTGCATGATTGTCTCCTGGTCACATCAGATGGATTTGGGGTCACCTAGACGACACGCCGCAATCAGGGAGTGTGACCGATGGCCGAGCCCGACTGCCCGTTGCCATCCGCCGATGGCTGGGAGAGTATCGGCTAGTAGCACCCCGAAAGCGGCCGGTCACGTCTGTCACCCGCAGGCTTCATTGTCAGATACGCCGACGGCTCGGCCCAGTCGTGGCCAGCAGGCTCCGTGACGCTTTACCGAGGGGAACGGGTTCGCTACGGGGCAGGTCCGGCTGCGCTGGGACCGTCGGTGCGGCAGCCCGGAAGGGCTGGCCGGCCGTGTGGGCGCCATCACCACGCCCGAGGTCTCAACTACGCAGGAAAGGACCGACGATGAAGCGGTGCGCTCTGGCTGTGATCAGCCTTCTGAGCTTCCTCGTCCTCGCGGCCGCCACCCTCCCGGCCACCGCCGCGACCAGCGCCACCTCACGCATCCAGGCTAGGCAGGCCGGCTATCCGTCCACCCACCAGCCGCTCTGCCAGAGCGGCCGCTCGCTGTGCGCCGACCTGGCCAACAATCCTAAGAGCGGGTACGTCGGCCACGACGAGCCGTCGGTCTTGTTCAAGTCCGGCATCCCCGGGTCGGGCAACAACATGACCTACACCGTCACCTTGCCGAAGGATCCACAGAAGCAGCCGAACAAGACCGGCCGCGGCGGCGCGACGTGGAACTTCCAGCTGCGGCCCACGTTCTGGTTCGGCCTCACGTTGTGCGACACCCAGTCCGCGCCGAACTTCACCAAGAAGTGCACGCCGGACACGGACCGCAACAACCTGGTGGGTAGCAACCCAGCGGCCCGGAACTACATCGGGAAGCACCCCGGTACCGCGTTCATGGAACTGCAGTTCTACGGCCCCGGATACGTGCCGCAGTTCGCCGGGTTCGGCTGCGCCGCGCGCGTGTACTGCGCGGCGATGACCATCGACAGCGCGTTGGAGAACCAGAACACCGGCGCGGTGAACACGGCCGCCTGCAACAACTTCATCCTGGGCGGGATCGAGCCGATCAACTGGGCGTACATCACCAAGAGCGGCAAGTCCCAGGCGCCGGCCAACCCGCTGTTCACCGGGACGGTCACCCACCCCAACTTCAAGGCGGTGAACCCGAACCTGAAGAAGGACCTGCTGATGAGCCCGGGCGACTCGGTCCGGATCCATATGCAGGACACCCCTGCGGGGTTGCGTATCCAGCTGAATGACCTGAGCACGGGCCAGCGTGGGTCGATGACCGCGTCGGTGGCCAATGGCTTCGGGCATCTCCTGTTCAAGCCGAACTCCAAGACGTGCCAGGAAGCCCCGTACGCATTCCACCCCGCGTACTCCACCGCGAACCCGCGCGGGAACACCTGGTCGGCACACACCTACAACGTGGCCATGTCGGACGAGATCGGCCACTTCGAGAACTGCCTGGCCATCGACGCGACCACCGGCAACTGCACCAAGCCGGGCAGCCAGGACCCGGCCGTGGACTCGGACGACGTCGGCTGCCTGTCGGCCAGCCAGTCCACCGTGGTGAAGATCGACGGATGCACCGGGTCGGACGAAGATTTCGACGGGCAGTCCTACCGCCTGGACTGGCCCGGCACCAACCCGAACGTGGCCAAGGATCAGGCGCTGCACCCGCAGCCGGTGATGTTTACCAGCCCGACCACGCACGGCCAGAACTACCAGGCCATGGCCTTCGAGACTGACCTGCCACGGATCGAGGCAGCGGACTCGCAGGCGAATCCGCCGTTCTGTGACCGGATGACCGGCGCCAACTGCGTGAACCCGCCGATGGGCGCGCAGTTCTACCCGTTCTACTCGACCACGACGGTGAACGGGGTGTGCCGCTGGCAGGAGGGCGGCAAGTTCCTGCCGAACACCACCAACGACTTCGGTGGCAGCTCGACGACCGAGTTCGGGGCGCTGCTGAAGACGGTCTTCCCGACCACCGGATTCAAGCCGGAGTTCCTCATCGACAACTTCAACAGCGGGGATATGGCGAACGCGTGCCCAGTTAAGTGAGGACTGTTAAGTGAGGGCTGCGGCCCGGCATCCGTAATGCCGGCGGACCGTGGCGGTCGCTGAGCGCGCCGCCGCGGTCCACCCGCGGTTACCGCATTGGCACGCTGCTCGGGTGGGTGGTGGGGACCAGCCGGCCGGTGCCGCCGACCGTGCGGCTCAGTAGCTGGCCGGGCGGCGACGACCAGGACCACTCCCGGGCCGGCCCGATCCCGGCCACGTTGGGGCAACCCGCGTCCTGGATGCGGACCGTGCTGAAGCCGTGCCCGGGGGCCGCGAACACGAGCAGCAGCGCGCCGCGCGGGGCGGCCGGGCAGCGCAGCCCGCGGCGCAGTGGCGGCAGCGCGCACAGCGCGGTGGCCAGGGCGCGGACCCGGGCCGCGTCCGTGGTGGTCAGCGCGCGCGGCAGGATCTCCCGGGGCTGGCTGGCGGTCAGCCTGATCTCGAGCTGGTCCATCTGGCGGGCGGCCGCGCACAGCGGCACCCCGGCCGACGCCCGCGCGGCGGAGCGCGCGGTGGCCTGGCCCGCCGCGGCCCGGTGGCCGGACCCGGTGGCCACCGCACTGCCACACGCCGCCAGCCCGAGCAGCGTGCCGATCGCGAGCAGGCCCAGCATGCCCTGGGTCCCGCCGCGCGATGCCCTGCCGTGAATCATCATCGCAGCTTGGACGGGCCAGGCCGGGCAATGGTTCCCGACCCGGTCCGCTCGGGGCACGGCGTATCCGTATAAATCATTATTTAACATGATTTGCCGATTTAGCCGTAAACACTAAGAAACGGTTAAGAAATGGCCGGTGGACAGGTGAGCCTCAGTCCCGGGCTATAGACGGGCCCATTCGCCGATGCAATCCTGGCGAATAGCCTCGGGGGGTTAAATGTGCGCACGAGGCCAGTGAGGCCAGGCTGCCCGGGGCTGCATCCACGAGGAGGTGGGGGCATGAAACCGGTCAGATCCTTGCTCTCCGTGGCCGTGGTGGCCGCGCTGGTGGCCACGCCAGTCGCGGTCACCGGCGGCACCGCGAGCCAGGCCGCGGCCAGTACCCGGGCCAGCGCGAGCCCGCACATGCACATCAACTGTGCCTATGCCAGCGCCATGTGCACCGAGGTGCAGAATTCGTATGGCGTATTCGGCCACTACGTCGGCCATGATGAGCCCTCGGCGCTGTTCTATTCGCATACGCCGGGCTCCGGGAACCACATGCGCTACACGCTGACGCTGCCGGGCGGCCCGTCGGCCAGGCATCCCAATGCGGTCAACAAGTCGTACCCGTTCGAGCTCAGCGGGGCCGAGTGGCTGGGCATGGCCATGTGCGACTCGCAGTCCTACCCGGAGCAGGTGAAGACCTGCCCGCCGGACACCAACCGCAACATCCTGGATCCCGCGGTCTCGCCCAAGCATGTCGGCCAGGCCTACACGGAACTGCAGTTCTACCCGCCCGGCTGGGTGCCGTGGCCGACCTGGGCGGTGGCCGTGGGCGCCAGTTCATGCAACCCGACCCAGTGGTGCGCCGCGCTGAACATCGACAGCCTGGCGCTCAACCCGGTGACCGGGAAGACGCTCAACCCGACCTGCCTGGCGAAGGTGGGTGAGGAGTACCTCAACTTCGCCTTCGTCACCAAGAACGGGAAGTCGCAGGCGCCGGCCAACCCGATCGACTCGACGCTGAAGACGTTCTCGCCGAACAAGAAAGACCTGTACATGAACTCCGGGGACCGTATCCAGGTCTCGCTCACCGATACCCGCAGCGGCCTCAAGGCCACCCTGCACGACCTGACCACCGGCCGGACCGGGTCCATGACGGCCAGCGCCCGCAACGGGTTCGCGCAGATCAAGTTCGCGCCGACCGGCACGTCCTGCACCGCAATCCCGTACAACTTCCACCCCATGTACAGCACCTCGTCAACCAAGACCCGGGTCACCTGGGCGGCCGGCTCGTACAACATCGCGTTCGACACCGAGATCGGGCACTTCCAGTTCTGCCGTGGCCCGGTCAAGATCCCGGCCACCCCGTTCGGGCTCGACGCCAGCGGCAACCCCACGGTGTGCCCCAGCGGGGACACCGAAGGCCGGGGGGCCAGCGCCCAGAAACCCGACGCCGACGACCTGTTCTGCTTCCCGGCCGGACAGGCCTTGCTGTACAAGGTGGCGGGCTGTGCCTATACCAATACCGGGTTCGATGGCGCCTCGTATCAGCCGCTCTGGCCGGACGGCAACACCGCGATGCACCCGGCGCCGTTCCGGTTCACCAGCCCCACCACCGGGCCGGGGTACTCGCAGCAATATCAGCAGGCCGCGCTGGAAACCGACTTGCCGGCCATCGAGGCAACGTGCAACCCGACCACCGGCGCGGGCTGCACGCTGATCCCGCAGACCGACCAGAAGCAGCCGGCCGCGTTCTACCCGTTCTACTCGATCACCAATACCAGGCACGGCTGCGTGTGGCAGTTCGGCAACGACATCCCGGGCCAGATCACCGACTTCGGGCGCAATGCCGGGTACGGCTCGTTGCTGGCGCTGTCGTACACGCAGAAGGGCGGCGGCAGCGCGAACCTGTACCAGGATTTCCGTAACATCTTCGCGATCAACCCATGCCCGGCGCGCTGAACGGGCCGGCCATCCGGGCCGACTAGCGTAGCTGGACAGGACATCACCATTGGGGGGCCGCCGCCGGGCGGCCCCCCAAGCCGCTGCTGATCCCGCCGCCCGTCGTTTCCCGGCGCTGGGCTGAACCCAGCCTCCGGGGCAGCCGTGGAACCAGTAGGGACCGCACAGCAGCGGAAAAGGAGCGGACTATGTTGCAGCGCACGTTTGGGGCACTGGGCAGCTTATTCGCCAGCGCCGCCATCATGGCCATCGCCGGGCCGGCCTCGGCCGCGTCCGGCTGGACCGTCGTCAGCGTCCCGGGCACCGGGAACAACGTCATCATCAACGGGATGAGCGCGCGCACGGGCACCGATGCCTGGGCCGTGGGCACGCAGTTCGTCGCGGCAGGCCAGGCACCGGCGCCGCCGGTGGCCTATCACTGGAATGGCGCCGCGTGGTCGCTGATCGCCACCCCGGCGCTCGGGGTGAACGCCGGGCTGACCGCGGTCAGCGCGAGCAGCAGCACCGACGCGTGGGCGGTCGGCTTCACCCTGCCCGGCGGCTACCGGGTACGGCAGCCGCTGTACGAGCACTGGAACGGGTCGGCCTGGAGCGTCGTCTCCGGTCCCGGCGGCGGGCTCAATGCGGTGGCCGATCTCAGCGCTACAGATGCCTGGGCGGCCGGGGCCGGCGGCCTGGTCGAGCACTGGGACGGCACGGCGTGGACCAGCGTGACGGTGCCCAGCCCGAACCCCGCGGACACGGCCGGCAACAACCTGACCGCGATCACCGCGACCGGCCCGGACGATATCTGGGCGGTCGGTGAATTCGCCAACACCAGCTTCACGAACTCCGCCTACGCGCTGCACTACAACGGCGCCACCTGGTCGGTCACCGTCCTGCCGCAGCCTGCGGTGAGCGGCCCAAGCAGCCCGGTGCTACACGGCGTGACCGCCATCGCCACGAACAACGTGTGGGCCGTGGGGGAGAACGAGGAAGTCCCCGGGCTCGGCATCAGCACCCTGATCGAGCACTGGAATGGCACCGCGTGGAGCATCGTGACCAGCCCTACACCGGGCGCGTACCCCCTGCTGAACGCGGTGGCCGGCCGGTCGGCCAGCGACGTGTACGCGGTCGGGTCGAACGAGCCGAGCGTCAACGGCGGTGTGCAGCAAGGGCTGATCCTGCGCTGGAACGGCAGCACGTGGTCGGCCGACACCGATCCCACGGCCGGCACGTACAGCCCGCTCTACGCGGCGGCCACCGTACCGGGGGCCAGCGGGGAGTGGGCGGCCGGGGTGAACAGCAGCGATCAGGCGCTGCTGCTCAGCCACGGCTGAGCCGCCCGGCGGCTAGCCGCGGTCCCGCCGGTGGATCTGCTGGCGGCCGCGGCTGGGCCGCCAGGCGGGCGGCACCGGATGGCCGCCGCCGGCCTGGCGCTGCCCATCCTCGATGGCCAGCCGGGCCAGCTCGACCCGCGAGCTGATGCCGAGTTTGCGGAAGATCTGCCGCAGGTGCGCGGCGACGGTGTGCACGCTCAGGTACATCTGCTGCGCCACCTGCTGGTTGCTCATGCCCTCGGAGACCAGGCCGGAGATGACCCGCTCGGTCTCGGTCAGGCTGTCCCATCCGGTCGCCGGCGTGCCGCCGGGGGCCCAGTGCCGGCGGCGCACGCCCAGCCGGCGCAGACGGCGGCGCACCCGGGCCACGTCGCGGGTGGCGCTGGCGAGGCCGTAGCCGCCGGCCGCCTGGTCGAGGTGGGCGATGCTGCCCGCCTGGTCACCGTCCGCGGCCAGCAGCGTGGCCAGGTCCTCCGCGGCGGACGCCCGGGCCCACGGGTCCGGGTGCTCGGCTACGGCCTGGGCCAGCCGGCCCGGGTCGCGGCTGACGATGCCCCGGCAATGCGCGGCCGCGGTCGCGGCGATCTTGAGTACCGGGTTGCGCTGGGCGATCTCATCGGCGATCCGGGCCACGTCAGCCGCCCGCTCGTGCTGGCCCGCGGCCAGCGCGGTGCGGGCCAGCCAGGCCGGCGCGACGGGCTCCCCGATCAGCACCGAGCGGCGGTCCGGCAGCCCGTGATAGATCGGCCCGGCCAGTTCCATGGCCGCGGCCGGCCCGGACGCGGCTTCGGTGACCTGCGCCTCGGCCAGCAGCGTCGCGGTACGCGCGTACCAGCCGGGCGGTTGCGGGTAGCTCCGCCGGGTGCGCAGGTGGCCGGCCGCGGCCCGCAGATCGCCGCGGCGCAGCGCCACCGTGCCCAGCACACTCAACGCCAGCGAGCAGTGCAGTGGGAAGCCCTGGGCGCGGGCGGTCCGGAGGGCGGTTTCGGCGCTGGCCGCGGCGGCCTCGGTCCGGCCCAGGGCCAGGTCCATCCGGGCGCACAGGATCCCTGGCACCGGCTCGGTGCCGCTGGAGCGCAGCGCCTGGACATCCCCGGCCGCGGCCTGGATGACGGCCGTCGCCTCGTCCAGCATGCGCAGGTCGACCAGCATGGCCGCCAAGGTGAGCAGCGGCTGGAAGTGCCGGGCGTCCGGTGCGATCCCGCTGATCCGGCGGACCGCGCTGCGGGCGTGCCCCAGGCCCCGGCTGGCCCAGCCGTTCTCCCAGCTGACCGCGGCCAGCACCAGCTGCGCGCCGGCCACGGCGGCCACGCCGTGCTGGTCCGGCGCGGCCAGGATGGTCTCGGCGAGGGCCCGGGATCGGGCGGTGTCGCCTAGCGCCGTGCGCGCGTGCAACTGGGTGATCATCGCCTCGTCGCGCAGCCGGGCTGACAGGCCCGGCGTGGCCAGCACGGACTCGGCCATGGCCTCGGCCTGCTCCGGCTGGCCGCCCGCGGCCAGGATGGCGGACATGGCGCAGCGCAGCGGGCCCGCCGCGGCGGCCGGCAGCGGCTGGGCCAGGGCCATCCGCGCGATGCTCTCGGCGTCGGCCAGCCGTCCCGCCGCGGCCAGCGACTCGGCGGCCCGGGCGGACCGCGGCAGCCGGGCCGGGTCCGCGGGCGGGGTCAGCTCCAGCGCCCGCACGGCCAGGTCGGCGGCGGTCGGCGGGGCGTCGCCGAGTGCCGCCTCAGCGGCCTGATCAAGCCCGCCGATGGCGGTCGCGTCGCCGGGCCGGGCGCTGGCCAGCAGGTGCGCGCCCGCGGCCACGGCCGAGCCGCCGCGGGCCAGCAGGATCCCGCCGAACTGGCGGTGCAGGGCCAGCCGGGCGGGCAGCGGCACGGACTCGGTGACGGCCTGCCAGACCAGGCCGTGCCGGAACGTGAAGTCGTCCGTCCCGGCGGCCAGCAAGCCGGCCTGCAGCGCCTCGTTAAGCAGCGGGAGCAGCGCGGCGGGCGCCTCGCCCAGCATCTCGGCCACGTCCTCCAGCCGGAACGACCGGCCGAGCACGGCCGCGGTCTCCAGCAGCGGCCGGACCCGGCTGGTCAGCCCGCCGAGCCAGGCCCGCACCGCCACCTGGACCCGTTCCGGCAGCCGCGCCGAGACCAGCGTGGCCCGGCCCCGGGCGACCTGGATGGCGTCTTCCTCGCGGAGCCCGGTTAAGAGCTCCACCAGCAGGTACGGATTGCCCGCGGCGCCGGCCGCCAGCTCGGTCAGCCGGTCGTCGGGCGCCGCGCGCAGCGCGTCGGCGACCACCCCGGCGACCGCGTCATCGCCGAGTGGTCCGAGCGTGACCCGGGCCGCGCCGTCCCGCTCCAGCAGGTCGAACAGCAGCCCGGCCGCCGTGGCCGGGGCCGCCGTGCTCCGGGCCAGCTGCCAGACCAGCGGGTAGCCGGCGAGCTCGCCGGGCAGCGCGCGCAGCGCGGCCAGCGTGGCCCGGTCGGCCCAGTGCAGGTCATCCAGGCTGATCAGCACCGGGTGATCCCCGGCCCGCTGCTCGAGCAGGGCGCGGAACCTGTCCACCAGCCAGATGCCCATGTCCGCGGGGTCGGTGTAGCCGGCCTCGGCCGGCCGCGGGCCGAGCGATTCGCGCAGCGCCGACACCAGCGGGGCGAATGGCACCGCCCGGCCCAGTTCGTCCGCGGTCGCCGCGACGAGCGAGAACCCCCGCCTGGCCGCTTCGTCGATGGCCGTGCGGAGCAGCCCCGATTTGCCGATGCCTGGTTCGCCTTCGATGAGCAGGACCCCGCCGGGACGGCTGCCGCCGTCGCGGACGAATCCGAGGGCGATCTCCTGCTCGCGTTCACGTCCCCGCATGGCCGCGCCCCCGGCTGGCCGACAGCGGTGGACGCGATTCCCCGTTAATTATCCCCATTACCAACCTCACCAGCCGCCACACCCTCCGTGCGTTATGGCGGGCGATCCTGGCGTCATTGTTACCTGCCGATTGGCGTCTTGCCTGGGTAACACGGCAATTACGGCCAATTGGCCAATCTCAGGGGTGGTGCGGTGCACGGCTGGTCCATTTCTGCCACATCGACCACACCGGGCTGGGAAACGGCTGGTCGTGGGCGCTCGGGAACGCTGGATGTCCCCGTGGTCAACGGCGGGCCCCCACTGCACCGGACCACGGGGACGGCCCACAGGCTCCCCAGCGTTTCTCCCTGTGTGCTGATCACAGGCTCGCCCGCGGCGACACGTCCCCGCATCCTTAATCCGGCTATCCATTCCACGTCAGCCGGCCGGTTGGGCCGGGTTGACCGGGGGAAGGGAGTGCACCATAGGTGCACGTCACGAGTGCCTCGGTGGAGGTCAGATGAGTGGGCAGTCGGGAAGTGTGTTTGGTGGCCCGGACCGCGGACCAGAGGACGAGCTAGGCGGCCCGGACCCGGCAGGCCAGCGGGATGACCTGGGCGGCCCTGACGCGGCCGGCCCAGAGGACGAGCTAGGCGGCCCTGACCCGGCCGGCCCAGAGGACGAGCTAGGCGGCCCTGACCCGGCGGGCCAGGAAGACGAGCTGCGTACCCAGGACTAGCCCTGATCAGCGGCCGGTGAACGCGGGCGGGCGTTTCTCGGCGAAGGCGCGCTGGCCCTCGCGGTAGTCGGCGGACTGGAAACAGGCCTCGATCATCGCCACGACCCGCGGGGGTGCGGGCTGCCCCGGCGCGCGGGCCGCCTGGCGGATGGCCGCCTTGCAGGCGGCCACGGTCAGCGGCGCGTTCTGCGCGATGTCCCGGGCCAGGGCCAGCACCTCATCGGCCAGCCGGTCGGCCGGGACGACGCGGTTGACCAGGCCCATCCGCAGGGCTTCGGCGGCGGAGAAGCGGCGCGCGGAGAACAGCACCTCGGACGTCCAGGCCGGGCCGATCAGGGTCAGCAAGGATGTCACGCCGCCGAAGCCGAAACCGAGCCCGAGCCGGGCCGCCGGGATGCCGAACTGGCTGTCCTCGGCGGCGATCCTGATGTCCGCCTGCAACGCGACGCCCACCCCGCCACCCAGGCAGAACCCGCGGATCATGGCGATGACCGGCTTCTCCAGGCTGGCCCAGGCGGCGCTGACCGCCGCCTGGCTGCGGTCGTACTCGGCCCGGGCCTCGGGCGAGGTCCGCTGCTCGCCGAACTCGGAGATATCCGCGCCCGCGGTGAACGCCTTGTCCCCGGCGCCGGTGACGACGACCACCCGGACCGCGGGGTCGGTGTTGAGCTGGCCGAGCAGACCGGGCAGGGCGGCGCGCATCTCGCGGGTAAGTGCGTTGCGCTTAGCGGGGTTGTTGAAGGTCAGCCTGGCGATGCCGTCGGATACCTCGGTGAGCAGCGATGAGGTCATTGGGTCCTCTCAGATCACACCCTGGTCGCGGAGCCGTCCGATCTCCGCGTCCGGGAAGCCAAGCTCGGCGAGCACCTCGTCGGTGTGCCCGCCCGGCTCCGGGCTGGGCGCCCGGACCGTGGGCGGGCCGCCGGACATCCGCACCGCGTTGCGCACGATGTCCAGCTGCCCCAGCGCCGGGTGCTCGACCGGCGCAGTCATGGCCAGGTGGCCGACCTGCGGGTCGGCGAACACCTCATCCATCCGGTAGACCGGCCCGCAGGGCACCCCGGCCTGGTTCAGCGCGTCGACCCACTCGGCCGTGGTCCGGGTGCGCAGCCGGTCCGCCACCAGGGCGTTGAGCTCGGCCCGGTTGGCCGAGCGCTTGGCCAGCGTGTCGAACCGCGGGTCACCGGGCAGGCCGGGCAGCCCGATCACCTGGCACAGATTGTGCAGCAGCCGGCCGCCCGCGGCGCCGATATTCAGGTACCCGTCAGCCGACGCGAAGCAGCCCATCGGGACGCTCATCGGGTGGTGGTTGCCCGCCTGGGCCGGCACCTCCTGGTCGATGGTCCACCGGGCGGCCTGGAAGTCCATCATCGCGATCATCGATTCGAGCAGTGAGGTCTGCACCCAGCGCCCGGTCCCGGTGCGCTCCCGGTCGTGCAGCGCGACCAGCACGCCGATGGCCAGGTACAGGCCGGCCGCCAGGTCGGACACCGGGATGCCGGCCCGGGTCGGCTCGGTGCCGGGCAGCCCGGTCACGCTCATCAGGCCGCCCATGCCCTGGGCGATCTGGTCCACGCCGCCCCGGGCCGCGTACGGACCGTCCTGGCCGAACCCGGAGATCGAGCCGTAGACCAGCCGCGGGTTGCGCTCGTGCACCTGGGCGAAGCCGAAGCCGAGCCGGTCCTTGACCGGCGGGCGCATGTTCTCGATCAGCACGTCCGCCGTGTCCACCAGGCGCATCAGCACGTCCTGGCCATCCGGCGTCTTGAGGTCCAGGGTCAGCGACCGCTTGTTCCGGTGCAGGTTCTGGAAGTCGCAGCCATGCCGGGTGTCGTCGGCCGGGCCGCGCGCGCCGTGGCCGGGTGGCGGCTCCACCCGGATGACGTCGGCGCCCCAGTCAGCCAGCTGGCGGACGCAGGTCGGGCCGGCGCGCGCGACCGTGAGGTCGATGACCCGGATGTCGCCGAGCGGGAGATGCCACACCAGAACGACGGTACGCATCCGCCCGCTCGGCGGCCATAGCGGTTCCGACCACCATCACCTGACCACGGTCACCGGAGCACGGTTACCTGACCATGGTCACCGGACCACGGTCACCGGACCACGGGCAGCTCGACGTAGGACGGGCGGGCGGTGCTGTGGCTGATCAGATAGCTGGCCTGGCCATCCGCCGGGAGCAGCTGGAACGAGCTGGGGTCGCGGCCGCGATCGTGATCCGGATCCGGTCGCCCGCGCGGAACAGCACCGAGGTCGGCAGCAGGTCGAAGGTGATCCGCTCCGGCCGGTGCAGCGGGAACGGCGCGGCGCTGCCGCTGGCGAACGTGCGCGGGGTGCGCAGCTTGCGCCACGCCGGGTTGGCGCGCCGCGGGGCCAGCGCGCGGTCGGCCAGCGCCAGCTCGCCCTCGGTGACGTAGACGACCCGGCCGTCCGGCTGGACGTCCTCGAGGTACCCGTAGAGCGCGCCGTGGCGGGCGCCGCGCAGCCCGGTCACGGTGAGGGTCACCCGGCCCAGGCCGGTCACCTGGACCGGGTCGCGCAGCGGCGCGGTGGTGTAGCTGAGCAGCTTGCGGTCCACCGCGGCGCGGTTGGGGTAGACGACCGGCTCGCCGGTGAAGTTTGTGTTCCACCGGTCCAGTGGCCCGGTGCCCGCGCTCGGGTTGAGGGTAAGCAGGTCAGCCCCGCCCGGGCCGCCCAGGCCGCTTGGGCCGGCCGGGCGGGTGGCGCGGGCCCGCCAGGCCAGCGTGTGGCCGGCCGCGAAGGTAAGGCGGCGCATCCGGGTGCCCGCGACCGGCCAGCGGGTGGTCGTGTGCCAGGTGCCCGCGTTCAGCGTGTAATAGTGCAGCAGGTGGCGGCCGTCCGGCCGGTCGGCGTGCTTCACGTACTGGTCGAAGAACGCGTACACCTGGTCGTTGAGCTGCTGGTGCTCGGCGGCGGTCAGCGGCCGGCTGGGCTGGAACGGGTCGGCGAGGTAGCCCTGGCCGTGGCTCCACGGCCCGATCCAGCTCTGCTGGGTGTTGGGCAGGCTGGTGAACTCGGACAGCACGCCATTGGCCGTGCCGGCGTCCAGCCACCCGGCGAACGTCAGGATCGGCACGCCGCCGGCCGTGATGGCCGCGGTCTTGCTGGCCACGCTGGCCACGGCCCAGCTCCGCGGTCAGCGTGCCGAACGAGGCGCCGGTGCCGCGCAGGTCGGCGAACACGTAGGCGTAACCGCGCTGGTTCCAGGGCTGGGCTATGGAGTAGTTGGGGGTTGCGCTTGATCCCGCCGGTGTAGGCCTGGGCCCGCCAGTACCGGTCGGTCTCCAGCACCGTCGGCAGCCGCGCACCGGGCGTGGTGCCGGGCGGCAGCCACACGTTGACGGCCAGCTGTACGCCGTCCGGCATCCGCACGTACTCCGAGACCAGCCGGGGGAACACCCGCGCCGCGGCGCGCTCGCAGGCGGTGGCGCGCTCGCGGGCGGTGGCGCGGCTGTGCGCGGTGGCGCGGCCGTGCGCGGCGGCGGTTGCGGACCCGGGCGCCGCCAACCCCAGCAGCACTGCGGTGAGCGAGGCCAGGCTGATCGGCAGGGCACGTCTGACGGGTCGGAACATCCGGTAGACCTCCGTGGTCGCGAGTTGGCGCGGCGCGCCGAAAATGGCCGGCGCCGCCAGCGACCCTAGGAGCAGATGGCCACCCTCGACATACGGCTGGACGGCCTCTTACCGGTGTACTTCCCGCCCCGCAGCGGCCAGGTTAGGGGAGCGGCCAGGTGTGCACCGGGTCGTTGGTGTGCATGTGCTCGATGTAGCGCTGGGTCATCAGCCGCAGCGCCTCGGCCCGGTCCGCGCCCCGCTCGGCGAACGTGTCGGCCGAGGCCACCTGCCAGGCGGCGCCGGTCTGCCCGGTCAGGCAGCGCTGCTGAACGATGCCGAGCAGCCGGTCGGCGTGCGCCGGGCTGACGCCCCAGCGGTACAGCCCGGAACGGGCCAGCGGCAGCAGGCGGCGGAGCACCAGTTCCGCGGCGGGCACTTCGCCCAGGCCTGGCCAGTACAGCCGGGCGTCCAGCCCGCTGCGGGCCGCCTCCCGCAGGTTCTCGGCCGCGGTGGCGAACGACATCTGCGTCCAGACCGGTCGCTGCGCCTCGGCCAGCGCGCGGACCAGCCCGTAGTAGAACGCGGCGTTGGCCAGCACGTCGGCCACGGTCGGGCCGGCCGGCAGCACCCGGTTCTCCACCCGCAGGTGCGGCCGGCCGCCGGCGGCCGCGTACACCGGCCGGTTCCACCGGTAGATGGTCCCGTTGTGCAGGTTCATCTCGGCCAGCTGCGGGCACTCGCCGCCGTCGAGCGTGGCCTCCGGGTCGTCGTCCTCGCAGATCGGCAGCAGCGCCGGGAAGTACCGGAGGTTCTCCTCGAACAGGTCGAACACCGACGTGATCCAGCGTTCACCGAACCACACCCGGGGTCGCACGCCCTGCGTCTTCAGCTCGTCCGGGCGGGTGTCGGTGGCCTGCTCGAACAAGATGATCCGGGTCTCCTGCCAGAGCTGCCGGCCGAACAGGTACGGCGAGTTGGCGGCCAGCGCGACCTGCGCCCCGGCGATGGCCTGGGCGGCGTTCCAGTAGCTGGCGAACGCCGCCGGGCTGACCTGGACATGCAGCTGCACGCTGGTGCAGGCGGCTTCCGGGGTGATGCTGCCCGCGTGGGTGAGCAGCGGCTCCGGGCCGTCGATCGCGATTCGCAGGTCCTCGCCGCGGGCGGCGAAGATCTGCTCGTTCAGCACCTTGTACCGCTCGTTGGCGGACAGCGTGCCCTCGTGCACGTCCTGCTCGCCCAGCGTGGGCAGGATGCCGACCATGACCAGGCGGCTGCCGGCCTGGCGGGCCTTGCTGTCCGCCGCGTTGAGGCTGGCCCGGATCTCCGCTTCGAGTTCGGCCGTCGCCGCCCCGGCCAGCGGCCGCGGCGGCACGTTGATCTCCAGGTTGAACTGGCCCAGCTCGGTGTCCCAGGCCGGATCCGCGATCGCGTCGAGCACCGCGGCATTGCGCATCGACGGCGCGCCGGCGTCGTCCACCAGGTTCAGCTCGATCTCCACCCCGACCTGCGCGGGGTCATCCTGGAACAACTGCTCGCGCAGCATCCGGGCGAACACGTCCAGCGAACGCTGCACCTTGTCCCGGTACTTGCGCCGGTCCTCGCCGCTGATCTTGACGGCCTGGATGTCACGCCCCATGAGGCCCCCCGCTCGCGGGCAACAGCGAGACTACGTACCCCGGTAGGCACCTTTCTCACACAGTCGCACGGCGCCGCGGCCAGCGCCAGAGATCATCAGCGGACAATCAGTGGACAATCAGCGGGTTATCGGTGTACAAGGAGCATTTCTTCAGCTCACTTACAGGTACGCATGTGAAAGTCAAGAGGTAGTACGGGGGACGTGTGAAACGGGCGCATCGTGAGGCCTCGCCCACGCACCGCGCCAGCCGCTGAGAACCCAGCGCATCGCACCTGTGCCCTCGTGCCGAGCGCGCCGGACGATCCCGGCCCAGAGCGAGATCGAGGTTACGTGGTGATTGGTGCAGCGCAGGAACGCGGCCCGGGGGTCTGGCAGGTGATGCTGCCCCCGGCGGCACCGGCCGCCGGGCTGGCCCGGCAGGCCACCCGGGCTGCGGTGGCGGTCTGGCAGCTCGGCTACCTGGCCGATACGGCCGTGCTGCTCGTCTCCGAACTGGTCACGAACGCGGTCCAGCATGTCGGGCCGGACGCGACCGTGACCGTGCTGCGGCTCGAATACGAGGGCGGTTGGCTGCGCATCGAGGTGCACGACGGCAGCCCGCACGGGCCGGAGCCACGCATCCCGGACTGGCTGGACGAATCGGGCTTCGGCCTGCTGCTGGTGGACGCGCTGGCGGCCAAGTGGGGGGTGCGGCAGACCACGCAGGGCAAGGCCGTATGGGCCGAACTAGACGCCCGGCCGGGCGGTGCTGCCGAATAGCCGCCGCCCGGCCGGGTCGCAACCCCGCCGCCCGCCTCATCCGCCCGCCTGATCGGGCCGCCTCATCCGCGAGGCATGATTCACCTACCCCCGGCCCACGGCGGAGCTGGCCACACCATCCGCTACGGGTGACACGGCGGACGGCCAATTCCGGGCAGGCTGGTACCTGGAGGCAGGGCTGCAGCGCCTGCCCGTGACGCCGTGACCGCGGAAGGACTCTCATCATGAACATGCCCGCGCAAGTGGATGTGGACGAGGCCAGCCAGCAGGCGCTGACTGGGCTGGCCGTGGGTGATCTTGACCTGCTGGCCGAGGGCCTGGAGCTACGGGCCGAGTGGCAGGCCAAGAGCGGCCTGGACGGCCGGAGCTACGCGCTGGTCAAGCTGGCCGCGCTGATCGCCCTGGACGCGCCGCCCGCGTCCTACCTGTGGCAGGTGAGCAACGCGCTGGACGCCGGGGCCAGCCCAGCCGACCTGGTCGGTGTGCTGTTCGCCATCGCCCCGCAGGTCGGCGGCCCGAGGGTCGTGGCGGCCGCGCCTGAGCTGATGGTCGCCCTCGGCCTGTCCCTGCCCCCCGGGCCGGACGAGTCGTAGTCACCCGGCGCCCCGGCGAGAGGAGTCAGATATGTTCAGGCGGCGACGTCCCCTGTTGCGCGCGGCCGTGGTCGGTGGTGGCGCATACATGGCGGGCAAGCACATGGCCCGCAGCCAGGACGATCAGTATGCGGCGGAGTCGGATCAGAACCAGCGGCTCAGCGACCTGGAGTCGCAGCAGCAGGCGCAGTCCGCGCCGGCTGCGCCCGCGGCGGCCCCAGCGGCCGGTTCCGCCACCATCGATCAGCTGAAACAGCTCTCCGAGCTGCACCAGCAGGGCGTGCTGACGGACGCCGAGTTCGCCGCGGCCAAAGCCAAGCTGCTCGGCACGTGACCGCCGCGCACCCGGAGCAGAGCATGACGACCGGAGATAATGACGCGCCGCCGCCCGCACCGCCGGCCCTGCTGACCGGCTCGTGGCAGGCAGCCATGCTGCTCGGCGCGCTGACCCTGATCCTCGGGATCATCGTCACCGCGCATCCGACCGGATCGCTCAACGTGCTGGCGGTCCTGCTCGGCATCCTGCTGATCCTGTCCGGGATCTTCCACCTGATCCGGGTGTTCGACCCGCGCGAACCACACCGGATCTGGCTCGGCATCGCCGGCCTGCTGTTCGTCGTGATCGGCGTGGTGCTGATCCGCCATCTGCATCTGACCAGGTCGCTGATCGGCCTGGTCATCGGCATCACCTGGATCGTGCAGGGGCTGACCGCGCTGATCGGCGGGATCGGCGGCGGGGCTCGCGAGGGGCGGGCCTGGTGGATCGTGTTCGGCCTGGTGAGCCTCGTCGCGGGCATCGTGGTCGCGGCCACCCCGGCGTCCTCGCTCACCGCGCTGGCCGTGCTGCTCGGCATCTGGTTCATCATCATGGGTGTCTTCGAGATCATCGGGGGGTTCATCCTGCGGCACGCGATGCAGCGGCAACTGAGCGGGTAACACCGGGGCGTTCGGGCTGAGGGGGCAGGCGGGTAACCATGGTGCTCGATCTGCTGCTCATCGGCCTCGGCATCACCCTGGAGCCGTTCCCGGTCACCGGCTTCATCCTGCTGCTGACCGCGGGGCGGGGCAGCATCAAGGGCCTGGCCTTCATCCTCGGCTGGCTGGCCTGCCTGGTCGCGGTGATCGCGCTGGTCTTCCTGGCCACCGGGAACCAGCCGCCGAAGCCAGCGACCCCCGAATCGACGGGCCTGACCGCGGTCAAGCTGGCCCTGGGTGTCCTGCTCATCCTGATCGGGATACGGCAGCACCGCCGCCGGGGCCGCCCGCGCAAGCCGCCCGGCTGGATGGCCCGGCTGGACCATGTCTCGCTCTGGGCGGTGGCCGGACTGGCCGCGTTCCTGCAGCCCTGGACGCTGGTGGCGGCGGGCGCCGCGACGGTGGCCACGGCCAAGCTGGGTACGGTGGGCAGCTACCTGACGCTGCTGGGGTTCTGCCTGCTGGCCACGTCCAGCTTCCTGATCCTGGAGCTGTCCGCGACGTTCGCACCGCAGGCCGCCGCGCCCCGGCTCAGCCAGCTGCGCGGCTGGCTGGACACCCACCAGGACCAGATGATCGTCGGGATCTGCCTGCTGCTCGGCGGCTGGCTCGCCGGCAAGAGCATCTACCTGCTGATCAGCTAGTTACTTAACGCCAGTACCCAGGACTGGTCACCGGCGGCGCGTGGCCGCCGGTGACCCGTGACTGGAGACCGGTGAGCGCTGGTTAGGACGCGCTCCCGCCGTGCAGCGCCTCCTGAAGCTCCTGCTCGCCCTCTTTGGACAGCGAGGTCTTCAGCACCGTGCCGCCGTACTTGCTCATCGCCTCGACGGCCTTGTCCGGGGTCACCTTCTCCACCATCAGGAACAGCGCCGAGGTGCCCGGCTGGATCATGCCACGGACCTGGTCCTCGAACTGCTTGTCGATGCCGGTTTTGGTGACCTTGCCCATCAGCGCGCCCATGCCCGCACCCACGGCCATGCCGAAGACCGGGATGAAGAACAGCAGGCCGAACAGCAGACCCCAGAACATGCCCCAGGTCGCCCCGCCACCGACCATGTGGTGGCTGGTGTGCACGTGGTACTTGCCTTCGCGATCGCGAACGATAACCGCGATCGCGTCCGGCTCGATGATCAGGTCCCGGGACAGCCGCCGGGCCTCTTCGGCCGCTTCCTCGGCGGTGGCCTCGTCCGGGTAGCCAATCGCGATCAGGTCAGACATGATTGCTCTCTTCCTGTATTCAGGCCAGCAGGGAACGCCTTCAGTCCATCAAGCCGGTGCCGGTCCCGGCCCATCCGTGACGGGTGATAAGCGCCGCGCCGGGCGATCCCAGCACGCGGAATCTCACCCGTGATGAGTGGGGTGCCACGGGCGCCGACGCGGCAGCGTGGGATAGGCACCGCCCATCGCGACCTGCTGGGGGCTCCGTGACATCGCCGTATTACGAGATCAGGGTGGCCGGCGTGCTGCCGCCGGAGGCCTTGCTGGACTTCGAGCGGCTGACCGCCTCGGTGGAACCGGTGGAGACCCTGGTCCATGGCCCGCTCCGGGATCAGGCCGCGCTGCACGGGTTGCTGGCCCGGTTGCAGACGTTCGGCGTCGAGGTGCTGGAGGTACGCCGTCTGCACGATCAGCAGGCCTCGCCCCCGGCCGCTGACCAGCCGGGGGAGTGAGCGCCGGCCGGGCTCCCCAGCCGCCCGGCCTGGCCTATGCGAGCAGTTTGAGCTGTCTGGCCCGGCGCACTGCCTCGCCGCGATGGGCGACCGACAGCTTCCGGTAAATGCTCCGCAGATGCGTCTTGACGGTGTTCACCGAGATGTACATCTCCGCGGCGATCTCCACCGTGCTGAGCATCCCGGCCAGATGCTGCAGCACCTCCCGCTCGCGCTCGCTGAGCGGCTCGATGACCGGGGGAGCCGACTGGCCATCCGGCGCGGCCTGGACCGGGCCGGCCGTCTGGCTGACCACGCTGGGCTCGAGCAGCTCGCGATAGGCATGGGCCAGCTCAGGGTCACTCCGCAGCACCGGCCGGAGCCAGGCCCGCTCCATCGCGAACGGCAGCCGGATCTGCTCCGGCCGGGCCAGCCGGAGGGCCCGTTCCAGGGCCCGGCGGCCCCGGGCCGGATCCTCGGTCTCGTAGCTGAGCCGGGCATCGACCAGGCACGCCGCCAGGCTGGTGTCCTCGGCAGCGGCGGTCCGCTCGCGCGCCGCGCCCAGCGCCTGCCGGGCGCCCTCGTGGTCGCCGGCCTGCAGCCGGGCGTGAGCCAGTGTCACGGCGGCCGGTCCAGACCGCGGCCCGGCCCGGCCGGCCGCGATGACGGCGGCCTGTACGTCCCCGGCCGCCGCGCAGGCCCGTGACCTGAGCAGGGTCAGCCTGAACTCCAGCCAGTGCGGCGGCTGCCAGCCCGCCCCAGCCCGCTGAATCATCTCCGCGGCCGCGGCCGGGCGTCCCTGGGCCAGCCGCAGCTGCGCCGCCACCAGCCAGGCCACCGCGCTGATCAGGCGGTCCGGGGTGTCCCGCAACGCGGCGTCGGCCAGCTTCAGCTGGCTGTGCGCCTGGTGCAGCTGGGCCCGCTGCAGGTGCACCGCCGCGGCGGCCACCGCCGCGGCCGGGCCTGGCCGCTCGGCCAGCTCGCCGCTGGCGCTCTCCGCGGTCGCGGCGGCCTCGCCGAGCAGCCCAGTGGCACAGCCGAGCCGTCCGCGCAGCGCCTTCAGCAGGGCCAGGTAACCGAGGCAGTCGGCGCGGTCGAACGCGCTGTCCTGGGTGCACGCGGCGGACGCGCCGGCCGCGAAGCTGGCCACCGCGTCATCGAGGTGATCCGACCACAGTTCCGCGATGCCGCGGCCCGCCAGCACCTGGGCGTGAATCCCGGGGTGCCGGGCCAGCTGGCTGGCGGGCAGCCGGTGCAGCAGCGTGTCGGCCCGGTCCACGGCCCGCTCGGCGGCGTCGAAGTCGCCGGCCTGGCGAGCCCAGGCCAGCCGGGTCAGCGCCGCGGCCAGCCGGCCGGGCAGCTCAACCGTGGGCGGCAGCCGGTCCAGCCCGGTCTCGGCCGCGGCCAGTGCGGAGTCGCACCGGTCCCGCGCGCCGTCGGACAGTTCCAGCGCGGCCGACATGAGCAGTTGCTGCGGCTGCGTGGCCGGCCCGGGCCGGGGCATCCGGCGGAACACGTCGGTCAGCAAATGATCGCGGCGGGGTTCGATGAGCTGGCCGATGGCCAGCTCATCCAGGACGATCCCGGCGGCCAGCGGCCAGTCATCGGCGTCGGCGGCGTGCCGCACGGCTTCCGGCAGCCGGCCGCGCCGCTGATACCAGCGGGCGGCCTGCCGGTGCAGGCCGGGCATCCGGTCCGGGCAATCGTTACGCAGCTTGAGCCGGAGCACCGCGCCGAACAGCGAGTGGTAGCGGTACCAGCCGTGGCCGAGCGGCTGGACAAAGGCATTCGCCCGGGCCAGTGCGTTCAGCATGTCAGCCGCGTTCGGATCGCCGGTGAATTCGGTGGCCAGGTCGGTGCTGACGCAGTCCAGGATGCTGGTGCGCAGCAGCAGGTTGCGCACCGCGGCGGGCTGCGCGTTGAGCACCTCCTCGACCAGGTAACTGGTGACCGCGCTGTCCTCGGCCTCGAGTTCCTTGACGAACTGCTCGGGGTCGGGATGGCCGTCCATGGACAAAGCGGCCAGCCGCAGCCCGGCCGCCCACCCCTCGGTCCGCTGGGTCAGTCGCTGCACGGCCGCCCGGGACAGGCCGATGCCGTGGTGCGCCAGCAGCAGGCTCGATTCGGGCGCGCTGAAGGCCAGGTCGCTGGCCCGGATCTCGGTCAGCTCACCGGCCAGCCGGAATCGGTGCACCGGGAGCAGCGGGTCCATCCGCGAGGCGATCACCAGGTGCAACGTCGGGCGGGCGGAGCGCAGCAGGTAGCCGACGCCGTCCAGGATGGCCGGCTCGGTCACCAGGTGGAAATCGTCGAGGACCAGCACCACCGGCGCGTCGTGACCGGCCAGCACCGAGGCCAGCCGGAGCAGGAAGTCGTGGTCCACAGCGTCACGGGCCGGCCCCGGCACGACCCGTGGCACCGTGATGCCAGACCGCCGAATCGCGGCCACCACGTACGACCAGAACACCTCCGGCCGGTTGTCGTACCGGTCCAGCGTGAACCAGGCCACCCGGCCCGGCCCGGTCACCCCGGCGGCCCAGGAGGCCAGGGCCATCGTCTTGCCCGCCCCCGGCGGCCCGGTCAGGATGGTCAGCGGACCGCGCGTGCCTTGCGCGATCAGCTTGTCGATACGCGGCCGCCCCACCACCCAGCCCGGCAGGGGCGGTCTGATGATCTTGGAGACCAGGACCGGATCCTCGGCTGCCGCAGAGGTCGGGCGGGACGGTGCAGGCACGTACGTACTTGACGCCATTGGCCACCTCATAGCCCCGGCGAGCGTCATTACGGCTCGGCTGCGCGGCCAGCCCGCCTGATTACCCTTTCTTTCCCGGCATCGGGTGAGATGTCATCACCCGGCCCGAATCTCACCAGGGTGAGACAAATCGCCCGGGCCCGGCTGACCGGCCTCATCCCCGGCGGGTGATTCTGCGGGCGCCGCAGACGGGAATACTCAGAAGCGTGAATCCGCGGGACCGGATACGGTCGGCAGGCAGGCGGATGACCGACCCGGCGGAGTCGCTCGCCCAGCAGGTCGCGGGCCGGGTCGTCGACCTCGTGGCCAATGCGCTGGACGTCAATGCGCTGGTGGCGCGTGTCGATATGAACGCCGTGCTCAGCCGCGTCGACGTGGCCGCGCTGCTGGCCCAGGTGGACCTGAACGCGCTGCTGGCCCGGGTGGACGTGAACCAGCTGGTGAGCCGGGTGGACGTGGCCACGCTCCTGGCGCAGGTGGATGTGGACGACGTGCTGGCCCGGGTGGACCTGGACGCGCTGCTGGCCCGGGTGGACGTGGCCGCGGTGCTCGATCAGGTGGACGTCAACCACGTGGTGCAGCAGGTGGACATGGACGCGCTGGTCGAGCAGACGGATCTCGGCGCGGTCATCGCCCGGTCCTCCGGCGGGGCGGTCAGCGAGGCACTGGACGCGCTGCGCAGCCAGACCGTCGGGCTGGATCAGTACATCGACCGCTGGGTGGGGCGGCTGACCCGGCGCCGGCAGCCGTGGCCGGCCGCGCCCCCGGCGCTGCGCACGGTCCGGGCCGAGCCATGACGACCCAGCCGCCCCCCGAAACCGTGGTAAGCGCGCAGGGCAACTACGCGGGCTCGGTGTCCCGGTTCCTGGCCTACGCCGTGGACCTGGGCGCCAGCACCGCGGTGTTCACCCTGGCCCTGGCGGGCGTCGCGTTCGTGATCCAGGTACTGACCAGCCACCGGGTGACCTGGACCCGGTCCGACACCCTGGTCGCGGTGCTGTTCGTGGTCTGGCAGTTCTTCTACTTCGGCTATTCCTGGGCGGTGGCCAGCCGGAGCTTCGGCATGTACGTGCTCGGCCTGCGGGTGGTCCGGGCCGACGGCACCGAAATCGTCCCCCGCCAGGGCGTGGTGCGCGCGCTGGTGTTCCCGCTCAGCTTCCTGCTGCTGGGGCTGGGCTTCCTCGGCATCCTGGTGCAGCACGAGCACCGCGCCCTGCACGACCTGATCGCCGGCACGACCGTCGTCTACGCCTGGGATGCCCGGGCGGCCCGGCTGCGGTTCCTGGCCCGGGAGGCCGAGATCGGCCACCGCGGCCCGCCACGGCCGGCCAGCGCGGGCGGGGCTGCGCCCAGCGTGGGGAATGCCGCGGCTAGTGCGGGCGGGGCTGCGCCCAGTGCGGGCGGCGCCGCGGCCGGTGGCGCGGTGGTGCCCGGCCCGGCGGCCGACGTGCCCGGCCCGGCGGCCGACGTGCCCGGCGAGGCGCCCGGCGGGGCCGCGCTCGACGGCCACGGCCAGCCCGCTGGCGACACCGAGCGGCACGTACAGTAGCCGCCGCTGTCCGGCCCGCTGGAAACCAGCGGCACGGGCAGTCGCCCTGCACCGGCTGCTCCGGCCCGGACCAAGATTTCCTTTTCCGTGGTCACCGGATGCCCCACGAATTATGATTCCGTGGCATGATGGACGGCACACAGAAAAACGTGGGGGTGACACATGGCGGATGTCGCCGCGCCGGCGCCGTGCGCAGCCTGTGGGCGCCCGCTGCCGCCCCAGCATGGCCGGGGGCGGCAGCGCCGGTATTGTGACGCGCGCTGCCGGGACGCGGCTCGTCGGCAGCGCGCCCGCCGGGCAGGTCCCGGTTCAGTCAGCGTGAAGACCTCCTTGACAGACTCGCACCGTCAGGAATACCTTTACGGCAGCGCTGCTCCGCCGGGCGGCCGGGACGTGGTCCACGACCAGGTCCGCGCCGCGGCCCGCCGGCTGCTCGCCGGGGCGAGCGAGGGCGCCGGCCCCCCGCTGGCCGCGGTGGCCGCCGCCCGGGAGCTGGCGGCGGCGAGCGACGCGGCGCTGCAGCAGGCCGTGGACCAGGCCCGGGCAGCCGGGCACAGCTGGCGGGAGGTGGGCGATGTGCTGGGCACCACCCGGCAGGCCGCGTTCCAGCGGTTCGGCCGGCCAGTCGATCCACGCACCGGGCTGGCCATGAGCCGCAGCACCCCACCCGATGCCGCAGACCGCGCGGTGGCCATCTTCGGCTGGCACGATGAGGGGCGTTGGGCAGAAATAATCGAGCAGCTGGACGAGACCATGCGCGGTTTGCACAGCCCGGAGTTGCTGGCCCTCGGCTGGGCCAAGCTGGCCAGCCGGTACGGGCGGCTGGAGCGGATCGGCGCGCCGTTCGCGCGCCCGGGCAGCGAGGACGCCGTGATCGTCGTCCCGCTGTTCTTCGAAGCGGGTGAGGCGCGCGGCATGGTCCGCTTCGGCGCGGACGGCAAGGTCGCCGGAATGGCCATCAGGCCCGCCGCCACCATGTAGTGCTCACCGCCAGCCGCCGACGAGAGGACAGCGCAGCGACATGGACGACAACGGCGGCTCGTGGCCGCGGGACCGGCGTCCCTGGTTCGGGCCCAAGCGGTTCGGCTGAGCACATCTTCCTGCGCCGCGCGCCGGGCCATACCATGCGCACAGGCAGGGCCGCTCGATGGCGAGGAGGACCAGCATGGTGGACGTGCACGGAACGTGCGATGAGCGGTTCGCGGCCGTGCGCAGCCAACTGCAGCAGAACCTGGACTCCGGCGCGGAACTGGGCGCCTCGCTGGTGGTGGACATCGACGGCCACCTGGCCGTGGACCTGTGGGGCGGATTCCGTGACGAAGACCGCACGGTCCCGTGGACCGCGGACACCATCACCAACGTCTGGTCCTCGACCAAGACCGTGACCAGCCTGGCCGCGCTGATACTGGTGGACCGGGGCGACCTGGACCCCACGGCGCCGGTCGCCAAATACTGGCCGGAGTTCGCCGCCAACGGCAAGCAGGACGTGACGGTCAGCCAGGTCATGTCGCACTCCTCCGGCGTCTCCGGGCTGGAGCACCCCGCGGTCATGGCTGATCTGTACGACTGGGAGCAGTCCACCGCACGGATGGCGG
Source organism: uncultured Actinomycetes bacterium (assembly GCA_963717125.1). Lineage (GTDB taxonomy): Bacteria > Actinomycetota > Actinomycetes > Streptosporangiales > Streptosporangiaceae > RYN-230. The sequence goes on from CAVQVG010000006.1 coordinate 144,920, forward strand.
CGCAGCCGCCGTGGTGGCCGCCCGGCACCGCGTCGGGCTACCACGCGCTCAACTACGGGCACCTGGTGGGGGAGGTGGTCAGGCGGATCACCGGGCAGACGCTCAAGCAGTTCGTGGCGGCGGAGATCGCCGGCCCGCTGGGCGCCGACTTCCAGATCGGCGCGGCCGAACGTGACTGGGCCCGGATCGCGGACGTGGTGCCGCCACGCCCGCGGCCCCTGGACCTGGCGGCGGTCAACCCGGACAGCCCGGCCTACAAGACGATGACCGGTCCGGTGGCGGACGCCGCGGCGGCCAACACCCCGGACTGGCGCCGGGCCGACATCGGCGCCGGGAACGGGCACGGGAACGCGCGCTCGGTGGCCCGGGTCATGTCGGTGCTGTCCCGCGGCGGCGACGTGGACGGCGTGCGCCTGCTCAGCACGCCGACCATCGACCTGGTGTTCCAGGAACAGACGAACGGCACCGACCTGGTACTCGGCGTTCCGCTGCGATTCGGCCTCGGCTACGGGCTACCCCGGCCGGAGGTGCTGCCCTGGGCGGTGGATCAGCAGGTCTGCTTCTGGGGCGGCTGGGGCGGCTCAACGATCATCATGGACGTCGGCCGCCGGATGACCGTCTCGTACATGATGAACAAGATGGCGGCGGGCATCGTCGGCTCGGAGCGGAGCTCCAGCTATGGGCAGGCCATCTACGGCGCGGTGCTCGGCTAGCAGCTAGCCGGTATACCGGGGTAGCGCCAGCCCCCACCGGGGTTGGCCGCTGGCTGCGCAGACGCCGTCCCAGCCCGGCTAGCCGATCGTCCGTTGCATGTCCACGGTGGTGCCATCCTTATCCCGGTGGATGTCCACCCGGTTCATCAGCGCGCGCATCAGCGGGATGCCGTAGCCACGGTAGGATTCCCCGCGCCGCCGGGCCGGCTGCCACCGGCCGGTGTCCCGGACCGTCAGCCGGAGCCGGGTGACGGACACGTCAGCGGTCAGCCGGATCTGCCCGCCCGCCTGGCGCAGCCCATGCTCGATGGCGTTGGCGCAGGCTTCGCCCGCCGCCATCAGCACGTCCGCGGCCGCGCGTCGGCTCAGCCCGCACCGGCTCAGCCAGCTGCGCAGGGCCGCCCGGACCGGCGCGAGCTGGGCCGGATCTGGCGGGAAGGTCAGCTCGAGCGGTGGTGGGAGTCGCTGGCCGGGGTCTGTGCCGCACATGGTGCTGCTCTCCTCCCTGGCATGCTGCGCCCGGATGGCCTTTGACCTTCCCTCTGGGCCCGGCGGAAACATCCGCCACGCGGAGTTCCGCCGCGCGTCAGGAACTGAGATCCCAGAGCAACCGGTAGTACCGGGTCCGGCCGGCGTCGGGCCGCACCCCGTACGCATCGAGCAGCGGCGCCGCGCCGGGCCGGCGCTGGTCCTGCTTACCGGGCTGGCTCCGGGTCGAACAGGCGGAGCCGGTGTGCGGTGGCCGCGGCCTCGCCACGGCTGCTCACGCCGAGCTTGGCCAGGATGTTGGACACGTGCACGCTGGCCGTCTTGGCCGCGATGAACAGCTCGGCGGCGATTTCCGCGTTCGACCGGCCCGCCGCCACGAGGCGCAGCACCTCGAATTCGCGCGCGGTCAGTCCCAGCCGGCCCGGCCCCGGCCCGCTGGCCGGCCGTCCCGCGCCCAGGTCCAGCCGCGCACGCCGGGCCAGCGCGGCGATCTCGGCGCCCAGCGGCCGGGCCCCTAGCTGGTCGGCCAGCTCGGCGGCGCGGTGCAGCCGCCGCGCGGCGCCGTCCCGGTCCCCGGCGGACAGCGCGGCCGCGGCCGCGCCTAGCAGCGCGGTCGCCACCTGGTAGGGGTCGGCTAGCTGGTGCCACGCCGCCACCGCCGCGTCCCACTGCGCCAGCGGGTCGCCGCCGGGCCGGGTCTCGCTGGCCGCGGCGAAGGTCCGCCGCCAGGCCTGCTGCACCGGGCCCACCGCGTCCATCTTGCCGGCCAGCTCGATCAGCCGCCCGAGCAGATCAGTGGCCCGCCGGGCCACCGCCGGGTCCAGCCCGGCCGGTCCAGCCGCGGTGCAGGTCCGGGCGCCGATGGTGAGCAGCGGCCAGGCATAGCGCCGTTCCCGGGCGAGGTCGAACTGATCGTCCATGGCCGCGATCGCGTCCAGCACCCCGGCGGTCCGGCCGTCGGCCGCGCAGACCTCCGCTTCCAGCTGGGCCTGCGGCAGGTAGTACTGGCCCGCCCGGTGTCCCCGGTATGGCGCGCGGCTGAGCGAAGCCCGGGTGGCGTCAGCCACCGCCCGCGCGGCGGCCAGGTCACCCCGGCGCACCGCGATGCCGCCGGCCACGATGCGCAGCGCCAGCCGGTTGAGCCGCGGCGGGGATAGTGCCAGGGCATGCTCGATGACCTCGATGGCCTCGTCCCAGCGGCCGAGTGAGACGAGCGGCTCGGCCACGTTGATGGCCAGGAACGTGCCGGTGGTCCGGGCCAGGCCGTAGTCCGCGGCGCTGGCGATGCCGTCCCTGGCCAGCCGCGCGGCCTGCTCGTGCTCGCCGATGCCTTCCAGCACATGAGATTCGTTGATGGCGGCGTGGACCAGCGGGCGCAGCGCGCCGTTGCGCCCCGCCAGCGCGCGCGCCTCGCCGAACAGCCGCAGTGCCGCCGCATCCTGTCCGTCGTTCGCCTCGATCTTGGCCAGCTCGCACAGGGCGTTAACCTGGGTCTCCGCGGCGCCCTCCTGGCGAGCCAGGGCCAGCGCTTCGGTAGCGGCGATCTTGGCCTGCGGGCTGAACGGCCGGAGCAGGTACCTGGCCTCGCTGACCAGCACCCGGGCGCGCGCCGCGTCGTCCAGGCCAGCTGGCACCAGGGCCAGCGCGGCCCGCAGGTCGGGGGCCGGATCGAGGCGCCCGGAGTGCTTGCCAAGCATGGCGCGCGTCTCCAGCAGCAGCGCCGCCCGGGCCGGCTCGGCCGCCGGGTCGATCTCCTTCAGCGCGGCTGACGCGAACGCGATCCCGCGCTCGTTCTCGTCGGCCGCGTCCGCCGCGGCGGCGGCCCGCTCCAGTGCGACCAGGTGGCTCGCGCCGATCCGGCCCGCGGCATCCGGCACCGCGTCCCACAGCTCGAGGACCCGGGTGAGCAGGGCGAGCTGCTCGGCGTGCGCCAGGGTGTGCTCCGCTACCGCCGCGGCCTGCCACGCGCTGATCAGCGCCCAGGTCGTGTCGTGCGCGTGGTACCAGTGGTGCGCCTCCTCGATCAGCCCCCGGCCCGGCGCCACGAGGTCCGGGCCGGAGCTGAGCACGTCGGCGAACCGGCTGTGCAACCGGGTGCGTTCACCGGGCAGCAGGTCGTCGTAGACCGCTTCGCGGATCAGCGCGTGCCGGAACGCGTAGCCGTGCTCGTCGGCCGTCAGCACGTTGCTGGCCACCGCGGGCCGCAGCCCGCGCACCAGGTCCTCGTTGGCCAGCCCGGTCACGGCGGCCAGCAGCGCGTGCCCGGTGCGCTGCCCGCCCGCGCTGGCCGCCCCGAGCAGTTCCTGGGTCTCCTCGGGCAGCCGCCGCACCGCGGCGAGCAGCAGGTCGCGCAGTGACTCGGGCAGCTCGGTGCTCAGCCGGCCATCGCCGGACAGCAGTTCCTCGACGAACAGCGGGTTGCCTTCGCCGCGCCGGTACACCTCGTCCGCCAGCCACGGTTCCGGCTCCCGGTCGATGAGCCGGGCCACCAGCTCATCGGCGTCCACCCGGCCCAGCCGGGGCAGCTCGATCCGGCGCACCCAGGGATGCCGGCCCAGCTCGGCGAGCAGCGGCCGGAGCGGATGGGTGCGGTGCAGCTCGTCGGACCGGTAGCTGACGATGATCAGTACCCGGTCCACGACCTGCTGGCGGCCGATGAGGAAGGCGATCAGGTCCCGGGTGGACCGGTCGGCCCAGTGCGCGTCCTCGATGATCAATACCACCGGGCTGGTCTCGGCCAGCCGTTCGAGCAGCGTCAGCATCTGCTCGAACAGCCGGGCCCGGGCGACCCCGGGGTCAGGCTCCGGTGCCGCTTCGCCGAACTCGGGCAGCAGCCGGGCGAACTCCCGGGTGCCCTGCCCCGGCAGCAGCGCGGCCACGCCCGCGGCGCCCATGTCCCGGACCAGCGCGCGGAGCATCGCGGCGAACGGGGCGAACGGCAGCCCGTCGGCACCCAGGTCCAGACAGCCCCCCGTGAGCACCCGGACCCCGCCCTGGCCGGTCGCGGCCGCGGCCGTGAACTCCGTGATCAGGCGAGTCTTGCCGATCCCGGCCTCACCGCCGATGAGCAGCGCGGCCGGGCCGCCCGCCCGGGCCCGGCCCAGCGCGGCGTCCAGCTCCGCCAGGTATTCAGCCCGGCCGACCAGAGCTGGGCTGCTCATCCGGGGGCTCATATCTCCTAAGAATGCCACCAGCTGCCGACATTCCGGCCGCCGCGGGCGGCCGGTGATCACGCCCCGCGGTGTGACCCAGCCTGGGCCCGCATTGGCTCGGCCGCGTCCTCGACGTCGATATACAGCTCCCGGCCGCCGGGCAGCAGAACGCCCAGCGAGTAGGAGACGATCCCGTCAAGAATCTCGCTCTGGCCGAGGATCTCGATGTCGACGACATCCGGGTGGCTGATCAGGAGACGGCACAGCACGCTGCCGGCGTGATCGGCGGGCAGCGGCCCGGGTTTCCCGGGATCATCCGCAGCTGGCATCCGGCCACCGGGTGATCCGGGTTACCGCCATCCGTGGCGCCACGCCGGACGAGCTTGGCACTCGGGGCGGAACAGTGTATGCGAACACATTTCCTACGGTAACTCGGCGTGAGCGCAAGAAGCCGGAATGAGGCACCAGAACGGCCTGCGGCGTGTCTCGCGGCCGCGGATTCAGCGGCCGGCGCGGCTATCCAGCGCCAGCCCGGCGGACGGCGTGCTGGCGCTGCTGCTGCTACTGACGCTCGCGCTCGGCGTGGGGGCCGGTGGGCTGGCCGTGGGGGAGGCTGGTGAGCCGGTAGGCGTGGGGGTGCCGGCCGGCGCGGACGGGGTGACGGTTGGCGACGGCTGGCTGTGGCCCGTGCCGGCCCCGTGGTGGCCCCGCCGACGGCCGGTCCGGGCGTGGGCTGCGGCGGCGATGCCTCCGCGACGGTCGGCCGTGCCCGGGCGGGCCGTGGCTGCATGCGGGTGCCGCGGGCTGGCCTGCTGCGCGGCCGGGGCCCGGCTGGGCGCTCCCGGGCCAGCCGGCCCGGTTCCGAGGCCGCCGGTCAGCAGCCAGATGATCACGCTGGCCAGGCCGGCCGCGGCCAGGCCGGCCATCACCAGGACGGCCCGGCGCGTTGTACCCCAGCGGGGTGCCCGGACCAGGACGGCCCCGCGAGTTGTACCCCAGCGAGGTGCCCGGCCGGGCGACGCACTGCCGGGGAGCGCGGCGCCCTCGGCAGCGCCGTGCTGCGCTGCGGTGGTTCCGGCCGCGGGACCCGCGGCGGCAGTAGTTCCGAGGGAAGTAGTGCCGTCGGAACTAGTTCCGGTGGAGTCGGCTCCGCTGGCGCTGGCCCCGATCGGTCCAGCTTCGAAAGCACTAGTTTCTACAGAACTGGTTTCGGCGGGGTTGGTTCCCCCGGGGCCGGATCCGGCCGGGCTGGTCCCGATGGGGCGGGTCCCAAGGAGGCTGTCTCCAGCGGGACTGATTCCGGCGGAACTGATTTCGGCGGGGCTGGTTCCGATGAGGCTGGTCTCGATGGGGCTAGTCCCGGGATCGCTGGTTCCGGTGGCGCTGGTTCCAGCGGCACTGGTTCCGGCGGCACTTATCCGGGTGGGGCCGGCCGCCAGGCCGGAGATGGCCGCACGGACCAGCCCGGCCCGGGCCAGCACCGCCGCGGCCGAGGCTGGCCTGGTGTACGGGTCCTTCCGGGTCAGGTCGGCGACCAGGGCGGCCAGGCTGGCCGGCACCCAGGCGGGCAGCCGCGGCATGTCCCGCTCCACGTGGGCGAGCGCCACCACCAACGGCTCCCCGGCGAAGGGAACCTGCCCGGTCAGGCAATGGTGCGCGACGACGCCGAGCGCGTAGAGATCGGCTGCGGGTGTCGCCGGGGCGCCGCCGAACCGTTCCGGCGCCAGGTACGCGGGTGTTCCGGTCAGCGCGCCGGTCCGGGTCTGCGACACCGATCCGGCCATCCGGGCGATCCCGAAATCCGTGATCTTGATCAGCCCGTCCTGGGTGAGCAGCAGGTTCCCCGGCTTGATGTCCCGGTGCAGCAGGCCGGACCGGTGCGCGGCGGCCAGTCCGCTGGCCGCCTGCTCGATCACGTCCAGCGTGCGGTCCGGGCTGATCGGCCCGCTATCCAGCAGCCGGGCCAGCGACGGCCCCTCGACCAGTTCCAGCACCAGGTAGGCGGGGTCGGGCGGGGCTGGCTCGCAGTAGTCATAAACACGCGCGATGTTCGGGTGCGAGAGCGACCCGGTGTGCTGGGCCTCGGCCCGGAACCGGGCCAGGCCGTCCGCGTCGCTGGCCTGCTCCGCGCGCAGCAGCTTGACCGCCACCGCCCGGTTGAGCGCGAGGTCGGTGCCGCGCCACACCTCACCCATGCCGCCGGCCGCGATGTGCGCGTCCAGCCGGTATCTTCCGTCCAGTACCTGCCCGGGCTCTGCCACACGGCGCTGCCTACCCGTGGCCGACCGCCCTATCCAGCCCAGCCCGCATCGGTTCAGCCGTGGCTGGACGGGGCCGTGGCCCGGTAGACCGGAACCCCGTCCGCCCGGTAGTCGAACCGGAAGCCGGTCCTGGTCAGGTACTGGGCTATGCCAGCCACCGGGTACCAGACGATGACCCAGCCGATGTCCATCCGCCGGGCATCCGCCCGCGCGGCGGTGAGCAAGGACTGGTACTTGGGCCGGCCGCCCAGCGCGGCCCGGATCGAATGCTCATGCCGTTGCAGCGCGAGCAGTTCGCCGTAGAACGGGTGCCGAGTGATCTCCCGCAGCGTCTTCGGCGGAATCCGGGACAGGTACGCGATGGCCCGCGGATGCCCGTCCGCGGTCGCCAGCACCTGGGCGTGCGGGTCGAAGGCCGCTCCCTCGCCGGGCAGCGGCACGCCGCCCCGGATGCCGAACGGCGCATCCACCACGACCGACGACGAGTGATCGGCGGCGATCGGGCGGTCCAGATCGGGCAGTGCGGTGCGCATCACACCTACCCCGGGGGTGCTGGGCCAGCCCAGTTCGAGCGCGCCGGCCAGCAGCACCGGGATGAGCACCAGCGGGGCGCGGTCGCGCAGCCAGGTGACGCCCGCCCCGGCCAGCATCGCGGCGGGCACGAAGCCGAGTATCAGGATGCGCGCCGCTTCCCGGAAGCCGGCCATGCCCGGGAGCTGGACGAACCAGGTGAACGGCATGACCATGGACACCCGCACGCCATGCAACATCTCGGCCGCCGGCACGAACGTGGTGTTCCCGAGGTGCAGCGTGGTGCCCAGCCCGAGCGCGGCGCTGCCCAGCCAGAGCACGGCCAGCAGCCAGGCGTTGCCCCGCCGCCAGGCGGTGATCAGGCCGAGCAGGGCCAGCAGGCTGAGCACCAGGCCGAACGTGGGCACGCCGTCACCGGTAGGGCCCTGGTAGACGATCGGCTTCAGCCAGGTCAGCCCGTACAGCCCGACCCGGGGCGAGGCCGTGAACAGTCCGGGCACCGAGGTGCCGGAGGTCGTGTAGTAGCGAGCCACCAGGTCAGGCGGCATGTACGCGCCGCCGGACCGGGTCTGCGCCACCATCGCGGCGATCTGCGGGCTGGCCGCCACCCCCGCGATCACCACGGCCAGCCCCGTCATGGCGAGCTTGGTCCGGATGGGCTGCGCCGGGGTGGCCGCGCTGCCGCGATCCGGCCCGGCCCAGCCGTCCCAGCCGCGGGCGCCGAGCAGCCAGGGCAGCAGGATGACCGCGATCAGGATGATCACCAGAACGGCGGACTGCTGGTCGCTGAGCAAGCTGCCGGCCACGGCCAAACCGACGAACAGAGCCTGCGGCCAGCGCGGGCTGCGGCGCAGCCGGATGGCCGCCTCCAGCGCGATCGGCAGGAACAGCGCGCCGGCCGAGATGTTCAGCTGGAACCAGGCGTGCCAGGCGATCTCCGAGGACAGCCCAAGGAACGCCCCGGCCGCGATCGGGCCGAGCTGCCCGGGCAGCCATAGCCGGGCCGCCCGGTACATGGCGTAGCCGGTCAGCCCGGGCATCAGGACGGTCAGCAAGTTGTACGAGGCGCTCGGGCCGAACAGCACGGTCACCGGGAACATGACCACGCCCTCCAGCGGCATCAGCGCGTGGTAGCCGAGCTGCGCGCCCACCGGCGCGGCGATGAACCGCGTGTACCAGGGGTTGCCCAGGTGCTCGATCTGGTGCGCGATCCACCAGAAGTCCCACACGTAAACCCCGCCGTCCCGGGTGGCCTGCACCTTCCCGTCCACCAGGTAGGTGACGCGGGGCCAGGTGACGGCGAGGCCCGCCACCAGGTAACCGAGCAGGATGCCCAGGTGCCGGGCGACCCGGCTGGCGATCTGCGCGGCGCCGCTCAGCCGGGGCCGGCGCTCAGCCGGCTGGGTGGAGGCTGGCTCCCGGGTCAGCGGCTGCGCCGAGGTGATCAGCTGCGGTTCATCGGCGGTGTAAAGCGCGGGTTCCCGCTCGCCGCTGGTGTCCGTCGTCATGCCCATCTGCCGCTACCACACAGCCTTCTGCTCATGCTTCCGCCCATTTCCCCCGCTGATCAACTGCCGCCAGATCACCGATGCATAATGCCATAGCTAAGCAATTCTGGAAGTGGTGGCTCCTGGTCAACAACGAGCGTGTAACAAATATCAAAAGACTGCGAATAGATTCATTAATTATCTGGCAAATTGCCGCTTCTAGCACTCCCCGTGGGCCTGACCGGCGGTCCCGCCATGGCCGATTTAGCTGCCCTCACCCGGTATACCACGGCGGCCGGCCACCGGGGAGTGGTCGGTCCGGCGGGTAGCCGCGCCGCGTTCGGCCGCTGCGCCACGGATAGCGGCGGCCCGCGGGCGACGTCGGCAGATGGCGTACGAATCAGGAAATGCGGCTCAGCTCCCTGGAGCGTAGACGAGTTCTGCCGACCCGTCCGGGAAGACCCGGTCCGCGTGGAGCAGGCGCAGCGGGAGTCCGGTTGCCCCGGCCGGAGAGAGCGGCACCCCGGTGCCGAGCAGCACCGGCATCAGCACCACCTCCAGCCGGTCCAGCGCGCCGATGCCGCTGAACGCCCGGATCGTCCGCGGGCCGCCGACCAAGTGGACGTCGCCGCCGCCGTCCCGGGACCGCAGTGCCTCGGCCAGCGCGGCCGGGTCCGGCACCGCGATCACGTCAGCCGGGGTGCCGTCCGGCAGCGGCCGGGTCGTCAGCACGTACACCTGCAGGCCCTGCCACGGCCACTCGCCCGCCCCGAGGGCAGGCAGGAACGTGTTGCGCCCCATGACCACGGCGTCGCAGCCCGCGATGAACTCCACCTGAGACGTCGCAGCCCGGCGCGCGATCTCGACATCGGCGATGATGATCAGTACCCGGAAGAAGGAGGCCGCCGTGCCAGACCGGAGAGTCGCCGTGATCGGCGTACCCACCAGCGCCGGGTCGCATCACGCGGGCCAGGACCGCGCGCCCGCCGCGCTGCGCGCGGCCGGCTTCGTCAGCCGGCTCCAGGAGGCCGGCCTGGACGTGGCCGACGTGGGCGACCTGCCCGGGGCGGTGTTCACCCCGGACGCGGCCGGGGCCACCGCGCGCAGCCTGGCCACCGTGGTCCGGGTGGCCAGCGCGGTCGCGGACGCGGTCGCCGCGGTGCTGACCAGCGACCGGCTGCCGGTCGTGCTCGGCGGGGACTGCACGATCACGCTGGGCGTGCTGGCCGGTGTGCAGCGGCACGATCCCAGCGCCGCGCTGCTCTACTTCGACGGGGACGCCGACCTGGGCACCCCGCAGACCACGTCGAGCGGCGTGCTGGACGCGATGGGCATCGCCCACCTGCTCGGGCTGGCCGACAACCCGCTGGCCCGGCTCGGCCCGGCCTGGCCGATGCTCACCGACGACCGGCTCGTGCTGGTCGGCTACGACGAGACCGACCCGGAGACCTATCAGGCCGGTGTGCTGGATGCCCGGCCCGGGCTGACCCGGTTCGCCGACCGTCAGGTGCGGGCTGATCCCGCGGGCTGCGCGGCGGGCGCACTGGCCGCGGTGGCCGCGGCCGGGAGCCTCGTGGTGCACTTCGACGTGGACGCGGTTGACGGGCGTGACCTGCCACTGGCCAACTTCCCGCACTACGGTACCGGGATACCGCTTAGCACCGCCGGTGAGCTGCTGACCGCGTTCTACCGGGCGCCCGCGCTGCGCGCGGTTGTCCTCACCGAAGTCAATCCGGGCAACGAACCCTCCGGTGGCACGCTGGGGCGTTATGTAAATGTGGTCGCGGGTGCGCTCAGCGGCGCGCTGGCCGGCACCGGTGAGTTCGGGGCGCCGCCAGCGTCCTAGCTGGCATGGACACTGTGGATGCGGGCCCAGCCGCCCAGGAGCTGGCCAGCCTGGTGGCTCGCGTCCGCGACGCGGGGCTGGGCCACCCGACGCCGTGCCCAGCCTGCACGCTGGGCGACCTGATCGATCACGTCGGTGGGCTGGCGCTCGCCCTGGCCGGGCGCGAGCCGGCCTGGTCCGCGGGCTGACCCGGCCGGGGGAGCGTGGCCGCCGCGGGGGCTGGTCACGCTCCCCCGCACGGGCTGGCCCACCCGCCGCACCGCCGCTGGCCCACCCGCCGCTGGCCCACCCGCCGCTGGCCCACCCGCCGCTGGCCCACCCGCCACTACCCGAATCTTTCACTCACTCGCCCCGCACCCCGCCTGCGACTACGTGGCTGAATCATTCGAGCAGTCCTGTGTGTATCGCTGTCTCAGCCAGGTACTGCTGAGATCTCCCTGCGGCCCGACCGCCAGGAACCACACCCGCACCCGACCTGCGATCGTACGTCCAGTTGCCGCGATTCCGTAACGCGCATTATCCTTGTTATACGGATAACTCATACAGTATGGGTAGCTGAGGGAGGGTGCCATGCAGAAGCCAGTAGCTGATCACATCGAGCGGCAGCTGAGATCGGTGTTCCCCGAGGCCGCGATCGAGCGGGTCCAGATGCTGGAATACGGCGACGATCCAGGGATCGAGCCGGGAAAGACCGCGCTCCGGGTCTTTATCGACCGGGCAGGCCGACCGGAGAGTGAAGAGGCCGACCTGGAGACCACGCACGCGTTCGAGGAGGCCTATACCGCCCAGATGCGGGCGATGCTCAACCTGCTGCCGCCCGCCGTCGGGTGGGTCGAGTTCATCCCTGGCGGGCCGGCCCGGACGGCCAGGCCTCAAGGCCCGAGAATAAAGACCGCAGTTGCCGGTGTGGAGAGTGCGGCGCCGGACGAGGCGCCGGGTGAGCTCACCTCTGTCATGACCCGGCTAGGGCCTGCGGATCTGGCGGTCGTGGACACGCTGATCACCGCAGGCATCGCGACGAGCCGGGCGGAGGTCATGCGCTGGGCCCTCGGCCGCATCCGCGAGCACCCGGCATACGCGCAGCTTCAGCAGCGAGTGCACGAGATCGACGAACTCAAAGCCCAGTTCTAGCAAGGCTCGCCGGTCCGGTAGTCACGCCGCCGTATGGCGCACGCCAGCGTGGAGCAGGCCCGGAAGGCGGCGATCCACAGAAGTCCTGACTACGTGCATGAAGCATTCACGCAGTCGGGGCGAGGCGGTAGTGGTAGCCGTGGTGGTCGGTGAAGCCGAGCCGGTGGTAGAGCGCGCGAGCGGGCTCGTTGTCGTCCTCGACCTGCAGGTACAGCCAATCGGCGCCGCGGGTGGCGGCCTGGGCGGCCAGTGCGGCGGTGAGCGCCCGGGCCAGGCCGCGGCGCCGGTGCGCCGGTGCGACCTCGATGGCGGTCAGCCCGGCCCAGCCCTGAGCCACCGCGACCCGGCCGATGGCCAGCGTCGCACCATCGTCCCGGACCGAGCCGAAGGCCTGCCACGGGGCGGAACGCAGCACCTGGCGGGCGGCTGGCGGGAGCGTCTGCTGGCCGCGGTAGTGGTAGCGGGCCAGCCAGGCGCCGTCGGGTTCGGCGTCGAAGTCCACCCGCACCCGGGCCGGCGAGGCGATGCCGGCGATCGCGGCGGCCGGGGCGGTCATTACCGTGGCCGGGCCGGCCCGGACGGTCCAGTCCTGCTCCGCCAGGAACTGGTCCAGGGCACTGTCCTCCGGCTGGCCGCACGGATAAGCAACGGAGATCATCGTGGGCAGGTCCCGGGCCGCGTACCACCGGCGCACCGCCGCGGCGGCGGCGGGCAACGGCAGACCCGGATCACCTACCGCGAGCGTGCTGTTGGCCCGGCCGGTGAAGCCGCCCGCCGCGCGCAGCCGCCAGCCGCCCAACCTGTCCTCCTCGGTGCCCCGCCAGCCGAGCGCTGCCACCTCCTCTAGGCCGTTCATCGAGATCGCCATCCCGGCCAGCCTGCCAGCCCACCCGGCTCGGCCGCGCCGCCGGGGCCGAGCCAGCCGGTCCCGCGGCCGTCCGGCCCGAGCCGGGCTGGCCGGCTTTCCTGCCCGGTAATAGCGCCCAGCGCTCATGTTTTCCTGATCTGAAACTTATCCGCGTTGTAGTGTGTGCTGAATGTTCTGGGGTCGGCGGCGATTTAACCGGACAGTTTCCGGCGGGGCGGCAGATGAGCTGATCAAATGCGCCAAAAAGGGTAAGCCCCTCAATTATTCACGAGCCCGGGCGGTACCCGGGCTGGATGAGGTGGGCGCGTTCGGCGGCCATCGCGCGCTGGACGCCAGCGGCCTGCGGGACATCCTGGTCAGCGGGGTGCATAGCGATCCGCGGGGTATCCAGATCCGCGGCGCTTACGTGCGCGGACTGCTTGACCTGGACGGGATCAGGTCCACCACCGGGCTCCGGTTCACCGGGTGCCGGTTCGACCAGCCACCGGCGCTGCGCGACGGGGTGCTGCCGTGGCTGTACCTGCATGGCTGCGTGCTGCCCGGAATCGTGGCCAGCCGGGCCCGTATCGGCACCTTAAAGGTCACTGGCTGCCGTATCGAGGGAAATAGCGAGGATGGCGCCGTTCAGCTTGACGGCGCGCATATCCTGAATGAACTCAATATGCGCGGAACGAGCATTGCCAACAATTCCGGTGCGGCCCTGACCGGCGCCGCACTGAATGTCGGTGACGGTGCGTGTACGGGCGTTTTGCTCGATGGGCTGCGCGCCGCGGGGCGGGCCGGCCGGTCTGGCGCGGTCCGGCTGACCGGGGCCAGGATCGGCGGCCACCTGCTGCTGCGCGGGGCCTGGCTGACCAACGCCACCGGGCCCGCCCTGCTTGCGGACGGTATCCGGGTCAGCGGGGACACCAGGCTGGCCCGCAGCCCCGCGTCCGGCACCGAGTTCCAGGCCACCGGGGCGGCGGCCACCGGCACGGTGCTGCTCCGCGGGGCGGCGCTGGCCGGCGAGCTGGTGCTGGACGGGGCGCGGGTCAAGAGCGTGGCCAGCGCCGGTCCCGGGCAGCCGCGCCAGGTGGGCGCCACCCCAGGCAACACCCCGGTCGCTAGCCCAGGCGCGCTGTGCCTGTCCGGCAGCACGATCCGCCGCGACCTGGTGCTCCGGGACACCGCGCTGGTCAACAGCATCGGCCCGGCGCTGGCGGCGGACCGGGTCCGGGTCGGCGGCAGCGCGCTGCTCGACCGGGGCTTCCTGGCGCACGGGGAGCGGCCGGACGGCGCGGTCCGGCTGGCCCGGGCAGAGATCGGCGGCGACCTGCTGATGACCGGCGCCCGGCTGGCCAGCGGCACCGGCCCGGCGCTGGTGGCCGATGGCCTGACCGTGCACGGCGACCTGATGCTGGCCGCGGCGGCCGCGCCGGGGCGGCCGTTCACCGCGGCCGGGGCGGGCGAGGCCGGCACGATTCTGCTCGGCGGGTCCAGCGTGGACGGCAGCCTGTCGCTGGACGGGGCGGTGGTCGAGCACTGCGGCCCGGCTGGGCCGGCCGACCTGACTGGCCTGGCTGGCCCCGCTGATCTGGCTGCTCCGGCTGGCCTGGCTGCTCCCGCTGATCTGACTGCCCCGGCTGACCTGGCTGGGCCGGCGGCGGTCGGCCTGGACCCGGGGGGCCCAGGTGACCAGGTGCGGGCGGTGGGCGAGCGGGTCCGCCGGGAGATAACCGGCGGCCAGCCCGCCCGGCTGGCCGCGATCACCGGCATTCTCCGCGGCCGCCAGCCGGACGGCCGCCAGCCGGACGGCGGCCAGCCGGACGGCGGCCCGCGGCCGGACCAGCCGCCGTCGCAGGGGGCGGTGTGCCTGGACGGCAGCACGCTCGGCCGCTTGGTGCTCGGCCGCGCCCGGCTGCGCAGCGGCACCGGCCCCGCGGTGCGGGCCGGCCACCTGGTGGTGCGGTCCGGCGTGGCCGGCGGCACGCAGCCCGGCCAGGGGCTGATCGCGATCGGGGCCGGCGCGGACGGCGCGGTCTGCCTGTCTGGCGCGGAGGTCAGCGGCCCGCTGGCACTGCCGGGCGCGACGCTGCTCAACCCGACCGGCCCGGCCCTGATCGCCGCGGCCGCGCGGATCCACGGGGACCTGCTCCTGGACCAGGACGTGGTGGCCGCTGGGACGGGCCAGGCCGGCGCAGTGTCGCTGGCCGGGGCGGTGGTCGGCCAGGCGCTGAGCTGTTCGGGCTGGTTCAGCTGCCTGCCGGCGGACGGTCCGCCGGGGACGGCGGCCCGCGGGCCCGCGCTGGACCTCAGCCGGGCCAGCGTCGGCACGCTGCGGCTCGGCGGCCGCCGGCCAGCCGGCTTCGCCGCCGATGGCGGGTTCCGGCTGGACGGCCTGAGCTACTCAGGGCTGCCCGTGCTGGGCGATCCGGAGCTGCTCGCGCCGCAACCGCGCCCGGGCCGCCGGCCGCCACGGCGCCTGTCATGGCGCCCGCGGCGCCCGGGCTGGGCTGGTGACCCGGGATCGCACCGGGCGGCGGTGGCCCAGTGGCTGTCCTGGTTCCGGCACGAGACGGCGGAGCACGCCGACCAGCCATACGCCGTGCTGGCCGCCGCCTACCAGGCCGCGGGGCGCGGCGACCTGGCCCGGGAGATCCTTGTCGCGCAGCGGGACGATGCCCGGGTCCGGGGCTCGATGAACCCGGCCCGGCGGCTGGGGCAGCAGGGTGCCCGCTGGCTGACCGGCTACGGCTACCGCAGCTGGTATGCCCTGCTGTGGCTGGCCGGGCTGCTCGCGGTCACGGTGGGGCTGGCCGTGTTCTGGTTCGGCCCGGCCCGGTACATCCAGCCCACCGTGGTGGCCCGGCCGGCCGCCGCGGCACCCGGTACGCGTCCCCCCGCGGCCAGTCCGTCACCCACGGCCAGCGCCTCCCTGGCGGTCCGCGCGGCGCCCGCCGCGAGCGCGTCACCCCCGGCCAGCGGGTCGCCAGCCGCGAGCCCGGCGCCGTCCCCGAGCGGATCTCCGAGCGGGACTCCGTCGGCCAGCCCCTCTCCGGCCGCGACCGGGTCTCCGGCCGCGACCGGGTCTCCGGCCCCGAGTGGGTCTCCAGCCGCGAGCGTGTCTCCGGCGGCGAGCGGGTCCCGGGGCCCGGGCCGCGCCCCCCGGACGGCCACGGTCGCCGGTCCCGGGCCCGCCGAATGCGGCGTGGCGGGGCGGATCGGCTACGCGGTCGACCTGGTGCTCCCGTTCCTCGGCCCGGGCGCCGGGCCGGCCGGGACGTGCGCCGTGCCGGCCGCGTCCGCCGGGACCGGCGTGCTCGCGTTCGGCTGGCTGGTCCGCGCCCTGGCCATCACCCTGCTCGCGGTCTACCTGGCCGGCCTGACCGGGCTGACCCGCCGCCGCCCCGGTCCCCTCGACGAGACCAGCCCACCCGGCTGACCCAGCCCGGTCCAGGCTGACCCAGCCCGGTCCAGGCTGACCTGGCCCGGGCTGAACACGCCCGGCCCGGGCTGAACACGCCCGGCCCAGTCGAACCAGGCCCAGCCGCGGCGTAAGGTCAGAACCCGTGCCCAACCGTGAGCTGGTGGTGCTCGGCACGGCGAGCCAGGCGCCGACCCGTACCCGCAACCACAACGGCTACCTGCTCCGCTGGGATGCCGACGGGCTGCTCTTCGACCCGGGCGAGGGAACCCAGCGGCAGATGCTGTTCGCCGGGGTCACCGCGAGCCAGATCACCCGGATCTGCATCACCCACTTCCACGGCGACCACTGCCTCGGCCTGCCCGGGGTGCTGGCCCGGATATCCCTGGACCAGGTGGCGCACCAGATCGAGATCCATTACCCGGCCGTGAACGAGCCCGTGTACCAGCGGCTCCGGCATGCCGCGCTGTACCGCGACGCGGCCGACATCCAGGCCCGGCCGGTGCACGAGGCGGGCACACTGGCCAGCACGCCAGCGTTCCGCCTGGAGGCCCGGGCGCTGGCGCACAGCGTGCCCACGTTCGGGTACCGGCTGGCCGAACCGGATGGGCGGCGGATGCTGCCGGACAAGCTGCTCGCGCTGGGCATCACCGGCCCGGACGTCGGCCGGCTCAAACAGCAGGGCGAGCTGGTGACCGGCGGTCACCGGGTCACCGTGGAGCAGGTCAGCCAGCCGCGGCCGGGCCAGCGGTTTGCGTTCATCATGGACACCGCGCTGTGCGACGCCGCGTTCGAGCTGGCCGACGGGGCCGACATGCTCGTCTGCGAGTCCACGTTCGCCGACGCGGACGCCGCGCTGGCCCGGCAGTGGGGGCACCTGACTGCCAGCCAGGCGGGCCGGATCGCGGCCGAGGCCGGGGCGCGGCTGCTGGTGCTGACCCACTTCTCGCAGCGGTACGAGTCCGAGGGCAGCCAGCGGCTGGCCAGCGAGGCGGCCAGCGTGTTCGGCGGCGAGGTGGTCCTGGCCCACGACCTGACCCGGATCCCGGTGCCGCTCCGGCGGCCCAGCCCGGCACCGGGAGCGCAAACTCACCATTGATCAGCCGGCCGCGTTGCTTTATGAATGACGCGTGGCCGACATCGACATAACCCCCGCCCGCTCCCGCACGTTATGGCGCGGCCTGGCCGCGCTCGCCGTCGCGGCCCTAGCCGCCAGCCTGCTTAACGCCAGTGCCGGGCCCGCCGCCGCCGCCACCGGGGTGACGCTGACGGTGGCCAAGAGCGGCGCCGAGTACACCAGCGTGCAGGCCGCGGTGAACGCGGTGCCCGAAAATCCCACCGTCCCGTACACGATCCTGATCGGGCCGGGCACGTACGACGAGACGGTGACCATCCCGGCCGGCAAGCCGGACCTCACCCTGCTGGGCAGCACCGGCAACCCGGCCGACGTGGTGATCACCGCGGCCAACTACAACGGGGAGACCGACCCGGCCGGTGGCACGTACGGCACCGAGGGCTCGGCCACCGTGCACGCGCAGGCCAGCGACTTCACCGCCGAGTACATCACGTTCGCCAACACGTTCGACAAGAACGACTTCCCGGCCGTGACCGGCACCCAGGCGGTGGCCCTGGCCATGGAGGGCGACCGGCAGGTGTACCGGGACGACGTCTTCTACGGCCACCAGGACACGCTGCTGAGCTGGGACTCCTCGTCAACCACGACGCTCCGCCAGTACGTCTACGACTCGACCATCGAAGGCGACGTGGACTTCATCTTCGGCAACGGCAGCCTGGTCGTGGACCGGTCGCACATCATCGCGCTCAACGACGGGATCTACACCAAGGCGTACCTGACCGCCCCGGCCACCTACGGCGCCGTCCCGTACGGCATCCTGATCACCGGCTCCACGGTGACCAGCACGCTGGCGCCCAACGACATCTACCTGGGCCGGGCCTGGGAACCGTACACCGGTGCGGTCCCGCAGTTGGTCGTCCGCGACACCAACCTGCCCGCCCAGGTCAACGCCACCGATCCCTACCTGGGCATCTCCGGTGCGACGTGGACCGCGGGCCGGTACGGCGAATACGACAACACCGGCTACGGCGCTAACCCGGCCAACCCGGACCGGCCACAGCTCACCGCCACGCAGGCCACCGGCTACACCGCGCAGACCTACCTGGCCGGCGGCGACGGCTGGGACCCGGTCGCGGCGGCCACGGGCGGCACGGTAGCCAGCTTCGCCCAGGCGCAGTCGTCGGCGACCGGCGACACCCGGCGCGTCACCCGCCCCACGCTGCCCGCCACCTGCCAGACCGTGACCGCCACCCTGCCCGCCCCAGTGAATGAGTTGTTCCCCGCCGCGGCCGAATCCGCGCCACCGGACACGGCCCGGATCCAGGCCGCGCTGAACGCGTGCGCCGGCACCGGCCAGGCCGTCCTGCTGAGCAGCAGCCCACCGGGCAGCGCCAGCCCGCCGGACACCGCCTTCCTGTCCGCCCCGCTCACCATCGGCAACGACGAGTACCTGGTCATCGGCGCGGGCGCGACGCTGTACGCGTCCCGGAACGCGGCCGACTACCAGATCGCCGGCGACCCGGCCTGCGGCTCGATCGGCACCTCCAGCAGCGGCTGCAACGCGTTCATCACCGTCACGGGGATCGGCTCGGGTATCGAAGGCGAGGGCTTCGGGCCAGGCCAGGGCGCCATAGACGGCCGCGGCGGCCAGGACATCCTGGGCACCGCCGTGACCTGGTGGCAGGTGGCGGCCACGGCCACCGCCGAGGGCCTCAAGCAGGTCAACCCGCGGCTGATCCAGGCCACCGACGCCAACAACCTGACCATCTACAACCTGACCCTGGAGAACGCGGCCAAGGAACACCTGTACTACAAGAACGGCGGCGGCCTGCTCGTCTGGGGGCTGCGCATCGTGACGCCGGACACCACGTACAACACCGACGGGATCGACTTCGACTCGTCGGCCTACGGCACCATCCGGGACTCGGTCATCCAGGACGGCGACGACTGCGTCGCTATGCAGACCAACAACGCCACCGACGCGCACATCACGGTGGCGGACGACCAGTGCTACGGCACGCACGGCATCTCCATCGGCAGCGAGACCACGTACGGGCTGGAGTCGATCCTGGTCGAGCGCGACTTCATCGACGGCCGGGACCGCAGCGGCACCGAGAGCACGATCGCGGCCGGGATCCGGATCAAGAGCTACGCCAGCGCCGGCGGCACCGTCACCGACGTCCGGTACACCGACACCACGATGCGGTCGCTGGAGTACCCGATCGACATCGACCCGTTCTACGACCCACCCACCGGGACCAGCGCGCCGTATTTCGCGGACGTCGAGATCGACGGGGCGACCGAGACCGGCTCGGTGCCCGGCGCCGAGTCGGTACTGGACGGTTACAGCGCGGCCTACCCGCTCGGCCTGACGCTGCGCGGCGTCCACTTCGACGTCACCGCGACCACCGCCCAGGATGCGAACATCACCGAGATCGACTCGGACCTGACGATCTCCGGCCCGGGGGTGACGGTCACCCGGGCCGGCTAGCCGCCGGAGCCGCTGGCCGGCTTCTCCGCGTGCCCGCCGAACTCGCTGCGCAGCGCGGAGAGCAGCTTGTGGCTGAACTCGCCGAGCCCGCGCGACTCGAACCGCTCGAACAGCGCGGCGGTGATGACGGCCGCGGGCACGCCCTCTTCGATCGCGGCCATCACCGTCCAGCGGCCCTCGCCGGAGTCGGACACGTGCCCGGCGAAGTCGTCCAGCTGCGGGGAGCGGGCCAGCGCGTCGGCGGTCAGGTCGATCAGCCAGGAGCTGATCACCGAGCCCCGCCGCCAGACCTCGGCGACGTCGGCCACGTCGATGTCGTACTGGTAGTACTGCGGGTCGCGCAGCGGGGTGGTCTCCGCGTCGGCCGCCATCATGTCGTCTTTCCCGACGTTGGCGTGCTTGATGATGGACAGCCCCTCGGCGATCGCGGCCATCATGCCGTACTCGATCCCGTTGTGCACCATCTTGACGAAGTGCCCCGACCCGGCCGGCCCGCAGTGCAGGTACCCCTCCGGAGCGGTCCCGCCCCGGGTCCGGCCCGGCGTCGGCTCGGCCGTCCCCTTTCCGGGAGCGATCGACTGGAAGATCGGGTCGAGCCGCTCGACCGGCCCGTCCTCGCCGCCGATCATCAGGCAGAAGCCGCGTTCCAGGCCGAACACGCCGCCCGAGGTGCCGACGTCGATGTAGTGCAGATCCTTCGGTATGAGCTGCTTGGCCCGGTCGATGTCGTCCCGGTAGTAGGTGTTGCCGCCGTCGATGATGATGTCGCCCGGCTCCATCAGGTCGGCGAGCTGCGCGACGACCTGCCCGGTGACCGAGGCGGGCAGCATGACCCAGGCCGCCCGCGGCTTCTCCAGCTTGGCGATGAACTCCGGCAGCGTGGTCGCGCCGGTCGCGCCCTCGTCCGCCAGCTGCTTGACGTGCGCCTCGGTGTGGTCGTAGGCCACGACCCGGTGGCCGTCGCGGATCAGCCGCAGGCTGAGGTTGGCGCCCATCCGGCCGAGCCCGACCATGCCGAGCTGCATGGGCCTGTCCGTGGTCATCGGATTCTCCTAGCTCTTCAGGCTGCGATAGCGGCGGATCAGGGCGTTGGTGGACGAATCGTGGCTGAGCTCAGGCTCGCCCGGGCTTTCCAGCTCGGGCAGGATCGCCGTCGCGAGCACCTTGCCTAGCTCTACCCCCCACTGGTCGAAGGAATCGATGTCCCAGATGACCCCCTGGGTGAAAACGCTGTGCTCGTACAGCGCGACCAGCGTGCCGAGGAGATGCGGGGTGAGCTTCTCGGCCAGCAGCACGTTGGTCGGCCGGTTCCCCGGCATGACCCGGTGCGGCGCGACGTCCGGCGCGGTCCCCTCGGCGAGCACCTCCGCCAGTGTTTTGCCGAACGCCAGCGCCTGGGACTGGGCGAACACATTGGACATCAGGATGTCGTGGTGATTCCGCACCGGGTTGAGGGTCTTGCCGAAGCCGATCAGGTTGACCGGGATCAACTTCGTGCCCTGGTGGATGAGCTGGTAGAAGCTGTGCTGCCCGTTGGTGCCGGGCTCACCCCAGAACACCGCGCTGGTCTGGTAGTCCACCTCGGTGCCGTCGAGGGTGACATGCTTGCCGTTGGATTCCATGGTCAGCTGCTGCAGGTAGGCCGGGAACCGCTTGAGGTACTGCTCGTACGGCATCACGCCGTAGGTCTGCGCGCCGAAGAAGTCCCCGTACCACACCGCGAGCAGGCCCATCAGCACCGGGAGGTTCCGGTCCACCGGGGCGGTGCGGAAGTGCTCGTCCATCTCGTGGAAGCCCGCGAGCATCTCGGTGAAGCGCTCCGGGCCGATGGCGACCATGGTGGACAGCCCGATGGCCGAGTCCATCGAGTACCGGCCGCCGACCCAGTCCCAGAAGCCGAACATGTTCGCGGTGTCGATGCCGAACTCGGCGACCCGCTCGGCGTTGGTGGACACCGCGGCGAAGTGCTTGGCGATCGCGTCCGCGCTGCCCAGCTCGCCGACCACCCAGTCCCGGGCCGAGTGCGCGTTGGTCAGCGTCTCCAGCGTGCCGAACGTCTTGGACGAGATGATGAACAGCGTCTCGTCGGCGGACAGGTCGCGGGTCGCCTCGACGAAGTCGGTGGAGTCCACGTTGGACACGAAGCGGAACGTCAGGTCCCGCCGGGAGTAGTAGCGCAGCGCCTCGTAGGCCATCACCGGCCCGAGGTCGGAGCCCCCGATGCCGACGTTGACCACGTTCCTGATCGGCTTGCCCGTGAAGCCCTTCCATTCGCCCGACCGGATCCGCTGCGCGAAGTTAGCCATCCGGTCCAGCACCTCGTGCACCTGGGCGACCACGTCCACCCCGCCGACCACGAGCGAGCTGCCCTTCGGCATGCGCAGCGCCACGTGCAGCACCGCGCGGTGCTCGGACACGTTGATCGGCTCGCCGCGGAACATCATGTCCCGGCGCTGCTCGACGCCGCACTCCTGAGCCAGCTGGACCAGCAGCGCCAT
This sequence comes from uncultured Actinomycetes bacterium, assembly GCA_963717125.1. Taxonomy (GTDB): domain Bacteria; phylum Actinomycetota; class Actinomycetes; order Streptosporangiales; family Streptosporangiaceae; genus RYN-230. The sequence continues at coordinate 166,865 of CAVQVG010000006.1, forward strand.
GGTCTCGTCGGTGACCCGGTTCTTGGAGTAGTCCAGGTACAGGCCGGCCGCTTCGGCGGTGAGCCGTTCGCCGCGCCCGGGGTCGCCCGCGAACAGCTCCCGCAGCTGCCGCGGGAGGATCTCGGCGTAGTGCTGTTCCAGCGCCTTCCATGCCGGGCGCTGGCGAAGGGGAGTGGTCGGCATCTGCTGATTCCTCCGGGCGGTCCGCGAGTGATCCGGTGCGAGCTCAGACGGACACAACGTAGCGCGCCCGCCCGCACGGCTCGCCGGTCCCCCCGAGGCAGGGCCGGCGAGCCACGCACCGGCCCGCTCAGCTGCCCCCGGACCCGGCCTTCACCACGCTGACGGTGAGCACCTGCACCGGCTTCTCACAGGCTTGCGCCTTGTAGTGCAGGTAGCTCGGAGTGGTCTGGTGCGTTGGCCACCGCGCCCGGGGCCAGGGTGACCAGGATCCGGGCCGCGCCCGGTTGGCACGGAGTGCGGCGGCCCGGGCGGTACCGTCACAGTTGTGTGCTTGCTCATCGCGCTGTCCCGGACGATCCCCGGCACGCCGCTGCTGGTCGCGGCCAACCGGGACGAGCTGTATGCCCGGCCCACGGAACCGATCACGGTGCTGCGCGGCGAGCGGCCGCGGATCCTCGGCGGCCGGGACGACGTGGCCGGCGGGACCTGGCTCGCGGTGAACTCCGCCGGCGTGCTGGCCGGGCTGACCAACCAGCCGTCGGCCAGCCGCGACGCGACCAAGCGGTCGCGCGGTGAGCTGCCGCTCGCTTTCGCCGCGTACTCAGACGCGGCCACCGCGGTGGCCGAGGTGTGCGGGCGGCTGGACCCGGCTGACTACAACCCATGCTGGCTGCTGGTCGGCGACCGGCACTCGCTGTTCTCCGTCGACCTGACCGGCGGACCGCGGCCTGCGGTGCAGGAGCTGCCGCCCGGGAACTACGTGCTGGAGAACGCGCCGCTGCGCCGCGAGTCGGCCAAGCAGCAGCGGGTGGCCGGGCTGGTCGACGCGGCGCTGGCGGCGGCCGGCGGCGGGGCCGAGGCGGCCGCGCTGGCCACCGTGCTGCGCGACCATGAGCCCGCCGCTGGCCCGCGGCCGCGGCTACCGGACGGCCTGCCCCGGCCGGCCGAGATATCCGCCGCCTGCGTGCACACGTCGCAGTACGGCACCCGCTCCGCCATGATCATCAGCGTGCCGTCCGACGCCCTGCCCGCGGTGCAGGTGGCGGCCGGGCCGCCGTGCACGGCGGAACTGCTGGACCGGACGAGCCTGTGGACCAGCCCGGTGCCCGCGGTAGCGGTCCCGGGCGGTTCGCGGTGATTGCTAGGATCCGGGCATCCGGATGAAGGGGCGGCGGCTATGGGCGACTGGCTGATCTCGGGCGCGCTCTTCGTCATCATCGTGGTGACGCTCGTGCTGCTGAAGCGCGCTGAGCGCCGTCGCGAGCGCAAGCCAGGTGAGTGAGCCGCGACCGCGCGCCGCGCGCCCGGGCGACTACGACGCCATCGCCGCGGCCATCGATGAGTGGTGGGGCCGCCCGGTGCTGGCCGCGCTGCCCCGGCTGTTCCTCGATCTCTTCCACGACACCAGCCTGGTCGTAGACGGGCCCGGCGGCCCGGCGGCCTTCCTGGTCGGCATCCTGTCCCCGGCCGACCGGCGGCGGGCCTACATCCACTTCGTCGGGGTCGCCCCCGCGCAGCGCCGCCAGCGGCTGGCTGGCCTGCTGTACACCGAATTCTTCGCGCTAGCCCGGGCCGACGGCCGGACCATGGTCAGCGCGGTCACCGCGCCGGGCAACGCCACCTCGATCCGCTTCCATCAGGCGATGGGCTTCACGGTCAGCGACCCGGTGCCGGACTACAACGGCCCGGGCCGCGAACTCGTCGTCTTCCAGCGCGACCTGTAGCCCGCAGCCGCCGGCCTCGCCAGTAACACCAGCCCCAGCGCTCCCGATTGCCGAGTGGGACTGCCCACTCTTCACCCCAGATGCGCGGGGGAGGCGGCGATTTGTCCGGAATGTCCGCACATCTGGGGTGATAAGACGCCGGCGCAGTGCGGTGCCACCGATCCTGGGATGGGGTTGCTGGGGAAAACGTGTCTGTTCGTGCCTGGTTCGTCCTATTTGGGGTGTCTGGGGTGATTCTCTTGGGTACTCTCGGGCGGATGTTCTCTCGTGTCCGATTTTTTCAATGGTGGCAGGCGCTGAGCGGGAGCCCGGGCTGGGTTCCTGGGGCGGTGACCGCGGCGGTGCTCGCGCTGATTATCGGCGGCATCGGGGTGGCCGGGATGGTGTCCGCGGCCAGTACCGGATCACAGCCGGGTCCGCGCCCGGCAGCCCAGCCGGCAGCCGGTACCGGGTCGCGAGCGGGCCAGCCGGGCCGGGCCGTGTCCAGCCGCCGGTCAGGCCGGCCGGGTGCGGGGCAGGCAGGGCGCCAGGCGGCGGGCGCGGGGCAAGCGGGGCGCCAGGCGGCGGGGCGGGGCAGGCCGGGCGCCGGGCAGCGGGCACGAAGCTGGCCAGCAGCGCCGGAGCCGGGCACCGGCTGCGCACGTCGTGCCGCACCGTCGCGCACATCGGCGACTCCACCTCGGTCGGCCTGGTGTCGGCCGACTATCTGCCCGACCCGGCGCAGCGGCTGGCCGCCCAGTACGCCGACGTCGGGGTCCGGCACGCCTGGCTCGACGCCTCCGGCGGGCGCTCGATGGTGGAAGCACTGCCCGGCCAGGTCAACGGCTACGACACGGCGCGCCAGATGGCCGCGGCCGGGTTCCGCGGCTGCTGGGTGGTCGCGCTCGGCACCAACGACACCGCCAACGTGTCGGTCGGCTCGAACGTGGGTCGGCTGGCCCGGATCCAGGAACTCATGTCGGTCGCGCACGGCGCCCCGGTGCTCTGGGTCAACGTGAAGACGCTCGACCAGACCGGCCCCTGGGCCGAGTCCAACATGCTGCTCTGGAACGCCGCGCTGACCCGGGCCTGCCACCAGTACCCGAACCTGCGGGTCTTCGGCTGGGCCTCGGTGGCCCGGGACGGCTGGTTCATCTCGGACGGGATCCACTACACCTCGGCCGGGTATGCCGCCCGGGCCCGGCTGATCGCCCGCGCCCTGGCCCGGGCGTTCCCCAGCACCGGGCACAGCACTGGCTGCGTGATCGGGTAACCACCGGTCATAACGCCCGAATGGCCGCACCGGCCATATCTCAGCCAATGCCCCGATATGCCAGCGCAGCCGAGCCAAGCCGGCCAAAACTTTGGTAACTACTATGTGTAATTGATATGTCGCACTGGGTAGTGCATTTCCTGCCGCGCACATCCGCGACCTTGCCGGACGGGGGGAGCCGGACAAGGGCGGGTCACGGCAAGGGGGACTACCATGCCGGAACCAGTACGCTCCGGTCAGCGCTACATGCCTGGCCTGGACGGCCTGCGTGCGATAGCGGTGCTGGCTGTCATCGCGTATCACCAGCAATTCGGCTGGGCGCCTGGCGGCTTGCTCGGCGTCGGGGTGTTCTTCACGCTGAGCGGTTACCTGATCACCGACCTGCTGCTCGCGCAGTGGGTTGCGGCCGGCCGGCTGAACCTGGGGGACTTCTGGCTGCGCCGGGCCCGCCGGCTGCTGCCCGCGCTGTTCGTCATGCTGGCCGTGGTGACCGCGTGGATCACCGTGGTGAGCCCGGCCCGGCTGGCCGCGCTGCGCGGGGTGGTCGCGGCCGCGGCCACGTACTCGAGCAACTGGTACTACATCGCCACGCACAGTTCCTACTTCGCCCGGTTCGCGCCCCCCGGCCCGTTCGATCACCTCTGGTCGCTGGCCGTCGAGGAGCAGTTCTACCTGGTCTGGCCGTGGCTGCTGCTGCTCGGCGTGTGCTGCCTGCGCAGCCGGCGCGCCGGCGCGGTGCGCTGGCTGGCGCTGCCCACGCTCGCGCTGGCCGCCGGATCGGCCGTGCTCATGCTGATGCTGTATCACCCCGGCTACGACCCGACCCGGGTCTACGAGGGGTCGGACACCCGGGCCTGCGGCCTGCTGGTCGGGGCGGCGCTGGCCATGCTGTGGCCGAGCCGCCGGCCAACCGGGCCCGCCAGGTGGACCCGCGTCCTGCTGGACGGCGCGGGGATCGCCGGGCTGGCCGTCGTCGGGCTGATGATCTGGCGGGTCGGCCAGTACTCCCCGTTCACTTACCAGGGCGGGCTGGTGCTGCTGTCGGTGGCCACGGCCGGGGTGGTGGCCGCGGCGGCCTGCCCGGGCAGCCTGGTCGGCGCCGCCCTGGGCTGGCGGCCGCTGCGCTGGATCGGTGTCCGGTCCTACGGCATCTACCTGTGGCACTTCCCGGTCATCGTGCTCACCTCGCCGGCCAACTCGGCGGAGGACCTGCCCCGGGCCGCCCTCCAGGTGGCGGCCAGCATCGGGCTGGCCGCGCTGTCCTGGCGGTTCGTCGAGGAACCGGTCCGCCATGGTGCGCTGGGCCGGGCCTGGCAGCGGCTGCGGACCCGGGAGGCCTGGCGCGCCCAGCCCGCGGCGCTGGGCAGCTGGGCGGCGGCGACCGGATGCGTCGCGGTCGTCGCGCTGGCCGGCGCCGGGCTGACCGGCGCGGTGCCGGTGCCCAGCAGCGGCGCCGGGCCGACCGGCACGCTGGCCGCCGGGAGTCTGCTGCCGCCGCCGCCACCCAGTTCAGGCGCCACTGCGCCACCGCCACCGCCACCGGCAGCGGCGGCAGCGGCGGCGGCGCGGGCGGGGCGGATGCGCGCGGCGGGGCCAAGCAAGGCACCGGGAGCGACCCGGGCGGGGCCAGTGCCGGGGCGGGAGCGGCCGCACCGGCCGGTCCGCTGCGGACCTCGTGCCACGCGGTGGCGCACATCGGCGACTCCACGTCCGAGGGCATGATCTCACCCGATTACCTGCCGAACCCGGCCCAGCGGCTGGCCGCGCAGTACCACGACGTGGGCGTCAGCAGCGTGCGGACCGACATCTCCGGCGCGCGCTCGGTCGTCGAGGTGCTGCCGGGCCAGATCAACGGCTACGACGCCGCGCAGTCGATCTACGCCAGCGGGTTCCGCGGCTGCTGGGTGATCGCGCTCGGCACGAACGACACCGCCGACGTGGCGGTCGGTTCCAACGTCGGCCTGATGACCCGGATCGAGCGGATGATGAACGCGGCACACGGCGAGCCGGTGATGTGGGTCAACCTGAGGTCGCTGCTGGCCAGCGGCCCATACTCGGAAGCCAACATGGTGACCTGGGACAACACGCTGCTCCGCGCGTGCGCCCGGTACCCGAACATGCGGGTGTTCAACTGGGCGGCCTTCGCCAAGACCAAGTGGTACATCTCCGACGGAGTGCACTTCACCTCGGCCGGGTACGCGGTCCGCGGCCGGATGATCGCGCAGGCGCTGGCCCGGGCGTTCCCGAAGACCGGCCACCGCCCCGGCTGCCTGGTCAGCTAGCCGCCGCACAAGCCCGCTCGCGGGCCGGTGCAGCTGACTGCGCCGTCCCGCGGGCGGTCCAACTCGGGGGGCGTCCCCCGGACCAATACAGTCAGACCCGGGCGGTGTCCTTGCGGAACCGCCAGACCGCGCCGACCGCGAAGATGGCCAGCCAGACGAGGGCGTTGACCGCCCAGGTCCACTGCACGCCCTCGCCGAGCAGCGGCGCGTGCACGAGCTGGTTCAGCCCGTACAGCGGAGTGAACTTGGCCAGCGTCTGCAGCGCGTGCGGGTACTGACTCAGCGGGATGAACAGGCCGCCGCCGAAGGAGAACAGCAGCAGTGCGAAGCCGAGGAACTGCATGACGTTCTCGGTCGGCAGCAGGTAACCCATGAACAGGCCGAACGCGGCGAACACCAGCGACCCGACCCAGACGCACAGCGCGCTGACGACCCACAGGTAGCCCGTCATACTGGGCTTGCCGGTGGCCTTCCCGACCAGGAACACGACCACCACCGCCGCCAGCGCGAGCACCATGGCGGTGAGGATCTTGATCGCGATGTAGGCGGCCGGGGAGAGCGGGGTGATCCGGAGCTGGCGGCTCCAGCCCGCGGCCCGTTCGATCGAGACCATGGCCCCGCCGCTGGTGGTGGCGAGCACGGCCCCGTACAGGGCCATGCTGATCATGATGAACGCCGATACGTTGCCATGCGCGCCCGGCGCGGGGGACTGGTTCGCGTACGCCTTGTTGAGCCCGAACAGCAGAAACAGGACGGCCGGGGTAATCATCGCGAAGATGACCGTGCGCCGGTTCCGCAGCAGCCGGCGCACCTCAAGCTTGAGCACCGTGAGGTTGAAGCCGCCGAGGCCCGGAGCCGACCGCGCGGTCACGTCGGGAATGGCAGCGGACTGGGTGGTCATCGCGGGCCTCCTGCGGTGTCGCTGCGGTCGTCGGGGTCGTCACTGGTCAGGGCGATGAACGCGTCTTCGAGACCGCGAGTGGTGATCTCCAGGTCGCGGGCCGGAGTCTGGGTGAGCAGGTAACGGGCCACCGAGTCGCTGTCGCTGGCGTGCACCAGGACGGTCTCGCCGCGCACCTCGACGCTGTCCGCGCCGGGAATGGCGAGCAGCGCGGCCTGGTCGGGGCTGGCCATCGTGACGCGGACCGTCCGGCCCGCCGCCATCGCCTTGACCTCCGACGCGGTGCCGTCGGCGACGATCCGGCCGTGCCTGAGCAGGATGATCCGGTCGGCGTAGGCGTCCGCCTCCTCCAGGTAGTGCGTGGCGAACAGCACAGTGCGGCCGCGGGCGGCGTCCTGCCGGATCGCGGCCCAGAAGCTGCGGCGGCCCTCCACGTCCATCCCGGTGGTCGGCTCGTCCAGGATCAGCAGTTCCGGGTCGGGCAGCAGGGCCATGGCGAAGCGCAGCCGCTGCTGCTCGCCGCCGGAGCACTTGCCCACCTGGCGGTCCGCGATGGAGGTGATGCCGGCCCGGTGCAGCACCTCGGCCACCGGCCTGGTGTTGGTGAACAGGCTGGCGGTGTACTCGGCCGTCTCGGCGACCGTGAGGTCCTTGAGCAGACCGCCGGTCTGCAGCACCGCGGAGATCAGCCCGCGGGAGATGGCCTGCCTGGGGTGCAGGTCATAAACCGCCACGGTGCCCGCATTGGCCTGGGACAGACCCAGGATGATGTCGATGGTCGAGGTCTTCCCGGCCCCGTTGGGGCCCAGGAAGGCGACGATCTCCCCCGACGAGATGTCCAGGTCGATGCCCCGTACCGCCTGGACCGACCCGAAGTTCTTGCGCACTCCACGCAGGGCGATGGCCGGCGGCTGGCCTGTCCCAGCCATCCGGTGCCCCCGTTCGTCCGGCATGTTGGTTACTGTCATGCCGCCTATCGTGGCAGCGGCGTACGGTCATCCCAAGCGTTAGCTGTCACGAGGGGTCCATGACAACTGTCACGGGCGCGGGGGAAGGGATCCGGAGGAATGGCGTTCAGCGGGTGGCCGGAGGAAGCCCTGGATTTCTACGACGGGCTGACCGCCGACAACACGAAGACCTACTGGACCGCGCACAAGTCGGTGTACGAGGAGAACGTCCTCGGCCCGATGGCCGAGCTGGTCGAGGAACTGGCCGCGGACTTCGGCGAGACGAAGATCTTCCGCCCGTACCGCGACGTGCGGTTCAGCCGGGACAAGACGCCGTACAAGACGCACATCGCGGCCCTGGTCGGCAGCGGGTACGTGCAGCTGTCCGCGGACGGCCTGGCGGCCGGGGACGGGATGCACGTGATGGCCCCGGACCAGCTGGACCGGTACCGGCAGGCGGTGGCCGGCGACCGGACCGGCGGTGAGCTGGAGCAGGTCATCGCCACCATCGAAAAGGCCGGCATCGGCGTGACGGGCTACGACACGCTGAAGTCCGCGCCGCGCGGCTACCCGGCGGATCACCCGCGCATCGGGCTGCTCCGGCACAAGGGCCTGGTCGCCTGGCAGGAGTGGCCGGCCGGGGCCTGGCTGGGGACCACCGGGGCCAAGGACCGGGTGGTCACGTTCCTGCGCACCACCCGGCCGCTGAGCGACTGGCTGGCCACTCAGGTGGGCCCCTCGGTGGCCGCGGGACGGGCCAGGTAGCGCCAGCCACGCCGGGGTCGCGGAATGACCGCGGTGGCGCGGCCGTTAGTCCTACCGAGCCGGTGCGGCCGGCCAGGGCCTGCGCGCTGCTGCGCAGTTGCCCGCGGGCCGCGTGACGGCCCGGGACTTCCCGGGCGGCCGGCGGGCGCAATGTCGCGGCCAGCACGATGACCGACCGATACCGCCATTCCCCCCATGCTTTGAGAGGACCGTTGTGGACGATGCCACGCCCGCGCCCGACGCGCGGCGGATCGCCCTGATCGCGCACGACAACAAGAAGCAGGACATGCTGGAGTGGGCCAAGTACAACCTCCCGCTGCTGACCCGGCACGAGCTGTTCGCCACCGCCACCACCGGCCGGCTCCTGCAGGAGCAGTTCGGCCTGCCGGTCACCTGCTTCCGCAGCGGGCCGTTCGGCGGCGATCAGCAGATCGGCGCCCGCATCGCGGAGGGGGAGATCGACCTGCTGGTCTTCCTGTGGGACCCGCTGGAACCGCAGCCGCACGACCCGGACGTCAAGGCGCTGCTGCGGGTGGCCGTGGTCTGCAACATCCCGGTGGCCTGTAACCGGGCGACCGCGGACTTCCTGATCTCATCGCCCCTGATGAGCCGGAGCCACCAGCCGTGGGAGCCTGATCCGGGCCGCAGCCAGCCCGCCCAGCAGCTACGGGCGGTGCCGCGGGCGGGCTAGCCACGGCGCCTGCCGGGCTAGTCGCCGGTCACGCCGTCGATCTGCTCGCGGAGGAGGTCGGCGTGCCCGTTGTGCCGGGCGTACTCCTCGATCATGTGCAGGTAGACCCAGCGCAGATCGATCGTGGCCGCGTAGCGCTGATGGAAGAACGTGTCGTCCAGCGACCGGCCGGCCAGGGCCGCCCGGGCCAGGTCGCACTCCTGCCGGTAGGCGGCCAGGTCAGCCTCGGCCCCGGACGGCTCGGCGAAGTCGAAGTCGCCGTCCGGGAACTCATCGGTGCTGTACCGGAAGGCGAGCCCAGGCTCACCCGCGGCGCGGATGCGGAACCAGGCGCGTTCCACGTCCGTCATGTGCCGGACCAGGCCGAGCAGCGAGAGCGACGAGGGCGGCACGGCCCGCCGGGCCAGCTGCTCGCCGGTCAGCCCCTGGCATTTGCCCAGCAGCGTGCTGCGGTGGTAGTCCAGCCAGCCCGCCAGGGCGGCGCGCTCGCCCGCCACCGTCGGTGGGTCGGTCCGGGTCTCATCAGGTGCGGTCCAGGTCACCGGACCATGCTTGCGCCTGCGGCGGGGCGGCCGCAACGCGTTTCCCGCCGGGCAGGCCGGGCCAGCCGCCCCGCTACGCTGCGGGAGTGGCGGAAACGCGGGAGTGGGATGTCGCGGTCATCGGCGCCGGGCCGGCCGGGCTGGCCGCCGCGCTGGCCGCGGCCGCCCGCGGCGCGCGGACCCTGGTCGTCGAGCGGGCCGCGCACCCGCGCTACAAGACCTGCGGCGGCGGCCTGATCGGGTTCTCGCTGGCGGCGGCCGGCGGGCTGATCGACGTGCCGGCCCGGGACACGATCCACGCGGTCACCGTCACGCGCCGCGGAAGGCGTGAGTTCACCCGGCGGTCCGACGACCCGCTGCTGGCCATGGTGGTGCGCGAGGAATTCGATGACGCGCTGCGTAAGGCCGCCACCGGGACTGGCGTTCAGCTAATGGAGCGCTCGCCGGTGCGGGCGGTGGGTGAGGATGACGGGCAGCCGTGGGCGCGGCTGGCCGACGGGACCACGCTGCGGGCCCGGGTGCTGGTCGGGGCGGACGGCTCGGCCGGGGTGAGCGCGCGGTACGCCGGGGTCCGGTTCCGCCAGGTCGATCTGGGGCTGGAACTGGAGATCCCGGTGCCCGCGCCGGTCGCGGCGCAGTGGCGCGGACGGCTGCTGCTCGACTGGGGGCCGCTGCCCGGCTCGTATGGCTGGGTGTTCCCGAAGGGGGACCGGCTCACCGTGGGCGTGATCGCGGCGCGCGGCCAGGGCGAGCGGACCCGGCAGTACCTGCGGGACTTCACCGCCCAGCTCGGGCTCGGCGGCTATCCGGCCGAGCGGGATTCCGGCCACCTGACGCACTGCCGGGCCGATGACGCCCCGCTGCGCCGCGGCCGGGTGCTCGTCGCGGGGGACGCGGCCGGCCTGCTCGAACCGTGGACCCGGGAAGGCATCAGCTTCGCGCTCCGCTCGGGAACGATGGCCGGGGCGGCGGCCGCCGACGCGGCGGCCGCCCCGGATCAGGAACGGGCCGATCAGGCGCTCGACGGCTACCGCGCCGCGGTCGGCCGGGAGTTGCTCCCGGAGATGGCCGCCGGGCGGCGGCTGCTGGCCGCGTTCACCCGGCATCCGGGTGCGTTCCACGCTGGCCTGGCATCAGGGAAGGGCTGGCATGCCTTTGCCCGGTTCTGCCGCAGTGAACTGACCTTCCAGGCCCTGGTCAGCCGGCCGCCGGTCAATGCCGCCCTGTCCCTGATGTCCCGGTTCTGAGCTGCCGGCTAGTACCAGCCGCAGCGCAGTTCGTGCAGCCAGGCGCGATACGGGGTGACGTACCGGTCCCTGATGTAGCCCATGCCCCAGAGGATCTGGGTGCGGGCGTCTGTCCGATAGTCCGGCCCGGCGGTGGCCATCTTGCTGGCCGGCAGGGCCTGCGGGATCCCGTACGCGCCTGAGTACGGGTTGCTGGCGAACGGGTTCCAGCCGCTCTCCCTGATCCACAGCAGGTCCAGGTAGCGGAACTGCCAGTGGGCCCAGTGGAAGGCGGTCAGCAGCGACCAGGCGATCCGCTGCGGCAACCGGTGGATCCAGTGCCGCCTGGCGTGGTGGTGGCGCCGGCCGTGGTGCGGCCGGTGCCTGAGCCACCGGTACTTGTGGTGCCGGTGCCGGTGCCGGTGCCGGTGCCCGTGCCGCCAGTGCGGCCGGTGCCCGTGGTGCCGGCGGTGCCCGTGGTGCCGGTGCGGTGCGGCGTCCGCGACCAGGGCGATGGCCTGGGACGGGATAGCCGAGTCCAGGCTGGCCGGCTGCGCAGCCTGGGCCGGGTCGGCGGGCTGCCGGGCGGCGCCGCTGGCCGGCGCGCCCGCGAAGCTGGCGATTGCGATCGCCCCACCGGCCAGCAGCAGGGTGATCTTGACAGGAATGTGCGCGAAAGGTCTCTTCGGTAGCAAAAGGAGCCTTCGGTCGGGCGCACCCGGTGCGCTCGGCTTCCGCCCCTGGGCACGTGTCCGCCACCCAGGAAAAAGGGTGACGTCTGTGGCGGCGGATGTGACGCAGGGTCAGGGCGTCGGTGTCGCCGGCGGCGACCATCGCGCACGCGGGGCGCTTAACCTCTCACCCGGCGCCGGCCAGTACACGGGCCAGGCGGAGGAACGAGTCAGGCTGGCCCAGCCAGCCCGGTTGTGAATATCGCGGTCACCCCCCAGTGCGCTTATTCACAGCCAGGGCGAAGCGCCGGTATGAATATAAATATCCAGGTGGCCGGCGGTCTTCCCCCCAAAAGCATTCCGATCCTTATCAGTAGCCATTTCTGAGTGTGGTAAACGTGGCCCGCATACTTACGTCACGGTGGCCATAGGCGGCTAGCCTAGAAATAAGATGATTAAAGGACACTTCTATAAGGAAAGGGACCGTCCGGCCAGAGCCGGGGCAGAGCTGGCGCAGCCGGGCAGCGGCGCACCTGGCCGGCTCGCTGTGCTTAGGTAGGGCCTGTGCCAGAGGCTGTCCCCGTGACCGCGTCCCGCCCCACCGCCGCCGACCTGGCCGCGGCCCGGGACCGGACCATTCCCGACATCATCGCGCCCGGCCTGCGGGTGCTGTTTGCCGGGATAAATCCCGGCCTGTACTCCGCGGCCACCGGGCAGCACTTCGCCCGGCCGGGCAACCGGTTCTGGCCCGCGCTGCACCAGTCCGGGTTCACCCCGCGGCAGCTGCGGCCCAGCGAGCAGGACCAGTTGCTGGGCCTGGGCCTGGGGATCACCAACGTGGCGCCCCGGGCCACCGCCCGGGCGGCCGAGCTGAGCCCAGCCGAACTGCGGGCCGGCGCCGAGGTGCTGACGGCCAAGGTCGTGGAGTTCGGCCCGCGGTGGCTCGCGGTGGTCGGGGTCACCGCCTACCGGACCGCGTTCGGCCGGGTAGACGCGGTCGTCGGGCCGCAGCCGGACCGCATCGGGGCGACCCGGCTCTGGGTACTGCCCAACCCGAGCGGACTCAACGCACACTGGAGTTCGGCCCAGCTCGCTGACGCGTTTGCCCAGCTGAGAGACGCCGCGGACAGATAGAACGGGCGGCCTGCGGGCGGCCCGGCCCGCGGAAAGGGACTAGCCATGCGGAGCCTGCTGGGCCTGAACGCCTCGCTTGCGAGCAAGCACCTGGCCGTGGTGAGCCGACGGCTCGCGGCGGTAGCCACTATTTTCCTGCCCATCTCTTTTCTGGTCGGATTCTGGGGACAGAACTTCAACGTCCTTACCGGCAGCATCGAAAAGGGATGGCCTGCGTTCCTGGTTCTCGGCGTGGGGCTGAGCGCAGCTTTCGTTGCGGTAACCGTCCTCGTGCTGCGCCGTCGCAGCTGGAACTGAGCGTTAGTGGCCATCAGGGTAAGTGGCCGTCGCCTGGTTCTGGTGATCCGCATTCTGCGCTGAGCTGGCGGACCTCCAGCAGGTCGAGGCCGAGTGCCTCGATCTGAGCCAGGACGCCGTAGAGCGCCGACCGGTCCAGGAGTCCGGTGAGCACGGTGTCCGGGCCGCGCCGGTGCGGCGCCATGGCTGGGAAGGCAGTGAACGCGGTCGCGCCGAAGTGGCCTTTGATCCGGATCGCGTACAAGGCAGCTGCTGGGTACATGCCGCCATGGTCGAGTGCTGGCAGGTGAACCCGCCTCACCAGGATGTGGTGACCGTGCGCTAACGGGCCGGACGGTCGGTCGGCGCGGACGCCATCGGGCCGGACGGTTCGTTAGCGCCGCGTTAAGGGATCAGACGGGGACGTTAAGGGCGTGTGAAGATCGGCTGCACCGGGCCGATCTGCGGTGAAGTTATAAGGGATGAACCGAAGCTGGGCCCGGCGGGGGCTGGCCGCGCACTTCGCGCTGCCGGCCGGCTTCGCCGCGCTGCTGGTGGTCGGCGCGACCGCGGCCGGCCTGGGCGGCCGGCTGCCCGCCACCGGGGTGCTCATCCTGGCCGGGCTGGTGGTGTACGCCGGCGCCGCCGTGGCCGAGCCGCTGGCCGCTCTGGCGCTCGGCCTGATCGGCTGGCTGACCGTGACCGGCTTCTCCCACCCGCCGTACGCCCAGCTCCGGATGACCGGCCCGGTCGCGGCCCGGGCCGCCCTGGTGCTGGCCGGCTGCGTGCTGGCCGGCGTGGGCACCGGCCTGGTAGTGCGCGAAATCGTGCCGTCGTTCAGACTGGGCAGTGTGCGTAACCGCGGTGACCGGCCGGGCGGGATGAGCCTGGCCGGCCTGGGTGGCAGGCGGCAGGCGGCCGGGGTGCTGCTGGCCGCGGTGGGCCTGCCGCTGCTCACGCTCGTCCTGGTGGCCGCGCGACCGCACCTCGACCTGGCCGACGACCTGCTGATCTACCTGGTCGCCGTGGTGGCCATCGCGGTCGTCGGCGGCTTCTGGCCCGCACTGCTCGCCGCGCTGACCGCCAGCCTGCTGCTGAACTGGTACTTCACTAAGCCGCTGCACACGCTGACCATCGCCGAGCCGCGCAACCTGCTGGCCCTGCTGCTGTTCGTCACGGTGGCGGTGACGGTGAGCAGCGTGGTGCACCTGGCCGCGCGGCGTCAGGTGCAGGCCGCGCGCAGCGCGGGCGAAGCCGCGTCGCTGCTGGAACTGGCGCAGACCGTGCTCGGCGGGGCGGACACGCCCACCGCCGTGCTCGGCCACCTGACCAGCATCTGGGGCGGCCGGGCCGAACTCGCCGAGCAGGTCCGCGAGCAGTGGATCAGCGTGGCCGTCAGCGGGGCCGCCCCGGACGGCGCGGGCAGCACGCACGTCCCGGTGAGCGACCGCGTGGCGCTGATCGTGTCCGGCCAGCCCCGGCCGCTGCCAGCCCGTCTGCTGCACGGGTTCGCCGCCCAGGCGGGCGCGGCGCTGGACCGGGACCGGCTGCGCACCCAGGCCGCGCAGGCCGAGGCGCTGGCCGAAGGCAACCGGATGCGCACCGCGCTGCTCGCCGCGGTCAGCCACGACCTGCGCACCCCGCTGGCGTCGATCAAGGCCAGCGTGAGCACGCTGCGGCAGACCGACGTGGTCTGGACCGAAGCCGACGAGGAAGCGCTGCTGGCCACCATCGAGGACGGCGCCGACCGGCTGGACGCGCTCATCGGCAACCTGCTGGACATGAGCCGGCTGGCCACCGGATCGCTGCAGCCGTTCCTGCGGCCCACCTCGGTCGAGGAGGTCGCGCCGGCCGCGCTGCTCGGGCTGGCCCCGGCCAGCAGCGTGCGGATGGCCGTCCCGGACGACCTGCCCCTGGTGCGCACCGACCCGGTGCTGCTGGAGCGGGTGCTGGCCAACCTGTTCGCCAACGCGCTGGCCCACTCGCCGGACGGGCGGCCGCCCGCGCTGCACGCCTACCCGGCCGGGGACACCGTGCTGCTCGAGGTGTCCGACCACGGCCCCGGGGTGGCGGACGAGTTCAAGCTGCGCATGTTCGAGCCGTTCGAGCGGCTGGACGAGCGGGCCTCGGGCACCGGCGTCGGGCTCGGGCTGGCCGTGGCCAAGGGCTTCCTGGCCGCCATGGGCGGCGCCATCGTGGCCACCGACACCCCGGGCGGTGGCCTGACCGTCCAGGTCAGCCTGCCCGCCGCGGCGGCCCCGGCCGCGTCGTCCGCGGCCGCCGAGCAGTGACCAGCGCGGTGACCAAGGTGCTGGTGATCGACGACGAGGAGCCGATCCTGCGCGCGCTGCGGATCAACCTGACCGCGCGGGAGTACGAGGTCAGCACGGCCACCGACGGCAGCTCCGGGCTGGCCGCGATGGCCCGGGACCGGCCCGACGTGCTCATCCTCGACCTGGGCCTGCCGGACATGGACGGCACCGAGGTGATCAGGGGGGTCCGCGGCTGGACCAGCACGCCGATCATCGTGCTGTCCGCCTGGGGCCAGGAGAGCCAGAAGGTGGCCGCGCTGGACGCGGGCGCGGACGACTACGTGACCAAGCCGTTCGGCATGAACGAGCTGCTGGCCCGGCTGCGCGCGGCGGTCCGCCGGGCCTCACCCGCGCCGGACGAGCCGGTGCTGGTCACCCCGGACTTCACCGTGGATCTGGCGGCCAAGCGGGTGACCCGCGGCGCCGCCGACATCCGGCTCACCCCGACCGAGTGGTCGCTGCTGGAGATCCTGGTACGCAACGCCGGCCGCCTGGTCACCCAGCGCCAGCTGCTGCGTGAGGTGTGGGGGCCGCAGTACGAGACCGAGGGCAACTACCTGCGGGTGTACCTGGCTCACCTGCGGCGCAAGCTGGAGCCTGATCCGTCCCGGCCGCGCTACCTGCACACCGAACCGGGCATGGGCTATCGCTTCGAGCCGAACGGGGTGGCCAGCCCCGGCGGGGGGCCCACCGGGCCCCCCGATCAGTCCGGGCCGGGGCGCAGCTCGTAGCTCGGGTTGTAGATGGTCCGCTCGTCCTTGATCCGGGCCAGCCGGCCGTGCACCTCGATCCGCCGGCCGGGCCGGATTCCCGGGATGTCCCGGCGGCCCAGCCAGACCAGGGTGACGCTGCCGGTGCCGTCCCACAGGTCCGCCTCCATGGTCAGGCTGGCGCCCTGCGGGCGCAGCGTGACCGTGCGGAGGGTGCCCGCGACATCGACGTACTCGTGGGCATCGGTGTCCTCGATCGGGGTCGCGCCGTCGTCGCGGCACTCGGCTTGCAGGTCGGCCGCGTGCAGTTCCTCGGTCCCGGCGGTCAGCTTCTGCAGCGCCGGCCTGGCGTCCGCGCCCGGCGCCGGCGGTGGCCCGGCTGGCTGGGGCCGCACCGGATACTGCCGGGTGGCCGAGCGGAGCTGGTAGGGCACGCTGGCCACGACCACCCCGGGCTGCAGCAGCAGCCGGGTCTTCAGCCGGAGCGCGCTCTGGTTGTGCAGCAACTGCTCCCACCAGTGGCCGACCACGTACTCCGGCACGTACACGGTGACGATGTCCCGCGGGCTCTCCCGGCGCAGCCGCTTCACGTAGCCCACGACGGGCCGGGTGATCTCCCGGTACGGCGAGGCGATCACGGTCAGCGGGACCGGGATACTGGCCCGCTCCCAGTCGTCTTTGAGCCGCAGGGTTTCCGCCTCATCCACGTCCACCGTCACGGCCTCCAGGTGGCTCGGGTGGGTGGCCCGCGCGTAGGACAGCGCTCGCAGCGTCGGCAGGTGCAGCTTGGAGACCAGCACGATGGACCGGTTCCGGGCGGGCAGGGTGAGCCGGAAGTCCTCCGGCGGGGTCAGCTCCTGCCGGACCTGGTCGTAGTGCCGGTGGATGCCGCGCATGGTCAGGAAGATGACCGGCATCGCCACCACGACGATCCACGCACCGCTGGCGAACTTGCTCACCAGCACGATGATCAGGACCACCGCGGTGACGCAGGCGCCCACCGTGTTGATCGCCCGGGACCGGATCATGCGCCGCCGGACGGACTTGTCCGGGCCGGCCGCCAGCAGCCGGTTCCAGTGCCGGATCATCCCGGTCTGGCTGCACACGAACGAGACGAACACGCCGATGATGTACAGCTGGATGAGCCGGGTGGGCGACGCCTGGAAGATCACGATGAGCAGGATGGCGAACCCGGACAACAGCAAGATCCCGTTACTGAACGCCAGCCGGTCTCCGCGGGTGTGCAACTGGCGCGGCAGATACCCGTCCCGGGACAGGATGGAGGCGAGCACCGGGAAGCCGTTGAACGCCGTGTTCGCGGCCAGCACCAGGATCAGCGCGGTGACGAACTGGAGCACGTAGAACAGCGGCGAGCCGTCGCCGAACACGGCCCGGCCGACCTGCGCGATCACGGTGCGCTGGGTGGTCCCCGCGGGCATCCCGATCAGGTCCTGCGCGGGCGCGTAGTGCACGTGAGCGGCCAGCGCCAGCGCGGTGACGCCGCCGAACATGGTCACCGCGATCGCGCCCAGCAGGGCCAGCGTGGTGGCGGCGTTCTTGCTCTTCGGCTTGCGGAAGGCCGGCACCCCGTTGCTGATCGCCTCCACCCCGGTGAGTGCGGTGCAGCCGGAGGAGAACGCGCGCAGCAGCAGGAAGATCAGCGCCGCCCCGGTGTACTCGCGGCTGACCTTGACCCGGTAGCTGGCGCTGTCCGACTCGAGGTGGTGGCCGAGCCCGAGCCGGGTGAAGCCCACGATGATGAGCAGCGCGACCACGCCGATGAAGCAGTAGGTGGGAATGGCGAACGCGGTGCCCGACTCACGCACCCCGCGCAGGTTCATCAGCGCGATGACCGCCACCACGACCACCGCGATGAGCGTGACGTGCGCGTCCAGTGACGGGAACGCGGAGGCCAGGTTGGCCACGCCGGCGGACACCGACACGGCCACGGTCAGCGTGTAGTCCACCATCAGCGCGCTGGCCACGGTCATGCCGACCTTGGGCCCGAGGTTGGTGGTGGTCACCTCGTAGTCCCCGCCGCCGGACGGGTAGGCGTGCACGTTCTGCCGGTAGGACGCCACCACGACGAGCATCAGCACGCCCACCGCGAGCGCGATGTACGGGGTGTAGTGGAAGAAGGCGATGCCGCCGACGGACAGCACGATCAGGATTTCCTCGGTCGCGTAGGCGACCGAGGACAGCGCGTCGCTGGCGAACACGGGCAGCGCGATGCGCTTGGGCAGCAGCGTGTGCCCCAGCCGGTCGCTGCGCATCGGCTGCCCGAGCAGCAGCCGCTTCACCACCCCGAACGTCATGGCCACGGCGGCATGGTAAGCCGGCCCACTGGCGTACGCCAGGGGCAGGCAAAGCTATGAGTTGCCGCTGAGCGTGACGTTCTTGCCGGTGATGTGGATCAGGATGCCCTGCTGGGTCATGGTGATGCTCTGCACGTCGAGCCCCATCGGCAGGCCGGGGATGGTGATCGTCATGTTGTTCAGCCCGCCCAGGGCGTTCAGCGGGATCCCGCCCGCGTTGACCACCGCGATGTTGATCTTGTTTGGGCCGGCCTTGGTGACTTTGGCCACCCCGCTGCCGGAGATGAAGCCCAGGTCGATGGTGACCTTGGCCTCGGTGTTGTTCAGCGCGGAGATCTTCAGGCCAGGCACGTCGGCCGCCTTGGCCACGCTGCCGTACGTGATCAGCCCGGTGCCGTTCAGGCTGCCCACCCGGGCGCTGCTGAAGCCGTTGATCAGCTGCATGTCGCGCATGGTCGCGTGCAGGTTCTCGATGACGACCGGGCCCGCCTTCTCGGTCGCCGCGGAGAGCTGGACCTCGTTGAACTTGCGGGCGGCCAGCTGGGTGAGGAACGGGAAGCCCTCGATGTTGACCGTCGGCTTGTTGCTCAGCCCGCCCTGGGACTGGACCTGGCTGGCGAACTGGTTATCCGCGTAGCGCACGGCGACCCGGTCGGCGATCACGAACAGGGCGAGCAGCACCACCAGCGTCACCAGGAAAATGATCAGCCCGCGGCGGCGCCGCCGGTATCGGCGCGGCCGGGCCGAATCGTCGAAATAACCCCCGTACGACCCATCATCGGCCCCGGGCTGAATCGGCAGGCGTTGCGTTGGGTAATCGCTCACGGTTACCGCCAGGGGTGATCGTGTCCCGGCCAGGTGCCGGCGTTGCGCAAATGTTATGACATGGCCGCTGGGCGCGGACCGGTCTGCACCGCCACACCGGGCCGCCGGCCCCGCCCGGTATCCCTATCGATCCTGGTCGAAGCGGGCTGGGCCGAATCTCCTTATTTCCGGTCAGCGCAGGCTGGAAACGTTTACGGCCTCCAATTGATGCGAGTCCGAATTAGTGACCAGCGCGGTCCGGCCGCCTGGCTCCATGGCGAACTCGCGGGGCAGCAGCCCGGCCTGGATCAGCCCGAGCTCGGCCGGGCGCCCGCTCAGCGCGGCGGCGATGTCGATCACGCCCAGGCTGGCCCGGCCGGTGCCGAGCCGCCCGGAGTTGGCCACCAGGATCCGGCTGCCACCGTTCAGCGCGGTCAGCCCGATCGGCGCCGCGCCCACCTCGACCTTGGCGATGAGCGCCCGGCCTGGGTCGGTGCGCAGCCGGGCCGCGGAGAACGCGAGCAGGGCGTTGCTGGCCCGGGCGGTCACCCACACGGTGGACCCGCCGGCGGTGGTGATCACCCGGCCCGGGTCGCAGCCGGCCGGGACGGTGGCCTGGACGGCCGCGGCCGGATGGGTCTCCGCCCGGGACACGTTGATCACGGTCAGCGTGCCCTGGTCGCTGTGGCTGTTGCGCTTCTGGGTGGTCACGTACAGCCACTGGCCGTCCCGGGACACGGTCATCCCGATCGGGTTGACGCCCAGCTGGATGTCACCCACGAAGCCGGAGGTGCGCAGCCCGCTGGCCAGCGCGGCGCGCAGGTTGAACACGGCCATGGTGCCGCTGTTCTCCAGCGTGACGAACGCGAACTGGCCGTCCCGCGACAGCGTCACCTCCACCGCCCCGTCGCCGTGCGGGCTGGTCAGGGTGCCGAGCACGCTGCCCTGGCGATGGTGCTCGGCGCGCGCCACGCTGATCACCACGGCGCCGCTGCCCGCCGCGGCCAGCAGGTACTGGCCGTCCGGGGTGATCGCCTCACCGTGCGGCGCGGCCGGTACCCTGATCCGCCGGACCGGTGCCGGGGCGAGCGCGCCGCCGGCGCGGAGCACCTCGATCGAATGCCCGGCGCCGGTGGACACGAACGAGTACTGGCCGCCGGCCGTCACCGCGACCGCGAATGGCATCCCGGTCAGCCGGACGAAGCTGGGCCGGATGTGCGCCAGTGTCGGCGCGGCCGCCGAGGTGGTCACGCAGCCCGGCGGGGTCAGCGCGGCGGGCTGCGGGGGAGCTGTGGTGTTGTGCCGGGACCGGTGCGCGATGGCCAGACCGGTCCCGGCTACGCCCAGGATCAGCAGTCCGATCAGCGCGGGCACCATCCGGGACCGCCAGCCGCGCCGGGTATCCGCTGACCCGCCGGACGGCGGGCCGGCGCCGGGCGGTGGCGGGCCGATCGGGCCGGTGGGCGGCTCGGCGGCCCGTGGTGGCGGCTCGATCCAGGCGGACTGGCCCGGATCGGCGGCGGAGTGGGCGGCCTGGGCCGGCGGTTCGGGCCAGGCTGGCTCGCCCGGTTCTGGGGAGGGCTGGGCGGTCTGCGGTGGCGGCTCGATCCAGGCGTGCTGGCCCGGATCGGCAGCGGGCTGGGCGGCCTGGGGTGCTGGTTCGATCCAGGCGTGCTGGCTGGGGTCGGTGGCCGGCCGGGCGGGCTGCGGTGGCGGCTCGAACCAGTACGACTGGGCGGGGGCGGTGACCGGTTCCACCGGCCCGGGCGGTTCGGCGCGGACAGGCTCACCCGGGTCGGTGGGCGTGGGCACGCCGGCCGTGGGGAGCGGGCTGATCACCGGGACGTCCTGACGGCCGGACACCTCGGTGGGCCACCGCGGGGTCGGGGTCACGTCCACCGGGCCGCTGCCAGCCGGGGGGGACGCCCCCCCGGATCCGCTGGCCGCGCTAGGGCCGTCCTGGGCTGGGCCGGGACCGGCTTCCTCGCCGGGCGCGAGCTGGCAGGCCGCGCGCAGCGCCTGCACGAAGTCCAGGCACCGCTGGTACCGGGCGCCCGGGGACTTGGCCAGCGCCCTGGCCATCACGTGATTCACCGCGGCCGGCAGGTCCGGGCGGCGTGCGGTGAGTGGCGGCGGTGGCTCCGACAGCTGGGCCCACAGCACGGCCAGGCTCTGGTCCCGGTTGAACGGCGGTGCGCCGGACAGCATCTCGAACGTGGCGCAGGCCAGCGCGTAGAGATCGGCCCGGCCGTCCACCGGGCGGTTCTCGATCTGCTCCGGGGCCACGTAGTCGAGCGTGCCGACCAGCTGGCCGGTCGCGGTCAGCGCGACACCAGCCAGCGCCTTCTTGCTTAACCCGAAGTCGGACAGGTAGACGTGCTCCGCGCGCGGCCCGGTGGTCCGGTCACGCAGCATGTTGGCCGGCTTGACGTCCCGGTGCACCAGGCCGCGGTCGTGCGCGGTGTCCAGCGCGGACGCCACCTGCGCGGCGATGTCCACCGCCCGCCAGGCCGGCAGCGGGCCTTCGGTGTCCAGCAGCGTGCGCACGTCCGCGCCGCCCACGTAACGCATCGCGATGAACAGCACGCCGTCGGCCTCGCCCGCCGCGAAGACCGGGATGATGTGCGGGTGGTCCACCGCCGCCGCGGCCTTCGACTCGCGGATGAACCGCTGCTGGAACTCGGTGTCCTGGGCCAGCGCCGGGTCGAGGATCTTGAGCGCCACCTGCCGGTCCAGCTGCAGGTCGTAGGCCCGGTAGACGACCGCCATGCCGCCGCGGCCGATCTGCTCGTCGAGCCGGTACCCGGCGACCCGGGCGCCAGCCGGGAACCCGGCGGCTGGCCAAGGGCTCTCGTCGCTCACCGCACCTCCCGCGCTCGCCGTTCCGGTTCCCTGCCCGATGGCGCTTCCGGCCCGGATCGGACCTGGCAGCGTTTATGCGCTCCGGGCAAGCACGCTGCGATGAAGATTCAGTTTCGGGCTTTCCGGGACAAGAGCGCTCATGCTAGCCGCAACCGGAGGGAAACCCCCGCGGGTCCGCATACTGGCCGCCCCTATATTACCGTCAGTTGAATCGCCTTAGACTGGGCAAATGAACGAGCGTCTCGTCTCGCCGCCGGATGCTCCGGCGCTCGTGGTGAAGACTCAGGGGACCGACCAGACACTGCGGGCGGGCTCGCAGTACCGGGTGGGCCGGGACCCTGCGTCGGACATTGTGGTCAGCGATTCCCGCGTCTCATGGCGGCACGCCATGCTCCGGGCCGACGGCAATTGCTGGCTCCTGGAGGACGACGGGAGCACGAACGGGACGTTCCTGGGCACGCGCCGGGTCGGCCGGGTGGAGATCACCCAGAACTGTGTGCTCCGGCTGGGCCATCCCGAGGACGGCCCGGTGATGATGCTGGCCGTATCCCGGCCCACGTCCGTCCCGGCCAGCCCTGGGCAGAGCAGCGTGGACCGCCGCCCGACCGCGGTAATGCGCGCGCCCACCCGGCGGCTGCGCATCGGCCGGGCGCCCGGCAATGACCTGGTCGTTCCGGACCTTAGCGTTTCACGCGAGCATGCGGAACTGCGTAACCTCGGTAGTGGACGGTATGAAATCGTCGATTTGGGCAGCCATAACGGGACTTTCGTAAATGGCCGGCGGATCGACCAGGCGACCACGGTGACCGAGCGGGACCTGATCGGCATCGGCCGGGCCTCGTTCCGCCTCGTCGGCGACGAACTGCGGGAATTCATCGACGAGGGCGACGTCTCGCTGGTCGCCCAGGAGCTCACGGTGCGGCTGTCCAGCGGCAAGGTGCTGCTCGACCGGGTCAGCTTCCCGATCGGCGAGCGCAGCATGGTCGGCATCATCGGCCCCAGCGGCGCCGGGAAGAGCACCCTGCTCGGCGCGCTGACCGGGATGCGGCCGGCCACCGAGGGCGCAGTGCTCTACGACAGCCGGGACCTGTACACGCACTACGCGGAGCTGCGGCACCGGATCGGCCTGGTCCCGCAGGACAACATCCTGCACACCCAGCTGTCCGCGCAGCGCTCGCTCGGTTACGCGGCGGAGCTGAGGTTCCCGGGGGACACCTCGAAGGCGGAACGGCGCAGCCGGGTCACCGAGGTCATCGACGAACTCGGGCTGAAGAAGCACGCCCAGACCCGGGCCGGCGCGCTGTCCGGCGGCCAGCAGAAGCGGGTCAACGTGGCCCTGGAGCTGCTGACCAAGCCGTCCCTGCTGTTCCTGGACGAGCCCACGTCCGGCCTGGACCCCGGGCTGGACAAGTCGGTGATGGAGATGATGAGCCGGCTGGCCAAGGACGGCCGGACCGTCATCGTGGTCACGCACAGCGTGGCCAACCTGGACGTCTGCGACCGGCTGCTGGTGCTGGTGCCAGGCGGCAAGGTGGCCTTCTACGGGCCGCCCGCGGACGGGCTGCGGCACTTCCAGAAGCCCGGCTGGGCCGAGGTGTTCCAGGCCTTCGAGGCGGAGCCGGACCGGGACTGGGCGGCCGAGTTCCGCGCCTCGTCGTACTACGCCGAGTACGTGGCGGCCGGGCTGTCCGGCCCGCTGCCGGCCCAGGCCAGGCACCGGTCGGCCGCCCCGCCGCCCCCGCCGCGCAGCCGGGGCCGTCTCGGCCAGCTATCCACGCTGTGCCGGCGCTACATCGCGGTCATCGCCTCGGACCGCAACTTCCTGATCATGCTGGCGGTGCTGCCCATCGTGCTCGGGGCGCTGATCCTGGCCATGGGCCGGACCGCGCCGCAGGGACTGACCGGGCACGACAACGCCGGCGTGCAGTCCGTGCTGCTCACCCTGACCATCTGCGCCTGCCTGGCCGGGGCCACCAACTCAGTACGCGAACTGGTCAAAGAACGGGCCATCTACGAACGAGAACGGGCGGCCGGCCTATCGGCCGGCGCCTACCTGTGGTCCAAGCTGATCGTGCTCGGGGTGCTCACCGCCGTACAGGCGGCCGTGCTGGTGCTCATCGGCCTGGCCGGCCTGAAGATGCCGGCCACGGGGGCGATGCTGACGTCCTCCCCGCTGCTGGAGATCATCCTGGCCATCGCGCTGCTCGCGGTCGCCTCGATGACGCTGGGGTTGCTGGTGTCGTCGATCGTCAACACCTCAGAGAAGACGATGCCGTTCCTGGTGCTGTCGGTGATGGCGCAGGTCATCCTGTCCGGCGGCTTGCTCGCGCTGCCGCTCGGGCTGGCCCAGATCGCCTACCTGACGCCGGCCCGGTGGGGGTTCGCCGCGTCGGCGTCCACCGTCAACTTCAACAACATCATCCCGCCCGGCCAGTTCAAGCCGGAATGGGTCTGGAATCACACCCCGGCCGCCTGGCTGACCGACATGGGCGGGCAAGCCGTGCTCGCCCTGCTGTTCCTGCTCATTGCGTGGTGGCGGCTGGTCCGGCTGAGCCCGGGCCGGAAACGGCGCTGAGCGGGCGGCCGTTATGCGGTCGAGCCGGGCGGATGAAACGATCTCCGGGTGACGACACCCGCGCGGACCCCGCAGCCGCGCCGACCGGAGGTCGGCCAGGCTGGCCCGCCTGGCTCCGCCGGGTCGGGCGCGGAGCGGTCATCGGGCGCCGGGGGTTCCGGGGGTAGCCCCCCGGGGAAGCGGAGCGGGGGGTCGCCCTCCCCGGCCGGCCTGGTGGTCGAGGACCAGCTGGCCCGGCGCATCCGGCGGCCGATCGACCTGCTGCGCTGCCTGGCCGACATCTTCTGGATCGGGGTGCTGGTGGTGGCGGGACTGGCCGCCCGGGCCACCACGCAGGGCGTGGAAACGGACCTGGTGGACGCCAGCCGGCGGCTGCAGGACGTGGTGCTGCCCACGCTCCGCGGCATCTCCCTGTTCGGCCTGCTGGCCTTCCCGGTGGCGCTGGCCATCCGGCAGCTGGTCCGCCGCCAGGGCCGCCGGCTGGCCGAGGCGGTGGCCACCGCGGCCGCCACCTATGGCCTGGTGCTGCTGGCCGACCTGGTGCTGCGCAGCAACTTCGACGGGACGCTGTACCGGGCCATCGCGATGGCCCCGCCGGGGCCGAGCAGCTTCGCCCCCATCGACGCGCCGCTGGCCAGCCTGGTCGCGTTCACCACGATCATCAACCTCAGCGGCCGGACCCGGTGGCGGGTGGCGCTGTGGCTGACCATCGGCGTCTATCTGGTGACCACCCTGGCCGACCTGCGCACCTCGGTGCTCTCCGTGCTGATCACCCTGCTGGTCGGCCGGGTCATCGCGCTCGCGGTGCGGTACGTAGCGGGCTCTCCCTCGCAGCGGCCGCCGGCCGAGGCGATCGCCGCGGCTCTTGGCTCGGCCGACGAGCCGGTGACCGAGATGCGCCGGGTCGCGGTGTCCGGCGTCGAGTCGCGGCGGTACGCGGCGGTCACCCCGGACGGCGGGCGGCTGGACGTGACCGTGTTCGACCGGGACCAGCAGGCGGCCGGCCTGCTCTCCCGGCTGTACCGGCTGGTCCGGCTTCGCGACCAGGTGGCGCGGCGGGCCCCGCTGTCCACCGAGCGGCTGGCCGAGCGCCGGGCCCTGCTGACCTACGCGGTGGAGGACGCCGGTGTCCGCACGCCGCGGCTTCGCGCCGTGCTGCGGGTCGGCCCGGAAGCCATGGCGCTGGCCACCGACGCCGACGGCGGCACGTCGCTGGCCGAGCGGGGCAGCGCGGTAACCGACCGCGAAGTGGAGCACGTGTGGGACGCGGTGCTCCGGCTGCACGCGCACCGGGTCACCCACCGGTCGCTGACCGCGGACAAGATCGTCATCTGCCCGGACGGCCAGATCAAGCTGCTCGACCCGGGCGGCGGGGACATCGCGGCCAGCGACTTGCAGCTGCGCCTGGACCTGGCCCAGTTGCTGGCCGGGCTGGCCACGCTGACCGGCCCGGACCGGGCCGCCGACCTGGCCCAGCGCAAGCTGGACGGGGCCGAGCTGGTCGGGCTGCTGCCGCTGCTGCAGCCGGTCGTGCTGGCCCCGCCGACCCGGATGTACCTGCGCCGGCACAAGCACGTGCTGCCGGAACTCCGGGCCCGGGTGCTCACCATCGACCCCGGTGACGGGCAGGCCGTGCCGCCGGTCCAGCTGGAGCGGGTCCGGCCGCGCAGCCTGATCACCCTGGTGGCCACGATCCTGGCCGTCTACCTGGTCACCTCCGAACTGGCCCGGGTCAACCTGGGCACGCTGCTGCGGACCGCCGACCCGCGCTGGATCCTGGTCGCACTCGGCTTGTCGGCGCTGACCTACGCGGGTGCCGCCTGGCAGCTGTCCGGCTTCGTCCTGGAGCGGCTGAGCTTCACCCGGACCGTGCTGGCCCAGCTGGCCAGCTCGTTCGTCACGCTGGTCACCCCGGCGGCGGTCGGGGGCGCCGCGCTCAACGTCCGCTACCTGCAGCGGCGCAAGATACCGCCCGCGGTCGCGGCGGCCAGCGTCGGCGTGTCCCAGGTGGTGGCGTTCGTCCTGCACATCCTGCTGCTGGTCACCTTCGTGGCCATCACGGGGGCGCGCAGTAACTCACTGCGCCCGCCCACCTGGGCGTACTGGGTGCTCGCCGGCCTGGTTCTGGCGGCGCTCATCGTGCTGGCCGTGCCCCGCGGCCGGCGGCTGCTCCGGGCCCGGCTGGGTCCCGCGCTGGGCCAGGTCGGGCCCCGGCTGGTGGCCATGGTGCAGCGGCCGTCCAAGCTGGCCGAGGGCATCGGCGGCGCGCTCCTGCTCAGCGCGTGCTACATCCTCTGCCTGGCCGCCTCCGTGCTGGCCGTCGGCGGGCACATATCGCTGACCAGCGCGGCGGTGGTGTACCTGACCGGCTCCGCGCTCGGTTCCGTGGTGCCCACCCCCGGCGGCCTCGGCGCGGTCGAGGCCGCGCTGGCCGCCGGGCTGACCGCGACCGGGCTGGCGGCCGCCACCGCGGTCACCGCGGTGCTGCTGTTCCGGCTGCTCACGTTCTGGCTGCCGGTCCCGGTCGGCTGGGGCGCGTTCAACTACCTGCAGCGCCGGGGCGCCATCTGAACCACCCCTGGGTGTCCCAGCGGCGGAATGCGGGCCGGTTTTAACTCGCGGTTGACCCGATCGATGTGGTGTTTTCTTATGGTCTGGGGAGCAAGACCTGCGGCAACCCCCACAAGGAGGAGCTACATGTTACGGAGATGGTGCATCCCGCTCGCTGGCCTGGGCCTACTGCTCGGCTCGGCGATCGCGGCAGCCGGCCCGGCCGCCGCGGCGCCCGCCACCGGGCACGCGGCGCTCATCAGGCCCGCCGTGCAACTGGTCCGGCCCACCGGCCACGGGACCAGACCACTGGTCGCGCACGGCGGCCCGGCCAACGCGGCGTCGAGTACCAACTGGTCCGGCTACGCGGCCGCCAGCGGCACGTACACCAGCGTGTCGGCCAACTGGACCGAGCCCACCGGCACGTGCAGTGGTTCAGCCAAGTACTCGAGCTTCTGGGTCGGGCTGGACGGCTACAACAGCAGCACGGTGGAGCAGACCGGCAGCGAAGTGGACTGTTCCGGCAGCACCCCCGAGTACTACTCGTGGTACGAGATGTACCCGGCCTACCCGGTGAACTTCAGCAACGCGGTCAGCCCGGGCGACCAGTTCTACGGTTCGGTCACGTTCAACGGCGGCAGCAGCTACACGCTGGTGCTCAAGGACCTGACCAAGGGCTGGAGCCACACGGTCAACGCGACGCTGGCCGGGGCGGCCAATTCCTCCGCCGAGGTCATCACCGAGGCGCCGTGCTGTACGGCCAGTGGCGGCATCCTGCCGCTGGCCCACTTCAGCCCGGTCCCGTTCACCAACGCCACGGTGGATGGGTCGGCCATCGGCAACTCCAGCCCGACGCAGATCATCATGGTGGACGGTTCGGGCCGCGCCAAGGACTCGATCTCCTCGCTCAGCGGCGGGAACAGCTTCACAGCGACGTGGCTGCGAGCTAACTGACCGGTCCTGGTAGTGGTTCTGCCCCGGCGACTCTACGGTGTTGCCGGGGCAGTTCCACGGCCGGGGCGTTAAGCATGATGGGTATGAATTCGGGGGTCCGGCGGGTCGTGCCGCTCACCCTGGGCTGGGTGGACGTGCCGAAGTCCGTGTCGGTGGACGGGGCGTCCGGAGAGGTGCTGCGCGAGCCGGTGCCCGCAGTGCTGCTGGAGTGTGACGGCGGCTGGCTGCTGCTGGACACCGGGCCCAATACCGCGCTGATCACCGACCCGGCGCTGCGCGCCCGGTTCCACCCTGACCCGGTGGAACAGCCGGTGCTGCCCGGCCCGGGGGAGCCGCTGCCCGCGGCGCTCGGCGCAGCCGGGCTGGACCTGGCCGACATCCGCGCGGTGGCGGTCAGCCACCTGCACTACGACCACGCCGGCGGGCTGAAGCACTTCGCCGGCCGGGTGCCGGTGCACATCCAGCGGGCCGAGCTGGACTACGGCCTGCGGGCCAGCCCGCCTGGGCCGGAGCGCAATGGCATCTTCCGGGTGGACTTCGACGACCCGCGGACCGACTGGCGGCAGGCCGACGGCGACGCCGAGATCGCGCCCGGGGTGACCGCGGTGCGCACCGCCGCGCACACCCCCGGGCACCAGAGCTTCGTCGTGCGGCTGGCCGGTGGCGGCGGCTTCGTGTTCGCCTGCGACGCGGCCGACCTGACCGAGAACATCGACCGGGAAGTGGCGGTGGGCGGCCGGATCGGGGCGTCCGCGGCCGACAGCGTCGAGCAGATCCGCAAGCTCAAGCGGATCGCCGCGGACCGGGGCTACCGGCTGGTGCCCGGGCACGACCCGGACGTGTGGCCCGCGCTGACGGCCGAGCTGGCCCGGTCAGCGGGCCGGTTATCCGGCCCGGCCCTCGATGACGCCGTAGGCGGGGCGGTCACCCGCGCATTGGGCTAACCCGCCGCGGCCAGTTGCTCGCCGAGGTCCGGCGGGCTGCCGCCCGCGGGTCTGTTCAGCCGGGCCAGGAGCGGGAACGATGGAGCAAAGGCGGCACTACGGCAGATCGCTGGGGGCGGGGCGCCCGGACGGGCAGCCCGGCCCCTAGCCCTGGTGTGCCGGAGCGGGGGACGAGGTGACGGACGAGACGCCGGAACCGGGCCGGTTCGGGGTAGGCTCCCGGATCGCCGGGTACCGGCTGGACGAGGAGACCGGCCGTGGCGGCATGGCCGTTGTCTACCGCGCCTACGACACCCGGCTGGAGCGCCCCGTCGCGCTCAAGCTGCTCGCCCCCGAACTGGCCCGGGACGCCGCGTTCCGGCAGCGGTTCATCAGGGAATCCCGGACCGCCGCGGCGGTGGACCACCCCAACATCATCCCGATCTTCGAAGCGGGCGAGGCCGCCGGGGTGCTATTCATCGCGATGCGCTTCGTGCACGGCCGGGACGTGCAGTCGCTGATCAACGCCGGGGGACCGCTGCCGGCCGCGCAGGCCTGCCACATCATCACCCAGGTAGCCGCGGGGCTGGAGGCGGCGCACGCGCACGGCCTGGTGCACCGGGACGTCAAGCCCGGCAACATCCTGCTCGACGCCGCGGCCAGCTTCCCCGGCCACGCGTACCTGTCCGACTTCGGGCTCAGCAAGCGCGCCCTGTCCGACAGCGCGCTGACCTCCACCGGCCAGTTCCTCGGCACCGTGGACTACATCGCGCCGGAGCAGATCGAAGGCCGGCCGGTGGACGCCCGGACCGACGAGTACGCGCTGGCCTGCACCGCCTTCACCATGCTCACCGGCGCGCCCCCGTTCACCAGGGATGAGTCGGTCGCGGTGATGTGGGCCCAGGTCTCCGTCCCGCCGCCGCCGCTGACCAGCCGCCGCCCGGACCTGCCGCCCGCGGTCGATGAGGTGATGGCCAAGGCGCTGGCCAAGGTGCCGGTGGAGCGCTACGCGACCTGCCCGCAGTTCGCGGACGCGCTGCGCCGCGCCTGCGGTCTGGACCGCGGGTCCATCGGGCCGGAGCCGACCAGGGAGGCGGGGCCGGAGCCGACCCGGGTGTCCGCGTGGCAGCCCGGCGCGCCAGGGATGCCCGGTGCGCCGGGGATGCCCGGTGCGCCGGACCCGGCCCCGCCGTCGCATCCCGGCACGGCCGTCTCCGGGGTTCCGCTGGCCGGGCCGCCGGGCCGGGAGGATCAGCCGGTCCCGCCCGGCGGTGAGGATTACCCGGTCCCGCCCGGCGGTGAGGATTACCCGGTCCCGCCCGGCGGTGAGGATTACCCGACTACGCCCAGACCGGGGGAGTACCCGGCCACGTCCCGGCACGGCCAGCCGGACCGGGACTACCCGCAGCCGTCCGAAGACCCGGACTACGCCGGCCTGTGGCGGTCGGCGGCCGCCCGTGACCAGCCCGGCGAACCGCCGACCGAGGGGGTGCCGCCCACACCGGGATCGGGCGGGCCGCGCTGGCCGGGCTCGCCCCCACCGGCCGGGCCGGGGTATCCGGGACCGGGGCGGCGGCCTGGGCGGCGAAACGGGCGGCGGCGCTGGCAGACGGCGGCGGGCGCGGCCGTGGGCGCCGCCGCGGTCCTCGCGGCGGGCGCCTTCTTCCTGATCGGCCGGCAGAACGGGACCAGCCAGAACACGGCTGAGACGGTCCTGCAGCCGCCGGGCTGCAGCACCCAGGTGGCCAAGGCGGCTCAGCTCAAGCACCTGTCCCGGCACATGATCAGCACCGGCGGGCAGCCCTTCGACGTCGCCACGCGGCCCGGCTTCGCGTTCGTCACGATCTTTTCCGGGGTCGCGGTGCTGGATACGTCGCAGCCCGTTCCCCGGCTAATGTGGACCGCGCCGATGAGCCAGGCGCAGGGTGAGGCGCTGACCCCGGACGGGCAATACCTGCTGGTCAGCTCCGGCAGCGGTGTCGCCGTGTTCCGGGTCAGCGACCTGGAGCGCGGCGCGGCCAGCCCGGTCGGCTCGCTGTCCAGCCCGGGCCAGAAGCACGCGGTCGAGGTGGCGGTGAGCCCCGATGGCCGCTACGCGCTGGTCACTTTCCAGGACACCTCGAACGTGGGCGTGTTCAACCTGCACCGGGCGCTGCACAAGGGCTTCAGCCCCGCCGACCTGGTCGGGCTGATCCCGGTCGGCCCGACGCCGATCGGGGTGACGGTCGCGCCGAACGGCGGCCTGGCCTACGTGGCCAGCGGGCCGCGCCGGCCCTCGGCGTCCGGGAACGGCGTGCTGAACGTGATCGACATGGCCAAGGCGGAGACCCGCCCGGCGGCCGCGGTGACCAAGACGGTCAGCGCGGGCTGCAAGCCCAGCCGGGTCGTCCTGACCGCCGACGGGCAGCAGGTGTGGGTCACCGCGGGCGGTTCCAACATGCTGCTCGGCTTCTCGGCGCCGAAACTGCTCAGCGATCCCGGGCATGCGCTGCTGGCCCGGGTGGCGGTGGGGCCACTGCCGCTCGGCCTGACGATCATCAACCACGGCACCCGGATCGTGGTGGCCGACTCCGACCGGGACAACCAGCCCGGCGCCAGTCCCAGCCTGGCCGTGGTTGATGTCAGCAAGGCCCTGGCCGGCCAGCCCGCGCTGCTGGGCTACGTGCCGACCGGAGTGACCCCGCGCCAGTTCGCGCTCGCCTCGAACGGGACCACCCTGCTGGTCACCAACACCAACTCCGGCCAGCTGGAGAGCCTGAACGCGGCCAAACTGCCGTGATCCCGCCGCACTAGGCTGGCCGTCATGCCGACTGAGCAGCGTGTCCTGACCACCCCGGCTGGCCGGCCCCTGGAACTGCTGACCGCGGGCCCGCCAGACGGGCTGCCGCTGCTGTTCCACAACGGTACTCCCGGCGGGCTGCTCGCGTTCCCGCCGATGACCGCCGCCGCGGCCGAGCGCGGGCTGCGCACCGTGATGTACGCGCGGCCCGGCTACGGCCAGTCGGCGGCCCAGCCCGGCCGCCGCGTCGCGGACACGGTCGCCGACGCCGCCAGCGTGCTGGACGATCTCGGCGCGGACCAGTTCGTCACCGTCGGCTGGTCTGGTGGCGGGCCGCACGCCCTGGCCTGCGCGGCGCTGCTGCCCGGCCGCTGCCTGGCCGCCGCGTCGCTGGCCGGCGTGGCCCCAGCCCAGGCGGCGGGCCTGGACTGGCTAGCCGGGATGGGGCCGGAAAACATCGAGGAATTCGGCGCGGCCGGGCAGGGCGACGCCGCGCTGACCGCGTACCTGACCCCGGCGGCGGACGGGCTCCGCCAGGTCACCGGCGAGCAGGTCGCGGACGAACTGGGCGGCCTGGTCTCGGCCGCGGACCGGGCGGCGGTCACCGCGGAGTTCGCGGCGTACCTGGCCGCGTCGTTCCGTGCCGCGCTGAGCACCGGGATCGCCGGCTGGCGCGACGACGACTTCGCGTTCGTCGCCGACTGGGGCTTCCCAGTACAGCAGGCGGCCCAGGTGCCGGTGGCCGTCTGGCAGGGCACCGAGGACCGGATGGTGCCGCCTAGCCACGGGGCCTGGCTGGCCGGGCACATCCCCGGGGCGCGGGCCCACCTGCTGACCGGGGAAGGCCACCTGACCCTGGCCGCGCGCAGTTTCGGCGCGGTGCTCGACGACGTGCTCGACCTGGCCGGCCGTCCAGCTGGCGCCGGGACCCGGTCAGCCGCGGGCTGACCGGCCCCGGGGACGCTGACCGGCCCGGGGCGCTGTCCGGCGCCGGGCGGGCCGGTACCCGGACTTACCGCTGGCCGGATTTACCCGTGCGCGGGCACCCGGCAGGGCCGGACCGGCCGTCCGTGACCGGAGTGCCGCCGCCCGGGAACCGCCGCCTGGGCGGCAGCATGCTCGCGGGCCCGGCTCAGCCCGCTGTCTCCGGGCCGCTCCGCGGCCACCGCGGCGACGTGCGCGCGCCGGGCCTTGGCCAGGTAGTGCGCCCGCGCCTCGGCGTAGTGCGGATGTGTTTCCGGCCGCTTGAACGTCAGCCACAGCGGAACGCCGGCAATGGCCGAAAAAGCCAGCACAATGAGCGGAACATTGAGCCAGACAAGGCCGGTCACCAGGTGTCTCCTTCGGTTTTGGGCCAGGCCGCGGTGGCGGCCGGTCTCGGTGACCATTGTGGCGGCCGGGGTTCTCCGCCGGGTCGGCCTGGCTTCTCACCCAGCTCTCAGTCGGGTGCCTGGCGGCGGCTTGACACCCCTAGGGGATAACCGCTATCTATTAGATAACCGTTAGGGAGGCCGCCGTGCTGGCTAGGGGCAAGATCCTGCTGGTGTTCCGGCTGGCCGCCAAGGACCTGCGGCGGCACCCGGCCGAGGCGGTGCTGATGCTGCTGGCGATCACGGCCGCCACCACGATCCTGACCCTGGGCCTGGTCCTGCACGGTGTGACGAGCCAGCCCTACCAGCAGACCCGGGCGGCCACGCGCGGGCCGGACGAGGTCGCCTACTTCAGCGGGGAGAGCGGCCCTGGCGAGCCGACAGTGACCGGGAAGCGGTTGCGGTCCCTGGTCCAGGCGCGGGTTAACCAACTCGGGCGCGCGCCAGGGGTCACCGGGCACAGCGGACCGTACCCGCTCGTGGGCGCCCTAGTCCGGGCCCACGGCCACACCGCGGGCGCGGAGGCCGAGGGCCGCGACGAGTCGCCAGCCGCGGTCGATCAGCCGAAGCTGACTCAGGGCAGCTGGGTGCGCCCCGGCGGCGTGGTGCTGGAGCGGACCTTCGCCCAGGCGCTCGGCGTGCGCGCCGGCGACCGGATCAGCTTGAACGGCCGGCCGTTCCGGGTCGCCGGGATCGCGGTGACGGCCGCCTTCGCGCCCTATCCAGACCTCTGCCTGACCGGCGCCGGGGGTTGCTGGGCCGGCCCGAACGTCCCGGCCTTCGACCTGGGCGTGCTCTGGCTCACCGAGCCGGACGCCCGGGCGCTGGCCAGCGCCGCGAACCCGCTGACCAGCTACGTGGCGAACCTCACGCTCCGGCACCCGGCCAGCGCCGCGGCGTTCGCCCGCCGGTACAGCGGCACCGGCCTGGCCGCGCCGGCGCTGACCCCGTGGCAGGGCATCGGCACCGTGGACGGCTTCCTGGTGCAGGCCGAGGAGCAGGTGCTGAACCCGGGTGCCTGGCTGGCCGGGCTGCTGGCGGTGGCCAGCGTGGCCGTGCTGGCCGGCGGCCGGATGGCAGAAGCGACCCGGCGGGTCGGTCTGCTCAAGGCGGTCGGCGGCACGCCGGGCCTGGTCACCGCCGTGCTGATGGCCAAGAACCTGGCCGTGGCGCTGGCCGCGGCCGGGATCGGGCTGGCCGCCGGATGGCTGGCCGCGCCGCTGCTCACCAGCCCCGGGGCTTCGCTGGTCGGCACGCCGGGCCGCCATCGTTCTCGCGGCCGGTCGTTGGGCTGGTGGTCGCCGTGGCGCTGGCCGTCGCGCTGGCCTCGACGCTGGTTCCGGCCATCCGGGCCGCCCGGACCAGCACGGTCAGCGCGCTGGCCGACGCGCCCCGCCCGCCGCGCCGCCGGGCCGCGCTGATCACCGTGTCGGCCTGGCTGCCGGTGCCGCTGCTGCTCGGGCTGCGGCTGATCGGCCGCCGGACCCGGCGCGCGCTGCTCACCGCGGCCAGCACCACGGTCACCGCATCCGCCCTGGTCGCCGTGCTCGTCTTCCACGCCACCGCCAGCCAGCGGATCACCGGCGGGGGCAGCGGTCTGAACAACCCGATATCCGACCGGGTCGAGCAGGTGCTGCTGATCCTCACCATCGCACTGGTCGCACTGGCCGCGCTGAACGCGGTGTTCACCGCCTGGGCGACCGTGCTGGACACCCGGCAGCCGGCGGCCCTCGCGCGGTCGCTCGGTGCTACCCCGGAGCAGATCAGCGCCGGGCTATCGGTGGCGCAACTGCTGCCCGCGCTGCCCGGCGCCCTGCTCGGCATCCCGCTCGGCATCGTGTTGTTCAAGGCCGCCAGCGGCGGCGGGGTGATGGCTATCCCACCGGTCTGGTGGCTGGTAGTGACGGTGCTCGGCATCCTGGCCGGGCTGGCCGTGCTGACCAGCATCCCGGCCCGGATCGGTGCCCGGCAGCCGGTAGCCGAGGTGCTGCAGGCCGAGCTGGCCTGATCCGGCCCGATCCCGCCCGACCCAGGTCAGGGGTGCAGGGTGAGGCCGCGGCACACCTTGTCCACCGCGTTGCGCGGGCCGTAGACCGCGATCCCGGCCAGCCGCAGTTCCGCGGCGGGCACGGCGCGGACCACCGCCCGGTTGTCGTCGTCGTGCCCGGTGCTGAACATGTCCTCGGTGTAGATCGCGGCGGCCATGTCCCGGCTGACCGCGCGCTCCCGGACCGCGCCCAGGCTGGCGGCATCACCGGCGTAGACGAGGACCGGCTGGCGGAACAACTCCAGGTACTGGTTACCCGATCCGTCCTCGTACGGCTTCCCCATGGTCTCGCCGAACGCGGCTGCCACGCCGCTGGCCAGGAACGCGGTCACGTTGAGCTGCTGCCACACGGCCAGATCATCGCGCACCACTATCGCGATCTTGCTATCGAAACGCATGCGGCCAGTCTCCGGCACGCCCTGGCCGCCCGGTCTTGAACGGTGGTGCGGGCGGCAGTTACCCGGAGCCGGCATACTGGACGAATGACTGGGGATGGCCGCCACCGACTGGTCCAGGTACTGGCGTTCGGCAGATGAACCGCTGGAAGCGATGCACGCGCGGTTCACCGGGCACGTCTACCACCGGCACAGTCACGACAGCTACTCCTTCGGGATGACCGAGTGGGGCGCCCAGTCGTTCACCTGCCGGCACGCCGCGCACACCAGCGCGGCCGGCATGGTGATGGCGTTCAACCCGGACGATCCGCACGACGGGCACGCCACCACCGACCGCGGCTTCAGCTACCGCATGATCCATATCGGGCCCGCGCTGGTGACCGAGGTGCTCTCGGACATCACCGGCCGCCCGGCCGGGCGGCCGCTGTTCGCCCGCCCGGTGCTCCAGGATCCCGGGCTGGCCCGGGCGCTGTACCGGCTGCATGTCGCGCTGACCGGGCAGGCCAGCCCGCTGGAGCGCAGCGAGCGGCTGACCGCGGCCGTGGCCACCGCGGCCCGGTTCGCGGTCCGCTGCCCGCCCGGGCTGGCCGAAGCCGGCCCCGCGCTGACCGGGGCGGGGCCCGGGCTGGCCGGAGGCAGGCCCTGCGCTGGCCGGGGCGGGGCCCGGGCTGGCGGAGGCGGGCCCTGCGCTGGCCGGGGCGGGGCCCGGGCTGCGCCGCGGCGAGATCGAGCGGACCGCCGGGCTGGTCCGGGACTTCCTGGACGCGCACTACGCCGCCCAGGTCACCGGGGCTGAGCTGGCGGCTGCCGCCGGGCGCAGCCGGTATGCCGCGTACCGGGCGTTCCGCGCGGCCTGGGGGCTGGCGCCCAGCGAGTACCAGCGGCTGCTCCGGCTGCGCGCCGCCCGCGGTTTCCTGGCCAGCGGCGTGCCACCCGCCGAAGCGGCTACCGCCGCCGGGTTCGCCGACCAGGCGCACCTCACCCGCTGGTTCCGCCGCTGCTACGGCATCACCCCGGCCGAGTTCCGCCGCGCCGCCTCCCCAGCAACTCTCGTGATCAGACGATTGGTGTCGCTATAGCGACACCAATCGTCTGATCACGAGAGTTCCAGTGGGCGGGAGGAATGCTCGTTCACCCAGTTCACGATTTCCCCAGGTAGATCCCCGATCATCGACACAACTAGGGGCTGCATAGACGTGTAATACCGCCGAGCCAGCCACAGATGGGTCTGCGGGTAGTCAACGTGCGGCCACACCGTCCAGTGCCGGTATCGGTGCTCGATGCGGGAAACGATGCGGCACTCGACCTCCGTCAGCATGGGGTAGAGGGCCTTGACTTCCTCATGGGTGTACGGGCGCTGGCTGCCTAACATGGCGACCATGCTCCCACCTATGACCACCTCTGTCCACCTCCTAGGAGGTAATACCCCAGAGAATCACCGCTGGTGAGGTGGTGCTTACGGTGAGGACGTGGCTCTTGACCTGGACTCTCCGATTCCGCTGTGGCAGCAACTGGCTGACATTCTGCGCGAGGGGATCAGGTCCGGCGAGTACACCGGTCGGCTGCCATCAGCCAAGACGCTGGCGCAGGAGTACGACGTGTCGCACAAGACGTCCGAGCGCGCGCTGCACGCCCTGGTGGATGAGGGATTGCTTGTAGCGGTGGTCGGGCGTGGCTTCTACATCAAGCGTTAGCGCGTGCCAACATCCATCCGCTGGGCGGTGGGTTGTGACCAAATACGTGTCTTAATCCACCGCACAAGGGGGGAGGGCACCAGCGTGCGCCCCACCAGTCACATCAGCCCTGGCAGAGGCGCCTGCTTGGACTGCCGGGCTTACGAGCTGACTGGCCTGGCCAGGTCGTAGACGGTCTGGCCGCCGACGGTCTCCTTACTGAAGTGTGCGGTCACCCAAGACGTGATCGCGGACGCGGTGCCGGAGCCGCCGCCGAACGTATTGCTGTTCGCGCCGATGAAGTAGTGGATCTCGTGCGCGGCTACCATCTTCTTGAACTGGGCCAGGGTGGGCGACGGGTCGGTGCCGTTGAAGCCGCCGATGGCCATGATCGGCTTGCCGCTGGCCAACTGGAACGGGGCCGCGCTCTCCGCGCCGACGGTGGCGGCCGCCCACCGGTAGCCGCTGGCGCCGCTGCTCAGCAGCTTGGTGATGGCGGTGGACACGGACGTGTTGCCGGCCAGGCCGCCCGGCCCACCGACACTGCCACCACCCGCACCGCCAGCACCACGCGCACCGCCGGGGAAGCGGCCTGCCGACCCGCTGGTCCCGCCCGGGGCCTGCCCGGAGGTGCCGGACGGTATCCGCCCGGCCGCGCCGGTGCCCGCCTGGCCGCCGGTGCCGAAACCTGCTCCCGGGCGCCCGCCGAACCCGCCGCCCGGGCCCGCGCCTGCGCCGCCGAACGACGCGACGGCTGGCCCGGCCGACGGCAGCGCGCCGGTGTGCGCGGTCGCCACCGTGTCCAGGCTGTAGGCGACGGGCCCAGCCAGCCCGGTGATCAGCGCGAGCGGGAGGACACTGCCCAGCACGGCCCGGGCCGGGCCGCCCACCCAGTGCTCGGCCAGGATCAGCGCGGCGGCGGCCAGTCCGCAGGCCACCACCAGCACGCGCAGCCACGGCAGCCAGGTGGCGGACCGGTCCAGCAGGACATCGGCCCAGACCGCGGTGACCAGCACGCCGGCGGCCAGCCCCAGCCGAACGCCGAGCCTGCCCCGGGCCCGCCAGGCGGTCACCGCGCCGATGCCGACCAGCGCGGCGATCGCGGGCGCCAGCGCGACGGTGTAGTACGGATGGATGATGCCGTTCATGTAGCTGAACACCAGACCGGTCACCAGCAGCCAGCCACCCCAGAGCAGGGCCGCGGCGCGCAGCCGGTCGGTCCGAGGCCGCCGCCAGGTCAGCCACAGCAGGCCGGCCAGCGCGAGCAGCGCCGCGGGCAGCAGCCAGCTGATCTGGCCG
Organism: uncultured Actinomycetes bacterium; assembly: GCA_963717125.1. GTDB lineage: Bacteria > Actinomycetota > Actinomycetes > Streptosporangiales > Streptosporangiaceae > RYN-230. Next base: position 205,027 of record CAVQVG010000006.1, read on the forward strand.
CCCATGTCGGCGCCGAACAGCCGGGCCAGGCCGGCCGCTCCGCTGAACGCGGCGCTGCCACCGCCGTGCCCGGCGCCGGGCCCCACCGAACCAGTCTCGTTGCCGTCCAGCCGGCCCAGCCCGTTGTAGCCGAGGGCGAGCTGAAGAACGCTGTCGTTGGTCGACCCGCCCACGTAAGGCCGGTCGGCGGCCGGGGTGAGCATGACGATCGCCACCCACCAGCCGGCCGCCGCCAGCAGCGCGGCCCCGCCGGCCAGCAGCTGCCCGCAGCGGCGGGCCAGCCGGGGCGGCCCGGCGACCAGGTAGACCAGCGCGAACCCGGGCAGCACCAGGAAGGCCTGCAGCATCTTGGTCAGGAAGCCGACGCCGAGCAGCGCGCCGGCCAGCACGAGCCACCGGGTCCGGCCGGACTCGATGGCCCGCACCATGGCGTAGGCGGCCGCCGTCATCAGCAGCACCAGCAGCGCATCGGGGTTGTTGAAGCGGAACATCAGCGTGGCCACCGGCGTGGCGGCCAGCGCGGCCGCGGCGAGCAGCCCGGCGGCGGGCCCGGCCCACCGGCGCACCGCCGCGTAGAGCAGGCCGACCGCGGCGACCCCCTCGGCGGCCTGGGGCAGCAGCACGCTCCACGAGTTCAGCCCGAACGCCCGTACCGAGAGCTCCATCACCCACAGCGAGGCGGGCGTTTTGTCCACCGTGATGAAGTTGGACGCGTCGAACGAGCCGAAGAAGAACGCCTTCCAGCTGGTGGCGCCGGCCTGCACCGCGGCCGAGTAGAAGTCATTGGCCCAGCCGTCGCGGCTCAGCCCGGCGGTGTACAGGATCGCGGTCAGCGCCAGCAGGCCGAGCAGGGCGGGCCGCGCCCACCGTGGATCGGACTCCGGGCCGCGCAGCAGCCGCGGCAGCCGGCCGCGGGGCGGCTGGTCTGGCACCGCGGGATAGCGGCGGGCGCCGGTAACGGTGCTGCTCATTCGATGCGGTCCTTCCGGGCGAGCTGGCCAGCACCTTGCCTAACGCCCGTGCCCGGCCGGTGGCGGTCGCCACGGCCCAGTCTGCTGGGGCCAGTGAGCCGCCAGCGGCGTAAAGGTACTGCGGGGGGTGTCGTGTACCACCGTGGCCGGCCCGCCTGGACCGGGTCTGCGGCCGCTCTCTGCCGCGGCTATGAACGCTGGTGGGCGGCTGGCTCCCGGGCGCCGAGCTGGGGGAGGGTGATGGTGAAGCGGGTGGTGCCGGGTTTGCTGTCGAGGTGGACGGTGCCGCCGTGGGCGGTGGTGACGGCGTTGACGATGGCCAGGCCGAGGCCGGTGCTGGCGGCCTGGCCGGCGTGGCGGGTGCGGGCGGTGTCGCCGCGGACGAATCGTTCGAACAGGGTGGGCTGCAGGTCGGCGGGGATGCCGGGGCCGTTGTCGGTGACCGACAGCTCGACGCTGCCCGCCCCGCCCATACCGCCCGGCCCGCCCATACCGCCCGGCCCGCCGGTGCTGCCCGCTCCGCCGGTGCTGCCCGGCCCGCCCGTCCCGCCTGCCCGGCTGGTGGGGGGTGGGGTGGTGGTGAGGGAGACGGTGACGGTGGTGGCGGGTGGGGTGTGCTTGGCGGCGTTGCTCATGAGGTTGGCCAGGACCTGGTGGAGGCGGTGTTCGTCGCCGCGGACCTGGACTGGCTCGTCGGGCAGTTCGAGCAGCCAGCGGTGGGTGGGGGCGGCGACCCGGGCGTCGCTGGTGGCGTCGATGGCCAGCCGGGTCAGGTCGACGGGCTCTTGGGCCAGTGGCGGCCGGCGTCGAGCTGGGCCAGCAGCAGGAGCTCATCGACCAGGACGCTCATCCGCGAGGATTCGGCTTCGACGCGGCGCAGCGCGTGGCCGATGTCGTCGGGGACCGGGCCGGGGTGGCGCAGCGCCAGTTCGGCGTAGCCGCGGATGGCGGCCAGCGGGGTGCGCAGCTCGTGGCTGGCGTCGGCGGCGAAGCGCCGCAGCCGGGCTTCGGACGCGGCCCGGCGGGCCAGCGCGGCTTCCACATGGCCCAGCATCCGGTTGAACGCGGCGCCGACCTGGCCGACCTCGGTCCGCGGGTTGGCGTCAGGCACCCGGTCGGGCAGCGTGACCTGGCCACTGGCCAGCGGCAGCTGCGTCACCCGCGCCGCCGTCGCCGCCACCCGCCGCAACGGCCGCAACGACAACCGCACAAACCCCGTCCCCAGCAACCCCGTCAACACCAACGCCGCCGAGAACGCGGCCAACTCGGCGATTTCCACCTGGCGCAGGGTGGCCTCCATGTCCCTCAGCGGCAGGCCGGTGATCAGCACGTCGTGGTCGTGGCCGGCCACCGCGATGAGCCGGTAGTCGCCGCCGATCGAGCCCAGCTCCAGGGTGTAGAACGCGCCGTCCGGCGGTAGCTTGATCAGCGCGGCTTTGTCCGCGGCGGACAGGTGCGACGTTCCGTCGATGATGCCCTGGTTGGTGAGCACGCCGTTCTTGACCCGGGCGCCGAACGTGCCCGCGCTCAGCCCAGGGGTCTTGTTGCAGTTGCCTGCGGGCGGCTGCGGCGGCTGGTGGTCCTGCCCCTCGTCAGCCTGCTGTTCCATGCAGGAGGCGTACCGGCCGCCGGCCGCCTGCAGTTGGAGGTCGGTCTGGTTGATCAGGGTGTGGCTGAGCACCAGGTAGGTCACCAGGCCGACCGCGGCGCAGGCGAGCGCGAGCAAGGCGAGCAGCCCGGCGATGAGCCTGCCGCGCAGGGTCCGCCCGGCCAGCCAGCGGTGCACCGCGCCGGGCCGCAGCGGCACGCCAGGCTGCCGGTGGGCGCTGGACGGTGGCGGCGTGCTCCCGCGCCGCGCGGGTGCGGCGTCGGGGGTGCTCATGGGGGTGGGGCCTCAGCTCGCGGGTTTGAGGACGTAACCGACGCCGCGGACGGTGTGGATCAGCGGTTCCCGGCCGGCGTCGATCTTCTTCCGCAGGTAACTGATGTACAGCTCGACCACGTGTGCCTGGCCACCGAAGTCGTAGTTCCACACCCGGTCCAGGATCTGGGCTTTGGACAGCACCCGGCGTGGGTTGCGCATCAGGAAGCGGAGCAGCTCGAACTCGGTCGCGGTCAGGTCGATCAGCTCGTCGCTGCGGCGTACTTCGCGGGCGTCCTCGTCCATGGTCAGGTCGCCGACCACCAGCTGGGTCTCGCCGCGGGCCCGGGCCAGGCCGGCCCGGCGGAGCAGGCCGCGCAACCGGGCCAGCACTTCCTCCAGGCTGAACGGCTTGGTCACGTAGTCGTCGCCGCCGGCCGTGATCCCGGCGACCCGGTCATCGACGGCGTCCTTAGCCGTCAGGAACAGCACGCACACGTTAGGAGTGTCCTGCCGGACCCGGCGGAGCACTTCCAGCCCGTCGAAGTCGGGCAGCATGATGTCCAGGACGATCGCGTCGGGCCGGAAATCACGGGCCGCGCGCACGGCGGACGCGCCATCGCCAGCCGTCTGGATCTCCCAGCCCTCGTAGCGCAAGACGCTGGCCAGCAGCTCGGCCAGGCTGGGCTCGTCGTCAACCACCAGCACCCGGATCGGGGTGCCGTCCAGCCGCTTGATCGGCGCGGCCTGCGCTGACCCGCCCGGCTGGACCGATCCGCCAGGCTGCATTGCCTGCGTCTCACTCATCATTTTTCCAGTATGCGAACTGAGGCTACGGAGAGTTTCTACGCATCCTCTGAATTCCCGCTGAGCGGCCGGGCTAGTCCCGCAGGTGGGCGGGAGGTTTCATCCGCCGCCGGGCCGGGCAACTACTGCCGCCGGGCCAGAGAACTACTCCTCCAGTCGCGGGAGGGTGATGGTGAAGCGGGTGGTGCCGGGTTTGCTGTCGAGGTGGACGGTGCCGCCGTGGGCGGTGGTGACGGCGTCAACGATGGCCAGGCCGAGGCCGGTGCTGGCGGCCTGGCCGGCGTGGCGGGTGCGGGCGGTGTCGCCGCGGACGAATCGTTCGAACAGGGTGGGCTGCAGGTCGGCGGGGATGCCGGGGCCGTTGTCGGTGACCGACAGCTCGACGCTGCCCGCCCCGCCCATACCGCCCGGCCCGCCCATACCGCCCGGCCCGCCGGTGCTGCCCGCTCCGCCGGTGCTGCCCGGCCCGCCCGTCCCGCCTGCCCGGCTGGTGGGGGGTGGGGTGGTGGTGAGGGAGACGGTGACGGTGGTGGCGGGTGGGGTGTGCTTGGCGGCGTTGCTCATGAGGTTGGCCAGGACCTGGTGGAGGCGGTGTTCGTCGCCGCGGACCTGGACTGGCTCGTCGGGCAGTTCGAGCAGCCAGCGGTGGGTGGGGGCGGCGACCCGGGCGTCGCTGGTGGCGTCGATGGCCAGCCGGGTCAGGTTGACGGGCTCTTGGGCCAGTGGCCGGCCGGCGTCGAGCTGGGCCAGCAGCAGGAGCTCATCGACCAGGACGCTCATCCGCGAGGATTCGGCTTCGACGCGGCGCAGCGCGTGGCCGATGTCGTCGGGGACCGGGCCGGGGTGGCGCAGCGCCAGTTCGGCGTAGCCGCGGATGGCGGCCAGCGGGGTGCGCAGCTCGTGGCTGGCGTCGGCGGCGAAGCGCCGCAGCCGGGCTTCGGACGCGGCCCGGCGGGCCAGCGCGGCTTCCACATGGCCCAGCATCCGGTTGAACGCGGCGCCGACCTGGCCGACCTCGGTCCGCGGGTTGGCGTCAGGCACCCGGTCGGGCAGCGTGACCTGGCCACTGGCCAGCGGCAGCTGCGTCACCCGCGCCGCCGTCGCCGCCACCCGCCGCAACGGCCGCAACGACAACCGCACAAACCCCGTCCCCAGCAACCCCGTCAACACCAACGCCGCCGAGAAGACGATGATCTCGGTCAGCTCGACGTCTTGCAGGGTGGACCGCACCGGGGCCAGCGGCAGCCCGGTGACCAGCTTCGTGCCGTCCTGCCCGGACCGGGCCATCAGCTGGTAGGGACCGAGCCTGCTGAGCGAGACCGTGGCCGGGCCGCCTGAGGTGCGCAGCGCAATCAGGGCCGTCCGGTCCGCCGTGGTGAGCGGGCAGTCGCTGCCGGTCACCGTCGGGTTGTGGAAGGCGGTGCCGCCGATCGAGGCACTGAACGTCTGCGGGCCCTGCTCCTGCCCGCACATCTGCGGGCCGCCGGGCACGTTGTCGTTGTCGTTGTCGGTGTCCTTGCCCGGCTGGCCATCACCCGGCGGGTCGCTGCGGGTGGTCATGGGCCCGGTTTCCAGGCAGTTGCCGTAGCGCAGGCTGACGGCGCTGAGCTGCTGGTCCAGCTGGCTCATCAGCGCCTTGTGCAACGCCAGATAGGTAGCCAGGCCGACAGCGGCGCAGGCCACCGCGAGCAGCGCGAGCAGGCCGGCGATGAGCCGGCCGCGCAGGGTGCGCGGGCCCAGGGGTCCGGGCCGCGCCGCCGCCCGCCGCTCGGGTGCGGCGTCCGGGGTGCTCATGTGGGGGGCCTTAACGTGCCGATGGGGGGATAGGGCCGGCGCCGTGGCAGGGGAGGGCAGGCCGGTGGCTCATTGTACGGTCTGGCCTGGTGGTCAGGGCGCGGGTAGCAGCTTCAGGGCCAGCACCGGGCAATCGGTGACGGCCCGGCGGACGTGCCGGTCCAGGGACCTGGGCACCGGCCCGTCGGCCACGATCGGGTAGCCCCACTCGTCCAGGGTGATCAGCTCGGGCAGCAGTTCCGCGCACAACCCGTGGCCGGAGCACACGGTCGGGTCGACGCGCAGCTGTTTCCTCATCCCGGTCAGCTCCAGTCCGCGGCGCTGAGCGCGGTGTCGGCGGGCAGCGGCAGGAACGGCCGCCGGGCCGGGTCCACGCAGCGCCCCTGGCCGTGCATCGTGATCTCGTCACGGAAGACGTGCAGCGCGCTGCGGATGAACCGGACGCTGCCGTCCGGGTGATGGCAGGCCCCGCGGCCATCCACCAGCCCGGCCCAGCGGAGCATGTCGGTCACCGCGCTGGGGTCCGGCCGGGGGCTGGCGATCTCGTGCATGGCGGCGGCGATCCGGGGCAGGCCGTTGAAGCACGGCCCGCACTGACCGGCGGATTCCAGTGCGAGATACCGGGCCACCCGGGCCGCCTCGGCGATGCCGCAGCAGTCCGCCGGGAGCGCCACCAGCACGCCCGCGCCGACGAAGGCGCCGGCCGGCCGGAGCTGCGCGTTGCTGAGCGTCATCCGGGCCGCGTCCGCGGCTGGCAGCCAGGCCCCGTGATACCCGCCGCTGAGCACGGCCTGGGTGTGCCCGTCCAGGGTGAGCAGGCTGCGCAGCGGGGTGCCCAGCTCAGTTTCCACCACGTCCCGCTGGCCGTCGGCCTGGTGCACCGTGCACAGCATGCTGCCCGGCTCGTCGGCCGTGCCGACCGCGCGGAACCAGCGCGGCCCGAACCGGGCGATCAGCGCCAGGTGGGCCAGCGTCTCCACGTTGTGCACCAGGGTGGGGCGGCCGACCACACCACGCTCGAAGACCATCGGCGGCTTGAACCGCGGCCGGGCCGGCCCGCCGCTCACCCGGCTGGCCAGGGCCGACTCCTCACCGGCCAGGAAGCGCGGCGGGGCGTCGACGATCTCCACCGCGGCGCGATCCAGCCCGGCGGCGGCCCGCTCGGCCACGGCCACGCGCAACTGATCCTGCAGCCGCGGGTGCCGGGTCAGGTACAGCCCGACCGCGTCCGAGCCGACGGCTTCCGCCGCCAGCTGGAGGCCGTCCAGGACCAGGTGCGGGGAGATCCACAGCAGGGACTTGTCCTTGTCGCTGGCGGGCTCGCCCTCGGCGCCGTTGCCGATGACGACCGGCCTGGTGCCGGCCTGGGCGACGGCGGCCAGCTTCCGGTGCACCGGGAAGGCGGCCCCGCCGCGCCCGGTGAGGCCCGCGGCCCGGAGCACCGGGATCAGCTGCCTGGCCTGCCCGGCGTACGGCGGGCGGCCAAAGCGGTGCAGATGGGTCTGCAGGTCGACCGGCACGGCCCCATGGGCCGGCAGCAGCCGGGGCAGTGCGGCCCCGGCGCCGCCGTCGGCCGGCCGGGTCAGCGGCTGGCCGCGCTCGGCTGGCTGCGGCACGGTGGTGCCATACGTCATCTCAGGTCGGCTTTCGTGAATCGGTCAGCGGACATTCTCGCGCGGCCCGCGGCGGGCTGGGGCGCGGACGCGGCGGGGCGCCATCATGTCGAGCGTGGCGGCGGCCCGCTCCTCGAGCGGCACCTCCCGGCCGGCGTGGGAGATGCGCCAGATGACCGCGCCCGCCACTGCGGCGATGCAGCCGATCAGCAGGTAGAGCAGGAGGCCGCTATGCAGGTCGGTGCTGCTGGTCAGGCTATGCAGCACGGCGCCTCCCCAGGCCAGGTACGCGAGCCAGTGCAGGCCCCGCCAGAGCCGGCGGTTCATCCGGGCCCGGGCCAGGCTGGTCAGGATCAGCGCGACCACGAGGTCGAGCGAGATCGCGCCCGCGCCGAGCCAGAGCGGCTTGTACGGCGAGCTGAACGGGATCACGATCGCGGCCAGCCCGATGGTGACGTACGGGTCGAGTACCGCGGTGATCACGTGCACGGCGACGAACGCCACGGCCAGCAGGGACAGGTTGCGGTGCAGTCCGGTGACCGCGAACCGGGGCAGCCCGGGCAGCCGGCCCTGCCGGTTCACCAGCACGCCGAGCAGCGTCACCCCGGTGAGCAGCAGCAAGCTCACCACGCCGGTGGCCCTGCTGGTGTACCAGAGCGCGGTGCTCTGCGTGATTCCGCTCATTGCTGTCCTTCTGGCCGGTCTCGTCGTTCCGATGCTAAGCATGTCCGGCCAGCTGCAGGTGGTGCTATGGCATGTCTCTCAATTCCCTCTGAACGCCGGCCTGCCCCCAGCCGGGGGTGGCCGACCAGGCAATACGCCCGTTCCGGTATACATGCGACACCGGATGCCGCACTACGACGCAGGGAGGCCGCATGCCCAAACCGGCGGCCGGGCGGCGGCTGCTGGGCGGCATCCTGGTGGACATCGGCCCGCTGCGGCGGCACCGGGGCTTCCGCCGGATGTGGACCGGCCAGCTGGTGTCCCAGCTGGGCAGCCAGCTCGCCATCGTGGCCGTGTCCCTCCAGACCTACCGGCTGACCGGTTCGACGGCCATGGTCGGGCTGGTCAGCCTGGGCCAGCTCCTCCCGCTGCTGGCCGGGTCGCTGCTCGGCGGGCCGCTGGTGGACGCCTGGGACCGGCGGCGGGTCATGTTGTTCACCCAGCTCATGCTGGCGGCCGGCTCGGCCGGGCTGATGGCCAACGCGCTGGCCGGCCATCCGCTGCTGTGGCCGGTGTTCGCCTGCACCGCCGAGGCCGCCGCGTTCCAGGGCCTGGACTGGTCCGCCCGGCGCGCCTCGCTGCGGCGGCTGGTGCCGCCGGAGGACCTGCCCGCGGCGCTGTCGGTGCAGTCGGCCGCGCTCCAGCTGACCACGGTGCTGGGCCCGGCGGCGGCGGGGCTGCTCATCGCGCACGCGGGCTTCGGCCTGGTGTACGGGCTGGACGTGGCCTCCTTCGCGGTGGCGTTCGTTTCCGTGCTGCTGCTGCCGCGGCTGCCGCCGGACCGCGGCGGCCAGCCAGCCAACCTCGCCTCGCTGATCGGCGGCGTCCGCTACGTGCGGGCCAGCCCGCCGCTGGCCGGGGTGTTCCTGATCGACCTGGGTGCGATGGTGTTCGGCCTGCCGCGGGCGCTGTTCCCGGCGCTGGCGGCCACCGTGTTCGGCGGGGGCGCCGCCACCGTCGGCTTCCTGAACGCGGCGCCCGGCGCGGGCGCGCTGCTCGGCTCGCTGCTCACCGGCCGGGTGAGCCGGGTGCACCGCGTGGGCCGGGCGGTGGTGATCTGCGTCGTGGTGTGGGGCCTGGCCATCACGGGCTTCGGCCTGGTCCGCTGGCTGCCCGCGGCGCTGGTGCTGCTGGCCGCCGCGGGCGCGGCCGACGTCATCTCGGCGGTGTTCCGCATGATGATCGTGACCCAGGTGACCCCGGACCAGATGCAGGGCCGGGTGAACAGCCTCATCTACGCGGGCATCCAGGGCGGCCCGCGGCTCGGCGACGCGGAGGCGGGCGCGGCGGCGGCCATCGGCGGACCGTCGTTCGCGGCCTGGTCGGGCGGGCTGCTCAGCGTGGCCACCGCGGTGGTGACCTGCTGGCTGCTACCCGGCATCCGGCGTTACGACTCGCGCGCTGTGGGCGCGCCGCTGGCCATCGGGGAGACTGCCGACGAGCAGGCGGGCTGAGCTGGTCAGGAGCCGCCGGACGTGGTCTGTGGCGGTGCCGTGCTGGGGGCGGGCCGGGGCGGGGGCGGCGCTGGCCGGGGCGCTCGGCGCGGCGGCCCCGCTGCCCTGGCTGGACTGATGATGGTGCCGGTGCCGCCGGGCATGGCCGGTGGCGGCCGCCCCGGATGCCGCGGCCCCGGACGCGGCGGCGCCGGCCGGTGCGGCCTGGCTGCTGGCCGGTGCCGCTGGGCGTGGTGCATTGGCCGTCTGCGCGCTCGCGGTGTGGTGGGTGGCACCGGGCAGGATGAATGCCACCGCGCCGGCCGTGACGACGCCAGCCGCGCCGACCGTGGCCGTCGCGGCACGCAGGTGGCCCTGGCTGCGGTCCCGCTTGGCCACGGCCGCGCGCAACTCTCGCGTGCGATAGTGCATCATCAGGTCCTCTGGGCTACTCGGCGGGCCATCCGGCAACGGTCTGCACGTTACCGGCTGCGTCCACCAGCCGGGCGGGCAAGCCCAGATTTGCCAGCCACTCGAGCGCCCGCTGGCCCCTGATGATGGCGGCGGTGCTGGCCGTGTTCGCGTCGGCGCAACTGGCCGCGGCCACCGACACGGTGCGCCAGTACACCGGGGCGGGCAGCCCGGTGCGCGGATCGAGAATGTGGTGCAGCGTCGCGCCGCCGCGCCGCCAGCGCCGGGCCGTGGTGCTGGACGTGGCCAGCCCGCCCGCCTGGATGGCCACCACGGCCGACGGCCCGGCCGGCGGGTCCTCCGGCCGGCCGGTGACGTCCTGCACCCGGATCCGCCAGCCGCCGTCCGGTGGCTGGCCGGCCACCGCGATGTCCCCGCCCAGCCCGACCAGCACGCCGCAGCCCAGCGCCGCGGCGAGCCGCGCCGCGGACCGGTCCGCGGCCCACGCCTTGGCCGTGGCGCCCAGGTCCAGGCTCATCCCGGGCGGCAGGGTGAGCAGCCGGTGCTGCTCGTCCAGGCCCACCTGGCGCCAGCCAGGCGCCGCCCGCACGGTCAGCGTGACCGGCGGGCCATCGGCCGGGACCTGGGCGAAGTCGCGGTCATAGCCGATGACCGCGAGGGCGTCGCCGATGGTGGGGTCCACGTCCCCGTCGGTCAGCCGGGCGGCGCGCAGCGCCACCGCCACCGCCTCGGTCAGCAGCGTGCTCAGCGGCACTGGGCCAGGAGGGCGTTGCGTATGGTCAAGACGCATCAGCTCGGAGTCGGGGCGGAACCGGCTACAGGCCGCGTCTACGGCGGCGAGATCGTCCGCCAGCAAGCGGCGGCCCTCGCCGAGCTGGGCCGGGTCGGTGACGAGCAGCCAGACCTGGGTGCCCAGGGCGGTCCAGTCCGCTTGCGCCGGGGCATCCTGACCCGCGGCGGACTCCATCATGATCCTCCCGAGGTGGCGCCGGCCGACCCGGAGCTGGACGACGGCGCGGACGACGAGCCGGACGAGCCGGAACTCGACGATGAGCCGGAACCCGAGCTGGCGGAACCGGTGCCCGAGGTTGACCCACCGGAGCCAGCCGACGTCGCGGAGTGCCCGCCACTGCTCTTGGCCGCCGACCCGGCGGCGCTGGTGCTCCCGTGCGCGGCGGCGGGCAGCTCGATCGCCACCACGCCGGCCACCGCCACACCCACGATACCGGCGCCGATGGTGGCCGTGCGGAGCCGCCGGCGAGCGCGGTCGCGGGCCACCACGGCCGACACGGTCCGCTCGTCGCTGTTCATCACGGGACTCCTCTCCGCGGATTCTGACTCGTTCAGTCTCGGTCCCGGTGATCTGGCCGCGCTTGGCAGTCCTTCTGCGCTGGCTCTGAGTTCCCGGGGCTTTCGTCCTGGCTAGAGGGGGCGGACAGCACTGCCGACCCGCCCGCCCAGGCCGCACTCTGGCCGGAGGCAGGAGGGACGACATGCCTGACATCACCCTCGGCGCGGCTGACGGCACGGCACTCAGCCGCGATCAGGTCCGCTTTCTGATCGAGACTGCGGCCCGGGCCCCGTCCGTGCACAACACCCAGCCGTGGCGCTTCCACGTCGGCCCGGCCGGCCTGGAACTGCACGCGGACCGGTCTCGGCAGCTCCCGGCCGTTGACCCGTTCGGCCGGGAATTGCTGATCAGCTGTGGTGCCGCGCTGTATGGTCTGCGGCTCGCCGTCCGGCTGCTTGGCTACCTGCCCATGGTGGACGTGCTGCCCGAGGCCAGCCAGCCGGACCTGCTCGCCCGCGTCCGGGTCGGCTACCAGGCCCCGCTGAGCCAGGCCGACTGGACGATGCTCGCGGCGGTACCGCACCGGCACACGCACCGTGGCCCGTTCAGCCCGGAGCCGATCCCGGATGGCCTGCTGCCGGCACTGCAGCGCGACGCGGTCGCCGAGGGCGCGACCCTGGTGGTGCTCGACGCGGCCGCGCGGGCCCGGATGCGGCAGCTGGCCAGGGTGGCCGCTCGGTGGCAGCACCGGGACCCGGTGATCCGCGCGGAAGTCAGGCGGTGGACCCGGCCGCCAGGGCGCACCGAACGTGACGGCGTGCCAGCCTACGCTTACCCGCCGGTGCCGGCCGGCTGGACGGCCCGGCCGATCCGGTGGCCGGCAAGCTGGCCGAGCGGGACTTCGACCTCGGCCGTCACACCGGACGGCTGGACCGGGACGGTCCGCCGCCCACCGCCAGCGCGGTCCTGGTCACGGGGGCGGACACCCATGCTGACTGGCTGCGGGCGGGCCAGGCGCTGAACCGGATGCTGATCCACGCCGCGGGCCGGTGGGTGTTCGCCGCGCTGAACAGCCAGCCGACGGAGTCCGCGTCGGTCCGTGACCTGGTCCGGGTCCGGCTGCGGCTGCCCGGCTCGCCGCAGATGCTGCTGGAGTTCGGCCGTGCGCGCACCGCGTCGGCCACCGCCCGCCGCCCGGTCGACGACGCGCTCAGCTAGCCGGGCGGCCTGGCTAGCTGGTGCCGAGGACGCGGGCCAGCTTGGAAGCGGACCGGGACGGCTCGGCGCCGGCCGCGCGCAGCTGGCGGGCGGCGGCGCTGAGCACATCGCGGGAGCCAGCGACCAGTTCCACCTCGAGCTCGCGCCAGCTGTCGGTCACCCTCCATTGCGCCGGGTCGGCGGGATCGGGCCGGGACCCGGTCACCGCGTCGTCGGCGATCTCAGCCAGCGCCTGGCCGGACTGATCGACCAGCCGGCGCACGGTGCGGCGGGTCTCCAGCCGCGCGACCGGCCGCAGGGGTTCGCCGCCGGTCCACCGGGCGACCTCGGCGGCGACCGGGGCCGGCACCTCGTACTCCGCCAGGTCCAGCGGGAAGTGCAGCTCGCGCCGGGTGTCCGTGCTGACCGGGAGCTTGATGTGCCAGCCCGGGTCGGTGCCGCCGCTGCGGCGGCGCAGCGTGATGTGAGCCGTGGCCAGCCGGAGCCCGGCGGTGTCGAAGTAGGTGGCGGACAGGTGCAGCACGTCCGGCGGGGTCATGCCGGCCACCCCTGGCCCGGTCAGGCTGGGCACCTCGAAACCGGCGGGCACGTCGAACTTCTGCTCGATCTCGATGAGTTCCTGCTCGCCGTCAGCCATGTTCTGAGGCTACGAGGCCGGGGCCGGCCAGGCGCAGTCGCGGGCCGATTTCTCCCGTCTGACGGCAAACGCGTAGCCGCCGATCCGGCTGGGTCGGCTGTTTCTGCGGTAGACGCCTGGTGACAGTGCCAGACTGCGAAGTAACGCTCCGTGTTTGCGTCGTGGTGGCCGGGGACACGGCCCACGAATGGGCAGCTGGGGCAGGGTCGGCGCGGCGGGGTGGCGGCCGCAGGGGCAGGGGTCATGATGGGGCCAGGTCAGCTCGGGGCCGGTCGTCGTGATCACGGGGACGGGGGAACTCCATGGGTCTCATCACGGATATCGACGGCGCCGTGGAAGGGTACGAGGCGGTCAGCCTCCCGCTGCTGCCCGAGGACCCGGCCGGCGCCCCCGGCCTGGACGGGGCAGTGCTCCGCCGCCGCAGCGCCCGGCCGACCAAGCGGGCCGTGATCTACCTGCACTGCCTGGACGATCCGTTCGTGCCCGCCGACCTGGCCAGCTGGTACACCGAACGGGGGTTTCACTTTTACGTGGCCGACCTGCGCAGGCTGGCGGATACCGGCCGGGTGGAGACCGGCCATTCCGTCGAGGACAGCGCGGCGGAACTCAGTGCCTACTTCGCCTGCCTGGACACGGCCGCGCAGCACGTCCGGGACGCCGACGGGATGGAGACCGTGGTGCTGGGCGCGCACGCCACCGGGGCGCTGGTGGCCGCGCTGTGGTGCCACGCCCGGCGCGGACGCCGGCCCGCGGACGCGCTGATCCTGGCCCGCCCGTCGCTGCGCGCCGTGTCGTGGCGGGCCCGGCTGGCTGGCCGGGGGCGCCGGGCGGCGCCGCTGCTCACCGTGATCCGCCGCCGGGTCCGCCGCGGCCTGGACATCAGCTGCCCGGTGCTGGTGTTGTGCCCGGCGACCGACTGGGACGCGACCGGCGCGACGAGCGGGCTGCTCGCGCTCCCGGCGCTGGCCGGCGGCCAGGCCACTATGCGGCTCGGCCCGCATGTGACCTGGCGCAAGGTGGAAGAAGAGGATGACCCCGGCGGCTCGGGGCTCGGGCAGCTGCTCGACGAGCAGGGCCGCTGGCTGGGCGCCTACCTGTCCGGCCAGATCCGCGACCAGCTGCTCTAGAGGTCCGGGGGGACGACCCCCCTGGACCCCCCGCTCGCCGCTGCGCGCCGAACGTCGGCTCGGCGAGCACCCGCCTGCGGCGGGCCCCGCCTCGCCGGCGAGACGGAATCGGCTCAGTTCACCTGGACTGTGATGCTCGGGTAGCCGGAGGCGCCGTTGGGCTCGGGGGGTTCCACCAGTGACGTCTGGGTGTAGCCGGTCGCGTCGGTGGCACGGGCCTCGATCGTGTGCGTGCCCGGCGTGGCGTCCCATTCCCAGACCCACTGCCGCCAGGTGTCGATGCCGGGCACGGCAGCCAGCGTGGCCTGCTGCCACGGGCCCCGGTCCACCCGGACATGCACCGCGTCGATGCCCTTGTGCTGGGCCCAGGCCACGCCCGCCACCGGGGTCCGGCCGGCCGACACCGCGCTGTTCGGCACGTCGATCCGGGACTGGGTCTTGATCGGCGCGCGCTGCGACCAGCCGCGCACCGACCAGTACGCGGACTCGGCGGCGTACGTGGTCACATTGATGTCGGTGACCCACTTGGTGGCGGACACGTAGCCGTACAGGCCGGGCACCACCATCCGGGCCGGGAAGCCGTGCGCGACCGGCAGCGCGGTGCCGTTCATGGCCACCGCCAGCAGGGCGTTCCGCCCGTCCATGACGGTGGCGATGGGGGTGCCGGACGTGAAGCCGTTGACGGACGTGCAGAGCAATTGGTCCGCGCCGGACTTGATCCGGGCCATCCGGAGCAGGCTGGCCAGGCTGGTCCCGAGCCACTTGGCGTTGCCGACGTACGGCCCGCCGACCGGATTGGACACGCAGGTGAGCGTGACGTAGTCCTCGATCAGCGGGCGGTGGAGCAGCTCGTCGAAGCTGAGCGTGATCTCCCGGTCCACCATGCCGTGGATGCGCAGCTGCCAGGTCTGCGGGGCCACCTGCGGCAGGATCAGCGCGGTGTCCACCCGGTAGAACGCGTTGTTCGGGATGATGAAGGGGGACAACCCCTTGACGTTGGGATGGGTGCCGGGCGGCAGCGGCGGTGCCGGGTGCGCGGGCCGCGGGAAGTGAATGCTGGCTTGGGCGGCGGACACGTTGGACCGCTCGGACAGCGACCGCCCGGCCAGCGCGGTGATGCCGCCCGCGGCCAGCGCGACCGTGCTGACGGTGAGGAAGCTGCGCCGGCCGGGCTGCCAGCCGTCCGGTGGCCGGTTGGCAGCCCCGGGCGGCCCGCTGCGGGCCTGGCTGACCTGGCGCGGCTCAGCCGAATCAGCCCCGCCCGCATCAGGCCCGCCCGCACCGGCCGGCACCCAGTCCAGCGGCCCGCGCTCTGGTTCCGCTGCGGGCCGCCCGGCGGGGGCATCCGGCGCGCCGCGGCATCCGGCGCGCCGGCGGCATCCGGCGCGCCGTCGGTGCGCGGCTCGCCCGCCTCCGCCAGCCCAGCCGCCTCGGCTGGCCCGGGTTGGTCCGTCGGCTCAGCCGCCTCAACGTGGTCCGCTGGCCGTCCGGCGGCCCGGGTGGGCGGGCGGTACGCCGCGCGGACCAGGCGGGACAGCGCGAACGCGCCGGCCAGCGCGCCGATCAGCGTGGGCAGCACATCCACTGGTTCGGCGTTCGGCCTGGTCAGCGCGCCGGCCAGGCCGATCACGGCGAAGATGCCGAGCCCGAGGTAGCCGTAGCTGAGCCGCCGCATGGCCGCCACGCCGATGCCCGCGGCGAGCACCGCGAGCACGACCAGCATGCCGATGACCAGGGCCTTCTTGTCGTTCGAGCCGAACGTCGCGATGGCGAAGTTCTTGATGGGGGGCGGAGTATTGTCGATGGCCAGGCCGCCGACCGCCGCCACCGGCGAGCCCTGTGGGCGACCTATCCCAGCGATGAGCTGGGCAACCCCGAGCGCGACCCAGGCGGTGAGCAGGCCGACCCACACGCCACGGCCGATCCCAGGAGAATGAAAACGAGCTTTCACAGAAGCTATTCGTAGCCTACGGAGATCCGGATTGCCGCAGATCACCGTGGTTAGCAAGCCAAGCGTAATGCGGCGACGAATAAGGGATATGGCGATGACCGACGGCCAGCCGCAGGCTTCCCCGGACAGGTTCGGCGCGGGCCGGCCGGGCCCGCCGCTGGCGGTGCTGCTCGGCCAGGTGGCGCGCGGCGACAGCGCGGCCTTCGGCGCGGTCTACGACCAGGTGGCCGGGCAGGTGTTCGGCCTGGCCACCGCCGTGCTGCGGGATCCGGCGCAGGCCGAGGAGGTGTGCCAGGAAGTCCTGCTGGACGTGTGGCGCAACGCGGCCCGGTTCGACGCCAGCCGGGGCACGGCCATGGCCTGGCTGATGACGCTGGCGCACCGGCGCGCGGTGGACCGGGTCCGCACCCAGCAGGCGGCCACCGCGCGGGAACAGCGGGCGGCCCGGGCCGAGATCTCCTACGACAGCGTGGCCGAGACGGTCGAGGCCCGGCTCGACGCGGAGCGGGTCCGCCGCTGCCTGGGCTCGCTCACCGACCTGCAGCGCGAGTCGATCACTCTTGCCTACTACCGCGGCCGCACCTACCGTGAGGTGGCCGCCCTGCTCAACGTGCCGGTCGGCACGGTGAAGACCCGGATGCGGGATGGGCTGATCCGGCTCCGCGACTGCCTGGGGGTGGACTAGCCGTGGGCACATTCAGGTTCCACCGGGCCGATCCGCACACGCTGGCCGGCGCCTACGCGCTGGACGCCCTGGGCGGGGCCGACCGGACCCGCTTCGAGCGCCATCTCAGCGCCTGCCCGGCGTGCAGCCAGGAGACCGCGGGGCTGCGGGAGACCGCGGTCCGGCTGGCCGCCAGCACCGCCGCCCGCGCGCCCGACGGGCTGCGCGACCGGGTGCTGGCCGCCGCGGCCCGCACCCGGCAGCACCCGCCGGCCGTGGCCCAGCTCAAATCGGCCTGGCCTGGCCGCCGCTGGGGGATGGCGATCGCGTGCGGGGTGCTGGCCGTGGCTCTGGCCTTCGGCGGCATCGCGTTCAGCGCCCAGCAGCAGCTCAGCCAGGACCAGGCGCGGGCCCGGGCGATCGCCGCCGTGCTGAACGCCCCCGACGCGACGATGATGACCGCCGACGCCAGCCCGCGGGGCAAAGCCACCGTGGTCATGTCGCACCAGGCCCGAGCTCTCGTTTTCACCGCCGCCCGGCTGCCCGTACTTCCTTCTTCAGAACGCTATGAGCTGTGGCTGGTCGGCTCCGCCGGAGCCCGGTCGGCGGGCATGCTGCCGGTGCCGCGCGCCGGGATGACCGCCCCGGTCATCGTGTCGGGCCTGCGGACCGGGGACAAGGTGGCGCTGACCGTCGAGCCCGCCGCCGGTGCCCGGAAGCCCACCTCGCCGGTGATCTTCATGCTGCCGCTGCCGTCCTGAGCCCCGGCTGGCCCGGCTTGCTGTTTCCGCTCCCCGCACGGGCAGGCTAACGTGGGGACCCGTGAAAGCATCTCCCGAGGCGCAGCAGCGGCTGCTTGAGTTGGCCGATCTCGACGCGGAACTGTCCCGGCTGGAGCACCGCCGGCGAGGCCTGCCCGAGACCGCGGAAGCCGAGCGGATCGAGTCGAAAGACCGCGAACTGCGCGACGAGATCGTCGCCCTGGAGGCGGCCGAGAAGGATCTCGGACGGGAGCAGGGCAAGGCCGAGGCCGACGTGGACCAGGTCCGGACCCGGATCGACCGGGATCGCGGCCGGCTGGACGCCGGGACGGTCACCTCGGCCCGGGAACTGGAGACGCTCCAGGCCGAGATCGTCTCGCTGGCCCGCAGGCAGTCCGATCTCGAGGAGATCGTGCTCGAGGTGATGGAGCGCCGGGAGGCCGCGCAGAGCCGGCGGACCGCGCTGACCGACGAGCGTTCGGCGCTGGCAATCGAGCTGGCCGAGGTGACGGCCCGCCGGGACGCGGGGCTCGGTGAGATCGCGGAGGAAGCCGGCAAGGCCGGCGAGCGCCGGGCGAGCGTGGCGGCCGAGGAGCCGGCCGACCTGCTGACGCTGTACGAGAAGCTGCGTGCCCAGCACGGCGTCGGCGCGGCGGCGCTGCGCCGGGGGCGGTGTGAGGGCTGCCATCTCTCGCTGAACACCGTCGACGTGAACCGCATCCGCGCGGCCGCGCCCGACGAGGTGCTGCGCTGCGAGGAGTGCCGCCGGATCCTGGTCCGCACCCCGGACTCCGGCCTGTGAAACTGACCATCGAGGCCGATGGCGGCTCGCGGGGCAACCCCGGCCCGGCCGGGTACGGGGCCGTGGTCCGCGACGCGGCCTCCGGCGAGGTGCTGGCCGAGGTGTTCGACAGCCTCGGCACCACCACCAACAACGTGGCCGAGTACAACGGGCTGATCGCAGGCCTGAAGACCGCCGCCGACCTGGCCCCGGGCGCCGACGTGGACGTCCGGATGGACTCCAAGCTGGTGGTCGAGCAGATGTCCGGGCGCTGGCAGATCAAGCACCCGGCGCTGCGGCCGCTGGCCGCCGAGGCCCAGGCGGCCGCCCGCCACCTGGGCCGGATCAGCTACCAGTGGGTGCCCCGGGCCCAGAACGCACACGCTGACCGGCTGGCCAACCAGGCCATGGACGCGGCCAAGCCGTCCGGCGCTGCGCGGCCGCCGGGGCAGGACGCGGGCCCGCGCCCCGCGCCGCGGCCGGGCCCGGGCTGGACAGCGGCGCACCGCGACCCGCTGACCACGGTGCTGCTGCGGCACGGGCAGACGCCGCTGTCGGCCGAGCGCAGGTTCGCTGGCCGGGGCGACATCCCGCTCACCGAGACCGGCGAGCTGCAGGCCAAGGCGGCCGCGCAGCGGCTGGCCGGGCGCGGCATCGACCGGATCGTGACGTCGCCGCTGGGCCGGGCCCAGCGGACCGCTGCGGCGGTGGCCGCGGCCACCGGCGCCCCGGTCGAGGTGGACGACGGCTGGCTGGAGACGGACTTCGGCCAGTGGGAGGGGCTCAGCTACGCCGAGGCGATGGAGCGCTGGCCGGACGAGATGACCGCCTGGATGGGGGACACCAGCGTGGCGCCGCCCGGCGGGGAGAGCTTCGCGGCGACCAGCCGGCGGGTGCTGGCCGCGCTGGACCGGCTGCTGGCCGGCGGCCAGCCCGGCACGGTCGTCGTGGTCAGCCACGTCACCCCGATGAAGACCGTGCTCCGGCATGCGCTGCTGGCGCCCCCCGCGGCGCTGCGCCGGATGCACCTGGACGTGGCCTGCCTGTGCGAGATCGACTGGTATCCCGACGGGCCCGCCGTCGTGCGCACCTTCAACGACACCGGGCATCTTCCGCCGCGGTGACCGGCGTTGTGCGCCTAAGCTGGAGACACGGCGGGCGAGCCGGCCGGGCGGCCGCGCCGGGACCGTGCCAGTCACGGTTCTGGTGAGGAAGGTCCGGGCTCCGCAGGGCAGGGTGGTCGGTAACGCCGACCCGGGGTGACCCGCGGGACAGTGCCACAGAAAGCAGACCGCCCTTTGGCCGGCCTCCGGGCCAGCCAAAGGGTAAGGGTGAAACGGTGGTGTAAGAGACCACCAGCGCCGCAGGTGACTGCGGCGGCTTGGTAAACCCCACCCGGAGCAAGGTCAGAAGGGACCCCTCACGGCCGAGAGATCGCGAGGGGAACTGCGCGAGCGATCGAGGGCGGCCCGCCCGATGCTCGCGGGTAGACCGCACGAGGCTGTCAGCAATGGCAGCCCTAGATGGATGGCCGCCGGCCCGCGTTCGCGCGGGTGCACAGAACCCGGCCTACAGGCCAGCTCGCCCGCCGCCTAAGCCTCTGACCTGCGCTGCAGCCGTGCTCAGGTGTCTGCGGGGGCACGTTGAGGGCACACGCGCGTTCCGGCGAACGCCTTGTCTAGCGCGTCCCGGGCGCGGCCACTGGCTTCCGGGACCAGGTGCTCGTACAAGTCCACGGAGGTGATGGACTTGTGGCCGAGCCACTGGGATACCTGAGTGATGGGCACGCCTTCGGCCAGAGCGGTGCTGGCCGTGTAAAGCATCATGCGGGACAGCACATGCTGGTGGGGCATGCTGGTGGGCAAGGCTGGTGGGGGAGATGCTGGTGGGGGAGATGCTGGTGGGGGAGACCCTGACGCTCTTATTTCTGTCAAGCGCTCGGAGTCCCCGACCTGTCCGGGCCCGGCTTGAGTCTGTCTACCACATGCTTCGCTTCCCGAAGACCGACGCTCGGGTGCAGCTCCCGGTAGCGCTTGATGGCCTCGATGTTTCTGCCCTGCTCAACCAAAGTCAGCACATTCGGCTCGGCTTCCGGCAGCTCCCCGTCGAACTGTGCGCGACGACCAGCCTGGCGCGCCACGGAGAACCAGCCGACCGCTACGCCCAGCCACACACCACATAGCACGATGTTCGGCCAATTGACGTCCGCGACAGCGGTGTAGACGATCCAGGCAATGCATCCGACCGCGAAGACGGCGCTGACCCCGTAGCTCGCTCGGGCGAACGCCGTCCATTTAGGCTTTTGCACACAAGTACGAGTGTCCTGGCCAGGAGGGTTTAAACGCCCCCCACTCGGAGTCTCATGGTCACAGTCCGGCGGGCTATCGTCACACTCCGTCGCCCTGAGCCTCCCAGAGCCTGAGCGCCCGGTCCATAGTTCGCATGCCTCACGACCTTAGTGCTCGTGCTCGTCTCCAAGCCGTAGAGAAAGTGATCGCGGCCAGGCAAGGCACCCCAGCGCGTTGACGCTGAAACGTCAAGGACACGAGCAACGTGCAGCAGCAAAGTGCAGCAACCGCAACGAACGGGACTGACCTCGCGCGACCCGCATCGGCCTACTGAGCTGCGTAAACGACCCTCATCGACCCTCGTGCACCTCGATGGCGAAGAGGTGATCTGGGTCAGAGCTGGGGTCCGCCACGAAAGGATGAGAGGCTCAAGCAGAACTTTTACCCAAAGATGCGCGCTAGGACCGCATGAAAGCGCGCATGCTCAGCCTACATTAACTATGCGGGCTGCCGCGATTAAACGCTTACTGGCCTGAGCCGTCTGCTTTATCTGCAAAATATGTAAAGAGCGCTAGCATTGTCTTTCCGTCCAGGAACGTTGACCTATGGAGCTTGTCCTCCGCCTCCGAATCGGTAAGATATACAAGCTGAATTTTTTGGCTATCCTCTCTTCTGCGACTTACCCGTACGAGCTCTGATGCCACGAAGAAATGAATGTGCTCATTGCTAGCACCAACAGATGAAAAATAGTCGCCTAGCTTTCGAATCTTTCCGGGTGCAAGTCCTATCTCTTCGGATAGCTCACGTCGTACAGCGTCTTCTGGGGTCTCCCCATTTTCCAGTTTACCACCTGGACATTCGAGCAATACGGCACCGACGAGCGGTCTCCATTGCTCGGCGAAGACAATGCGTCCATCATCAAGTAGTGGAATCGCCACAGCGACTGCCGGCTGGTCAACATACACCAGTTCCTTCTGCTCTCCAGTATCAGGTCGTACAAATGTTCCCTCTCGCACAGAGAAATTCTTCGCCTTATAGATGATATGCGCATTCATAGAATTTCCTCTCGTGCTTCATGCCAGGCTGTATGATACGCATTGATGATTCCGTAAGCCAACTCTTCATTCACCCTACTCAGCCTATACTGAGACGCCTCAGTGCCCCGCTTTCCTGGCAGAAAGACGCTAACGAAGACCTCCTCGCGATCGATTATAATCGCTCGCCATATAGGGTACGAATCGAAATACCGAAGTTCAATGTTTAGATTCAGGCGGCGCTTGTATGAGCCAAGTCGGGACGTGGCCACTTGTTGGTCTGCATTCCAGGCATCGGATGATTCACCCTCGTCGCGAACTCGTTGCACGAATGCCTCAGAAGATGGGTCAAGCAACAAGAAACGAATACGGAGCTGATGGTCCTCCAGATGTTCGATCGCCCGCTTAAACGCATCATCTGTCACAGAACGCTTAGCGCTGATGCCAAAGAATACCAGTTCGGTACGGGCATTCAGCAATGCTTCCCCTAGGGTTACCCGAAGCGGCGGCTCTGTCTTGGTAATTGTAGTACTGCCACCCTGTACTCTGCTTGAAAGATCTTTTACCGCAGAGTACAGGGTAATTGAGAATCGCGCTAGCAAAAGTATAGCTATAAAGAGTACAACCGTTAGTACATATTCCCAGTTAGGTTTCCTTGCAAAAAGTGCATTCGAAATGGATATAGATAGAACTCCGGCAATGATTCCCAGAATTAGTGCAATGATGATTGAGTCACGCAAAAAGGACTTCAGATTGATGTGTTTCATCTAATAACCTTAAGAACTTCACTCAACCGCATTGTCTCCGGAAACTGCTTGAGAGAATCCGCACTCGTGAACGATAGTGAAGCATCTGGCCTGCGTAGCATACGGACTGCCCATACGTCTACAGAGTGATGCCAACCGGCGCTTCCTACTAGGTCATCGTTAGCGATCAGTTCTTCAATGTCATTCAGAGATACGCGATGAGTGTAACCTTGAGTATCGGGATTCGTAACGGTAGAAATACCTCCGAAGGGTAGCGTGCGCTTTATAGACAGGACTGGAGCTTCCATGGAGCCCGCCACTAGCAGAGCCATTGAATCGCTAGAAATTGCACCTCTAATTCCAGAACCACATACAACTACTGGAAACATGCTAGAGAGCAGGAGGAGTTCTTCTATGCTAGTAGCCACTTTAGGACTGGATGATGTATCGACCTTAGTCAACTTTCGCGAAAAATAATCTGCTAGAATTTGAGCACCAAGGTCAATGAGAGAAGAACCGATAGCATTGATTACAGCGTCGCTACTTCCTACGTGGCGTGCCCACTCGATGAATATGTGGCCACCTACGCCACCAGGCACTATGACGACTTTAATGTGAGCATTAGCGCAATATTGAGTCAAAAACAGAAGGCCGTTGAGAACAGCGTAATCAGCTACAAATCCGCCTCTAGGTGTGAGCGAATTGCCTCCGACTCTAAGTACAATCCCAGGAGCATTTTGAAAAATATCGGCAGGGTCGATTAACTTGCTGCACGACACTAATTACCCCCCATTGAGATTGTGCTCCAATATGAACTGCAACGGACTTGTTCGACTTGCTGAGTATGCACCCTAAAGGTTCCAATGGCCAGGAGGCATGCCGAGGGTCAGTACAGTGTCGGACGCAGCGCCATGCGAGTCCGACGGTACGGTACCCCGGGCCCGCTCCACCATATGCCGGTACCGCCGATCTGCATCCGTTGCGCCAGGGAAGTGGATTCGCCGACTGGCGGGGAGTCGGGGCACATCGGGGGCACATGGCCGCGAGATCTGCTGCGAAGTAGTGAGAACCGCCGCGATCTCAGCCGCAGGTCAGGCGGCATGCTGGGTGCATCCGCCCTGGTCATGAGTGCCTATGCACAAGACCCGGCCTACAGGCCAGCTCGCCTGCCGCTAGTGCTCTGGGCTGCGCAGACTCAGGGCGCTCATGATCAGGTTGCACACCCGAGTGCACAATCTCGCGGACCACTCGGGTCAGCAGAAGGCCCCCGCCGCTCGATGCTGCGGGGACTTCCAGGCGGTGCGCTCGGTGATGACGGGCGGCTCGCCCGGCGGCCACGGCCTGGCGAGGTAATCCTCTTCGACCAGCCGCTCCAGCGCGGCGGCGTGGGCTGCGTGCGTGCGTGCGCCGTTGTCGCGGCGCTCGGCGTGGTACAGGTTCGCGCTGTAGCTGATCCAGTACCTGTCGCCCCAGCGCCGGATGATCCGGGCCAGGGTGGCTGCCTCGCGGGGATGTATGGATGCCGGGTCGGCCCCGGCTACGGCACGCACAGCGGCCGGGCTGGAGACCAGGGTGCCGCGTACGACGAATCCGGCTGGTTCCCAGGTGACGGACTCACCCAGTTCTAAGGCGAGGTCGGCGGCCAGCTCACGGAAGACATTCCCGGCGCCGTGCTGCGTGCTTTCCACGATACGCAACCCTACCGGACCTAACGGGCTCTCGACTACCCACGACTACCGGCTATGGGCTGTGAGGGACGCCGTGGCTGGTCAGCTACCGTCAGCCGTGTGGATGATCAAGACCCGCGGATCTACGTGCGGATCGCTGCCGACCTGCGCCGCCGCATCGAGGCGGGCGAGCTGGAGCCCGGTCAGCCGGTCCCCTCGATCACCACCCTCACCCAGGAATGGCAGGTGGCCCGGGAGACCGCCGCACACGCCCTCACCACTCTCGAAGGTGAAGGGCTGGTGCGCCGCTACCCTGGAAAGGGTTACTTCGTCACGGTGCGCTGAGCCCGGCCCTGTGTCACTTGACAGAGGAAGATCATCGGGCTGGATTTGCCCAGCTCACGGAGCGCGAGACGCCATGTGCTGGCGTCCGTAGTCTGCTGCTGTGCAGTTCGTATGCCTGGCGATCTGGTAGCCCTACGCAGGCGCGATCATGGTCGGCCTGAAAGTGGCTGAGCAAAGGACATGGCCGATTCTGCCCGGCCGTCTCTACGTCTACGCCGGGAAGACCATCGACGCCGGCGTCCCGGCCGGGTGGCTGGAGCAGGTCAGCGAGCCGCTGGCGTGATCCTGGGCAGCGTCGAGGTGCTGGCGTGCGCCTGGTCGTCTGAGCGCGGCGAATACGACTGGCTGCTCGCTCAGCCGCGTCCTGTGCCGGAGCCGCTGAGCGCACGGGGATTCCCGAAGCGGTGGGAGCCCGAGCCGGATGTGATACGGCAAATCCGACTGCGGTGCTGATTGCTCGACTTTCTGGCTCGGGCCGTGGCAGAGCTAGCCAGCGGGTGGGAGAGTATCGCGTCCACCACTTGGTCGAGGGGCTGTCTGGCGTCGATGGAGATCGCCCCGAATGCGCGCAAGCGGTCCTGAATTTCGGGCCGCTTGTGGCGTCGGTACTCGCGAGTGTCCCCGATACGGCCCCAGTCGTTGTCCTGGCGCGCATCTATCCGGGCCAGCATGGTGGGCTCGTCGATCTCCAGCAGGAACACGTGTGTGAAGCGATCGGCCAGCTCTAGCTCATTGTCCGCACCGCCGCAGACGTACAGCGTCGCTGGCGCTGCGGCCTGGATCAGTTCGTCGAGGCGCACACCCGCGGGGTCACTCGTTCCGCGCGACCTCGGGTCCCGTGATGCGATTGAGGAGCGGGAACGTCGAGGCGATGATCGCGAGCGAAACCGCAAGTCCGCCGATGACAGTGGCCCAGTACGCGATTCCTGGGAGGCTGAACGCGATGCCGACCTGGGAGTGGAGGTAGAGGGCACCCGCCACGAGGCCGACCGCGATCGACACCGCGGCGACGAGCAGGAGCGGCAGCGCACTCTCCAGCGCGACGACACGATGCAGGAGCGCGGTGGGGACACCGGTGAGCCTGAGCAAGCTGAACGGGCGCTTCCGCTCGCCCAGCCCGGCGGCGATGTTCACGGCGAGACTGCAGGCGGCGATGATGAGGCTCGCCACGATGACCACGTCGGTCATGTCCTGGATCATGGTGAGGAGGCGCGCGGTCAACGGATCGGACGCCTCGACTGAGACCGGTGTGCCCTGGAAGGGAAACGCCTGCTCGAGGGTGGTCCGTGCCCGTTCGAGCGAGCCGGGCGACCCGTCCGTGGCGACGACGACCGCATCAACGGGGAGACGCGCGGCGCTCGCCACCGACAGGCCCGCGGACGGCCAGACCGTCGACGACGCGTGCGAGTTGTGCCCGAGGAGGTGCGAAAGGAAGTAGCCGACGTTCGCCACCGACGTTCCCGGCGCGCACTTGCCGATCGCGGGCGTCCGCGCCAGCTGGTCGCACGCGACGACCCCGAACGGTCGGCCGGGCTGGTTGCTCAGCGGACCTTGGGATGGGGTCTGGTGGACCAGCGTCACACTGCGCACTCCGGATGTCGTGCGGAGGTCGGTCAGCACGTGGCCTGGGACGGAAGGAACTTGGGCGGAAGCGGGACAGTTCGTCGTCGAGAAGCTGCAGAACGGGTCGGCGAGGGTGTCTCTCCCCGCGCTGCCTCCGCCGGAGCTGCTGGCGGCCGCGATCGAGCTGAGCGCCCCGATCGCGGCGCTGGCCACGAAGAGGGCGATCACGAGCCCACTGATGAACCGGAAGGCCGCCTTGGGACTGTCGAGGAGCCGGCGGCCGGCGATAAGGGTAGAAGGACGGTTTGCCCGGCTGGCCATGAGCCGCGCACCCGCGGTCGTGAACCACGGTCCGGCGAGAACCAGCCCCACGATCAGGAGCACGAAGCCCGCGAGCAGCTCGAGAAGCTGGCCGCCGACGGCGCCCGGCTTGCCAGCGGCGTCGAAGTACGCGAGCACAGCGATGCCGGCGAGTAGCGGGATGATCCGTACGATCCGCGGTGGGGGGGACGACGCTCGCCGCTGCACGCCGAGCGGCGATATCTGGACCCTGCGAAGCGCGAGGCGAGCGGACACGACAGCGGCGACCGGGACGCCGATCACGGCGAGTACGATGTCGATCCCGTGCAGCGAGAGGTCGCCTTCAGCGAGGGGCGCTCCGGTGAACGGCACGTGGTAGAGCAGCGGTTGGAAGACGAAGAAGAGTGCGAAGCCGACTGCGACGCCCGCGACCGACGCGACCACTGCCTCCACCGCGGAGACCACGGAGATCTGACGCGGCGTGGCGCCGACGAGGCGCATCGCGGCGAAGCGCTCCTCGCGCCGCGCGGCCGACAGCCGGCTGGCGGTCGCGATCAGGATCAGTACTGGCAGCAAGAGCGCGACGGCCCCGCCGGCCAGGATGAACTGCAGAACGGGTCCGCTCCCGATGGCGTTCTGGCAGGCGTAGCAGTTGGCCGGCGTGCGTTGGATGGCTCCGACTTGAACCGCACCAGGTGCCTGCGAGAGCTGGCGCGTGGTGTGGCCGATGACGATGATCAGCGAGTTCGGGGACGGGAGCGCCGCTGCGCCGATGGTCCCGGTCTGCCTGGCCCGGAAACCGGTCGCGCAGCTCATTCGCCGGTTCGGACCGAAGAAGGGCCGTGAGGGCGGGCGAGGCAAAGTAGTCACCCGGTCCTGGCAGGTGGGGAAGCCCTGGCGGGACCGGAGCGTTCGGCCCGGTCGCGGCAACGTCGACCCGGTCGATCGCCTGGTTGCCGAACTGGTCAGTGCCGGACAGCCACCACAGCCGGCCGGATGTCGAGGTCGGTCGTGACGCCTGCGCCGAGGTGTCGAGCCACGCACCACGGTCCGTCTGGGCGTGCAGCCCGTTGACACCGGCCAGAGCAGCCAGCAGCAGGCCGACGCCGAGGGCGACAGCTGCCGCGGTGACGAGGACGCGCAGCGCGGCTTCACGTCCACTTCCGAGCGTCAGGCGCAGGCCGAGCCGAATCATCCGGCCACCGCCGCGGTGGTGGCCACTCGTCCGTCGCGCACGATGACCTGGCGGTCGGCGTAGGCGGCGACGCGGGGTTCGTGGGTGACGAGGACGACGGTGGTCCCTTCCTCGCGCGCCGCACCAGTCATCAGGCCCATCACGAGTTCGCCGGTGAGCGAGTCGAGCGAGCCCGTCGGCTCGTCCGCGAACAGCACGTCCGGATGGGCGACGAGACCTCGCGCCAGCGCGACGCGCTGTGCCTGTCCGCCGGACATCTCGCCAGCGCGGTGACCTTCCAAGCCATCGAGTTCGAGCCGTTCGAACCAGGCCCGCGCGCCGCGCAAGGCCTCCTTGCGGTGGGTTCCGCCGAGAAGGAGCGGCAGTGCGACGTTCTCCTCCGCGGTGAGCTCCGGGACGAGCTGGCCGGACTGGAAGACGAAGCCGAAACGGTCTCGACGGAGGCGGCTTCGCTGCTCCTCGCGCAGCGTGCCGAGGCGCTGGCCGTCGAAGGTGACCTCGCCGGAGTCCGGGACGAGGATGCCCGCCAGGCAGTGGAGCAGCGTGGACTTGCCCGAGCCGCTGGGGCCCATCACGGCGAGGATCTCGCCTCGTTTCACCGACACGCTCGCTCCGCGAAGGGCAGGGGTCTCGCCGAAGGAGAGCACGAGATCTCGTGCCTCGACGATCACGCCTCCGCCCCCGGCCACAGAGCCCCCGACCACGGAGCCCCCGACCACAGGGGAGCCCTTCGCGCCGTTCACGACGCCACCTCCTCCGCGAGCGGGGTGAGCCGTGCCGCGGTGAGGTCGATCCAGCGCAGGTCGGCCTCGAGATGGAACAGGCCGTGGTCGGCGAGTAGGGCATCAACGAGGTTGCCGGTTTGCTTGAGCTCGGTGAGCTCGCGCATCCGAGCGAGGTGCGTGGCCCGCTGCACGTCGAGGTACTCCGCCGCGGGCCGGCCGAGCATGAGGGAGAGCACGACCTTCACGAAGAGATCGCTCTGGAGGTGGGGCTCGGCCGGGATCGGCTCCGCGAGCCAGGCCTCCACCTGGCCCTTCCCCGCCTCGGTGATGGTGTAGCGCTTGCGGTCCGGGCCGGCGCCGGGTTCAACCGCTCCAGCCGTCGCCTGTCCGTCCCGCGCCAGCCGGGCAAGGGTGGCGTAGACCTGGCCAAACGGCAGGGGCCTGCCGCGGCCGAAGTAGGTGTCATAGTCACGCTTCAGGTCGTAGCCGTGGCTCGGTTCACGATCGAGGAGCCCGAGGAGGGCCATGGGGACGCTCACACCCTGGAGCATACACTGAATGTATACTCCGGGGCACTGTAGCGATGCGCAACGTGGCGTCGGTGGACGGCCTGCGGGCACCCTGAAGCCGAACGTGGGCCTTATGCCCGAATAGTCAGGACTCGATTCTGAGGTTCCTGGGTATAGCCGTTGCGGAACCCGCGCCGCTGGCCTGGCTCGGAGCTCACGGACTCATCCCATGGGTCGGCGGCCACCTATCGCTGGCAGAAGGGGCCGTGCCATGGCGCATGCAGACGAGCAGGGGCCGAAGATCCTCGATTTGCCGATCGGCCTGGACGCCACCGGGATGCGGCAGGAGTTCGACAGCCTGGGCAAGGTGGAGGTGCCCGCGGACCGGTACTGGGGCGCGCAGACCCAGCGCAGCCTGGAGCACTTCAACATCGGTCACGACCGGATGCCGAAGGAGGTGTACCACGCCTACGGGTATGTGAAGAAAGCGGCGGCGGTCGTCAACACCCGCGCCGGGCGGCTGCCGGCCTGGAAGGGCGAGCTGATCCAGCGGGTCTGCGACGAGGTGATCAGCGGGGCGCTGGACGCCGATTTCCCGCTGTATGTGTTCCAGACTGGGTCGGGGACCCAGTCGAACATGAACGTGAACGAGGTCATCTCCAACCGGTGCATCCAGCTGGTGGGCGGCACGCTCGGCTCCCAGGAACCGATCCACCCCAATGATCACGTGAACATGGGGCAGTCGAGCAACGACACGTTTCCGACGGCAATGCACATCGCGGCCTACACGATGGCGACGAAGAAGACGATCCCCGCGCTCAAGCGGCTCCGCGACGCGACCGAGCGCAACGCGAAAAAGTGGGCCGACGTGGTGAAGATCGGCCGGACCCACCTCGAGGACGCCACCCCGCTGACCGTGGGCCAGGAGTGGTCCGGCTACACCGGGGCGCTCGATGACGCCATCGCCGAGGTCGAGCACGCCACGCACGGCCTGCTGAAGCTGGCCATGGGCGGCACGGCCGTCGGGACCGGGCTGAACGCCCCAGCCGGGTTCGGCGAGGACGTGGCGGCGGAAATAGCGTCGATGACGAGCGCTCCGTTCGAGACCGCCGCCAACAAGTTCACCGCCCAGGGCACGCTGGACCGGATGGTGCGCGCGCACGGCGGGCTGCGGGCCGCGGCCGTCACCCTGTTCAAGATCGCTAATGACCTGCGCTGGATGGGTTCCGGTCCGCGTACCGGGATCCATGAGCTGATCTTCCCGGCCAACGAGCCCGGGTCCTCGATCATGCCGGGCAAGGTCAACCCGACCCAGGCCGAGGCGATGCTGATGGTCGCCATCGAGGTCATCGCCTCCGACGTGGCGGTGAGCATGGGCGGCGCGGAGGGCAACTTCGAGCTGAATGCCTTCCGGCCGGTCCTGATCAGCAACTACCTTCACTCGGCGCTGATCATGGCCGACATGTGCGACCACTTCCGCGAGTTCATGGTCGAGGGCACCAAGCTCAATGAGGCGAAACTGAAGGAGAACATCGAGCGGTCGGTGATGATGGTCACCGCGCTGTCCCCGGTGATCGGCTACGACAAGGCCGCGGCCATCTCCTACTACGCCATCGACAAGAACCTCACCCTGAAGGAGGCCGCGCTGGCCAAGGGCGTGAGCGAGGACCTGTTCGACCGGGTCGTTGTCCCGATCGCGCTGACCCGGCCCGGCTCCGCCGACGTGCCGTCGGGCCCGGAGAAGGCCTGACATGAAGTCCCCGTCTGACGAGTTGACGGGGCGCAGCTCGATGCCGGTCGGCCGGGCGGCGCTGATCGCGTCGGTCGGCGGTCAGCGCGGCTGGGCCGACTGGGCCAATCCGGACCACCGGCTGCGGCGATTGCTGGCCGAGTTCATCGGGATGGCCGGGCTGACCTTCGTGCTGTCCGGCGGCGCGGCCATCCTGGTTCGGTACGGCGGCCACGCCCTGCAGCCCTGGCAGACCGTGCTGGTGCTCTCCCTCATCTCGGCGCTGTGGCTGGTCGTGGCCGTCTACTTCCTCGGCGACATCTCCGCCCACTTCAACCCGGCGACGACGCTGGCGTTCGCGCTGCGCCGCGATATGGGCTGGGTGATGGCCGGTGCGTACTGGATCGTCCAGTTCGCGGCCGCCATATGCGGGTCTCTGCTGGGCCGCGCCTTCTTCGGCCCGGCCGGGAACCTGGCCGCCACGATGCCCAAACCCGGCCAGTCCTGGCAGGCGGCTGGCTTCGAGGCGATCCTCACCTTTGGCCTGGTGCTGATGATCCTGAACCTGGCCAACGGGCCGAAGCTCAACGGCCCGTTCGTGCCGCTGGCCGTCGGGGCCTACATCCTGGCCTGGGGCACGATGGGCGGCCCCTACGAAGGCGCGTCGATGAACCCCGCGCGGAGCTTCGGGCCCGACGTCGCCATCGGGAACTTGTCCACCTGGTGGGTCTACCTGGTCGGGCCAGCGGCCGGCGCCGTCGCCGCCGTCGGGGTGGCCCATGTCCTTCGTGGGCCGGCCAAAGTCCAGGAAGCCGCCGCCGCCGTGGGCACCCCCCTCGCGGCCCCCTCGACGACGGCGGCTGAGCCGCCAAGCGTGGTTTCCGCACCTGGGCGTGCCGAACCCCCGGTAGACGGCGCCTGATCGGGGCGGCGGATGCGGCCCACCATTCCGCCGCATCCGCCCCCCGAACCCGCGACATCCGGGGCGAAAGCGCTGCGCGCCGGAATCATTTGCCTATGTCCGGTCATCGGATGGGTGGCGGGAACATGGTGGACACGGCACGGGATTGGCTTTGGTCCTGGGTGGATATCACCCTGTCACACCGGTCACGCCGGCTGACGGGTAGATAGATCATTTGTGGTGTTATGGCAGGGTGACCTGACCGGGTACAGGTAGCTCAGCGCAGGGACCGGGGGTAGGGATGGCACGAAGGACGATCGTCGCGCTAGAAGACGATCTTGATGGCGGGCCGGCGGACGAGACCGTCCGGTTCGGCGTGGGCGGCTCAGAATACGAGATCGACCTGAGTGAGCGGAACGCCGCGAAGCTACGGGCACAGCTCGCGCCGTTTGTCGAGCATGCCCGCCGGGCCAGCGGCCAGCCGCGCCGCCCGGTGCGCACCGCGGCCAGCCGGCGCCGCAGCCGGGACATCCGGGCGTGGGCCCGGGACCAGGGCGTCCAGCTCAGCGAGCGGGGCCGGATCCCGGCCGGCATCGCGGCCCAGTACGAAGCCGAGACGAGCCCGGGCTCCCGCCGGTTAGCCGCCGGCACCCGGGTGCGCAGACGGCTGAGCCCGTGCCCCCGGCGCGATAACCGCTGGTACCTGGCGGCCGGTCATGCCATAGTCGGCCGTGAAGTCACGCTCGCCGAGCTGGCGGAGGGAGGTGCGGTCCATGTCACGTATTCCATCCGCGCCTCCCGCCTGGTCCTGACTTCCCCGGCGCGGGGCGCCCACGGCGAAAGCTGGGGCACATGCACGCGAGCATTCACAACATCACCTTCGACTGCGCCGACGCCCGGGCGCAGGCCATGTTCTGGGCGGCCGTAACCGGCGGGACCGCGGAGCAGCGGGACGCCACCCCCGGGCACGTCGAGTACGTGGTCCTGCCCGCGGCGGCGGGCACGCCGCGGCTGTACTTCACCACCGTCCCGGAGCCGAAGCAGATGAAGAACCGGGTCCATCTGGACCTGGACCCGCCCGGCCACGGCCAGCAGGCCGAGCTGGCCCGGCTGGCCGGCCTGGGCGCCCGGGTGGCCGGCGGCCAGCCGCCCGGCGCCGGCTGGGTCATCCTGGCCGACCCGGAAGGCAACGAGTTCTGCCTGGAGCCGTGAACTGGCCCACGGCCAGCCGCGGGCCGCCGTTCCCGTCCCGCCGCACGCCCGGCGGCCGGAAATGCGCTGAACCCGGCCTAGCCGCGCGCCGGGCCCGCCGGGATCAGGCCCTGGTAGTCCGCGGGCAGCTCAACGATCACGTCGAACCATTCCTTGCTGGTGACCGCCTCGGCCGGCATGATCTCCAGGTACCGGTGCTCCGCCTCGTCCACCAGCGGGGCGTAGGTCCGCGGCAGCAGGGTGGCCAGGTGCGCCACCGACTCCGGGCTGAGCGCGCTGCCGAACGCGAAGAACACCCCGCGGGCGTGCTGCAGCGCGATCTCGACGTCGGTGCCCTCGCGGTTCGCCACCCGGTCCAGAAATTCATCGATACCGAACGCCACTGCCTTCGACTCGGTGTGCAGCCAGGGCATCAGCTGGGGGGGCAGCTCAAGCGCGATGCGCCGCACTTCGCCACCCGGCAGCCGTTCGGCCAGCGTGGCCTCGGTCGCGCGCTCGGCCGCCTCGGTGCCCAGGCCGCCGGAGCCCTGCTGGACCAGCCCGATGAACTCGCTGTATTCCATGCCAGCTCCCCGTCGTCTCAGCCCGGTCCGCGGCTCGGCCCCTGCCCGGTTCGGCCCGGCCCACACCGGGCGCGGGCAGGACTACCCGGCTGGCGGATGCGCGGCGGCGACCTCTGTAAAGGTTCCTTGACATGGGAGTGAGGTAAAGCTACCTTTACATCATGCGGAACCGGGTCAGGGAGCAGCGCAGGCAGCGCGGGCTGTCCCAGGCGGAGGTAGCGGCCGCGCTGGGCGTGTCCCGGCAGACGGTGATCTCCATCGAGAGCGGCCGTTACCTGCCGTCGCTGCCGCTGGCGTTCCGGATCGCACGGTTCTTCGAGGTACCGGTGGACAAGATGTTCGATCCCGAGGATGAGGAGGCGGGACCATGCTGAAGGTCATCCCCGCGAGGCTGCGCAAGCCCCTGCTGTACACCGTGATCGGGGTCGTCTTCGCCGCCGCATGGCTGGTGCGGGGCGGTCACACCTGGTGGATCTCGATCATGGTCCTGGTGGTTACGGCCGTCCGGGTGACCGCGGTTTACCTGCAGGCCGCGAAAGACACCGACGAGGGTGCGCTGGCCGGCTCCCGGGCGGACGAGCGGCTGAAGCTGCTGAACGCGCGGTCGCGCGCGCTGGCCGGCATCTTCGCCTGGGTCGCGACGTTTGCCGCCCTGTCGATCGCGGTGGCGGCCGGGGAGACATGGTGGCCATACGCGGCCATTCTGGCCGTGACCGGCCTCGGTTACCTGTTCGGCCTGTCCAACTACGGGATCGGCGAGCAGGATCCGGCCGAGGAGGACGCCGACGCTGAGTACGACGCGCCCTCCCCGGTCACATCGTGACGCAGGCTCAGCCGGCCGTATCGCCGTGGAACGTGAACCGGGTAGGGGAGCCGGTGAAGTCCCGGGAGTCGAGCGCGAACACCCACTCCGGCCGCAGGCTGAACACGCTGTTCGACGCGGGGTCCACCATCTCTGGGCCGTAGCTGGTGCCGTACTTGGCGTTCTCCGCCGCGAGCATCCTGGCCAGCGCGCCCGGGTCGGTGACCAGGCGCGCCCGGCCCTGCACCACGACCGGCTCGAGCGGATCGCCGGTGGCCAGCGAGCAGCGCGGCTGCGCGGTCAGGTTGCGCGCCTTGCGGGATCCGGTGGAGCTGCTGAACCAGAGCTGGCCGGCCGCCCAGACGGCCCAGACCGGCATCAGGTGCGGCGCCCCGGCCGGGGTCACCGTGGCCAGCCAGAAGTCGTGCGAGCGGATCAGCCGCTGCTCCGCCCACGACCAGGGCAGCAGGCCACTGCCCGCGGTCGCGGGCTGGGTTCCGTAGCCGGGCATGTACGGCCGCGCGGCGATCGGCTCGGTCATGGCTCACTTCATCCGGTCGAGGATCTGCCGGACCAGGTCCAGCGGGGTGTGCGGGTGCAGGAACGCGAACCTGGCCACCGTCTCTCCTTCCCACGCGGTGGGCGGCAGGAACGCCACCTGGTCGCGGAGCAGCTGGTCGGCCCACGCGGCGTACTGGGGCGCGGGCCAGCCGGGGCGGCGGAACAGCACGATGCCGAGACTGGGCTCGCGGACCAGCTCCAGGTAGCTGCGGCGGCTGATCTCCGCGGCGGCATCCCGGGCCAGCTGGATGGCCGTCTCGATGGCCGCGGTGTAGGCCCGCACCCCGTGCACCGCCAGCGAGAACCACAGCGGCAGCCCGCGGGCCCGCCGGGTCAGGTGGTACGCGTAGTCGGTCGGGTTCCACTCCGCCGGCTTCTCGTGGATCACGTCGAGGTAGGACGCGTCCTGGGTATGCACCGAGCGGGCCAGGGCCGGATCGCGGTACAGCAGCGCGGCACAGTCGAACGGCGCGAACAGCCACTTGTGCGGGTTGACCACGAACGAGTCGGCGTGCTCGATGCCCTGGTAGGCGTCCCGGACGCTGGGCGCGAACAGCCCGGCGCCGCCGTAGGCGCCGTCCACGTGGAACCAGAGGCCGTGCTCGCGGGCGACGTCGGCCGCGCCGGCCAGGTCGTCGACGATGCCGGCGTTGGTGGTGCCCGCGGTGGCCACCACGACGGCCAGCGACCCGGGGTCGCCATCCGCCGCGATGGCCGCGCGCAGCGCGGCGCCGGTGAGCCGGTGGTCGCCGGTGTGCACCACCAGCGGGTCCATCTCCAGGATGCGCAGCGTGTTGCTGATCGAGGAGTGCGCGTCTGCGCTGACCAGGGCCCGCAGCCGGCGGCCGGGGCCAGCCGCCGGGACGCCCCGCTTGGCCTGCTCCCGGGCGACCACCAGCGCGGACAGGTTGGCCGCGGAACCACCCGAGACGAAGCAGCCGCCCGCCGCGGCGGGCAGCCCGGCCCGGTCGGCGATGAGCCGGAGCACCTGGTTTTCGGCCTCGATCGCGCCCGCCGCCTCCAGCCAGGAGATGCCCTGGATCGAGGCGCACGAGATGAGCATGTCGAACAGCAGCGCGGCCTTGGTCGGCGCGGCCGGGATGAAGCCCAGGAACCGCGGGCTGTCGGCCGAGATCACCGCCGGGGCGAGCACCGAGGTGTACGCGCCCAGCACCTGATCCGGGTTGTGCGGCTCGTCGCCGAGCAGCCCATCGAGCACGGCCGCCAGCGCGGCTGCGTCGCGGTGGGCGCCGTCCAGCGGCACCGGGTCGAGCCGCAGCCGGTTCTCCGCGTAGGCGAGTACCGAGCGGATCATCATCTCGGTCGTCGGGTCCACACTGTGCATGCAGTGAACCTAGGAGGCGGCCGGCGGCGCGGCAAGACCCAGCGTCAGGCCGCGGTAACCGCCCCGGGCAGTAAGGATGCAGACTGTTTTCACGGGCGTTCGGCGTAACGCGGGGCGGGACGCAGGGAACAGGCGGTCCAGGTGGTAGTCGATGACGGCCTGAGCCTGTTCGAGCGAGGACTGGCCGGCCAGGACGCTGTTGCCCAGGCCCGAAGACATGGCGAGCAGGCTGAGGGCCTCCGCGTCCGGGTCCAGGTGGGCGGGCGTGTCGCCGGCCGCC
Organism: uncultured Actinomycetes bacterium; assembly: GCA_963717125.1. Taxonomy (GTDB): domain Bacteria; phylum Actinomycetota; class Actinomycetes; order Streptosporangiales; family Streptosporangiaceae; genus RYN-230. Next base: position 240,856 of record CAVQVG010000006.1, read on the forward strand.
TGGGCCGCCCGCAGCTGGGCGGCGACCACGTCGATGACGGCGTTTGTGTTCTTGACCAGGGGAGCGATCGCCAGCGCGGGGTCGGTCAGCGCGAGCGCGAAGTAGGCCGCGTTGAGCACGGCGAAGGTGCGCCGCTCGTCATCGGCGGGCAGTGCCTCGGCCAGGATGGCGGCGATGACGTCCCGCGGGCTGGCCTGGCCGCCTGTCTCCTTGATCTGCCTGATCCGCGTCATCGCCCGCTCGCCGAACCGGGCGGCCAGGTGCTGCATCCCGGCCAGCAGGAGCTCTTCTTTGGTGCCGAAGTAGTACTGCACCAGCCGCAGGGACACGCCGGCCTCGGCCGCGACCTCGCGCATCCCGGTGGCATGCAGCCCGCGCGCGGCAGCCGTCCGCAGCAGCGCGTCCGCGATCTGCCGCCGCCGCTCCTCGTGATCGACCCGTTTCGGCACCGGCTCACCGTCCCCTCGCCGCTTGCCCGATTGGTAAATGATACGCTCGTATCATAGAGTTGGAGGACTTAGCCAGAAGCCAGAAGGAGGCGGGGAATGCCCGGGCTCAAGCACATCACCCGCGCAGCGGGCCCGGCGCCCGAGGGCGAACCGGGCTCATGGGTGAGCGACGCGGCGCGGGAGAAGTTCATGGCCGCGTACGACCGCGTCTTCGCGCTGTGGCCGCAGCCGCGGGAGGAGTTCGATATCGAGACGGCGACCGCGACCACGCGCGTGCACGCCTGCCGGCCGCATCCCGGCGGGGCGCCGGTCGTGCTGCTCACCGGCGCCGGGGGCAACGCAGCGTTCTGGTTCCCGCACGTGGCGGCCCTGGCCGAGGACGGCCCGGTGTACGGGATCGACATGCCCGGCGACGCAAATCCCAGCGTCCCGCGCGCCCTGATGACTCCGCCGGCGTCCTGCGCGGCCTGGCTGGACGAGCTCCTGGGCAAGCTCAGCGACCGCCCGGCGCACCTGGTGGGCTTCTCCTACGGCGGCTGGGTCGCCATGAACCAGGCGCTCCGCGCGCCCGGCCGGGTCGCCTCCATCACGCTGCTCGACCCCGCCGGGCTCACCAGGCCCGACGCCCGCTTCTACCGGTGGCTCACCATCAGCGGCCTGGCCACCCTGACCCCGATGCCGCTGCGCCGCCGCCTCGCGCGGTGGCTGGACCTCCCGCACCTGCTGGAGCCGGAGCTGATGACGCTCATGTGGGCAGCCATCCGCGGCTACCGGGCGGAGCCGAAGAAACCTGACGTTCTCACCGACGACGAACTCCGCGCGATCGACGTGCCGGTCCTGCTGGTCACCGGCGCGCGCAGCGCCCTGCTTACCCCGGCGCAGGCCCGCGCCCGGGGAAGCCTCATGCCGCACGCCGAGGTCGCCATCGTCCCCGGCAGCCACGGCGGATTCAACCGCATCGGCGAGCTGAACGACCGGATCGCCGCCTTCATCAAAGCCCAGGCCGCCGGCAAGCAGGCAGCTCAGCCGGCACAGCCGCAGGCAAGCAAGAAGTAGCGCCGGCGTCTGCACCGGACGCCGCGAGGCGGACCATGCCCGGCCATCCTGTCGTGGAGGCAAGACGTGACTGTTTCCAGCTGGGCGTTCGCGGCCATGCTCAAGGCCGGGCCGCCGGTGACACGCGAGGTGACCGTCGAACGTGACGTGCCGGTCCGCGCGCCGGACGGAGCCGACCTGCTGACCGACGTGTACCTGGCACTTGCGCGGAAGCCGCTGCCGGTGATCTTGCTGCGCTCGCCGTACGGGCGGCGCGGGCCCTACGGCACCATCGCCCGGCTGTTCGCCGAGCGCGGCTACCACGCCGTGCTGCAGAGCACGCGCGGCACGTCTGGCTCCGGCGGGCACATCGACTACGACCGCGAGGCAGCCGACGGCCGGGCGGCGGCCGACTGGATCATCAAGCAGCCGTGGTCCAACGGGGAGATCGGCGGATTCGGCGGCAGCTACCTGACCTTCACCCAGCTGGCGCTGGCCTCGACCCGGCCGCCCCAGCTCAAGGCGATGGCCCTCGGGATCTGGGGCGCCGAGCGGCGGGCGCTCTATTACCCGGGCGGCGCGTTTTCCCTGGACCGGCTGGCCTGGGCAGTCGCGATCGAGAACCAGGGAAGGCCGCTGGCCTTCGTGCTGACGCCGCTGCGCGCCCGGCGGGCACTGGCGCCGGCCTTCGCGCACCTGCCCCTGCTGGACGCCGACGTCGTGGCCGTCGGGCACCCGGTCGGCTATTACCGCGACTCGGTGCAGCATGACCAGCCCGGCGACCCGTACTGGACGGCCACCGATTTCCGGCCGGCGCTGCGTGACCTGGGCATCCCCGTCACCATGATCGGCGGCTGGTACGACATGTCCCTGCCGTCGATGCTGGCGGACTACCAGGCGCTGCGGGCGGGCGGGCAGACCGCGCGGCTGCGGGTCGGTCCCTGGCACCACACAAGCCAGGACCTGTTCCGCTACTCGTTCCAGGACGCCCTGGACTGGTTCGGCGCGCACCTGCTCGGCAAGCCGGCACCGTCCTGGTCCTCGGCCCGGATCGAGACGATGGGCGGCGGCGGATGGCATGACCTGCAACAGTGGCCACCTGCGGCCAGCACCCAGCGGTGGCACCTGCAGCCGCAACGCGCGCTCGCCACCCCGGTGCCGCCCGCAGGCGAACCCACCCGGTACACCTACGATCCCGCCGACCCCACGCCCGCGGTCGGCGGCACCAGCTCGAGACCCGCCAACGCCGGACCGAAAGACAACCGGGAACTGGAGCGGCGGCCCGACGTCCTGACCTACACCAGCGAGCCGCTGCGGTCGCCCCTGGAGATCACCGGTCCCGTCACCGCGGAACTGTTCGTCAGCTCCAGCCGCCCGCATACCGACTTCTTCGCCCGCCTGTGCGACGTGGACCCGAAGGGCCCGTCGGTGAACATCACCGACGGGCTGATCCGGCTGACCTCGGCCAGCCCCCAGCCTCAGCAGATACGCATCGACCTGTGGCCGACCGCCCACCAGTTCCGCCCCGGCCACCGGATCCGGCTCCAGATCTCCAGCGGCGCCCACCCCCGCTACGCGCGGAACACCGGCAGCGGAGAACCGCTCGCGACAGCGGCAACCCTCTGTACGGCACAGCAGGCTGTCCACCACGACCCCGCACACCCCTCAGCGGTCCTCCTGCCAGTCATACCCCCGGGATAGCCAGACGCCAGCCCGGGCCGCCACGCGCCCGATACGGGTCGCACCAGCCCGGGGGGCAGCCGCCCGCGAGCCAGATGGGCCAGGGGTCGTACCCTCCCTAGGTGATCGATGAGCGACTTCAGGAACTCGGCATCGTGCTGCCCCCGGTGTTCCAGCCCGCGGGCAACTACCTCGGCTGTGTGATCGACGACGGCCTGGTCTACGTCAGCGGGCACGGGCCGGTCAGCGGGGACACCATGATCCGCGGCAAGGTCGGCGCGGACCTGACCCTGGACGAGGGCCGGGAGGCGGCGCGGCTCACCACGCTGTCCATCCTGGCCACGCTGCGGGCCGAACTCGGCGACCTGGACCGCATCGCCAGGATCGTCAAGGTGCTCGGCATGGTCAACGTCGCGCCCGGGTTCGACCGCACCCCGGCGGTCATCGACGGCTGCTCCGACCTGCTGGTGGCGCTGTTCGGGGCGGCCGGACGGCACGCGCGCAGCGCGGTCGGCCTGGCCGAGCTGCCGTTCGGCATCGCCGTGGAGATCGAGCTGACCGCCCGGCTGCATCGCGCCTGACCGGCCCGACTGGCCTCAGAGGAACTGGCCGGGTGTGTCGTCCGGGTCGCCGCGCCAGGTCACCGCGATGACCTCGGCGGGGTCGATGACCGTCCAGCCCGTCTCGCGCTCCAGCCGGATCAGGCCGTCCGGCCGGACCTGCACCCCGGTCAGCTTCTTGTCCTGCGCGGTCGGGAAGGCGACCTGCCCGATCCTGCTCACCAGCATGGAAATTGACCCCGACTTGCCGATAAGGGGCTGGAGCAGGTCGCGCATGGTATCGCCGGTCATGAGCCGTCACCTCCGGGTGTCCTAACCCAAGGATGCCTGGCGGATCACGCCGGCGGCACGTCGCGGGAGAGAAGGTCCGGCCAGCGTCTCGCACCCGGGCCGCGCCGGTGCCCGTTCGCCCGCCCGTGACCAAACCGTGTCCCAAGGCGCGTTGCCGGGCCATGTATACCCGGTATCATTCGCAGCATGCTACCGGTTCGGGAGGCGCCATGAGTGTCCGGCACGCGCTGCTCGCGCTGCTCAGCGAAGGTCCCAAGTACGGGCTCCAGCTCCGCGAGGAGTTCGAGGCGCGGACCGGTGAGGTGTGGCCGCTGAACGTGGGCCAGGTGTACACCACGCTGCAGCGGCTGGAGCGGGACGGCCTGGTGGAGTCCGACGGCACCGAGGACGCCGGGCCGCAGAAGGGGTTCCGGATCACTCAGGATGGCGCGGCCGAACTGACCCGGTGGCTGCGCACGCCGCCCGACCTGGCCTCGCCGCCCCGCGATGAGCTGGTGATGAAGGTCCTGGTGGCGGTGCGGGTGCCGGGTACCGACGTGCACGAGGTGATCCAGGCGCACCGCCGCTACCTGGTGGAGCTGATGCAGCAATGGACCCGGATCAAGGAAGAAGAGGCCGCGTCTGACCTCGGCCTGGCGCTGGTGGTGGACGCCGAGCTGTTCCGGCTGGATGCGGTCATCCGCTGGCTGGACGCGGCGGACGGCCGGCTGAGCGGGCCGGCGCCGAGCCGGGCCTGCCCCAGCCCACCCCGGCCGCGCTGCCACGGCTGCGCCGCCGGGTGGGGGTGCAACGGTGAGCAATGCAGATCCCAGACGGGAAGGCGGAGGTACGGGGATGAGCGTGCTGGAACTACAGGAGGTGTCGAGGACGTACGGCGCCGGGGCGGGCGTGGTGCACGCACTGCGCAACGTCAGCCTGTCGGTGCGGGCGGGTGAGATGGTGGCGGTGATGGGGCCCAGTGGCTCGGGCAAGTCCACGCTGCTGACCATCGCGGGCAGCCTGGAGGACCCGAGCAGCGGCGAGGTGCTGGTGGCCGGCGCGCCGCTGTCCCGGATGTCGCGCAACGACAAGGCCCGGCTGCGGCGGCGCACCGTCGGCTACGTGTTCCAGGACTTCAACCTGCTGCCCGGGCTGACCGCGGCGGAGAACGTCGCGCTGCCGCTGGAGCTGGACGGCATGGGGGCGGGCAAGGCCCGTGCGGCCGGGCTGCGCGCGCTGGACGGGCTGGGCCTGAGCGACCAGGCCAGCCGGTACCCGGACGAGCTGTCCGGCGGCGAGCGGCAGCGGGTGGCCATCGCCCGCGCCGTGGCGGGGGAACGCCGCCTGCTGCTGGCCGACGAGCCGTCCGGCGCGCTGGACTCGGCTAACGGTGAGGCGGTCATGCGGCTGATCCATGAGGCGTGCAAGCGCGGAATGGCCGCCGTGGTGGTCACCCACGATGCGCAGCTCGCGTCCTGGGCCGACCGCGTGGTGTTCCTGCGCGACGGGCGCGTCGTGGACCAGACCGCGCCGCTGCCCGGCCCCGAGTCGCTGCTCAGTGCTGCCCCGGGGGGACGACCCCCCGGAACCCCCCGGCTGCCCGGACAGGGCCAGTGAGCACCGGGCTGCTGGAGCGGCCGGCCCCGGCGGGAACCGGTAACGGCGGCGTTCCCGCGCGCCGGGCCGTGCTCCGCTGGGCGTGGCGGATGTTCCGCCGCGAGTGGCGCCAGCAACTGCTGGTGCTGGGGTTGATCGTGGTCGCGGTAGCCGCCATCGTGGTCGGTTCGGCGGTGGCCCGCGACACGCCGCCGGCCGCCAACGCCGCCTTCGGCACGGCCACCGACATGGCCACGTTCCAGGCCCCTGACCCGCACCTGGCCAGCCAGATCGCCGCGCTGCAGCACCGGTTCGGCCGGGTCGACGTGATCGAGAACCAGACGGTGGCCATCCCGGGCTCGATCAACACCTACGACCTGCGCGCGCAGAACCCGCACGGCCGGTACGGGCAGCCGCTGCTGTCCCTGGTCTCCGGGCACTACCCGGCCGGCCCGGGCCAGGTCGCGGTGACCAGCGGGGTCGCCTCGGCGCTGCACCTGACGATCGGCAGCACGCTGCGCTCGGCCGGCACGTCCCGGCGGGTGGTCGGCGTGGTGCAGAACCCGCAGAGCCTGCTGGATGAGTTCGCTCTGGTGGTGCCGGGCCAGGTCACCGCGCCGACCCAGGTCACCGTGCTGTTCGACGCGCACGGGGTGCGCGCGTCCTCGATCGGCCCGAACGTGCAGACCCCGGCGTCGGCGTCGGCGAACAGCAGCAACGCGCTCAACCCGACCACGATCGTGCTCGCCCTGGCCACGGTGGGCATGCTGCTCATCGCGCTGGTCGCGGTGGGCGGCTTCACCGTGCTGGCCCAGCGCAGGCTGCGCTCGCTCGGCATGCTGGGCGCGCTCGGCGCTACCGACCGGAACGTCCGGCTGGTGGTCCGGATCAACGGCGTGCTGGTCGGCGTGACCGGCGCGGTGGTGGGCCTGGTGGTGGGGCTGGCCGCCTGGCTGGCCTACCGGCCGGTCGTCGAATCGGACGCGCATCACCTGATCGGCCCGTTTCAGCTGCCCTGGGTGGTGATCGGCCCGGCCATGGCGCTGGCCGTACTGGCGACCTACTTCGCCGCCGCCCGGCCCGCCCGGGCCATCACCCGGATCCCGATCGTGACCGCGCTGGCTGGGCGGCCCGCCCCGCCCAAGCAGGTGCGCCGTTCGGCCGTGCCCGGCCTGGTCGTACTGGCCGTGGCCGTGGTCCTGTTCGGCTACACCGGCACGACCAACGGCAACGGCAGCGGCGCAGCGCTGGAGTTGGTGCTCGGCTTCGTCGCGCTCATCGCGGCGGTCATCCTGCTCGCCCCGTTCTGCCTGACCGTGCTGGCCTGGGCCGGCCGCCGGGCCCCGATCGCGGCCCGGCTGGCCCTTCGCGACCTGAACCGCTACCGGGCCCGCTCCGGTTCGGCGCTGGCCGCCGTCACGCTCGGCGTGCTGATCGCCATGATGGTCATCGTGCTGTCCGCGCAGCGGTTCGGCAACGTGCTCGACTACGCCGGGCCCAACGTGGCGTCCAACCAGCTCATCGTGTACACGCCGAATGGGCAGGGTGGCGGCGGCCCCGGGCCCGGCCAGCCGGTGGTCACGGGCACCCCGCGGTCGTGGGCACGCACCGCGCACAGCATCGCGGCCGCGCTCGGCTCGCACGAGGTCGTGCCGCTGATCCAGCCGAACGCGAGCCTGGACCACGCGGCGTCCGGCCGGCAGTGGAACGGCACGATCTACCTGGCCACTCCGCAGTTGCTGCACGCATTCGGCATCCCGGCCAGTCAGGTCGATCCGAACGCGGACGTCCTGAGCATGCGGCCCGGGCTGTCCGGGCTGAGCAAGATGCAGCTGACCTATAACGGTGGCGGTGGCCAGAAGGGCGGCCCGGGCCCGGGCGGCCCGGGTGGCCCGGGCCAGCAGTCCTTCCCGTGCCCGAAGGGCAGCTGCCTGGCCAACCCCGTGATCCAGGAGATCGGCGCGCTGCCGTCGGGCACGTCGGCGCCCAACACGGTGTTCACCGAGCACGCTGTCCGCACCCTGCATCTGACCGGCGCGGGCAGTGGGAACACGGTGGCCTGGTTCATCCAGACGCCGAACCCGCCCACCGCGGCGCAGATCACCAACGCCCGGCTCACCGCGGGGGCCGCGGGGATGTCCATCGAGACCAAGAACAGCATCCCGACCTCGGCGGACATCATCAACTGGGCCACCGTGTTCGGCATCGTGCTGGCGCTGGGCATCCTGGCCATGTCGGTCGGCCTCATCCGCAGCGAGACCGCCAGCGACCTGCGCACCCTGGCCGCCACCGGGGCGAGCAGCTGGACCCGGCGCACCATCACCGCGGTCACCGCCGGGGCGCTGGCGCTGGCCGGGGCGGTGCTCGGCACGGTGGCGGCGTACGCCGCCATCATCGGCTACTCCTGGGACAACCAGCTCGACGGCCTGTCCGAGCTGACCAACGTGCCGACCACCAACCTGCTGATCATCCTGGTCGGCATGCCGCTGGTGGCGGCCGCCGGGGGCTGGCTGCTGGCGGGCCGGGAGCCGGACGCGATGGCGCGCCAGCCGATCGAGTAATCCGCGGGGCGCGAGCGGGGCCCGGCCCACCGGGCCGGGCCCCGCCGCATTCCCATCAGGCGCGGTCGCGGTTCAGTGGCCCGCCCGCCCGGCCAGCCCGGGCAGCACCTGGGTGTGCTCGACGCGCACCGCCTGCAGCGCGTCCGGGTCGAGGCCGAGCAGGGCCAGGATGGTCGGCGCGATCTGCGTCGTCTCGACCGGGGCGGCGACGCCCCGGTGACAACCTGGTGCCGCGGCTTGCCCCGGTACTGGCCACGTCGTAAGCTAGCGATATATCGTGATCGTGTCGCGAGCGTTATGGTAGCCATCTGGAGGTGGGCATGTCGGCAGCGTGGGGCCCGGCGGGGGAGTTCGATCCCGGGCTGTCGGGTCTCGCCCGCTGCCTGGGCGGCCTGCTGGGGCACCTGGGCGCGCTGGCCAGCGGCCGGTCGGCCGCCGGGGGCGGCGGCCGCCGCGGTGGCCCCCGGGAACGGGGCGGCTGGGGCCCGCCCGGCGCGCGCGGCTGGCCGGGCGGCCGGGACGGGGCCGCCTGGTGGCCGGGGCCACCCGGGCCGGTCCGTGCGCCGAAGGCTGGCCGCGGTGACGTGCGCGCCGCGATCCTGGCCCTGCTGCGCGAGGAGCCGCGCAACGGGTACCAGATCATGTCCGAGATCGAGGAGCGCAGCGGCGGCGCCTGGCGGCCCAGCCCCGGCGCGGTCTACCCGGCACTGGCCCAGCTGGCCGACGAGGGCCTGATCACCGGGGTCGAGTCGGCCGGCAGCCGCACGTTCCAGCTGACCAAGGCCGGCCAGCAGCACATCGCGGACAACCCAGAGTCGGCCCGGCCCGCCTGGGAGGCGATGGCCGAAGGCCCGCCCGGCGAGGTGCGCGGCCTGCTAGCGCAGGCGGCCCGGCTCGGCGGCAGCGTCGCGCAGATCGCGCACGCGGGCACCCCGGAGCAGATCCGCGCGGCCGGCGAGCTGCTGGCCGCGACCCGGCGCGGCATCTACCAGATCCTGGCCGGCGACGCCGATGAGGACGAGGACCCATACGCGGACGCGGACCTGCCGCAGACGCAAGACGAAGTAGCAGAGATGGATGAGGGGACTGGCCATGGATGAGCACATCCGCGCCTCAGACGCGGACCGGGACCGGGTCACCGGCCGGTTGCAGGAGCACTTCGCCGAGGGCAGGCTGACCCGCGACGAACTGGACGAACGGGTAGCGGCCGTGCTGCACGCGAAGACGTTCGGCGAGCTGCGCCCGGTGCTGGCCGACCTGCCCGAGCCGGCCCCGGCCCCGCATGGCGCGCCGGTGCGGCTGGCCGGACGGCCGTGGCCGGCCCGGCGGCATGGCTTCCGGCTGGCCCCGCTGTTCCTGGTCCTGCTGGTGACGGCCGCGCTGCTGCCGCCGGGCGGCTGGCTGGTACTGGCGTTGCTCAAAGTGGTCCTGATCTTCTGGTTGCTGGCCGTGCTGGCCGGGGTGCTGGTCGCGGGGCGGATCCGGCACCGGATGCGCCGGGACGCCCGCGCTGGCTACGGGCCGCCGTGGGGCGGCGGGCCGCCCGGGCACCCGCGCTGGCGCTGACCGGCCGGCCTGTGCCAGGGTCAGCGGTGTGCGGCTGACCGTGCTGGGCAGCTGCGGTGCGTGGCCGGAAGCGGGCCAGGCGTGCAGCGGCTTCCTCGTCGAGCAAGACGGGTTCCGGCTGCTGCTCGACGCCGGGTACGCCACTCTGCCCAGGCTGCTGCAGCTGGTCAGCGCGGCGCAGCTGGACGCGGTGTACATCAGCCACGGGCACCCCGACCACTGCGCCGACCTCAACCCGCTGCTGCGCGCCCGCGCGCTGGGCAGTGACCCGCTGCCGCCGCTGCCGGTCTACGCGCCGCCCGGCGCGCTGGACGCGGTGCTGGCCCTGGACCGCCCCGGCATGCTGGCCGGCGCGGTGGCGGTGACCGAATTCCAGCCCGGCGACCAACTGCGCATCGGCCCGTTCCAGGCCGGCACCAGGCTGCTGCCCCATTGGCTGCCCAACGCCGGCCTCCGCCTCGCGGCCGCGGGCCGGATACTCGCCTACACCGGGGACAGCGGCGGCCCGGAGATCGCGGTCCTGGCCCGGGGCGCCGACCTGCTGCTGGCTGAGGCCAGCTACCCCGACCGGGTGCCGCCGGACGAGCAGCCCCTGCTGTCCAGCGCCCGGCAAGCCGGCCAGCACGCCGCCCAGGCCGGGGCGGCCCGGCTGATGCTGACCCACCTGTGGCCGGGCACCGACCACGGCGTCGCGCGGGCCGCGGCGGCCGCCGGGTACGACGGCGACATCAGCGTGGCCACCGCCGGGCTGGTCGCCGAGGTGTGATCGGCTGCCCCGCCGGGGCGCGCGGTCAGTGCACGCCGGTGGCGGTCACCACGGCCAGCGCGAACGTGGCCATCGCGCCCAGGCCGTGGCCGAGCGGGACGACGGCCAGCGGGTAGGCCTTCGGCTTCTTCCGGCCCGCCTCGGCCGCGTCCGGCAGGCTGGCGATCATGTCGTCGATGAGCTTGCTGGTCAGTGCCTCATCGGCCAGCGCCTGGGCCAGCATGGCGTCGGTCAGCCGGCCGCGGAGCGCGTTCTCGGGCGGGGCGGCCAGCACCGGCGGCGCGAGCCCCGGCGGTCCCTCGGGCGCAGCCTGCCCGGCGGCTGGCTGGCCGGGGCTGGGGGAGCGGGGGTACGGGGTCCACAGCGTGACCGTGCAGATGCCCAGCCCGATCCCGGGCATCAGCAGGCCGACGGCCAGCCAGGCCGCCGGGTCCCACGCCGTGATCAGGTAGCTGATCCAGGTCGCCAGCCCGCTCAGGGCCAGGCTGAAATGCCCGATCAGCACGCCCGGGTGCAGCCCGTCCCGGACCGCCCGCTGCTTGCGCAGCCCCCCGTGGGCGAGCACCGAGCGCAGCATGTAGCCGCCGATGCTGGCGGTGAACAGCCAGCACAGCAGCGTGCCGATGGCCAGCGCGGGATCGTGCAGGGAAGCGGCTGCAGCAGGCATCCAGGCACCTGCCAATCTGCCCGGGAACGCTCGGAGGTCTGACTGTCGAGGTTAGCCGTCCGGCCCCGGCGGCGAAACCCCACGGCCGGCGGCCCTCGGCCGAGCGTGTGGTGAGGTGGCTCAGCTGGAGTGCCGGGCCGCGGCCCGGGCCCGCTGCGCGGCCAGCGCCGGGCTCTTGGCCCGGTGGTGCCGCTTGTAGTGCGCCGCGGGTGCGCCCGACGGCCGCGGGTGCGGCGAGTGGGCGGCCGCCTCGGCCGCGGCCGCCTGCGCCAGCCGTGGCGTCATCCAGGCCAGCATGGCCGGGACCTCGGCCCGCCAGGTGGTCATGTCGTGCCCGCTGCCCCGGGTCAGGATCAGCGGCACGCTGGCCTGGCGCAGGCTCAGTTCCTGCCAGAAGACCTCGGCGTTGGCCACGTCGGCCTTGTTCCCGGTGCCCGCGCCCAGCCAGAACTGCGGGATGGGCGTGCCCGGCGGCAGCTTGCGTATCTCGTCCAGCGGAGTGTTCTGCCGGGCCAGCTTGCGGTTCCGGCCGAACGGGCTGACCTGCCGCAGCGGGAACTCCAGCTGGTTTTTGGACGGCTTGAAGTAGCCGCTCATGACCCCGGAGAAGCCGTACTTGGTGGGGAAGCGCAGCGCCATGTTGGCCGCGCAGAAGCCGCCCTCGGAGTAGCCGGCCACCGCCCAGGCCGGGCCGGGCGGCTCGACCCGCAGCCGGTGCGCGATGGCCAGCGGCAGGTCCTGGGCCAGGTAGGTCAGGTCCTGCGGGCCGCCGACCTGGTCGAGGCACTGCAGCGAGACCCGCTGGGCGCCGTTCGCGTCCGGCATCACCAGCACCACCGGCTTCGCGTGCCCCTGGCTGACGAGGCGGTCCAGCGTGTCGGTGACGCCCACCACGTTGATCCAGTCCTGCGGTTCGCCGGGCTGCCCGTGGATCAGCTCCATGACCGGGAACCGGTAGTCCTTGTAGCTGGGCTGGAAGTACTCCGGCGGCAGGTAGATGTAGACCGACCGGGTGATGTGGCTGCGCGGGCCGGGCACCGTGAGGTGGAGCGTGTAGCCCTGCTGCTGGGCCAGCTTGAGGTAGGTGTCGCTCCGGGTGAGCGTGCTGAACTGCGCCCCCGACGTCGCGGCGCCCGCGGTCACGATGGACGGCGGTGGCGCGGTGTTGCCGGTGGTCCCGCCCTGGTTGGTGAGGTCGGCCAGGGCGGCGGTCCAGGTCTGGTAGTAGCCGTAGTACTTGTTCACCGCGACCACCCCGAAGAGCATCGCGGGGATGAAGGCCAGGCAGGCGGCCAGCAGCCGGAAGACGGGCTGCCGGGTGACCACCAGCCACCAGGTCAGCCCGCCGAAAACCACGATGAGCAGGACAAAAAGTCCGGTGCTCTGCGGTTCTAGCAAGAGGTCCTCCGGATCAGTGACGGCGGTTACCGCCACCTCCGGAACGTGCCCGGCCGGGACCGGAGTTCCGCTGGCCGGGGCTGGAAAAGGTAAATCTTTCTATTGGCTCGGGTCATGCGGCCGCGGGCGGCGGCTGAGCATCACGAACGTGAATACGCCCGCCGCCAGCACGAGGATCGCGGCCAGCAGCAGGGCGGCGCGCAACCCGGCGTAGAACGCGTTGTAGGCGGCGTGGATGACCTCCTGCACCAGGGCGCCCTGCCCGGCACCGGCGGCGCCGCCGGCCCCCTTGGTGTTCCCGCTGGACGGCACCCCGCCGGTCTCTATGGCCTTGATCACGATCGACTGGAACGTGTCCGGGATGCCCAGGTGATGCAGCCGGCTGGTCAGGCTGGACCGCAGTTGCGCGTTGACCAGCGCGCCCAGGATGGCCACCCCGGTCAGCGCGCCGATCTCCCGGCTGGTGTTGGTGGCCGACGCGGCCATCCCGGACCGGGCGGGCGGCACGGCGGACAGCGCGGCCGTGGTGATCGGCACCACGGTCGCGCCGATGCCGATGCCGGTCAGCGCGAGCGCCGAGGCGAGCGGCAGATACGCCGGGTCCGGGTTGAGCGTGAGGCTGGTCAGCAGCAGGCCCGCACCGAACAGCAGGCAGCCGATGAAGATCGACCAGCGCGGTACGGACGGGTCGGTCCACCGGCCGGCCAGCACGGAAGAGACGATCATCAGCGTGGTCATCGGCAGGAAGACCAGCGCGATGTGATAGCCGGTGTAGCCGGCCACCTCCTGCAGATACAGCGCGCTGAAGAAGAACACGGCGAACGTCGCGAAGTAGGCGCAGAACGCGACGATGTTCGCGGTCAGGAACGCGGGCACGCGGAGGAAATGCAGGTCCAGCAGGGGGTGCGCGGCCCGGCTCTCGCGCCAGAAGAACGCCGCCGCGGCCAGCGCGCTCAGGCAGAGCAGCAGGATGACGCTGGGCGACCCGAACCCGGCGCTCTCCCCGCCGATGATCGCGAAGACGAACGCGGTCAGCGCGGCGGCGCCCAGCACCGTGCCGGCGATGTCCACCCGGTGCGCGTCCGGGTCGGCGCTCTCCGGCAGCACCAGGGCGCCGGCCACGAGCGCGACCAGGCCGAAGGCCACGTTGAACCAGAAGATCGCGCGCCAGTCCCACGCCCCGACCAGCGCGCCGCCGACCACCGGGCCGAGCGCGAGGGCCAGCGCGGAGACGGCGGTCCAGACGCCGATGGCCTGAGCCCGGCTGCGCTGCTCGGTGTAGATGTGCCGGAGCATGGACAGCGTGCCCGGCTCGCTGGCCGCCGCGCCCAGCCCCATCACCGCGCGCGCGGCGATCAGCACCCCGATGTTCGGGGCCAGCGCCGCGAGCACCGAGCCGCCGCAGAAGATGCCGACCCCGATCAGCATCACCCGTTTGCGGCCGAACTCGTCACCGACCATGCCGAACGCGAGCATGGCGCCGGCGAACGTCAGCGCGTACGCGCTGACCACCCACTGCAGGGAGCTGACCCCGGCGCCCAGGTCGGTCTGCACGCTGCCCAGCGCCACGCTCACGACCGTGTTGTCCAGGAAGGTGACGAACAGCACCGCGGCCAGCACGGCCAGGGCGAGCGAGCGGCTGCCGCGGCGCACCGGCGTCGCCCGCTCGGCGGGCGTGTCTACCGAGCGGACCACGCGACTAGCCGACGGTCTTGCAGAGCGACGGGAGACCAGACGTCTTCCCGTTGTTCTCCAGGGTCAGCAGCCCGCAGAAACTGGCCAGCCCGACCTTCCAGGTGCCGCCCTGGAGGACGGCCACGCCGGACTGGTTGGACAGGGCCGGCGAGCCACCGATCAGGATCGAGTACTTGACCGTGGCCTGGCTGGACGAGGTCACCGTGACCTTGGTGACCTTCGCGCTCGCGGTGGCCGCCAGGCCGGACCCGGCCTGGGCCCTGATGACTGACGCGAAGACCGACCCGTTCTGCAGCAGGGCGATCCGCTGCGCCGTCGGCGTCTTCGCGTTGAAGAATTTCTCCCAGTTGGCGGTGATGGTGGCGGCGGCGGATCCGCTCGCCGACGTGGCTGGCGCGGACGTGGCCGGCGCGGAGGCGCTCGGCGACGAACTCGCGCTCGAGTTATTGCTGCTGCCCCCGCAGGCGGCGATGCCCACGCCTAGCACACCGACCAGCACGATGAGCTGGAACCTCCGATGAGCTTTCATGCAGCCATCTTCCAACTTTCGGCAGGCACACGCGACTCTGGAGCTGACCCCCGTGTCAGGCGGCGCAGCGTGGCCTGGCGCCGGCCTGGGGGGATGATGTTGAGCGAGACGGTAGCGGGTCCCGCGGCCGGGGAGGAGGCAGCCACGGACGCCAGCGGCAAGGCGGCTTCGGAGCAGGCCCCGGCGGTGGCCGAGCACGAGCCCGACGCGCGGTACACGTTCGCCAACGAGCGGACGTTCCTGGCCTGGATCCGCACCGCGCTGGCCCTGGTGGCGGCGGGGCTGGCGGTGATCCAGCTGCTGCCGCCGTTCCACGGCATCCGCTGGGGCCGGCACGCCATCGGCATCCCGCTGATCCTGCTCGGCGGGGCCATCGCCGTGCTCAGCTACCGGGAGTGGATGGCCAACCAGCGGGCGCTGCGCCGCGGCGAGCCGATGCCCCGGTCCTGGCTGCCCCTGGTGCTCGCGGCCACCATCACCGCGGTCGGCCTGATCGCGGCCGTGCTGGTGGTGCTGGCCTAGTGACCCACCACGCCGGGCGGGCCGGCCGCCCCGACCCGGACCCCGGGCTGGCCCGGGCCCGGACCCGCCTGGCCTGGCTGCGCACGGCCATCGCGTTCGCCGCCATCGGCGGGGTGATCCTGAAGCGGGACGTGCCCGCCGGGCTGGTCATCCTGGTGCTGAGCGGGGTGGTGTGGGGCACCGGCCGGCTGGCTGGCCCGCCCGGCCTGGTGGCCCGGCCGCGCCGCCTGCTGCTGATCGCGCTGGCCGTCGCGCTGGTGTCCGGGCTGGCCCTGGCCGTGTCGCTGCTCGGTCCCGAGCCGGCCTGCGGCTCTGACTCAGCCGCGGCTGGCGGCCAGCGCGGTGAGCACGGCCAGCGCGAAGGTGGCGGTGGCCAGCAGCCCGTGCAGCAGGACCAGCCGGGGTGGCAGGGCCCGGCGCGGGCCGCCCGCGGCCCGCGCGGACCGGGCCGAGCGCACCAGCCAGCTGAGCCCGGCCCCGATCGTGAGCACCAGCACGCCGAACGCCACCCAGGCCAGCGGGCGATGGCCGGTGCCGACGTAGATGAACCACAGGCCGAGCCCGACCAGGCCCAGCGCCGGGTGGCAGAACTCCAGCAGCGGGTGCTCGCCCGGCGTGGCGTGCACCGTGACCCGGGGAATGTCGGGCATCTGGCCGTCCGGCCCGAGGCCGGGTCCCGGGACCGGGACGGGGGCCGGCACCGGCCGGGCCGGTGCGCTGCGGGTGGCGGCCGCGGGCGCCTCGCGCCGGGCCATGCTGCCGCGGATGAGCAGGGTCATCCCTGCCGCCGCGGTCAGCAACCAGACCACCAGGGCCGCGATAGCCACCAGGGCTCCCTTCGCGCCGCAGGGCCTCCCAGGCCGGGACCTTCCCGGGGCCGCGCCCCAGGCTAGCGAACAATCGCTGGCGCCTGGCCCGGCACCCGGCGCATCGGGCGCTGGCCCGGTCAGCCGGGCTGCTCGGCCGACAGGTACGCGAGCACGGCCAGCACCCGCCGGTTGTCGTCGTCCGAGGGCTGCAAGCCGAGCTTGAGAAAGATCGAGGCGGTGTGCTTGGCCACCGCCCGCTCGGTGATGACCAGCCGCTGCGCGATGGCCGCGTTGGACCGGCCCTCGGCCATCACGCCCAGCACTTCGTGCTCCCGCCGGCTGAGCGCGGCCAGCGTGCCGTCGCCGGCGTTGCGGAGCAGCAGCCGGCTGATCACCTCCGGGTCCATCGCGGTGCCGCCCGCGGCCACCCGGCGCACCGCGTTCGACGAACTGGGCGCTGTCCATCACCCGGTCCTTGAGCAGGTAGCCGATCCCGCCGCTGCCCTCGGCCAGCAGCTCACGGGCGTACAGCTGCTCGACGTACTGGGACAGCACCAGGACCGGCAGCCCCGGGGCGGCGCGCCGGGCGGCCAGCGCCGCGCGCAGCCCTTCGTCGGTGAACGTAGGCGGCAGCCGCACGTCCACCACGGCTACGTCCGGCCGGGCCGCGGCCACCGCGGCCAGCAGGTCGGCGCCGTTGTCCACCGAGCCGGTGATCTCCAGGCCATGGGCCTCCAGCATCCGGGCCAGGCCGTCCCTCAGCAGGAAAAGGTCTTCGGCGATGACAACGCGCACGGGATCTCCATGGTCACCGCGGTGGGCCCGCCGGGCGGGCTGCTCACTGCCATAATGCCGTCGAACGCGGCCAGCCGCCGCTCGATACCGCGCAGCCCGGTGCCGCGGGCCGGGTCGGCGCCGCCCTGCCCGTTGTCGGAGACGCCCACCCGGAGCGTCCCATCCAGGTGCCGGATGTCCACCCAGGCCTGGCTGGCCGCCGCGTGCTTGGCCACGTTGGCCAGCAGCTCGCTGACCGCGAAGTACGTCGCCGACTCCACCGGGGCCGGCAGCCGGCCGGGCAGGTCGGCGGCCAGCCGGGCGCGCTGCGGGCAGTCCAGCACGAGGGCGCGGACCGCGTCGGCCAGGCCGCGGTCGGCCAGTACCGGCGGGTGGATGCCGCGGACCAGGTCGCGCAGCTCGGTCAGCGCGCGCACCGACGCGTCCCGGGCCTCCAGCAGCAGCGCGCGGGCGGCCGCCGGATTGTCGTCGATGAGCTGGCCGGCCGCGTCCAGCGTCATGCCCATGGCCACCAGCCGGGCCTGGGCGCCGTCGTGCAGGTCCCGCTCGATCCGGCGCATCTCCGCCGCCCCGGTGTCGATGGCCTCGGTCCGGGTCTGGGCCAGGTGCTGCACGCGCTCGGTCAGCTCGGCCTGCCCGGCCGGGGCCAGCAGCACCCGGGCGGCCAGCCCGTACCCCCGGAGCAGCCCCGGGGCCGACCCCAGCCCAGTCAGGACGAGCGCGATGCCCATGATGACCAGCACCGGCGGGCTGTTCCCCGGGAAGGCGGGCGGTGGCACCGCGAAACCGGCCACCGGCGCGAGGAAGCCGATCAGGCCCAGCGCGATCAGCCCGGCGGGCAGCAGCGCCGGGATCCAGCCCAGCAGGCTGTTCAGCGTCGTCCAGCGCAGGTCCCGCGCGGTCGCCGGGTCGGTGAGCAGCCAGCTGAGCCGCCGCCAGTACCGGGCCGGGGCGCCATAGCTGCCGGGCGGCGGCAGGTCCCGGCCGGCCGCCGGCACCCCGCTCCAGTCGGCCACTACCCGCCTGGTCAGCCACGCCAGCGACCGGATGGCCAGCAGCAGGTAGGGCAGCAGCAACGCGGTGACCGCGAGCCCGGCCAGCAGCACGGCCAGGGCGACGATCCCCCGGGCGAGCATGTTCGGGCCGGTGGCCATGGGGAGGACCACGGGGTGGATGGTGGTGCCGCCGTGCGGCCCCGGCTTAGCCGACACGGCGGCCACCGCCGCCGCCTGCCCCCGCCGGAGCAGCACCCGCGTGATCAGCGCGCCACTGATGGCCAGCGGCGTGATCAGCGCGAGCAGCAGGCCCGCCCCGGCCAGCAGCAGCCCGTACAGGGCCAGCAGGCGGACGGTGGCCGCGCCACTCGCGGCCAGCCACGGCCGCCGGGTGCGCCTGCCTGGGCTGCCCCAGGGTGTCGTTCCGCTGCTCATCACCGGTCTCCTTCGGGCTGGCTGCGACCCCTTCAGTCTGCCCCGCGGACGGGTCCGGCGCAGTGCCCCTGACCCCCGGAGCGCGGGGTGTACCTAGGCCCACCGCGAGACGCTGCTGCTGGCCGTCAGCGGCATCATGCGCTCAGTCAACCAACTCGGCCGGACGTGTTCACCCTAGGGCGGTTAATGGCCTGCTTCGAGCTCGGCGATGAGCACGGTGGCGCCCAGCTCCGCTGACCGGGCCAGCCGCGGTTCCAGCCCGGCCGCGGCCACCGCGGCCGTGGCCGCCGCCACCTGGCGGTCACTGATCTCGGTGAGCAGATGGCCGCCGGGGGCCAGCCAGGCCGGCGCCACGGCGGCCACCCGGCGGAGCACGCCGAGGCCGTCAGGGCCGCCGTCCAGGGCCACCAGAGCCTCGTGCTCGCGGGCCTCCGCCGGCAGCAGCGCGACGTCGCCGCTGGGCACGTAGGGCACGTTGGCCAGCAGCACGCTGACCCGGCCGCGCAGCCCGGCGGGCAGCGGGCTGTCCAGGTCGCCCTGGTAAACCTGGCCGCCGGCCGGGAGGACGTT
Source organism: uncultured Actinomycetes bacterium (assembly GCA_963717125.1). Taxonomy (GTDB): domain Bacteria; phylum Actinomycetota; class Actinomycetes; order Streptosporangiales; family Streptosporangiaceae; genus RYN-230. Next base: position 259,754 of record CAVQVG010000006.1, read on the forward strand.
GCGCCGGGCGCAGCGCACGGCGGCCGGGTCGATGTCGGACGCGTGCAGGTTGACCGGGCGGCCGGCCGCCGCGGCCAGTGCGGCGCCCAGCGCACCGGAGCCGCAGCACAGGTCCACGATGACCGGCCCCGGGCCCGGCCCGAGCAGGGCGGCCGCCTGGCTGACCAGGAACTCCGTCCGGCGCCGCGGCACGAACACCCCCGGGTCCACGGCCATCCGCAGCCCGCAGAACTCGGCCCAGCCCAGCACGTGCTCCAGGGGCTGGCCCGCGGCCCGCTGGCGTTCCATGGCGGCCAGCTCGGCCGGGGTCCGCGCGGCCGCAATGAGCAGTCGCGCCTCGTCCTCGGCGAACACACACCCGGCCGACCGGAGCCGGGCGGCCACGGCGGGCAGCGACTGCGCAGATGGGGAAGCTGGCATCGTGCCAAGGTACCTAATCGCTGGTACGCCCCATCTCGTATCACTTCGCGGGCCGGGACGAGCTGGCCCGGCGGCGGTAGCTCAGCGCGGCAGCACGTGCGGGTTCAGCGTGCCGGCCGGGTCGAACGCCGCGCGGATCCGGGCGAACAGGGCCCGCTCGGCGGCCGACCGGGCCAGCGGCAGCCAGCGGGCCTTGAGCGCGCCGATGCCGTGCTCGGCCGAGATCGAGCCGCCCAGCGAGGCGACGAAGGAGAACACCGCGTCCTCGTGACGGCCGTCCGCCGGGGCGGCCGGGACGATGTTGACGTGCAGGTTGCCGTCGGCGATGTGGCCGAAGGTGATCACCCGGGCGGCCGGGTCGGCCGCCGCCACCACCCCCGCCACCTCTGTGGCCAGCCGGACCCAGTGCGCGGCGGGCACGGCCACGTCCAGCTTGACCGGGGTGCCCAGGAAGCCGGCCGCCTCCGGGTGGCGCTCCCGGTACGCCCACAGCCGGGCCCGGTCCGCCGCGGACTCGGCCACCGCGGCGTCGCGGTCCCCGGCCAGCCCGGCCAGGTCGTCGAGCGCGCCCGGGCCGGCCGCCTCCAGCAGCAGGTAGCAGGGCGCGGGCCGGGCCAGCGGCGCGGGCAGCCCGGCCCGGCTGGCCAGGATGTCCAGGCCGGCCGCGGCGAAGAACTCGGCGGACAGCAGGCCGGGCACCTCGGTCACGGCCCGGCGGGCCAGGCGGTGCGCCTCGGCCGGGTCAGCCAGCCCGGCCAGCACGGTGACCAGGCCGTCCGGCCGGCGCACCAGCCGGAGCCGGACCCGGGTGATGACGGCCAGGGTGCCCTCCGAGCCGGCCAGCAGGGCCGGGTAGTCGTAGCCGGTGTTGTCCTTGGCCAGCCCGGCCAGGTGGGACAGCACGGTGCCGTCGGCGAGCACGGCCTCGATGCCGCGCAGCTGGGCCCGCATCGGCCCGTAGCGCAGCACCCGGAGCCCGCCCGCGTTCGTCGCGATCGCGCCGCCGACCGTCGCGCTGGCCCGGCTGGCGATCAGGATGCCCAGGTCCAGGCCGGGCGCGGCGCCCGCCACCAGCTCCAGGGTGACCCCGGCCCCGGCGGTGATCTGGGCCGCGTCCAGGTCGGCCGGGCCGAGGGCGGTGAGCCGGGCCAGGCTGAGCACCAGCTCGCCGTGGGCCGGCACGCCGCCGCCGACCAGGCCGGTGTTGCCGCCCTGCGGCACCACCGGCAGGCCGGCCTCGGTGCACAGCGCGAGCACCGCGGCGACCTCCGCGGTGTCCCGGGGCCGCACCACGGCGGCCGGCTGGCCGCCGAACCGGCCGGTCCAGTCGACGCCGTAGCCTGCCGCGGCGTCACCGGTGAGCACGTGCGCCTGGCCGACCACCCCGGCCAGCGCCCGGAGGAGAGTGGGGTCGGTCACGAGCCCTCGGGCAGGACCGCGCAGGCTTTCATGGCCCGGGCGAACGCGTCGCCCCGGTCCCGGTAGTCGCGGAACTGGCCGAAGCTCGGCGCGGCGGGGGACAGCAGCACCACCCCGTCCGGCTGCGCCCAGCGGAAACCCTGGCCGACCGCGCTGTCCAGGCCGTCGCAGGTGACCACCTCGGCGTGCCGGGCCGGGCCGGCCTCGATGGCGGCCCGGATCCGCGGGCCGCTGTCCGGCACCGCCAGCACCAGGGTGGCGGCCGCCCGGCCGGCCACGCCGGCCGCGAGCGGCTGGTAGTCGATGCCCCGGTCCTGGCCGCCCGCGATCAGCGCGACCCGGCGGCCGGGGAAGGCATCCAGCGCGGCCAGGGTGGGCAGCACGTTGGTGGACAGGCTGTCGTCCACGAACGTGACCCCGCCGACCGTGCCGATCACCTGCAGCCGGCTGCCCAGCGGCTCGAAGCCGGCCGCCGCGGCGCGCAGCGCGCCGTCGTCGTCCGCCTGCGGCACGCCGAGTGCACGCAGGCAGGCCCGGGCGATCAGCGCGTTGCGCCGGCTGTGCGCACCGAGCAGGCCGAGCGGCTGCATCCAGTCCGCGGCGGGATCGTCGCCGGCCCGGACCCAGTCCACCCGCGGCCCGAGCAGCGCCCGCCGCGCGCGGAGCAGTTCGCTGTCCCCGTTGGCCACGGTCAGGTCGGCGCCGGGCTGGGTGCAGGCGGACAGCTTGTCCCGGTAGTAGGTCTCGACGTCGCCGCCGTGCCAGGGCAGGTGGTCGGGGTGCAGCGAGGTGACCGCGACGACCGGCGGCGAGCAGGACAGGTCGGTGGCCTGGTAGCTGGACGTCTCGATGACCCAGTAGTCCCAGGCGGCCCGGTCCGCGGCCGGGTCCCAGGGCGGCTGGCCGATGTTGCCGCCGACCATGCACCGGTAGCCCCACCGGTTCAGCAGGTGCCCGGCGATGGCCGTGGTGCTGCTCTTGCCTTTGGTACCGGTGATGCACAGCACCCGGTCCCGCGGGGCTTCCTGCAGCCACAGGCCGAGGCCGCCGACCACCGGGATACCGAGCGCTTCGAGCTGGCGGACGTCGTCCCGGTACCGGCTGATGCCCGGCGACTTCACGACCGCGGCGCAGCGGGCCAGCGCATCCAGGCCGCCGTCCGCGGTGGCCAGCACCACGCGGTTCGCCACGGCGTGGGCCGTCGGCTGGTCGTCCACCAGCACCGGGCTGACCCCGAGCGTGTCCAGTTTGCGCACGTTGGCCAGGCCCTCGACGCCGAGGCCCCATACGCCGACCGGCGCGCCGCGCAGGTCAGACCAGGCGATCATCGGCCGCATACGCATCCGGGATGAAGTGCTCGCTCAGCGGCCGGAGCAGGTCCGCCGCGGGGATCAGTTCGGGCCGCCCGGCCAGCTCGCCGGCCAGCGCCTGGAGCAGCTTGCTGCCGGCCCGGTCCGGCCGCGCCGCGGCCGCCGTCGCGGCGGCCCGGCACTCGCTGACCTCGCCGACACACTCGAACGGCTTGCTGGCCTGCGAGGTGCCGAGCAGGGTGCGGAACCGGCCGGCCAGCTCGCCATGCGGGTCCGGGTCGGCCAGCGGCTCCCGGCCGGCGAAGATCCGTTCGAGGTCGGCCGGGGCCAGGAATGGCGCCAGGATCAGGTCGATGAAGCAGCATTTGTCGCACTGCCCGCACCAGTGATCGAGGCGGCGGGCCGGGTCGATGTGGAAGGCGCGGTTACAGCTGCGGAACGTGTCGTGGTACTGCGTCAGCCGGGCGAAGCGCCGGGCCACCCACAACTCGCTGTACGGCCGCAGCGCGGAGAAGTAGCCCGGCAGCTGAGGGTTGGGCAGCTGAGCGCCGGCCTCGGCCAGCACCGACCGGAAGGCCGCCTCGAACGCCGCGCTCTTCGAATACTGGTGGTTGATGGCCCGGCCGCCGATCTCCAGCGTGGGAATGGACGCGGACCACTCGTTGGACATCACCACGACGTCCCGGCCCGCCAGCGCCGCGGCCAGGACCGCGATGGCCGAGATGATCCCGGTGACCGGGACGTGGCCGTTCCGGAAGCCAAGCTCGGCGGACCGGAGCAGCTGACCGTCGATCTCCCGCTCGGCGCGCACGACGGGCAGCCCGGTGACCACCGCGGGCGCCTCGATGGCCGCGAACCGGTCCCCTGGACGGCCCACGATGAACAACGCCGGCGCGCTGTGCTGGCGGACCAGCTCAACCGTGACGATCGAATCGATGCCGCCGCCGAACGGGACCAGCGGCCGCCCGCCGTCGCGGCGGGTTTGCGCGCCGGGCGGCGCCGGGCGCTCGCGGCGCGGGCCCTCGATGCGCAGCCCGGACAGATCCAGCCCATTGCGGTACGCGAACTCGCCCAGGCCATCGACGTAGAACCCGGTCAGGAAGTCGCGCTCGGCGTCGGTCAGCGCGGTGTCGCCCAGGTCGATGACGTCCGGCGCGGCCGTCTTGTAGTAGGAGACGCCGGCCAGCAGGAAGACCAGCCGGGCCGCCGCCGCCACCGGTGGGGCCGCCCAGTTCCCGCCGCCCGGGAAGCCGACCCGCTCCGCGAAGCGGCGCTCACCGAGGGAGTAATGGCAGGTCAGCAGCCCGCGACCGGGGTCGAGACGGTATCCGTCGTAGCGGAAGGGCGGCGCCGTGTTCACCTGTCCTCCTGGGCTCGCAGCCGGGCGACGGCGGCGAACCGCCCGCACGGGCGTTCTTCCCGGTCGCTGAAGAACAGGCCGTCCCGGGTTCCGGTGGCCAGGCCGGAGTCCATGATCTGACGGTCCGGTACCCCGGACTCGCGCAGGATGCGCCGGTTCGCCGCCGGCAGGTCGAACAGCCACCGGCCGGGCCCGGCCGGGTGCATGATGCCGTCCAGCTGGCCGCTGAAGTAGCGGCCGGCGGCGGCCGCGACGTCCTGGCCGACCTGGTAGCGGTCCGCCGCGACGGCCGGGCCGATCGCGGCCAGCATCCGCTCCGGGCGCGCGCCCAGCGAGCGCATCGCGTGCAGCGCCGCCCCGGTCACCCCGGCCACCGTGCCCCGCCAGCCCGCGTGCACGCAGCCCAGTACCTGGGCCTCCGGGTTGACCAGGATGATCGGCACGCAGTCCGCGACCAGTACCACGAGGACCGTGCCCGGGTCGCGGGTGACGACCGCGTCGGTCGCCACGATGGAGTCGGCGCGGCGCAGCGCGCCCCGGCCGCGGTCGGCCGCGGTCACGGTGGCCACGTGGTTGCCGTGCGACTGGTCGCAGAACACGAAGTCGGTCAGGTCCGCGCCGAGCGCGGCGGCCACCCGGTGCCGGTTCGCCAGCACGCCGGCGGGCTCGTCGCCGACGTGCAGCGCCAGGTTCAGCGACGCGTAGCCCGCCGTGGACACCCCACCATGCCGGGTGGTCACCACCGCGTCCAGGTCCAGGGCATCGAGCGCCGGCCAGGCCAGCACGTCCAGCTGCCCCTGTCTGCGCAGCCCGGGCCCGGCCGTTGTTGCTGCGGTCATGTCCTGTATCCCAGCCTCCGGTTCGCCGCCCAACGCACCGGCACGAAGCCTACGCCAGCCCGTGGACCAATATGCTCTGCGCCATGGTTCCCCGGGCGGCAGGTACGCCGTGAAAGCCGCCGTGATCGTCAACCCCACCAAGCACGAGAATCTGCCCGCGTTCCGCTCCGCGGTCGCCGAGGCCATGGCCCGGCGCGGCTGGGCCGAGCCGCTGTGGCTGGAGACGACACCCGAGGAGACCGGGCAGGGCCTGGCCCGGGCCGCGCTGGCCGCCCAGGTGAATCTGGTGCTGGCCAGCGGCGGCGACGGCACCGTCACCGCGTGCGCCGACGGGCTGGCGGGCAGCGGCGTCCCGCTGGGCGTAGTGCCGGCCGGCACCGGCAATCTGCTGGCCCGCAACCTCGGGCTGCCGCTCGGCCTGAATGAGGCGCTCGCGGTGTGCCTCGGCGGCACCGACCGGCGGCTCGACGTGGGCAGCGCGAACGGCCGCACGTTCGTGGCCATGGCGGGCCTGGGCTTCGACGCGGAGCTGCTCGACAGCACGGGGGAGCCGCTCAAGCGGCGGCTGGGCTGGGCCGCCTACGCGGTGTCCGGGCTGCGCCACCTGGGGGCCCGGCCGGTGCGGGCCAGCCTGCGCGCGGACGGCGGGCCGGTGCTGCGCCGCCGGGCCAGCAGCGTGCTGATCGGCAACGTCGGTGCGCTGCAGGGCGGGCTGACGCTGCTGCCCGGCGCCGAGCCGGACGACGGGGTGCTCGACCTGCTGGTACTCACCGCGCGGGGCCCGGCCGGCTGGCTGGCCCTGGCCACGGACGTGCTGCTGCGCCGCCGCCGGACCAGGCACCTGGCCCGGATCGCGTTCCGTGACCTGCACGTCGTGCTGGATCGCCCGCAGCTGTGGGAACTCGACGGCGAGGTCATCGGCCGCACCCGCGAGCTGCGGGTTACCGTCCGGCCGGGCGCGCTGCTGGTCCGGGTGCCCCAGCAGATTAGCCCGGGGGGACGACTCCCCGGACCGCCGCCCGATCGCCGCTTCGCGCCGAGCGTCGGCTCGGCGAGCACACGCCTGCGGCGCGCCGCGCCTCGCCGACGCGGCAGAGGCCGGACGATACTGCATGGTTCGGCTGCCTCGAGGGTACTGAGGGCGGGCTGACCCTGCTGCCAAACCCTCCGAAGGTGGCCTGAACGTGTGGAACCGGCTCGAACAGCGTGAGCTGAACCGGCTGGCCCGGCGGATAACCGGCGGCCCGGGAGCGCTCCCGGCCCCGGACCGGCCCGCCGGGACGGACCTGCTGCCACAGATCAAGCACGTCGTCGTGCTGATGATGGAAAACCATTCCTACGACAACTACCTGGGCATGCTGGACGGCCGGGGAGACGGGTTCCCGCTCGGCCCGGACGGCCAGCCGGAAGTGTCCAACTCCGGCCTGGAAGGCGAGTCCGTCCCGGCACACCACCTGATGAGCACCGTCCAGGTGCCCGAAGCGCCGTCCCAGGGCTGGCACGCCACCCACCTGCAGTGGGACGACGGCAAGCTGGACGGGTTCGTCAGCGCCACCGAGCAGATCATGCCGGACAAGGACGCCACCGCGGCGATGGGCTACTGGACCGAGCGCGACCTGCCCTTCTACTACGGCCTGGCCCGGACGTTCCCGCTGGCCGACCGGTGGTTCTCGTCCTGCCTCGGCCCGACGTTCCCGAACCGCCGGTTCCTCATCTCCGGGACGGCCAACGGGCTGATCGACGACCTGCCGGTTAACCTGGCCGACTACCCGGCCAGCGGGACCATCTTCGACGCGCTGACCAAGCACGGCATCACCTGGGCGAACTACCACCCGGTCGCGGGCAGCCGGACCCGGTACGGCCGGGCGCTGCGGTACCGCGTCAGAACGCTCCGGCGCAGGCTGCGCACGCTGCGCCGGGTGGCCCCCGGCTCGCTGACCGGGCTGCAGAAGGACATCCAGTTCACCGCGGACATCTACCCGCTGGGCGTCGCCCGGTACATGCTCCACGTGCGCAGCACCGATGAATTCTTCAGCGACGCCGCGGCTGGCACGTTGCCGGCGTTCAGCATCGTAGATCCTGACTTCTCGGCCTACTCGGAGGAGAACCCGCAGGATATCCAGAAGGGGGAGAGCTTCGCCTCGGCCGTCATCGACGCGGTGATGCACGGCCAGGGCTGGCCGAACACCCTGCTGATCTGGCTCTACGACGAGCACGGCGGCTACTACGACCATGTGCCGCCGCCGGCCGCCCCGGCGCCGGACGACGTGCCCGGCCACAGCGTGGTGATCAGCCGGTCCTGGCTGCACTCGGTGCTGCGGCTGGTGGCCCCGGGCTACGTGCGCAGCGTCGAGAAGCTCGACGCCGGGCCGCAGAGCTATGACCGGTACGGCTTCCGGGTGCCGGCCGTGCTGGTCTCGCCGTACGCCCGGCCCGGCTACCTGACGAGCGAGACATTCGACCACACCTCGGTGCTCAAGCTGCTGGAGGTGAAGTGGAACCTGCCCGCGCTGACCGCCCGGGACGCGGCCGCCGTGGCCCCGCTCGACGCGCTGGACTTCGACCACCCGCCGGCCTTTCGCGACCCCGCCCGAGCTGCCCGCGCCCGCGTTGCGCTGGGGTTCCTGGTAGCCGCCCGGCGGTGGAAAGGACCGAGCAGATGGCTGTCGACCTGCAGGAATTCGGCACGGCCCTGGCCGAGCTGAGCAGGCTGCGGTTCGGTGAGATGAGCGTCGACGACGCGATGCGGGACATCGTGCAGACCACCCACACCGTCTTCGGCGTGTCCGGAGCGGGCCTGATGCTGGCCGACGGCGAGCATCACCTGCGCAACGTCGCGGTGTCCGACGACCGCCTCCGCCACCTGGAAGACCTGCAGATATACCACCAGGAAGGCCCGTGCGTCACGGCCTTCGAGGAGCAGCAGCTGGTCGGTGCGGAGGACCTGACCGAGGACCACCGCTGGCCCCGGTTCACCGCGGCCGCCGTGGACCGCGGCGTCCGGGCCGTGCTGGCCAGCCCGCTGCCCTACCACCAGGACGCGGTCGGCGTGGTGGCGGTGCTGTCCGAAGAGCGGCACCCCTGGTCGCCCGAGGGTGAGCTGGCCCTGCTGGCGCTGACCGACCTGGCCGCGCTGCTCATCGCCAGCATGATGCAGGAACAGCAGCAGTCCAAGCTGGCCGCCCAGCTGCAGCTGGCGCTGAACACCCGGGCCGTCATCGAGCAGGCCAAGGGTGTGCTGATCGGCCAGCACGGGCTGACCCCGCACCAGGCGTATCAGCAGCTGCGCGACCAGGCCCGGTCGGAGCGCCGCAAGCTGGCCGCCGTTTCAGCCGACGTTGTGCGGAAAGCGGCCGGCCAATGAAAATGTGTGCGCCGGGCCATGACGGGCAGGGTGGAATGGCTAGCACGCCGCCGCCGAGACCCCCGCGGTTGACCGCACGGTCGATGCTCGTCATCGCGCGGCTCCGGCACTGCGTCGGAGTTGCCCCTCCTGGCAGCACCTGGCTGATCAATCAGAAACTGTCCCTGCTCGCCTAGGAGATAACCATGATCGTCATCGGTATCGTTCTGCTTTTGCTCGGCTTCCTGCTCAAGGTCGCGATCCTGTGGACGCTCGGGATCATCGTGCTGGTGGTGGGCCTGATCCTGCTGCTGCTCGGCTCGATCGGGCACGCGGTGGGCCCACGCCGCCATTATTGGTAGGCAGCCCGCTGTACCGGGCCCGGCGGGACACGGTTCCGCCGGGCCCGCGGGCTTAGCCGATAGCGCTGCCGAACAGGTGCCCGATGCCGTAGGTGAAGGCCAGGCCGAGCGCTCCGCCGATGATTACCCGCAGGACGGCGCGGCGGACGTTGCTGCCGCCCAGGCGGGCGCTGAGGGCGCCAGTCAAGCCGAGAGCGATCAGGACGGCGACAAAGGTAACTGGGACCCGCAGGCTGGTTGGCGGCAGCAGGATGGCCAGCATCGGCAGCAGAGCGCCGGAGGTAAACGACAGCGCCGAAGCGCTGGCCGCCTGGACGGGGCTGGGGATGTCAGCGGGGTCGATGTGCAATTCGGCGTCCAGATGGGCGGACAGGGCGCCGCTTGCGGTCAGTTCGGTGGCCACGGAACGGGCGGTCGCCGCGGAAAGGCCTTTGGCTTCGTACAGGGCGGTCAGCTCGGTGAATTCGGCGTCCGGGGTGTCAGCGAGTTCACGTTTCTCCTGCTTTATCTGAGCGCGCTCGCTGTCGCGCTGGCTCGAGACCGATACGTACTCGCCCAGCGCCATCGATACGGCCCCGGCGACCAGCCCGGCCAGTCCGGCGGTGAAGATAGGGCCGCGGGCCGTGGTGGCCCCGGCCACTCCGATGACGATGCCGGCGACCGACACGATCCCGTCGTTGGCGCCCAGCACTGCGGCCCGCAGCCAATTCAGCCGTCCCGCTGTGCCGCCAGAGTGCGGCTCCCGGGGGTGCGTCGCCCGCCCACTCGCGGCGGCCTCCACCTGCGCGGCGGAGGGCATGACCTCGTCAGCGCTCATGCCTCCACAAGTACTGCAACGTCAGCCGACACGCCAGGTGCCGCTGGCTAAGGTGCCGTTCAGTCTGGGTCGGGCCGGTGCTCGCGGTGGTAGAGCCACAGCCAGATGTCGCTCACCTGCCACCGGTGGATGAGCTGGAACGGCTCGCCACGCAGCACCGCCGGACGGCCGGGCAGCGGCGCGTCGGCTTCCGCCACCCACACCCGGCTGACCCGGCTCAGCCGGCTGCGTACCACCGGCAGCGGGGCGTTTGTGCCCGAGATCGTGCCGGCCTGGGCGGGCGACTGGCCGGCTGTGAGGTTGCGCAGCCGGGCCAGCCCGTAGGGGTAGGCGGCGGCGAACGAGGTCATGCCCGGCCCCTGCGGGTAGAGCACCGCGTCGCCCGGGCGGGCGTGCTGAGCGATGATCTGGTCCATGGCCCGGATGTTGTCGCTGTGCCCGTCCGGCCCGCGCTCGCCAAGCTGGGCGGGCAGGCCAGCCAGCACGATCAGGGCCAGCGCTATCGGCCCGGCCACCCGGCCCAGCGCGGCCAGCCCGGCCCCGATCAGCAGGGCCAGCGCCGGCTCGCAGAACACGATGTACCGGAACGTGTAGACCGGCTGCAGCTGGGAGCCCGCGATGAGCAGGGCCGGGGGCACGACCAGCCAGGGCAGGCCCAGCGCGGCCAGCCGCCCGGGCCACGCCGCACGGAACCGGGACCAGCCGGCCAGCGCGGTCACGGCCAGCGCGGCTGCCATGATCACGGCGACGGCCAGCACCGCCCCTGGGGTGCCGGCCAGCCGCCCGGTATTGGCCAGCGTGCCGGCCAGCGGCGTGCGCAGCCAGCGCACCTGGTCCCGCTGCGACCAGGCCAGCAGCTCCAGCGGGAGGAGGATCAGCCCGGCCACCGAGACCGCGGCCAGCCACCGGCGGGTCACCTGGCGGCCAGCCCGGCGGCGCAGCACCAGCAGCGTCGCCCCGTGCGCCGCGATGAGCAGCAGGCCGAAGACGTTGGCCAGCCCCAGCGCGATCAGGCTCGCCGCGTACCAGCACGCCCACCGTGTTTGTCCCGGGGTGCGCCCCGCCTCGCCTGGCGGGGCACTGTTACCCGTCTCTAGCAGCCGGACGAAGCAGTACGTAGCGGCGGTGGCGATGGCGGTTTCCAGCGCGAACGGCCGGGCGTCCTGGCCGAACCAGCTGACCGCGGGCACCGCCGCGAAGCTGAGCCCGGCGGCCAGGCCGGCCGCTGGGCCGGCCAGGCGCCTGCCCAGCGCGGTGAGCAGCCCCGCGGCGGCCGCCATGGCCAGCGCGGAGGGCAGCCGCAGAGCGAGCTCGCCGCCGCCGGCCAGCCGCACCAGCGGCCACATGAGTAGGTAATACGCCCCGTGCACCGCGTCCATCTGGCCCAGCATGCGGATCAGCTGGGGGAGGGACCGGTGCACCGCGGACAGCGTGGCGCCCTCGTCCCGCCACAACGAGGGCCCGCCGATCCGCCACAGGGTGACCGCCAGGGTGAATAGCGCGGCGCAGGCCGGGGCCAGCCAGGCCGGCCAGCGGGCCGGTGCGTGCGGGTCCGGTGCGTGCCGGGCTGGCGCCGGGGCGGGGGAGTGCGCGCGCGGCCCGGTGACCGCCGCCGCGGCTGGGGCGGGAGCCGCATCGAGCTGGGTCGCGAGTGGTGCGAGGTCGCCCACACTGAGCAGAGTAGGGCCGCGTCAGGAGTGGTTAACGGGGTTACCTATCCGGTTTTGCTCAATCCAGACCGGATGTAAAGGGAGCCGTGAAACTCCTGCCGCCGCCGGCGGCCGCGCGGCCTAACGCGAGGACAGCACCTCAGCTATCTTGGCCGCGGCTGCGGACGGGTCGTCGGCGTCATGCAGCAGCTCGCCCCAGGACCAGCGATAGTACCAGCGGAGCCGGCCCATGCCATCGGTGCCCGGAGTGCAGTCAATGCTCTCGGCCAGCATGGTCGCACCGGGGATGAAAATATGCAGCATCGCAGGGTAGGTGGTTTTCACCGAGGCATGCAATCCCTTGGTGTCAAGGGCCGTTGCGAGCCGGTGCAAATAGTAGCTGCGTGCGTGATCGCGGGTTCCGTCCAGCATCTCCCCTGCCTTGCGTCGGTCGGCACATTGTCGCGGCGGGCGGGGTAGGTTTGTCAACCCTGACGAGAGTGATAGCCGCCATACCCGTCAGGGCCGTACGGATCGGTGCCCGGGCCGCCCGGGTACCGCGCGTTCTGCTGGCTGTCGTCGGCGTATCTGCTGTCGTAGCCGTCCTGGCCCGGCTGGGCGTGCTGGGCGTGCTGGGCGTGCTGGCCATTGGCCGCTGAATAGCCGTTGCTGCCCGGGTAGTCATTACTGTCCGGGTAGCCGCCACCGCCGTTCTGGTAGGCGGCGCCGTTCGGGTACGGGCCGCTGTCCGGGTAGCCGGCGCCGTTCTGGTACGCGGCGCTGTCCTGGTACCCGCCGGGGCTGGCCGGATACGGGTAGGCGGCCGGCGGTGGTGCCGCGGCTGCGGGCGGGGCCGAGTACCAGGTGGTACCGGGATCCTGGCTGCCGTGGCCGGCTGTCGCCGGGTACCCGTCACGGCCTGGGCCGTAGGGGTCCGGGTAGCCGGCCGACCCGCCGTAGCCGCTGCCGGCTGGCCCAGCGCCGTAGCTGCCCTGGCTGCTGGCGGCCGGTGCGGCCGGTGCGGGCGGCGCGGCCGGTGGATACGTGGGCCCGGTGCTTTCCGGCGCTGGCGGCGGTGCGCTGTCCACGAAACTGCCGTACGGATTTCCCGACCCGGACTGTGGTGACGTGGTCTCGGCCGGGCGCGCGTCATCGTCCCAGGACGGCCGGGCGGGCGGCGCGGTGGCCGGGTAACCGGCGTTCGGGTCGGTCCGCTCACCGGCGGCCGCCGGGTAGCCGTGCCTGCTGGCCGGGGCCGGGTAGTCGCGCCGGCCGTCCGCCGGGCCGCGGTAGCTGTCCTGCCCGGCCGGCCCGGCCGGGTAGTCACCGCGGTCGGGGCTGCGCGGGTAGCCGCGGGATTCCCCGGCGGCGCCACGGGCCGGGTCCCGCTGGGCCGCACGGCCCGAACCGCGATACGACCGGCTGTCCGGGGCCGGAGCGGCGTCACGCGCGTAGGCCGGACTGGTCAGCGGGTCGTCGCCGACCGGGCCACGGGGCGCGGACCGGCGCCGGGCCGGGTCAGCCGGCGCGCTGCTCATCGGCGCGCTGCTCATCGGCCCGGTGCCGATCGGCGCGCTGCCCATTGGCCCGGTGCCGATCGGTCCGGTGCTGACCGAGGCGGCGTTGGCCTGGATGGAGCTGGCCGGGATGGAGCTGGGTGGCATCTCAGCGGCGGCGCGCGACCGGCTGCGGACCGGCGTCCGCTCGGTGCCGTCGTAGTCGCGGCCCGGGGCCGACCGCCCGGCGCGGCTGGCCGGGGGCGAGCCCGCTGCCCTGGTGTCACGGTCGCCGGGTTCGGGCACCTGGGCGCCGCGCGGCCGGGCACCGGACCGGCTGGTCTGGCGCGCGTCCAACTGCTGCGTGGCGTCGTCCTGCCCGGCCCGGTTCCGGCCGCGCCGGCCGTCCGAGCGATCCGCACCGGCCGCGGCGCGGTCCCGGTCGGGGCGCGGCGTGGCGGCGGGCCGGGCCGCCTGGCCGCGGGCCGGCTTGGCCGCGGCCGGGCGGCTGGACTGCGCGGTACGCGCGGTCGTGGCCAGTGGCTTGTCCGCGGACAGCTCGGCCCAGTACTGCTCGTCGGACAGCTTGTCCCATTCGGTGCTGGGCCAGTCATCGTCGTCGTCGTGCTTGCCGCGGGACGGCCGGCCGCTGCGCGTCTTCGGCTGGCTCCGCTGCCGGGTCTTGCTGTCCGGCCGGGGAATGTCCGCCCGGACCCGGGGAAAGACGTCGGAATCGGCCAGGTCGGGGTCGGCATTGACCTGCCCGGTGGGGTAATCGTCCGGGGCCGCCGCGGACGGGCCGGTGTCGTAGAGCGCGGCCGCCGGCCCGGTGCCGAAGCTGTCGCCGCCGGGGCGCGCGGACGGCGTGGCCTGCCCGCTCCGCGCGGGCCGGGCGGCCGCCTGCACGACGGTCTCGGTGGCGTCGTCATAACGCGCGCCACGGCGTGCGCTGGGGGTGCGCTCGCGCTGCCCCTCGTAGCCGCGGATCGGGGCCGGTTCGCCGTAGCCGCGGGATGACGGCTCATAGCCGCGGGACTGCTCGTAGCCCGCGCGGTCGCGGCGGTCCGCGCGGCCGGGATCACGGGCGTCCCGGCCCGGGCGCCGGGACATCGCCGGGCCACGTCCGCCGGGCCGGCGGCCGGCGGTTGCTGCCGGGCGCCGGAATCCCACCGGGCCTCCCGGTCCCGGGCATCACCGCCCCGGCCACGGATCCGGTCGCGGACGCTGGGCCGCCGGGCTGGCTCGTCCTCATCGTCGTGCCCACGCCGCATGCTGAAGAAAGCCGCGACGAGGAACGCGACGATCACGGCAACAAGGCCGATCACGAGCAAATACATCGCACCACCCAACACGCGATGGCCATGTGGTGGCCCCAGCGAGGCACACGCGGCCATCACGCGGGCCTTCCCCTGTGTCGCTGGCGCCCTCGAATCCCCATCGAGGCAGAGCTACTGGTCAGTCAGTCTGACGGACCGTAAGGGCTCTGTCATGCGGTTAAGGATTTTTTTACTAAGTCCGTTTACTTAGTGCGATCGGGCGATTACGGGGTGGCTGTCGCGGTCAGCCTGCCGCGCGCTATCGTCGCTTGTGCGATAGCCATCCATGCGGTTTTCATACTTGCCCCGTAGGGCAGCGAGAGTGTCCTGTTCAGAGCGTAAACAGTAAAGCGGTACATGTGGCTGCTATTAACCGGGCAGGGCGGATCGTAGTGGGCAGTTCCCTTGCTGTTGTCCGCGACCCGGGCGCCGGTAGGCACGTGCCCGATCAGAGTGCCACTTGTCTCGGGCCCGATATCGAACACGATCCAGTAGATATACGGGGTAATCGGCGCGGCTGAATCGTCCACGATAACGGCAAGCGATTTAGTAGCCGGCGGCGCGCCGGTCCAGTGGATGGACGGGCTCAGCCCGGCGCCGTGACAGGTGTACCGGGCCGGGATCGGGCTGGACGGGCTGAACGCCTGGCTGGTCACCGTCATGTTCGCGGGCACGAACGCGAGGACCGTCTTGGCCCGGCCGACCAGCCCGCACCCGCTGAGCAGGGTGACCAGGACGAGGCCGGCCACCGCAACCCGGGCGGGCCTGGCTGACCAGCCGGCGCCCCGGCCGGTTGCCTGGCCGGCTCACCTGACGTCTCCGCCGTCTCTCGCCGTGTGGCCCACGCTGGCCGATCGTACGCGGTCCCGGGCGGTCACCGGGCCGCAAGCAGGCGGCCGGTGCGGTCCCATCCCGGGCGGCCATTGTGCCCGCTCATTCACCGGGTGGGCGGGCAACGGCTGCACCGGGTGGGCGGGCAACGGCCCGGCCGCCGGCGTCAGGTATGCCGGGCGCCCAAGCGGGAGTGGCCGCGGCCTGGCCGGGCTAACGGTGGCACAACGCCGATCGCCCAGGCCGTCACGGCGGTCACGGTCCGGCCGGGCGGCCGCGCGGCCGGACGGGTTACCGGGCTGGGCCTGCCCGTGGCCGGCTGGCTTTCCCGCGCCGCCGGTAAGCCGCGCCGGGCGCCCGGCGGATTGGCCGTCCCGCGTGGTCACCCGCGGCTAGTCGGGCTGCCGTGAGGTGCCAAACATGATTTCGTCCCAGGACGGCACGGAGGAGCGCCTGGAACGGCCGCCGGCTGCCTTCCGGGTACGCCCGCGCTGCGGCCCGGCGGGTTCCTGGGAATCGGCGGCCGCGGCCGGAGCCTGCTCCGCCGCGGCCTGCTCGGCCCGGTCCGGCGACCGGGTGTCGGCCGGGCCTGAGACGGCCGGGCCCGGGGCGGCCGCGCCTGCGCTGGCCGGGTCCGCCGGGCCAGCCGCGGCCGCGGCTGTGCCCGCCGGGGCGTTGCCTGCTGCGGCGTTGCTCGCCGGCGCCGGATTGGCCGGGGCCGGCCTGGCCGCTGCGGCCCGGGCCGCAGCCGCGACGCGCTCGAGGGCCGGTGCCGGTGCGGGCGGCCGGGCCTGCTTGCCGTCGGGACCGGCGCCGGGACCGGCGCCGGGGCGGGCGCCAGCCGGCTGCCGATCGGGGTCACGGTCGCCCGCATGGGGGCCACCGGTGATGGCCCCAGCGCGGCCACGTCGGCTTCGGGCAGCGAGAGCCGGGCCGCATCGTCATCGTCCGGCGTGACGTGCCGACGGCGCGGGTCGAACGACCACTCGGCCATCTGCGGCCGGCCGCCCACCGTGAACATGAGCTGGACCTGCCAGGTGTTGTCGCCCCGTTTCCGTGAGTCCCACTGGGCTTCCTCGGCTGGCACGCCGAGCTCGGCCAGGCGCTCGGCCACGATGTCGCCGAGGCGCGGTCCAGGACCTGAGTCCCCGGGCTGCCGGATGGTCGCGCCCTGCGCTTCCTGCGCCCGGTAGGCCCGTTCCGCCAGGACCGGCCCCTCGAACCGGCGCACGCGCTCGATGGGCACGCCCGCAGCGTCCGCTATCTCTTCCGCGGTCTCTCCGGCACGAATCCGGTCCTGGATCTCCTTGGGTCGCAAGGGACTCTCCACTTCGATCTCGTACTGCGCGAGCCGGGAGAACTGCCCCCGGGCCACGATCCGCAACCGGTCGTCGATCGGCAGCGAAAAGCGCCCGCCACGCCCCGGCACTGCGAGGACGGCGTAACTGCCGTCCTCGCTGACCGCGACGATGCGCAGTTCCTGCATCGGCGTCCCTTCTGCACCGGCCAGCGGACTGACCGGTGTGCTGCCGTGCGAGGGCGTAGCTCGGACTTCCCCCGGGGACGAGTCTGTCGGTCGAAGGCACTCCTGGCCAGTACCGGGCCGGCATGTCCCGCAGATCACCGCACACTATTTGCCGCGGGCCGGGCAGATGGCCCTAACGCGGATAGTCCGCGCCGCCCGGATGGGCTAGCATCGACCCCGTTACATTCGGTGACAGAATGTCTTGACTGGCGTATCGTCTATCTCTACTTTAGTGATAGCTATACTCGGGTTTTTGGCCGCGCGGCGATGCGCGGTACGACGAAAGGGCTTCCGGTGCATTCAGCTGACCTTGCCGATGCGGTATCCCGGCTGCGCCGGGCCATGCGGCGTGCCGCCCGGGCAGCCGATCCAACGTCCGGGCTGTCCGTGGCCCAGCTGGAGATGCTGTCCTGCATCGGGGAGAACCCCGGGTCACGGCCCGGGCAGCTGGCCACCCAGCTGCGGCTGGCGCCCAGCTCGGTGGCGACGCTGGCCAACTCGCTGCGCCAGGCGGAGCTGGTGACCAGGACCGGTGGCGCCGGTGACCGGCGCACCGCGTCGCTGGATCTCACCCCGGCCGGGGAAGCCGCCGTGCTGCGCTGGAAGACGGTGAATGAGCGGCTGCTCAGCCTGGCGCTGGGCAGCCTGCCCGACGCCAGCCGGAGCACGCTGGAAGAGGCGCTGCCCGCGCTGGCCGACCTGGCCGGGGCCGTCGACGCGCTCGCGGACGAGCCGACGCAGGAACCCGCCGCGTCGTAGCGCCTCCGCCGGTGCTCAGACGGGAGCCTCGTCGGTTTCCCGGGGTGGCGTCACCGCGGGCACACCGGTCGTGGGGCGGCTCATCCGGGACGGCCACCAGTTCCACCGGCCCAGCAGCAGCACGGTCGAGGGCACCAGCAGGGTGCGCACCAGGAACGTGTCCATCAGGATGCCCAGGGAGAGGCCGACGGCCAGGTTCACGAACTGGCTGCCGCCCGAGGTGCGGGCCCCGACCAGGGCGAATACGCCGAACGTGCCGGCCAGCACCAGTCCCGCCGAGGTCACCGTGGTGCCGGTGGCTTCCAGCGCGCGGTGGACCGCCTCGCGCAGCGAGAGCTGCCTGGCTTCCTCCCGGATCCGGGTCATCACCAGGATGTTGTAGTCCTCGCCCAGGGCCAGCAAGAAGATGAACATCAGGAACGGCAGGATGAAGGTCAGCCCGGCTGACCCGCCGATGTCGATGAACAGCAGCACGGCCAGGCCCATCGCGGCGAGGTAGGACAGGCCGACCGAGGCGATCAGGTACAGCGGGGCGACCAGGCTCCGCATGACCAGGGCCAGCAGCACGCCGATGACCAGGATCGCGACCGGGATGACCCGGGACAGGTCGCTGTTCGAGATGCTGCTGACGTCATACAGGGCCGGCGCCTCGCCGCCCACCCCTGAGTCGACCGCGCCGATATCGTGCTGCACCCGCGTGGTTTCGGCCCGGATGGACGGCACCGCGTCCAGGGCCGACGTGCTGGCCGCGTCACCGGCCTTCAGCCCGGTGCCGAACTGTACCGTGCGGCCGTCCGGGCTCACGTACTGCGCGGTCGCCCGGTACAGCTGGTATCCCGCGGCCGGGATCTTCAGCGAGGCGGGCGGCACCGGTGGCAGCGCCCCGGCTGGCCCGAGCAATCTGTGCAGCGCCGTGTACTGCGCTGGGGTCAGCTCGAAGCCAGTCGGGTCCAGCGGCCCAGCGATCTTGGTGAACAGCCCGCTGCCGGACAGCTCCTGGCTGGCCTTGTTCAGCACAGCCGGGTCCTCCCAGGCGGGCTGCTTCAGCTTGAAGATGATGTTCGTCGGGTTGGCCGAGCTGCTCGGGAAATACTTGGTCAGCAGTGCCTGCCCGGCGGCCGAGTCGCTGTGCGCGGGGGCGTTGGTCTCGCCGCCGAAGCCCGCGCCCTTGTAGCCGAGCGAGGCGACCGCCAGCGCGCCGAAGACGACCAGCCCGATGCACAGGATCACCGCGGGATGCTGGGTGATCCGCCCGGCCACCCGGCCCCACACCCCGATCTTGCCGGTGCCCCCCCGGGTCTTGCTCGGCCAGAACGCGGCCCGGCCGAACACGGCCAGCAGCGCGGGCAGCAGGGTCAGCCCGGCCAGCAGCATGACCCCGATGCCGATGGCCAGCGGGATGCCCAGCGTCGAGTAGATCTGGAACGTGGCCACCAGCAGCGACAGCAGCGCCGCGATCACGGTGGCGGCGGAGAACGTGATCGACTCACCGACCCGGGTCAGCGAGGTGATCACCGCCTCCCTGGGCTCCAGGCCGGCCCGCAGCTGCTCGCGGACCCGGAACACGAGGAACAGCCCGTAGTCCGTGCCCGCGCCCAGCACCAGCACGATCAGCAGGATCTGGGCCAGCTGGGAGACCTTCAGCCCGGCCTGGGCCGCCTCCGCGACCAGCGGGCCGGCGATGGTGATGGCCAGGAACGCCGGGATCAGCGTGATCAGCGGGGCCAGCGCGGCCCGGAAGATCAGCAGCAGCAGGACGATGATGAACAGCACCGACAGGCCCTGGATCTGGCTTCCGGTGTTCCCGGTCTGCTTCTGCTGGTCAACGGCGATCGGGATGGCCCCGGCTAGGTGCACGGACAGGCCGGACGGCGGGCCGGTCCGGGTGATGGCCGAGCGCAACTGGTCGACCAGGTTGGTCACCGCGGGCGAGTTGCCCTGGGAGACATTGGAGAGCACCTCGATCTGGGCGGCGTGCCCATTCGTCGAGACGCCGAGATCGCGCACCAGGGTGACCGTCTTCACCTGGTGCAGCTTCGTGTCCAGGCTGGCCAGCCAGGCCTGGTCGGCCCCGGTCAGCGGGCCGCTGCTCCGCGCGGCCAGCACCAGCACCGGCACCGCGGCCGACTCGCCGAACGGCTTGGCCAGCGTGACGGCGTGCTCGCTGGGCGCGCTCGCGGGCAGGAAGTTGGCGTTGTTGCCCTGGGTCACGCTGGCCAGCGAGGGCAGGAACCGCGGCACGGCCACGGCCGTGATCACCCAGGCAGCGATGATGAACCAGCGGAATTTTACGGAGAAGGAGCCGATCCCCCGGAAGACTCTGTCCACATGCACGCGGGCCAGGGTAGGGGAGACGGCCTGAGGGGGCACTGAGATTTCCGCGCCGGGGAGGTTTCGCCGCTGCCGGGACGGGGACTGCCTGCCCGGGCCGGTGTCGCGGATGAGGCTGGCGTGGCGGCTGGGAATAGCCGTCCGGGACGCTGGTCACGAGATGGTCAAGTAGAGTCGTTCGCCGTGATCCGCAGCTAAACCGGCAGCTGAAGGTTGGTGATCAGATGCTGCGACACCTGACCGGCCTGGGCCTGGCCATCGGTCTGGCAGCGGCGATCTTCCTAGGCGGCGGCTGGGGCGTGGCCAAGATGACCGCGCTGTCGGCCTCGGGTACCAGTGTGACCAGCATCACCGGGCTCAGCGCGCTCGGGGCGCTGCTGCTCACCGGGCTGTTCCTCGGCATCCTGCTGGTGGCGCCGGTTTCCCCGGTGAGCACCGCGCTGCCCGGACTGGCCCTGCTGGCCTGGACTGGGCTGCTGGGGGTGAGCACCCAGCTCGCCACCCGGGTCATGCCGCTGCGCACCGGCCCGGTCGCGTCCGGGCTGCACATGTTGCTGACCGACGGCGTGCTGGCGCTGCTCGGCATGGTCATGATCTGCCCGGCGTTCGTCCCCTCGCGGTGGCGGCCGGCCAGCGCCGCCGACCTCGGCCTGGACAGCGGCCGGGGCGGCGACGACGACGAAGCGCCCGGCCTGCCCACCCCGACCCGGCTGCTGTCCTGACCCGGCTGCTGTCCTGACCCTCCGCTGCCTGGCCTTCCGCTGTCCTGGCCTGGGCTGCGCCGCCCAGGCCAGGACAGCCGCACGAGGGTCAGTGTGCCGCGGTGAACTGCTCGCTCTCGGTGGACCCGGTCAGCGCGACGGTGGACGCCTGCGGTGTGATGGCCGAGGTGACCAGGTCGAAGTAGCCGGTGCCGACCTCCCGCTGGTGCCGGGTGGCGGTGTAGCCGCGGCCCTCGGCGCCGAACTCCGCGTCCTGCAGCCGCACGTAGGCGGGCATGCCCTCCGCGGCGTAGCCCTGCGCCAGGTCGAACATCGAGTAGTTCAGGGCGTGGAAGCCGGCCAGCGTGATGAACTGGAACTTGTAGCCCAGCTGGCCCAGCTCACGCTGGAACTTCTCGATGGTCCCGTCGTCCAGGTGCCGGTGCCAGTTGAACGACGGCGAGCAGTTGTAGGCGAGCATCTGGTCCGGGTACTCCGCCTTGATCGCCTCGGCGAACTCGCGCGCCTCGCCGAGATCCGGGGTGGAGGTCTCCATCCAGATCAGGTCGGAATACGGCGCGTAGGCCAGGCCGCGGGCGACGCACGCGGCCATCCCGTTGCGCACCCGGTAGAAGCCCTCGGCGGTCCGCTCGCCGGTGATGAACGGCTGGTCGCGCTCGTCCACATCGCTGGTGATCAGCGTGGCGGAGTGTGCGTCGGTCCGCGCGATGACCAGGCTCGGCACATCGCAGACGTCGGCGGCCAGCCGGGCCGCGTTCAGCGTCCGGATGTGCTGCCCGGTCGGGATCAGCACCTTCCCGCCGAGGTGGCCGCACTTCTTCTCGGAGGCTAGCTGGTCCTCCCAGTGCACCCCGGCCGCGCCCGCCGCGATCATGGACTTCATCAGCTCGAACGCGTTCAGCACGCCGCCGAAGCCGGCCTCCGCGTCGGCCACGATCGGGGCCAGCCAGTACCGCCGGTCACTGCCGTCGGACTCGGCCCAGCTGATCTGGTCCGCGCGCAGCAGCGCGTTGTTGATCCGGCGCACCACCTGGGGAACCGAGTTGACCGGGTACAGGCTCTGATCCGGGTAGGTCTCCGCGGCCAGGTTGGCGTCCGCGGCCACCTGCCAGCCGGACAGGTAGATGGCCTGCAGGCCGGCCCGCACCTGCTGCACGGCCTGGTTGCCGGTCAGCGCGCCGAGCGCGGCGACGAAGTCCTCCTCGTGCAGCAGGGCCCACAGCCGCTGCGCGCCCAGCCGGGCCAGCGTCCGGTCTTCCTGCACCGAGCCGCGCAGCCGAACCACGTCATCGGCGGTGTAGCTGCGCTCCGTGCCGCGCCACCGCGGATCGGTGGCCCACTGCCGCCGCAGTGCCGTGGCCTGCTGCTTCGCCGGGCTCGGCTCGGCCACGCTGGCCTGCCCGGTGCTGCCGTTCGCGGTGCCCTCGAGGCGACTCTCGTTCACTGGTCCTCCTGACGTCTGCCGTCCCCTGGGTGATAGTTCGAGCGTGCGGGCAATGGCTGGGCAAAGCTAGGGCGGAACGTCCTGAAGAATTAACAAATTTCATCTAGCATGAAGATGTGACAGACTTCCTTGAGAAAAAGTCGTCAACGTTGACGTCAAGTGGTCTAGACCTTGCAACATTCGGCCAGCGGCTGCGCCACCTGCGGCGCGCCCGTGGCATCACCCTGGCCGAGCTGGGTGACCGGGTCGGCCGGGCCCCGTCCGCGCTGTCCCTGCTGGAGAACGGCCACCGGGAACCGAAGCTGTCCCTCATCGACGCGCTGGCCGGGGCGCTTTCCGTGCCGGCCGAGGAGTTGCTCCGGCACCAGCCGCCGAGCCGCCGGGCCCAGCTGGAGATCGCGCTGGACGAGGCGCAGCGCGACCCGGTCTACGCTGAGCTCGGCCTGGCGCCGCTCAAGGTGGGCGCCAGGGTGCCCACCGACGTGCTGGAGCACCTGCTCGCGCTGTATACCGAGCTGCGCCGGCAGCACACCCGCCCGACCGCCACCCCGGAGGAGGCGCGGGTGGCCAACGCCGGGCTGCGCGAGGCGATGCGGGAGCGGGGCAACTACTTCGCGCCCATCGAGCAGGCCGCGGCCGAGGCCCTGGCGGCGGTCAGTTACCGCGGCGGCGCCCTGTCCCAGGGTGCGCTGCTGGCCATCGTGAGCCACCACGGTTTCGCCGTGCGGTACGCCCAGGACCTGCCACGCACCGTCCGTTCCGTCACCGACCTGCGGCACCGGCGGATCTACCTGAAGCAGGAATCCATGGGCATGCACTCGCCGCGGACCATCCTGCTGCAGACGCTCGGGCACTTCGTGCTGGGCCACGCCGCGCCGCGGGACTTCGCCGACTTCCTCCGCCAGCGGGTGGAGGCGAACTACTTCGCGGCCGCGGTGCTGGTCCCGGAAGGGTCGGCCGGCCGGTTCCTGGCCGAGGCCAAGGAGGCGCGCGACCTGTCGGTCGAGGACCTGCGCGACGTCTACTCCGTCTCGTACGAGATGGCGGCCCACCGGTTCACCAACCTGGCCACTCATCATCTGGACCTGACCTGCCACTTCGTGAAGAACGACGAGAGCGGCATCATCTACAAGGCATATGAGAACGACGGCCTGGTGCTGCCCGCCGACGCCACCGGGGCGATCGAGGGACAGCGGATGTGCCGGAAGTGGTCCGGCCGCCAGGTGTTCGGCTCGGCCGACCGGTTCTCCCCGTACCACCAGTACTCCGACACGCCGGCCGGAACGTTCTGGTGCGTGGCCCACATCGACCCGGGCCGGGAGCACGGGATGGCCATCACCCTGGGCACGCCGTACGAGAACTCGCGGTGGTTCCGCGGCCGGGACACCGGCAAGCGGATGCTGTCCCGCTGTCCCGACGGGGACTGCTGCCAGCGCCCCCCGGCCAGCCTGGCCGCCCGCTGGGAGGGCATGGCCTGGCCATCGGCCCGGGCGCATTCGCACATCCTGTCCGCGCTACCGACTGGTATCTTCCCGGGCGTGGACGAAGCGGACGTGTACGAGTTCCTGGACCGGCACGACAGCGAATAGATCACTTCCGCAGTCTCCTACTCGCGGGTAACTAAGGCCGTGCTACTCTTCAGTAACATATGTTCGGGACGGCCCGGTACCCCCGAGGAGCAGCATGAGCAGCACCCCAGATGCCCCTGCCGGATTTTCCCTGGAACCTGGGCCTGACCTGCGCGAGATGCGCAGCTGGGTGCACGGGTTCGCGGACGACGTGATCCGGCCCGCCGCGGCCGAGTGGGACGAGCGGGAAGAGACCCCCTGGCCCATCCTGGAGCAGGCGGCCAAGATCGGGCTGTACTCGCTGGACTTCTTCAGCAGCCAGTGGCTGGAGCCCAGCGGGCTGGGCATCCCGATCGCCTTCGAGGAGCTGTTCTGGGGCGACGCGGGCATCGCGCTGTCCCTGGTCGGCAGCACCCTGGCCGCGGTCGCGGTGGCCAGCAACGGCACCCCGGAGCAGATCGGCGAGTGGATGCCGGAGATGTTCGGCGAGCCCGGGGACGTCAAGCTGGGCGCGTTCTGCGCCTCCGAGCCCAACGCGGGCAGCGACGTGGGCTCGATCCGGACCCGGGCCACCTACCACGAGGCCACCGACGAGTGGGAGCTCACCGGCACCAAGGCCTGGGCCACCAACGGCGGCATCGCCAACGTGCACGTGGTGGTGGCGTCGGTCGAGCCCGGCCTGGGTACCCGGGGGCAGGCCAGCTTCATCGTGCCGCCCGGCTCGGCCGGGCTCAGCCAGGGCCAGAAATTCCGCAAGCTCGGCGTCCGGGCCTCGCACACCGCCGAGGTGGTGCTGGACGGGGTGCGGGTGCCCGGCCGCTGCCTGGTCGGCGGGAAGGACCGGCTGGACAAGCGGCTGGCCCGGGTCCGGGCCGGCGGCCGCGGTGGCGAGCAGGCCGCGATGAAGACGTTCGAGGCGTCCCGGCCGAGCGTGGCCGCGATGGCGGTCGGCGTGGCCCGGGCCGCCCTCGAATACGCCCGCGACTACGCCACCCAGCGGGTCCAGTTCGACCGGCCGATCGGGCAGAACCAGGCCGTCGGCTTCATGCTGGCCGACATGCAGGCGGGAGTGGACGCGGCCCGGCTGCTGACCTGGCGGGCGGCCTGGATGGCCCGGCAGGGGCTGGCCCTGGACCACGCCGAGGGTTCGATCTCCAAGCTGGTCGCGAGCGAGACCGCGGTCCGGGTGACCGATCAGGCCATCCAGATCCTCGGCGGCAACGGCTACACCCGGGACTTCCCAGTGGAGCGCTGGCACCGCGACGCGAAGATCTTCACCATCTTCGAGGGCACGTCGGAGATCCAGCGCATGATCATCAGCCGCGCCGTCACCGGCCTGGACGTACGTTAGGCGCGACTGCTGCGGTAAGTGATCACCACCGCCGTGCGGGACCCTGACTTGTTCAGCGGCTTAGCGGTGAACGTCCCCCGGGCCCCCCTGAGTTTGCCGCTGCCGCCGGTCACCCTGCCTGGGCCGATGAGCTGGTCGGTATTGATGTTCACGTGCCCGCCCAGGTACAGGAAGCCTCCGCTGGTGTTCAACCGTGTTCCAGAAGACGGCGGCGGTCTTCGAGACGACCCGGTAGTACAGCTCGTCGTACCCGACCACCTTGCCCGCCTTCATGTCGGTGTTCTGGGACGCGCCCGTGGTCCGGGAGAACGTGTGGTTGCTCTTGGTGACCGAGACGAACGTCAGCGTGTGGGTGCGCGCCTGGTGCGCGCTGGCGGCAGCCGGGACCATGAACGCCCCGGCTCCGAGGACGGCTGCGGCTCCGGCTGCACCCATGACTTTACGGTTGATCATGAATAACCCCCCCATGCGCGGGCCCCTGACAGCCCCGGTGAGGTTCGAAAGTATCACGCTCCGTGATGACCATGTAACGCCTGGTCAACCGGCCTGGTGGCCCGGTCGTCGGCCAGCCCCGCCGCCCTATAACTCAGCGGCGTTTGGAATGCGCTGCCGCACGAGCCCGGGGGCCCTTCGCTGCTACGCCTCGGCCTCGACGAACCGGTCACGATCCGGGAAGGGCCGCACCTCCTGCGGCCAGCCGCACGCCACCGCGACCCTGCCCGCCCAGTGCCGGGCCGACGCTTCGTCGGGCACGTTGACGACGAGGAAGCCGCCGAGGTGCTCCTTGGTCTCGACGTACGGGCCGTCCGTGAACAGCGGCTCACCGCTGGAGGCGTCCACGCTGAACACGGGCGTCTCCGGGACCAGGCCGCCGTTGCTGTAGACGAAGACCCCGGCGGCCTTCATCTCGGAGATCAGCGCCCGGGTGGTCTTGGACTTCTCGCGCAGCTCCCCGAGCGTGAGGTCGGGAACCCACTCGCCGTTGAAGGCGATGAGGTACTCGGTCATGGCTCCTCCTTGTGCCGGGCGGCTCCTGCAGCAACCCTCCACCATCGCAACGAACGGCCCCTGCCTAATCCGACAGGCACGCAGAGAGGCCTCAGACCATCTTGGTCCGGGGCCCCTTCGCTTGGCCGGCCAGTCAGCCGAGACACGCACTAATCCCCGGGCGGCTGGGCCGCGGGCTGTGCCCCGGCGGGCGGCTGGGCCGCGGAACCTTCCCCGCGGCGCTGGTCCGGCCAGACGCCGATGTGCCCGGGCAGCGCTTCCAGCCGGACCCGGTCCCGCATGCCGAGCGGCTCGGTCATGTCCTGAGGCAGTTGCAGCCGCCCGGCCCGGTCCAGCACGGCGTACTCCACCGCGTGCTGGGACCGCCGTCCCTCGGCGTCGGTGGTCTCGTGCCGCAGCGTCTCAGTGCTGGTCCGGCCGTCCCGGATGGCGATGACCCGGCGCACCATCGAGGAGACCGCCGGGTCGTGGGTGACGACCAGCACGGTCGCCCCCAGCTCGGTGTTCGCCGTCTGCAGCGCGCCGAACACGTCGGCCGCGGTCGCGCTGTCCAGCTCGCCGGTCGGCTCGTCGGCCAGCAGCACCCTGGGCTCGTTGGCCAGCGCCACCGCGATCGCGGCGCGCTGCTGCTCACCGCCGGACATCTGGCCGGGGGAGCGGTCCGCGCAGTGCGCCACCCCGAGCACGCCGAGCAGTTCGCTGGCCCGGCCGCGGCGCTGCCCCCGGGCCGCCCCGGCCAGCCGCATCGGCAGGTCCACGTTCTGCGCGGCGGTGAGGTACGGCAGCAGGTTCCGCGAGGTCTGCTGCCAGACGAAGCCGACCACGCGGCGCCGGTAGGCCAGCCGCTGCCGCCCGTTCATCGAGCCGAGGTCGTGCCCGGCCACCCGGACCGAGCCCGCGGTCGGGGTGTCCAGCCCGGCCAGGATGTTCATCAGCGTCGACTTGCCGCTGCCCGACGCGCCCACCATCGCGGTCAGCTCGCCATCGGCCACGGCCATGTCGAGCCCCTGCAGCGCCTGGACCTCGATGCCTTCCGCTGTGTAGATGCGGACCAGCCGGTCACAGGCGATCAACGGGTCAGCGGCGGTTCCGGCTTTCATGACCAGCTCCTCTCCATGGCTTGCTCAGCCTTCAATACGCAACGCCCCGGCCACGCCGGTGCCGCGCCAGGTGCGCGCGGCCGCCGCGGCAGCGATCGCGGCCGCCAGCAGCAGCCCGGCCACCGGGATGGCCAGGGCCGCCCAGTCGGCACGGACCGGGACCGGGTACCCGGCCCCGGTGAACACGGACAGGTTGAGCGCGCTGGCGGTCAGCGCGGGCAGCACCAGCGCGCACGCCGTGCCGGCCACCGCGGCGGCCAGCAGCGCGGGCGCCTTTTCCACCAGGACCAGCCGCCTGGCCTGCCCGGCGTCCACCCCCATGGTGGCCAGCCGGGCCAGGGTCTGATGCCGGTCCGCCGCGCCGAGAGCCAGGTCGGCCAGCAGCGCGGCCAGCCCGAACGCCGCGGCCGCGCCGAGCACCACGGCGAACATGACGTACGCGCCGTGCTGCAGCGGCGCGCCGGCCAGGCTGGCCAGCACGTCCGAGCGCAGCGTGACGGCCGCGCCGGGGGCCAGCCGCCGGGCCACCGTGTGCAGGGCCGGCCCGTCGATCCCGCCGCCGCCCAGCAGCAGCAGGTTGGCCGGGGCCGCGGCGGTGGCCGTGGCGCCCGGCGCGGCGCGCAGCGGCAGGATGACGAACGCGCCGCCGCCCGGCAGCGCGGGCGTGCCCGAGATCGCCCCGGCGACGTGCACGGTCAGCGGGCCGGAGGTGATCGTGCCCTGGATCGCGCTGAGCCGGCCGGGGCTGCCGCGCAGCGCGGCGGCCGCCGCGGGCGAGGCGAGCACCGGCACCGGCTGGCCGGGCCCCGGCCGCGGCCCGGTCAGCACGGCTAGCTGGCTGGGCCGCAGCGCCGGCCACGGCGTGCTGGCCAGCAGGGCCGGATAGCTGGCCGGATCGACCGCGACGACGCTGAGCTGGCCGCGGCCGGGCAGCGCCCACCGGGTGACCTGGCTGGCGGCGGCGTGCTGGACGCCGGGCACAACCGCCGCGGCGCGCTGCGCGGCCGGGCTGATGGGGGTGCTGGACAGCTCGGCGTTGAGTACCGCATCGGCCCCGGTGGCCCGCCACGAGGCGGCGGTCTGGCCCCGGCTGACCGCGTCCCGGAGCATGCCGGTGAACGCGGCCAGGGTGAGCGCCAGCACCACCGCGAACAGCGGCAGGATGGTGGTCGCCGGGGCGCGGGCGGCCTGGGCCAGGCCGAGGAAGCGGACCGGGCCGCCGCGGCGGGTGGACAGCCGGAGCAGGCCGCGCACCGCGAGCGGGCACAGCCGCATGGCCAGCAGCACGGCGGGCACCGCGACCAGGACCGGCGCCAGGCTGGTGTACAGATCAAGTCCGCCGCCAGCCGTAGCGGCCCCAGCGGTGGAGCCCTGCGCGCGCAGCACGACCAGGCCGCCCACGGCGGCCGCGCACAGCGCTAGCTCGGCCACTAGGCGGCGGGCCCGGCGGCCGCGCCGGCCCAGTGCTGGCTGACCCCGCGCGGGCCGCCCGGACCGGGCCGCGTGGCCCGGGTGCTCCGGCCGGACCACCCGGTGCTGCCAGGCCACCGCCAGCGGTGGCCCGAAGATCGCGGTGACTAGGGCGAGCCCGGCCAGCCACCAGCTGGCCGGGGCCGGCTCGCCGGGGGTGACCAGGATGCCCAGCGCCGCCGCGACCAGGGCGGCCGGCCCGCACACGGCCACCGTGCCGCGCAGCGTGCGCACGGCCAGCTGGCGGACGGTGCCGCCGCGGGCCCGCAGCACGGTGAACTCAGCCGACCGGCGCTGGGCCAGCATCCACGCGGCCAGCAGGATGACCACCACCCCGGTCGCGGCCAGGCTCGCGAACAGCAGCGACAGCACGGAGTTGACCTCCGCCGCGGTGCTGAGGAAACCGCCCAGGATGGGGCCCAGGGCGCTGGACACCACGATCGTGGTGTTGGCCGGGGCCAGCGCACCCTGCAGCGCCGGCGCCTGCGCGCTGACCTTGCCCAGCCGGCCCTGCAGCCCAGCCGCCTGGTCGGCGCGCACCCCGGTCAGCGTGAGCGGGAACGCCCACTGCAGGCTGATGCCCAGCGAGCCGAACAGGTCCTGCAGCTGGCCCAGCTCGGCCGGCCCGACGAACGCGCCGCTCACCCAGTACGGCGCAGCGTTCTGCGGATGCTCCTCGACCGGCTGGGCCGCGGTGGGATCGGCGGTCCAGAACGCGGAATTATCCTGCCGCGCCCGGACGATCCCGGTCACCACCAGGGTGAGCGGTGTACTGGCCGTGCCGATCTTCAGCCGGGTCCCGACGTGCGCGTTCAGTTCCCGGGCGGTCGGCTGGGTGAGCGCGATGCCGGGCGGCCCGCGCCGGGGGATGCCCGGGCCGGGGTACTGGCCGGCCACCAGCGCCGCATTGCGGGCGAGCGGGTCACGGTAGATCAGCTCCAGCTTCTGCGCCACGGTCGAGTTGGGCCCGGACGGCACCGAGCTCAGCTGCTCGATATGCGTGGTCATGCTGACCCAGTCGGTGTGCGGTGCGGACAGCGGCAGCCCGGCCCCGGCGAAGCCGTTGGCCAGCTGGCCGCGGACCGTGCCGAGCTGGGTCGAGTAGAGCAGCGGGGCGACCCCGTTGACCCCGGCCAGCGAGGAGGTGAAGGCGTTCCAGTCGGCGGTGGCCAGCACCGCGGTGTCCACCGGCGGCACGGTCCGCAGCTGGTCCTGCAGCGCCTGGGTCTGGATGTGCAGGCTCTGCCGCGGGCCGGCCATCGCGATGAACGTGCTGCCGAGCACCAGGACGGCCAGCGTCAGGTAGCTCGCGACGGCGGTCCCGAAGAGAAGTGTTATTTTGCGCTCTATTCCCTTGCGCCTCCGGAAGGCTGGCGGCGGGGTCATGCCGACTCCGCGGTACGCAGGGTGGCGGCCGGGTCGGGGATACGCGCCGCGGTCGCCGCGGCCACCAGCACCGGGAGCAGCACCACCAGGGCGGCCAGGCCGAGCGCCTGGGCCCAGGCGAACGTGGTGAGCGCGGGCGGCATTGGCGTGGTGGCGGCCGGGGTCAGGGTGACCGCCGGGACCAGCAGGATGGTGAGC
Source organism: uncultured Actinomycetes bacterium (assembly GCA_963717125.1). GTDB lineage: Bacteria > Actinomycetota > Actinomycetes > Streptosporangiales > Streptosporangiaceae > RYN-230. The sequence goes on from CAVQVG010000006.1 coordinate 289,778, forward strand.
ACGCCGCCAAGCAGCAGCCCGGCCAGCGCGGCCGGCAGGCTGAGCATGAGCTCCTGGGTGCACAGCTGGCCGGCCTGGGACCGCTGGGTCACCCCGAGCGCGGCCAGCAGCGCGCTCTCCTGCCGCCGCTGGGCCACGTTGGCCGCGATGCTGACGAAGAAGCCCGCGATGGCCAGCAGCGCGGCCGCGATGGCTACGGCCAGCACGGCCTGCTGCGGCGTCGCGGACAGCGCGTTGCCGAGCAGGCCCGCGGCCAGCTGGTCCCGGCTGGTCAGCGACGACCCGGCGGGCAGCACCCCGGCCAGCCCGGATGGCGTCCCGCCCGGAGTGGCCAGCCACCAGCTGGTCGCCGGGGCCGGTGGCAGGCCCCGGCTGAGCAGGGCCTGCTGAACCGCGGCCAGATCGAGGATGAGCGCCCCGCCGGAGGTCACGGTGGGGAACGAGTGCACCGCCGCGACGATGTGCACCGCGACGGTCAGCCCGTTCACGCTGTCGTCAACGGTGGCGCCGACGCCGGTGTTGCTGGCGGCCAGGAAGGACTGGGTGGCGATGGCCGGGATGGCGGCCGCGGTGGGCGCGGCCGCGGTCAGCGTCAGCTGGCCGAAGATCGGCAGCAGCGGCTGGCCCCGGTTGGCCGGCAGCGCCTGCCCGTAGCCAGGGGTGAAGGTCAGCAGCTGCTGGGGGCCGGAACGCTGCCAGGCCAGCCGCTGCGGCAGCCCGGACGGGCCGGCCACCTGGCCCGCCAGCGGGCGGAGCGCGGCCAGCTCGGGGGAGGCGACGCCGGCCCCCCAGCTACTGAGCGCGCTGCCCGGGACGGCCGTGGCCGTCCCGCCGGCCGCGCCGATCCGCAGCACCTGCAGCACCGCGTCGGACGTGGCTGCGCCGGGCAGCAGCTGGTAGCTGGCGCTGATCCCCACCAGCCGCAGCGGGGCGATGACCTGGCCATGCCGCGGGCCGGTGCCAAGCCGGGCGGTGAGCAGGTGCGGGCGGCCGTCCGCTACCAGCGTGCCCGCGTTCACCTGGTACACGTCACCGTCGGCGTCCTGCACCGACAGCGTCACCGCGGCCGGGGCCAGCCGCAGCGAGGCCGGCCCCAGGCTGGCGTCGAGCTGCACCGCGGCCGGGTGGCCGGGCAGCACGACGCCGGGCTGATGACCGGCGGGCTCGATGGCCCGGAACAACGCGGCAGCGGGTTTCGCCGACTGGTCCGCGCGCAGCAGGACGACACCGGCCGCGCTGCTGGCGTTCAATGCGAGGGTCTCGCCGGTGCCGCTGCCGGTCAGCGTGGCTACCGGGGTAGCGCCGCGGACCCCGGGCCAGGCGGCCAGCCCGGCCGTGCTGGCCCCCAGCGGGCTGGCCAGGTTGACCCGGGTGTCCGCGCCCGCGCTGAACGAGGCCTGGTCCGCGGCGGACCGGGCCCAGCTCCGGTGCTGGGACAGCGCCAGCGTCCCGGTGGCCACGGCCAGCACGATGAGCAGTGCGCCGGCCGCCTGGCTGAGCGGCCGCCGGCTGAGCTGCCAGCAGCTCAGCGCGGGGGACAGCCGCCGCCCGCGGGAGGCCAGCCGGTCCGCGGCCCGGGCGGCCGGCGGCAGCACGCGCAGCGTCAGCGCGGTGCCACCGGCCAGCGCCAGCGCCGGGGCCAGGACCAGCACCGGGTCGACGCCGCCGGGGCCATTGGCCGAGGTGACCACGGCCGAGTAGTGCCGGAGCTGCCAGCCCGCGAGCACGGCCAGCGCGATCAGGGCCAGATCGGCGCCGGCCCGGGCGATGCCGGAGACCGCCGCCTGGCGGCCGCGGCGCTGCCGCGCGATGCCCGGGGCCAGCGTGCGCAGCGTGGGCCAGAGCAGCACGAGGATGGACCCGGCCGCGGTCACGGCCAGCGCCAGCCAGGCGCCGGGTGGGAACGCGGGCAGCCGCAGCCCGGCCGCGCGCAGCGGCCCGGCCGAGGCCAGCACCGTAGCCAGCCGGCTGCTGGCCAGCCCGCCGGCCGCGGTGGCGATCAGGCACAGGATGACCGCCTCGGCCGCGTTCAGCCGGGCCAGCTGGGCCCGCGCGGTGCCCCGCGAGGCGAGCAGGGCCGCTTCGCTTTCCCGCTGGTCGGCCAGGTAGGCCGCGGCGGTGGCGAGCGCGGCCGCGGCCACCAGCGCGAGCTCGAGGGCGCCGATGACGAGCAGCGACCGGGCCACCGCCAGGCTGGCCGCGGCCGCGTCGAGCACGGCGGGGAGGTTCGTGCTGACCTGGAGGCTGGGCAGCGCGCTGGAGTTGGCCAGCGCCTGGCGCAGCGCCGCCGCCCGGGTCGCGGTGGCGGTCAGCTCGCCGACCGGGATCCGCCAGGTGTCGGGCTCCGCCACCCAGCTGGCCGCGTTGACGGTCAGCGGGCCAGCGAACGCGGCCGGGCTCACGGCCAGCGGCCCGAGCGTGGTGAACCCCCCGGCGGTGCTGGTCCCGCTGGCCCCGACCGTGTTCAGCGCCCAGTAGCCGGCCGCGGTCGGCGAGCCGGTCCGCGGCCGGAAGATCCCGGTGACCAGGAAGTCGGCCTGCCGGCCGGACACCTGGTCCCTGGTCTGCAGCCGGGCGCCGGGGGACAGGTGCGCGAGCAGCGCCGCGGCCTGCGGCAGCGCCGCCTGGACCGGCTGGCCCGGGCGGGGCGAGGCGGGCCAGTGCCCGGCCACCAGCACGGCGTGCGACGCGATGGCGCCGAACGCAGCGGCCTGGGTGAGCAGCACATTGCCCTTGCCGGTCAGCCGGGCCAGGGCCTGCCGGCCGCGGCCAGCCGGAGCGGATCCGACCACACCGCCTGGTGCACGGTGACGGGGAGGCCGGGCAGCCGGGCCCGGATCGCGGCCCGCACGCCGTCCTGGTACGCGGCCGCCTGGCCACCGGTCACCGAGCCGCTGATGTCCAGCGCGGTGCCCGGCGCGGCGGCCAGCTCACGGTGCGCGGCCTGGGGCAGCGCCGCCCCGGCGAACGAGGCCAGCGCGGTAGCCAGCGCGGCGGTGACGAAGACGGTCACCGCGGCGGCGGCCAGCACCAGCCGGTACGCATTCATCCGGCGCAGCGTCATGGAGCCCCGGAGCACACGCACGGTCCCCACGATAGGCCGGCGTTCGCGGACCGGGTGCTGCCGGGCTTTTAGGAAGATTTCCTGTTAGCAAGCTGTGACCTGGGCCCGGGGTGGCCGGCCCGCCCGCCAGGGTAGGCCCAGGCCCACAGCGGAGGTGGGTGCCGCTCCATCGCGCGGTGCCCCGGTACGGGTCAGCATGGGAAGAGTGCGAGCGGCACGCCCGGGAGGCGCGCCTGGCGGGTTGTTACGCAAACTTCACTAAACCGCCGCGGCTCGCGGCCGACCGGGTCCTGGCCTGCCCGGGCCGGGCGGCCGGCCAGGCCGGGGATTCTCCGCTGATCAGCGCGTGACCAGTGCGTTTCCGGTGGGACCGGGGACACAGACGGGTGACCGGGCGGCACTCAGGCGCGGTGCCCGGATTACCCGGAAAAGCCAGGACTGCGAGTGATGGGCACGATATGAAAGGTTTAGCAGCGCCCTTGCGCGGCTTTGTCATCCGGTAACATCTGGTGGCGGTCGCCAGGGGCGGCCGCTTCGCGCACGCTGAGTCTCGCCGGGGGCACCCGATCTCGGCCCCTGCAGTGCACAGCCCCGTGCGCTTCACAATTCCAGTGCGGTTCATCACTTGCAGTGTGGTCACTGATGCGGTGCCGCGCGACAGCGCGGTGCGGCGTGGTACCGGCGAGAAGGGCTGAGGGAGCAAACCAGCTGTGAGCGGAACGATTGCCAGGCCGGTCCCGGACGGGGCATCCGGAAGGTCACCGAGCGGCGCGGCGGCGCCGCCAGGAGGCCGGGGCGGCTGGCTGGCGCCGGTCAACCTGGCCATCGTGGTGTGCACCCTGCTGGCCCTGGCACTGCGGCTGCTGCTGCTCAGCCGCCCCGGCTACCTGATGGGCGTCACCGAGTACGACGACGGCCCCTACTTCGGCAGCGCCGTCATGCTGGTGCACGGGCTGCTGCCCTACAAGACGTTCATCCTGGTCCAGCCGCCCGGGATCACCCTGCTGATGGTGCCCGCGGCGCTGCTGTCCAAGATCACCGGCACCGCGACCGCGATGGCCACCGGCCGGGTGCTGACCACGCTGGCCAGCACGGCCGGCGTGGCGCTGGCCGGCCTGCTGGTCCGGCATCGCGGCCTGCTGGTGGTGATCGTGACCTGCGGGATCATCGCGGTCTACCCGGACAGCGTCTACACCGCCCGGACCATCCTGGTCGAGCCGTGGCTGGTGCTGTTCTGCCTGCTCGGCGCCCTGGCCCTGTTCGACGGCGACCGGCTGACCAGCAGCCGGAAGCGGCTGCTGGCGGGCGGTGCGGCGTTCGGCTTCGCGGGCTGCATCGAGGTCTGGGCCATCTTCCCGGTCATCGTGCTCGCCTGTGTGTTCCTGCCGCGGATCCGGCGGCTGGCGGTGTTCGCGGGCGGGCTCGCGGCCGGGTTCCTGGTGCCCACGCTGCCGTTCGCCGGGCTGGCCCCGAAGCGGTTCTACGAGAGCCTGTATGTGGCCCAGGTGGCGCCGCGGGCCTGGCTCGACCCGGGTGCCGCTCGGCGTCCGGCTGAGCAACATGATCGGCGTCATCAACCTGCACCTCGGCGCGCACCCGCTGACGCTGATCGAGGTGCTCACCGGGCTGCTCATCGTGGCCGTCGCGGTGCTGATCGCCGCGGGCTGGCTGCTCAGCCACCGGCCGCCGCCGCAGCTGGACTGGTTCGTGCTGGCCACCACCGCGGTGGTGGTGGTCATGTTCCTGTGGCCGGACCAGTTCCACTACCATTTCGCCGCGTTCCTGGCGCCGTTCTTCGCGCTGTCCATCGCGCTGCCGCTGGGCCGGCTGCTCGACGTGGTCGCCGCGGGCCGGTCGTGGCTGCCGGAGCACCGGGCCAGGGAGCTGTGGAAGCCGGCCGCGGCGCTGGGCGGGCTGGCCATTGTGCTGCTGGCGATGGAACAGGGCAGCCATGAAGCGCACCTGCAGCTACCGCTCGGGCCGGTTCCGGCGCAGGTCGAGCGGATCATCCCGAAGGGCGCCTGTGTCGGCACCGACCAGGTCTCCTACCTGCTGATGGCCAACCGGTTCAGCCCGGTCCAGGCCAACTGCCCGCACCTGCTCGACGGCCTGGGCAGCGACCTGGCCTTCTCCAACGGGCTCAAGCCGGGTACCGGCGCGGGCGACGTGCCGGCCGTGCAGGCGCTGTGGCGGGACGAGTTCCAGAAAGCCCAGTTCATCTGGCTGTCCTACAACGCCTACCGCCGGGTGGCCTGGGACCCGGCGCTGCGGACCTACTTCCACGACAACTTCGTGGTGGTGTTCAAGCACGCCTGGCACGACACGCTGTACGCGCGCAAGGGCACGCACTAGGGCGGGTAGCCGGTGCTGTCCGGGTAGCCGGTGTAGTTCTCGGCCAGGGTGGTGGCGGCCGCCCGCGAGGTGGTGACGTAGCGGAGCTGGGCCAGCTGGAGTTCGGTCTCCATCGGGTCGCCGCCCGGCGCGGTGTGCAGCATGGTCGTCATCCACCAGGAGAAGTGGGTGCGCCGCCAGACCCGGTCCAGGCTGTTCGCCGAGTAGCCGTCGGCCAGCGCCGGGTCGCCGTGGTTCAGCAGCCGGTCCAGCGCGCCGGCTAGCACGGCGACGTCGGTCAGCGCCAGGTTGAGCCCCTTGGCGCCGGTGGGCGGCACGATGTGCGCGGCGTCGCCGGCCAGGAACAGCCGGCCGTAGCGCATCGGCGCGGCCACGAAGCTGCGCATCGGGGTGATGGCCTTATCCAGGATGGGGCCTTCCTTCAGCTCCCAGCCGGGCAGCGCGAACCGGGTCTGCAGCTCGGCCCAGATCCGGTCGTCCGGCCAGCCGGCGATGTCCTCATCCACCGGGACCTGGAGGTAGAGCCGGCTGACCTGCGGGCTGCGCAGGCTGTGCAGGGCGAAACCGCGCGGGTGGTGGGCGTAGATGAGCTCGTCGGTGGACGGCGGGACCTCGGCCAGCACGCCCAGCCACGCGTACGGGTAGTCGCGCTGCCAGGTGGTCAGCTGGCCGGCCGGGATGGCGGGCCGGCTGATGCCGTGGAACCCGTCGCAGCCGGCGATCACGTCGCACCGCACCACGCGGCGGGCGCCGTCCGCGCTGGTATAGCGGAGCACCGGGCGGCCGGAGTCCAGGTCCGCCACTTCGGTGCCGGACACCTCGAACTGCAGCTGCGCGCCGGCCGCCAGCCGGGCCGCGATCAGGTCCTTGACGATCTCGGTCTGCGCGTACACGGTGACGGTCCGGCCGGTCAGCTCGCGGAAGTCGATGTGCTGCCGCTGCCCGGCGAACTGGAGGTAGATGCCGCCGTGCTCGAGCCCCTCCTGGTCCAGCCGGCCGGCCAGGCCGGCCTGGCGGAGCAGGGCCACGCTGCCGTCCTCGAGCAGCCCGGCCCGCTGCCGTGCCTCGCAGTAGCCGCGGCTGCGGCTCTCCACCAGCACGGTGTCGATCCCGCGCAGCGCGAGCAGGTGGGACAGCAGCAGCCCAGCCGGGCCGGCCCCGATGATGCCTACCTGAGTGCGGTCAGGGCTGGGTGTGCGCATCAGAACGGGTACGGGGCGATCTCGCTGCGCATCGTGACCCAGCGGGTCTCGGTGAACGCGTCCAGGTTGGCGGTGCCGCCGAAGCGGGCCCCGGTGCCGGAGGCGCCGATGCCGCCGAACGGGGTGTTCGGCGCGTCGTCCACGGTCTGGTCGTTGATGTGCACGATGCCAGTCGGGATCTTGCGGGCCAGTTCCAGGCCGCGCAGCGGGTCCCGGGTCAGGATGCCCAGGGACAGCCCGTACTCGGTGTCGGCGGCCAGCTTGGCCGCCTCGTCGGCGGTGGAGAACCGGAGCACGGGGGCGACCGGGCCGAACACCTCGCTGGCGTAGGCGGGCATAGCCGGCGCGACGTCGGCCAGCACGGTCGGCTGATAGAACAGCCCTTCGTAGCGGCCGCCTGCGGCCAGCCGGGCCCCGGCGTTGACGCTGCCGGTGACCAGGGCGTGTACCTTGTCCCGCTGCCGCTCGTCGATGATCGGGCCGAGGGCCACCTGGCCAGAGGCCGGGTCGCCGACCGGCAGGTGGCTGGCTTTCTCGGCCAGCGCGGCCACGTAGTCGTCGTAGACCGCCTCGTGCACGAGGTGCCGGCCGGTGGTCATGCAGATCTGGCCCTGGTGCAGGAACGAGCCCCACGCCCCGGCCGAGGCGGCGCCGGGGATGTCCGCGTCGTCCAGCACGATCAGCGCCGAGTTGCCGCCCAGTTCCAGGTGCACCCGCTTGAGGTGCTGGCCGGCCAGCGCGCCGACGTGCCGGCCGACCGCGGTGGACCCGGTGAACGAGATGATCCGCACCACCGGCTCGGTGATCAGCGCCTCCCCGGCGTCCGGGCCGCCGGGCAGCACGTGCAGCAGCCCGTCCGGCAGGCCGGCCTCCTGGAACACCCGGGCCAGCACCACCCCGCCGCACACCGCGGTCCGCGGGTCCGGCTTCAGCACCACCGCGTTGCCCAGCGCCAGCGCGGGCGCCACCGAGCGGATGGCCAGGATCTGCGGGAAGTTGAACGGCGAGATCACCCCGACCACCCCGGCCGGCACCCGCTCGGCCCAGCTCAGGTGGGGCGCCTCGGTGGGCAGCAGTTCGCCGTAGGGCCGGGACGGCAGGGTGGCCGCCTCGTAGATCTCCTCGGTGGCCACGTGCGTCTCGAACTGCGCGGCCGGGCCGATCTTCCCGCCCTCGCGGATGCTCCACTGCTCGATCTCGGCCGCGTTCTCCCGCCAGATGTCGCCGGCCCGGCGCAGGATGGCTGACCGTTCGGTGTGCGGCAGCGCGGCCCACGCGGGCTGGGCGGCCGCGGCCGCCACGGCCGCCGCCGCGATGTCCGTGGCTGAGCCGATGCCGGTCCGGCCCAGCTCCTGGCCGGTGGCGGGCTCGGTGACCGCCGCCTCACCCCCGGCCGCAGCCGTCCAGCCGCTGCTGCATACCTTGCCGCGCCACGTCGCCTCGTCGAGAAATGCCACGGAATGCTCCTTGGTCGCCGCGCGCGCGGCCGCTGAAAAGCCTGTTCGCTTAACGAACACCAGTTCTGAACTCGAACATTGTGAATCTAGGGGACCAGGCTGCGCAGTGTCAACGAGGGGGTCGGGGGAGCCGGCCGCTGTACCAGCCGCGCCGCCCGTGCTACCCCTAGGACCATGCCGCAGACCGAGCAGTACACCGGGCCGCAGACTGGGTCACCGGCCATGGCGGACGCCGTCGGCGCCCTCGGCCTGGTCGATCACCACGTGCACCCGGCGCTGGCCGCCGAGCTGGACATGGCCGATTTCGAGGAGCTGATCACCGAGTCGGACCGCCCGGCGCCGGCCGGGATGACCTCGTTCGATTCCCAGCTCGGCATGGCCATCCGCCGCTGGTGCGCGCCGGTGCTCGGCCTGGCGCCGTTCGCCGAGCCCGCCGCCTACCTGGCCCAGCGCTCCGCGCTGGGCGGCGACGAGGTGACCAGGCGGCTGCTCCGGGCCAGCGGGATCAGCCACTTCCTGGTGGACACCGGGTATCTGCGGGCCGGGATGCTCGACCTGGCCGGGCTGGCCAGCGCGTCCGGCGCCGAGGTGGACGAGATCGTCCGGCTGGAGGCCGTGGCCGAGCAGGCGGTACTGGCCGGGGACGGCACCGCGGCCGGGTTCGCCGGCCGGTTCGCCGAGGCGCTGGCCGAGCAGGTGCCCGGGGCGGTCGGGCTGAAGAGCATCGTCGGCTACCGGTACGGTCTCGACTTTGACCCGGTGCCGCCTACCCGGGTCGAGGTGACCGCGGCGGCCGGCCGCTGGCTGCACCAGATCGAGGTCACCGGCCAGGCCCGGGTGGCCCACCCGGTGCTGCTCCGCCATCTGCTGTGGGCCGGGCTGTCGCACGAACTGCCGCTGCAGCTGCACACCGGCTTCGGCGACCCGGACGCGGACCTGCGCCGCTGCGATCCGCTGCTGCTGCGCGGCTTCATCGAGCGCGCCGAACCGACCGGCGTGCCGATCATGCTGCTGCACTGCTACCCGTTCCACCGCGGCGCCGGCTATCTGGCCAGCGCGTACCCGCACGTGTTCCTGGACGTCGGGCTGGCCGTCAACTACCTGGGCGCGCGGGCGGCCGCCGTCGTGGCCGAGTCGCTGGAACTGGCGCCATTCGGCAAGGTGCTGTTCTCCTCGGACGCGTGGGGGCCGGCCGAACTGCACTACCTGGGCGCGCTGCTGTGGCGGCGGGCCACCGCCCGGGTACTCGGCGGCTGGGTGGCCGACGGTGAGTGGAGCGAGGCCGAGGCGATCCGGGTCGCGGCCATGATCGGCGGCGGCAACGCCCGCCGCGTCTATGCGCTTGACTGAGCATGACCGACCGAGACGAAGGAGACAGCATGCCTGCCAAGGGAAGCGCGGAGTGGAAGGGCGACCTGCCCACCGGGGCCGGAACGTTCACCGCTGGAGACACGATCAGCGGGGGGTACACGTACAAGTCCCGTTTCGAGGACGGTCCTGGCTCCAATCCCGAGCAGTTGATAGCGGCGGCCCACGCGGCGTGCTTCTCGATGGCGTTGTCGAACGAGCTCGCGCAGGCCGGCACGCCGCCGGAGTCGGTCCGGACCGACGCCACGGTGACGCTCAGGCTGGTTGACGGGACGCCGACCATCACCAAGATCGCCTTGGTCAGCACCGGCCGGGTGCCTGGCCTCGACGCGGCCGCCTTCGCCAAGTTCGCCGAGGACGCCAAGAGGAACTGCCCGGTGAGCCGGGCGCTGGCCGCTGTCCCGGAGATCACCCTGGAGGCATCCCTGGCCTGACCGCTCCGCCTCCACCACGGGCCGCGACCAGATTGATACCGCTCGCCCAGGTTTCTCTCCGGTATCGTTCGCGTTACGTACATCCGTTCACATGTTGTCATGAGCCAGAGGACCTGGAATGTTGAGGTGGCCATGGCTGAGGTGCTGCGCACCGATGACGTAACGCAGGCCGACCGGTTCGCCCAGTGGCGGCACTGGATCTCGGCCACGTTCGTACCGCTGGAGTGCGCGCCGGTCAGCGGGGAGCCGTTCCGCGGCGAGGTGGCGCACTGGGAACTCGGCGACCTGCTGGTGTCCCGGGTGGCCGCGCACCCGCACCTGGCGTCGCGGACCCGCCGCATGATCGCGCTCCGCGAGGCGGGATACTACAAGGTAGGGCTGCTCACCCAGGGCTCGTGCCGGCTCTCCCAGGCGGGCCGGGACGCCTTGCTCCAGCCGGGGGACCTGGCCATCTACGACTGCCGCCGTCCGTACACCATGGTGTTCGACGAGCCGCACGAGATGTCCTTCCTGATGTTCCCGTGCGACCGGCTCCGGCTGCCGCCGTCCGCGGTGGACCAGGTCCTGGTCAGCCCGGTGTCCAGCGCGCAGAGCACCGGGTCGCTGGTCGCCCCGTTCCTGCGCCGGCTGGTGGCCAACCTGGAGCGGCCCGGCGAGCCGGTCAACTCGCGGCTGGCCGACAACGTGCTCGACCTGCTGGCCACCCTGTTCGGCGAGCGGACCGGGGTGACGCCGGCCGACCCGGCCGCGCTGCGCCGGTCGCTGCTGCTGGGCGTGCACACCTGGATCGATACGCATCTGGCCGACCCGGACCTGGACCCGGACACGATCGCCCGGGCCAACCACATCTCCGTGCGCTACCTGCACAAGCTCTTCCATGACCAGGGCACCTCGGTGGCCCGCTGGGTGCGCGAGCGGCGGCTGTCCAACTGCCGCCGCGACCTCGCGGACCCGGCGCTGGCCCAGCGCGGGGTGCACGCCATCGCCCGGCGCTGGGGATTCGACGACGCCGCGCACTTCAGCAAGATCTTCAAGGCCTGCTACGGCGAACCGCCGGGCGTGTACCGCCAGCGGGCCAGTAGTGAGTGCATTGTGCGCTAGCACCGAGTGCATTGTGCGCTAGCACCGAGTGCACTGTGCGCCAATAGCCGGGCACTGTCCGACAACGCTCCTGCCTCCGGGTGCGCCGATGCTGCTTACCAGGCAATGGCGCACAGGAGGTTAACCCAGTGAGTCTCCGCGATGACAACCCGCGGCGGGCCACGGCGCAGGCTGGTCCCGCGCTCAGCCGCCGCGCCTTCGTCGGACTGACCGGCCTGGCGGGGGCCGGCCTGGTCACCGGCTGCAGCAGCGGCCTCAAGGGCTCGACGAGCTCGGCCACCGGCACCATCAAGATCGGTTTCGTCAGCCCGATGACCGGGCCGGACGCCGCCTTCGCCACCGCGAACCCGTTCGTGCTCAAGAAGGTGCGGGAGGCGTTCGCCAAGGGGCTGACCATCGGCGGGAAGAAGTACCGCGTCGAGATCGTCACGGCGGACAGCCAGTCCAGCGACTCCCGCGCGGCCCAGGTCGCCCAGCAGCTGATCACCCAGGACAACGTGGACATCATGCTGACCACGTCGGCCCCGGAGACGGTGAACCCGGTGTCCGACCAGTGCGAGGCGGCGCACGTGCCGTGCATCGGCACGATCGTGCCGTGGCAGTCCTGGTTCCTCGGCCGCGGCGGCAAGATCGGCGCCACCGCGGCCACGTCCACCTCGTTCAAGTACACCTATCTGTACTTCATCGGGCTGGAGGACGAGCTGGCCGCGCAGGGGCCGGGCTGGAAGATGATCCCGAACAACCACAAAGTCGGCGGGCTGTGGCCGAGCGACGCGGACGGCCAGGCGTTTCGCGGCGCGTTCACCAAGCAGCTGCCCAAGGAGGGCTTCAAGGTCTTCGACCCGGGCCCCTACTCGGACGGCACCACCGACTTCACCTCGATCATCAACAAGTTCAAGTCGCAGAACTGCGAGATCGTCACCGGCTGCCCGCTGCCGCCCGACTTCCTGACGTTCTGGAAGCAGTGCAACCAGATCGGCTACAAGCCGCGGATCGCGGCCATCGCCAAGGCCATCCTGTTCCCCAGCGTGGTCAACGCGCTCGGGCCGCTGGGCAAGAACCTGGTCACCGACGCGTGGTGGACGCCGACCGTGCCGTGGAAGTCCTCGCTCACCGGCATGACCGCGGCGCAGTACGCCGGCGAGTTCCAGGCGGTCACCGGCCAGCAGTGGCAGCAGCCGATGTCGTTCAACTACGCGGTGTTCGAGATCGCCGCGCACGCCCTGAAGACGGCCGGCGACCCGCACGACGCCGCGGCGGTGGCCGCCGCCATCGGCAAGTCCAGCGGCGAAGTGATCACCGGCAAGTACGACTTCAGCAACGGCCCGGTGCAGAACGTGGCCACCCACCCGGACTACATGGCGCAGTGGCAGACCAGCAGAGACTCCAAGTACCAGTACAACCTCGTCATCGTGAACAACGCCGCGGACCCTTCGGTGCCGGTCACGGCCAAGCTCCTGCCGCTGTGAGCGAGCCGGAGGGCCGTCAGGTGGCCCGGAGGCGAGCGAACCGGGAGACGCAGTGACCCAGCTGCGGATCGAGGATGTGCGGCAGCAGTTCGGCGCGCTGACCGTGCTGGACGGGATCACCGTGGCCGTGCCGCCGGGCCAGGCGCTGGGCGTGGTGGGCCCGAACGGCGCCGGGAAGACCACGCTGCTGGACATCGTGGCCGGCGGCCGGCGGCCGACCGGCGGCCGGATCCGGCTGGCCGGCCAGGACGTCACCACGGCGTCGGCCGCGCACCGGACCCGGCTCGGGCTGGGCCGCACGTACCAGGTGCCGCGGCCGTTCGCGTCGATGACCGTGTTCGAGAACGCCCTGGTGGCCGCTGCGCGCGGGGCAGGCCTGCGCCGTCAGGCGGCCTACCAGGCGGCCTACGGCGCGCTGGCCCGGGCCGGCCTGGCGGCCAAGGCGGACGTGGCCGCGCACCGGCTGACCCTGCTCGAACGGAAGCGGCTGGAACTGGCCCGGGCGCTGGCCACGCAGCCGTCCGTGCTGCTGCTGGACGAGATCGCCGGCGGCCTGAGCGAGCCGGAGACCGACGCGCTGATCGGCACCATCCGGGAGGTGCACGCGGCGGGCACCACCATCGTCTGGGTGGAGCACATCATGCGCGCCTTGACCCAGGTGGTGCAGCGGGTGGTGTGCCTGGCCGACGGGCGGCTGCTGTTCGACGGGACCCCGCCGGACATGCTGCGCGACGAGCAGGTCCGCCGCGCCTACCTGGGCGGGGCGGTCAGATGAGCGAACCGCTGCTGGCCGTGCATGAGCTGGACGCGGGGTACCAGGACTTCCAGGCGCTGTTCGGGGTCAGCCTGGAGCTGGCCAAGGGCGAGACCGTCGCGCTGGTCGGCGCGAACGGGGCGGGCAAGACCACGCTGCTGATGACCATCGCCGGGGCGCTGCGGCCGCGGCGCGGGCACATCGCGCTGGACGGCGCCGACGTCACCGGCCAGCCGGACTATCAGCGGGCCCGGGCCGGGGTGGTGCTGGTCCCGGAGGGGCGGCGGCTGTTCCCGAGCCTGACCGCCGAGGAGAACATCCTGGTCCCGGCGGCCCGGCGGGAGGCCGGCCCGTGGCGCCTGGACGCGCTGTACGAACTGTTCCCGGTGGTGGCGGCGCGCCGCCACCACCGGGCCGGCCTGCTGTCCGGGGGCGAGCAGCAGGCGGTGGCCATCGCCCGCGCACTGGCCGCCAACCCCCGGGTGCTGCTGCTCGACGAGGTGTCGCTGGGCCTGGCCCCGGCCATCGTCGACGCGTTCTACCAGATGCTGCCCACCATCCAGGCGTCCGGCGTGTCCGTCCTGCTGGTCGAGCAGGACATCGACCGGGCGCTGGCGGCCAGCGCCCGGACGCTGTGCCTGCTGGAGGGGCGGGTGGCGATGTCGGGGGCGAGCGCCTCGCTGGACCGGGACGCGCTCATCGCCGCGTACTTCGGCGCCCCCGCCGGGCCGCCCGGCACCGGGCCGGTGGTGCGGGCATGACCTGGCTCAACGATGTGCTGCAAGGCATCTTCCTGGGCGGCGCGTACGCGCTGACCGCGGTCGGCCTGTCGCTCATGTTCGGCGTGATGCGGCTGGTCAACCTGGCCCACGGTGACCTCGCGGTCTGCGGTACCTACCTCGCCACCACGGTGATGGCCATGTTCGGCGTGCCGCTCTGGGTGGCCATGCTGATCATGGTCCCGCTGGCCTTCCTGCTCGGCGTGGTGCTCCAGCTCAGCCTGTTCGGCCGCGCGCTGCGCAGCGGGCCGACGGCGCCGCTGCTGGTCACGTTCGGCCTGTCGGTCATCATCGAGAACCTGCTGCAGCAGATCTACTCGGCCAACACCCGCGGCGTGCCCGCGGGCAGCCTGGACGTGGCCGCGGTGCACCTGGGCGGCCTGGTGCTGCCCTGGCTGGCCATGCTCAAGCTGATCCTCGCGGTGCTGGTGATCGGGGGGCTGAGCGCGCTGCTGCGGCGCACCGCCTGGGGCCGCCGGGTCCGGGCCACCTCGGACGACCTGGCCATCGCCCGGCTGCAGGGGATCCGGGTCCGGCCGCTGTTCGCGTCGGTCACCGGCATCGCCATCGCGGCCGCCGCGCTGGCCGGCACGCTCAACGCGGTCACCACCGGGGTGTACCCGACGCTGGGCGCGCTGACCCTGATCTTCGCCTTCGAGGCAGTGATCATCGGCGGGCTCGGCTCGCTGTGGGGCACGCTGCTCGGCGGCATGCTGCTCGGCGTCACCCAGGTCGTGGTGTCGCAGGTGAGCGTGCCGTACGCCACGCTCGCGTCCCAGTTGCTGTTCCTGGTGGTACTCGCGGTACGGCCGCAGGGCCTGCTCGGTAACGCGCAGGCCGCAGGCTGAGAGGGAGCAGCGATGGCACCGGTGAGCACTCGGCCTGAGCTGGGCCAGACCGTGGCGGTGACCCGGTGGAGCCGGCCCGCGACGGTCACCACGGCCAGCGCGGCGCTGGCCGTGGCCGGGGCGGCGGCGGCGCCCTACCTGGTCGGCACCGGTGTCACCCAGGCCCTGGTCACCCTGTTCCTGCTGGTGAGCATGGCCGTGCTGTGGAACCTGCTGGCGGGCTACGCCGGCATGGTCTCGTTCGGCCAGCAGGCCTACCTGGGCATCGGCGCGTACCTGGTCTGGCTGGTGAGCAGCAAGACCGGGCTGAGCCCGTTCGCCGCGATCCTGGCCGGGGCGGCGGGCTGCGCGGTGGCCGGGGTGCCCATCTTCGCGCTGATCCGGCGGCTGACCGGCGGCTACTTCGCGGTGGCCACCTGGGTGGTGGCCGAGTGCCTGTTCCTGTACGTCACCAACCAGCTGTGGCTGGGCGGCGGCACCGGGGCCGGGCTGCAGCAGCTGTCCGGGATGGCGCCGGTGCTGCGCAACGCCTACACCTACTGGGCCGCGCTCGGCCTGCTGGTGGTCATCGTGGCCGGCGTCTACCTGCTGGTGCGGAGCCGGTTCGGGCTGGACAGCCGGGCCACCCATGACGAGCCCACGGCCGCGGCGGCGATGGGCGTGGAGGTGCCGCGGACCCGCTGGCTGGCCTACCTGATCGCGGCGGCCGGGTTCGGCGCGGTCGGCGGCATGCTCATCATCAGCACGCTCTACATCGACCCGGCCAGCGTGTTCAACGTGAACTACAGCGCGGACATGCTGTTCATGGTGGTGATCGGCGGGCTCGGCACGATGGAGGGCCCGATCATCGGGGCGGTCATCTTCTTCGCCGTGCAGGAGAAGTTCGCGGCCTACGGAGTGTGGTACCTGGTAGCCATCGGCGCGGTCGCCATCGTCGTGGTGCTGGCCGCGCCCGGCGGGCTGTGGGGCCGGGCGGCCCGCCGCGGCTGGGCGCTGCTCCCGGTCGGCTACCGGACCCGGGCCGAAGAGGAGAAGCCATGACCGATGCCCGCTACACCACCAGCACGGCGTTCCTGGAGGCACTGCGCGAGGCGGGCATCCGCTATGCCTTCGCCAACCTGGGCAGCGACCACACCGGGATCATCGAGGCGTACAGCCAGGCGGCCCGGCTGGGCAGCCTGGACCAGTTCCCCGAGCTGGTGCTCTGCCCGCACGAGAGCGTGGCGCTCAGCGCCGCCCACGGGTACGCCCAGATCAGCGGCGAGCCGCAGGCGGTCCTGGTGCACACCGACGTGGGCACGCAGAGCCTGGGCGGCGCGATTCACAACAGTTCCCGCGGCCGGGTGCCGGTGCTCATCTTCGCCGGGCTGTCCCCGATGACCCAGGAGGGTGAGCTGCGCGGCACTCGCACCGAGCACATCCACTGGCTGCAGGACACCATCGACCAGCGCGGCATGCTGCGCGGCTACGTCAAGCACGACCAGGAGATCCGCACCGGGCGCAACGTCAAGCAGATCGTGCACCGCGCGGTGCAGCTGGCGCGCAGCGAGCCGGCCCGGTCTACCTGGTGGCCGCCCGTGAGGTGATGGAAGAGGAGCTGCCGCCGCAGCCCGCGCCGGGCGACTGGTGGGCCCCGGTCGCGCCGGCCGCGCTGGTGCCCGAGGTCACCGACGAGATCGCCGCCGCCCTCGCGGGCGCCCGCGACCCGCTCGTGGTGACCAGCTACCTGGGCCGTGATCCGGCCGCCGTGCCCGCGCTGGTCGAGCTGTGCGAGCTGGCCGGCATCGGCGTGATCGAGTCCGCGCCCACCCGGCTCAACTTCCCGGCCGACCACCCGCTGCACCTGGGCTTTCACTGGAACCGGCCGGGGCAGCATCCAGTGCTCGCCCAGGCCGACGTGATCGTCGTGCTGGGCAGCGACGTGCCGTGGATCCCGGCGCACAACCGGCCGTCCAGCTCGGCGCGGATCTTCATGGTGGACATCGACCCGGTCAAGACCCAGCTGCCGCTGTGGTACATCCCGGCCACCCGGTACGCGCTGGCCGACCTGGGCACCGCGATCCGGCAGCTGACCGCGCGGCTGGGCCAGCGCGGCCAGCTGGACACCGCGGCGGTGGCGGCCCGGACCGCCCGGCTGGGCGGCATCCACCGCGCGCAGCGGGCCGAGTGGGCGGCCCGGGAGCAGCCCGCGGCGGACGATGTGATCACGCCGGAGTACCTGGTCGCCTGCGTCCGCGAGGCCGTCGGCCCGGACGCCGTGGTGCTCACCGAGGCGGTGGCCAGCTACCCGGTGGTCAGCGAGCACCTGCGGTCCAGCCAGCCCGGGACGCTGTTCGGCAGCGGCGGCGGCTCGCTCGGCTGGGCCGGCGGCGCGGCCGTGGGCAGCAAGCTGGCCGCGCCGGAGCGAACCGTGGTCAGCCTGGTCGGGGACGGGTCGTACCTGTTCGGTATCCCGGCCTCGGCGCAGTGGCTGGCCCGCCGGCAGGCGGCTCCGTCGCTGACGGTGATCTTGGACAACCAGGGCTGGCGGACCCCGTTCCTGTCCACCAGCGCGGTGCACCCGGACGGGGAGGCGGTCCGCGGCGGGTTCGCGGCCAGCTTCCAGCCCGAGGCTGACCTGGCCGAGGTGGCCGCGGCCGCGGGCGGCGCCTACGCGCGCACGGTGACCGCCGCGGCGCGGCTGCCGGAAACCCTCCGCGAGGCATTGGCCCAGGTCGCCGCCGGGCGGTCGGCCGTGGTCAGCGTGCACATTCCGCCGGTGTGAGCCGGCCTTGAAAGGAGAGCCCACCATGGCGCGGCTGGACGGCAAGGTTGCCCTGATCACCGGCGGGGAGAGCGGCATCGGGCTGGCCACGGCCCGGCTGTTCGTGGCTGAAGGCGCCCGGGTCCACCTGGCCGGCCTGGTGCGCAGCCGGCTGGCCGCCGCGGTGGCCGAGCTGGGCCCGGACGCGGCCGACTTCAGCGTCACCGACGTCACGGTCGAGGAACAGGTCACGGGCGCGGTCGAGCAGGCGATCAGCCGGTTCGGGGCGCTGGACGTGCTGTTCAGCAACGCGGGCATCAGCGGTGACATCGCGCCGATCGCCGAGTACCCGGCTGACGTGTTCCGGCGGGTCCTCGACGTGCACGTGCTGGGCGCGTTCTTCGTGCTCAAGCACGGGCTGCCGGTGCTCCGCGACGGCGGCAGCGTGATCATCAACTCCAGCGTGGTGGGGCTCACCTCGGACGCCGGCATATGCGCCTACGCGACGGCCAAGCACGCCCAGGTCGGGCTGATGCGGACCGCGGCCAAGGAGATGGCCGGCCGCGGCATCCGGGTGAACACGGTGCACCCCGGGCCCACCGACACCCAGTTCCAGCAGGACATCGAGGTGTCCGCGACCGGCGCGCCACCGGATGTGGCCGCGCGCATCTTCGAGGCCCGGATCCCGCTGGCCCGGCACGCCTGCGCCGACGAGATCGCCCGCTCCGTGCTCTACCTGGCCAGCCAGGACAGCTCGTTCGTGACCGGCGCGGCGCTGTCGGTGGACGGCGGCATGCACATCTGAGCCGGCGTCAACTCCGATTCCGCTACGTTACTTAACACTAAGTGTGATGGTTATCACCGTTCGTATGCATCACTAATTGAGAGCACCGCATTACTGACCGTGCCTAGCTATGGCACCGTGAATGACTGCATGGCTGACTATGTCGTTCTCGTGCCGGGGGGCAGCAACGGTGGTGCACGTCAACAACTTCAGCTACGGCCCGGTCACGCCGGTGCTCGGCTACGTGATGTCCTGCCTGGGCTGCTTCCTGGGGCTGCGGTGCACCACCCGGGCCCGGGCCACCCGGGGCGGGCAGCGGGCGCGCTGGCTGCTGCTGGCCACGGTGTCCATCGCGACCACCGGGATCTGGGTGATGCACTTCGTAGCCATGCTCGGCTTCACCATCCCGGGCCAGACGATCACCTACAACGTGCCGCTCACGATCCTGTCCATGGTGATCGCCGTGGCCGTGGTGGGCATCGGGCTGCTCATCGTAAGCTTCGGCCGTTCCGGGCCGGGCCGGCTGCTGCTCGGCGGCCTCGTCATCGGCTTCGGCGTGGCCAGCATGCACTACATCGGCATGGCGGCCATGCAGATGCCCGACACCGTCCGGTACAACACCAGCCTGGTGGCGGTGTCCATCGTCATCGCGGTGGTGGCCGGCACGGCCGCGCTGTGGGCCGCGCTGTGGCTGAGCACGGTGTGGTCCACCCTGGTCGCGTCGCTGATCATGGCGATGGCGGTGAGCGGCATGCACTACACGGGCATCGCCGCCATGCACGTCTACGCCACCCACGGCGCGGGGATGCTGGCCGCCATGCGGGGTGGGGTCAGCGCGCAGGCCTTCCTGCTGCCGCTGATCATCGGGATCAGCCTGCTGGCCTTCATCCTGACCGTGGTGATCTCGCTGTCGGAGACCGAGGCAGAGATCCGTGCGGACGCCGCGCTGATGGCCCGCATCTCCCGGCACCGCGGGTTCCACCCGGGCGGCTAGCCCCGCGCCGAAGCGGGCGCGCCGCCGACTGGAGCGCGGAGCGCGGAGCGCGGAACGAGGAACGAGCGACCAGCTCGGCCGCGATGTGACTTAATTCACCCAATTTCATAGTGAATGCTGGGTAAACGCTGCAATCGTTAGCAACCAGGTCTGGCATGGTGAGCGTGGGCTGGGCGGGGGAGCGGGTCCTCCGTCCGGGGAGGGGAGGGCCCGCACATCATGGTGCACGTCAACAACTTCAGCTACGGGCCGGTCACGCCGGTGCTCGGCTACGTGATGTCCTGCCTGGGCTGCTTCCTGGGGCTGCGGTGCACCACCCGGGCCCGGGCCACCCACGGGGCGCAGCGGGCGCGCTGGCTGCTGCTGGCCACGGTGTCCATCGCGACCACCGGGATCTGGGTGATGCACTTCGTAGCCATGCTCGGCTTCACCATCCCGGGCCAGACGATCACGTACAACGTGCCGGTCACCATCTTGTCCATGGTCATCGCCGTGCTGGTGGTGGGCGTCGGGCTGCTCATCGTGGGCTTCGGCCGTGCCGGGCCGCGCTCGCTGCCGCTCGGCGGGATCATCATCGGCTTCGGCGTGGCCAGCATGCACTACATCGGCATGGCCGCGATGCGGATGCCCGACATCGTCCGGTACAACAACACGCTGGTGGCGTTGTCCATCGTCATCGCGGTGGTGGCCGGCACGGCCGCGCTGTGGGCGGCGCTGCGGCTGAGCACGATGTGGTCCACCCTGGTCGCGTCGCTGATCATGGGCGTAGCGGTAAGCGGAATGCACTACACCGGCATCGCCGCCATGCACGTGTACGCCACCAGCAGCCCCGGGATGCTGGCCGGGATGCATGGCGGGGTGGGCGCGCAGACCTTCCTGCTGCCGCTCATCATCGGGATCAGCGTGCTGGCGTTCATCTTGACCGTCGTGATCTCACTGTCGCCGACCGAGGCGGAGATCCGCGAGGACGCCGCGCTGATGGCCCGCATCTCCGGCCATCCGCAGCACTCGCGGCAGCCGGCCGCGCCGCAGGCCGCCCGGACCGGCAACGACCCGGACTACGGCCAGGGCCAGGGGTACCGCCCGGACGGTACGGGCGACGACTCCGGCGAATGGTTCCGCCCGCGCGTGTTAGCCCGTGCCGAAGGGGTGCCCTGAAGGGGCGCGCCGCGCCGAAGGGGGCGCGCCGCCGACTGGACTGAGGAGCAAGGAAGCGAGGAACGAGCGCCCGAGCGACGAGGGAAGTCGGCGGACTAAGCGCCGCCGGAGGCGCAAAACAAGCAGAGCCGGAGATTCCCTCCGTTTTTTTCTGGTTTTGGGGATGTTTTTGGCCAGGATCCAGGTTGCCCCAAGGTAGGTAGGCCGGCAGAAGGGGGACGCCTGGTGACAGCTGTGATAGCCGTGGTCGCCGCACTGACCGCGGCGTTCTGCTTTGCCGAAGCCTCTCTGGTGCAGCAGACCGTGGCCCGGGCGTCCGGCGGCGACGAGGTGCTGCGCTTCCGGCTGCTGCTCGACCTGGCCCGCAGGCCGCGCTGGCTGGCCGGGATCGGGCTGGACGCGCTGTCTTTCTTCATCCTGGCGCTGGCGCTAGCGTTCGGCCCGCTGACCCTGGTCCAGCCGCTCGCCTCGCTGGACGTGCTGTTCGTGCTGCCGCTGATCGCGCGCAGGCAGCACCGCCGGCTCACCCTGGGGGACGGCATCGGCGCGGCCCTGGTGGCGGCCGGCATCGCCATCTTCCTGGTCATCGCCACCCCGAGCGGCGGCACCGCGGTGCCCGGCCTGACCGCCTGGGCGCCGGTGTTCCTGGGCGCCGCCCTGCTCAGCTGGCTGGCCGCGATGGCCGGCCTGCGGGTGACCGGGAAGGCCCGCGTGATCTGGTTCGCGGCCGCGGCGGGCGCGGTGTACGGCGTGCTGGACGCGCTGGCCAAGGCCACCGTAGACGTGCTGGCCACCCGCGGTTTTGGCGTGCTGGCCAGCTGGGAGCCGTGGGCGCTGGTGGTGGCCGGGGTGACCGGGGCGCTGCTCGGGCAGAGCGCGTTCAGCTCCGGGGCGCTGTCGCTCAGCCTGCCGGTGATCGGCACGCTGGCGCCGATCACTGCGGTGGTCATCGGCGCCACCGTGTTCCGCGAGCAGCTGGCCGGCGCGGCCTGGCAGCTCGGCGTGCAGCTCGGCGGCGGCATGCTGGCCGTGGCCGGCATCTTCCTGCTGAGCCGGTCCTCGATCGTGGCCGCGGAGACCTCGGCGCCCCGCGAGCGGGTGCCGGCCCGGGTGGGCGCAGCGGTACTAAACGGGTCCGATTGCACAAGTTGATCGCCGCCGGCGTAAGAATTGATCCATGAGCAAGCAGCCGACACCGCCCCCGCCTGGCGATAAGCCGTCCCCCACGGCGCCCCCGCCGCCGCCAGGCTGGCGGCACTGGCTGTGGCCGCTCGCCCTGGTGGCCGCGGTCCTGCTGTTCCTGGCGCTGCCCCGGGTCGGTTCGCCGCCGGTCAACCTGACCTACTCGGCGTTCCTCAGCGACGTCACCGCGCACAAGGTCAAGACGTTCACGCTGGACAACAGCACCGGGTCAACCGCTCCCGCCACCGGCACGCTGACCAACGGCCATGACTACACCACCGTTATCCCGCTGCCGTTCGCCGGCACCCCGCTGGAAACCACGCTGCAGAGCAACAACGTGACGATCGAGGCGGCGGCGCCGAGCAGCGGGCTGGGCACCGAGCTCCTCTACTGGCTGATCCTGCTGCTCCCGTTCGTGGTGGTGTTCTGGCTGTTCCGCCGGCTGTCCCGGGGCGCCGCGGGGGCTGGCGGCCCGCTGGGCGGCCTCATGGGCGTCGGCCGGGCCCGGGCCAAGGTATTCGATGCCGAAAAGCCGGATACCAAGTTCTCCGACGTGGCGGGTTACGCCTCAGCCAAGGCCGAGATCTCCGAGGTGGTCAACTTCCTGAAGAACCCCGGCCGCTATCAGCGGCTGGGCGCAGTGGCCCCGCGCGGCGTGCTCATGGTCGGCCCGCCGGGCACCGGCAAGACGCTGCTGGCCCGGGCGGTGGCCGGCGAGGCCGGGGTGCCGTTCATCTCGGTCACCGGCTCCAGCTTCGTGGAGCTGTTCGTCGGCGTGGGTGCGGCCCGGGTCCGTGACCTGTTCAACGAGGCCCGCAAGCGCGCCCCGTGCATCATCTTCGTGGACGAGATCGACGCGATCGGCCAGCGCCGCGCGGGCGCCGGGGCGGTGGTCTCGAACGACGAGCGGGAGCAGACGCTCAACCAGTTGCTGGCCGAGATGGACGGCTTCGACGTGATGCAGGGCATCGTCGTGCTGGCCGCGACCAACCGCCCCGAGGTGCTGGACCCGGCGCTGCTCCGGCCGGGCCGGTTCGACCGGCAGATCACCATCCCGCTGCCCAACTTGCAGGAACGCGCGGCCATCCTGGCCGTGCACGCCCGGGGCAAGAAGCTGGCGCCCGACGTGGACCTGGACGCGGCGGCCCGGGGCACGCCCGGCTTCTCCGGGGCCGACCTGGCCAACCTGATCAACGAGGCGGCCATCCACGCGGTCCGGGCCGGGCACGAGCAGATCACCATGGGCGACTTCAACGATGCCCGGGACCGCATCCTGCTCGGCGCCCGGGCCGACTCGAACCTGCTGCTGCCCGAGGAGAAACGGGCGGTGGCGGTGCACGAGTCCGGGCACGCGCTGGTCGCGGCGCTGTCCGAGCACGCCGACCCGGTGGCCAAGGTGACCATCCTGCCGTCCGGGCAGGCGCTCGGGGTAACGGAGCAGTTGCCGCTGGTCGAGCGGCACCTTTATGGCGAGGACTACCTGAATGAGTCGCTGGCCGTCCGGCTCGGCGGCCGGGCCGCCGAGCTGGTCGAGCAGGGCCAGGGCTCCACCGGCGCGGCCAACGACCTGGCTGGCGCCACCGAACTGGCGATCAAGATGGTCCGCGAGTTCGGGCTGTCCAGCAAGCTGGGCCCGGTCGGGTACCCGGAAGGCGGCTCGACGTTCCTGGGCGGCGGGGGCGGGCCCGGCTTCTCCAGCCGGCCGTTCGCCGAGTCCACCCAGGCCGAGATCGACCGCGAGGTGTCCCGGCTGCTTCGCGAGGCCGAGGAGCGCGCGGTCTCGCTGATCCGGGCGCACCGCGACGAGCTGGGCCGGCTGGCCGACCTGCTGGTCGAGAAGGAAACGGTGGACGGCGACGAGGTGTACCGGATCCTGGGCAAGCCGGTGCCGAAAGGCCAGCAAGCCCTGCCGATCGCCCCGGCCCGGGTCGGCGCGCCGGCCGCGTCGGCCCATCCGGCCAGCTCAGAGGACAGCTAGGGCAGGATCGCGCCGGCGAGGCGAGGCGCGCCGAAGGCGTGTGCTCGCTCCGCGGGGGCGGTTGGGCCGCGTCGGCGAGGCGAGGCGCGCCGAAGGCGTGTGCTCGCGGAGCCGGCGTTCGGCGCGGAGCGGCGAGCGGGGGGTCCAGGGGGGTCGCCCCCCCGGACTGGTACTGCTACGCTCACGGCATGCGTTCCAGCTCGGTTACCAGCCAGTGGTGGCGCCGCCGGTAGGCGGTTGCTGGTTCGCGCACTCAGGCCAATCCAGAAGCGACCGTCCGGCTACGGCGGTCGCTTCTTCGCGTCCGCCCCGGGCCGGCAGAAGGCAGGACCAGGTGGACCCGCAGGCGATCCAGCGGACGGAATTCGGCACGGCGGGCGGCGTCCGGGTGACCCGCACCGCCGAGCCATTCCGCCCGGGTGTCCTCGACGACATCACCCGGCAGGTTGATGACCGGCGCGGTGGCGTGCTCAGCTCCGGGATGGAATACCCGGGCCGGTACAGCCGCTGGCACGTGGCCTACGTCGATCCGTGTGCGGAGATCGTCGCCCGCGGGCGGCGGATCGCGGTCCGCGCGCTGAACGAGCGGGGCGCGGTCCTGCTGCCGGTGCTGAGCCGCGCGCTGGCCCGGGCCGGCGAGCTGGTGCCCGGCCCCGCCGGCCAGGCTGAGGTGATCATCCCCGAACCGGCTGGCCTGGTCGCCGAGGAGGACCGCAGCCGTCGGCCGACCGTGTTCTCCGCGCTGCGCGAGATCATCGCGGCGTTCGCCGGCGACGACCCGCACCTCGGCCTGTACGGCGCGTTCGGCTACGACCTGGCCTTCCAGTTCGAGCCGGTCCGGCTCCGCGCGGCCCGCCCGGCGAGCCAGCGTGACCTGGTCCTGCAGTTGCCCGACGAGCTCTACGTGGTGGACCGCAAGCGTGAGTTCGCGGCCGTCTACCGGTACGAGTTCGAGGTGGACGGCGTCAGCACGGTGGGGCTGTCCCGGGCGACGCCCCGCGCGCCGGCCCGGGGCGAGCGGGGGGGCGAGGGCGTTGGGCAGGAAGGGCCTTCGGACCGGCCTGAGCCGGGCAGCTACGCGCGCATCGTGCAGCAGGCGAAGCAGCGGTTCGCCCGGGGGGACCTGTTCGAGGTGGTGCCCAGCCACGTGTTCCGCGGCCGGTGCGAGTCCCCGGCCGCGTTCTACGAGGAGCTACGCCGGAGAAACCCGGCCCCCTATGAGTTTTTCTTCAACTTGGGGGAAGAGGAGTGCCTGGTCGGCGCCTCGCCGGAGATGTACGTGCGGGTCAGCGGGGACCGGGTGGAGACCTGCCCGATCTCCGGCACTATCCGGCGTGGCGCCGACCCCCTGGCCGACGCGGAGAACATCCGGGAGCTGCTCAACTCGGCCAAGGACGAATCCGAGCTGACCATGTGCACCGACGTGGACCGGAACGACAAATCCCGGGTCTGCGTGCCGGGCAGCGTGCGGGTGATCGGGCGGCGGCAGATCGAGATGTACAGCCGGCTGATCCACACCGTGGACCACATCGAGGGGCGGCTGCGGCCCGGGCTGGACGCGCTGGACGCGTTCCTGTCCCACATGTGGGCGGTCACCGTGACCGGCGCGCCGAAGACCTGGGCCATGCAGTTCATCGAGGACCACGAGGGCGGCCCGCGGCGCTGGTACGGCGGGGCGGTCGGGGTCATCGGCTTCGACGGCAGCATGAACACCGGGCTGACCCTGCGCACCGCGCACATCACCGGCGGGGTCGCCGCGGTCCGCGCGGGCGCCACCCTGCTGTTCGAGTCCGACCCGATGGCCGAGGAGCGGGAGACCGAGCTCAAGGCCCGGGCGCTGCTGGAGACCCTGGCCGACGCGCAGCGGCCGGCCCTGGCGGCCGCCCCGGCCGAAGCCCCGGCCGGCCAGCCGGGTGCGGGGCTGCGGGTGCTGCTGGTGGACCACCAGGACTCGTTCGTGCACACGCTGGCCGGGTACTTCCGCGAGCACGGCGCCGAGGTGCGGACGTTGCGCGCCGGGCTGCCCGCCGCGGCCATCGACGAGTACGCGCCGGACCTGGTGGTGCTCTCGCCCGGGCCGGGCCGGCCGTCCGACTTCGACTGCGCCGCGCTGCTCGGCCTGCTGGCTGAGCGCGGGCTGGCCGTGTTCGGCGTGTGCCTCGGGCTGCAGGCCATGGTCGAGCAGGCCGGCGGGGAGCTGAGCCTGCTGGCCGAGCCCGCGCACGGCAAGCCGGGGCAGGTCCGCCGGGTGGCGGCCGACGCCGGCACCGGGCTGCTGGCCGGGCTGCCGGCGGAGTTCACCGCGGCCCGCTACCACTCGCTGTACGCGGTCCCGGAGCAGGTGAAGGGGGGCTACCAGGTGACCGCGGTCACCCCGGACGGGGTGGTGATGGCCATCGAGGACGACGCGGCCGGGCGGTGGGCGGTGCAGTTCCACCCGGAGTCGATCCTGACCGCGTCCGGCCGGGCCGGGCATCAGGTCATCGGCAACGTGCTGCGCCGGTGCCGGGCCCGGCTGGCCGAGCCAGCCACCGCCGATGTCGGACGGCCCGGGTAGGGTGCCGTGGCATGAGACCTGTCCAGCCTGAGGTGTTCCTGGTCGCCCGGCCCGCCATCGACTACGAGCAGATGGCGGCCTACCTGCGGGAGGTGGGCGGCGAGAACTGGCTGGAGCGGCTGGACCGCGGCGAGCTGGATGACGCGCAGAACCTGGCCGAGTTCGCGGGCAAGGTGTGCTACCGAGCCTGGGAGCCGGGGCTGAACCCGAACGTCAGGAGGGTCCGCAACGACCACGCCGAGTACCTGGCCAACATCCTCAAGTCGGCGCACGGCTCGGTGCTGGAGCACGCCAGCTTCACGTTCGTGCTGCACAACGTCAGCCGGGTGTTCTGTTACGACGACGACACCGAAGTGCTGACGAACGAGGGCTGGAAACCGTGGCCGAAGGTCGACGGCACCGAAGTCTTCGGAACACTGAACCCGGTTAGCCATGAGCTTGAGTACCAGAGGGCCACTGAGGTCTTCCATGCTGACTACACGGGTGCGATGTACCGGGTTCGGTCCGAGCAGGTCGATTTGCTGGTCACGCCCAACCACCGGATGTGGATCCAGCGGCACGACACGCAACGGGCGAAGCGGGGCGAGCAGACGTTCGCGATCGAGACGGCCGCAGACATCCTGCACAAGCGCGTTAAGTACCAGAAGCATGCGAAGTGGACCGGGAACTCGCCTGAGTATGTATTGATCCCGCCGACACACCGTACGTATCAGCGTGCCGACCGGGACAAGCCGGCCACTCGCCTTTACCCAGGTGCATCATTTCCGATTGAGCCCTTTGCCAGGTTCCTCGGCTATTACCTGGCCGAGGGCTGTGTCAACGGTCACCAGATCTCCCTGGCGCAGAATCGCGGCCCGATTTTGGAGAAGATGGCCGAGACGATCCGGGCGATGGGCCTGCCTGCTTACCAGCCTGTGACAGGTAACGGCTGCGTTCGAACGCAATGCCTGGCCCTACGCGATTTCCTCGCTGAGCTCGGGCACGCTCACGACAAGCGCGTGCCAGCCATGGTGGGAGAGTGGGACCCAGGCACCATCAGGATCTTTCTCGAAGCGATGATTGAAGGTGATGGAACGACGCACCGGACCTTCAATCATCGAGTTATCTACACGGCGTCCCGTGAGATGGCTGACGACTTGCAGGTGCTCGCCATCAAGGCGGGCTGGTCGGCGAACGTCCGGGTCGATGACCGTACTGGGCTGGAGCGCGTCATGGCCAGTGGTCAGCGCTTCCACAATCTACGGCCCAGTTACGTGGTGTCCATCCTGACCCGCCGCCGCACGCCGCTGGTCAACCACAATCGCCGCGGCTCGGCACCGAGCCGGTACTGGAATGACGAAGGCTACAACGACGGCTTCGAGCATTACGAAGGCCGTATTCACTGTGTGAAGGTACCCAATGGCCTGCTCTTCGTCAGGCGCAACGGGAAGCCAGTTGTCTCTGGCAACACCCACGAGCTGGTCCGGCATCGGCCGGGGACGGCGGTGTCGCAGGAGTCGCTGCGGTTCGTCCGGCTGGACGACATCCCGTTCTGGTTCCCGGACTGGGCGCGGGAGGACCCGGAGCTGATGAAGCGGGCCACCGCGCTGCTGGACCAGATGGAGGAGTTCCAGCGCTGGATGGCCGGCCACTTCGGGCTGGACGACGCCGGCGTCCCGTTCCACGAGAAGAAGCACAGGACCTCGTTCATGCGCCGGCTGGCGCCGGACGGGGTGGCCACGGGCATCGTCTGGACGGCCAACGTCCGGGCGCTGCGGCACACGATCGAGGCGCGCACCGATCCCGGGGCGGAAGAGGAGATCCGCCTCGTGTTCGGCAAGATCGCGGAGCTGATGCGGGCCGAGGCGCCGCTGCTGTTCGTCAACTACGAGGTCCAAGACGGGGCCTGGGTGCCGAAGTACCGGAAGGTCTGAGCGGCGAAACGCCTGACCAGCCGGCTACTCATCGTAGGGCCGGCCCTACGATGATGCGATGACCTCAGCCGGGTACCTCCGCTTTCCGCATGTTCAGGGTGACCTCCTCACGTTCATCGCCGAGGACGACGTGTGGCTGGCCCCGGTCGGCGGCGGCCGCGCCTGGCGGCTGTCCGCGGACCAGGCCGAAGCCGCGCATCCCCGGTTCGCCCGGGACGGGGCCTCGGTCGCCTGGGTCAGCTGGCGGGACGGTCCGGCCGAGGTCTACCTG
Source organism: uncultured Actinomycetes bacterium (assembly GCA_963717125.1). Classification (GTDB taxonomy): domain Bacteria; phylum Actinomycetota; class Actinomycetes; order Streptosporangiales; family Streptosporangiaceae; genus RYN-230. The sequence goes on from CAVQVG010000006.1 coordinate 318,186, forward strand.
GCCGGTACCGACGGGGCGGCGCCGGGCCGCCGGCTCACCTACTGGGGCGAGCAGGCGGCCACCGTGTCCGGCTGGACGCCGGACGGCGAGATCATCGCGCTGACCGCCAGCGGCCAGCCGTTCGAGCGGCAGTTCTGGGCGCACGCGGTGCCGCCAGACGGCGGCCCGTCCCGGCGGCTGCCGTTCGGCCCGGTGGCCGGGGTGGCCATCGAGGAGGCCGCCCAGGCGTTGCTGAACGGCTGCTGGGGGCGGGACCCGGCGTACTGGAAGCGGTACCGGGGCGGCACCGCGGGCCGGCTGTGGACGGCCGCCGCGGGCGGCCCGTTCCAGCGCATCCTGGCCGGCCTGAACGGGCAGTTCGCCAGCCCGATGCTGGTCGGTGACCGGCTGGCCTTCCTGTCCGACCACGAGGGCACCGGGAACGTGTACTCGTGCCGGCTGGACGGCTCGGATGTGCGCCTGGCACACCGATCACGACGGCGGTTATGCCCGGCAGGCCGCGACCGACGGGCGCCGGGTGGTCTATCAGTGCCGCGGTGAGCTGTGGCTGCTCGACGACCTCAGCCCGGACAGCCAGCCGCGGCCGGTGCCGGTCACCCTGGGCTCGGCCGGCACCGCCCTGGTGCCCCGGCTGATCTCGGCCGAAGACCACCTGGACGGGCTGTCCTGCGACTACACCGGGCTGGCCAGCGCGGTGGAGGTCCGCGGCACGGTGCACTGGCTGACCCACCGGGACGGCCCGGCCCGCGCGCTGGCGGTGTCCCCGGACGCCCGGGCCCGGGAGCCGCAGGTGCTCGGCCAGACCGGCCAGGTGGCCTGGATCAGCGACGCGGGCGGCACCGACGCGGTGGAGATCGCCCCGGCCGCGGGCCCGGACCTGGTGCCCGGCAGCCCGCCGCCGGGCCCGCGCCGCCTGGCCGAGGGCGAGCTGGGACTGGTCAACGAGCTGGCCGCGGCGCCCGACGGGTCCACCCTGGCCGTCGCGGCCCGGGACGGGCGGCTGCTGCTCGTGGACGTGGCCAGCGGCGCGGTCAGCCAGCTGGCCGAGTCCGAAGACGGCGCGGTGTCCGGGCTGGTCTACGCGCCTGACTCGGCCTGGCTGGCCTGGTCCCATCCGGGCCCGCAGCCGCTGAGCCGGATCAAGCTGGCCCGGCTGGCCGACGGCCTGGTGGTGGACGCGACCGAGGGCCGGTTCATCGATTCCGAGCCGGCCTTCACCGGGGACGGCAAGTACCTGGCCTTCCTGTCCGCGCGGATCTTCGACCCGGTCTACGACGCGCACTTCTTCGACCTGTCCTTCCCGTACGGGTCCCGGCCGTACTTGGTGCCGCTGGCCGCGGACACGCCGTCGCCGTTCGCGCCGCTCACCGCGGGCCGGCCGCCCGGGGACGGGGCGGACAAGCCGGACGGCAAGGAGGACGGCGGCACGGCGGACGGCGGTACAGCGGATCGCGGTGCGGGGGATCGCGGTGCGGGGGATCGCGGTGCGGGGGAGGCGGACGGCGGGAAGGCGGACGGGGGCAAGGCGGACGGGGGCAAGGCGGACGGGGGCAAGGCGGACGGGGGCAAGGCGGACGGCCCGCCGCCGGTCGTGGTGGACGTGGCCGGGCTGGCCGGGCGGGTGCTCAGCGTCCCGGTCGCGGAGTCGCGCTACTCCGCGCTGCACGCGGTCGCGGGCGGGCTGGCCTGGCTCAAGGAGCCGGTCGTCGGGGTGCTCGGCGAGGGCGCCGCGGTGCCGGACGGCAGCAAGCCCAGGGCGGTCCTGGAGCGCTTCGACCTCAGCCGGCGCAAGGCGACTGAGCTGGTGTCCGGGCTGGACTGGTTCGAGGTCAGCGGCGACGGCGAATGGCTGGTGGTACGCGACGGCGCCGAGCTGCGGGTAGTCCCGGCGCAGCGCAAGGCGGACGAGGACGGCAGCGACACGATCGAGGTCGACCTGGCCCGGGCCCGGTTCCTGGCCGAACCGGCCGCGCAGTGGCGGCACGCCTTCACCGAGATGCGCCGGTACATGCGGCACGACTTCTGGGTGCCGGACATGGCCGGGGTGGACTGGGACGGGGTGGCCGAGGAATACCGGCCGGTGCTGCCCCGGGTCGGCAGCCCGGCCGAGTTCGCCGACCTGCTCTGGGAGGTGGTCGGCGAGCTGGGCACGTCGCACGCCTACATCCGGCCGGCCAGCTCGCCGGGGGACGACGGCACCGGCGAGCCTGGGCTGCTCGGCGCGGACCTGTCCCGGGACCCGGACGGCAACTGGCGGATCACCCGGGTGCTGCCCGGCGAATCCTCCGACCCGCGGGCCCAGTCGCCGCTGGCCGCGCCCGGCGTGCTCGCCGGGGCGGGCGACATCCTGCTGGCGGTGGACGGCAGGCCGGTGGACCCGCTGGCCGGTCCCGGGCCGCTGCTGGTCGGCGCCGCGGGCAAGCCGGTGGAGGTGACCGTGGCCAGCGCGGACGGCACCGTCCGCCGGTTCGCGGTGACCCCGCTGGCCAGCGAGCGGCGGCTGCGCTACCAGGACTGGGTCGCGGCCAACCGGCGGCTCGTCCGCGAGCTGTCCGGGGGCCGGGCCGGCTACTTGCACATCCCGGACATGATGGGTGAGGGCTGGGCGCACTTCCACCGGGACCTGCGGGTGGAGATGGCCCGCGACACGCTGGTCATGGATATCCGGATGAACCGCGGCGGCCACGTGTCCGAGCTGGTGGTGGAGAAGCTGGCCCGCCGCATCATGGGCTGGGACATGCCGCGCTGGATGCGCCCGTCCACCTACCCCAAGGACGCGCCGCGCGGCCCGCTCGTCGCGCTGGCCGACGAGAACGCCGGGTCGGACGGGGACATGGTGACGGCGGCCATCAAGATCCTCGGTCTCGGACCGGTGGTGGGCGCCCGCACCTGGGGCGGGGTGATCGGGATCGGCGACCCGTTCCAGCTGGTCGACGGCACCGCGATGACCGTGCCGCGCTATGCCATCTGGCTGAACGGGTTCGGCTGGGGGGTGGAGAACCATGGCGTCGACCCGGACACCGAGGTGCTCATCTCACCCGCCGACTGGGCCGCGGGCCGGGACCCCCAGCTCGAGACCGCGACCCGGCTGGCCATGGCGCAACTCGACGCCCAGCCGGCCGCCCAGCCGCCCGACTACTCGGGCCGCCCATCCCGGGTCCGGCCGCCGCTGCCGCCCCGGCTCGCCTGACCCGGCTCGGCGGTCTACAGCGGTGAGTTGTAGCTGCCGATCCAGTGCACCTTGAGCCAGGTCAGCGCGGCGGTCCAGGCGCCGGTGACCTCGAGCACGCCGACCAGCACCAGCAGCCCGCCCCCGATCCGGGTGATCAGCTTGGCGTGCCGCCGGGCCCACTGGAACGCGGTCATCCCGCGCTGGAACGCGAACGCCACGATGAGGAACGGGATGCCGAGCCCGAGCCCGTAGATGAAGGCCAGCACGGCGCCGCGCACCGCGGTGCCGGAAGTGAACGACATGGTCAGCACCACGCTCAGGGTGGGACCGACGCACGGCGTCCAGCTCAGCGCGAACAGCACGCCCAGCAGCGGCGCGCCGGCCAGGCCGGCCCGGGGCCGGAACGAGGGCTGGGCGATCCGCCCGGTGACCGGGAACCGGTCGAAGACCCCGGCGAACAGCAGGCCGAGCACGATGGTCAGGCCGCCCAGCACCTGGGTCAGCCCGGCCGAGTGCCGCTGCAGCACCAGCCCAAGGCTGCCGAACGCCAGCCCTTCGGTGGCGAACACCAGCGAGAAACCGAGCACGAACAGCAGCGTGCCGAGCATGGTGCGGCCGCCGGCGCCGGCCGCGGCACCCCCGGTGGTCACGCCTGCGGCGGGTGCGGCCACGCTGACGCTGCCGCCCGCCGTGGCCAGCCCGGCGGCCGGGGCCGCGACCGCGCTGGCCGCCTGCCCGTCGGCTGCGGCGGCCCGCTGGGCGGCGGTGCCGGACATGCCGGTCACGTAGGACAGGTAGCCCGGCACCAGGGGCAGGCAGCACGGTGACAGGAAGGTGATCGCCCCGGCCGCCGCCGCCACCGGCGCAGCCAGGATGAGCGGCCCGGACTGGACCAGGTGCTGCACACCACTCATCGGCGGACCCTCCTGTCCGGCACCAAGCTACCGCCCGCAGCACCGCCCCGGCCGGCCGCCCCGGCGGGCTGGGCGACCGCCCGGCGGGCTGGGGTGGATCACACCATTGCCGGCGGCGGAGCCCGGCTCTAAGGTTCGGATGAGTCCCCGTGTGCGGTTACGTCCGGGCGTGTGCGATTACGTCCGGACTCGGGGGCCAGGGGTTGGTGCCGCGCCGCAGCGGCCAGCAGAACGGAGATCACCATGCACAATGCGCCCCTACGCATGCTGTCCCGGTACCGGGCCGTGGCGACCAGCACCGCCCGGCACGGGTTAAGCCGCCGGCTGGCGGTCACCGCGCTGCCCGCTGTCCTGCTCGTGCCGCTGCTGACCAGCTCGGCGGCGCGGGTCCAGGCCGCGGGCGACGGGCCGCCCGGCGGGGCGGCGCCCACCGTGAACTGGGCCCTGTCCGGGTCGGCCAGCGCCGACTCCACCGAGTCGGGCAACCCGGCGTCGAACGCGATCGACGGGGACGCGGGCACCGACTGGTGCACCTCGGCGTGGACCGGCACACTCACCGTCAACCTGGGCCAGGTCCGCTCGCTCAGCGACCTGGGCATCACCCTCGACTCGTCCAGCCCGTCGGCCAGCGCCACCATCAAGACCGCGGCCACGTCCGGTGCCTGGCAGGCCGTGCCGGCCGCCAGCAACGTCGCGCTGGACCCGGGCAACCCGATGTACATCCCGCTGCCGCCGGGCACCCGGGCCCGGTACGCCGAGCTGACCGTCTATAGCGACACGGGCGCGGATGTGTGCGTCGGCGAGTTCCGCACGTATGGGCCTGATCCGGCCGCGGCCGGGATGGACTTCGGCGGCGACCTGTCGTTCACCCCGCAGGAACTGGCCGCCGGGGCCAAGTTCACGTACCACGGCCGGCCGGAGTCGCCGGTGCAGATCATGCGCGAGAACGGCGCCAACTACGTGCGGATGCGGCTCTGGGTGGACCCGCCGCCCGGGTACAGCGACCTGGCCAGCGACCTGGCCCTGGCCCGCAGCGTGCACGCGGCCGGGATGAAGATCTACCTGGACATCATGTATTCCGACTTCTGGGCCGACCCGCAGCACCAGAACATCCCGGCCGCCTGGCAGGGCCAGGACCTGGCCCAGCTCACCGCGACCGTGCAGTCCTACACGCAGCAGGTGATCTCCGCGTTCGCCAGGCAGGGCACGCCGGTGGACATGGCCTCGATCGGCAACGAGATCCGGAACGGCATCCTCTGGCCGGTCGGCGAGGTCAACGACCCGACCAACCCGGCGGACTACGACAACCTGGCCACGCTGCTCAAGGCGGGCGTGGCCGGCGCCCGGGCGGGCAACCCGCCGGGCCACCAGCTGCTGATCATGATGCATTACGACCAGGGCGGCAACAACACCCTCAGCCAGGCCTTCTACCAGAACCTGGTCGCCCAGGGCGTGCCGTTCGACGTGATCGGGCTGTCCTACTACCCGTTCTTCCACGGCGCGATCTCGGCCATGCGGCAGAACGTGGACGCGCTGGCCGGCCAGTTCCATAAGAAGATCGTCATCGCCGAGACGCAGTACCCGTGGACGCTGGCCAACGGCAACAGCCCGATCGGGGACAGCACCGGCAACTTCGTCTGGGAGCCGAGCCAGCTCTCACCCGGTTACCCGGCCAGCCCGGGCGGCCAGCTGTCCTTCGTCACCGACGAGCTGTCCATCCTGGCCCAGGTCCCGGACGGGCTCGGCGCCGGGCTGTTCTACTGGGCGCCGGACTGGATCCCCGGCGTGCCGTGGGAACCCGGCACTGGCATCGGCACGCCGAACGCCAACCTCACCCTGTTCAACTCGCAAGGCGTCGCGCTGCCGTCGATCGGGCTGTTCCGCAACCCGGCCGCGGTCTGCCAGAGCTATGACCCGTGGGACGTGCCGTGCGTCGTGGGCGGCTGAGTGGCGTAGGCGGCTGATCGTGATCGGAGGCTGAGCACACCGGCCCGCGCGCGGGTCAGCCGCGCGCGGGCCGGCCTCCGGCCAGCAGGAACAAATTCACCACCTGGCCGAGCAACGCCACCGCGGTGAGCAGGGCCATCGTCAGTGACGCGCCGTTGGAACCGGCGTTCACGAACGCGGCCCCGCTGGCGGCCGCGCCCAGGATAGCGAGCAGGCTGAGCCCCGAGGTCACGATGAACGCGGGCCGCCTGGCGGTCGCCGCGCGGACCAGCGGCACCACCGACCCGATCAGCAACAGCAGGCCGAGCGCGGTGTGCACGGCCAGCCCGGCCGGCCCGTGCGACAGCGCCCGGCCGATCGCGGCGAACTCGCCGCCTCCTTGATCGCGGGCCGGGATGGTGGCGTACAGGTTCACCCACATGCCCAGCCCGTACTGGACGAGCAGGGCGACTGAGGTGCCCAGGCTGGCCCGCCGGATGATCTCGTCAGTGCTGGGCCGCGTGCCCGCCGCCGGGCGGGACGCGACAGATGCCCCGGACATTACGTGCCGTCACCTCCACTGGCCGTGCGCGGATACTTCATAGCTAGATATTGTTTCTAGCAGAGATGATTGTTGATCGCAAGTATTTTGCATAGTGATAGTATTGCCTGGTGGACGACGTCGCCGAGGACCCCGATGGCAGCCTGGCCTTCCTCCTGGTTCAGCTGGGCATGCACGGCGCGCGCGAGTTCGGCGAGCGGCTGAAGCCGCTGGGCCTGGAGCAGCGGCAGGCCGGGATGCTGGTCCGGCTGGCCGCCAACGAGGGCCGCTCGCAGCAGGCCATCGCCGCGCTGCTGGGGGTCAACGCCACCCGGATGGTCTTCCTGGTCGATGAGCTGGAGAAGCTCGGCCTGGTCGAGCGGCGGCGCAATCCGGACGACCGCCGCTCACACGCGCTGTACCTGACCGACCAGGGCCGGGCCGCGCTGGACCGGGTCCGGGCGGTCACCGCCGAGCACGAGCGGCGGATGAGCGCCGGCCTGTCCGCCGCGGAACGCGGCGAGCTGATCGGCCTGCTCCGCCAGGTGGCCGCCAGCCAGGACCTGCGCCCGGGCAGCCTGCCCGGCTTCCCGCCGCACCAGTCCGGGGGCTAGCCCGGCCGGCGCAAAACGCCGCGACTGGGGGCGGGCGGGGGTGTTAGCGTGCGGGCAGCCGACGGGGGAGACACGCTGGATGAGCCGCAGCCTGCTGCGGATGGACGTTTCCCCGCTGCGTGGCCGCGGTAGCGGAAGCTTCCGGGTGCTGTACGCCAGCCGTAGCGTCACCCAGTTCGGCACCCAGGCCACCGACGTGGCCTTGCTAGTGCAGGCCAAGCAGCTCACCGGGTCGGTATTCGCGGTCGGCGTGGTCTGCCTGGCCCTGCCCACGTTCTGGCGATTTAGCGGCCGCGCGGCAGAAGTCAGCCGAGCGCCTGAAGCGCTGGCTCGATAGCCCGGTGGAACGTGGGATATGCGTAGATCATCTCGCGCAGCCGGCGCACCGGAACGCGGGCGTGCACGGCCAGCGTGAGCATGCTGAGCACCTCGCCGCCGACCGGGCCGACCGAGGTGGCGCCGACCAGGATGCCGCGGTCGGCGTCGGCCACCAGCTTGATGAACCCGTCGTTGCCCACCTTGTGGATCCAGCCACGGGCCGACTCGGACAGCTTGCTGAAGCCGATGCGCACGTCGATGCCCTGCTCGCGGGCCTGCGCCTCGGTCAGCCCGACCGAGCCGATCTCCGGGTCGGTGAACGTGACCCGGGGCACCGCGTGGTATTCGGCCGGCGGCACCGGCTGGCCGAGGATGTCCGCGACCACGATGTTGGCCTGGTACATGGACATGTGGGTGAACGCGCCGTGCCCGGTGACGTCGCCGATGGCCCACACCCCGGGCGCCACCCGCATGTGGTCGTCGACCGGGATGGCGGGCAGGGACTCGTCCACGCCGGCCACGCCGACGCCCAGCCCGGCCAGGTCGGTGCACCGCCCGGTGGCCACCAGCACCGCCTCCGTGGTGACCTCCGCCCCGGCGCCGCCGGACAGGGTCACGGTGAAGCCGCCGTCGTCGTGCCGCACCGCGGCCGCGGTGGCCCCGGTACGCACGTCGATGCCGTCCCGGGCGAAGACCTCCTGGAGCAGCTCGCACGCCTCCGGCTCCTCGGCCGGGACCAGGTGCCGGGTGCCCTCGAGCACGGTCACCCGGGCGCCGAACCGGGCGAACACCTGGCCGAGCTCCACCCCGACCGGCCCGCCGCCCATGACCAGCAGCGAGCCGGGCACCTCGGTGGTCTCGATGGCGTCCCGGTTGGTCCAGTACGGGGTGCCGGCCAGGCCCTCGATCGGCGGCACGAACGGCTCGGTGCCGGGGTTGAGCACGACGCCGATGCGGGCCCGCAGCACCTGGCCGCCCACGGTGACCTCGCCGGGCGCGGTGAGCCTGCCGTGCCCGCGGAAGAACAGCCCGCCCTTGCCGGTGAACCGGTCCACGGCCACCTTGTCGTCCCAGTCGTCGGTGGCTTCCACCCGGATCCGGCGGGCCACCGGCGCCCAGTCCGGCCGCACCGTCGCCGCCCCGGCCATGCCCGGGATGCGGTTCGCCTCGGCCAGCAGGTTGGCCGCGCGGATCATCATCTTGGACGGTACGCAGCCCCAGTACGGGCACTCCCCGCCGACCAGCCGGTCGTCCACGCCGGCCACCGACAGGCCCGCGGCGGCCAGCCGCTCCGCCGCGTCCTCGCCGCCCGGGCCCATGCCGACCACGACGACGTCCACCGCGCGTTCCGTCACTCGACCTCCCCCAGGGTGCATGGGCTGCGGATCCCAGGGTATGGCAGGCTGGAATTCCGAGCGGAATTGCTGCGGCGGGGAGGTCGTTTCATACAACGTGGCCGGCGAGATCCCGACCCGGACGGGGCGTAGAGATGACCTCTGAGCACGGCAAGTATGCCCGCATGGCTGGCCCGCCGCTGACCGAGCGGCAGGCCGAGGAGCACGCGCACGGCATCTGCTTCAAGACCGGCCCGCCCGGGCAGGTCGGGGTCGAGCTGGAGTGGCTGGTTTGCGACGGCCGCGACCCGGCTCGTCCGGTGGACCAGCAGCGGGTGGCGCGGGCCCTCGCCCGGCTGGACCAGCCCGGAGCGCTCCCTGGCCAGGGACGGCTGACGACCGAGCCCGGCGGCCAGGTTGAGCTGAGTTCCGCGCCCGCGTCCGGCCTGGGCGGCTGCGTGGCCGCCGCGCGTTCCGACCTCGCCGCGGTGCGGCAGGCCATCGCGCCGGCCGGGCTCAGCCTCGCGGGGCACGGCCTCGACCCGCTCCGGCCGCCACGGCGTGTGCTGGATCAGCCGCGCTACGCGGCCATGGAGGAATTCTTCGACCGCAGCGGCCCGTGGGGCCGCGTGATGATGTGCAGCACCGCGTCGGTGCAGGTGTGCGTGGACGCGGGGGAGGACCGGAGCGGGCCGGCGGGTTTCCGCTGGCGCTGGCACCTGCTGCACGCACTCGGCCCCGTCCTGGTGGCCACGTTCGCCAACTCCCCATTCCGCGGCGGCCGCGCGTCCGGCTGGAAGTCGACCCGGCAGGCCGTCTGGTACCGCCTCGACCCGGGCCGCACCCGTGCCCCGGCCAACGCCGCACCCACCCGGCTGAGCAACGGCAACGGCTGGCCTGAGGACGGCGATCCACGGGCCGCGTGGGCCCGCTACGTGCTGGACGCCGACGTGATGTGCCTGCGCGAGCCCGGGTCCGCCCGGTGGACCGCGCCGTCCGGGCTGACCTTCCGGGACTGGCTGCGCGGCGCGGTCAGCCCGGGGCCGACCGCGGACGACCTCAGCTACCACATGTCCACCCTGTTCCCGCCGGTCCGGCCGCAAGGCCACCTGGAGCTGCGGGTCATCGACGCGCAGCCCGGCGACGGCTGGATCGTGCCCACCGCGGTGGTGTCCGCCCTGCTCGACGACCCGGCCGCGGCGCAGGCCGCGATGGCCGCGACGGCGCCGCTGAGCGGCACCCCGGACGAACTGTGGCTGCGCGCCGCGCGGTTCGGGCTGGACGACCCGCAGCTGGCCGCGGCCGCCCGCAAGTGCTTCGCCGCCGCCGACGAGGCACTGGCCCGGCTGGGCGCCCCGGCCGCCGTGCGGGACGCGGTGGCCGCCTACACCAACCGTTATGTGCTGCCCGGCCGGTGCCCGGCCGACGACCTGCTCGACGAGGCGCACGGGGCGGAAAGCCCGGCGGGGATCACCCGCTACCTACACGACATCCGGCTGCCCGACGTCAACCTGGAGGAGCACAGATGACAGCCGACCAGCTCCGCGAGCTGATCGCAGGCAACTTGCAGACCGCGCGGGAGCGCACCCAGCTGCTGACGGACGCGGTGGACGACACCGACCTGGTGCGGCAGCACTCCCCGCTGATGTCCCCGCTGGTCTGGGACCTGGCGCACATCGCCAACCAGGAGGAGCTGTGGCTGCTGCGCGGGGTCGGCGGGCGGCAGCCGATGCACCCGGAGATCGACCGGCTGTACGACGCGTTCGAGCACCCGCGGGTGGAACGGCCCACCCTGCCGCTGCTGCCGCCCGCCGAGGCCCGGGCCTACGCGCACGAGGTGCGCGGCCGGGTGCTGGACGTGCTCGGGTCGGCCGCGTTCACCGGGTCCCGGCTGGTCACCGACGGCTTCGCGTTCGGCATGGTGGCCCAGCACGAGCAGCAGCACGACGAAACCATGCTGGCCACCCATCAGCTCAGGACGGGCGCCGCCGTGCTGACCGCGGCGCCGCCCGGCCCGCCGCCACCGGACGGGCTGCACTTGCCGGCCGAGGTGGCGGTGCCCGGCGGCCCCTTCACCATGGGCACCTCCGCAGAGCCGTGGGCGCTGGACAACGAGCGGCCCGCGCACCCGGTCAGCGTGCCGTCCTTCTACATCGACACCACGCCGGTGACCAACGCCGCCTACCTGGGGTTCATCGCCGACGGCGGGTACGCCGACCAGCGCTGGTGGACGGCTGACGGCTGGGCGCACCGGCAGCGGGGCAACCTGGAGGCGCCGCTGTTCTGGCGGCGCGAGGGGGCCGGCTGGGTGCGCCGCCGGTTCGGTGTCACCGAGCCGGTGCCGCCCGCCGAGCCGGTCATGCACGTGAGCTTCCACGAGGCCCAGGCCTACGCCCGGTGGGCGGGCCGCCGGCTGCCCACCGAGGCGGAGTGGGAGAAAGCCGCCCGGTTCGACCCGGCCACTGGCCGGTCCCGGCGGTTCCCGTGGGGCGACGAGGATCCCACCCCGGACGTAGCCAACCTGGGCCAGCGCCACCTGCAGCCGGCCGCGGCGGGCAGCTACCCGGCGGGCGCGGCGCCGTGCGGCGCGCGGCAGCTGATCGGGGACGTGTGGGAGTGGACCAGCAGCGACTTCCTGCCCTACCCAGGCTTCGCCGCCTGGCCCTACCGGGAGTACTCCGAGGTGTTCTTCGGCCCCGACTACAAGGTGCTGCGCGGTGGCTCGTTCGCGGTCGGCCCGGTGGCTTGCCGGAGCACGTTCCGGAACTGGGACTACCCGATCCGGCGGCAGATCTTCGCCGGCTTCCGCACCGCCCGCGACGGCACTGCTCACGACCGCACCGTGGTAGGCGGGTGACCGGGCCGGATGTGCCGCCACCTGGCCTACCTGGGGCCGCCAGCCACGCTGGCCGCGGTGCTCAGCGACCCGCCGTACGGGCTGGCCCGGCAGTCCTGGGCGCCGCGCCAGCAGCGGCACGGCACGGTGAACGTGGACGGCTTCGGGGTCGGCTGGTACGCCGACGGCGACCCGGTGCCGGCCCGGTACCGGCGCGCCGGGCCGATCTGGGCGGACGCCTCGTTCGCCGACCTCGCCCGGGTCACCCGGACCCAGGCGCTGCTGGCCGCGGTCCGCTCCGCGACCGACGGCACGGCCCCCGGGGAGGCCGCGGCGGCTCCGTTCGCCGCTGACCGCTGGTTGTTCAGCCACAACGGCAGGCTTAACGACTGGCCCGTGGCGACGGCCGGACTGGCCGCGACGCTGCCGCCAGTGGAACTGCTGAACCTGGAGGCGCGCTCCGACTCGGCGCTGGCCTGGGGGCTGGTGCTGCACCGGCTGCGGGCCGGGGACGGCCCGGCCGACGCGCTGGCCGGCACCATCGCCGACCTGGACGCCCACGGCGTCACCGGCCGGTTCAACTTCCTGCTCACCGACGGCGAGCTGATCGCGGCGACGGCGGCCGGGGACACGCTGTGCTACCGGACCGGGGCGGGCCAGCTGACCGTCGGCTCCGAACCCAGTGACGACGAACCCGGCTGGATAACGGTGCCGGACCGGTCCGTGCTCAGCGGGCGGCCCGGTGTGGTTGAAGTAAGAGTGCTGAAGACAGTCAGCTAGGACGACGGAAGGATTCCTTACCCGTGACCGACACCCGCAGCGAACTGCAGATCGACCGCATGCTGCCGGACGGCTTCCTGGCCCAGGCGCTGCGCGCGGACGTCCGGGCCGGCCTCACCGCCAGCCCCAAGTTCCTGCCGCCCAAGTGGTTCTATGACGAGCGGGGCAGCGAGCTGTTCGAGAAGATCACCCTGCTGCCGGAGTACTACCCGACCCGGACCGAGCGGTCCATCCTGGCCGCCGCCGCGCCCGGCATCGCCGCCGCCACCGGCGCCGCCGTCCTGGTGGAACTGGGCTCGGGCTCGTCAGAGAAGACCCGGCTGCTGCTCGACGCGCTGCGCGACGCCGGCACGCTGCGCAGCTACGTACCGGTGGACGTCAGCGAGACCGCGCTGATAGCGGCCGCGCACCGGGTGCAGGCCAGCTACCCGGGGCTCGGCGTCCGGGCGGTCGTCTCCGATTTCGAGCAGCACCTGGGCCTGCCGGATACCGCCGGGCCGCGGCTGGTCGCGTTCCTGGGCAGCACCATTGGCAACCTGCTGCCGGGCCAGCGGGCCGCCTTCCTGGCCCGGCTGCGGGCCGGGCTGCACCCCGGTGACGCGCTGCTGCTCGGCACCGACCTGGTCAAGGACCCGGCCGTGCTGCTGGCCGCCTACGACGACGCGGCCGGGGTGACGGCCGCGTTCAACAAGAACGTGCTGTCCGTGCTCAACACCGAGCTCGGCGCGGACTTCGACGCGGAGCTGTTCGACCACATGGCGGTGTGGGACCCGCAGAACGAGTGGATCGAGATGCGGCTGCGCTCGGCCGAGGAGCAGACGGTGCGGCTGCCCGCGATCGGGCTGACCGTCCGGTTCGCCGCGGGGGAGCAGTGGCGGACCGAGGTGTCGGCCAAGTTCCGCCGGTCCCGGGTCGAGGCGGAACTGGCCGCCGCCGGCTTCACGCTGCACTCCTGGCTGACCGACGACGAGGACCGCTTCGCGCTGTCCCTGGCCGTGCCCGGGTGACCCGGCCGATCAGCCGGGCACGCCGCGCGGCACGGCACGGACCGACACCCGGTCCAGCCGGAGCAGGCTCACCAGCTCGCTGATCACCCGGCCCGCGTCGATCGCGCCGCAGCTGAACAGGTCCACCGCGACCAGGTCATCCTCCGGCCAGGTGTGGATGCTCAGGTGCGACTCGGCCAGGATGAGCACCAGGGTGATGGCGCCGTTGGGGAACACCACGTGGCTGGTGTCCAGCACGTGGCCCTGCCCGGCCGCCACCGCGCGGGTCGCGGCGCTGGTCAGCTCGGCCAGATCGGCGACGGGGGAGGCCGGTGAGCTGGCCGCGTCGATGGCGTGCAGTACCTTGGCCGACCGCGCCTGCTGCGGGCCCGCCGCCGGCTGCGCGCTCGGTGCTCCGTTGCCCGGCATGATGTGGGAGAATACCGTACCTGCTACCGGTCCGGCCGGGGCAGTCGTGACCGGCCTGACCGGGCTCCGCCGCGGTAGGCAGCGAGCCAGAAAACGTGCCGCATGGATGTTGACGCAGTGGTCACCGAGGTTGCCTCGGCGGTCGGGCTGGCTGAGGGCCGGTCAGGGGTCAGGGACGTGATGCGCGCCATCGCGCGCACCGAGCCGGTGGCCACCCGTGAGGTGAGCCTGGCTGGCCGAGCTCCCCATCCCGCTGGTCACCGCGGTCTGCAACGAGCTGCGCAAGCGCGGCGTGGTGGACCGCGGCCGCCCGGTCCGGCTGACCGAGGCCGGCCGGGCCGCGCTGCACGCGCCCGGCCCGGACGCCGGGCACAGCGCGCTGTCCGGGCGCTGCCCGGCCTGTGACGGGCGCGGCGTGGTGATCCCGGACGCGGCCGCCGCGCTGGCGACCGAGCTGGCCCAGCGGTCGGCCGGCATCCCCGTGGCCAAGCTGGACCTCGACCAGACGCACTGCACCGTGGACACCAAGATCCGCCGGGTGCTGCGCATGCACGAGGCCGGCGCGGTGGACGGCAAGTCCATCATCCTGCTCGGCGACGACGACCTGACCTCGGTGGCGCTGGCCGCGTTCTGCGCGCTGCCCGGCAGCGCGGCCCGGATCCGCCGGCTGACCGTGCTGGACACCGACGCCGACCTGCTCGCGTTCATCGGCGGCCAGCTCGCCGGCGCGCCGTTCCAGGTGGAGCTGTGCCAGCACGACCTGCGTGACCCGCTGCCGCCCGGGCTGGCCGGCCAGTTCGACGTGGTGTGCACCGACCCGCCGTACACGGTGGCCGGGGCCGAGCTGTTCCTGTCCCGCGCGGTGGCCGCGCTGAACACCGACCCGGGCCAGCACGTGTTCTTCTCGTTCGGCGCCCGCCGCCCCGAGGAGACCCTGCTCACCCAGGCGCTGATGGCGCAGCTCGGGCTGGCCGTCCGGGCGCTGCTGCCCGGCTTCAACGAGTACCTGGGGGCTGGCGTGCTGGGCAGCACCAGCAACCTGTTCCACCTGCGCACCGCGGCCGGGGCGGCGCCACTGATCAGCGGCCGGTACGACGGCCCGCTGTACACCGCCGAGCGCCGGGTGATCACCCGCCGGTACCGGTGCGCCGGCTGCGCCGCGGTGCACGTGGTCGGCCCGGGCACCGACTGGGCGCAGATCGGCGCGCTCAAGGCGGCGGGCTGCCCGGACTGCGCCGGCACGGTGTTCCGGCCGATGGCGCTGGAGCGACGGTGACCGGGTACCTGATCCGCCCGGCCACCGAAACCGACCTGGACGCGCTGGCCGGGTTCGAGGTGGAGATCGCCCAGGTCTCGTTCGGTGCCGAGGCCATCACCGACCCGGCGCTGCACCGAAAGCGGGTGGCCGGCGCGCTGGGCAAGCCGGGCGAGGTCACGGTGGTCGCGGTGGCCGCGGACGAGCCAACCGCGGCGGTCGGCTGGGCCTGGCTGTCCGGCCGGACCAACTCGCTGACCGGCGCCCGGTACGGGAACTTCCGCTCACTGGCGGTAGCCGATATACCGCAGCGCGCACAGGTGGCTGAAATCTTGATGACGGCTGTGCTCAGTGCGGCGGCGGACGCCGGTTTCACTCAGCTCACCGGTAAGGTGCACGCCAGGAACCTCGGCATGCGCGCGGTGTACCGGAAGTTCGGATTCGAGGCGACGCACATCACCATGGAGAAACGGGACCTGTGCCGGGAACAGTCATGAGCACGTCCGGGCTGGTCAAGTGCGTGGTCTGGGACCTGGACAACACGCTGCTGCGGGGCACCTACCTGGAATCGCTGCCGGACCGGCCGCCCGCCGACCCGGCCCTGGCCGGCCTGCTGGCCGAGCTGGGCCGCCGTGGCATCGTGCACGCCATCGCCAGCCGCAACCCGCCGGAGGCGGCCGAGTACGCGGCCCAGGCCACCGGGTGCGCGTTCGTCGCGGCCGAGTGCGGCTGGGGCCGCAAGTCCGAGGCGCTGACCCGGATCGCGGCCGGCCTGGACATCGGCGTGGACGCGCTGGCGTTCGTGGACGATGACCCGTACGAGCGGGCCGAGGTCGGCGCGGCCCTGCCCGGGGTCCGGGTGCTGTCCCCGGAAGACGCCGCCGAGGCCGCCGGCTGGCCGGAGTTCAGCCCGGCCGAGGTGACCGACGAAGCCCGCCGCCGGGCCGGCCTGTACCAGCAGCGGCACCGCCGCCAGCAGGCCGAGCAGGCCTTCGCCGGGTCACACGAGGACTTCCTGCGCACCTGCCAGACCCAGGTCACGATCGCCGCGGCCAGCCCGGCCGACGTGCCGCGGCTGCATGAGCTGTCCGAGCGGACCAGCCAGTTCAACTCGGCTGGCCAGGCGCTGTCCGCGGCGTCGATCGAGGCCCTGCTCGGGGCGCCTGGCCCGGGACGTGCTGACGGTGCGGTTGCGGGACCGGTTCGCCGATGACGGGCTGGTCGGCGCCTGCGTGATCGACCGCCGCCACGAACGGGTGTGGACGGTGCCGCTGCTGATGATGTCCTGCCGGGCCATCGGCCGCGGCGTGATCGACAGCCTGCTGACCTGGCTGGCCCGCCGGGCGGCGCGGCACGGCGCGGCCGCGGTCCAGGTGCCCTGCCCGGTCACCGAGCGCAGCGTGCCGCTGCGGCTCGCGCTGGCCAGCGCCGGCTTCCGGGCCGTCCCGGACCAGGCGGCCGGGCACGGCCGGGTGGTGCTGCGCTGCGATCTGGGCACGCCGCGGCCGCCCCTGCCGGACTGGGTGACCGCGCCGGGTGAGGCAGGATGAGCCCGGGACCGGCCGCGCCGGCGGTCATCACCGATGAACTGCGCCAGCTGCTCGTCACCGCGACCGGGCGCCCGGAGCTGGCCGCCATCACCGTGGACACGCCGCTCTTCGGCGATGGCGTGGGACTGGATTCGCTGACCGGGACCCTGCTGCTCCGCCAGGTCCGGCAGCGGTTCGGGGTCGATGTGGCGGCCGAGGATCTCAACCTGGATTCGCTGGCCACGCTGGGGACGCTGGCGGCATTCGTGGGTGCGCGGGCGGGGGGTGTGTGATGCTCCCGGTCCCGCCAGCCGGCTGCGCCGACGTGTGGTGGCTGGACATCGGCACGGTCACGGTGGGCCGCCCGGAGCTGGCCGAGCTCAGCCTGGAGGAGCACAAGCGGGCCGCGTCGTTCGCCTTCCGGTCCGACCGGCGCCGGTACACCGCGGCCCACGTGATGCTGCGCCGGGTGCTGTCCGGGTACGTGGACGTCCCGCCGTCGAGCCTGATCTTCCGCCGCGAGCCGTGCCCCCGGTGCGGCAAGCCGACTGGGCGGCCGGCCCTCCCGTTCGGCTACGGGCTGCACTTCTCGCTGGCGCACAGCGGGGACGCGGTGGTCATCGCGGTGGCCGGCCAGCAGGTCGGCGTGGACGTGGAGCAGCAGCCGACCGGCTGCGTGTGCGCGCTGTCCGCGGACATGAACGCGGCGGACGCGGAATGGGGCCGCCCGCTCGCCGAGGACGCCCGGCACGACCTGGTCATCCGCTGGTGGGTACGGGCCGAGGCGGTGCTCAAGTGCACCGGTGAGGGCATCGGCCACGGCATCGGCGCCTTCCCGGTGCTGGGCAGCCCGGACGGGCCGGTCGGCCCGGCCGTGCCCGGTGGCCCCGACCAGTTGATGGCGGCGACCCCGGCGCACGGCTGCTCGCTGATCTCACTGCCCGCGCCGGACGGCTACCAGGCGGCGCTGGCGCTGGCCGGCTCGGTCAGCGGCGTCCGGCTGGCCATCCGGGCCCCGTGGACCGCGGCGGCCGCCCGGCGGCCCAGCCACGATTCTGTGCGCTAAATCACGTTCGGGTAACAGGTGCGCGGCAATTGGCCCGATGCACCGCGGGTAGCCTCGGGGCAGGCTACGGGCGGCCAGCAGGAGGCGGAACAATGACGGCGGTATTCGCGGTAGACGCATGCCGTACCCCAGTGGGCAAGATCAAGGGCGCGCTGGCTCAGGTACGGCCGGACCACCTGACCGCCGAGGTGATCCAGGCGCTGGTGGCGCGCAACGGCTGGCTGGACCCGGGCCAGATCGACGACGTGTACTGGGGCGCGGCCAACCAGGCGGGCGAGGACAACCGGAACGTGGCCCGGATGGGCGTGCTGCTGGCCGGCCTGCCGGTGGAGGTACCCGGCGCGACGGTGAACCGGCTGTGCGGCTCCGGGATGGAGGCTATCGCCAGCGCGGCCCGGGCCATCGCGGCGGGCGAGGCGGACATCATCCTGGCCGGCGGGGCCGAGTCGATGACCCGGGCGCCGTTCGTGCTGCCCCGGGCGGACGGCCCGTTCCCACGGGAGGCGGGCGTGGCCGACACCCGGCTGGGCTGGCGCCTGGTCAGCCCGCTGATGCAGGAGCTGTACCCGCCGATCACCCTGGGCGAGACGGCGGAGAACGTGGCCGAGCGGTACGGCGTCAGCCGCTCGCGCCAGGACGAGTTCGCGCTGCGCAGCCACCAGCGCGCGGCCGGCGCCCAGCAGGCCGGCCGGTTCGACGCCGAGATCGTGCCGGTCGAGGCGCCGGGCGGGCCGGTCACCCAGGACGAGGGCATCCGCGCCGACCTCACCCTGGCCGAACTGGCCGGCAAGCGGCCGGCGTTCCGCACCGGCGGCACGGTGACCGGGGGCAACTCCTCACCGCTCAACGACGGCGCGGCTGGCCTGCTGCTGCTGTCCGAGCGCGCGCTGGCGGCGGCCGGAGTGACCCCGCTGGCCCGCTACGCGGGCACCGCGGCGGCGGGCGTACATCCGGATTACATGGGCATCGGCCCGGTGCCGGCGTTGGGCAAAGTGCTCCGCCGGGTCGGCTGGGACACCGGCAGCCTGGACCTCATCGAGGTCAACGAGGCGTTCGCGGCCCAGGCCGTGGCGGTGTGCGACGAGCTCAAGCTGGACCCGCAGCGGGTCAACGTGAACGGCGGCGCCATCGCGATCGGGCACCCGCTGGGCTGCTCCGGGGCCCGGATCACCACCACCCTGCTGCACGAGCTGACCCGGCGCGGCGCGGCCCGCGGCGCGGCCAGCATGTGCATCGGTGTCGGCCAGGGCATCGCCACGCTGTGGCAGGCGGCCTGATGGCGGGGGAGCGCAGGCACCTGATGGCCGCCGCGGACGGGCCGCCCGGAATGGGCCGGGCCCGGCGGGCGCTGTGGCGGATCTGGCCGGACCGCAACCCGCTGCGCCGGGCCGCGGACCGGGCCGAGCGGGCCCTGCTGGTCGTGCTGTTCGCGCTGTTCGCGGCCGGCGCGCCGGCCGCCGCGCTGACCGTCGGGCACTGGGCCGGGACGGGCGCCGCGCACGCCGCCCGGATAGCGGCTGCGGCCCAGCGGCCGGTCAGCGCGCACCTGCTGCACGCGGCACCGGACGCGGTCGGCCCGGCCAACCCCTCGTCCTACCTGGTCCAGGAGCCGGCCTGGTGGGCCGACTCGGCGGGCGTGCGGCACATGGCCACGGTCCTGGTCGCCGCGGGCACCAAGGCGGGCACCGTGCTCCGCGAGTGGACCGACGGCTCCGGCGGGCTGACCAGCGCCCGGATCGACCCGGGCCAGCTGTCCAGCGGTGCGGTGCTGGCCGCGGTCGGTACGGTCCTGCTGCTGATCGCGGCGCTGGTAGTCGTCATGCTGCTAATCCGCCGCCGGCTGGACCGGCGCCGGCTGGCCGGCTGGGAAGACGGCTGGACCTCGGTCGGGCCGGAGTGGACCGGCCAGCACTGACCGCCCACGGCCGGACGCCGGCAGGCCCCCGGCCCCGGCTCACATGGCCTGGTCGGCCAGGGTGAAGGCCACCGTCCCCTCGTCGTCCACCTGGGCGTCGAGGGACTTGTCGTCGAGCGCGACCGCGGCGTCGGGCTCCAGGAAGACGCGGGCCCCGGATGTCTCGATCACCTGGTCGCCGGCCACCGGGCTCTCCGCGAGGGTGACCTGGAATGCCGGGCCGCCCTGGTCCTGCGACATGATGCGCAGGCCCGTGTCCTCGGGCAGTTCCGGCTGCGAGGTGAGGGTACGGATAGCCGTCACAGCGCTCTCGGTCAAGGTGAGCATTGGGCTGCTCCTGTCGGTATATCGGCATGTGCAGTTGGGCGGCCCCTACCCGATCTGGGCTGGCTCATTCCGTCGAAAATCATCCGGCTGCTCCGACACCGGGCTGAAGGCGCTGCCGAGGCGCGCTGTGACCAGGGAGGATGGAGCTATGCGATTCATGCTGCTGCAGAGCTACGGGCCGGTGGGATCGGGCTGCGCGCCGATGACCGAGTGGGCGCCGCCGGACATCCAGGCGCACATCGAGTTCCAGCAGGCGCTCAACCAGGAACTGGCGGACCGGGGTGAGCTGGTCGACGCGCAGGGGCTGGCCGGGCCGGAGCAGGCCCGGTTCGTGGTGTCCGACGGCCGCACCGCCCCGGTGATCACCGACGGGCCCTACCCGGAGTCCAAGGAACTGCTGGCCGGCTACCGGCTGGTGGACGTCGACTCGGCCGGCCGGGCCATCGAGATCGCCGCCCAGGCCTCGGCCGCCCCCGGCCCGGCCGGCCAGCCGATCCAGCAGCCCATCGAAGTCCGCCAGGTACTGAGCGCGCCCGATCCGGAGCTCTGAGCCCTCGCCAAAGGCGTGCGCCGCCGACTGGACTGAGGAGCGAGGGAGCGAGGAACGAGCGACTGAGCGACGAGGGAAGGAGGCGGGCTAAAGCGCGCCGGAGGCGAGAAATGGACACTGCGGACCTGCTCCGCGACCTCGCGCCGCAGGTGCTCGGGGTGATCGCGCGGCGGTACGGGGACTTCGCCAGCGCCGAGGACGCGGTGCAGGAGGCGCTGCTGGCCGCGGCGCTGAGCTGGCCCGCCGACGGGACGCCGGACAACCCGCTGGGCTGGCTGATCCGGGTGGCCGCCCGCCGGATGACCGACCAGTACCGCAGCGACGACGCACGGCGGCGCCGCGAGCTGCTGGCCGCCTCCTGGTCGCGGGCCGAACCGGGCCCGGCCCCCGGCCAGGACGACACGCTGATCCTCATGTACTTGTGCTGCCACCCGGCGCTGGCCCCCGGCGCGGCCATCCCGCTCACGCTGCGCGCGGTCGGCGGCCTGACCACCAGGGAGATCGCCGCCGCGTTCCTGGTGCCGGAGCCGACCATGGGCCAGCGGATCAGCCGGGCCAAGGCCACCCTCAAGTCGGCCGCCGAACCGTTCCGGCTGCCCCCGCCGGACCAGCGGGCGGACCGGCTGCGGTCCGTGCTGCACGTGCTCTACCTGCTGTACAACGAGGGCTACACGACCAGCAGCGGCCCGGACCTGGCCCGCGCCGACCTGTCCGGCGAGGCCATCCGGCTGGCCCGGAGGCTGCGGGCCAGCCTGCCCGGCGACCCCGAGGTGGCCGGGCTGCTGGCCCTGATGCTGCTCACCGAGGCCCGGCAGCAGGCCCGCACCGGGCCCGGCGGCGAGCTGATCCCGCTGGCCGAGCAGCAGCGCGGCCGCTGGGACCGGGGCCTCATCACCGAGGGGCTGACCCTGGTCACCGCGGCGCTGCAGCGGCCCGGGCGGGCCGGCGAGTATCAGCTGCAGGCGGCCATCGCGGCGCTGCACGACCAGGCGGCCCGGGCCGAGGACACCGACTGGGCCGAGATCCTGGCCCTGTACCGGGTGCTGGAGCGGATGACCGGCAACCCGATGGTGACGCTGAACCGGGCGGCCGCGGCGGCCATGGCCGAGGGTCCCGCGGCCGGGCTGGCCATCCTGGACTCGGTGGCCGGCCAGCTCGGCCAGCATCATCGCTACCTGTCGGTGCGCGCCCACCTGCTGGAGCGGGCCGGCGACCGGGCGGCCGCCCGGGCCGGGTTCCGGGCCGCGGCGGACCGGGCCGGCAACCTCCGGGAGCAGCAGTACCTGATCACCAAGGCAGCCCGGCTCACCGGGTAGGGTCGGCCGCGGGTGGGTACCGCGAGCGAGAGGGCCGCACCGTTGGACACAGGCAGCAGCGTGCCAGACGCCGCCGCCGCGGCCGTCCCTGGCCAGCGCGCCGAACCCCAGCCCGCCGAGGGCGGGCTGCCCGACCGGATCTGGACCGTGCCCAACGTGCTCAGCCTGGCCCGGCTGGCCGGCGTCCCGGTGTTCGTCTGGCTGGTGCTCGGCCCGAAGGCCGACGGCTGGGCGGTGGGCCTGCTGTTCGCGGCGGCGGCCAGCGACTGGCTGGACGGGAAGATCGCCCGCGCCTGGCACCAGGAGAGCCGCCTCGGCCAGGTGCTCGACCCGGCCGCCGACCGGCTGTACATCGGGGCCATGCTGATCACCCTGGCGATCCGGGCCATCATCCCGTGGTGGCTGGTCGGCGTGCTGGTGGCGCGGGAACTGGTGCTCGGCGCCGCGCTGCTCTGGCTGCGCGCCCGCGGCTGGGAGCCGCTCCAGGTGAGCTTCGTCGGCAAGGCCGCGACGCTGTGCCTGCTGTACGCCTTCCCGCTGCTGCTGCTGGGTACCTACGGCGGCACGGCCGCGGAGGTGGCCAAGGTGGCCGGCTGGGCGTTCGGGCTGTGGGGCACCGCGCTGTACTGGTGGGCGGCGGGTCTCTACCTGGCCCAGACGAGACGGCTCACTAGTAGTCCGGCACCACCGGGCCAGTCATGATGGACGCACCCGATGGCGAGTGCCCTGCCCGGCATCGAATCGGGGAGGATGGGCAGACGGCACGGATGACCTGGAAGGAGACCCGGCACCGGTGAAGGCCGTCGTGATGGCCGGCGGAGAGGGCACCCGGCTGCGGCCGATGACCGCCAACCAGCCCAAGCCGCTGCTGCCCGTCTGCAACAAACCGATCATGGAACACGTGCTGCGGCTGCTCAAGCGGCACGGCTTCGACGAGACCGTGGTCACGGTGCAGTTCCTGGCCTCGCTGGTACGCAACTACTTCGGGGACGGCGAGGACGTGGGCATGCGCCTGCGGTACGCCACCGAGGAGGCGCCGCTGGGCACCGCGGGCAGCGTGAAGAACGCCGAGGACGAGCTGCGCGACGAGCCGTTCCTGGTCATCTCGGGCGACGCGCTGACCGACATCGACCTGACCGCCATGGTCCGCGCGCACAAGGAAAACGGCGCCCTGGTCACGGTGGGGCTCACCCGGGTGCCGAACCCGCTGGAGTTCGGCATCATCATCGTGGGCGAGGACGGCCGGATCCAGCGCTTCCTGGAGAAGCCGACCTGGGGGCAGGTGTTCTCGGACACCGTCAACACCGGCATCTACGTGATGGAACCCGAGGTGCTCGCCGAAGTGGCTCCCGGCGAATCGGTGGACTGGTCCGGCGACGTCTTCCCCGCCCTGCTCAAGCGGGGAGCGCCGTTGTTCGGGTACATCGCCGACGGTTACTGGGAAGACGTCGGCACGCACGAGAGCTACCTCAAGGCCCAGGCCGACGTGCTGTCCGGCCGGGTGGACACCGAGATCGACGGCTTCGAGGTGTCGCCCGGCGTGTGGGTGGCCGACGGCGCCGAGGTGGACCCGGAGGCGGTGCTGTCCGGGCCGCTGTGCATCGGCGACTACGCCAAGGTCGAGGCGGGCGCCGAACTGCGCGAGTTCACCGTGCTGGGCAGCAACGTGGTGGTCAAGGAGGGCGCGTTCCTGCACCGGGCGGTGGTGCACAACAACGTCTACGTCGGGCAGGGGGTCACCCTGCGCGGCTGCGTCATCGGCAAGAACACCGACGTGATGCCGTCGGCCCGGATCGAGGAAGGCGCGGTGGTCGGGGACGAATGCGTCATCGAGCCGGAGGCCTACCTGTCGGCCGGGGTCAAGGTCTACCCGTTCAAGACCATCGAGGCGGGCGCGGTGGTGAACACCAGCGTCATCTGGGAATCCCGCGGGCAGCGCACCCTGTTCGGCCCGCGCGGGGTGTCCGGCCTGGTCAACGTGGAAATCACGCCTGAGCTGTGCGTCCGGCTGTCCAGCGCTTACGCGACCACGCTGCGGAAGGGGTCGGTGGTCACCACCTCGCGCGACGTTTCCCGCGCCGCGCGCGCCCTCAAGCGCGCCGTGCAATGCGCGCTGAACGCCAGTGCCATCAACGTCGTCAACCTGGAGGCCCAGCCGTTGCCGGTGGCCAGGTTCCAGACCGCGCGCAGCTCGTGTGCGGGCGGCATCGCGCTGCGCACCACGTCTGGCGATCCGCAGTCGATCGACATCCTGTTCCTGGACGACCGGGGCGCCGAGCTGTCCCAGACCGCGGCGCGCAAGCTGGAGCGGGTGTTCTCCCGGCAGGAGTACCGGCGCGCCTTCCCCGGCGAGATCGCCGAGCTGACCTACCCGTCCCGGGTCGTCGAGACGTACGCCCAGGAGCTGGTGCGCAGCGTGGACATGACCGGGGTGCGCGAGGCCGGCCTGAAGGTCGTGGTGGACTGCGCGGGCGGCACCGTCTCGCTGGTGCTGCCCAGCCTGCTCGGCCGGCTCGGGGTGGAGGCGCTCACCGTGAACAACCGGCTGGACGAGGCCAACCCCACCCAGGGGCTGGCCCAGGTCCGGGCGGGCATGCAGCGGCTGTCCGAGCTGGTCGCCTCGTCCCGCGCCGCGTTCGGGGTGCGCTTCGACCAGGTCGGCGAGCGGATCATGCTGGTGGACGACAAGGGCGCGATGATCAGCGACGACCGGGCGCTGCTGGTGGTGCTGGACCTGATCGCGGCGGAACGCCGGTCCGGGCGGGTGGCGCTGCCGGTGACCACGACCCGGGTGGCGGAGCAGGTGTGCCGGTTCCACGGTGTGCACGTGGACTGGACGCCCACCTCGCTGCACGGGCTGACCGAGGCGACCACGGCGGACGATGTAATTTTCGGCGGCGACGGTCGCGGCGGCTTCGTGGTGCCCGAGTTCAGCCGCACCCTGGACGGCATCGCGGCGTTCGCCCGGCTGCTCGGCCTGGTCGCCAGGACCAGGCTGACGCTGAGCCAGATCGACGCCCGGATCCCGGCCGCGCACCTGCTCAAGCGCTCGATGCCGACGCCGTGGGCGGCCAAGGGCAGCGTGATGCGCACCGTGGTCGAAGCGGCCGGGGAGCGGACCGTGGACACCACCGACGGGGTGCGGATCGTCGAGGCGGACGGCGGCTGGGTGCTGGTGCTGCCGGACCCGGCGGACGCGGTGACCCATCTGTGGGCCGAGGGCGCGGACGCGGACACCGCCCAGGCGCTGCTCGACGAGTGGGCGGCGGTGGCCGAACGGTCGGGTGGCTGAGCGGGCTGAGCGGTGCGCGGCCGGAGCAAACCGGTAGCCGGACCCGGTAGGCTGGCCAGCTCAGTGTCCAGCGGGCAACCGCCCCCCCGTGAGACAATCCCCAGCGGAGGGTGCATGCGTCGGAGGTGCGGCCAAGATGTGGCGGCGGCGGCACGATAACGCCCCGGGCGGATCCCGGGCCGGCGATTCGTCCCCTGGCCAGGGGCGACGCCGTGGCTGGCGGGCCCGGTTCACCCCGGCCGGGCGACGCGCGTGGCGCATGGACCGGCCGGGTGCGGCCCAGGTAGCGTGGACCGCGTCAGCCGAGCAAGTACACGGGGACCGGGCTGCGTCCGACGTGGTACCCGCCCAGAGCCCATGGCCAGCAGAGGAGAGGCTGGGCCACGACATGCCGAGCATCTACTGCACCCGGTGCGGTCAGGCTAATCCTGACGACGCGCGCTTCTGCCTGCACTGCGGGACGATGCTCGCGCGCCCGGGTGCTGACCGCCCGGGTGAGACGACGTCCATCATCTCGATGGGCGGGGACGCCGCGGCCGAGCCTGAATTCGGCGAGGATGCCTTCGCCGATCCGTCGCTGGAATCCCTGCCGCCCGGCGTGGCCCTGCTGGTGGTCAAGCGCGGCCCCAACGCGGGCAGCCGGTTCCTGCTGGACAGCGACATCACCACGGCCGGCCGGCACCGGGACAGCCACATCTTCCTCGACGACGTGACCGTGTCCCGGCGGCACGCCGAGTTCTACCGGCGCGGCGACCGGTTCACCGTGCGTGATGTCGGCAGCCTGAACGGCACCTACGTCAACCAGGAGCGGATCGAAGAGGCCCCCCTGATCGGCGGCGATGAGGTGCAGATCGGCAAGTTCCGGCTGGTGTTCCTGACCGGGCGGCGGCCCCAGGTTGAGCGTGGTGGCGGAGGCGCGCAGGTCGGGGCATGAGCGTGCAGCCCGCCCGGGCCGGCTTCGGCATCGGCGAGGTGCTGGCCCAGCTCCAGGGCGAGTTCCCCGATGTCAGCGTGTCGAAGATCCGTTTCCTGGAGTCCGAGGGGCTGATCCAGCCTGCCCGGTCGCCGTCCAACTACCGCCGGTTCGGGCCCGCCGACGTGGCCCGGCTGCGGTTCATCCTGACCGCCCAGCGCGACGAGTACCTGCCGCTGCGGGTGATCAAGGACCGGCTGGCGGCGGCGGACGGGGACGGCGAGGCGGACCCGGACAGCCCGGGGCGGCGCGCCGCCCGGCGGCCGCTGAGCAGGCGGGAACTGCTCGAGGCGGCCGGGATCGACGAGAGCTATCTGGCCGAGCTGGAAGATTTCGGCCTGGTCCGGGCGTCCGGCCGGCAGTACGGACCGGACGCGCTGGCCGCCGCGCGGATCATCGTCGCGCTGGGCCGGTACGGCGTGCAGGCCCGGCACCTGCGCGCGGTGCGGGCCGCCGTGGAGCGGGAGACCGCGCTGATCGAGCAGGTCGTGGCGCCCACCCTGCGGCAGCGCAGCCCTGGCTCACGGGACCGGGCCGGCCAGACGGCCCAGGAGGTCGCCGCGCTGTCCCTGCGGCTGCACGCGTCGCTGATGGGCAGCGCGCTGGCCGAGGCCGGGCTGGACGTGGCCGGGCTGGACGTGGCCGGGCTGGATGTGGCCGGGCTGGACGTGGCCGGACGGGACGTAGCCGGGCGGGCGATCGGCCAGTTGGCCGGGCCGGAGCGGGCCGACAACCGATACGGCGAGAACGGATTTGCCGGCCCAGCCACCGCCAGGTCCGGTGCCTGATGGGGTGTACGTTGGCTAGGGAGTGCCCAGCAGGTCCATGCCTGAGGCTGCGCGTCAGGCGCATGTGAGGACGGAGCCGCCGTGAGGAAGATGGAGGTCGTCGGCGTCCGGGTGGAGATGCCTACGAACCAGCCCATCGTCCTGCTGAAAGAGACGCAGGGTGACAGGTACCTGCCGATCTGGATCGGGCCGGTTGAGGCTACCGCGATCGCGTTCGCGCAGCAGGGCATGGTCCCCGCCCGCCCGCTGACCCATGACCTCTTCCGTGACGTGCTGGAAGCGCTGGACGTGCAGTTGCAGACGGTGAACATCACCGCGCTGCGGGACGGCATCTTCTTCGCCGACCTGATCTTCTCGAACGGCAAGGAGGTCAGCGCCCGGCCGTCCGATTCGATCGCGCTCGCGCTGCGCACCGGCGCCACCATCTTCGCCAGTGACGAGGTGCTCGACAAGGCCGGCGTGGCCATCCCCGACGAGCAGGAAGACGAGGTCGAGAAGTTCCGCGAGTTCCTGGACACGATCACCCCCGAGGATTTCGGCCGGGCCACCTGACGTCCCCCACGACGCGCCGTGGCCGATCGTTGACTCGGCCGGCGCTGGCGGCCTACCGTGCGAGACGAGTACCCAGGGTGGTCAGCTCCGGGTGGAGGCATTGTGGCGGTAACCAAGGGCAGCAAGCAGGCGCCAGGCGCGCACGATGCGGCGGCTGGCGTGGCGGCGCGCGGCGCGGCCGTGCAGCAGGCCGGTGAGCAAGGGCTGCTGTTCGGCGAGGACCTCGCCCGCCGGCCCGAGGGCATCGGCTACCGCGGCCCGACCGCGTGCGCCGCGGCCGGGATCACCTACCGCCAGCTCGACTACTGGGCCCGCACCGGCCTGGTGGAACCGAGCGTGCGGCCCGCGCAGGGCTCCGGGTCGGCGCGGCTGTACAGCTTCCGGGACATCCTGGTGCTCAAGGTGGTCAAGCGGCTGCTGGACACCGGGATCTCGCTGCAGCAGATCCGCGCCGCGGTCACCCACCTGCACAGCCGGGGCACCAGTGACCTGGCCCAGGTCACCCTCATGAGCGACGGGGTCAGCGTGTACGAGTGCACGTCCCCCGGCGAGGTGGTGGACCTGCTGCAGGGCGGCCAGGGCGTGTTCGGCATCGCGCTCGGCCGGATCTGGCAGGAGGTCGACGGGACCCTGGCCGACCTGCCCGCGGAGCAGGCCGAGGGCGCCGCGGAGGGCGCACCCGGCAGCCCGGCGCACGCCGACGAGCTGTCCCGCCGCCGGGCCAGGCGAACTGGCTGAGCGGCTGAGCTAAGCTCGGCATAGCTGATCACACCGTCCGGGAGAGTCTCTGCGCAGCCAGCGCGGGGCGCCGAAGGGGCAACCTCCCCGGAACCTCTCAGGCAACCAGGACCGGACGGCACAGGCAGCTCTGGAGTCCGCGCGTCATCTGCTGACGACAGAGGGGGAAGACCAGGCAGGCACGCCAGTGCCAGACGGCTCCCCGCTGGAGGCTCCGATGGATTTCGCGGCACGACACATTGGCCCCTCGCCCGACGAGCAGCAGCGCATGCTGGCGGTGACCGGGCACGCCTCGCTGGACGAGCTGACCGCGGCCGCGCTGCCGCCCGGGCTGGCCGATCCGCGGCCGCTGGACCTGCCGCCCGCGGCGTCCGAAGCGGAGGCCCTGGCGGAGCTGCGCCGCCTCGCGGCGCGGAACACCGTCGCCCAGTCCATGATCGGCCTGGGCTACTACGGCACGATCACCCCGGCGGTGATCCGCCGCAACGTGCTCGAGAACCCGGCCTGGTACACCGCGTACACGCCGTACCAGCCGGAGATCTCCCAGGGCCGGCTCGAGGCGCTGCTCACCTTCCAGACCCTGATCGAGGACCTGACCGCGCTGCCGCTGGCCGGGGCGTCGCTGCTGGACGAGGCGACCGCGGCGGCCGAGGCGATGACGCTGGCCCGGCGGGCCGCCGGGAAGGGCCGGATCTTCCTGGCCGACGCGGACTGCCTGCCGCAGACCCTGGCCGTGCTGGCCACCCGGGCCGAGCCGCTCGGCATCGAGCTGGTCACCGGCCCGGTCACCGCGGAGCTGATCGAGGCGCAGCCCGCCGGCGAGCTGTTCGGCGTGCTGCTGCAGTACCCGGGGGCCAGCGGCCAGGTCCGCGACCTGGCCCCGGTCATCGCGGCCGCGCACGCCCGCGGCGCGCTGGCCGCGGTGGCGGCCGACCTGCTCGCGCTGACCCTGCTGGTGCCGCCGGGGGAGCAGGGCGCGGACATCGCGGTGGGCACCAGCCAGCGGTTCGGCGTGCCGATGGGCTACGGCGGCCCGCACGCGGCGTACATCGCGGTCCGCGACGAGCTCCGCCGTCAGCTACCCGGGCGGCTGGTCGGCGTCTCCCTGGACGCCGACGGCAAGCCCGCGTACCGGCTCGCGCTGCAGGCCCGGGAACAGCACATCCGCCGGGAGAAGGCGACCAGCAACATCTGCACCGCCCAGGTGCTGCTGGCCGTGCTGGCCGCCATGTACGCGGTCTACCACGGCCCGGACGGGCTGGCCGGCATCGCCCGGGACGTGCACCAGAAGGCGGCCCGGCTGGCGGCCACGCTGCGGGCGCACGGGGTGGCCGCGGCCGAGGCCGGGTTCTTCGACACGGTCCAGGTCAGCCTGCCCGGCGCGGCCGGGCCGGCGGCCGAGCGGGCCGCCCAGGCCGGCTACAACCTGCAGCTGGCCGGCCCGGACACGGTGCGGATCGCCGTGGATGAGACCACCACCGACCAGCAGCTGACCGAGGTGGCCGCGACGGTGGCCGGGGCGAACCAGCCACTGCGGCTGGCTGAGCCGCCGTCCGCGGTGCTGCCGGATAACCTGCTGCGCCGTTCGGCCTACCTGGCCCACCCGGTGTTCCACGAGCACCGCAGCGAGACCGCGATGCTGCGCTACCTGCGCCGCCTGGCCGACTTCGACATCGCGCTGGACCGCTCGATGATCCCGCTCGGGTCGTGCACGATGAAGCTCAACGCGGCCGCCGAGATGGAGCCGGTGAGCTGGCCGGAGTTCGCCGGGCTGCACCCGTTCGCGCCGGCCGGGCAGGCCGCCGGGTACACCGAGCTGATCGGCGACCTGGAACGCTGGCTGGCCGAGCTCACCGGGTACGACGCGGTGTCGGTGCAGCCGAACGCCGGCTCGCAGGGCGAGCTGGCCGGGCTGCTGGCCATCCGGGCCTACCACCAGGCCCGGGGCGACGCGGAGCGCGACATCTGCCTGATCCCCGAGTCCGCGCACGGCACCAACGCGGCCAGCGCCGTGCTGGCCGGCCTGCGGGTGGTGGTGGTCAAGTGCGCCGCGGACGGCGCCATCGACGAGGCTGACCTGGCCGCCAAGCTGGACTCCCGCGGCGCCCAGGTGGCCGCGATCATGCTGACCTACCCATCCACCAACGGGGTGTTCGAGGAGGGCGTGACGGCCGTGTGCGCGGCCGTGCACGACGCGGGCGGCCAGGTCTACGTGGACGGGGCCAACCTGAACGCGCTGGTCGGCCTGGCCCGGCCGGGCCGGTTCGGCGCCGACGTGTCACACCTCAACCTGCACAAGACGTTCTGCATCCCGCACGGCGGCGGCGGCCCCGGGGTCGGCCCGGTCGCGGTCCGGGCGCATCTGGCCGAGTTCCTCCCCGGCCGGGAGTCGGGGCCGGTCGCGGCCGCCCGGTACGGGTCGGCGGGCATCCTGCCCATCTCCTGGGCCTACATCCGGATGATGGGCGCGGACGGGCTGCGCCAGGCCACCCAGGTGGCCATCCTGGCCGCCAACTACGTGGCCGCGCGGCTGGCCCCGTACTACCCGGTGCTGTACACCGGCCGCGGCGGCCTGGTCGCGCACGAGTGCATCGTGGATATCCGGCCGCTCACCCGGCAGACCGGAGTGACCGTGGAGGACGTGGCCAAGCGGCTCATCGACTATGGATTTCATGCCCCGACGATGTCGTTCCCGGTGGCCGGCACGCTGATGATCGAGCCCACCGAGAGCGAGGATCTGGCCACCCTGGACCGGT
Organism: uncultured Actinomycetes bacterium; assembly: GCA_963717125.1. GTDB lineage: Bacteria > Actinomycetota > Actinomycetes > Streptosporangiales > Streptosporangiaceae > RYN-230. The sequence continues at coordinate 349,093 of CAVQVG010000006.1, forward strand.
TCTGCGCGGCCATGATCGCGATCCGGGAGGAGATCGACCGGATCGGTTCCGGTGACTACGACAGCCAGGACAACCCGCTGCGGAACGCCCCGCATACTGCGTCGATGCTGCTCGCGGCCGACTGGAAGCACCCCTACGAGCGGGCCGAGGCGGCCTACCCGCTGGGCGGCGACCGGCGGGCCAAGTACTGGCCCCCGGTGCGCCGCATCGACCAGGCCTACGGCGACCGGAACCTGATCTGCGCCTGCCCCCCGGCATCGGCATTCGAGGAGTGACGTTTATCGGGGCGGCGGCCAGGCGCTACGCTGCCAGCCAGTGAGCTGGCAGGAAAGGCGCGGCATGGCATATTCGGGGCGGTCGGTCATTGTCGGCATTGACAATGGCGGCACCATGAACAACGCCACCGTGCTGGGTCCGGGCGGGCGTTTCCTGGTGCAGCAGATGCTGGAACTGCCCAGCCAGGTGCGGGCCGGGCCAGAGGTGGCTATCCCGGCGCTGGCCGACTCGTTCCGTGAGGTCCTCAACGTCACCGGGATCGAACCGGCCCAGGTCCGCGCGGTGGGGCTGGACACCCCCGGGCCGGCCAGCGCGGATGGTGTGCTGTCCTCCCGCGGCGCGACCAACTTCGGCCACCCGGACTGGGGCGGGTTCAACATCCGGGCCGCCCTGGAAGAACGGCTCGGCCTGCCGGTGGTGTACACCAACGACGCCAACGCGGCCGCGCTGTACGCGCACCACGCCCGGTTCGGCGGCGCCGCGGCCGAGCACTCCTCGGTGGCGGCCATCGTGGGCACCGGGCTGGGCGGCGGCCTGGTCGAGGCGGGCCAGGTGGTGAGCGGCGCGGCCGGCATGGCCGGCGAGCTCGGCCACGTGCAGATCCCGCTGGACGGGCTGCTGGCCGACGGGCAGCCGGTGCCGTCCTGCAACTGCGGCCTGGACGGCGACGCGGAGAGCGTCGCGTCGCTGACCGGGATCGAGAAGAACCTGCTGCCGTACTGGCTGACCCAGTTCCCGGGGCACGAACTGGCCGCGGTGCAGCCCGTGGCCAAGGCGGCCAAGCTGGTCCGCGGCTTCGGCGCGGCCGGCGACCCGATGGCGCTGCGGATCTTCGAGCAGCAGGCGATGGCGCTGGGGCGCACCTTCTCCATCGCGGCGATGTTCACCGACCCCGGCACCTACTTCGTCGGGGGCGGCGTCGTCGAGGCCGGGCCGGCGTTCAGCCAATGGTTCCTGGGCCAGGTCCGGGCGCACACCACGTTGCGCGCCGAGCAGCAGCGGGTGGTGCAGTTCGCGCTGGTTCCCGACCTGGACATGGCGGGCGCGCGGGGCGCGGCGCTCGCGGCCCGCGCCGCCGTCGCCGGGCGCGCATAGAGTTGCTGGGTGGCAGATCCGCAGTCCTACCGGCCGGCCCCAGGGTCGATCCCGGAGTCGCCCGGTGTGTACCGGTTCCGGGATGACCACGGCCGGGTCATTTACGTCGGGAAGGCCAGGAACCTCCGGTCCCGGCTGAATTCCTACTTCGCCGACTTCGCCAGCCTGCACCCGCGGACGCAGACCATGCTGCGGACCGCCGCGGAGGTCAGCTGGATAGTGGTGGCCACCGAAGTGGAGGCGCTGCAGCTCGAGTACTCCTGGATCAAGGAGTTCGATCCCCGGTTCAACGTGCGGTACCGGGACGACAAGAGCTACCCGTACCTGGCCGTGACGATGAACGAGGAATACCCCCGGGTCATGGTGATGCGCGGGGCCAAGCGGCCCGGGGTGCGCTACTTCGGGCCCTACTCGCACGCCTGGGCGATCCGGGAGACGGTGGACACACTGCTCCGGGTGTTCCCGGTGCGCACCTGCTCGGCCGGGGTGTTCAAGCGGGCCGGCCAGATCGGGCGGCCCTGCCTGCTCGGCTACATCGGCAAGTGCTCCGCGCCCTGCGTGCAGCGGGTCAGCGCGGCCGAGCACCGGGTGCTGGCCGAGGAGTTCTGCGACTTCATGGCGGGCCAGACCGACCGGTTCATCCGGCGGCTGGAAGCGGAGATGCGGGAGGCGGCCCGGGCCGAGGAGTACGAGCGGGCGGCCCGGCTGCGGGACGACATCAAGGCGCTGCAGCGGGCCCTGGAGAAGCAGACGGTCGTGCTCGGCGACGGCACCGACTGCGACGTCATCGCGCTGGCCGAGGATCAGCTGGAAGCCGCGGTCCAGGTGTTCTACGTGCGCGGCGGCCGGGTCCGCGGGCAGCGCGGCTGGGTGGTGGACAAGGTCGAGGACGTGACCCCGGGCGAGCTGGTGGAGCAGTTCCTCGGCCAGGTCTACGGGGACGACAGCGTGGCCAGCGATCAGCCTGTCGCCCCGGCCGGCCGCGGCCGCCGCGGCGACGCGGGCGGGCCGCTGGATCCGAAGCACCTGACCCGGCCCAGACAAGGCCAGTCCGGCGTGCCCCGCGAGGTGCTGGTGCCGGAACTGCCGCCGGACGCCGCCGCGGTCGAAGAGTGGCTCACCGCCCGGCGGGGCAGCCGGGTCCGGCTCCGGGTGCCGCGGCGCGGTGACAAGAAGGCGCTGCTGGACACCGTGACCCGGAACGCGGGGGAGTCGCTGGCGCTGCACAAGACGCGCCGGGCCAGCGACCTGACCACGCGGAGCCGGGCGCTGCACGAGATCCAGGCGGCGCTGGGGCTGGACGAGGCGCCGCTGCGCATCGAGTGCTACGACGTGTCCAACCTGATGGGCACGCACGTGGTCGCGTCCATGGTGGTATTCGAGGACGGGCTGGCCCGGAAGTCGGAGTACCGCCGGTTCAGCATCAAGGGCACCGAGGGCACCGACGACGTCGCGTCCATCCACGAAGTGATCACCCGCCGGTTCCGGCGTTACCTGGAGGAGCGGGAGGAGACCGGCGAGCTGGACACGCTCGGCGACACCGACGTCACCGGCGAGGGACTCGCCGGCCACCGGCGCAAGTTCGCGTACCCGCCCAACCTGGTGGTGATCGACGGCGGGCAGCCGCAGGTGGCCGCCGCCGCCCGGGCCCTGGCCGAGCTGGGCATCGACGACGTCAACGTGTGCGGCCTGGCCAAGCGGCTCGAAGAGGTCTGGCTGCCGGGGGAGGACGCCCCGGTGATCATGCCGCGGAGCAGCGAGGGACTGTACCTGCTGCAGCGGGTCCGGGACGAGGCGCACCGCTTCGCGATCACCTACCACCGGGCGAAACGGTCAAAGGCCCTGGCGGTCAGCGAGCTTGACTCGGTCCCGGGACTCGGCCCGGCCCGGCGGGCTACGCTGCTACGGCACTTCGGTTCGGTGCGCAGGCTCGCCGGCGCGACCCAACCGGAGATCGCCGGGCTGCCCGGCATCGGCCCCCGGGTCGCGGCCGCGGTACTGGCGGCGCTCCGGCCCGACACGGCCGGGCTGGACCGGGCTGAGCTGGACCGGGGCAACGGCGGCGCGGAGAATGGCACGGACAGTGAGCAGGGCGGTGGCCGTGGGGACGGCCACGCCGCGGACAGGGGGGCGTCGTGAGTCGCGCGCGGCGGGGCAGGCGAGGGCGGCTGGGCCGGAACGGGCGGGGCCGCGGGTGAGCGGGACCGAGACGCCGGACGTCGTGATCATTACCGGGATGTCCGGAGCCGGCCGGAGCACGGCGGCCAAGTCGCTGGAGGACCTGGACTGGTTCGTCGCGGACAACCTGCCGCCCGGGCTGCTGCCGACCATGATCGAGCTGGCCAGCCGGGCGATGGGCGCGGTGCCGCGGGTCGCCGCGGTGCTGGACGTGCGCAGCCGGGCGTTCTCCACCGACCTGCAGTCGGCCATCGGCGAGCTGGACGCGCGCGGCATGCGGCCCCGGGTGGTCTTCCTGGAAGCCAGCGACGAGACCCTGGTCCGCCGGTTCGAGAGCGTGCGGCGGCCGCATCCGCTCCAGGAGGACGGCCGGGTGGTGGACGGCATCGCGGCCGAGCGGACCCTGCTCCGCGGCGTGCGCGAGGAAGCCGACCTGGTCATCGACACGTCCGCGCTGAACGTCCACGAGCTGCGGGCCCGGATGCACGACGCGTTCGGCGCCGAGGAGCCGGCCGCGCTCCGGGTGAACGTGGTGTCCTTCGGCTACAAGTACGGGCTCCCGGTGGACGCGGACATCGTGGCCGACTGCCGGTTCCTGCCCAACCCGCGCTGGGTGCCGGACCTGGCCCCGCTGACCGGGCAGGACGAGCGGGTCCGGGACTACGTGCTCAGCCAGCCCGGCGCGGCCGACTTCCTGGACTCCTACCTGGCCGCGCTCCGGGTGGTGCTGGAGGGGTACGAGCGGGAAGGGAAGCGGTTCGCCACGCTGGCCATCGGCTGCACCGGCGGCAAGCACCGCAGCGTCGCGATGGCCGAGCACATCGCCAGCCAGCTCCAGGTCAAGGGACCGGCGGTCCAGGTACTGCACCGCGACCTGGGGCGCGAGTGATGCCGGGAGAGTCTCCTGGCCTGGTGCCCGCGGTACGGCCGCTCAACCCCAAGGTCGCCGCGCTCGGCGGTGGGCACGGGCTGTTCGCGTCGCTGTCCGCGCTGCGCCGGGTGACCCGGCAGCTCAGCGCGATCGTGACCGTCGCCGACGACGGCGGGTCCAGTGGCCGGCTGCGCCGCCAGTACGGCGTGCTGCCGCCCGGCGACCTGCGGATGGCCCTGGCCGCGCTGTGCGGCGACGACGCCTGGGGCACCACCTGGAGCCGGGTGGTCCAGCACCGGTTCACCGGCGCCGAGGCCGAGCTGGGCGGGCACGCGGTCGGCAACCTGCTGATCGTGGCGCTGTGGGAGCTGCTCGGCGACACCGTGCAGGGGCTGGACTGGGTGGGCCGGCTGCTGGGCGCGTACGGCCGGGTGCTGCCGATGGCGTCGGTCCCGATCGACCTGCTGGCCGAGGTCGAGGGCGCGGACCCGGCGCAGCCGTACGCGGTGAGCACGGTGCGCGGTCAGGTCGCCTGCGCGTCGACCACCGGGCGGGTACGATCGGTGTCCCTGATTCCGGCGGATCCGCCTGCCTGCCCGGAGGCCGTCACGGCGATCCTGGACGCCGACTGGGTGGTGCTCGGGCCCGGTTCCTGGTTCACCAGCGTCCTGCCGCACCTGATGGTGCCCGAGCTCGCCGCGGCGCTGGTCAGTTCCCGCGCCCGGCGGATCGTCGCGCTGAACCTGGTCGCCCAGCCGGGCGAGACCGAGGGCTTCGCGCCGCAGACCCATCTGGAGGTGCTGGCCGACCACGCACCACAGCTCAAGGTCGACGTCGTGCTCGCGGACCGGGGCGCCGCGGGGGGCGCCGTCGCGGAGCTGGACAAGGCCGCGGGCCTGCTCGGCGGCCGGCTGGTCCTGGCCGACCTGGCGAAGCGCGATGGGACGCCGCGGCACGATCCGCGGCAGCTGGCCGGGGCGTTCGCGGAAATCTTCGAGGGGGAGTGATGCCAGTGGCGATGACCAGCCTGGTCAAGGATGAGCTGAGCCGGGTGACCGTGCTCAAGCCGTGCTGCCGCAAGGCCGAGGTGTCCGCGCTGCTGCGGTTCGCCGGGGGACTGCACCTGGCCAGCGGGCGAATCGTGGTCGAGGCCGAACTGGACACCGGGGCGGCGGCCCGGCGGCTGCGCAAGGACATCGCCGAGGTGTTCGGGCACTCGTCGGACCTGATCGTGCTGGCGCCCAGCGGGCTGCGCAAGGGCAACCGGTACGTGGTCCGGGTCCGCAAGGACGGCGACAGCCTGGCCCGGCAGACCGGCCTGGTGGACAACTACGGCCGCCCGGTCCGCGGCCTGCCCCGGCAGGTGGTATCCGGCACCACCTGCGACTGCGAAGCCGCCTGGCGCGGCGCGTTCCTGGCGCACGGCTCGCTGACCGGGCCCGGCCGGTCGATGTCGCTGGAGATCACCTGCCCCGGCCCGGAGGCCGCGCTGGCCCTGGTCGGCGCGGCCCGGCGGCTGAAGATCCACGCCAAGGCGCGCGAAGTGCGCGGGGTGGACCGGGTGGTGGTCCGGGACGGCGACGCGATCAGCGCGCTGCTCACCCGGCTGGGGGCGCACGACAGCGTGCTGGCCTGGGAGGAGCGGCGGATGCGCCGGGAGGTCAGGGCCACCGCCAACCGGCTGGCCAACTTCGACGACGCCAACCTGCGGCGCAGTGCCCGGGCCGCGGTCGCGGCCGGCGCCCGGGTGGAGCGGGCGCTGGAGATCCTGGGCAGCGACGCGCCCGACCACCTGACCGTGGCGGGCCGGCTGCGCATCGAGCACCGGCAGGCCAGCCTGGAAGAGCTCGGCCAGCTGGCCAGCCCGCCGCTGACCAAGGACGCGATCGCCGGGCGGATCCGGCGGCTGCTGGCCATGGCCGACAAGCGGGCCCGGGACCTCGGCATCCCGGACACCGAGTCGACCCTGACCCCGGAGATGCTCACCCAGTAGTGCGGTGGCTCACGCCGGGTACTCGGCTGGGGTGGTGCGGTAGGTACGGCTACCGGGCGTGGTCCACGTGAAGCTGCCGGGACTGTCCTGGGTCAGCGTCCAGCGGGGGAGCTGCTTGCACTTGTGGTGGCAGCGGCATACCGGGCCGAGGTTGCATTCGCAGGTCCGGCCGCCGGCCTGGTACGGGGTGGTGTGGTCGAGGTCGCAGCGCTGCGCCGGGCGGCGGCATCCAGGCGCCGTGCAGGTGGGGTTGCGAATCTTGATGAGGTGGCGCAGCGTGGGCCCGGGCTGGTAGCCCCGCGATTCCCGGCCGTGTGTGCAGGTTCCGGTCTGCAGGGGCGTGATCTTCACCCGGCGAGCCCACGCCCGGCGGTCCGGCGGCCCCGGGCCGGCTGGGGGGCCGGTGCGGGCGCAGCCGTGCGCGATGGGGCGCCCAGCTGGGTCGGTGATGGTGACGCACCACCGGCTGGCCGGGTTGGCGGCGAGCCGGGCGGCGAGGCCGCGGGAGTCGTCCGCGTCGAGGGGCCCGTACCCCGCGGCTTCACCCGGGCTCTCGGACCAGCCCAGCCAGGTGCTCAGCGGCATCGTGAGGTGGACGCTGCCGCGCAGCACGGGCGGCCCGGGCGGCCGGGGCGGCCGGGGCGGCCGGGCCTGGCGCTGGGTCCCGGGCGCGCCGGGCCGGGCTTCGTCCGGCGGCGGGCCGCTCAGCGTTTCCGGGGACTGGCCGGAGAGCAGATGCAGGTAGGCGCGGGCGCGCAGTTGGTCCAGGGTGCCCTCGGCTCCGGCCAGTCTCATATCCAGGGCCAGGGCGGTCAGGTTCTGGTCCGCGGCCAGTACGTCGGCCGGTGGCAGGTCGCGGCCGGCCAGCGCGGCGGTGCCGGCGGCTTCGGTGAACGCTTCCACCCGGGCTTCCTGGAGCGCCTTCTCTTTACGCCGTTTCGCGGCGGCCGGGTCAGCGGCGATGACCGCGCGGTGGGCCGCCCGCCGCAGCTGGGCGGTGGTCTGGCCGGGTGCCTTGCCGATCAGCTGTGCCTCGACCGCGGCGGCGTGCTCGTCGTCCAGGCCGGCCAGCTCATCGGTGATCACCGCGGCACGGCGCTCGTCGATGGCCCCGGCGGCCAGCGCGGCCCGGGTCAGCGGCAGCCGGTCCAACCCCACGGCCAGGCCGAGCATCCAGTCGGCGCCGAACCGGGTCAACGTCAGCGCCATCGCGACCTCGTCGCTGACGTGCTCCATCAGCCGCGAGTCACCGCTGGCCCGGGCTTCGGCGGCGCGGCGGGCGGCGAGTTCCGAAATGGCCGACAGCTTCAGCCCGGCGGCCCAGGCGGCCAGCCGGCTGGCCGCCTGCAGCAGCCCGGTCAGCTGGTCATCGTCCAGGTGCTCAGGACCCGCGCCGTGCACCTCGCCGGCCAAGGCGGCGAGCTGTGGGCCCGGCCGCATGACGTCAGCCGGCCCGCCGTGCGTGAACGCGGCCCGCGGCGCAGGCGGCGGGCCGGGGCTCGAGCCGGCCGGGTCAGCGGGCGGGAAGTACTCCTCGATCAGGTCTTCAGGCGGCGGGTAGTCCGCCCAGTCGGTCCCGTAGCCATCCGGGTCAGATAACCAGTCCTGGCCGGAATCGTCGGGCGGTCCCACGGGCGGGAGGGGGTTCGGAGAGTCTGGCACCTGGGCACCTCCCGCCCGGACTGGGGAACTCCGGCTACCCGACCACAGTAGCGAAACCCACCGACAATGTCACCTCGATTTCGAACACGTTAGCGAGCCATTCTGAGCCTGGTCCAGTCCACCTGGCGTGTCCGGCGGCACTTACCAGATATTCACGGCCGGGCGCGCCGCGCGCCACCTGTCGTTCATGGCCGGGCGGGACGGTGGCGCCATGGATGACGCTGTGCGCAACAACAACGACGAGAGCGACGCGGACCACACCGGGCTGTCCCGGCGCCAGGTGCTGGCTGGTGCGGGGGGCACCGGCCTGCTGGCGGCGGTCGGGCCGGCCGTCCTGCGGGCGCCCGCGGCCCAGGCGGCGCCGCGGGCCGCCCGGCAGGCCACCCCCGGCGGCGGAACGCCGGAGCAGGTGCATCTCACCTGGGGCGCCGACCCGGCGACCAGCGTGGTGGTGTCCTGGGCCACCCCCGGCCAGGCGGTCGCGCCCAGGGTGCTGCTGGACGGGCCGGGTACCGGGCGGCGGGTCGTCCCCGCACTGGCCCGCAGCTACACCGACGGCCTCAACGGGGAGACGGCGTACACCTGCCACGCCGAGATCCACGGCCTGCGCCCGGACACCAGCTACTCCTACACGGTCACCGCGGGCAACGACGGGGCGGCCGCGCCGCTGCGGGCCAGCGTGCGGACCGCCCCGGCGGGCCGGGTGCCGTTCCGCTTCACCAGCTTCGGCGACCTGGCCACGCCGAACACGAACTGGGTGCTGTCCTACGGGCAGAGCGCCTACGCGGTGCGCGCGGTCGAGTCCTTCCAGCCGCTGTTCCACCTGCTCAACGGGGACCTGTGCTACGCCGACCTCAACCCCACCGTGCAGCCCGAGGTGTGGCGCGACTTCGGGAACAACAACCAGGCGTCCGCGGCGAACCGGCCCTGGATGCCGTGCCCGGGCAACCACGAGATCGAATTCGACAACGGCCCGCAGGGCTTCACCTCCTACCTGACCCGGTACCGGCTGCCGGACAACGGGGTGCCCGGGTTCCGCGGGTACTGGTACTCGTTCCGGGTCGGCTCGGCCGTGTTCGTCTCGCTCGAAGCGGACGACGTGGTGTACCAGGACGCCGGCCCGCTGGTGTCCGGCCCGGCCGCGCTGACCCCGGCGGCCAGCACCGGCAACCCGGCCATCGCGGCGGGCACCTCGTTCTACATCCGCGGCTACAGCCGGGGCGCGCAGACCGCCTGGCTGCGGCGCACGCTGGCGGCGGCCCGGGCCGACCGCACGGTGGACTGGATCATCGTGCAGATGCACCAGGACTCCTGCTCGTCCTCGGCCACCGGCAACGGCTCCGACCTCGGCATCCGCGAGGAATGGCTGCCGCTGTTCGACGCCTACCAGGTGGACCTGGTGTTGTGCGGGCACGACCACGACTACGAGCGGTCCTTCCCGGTCCGCGGCTACGACAGCGTGGCCGGCCACGAGGTCAGCACCGGCGCACCGGTGCAGACCCGGCGGCCGCACCCGGTGACCACCACCCCGGAGGACCGGTTCGACACCTCGCAGGGCACGGTGCACCTCATCCTGGGCGGCGGCGGGACCAGCGCCCCGCTGGACGACTACGGGGTGGACACCAGCGACGGGCTGCGCCAGGCCAAGGTGTTCACCAAGCCGAACCGGCCCATTCCCGGCTCGGCCGCGGGCACGTTCACCCGGGCCGCGGCCGACGCGGTCGAGGACGCCACCTGGTCCGCGATGCGCGACCCCGCCACCGGCTACGGCATCGGCGTGTTCGACCTCGACCCGGGCGAGCCCGGCGGTGAGACCAGCATCACCGTCAGCTACTACCACGCGGTCGGCGCCGATCCCACCAACCCGAACACCGGGGTGGCCGGCACACCCAACCCGAACTACACAAAATTCGAAACTTTCACCCTGTTCCGGCCTCGTTCGGACCGTCGCGGCTGATCCCGGCACCCGGCCGGAGCCACGGCGCCGGTCCGATAGGGTCGGAGCCGAGCAGAGAGCTAGCAACGAGGAGACGGGCCGCCGTGACTATCCGGGTGGGTATCAATGGATTCGGGCGCATCGGGCGTAACTACTGGCGCGCGGTAAACGCCGGTGGCGCCGAGGGTATCGAGATCGTCGCCGCGAACGACCTGACCGACACGAAGACCCTGGCGCACCTGCTGAAGTACGACACCGTGCTGGGCACGCTGAGCGAGGACGTGGCCGTGGACGGCGACGCGATCCGGGTCGGCGACCAGGCCATCAAGGTGCTGGCCGAGCGCGATCCGGCCGCGCTGCCGTGGCGGGACCTGGGCGTGGACGTGGTGATCGAGTTCGACCGGCCGCTTCACCAAGGCGGCCGACGCGGGCAAGCACCTGGCCGCCGGGGCCCGGAAGGTGATCATCTCCGCGCCGGCGTCCGGCGAGGACATCACGATCGTGATGGGCGTCAACGACAGCGCCTACGACCCGGCCAGTCACCAGATCATCTCGAACGCGTCCTGCACCACGAACTGCGTGGCCCCGATGGCCAAGGTGCTGCAGGACAGCTTCGGCGTGGTCAAGGGCCTGATGACCACCATCCACGCGTACACCAACGACCAGGTGATCCTGGACTTCCCGCACAAGGACCTGCGCCGGGCCCGGGCCGCCGCGCAGAACATCATCCCGACCAGCAGCGGCGCGGCCAAGGCCACCGCGCTGGTGCTGCCCGAGCTCAAGGGCAAGTTCGACGGGATGGCCATGCGCGTCCCGGTGGTGGACGGGTCGGTGACCGACCTGGTCGTGCAGCTGACCCGGGAAGTGACCAAGGACGAGGTCAACGCGGCGTTCAAGGCGGCCGCCGAGGGCACGCTCAAGGGCTACCTGCACTACACCGCGGACCCGATCGTGTCCTCGGACATCGTCGGCACGCCATGGTCGTGCACGTTCGACTCCGCGCTGACCATGACGTTCGGCGACCAGGTCAAGGTCATCGGCTGGTACGACAACGAGTGGGGTTACTCCAACCGGCTGGCCGACCTGACCGTGCTCGTCGGCGCGCAGCTCGGATGAGGCGCGTCGACGATCTCGAGGTGGCCGGGCAGCGGGTGCTGCTGCGCGCCGACCTGAACGTGCCGCTGGACGGCGAGCGGATCACCGACGACGGCCGGATCCAGGCCAGCCTGCCGACGATCAGCAAGCTGGCCGGCCGCGGCGCGCGCGTGATCATCTGCGCGCACCTGGGCCGGCCCAAGGGAGACGGGTACGCGGCGCGGGCCGCGGGCGGCCCGTCGCTGGCGCCGGTCGCCGCCCGGCTCGGCGAGCTGCTCGGCCAGCCGGTGGCGTTCGCCACCGACGTGGCCGGGGAGTCCGCCGCGGCCACCGCGGCCGGGCTGGCCGACGGCGAGGTCGGGCTGCTGGAGAACGTGCGTTTCGAGCCGGCCGAGACCAGTAAGGACGACGCCGAGCGGGCTGGGCTGGCGGGCCGGCTGGCCGGGCTGGCCACGCTGTACGTGGGCGACGGGTTCGGCGCGCTGCACCGCAAGCACGCCAGCGTGTACGACGTGCCGGGGCTGCTCCCGCACGCGGCGGGGGACCTGGTCATCGCGGAGATCGGGGTGCTGCGCCAGCTCACCACCGACCCGCCGCGGCCGTACGTGGTGGTGCTCGGCGGGGCCAAGCCGTCGGACAAGCTCGCGGTGATCGGCAACCTGCTGGGCAAGGCGGACCGGCTGATCATCTGTGGCGGCATGTCCTACACGTTCCTGGCCGCGCAGGGCTACGAGGTGGGCAAGTCGCTGCTGGAGTCGGACCAGATCCCGCAGGTGGCCGCCGTGCTGGCCGAGGCCGAGCGGCGCGGCGTGGAGGTGGTGCTGCCGGTGGACCTGGTGGCGGCCGACCGGTTCGCCCCGGACGCCGACCGCCGGGTGGTGCGGGTCGGCGAGTTCCCGCCGGACCGGGAGAGCCTGGACATGGGCCCGCTGACCCGGGCCCTGTTCGCGCAGAAGCTGGCCGACGCCAAGACCGTGTTCTGGAACGGGCCTGGCGTGTTCGAGTTTCCGGCGTTCGCGGCCGGCACCAAGGCCCTGGCCGAGGCGATCAGCGCGGTCAACGGGCTCACCGTGGTCGGCGGCGGTGACTCGGCCGCGGCTGTGCGGCAGCTCGGGTTCCGGGCGGACGCGTTCACCCACATCTCCACCGGCGGCGGGGCCAGCCTGGAATACCTGGAGGGGCGCACCCTGCCCGGGCTGAGCGCGCTCGAGGCGGGCGGCTGATGGCCGCCGCGCCCGCGCGCCAGCCGCTGATCGCCGGCAACTGGAAGATGCACAACACGCACTTCGAGGCGATAACCCTGGTCCAGAAGCTGGCCTTCACGCTGACCCGCGCGGACTACGACGCGGCCGAGGTGGTGGTGCTGCCGCCGTTCACCGCGCTGCGCAGCGTGCAGACCCTGGTGGCCGGGGACAAGCTGCGCATCGGCTACGGCGCGCAGGACCTGTCCCAGCACGACAGGGGCCCGTACACTGGGGACGTCTCCGGGCCGATGCTGGCCAAGCTCGGCTGCGGTTACGTGCTGGCCGGGCACTCCGAGCGCCGCCAGCACCACCATGAGGACGACGCCCTGGTCAACGCCAAGGTGAAGGCGGCGCTGCGGAACAAGCTGACGCCGATCATGTGCGTCGGCGAGCACTTGGACGCCCGGCAGGCGGGCGAGTGCCTGCCGGTAGTAATCGGCCAGCTCGACGGCGGCCTGGCCGGGCTGCCCGCGGAGCAGGTGGCCGGCCTGGTGATCGCCTATGAGCCGGTATGGGCCATCGGGACTGGTGAGGTGGCATCGCCGGAAGACGCGGAAGAGGTGTGCGCCGCGATTCGGGGCAGGATTTCCGAGGGTCGTGGCGACGAAGTGGCCGCAAGTGTGCGTATTCTGTATGGCGGGTCGGTGAAGGCCGACAACATCGCTGCGATAATGTCGCAGCCCGATATTGACGGCGCGCTGGTCGGTGGCGCGAGCCTGGATGCAGGTGAGTTTGCCACGATATGCCGGTACCGGAAACTGGCCGTGGGTGCCTGATCCGGCACCGGGTTAGGGTACGCGGCGCCAGGTACGCAGCGCCAGGTACGCAGGGGCAGGGCATCCGGAGGGTTAAGGCACACCAGTGGTTATCGGTATTTCAGTCGTCCTCATCATCACCAGCCTGCTGATGGTGCTGCTGGTGCTGCTGCACAAGGGCAAGGGCGGTGGCCTGTCCGACCTGTTCGGCGGCGGGGTGTCTTCGTCGCTGGGCTCGTCCTCGGTGGTCGAGCGCAACCTGGACCGGCTGACGATCTTCACCGGCGTCATCTGGTTCCTCTGCATCATCGGGCTCGACCTGCTGCTGAATCGCTGACCTGACTGCCCATTCAGCAGACCACCATGCCATTGTGCGGACACAGCAAGGGGTGAGCAGTGAGTAGTGGCAATGCCATCAGGGGCAGCCGTGTCGGCGCCGGCCCGATGGGCGAGGCGGAGCGTGGTGAGGCGGCGCCCCGGATCCGGGTCGCCTTCTGGTGCTCGAACAAGCACGAGACCCGGCCGAGCTTTGCCAGTGACGCCGCCGTCCCGGAGACCTGGGATTGCCCCCGGTGCGGCTTCCCGGCCGGCCGGGACGAGAACAACCCCCCTGGCCCGCCGCACGCCGAGCCGTACAAGACCCACCTGGCCTACGTGAAGGAACGGCGCACCGACACCGACGGCGCCGCCATCCTGGCCGAGGCCCTGGACCGGCTACGTAAGACGTCGTAATTTCAGTGCGCGAACGATGAGCGCTTGCCCGGCGGGGCCAGCGGGATGTGGGCGCCCGGGTGGGCGCTCAGCGCCTTGACGTGGTGCCGCAGGTCGGACACCAGCACGTCGGCCAGGTCCTTGCTGAACCCGTTGCGGACCACTATCCGGAGCACGGCCACGTCCTGCAGGTTGGCCGGGAAGGTGTACGCCGGCACCAGCCAGCCCCGGGCGCGCAGCCGCTCGGACAGGTCGAACACGGTGAAGCCGGCCTGCTGGTCGTGCACCCGGAAGGCGAACACCGGCAGGTCGCTTCCGTCGGTGAGCAGCTCGAACGGGCCCATCTTGGCGATCTGGCCAGACAGGTGCAGCGCCACGTCCTGGCACGCCTGCTGGACCTCCCGGTAGCCCTCGTGGCCGAGGCGCAGGAAGTTGTAGTACTGCGCGGCCACGTTGGCGCCGGACCGGGAGAAGTTCAGCGCGAACGTGGGCATCTCCCCGCCCAGGTAGTTGACCTTGAACACGAGGTCCTCGGGCAGCGCGCTGCTGTCCCGCCACACCACCCAGCCCACCCCGGGATAGACCAGGCCGTACTTGTGCCCGGACGCGTTGATCGAGGCGACCCGCGCCACCCGGAAGTCCCAGGACAGGGCGGGCTGCAGGAACGGCGCCACGAACCCGCCGGAGGCGGCGTCCACGTGCACCGGCACGTCCGGCCCGCCCCCGGCGGCCAGCTTGTCCAGGTCGGCGCTGATCTCGGCCACCGGCTCGTAGCTGCCGTCCATGGTCGAGCCGAGGATCGCCACCACGCCGATGGTGTTCTCGTCGCAGCTCGCCGCGGCCTGCGGCCCGCGCAGGTGCAGCCGGCCCTCCTCCATCGGCACCTGCCGCGGCTCGACCTGCCAGTACCGGCAGAACTTGTCCCAGCAGACCTGGACGTTGGACCCCATCACCAGATTGGGCCGGGAGGTGTCGAGGCCGGCCTGCTGCCGGCGCTGCCGCCAGCGCCACAGCAGGGCCATGCCGCCGAGCATGCCGGCCTCGCTCGACCCGGTGGTCGAGGTGCCGGTGGCGTTCTGCTCCCGCGGCGCGTGCCACAGGTTGGCCAGGATGCTGACGCAGCGCGCCTCGATCTCCGCGGTCTGCGGGTACTCATCCTTGTCGATCATGTTCTTGGCCAGGCACTCCGTCATCAGCTGGGTCGCCTGCGGCTCCATCCAGGTGGTCACGAACGTGGCCAGGTTGAGCCGGGCGTTGCCGTCCAGCACCAGTTCGTCCCGCACGGTCTGCAGCGCGGTGTCCGGCAGCAGGCCGTGCTCGGCCAGCCGGTGCTTCGGGACCGCGAGGTGCGCGGCGCGGACGTAGACCGGGTTGATCTCGACTTCGGCGTCGTCGTCCTGGTCCTGGATTTCCCGGTGGATCGGCACGGTTGCTCCCTGCTGGCGGTGGCTGCGGTGGGCGTGCCCGGCCAGGCTATCCAGCCCGGGCCGGGCCCGGCGCGGGCGCCCACCACGGGTGCACCGAAGATGTGGTCTGCGCATTACCAGCTTTTGGGGATATGTCGGCTAGCTTGGGCGCGGTGTTTCCCCAGGAGCGTGACGTGGCCGGCAACGGCCCCGCCACGAGCACGCTGAGTTCCCCAGGCACGACCACACCCGGCCCGGCGACGCCCGGCACCCGGGCGCTCGGCGTGGCCGCGGCGGCCGGCATCGGCCTGGCCATCCTGATCATGATCTTCGTGGAGGCGGCGGGCCGGAGCCGGGCCGAGGTGGGCGTGGCCCATCCGCCGTTCGGGCCGCCCTGGTGGATCCCGCTGCACCTGCCGGTCACCACCGTCACGCTGGCGCTCTGGTTCGCGGCGCTGATCGGCGCGGCCGGGATAGCGGCCGGCCTGGTCGCGGTCAGCCGGGGCGCGCGGCCCTCGTTCCGCGCCCTGGCCGCGGTGGCCATCCTGGTCGTCGCGGTGTTCACCGTGCTGCCCGCGGCGGGCTCGACGGACCCGTACGACTACGCGGCGTACGGGCGGATCGTGGCGCTCGGGCACAACCCCTACCGGATGTCGCCCTACCAGCTGCAGCGCGACGGCGACCCGGTGGGCCGGGCCGCCCCGCACGCGTGGATCCGCGCCGTCTCCGACTACGGCCCGGTGGCCTCGATCGAGCAGGCCGTGGCGGCCGAGCTCGGCGGCCGCTCCGCGGCCAGCATCATCTTCTGGCTCAAGCTGCTCAACGCGATCGCGTTCGGCGCGGTCGCCTTCCTGCTCGACCGGCTGCTCCGCGCCGACCCGGCCCGCCGGGCCCGGGCGCACCTGTGGTGGACGCTGAACCCGCTGCTGCTCTGGGGCCTGGTGGCCAGCGGCCACGTGGACGGGTTCGGCACCGCGATCGGCTTCTGCGGGCTCATCCTGCTCCGGCCCTGGGCACCGGGGGAGCGGCCCAGCCTGGCCCGGGTGGCGGGGGCCGCGGCCCTGGTCGGGGCGGCCGCCGACGTCAAGATCACCTTCGCGCTGTACGGGCTGGGCATCGCCTGGGCGGTGCGCCGGTCGGTGGCCGCGCTGGCCACCGCGGCCGGCTCGGCCCTGGTCGTGCTGGTGCTGCCCTACCTGTTGTTCGGCCGGTCGGCGCTGTCCGTGCTGACCACGCACCGGGACGCCACCAACGACACCCTGTACCGGCTGTTCTCCGGATCGCTGCTGCACCCGACCCCGGTCGAGATCGGGCTGGTCATCGTGCCCGTCCTGATCATCACCGCGGTCGCTGTAGCGGGCCGCCTGCCGGACGGCTTCCCGGGGCGGCCCGCCATCCACCCGGCGTTCGCGGTCAGCCTGGCCTGGATGCTCGCCTGGCCCTACCAGCGCCCCTGGTACGACGCGATGGTGCTGGCCCTGTTCGCGCTGTACCCGCTCACCCGGCTGGACTGGCCGCTGCTGTTCCAGCTCACGCTGACCTCGATGCTGTACCTGCCCGGGGTGCCGGGCCACTTCCCGCACTGGACCAGCGACATCCACACGACCGCGGTGAGCCTGGTTATCCCCGCGGTCAGGCTGGCTACCCTGCTCGCGGTGCTGGCGTTGTGCGTCACGGGTGCCTGGCAGGCGCGACGGCCAGCCGGCGCGGCCCTGGCCGGCCTGGAAGCCTAGCTGTCCGCTGCTCAGCGCCGCCAGGCCAGCACCTGGCCGGCCTGGATGGCTGGCCGCCCGAGCAGCCTGGTCAGCACCCGGGCCAGCCGGGAGGACGGCTGGGTGACCGCGACCACGGCCGCGGGCCGCCAGGCGGCCAGATCGGCGCGGACCTGCGCCGGGGAGGGCGCGGACACCCGGGAGGCCGGCACCAGCAGCGCGTTCAGGTGCTTGCCCGCCCGCTTGGTCTGGCTGCCGCCGTAGAGCGCGGCGTGCCCGGTCGCGTCCGGCCCGATGAACCAGCCGCCGATCAGCGAGCCCGGCTGGCCGGTGTCCGCCTGCCAGCGCAGCGCCTGCGGCGCCTCCTCGTACGGCACGGGCACCACCAGCACCGGGGCGCCCGGCGCCAGCCGCAGCCGGGTGAAGGCCGTCCGCCAGCCGCCGGCACCGGCGCGGCCGTGGTCACCGGCAGCGGCAGCGGGATGAGCGGCAGCACGGCCAGCACGGCCACGACCGGCGCCACCCAGCGCAGCCAGCCCGGCCAGCCCCGGTCCGCCACGGCGGCCCGGGCCTGGTCCAGCCCGAACGCGAGCACGGCGGCGGCCGCGCCGTCGGCCAGCAGGGCGAACCGGTTCGGCAGCAGTTCGCTCAGCACCGGGAGATGCGCCAGCCAGTGCCAGGGCAGCCAGGCGTGCTGGCCGCCCAGGGAGAAGATCTCCAGCACGGCGGTGGTGAGCGCGGCCACCCGGACCTGGGGCGCCCGCCAGAACAGGATCGCGGCCGCCGCGAGCACGATGAGCAGCGGCCAGCCCAGGTAGGCCAGGTATTCGGGCAGCCGGGCCGGGTAGCTGGCCGCGGCGGCCGCGCTGGCCCGGGTGTGCAGCAGCAGTTCACCGGACGGGGTGACGAACATGGCCGGGTGGGCCCGGAACGGGCTGGCCGGGAACGGGCTGCCGTGCTCGGCCAGCGGGCCGTGGAACTGCACCCATAGCGGGTAGCCGCAGCTGACCAGGAGCACGGCGGCCGCGGTGGCCAGGCCGGCCGCGGCGCCGGCCACCCGGTCCCGTACCGCGCCCGGCCAGCACAGCACCAGGATCGCCACGATGACCGCGCCGGTCAGCGCCGTCTGGGCCAGCAGTTCCTCGGCGGTCATCAGCTGAGCGGCGGCCAGCAGGCCCAGCCCGGCGCCGGTGCGCAGCGGGCGGCCGCGGCCGGTGACCAGCCGCAGCAGCAGGTGGATCAGCAGCGGCGGCAGCACCGCGAACTGCAGGTGGTAGTGCCCGGTGCTGGCCGCCACCAGGGCGGGGGAGAACCCGTACACCGCGCCGCCCAGCGCCGCCGCGCCCGGGCTGGCGGACCACTGCCGGAGCACCCAGTACAGGCTGGCGGCCGAGCCGGCGAAGCCCAGGGTGAGCAGGACGGTGAGGCTGACCTGCGGGCCGGCCAGCACGGTCACCGGGGTGAGCAGCACCGCGGGCAGCAGCAGCGACGTGTTCCACATCAGGTTGATGCCGCGCGGCGCGTTCATCGCGGTGGTGACCAGCGCCGGCAGCTTCCCGTGCGTGACCGCGGTGGCCGAGTAGCGCATGAACCAGGCGAACAGGTCCACGTCGTGCATGTCGCCGGTCTGCGCCCGGGACGCGGGATCGGCCCACAGCCGCCAGGTCAGCGCCAGGGCGGCGGCCAGGTAGCAGGCCAGGACCAGCCAGGTGGTGAGGACCGCGGCGCGCGGCCGCCAGCCGTCGGCGACCCGGGGCGGCTGCACGGCCGGCGGCACCAGGCTCACCGCCACCTCCATTCCCCAGGGGGACGCCCCCCGCTACCCCGAACCGCGTACGGGCGGCAAGAATAATTCATTACCGGGCAAACCTCTGGTGATTAGCCCCGGCCGCCCGGCCGTGCCGGGCGTTCGTGCAGGATAGGGGCATGCAGCTCCCGGTCAACCCGCCCGTCGCGCCCATGCTGGCCAAGCCGGTGCCGAAGATCCCGGACGGCCCGTACAGCTTCGAGCCGAAGTGGGACGGCTTCCGGTCGATCATCTTCCGGGACGCCGGCGAGGTGGAGATCGGCAGCCGGAACGAGCGGCCCATGACCCGCTACTTCCCGGAGCTGGTCGAGGCGGTGCTGGCCCAGTTCCCGGAGCGCTGCGTGATCGACGGCGAGATCGTGATCCCGGACGCGGCGGGCCGCCGGCTGGACTTCGAGGCGCTGCTGCAGCGGATCCACCCGGCGGCCAGCCGGGTGGCCCTGCTGGCCGAGCAGACCCCGGCCCATTTCGTCGCGTTCGACCTGCTCGCGCTCGGCGACACCGACCTGTGCGAGCAGCCGTTCGGGCAGCGCCGGGCCGCGCTGGAGCAGGTCCTCGGGTCGGCCCGGCCGCCGGTGCACCTGACCCCGGCGACCGTCGACCGGGACCTGGCCGGGCGGTGGTTCGGCCAGTTCGAGGGGGCCGGGCTGGACGGGCTGATCGCCAAGCCGCTGGACGGCAGCTACCAGCCGGACAAGCGGACCATGTTCAAGGTCAAGCACGAGCGGACCGCGGACTGCGTGGTGGCCGGCTACCGGCCGCACAAGAGCGGCCCGGACGCGATCGGCTCGCTGCTGCTCGGCCTGTACACCGCGGCCGGGCGGCTGGCCAGCGTCGGGGTGGTGGGCGCGTTCCCGATGGCCCAGCGCAAGGAGCTGTTCACCGAGCTGCAGCCGCTGGTCACCACGTTCGAGGGGCACCCGTGGAACTGGGCCGCCGCGCCGGAGGCCGCGGTGCGCAACCCGCGGTCCTCGGAGCACAGCCGGTGGAACGCGGGCAAGGACCTGTCGTTCGTGCCGCTCCGCCCGGAACGGGTGGTGGAGGTGCGCTACGACCACATGGAGGGCACCCGGTTCCGGCACACCGCCCAGTTCGTCCGGTGGCGGCCGGACCGTGCGCCGGCCTCCTGCACGTACGACCAGCTGGAGGAGCCGGTCAACTTCGACCTGGCCGAGATCCTCGCCCTCGGCTGACTGACTGACTGACCGGCCGGCCGGCCCGGTCAGCGTC
Organism: uncultured Actinomycetes bacterium; assembly: GCA_963717125.1. Lineage (GTDB taxonomy): Bacteria > Actinomycetota > Actinomycetes > Streptosporangiales > Streptosporangiaceae > RYN-230. The sequence continues at coordinate 369,064 of CAVQVG010000006.1, forward strand.
CGGGCGACTCGCTGCCCCGGCGCAGCACGGCCATGGCCCGCGGCGCCAGAATGACCTCGGCCCCGGCCCCGTACTCGGTGGCCGCCCCGGGGGCGGCGGTGCCGGTGTCCAGCACCAGGGCCCAGCTGCCGCCGAACTTCGGGCCGGGCAGGGTGAACCGGCACGCCTGGTCGCCCGCGCTGAACAGCAGCAGGAACGAGTCGTCGCGCACCCGCTCGCCGCGCGGGTCGGGCTCGGTGATCGCGTCGCCGTTCAGGAACACGCCCAGGGCCTTGGCGTACCCGGTCTTCCAGTCCGCGTCCAGCATCTCCCGGCCGGACGGGGTGAACCAGGCGATGTCGCCCACCCCGTTCACCGCCCCGGCGTCCGGGCCGCGGAAGAACCGGCGCCGGCGGAACACCGGGTGGTCGCGCCGCAGTTCGGCCACCACCTGGGCGAACTCGAGCAGGTCGGCGTAGTCGCCCAGGCCGGACCAGTCCACCCAGGACGTCTCGTTGTCCTGGCAGTAGGCGTTGTTGTTGCCGCGCTGGGTGCGGCCCAGCTCGTCCCCGGCCAGGAGCATCGGCACGCCTTGCGAGCAGAGCAGGGTGGCCAGGAAGTTGCGCCGCTGCCGGGCCCGCAGCTCGGTGATGGCCGGGTCGCTGGACGGCCCCTCGGCGCCGCAGTTCCAGGACCGGTTGTCGTCGCTGCCGTCCCGGCCGCCTTCGCCGTTGGCCTCGTTGTGCTTGCGGTTGTAGGACACCAGGTCGGTCAGCGTGAACCCGTCATGGCAGGTGACGAAGTTGATCGAGGCGACCGGCCGCCGGCCGCTTGTCTCATACAGGTCACTGGAGCCGGTCAGCCGGGAGGCGAACTCGGGCAGCGTGTCCGGCTGGCCGCGCCAGAAGTCGCGCACCGCGTCCCGGTACTGCCCGTTCCACTCCGACCACAGCGGCGGGAACTGGCCCACCTGGTAGCCCCCCTCGCCGACGTCCCACGGCTCGGCGATGAGCTTGACCTGGGACACCACCGGGTCCTGCTGGACCAGGTCGAAGAACGCGGACAGCCGGTCCACGTCGTGCAGTTCCCGGGCCAGCGCGGAGGCGAGGTCGAAGCGGAACCCGTCGACGTGCATCTCCAGGATCCAGTACCGCAGCGAGTCCAGGATGAGCTGCAGCGCGTGCGGGTGCCGCACGTTGAGGCTGTTGCCGCAGCCGGTGTAGTCCACGTAGTACCGCTGGTCCTCGTCGCGCAGCCGGTAGTAGGCGGTGTTGTCGATGCCGCGGAAGGACAGCGTCGGGCCGCGGTGGTCGGCTTCCGCGGTGTGGTTGTACACCACGTCGAGGATCACCTCGATGCCCGCTATGTGCAGGTCGCGGACCATCGCCTTGAACTCGCCGACCTGGCCGCCGAGCTGGGTGGACGACGCGTAGTCGCGGTGCGGGGCGAGAAACGCGATCGTGTTGTAGCCCCAGTAGTTGGTCAGCCCGCGGGCCTGCAGGCTGTGCTCGGTCACGAACTGGTGCACCGGCATCAGCTCGACCGCGGTCACGCCGAGCCGCGTCAGGTGCTCGATCACCGCCGGATGGGCCAGCCCGGCGTAGCTGCCACGCTGGTCGGCGGGCACCTCGGGGTGCCGCAGGGTGAGGCCGCGCACGTGCGCCTCGTAGATCACCGTCTCGTGGTACGGGGTGCGCGGCGCGCGGTCGTCGCCCCAGTCGAAGAACGGGTTGATCACCACGTTCTTCGGCATGTACGGCGCGCTGTCCGCGGTGTTCACCGTGGTCGGGTCCGTGAACCGGTAGCCGAACAGGGACTCGTGCCAGCGAACCTCCCCGCTGACCGCCTTGCCGTACGGGTCGAGCAGCAGCTTGGCCGGGTTGCAGCGCTGCCCGCGGCCCGGGTCGTACGGCCCGTGCACCCGGTACCCGTAGCGCTGGCCGGGACCCACATCGGGCAGGTAGCAGTGCCAGACGAAACCGTCCACCTCGGTCAGCGGGATCCGGGTCTCGGTGAGCTGCGCGTCCTGTTCGCCGGACAGCAGGCAGAGGTCAACCTGCTCGGCGACCTCGGAGAACAACGCGAAGTTGGTCCCCGTGCCGTCCCATGTGGCACCCAGTGGATAGGGCGCTCCTGGCCACACACGCACCATGAGACCTTACCTGGGTGCAAGCCGCGCCCGGTCCAGAATCTCACCCACCGCCACCCCGCCGGGCAGCGTGCCGAACGGGACCCCCGGCCCGCCCGGGGCGGCCCCGGCGCCGAGCCGGGACGCGCAGAACGCGTCCGCCACCGCGGCGGGGGCGTGCCGGACCAGCAGGGCGGCCTCCAGGGTGAGGGTGAGCTGGCCGGCCAGCCGCCGGGCCGCGTACTCGGCGTCCGGGCCCGCCGCACCGGCCAGCGAGCCCAGGCTGATGGCCAGCTGGCCGGCCGCGGCGTCCAGCCGCCGGTCCGCCCCGGCCGCCAGCGCCAGCTCCGCGGTCAGCGCCTCAGCCGCCGCGGGCTGCCGGCGCAGCGCGCGGAGCAGGTCCAGCGCGGTCACGTTGCCGGAGCCCTCCCAGATGGAGTTCAGCGGGCTGTCCCGGTACAGCCGCGGCATCCCGGACTCCTCCACGTACCCGTTGCCGCCCAGGCACTCCAGCGCCTCGGCCGCGTGCAGCGGGGCGCGCTTGCAGATCCAGTGCTTGGCCGCGGGCAGCGCCACCCGGAGCAGCGCCGCCTCGGCGGCATCCCCGCGCGCGGCCCGGTCCGCCGCGCCGGCCAGCCGGATGGCCAGCGTCGTGGCCGCCTCCGATTCCAGGATGAGGTCGGCGAGCACCGACCCCATCAGCGGCCACGCGATGAGATCTTTGCCGAACGCCTGCCGGTGGGCGGTGTAGTAGGCCGCTGCGACGGCGCCCCGGCGCATCCCCGCCGCGCTGCCCAGGACGCAGTCCAGCCGGGTGGCGCTGACCATCTCGATGATGGTCCGGACGCCGCGCCCGGCCGCGCCGACGGGCCAGGCCAGTGCGCCGTCGAACTCCACCTCGGCGGACGCGTTGGACCGGTTGCCCAGCTTGTCCTTGAGCCGCTGCAGCCGCATCGCGTTGCGGCTGCCGTCCGGCAGCACCCGGGGCAGCAGGAAGCAGCTCAGCCCGTCCGGGCCCTGGGCCAGGATGAGGAACAGGTCGCTCATCGGCGCCGAGCAGAACCACTTGTGCCCGGTGATCAGGTGCGCGCCGTCGCCGCCGCCGGCGCTCGGCCCGGGTGGTGCCGGCCCGGACGTCCGAGCCGCCCTGTTTCTCGGTCATCGCCATGCCCGCCAGCAGCCCGGCCTTCCCGGCGGGCGGCCGCAGCCCCGGCGCGTAGACCGGCGCGGCGAGCAGCGGCTCGAACTGCGCGGCCAGTTCCGGCGCGTGGCGCAGCGCGGGCACGGCCGCGTAGGTCATCGAGACCGGGCAGCCGTGCCCCGCCTCGGCCTGAGTCCACACGTAGAACGCCGCGGCCCGGGCCACGTGCGCGCCGGGCCGCGGCTCGGCCCACGGCGCGGCGTGCAGGCCATGACGGACCGCGGTGCCCAGCAGCACGTGCCAGGACGGGTGGAACTCGACCTCGTCGATCCGGTGCCCGCTTCTGTCGTGACTGCGCAGCACCGGCGGGTGCTCGTTGGCCAGCCGGGCGTGCTCCTGGGTATCCGCCGCCCCGGCCAGCCGGCCGAGCTCGTGCAGCCGGCCGGCGGCCCAGCCCGCGCCTTCCCGGCCGGCCGCGGCCAGCAGCGCCGGGTCGTCCGCCACGTCGTAGTCGGCCAGCGCCGGAACCTGGTTGAGCACCTGGTGGGTGGCGTGCGGCCGGGCCGCCGGGGCAGTCGTCATACCGCGACGATATCCGCTAAGTTACCGCGCGGAAACTTGCCGCTCCGGCGGCTGGAGCACGGTCCCCGCGACCGCCTCCCGATAGCGTTCCAGCAGCACGTCAGCGACTTCCGGGGCCGCGCCGAGCGGGGCGGACACGGCCGCCGCCCCGGCAGCCAGGGACAGTTCTTCGACCCGGTCCGCGAACCGCCCGGGGGCGAGCAGGTAGCTGGCCACCACGACGCGCCGCGCGCCGTCGCGGATCAGGCCGGCCACCGCCTGCTCCGGGGTGGGCGAGGCGGCGGACGCGAAGGCCGGCCGCACCGCCTGCCAGCCGCGGGCGGCCTGCCAGTCGGCGGCTAGCTGGGTGATCACCGCGTTGGCCGCCGGGTGGCTGGACCCGGCCGCGGCCAGCACCACCGCGGTCTGCCCGGCCTGGGCGGGGTCCTGGCCGGCCTCGGCCAGCCGGCGGTCCAGCGCGCCGCGCAGGCCCGGGTGGGGGCCCAGCGGCGCGCCGTACCGGACGCGCAGCGCGGGCAGCGCCGCCTGGGCCTCGTCCAGCCGCCTGGGGATGTCGGTGCCGCTGTGGTAAGCCTCGGTCAGCAGCAGCGGCAGCACCACTGTGCTGACCCGGGGGGGCGGCCCCCGAACCCCCCGATCGCGCCAGCGGCCTCGCCCGCAAGCGCGGCGAACACCTGCCGGGGAGCCGGTGGCGCGTGATCGAGAAAGGCGGCACGGACGTCCAGCCCGGTCAGCCCGTGCCGGTCCGCCCGCTCGCGCGCCACGCCGAGCAGCTCGGTGATCGTGGCCCCGGCCCGGGGGTCACGGCTGCCGTGCGCGATCGCGACGAGCGGGGGGTGGGTCAGGTGTGGATACCGCATTCGGTCTTGCCCGTGCCGGTCCACCGGCCGCTGCGCGGGTCCGCCCCGGCCTCCACCTTCATCGTGCAGGTGGCGCATCCGATCGACGGGTACCCGTCGTAGACCAGGGGGTTGACCAGCACGCCGTTGTCCGCGATGTACGTGTCCACCTGCTCCTGGGTCCAGGCCACGATGGGGTTGACCTTGACCATCTGCCGCCGCGGATCCCACTGCACCGCCTTGGTGTCGCTGCGCGCGGCGGTCTCCTCCCGGCGCACCCCGGTGATCCAGGCGTCGTACGGGTCCAGCGCCCGCTCCAGCGGAACTACCTTGCGCAGGTAGCAGCACAGGTCAGGGTTGCGCCCGTAGAGCCGGGGGCCGAGCGCGGCCTCCTGCTCGGCGACCGTCCGGGACGGGGTGACGTTGATCACGTTCACCGGGTAGATGGCGGCCACCGCGTCCCGGGTGCCGATCGTCTCCGGGAAGTGGTAGCCGGTGTCGAGGAAGATCACGTCCAGGCCCTCGTGCACCTGCGACGCGAGGTGCACGAGAACCGCGTCGGTCATCGACGACGTGATGCACACCCGGTCACCGAACGTCTGCACCGCCCACCGGACGATCTCCTCAGCGGGCGCGTCGGCCAGATCGTCGGCGGCCTTAGCTGCGAGCGTCTCCATCTGTGCTGCGAGCCTCTCCATACGGATTGGTTCCTTCACGGCTTGAGGCGGTGTGGGGACTGGGCTCATGCGCTTGGTCGCGGTGCTGCTCACGGGATGACCCCCGTGCCACCAAATCGTAGCCGGAACGAGCGGACGCAGCTGCGGCAGCGCCACGCACCGTCCTGTTCCTGTGGTTCTAGGTCTTCTTCCCCACAATAGGGGCAATAGAACGGAACTGCCCGTTCTGTCGGGTAAGCCGGAATTGTCATGCGAAGTCCTCCTCGCTGGCCCGGCTGGCCCACGCGGCGAACGTCTCCTCCGGGCCGCGCCCGGCCTGGAACCTGCGCAGCACCCGCTCCAGGTAGTCCGGCAGCTCGTCGGCCGTGGTCTTCAGCCCGCGGATCTTCCGGCCGAACCCGGAGCTGGACCCGTCGCCGCCGCCCAGACTGCCGCCCAGGTGGATCTGGAAGCCCTCGGTCTGCGTTCCGTCCGGGGTGGTGACCAGCGAGCCCTTCAGGCCGATGTCGGCCGTCTGGATCCGGGCGCAGGAGTTCGGGCAGCCGTTCACGTTGATCGTGACCGGCTCGGTGAAGTCCGGCAGCCGGCGCTCGAGCTCGGCGATGACCTGGCCGGCCCGCGCCTTGGTCTCCACGATGGCCAGCTTGCAGAACTCGATGCCGGTGCAGGCCATCGTGTGCCGGCGGAACACGCTGGGGGAGGCGGGCAGGTCGGCTCTGTCCAGCGCCGCGGTGAGCTCCGCGACGTTGCCCTCGGGCACGTCCAGGATCACCATCTTCTGCTCGGTGGTGGTGCGTACCCGGCCGCTGCCGTACCGGGCGGCCAGGTCGGCGACCTGGGCCAGCGCAGCACCGGACATCCGGCCGACCCGGGGCGCGAAGCCGACGTAGTACCGGCCGTCGCGCTGCTCGTGCACGCCGACGTGGTCACGGCGGCCGTCCCGGGGCGGGGGCGGCGGCGGGCCGTCCGGCAGCGCGTAGCCCAGGTACTCCTTTTCCAGCACCTCCAGGAATTTCTCCGGGCCCCAGTCCGCGATGAGGAACTTGAGCCGGGCCCGGTGCCGCAGCCGCCGGTAGCCGTAGTCACGGAACACCGACGTGACCCCGGCCCACACCTCGGGCACCTGGCCGGGCTGGATGAACGCGCCCAGCCGCTTGGCGAGCATGGGGTTGGTGGACAGCCCGCCGCCGACCCACAGGTCGTAGCCGGGGTCGCCGTAGGGGCCGGTGACGCCGACGAACGCGATGTCGTTGATCTCGTGCACGGTGCACTGCGCGGCGCACCCGCTCATCACCGACTTGAACTTGCGCGGCAGGTTGGAGAACGTCGGATCGCCCACCCAGCGCGCCGTGGTCGCCTCGATCTGCGGTGTGGCGTCGATCACCTCACCAGCATCGATGCCGGCCAGCGGGCAGCCCAGCATCACCCGGGGCGTGTCGCCGCAGGCCTCGGTGCTGGACAGGCCGACCGCCTCCAGGGTGTCCCAGATGGCCGGCACATCCTCGATGCGGATCCAGTGGTACTGGACGTTCTGCCGGTCGGTGATGTCGGCGGTGCCCCGGGCGTAGCGGTCGGAGATATCCGCCAGGGCGTGCAGCTGGTCGTGGCTGAGCTGGCCGCCGTCGATCCGCACCCGGAGCATGAAGTACCGGTCGTCGAGCTCCTCCGGCTCGAGTGACCCGGTCTTCCCGCCGTCGATGCCGGGGCGGCGCTGGGTGTACAGGCCGTACCAGCGGAACCGGCCGCGCAGGTCGGCTGGGTCGATGGAATCGAAGCCCCGCTTGGCGTAGACGTCGATGATCCGCTGCCGGACGTTCAGCCCGTCGTCGTTCTTCTTGTTTTCCTCGTTCTTGTTCAGCGGCTCGCGATATCCGAGCGCCCACTGGCCCTGGCCCTTACGGGCCTGCCCTCGCAAACGGGGGGCTGGCGGCATCTGGCGCGTCCCTTCTGGGTCCTGGGGCGCGCGCCACGGGCAGGGCAGCCATCACCGGCTGCACCGGTCGTCCTGCTGGCTCACGACACACTGGGGTTGCCGCCAGGCAGCGGGCACCGGCCGCGGCACGCACCCGTGATTACGGGCGGTGGTCAGCGGCCGTGCCGACAGATCGCACTGCGCACCCGGAGCAGGTCGACGTGCCTGCGGGCGACGAGGAGTGGATCTGCAGCGCTCACGTAACGAGGATCACACGAGATGGCGCCTGCTGTCGAGACAGGTTCGCGTACCGAAACAGTTTTCCGCCTCCGGCCGCTGGTCTGCGCCAAGCTGCCGCTGGTCTGCGCCAAGCTGACAGTGCCCACGAAACCGCGCAACCACCCTGGCGCCCCATCTATTCCGGTCCGGCTATTCCGGTCCGCGCCGGACGCCGGCTCGGCGGGCACACGCCTGCGGCGTGCCCCGCCTCGCCAGCGGGACATAGGGGTCGTCCTTGGGGGTTACCATGAGAACGTGGGGCGGTGGTGCTCAGGCAGCGTTGGCGCGGCGCATCCGGCGGCGTCGCTCGGAGGCGCGCTCGTCCTCGTTCAGGCCGCCCCAGGTGCCGTACTTCTCCGGCCGGGAAATGGCGTAGTCCAGGCACTCCGTGCGCACCGGGCAGGTGGCGCACATGGCCTTGGCCTTCCGTTCGCGGATGTCCCGCTCCGGCTGCCGTTCCCCGTCCGGGCCGAAGAAGAGCACGACATCCGTGCCGCGGCACGCGGCGGCATCTTGCCAGCCCCAGTTCGGCCGGGGAGGCAGGGTAACCTGCCGCCGTACCTCAGACATGACTAGATCTCCTCAACAAGCTCAGTGGTGATACGTTCCGTCCAGCCGACCCTCTGGTTGTGTCGGACTTCTGGTCCCGCGCGATGCGGCGTTTGCCCCGTCGTAGGTATCCAACGTCCTGCGGCACCTGCGTGTTCCCGGGGCAATGGGCAGCCGCAAGGCACCCGTGACCGCCATGGCGGCGCACGAGTGGGGCAACCCGGCCGGATGGGCAGCCAGCCGAGTGGCGGCCACCCTGTCGAAACCAGTCCTGTCCAGCGGACCGATGATCAATGATGCCATCAGCGGGGCCGGTTCCGCAGGCCGGATTGCGAATCCGGGGCACAGATGTTCGGCGCCCGTTGCCATGCCCGCACCGGCCCTGGTCACAGCGTTAATTGGACAAACCCATTAGTTCAGCGCCACCATGGGCTGCATGTCAGCGTCGGACGCAGCCCCGTTGCCCCGGCTCGGTGAGGTGTTCTTCGATGTACGGGGCAACTCCCGAAGCATGCGGCTGAGCTGGTACGCCGACACCGGCGTGGCGGTGTTCAGCATCTGGCAGGGTGGCACCTGCACCGGTACCTTCCGGCTGCCCATGGACGACCTCGAGCGGATGATCGAGGCGCTGCGCCGCGGCCCGCAGGGCAAGGGCCAGCGGGCCAGCCGTGATGCCCCGCCGGCCCGCGACGCGGCGCCGGGCGGCGGCAGCCAGGATCCCGGCCAGGCCACGGTGTCCATGCGGGTACCGGAGCGGGACAGTTCCCGCGGGTACCGCCGGGACCCGGCCGGCTACCCGGATCCACTGAGCCCGGACTACCCGGCCGAGCAGCTGGAGGACTACCGCACCGGTGCGGGCTCCAGCGAGTTCCGGCCCGCAGGCGAGGCGGGCTACCCGGACGTGCCGGTCACCGGGGACTACCGGCGGACGGGCCCGCGCCCGGCCGACTACCCGGAGGAGCGGGCCAGCGGCTCGTACCCCCGCGGCGGCCGGTCCGGCGATTACCCGGCGGACCCCGGCTACCCGGCGGGCGCGGATTACCCGGAGGGGTACCAGGACAGGTCGTCCGGCACGCACCGGCGGGACGCGGGCGGATACCCGGCCGCACCACCCGCGGATTACCGGGGCGGGCCGTCGGGCAGCCACCGGCGGGACGCACCGGGTTACCCGGCCGATCCGGCTTACCCGGCCGACCCGGGCTACCCCGGCTATTCCCGTGAGCCGGACATTGCGGATTATCCCGGCGAGCCGGCCACTGGCAGCTCCGGCGCATATCCGGCCGACCCCGATTATGGCCAGCACGGGGCCGACTGGGGGGAAGACACCGCTGACCAGTCGGTGGGCAGCTACGGCGACGAGCCGCCAGCGGAATCGTTCCCCTATGGCCACCGCGGCGGCAATCGCGAGCCCCGGGAACGGGGCCGCTATCCCGGCCGTCATTGACGATAGCCGCTGCCCGTCTTTGGGTGTCGTTATGGTTGGGCCGCCCCTGGGAGGATATATTTGCCTCCAGAGGAAGGGGGGCCTCAAGTGGCACAGAAGGTTTCCGTCACATTTGCCTGTGACTACGACCAGAAAGCGATTCCTGAGGGCCAGCATGAGACCCGGCGCTTCAGCCTGGATGGCCGGGACTATGAGATCGACCTGTGCGTCAAGCACAGCCAAAGGTTCGACGATGTGGTCGGGCGATACGCCGACCACGCGCGGCGGGCCTCGGCGCGGGCCGGGCGAAACAAACGGCGCACCACGGCGCACCGGCAGCACAGCGCGGCGATCCGCAGCTGGGCCAAGGAAACCGGGATAGCCGTCAGCGACCGTGGTCGCATCCCGGCCGACGTGGTGGCCCGGTACGAGGCCAAGCACGTCTGACGCGGGCCACTGGGCTCAGGATGGCTCGTGGCCCCGCTCAGCCTCTGCTGCCGCCTGGTCCGGCGGTGACTCGTCTGGCGGTGGCTGGGCGGGCAGGGCCTGGGCCGGGGCGCCCTGGCCGGCCGTCGCCTGGGAAGGCGCACCCCCCGGCCGGGGCATCGGCCCGGTCGCAGCCGCCAGCACCTGGGAATTGGGCATGCTCACCGGGCCGTCCTCGGTGTCCATCCGCAAGTAGGTAATGCCGATCTCAGTCACCAGCCCATCGGTCACGCCACCCAGCGCGCCCGATTTAACCCGAATGAAGTCGCCTACCACGAACGGCCGGGACAGCAGCAGCACCAGGCCCGCGAATATGTTGGCCAGCGACTGCTGCCCGGCGATGCCGAGCAGGATCGTGGTCACCGCCCCGCCGACCAGCAACTGCCCGATGGGCACCTTCATCAGGCTGATCCCGAGCACGAACAGTGCCAGGCCGCCGACCAGCAGGATGGCGTAGCGGACCACGGCGGCGTGTGACGAGCCGACCGCGGGCGTGAGCACGTCCCGGGACTTGGCCGCCAGGCCGAGCACGGCGGTCGCGCCGAACACGAAGAACGCGGCGATCGACGCGGCGGCGATGATTTTTGGTGTGTAGTTGGCCGGTCCCGTCCAGTCCCGGAAGGCCCGGTCAGCTATAGCGGCGACCGTGTAAGCAGCGACGGCCAGCACCAGCGCGATGATCGACCGCCACGGACGGGCGTGCGCCTTGGCCCTGGCCACGTGCTCGTGCGCCCGCGCCATGTGCTCGGCCAGGTCGAGCTGGCGCTTCTCGTGCAGATCCACCCGCCCATCCTGCCCGGCCCGGGAAACGCGTGATCCCGGGGGGCCGGGAACGGCCCCCCGGGATCAGGATGATCAGCTCAGACGCGGGGCGCGAGCAGCGGCCGGCCGACCGGCACGTGGAGCCGGCCGCCCATTCCGTTGGCCACCCCGGCCGCGGATGTGTACCAGGCCACCAGCGCGGTGAGCACGCCCACGTAGCCGCCGGCCTTCACGATGTTCGCGTTGCCCGCGAAGTTTCCGGCGAACAGGACGATCTCGGTCGCCTCCAGGGTCAGGAAGACCATGAACACGGCCAGGTTCACCTGGGTGCTCCACAGCAGCATGTAGGTGTTGAAGATGGCGAAGGCCAGCAGGATCCAGCCGACGTCCTTGGCGAAAAGGCCGGCCGTGAGCGGGTGCGCCAGCAGCTTGGACCCGACGGTCTGGAAGTAGAAGAACAGGCCGATCCAGAAGCCGCCGTAGCTGGCGAACGCGGTCGCGCCGAACACATTCCGGTTGCGGAATTCCCACATGCCGGCCAGCAGCTGGCACAGGCCGCCATAGGCGAGTGCGTAGCCTAGCCAGGCCAGGCCGCTGGAGTGGGTCATCCAGCCGGCGTTGAACGCCGAGAGCAGGAATGTGGTCAGCGCGAAGGCGGCCAGCCCGAGTGGCGCTGGGTCGGCTATACCGGAGATCGGTGTGGCCACCGGTGTGGTCTGAAGGTCCTCGTTGACGCTCAAGTGCTTCCTCCTGATGAGGCGTGCGCTGCCCGGCCGTGGGATCCACCGGGGGCCGGGTCGGCGTGTGGGCTTACTGAAGGCCCTCTTCACAGATGGCTCAGCAGAACCACATGGAAGATCTGCCCTGAGCGTAACGCTGGATACTCGCGGGCGGGAGACCCAGGTTTTTCCTTACGCTGAGGCCGGCCTCAGCTACCGCTGGGCTCGCTGCGGGCCAGCACCTCGCTCAGCCCGGTGCGGGTGGCCAGCACATAGATCCGGTCCAGCGGGCTGATCCGGTAGCCCGGCTGGGGGGCCCAGTCCACCTGGTTGGCGGCGGCCGGGCGCACCGCGATGACCCGGACCGCGCCGGGACGGTGCACGCTGCGCACCGGCTGGCCGGCCAGCTCCGACCCGGCGCGCACCTCGACGTCGGCGATCAGCAGCACGTGCCAGGCCGACCGGGATGGTGCGCAGCACCTGATGTTCCAGCATGGCCGCGGCGAACGCGGGCGCGGCCAGGTAGGGCACGCTGCGCGAGATCGTGTTGCCCACCGTCTTCTGCACCCGCTCGGCCAGGTCATCGTCGGACAGCCGGAGCACCAGGCGCAGGTCCGGGGCGAGCGCCCGGGCGTGCAGCGCCGTTTCCAGGTTCACGATGTCACTGTCGGTCACCGAGACCAGGGCCTGGCTGGTGCCGATGCCAGCGGCGCGGAGCGTTTCCTCCCGGTGCGTCTCGCCGATCACCACGCGCAGCCCGAGCCGCCGGGCCAGCCGGACGCCCGCCGCGTGCTCGTTCTTGTCCACGCAGACCACATCCACGCCCAGATCGTGCAGCTGGCCGAAGATCCGGGTGCCCATGTTGCCCAGGCCGGCCACGATCACGTGGTCGCTGAGCGGGCGCTCGTGGCCGCGCAGCGAGCCGGTGAGCCGGGCGCCCACCACGGCCGCGGTCACCACCGGGAGGAACGCCATCCCGGTGAAGGTGAGCAGGAACTGGGCCACCTTCTCCGGGGCGGCCAGCCGCGCGTTGGTCACCGCGGCCCCCGCCGCGTCCAGGGCGGTCAGGTACAGCGCGTTGGCCACCGAGTACCCGGCGGCCGTGGCCAGCAGGATGAAGCCGCACAGCAGCAGGGTGAACAGGCCGGCGAAGACGAGGCCGAGCTTGCTCCGCAGCAGCAGGTGAATCATGTCGGCGGCCAGCCGGAGCGGCCGGCGGCGCTGCCGGGTCAGCGGGTTGCGCGGCGTGCCGTCCGCCACCGCCAGGACGAGATCGGCGGCGTTCGGGGTCGGCGGCAGCAGCGCGGGGGCGGCCAGCCCGGCCGGGCTGGCCAGGCCGCACAGCACGTGCCTGGCGTCGGCCTGCCCGCTGCGGGCCACGTACAGCGTGCGGCCGGCCAGCCGGACGTGGCTGGGTGCGGGCTCGCCTAATGCGGCGGCCACGAACGACGGCGCCGCCATCGCGGAGCTGGACAGCACCGCGCAGTCCGGGAAGAACGCGCGCATCCGCTCGCCCAGCCCGGTGTTGAAGATGCGCATCACCATGCGCAGGTCCGGGTTGAGGTCCTGGGCTCGCAGCCCGGCGTGGAAGTTGGCCAGGTCATCGCGGCCCATCAGGGCCATCGCCCGGGCCGAGTGCACCTGGGCCGCGGCGAACGCGGCGCTGTCCAGGTCCGGCCGCTCGAGAACCTGGACGCCAGGCAGCTGGGCGATGCGCGGGCCGTGGCCGCGGCTGACCGAACCGAGCAGCACGGTGACCCGCTCGCCATAGTTGGTGGCCAGTTCCTCGACCACGCGGTAGGCCAGCGCGTCGTCCCCGCACACGATCAGATGGTCCGTGTCCTCGGTGGCCGGGCGGGGAACGGGGGGCACGGCGCGATCTAACCATAACCGGGTAAGCCCGGCCAACGTGGGTTGCGGGTGACCGGGCCGGCGACCTGGGCCGCGGACCGGGGTATTCTCCGGATTAAAGGGGCGAAGTAGTCCCGGGGAGGTCGGGCCATGACCAACGACGGCGGTATCCGCGCTTCGGATTCCGATCGCGAGAACGTCGTCGAGATCCTGCGCGACGCCTACAGCACCGGCCGGCTGACGATGGCCGAGTTCGACGAGCGGACGACCTCGGCCTTTGCCGCCAAGACCTGGGGCGAGCTGCGTAAGCTGACCGCCGACCTGCCGCAGCAGGCCAAGCTGGAGCTGAGCCAGCCCGAGCCGGACCGCAGCGCGGTGCCCGCACCGCGCCCGCTGCCGGCGGCCGGTCCCGGCGCCGGCTCACCCCGATGCTGCCGATCCTGATGATCTGGCTCACCGTCGCGCTGACCACCCGGGACCCGTCCGCGTTCGTCCCGGTGCTCATCGTGCTGCTGGTCCTGGTCCGGCTGACCAGCGGCGGCGGCCGGCGGCGTTAGGGCTCGTGGCGTTAGGGCTCATGGCGTTAGGGATCAGGGTGCGGCGGGCAGGCTGAGCCCCGGCGGCAGCTGGCTCGCCGCGGCGCTGTCCAGCAGATACAGCGTGCGCTGCTGGCCGCGGGCCCCGGCCGCGGGGACCTGGACCGGCCCGGCGCCGGACAGCGCCAGCTGGACCGCGCCCGCCTTCTCCGGCCCGGCGGCCAGGATCCACACCTCGCGGGCCTGCCGGATGGACGGCAGGGTCAGCGTCAGCCGGGTCGGCGGCGGCTTCGGCGCGCCGCGCACCGCGACCACCGGCCGCTCGTCGTACAGCGCGGGCATGCCCGGGAACAGGGACGCGACGTGCCCCTCCGGCCCGATGCCCAGCAGCAGCACGTCGAACGCGGGCACCGGCGCGTGATCCGCGGGCCGGGCCGCCTTGCGCAGCTCGGCCGCGTACCGCTCCGCGGCCGCCTCCGGGTTGGGCCCGTCCGGCCCGTCGCTGGCGGGCATCCGGTGCACCCGGGCCGGGTCGGTGTCCACGTGCCGGAGCAGCACCTCGTCGGCCTGGACCTCGTTGCGCTCCGGGTGACCGGCCGGCAGGAAACGCTCGTCACCCCACCAGATGTCCAGCCGCCGCCAGTCCACCGCGCCGCGGGCCGGCCCCGCGGCCAGCTCGGCCGCCGTCGCGGTGCCGATCCCGCCGCCGGTCAGCACCAGATCCGCGGTCCCGCCGCTGGCCTGGGCTTCGATCAGTTTGCTGGCCAGCCGGCCGGCCGCCGCCTTGGCCAGCTGGTCCGCGTCGTGGTACACCAGCACCTCTGCTGTGCTCACCGGGTGCTGCCGCTGCCGTCCAGGCTCTGGCTGGCCGCGGCGGGGGCCAGGCTCAGGAACGGCGCGATGGTCTCCCCGTAGACGTCGTCCGGGTCGAGCCGGCGCAGTTCCTCGGCGAGCAGTTCCGCGGTGTCCCGGCGGTGCAGGGCCACCCTGCGCTCCGGCTCCCCGGGGCGCCGCAGCATGGCCACCCGGCCGTCCGGGCGGGTCACCGACACCTCGCCGTCGCTGGTGTCGAACGTCACCGCGGTGATCCCGGGGCCCCCGGACACCGCGGTGACGAACGGGATGCCGAGCCGGACGGACAGCCAGGACGCGATCAGGTCGGCGCTCGGGTTGCCCGCCTCGGCTTCCACCCGGCCGCCGCTGATCGTGCCGTGCGGCTGGTCCATGATGGCGGCCAGCAGGGTCCGCCACGGGGTGGCCCGGGTCCAGCTCAGGTCGGTGTCCCCGGGCCGGTAGTGCGCGGCCAGGCTGGCGAGGCAGGCGTGCGGCTCGCTGGCCGCGGCCGCGTCGGTGATCCGGCGCTGGGCCAGCGCGCCGAGCGGGCTGCCGGACGGGACCTCCGGCGGGATCCCCGGCCACCAGGTCACCACCGGCGTGTCCGGCATCAGCAGCGGGGTCACCACCGAGTCGGCGTGCTCGCCGAGCGCCCCGTACATGCGCAGCAGCACCACCTCGCCCGGGCCGCCCTCGCCGACCCGGATCTCGGCGTCCAGCCGCGAGGCCTGCGGCCGGCGGGTGATCACCGCGAGCACCCGCATCGGGTGCTCACGGGCCGCCTCGCTGGCCGCCCGGACCGCGTCGTACTGGGCGGCCTCGTCGGTCACGATGACCAGGGTCAGCACCATGCCGCTGGCCGGGCCGCCGAGCCGCTGCCGGGCCTGCCGGATGGCCTCGTGGATCCGGCCGGTGGTCGTCTCGGCCAGGTCGATCATCATGACGAGCTGTCCTTTCCCGCCGCTACGAGTCTCACAGGCGCCGCCAGGCCCGGCCGTCCCGGGCCATCAGCTCGTCCGCGGACGGCGGGCCGGCCGACCCGGCCGGGTAGGGCTCCGGGCGGCCGTGCTCGGCCCAGAACTCCTCGATCGGATCGAGCACCTTCCAGGACAGCTCGACCTCACGGTGCCGCGGGAACAGCGGGGGATCGCCGATCAGCACGTCCAGCAGCAGCCGCTCGTACGCCTCCGGGCTGCTCTCGGTGAACGACTCGCCGTAGGCGAAGTCCATGTTCACGTCGCGCACTTCCATCGCCGTGTCCGGCACCTTGGAGCCGAACCGCACCGTCACGCCCTCGTCCGGCTGGACCCGGATGACCAGGGCGTTCTGCCCGAGCTCCTTGGTGTCGGTGGCGGAGAACGGCAGGTGCGGGGCGCGCTGGAACATCATCGCGATCTCCGACATGCGGCGCGGCAGCCGCTTGCCGGTGCGCAGGTAGAACGGGACCCCGGCCCAGCGCCGGGTCTCCACCTGCAGCTTGACCGCCGCGTAGGTCTCGGTGCGCGAGTCGGGCGCGATGCCGTCTTCCTCCAGGAAGCCGCGTACCGGGATGCCGCCCTGCCAGCCCGCGGCGTACTGCCCGCGCGCGGTGCTGACCGCCAGGTCGTCCGGCAGCCGGATCGCGGACAGCACCTTCTCCTTCTCCGCGCGCAGCGAGTCCGCGTCGAAGGAGACCGGCTCCTCCATCGTGGTGAGCGCCAGCAACTGCATCAGGTGGTTCTGGATCACGTCCCGGGCCGCGCCGATGCCGTCGTAGTAGCCGGCCCGGCCGCCGATGCCGATGTCCTCGGCCATGGTGATCTGCACGTGGTCCACGTAGCCGCGGTTCCAGATCGGCTCGTACATGGTGTTGGCGAAGCGCAGGGCCAGGATGTTCTGGACCGTCTCCTTGCCCAGGTAGTGGTCGATGCGGAACACCGAGTGCGGCGGGAACACCTCGCTCAGCGTCTCGTTCAGCGCCCGGGCGCTGGCCAGGTCGTGGCCGAACGGCTTCTCGATCACCACCCGGCGCCAGGGCACCGAGTGGCCGGGGGCCGGCGGCGGCGGGTCGGCCAGCCCGGACCGCTTGAGCTGCTTGACCACCAGCGGGAAGAACTTGGGGGGCACGGACAGGTAGAACGCGTAGTTGCCGCCGGTGCCGCGCTCCCGGTCCAGCTCGGCGACGGTCTCGGCCAGCCTGTCGAACGCCGCGTCGTCGTTGAACTCGCCGGGCACGAAGCGGACGCCTTCGGACAGCTGCTCCCACACCGTGTCGCGGAACGGGGTGCGCGCGTGCTCCTTGACCGCGTCGTGGGTCACCTGGGCGAAGTCCTCGTCCTCCCAGTCCCGCCGGGCGAAGCCGACCAGCGAGAAGCCGGGTGGCAGCAGGCCCCGGTTGGCCAGGTCGTAGATGGCCGGCATGAGCTTCTTGCGGGCCAGGTCACCGGTCACCCCGAAGATGACCAGGACGCACGGGCCCGCCACCCGCGGGATGCGCCGGTCCCGCGGGTCGCGCAGCGGGTTGGCCACCGGCCCGGTGATCACCGGGACCAGCGAGCTCGGCTGCACATCGGCTTCCCCCCCGGCTGCAGCGGGCGGGGCGGCCTCGGTATCAGCACTGGTCATGGCTTCTCCACTGCCCCCATGTTGGCCTCGATGGTGCCCAGGAACTCGTTCCAGGACACGGCGAACTTGTCCACGCCCTCGTCTTCCAGCACCTTGACCACGTCGTCGTAGCTGATGCCCAGCGCGGCCAGGTCGGCGAACACCTGCCGGGACTGGTCGTACGTGCCGCGCACGGTGTCCCCGCGCAGCTTGGCGTGGTCGGCGGTGGCGCGCAGCGTCGCCTCGGGCATGGTGTTCACCGTGTCCGGCGCGACCAGCTCGACCACGTACATGGTGTCCTCGAAGGCTGGGTCCTTGGTGCTGGTGGAGGCCCACAGCGGGCGCTGCACCTTGGCCCCCGCGGCGAGCAGCGCCTGCCAGCGCGGGGTGGCGATCCGCTCCTCGTACAGCTCGTAGGCTAGCCGGGCGTTGGCGATCGCGGCCTGGCCGCGCAGCGCGGCCGCCTCGGGCGTGCCGATCTTGTCCAGCCTGCGGTCCACCTCGGTGTCCACCCGGCTGACGAAGAAGGACGCCACCGAGGCGAGCCGGGTGATGTCGTGGCCGGCCTGCACCGCCCGCTCCAGCCCGGTCATGAAACTGTCGATGACCTGCCCGTACCGCTCCAGGGAGAAGATCAGCGTGACGTTGACGCTGATCCCCTCGGCCAGGCACGCGGTGATCGCGGGCAGGCCCGCCACGGTGGCCGGGATCTTGATGAACAGATTGGGCCGGTCCACCGTCCACCACAGCGCCCGCGCCTCGGCGATCGTCTTGGCCGTGTCCCGGGCCAGCCGCGGGTCCACCTCCAGGGAGACCCGGCCGTCCACCCCGTCGCTCTCGTCGTAGACCGGGCGGAACACGTCGCAGCCCCAGCGGATGTCGTAGCTGGCGATCAGCCGGGCCGCCTCGTCGACGCTCACCCCGCGCACGGCCAGGTCGGCGAGCTGCTGGTCGTAGGCGTTACCCTGGCTGACCGCGTGCGCGAAGATCGTGGGGTTCGAGGTCACCCCGCGGACCTCCCAGTTGGTCACCAGGTCGGCGAGGTTGCCGGTGCGCAGCCGGTCCCGGCTGATGTCGTCCAGCCAGATGGACACGCCCTCCGCGGTCAGCTGGCTCAGGATGGCTTTGTTGTGTTGCTGGGCGGTCATGACGTCGCTCCTTGCCCTCGCGTGCTTAGGCCAGCCGGGCCAGGCTGGCCCGGGCGGCCGCGGCCACCTGCTCCGCGGTGAACCCGAACTCCTCGTACAGCTTCTGATAGGAGGCTGATGCCCCGAAATGCTCCAGGCTCACGCATTCCCCGGCATCGCCGGTGAAGACCCGCCACGGCTGGGCCACGCCCGCCTCGACGCTGACCCGGGCCCGGACCCGCGGCGGCAGCACCTCCTCCTGATAGGAAGCATCCTGGCTGGTGAACCATTCCACGCACGGCATGGAAACAACGCGTGTCGAAATACCCTCGCCCTGCAGGATGTCCCGGGCGGCCAGCGCGATCTGCACCTCGCTGCCGGTGCCGATGATGATCACCGCCGGGTCGCCGCCGGCCCCCTCGGCCAGCACGTACCCGCCGCGGGCGGTGCCCTCGGCGCTGGTGATCCCCGTCGCGTTGCCGTCGGACCGGTCAAGAACCGGCACGTTCTGCCTGCTCAGGCAGAACCCGGCGGGCCGGTCGGTGTGTTCGAGGATGGTCCGCCAGGCCACGCTGGTCTCGTTGGCGTCGCCGGGCCGGACCACGTCCAGGCCGGGTATGGCGCGCAGCGCGGCCAGGTGCTCCACCGGCTGGTGGGTGGGGCCGTCCTCGCCGAGCCCGATCGAGTCGTGCGTCCACACGTAGGTGACCGGCAGGCCCATCAGCGCGGCCAGCCGCACCGACCCCCGCATGTAGTCGCTGAACACCAGGAACGTGCCGCCGTACGGCCGGGTCAGCCCGTCCAGCGCGATGCCGTTCATGATGCCGCCCATGGCGTGCTCGCGGATCCCGAAGTGCAGCGTGCGGCCGTACCAGGTGCCCGGGAACATCGTCGTCTGGTGGTCCGGCGGGAGGAACGACGGCTCGCCCTTCATCGTGGTGTTGTTACTGCCGGCCAGGTCGGCCGAGCCGCCCCACAGCTCCGGCAGTAGCCCGGCCAGGGCGTTAAGCACCTGTCCTGATGCGCTGCGGGTGGCCATGCCCTTGGCGCCGGGCGGGAAGGTGGGCAGCGCGCTGGCCCAGCCGTCCGGCAGCCGCCGCGCGGCCAGCCGGTCCAGCAGCGCGGCGCGGTCCGGATTGGCCGCGGCCCACCCGGCGAAGGCCGCGTCCCACTCGGCGTGCAGCTTCTTGCCCCGGTCGGCCACGTCGCGGGCGTGCGCCACCGCCTCTTCCTCGGCCGGGAAGGTCACCTCCGGGTCGAACCCGAGGACCCGCTTGGTCTTGGCCACCTCGTCCTCGCCGAGCGCGGCGCCGTGCGCCGCGCCGGTGTTCTGCGCGTCCGGCGCCGGCCAGGCGATGATGGTGCGCAGCACGATCAGCGACGGCTGCGTGGTCTCCGCCCGCGCGTTCAGGTAGGCCGTATGCAGCGCCTGCGGGTCCTCGTGGTAGCCGTCCGGGCGCAGCCAGTCCACCCGCTGCACGTGCCAGCCGTACGCCTCGTACCGGGCCGCGACGTCCTCCGACTTGGCGATCCTGGTGTCGTCCTCGATCGAGATGTGGTTGTCGTCGTAGAGCACGATGAGGTGGCCGAGTTCCTGGACCGCGGCCAGCGCGGACGCCTCGTGGCTGATCCCCTCCTCGATGTCGCCGTCCGAGCAGAACGCGTACACGTGGTGGTCGAACGGGCTGGTCCCGGGGGGCGCGTCCGGGTCGAGCAGGCCGCGCTCGCGGCGCGCCGCCATGGCCATGCCGACCGCGTTGGCCAGGCCCTGGCCGAGCGGCCCGGTGGTGGTCTCCACCCCCGGGGTGAGGCCGTGCTCGGGGTGGCCAGGGGTGATGCTGTCCCACACCCGGTAGCCCTTGAGGTCGTCCAGGGTCAGCCCGTACCCGGACAGGTAGAGCTGGATGTACAGGGTCAGGCTGGAATGCCCGCAGGACAGCACGAACCGGTCCCGGCCGCGCCAGTCCGGGTCGGCCGGGTCATGCCGGAGGACGCGCTGGTAGAGGAGGTAGGCGGCCGGCGCCAGGCTCATCGCCGTGCCCGGATGGCCGAGCCGGCCTTTTGCACCGCGTCCATGGCCAGAACCCGGATCAGATCGACGGCCCGCTGGTCGGCCGCCGTCCAGTCCAAGGTGCTTGTCGTTGGGCTGCTCACGGTGGGATCAGGGCTCCTCTCTGGCCCGCGTCGCCCGGCTGGCAAGGCGCGGGAACTGGATCACGTGCATGACCCTATCCTCAGTTTTCGCCTACCCCCCGGGCCACCCCCGAAGCGGGGCAACCAGGGGTGGATTACGGTCCCGCCGGTACGCTCCCAGGCATGGCGACCGACCCCGGCTTCGACCCGCGCGCGGTGCTCGAGGGCCGGGCCCCCGGCCGTCCCCGGGCCGGGGTCATCCTGGGCATCCTGGCCGCTATCGGCTGCGCGATTGTGGTGCTCGGCGCGGACGCCCTGGAGAGCGTGAACTCGGCCGGGCACAGCGTGGCGCCGTTCCTCATCGCGCTGCCGCTGGCCCTGCTCCCGGTGCCGCTGCTGGTCGGCTGCGTGCTGCTGGTGGACCGGCTGGAGCCGGAGCCGCGGGTCAACCTGGTCCTCGCGTTCGCCTGGGGGGCCGGGGTGGCCGCGCTGCTCGCCGCCGTGATCAACACCGCCGGGCTGATCTTCATCACCCAGCCCGCGCTGGGCAGCACCACGGGGGAGTACGTGTCGGCCACGTTCGGCGCCCCGGTGGTGGAGGAGTCGCTCAAGGGCCTGATCCTGATCATCCTGCTGTGGCGGCGGCGGCAGGAGCTGGACGGGCCGACCGACGGGATCATCTACGCGGCCATGGTCGGGCTGGGCTTCGCCATGATGGAGAACATCGGCTACTACATCGGCGCCCTGGTCCGTCCCCGGGTCGGCGGGGCCGAGCTGCTCGGCGCCACGTTCGTGCTGCGCGGCGTGCTGTCCCCGCTGGCCCATCCCATCTTCACGTCGATGACCGGGCTCGGGGTGGCCTACGCGGCCACGCACAAAAACGGCCGCTGGGCGGTGCCGCTCGGCCTGGCCGCCGCCATGCTGCTGCACGGGCTGTGGAACGGGCTGAGCGCGCACGGCCTCGACGGGCTGGCGCTGGCCTACGCCATCCTGGCCTGCGTGCTGGCCGGCCTGGTCGGCGTGATCATCGCGGACCGGCGCCGGATCGTCCGGCTGATCTGGCGGTTCCTGCCCGCCTACGAGGCCACCGGCCTGGTCACCGAGGCGGACCTGCGGATGCTGAGCACGCTGCGGGAGCGGCACGCCGCGCGGCGCTGGGCCCGGATGACCGGCGGCCGGGCGGCCGGCCGGGCCATGGAGGACTACCAGCTGGCCGCGACCGAGCTGGCCCTGGTGCACCTGCGGCTGCAGCGCGGCATCATCAGCACGGCGCACTTCGACGAGCGGCGCCGCGACCTGCTGCGGCTGATGGCCATGGCGCGCAGCGCGTTCTTCCGCCGCCAGCCGGAACCACCGCAGCCGCCCTGGGCCGCCCCGGGCCCGTCCGGGTTCGGCTCGTCAGGATTCGGCCGGCACCGGCTCGGCTAGCGGCTCGCCCGGCACACCGGCGGCGGCCGCCACCGGGCCGCGGTCCCGGGTGGCGAACATCAGCAGCAGGGCCGCGATCCAGATCAGCACCGACCCGGTCACGTGCACCCAGACGAGGCCGGCCGGCAGGCCGCTGAAGTACTGGCTGTAGCCGATCACGCCCTGCAGGCCGACCAGGCCGAGCAGCACCCAGCCGAGCCGCCGGGCCCGGGCCGGCGCCCCGGTGAGCTGCAGGCTGACCGCCGCCGCGGCGACCAGGGTGCCCAGCATCCAGCCGATGTCGGCGTGCAGCTGGGTGACCCCTTCCAGCGGCAGGTGGTAGCGCGGCACGTAGGCCCGGCCGCCGGCCCGCGGCACGAACGTGGACCCGGCCAGCGGCCCGGTGCCGGTCACCACGGTGCCCGCGGCCAGCATCAGCGCGGTCGCCGGGACCGTGGCCACCGCGAACACCCGCACCTCGCGGCGGACCAGCCGGGTCGGCTTGGCGTCGCCCTCGGCGCATCGCACGTAGAGCGTCACGGCCAGCGCCAGGATCGCGCTGGACAGCAGGAAGTGCACCGACACGGCGGCCGGGTTGAGGTCGGTGAGCACCACGATGCCGCCCAGCACGGCCTGGGCCAGCACGCCCAGCGGCTGGGCCGCGGCCAGCCAGACGATGCCGCGCCGGACCGACCCGCCCGGGCGGAACCGCCACGCGGTGATCAGCACCAGCACGGCCACCACCATCAGCACGCCGGTGAGCATCCGGTTGGTGAACTCGATCCAGGTGTGGATGATCGGGTCACCGCGGGTGCGGGCGGCCACCAGGCTGCTCGCGGTGCAGGTCGGCCAGTCCGGGCAGCCCAGCCCGGACGAGCTGAGCCGGACCGCGGCGCCGGTCATGATCAGCCCGGCGTTGGCCACCACGCCGGCCAGCGCGACCCGGCGCATCGTGGTCACGGTGGGGAACGCCGCCGCGGCCAGCAGGCTGCGGGCAGATCGGGTCAGGTCGGCTGGCACGGACCCCATCGTAGACTCCCGGCCCCCGGTCAGTTCGCGGTCACGGCCGCGCCCGCGCTGGCCAGCACCACACAGCCGACCGCGGCCCACTCGTACCAGCGCAGTCCCTGGCTCAGCAGGACCAGCCCGACCAGCGCGGCGACGCCAGGCTCCAGGCTCATCCAGATGCCGAACACCTTGGCCGGGGTCCGGCGCAGCGCCTCCAGCTCCAGCGAGTACGGGATGACCGAGGAGAGCAGCCCGATGGCCAGCCCGGCGCCCAGCACCGTGGGCCGGAGCAGGGCCCGGCCGCCGGCCAGCAGCCCGGCCGGGGTGACCGCCAGCGCGGCCACGCACATCGCGATGGTCAGCCCGGTGGTGCCAGGGAAGCGCCGCCCGGTGGCCGCGCTGAGCAGGATGTAGGCCGCCCAGCAGGCCCCGGCCAGCAGGGCGAACGCCAGCCCGGCCGGGTTCAGGTGGCTACCCGGCGCCCGGGTCAGCAGCGTCACGCCGGCCGCGGCCAGCAGCACCCAGACCGCGTCCAGCCAGCGCCGGGAGGTGGCCACCGCCACGCCGAGCGGCCCGAGGAACTCCACCGTCACCGCGATGCCCAGCGGGATCCGCGCGAAAGCCTGGTAGATGGAGTAGTTCATCACCGCGAGGACGAGCCCGAAGGCGACCACCACGGCGGCGTCCGGCCAGGCCCGCCGGCGCGCCAGCGCGCGCACCTCCCGGCCCAGCCCGCGGGCGCCGGCCACGGCCAGCACCAGGGCGGCCGCCCACAGCCGCAGGCCGGTCATCGCGGCCGGGGACACCACGGTGAACAGCCGGTCGGCCAGGCCGGCGCCGACCTGGACCGAGACGATCCCGGTGACCACCAGCACCGGCGGCGGCACCGCGCCGAGCAGTGCGTTCCGTCGCCCCGTGGCGGGCTCGGCCGCTACTCCCAGCGGAACACCCGGGTGGTCACCCCGATCCCGAGCACCGCCCAGACCAGCAGCACGGCCAGGTCCTTGACCGGCAGCCCGGCGCCGTGCTGGAGCACGTCGTGCAGCCCGGCCGACAGCGCCCCGGTGGGCAGCAGCTGCAGCACCGGCCGGGCGCTGGCCGGGAACTTGTCCAGCGAGAAGACCACCCCGCCCACCCCGAGCAGCACCAGGTAGATCAGGTTGGCCGCGGCCAGCGTGGCTTCCGGCCGCAGGGTGCCCGCGAGCAGCAGGGCCAGCCCGCTGAACGCCGCCGTGCCGGCCAGGATGAGCAGCGGCACCCAGACCGCGGCGGCCGGGGTCGCGTCCGGCGACCAGCCGAGCAGCAGGCCCACCACGATGATCACGGCGGTCTGGCCCAGCTCCACCACGATCACCATGCTGGTCTTGGCCGCGATCAGGCCGCCGCGCCGCAGCGGCGTCGCGCCGAGGCGCTTCAGCACGCCGTACTGGCGTTCAAATCCGGTGGCGATGGCCTGGCTGGTGAACGCCGTGGACATGATCCCCAGCGCGATGATGCCCGGGACCAGGAAGTTGACCTTCGTGCCGTTGATCAGGTGCTCCAGGCTGAAGCCGATCAGCAGCACCACCGGGATGATCAGGGTGAGCAGCAGCTGCTCGCCGTTGCGGAGCAGCGCGCGCAGTTCGAGCCAGGCCTGCGCGGTGACCATCCGGGACACCCGGCCCGGCCCGGGCGCGGGCGCCGGCCAGGCCGTCACGAGCGCAGCTCCCGCCCGGTCAGCTCGAGGAACACGTCCTCGAGGGTACGGCTCTCGATGCGCAGTTCCTGGGCCAGCACCCCACGTTCCGCGCACCACGCGGTCACCGCGGCCAGCAGCTGCGGGTCGACCTGGTCCGCCACCTCGACGATGTAGTGCCCGGACGGCGACTCCTTGGCCGCGCTGCCCGGCGGCAGCGCGGAGATCAGCCCGTCGGTGTCCAGGCCCGGTTCGGCGCGGAACCGGAGCTGCCCGGCCGTCCCGGTGAGCTCGGCCGGGCTGCCCTCGGCGACCAGCTGGCCGTGGTCCACCACGCAGACGTAGTCGGCCAGCCGCTGCGCCTCGTCCATGTAGTGCGTGCTCAGGATCACCGCCGCGCCGGACGCGCGCAGGCCGTTGACCAGGTCCCAGGTGGCGTGCCGGGCCTGCGGGTCCATGCCGGCCGTGGGCTCGTCCAGGAACAGCAGCTCGGGCCGGCCGATCAGCGCGGCGGCCAGGGACAGCCGCTGCTGCTGGCCGCCGGACAGCCGGCGGAACGGGGTGCGCAGGCTGCCCGCCAGGCCGAGCCGGTCCAGCAGCAGCCCGGGGTCGATCGGGGCCGCGTAGAACGCGGCCAGCGTGCGCAGGTACTCGCCGGGCCGCGCGGCGGGCGGGATGCCGCCGGACTGCAGCATGACGCCGACCCGGGGGCGCAGCTGCCGGGCGTCCCGCGCCGGGTCGAGGCCGAGCACCCGCACCGTGCCCCCGTCCGGCCGCCGGTAGCCCTCGCAGATCTCGATGGTGGTGGTCTTCCCGGCGCCGTTCGGGCCCAGGATCGCGGTCACCGCGGCCCGCCGGGCCAGCAGCGAGAGCCCGTTCACCGCCGTGGTCCGGCCGTATCTCTTGACCAGTTGGTGGATCTCGACCGCGGGTCCGCTGCTCACGCAGGCGAGTCTAGAGGCTCGGCCGGCACCGGCTTCCCGTTGCCTGGCACCGGGTGCCGAGCCGCGTCAAGGAGGCCGCGGAACAGCCGCGGGTCCGTGCCCTCCTCCGGATGCCACTGCACCGCGATGAGAAACTCGTCACGATCGGTGCCAGCCCGGGGGAGCGCCCCCCCGGAACGCCCCGATCGCCGCTCCGCGGCGGCGGAGGACTCGACGGCCTCGATGGTGCCGTCCGCCGCCCAGGCGGTGGCCACCAGCCCGGCGCCGAGCCGGCCGATGGCCTGGTGATGCGCGGTGGGCACGTCGAGCCACAGCTCGGCGCCGGCGTCCGGCGGCCCGAGCAGGCGGCCCAGCCTGCTGCCGGGCGCGACCCGCACCTGGTGCGTGCCGAACGTGCCCGGCCCGGCCCGGTGCCCGCCGGCCTCCGGCAGATGCTGCCGCAGCGTGCCGCCGCGCAGCACGTTGAGGATCTGCAGCCCCCGGCAGATGGCCAGCACCGGCAGGCCCGCGGCCAGCGCGGCGGCCAGCAGGTCCAGCTCGGCCCGGTCGCGTCCCGGCTGCACCCGGCTGGTCTGCGGGTGCGGCTGCGCGCCGTAGCCGGCCGGGTCAACGTCGCCGCCGCCGGACAGCACCAGCGCATCCAGCCGGCGCACCGCGGCGGTCATCCCGGGCAGCGGCGGCAGCAGTACCGGCACGCCGCCCGCCGCCGCCACCTGCTCGGCGTAGCTGAGCGGGAGCAGCGCGGCGGGCGCGTGCCACGGGCCCCAGCGCGCTGGCTCCGCGTAACTGCTGATGCCGACCAGGGTCACGGTGCCACCGGCTACAGCGGGGTCACGTACGCGCCGGAGATCCCGCCGTCCACCAGGAACTGGGCCGCGGTGATGAACGACGCGTCGTCGCTGCCCAGGAACGCGATCGCGGCGGCGATCTCCGCCGGCTCGGCGAACCGGCCCATCGGCACGTGCACGAGCCGGCGCGCCGCGCGCTCCTGGTCCGTGGCGAACAGCTCACGGAGCAGCGGCGTGTTCACCGGCCCCGGGCACAGCGCGTTCACCCGGATGCCCTCCCGGGCGAACTGCACGCCCAGCTCGCGGCTCATGGCCAGCACGCCGCCCTTGGACGCGGTGTAGGAGATCTGCGAGGTGGCCGCGCCCATCACGGCGACGAACGAGGCGATGTTGATGATCGAGCCGCCGCCCCGGCCCGCCGCGTACTGCCGCTGCATGTGCGGGATCACGTGCTTGCAGCACAGGTACACCGAGGTGAGGTTCACCTCCTGAACGCGCCGCCACGCGTCCAGGCCGGTGGTCAGGATGGAGTCGTCGTCCGGCGGTGAGATGCCCGCGTTGTGCACCGCGATGTGCACGCCGCCACACTCCCCGGCCGCCTGCTCGTACAGCGCCCGGACCGCGTCCTCGCTGGTCACGTCCGTCTGGATGAACAAGCCGCCGACCTCGTCCGCGGCCAGCTTGCCGGCCCCGGCGTCGATGTCGGCGACCACCACGGTGGCGCCCTCGGCGGCCAGCCGCCGGGCGCTGGCCAGCCCGATGCCGCTGCCCGCGCCGGTGATCACGGCGACCCGGCCGGCCAGCCGCTGCGGGTGTGCGGTCACTGCGGCTCCTCGTCGTCGGTGGCGATAAAGACGTTCTTGACCTCGGTGAAACTGTCCAGCGCGTCCGGCCCGAGTTCGCGGCCGAGGCCGGAGGCCTTGAACCCGCCGAACGGCGTCCAGTACCGGACCGAGCTGTGCGAGTTGACCGACAGGTTGCCGGTCTCCACCGCCCGGGCCACCCGCAGCGCCCGGCCCACGTTCCGGGTCCAGATGGAGCCGGACAGGCCGTACGGGGTGTCGTTGGCGATCCGGACCGCGTCCGCCTCGCCGCCGAACGGCACGACGGTCACCACCGGCCCGAACACCTCGTCGGTGAACGCGGGGTCCGCGGCGGACACCGGGGCCAGCACGGTGGGCGGGTACCAGTAGCCGGGCCCGTCCGGGGCGCTGCCGCGGAACGCGATGGGCGCTCCGTCTGGCACGTAGGACGCGACCCTGCTTCTGTGCGCGGCCGAGATCAGCGGGCCCATCTCGGTGCCCGGATCGGCCGGGTCGCCGACCGCCACGCCCTTGACGGCCGGCTCCAGCAGCTCCATGAACCGGTCGAACACGCTGGCCTGGACGAGGATCCGGGACCGCGCGCAGCAGTCCTGGCCGGCGTTCTCGAACACCGCGTACGGCGCGGTGGCCGCGGCCTTCTCCAGGTCGGCGTCGGCGAACACGATGTTGGCGCTCTTGCCGCCCAGCTCCAGGGTGACCCGCTTGACCTGGCGCGCGCAGTCGGCCATCAGCTGGCTGCCCACCTCGGTGGAGCCGGTGAAGACGATCTTGCGCACCAGCGGGTGCTCGACCAGCCGCTGGCCGACCACCGAGCCCTTGCCTGGCAGCACCTGGAACACGCCTTCGGGCAGCCCGGCCGCCAGGGCCAGCTCGCCGATCCGGATCGCGGTGAGCGGGGTCCGCTCGGCCGGCTTGGCGATCACCGGGTTGCCCGCGGCCAGCGCCGGGCCCAGCCCCCAGCCCAGGATCGGCATCGGGAAGTTCCACGGCACGATGAGCCCGACGATGCCGACCGGCTCCTTGAACGTCACGTTCAGCCCGCCGGGCACCGGGATCTGCTGGCCGAGCAGCCGCTCCGGCGCCGCCGAGTAGTAGCGCAGCACGTCCCGGACGTTGCCCGCCTCCCAGCGGGCCTGCCCGATCGGGTGCCCGGCGCCCCGCACCTCCAGCTGGGCCAGCTCCTCGAGGTGCGCGTCCACCACGTCGGCGAACCGGCGGAGCAGCGCGGCCCGGTCGCCGGGGGCCACCGCCCGCCAGGCCGGCTGCGCCGCGGCCGCCCGGGCCACCGCCTCGTCGGCCTGTTCCGCGGTGGCCTGCGGCACGTCGGCGACGGCCGCTTCGGTGGCCGGGTTCAGCACCGTGAACGTAGACATGCTGCTGCTCACTCCCAACTCGCCGTGCTCACATCCGCTCGAAGCTGCGGTGCAGCTCCCAGTCGGTGACCGCGGCATCGAACGCCTCGATCTCCACCCGCGCGGCGTTCGCGTAATGCTCGACGACCTCGTTGCCGAACGCCTCCCGGGCCAGCTCGGACTTGCGCCACAACTCGAGTGCGTCGCGCAGCGTCGTCGGCACCCGGCCGCCTGGATCGTTGTACGCGTTGCCGGCGCAGGCGGGTTCCAGCGGCAGTTCGTGGTCCACCCCGTACAGCCCGGCCGCGATCATCGCCGCGACGGCCAGGTACGGGTTCACGTCGCCGCCCGGCACCCGGTTCTCCACCCGGAGCGACAGGCCGTGCCCGACCAGCCGCAGCGCGCAGGTGCGGTTGTCCACTCCCCAGCGGACCGCGGTGGGCGCGAAGCTGCCCGGCACGTACCGCTTGTAGGAGTTGATGTTCGGCGCGTAGCACAGCGACAGCTCGGGCAGCGCGGCCAGCTGCCCGGCGATGAAGTGCTCGCCGAACGGGGACAGCCCGTGCGGCCCGTCGCCGGCCATGACCGGCTTGCCGTCACGCGTGCGGGCCGAGAGGTGGATGTGGCATGAGTTGCCCTCACGGGCGTTCGGCTTGGCCATGAACGTGAGGCTCATGCCCTCCTGGTCCGCGATCTCCTTCGAGCCGGTCTTGTAGATGGAGTGGTTGTCGCACGTGGTGACCGCGTCCGCGTAGCGGAACGCGATCTCCTGCTGGCCCAGGTTGCATTCGCCCTTGGCCGACTCCACCTGGAGGCCGGCCCCGGCCATGCCGTTGCGCAGCCGTCGCAGCAGCGGCTCGATCCGGGCCGTGCCCAGGATCGAGTAGTCCACGTTGTAACTGTTGGCCGGGGTCAGCTCGCGGTAGCTGGTCGCCTGGGCCCGCGCGTAGCTGTCGGTGTACACGATGAACTCGAGTTCGGTGCCGGCCAGCGCGGTCAGCCCGCGCTCGGCCAGCCGGGCGGTCTGCGCCTTGAGGATCTGCCGCGGCGAGGCCACCACGGGCGCGCGGTCGTGCCAGGTCAGATCGGCCAGCACCATGGCGGTGGCCTCGTGCCAGGGCACCCGGCGCAGGGTGCCCATGTCCGGCACCAGGACGAAGTCGCCGTAGCCGCTCTCCCAGGAGGACATCGCGTACCCCGCCACGGTGTTCATCTCCACGTCCACCGCGAGCAGGTAGTTGCACCCCTCGATGAAGTGCCCGACCACGTCGTCCAGGAAGTAGTCGGCCGCGAGCCGCTTGCCGGCCAGCCGGCCCTGCACGTCGGTGAAGGCGACCACCACCGTGTCGATGTTGCCCTCGCTGACCTCCACGCGGAGCTGCTCCAGGGTGAGCATCCCGCGCCGTCGGCTCTGCGGGGTCACTCCGCGCTGCTTGTCCATGGGCCTCCAGTCCGCGCCGCTATCGTGCCGTGCCTACCAGGCTGCTTACCCAGCCAGCTCTTCCTCGATCGCGGCCAGCTCTTCCGGCGTGCCCTGGACCCGCGGCCCGGTGAACCAGTTACGGGCCGAGGCCAGCCAGTAGATGCCGGCGAAGCCGATCACCGCCACCACGGCGAACACCGCGTAGTTGAACGTGGTCCAGGTGATGGGGCCGACCTGCGGCAGCATGAACAGGATCGTGATGATCACCACCCAGGTCACCGCGATGATGCCGACCGGCTTGCTCCACCGGCCCAGGTGCCACGGGCCGCGCTGGAAGTTCTCGCCCTGGCGCAGCCGCAGGAAGGTGGGGATCACGTAGGCGATGTACAGGCCGATGACCGCGATCGAGGTGACCGCCGCGTAGGCGGTGCTGTTCCACAGGTAGGGCAGGCCCAGGATGAGCGCGCCCACCGCGGCCAGCCAGATCGCGTTGGTCGGGGTGCGGGTCCGCTTGTTGACCCGGTGCCAGACGCTGGAGGCGGGCAGCGCGCCGTCCCGGGAGAACGCGTAGATCATCCTGGAGTTGGCGGTGACCGAGGACATGCCGCAGAACAGCTGGGCGCCGATCACGACCAGCAGCAGGAACTTGGCCCAGGCCGACCCGGCGGCGTCGATGAAGATCTGCGCGGGCGGCACTCCGGTGGCCGACGTGCGCGTCGCTTCGTAGTGCTGGATGGCGAACGTGATCCCGATCAGCAGCACCCAGCCCGCGACCAGCGAGACCAGGATCGACATCACGATGCCGCGCGGGCCGCTGCGGGCGGCGCTGTGCGTCTCCTCCGTCATGTGCGCGGAGGCGTCGTAGCCGGTGAACGTGTACTGCGCGAGCAGCAGGCCGATCGCCACGATGTAGATCGGGGCGACGTGCAGCCCGGTGTCGTTGACGAAGTGCCCGAACACGAAGCTGGCCGACTGGTGATGCGACGGCACGAAGACGAGCACCCCGACGATGAGCAGCACGCCGACGATGTGCCACCACACGCTGACGTCGTTCAGCAGCGCGACCAGCCGGATGCCGAACTGGTTCAGCAGGCCGTGCACCAGCAGCACGATCGCGTAGATCAGGATCGTCACCCCGTGCGCGGTGCTCCAGCCCCACGTCAGCGCGCCGAACGCGTTGATGAAGAACGCCGCGCCGAAGTCGATGCCCGCGGTCACCGCGACCTGGCCGAGGAAGTTGAACCAGCCGGTGAACCAGGACCAGGCCGGGCCCGTGCCGCGGCGCCAGCTTGGCCGACCAGTAGTACAGGCCGCCCGCGGTCGGGAAACTGGAACAGACCTCGGCCATGGCCAGGCCGACGAACAGGGTCATCACCCCGACGCCGAGCCAGCCCCAGACGATGACGGCCGGGCCGCCGGTGGCCATGCCGAACCCGTACAGCGTGAGGCAGCCGGACAGGATCGAGATGATCGTGAACGAGACGGCGAAGTTGGAGAACCCGGACATGCGCCGGCGCAGCTCCTGGGCGTAGCCCATCTGGTGCAGGGTCTGCTCGTCTTGGCTGAGCGGCGCCGCTTGCTCGTTGACCGCCATCACTGCTCCTTCGAAGAGCAAATGGTTTATTATCCGACCATTGATGGATAGAGAACCGGCGATGTCAAGACCCCCAGCCAGATTTCGCCAGCCCACCGGGCCGTCATCCGGGCTGGAACTGACGGCTGTGCTGGGGCCGGTCCGGGCGCAGAACGCGTTCGAGGAGACCGTCGAGCGGCTGCTGACCGTCATCAAGCTGGGCGTGGTGGCGCCCGGTGAGCGGTTCCCGCCGGAACGCGAGCTGGCCGCGCTGCTCGGCGTCAGCCGGATCACGCTGCGCGAGGCCATCCGGGCCCTGCAGCTGGCCGGCTACGTGGAATCGCGCCGCGGCCGGTTCGGCGGCACGTTCGTCATTGCCCCCCCGCCCGCGCCGAGCCCGGCCGAGCTGCGCCGGCTCGCGACCGAGGACGCGGACAAGATCAACGACGCGCTCACGTTCCGGATGGCGGTGGAGACCGGCGCGGCGCACGTGCTGGCGCAGGCAGCCCCGTCGCCGGCCGGGTCCGACATGCTGAACGCCCGGCTGGCCGCGGTCAACCAGGCCACCCCGGAGGACTACCGCCGGATGGACACCCTGTTCCACCTGTCCATCGCGGAACTCACCGGGTCCAGCCTGCTGGCCGCGGCCTGCGCGGACGCCCGGATGCGGCTGAACGACCTGCTGAACGCGATCCCGGTGCTGCAGCGCAACATCGACCACACCGCGGCCCAGCACACCGCGATCGTGACGGCGATCCTGGCCGGCGACCCCGGGACCGCGCAGCGCGCCATCGCCGAGCACCTGGACGGCACCGCGGCGCTGCTGCGGGGTTTCCTGGAGTGAACAGTTTCCTGGAGTGAACAGGCGCGGCCGTCACGGCTGGTCGTGGGCTGGCCAGGACAGGTAGCCGCGCTCGAACTGGCCCTTCGGCACCGGCCAGCGCTCGCCTCCGGAGCCCTCCACGATCCAGTCCCCGGGCTGGGCCACGGCCCGGCCCTCCATGGTCCACAGCACCTGCTCCTCGTCCGCCCGCCAGGCGTGGAAGATCCCGGTGCGCACGTAGCGCCCGTCGCCGAGCGGTTCGTGGCTGCTGTTGAACTCGGGGTCCCGGACGGTCCGCTCGTCCCCGGCGTCGTCCACCACGTGCCAGTCCCCGGCCTCCCCGTTGAGCTGGTCGCCGGTGCGCCGGGTCCACGGCCGCCGGGACCGCAGCCGCCGGGCGCGCACCGTGCCGACGCGGCGGAACGGCCGTGCCCCGGGCGGGCCGCCCGCGGGGACGACCGGCATGAACCCAGCCTCCTCGAGCTGGGTGAGCTGGGACCGCAGGTAGTCGATGCTGCTCTGCCGGTCGCCGTCGGAAAACGCGGCCCAGGGCACCACCCGGCTGTTCACCCGGTCCGGCCCGCCGGGCGCCGTCCCGTCCGGTACCCAGCCGGCCCCCTGCCGCCGCTGGAACCAGCGGGTGTGCTCAGCCTGCGCCACGGCCGCCAGGTCCGCCCCGGTCAGCTCGATGAAGCTGCCCGGCGGCACCGCGCGGGTCGGCAGCCAGTGCCGCCCGCGCTTCGCCACTTCGCCCAGCACCGAGCGGAGCTGCAGGATGTTGTCCTGGCGGATGAACTCGTCCAGTTCCGCCCAGGGGCGGCTGGTCAGCTTGCGCGGCTCGCCCGGTACCGGGGGATGGCTGAGCCGGTAGCACTCGTGCCAGTGCCGGGCCACCCTGGTCCAGGTGTCCTCGGGCGGCCTGCCGTCCACCAGCAGCGCCAGCTGGAACGGCCAGAGCCGGTCGAAGATCGGCCGCGGCGGGGGCGCGCCGCTGGCGGTGAGCACGAACAGCGGGATGCGCGGGTGCAGCCGGGCCACCCGCCCGGCTGCGTGCATGCTGTCGTCAGGCCGCGAATCGGTGATGACCACGACGGTCTCCGGCACCGGCGCGGGGGCCAGCGCGTCCAGCATGACCAGCAGCTGATGCCGCCAGGAAGCGGGCTCAGCGAGCACGTCGGGCCCGGCCGACACGGCGGGTGCGGGCGCGGTGGCCTGATATTCCCGGCGCAGGTCCGCGGCCCGCTCGTCGAGCAGGATGACCTGCCGCAGCGGGAGCGGGGCGAGCAGCTGGCGGTCGGCCGGCGCCGGCCACGGGCCGGCCGTCGGCCTGGCCTGGCCGTCCTGGGCGGCCCGGACCAGTTCCCTGAGTTCCCAGGCCCGGCGGGCGAGTTCCAGCAGGATGGCCAGGGCCGGCGGGCTGTCACCGCACAGCACCAGGCGCCGCGCTCCGGTGCCGAAGACCCGGTTGACCAGGGTGCGCGCCGTCGCTTCCAGCGGGCTGAGCGCGTCCTCGAACCACAGGTCGGCGGTGCCGGTGTGCTCGCCGCGCCAGTGATCGGCGTGCCGCGGATCGTCGATCCGGGCCACCAGGTGCGGCTGCCGCTGCGGATCCGGCTGGCAATTGCGCACGATGCTCCTGGCTGCCTCGAGGACCGTCTCATTTTCCCGGACATCCTGGCCCAGGGCGTACAGGTAACTCAGCTCGCAGCCGCGACGGCCGGCCAGCACCGGGAGCAGGATCCGGGCCGAGGCCGGCGGCGCCACCATGACCTTGGCGCCGGTGGCCCGGGCGTCGGCCAGCAGCGGATGCCCGCTGTCCGGTTCGATGACCACGATGCTGCTGCGGCGGTGGGTCCGCGCCAGTTCCTGGAGCAGCGGCATGGTCAGCGGGTCCAGGCCGGTGACGACGATCGCGTCGCGCACCGCCCGGGCCCGCAGCCGGTCCAGCGGCTCCCGCCACAGCACCGAGGCGGCGGTGATCGCGCCGGTCAGCGTCGCGCCCAGGCAGACCGGCGCACCGACCTGGAAGGCGAGGGCCGGGGTGGTGCAGCCGCCCAGCGGGAAGGACGGCGGGTTCCCGACGTACAGGTCGAGCACCCAGTTAGCGACACCGCTCGCCGCCTGGCCGCCCCGGCACGGGGCCAGCGCGGCGCTGGCCAGCACCCCGCCGATGAGCACCATCGCCACGGCCACGGTCAGCCCGATGGCCTGCGGGTGCCGCCGCCGCGGCCACCAGTAGCCCAGCAGCACTAATAGCCACAACGCGAGGAAGACCAGCGGCACCCCGATCCGGTCCGGCTGCAGCGCGGCCCGCCACCAGGCCAGCGGCGGGGCGAACCAGTGCTGGTCGGCCGCGGAGACCCAGGCGCCCCAGGCGAGATAGCCGGTCACCAGCGCGGCCAGCGCGGCTGGCGCCAGCCACACGGCCCCCCAGCCCGGGCGGGCCCTGGCCAGCCGGGCCCGTATCACCTGACGCCAACCAGAGCCACTATCTCCCCGGCGAGATGGGTAGGGACCTATCCCACGACGGTGCCACAGAACGGCGCGGACGCCTAGCCATGCCCGGCCGCGGCCGGACTGGCCGAGCTGGTTCGGCTGCCCGGCGGCCGCAGCAGCCGATTTTCGGATAACGTTCCTTGATCGCAATTGGCAGTTCGAATAGCCGTGCTGGGCCGTATCTGCCCGCTAGGCTGCTGACAACGGCCTTGCCATCCCTTAACCTTCTATTTGAAGGCAGCGCTTCCACCGCGCTCTTTCCGGGAGGTAATCGGGCAATGAAAAGCGAGGCCTTAACCATCCCGCGGGACGGCGGCCAGGACACCCCCAGCGCCGA
Source organism: uncultured Actinomycetes bacterium (assembly GCA_963717125.1). Classification (GTDB taxonomy): domain Bacteria; phylum Actinomycetota; class Actinomycetes; order Streptosporangiales; family Streptosporangiaceae; genus RYN-230. The sequence continues at coordinate 404,254 of CAVQVG010000006.1, forward strand.
CGCGCGTGACGCGCCGCTTGAGCAGCTGGCCGCAGATGACGACGTCCGCAGCATGGTCAGCCGGATCCTGGACAACGCGGCGGACCAGCCGCGTGATCGCGGCACGATGTTCAGTTCTGCTATCTGAGCCGACGCCTATGCCGGCGTCGATCACCCAGTACGTCCTGAAGGTGCACAGCCGGTGTGACCTGGCCTGCGATCACTGCTACATCTACGAGCACGCCGACCAGGGCTGGCGGGACAGGCCGCGGGCCATCTCGCCGGCCGCCGCGGATCAGGCGGCGCTGCGGATAGCGGAACACGCGGCCGCGCACCAGTTGCCGGAGGTCCAGGTCATCTTGCACGGGGGCGAGCCGCTGCTGGCGGGCAAGGACCGGACCCGTGGGCTGCTCGCCGCGCTGCATGCGCGGATCACCCCGGTGGCCGGGATCGATCTGCGGATCCACACCAATGGGCTGCGGCTCGACGAGGGCTGGTGCGCCCTGTTCGATGAGTACGGGGTCCGGGTCGGCGTGTCCCTGGACGGTGACCGGGTGGCTAATGACCGGCACCGCCGCTTCGCGACTGGCCGGAGCAGCCATGGCCAGGTCAGGCAGGCACTCGAACTGCTGCGGCGGCCGGAGTACCGGCATCTGTATGCCGGGATCTTGTGCACGATCGACATCCGGAATGACCCGGTCGCGGTGTACGAAGCGCTGCTCGCCGAACAGCCGCCCGCGCTTGACCTGTTGCTGCCGCATGCGACCTGGGAGAACCCGCCGTACCGGCCCGGCGGGGCCGGCGCGCCCTACGCCGCCTGGCTGGCCCGGGTGTACCGGCGCTGGATGTCCGACGGCCGCCCGGTGCCGATCCGCTTCTTCGGCTCGCTGATCTCGGCGGCCGGCGGCGGGCCGAGCCTGACCGAGGCGGTCGGTCCCGGCCCGGTGGACTTGCTGGTCATCGAGACGGACGGAAGCTGGGAGCAGCCGGACTCGCTGAAGACCGCCTACCACGGCGCCGCGGCGACCGGATCGGATGTGTTCAGCCACTCCGTCAACCAGGTGGCCGGGCAGCCCGGCTTCGTCACCCGCCGGGGCGGCGTGGCCGCGCTGTCCACGATCTGCCAGGCCTGCCCGGTGGTGCGGATCTGCGGCGGGGGCCTGTACGCGCACCGGTACCGGGCCGGGACCGGGTTCGGTAACCCATCGGTCTACTGCCCGGACCTCCGGGCGCTGATCGGGGAGGTGACCGCGAACCTCCCGGCGCGGTCCGGGAACCTGTCCGTGCGGGACCTGTACGAGCTGCCCGCCGAGGCGTTCGACGCGCTGTCGGCCGGGCCCGGCGATGCGGCGGCCATCGCCGCCCTGTCCGCGGCCCGGCTGTACCTCACCCGGCGGCTGGTAGCCAGCGTGGCGGCCTCAGCCGATGGCTGGGCCGACCGCGAGCTGCAGGCGGCGGCGGCCGAGGGGTGGGCGCTGCTGTGCGCGCTGGACGCCGAGCAGCCCGCGGCGGTACGGGAGATCATGTCGCACGCCTACACCCAGGCCTGGGCGGTTCGCTGCCTGCGGCCAGCCGTGGGCACCGACCGGGATCTCGACCGGGCGCACCTGGCCGTGCTGGCCGCGGCGGCCGCGCTGTGCGCCGGGACCAGCGTGCAACTGCCGCTGCCGGTCCGGGACGGGACGATCCACCTGCCCACCGTGGGGACGCTGCGGATGGACGCCGGCTCGGGGCGCACCACGGTGGTCTCCGTGACGCCGGCGCGCCTGGCGGCCAGGCAGGGAATCAGCGACTGGCAGACCGTGCGCCGGATGACCGGACCGCACCTGCGAGTTGTCCTCGATGACCGGGACCCATTCCGGGGTGGCCATGAATGGTCCGCCGCTGCGCCGCTCTCCACGGCGCAGTGGCGGGCCTGGCGGCGCGGGCTGACCGCGGCGGGGGACCGGCTGGCGTCGGCCGTGCCTGGCTACGCGGGCTCTCTGACGGCCGGGCTGCGGACCGTGGTACCGCTGCGCCGCGGCCGCGGCGGCCACCGCTGCGGCCCGGCTCAGCAGCCGTTCGGCGCGGTTGGGCTGGCCTTCCCGGGTGATCCGCGCACGCTCGACGCGCAGCTGCTGCACCAGTTCCAGCACGCCAAGCTGGACGCCGTGCTTGGCCTGCGGGAGCTGTTCCGCCCGGGTCCCCGGCCCGGGCTGCGGGTGCCGTGGCGAAAGCTCCCGGAGCGCCCGGAAGCGGTCCTGCACGACGCCTACGCCCACCTGGCCCTGGCTCACCTGTCCCAGTCGCGCGGCCCGGCGGCCCGCCGGGCCTACCTGCGGCACCGGTCCCGGGTGCGGGCAGGCGGCGCCGCGCTGCTCGGTGCGCGGACGCTGACCGACGACGGCGAGCGGTTCCTCTCCGGGCTGCTCACGGCGGCGATGGAATAGAGCCATGACGAAGCCGGGGGAGCGGGGTGAGGTGCAGCGGGCGGCACAGCCGGAACCGCCGCACCTGCCGCGCAGGCCTGAGGAGGGTGCCCCCAGCCTGCCCGCCGAACTCGACCTGCGGATGCCGGTGTTCTTCCTCAGCTACGCGCATTCGGAGGGGCGGCACGTAGGGCCGCCGCAGGAACCCAACCGGAGATTCGTCAGGTTCTTCGACGACCTGTCGGAGAACGCGGCCCAGCTCATCGGCCGGCCTACCGGCTCGGATCCCGGCTTCATGGACCGGTCGCTGGCGGGCGGCTCGCGCTGGACGAATGACCTGCTGGACGCCCTGGGCGGCTGCCAGGTCTTTGTGGCGCTGCTGTCGGAGCCGTACCTGATCAGCGAGTGGTGCGGCATGGAGTGGCACGCTTTTTCGCAACGCAAGATTCTCCAGTACAAGGGCGAGGGGGGACGGCATCAGAGCGCCATCATCCCGGTTATCTGGGCTCCGCTCCGCTACGAGCAGGCCCCGGCGGCGGTCCGCGCGGTACAGCGGTTCTCCCCGGCTGGCCTGTCCGATTCCGCTATCAAGGCGCGCTACGAGGCGAATGGGATCTTCGGGCTGCTGGCGACCGGACAGGATGCCGCCTACCAGGCGGTGGTATGGAGTCTGGCCCAGCAGATAGCCCATATTCACCACACCTACTGGGTTGAGCCGCGGGAGTTTGCCCCAGGTGAACTGGACAACATTTTCCAGGAGCAGTCCTCATGAGCCAGAATGGGAATGCCCGTAACGGGCGGCGGCGCGGCAGCTACTTCTACCTCAGTTACGCCCATTCACCGCCGCTGGCCGGCAACCTGGATGCCGATCCTGACCAGTGGGTACGCAGGTTCTTCCGTGACCTCACCGCCGCGGTGGCCGGCCTGGCCGCGCCGGATTCGGGGATCGCGCCCGGGTTTTTCGATCAGGAAATCCCATTTGGCTCGGACTGGAAGGCCTCGATCACGCAGGCTCTGATGTCGGCTCAGGTGTTCGTGCCGCTGTACTCGCCGAGCTATTTCACCCGGTCCCTGCCCGGCCGGGAATGGGCCTGCTTCCAGCAGCGGCTGGCCCAGGCCGGGATCGAAGACCCGGTGCGCCGCTTCGTACCGGTGCTGTGGATCCCGCTCCCGGGGGAGCAGGACCGGCCCGGCCTGCCCGAGGCGCTGGCTATCGGGTCCGCGGAGCGCGCCTACCCCCAGAACGGGCTGCGCGCCCTGCTCCGCCTCACCCCTTACCACGCGGCCTACCAGGCCGTGGTGGACCGGGTGGCCGCGCAGATCGTCCGGCTGGCCGAGCGCGACCCGTTAGCCCCATCCGCGGTACCCGATATCGACACCGTGCAGAGCGCCTTCAACGCGGAGGAGGCGGCGGCGGTATTCACCGTGGCGGTGGCCGCCCCGGTGCTCGGCGGCCTGCCCGCCGGACGTGAGCCGGCCGGCTACGCCGACATCAGTATTGGCTGGCAGCCGTTCCCGCAAGGCCAGGACCTGCCCCTCGCGGAGTATGCCGCGCTTGCCGCCGAGCAACTCGATTTCGCCGTGCTGCAGGCCAGCATCGAGAAGACCGATGACCTGCTCAGCAGTGGTCCGGGTGTCATTCTCATCGACCCATGGTTCATCGCCACGCAGCGCGGGCTGGACATTCTCCAGTCATCGGTCCGCGACCTGCCGTCGTGGGTGCTGCCGCTGCTCGTGTGTGATCCCGAACCGGATGCGCGCGCCGCTAAGCTTGCCGAGCGGACAAGCACCATCCTGCACGAGGCCGGGGCGGCCCGCTCCGAGGCCGCCAAGCGCGCCATCCGCGGCGTCACGTCGGTCCAGGAGTTCACCGCGCTCATGCCGGTATTGGTCGCCGAGGCGGAGCGCCAATATCTCCGGCACGGCCCCGTCCTGCGCGCCACCGCGCGACCGGGTTCCCGGCCACGGCTGACTGGCGCGCGGCGGCGCGCGGGCCCGGCTGCTCCGCTCCAGGACGCCGAGGAGGAATCAGATGCCTGACCAGCCCGCAGCGGGTACGGACCAAGGGCGGAATGGCCATGTGGTCACCTTTTACTCATACAAGGGCGGCACCGGCCGGACCATGGCGCTGGCCAACGTCGCCTGGATCCTCGCCGCCAACGGGCACCGTGTCCTGGTCGCCGACTGGGACCTGGAATCCCCTGGGCTGCACCGCTTCTTCCACCCATTCCTGGCGGAAAGCGCGGTACGCGAAGCGTCCGGGATCATCGACCTAATCCGTGACTATGAATGGGCGGCGGCCAAGGCCGCCAGCCCGGACCGGGTAGATCAGCTCATCGGCGAGCACGCCCGGGTGCAGCTCCATGCGCTGTCGCTGAACTGGATCTTCCCAGCGGGTGGCGGGCTGGACTTCCTGTCACCTGGGCGCCAGAACCGCGATTACGCGGTGACTCTGGGCGCTCTGGCCTGGGACGATTTCTATGAGCACCGGAAAGGCGGTGAGTTCCTCGACGCGGTGCGCGCGGACATGAAGCGGCACTACGACTACGTGCTCATCGACAGCCGGACCGGGCTGAGCGACGTCGCGGACATCTGCACGGTGCAGCTGCCGGACACGCTCGTCAACTGCTTCACGCTGAGCACCCAGGGCATCGAGGGCGCCGCGGAGGTGGCCAGGCTCATCGAGGAGCGGCACAAGGACCGCGGCATCCGCATCCTGCCGGTGCCGATGCGGGTGGATCAGGCCGAGAAGGAGAAGGTCGATGCCGGCCGGGCGACCGCCGTCCGGCTGTTCGCGGGCCTGCCCGTGGCCATGTCTGAATCTGACCGCAGAACGTACTGGGGCGCGGTGGAGGTGCCCTACCGCCCGTTCTACGCCTATGAGGAGACGCTCGCGGTTTTCGGGGACACGCCCGGATCCCCGACCTCGATGCTGTCGGCGCTCGAGCGCCTGACGGGGGTGATAACCGAGGGTGTGGTCACCAGCCTGCCGCCGATGGACGACGAGCTGCAGAAGAGCACCATGCTGGAGTTCGCCCGCAAGCCGCCGCAGGAACGTGACGAGATCATCATCGAATTCCGCCCGGAGGACCAGGTCTGGGCGGAATGGATCGCGGGCGTCCTGGCCGCGGCGGGCGCGGTCAGCCGCGAGCGCCGCCTGGGCGAACCGGCCCCGGTGAACCATGAGGATGAGCCGGCCGCCGGTGCCCGGATCCTGACCGTAGTCTCGGCCACCTATGTGGCGCAGCACGAAGCGCAGCCACCGCTGCGCTCGCGAACCAGCCTGCCCGTCTACGTGACGGCGACGCGGCCGCTCCCGGAGTTCTCGCCGCAGGCCGCCGCCTTCCTCGCCGGTGTGCCCGAGCACGAGGCGGTCGGGCGGTTGCTCAAGCTGCTCGGCCTGCCGGGCCCGCCGCCCGCCGCGGACGCGTGGTATCCCCGGGCCCGGTACGCAGGGGCCGAACCGAAGATCGACCGGGTGCCGGCCCGCAACGCGCGGTTCACCGGCCGCGAGAACGACCTGCAGGAACTGCGCGGGCAACTGCGCAGCCACGGCCGTTCGGTGGTCCTGCCGGTCACCCTGCAAGGGCTCGGCGGGGTGGGCAAGACCCAGATCGCGCTCGAGTACGCGCACCGCTTCCGGACCGACTATGACCTGGTCTGGTGGCTCGATTGCGGCCAGCCCGCGTTCATCGATGCCTCGCTGGCTGACCTGGCCGTGCAGATGCAGAGCGCGTTCGGCATCAGCCCCCCCGCGAACGCGAACGTGGAGGAGCTGGCTCATCTGGTGCTGGATGTGCTCGGGCAGGCCAACCCCATGCCGCGGTGGCTGCTGATCTACGACAACGCCGAGGACATCGAGGAGATCGAACCCTACCTGCCGACCGGGAACGGCCACCTGCTGATCACCTCCCGCAACCGCGCCTGGTCCGAGCAGTCCCGGGCGTCGCTGCTGGTCGAGGTGTTCACCCGGGCCGAGAGCGTGGCCCACCTGCGGCAGCGTGCTCCCTCGGTGACGGCGGACCAGGCTGACCAGGTGGCCGAGATGCTCGGTGACCTGCCCCTCGCGGTGGCCACCGCGGGCGCATGGCTGGCCGACACCGGTTACAGCGTCCCCGACTATCTGCGCGAGCTGGAGAGCCAGGCGTCGCGGACGCTGTCCGTCGCGCAACTGGCCGACTACCCACAGCCGGTGTCACAGACCTGGGACCTGTCGCTGAACCGGCTGCAGGAGCGCTCGCCCGCGGCCGCGCGGCTGCTCGAGCTGTGTTCGGTGATGGCGCCACGTATCGCGCTGGACCTCATCTACAGCCAGGCCATGGCCGACGTGCTGGAGCCGTACGATCCCGCGCTGTCGGAGAGAATGATCATCGGCCGGGTGGTCCAGGAAATCAACCGGCTAGCCCTGATCAAGCTGGACAGCAACGCCAACCGGGTGCACGTGCACCGGCTTGTCCAGGCGGTCGTGCAGGACCGCATGTCGCCGGAGGAGTCGCCGGAAAAGATTGCCTTGGCCCGCCGCGATGCGCACCGGGTGCTGGCCGCGGCCCGGCCGCGCCGGGACGTGGACGACCCGGAGACGTGGAGCCGGTTCCGGCTGATCTGGCCACACCTCGAGCCGTCCCGGGCCATGACGTCCACGGAGGAACCGGCCCGGCAGCTGTTCGTGGACCGGGTCCGCTATCTGTGGCGGCGGCACGACCTGCAGCGCGGCCGCGAGCTTGGCGAACAGGTCGAGCGGGCCTGGGAGGACATGCTGAAGGACCGGCCCGACCAGGACCCGGAGTTCACGGTGCCGCTGCGCCTGGCAGCTGCTGCAACTGCGCTTCAACCTGGCCAACATCCTGCGGGACGAGGCGCGCTACGGGGAAGCGAGGGCCCTGGACGAAGCTCTGCACGGCGAGCAGCGGCTGCTGCTCGGGCCAGAGCACCCGCACACTCTGATGACCGCGGGCAGCCTGGCCGCTGACCTGAAGGCACTGGGCCAGTACCGCGAGGCCGTCCCCATGGACGAGGTCACCTACCCGGCCTGGAAGGAGCTTTACGGCGAGGATCACGTCCGGACCCTGGCGGCCGCCAGCAACCTGGCCGACTCCTACCGGCTCACCGCCGACATCGGCCAGGCCCTGGAGCTGGACAGGGACACCCTGGAGCGGCACCGCAGAACGGTCGGCCCGCTGCACCCCAACACCCTGCTCTCCACCTCCAACTTCGCCCGCGACCTGCTCGAAGCCGGCCGATACGAAGAGGCCGTCACGCTGATGCAGTCCGCCCGGTACGCCTGCATCGAATCGCTCGGCGTGGACTCGCTGGCCGCGCTGAGTGCCCAGACGCTGCTGGGCATCGCGCTGCGCAGCACCGGCCGCCCGGGGCAGGCGGAGCCGCACTTCCTGGAGGCCCTGGAGGGGCTCAACCGGCGGTTTGGGGAGTTCAGCGCCGAAGCGCTGGCCTGCCGGCTCGGCTACGCGGCCAACCTGCTCTCGCTGGACCGTGGTGCCGACGCCGAGCGGGAGATCGGCCCGGTGCTAGCGGTCTACCAGGAGCGGCTCGGGCCGACGCACCCGCACACGCTGGTCTGCCTGCTCAACCTGGCCAGCGCGCGCCGCCTGACCGGGGACTCGGCCGGCGCGCTGCAAGCGGCGGACTCAGCCGTCACCGGCCTGCGGGACGTGCTGGGGGAGGGGCACCCGTACACGCTGGCCGCGATGATGTCCCGCGCGGTCCTCGTCGCTGAGGACGGTGACCTGGCCCAGGCCGAGCAGATTGAGTTGACCGCTGTCGAGGGCCTCGTCGCGGCGCTCGGGCCGGATCACCCCGATGTGCTGCGCTGCCGGGCGAACCTGCTGCTCACCCAGCAGCAGCGCGGTGTGCCCGGGGCGGCCGCGGAACGCAGCGCGGTGATCAGCCAGCTGGAGGCGGTGGTCGGCGGCGAGCACCCGCACATAGCCGCGCTACGTGGAGAGCGCCGGATGGTACGGACGCTGGACCCGCAGCCGTTCTGACCGGGGCGGATCTTTCATCCAGGTCAGCACGCTGGGCAGGATCTCGACCGCTTCGAAGTGCGCCGCGCCCGGCTGGACTTTGAGCGTCGCCCCCGGGATCGTCTTCGCCAGCCAGCGGGTGTGTGCGACGGGGGAGAGCATGTCGTTGGCGCCGTGCCAGAGCAGGACGGGGGCCTTGACCCGGGACAGATCGACCCCCCACGGCCTGCGCAGGGCCACCACATCGTCGATCCACCCTTCCGGGCTGGCGCGTACCGCCTCGGTATAGCTGGCGGTCAGCAGCCGGCGCATGGCGACGTCGTTGACCACGCGCTTGTCCCCGTTGGCGAGGCTCGGAACCAGGAAGGTGAACAGGCTCTCCGGGTCTTCGCGGATCCGCTTGACGTGCCCGGTCACGATCTCCCTGAGGGCCGCCGGGTCATCGTCCGCGGACTTGTACTCCTCGACGTTCGACCTGGACATCCCCGCATACCAGTCGAGATCCGCGTTGGACGGCGCCAGGCCGACCAGCACGGCCGCGCTGCGGATCCGGTCGCCAAGGAGAGCCGCGCAGGCCAGCGCGTGCGGGCCCCCGCCGGACCGGCCCACGACGCTGAACCTGGCGAGATCGAGCGCGTTGGCGATGGCGCGAACGTCCGCGGCCGCGTCCGCGACGGTACGGCCCGACTGCGGTGCGGAGTCACCGTAGCCGGGCCGGTCATAGGAGATGAGCCGGATGCCGAGCCGGTACAGCACACCGGCCCGGGGGCGTGGCCCGCTACGGCTGCCAGGGGTCCCGTGCAGCAGGAAAACCGGCATCCCGGAGGGTGCTCCGCAGCACTCCACCACAACAGTGCGCTCGCCGGGTAGGGCGACCACCTGCGTCACCATAGCCTCCTAGGGACCTGCCCTGGCCTCCGGAGCCGTGGCAAGCCAGCCAAGAGCGCAGCCAGGCACGCCGTGCTAACACCGACCGCGCGCTCACCAAGTCGAAGTGTCAGGGCAGGCGTCCCTTATACAAGAGAGTAATGCCGGGATGCTACCCCGGCTAGCCCCGGAGGCTGGGCGCGATTAGATATCGGTAAGGGATCAGTCCGCTACCTGCGCGGGAGCTACGCGCGGGCGGGCTGATCCGGTCACGGCAGCCGTTCCGGCGCCTGCCTCATGAGGTCTTTTCTGTCTCAATCCGAGTCGGCGCGGCCCCGAATACGCATTTCCGCAATGACGCCATTATCGCCCGGCCGAACGTGGGATTCGCCGTCTGGCCGGCCCGGCGGCACCGGTCCGGTCCCCGGCGTCAGGAGGCCTGGAACGTGCGCCGGTAGGCATGCGGGCTGGTGCGCAGCACGCGGCCGAAGTGCTTGCGCAGGTTGCTGGCGCTGTGCAGGCCGCTCTTCTCGGCCACCGAGTCGATGGGCAGGTCGCTCGTCTCGAGCAGCCGCTGGGCCAGCCGGATCCGCTCACGCAGGATCCACTGGTACGGCGTGGTCCCGGTGCTGGCCAGGAACCGCCGGGCGAACGTGCGCGGGCTCATGGCCGAGCGCCCGGCCAGGTCGCTGACGGTCACGGTCTCGTCCAGGTGGGCTTGCAGCCAGCTGACGGTGTCGGCGAACAGGTTGGCGCCGTCCAGTTCGGGCAGCGGCGTGTCGATGTACTGGGCCTGCCCGCCCTCGCGGTGCAACGGGACGACCAGATCCCGGGCGACCTGGGTGGCGATCTCGGCGCCGTAGTCGCGCTGCACCACATGCAGGCACAGGTCCAGGCTGGCCGCGCTGCCCGCCGAGGTGAGCAAGTCGGTTCCGGCGGTGTACAGCACCCCGGGGTCCACCGAGACCCGCGGGTAGCGCCGGGCCAGCTCGGCGCACTCCGACCAGTGCGTGGTGGCCGTGTGCCCGTCCAGGATCCCCGCCTCGGCCAGCACGAACGCGCCGGTGCACAGCGACAGCAGGCGGCAGTTCCGGGCCCGGGCCTGGCGCAGCGCGCCGAGCACGGCCGCAGGCACCCGGCCCGGCAGGTTGGTGGGTGGCACGATCACGGTCCGCGCGGTGGCCAGCGCGTCCAGCCCGCGCGGGACCTGCATCGAGAACCCGGCATCGGTACTGACCGACGGCTCGGCGCCGCAGACCGTGAGCTGATACAGCGGCACCCCGGCTATCTCGGCGTCGCCGCCGAAGATGTCGCAGGCCACGCCCAGCTCCATGAGCGCCACCCCGGCGTAGACGACGACCGCGACGGGGTGCGGTGGCTGGGTAGCTGGAAAGTTGGCAGTTTTGTCCTGCACCGTGTCAATAATGCCACTTCCGGAGCGGGCTGGCCAGGCGGAAGCTGGGGGTATGCGATACGCGGAGATGACCGTCACGCCATCGGGGGCGGCGCCGGTGAGCGCCGTGGACCGGGCGCGGGCCCGGATGTTCGGCGCGGCACTGGACCGGCTGCTGGCGGCGGGGCACGCGGCTGAGTCGGGCCGGCTGCTGGCGGCCCGGGCCCAGCACCTCGTGTCGCTGCCCAGGCGCCGCGCGCTGGCCCGGGACTGGGAGCATCTGCTGGCCGTCGCCCGCCGCGCCCCGGCGCCCGCGGTGCCGCTCTGCCGGGACCGCATCGCCGCGGCCGAACCCAGGATCCGCGAGCTGGTGGCCAGCCTGCGCGTCCCGCTGCCGGTGCCGGTCCAGGGCGTGGCCGCGGCCAGCGTGCTGCTGACCGACGCCACCGGGCCGCTGTACCACCGGCGCAGCCGCGCCGTCCTGGACACCCTGCTGCGCGATGCGATAGCCCAGCTCGACCCGGCCCGCCCGTTGCTGCCCGAGGCCTAAGACGGCAGACGCGCGGCGGCGGCAAATCCTTTAGCCGACCGGGCACGCCACGGGCCAGCGGGGGCCGCTGCCGGGTGATCCCGTTTCTGCCCGGGCTTGCCCTAGCCGTCAGGTCCCCTCAGCGGTAACTTGAGGATATTGCCCTGGACCCTGGCAACTTCGCCGAGGTTTTCGCCCCTTCTTCTCAGCCGGATAGACAAGCGACCGCGGGGCGCGGACTGACGGGTCGCCACGCCTGCTAGGAGCCAGGGTTGCGATGATGCGGTGTCACGGCGCGTATTATGACGGGGTACTGCGAGTCATCTGCGCTGGTAGCCCGGAAGTTGTGCTGATAGTCGGCGAGATCGATGAGTCCAGCTACCTGGGGCTGGTCAGCACGCTAGATGATCTGGTGGACCGCGCGGGCGACGTCCACGTCAACCTGGCGGAGCTAGCGTACTGTGACGTCGCTGGCCTGCGAGCTATCCTCCAGCTGGCCGGAACCGGCGGGGGTCACAGCGGCAGGTACCTGTTCCTGGACAATGTTCCCCACCATCTGACGATGGTGCTTCAGATCCTCGGGTGGGACTCGATCCCTGGCCTGATCATGAACGAGCCCGCTAGGTCATACGACGCCATTCCGGCATGATCTCGGGGTCGATGCCGAGTGCGCTGAAGCGCACCGCCAGGTCGTCCACCCACTCCGGTGGCGTCCGGTGGTCCGGCAGCGGGATCCCAGCCTCGCTGCGCCACAGCGCGTCGCCGAGGGCGTTACACAGATGCCAGGCCATCACCCGCGTGCGGGACAGCTCGCGGCCGGTGATCTGCTGGTAGTGGCGCATGGTGGCGGTCAGCAACTCCACGCCGGGACCCATCCCAGGACCGGGAAAGGCCCGCAGCTCGTACTCTGGCTCGGCGGTTCCGATGGTCTCGAAGTCCACCACCAGCCGGAGCTGGTCACCGTCCCACACCTGGTTGTCACCATGCAGGTCGCCGTGCACAAGCACGGCCGGGCCGGGGGAGGCCAGCGCGGTGTCGGCCCAGTCGGGGATTTCCCCGGCACGCGCTTGGTGATCAGGAGCAGCGGGTCGGTGCTGCTGGCCGCTACCTCAGGCAGGAACGGGACCTTCGGTTCGCGCGCGAGCGCGGTCAGGACGCCGATCTCGCGCGCCAGCCGGAGCGCGGCCGGACGCGACCACGCGAACTTCACGATGAACCGTTCACCCAGAGGCGCGCCGCCCGAGTGCCACAGCGGGTCCTCCTTGCCCACTGGGCCGGGAACCGCTACCGGGCACCCGCTCAGCTCGGGTGCCACCGCCCGCAGCGCCTCATGAAGTGCCGCGGCAGAGCACTCAGCCAGCCATTTCATCCCCGTGCCCCGGCCACGTCCTGACAGTACGACACCCGCCAAGCACCTTTTGGTGCCGTCAGCGGCGTGGTGATGACGGCGGCGCAGCGGGTCATACTCGCACTGCCAGCCGAGCTGAGCGCTCCGGTGCCGGTACGGCATCATCGATATCGAGCACGCTGCAGGGTAAACGCGTAGACAGTGCCGGTGATATTGCTGGGCACGCAGTACTGTTCGGGGCCGGCCCCGCCGGGGCACAGTGTGGCGCGGTCGTACCCGGCGCCCCAGTACACGGTTTCCCCTACGACCGCCGCGCCGCCCGAGACCGAACCGCTGCCGGCGAAGCTCCACAGGATCTCTCCGGTGTTCGCGTCGAGCGCGTACATATCGGTGCCGGTTTCCGCGGTGGAGCCCGCGTAGACCACCCCGTTGGCTATCGTCACGTAGCCCATGTCCGCCGCCCCCCTCGGATCGGCGACCTGCCAACGGATCTTGCCGGTCGCGGCGTCGAGCTCCGCCCAGGAGCCGCCGTCGATCGTGGACGTGTGCCCGCCGGCCGAGGTGATCTGGTAGGGCGTGCCCAGGACGTCGCCGACCGCGGCGTAGACGTGCCTGCCGTCGGTGGCCGAGCCCCAAAGGATGCCGCCGAGCCCGCTGCCGGGGCCGACCAGCGTGTGCCAGACGACCGCCCCGGTACGGGGATCGAGCGCCCAGTACTCTCCGCTCTTCTGGCCTGCCCCCACCAGTTCGCGGCCGGAGGGGAGGCGGATCAGGTTCGGTCCGCTGCCGAAGTCGAAGTCGGGACCGCAGGTGGGACTCGGATGCACGTCGCAGACCTCGGTGTACACGTCGCTGGTCAGCGTGGGCCTAGACCAGCGGATCGCGCCGGTCGTGAGGTCCAGGGCCAGCACGGAGTCGAAGTGGTCGTCGGTCGCGGGCGGCGTGCATCCCGTCTGCGTGGGGCTGGTGCACACGCCGGCCGGCAGCGAGTAGTTGTCGCCGGTGGCCACGTACAGCATGTTCTGCGCGGGGTCGATCGCCGGAGTGCTGCCCCAGACCGCGGCGCCGCTGTATCCGACGGGGACGGTGTAGGTCTTCCACAGCAGCCGCCCAGTCGTGGCGTTCAGTGCGACGACGCTGCCGCGGAAGGTGCAGCACTGATAGCCGGGCTCGAGCGCCAGGCCCTCCTCATAGGAGGAGACCCCCAGGTAGGCAACACCCCGGTAGACCACAGGCGAGCTAGTCGCCCAGGCCGCGACATTCGTGTCTACCTTGGTGCTCCACAGCAGGGCGCCCGTATACCTGTTCACCGCTACGACGGACATTCCCTTTTCTGACGCGTTGCTGTCCCCGAAGATGAGCTCGTCGCCGAAGACCGCCGGGCTGACGCGCGAGGCGGCGGGGTACCCGAAGTAAGACGTGACATCACGCGACCAGAGCACCCGTCCCGTGCGGGCGTCTGCGGCCCACAGTTTGCCGCCGTCGTCGGAGAAGTAGACGGTGCCGTCGTCCACCGTGGGCGTGGTCACCACGCCGCCCGCCCCCGTAATGGACCAGGCGGTGGTCAGCTTCGAGACGTTCCGCGGGCCGATGACATGCTCACCCGACGCGTCCCTGGTGTTACCGATGTCGTGCCCGGCCGTCGGCCACCACCCACCGTTTCCTGCGGAGGCCAGGCTCCCTTCGGGTATCACGTTGGCGCTCGCCGCGCTGACTCCGGCGAGAACAATCGCGATACCGGCAACGATGAATAAGTACCCGATACGCCTTGGTCCCATGGCCGATCCTCCCGTCGTCGGCCCCCTCACCTACTCTTGGCACCTGTATCGCCCAAGTCAACGCCTCGTGGCAACGCAACGCCGCCATACAACTGCCTGACCCGGCAGGCACATGAATCTGGACTTGGGCCAGTTCGCCGACTGGGTATCAGCAGCATCAAACTGTGCGCTGGCGGCCTTCAGGAGAATGTGGTGGCGTGGTCGGCGGCGAACTCCTCGAAGGAGCGGGCGGGGCGGCCAAGGACTGAGGGGACATCGTCGGTGACCCACTCGGCGTCGCCTTCGGCGGTCAGGCTGAATGCCTGGGCGTTCATCTCCGCGATCGGCGCAGGGACGCCGGCCCGGATCATGGCGTCCCTGTTCTCCTCGAAGGTGAGCTCCCGGTAAGTGACGGTCCGGCCGAGAAGTTTAGAGAGCACAGCGGCCACGTCGTAGTTGGAGATCAGTTCAGGGCCGGTGAGCCGGTAGGTCTGGCCGGCGTGCGCGGCGGGAGAGGCGGCGATCTCAGCGGCCACCGCGGCGACGTCGCAGGCATCGACCATACCGGTGCGGCCTTTACCAGCCGCGGAACCAAAGCTGCTTGTCTTAGCGATGGCCGGGGCCAGCATCAGGATGTTCTGCATGTAGGCGTTGGACCGCAAGAGTGTGTGCGGGATTCCGGAGGCGGCCAGGCCCGCCTCGATCTCGGCCTGCCAGCGCCGCCGGGCGATGGGTGAGTCGGCCGAGGCCTTGCTGGTCGCCTTGACGACGTGCCCGGCCCCAGCGCCGGCGGCGCTGCGGATGACGTTCAGTTCCTGGGCGGGCACGGCCGGGCTGACCAGCACCACGGTCTCGATCCCTGTCATCGCCTCGTCGAGGCTCGGGCGCACGTCCAGGTCGCCCACGGCGATCTCCGCTCCCGCCTCGGCCAGGGCCTTCGTTTTCGCAGGGTCGCGCGCCAGCACCCGGACGGGCACGTCCCGGTGCCTGAGCAGGCGGACCGTCTCGGAGCCGACCTTCCCGGCCGTGGTCACAAGGATCACAGTGAGCCTCCATCTGCTCGCCAGGCTGGGTTGTACGACTTACTTTGACGACTACAGACTGGGTTGTCAAACCCAGAAACTGGTAGAGTGACCCATGGCCAACGACGCACGTGACCGGCCGAGGCTGACTCCTAAAGGGGAGCGCGCACGGGCCCGGATCGTTGCGGCGGCCGCCCGGCTGATTCACGAGCGGGGGGTCGCGGGTACCACGCTGGAAGACGTCAAGGCAGCGGCGGAGGTCAGCGGATCGCAGCTGTACCACTACTTCCCGGACAAGGACGACCTCGTGCAGGCGGTCATCGATCACCAGGCCGACACCATTGCCGGCCATCAGCGGCAGGCTGACCTCGGCAGCCCCGAAGGGCTCCAGGCCTGGCGCGACATACTGATCGCCCAGGCCAAAAGCAGCAACGGCAAGGGCGGCTGCCCACTCGGCTCGCTCGCCGGGCAGCTCGCCGAGACCGACCCGCGCGCCCGCGCCCTGATCGCCGCCGGATTCGAGCAGTGGTCAGCCGCCATCAGCGACGGGCTGCGAAGGCTTCAAGCCACCGGGCGCCTCCCAGCCAGCATCAATGCGGACGACTACGCCATAACTCTCCTCGCCGCACTCCAGGGCGGCCTTCTCCTCGCCCAGGTCCAGCGGGATACCCGTCCTCTCGAGATCGCGGTCGACACCCTCCTCGCCCTCACCGCCCACAGCACACCCTGAGCCGAATCCCCACCACCCAGGCCGGCCGAAGGGATCGATAGTCCCGCAGTCACCGTCTAGCCAGCTAGGACGGCCCGCGCCTGAAGCGCTGGCCTGCGGGCTCCGGACCCCGACTCGGGCGCGGCTATCGGGATCGGGGTTTGCTGGCGGCGGCGCAGAGCATGTAGGAGTCCGCGGAAGATGGGGCGCCGCCGATCCCGGACACCCAGCGGCGGGCCTCGCCGATCCCGGGAGGGATCACGTCCCAACCTGCCAGCCACCCGGCCATGTCCCGCTCCCCGTGGTTGATGAACGTCCCGGCGGTGTAGTCGGAGCTAGGCAGGGCCTGCATCCTCTCGCTGGCGATCCGCACCACGCTCGTAGCGATCCACGATCCGGTGGCGGCCCAGTCCAGGTACGCCGCGGTCACCGCCTGCGCCTTCGTGGCGTCGAAGAAATGCAGCACGCAGGCCATGATCACGCACACCGGCCGGCCCGGGTCAATCACCTGACGGACCTCGGGATCGGCCATGACGGTGGCGACATCTGCGAGGTCGGCGGTCGCTGCGGCCACGCCGGGCCTGGAAGCCAGCAGCGCGCGGGCATGGGAAACCACGATCGGATCGTTGTCCACGTAAGCGACCCGCGCGCTGGGGTTAACTTCCCGCGCCACCTCGTCTGCTGACGGATGCGTGGGCAGCCCTGCCCCCAGGTCGAGAAACTGGGTCACGCCTGCCTGCGCTGCCCGGGTCACCGCTGCGACGACGAACGCCCGGTTGGCGTGAGCCATCTCAGCGACCAGCGGGTTGATCGCGTGTATCTTCTCCGCAAGATCCCGGTCGGCGGCGAAGTTGTCCTTTCCTCCCAGCCAGTAGTCATACACCCGGGCGATGTTCGGCCGGGAAGTATCGAAAGGCTCCACGCCGACACATACTAGAGGCCGTTCACGGTTCGCCGTCGCGCAGGATCTGGGCGCCTGGTCACGCGTCACGCAGCCGGAGCACTACGCCGCCAGCCAGTAGCGCGGCAGTGGCCCAGGCGGCGAGCACGCCGAGGCCCTGCCACGGCCCGATCGGCAGGTTCTTGAGGTTCTTGGTGGCCTGGATGGCCAGCCCGGCGGTCATCGGCCCCCACTGCTGGAGTCGGCGCTCCCAGCGCGGGTCCAGCGTGCCCAGGTCGGTGAGGAGCGGCACAATGTAGAGCAGGCCGAGCATGACCGCGATGGACGCGGCGGAGTCCCGCAGGGCGGTGGCCAGGCCGAGGCTGAACAGCCCGATCAGGGCCAGGTACAGCACCGAGCCGGCCGCGGCGCGCAGCGTCGGCCCGTCGCCCAGGGACAGCGCCAGAGCGCCGTTCACTCTGGTGAAGCCGTTGCCGGGCAGGATGTACCGGCCGGCCAGCACTGACCCCAGCACCGAGACGGCCCCGGCGGCCAGCACCACCACGGTGAGGATGATCGCCTTCGCGGCCAGGGCGGTGGCCCGCCGCGGCACCGCGGTGAGCGTGACCCGGATCATGCCGCTGCTGTACTCGCCGCTCATGACCAGCACGGCCAGCACGGCGACGGCCGCCTGGCTGAGCAGGATGCCGGTGAGGCTGAGCTTGGTGGTGTCCTCGCCGCACGAGGCCGGGCACTTCACCACCGCGGTCGCCAGGGCGCTCGCCCCGACCGTCAGCGCGATCAGGGTGAGCAGGAGCCAGCCGGTGCTCGGCACTGTGCGCAGCTTCGTCCACTCCGCATGCAGGGCCTCGCGCAGGGTCGCGCCTTCGGCACGCAGCGCGTTCATGCATCCCTCCGGCGCAGCAGGAACACGGCGATCCCCAGGGCGGCCGCCCCCCAGACGCACAGCACGGCGAACCCGTCCCACGGTGCCAGCGGAAAACAGCCGTTGATCGGCTGACAGACGCTGGTCACCTGCGAGTAGTGCGGTGTGCCCTGCTGCAGCCCGAACGCCGCGGCCGGGGTGAGCCGCAGCAGCCAGTCCGCGGGTGCCTGGGGCAGGATCACCCCGAGGATCAGCGGGACGATCAGCAGCACGACCACGGCGGCGATGGCCCCGGCGCTGCGGCGCAGCACGGCGCCGGCGGACAGGGCGAGGATGGCGGCGACCGCGAGCAGCCCCGCGGTGCCCACGACGATCTGCAGCCCGTGTCCGCTGGTGAGCGACCAGACCGGGTACACCGACGACGCCCAGCCGCCCGAATGCAGTTTGTGCTCGGCGATCGGGAGCGCGACCGCGGCCCCGGCCAGCCCGGCGGCGAACGTGACCAGCCCGATCACGATGGCCTTCGCCACCAGCACCCGGCCCCGGCGCGGGCTGGCCGCGAACGTGGTGCGGATCAGGCCCCGCCGGTACTCGGCGGTGATGAACAGCGCTCCCAGGGCGATCACGGCGAGCAGGCCGGCGAGCGAGCCCTTGAGCACGGTCCCGAGCGGGTCGATGTCGGTCACGTACGGCGCGATGTCGCCGCTTCCGGCCATGGTGAACGTGCCGCCGGATTTCTTGAAGCCGCCCGCCGGCGTTCTCGGACAGAGATGTCCGGGTGAAGGCGTGCAGATGAACGCAACGCCGGTCGGGGAACCTATCTGGCCGCCGCGCCACGTCCCACCCACCTCCCCATCCCGCTTCGCTTGCCGCTCGCCCCGGAGGCTGACGTGGTCGAAGGCGGCAGTGGCCTGGGTGGCATAGGAGGCGAGGGAGGAGTTGCCGGCGAACGACTGGCCGGGCGTGCCGGCCGAGCAGCCTGCCTGGCCGCAGGTCAGACTATTGTTCGGCACCAGGAGATGCGGTGAGGTCACGAAGAGACCGGCCTGCACGGTCGGCGGCAGCCCGGCCAGGCTGGCCGTGCCGATCTCGGCCCAGTGCCTGCCGTCGGCGGAGTCATATCCGGTGATCGTGTCGCCGGAACGGGTCAGCCGCAGCCAGCGCGGCGACGCCGCGGAGACGGCACCGGGCAGGCCGGCGAGGTCGTGGGTGTAGTCGTACTGCATCCGCACCCCGTGGGCGGGGGTGGCCATGACCGCGGCATAAGCCGATCCCGGCCTGGTGCTCGCCTTGATGATGATCCCGGCCTTGGCCCAGGGCACGGCAATGTGCGGGGGCGGGCCCCCACCGGGCGTCGGAAGGTCGGTGTCCAGCGAGGCGACCCGGGCGGTGATGCTGCCGTTGCCGTCCAGTGACTGGCGCACGAAGTAGAAGTCGTCGGTGACCGCCTCGCCGCCCGGGCCGATGGCAACGGTCGGGTTAGCTCCCGCGTTCTGGCTCCCGTTGGAGACGCCCGCGAGGGCCACCACGGCCAGCGCGGTCAGCAGCGCGGCGGCGACCATCGCTATCACCCAGCCGCGCACGGTCCGGAACTTGGTCCACTCGGCCCGCAGCAGGTGCGGGAAATCGTCGCGCCCGGGCCGTTGGCCAGACCGGTACGGGGTGATCGTGCCCGTGCTCATTTCGCGACCTCCTCGCTGCTCCCCCGGGGGGACGAACCCGCGGCCGTCGCGCCTGGCACGGCGCGGAACTCGGCCGCGTCGCGGGTGAGTTCCATGTAGGCCTCCTCGAGCGTCGCGCGGTGCGCGGAGACCTCCGAAAACGGCACCCCGCTGCCGGACAGGACGGCCACGATGCGCTCGGCCGGCAGCCCGGAGACGGTGAGCGTGTCGCGGCCGGTGGCGGCGATGGTGGCGCCAGCGTCCGCGAGCGCCGTCATGGCGTCCGGTCGCGCGGTGGTGCGCAGCGAGACCCGGTCACCGGACGCGGCCGCGATCAGCGCCGCCACCGTGGTATCGGCGATGACCTGGCCGCGGCCGACCACTACCAGGTGGTCGGCGGAGTCCTGCAGCTCGGCCATCAGGTGGCTGGACACCAGCACCGCGCGGCCTTCGCCGGCGAGCGATCGCAGGAACCCGCGCATCCACACGATGCCCTCGGGGTCCATGCCGTTGAACGGCTCGTCGAACATGAGGACCGGCGGGTCGCCGAGCAGCGCCGCGGCGATCCCGAGCCGCTGCCGCATGCCCAGGGAGTAGCCGCCCGCTTTCCGCCGGGCCGCCTTCTCCAGGCCGGCCTGCTCGATCACCGCATCGACCCGCCGGGCGGTCAGGCCCTGGGAGTGGGCCAGCCACAGCAGATGGTTGCGAGCGGTGCGGCTCGGCTGCAGCGCGGCGGCGTCCAGCAGCGAGCCGACGTGGCTCAGCGGGTGCCGCAGGCTCTGGTACCGCTGGCCGCCGATCAGCACGCTGCCGTCGTCGGGGGCGTCCAGGCCGAGAATCACCCGCATCGTGGTGGACTTGCCGGCCCCGTTGGGACCGACGAATCCGGTGACCTGCCCCGGCTGGACGGAGAAGGTCATCCCGTCCAGCGCGACGATCGGCCCGAAGTGCTTGCGCAGGCCGCTGACGTCGATCGTTGCTTCCATGCCCGCCACGGTAGGGAAGCGCCGGCGGTGCTGTCGTCACGCCGGCGAGCCGTCTTCGCCGTGGCTGGCACGAGGGACACCGGCTCCGGCGCATCCCCCGCGCGAGGGACGCCAGGATGCTCGGCCGGGGGACGCGATCTCGCTGGCCAGCGAGGACAATGGCGACATGGACCGAGCGGGTGGCTGGCGCGGCGGACAGGCCGAAGCGCTGCGGCGGATCGCCATGGCCCCGCACGCGCCCGCCGTGGCCGGAGCGCTGCTTGCGGTGCTCGCCGCCGCCCAGGCGATCGCGCAGCCCGCGATCAACAGCAGCCTCGAAGGCGACGAGCTGCAGATCGCCTTCGTGCTGCTCGCGCTGTTCACTGCGCTGCCGCTTGGGCTGTTGTGGGCATACCCGGCAGCAGCTGCCGTGGCCGTTTCCGCCGCATGCGTGCTGTCCCTCTCGGCCTTCCACGCGCTGACCGTGGCCGGCCTGATCGCCGAGCTGGCTGCCCTGTACCGGCTGGGTCGCAGCGGCTCGCAGCTGCTGGCCGCGTGCCTCGCGCTGCCGTTCCTCGTGCTGGCGCTAGCTGGTCCCACGGGCCTTGAGGCCAGGACCCTCACCGTGCTGCTGGCCGCGCTGGGCCCGGCGGCCGCATGGGCCGGGGCCGCCCGGCGGGCCCGCAGCGAGGCCGCCGAGCATAACGCCGCCCGAGAGGTCATCGCAGGCACCCTGGTCGAGCACACGGCGCGCGGGGAGCGTGCCCGGGTCTCCCGCGAGCTGCACGACGTCGTGGCCCACCACATTTCCATGATCGCCGTGCAGGCGGAGACCGCGCGGCTGACCACTGCCGGGATGCCCGCGGCCGGGGCGCAGCGGCTGTCGGCGATCGGCGACACCGCGCGGGCGGCGCTGACCGAGATGCGGCGGCTGCTGGGCGTGCTGCGCGAGGACTCCCGGGCCGCCATCCCAGGCCAGCAGGGTGCAGACCGGCAGCCCCAGCCGGGCCTGCAGCAGCTCAACGAGCTGCTCGACGGGGCACGGGAGGCCTCGGGGTCGGGCGTCCGCCTCATCGTCCGCGGGCGCATGGCCGCTCTCGACCCCGGCGTCGAGCTCGCCGCCTACCGCATCGTGCAGGAGGCGCTCACCAATGCCCGGCGGCACGCCGAGGGCGCGGCCGTGGACGTGGAGTTGCATTACACCGCGGGGGCCCTGCGGCTACGCGTCCGTGACAATGGGCCCGGCCCCCCGCCCACCTCCCCTTCCCCCTCCACTGCCATACCGCCGTCCGGTGGCCACGGGCTGCTCGGCATGCGCGAGCGCGCGGCTGCTGTCGGCGGTGAGCTACGCACCGGCTCCGCTCACGGCGGCGGTTTCGTCGTCGAGGTCACCCTGCCGACCGCGGCGGAGGCGGCTGCATGACAACCCCGGCCACTCCGTCCCCGGTGATCCGGATCATGGTCGCCGACGACCATCAGGTGGTACGCACCGGGTTCGCCGCGCTGCTGGACACCCAGCCGGACTTCGTGGTCGCCAGCACTGCCCGCGACGGGGCTGAGGCGGTGCGGATCTGCCGCGACCTACATCCAGACGTCGTCCTCATGGATGTCCGCATGCCCGGCATGGACGGCATCGAAGCCACCCGGCAGCTCGCCGGATCCGGAACGGGCGGGCCGCGCATCCTCATCCTCACCACCTTCGACCTGGACGAGTACGTCTACGACGCGCTGTGCGCCGGGGCCAGCGGTTTCCTGCTCAAAGACGTCACCGCCGAGCGGCTGTTCGACGCGGTGCGGGTCGTCGCCGCAGGCGAAGCACTGCTCGCGCCCGCCGTCACCCGCCGCCTCATAAGCGAGTTCGCCCGGCTGCGGCCCAGCACAGCCGCCCCATCCGAGGCCGAACTCGCCATGCTCACCCCGCGCGAAACTCAGGTGCTCCGCCTGATCGCCGAGGGCCTGTCCAACCCGGAGATCGCAGTGCGGCTGGTGGTCACCGAGGAGACAGTGAAAACGCATGTCAGCCGGGTTCTCAGCAAGCTGGGCCTGCGCGACCGGACCCAGGCGGTCGTCACCGCCTACGAGTCAGGACTGGTCATGCCGCGCTCCCGCGAGCAGAGATAGTTCGGCTGCGAAAGGATGGCCGGATCTAGGGCGGGGCTGGCGCGGGGAAGGTGACGTCGATGGCCAGGCCGCCGCCGGGCCGGGGTTGCGCGGTGATGGTGGCGGCGTGGGCGGCGGCGATAGCCCTGACGATGGACAGGCCAAGGCCGTGGCCGTCGCGGCGGGCGGGGCGCGGGCCGAGCCGCTGGAAGGGCTGGAACAGGCGATCGACTTCGGCGGCCGGGATGACCTGCCCGGAGCTGGTCACCGACAGGACGGCGCCGGCGTGGCTGGTCCTGGTGGTGATCTGGATGTCGCCGCCGGGGATGTTGTGCCGGATCGCGTTGTCGATCAGGTTGGCGGCCAGCTGCTGGACCAGGAGCGGGTCACCGTCGAAGGCGGCGGCCTGGATGTCGGCGTGGACGTGCAGGCCCAGGCGGCTGATCGGGGGGCGGGCGGCGGCCAGGGCGGCGCCGGCGATGGCGGCCAGGTCGGCGTGCTCGCGCTCGCCGGGGCCGGCTTCGGCGCCGGCGAGGGTGAGCAGCGCCTCGATGAGGCGTTCTTGCTCGGCGTTGGAGGCAAGCAGTTCCCGGCTGACGGCCTGCCAGGTGCCGGTGGTGGCGGCCGGGTCGGCGCGGGTGACCTGGAGCAGAGTGCGTTCGCGGGTCAGCGGGGTGCGCAGCTCGTGCGAGGCGTTGGCGGCGAATCCCCGCTGGGCGTCGAAGGAGGCCTCCAGCCGAGCGAACAGGCCGTCGAGGGTGTCGCCGAGTTCCTTGAGCTCGTCGTGGGGTCCGTGCAGGGCCAGCCGCTCGTGCAGGCTGCTGGCGGAGATCCGCCGGGCGGCGGCGGTGATCGCGCTCAGCGGGCGCAGCACCCGGCCGGCGATGATCCAGCCGATCGCGGTGGCCGCCACCGCAATGACCGCCAGGGCGATGGCGGAGACGACCAGCAGTTGCCGCTTGGCGTAGGCGATCAACTGGTCGGCCTCCCTGGCCACCTCAGCCTGCGGAACGGCGGGGACGGCAGTCGCCTCCTTAACCTGCTGGGCGACGGCGGAGGGGATCGTGATTACGTCGTAGCGACCTGCCCGCCGGACGTAGGCGGCGGGCACTTTGAGTCCTGTTGTTCCGTGGGCACCGGGGAGGATTTCCGGCCGCGCGGAGGAGGACGCTGGGGGCGTCGTGTGCCCGAAGAGCAGGTAGGTAAGGACGAGCACGGCCGCGCCGCAGGCCAGGAACGCCCCGCCGTACAGGAGGGTAAGGCGCAGCCGGGCGGTGCGGCGGGGCAGCCGCAGCCAGCGCGGCGGACCGGGACGCGGGCGGGGGGTGCGCATTATGGTCCTCCGATGCGGTAGCCGCTCTCCCGGACGGTCTGGATCACCGGCGGGTCGCCGAGCTTGGCCCGGAGCCGGCGGATAGTGGTCTTCACCGTGCTGGTGAACGGGTCGGCCGCTTCATCCCAGACCCGTTCCAGCAGTTCCTCGGCCGGGACCGGCCGGCCGTCCGCGGCGAGCAGGCATTCCAGCACGGCGAGTTCCTTGGTGGTGAGCGGGAGGCGCCGCCCGGCACGGACCGCGACGCGGCGTGCCGGGTCCAGGCTCAGGTCACCGTGCTCGAGGCTGGCGGGCAGCGGCGCGGCGGCGCGCCGGCCCAGGGCCCGGATGCGGGCCACGAGTTCCGCGAAGTCAAATGGCTTGGGCAGGTAGTCATCCGCGCCCAGCCCGAGGCCCTCGACCCGTTCCCTGACCGACCTCGCCGCGGTGAGCATCAGCACCCGGGTCTCGGATCTGCCCGCGGCCAGGGTGCGGCAGACGTCGTCGCCGTGCACGCCGGGCAGGTCCCGGTCCAGCACCAGCACGTCATACCGGTTGACCGCGAGGCGCTCCAGGGCCGCACCGCCGTCCAGGGCCACGTCGACGGCCATCCCCTCCCGGCGCAGCCCGGCGGCCAGCGCCGTGGCCAGGATCTCGTCGTCTTCGGTCACCAGAACCCGCATCGCCTGCCCGCTGCTTTCCCGCGCCCACGGCTTGCCAGTCAGCCGTCCGGTTCACAGGATCGCAGGTCGCAGGTAACAGCCAGGTGACTTTTTCGGTTCCCGTGCTGTCACCTTCCATTCTGTACAACTGGGACGTGCCGGGATCCGAAAAAAACCCGATTACCACCCGGCCATTAAGGAGCGATGCGATGAACGGCAATACCGGCGGTAACCGGGGCCCGCGGCGCGCGGGAATCCTGGCTGTCGTGGCCGCCGCCGCCGTGCTGGCGACGGCGTGCAACCTGGTGCATGTGCACGTCCGGTCGTCCGGCGGCGCTGCTTCGACAGGGTCGGCGACCTTCCGGGCAAACCTTGCCTACGCGCACTGCATGCAGACCCACGGCGCGCCGAACTTCCCCGACCCCACCAATTCATCGGAAAGATTCCACATCAGCGGGCACCCAAAGGTAAAAGTCACCGGCCCCATGGCACAGGCCAATAAGGCCTGCGAGCATCTGCTGCCCCCCGGCAGCGTGACTACGAGTAGTGGTCAGTAACGCAGTAGCAGGTCACCGCGGTTTAGGGAAGCCCCACCGAGTCTGGCTGTACGGGGTGCCCTTACCGAATCCGAAAGCCGTCAAGGGTGCGACCCTGAAGACGAGGGCTTCGTTCCGCCGTATAGCGTCACCGAGACCAAACCAGGTACCCTCAGGCGCCGTGAAATGCGCACCATACTTCGACTCGAATGTGCCGGCGACGCTTCGGAGTTCGGCGGGGTCGCTCACCTCTGCAGCCTGACCCTCGACAACGAGGTCCAGCCCGTCGAGCCGGTTGCACCCGGTCGTCAAGATGCAACGCGGGTTGCGGGCGAGATTCTTGGCTTTGCGTTCGTCCCGGCCGGTGCAGAAGTACAGGGCGCCATCCAGCCAGATTCCCAGCAGCGGCGTGACATGTGCGGACGGCCGTCCGGGCGCACCGTTGACAACCAGTACACCTCGGCGTCCTGCAACTCCGTGCGCCCTTTCCCCCATTCTGTCGGGATCGCGTCGTCGCTGCTGAAAGCGCTCAGTTCGGTTACTGGCTCGGGCTCAGTCATTCGTCTCTCCCATGCCTGGCCGGTCGAAGCTAGCCGAGAGTGATCGCGTCCAGGCGCTGCTTGATGAACTGGCCGGATACGACGGGCGGGTAGTCGTTCGGCTGCCCGATCGGCGGCTGCAGCGACTCGATCACCGCGTCGTGGTCGGCCTCGTAGAAGTAGACGAGCGAGACGAGGTCCTCGTCGGGCGCCTCGGCCTGGGGCGGGAGCACCCGGTGCCGGTTGGACATCCACCGGCTACCGCTCCACCGGGCCAGCAGGTCGCCCGCGTTGATCGTGAACATGCCCGGGTGGTACGGCACGTCCGCCCAGCCGTCCGCCGCGGTCCACACCTGCAGCCCGCCCCGGCCCGGTTGACGGTCGAGGATGGTGACGGTGCCGAAGTCGGTGTGCGGCCCGATCCGGTACTGGCCGGGCTCGGGTTGGCCGGCCACCGTCATTGGCGGGTACCAGTTGATGTTCATGGTGTGCGTGGCGTGCCCGGTGTGCCGGGTGAAGAAGTCGCGGTCCAGCCCCAGCGCGGCGGCACAGACCACGAGCAGTTCGTCCGCGAGGCCGCCCATCCGGGCCAGGTACTCAACCACGGCCGGCCGCAGCCCCGGCACCTCGGCCGGGTAGACGTTGGGCTGGAACCAGTACCCGTCGGCCGCCGGGTCGCCGGTCGGCTGGTCGGCGCCGACGGCGAAGGACTCCTTCAGGTCCGGCGGGGTCTCGGTGCCCTCGGCGTACCCGTTGCCCTCGACGCCGGTGGGCAGCCAGCCCCGCCCGGCGACCGTGACGGCGTACGGCTGCTTGGCCGCGTCCGGCAGCGCGAAGAACGCGCGGGCCTCGGCCCGGACCCGCGCCCGCAGCTCGTCCGGCACGCCATGCCCGGTGATCAGGAAGAAACCTACGCTGCGCAGCGCCGCGTCCACCTGGGCCGCGACCTCTGCCTGGGCGGTCCGGCCGGGGGTGAACCAGGGGGCAAGATCGATTACGGGAACCGAGGCTGGCATGGTCCGCTCCGAATGCTGGGCACTGTTGCTGTAATTGTCACCGGAGCAGATGCTGGGCGGCCTACCAGCGTCCGGGGAACATCCGTAACCGGCCGCAGGTTGGCCTCATCGGCCGCGGGGTTTGCCTCAGTTGGGCACGCTATGACCAAGCTCACCGGGGGGCCGATTGCGGCGGCGGAAGCATTTACGGCACAATGATGTTGTGAAAAGCGTGGACCGGAGGAGTACCGACATGGGCACGGCGCGCGGCGCCGCGCTCGGTGCTGTGCCGGCCCAGGCCCCCGCCCCGGTCCCGGCTGGTTCCGAGCCGAGCACCCGGGCCAGGATCGCCCGGCTGATCCTGGAGAACGGCCCGGTCACCGCGGCCGGGCTGAGCACCCGGCTGAACCTGACCCCCGCGGCGGTCCGCCGGCACCTGGACAACCTGCTCGCCGACCGGATGATCGAGACCCGCACCGCGCGGCGGCCCGCCAGCCGCGGCCGCGGCCGCCCGGCCAAGGTGTTCGCCATCACCGACGTTGGGCGGAGCGCGTTCGAGCATGCCTACGACGATCTGGCCAGCGGCGCGCTGCGGTTCCTGGCCGAGGTGGCCGGGCCTGGCGCGGTGGCCGAGTTCGCCCGCAGGCAACTCGCCGACCTGGAGGACCGCTACCGCGCGGTGCTGGCCGACGCGACCCCGGCGGAGCGAGTGAAGATCCTCGCCGAGGCGCTCTCCGCGGACGGCTACGCCGCGTCCGCGAGCGTCTCGCCGGTGGAGACGGCCGGGCAGCAGCTCTGCCAGCACCACTGCCCGGTGGCGCACGTGGCCGCCGAGTTCCCGCAGCTGTGCGAGGCGGAGACGGAGGCGTTCGCCCGGCTGCTCGGCACGCCGGTGCAGCGGCTGGCCACGATCGCGCACGGGGACGGAATCTGCACCACGCACGTAACCGCGCCGGCCCTGCTCGGCGCGCGCACGACCCAACACACTGACACCGCAACCGGAGGCATCTCCGTATGACCACGACCGCACACCCAGAGCTTGACGGGCTTGACCGGTACAAGTTCGGCTGGGCCGACTCGGACGTGGCCGGGGCGGCAGCCCGCCGCGGGCTGTCCGAAGACGTCGTCCGCGACATCTCGGCCAAGAAGAACGAGCCGGAGTGGATGCTGGACCTGCGCCTGAAGGGCTTGCAGCTGTTCCGGCGCAAGCCGATGCCCACCTGGGGCTCTGATCTGTCTGGCATAGATTTCGAGAACATCAAGTACTTCGTCCGGTTGACCGAGAAGCAGGCCGCCAGCTGGGACGAGCTGCCGGCCGATATCAAGAACACCTACGACAAGCTGGGCATCCCCGAGGCGGAGAAGCAGCGGCTGATCGCCGGGGTGGCCGCGCAGTACGAGTCCGAGGTGGTCTACCACAAGATCCGTGAGGATCTGGAGGAGAAGGGCGTCCTGTTCCTGGACACCGACACGGCGCTGCGCGAGCACCCGGACCTGTTCCGGGAGTATTTCGCGACGGTCATCCCGGTGGGCGACAACAAGTTCGCCGCGCTGAACACGGCGGTGTGGTCCGGTGGCAGCTTCATCTACGTGCCGAAGAACGTGCACGTGGACATCCCGCTGCAGGCCTACTTCCGGATCAACACCGAGAACATGGGCCAGTTCGAGCGGACCCTGATCATCGTGGATGAGGGTGCCAGCGTGCACTACGTCGAGGGCTGCACCGCGCCGATCTACTCCTCGGACTCGCTGCACTCCGCGGTGGTGGAGATCATCGTGAAGCCCGGCGCGCACTGCCGGTACACCACGATCCAGAACTGGTCGGCCAACGTGTACAACCTGGTCACCAAGCGTGCCGTGGCGCAAGCCGGGGCGAGCATGGAGTGGGTGGACGGGAACATCGGGTCCAAGGTCACGATGAAGTACCCGGCGGTCTACCTGATGGGCGAGCACGCCCGGGGTGAGACCCTGTCGGTGGCGTTCGCGGGCGAGGGCCAGCACCAGGACGCCGGGGCCAAGATGGTGCACTGCGCGCCGAACACGTCGTCCACCATCGTGTCCAAGTCGGTGGCCCGGGGCGGCGGCCGCACGTCCTACCGGGGCCTGGTCCAGGTCCAGGAGGGCGCCGCGCATTCGAAGTCCACGGTCAAGTGCGACGCGCTGCTGGTGGACGCGGTCAGCCGGTCGGACACCTACCCGTACGTGGACGTGCGCGAGGACGACGTCGAGATGGGCCACGAGGCCAGCGTCTCCAAGATCTCTGAGGACCAGCTGTTCTACCTGATGAGCCGCGGGATGACCGAGGACGAGGCGATGGCCACGATCGTCCGCGGCTTCGTCGAGCCCATCGCCCGCGAGTTGCCGATGGAATACGCGCTCGAGCTGAACCGGCTGATCGAGCTCCAGATGGAGGGGGCGGTCGGCTGATGGCAGGGCTCCAGGGGGCGGTGGAATCCTCCGCCCCGGTTTCCCGGCTGCACGAACGCCGGTCGTTCGACCTGGCCGACTTCCCGGTGCCGACCGGCCGCGAGGAGGAGTGGCGGTTCACCCCGCTGCGCCGGCTGCGCTCGCTGCACAGCGATACGGCGTCCGCGTCCGGCAAGGTCGCGGTGGACTTTGCCACCGCGCCGGGCGTGACCGCGGTGCGGGCGCGGCGCGGCGATGACCGGCTCGGCGCTTCGTTCGTGCCGGCCGACCGCGTCAGCGCCCGGGCGTTCGCGTCCTTCGACGAGGCCACCGTGATCACCGTGCCGGCCGACACGGACGTGGACGAACCCACCGTGGTTTCCGTCCGCGGCGAGCACGCGGAAGGTGCCGCCTTCGGCCACACTCTGGTCGAGATCGGGCCCAACGCCCGTGCCGTGGTGGTGTTGGACCACGGTGGCGCGGCCACCTACGCGGACAACGTCGAATTCGTGGTCGGTCAGGGTGCCTCGCTCAGCGTCGTCAGCCTGCAGGACTGGACCGACGACACCGTGCACCTGTCGCAGCACTACGCGAGGGTCGGCCGGGACGCGCAGTTCAGTCACGCGGTGGTCACGTTCGGCGGCGGGGTGGTCCGGCTCGCGCCATCGGTCAGCTACGCCGGGCCGGGCGGGGACGCGCAGCTGCTCGGGCTGTACTTCGCGGACGCCGGGCAGCACCTGGAGCACCGGCTGTTCGTGGACCACAGCCAGCCGCGCTGCCGCAGCCGGGTGGACTACCGGGGCGCGCTGCAGGGCGACTCGGCGCGCTCGGTGTGGATCGGCGACGTGCTGATCCGGCCGGAGGCCATCGAGACCGACACCTACGAGCGGAACCGCAACCTGCTGCTCACCGACGGCGCCCGCGCCGACTCGGTGCCGAACCTGGAGATCCTCACCGGCGAGGTGGTCGGCGCCGGGCACGCCAGCACCAGCGGGCGGCTGGAAGACCAGCACCTGTTCTACCTGATGGCCCGGGGGATCCCGGAGAACGAGGCGCGCCGCCTGGTGATCCGCGGCTTCTTCGGCGAGCTGGTGGCCAAGATCGAGGTCGCTGAGGTGCGGGGGCGCGTCACCGCCGCCATCGAGAACGAGCTGGCCAAGCTGCCATGACCGAGAGCACGGGCACGTTCGTGCGGGTCTGCGCGCTCGGCGAGCTGCCGGCCGAAGGGGCGATCGGGGTGCAGATCGGTGAGCTGCCGGTCGCCGTGATCCGGGTCGGCGGCGAGGTGTTCGCGCTGCACGACGTGTGCTCGCACGAGGAAGTCCCGCTGTCTGAGGGCGACGTCTACGACCACACCGTGGAGTGCTGGCTGCACGGCTCCTGCTTCGACCTGCGCACCGGCGCGCCCACTGGGCCGCCGGCCACCCAGCCGGTGCCGGTGTACCCGGTGAAGGTGGACGGCGATGAGGTGTATGTCGCCATTCCCGCCGATTCCGCCGGTATCTGACGAATAATGACATGACCTGGAGATATTTCTGATGGCCACTCTTGAGATCCGCGATCTGCACGTCAGCGTGGACGCGCCGGCCGGCGAGCAGGGCGCAGGCGACGCGCGGGAGATCCTGCGCGGGGTCAACCTGACCGTCGCGTCCGGGGAGACCCACGCCATCATGGGGCCGAACGGCTCCGGCAAGTCCACCCTGGCCTACGCGATCGCCGGCCACCCCAAGTACCACGTCACCCAGGGCTCGGTGACGCTGGACGGTGCGGACGTGCTGGCCATGACCGTGGACCAGCGGGCCCGGGCCGGGCTGTTCCTGGCCATGCAGTACCCGGTCGAGGTGCCTGGGGTGACCGTGTCGAACTTCCTGCGCACCGCGGTCACCGCGGTCCGCGGCGAGCCGCCGAAGCTGCGCGTGTTCCTCAAGGAGATGCGCGAGGCCATGGCGGCGCTGTCCGTCGAGCCGTCGTTCGCCGAGCGCAACCTCAACGAGGGCTTCTCCGGCGGCGAGAAGAAGCGGCACGAGATCCTCCAGCTGGAGCTGCTCAACCCGAAGATCGCGATCCTGGACGAGACCGACTCCGGGCTGGACATCGACGCGCTGCGGGTGGTGTCCGAGGGGATCAACCGGTTCCGCACCGGCGAAGGCCACGGCGTGCTGCTGATCACCCACTACACCCGGATCCTGCGCTACGTGACCCCGGACTTCGTGCACGTGTTCGTGGGCGGCCGGATCGTCGAGGAAGGCGGCCCGGAGCTGGCCGAGACGCTGGAAGCCGAGGGCTACGAGCGCTTTCTGAAGGCCGGGGCGGTCGGATGACCCTCGACGTGGCGCGGATCCGGAAGGACTTCCCGATCCTGGACCGGCAGGTCCGTGACGGGCGGCCGCTGGTGTACCTGGACAGCGCGAACACGTCGCAGAAGCCGCGCCAGGTGATCGACGCGCTGACCGAGTTCTACGAGCGGCACAACGCGAACATCCACCGGGCCAGCCACCAGCTCGGCGAGGAGGCCACCGCCGCGTACGAGGGCGCCCGGGTCAAGGCGGCCGGGTTCATCGGGGCCCGGGACGAGGCCGAGGTGGTGTTCGCCAAGAACATCTCCGAGGGCATCAACCTGGTCGCCTACGCGATGGGGAACGCGCGCTCCGGCCGGCTGGCGCTCGGCCCGGGCGACGAGATCGTCATCACCGAGATGGAGCACCACTCCAACATCGTGCCGTGGCAGCTGCTCTGCGAGCGGACCGGCGCCACGCTGCGGTGGTTCGGGGTGACCGACGACGGCGAGCTGGACCTGGCCGCCATCGACGACCTGATCACCGAGCGGACCAAGCTGGTCGCGCTGGCCCACCAGTCCAACGTGCTGGGCACCATCAACCCGGTCCGGCTGATCGCCGACCGGGCGCACGAGGCCGGGGCGCTGGTCCTGGTGGACGCGGCCCAGTCCGTGCCGCACATGCCCGTCGATGTGCACGCGCTGGGCGCCGACTTCCTCGGCTTCACCGGGCACAAGATGTGCGGCCCGACCGGCATCGGGGTGCTGTGGGGCCGCCGGGAGCTGCTCGAGGAGCTGCCGCCGTTCCTGGGCGGCGGCGAGATGATCGAGAGCGTCTGGATGGACCACTCGACGTTCGCGCCGCCGCCGCACAAGTTCGAGGCCGGCACCATGCCGATCGCCGAGGCGGCCGGGCTGGCCGCGGCCATCGACTACCTCGGTGAGATCGGCCTGGACGCGATCCGGGCGCACGAACGCGAGCTGATCGGGCACGCGCTGGGCGCGCTGGGCACGGTGGACGGGCTGCGGCTGCTCGGTCCGGCCGACCCGGACCGCCGCGGGGCCGCGATCTCGTTCACCGTGGCCGACGTGCACCCGCACGACATCAGCCAGGTGCTCGACGAACACGGCGTCGCGGTGCGGGCCGGGCATCACTGCGCCTGGCCGCTGCACCGCCGGTATGGAATACAAGCCAGCACCCGTGCGTCGTTCTACCTGTACAACACGACGGCTGAGGTGGACACGATGGTCAACGCGATACAGCAGGCGCAGCGCTTCTTCGGCGGGACCTGATGCGGCTCGAGTCGCTGTACCAGGAAGTCATCCTGGACCACTACCGGCACCCGCACCACAAGGGACTGCGGGAGCCGTACGACGCCGAGGTGCACCACGTGAACCCGCTGTGCGGCGACGAGGTGACGCTGCGGGTCGCGCTCAAGGACGCCGGCGGCGAACCGGTCATCGGCGATGTGTCCTACGACGCGCTCGGCTGCTCGATCAGCCAGGCCAGCGCGTCGGTGATGAGCGAGCTGATCATCGGCAAGACCGTGCCCGAGGCGATGACGCTGGCCGACGAGTTCCTCCGGCTGATGCAGTCCAAGGGTGAACTGGCGCCGGACGAGGCCGTGCTGGGTGACGGGGTGGCGTTCGCCGGGGTCGCCAAGTACCCGGCCCGGATCAAGTGCGCCCTGCTCGGCTGGATGGCCTGGAAGGACGCCACCGCGCAGGCGATTGAAGGAGGACCTGATGAGTGACGAGACCACCAGCCTGGAGACCACCCCGGAGATTCCGGAGACCACCCCAGAGACCGAGGATCTGCTGGAAGCGCTCCGCGACGTGGTGGACCCGGAACTGGGCGTGAACGTGGTCAACCTGGGCCTGATCTACGGCGTGACGATGGGCGAGGACAAGATCGCGGTCATCGACATGACGCTGACCAGCGCGGCCTGCCCGCTGACCGACGTGATCGAGGACCAGGCGCGGTCCGCGCTGGACGGCCTGGTCAGCGATTTCAAGATCAACTGGGTGTGGCTGCCGCCGTGGGGCCCGGAGAAGATCACCGAGGACGGCCGCGAGCAGCTGCGCGCCCTCGGCTTCAACGTCTGATCTGAGGCAGTTTCACCCCGGATATCCCCGCCGCGGGGGAGGTGCCGCCCGGCCTGTCCCCCCTAGCCTGACAGCCTGACCAGCCGAATCAGCGGAGGCGATCAGGCTGATGCCGGACAAGCTGCTGCGGCTGCGCCGTAGCGAGACGGTGCCGGAGCCGGCCCGGCCGGTCATGCTGGCCATCGCGGGCGACAGCGCGGCCGGCAAAACCACGCTGACCCGGGGCATCGCCGAGGCGCTCGGCACGGACCGGGCCACCGCGCTGTGCGTGGACGACTACCACCGGTACGACCGGGCGGAGCGCCGCGCGGTGCCGTTCACCGTGCTCAACCCCGAGTGCAACTACATCGACGTCATGGAGCAGCACCTGCAGTTGCTGGCGCTCGGGCGGCCCATCCTGAAGCCGGTCTACGACCATGCCACCGGCACGCTGACCCGCCCGGTGCTGGTCGAGCCGCGCGAGTTCGTGATCGTGGAAGGGCTGCTGCCGCTGCACACCAAGCTGGCCCGGGCCTGTTTCGACATCGCGGTGTACCTGGATCCGCCGGAGGAGATCCGGCGGGAGTGGAAGCTCAAGCGGGACTGCGCCGAGCGCGGCTACACCCCGGACCAGGTGCTGGCCGAGCTGGGCCGGCGGGCGCCGGAGTCGGCCGCCTACATCCGGCCGCAGCGGCAGTGGGCGGACATCTCGATCCGGTTCGCGCCGGTGTCCGGGCACCAGGCCCCGGGCGGCACGCCGCTGTCCGCGGAGATCCTGCTCCGGCCCACCATCCAGCACCCCGACCTGACCCACGTGCTGACCGACGACGACCGGCGTACGGTGCACCTCAAGCTGATCCGGGACAGCGACGGGCGGCCGGTGGACGCGCTGCACGTGCACGGCTACGCGCCGCGGGAGGACAGCCGGATCGCGGAGAAGGCGATCTGGGAACAGCTGTCGTTCGCCCCGGACAGCTCGCTGCCGGACCTGCTCGGCGAGTACGCGCCCGGCCGGCGCAGCGAGCCGCTGGCCATCGCCCAGCTGCTGCTGCTCTGGCACCTGCTGGAGGCGCGCACATGAGTGTTTCGGCAGATTGGGTACCGTTCCGGGCATGGACCGCGTGACGCCGGAGCCGATCACCGTGCTGATCGTGGACGATCACCAGATGGTGCTGGATGGTCTCCGGGCCATGCTGGCGCCGTACCGGGACCAGCTGCGGATCGTCGGCGAGGCCAGCGAGCCCGCCGCCGCGCTGGCGCTGGCCGCCGAGCTCAAGCCGGACGCCGTGCTGCTCGACGTGCGGCTGCGCGAGGCCAGCGGGCTGGACGTGTGCGGTGAGCTCCTCCGGGCCAGGCCGGGCTGCAAGGTCGTCTTCCTCACCGTGTACGACGATGAGCAGTACCTCTACCAGGCCCTCCGGGTAGGCGCGGCCGGCTTCCTGCTCAAGCGGATCAAGGGCGGCGAGCTGGTCGACTACGTGCGCCGGATCTGCGCCGGGGAGGTGCTCATCGACCCCACCCTGGCCGGCCGGGTGGCGCTGTCCGCGGCCCGGCTGCGCAGCGGCGAGTTCTGGCCCGGCGCGCACCTGGGCCTGACCCAGCGGGAGAGCGAGGTGCTGTCGCTGCTGGTCGCCGGGCTGTCCAACCGGGCCATCGCGATGAAGCTGGTGGTCAGCGACGAGACGGTGAAGACGCACTCCCGGGGCATCTACCGCAAGCTGGGGGTGTCCGACCGGGCCGGTGCGGTCGCGGTCGCGCTCCGCGAGGGCGTGTTTCATTGATCCCGGGCCTGGGCGGCGGCGCGGACGCGGAGCGGGAAGCCCGGCTGCTGTCCCGGGTGGTGGACACGATCTCGGCCGGCCTGGACCTGGACCGCGTCCTGCAGGGCGTGGCCACGCTGGTCACCGAGACCACCGAGACCGACGTCTGCTTCGTGCACCTGCTGGACGAGCGGGCCCGCACCCTGCAGCTGCGCGGCGCGACCCCGCCGTTCGACACCATGGTGGGCAGCATCGAGCTGGCCGTGGGCGAGGGGGTGGCCGGCTGGGTGGCCGACCACGGCCAGCCCGCCGTCATCGTGGACAACAAGACCGCCGACCCGCGGTACCGGTACATCCCGGCGCTGCGCGGCGAGGACTTCACGTCCATGGTCTCGGTGCCGGTGGTGACGCCGCTCGGCCACCTGGTCGGCGTGCTGAACGTGCATACCCGGGAGCGCCGTGAGTTCGCCCCGGCCGACGTGGAGCTGCTCCGCTCGGTGGCCGGCCTGGTGGCCGGGGCGATCGAGAACGCGCGGCTGCACCGGCGGCTGGCCGAGCGGGAGGAGGCGCTGGAGCGGTTCGCCGAGCGGACCGTGGAATGGCTGGAGCACGAGCGGCGGCGGCTGGCCGGCGACATCCACGACGGCATCAGCCAGCGCATCGTCAGCCTGTTCTTCCACCTGTCGGCGGCGGCCGACGCGATCCCGGCCGAGCCCGCGGTGGCCGCGGAGCAGGTGGCCCGGGCCCAGGAACTGGCCGCCGCCGCCTTGGACGAGGCCCGGTCGGCCATCGCCGGGCTGCGCCCGCCGGTGCTCGACGACCTCGGCCTGGCGGCCAGCCTGG
The DNA here is from genome assembly GCA_963717125.1 of uncultured Actinomycetes bacterium. GTDB lineage: Bacteria > Actinomycetota > Actinomycetes > Streptosporangiales > Streptosporangiaceae > RYN-230. The sequence continues at coordinate 440,152 of CAVQVG010000006.1, forward strand.
ACAGCCTGGCCCACTCGTTTCCCACGCTGGACGTGCAGGTGGAGGCGGCCGAGCTGCGGATGGCCGAGCACGCCGAGACGGCGGTGTACCGGACCGCGCAGGAAGCCCTGCAGAACGTGGCCAAGCACGCCGACGCGCAGTCGGTGCGGGTGCGGCTGCTGCGGCACAAGGACCGGGTCGTGCTGGAGGTGGCCGACGACGGGGCCGGCTTCGACGCCGCCGCGCCCAGCGGGCCCGGGCCGACCGGGTTCGGCCTGGCCGGCATGCGCGAGCGGGCCGAACTGCTGGGCGGCCGCCTCGACCTGGCCGCCACCCCGGGCCGCGGCACGACCGTGCGGCTGACTATCCCGTTCCTGCCCGCCGCTCAGTCCGGAGCCTGAAGCCCCAGGTCAGCATCTGCTCGGCCGCCTGCGCACCGGCCGCCACGCCGGTGGCCGGGCTGTGCAGCACCACCCCGATCAGCGCCCGGCCGCGCCGGACCGCCTCGAACAGCAGGCAGTGCCCGGCGGTGTCGGTGTAGCCGTCCTTGATCCCGACGGCGCCCGGGTAGAAGCCGATCAGCGCGTCGGTGTTGTCCCACCAGTACTGGTGATGCCCGGGCCCCTTGCTCAGGTGATAGAACTCCCGGTCCACGATCGACCGGAACGCCGGGTAGCGCATCGCGATCCGGCCGAGCTGGACCAGATCGTACGGCGTGGAGTAGGTCGATTTCTCGGTCGGGTAGGGCAGCCCGTCCGGCGAGGCGAAGTGGGTGTCCCGCAGGCCCAGCCGGGCCGCCACCGTGTTCATCCGGGCCACGAACGCGCTCAGCCCAGGGCCGTATGCGCTGGCCAGCGTGTAGGCCGCGTCGGCGCCGGACGGCAGCAGCAGCGCGGCCAGCAATTCCTTGGTGGTGAGCACGTCGCCTGGGTGCAGTCCCGCGGTTTCGCCGCCGTACTTCCAGGCGTACTTGAACGCAGCCTCCGGCACCCTGATCTTCTCGCCGAGGCGGTTGCTTTGCAGCACCAGCAGGGCGGTCATCACCTTGGTGACACTGGCCATCGGCCGCGGCGTGGTCTCATCCCGGCCCCACAGCACCTGGCCGGTGGCCGCGTCGGCCAGCAGCGCGCCCTTCGCCTTGACCCCGGTTGGTGCGCCGGTCACCTGGAGGGCCGGCCCCGCGGGCCGGGACGGGGCCGGGGTGGATGGCGTGGGGGTGGCCAGCGCCGCGGCGGCCGGTGGCCGGCCGGTGGCGGCCGGCGCAGGGTGGGCGGTGCGAGCTGGGACCGCTGCCGAGGTGACCGAGCAGGCCGCCGTGCCACCCGACAAAACGGTCAGCACGGCCAAGACGCCAATCCGTACCCGCAGCCCCATGGGGTCACCCTAGACCGGGACAGATGGCGCAACGCAAAAGGCGTTACAGTCCTGCCGACGGAACGTTTCCGGACCGTAGCGAGGCGGAGATGACAACATTCAACCGGGTGCTGGCCCCGTTGCGCCCGGCGGCCCGCGCGCTGACCGGATCGACCTACATCCTGCTCGGCTTCGACGCGCTGCGGGCGCCCGGGGTCCGGGTGGAGCTGGCCGGCCCGGTGCTGGCCGCGATCCGCGCCCGGGTCCCGCTGCCCGACGACGACGAACTGCTGGTGCGGGCCAACGCGGCCGTGCAGGTGGCGGCCGGCGCCATGCTGGCGCTGGGCCGGCCCCCGCGGCTGTCCGCCGCGGTGCTGGCCGCCTCGCTGGTGCCCACCACCCTGGCCGGGCACCCGTACTGGACGATCGAGGACCCGGCGGAACGCAAGCAGCAGCGGATCCACTTCCACAAGAACATGGCCCTGATCGGCGGGCTCCTGCTCGCCGTGCTCGACGAACCGGACTCGCAACCTCTAACCACGGGTTGATGCGTCCGGGTGGCCGGATCGCGACGATGGGTGTGCGTCCAGTACGGGCGTAGCGATCGGGCGGAGGTGCGCGGGATGGACGACCGGCAGCAGATGCGGGCCTCGGACCAGGACCGGCAGCAGGTCGTGGACCGGTTGCGCGGCGCGGTGGCGGACGGCCGGCTGCGGATGGACGAGTTCGAGCAGCGCATGGCGCAGGCCTACCAAGCGGTGACCTACGGCGACCTGGCCCCGCTGTGCGCGGACCTGCCCGCGCCAGTGGCGGCGGCACCGGCCGGGCCGGCGCTGGCCCGGGTCGCGCCACGGCGCGGTGGGCTGGCTGGCTTGCCGGCCGCCCGGCGCGGACGTCACGCTTACCGTCGACGGCGACCCCGGCCGGCTGCCCGCCACCACCGGCCTGGCCGTGTACCGCATCGTGCAGGAGGCGCTGACCAACGCGGCTAAGCACGCGCCCGGCGCGCCCACCACGGTCCGGCTGGCCGTCGCCGTGGACGCGGTCCGGCTGGCCGTGGACAGCGCGGCGCCGCCGGGCACCGGCACCGGGATGGGCCTGCTCAGCATGCGCGAGCGCGCCGAGTCGCTGGGCGGAAGCTGCCAGGCCGGGCCGGGCGGCCGGGGCTGGCTGGTGCAGGCCACACTGCCGGTGGCCGCGTCGGCCGGGCCCGCCGCGGCCGACGTGATCCTGATGGACGTGCGGATGCCCCGGATGGACGGCGTCCGCGCGACCGAGGAACTGCGCCGCCGCGCTGTTCGTCGGCGAGGGAACGGTGAAGACGCATATCAATCACCTGTTCGCCAAGCTGGGCCTGCGCGATCGCGCCGCGGCCGTGGTGTTCGCGTTCGACCACGACCTGGTACCACCACACAAGGACCGCGGCTAGCGATCCAGCGTCACTTCGTAATCAGGTGACGGCGAGGGCCTGGCGGCGCTGGTAGTGGCAGTTGCGGGCGGTTCAGTCAGTGCGGCGATGCATGCAGTGAGCAGGCGCCGCATCTGATCTTGTTCACTGGCATCCAGATTGGCCAGCATGTCTTGCTCGACGCGGCGAACCACGGCGCTGGCCACCTTAAGCTGGCGGCGCCCGCGGGCGGTCAGCTCGGTCGGCAGGGCCCTGCCGACGGGTGCCTGTGCCGGGCGGGCAACGAGTCCCTGGCGTTCGAGGGCCTGCAGGAGCACATTCATCGACTGCCGGGTGACGAAGGCGCCGCGGGCAAGCTCGGAGTTGGACAGGCCCGGTCGCTGGGCAAGCAGCTCCAGGCAGGCGTAGTGGGTGATCGTCATGCCAAGCGGCCTCAGCACGGCCTCCAGGGCGGAGTGCAGGGCGCTCGCGGCCGCCTTCAGCATGTACCCCAGCGATGTGTCCAGCTCGATTCCGGGCCCGCCTTGACTCATGTCAGTATTCTGACATACATTGGGGTGTGTCAGAAGACTGACATACCATGAGGGGGTAAGAATCGTGGCCGTCACCGGACCCGACTTCATTTCACTGCAGGTGCGCGACCTGGAGCGTTCCGCCGCTTTCTACGAGCGGTACCTGGGGCTGAAGCGCTCCGACGCAGGACCGCCGCACGCCGTCGTGTTCGGCACCAAGCCGATCGCGTTCGCCGTCCGCGACGTCGTCGCGGGCACCGACCTGGACGCGATCGCGCAGCCGGGCCAGGGGATGGCGCTGTGGCTGCACGCCCCCGACGCGCAGGACATCCACGACGCCCTCGCCGCCGCCGGCACGACGATCGTCTCAGCGCCCGTCAACGGGCCGTTCGGCCGCACTTTCACGTTCGCGGACCCCGACGGCTACCAGGTGACCCTCCACGACCGCGGCTGAGCCGGGCGTCCTGGTCCCTTCCTGACCTGCCTTAACTTGTTATTTAACCTGCTGGCCGTGCAACTAGCGCGCGAAGACCCGGCTGGCCCGCACGTCGGCGTCGCTGATCTGCATCAGGTCGGCCCGGCCGATCCGGCCGCCCGCCGCGACCAGGCGGCGGGCCTGGCGCAGCCGCATCCGGTCGATGGCGTTCCGGATGCTGCGCGCGTTGGCGAACCGCGGCTGCTGCATGCGCAGCCCGACGTATTCGCGGAACGCCGCCTGGGCGGCGGGGCAGAGCTGGTACTGCTCCCGGTCCAGCAGCAGCGCCGCGATCTGGATCAGCTCGTCCAGGGTGAAGTCGGGAAAGTCGATGTGGTGCGCCACCCGGGAGGCCATCCCGGGGTTGGACCGGAAGAACACGTCCATCCGGTCCGCGTAGCCGGCCAGGATGACGACCAGGTCCTCCCGGTTGGCCTCCATGAACTGGAGCAGGATCTCGATGGCCTCCTGGCCGTAGTCCCGCTCGTTCTCCGGCCGGTACAGGTAGTAGGCCTCGTCGATGAGCAGCACGCCGCCCATGGCCCGCTTCAGCACCTCTTTCGTCTTCGGTGCGGTGTGCCCGACGTACTGCCCGACCAGGTCGTCCCGGGTCACGCTGACCAGCTGGCCGGTGCGCAGGTAGCCGAGCTCGCGGAGCAGCGCGCCCATGTGCATGGCCACCGTGGTCTTGCCGGTGCCCGGGCTGCCGGTGAAGCACATGTGCAGGCTGGGCCGCGACGACGTCAGCCCGTAGCGCTGCCGGAGCCGGTCCACCAGCAGCAGCGCGGCGATCTCCCGGACCCGGGCCTTGACCGGGGCCAGGCCGACGAACTCGCGGTCGAACTCGTCGAGCATCTGGGACAGCCGCTGCGCCTGCTGCTCCTCGCTGAGCTCGACGGTGTCTCCGGCGGCCAGCGGGGGCGGGCCGGGCTCCCCGGCTGGCTCGCCGGCTTCCCCGGCTTCCCCGGCTGGCCCGCCGGCGGCCGGGCGCGGCATCCCGAAGCCGCGCGGAGCCGGCTTGCTCATCCGGGCTGACCCATCCCGTTGCTGGCGTACCGGTCGCCGGAGGGGCGTTCGGCCGCGTAGGGGTGGAGAGAGTAGTGGATCCGGCGGTCAGCGGCCTGCTGCCGGTCCAGCCGGAAGCCGGGCTCGCTGGCCGGCCGTTGCACGATGAAGCTGAGCGCGGTGGTCTGCCGGCCCAGGCTGGCGTCGTACGCCGACACCCGGACGTACTGCTCCGGGTAGGCGCGGCGGCAGGCCGCGACCTCGCGGCAGCCCGCGGCCGCGTCGGCGATGTCGAACATGGGCAGGCCCCACATCTCCCACAGCACGTTGCGCGGGTGCGGGTCGTCGGTGAACTCCACCGCGACGGCCCAGCCCTGGTCCACCGCGTACTGCAGCTGCGCGGCGATCTCATCGTCGGTCAGGTCCGGCAGGTAGGAAAAGGTGCCCTGGGTGATCCGCATCTCGGCTGCTCCGGTCAGGAAGGGGTGGCGACGACGTCGGGCGTGTCGGTGGACTCGTAGTTGAAGGTGATGTCACCCCAGGTGTCCAGGGCCACCTGCAGCGGCTGGCAGAGCCTGGCCGCGTCGGCCAGGATCCGCTCGCCCTCGCGCCGGTAATCCCGGCCCTCGTTCCGCGCCTTGATCATCGCCTCCACGGCCACCCGGTTGGCGGTGGCGCCCGCCGCGATGCCCATCGGGTGGCCGATGGTGCCGCCGCCGAACTGGAGCACCACGTCCTCGCCGAGATAGCCGAGCAGTTGCGGCATCTGGGCGGCGTGGATGCCGCCGGAGGCGACCGGCATGGTGGCCGGCAGCGAGCCCCAGTCCTGGTCGAAGTACAGGCCGTGGCCCAGGTCGGCCGGCACCTGCGCGCCGCGCAGCGTGTCGTAGTAGCCGCGCACCATGGCCGGGTCGCCTTCCAGCTTGCCGACCACCGTGCCGGCGTGCAGGTGGTCCACGCCGATCAGCCGGCACCACTTGGCGATGACCCGGAAGCTCACCCCGTGCGCCTTCTGCCGGGTGTAGGTGCCGTGGCCGGCCCGGTGCAGGTGCAGGAGGACCCCGTTGCGGCGAGCCCAGCGGGACAGCGACTGCAGCGCCGTGTAGCCCACGGTCAGGTCGGCCATGATGATCACGCTGCCCAGGTCCCTCGCGAACTCGGCGCGCTCGTACATGTCCTCCATGGTGGCCGCGGTCACGTTCAGGTAGTGGCCCTTGATCTCGCCGGTCCGCTCTTCGGCCCGGTGCACCGCCTCCATCGTGAACAGGTACCGGTCCCGCCAGCGCATGAACGGCTGCGAGTTGATGTTCTCGTCGTCCTTGGTGAAGTCGAGCCCGCCGCGCAGCGCCTCGTAGACCACCCGGCCGTAGTTCCGCGCGGACAGCCCCAGCTTGGGCTTGGTCGTCGCGCCGAGCAGCGGCCGGCCGTACTTGTTCAGGTACTCGCGTTCCATCACGATGCCGTGCGGCGGGCCCTGGAACGTCTTGACGTAGGCCAGCGGGATCCGCATGTCCTCCAGGCGCAGCGCCTTGAGCGCCTTGAAGCCGAACACGTTGCCGATGATGGACGACGTGAGGTTGGCGATCGAGCCTTCCTCGAACAGGTCGATGTCGTACGCGATGGCGGCGATGTACTCGCCGTCCCGGCCGGGCACCGGGTCAACCCGGTAACACTTGGCCTGGTAGTGCTCGTAGGCGGTGAGCTGGTCGGTCCACACCACGGTCCAGGTGGCGGTGGACGACTCGCCGGCCACCGCCGCGCCGGCCTCCTCGGGCGGCACCCCGGGCTGCGGGGTGATCCGGAACGCGGCCAGCACGTCGGTGTCCTTGGGCACGTAGTCCGGCGCGTAGTAGCCCATCTGGGCGTACGGGATCACGCCCGCGTTCCAGCGCTCCATGGTTCCTCCGGCGTCGGGTGCGGTGCTGTCGTCTTCACCCTGCCAGCCGGGATGCCGGTCGTCTATTGAGAGTTTGGCATGGACTCTAAAGCTTAGAGTTAACAGTTGGCGGACGGAAGCCGCCGTGGCCGAGCACGTGCTCGAGCAGGCGGTCGCCCGCTGGTGGCAGCGGGCCCGGATGGGCGACCAGGTACCAGTCGCGATGCAGCGGCGTGCCCGGGACCGGGAGCTCGCTCAGCCGGCCGTCGGCCAGCTCGGCGGCCACCGCGTCCCGGGACACCAGGGTGACGCCCAGGCCCACGCTGGCCGAGCCGCGGATGGCCCCGTTGGAGCCGACCATCAGGGCCGGCGGGGTGATGTCCAGTTCGGTCAGCAGCGCGTCGGTGGCGGCCCGGGTGCCCGAGCCGGGCTCGCGGAGCAGCCAGGCCTGCCGGGCCAGCCAGGGCAGGAGGCCGCCGCTGGCTTCGAGCGCGTCGGCGGCCAGCCCGGGCGCGGCCACCACCACGAGCTGGTGCGGGCGGACGGCCAGCACCCGGACCTCCCAGCCCGGCTCGGGCCGGCCGCCGAGCACCAGGTCCACCTGGTGCCGGTCGAGCAGCGCGCGGACCCGTTCCCGATTCCCCGCCTCTAGCCGAACGCCCATCCGTGGATGCCGGGACCGGAAGCCGCCCAGTAGTCCGGGCGCGATCTGCTCGGCCGCCGTAGTGACCGCGGCGATGCGCAGCTCGCCGCGCTCCGGGTCGGCGGCGGCCGCGGCGGCCAGCCGGGCCTCGTCCAGCAGCCCGAGGATGCGCCGGACGTAATCCGCGTAGGCCTGGCCGGCCCCGGTCAGCCGCAGCCCGCGGCCGTCCGGCTGGAGCAGTGGCACGCCGAGCGACTTCTGCAGCGCGGCCAGCGAGGCGGACACCGCGGCCTGGGTCACCACCAGCTGCTGGGCGGCCGCGCGGACGGAGCCGGTCTCGGCCACGGCCAGGAACGTGCGCAGCTGGTTCAGCGTCATGGGGAGCCGCCCGACAGTTAACCCTGGGGTTGTTGTTTCTGGGCTATTCTAAACTTCTGTGCTAGAGGGTGCGCGGCCGCGCTGGATCGAGGTGAGCCCGGAGCGGTTCGCCGGCTGGATCGCCGGGCTGGCCGACCGGCACGGCGGCCCGCTCGGCCTCGAGGCGGGGCCGGACGTGGTGCTGTTCCGCGCGGCGGACGGCGCGGCCGCGGCCTGCTACCCGCCGTTCCCGCCGCTGGCCGCGGGTGAGCCGGGGACCGAGCCGCCGCCCGGCACGGTACGGGCCGTGGTCCGGCAGGCGCACCGGATCGCGGCGCACGCCGCCGCGGACCGCACCGTCGGCGTGCTGCTGGTCCGGCTGGGCGGCTACGCGGCCGGCGTGTTCACCGGCGCCCCGCCGCGGCTGGCCGACTCCAAGGTGGGCTCGCGGCTGGTGCACGGGCGCAGCGCGGCCGGCGGCCAGTCCCAGCACCGCTTCGCCCGGCGCCGGGACAAGCAGGCGACCGAGGCGCTCACCGCGGCGGCGGACACCGCGGTGAGGGTGTTCGGCCGGTACGGCGGCCCGCTGGACGCGGTAGTGCTGGGTGGGGACCGGCGTGCGATGGCCGGGCTGCGCGAGGACCCGCGGCTGCAGCCGTACTTCGATCTCGCGGTGGACCGGTTCCTCACCGTGCCCGATCCCCGGCTGGTGGTGCTGAAGGACACGCCGCGGCTGTTCCGCGCCATCCGCATCCAGCTCACCGAACCCGCTGGTGGCAAGACCACGTAGGCTGGAGGGCGGCCCCGCGGCATCGCCGCTTCCCCTTTCGCGCTGTTGGAGTGGTTATGATCGCCGCGTCCGGCCTGGAGCTGCGCGCTGGCGCGCAGCTGCTGCTGGCCGGGGCCAGTTTCCAGATCGGGCCCGGGGACAAGGTCGGCCTGGTCGGCCGGAACGGCGCGGGCAAGACCACGCTGGCCCGGGTGCTGGCGGGGGAGGCGCAGCCGGCCGCCGGCACGGTGCGCCGCGGCGAGCGCATCGGCTACCTGCCGCAGGACACCCGGTCCGGTGATCTGGGCGGGCTGGCCCTGGACCGGGTGCTGTCCGGGCGTGGCCTGGACGAGCTGCGGGCCGGGATGCGGGCTGCGGAACAGCAGATGTCCGACGGCGCGCCGAGCCGGCGGGACGCCGCGGTACGCCGCTACGGGCAGCTCGAGGAGCGGCTGGCCATGCTGGGCGGCTACGCCGCCGAGGCGGAGGCCTCCTCGATCGCGTCCAGCCTCGGGCTGCCCGACCGGGTGCTGGCCCAGCCGCTGGAAACGCTGTCCGGCGGGCAGCGGCGCCGGGTCGAGCTGGCCCGGATCCTGTTCGCCGACGCGCAGACGCTGCTGCTCGACGAGCCCACCAACCACCTGGACGCCGACTCGGTGACCTGGCTCCGCGACCACCTGCGCGCGTTCCGCGGCGGGCTGGTGGTGATCAGCCACGACACCGCGCTGCTCGAGGCGCTGGTCAGCAAGGTGTTCTACCTGGACGCGGACACCCACCAGCTGGACATCTACAACGTGGGCTGGCAGGCCTACCTGCAGCAGCGGGAGACCGACGCGCGGCGCCGCCGCCGCGAGCACGCCAACGCGAGCCGGCAGGCCGCCTCGCTGCAGGCGCAGGCGGACAAGATGCGGGCCAAGGCGACCAAGGCCAGGGCGGCCCAGGGCATGCAGCGGCGCGCCGAGCGGCTGCTCGCCGGGGTGGCGGCCGAGCGGGCCCCGCAGCGGGTGGCCCGGCTGCGCTTCCCCGATCCGGCGCCGTGCGGGCGGGTCCCGCTGGCCGCGGCCGGCCTGTCCAAGTCGTACGGCTCGCTCGAGGTGTTCACCGACGTCAGCGTGGCGGTGGACCGGGGGGCGAGGATCGTGGTGCTCGGCCTGAACGGGGCGGGCAAGACCACGTTGCTGCGGCTGCTGGCCGGCCAGGAGAAGCCGGACACCGGCGAGGTCACCCCCGGCCACGGCCTGCGCCTCGGCTACTACGCGCAGGAGCACGAGACGCTGGACGGCCAGCGCACCGTGCTGGAGAACATGCGTGCCGCCGCGCCGGACCTGCTCGACCCCGAGCAGCGGCGCATCCTGGGCTCGTTCCTGTTCTCCGGCGACGCGGTGGACAAGCCGGCCAGCGTGCTGTCCGGCGGGGAGAAGACCCGGCTCGCGCTCGCCCTGCTGGTGGTGTCCGGGGCCAACGTGCTGCTGCTGGACGAGCCGACCAACAACCTGGACCCGGCCAGCCGGGACGAGATCCTGGCCGCGCTGCGCCGCTACCAGGGTGCGATCGTGCTGGTCACCCACGACGAGGGGGCGGTCGAGGCGCTGTCCCCGGAGCGGGTCATCCTGCTGCCCGACGGCGTGGAGGACACCTGGAGCGAGGGGCTGGCGGACCTGGTGACCCTAGCGTGACGGGCAACGCGGGGCTGGGCGAAAAAGTAGTGATCACTTACCCGGATGTAGGTAGCCGATCCGCTACCGATGCGTGATCATGAGTGGGACGTAACGCAGCGGTCACTTCAGTTCACGGGAGGTACGCGTGACCGAGACCCTCAAGAAAGGCACCAGGGTCACCGGTGCCGACCGCACCAAGCTCGCGTCGGACCTGAAGAAGAGGTATGACGCGGGCGAGAGCATCCGGTCGCTGGCCGCCGCAACCGGCCGGTCCTATGGCTTCGTGCACCGTATCTTGTCGGAAAACGGGGTTTCGTTGCGCGGCCGCGGTGGGGCCACCCGGGGCAAGGCGCGGGCCAAGCGCTGACCGGCACTGACATCGGCCTCGCCCGCGCTGGCCTGCGGGTGGACGTCGATGCGCCTGCGCCGGGCGCGGTCACCATCACCCTGGACCGCGCCGCGCGGCGCAACGCGATGACCCCGGCGATGTGGCATGGCCTGGCGGCGATCGGCCAAACCCTGCCGCCAGCGGTGCGCGTGGTCGTGGTGCGGGGGGCGGGCCCGTCCTTTTCCGCCGGCATCGACCTCCGCTTGTTCTCGCCGGACGGCGTGCCCGGCGAGGATCCGCTGCCCAGCCCGGCCAGCCCCGGGTTCGAGGAGTGGATCGCGTCCTGCCAGGACGGGTTCAGCTGGCTGGGCAACCCGGCCATCACGTCGGTGGCCGCGGTGCACGGGCACGCCATCGGCGGCGGCTTCCAGCTCGCGCTGGCCTGCGACCTGCGCATCCTGGCCGACGACGCGCAGCTGTGCATGAAGGAGCCGCAGCTCGGCCTGGTGCCGGACCTGACCGGGACCAAGCCGCTGGTGGACATCGTCGGCCTGCCGCGCGCGCTGGAGCTGTGCCTGACCGGCCGCACGGTGGGCGCCGCGGAAGCGGCCCGGCTGCGGCTGGCCGAACTGGTGGTGCCCGGCACGGACCTGGACGGCGCGGTGGGTGACCTGGTGGCCGCGCTGCTCACGGTGCAGCCGGCGGTGGCCCGGGCGACCAAGGAACTGCTCCGCCAGGCGCCCGGGCACGACGCCGCGGAGCAGGCGGCGGCCGAGCGCCGGATCCAGGCCGCGCTGCAACGGGACCGGCTGGCTGGGGCTTAGCCTTTCGCTATCAGCAGAGTCGGGAAGATCCCGCGGCCGTGAAGGGTTGCTCCGCTCATGTACGCAGCGAACTGGCACGCGATGCGGGGGTTCTCCCGGGACCCGTCGGTCACGCAGCAGCGGATCAAGCCCGGGACCGTGCGCAGGATCGCGGGCTATGCCAGGCCGTACCGGCTGGAACTGACCGTCTTCCTGGCTATGGCGGCGCTGGCCGCGGTGGCCACCGTGGCCGTGCCGCTGCTGCTCAAGAACATCGTCAACGGCATCCTGGCCCGGAACACCGGCCTGGTGCTCGAGGTGGCGGGGATCACCGCGGGGATCGCGCTGTTCAGCGCTCTGCTCACGTTCGGCCAGCGCTGGTTCTCCGCGCGGGTCGGTGAAGGGCTGATCTACGATCTGCGCACCGAGGTGTTCGGGCACGTGCAGCAGCAGCCGATCGCGTTCTTCACCCGGGCCCAGACCGGCTCGCTGGTCAGCCGGCTGAACAGTGACGTGATCGGCGCACAGTCGGCCATCACCTCGACGCTGTCCTCCATCGTGTCCAACGCGCTGACGCTGATCCTGGTGCTGATCACCATGTTCAGCCTGTCCTGGCTGGTCACCGTCATCTCGCTGGTGCTCCTGCCGGTCTTCGTCATCCCGGCCCGGCTGGTCGGCCGGCGGCTGCAGCGGTACACCCGGGAGTCCATGCAGCTGGACGCCGAGCTCGGGTCGACCATGACCGAGCGGTTCAACGTGGCCGGCGCCATGCTGGTCAAGCTGTTCGGCAACCCGCGGCGGGAGAGCGACGCCTACCGCGGCCGGGCCGCCCGGGTCCGGGACATCGGCGTGGTCACCGCGATGTACGGCAGCACCCTGTTCATCGCGCTGGCCCTGCTGGCTTCGATGGCCACCGCGGCCACCTACGGGGTCGGCGGGGTGCTGGTCATCCGGGGCGCGTTCCAGCTCGGCACGCTCGTCGCGCTGACCGCGCTGCTGAGCCGGCTGTACGGGCCGATCACCGCGCTGTCCAACGTGCAGGTGGACGTGATGACCGCGCTGGTCAGCTTCGACCGGGTGTTCGAGGTGCTCGACCTGAAGCCGCTGATCGCGGAGAAGCCGGACGCGGTGCCGTTGCGCGCCGCCGAGGGCGCCGCGGCGCCCGACATCGAGTTCGACCGGGTGTCGTTCCGCTACCCGCGGGCCAGCGAAGTGTCGCTGGCCTCGCTGGAGTCGATCGCGCTGCCGGTGCCCGAGCAGGACGGGCCGGGCCAGCCGGTGCTCCGGGACATCAGCTTCACCGCCCCGCCCGGGCAGCTCACCGCGCTGGTCGGGCCGTCCGGCGCGGGCAAGACCACGATCACCGCCCTGGTGTCGCGGCTGTACGACCCGGACGAGGGCACGGTACGCGTCGGCGGTCAGGATCTGCGCGACGTCACGTTGCAGTCACTGCATGACGCGGTGGGCGTGGTCACCCAGGACGCGCACATGTTCCACGACACGATCCGGGCCAACCTGCTGTACGCCCAGGAAGAGGCCACCGAGCAGCAGCTGATCGCCGCCTGCCAGGCGGCGCAGATCTGGGACCTGGTGGCGGGCCTGCCCGACGGCCTGGACACCGTCGTGGGGGACCGCGGCTACCGGCTGTCCGGCGGCGAGAAGCAGCGGCTGGCCATCGCCCGGCTGCTGCTCAAGGCGCCGTCCGTGGTGGTCCTCGACGAGGCCACCGCGCACCTGGACTCGGAGTCGGAGGTGGCCGTGCAGGCCGCGCTGAAGACCGCGCTGACCGGGCGGACGTCGCTGGTCATCGCGCACCGGCTGTCCACCATCCGGGAGGCGGACCAGATCCTGGTCATCGACGAGGGCCGGGTCGCCGAGCGTGGCACGCACCACGAGCTGCTGGCCGCGGGCGGCCTGTACGCCGAGCTGTACCACACCCAGTTCGCCGGCCAGGAGCCCGCGACCACGGCCAGACTGTCAGCCGCCGTAGCCGACCCGGCGTAGCTCGTCGCCGGCCACCGCCTCGATCTCCGCGGCCTGCGCGGGCAGCAGCACCCGGCGCCAGGACCCCGGCTCGGCCAGCGACGGGCGGCCCGGCGCGGGCGGTTCCAGGATGCGCACCGGGGCGGCCAGGAAGTCGGAGATGGCGGCGGCCGCGTCGGCGGGCTGCCGGATCACGTCCTCGTAGCGGAACGTGACCAGCTGCTCCGCGGCCAGCCGGGCGCGCAGCCGGGCCATCTGCCGGACGCTGCCCCGCCAGCGCATCGCGCACTTGGCCGTCATGGACAGCCCGGGCCAGGCCGCGCGGTCGGCTTCCTTCTCCAGGCCGAGCAGCGGGTGCGGGAACTCCGCGCCGGTGTCGACGAAACCCGGCTTGAACCAGGCCAGCACCGACGGGTCGGCCAGCATCCCGGCCACCGCGTCCCGGCCGTCCCGGATGATCTGCAGCACCCGCGCGTCGGGGAACGCGTCGAGCAGCACGTCCACGCAGTACATCAGGTCCGGGCTGGCGTCGCCGTAGCGGAGCACGGCCTGCTGGCTGACGCACGGGCCCACGCCGTCCAGGCCGCCGGCCTGGCGGCACTGCTGGGTGCAGCCCAGGCAGCAGTCCGCGGTCACCTGCCAGGCCTGTGCGAAAGCGTCGCGGAGCACGGTGGCGGCCGCCTCCGGCCGGCCGCGGGAGATCGACGGCCGCCGGGCGAACGCCTGCACCACCGGGATGATCCCGCGCTGGCCCAGGGTGAGGTGGAACCCGTCGGACCGCTTCAGCGACCGGGCCAGCAGATCCGTCCCGGAGCAGGGCGCGCCGATGACGAACACCGGCTGCCGCACCTTCCGGCCGTTGACGACCAGGATGTGCGGTCGCGGCGACTGCGTGGATGCGCTGGGCGACCTGGCGACCCCAGCGTTGTTGGGACCGGCCGTCACGAGCGCCCGTGCCGCTGGCCGTCCGGCGGCCCGTCTGCCGTCGCGGCGCGGGGGTGCGCGCCCGCGTGCTGGTCCAGGTTGAGCGCGGTCTGGATGAGCGGCACATGGCTGAACGCCTGTGGCGTGTTGCCGACCTGGCGCTGGTACCGGGGGTCGTACTCCTCACTGAGCAGGCCGACGTCGTTGCGCAGCGCGAGCAGCCGCTCGAACAGCTCGGCCGCCTCGTCGTCCCGGCCGATCATGTGCAGCGCGTTGGCCAGCCAGAAGCTGCAGGCCAGGAACGCGCCTTCGCTGCCCGGCAGGCCGTCCGGGCTTTGCTCGCCCGCGCCCTGGGGGGCCAGCTGGTACCGGCGCACCAGCCCGTCGCTGACCAGCTCGCGCTGGATGGCTTCCACGGTGGAGATGACCCGCGGGTCGTCCGGCGGCAGGAAGCCCACCTCCGGGATCAGCAGCACGGCGGCGTCCAGCTGCGCCGAGCCGTAGTACTGGGTGAACGCGCCGCGCTCCGCGTTGTAGCCCTGCTCGCAGATCTGCCGGCGGATCTCGTCGCGGATGTCCCGCCAGCGGGCGGCCGGGCCGGGCAGGCCGTCCTCCGTGATGCGCACCGCGCGGTCGAAGGCGACCCACGCCATCACCTTGGAATGCACGAAGTGCCGCCGTGGGCCGCGCACCTCCCAGATGCCCTCGTCCGGCTCGTTCCAGTGCTTCTCCAGGAAGCCGAGCAGCGCCCGCTGCAGCGACCAGGCGTGCCGGTCCACCGCGATGCCGGACTCCCGGCCGAGCGTCAGCGCGTCGATGACCTCGCCGTACACGTCCAGCTGGCGCTGGTTCACCGCGGCGTTGCCGATCCGCACCGGCACCGAGTTCTGGTACCCGGGCAGCCAGTCCGCCTCCCACTCGGCCAGCCGGCGCTCGCCCGCCACCCCGTACATGATCTGCACGTCACCCGGGTCGCCCGCGATGGCCCGGGCGAGCCAGGCCCGCCAGGCGAACGCCTCCTCGGTGTACCCGGTGCGCAGCAGCGCCTCCAGGGTGATGGTGGCGTCCCGGAGCCAGCAGTAGCGGTAGTCCCAGTTGCGGACCCCGCCGAGGTCTTCCGGCAGCGAGGTGGTGGCGGCGGCCACGATGCCCCCGGTGGGCTGGTACGTGAGCGCCTTGAGGGTGATCAGGGACCGGACCACCGGCTCCCGGTAGGCACCCTGGTAGGTGCACCGGGACACCCAGTCGGCCCAGAACTTGGCCGTGGTGGCCTGCGCCTGGTGCGGGTCGAGCACGTCGGGGGTGCCCTCGTGCGACGGCATGTAGCTGAGCACGAACGGCACCCGCTCGCCCGCCCGGACGGTGAACGTGGCCTGGTGGGTGAAGCCCCGCCCGGTCAGCGCGACGGGGGTGGCCAGCCAGACCGAGTCCGGGCCGGCCACCCCGGACAGCTGGCCCTCGGCCCGCCGCATCCAGGGCAGCACCTGGCCGTAGCCGTACCGGACCACCAGCGTGCAGTCCAGCTCGACCGAGCCGGCCAGGCCCTCGACGATGCGCACCAGGGCCAGCGGCAGGCCGTCCCGCGGCGGCATGAAGTCGGTGACCCGGACCGAGCCGGTGGCCGTCTGCCAGTCGGTCTCCAGGATCAGAGAGTCCGGCTGGTAGCGCCGGCTGGCCTGCGCGGCGTCCGCGGGGCCGGAGCCCAACGGGTCCCCGCGGCCGGAGCCCGACGGGGCAATCCGCCAGTGGCCGTTGCGGTCCGTGCCGAGCAGCGCGGCGAAGCAGGCGGCGGAGTCGAACCGCGGCAGGCACAGCCAGTCCACCGAGCCGTCCCGGCTGACCAGCGCCGCCGACTGCATGTCGCCGATGAGCGCGTAGTCCTCGATCAGGGCAGGCACGGTACCTCCAGGCTGGGGCTGCACTGCCTGATCGTAGGGCGTGCCGGCATAAGCTGTGCACCGTGCACCGATCTCCCCGTGGCCAAACCGCGTGGCGCGCCGCCGCCAGCCTGCTGCTGGCGGGCGGGCTGCTGGCCGTCACCGGATGCGCTCAGTTCGACGCCGCGCTGGGCAAGCAGCTGGCGGTGGTCCAGTTCCAGAACGGGACGCCGAACTCCATCCGGATGCAGGTCCGGGCGGCCTGCTCGCACATACCTCAGGCCAGGCCAGAAGCGCTGCCGACCGATCACAAGGCCTCAGACCTTCTGTATGACGTCAGCTACCGGGTGGACAACGCGAGCAACGCGCAGATCGCCGAGCTCGAACAGTGCCTGCAAAAATACCCGTCGGTGGTGGGCATTGACATCCAAACGCCCGGGGACAGCTGAGCCGCCGGCCGCCGGGCTAACGGCCCGGCGGCCGGGGACCTCATGCCCGCACCGCTAGCCCGGCGGCGGCTGGCCAGGCACCTTGATCAGGACGACCGGGCACGTCGCGGCGGCCGCGCAGCGCTGGCTGACCGAGCCGAGCACGAGGCCGGCGAACGGGGACCGGCCCCGGGTGCCCACGGCCAGCAGTTCGGCGTCCTTGGCCGCGATGATCAGCGATTCGGCCGGATCGCCCTCGGCCACCAGGGTGAGCAGCGGCACCAGGGGCGAGGGCGCGACCGCGCTGACGATCTCGTTGACGTACTTCTTGTAGGACCGCTCGAGTTCCTCGCGGTCGAACGTGCCCGGGATGGACAGAAACGGCATCTGCCAGCAGAGCAGCGCGGTCACCGAACCGCCCCGAGCCTGCGCCTCATCGAGCGACCAGCGCAGCGCGGCCTCGCTGTGCGGCGAGCCGTCCACCCCGACGACAATGCGGTACGTCATGCGGTGGCCTCCTGCGGTCGCACGGCCGGGGGAGCGTAGGCGTCTTCCGAGAGCTCTTCCAGGCTCTTGCCCTTAGGTTCGGGCAGCAGGAATATGGTCAGCAGCAGCCCCGCCGCAGCCACGATCCCGGCCACGATCTCGGCCCCGCGCAGCCCCCACGAGGACGCGAGCATGTCGGGGAAGAGATACGCGCCGGCGAACGCGCCCATTTTGCCCGCGCCGGCGGCGATCCCGCTGGCGGTGGTGCGCACCTCCACCGGGAAGATCTCGGACGGGTAGATGAACGTGGTCGTGTTGGGCCCGAACTCGGTGAAGAAGTAGCTGATCCCGTACAGGATGATGAACGTGGCGGCGACGGTCGTCGCGCTCGGGATGAGGCCGAGCAGCAGGAACATCAGCGCCATCATCCCGAAGCCGAGAGTCTGGATGGTCTTGCGCCCGGTCCTGTCCAGCAACAGGATCGCCACCACGTACCCGGGCACCGCGAACACCACGAAGATCAGCAGCTGGACCAGGATGTTGTGCAGCTCGGAGGCCTTCGGGTTGAGCAGGGCCAGGATCTCCGGCGTGGAGATGGTGTTGCCGTAGTAACAGAAGTCGAGCAGCAGCCAGGCGCCCGAGGCGCCGATCAGCCACAGCAGCATGCGGCGGCTGGTGGCCAGGATCCTGAAGCCCTCGAGCGCGGTCTGCGGGACCCTCGCCTTCGATTCCCCGATCGGTTTGGCCGGGGCCTTCCCGGCTGAGAAGCCCGGCCCCGTGTCCGTAGCGGCGGCCACGGCCGCCTCGGCCTCCTCGGTAGCCCCGCCCGCCATCGCGAACCGGGGCGTCTCGTGGATCTGGCGGCGCAGGTAGAACACGGCCAGGCCGGGGATGGCGCCGATGCCGAGCAGGAGCCGCCAGGTGAGGTTGTCCGAGAGCCCGGAGGCCAGGAAGATCGAGGCGATCAGCGGGCCGACGATGAGGCCGGCCGCCTGGTTCGCGAACACGGCGCCGACCATCCGCCCCCGGGTCTTCTTGCCGGCGTACTCGCTCATGATCGTCGCGGAGACCGGGTAGTCGCCGCCGATGCCGATGCCGAGGACGGCGCGGCAGATGAGCAGGAACGTGT
Source organism: uncultured Actinomycetes bacterium (assembly GCA_963717125.1). Taxonomy (GTDB): domain Bacteria; phylum Actinomycetota; class Actinomycetes; order Streptosporangiales; family Streptosporangiaceae; genus RYN-230. The sequence goes on from CAVQVG010000006.1 coordinate 458,145, forward strand.
AGTTCGGCGCGAACGCGGACGCGATGGCCCCGATGGCCAGGATCAGCACCTCGTAGCCGTAGATGCGTTTCCGGCCGAGGATGTCGGCGATCCGACCGAAGATCAGGGCGCCGACCGCGGAGGCCAGCAGCGTGATCGAGTTGAGCAGCGAGACCTGGCTGGTGGACAGGTGCCACTGCGATTTGAGCAGGTAGACCACGATGCCGATGACGAAGAGGTCGTAGGCGTCGGTGAAGAAGCCCATGCCCGAGACGAACATGATCTTGATCTGGAACCGGCTGATCTTCGAGTCGTCCAGTGAGTCGAGGATGCTCGGTCCCGAGGTGGGTGCGGTGGTATCACTCACCTGCTGACCGTAGGCAGCGAAACCCTAAGAAGAGGTAAGCACCGCTGGTCAGGGACGTGTGGCCTGGGTGAACACACGGTAACGAAAAGATTTCTCGTTGTTATCGACCGATCAGTGCGGCCCGCGGTGAACCAGTCCGGCGATCTTCGCGCAGCCCCGGCGCAGCCGGGCGGGTGGCCTGGTGGCAGAGGGATTGCGCGCTACCGGCGCGGGTATGGTTTAATCACCATTGCCTATCAAACAGATCGACATACTAAGCTGATAGACAAGGTGGTTATCAATGAGACGGGTCCTCGTCGCGGCCGGAGCCGCTGTAGCTGTCACCGCCCTCGCCGCCGGATGCTCGTCATCCTCGGCTTCCTCGGGCTCCTCGGGTTCTTCTGGTAGTGCTTCTGCGCCGGTCACCCTGCGCCTGGGCTTCCTGGCCAACATCACCCACGCCTCGGCGCTGGTCGCGCTCAAGGAAGGCTTCTTCGCCAAGAGCCTGGGCAAGAACGTCACGCTCAAGACCTCCGTGTTCAGCTCGGGCACCCAGGAGACCACCGCGCTGCTGGCCGGCCAGCTGGACGCGGCCTACGTGGGCCCCAACCCGGCCATCAACGCCTGGCAGAAGTCCAGCGGCAAGGCCATCAAGATCATCTCTGGTGCGGCGTCCGGCGGCGCGGCGCTCGTGGTCAAGCCCAGCATCAGCAGCGTCAGCCAGCTCAAGGGGCAGAAGCTGGCCACCCCGTCGCTCGGCAACACGCAGGACGTCGCGCTGCGCTACTACCTCAAGTCGCACGGGCTGACCACCACGCAGACCAGCGGCGGCGACGTGCCGATCACCCCGATCTCGCCCAACTCGGACGCGGTGCTGGAGTTCAAGTCCGGCCAGATCGCGGGCGGCTGGGAGCCGGCCCCGTATGACGTCGAGATGCAGCAGGACGGCGGCAAGGTGCTGGTGAACGAGGCCAGCCTGTGGCCGGGCGGCCAGTTCGTCACCACCAACCTGGTCGTCGCGCAGTCCTTCCTGGCCGCCCACCCCAGCGTGGTGACCGGGCTGCTGAAGGGGCAGATCGAGGCGAACAACTTCATCCACCAGAGCACGACGGCCGCCGAGACGGCGGCCAACGCCGAGCTGACCGCGCTGACCGGCAAGGGCCTGAAGTCCGCGGTGCTGCCGCTGGCGTTCAAGCAGATCACCTTCACCGATGACCCGATCGCCTCCTCGCTGGCCACCGACGCCAAGCACGCCGAGGCGGTGGGCCTGCTCAAGCCGGTCAACCTGACCGGCATCTACGACCTCGGCCCGCTCAACGCCCTGCTCAAAGCCGACGGACAGACACAGGTGAGCCCATGAGCATTGACGCACGACGGGCGGCGCCCGCGGCGGTCACCCCGGTGACCCCCGCGGGCCCCGCGGTACAAATCAGCGAGATATCCAAGGTCTTCGGCCGCGGTGACACCGCGCTCCAGGCCCTCGACGGGGTGTCTCTCTCGGTAGCTCCGGGGGAGTTCGTCTGCCTCATCGGTGCCTCCGGCTGCGGCAAGAGCACGCTGCTGAACCTCGTCGCCGGGCTGGACGCGCCGACGTCGGGGGAGATCTCCACTGGCGGGCGGCGGGTCTCGCTCATGTTCCAGGAATCGGCGCTGTTCCCGTGGCTGACCGCGGCCCGCAACGTGGAGCTGCCGCTGCGGTCCGCCGGCGTGCCGCGCGCGCAGCGCCGGGAGCGGGTGGCGGAACTGCTGGACCTGGTCCAGCTCACCACGTTCGCCGACAAGCGGCCGCACGAGCTGTCCGGCGGTATGCGGCAGCGGGTCGCCCTGGCCCGGGCGCTGGCCCAGGACGCCGACGTGCTGCTGATGGACGAGCCGTTCGGCGCGCTGGACGCGATGACCAGGGACCTGCTGCACGAGGTGCTCGAGGGAATCTGGCGGCGGCGCAACCTCACCATCGTGTTCGTCACTCATGAGGTGCGCGAGGCAGTCCGGCTCGGCGACCGGGTGGTGCTGCTGAGCAGCCGCCCCGGCCGGGTCATCGGAGAGTTCGAAGTCGGCTTCGACCGGCCCCGCGGGATGGACTCAGCCGACACCGTCGGGCTGGCTATCAAGATCAAGGACCGGCTGCGGGAGGAGATCATCCGCCATGGCCGTTGAGACACCGCGGGAACCCGCGGCCGCCCTGGCCGGGCTCGATCAGCTCGACCAGGCTCCACCGCAGCAGGGTAAGCGGCGCGTCGGCGCCCGGATCTGGGCGGGCACCTGGCCCAAGCTGCTGGCCCTGGTGCTCGCGCTGGCCATCTGGGAGCTGGTCTACCTCAGCGGGTTCAAGCACGCGATCCTGCCCGGCCCGGCCACCACGCTGCGTAACCTATGGGACCAGCTGCACCACGCCCTGGTCTGGCAGGCAATCGGCACCACGTTGCGCCGCGCGATCATCGGGTTCGCGATCGCGCTGGTCATCGGCACGGTGGTGGGTGCCCTGGTGTCCCGGATCCGGCCCCTGCGGGCCGGCTTCGGCTCGCTGATCACGGCCCTGCAGACGCTGCCGTCGATCGTGTGGGTCCCGTTCGCCATCATCCTGTTCGGCGCCAACACGAGCGCGATCCTGTTCGTCATCGTGATGACCGCCGCGCCGGCCATCGCCAACGGGCTGATCGCCGGGGCCGACTACGTGCCGCCGCTGCTGCTGCGGGCGGGTAAGACGATGGGATTGCGGCGCGTGTCGCTGTACCGGCATGTGATCATGCCGGCCACCCTGCCCGCGTTCGTCAACGGGCTCAAGCAGGGCTGGGCGTTCGGCTGGCATGGCCTGATCGCGGCGGAGATCGTCGTGATCATCCTGGGCCAGCCGTCGCTGGGTGTGCTGCTGACCAACGACCAGGATCAGGCCGACATGGCGTCGGCCATCGCGATCATCATCGTCATCCTGATCATCGGCATCGTGGTGGACGTGCTGTTCAACGCCGTCAACGGGCGGATCCGGCGGCGCTGGGGGGTGGCCGACAACGCGGCCTCAGCCGGCTGGATGGGGGCCGCCGCCACGGCTTCCGCCGGCCGGCTCAGGCGGCTACCCGCTCCGCCCCGGTGTAGACGTTCATCGATTCGCCGCGCAAGAAGCCGACCAGGGTCATCCCGGACTCCGCGGCCAGCTCGGCGGCCAGCGAGGACGGCGCGGACACCGCGGCCAGCAGCGGCAGGCCGGCCATCAGCGCCTTCTGGGTGAGCTCGAACGAGGCCCGCCCGCTGACCAGCAGCACGCAGCCCGCCAGCGGCAGCCGGCCGCCGCGCACCGCCCAGCCGATCACCTTGTCCACCGCGTTGTGCCGGCCCACGTCCTCGCGCATGACCAGCAGCGTGCCGTCGGCGGTGAACACCCCGGCGGCGTGCAGGCCACCGGTGCTGGCGAACACCCGCTGCGCCGCGCGCAGCCGGTCCGGCAGCCCGGCCAGCGTGCCCGGCGTGATCCGCAGCGGGTCGGCCGACACGTCGTAGCGGGACCGGAGCCGGATCGAGTCGATGCTGTCCTTGCCGCACACCCCGCAGGCGCTGCTGGTCAGGAAGTGCCGGTGCAGCCGCTCCAGCGGCAGGCTGACCCCGCCGGCCAGCGTCACCTCCGCCACGTTGCCCGCGCACATGGCGATCTCGGCCAGGTCGGCCGGCCCGGCGATGACGCCCTCGGCGGCCAGGAAGCCGGCCGTCAGGTCGATGTCGTCGCCCGGGGTGCGCATGGTCACGCTAAGCGGCTGCCCGCCCACCCGGATCTCCAGCGGCTCTTCCACCGCCAGCAAGTCCGCCCGCGGGTCCGGCGGGGCGCTGCCCGGCGCCGACACCCGCAGCACCCGCCGCCTGGCCGTCCGCCCGGTCATGTGCGCCTCCCGCGGTTGACTGGCCTCCCAGCACGAGGGTACGGGGCGCGCACCGGGCCGCGGCGGCCGCGTGCCGCGGCCCGCCCGGCGGTTAGCGCAGGATCAGCGTGTCCGCCCCGGCCGGCACCAGCTCCCCGATCACCGGCGCACCGGGGATCTCACCGGCGATCAGCAGGCCGCCGGAGGTCTGCGCGTCCGCCAGCAGCAGCAGGTCCTCCTCGGTCAGACCGCCGGTGTCGGTGTGCGGGGCGACCCAGTCCAGGTTGCGCCGGCTGCCGCCGGGCACGTACCCGGCGCGCACCGCGTCCCGCGCGCCGTCGATCAGCGGCACCGCCGCGTGGTCCAGCACCGCCGCGACCCCGCTGGCCCGGGCCAGCTTGAACAGGTGACCGAGCAGCCCGAACCCGGTCACATCTGTAGCGCAACGCACCCCCGCGGCCAGTGCCGCCCGGCTGGCTTCGGCGTTCAGCGTGGTCATCACGTCGATGGCCGCAGGGAAGACGGTCCCGGTCGCCTTGTGCCTGCTGTTCAGCACCCCGCTGCCCAGTGGCTTGGTCAGGCTGAGCGGCAGCCCGGGCTGCCCGGCGTCGATGCGCAGCAGCGCGTCCGGGTCGGCCAGGCCGGTGACGGCCATGCCGTACTTGGGCTCCGGGTCGTCGATGCTGTGCCCGCCGGCCAGCAGGCAGCCGGCCAGCCGGGCCGCGTCGAGCCCGCCGCGCAGCACCTCGCCGGCCAGTTCGGCGGGCAGCTGGCTGCGCGGCCAGCCGAGCAGGTTGACCGCGACCAGCGGCTCGCCGCCGACCGCGTACACGTCGGACAGCGCGTTGGTGCCGGCGATCCGGCCGAAGGTGTACGCGTCGTCCACCACCGGGCCGAAGAAGTCGGCGGTGGCCACCACCGCCCGGCCGTCGCTGATCCACACCACCGCGGCGTCGTCGCCGTGCTCCAGGCCGATCAGCAGGCCGGGCGCCGGCCCGGCCGGGTCGCCCGGCCCGGCCAGCATCTGGCTCACCATATCCTCGAGCTCGCCAGGCGGGATCTTGCACGCGCAGCCGCCGCCGGACGCGTACTGGGTCAGCCTGACTTCCGCGGAGATGGTCATGGCATGCACTGTATGCGCCGCCCGCTTGCGGACCAGGCGGCGGCATGGTGGCATTCCAGCCAGGGAACACGGGCCCGCCGGGCCCGGCTACGCGGAGGTGATCGGTGACCAGCGAGGTACTGCGGCAGCGGGCAGAGCTCGAGGAGACGATCCAGGGCCAGACGGTGTGCGACGCGCTGCGCCGCACCGCGGCGGACCTGGCTGACGACCCGGCCCTTTCGGACCGCATCGAAGACGGCTGGCGCACCCTGACCTGGGCGCAGACGCGGCAGCAGGCGCTGGAGCTGGCGGCCGGGTTCATCGCGCTGGGACTGGCCCCGGGGGACCGGGTCGCGCTCATGCTGCCGAACCGGGCCGAGCACGTGCTGGCCGACCTGGGCGCGGTACACGCCGGGGGAGTCCCGGTCACGTTCTACGCCACGCTCGCCGCCGAGCAGGTCGGCTTCGTGGCCGGCGACTGCGCGGCGCGGATCGCGGTGCTGGACGGCGCGGACCAGCTGGCCCGGTGGGCGCCGGTGCTGGCCGAGCTGCCCGAGCTGCGCAAGGTCATCATCCTGGACAGCGCCGCCTGCCCGCCCGGCGACCAGTACCTGAGCTGGGCCGGCCTGGTCGCGCTGGGCCGGGAGCGGCTGGCCGCCGCGCCGGAGCTGGTCACCGAGCGGGTGGCCGGGATCACCCCGGACGACCCGGTCACCCTGCTGTACACCTCGGGCACCACCGGCAACCCCAAGGGCGTGCTGATCACCCACCGCAGCGTGCTGTACGAGGTGGCCGCGGGGCAGCGGGTCGGCAACATCACCGGGGGCGTCCGCTGGGTGTCCTACCTGCCGCTGGCGCACATCGCCGAGCGCATGTTCACCCTGTACATCCCGGTGCGCGTCGGCGGGCACGTGCACTTCTGCCCGGACGCCAAGCAGCTCGTCGGCGTGGTCGGCCAGGTCCAGCCGACCGCGTTCTTCGGCGTGCCCCGGGTGTGGGAGAAGGTGCAAGCGGGCATCCAGGCGCTGCTCGCCGCCGAGCCGGACGAGGCGCGCCGGGCGGCCGTGCTGGCCGCCATGGATACCGGGCGGCAGTACGTGGCCAGCTGCCAGTTCGGCCAGACGACCCCGCCGGAATTGGCCGGGGCGTTCCGGGCCGCGAACGAGCAGGTGCTCGGCCCGATCCGGGCGCTGCTCGGCCTGGGCGAGGCGGCCCACGTGTCCAGTGCCGCGGCGCCGCTGCCGCCGGAGGTGGGGGCGTTCTTCGCCGGCCTCGGCATGAAGATCCTCGACGTGTACGGGATGACCGAGACCACCGGCGCGTTCACCATGAACACCGAGGCCGCGTTCAAGCTGGGCACGGTGGGGCAGCCGGTGCCCGGGATGGAGGTGCGCATCGCCGAGGACGGCGAGGTGCTCACCCGCGGCCCGCTCAACACGCCGGGCTACCTGAACCAGCCCGAGCTCACCGCCGGGCTGATCGACGCGGACGGCTGGCTGCACACCGGGGACATCGGCCGGCTGGACGAGGACGGCTTCCTGTTCGTGGTGGACCGCAAGAAGGAGCTGATCATCACCGCGGGCGGGGAGAACGTGCCGCCCGCCGCCATCGAGAACCTGCTCGTGTCGCACCCGCTGGTGGGTCAGGCGCTGGCCTACGGAGACCGCCGGCCGTACGTGGTCGCGCTGCTCACGCTCGACGGCGAGGTCGCCCCGGCCTGGGCCCAGGCGCGCGGCATCGACGCCGATTCGCTGGCCGCGCTGGCCCAGCATCCCACCGTGCTGGCCGCGGTCGAGGACGCGGTGGCCGCCGCCAACGAGCAACTGGCCCGGGTCCAGCAGGTCAAGCGGTGGCGGCTGCTGCCGGTGGAATGGACCGCGGAAAGCGAGGAGCTGACGCCGACCCTGAAGCTCAAGCGCCGGGTGGTGCACGCCAAGTACGCCGACGACATCGACACGCTGTACGCCGGATAAGGTCAGCAGCGGAGGCGTCCGGGTGCCTGGTGGCCCCCCCGGTCTTCAAAACCGGTGAGCGGCGCGCAGCGTCGCTGGCGGGTTCGATTCCCGTCCGCCTCCGCCACGCTGCAGGAGGATGCGCATGTCGGTTCGGGCCGGGCACGATCCGAGCGCCGTCACCGCCCAGGTCGCCGGGCGCTGGGCGGCTCTCGACGGGTTACTGCCGGTGCCGCCGCCGCTGGCCGGCGGTGACCTGCTGGCCGTGCCCGGGGCGGCGGGCCGGTGCGAGCACTGGTCCGGGGCGCCCGGGTCGCTGGACCTGGCCTGGGGCGCGGCGCGCCGGTTCCGGCTGGACCCGCAGGTGGCCGGCCCGGACGTGCGCGGCGCGCTGGATGACTTGCTGACCCGGTGGCGAGAGCACCTGGCCGGGGTGCCCGGCGCCGGTGACGACGACACCGCGGCCGTGGTCGCCTGGCCCAGCCGGGACATCACCGGCGCCCGGGTGCTGCTGGGCCACGGGCTGATCCCGCTGGCCGTCGTCGCGGCCCGCCCGGCGGGCCGGCCGGGCCGGGCCGCGCCGCCCGGGCCGGGGCTGCGCATCCGCCGGGCTGGGCCCGGCGACCTGGACAGCGTGGTGACGCTGGGCATGGAGACGATCCGGTACGACGCGCACTTCGGCACGGTCATCGAGCGGCCGGACAGCGCGGCCGCGCTGCGCCGCGAGGCCGCGGCCCGGCTGGCCGGGCCGGCGCCGTGGACCTGGCTGGCCGAGCGCGACGGCGGCCCGGTCGGCCTGCTGTACGCGCAGGGCCCGGACCTGGCCGGCTGGATCGCGCCGCTCGTGCGCCCGGCCCCGGTGGCCTACCTGGAGCTGATGGCCGTGCTGCCCGGGGCCCGCGGGGCGGGCGTGGGTGCGGCGCTGGCCGCCGTGTACCACGCCGCCGCGGACGCCGCGGGTGTCGCCGTCACGCTGCTGCACTACGAGCAGATGAACCCGCTGTCCGGGCCGTTCTGGAGCCAGCAGGGCTACCGGCCGCTGTGGACCGGCTGGGAGGCCCGGCCGGCCCTCGCGCTGCGCTGAGCCCGCCGCTAGGCCCGCCGCTGAGCCTCCGGCTGGGCCCGGTCAGGCGTGCTTGGCCACCTGACCGCTGTCGCTCTCCCGGCTGACCTGGAAGAACGGCGACTTCTGGATGAACCGGGCGGACAGCATCAGCACCACGCCGAGTGCGATGATGCCGACCAGCGACCACTTCTGCGAACCCGGCGCGGCGATGATCGACTTGACCAGCACCCAGCCCAGGAACCCGGCCGCGGCGAGCGGCAGGATGGCGAGCACGATCGTGTTCCACACGCTGCTGAACACCCGGCGCCGGTAGTACACGATCATGGCCAGCGCGGTCAGGATGTAGAAGATGGAGAAAACCAGCCCGGTGACCGCGATCACGTTGTCAAACGCGTTCTGCACCGACGATGTGAGCAGGTACACCGCGGCGATGACGATGAGCAGGAAGCCGACGACGATGCTGGACCACACCGGGGTGGCGTAGCGGCGGGACACGTTGCTGAGGAACTCGGGCAGCACCCGGTAGCTGGCCATGCCATAGATGATCCGGGCGGTGAGCACGATGCCGGTGCCGACGGTGGCGATCACCGACAGCGCGATGGCCAGCGCCATGGCCTTGGCCCCGCTGCTGCCGCCGAGCACCCCGGCGACGTAGACCGGCGCCGAGGCCGAGTTGTTAGCCAGTGCCTTCGGCGAGACCACGCCCTGCAGCCCGACCTGGGCCAGCGTGTAGAAGATGGCGAGGAAGGCGACCGCCAAGATGGCGGCCCGGCCCGGGTTGATCCGGCGGTGCTTGACCTCCTCGTTGACGTACATGCTGCCGTCCCAGCCGCCGTAGACGAACACCGCGGCCAGGAAGCCGGACACCGCGCTGCCCTTCCCGCCGATCCCGCTCGGGCGCAGCCAGGCTGAGGTGATGTGCACGGTCCCGGCGTGGTGGCCGAGCACGTAGACGAGGCCGGCGATGGCGAAACCGATCACGATCGAGTACTCGATCACGGCCAGGCCGACCTGGGTGCGCGCAGTGATCTTGATGCCGATGATCGCGATCACCAGCATCACCAGGACGACCGCGGTGCCGATCCCGACGTATGCCCACGAGCTGGCCGTGCTGTGACCGAAGACGGCCAGCACCGACGGGCCGAGCACCTCAACCCCGCTGACCGTGCCGATGATGTACGCCACGATCATCAGCCAGCCGGTGAGGAAGCCGAGGTACGGGTTGATGGCCCGGCCGACCCACTCGAACGAGGCGCCACAGTTGGCGTTCCACATGTTGAGCCGCCGGTACGAGTTGGCGATGATCAGCATGGGGATCGCGGTGAGGATGAGAATCGGCCCGCTGCCGTAGGCGGTCACGGACGCGAGCAAGAACAGCGACAGGCCCACCGTGGCGGCCGGGGCGGACGAGGCCAGCCCGATGACCGTGTCCTGGGCCACGCCGATCGCGTCGGGTTCGAGCCGGGCGGGCGGGGCAGGCGGGATACCCACTACAGCAGCAGGCTGCTCCGTCATCTGGGGTCCTCTCGGTTGGCCACCGCGCGATCATAACTGGCATTCCAGGCCGAGGCGATAGCTAAGTGCCCGGAAAAATCCGGCTTTGCCACGGCAGGTGTCCCGTCCGTTAACAGACCATTTCACAGACCCCACAAACAGGGATGATCCCGGCAATTAACAGGCTGGCCGGGTGCCCGTGCCGTCGCCATTAGCGCCGGGCCGGGCAGGCCCGCGGGCCGGGGGCAGGTAGTGTCATAAGGTGCCGCAGCCGCCAGGGGAGCCGGGGCGCTGGCGTGACCTGCCGCCCGCACCGCCGTCACACGGCACGTTCCTGGCCTGGTACCAGGGTTGCCGGTGTGACCAGTGCGACGCCAGCGGGCAGGGTTTCCTGCGTGAACTGGCCCGCAAGTTCGCCCAGCGGATCGCCCCGGCCGAGCCCGGCGCGGCCCGGCTGAGCGCCGACGACCGGGCCCACCTGGATCCCGCGGTGCGGGCCCGGAACTGCCCGCTGTGCGGCGCGCTGCGCTACCACCGCTGCCGCGACCCGCACTTCCCGCTGCATTTCACGGCCACGCACGCCGAGCGCAGCCCGCTGGGTGGCGGGCTGCGCTAGGACGTGTGCGGCGGCACTTTCCGGTATTCGCGGAGCCGGTCCTCCAGGACGGTCAGGCTGGGCGCCCACACGTCACGTAATCCCGACGCGCCGTGCCCAGACTGGCCGTTCTGCCGGGCGGTGAACCCGGTTCCCTTGCCTTGGCCGACCGGGCGGATCGACCACAGTGGCCACCGGATGCGAGCTGCGGCAAGCTCGGCGGCAGGAGTCATGCTCATGCGTGCGTCCCCCCTGCTGGTCCCTTCTCAGTTAAGAAGCCAGCACCAGCCCGGTCTCATTCCCGGATCAGGGGATCCTACTGGTCAGCCGGGCTGCCGTCGCCGCTAACCGCCGAGGCCGGCGCGCGCCGGGGCAGCGCGGGCTCGGTCTGCTCACCGGCCGGCGCCTCGGTGTCCGGCACGACGACCTCACGCTCGGCCAGCCGGGCATCGCGGACGCCGATCACCGACAGCCGCCCGATGGACATCGCGGCGAGGAACACGATCACCACGCCAAGGCCGGTGAAGTAGCTGAGCTCCTCCAGCGTCCGGATCAGCGTGCTGCTGCCGATCGGCGTGCCGACGGCCATCGCGCCGCTGCTGTTCCACAGCGGGGTGAGCGTCCGGCCCACGGCGAACCACGCGCCGCTCAGCGCGGCCAGCCAGGCGCCGAACATGGCCACCGGCCGGACCCGGGTCTGCAGCAGGATGAGCCCGCCGAGCAGGGTGCCCGCCGCAGGCAGGATCTCCAGCCAGAGCCGCCCGGCGGTGTAGTTCCAGGCGATCCCGGGGGTGTAGGCGAAATGGAAGTAGGGTCCGACAAACGCGATCAGCCCGCCCCACAGTCCGAGCAGGACCAGCAGGGTTCCGCTCAGGGCACCACGGGTCCGCGGAACGCGCAGCATCCCGGCCATAACGATCACTCCTTCGGCAGGAACCTCAAGCACAGGGGGAATTCCTGGCCGCCGTCAGCTACCCGTGGAGCGGGGGGTTATGCGCGCTATTAATCCGGGGGGACGACCCCCCTGGACCCCCCGCTCGCCGCTTCGCGCCGAACGCCGACTCGGCGAGCACCCGCCTGCGGCGGGCCCCGCCTCGCCGGCGAGCTGCCGCGCCGCAGGTAATGTCACGACCGTGGATGGCCGGCGGTTTGTGCCGCGCACCGACACGGTGCTCGGCGACCCGCGGCTGGCCGGCGCGATCGAGCGGCTCGGCCGGGCCCGGGTCAAGGCGGCGGTGGCTGGCGCCCAGCAGCAGGCCCGGTCCGGGCAGATCAGCCCGGACGCGGTCGCGGACGTGGCGATGGCCGCGCTGCCGCGCGCGGCCACCTCGCTGCTCCCGGTGCTGAACGCCACCGGCGTGCTGCTGCACACGAACCTGGGCCGGGCCCCGCTGTCCGCCGCGGCGGTGGCCGCGATGGCGGCCGCGGCCGGCTACACCGACCTGGAGTTCGACCTGGCGGCGGGCAGCCGGGGCCGCCGGGGCCGCGGCGCGCTGGCCGCGCTGGCCGCGGCGGTGCCCGCCGCGGAAGCGGTCCACGTGGTGAACAACAACGCGGCCGCGCTGGTGCTGGCCGCGACCGCGCTGGCCGCGGGCCGGGAGATCGTCGTCAGCCGGGGCGAGATGATCGAGATCGGCGACGGCTTCCGGCTGCCCGAGCTGATGGAGTCCACCGGCGCGCGGATCCGCGAGGTCGGCACGACCAACCGCACCGCGCTGGCCGACTACGAGAAGGCCTGCGGCCCGGACACCGGGTTCGTGCTCAAGGTGCATCCGTCGAACTTCCGGGTCGAGGGCTTCACCGCGCAGGTCAGCGTGGCCGAGCTGGCCGCGCTGGGCGTCCCGGTGGTGGCCGACATCGGGTCCGGTCTCCTGGCCCGGCACCCGCTGCTGCCCGACGAGCCCGACGCCGGGTCGTGGCTGGCGGCGGGGGCCGCGCTCGTCACCGCCAGCGGGGACAAGCTGCTCGGCGGGCCGCAGGCCGGGCTGATCTTCGGCCGGGCCGCCCTGGTCCGCCAGCTGGCCCGGCACCCGCTGGCCCGGGCGCTGCGGGTGGACAAGACCACGGCCGCCGCGCTGGAAGCCACCCTGACCGGGCCGCCGGTTCCGCTGGCCACGGCGCTGGCCGCCGACGAGCCGTCGCTGGCCCGGCGGGCCCGGCGGCTGGCCAGCCGGCTGGCCGCGGCCGGGCTGGACGCCCGGCCGGCCGCCAGCACGGCCGTGGTCGGCGGCGGGGGCGCCCCCGGGGTGCCGCTGCCCAGCGCCGCGGTCAGCCTGCCGGCCGGGCTGGCCGCCCCGCTGCGGGCCGGCCCGCCGGTGCGCGGCGGGCAGTTCCCGGCTGTGGTCGGCCGGACCGAGGACGGCCGGCTCCTGCTCGACCTGCGCGCGGTGCCGCCCGGCGACGACGACCTGCTGGCCGGCGCGGTACTGGCCGCCGGGAACGCGGCGTCATGCAGGTGATCGCGACCGCCGGGCACGTGGACCACGGCAAGTCCACCCTGGTCCGCGCGCTGACCGGGATGGAGCCGGACCGGTGGGCCGAGGAGCGGCGCCGTGGCCTCACCATCGACCTGGGGTTCTGCTGGCTGACGCTGCCGTCGGGGGAGCGGCTCGCGTTCGTCGACGTGCCCGGGCACGAGCGCTTCGTGCCCAACATGCTGGCCGGCGTCGGCCCGGTGCCGGCCGTGCTGTTCACCGTGGCGGCCGACGAGGGCTGGATGCCGCAGTCCGAGGAGCACCTGGCCGCGGTGCACGCGCTCGGCATCCGGCACGGCCTGCTCGCCGTCACCCGGTCCGACCTGGCCGACCCGGCCGAGGCGATGCGGCAGGCCCGGGAGCGGCTCGCCGCGACCAGTCTCGGCCAGGTCGAGGCGGTCGCGGTCAGCGCGGTCAGCGGCGCCGGGCTGCCGCAACTGACCGGCGCGCTGGACCGGCTGGCTGGCGTCCTGCCCAGCCCGGACCGCGACGCGCCGGTCCGGCTGTGGGTGGATAGGGCGTTCAGTATCAAGGGCAGTGGCACGGTGGTGACCGGCACGCTGGCCGCCGGGACCATCCGCGAGCGGCAGGAGCTGGTGCTCACCCCAGCCCTGACCGCGGTGCGGGTGCGCGGCATCGAGTCGCTCAAGCAGCGGGCCGCGGCGGTGGCCGGGGTGGCCCGGGTCGCGGTCAATCTGCGGACGGACGGCCGGGCCGGGCCGGCCCGCGGCATGGCGCTGGTCGAGCCGGGCCGGTGGGCGCTGGCCAGCGTGGCCGACGTGCGGCTCGCCGCGGCCGGGCCGCGGCCGCCGCGGCAGCTCACCGTGCACATCGGCGCGGCCCGGACGGTCGCCCGGGTGCGCCTGCTGGGCGGCCGGATCGCCCGGCTCACGCTGCACGAGGCGCTGCCGTTGCACGTGGGTGACCGGCTGCTGCTGCGCGACCCCGGCTCGGCCGGCGGGCCGGACCCGGCCTGGCCGGCGGTGGCCGGCGCGACCGTGCTGGACCTCAGCCCGCCCGGGCTCGGCCGCCGCGGGGCGGCTGCCGCGGCCGCGGCCGAGCTATCCGGGTGGCCGCCGGCGCCGGGCGCGGCCGAGCTGATCCGGCGGCACCGGCTGATCAAGGCCAGCGCGCTGCGCGCGATGGGGGTGACCGACCTGCCTGCCCCGGTCAGCGGGGAGTGGCTGGCCGACCCGGCGTACTGGGCGGAGCTCCGGGAGCGGCTGGCCGGCCTGGTCAGCACCCACCTGGCCGCCACGCCGCTGTCCGCCGGGCTGCCGGTGGAGGCGGCCCGGGCCCAGCTCGGCCTGCCCGCCCGGCAGCTGGTCGAGGCGCTGGCCGGGCCGGCCCTGGTGATGCGCGGCGGGTCGCTGCGGCCGGCCTGCCGGCCGGACACGCCGCTGCCGGACCGGGTGCGGGCCGCGGTGGCCGCGCTGCGCGGCGACCTGGCCCGGCAGCCGTTCGCCGCGCCGGAGGCGGCCCGGCTGCGCGAGCTCGGCCTGGACACCAAGGCGGTGGCGGCCGCGGCCCGGGCCGGGCTGCTGCTGCGGATCACCGAGCAGGTCGTGCTGGCGCCCGGCGCGGACCAGGAGGCCACCCGCATCCTGGCCCAGCTGCCGCAGCCGTTCACCGCGGCGCAGGCCCGCCAGGTGCTGGGCACCACCCGCCGGGTGGCCATCCCGCTGCTGGAATACCTGGACCGGCGCGGCGCGACCCGGCGGCTGCCGGACGACCGGCGGGTGCTGCTCGGCTGAGGCCTAGCCGTGCAGGCCGCGCCCGGCGAACCGGTCGCTGCTCCACGCGGCCGCCTCGGCCGGCGGCTCGTCCGAGCTGATCCAGCGGACCATCGCCTGCGCGGTGACCGGCGCGAGCAGGATGCCGGTCCGGTAGTGACCTGAGGTCAGCCACGCGTTGCGCAGGCCGTGGATCCGGTCGATGACCGGCAGCCCGTCCGGGTGCCGCGGCCGGAAACAGCACCACTGGTAGTCGGCGCGCAGCCCGCGCAGCTCAGGCAGCGTGGCGTAGAGCCCGGCCAGGACGCTCTCGATGACCTCCGGCCGGACCACCGGGCTCTCGTCGCCGGTGTCGAACGTGCCGCCGACCAGCAGCCGCCCGTCTTCGAGCTGGGTGGCCACCGGGGCCACGATCCCGGGCAGGCGCAGCGACGTGGGCTCGGTGACCAGCAGATGCCCCTTGACCCGTTCCCACGGCACGTCCAGGTCCAGCCCGTCCAGGGTGGGCGGCAGCCCGGTGGCGAAGACGACCGCGCCCGGCTGGATCTCCCCGGCGGTGGTGTCCACCGCCACCACCCGGTCGCCGCGGATGGTGACGCCGGTGGCGGCGACCCCGGTGGACACGGCCGGCAGCCCGGCGGACAGCCGGGCCACCGAGCGGAGCGGGTTGACCCGGCCCTGGTGGTGGATCCGCGCGCCGGCCATGGGCAGCGAGAGGCCCGGGATGAGCCCGGCCACCTGGCTGGGATCGAGCCACTCCACCGCCGGGGACTGGTGCGGGGCCAGCCCGCCGGGGTCCGGGGACAGCCCGATCCAGTCCACGTCGACCAGGCCGACCCCGCCGGGCCACGTCTGTTCCAGCTCGGCCCACTGCCCGAGGCTGGCCCGGGCCAGGTCCACGAACGGCTCCGGGTCACTCCACTCGTGGATCTCCGGGGTGAGCAGGCCGGCCGCGCCGCCGGTCGCCCCGGCGCCCAGGTGGCCGGCCTCGATGAGCTGCACGGTACCCAGGCCGGCCTGATGGCAGGCGGCGGCGGTGGCGACCCCGACGATCCCGCCGCCGACCACCAGCAGATCAGGATGCGGCTGCGTCACCGAGCCGCCGCTGCGGACCAGTTCGCCGCGCTCCGCCGCGGTGAGCTGGTCGAGCCAGATAGCAGTCTCCACGACCATGACCCTATCGCCGCCGCCCCTGCGGGAGATAACTCCTAGTTTGACAACCTGATATGACGACAATAGCCCGCCGGGCTGGTCCCGGTTTATCGTCATCAGCCTGCGGTAGCGTGAAGACGTGTCCCTGCTCGCTGATGCCTACGGGCGCGTCGCTACCGACCTGCGGATATCGCTGACCGATCGGTGCAATCTGCGCTGCGCGTACTGCATGCCGCCGGAAGGTCTGGACTGGCTGCCGAACCCGGCCCGGCTGACCGACGACGAGGTGGTCCGGCTGGCCCGGATCGGCGTGCAGCGCCTCGGCATCAGCGAGATCCGCTACACCGGCGGCGAGCCACTGCTGCGCCGCGGCCTGGCCGGCATCGTGGCCCGCACCGCCGCGCTGGCGCCCCGGCCGGAGATCTCGCTGACCACGAACGCGATCGGGCTGGCCCGGCTGGCCGGCCCGCTGCGCGCCGCCGGCCTGGACCGGATCAACGTGTCGCTGGACACGCTGCGCCCGGACACGTTCCGCGAGCTGGCCAAGCGGGACCGGCTGCCCGACGTGCTGGCCGGGCTGGCCGCGGCGGCCGCGGCCGGGATCACCCCGGTCAAGGTCAACACGGTGCTGATGCGCGGGGTGAACGACGACGAGGCGCCGGACCTGCTCCGGTACTGCCTGGACCGCGGCTACCAGCTGCGCTTCATCGAGCAGATGCCGCTGGACGCGCAGCACGGCTGGCGGCGGGAGAACATGGTGGCCGCGGACCAGATCCTGGACTCGCTGGCGCCGCACTTCACGCTGACCCCGGACGACCCGGCCGCCCGCGGGTCGGCGCCCGCGGAGATCTTCCTGGTGGACGGCGGGCCGGCCCGGGTCGGCGTGATCGGCTCGGTGACCCGCCCGTTCTGCGGCACCTGCGACCGGGTCCGGCTGACCGCCGACGGGCAGATCCGCAACTGCCTGTTCGCCCGGGACGAGAGCAACCTGCGTGACCCGATGCGCGGCGGGGCCAGCGACGACGAGCTGGCCGGGATCTGGCGCCGGGCGGTCGCGGCCAAGCTGCCCGGGCACGGCATCAACGACCCCGGGTTCCTGCAGCCGGCCCGGCCCATGTCCGCCATCGGGGGTTAAAATCACCTGGCCGGCCGGATGGGCAGCCGGTAGACCCGCCGCACGCTGGAGCCGAGCCGGGTGATGTCCGCCCCGTAGACGTGCAGCGACACCGTCACGCCGTGGCCCGGGTTGCGGACCAGGTGAATGTCGCCGGGCGGGGCGAAGCCGGTGACCGAGCCCGCGCCGGTCAGGTTCCGGCCGGCCGGCCGCACCGCGGTGCCGCCGTCGGCCAGCGCGAACAGCTCCTCGTCCTCGGCGCCCGCCAGCACGCCGGCCACACACCAGGTGACGTGGTCATGGATCGGGGTGACCTGGCCCGGCCGCCAGACCACGGCCACGATGGAGAACGAGCCGTCCGGTTCCGCGTGCAGCACGTGGGTCTGGTAGCTGGCCGGGTCGCCGCGGCGTTCCGCGGCGGTGAGGATCTCTGGCCCGGGCAGTTCCGCCTGCAGCGCGTCGGCGACCCACTGCGCGGTCTGGCCCCAGTCGCCGTGGCGGCGGACCGCCCGGCGGATGGCCGCGGTCAGGCCGGCCGGTGCGGTCCGGCTGGGCGGGGTAGTGCGGAGCGCGGTAGCGAGGGTCATCGGTCGCCTCCAGAGATCGGCTGGTCAGCCTGCTCCGCCAGGCTACGAGCGAACGACTCATAGGTCCAATGCCAAAGTCCTGGGATATGCATCAGTCTGCTGGATGGGTCGGGCTTCCGGACTTGCGTCATCGATGTGTTCCGATATATCGTTGACGTATCCAGTAAGACCAGAGACCAAGGAAGTGAAGACAGATGCGACACACCGAGCCCTGGCCTGGTCCAGGCGACGAAGAAGAAGAGGAAGTCTGGCGGCACCGGCACGGGCCGCGTGGCGCGCGCCGGGTCCGCCCGGCCGGTGGCCCCGGTGGCCGCTGGGGCGGGCCACCGTTCCGCGAGGCGGTCCCCGGGCCGCCCGAGGACTGGGGCTTCGGGCCCTGGGCCGGTGTGAAACGGCACCGCGGCCCGCGGGTCAAGCGGGGCGACGTGCGGGCCGCGGCGCTGGCGCTGCTGGCCGACGAGCCGCGCAACGGCTACCAGATCATCCAGCAGATCGACGAGCGCAGCGGGGGAGTGTGGCGGCCCAGCCCGGGCTCCGTCTACCCGGCGCTGCAGCAGCTCGAGGACGAGGGCCTGATCGCGGCCACCACCGGCGAGGCCGGCCGCCGGGCGTATCAGCTCACCGACGAGGGCCGGGCTTATGTCGCGGCGCACCCGGACGAGCTGGCCGCGCCCTGGGACGTGGTGGCCAAGTCCGTCGGGGACGAGGCGATCGAGATGCGCCGGCTGTTCGGCACGGTCGCCATGGCCGGCATGCAGGTGGCCCGGGTCGGCACCCGGGCTCAGGCCGAGCAGGCCCGGCAGATCCTCACCGACACCCGCCGGAAGCTCTACCAGATCCTGGCCGCCGAGGACGACGAGGCGGCCGCCGGCGAGCCCGAGGACGATTAGGCCCAACGCCCTTGCCGCTGGGTGTAGCCGCGATGCGCCGGTGGCCATCGCGGCTACGCTCAGTCCTGGACCGAGTTGGAGGCGCGCAGAGTGACGACACAGACAGGCCCGGGCGCGGTGGACACCGCGGCCGTGGCCGGCGACCGGCCACCCGCCATCAGGGTGACCGGGCTGACCAAGAAGTACGGGGACATCGAGGCCGTCCGGGGCATCGATTTCGAGGTGGCCCGGGGCGAGACGTTCGGTTTCCTGGGCCCGAACGGGGCCGGCAAGTCCACCACCATCAAGATCTTGTGCACGCTGGCCCGGCCGACCGCCGGGCAGGCCACGGTGGCCGGGCACGACGTGGTCCGCGAGCGGGACGCGGTGCGCCGGAACATCGGCCTGGTGTTCCAGGACACCACGCTGGACAACTACCTGACCGGCGCGCAGAACCTGCGCTTCCACGCCGAGCTGTACGCGGTGCCGGGGGCGGCGGTGGCGCCCCGGATGCGCCAGGTGCTGGACATGGTCGGGCTGTGGGACCGGCGGGACAGCCTGGTGCAGACGTACTCGGGCGGCATGCAGCGGCGGCTGGAGATCGCCCGCGGCCTGCTGCACGCGCCCCGGGTGCTGTTCCTGGACGAGCCCACGGTCGGCCTGGACCCGCAGACCCGCTCGTCGATCTGGGAGTACATCAACGAGCTGAAGCGGCGCGAGGACATCACCATCTTCCTCACCACGCACTACATGGACGAGGCCGAGCACTGCGACCGGATCGCCATCATCGACCACGGCAAGATCGTGGCCATCGACACGCCGGAGCGGCTCAAGGCCAGCGTGGGCAAGGACCGGGTGCAGATCGAGACCGAGGACGACGAGGCCGCGATCCGCGAGCTGGCCGAGGTGTTCGGCATCGAGGCGGCCGTGCACGAGGGGGCGGTCACGTTCGCGGTCGAGTCCGGTGGGGAGTTCGTGCCGCAGCTGTTCGCCCGGCTGAGCGTGCCGATCCGCTCGGTCAGCGTGTCCCGGCCGTCGCTGGACGACGTGTTCATGTCCTACACCGGGAAGACAATCCGGGACGCCGAGGCGTCCGCCACCGACCACATGCGGCAGATGGTCACCCGCATCCGGGGGAGACGATGAGTATGGCGACCCAGACCACGGCCCCGGCCGCAGCTCAGGACGAGGCGCTGGCCCAGCAGATCAGGGTGGCCGTCCCGGAGCGCAGCCTGCGCTCCGACCTGCGCGCGGTGAGCATCGTGTGGCGCCGGGAGATGATCCGGTTCCGCCGGGACCGGCTGCGCGCGATAACCTCGCTGGTCCAGCCGCTGCTGTTCCTGTTCGTGCTGGGCACCGGGCTGTCCTCGCTGGCCGGGCGGAGCCTGCCGTCCGGGGTGGACTTCAAGACGTTCATCTACCCCGGCGTGCTGGCCATGTCGGTGCTGTTCACCGCGATCTTCTCGGCCGCGTCGATCGTGTGGGACCGGGAGTTCGGCTTCCTGCGCGAGATGCTGGTCGCGCCGGTCAGCCGGGCCGCCATCGTGATCGGCAAGTGCCTGGGCGGCGCCACGATCGCGACGTTCCAGGGCATCGTGATCCTGGCCCTGGCCGGGGTGGCGCACGTGCCGTACAACCCGGTGCTGTTCGTCACGCTGATCGGTGAGCTGCTGCTGCTGTCGTTCACCATCACCGCGTTCGGCGTGATGATGGCCGCCCGGATCACCCAGTTCCAGGCGTTCATGGCGCTGACCCAGATGCTGGTCCTGCCGCTGTTCTTCCTGTCCGGCGCGCTGTACCCGCTGAACGGGCTGCCCGGCTGGCTCAGCGTGCTGACCCGGATCGACCCGCTGACCTACGTGGTCGGCCCGATGCGGCACGCGGTGTTCGCGCACCTGAACATCAACCCGCTGTTCACCGCGCACCTGTCGCCCAGCATCACCTGGCTGGGCTGGCCGGTGCCGATCTGGCTGTCGCTGACCATCGTGGCCGCGATGGGCCTGGGCATGCTGGGCGTGGCCATCGCCGAGTTCAGCAAGAACGAGTAGCCGTCCCACATCCTCAGCACGTGATGTCCGCGGTGGTGAACCGGGCCCAGGCGACCGACCCGGCCAGCAGCAGGTAGGCCCCGAACGACAGCAGGCCGTGCAGCACGGTCCCGGTGGCGACCGGCACCCGGAGCAGGGCGTCGAACGACGTCCACCAGTGCGTGGGCAGGTACGGGTGGATCGCGCCGAACTGCGGCAGGCTGTCGGCCACCTC
Organism: uncultured Actinomycetes bacterium; assembly: GCA_963717125.1. Classification (GTDB taxonomy): domain Bacteria; phylum Actinomycetota; class Actinomycetes; order Streptosporangiales; family Streptosporangiaceae; genus RYN-230. Next base: position 478,718 of record CAVQVG010000006.1, read on the forward strand.
GCTGGCCACGGTGAGGACGGCCAGGGCGGCGATCGCGCCGACCGGGTGCTCGGTGAGGGTGGAGAGGGCCAGCCCGATCGCGCCCAGCGAGGCCATCGCCGCGGTCACGTACAGCGCGACCAGCAGCAGCCGGACGATGCCGCTGGCCAGCGGCACGGTGCTGCCGGACAGCAGGGTCACCGGCCCGAGCGGGAACAGCGCCGCGCCGGTGGCCAGGGCCACGCCGGTGACCAGGAACGTGGCCGCCAGCCCGAAGGTGACAATGGCCGCGTACTTCACGGTGAGCAGCCGGGCCCGCCCGGCCGGAATGGTCAGCAGCGCGCGCAGCGTGCCGTAGCCGGCCTCGGCCGCCATCGAGTCCCCGGCGATCACCGCCATGGCCAGCGGCAGCACGAGGGTGAGCAGCAGGGTCAGCGCGATGAACGTGAGGAAGAACCCGTTCCCGGCGAGCTGGTTGATGAAGGCCACGCTCGGCCCGCCGGTCCGGCCCGGCTGGTCCGCGGCGCGCAGCGCGATGCCGATGACGACGGGGAACAGGGCGACCACGGCCAGCAGCGCCTGGTTGCGCCGGCGGCCGAAGACGATGCGCAGCTCGGACCGGAAGAATCGCAGCCACGGCCTGGGCCAGCCAGCCGCGTGGACGTGGACCTCAGCCATCGATATCGAACCCCTCCCCGGTGAGCGCCACGAACAGTTCCTCCAGGGTCGGCACGGCCACGCCGAAGCCGCGCACGCCGACCCCGGCGGCGACGAGTTCCGCGCAGATCGGCTCGGGCGGCCCGCCGGCCAGCTGCGCGGTCACCTCGGGACCGGTCACCCGCGTATCGGCCAGGCCGAGCCGCTTCAGCACAGCCGCCGCCGCTTCCGGGTCGGCCGTTTCCACCCGGATCCGGGCCACCCCGGTGCCGCGCAGCTGCGCCAGCGGGCCCTGGAAGACCAGCCGCCCGGCCCGCATGACGCCGACGTGCGAGCACACCTGCTCCACCTCGGCCAGCAGGTGCGAGGACATGAACACGGTGACGCCGTCGGCCGCGATCTGCTGGATCAGCGCCCGCACCTCGCGGGTGCCCTGCGGGTCGAGCCCGTTGGTCGGCTCGTCGAGCACCAGCAGGTCCCGCGGCCGCAGCAGGCTGGCCGCGATGGCCAGCCGCTGCTTCATGCCCAGCGAATAGTGCCGGTACCGCTTGCCGGCCGCGCCGAGCAGGCCGACCCGGTCCAGCGCCGCGCCGATCCGGGCCGGCCCGGTCCGCGGGTCGGCGGTCGGGTCGGCGGCGGCCCAGCGGGCCAGGTTGCCCTGCCCGGTCAGGAACGGGTAGAAGGCAGGCCCTTCGACCAGGGCGCCGACCCGCGGCAGCGCCGCCGCGGCGCCGTCCGGCATCGGCACGCCGAGCAGTTCGGCGCGGCCGCTGGTGGGGAAGGCCAGGCCCAGCAGCATCCGGATCGTGGTGGTCTTCCCCGAGCCGTTCGGCCCGAGGAAGCCGTACACCGAGCCGCGCGGCACGGCCAGGCCGACCTGATCGACGGCCAGCTGGCCGCCGCGGAACCGTTTGGTCAGGCCGGTGCTGGCCACGGCGAGATCGCTCATTTCGCCCTCGCCCGGCTGGCGGTGTGCTGCCCCAGGCCGGTCAGCGGGTGACCGGGCTGGGTCGCGGCCCGGTACAGGACGTCCGGGGTGACCGCCCCGATCAGCACCCGGCCGTCGCTGGTGATCAGGATCGACAGCAGGCTGGTGCGCAGCAGCCGGCCGCTGCCCCACGATCCGCGCACCGGCTGAGCGGCGCCCCGCAAGGCGCCGAACAGCGGGTCGCCCGCCGCCGGGCCGCCGGCGCCGCCGGGCCCGCCGGGAGCGGCTGATCCCGGCGCGGCCGAGTGGCTCGAATAGCCGAACGGGAGCACGCCCGCGCCGCCCGGGCCGCCGGGCAGCGCGGCCCCGGCCAGCGACGACTCCGGCAGGTCGGCGACGGCCAGCCAGCCGGTGCCGACGACCCGGACGCCGCTGGCCAGGCCCTCGGCCTGCTGGCCGGCCCGGGCCGCCCCGGCCCGCCCGATGTGCTGCTGGGTGACGGTGGCCCCGGCGGGCGGGGTGAACGCGTAGTCCGCGGCCGGCGGCGGGCTGAACGAGACGCTGGTGAAGCCGACCTCGGCGGCCGGGCGGGCCGCGCCCCGCGCGAACACCTGCACCCGCAGCGGCACGTGATAGCGGCTGTCGATGGCGATGCGCACCTGGCCGATCAGGGAGTGCTGGCTCTTGGGCGCGAGCACCAGCTGGTAGGCGGCCTGCCCCGCCACGGTCACGCTGGGGTTGACCCGGACCGTGCTGGCCGGGCCGGCCGCGGCCAGGGCCTGCCGGGCGGCCTGCTGCGGGGTCAGCGGGACCGAAGGCACGGGCGGGGCGGGCGCGCTGGCCGGCAGCGTGAGGTGGGTCACCGTGTTGGCGGAGCTGTCCCACAGCCAGGCGCTGGCGCCGTTGCGGACCAGGTCGTCCTCGCTCATGCTCTGCGGCAGCGCGAGCCGGAAGTGCTCCGGGCCGGAGTACCAGACCTGGAACGTCTGGGAGCCGGCCAGCAGGGACGCCGCCGAGACCGGGGCGCCCAGGCCCGCGATGTCCGGCAGGGCGGGCAGCCCCAGCGACGCCGTTTCCGTGACCGTCCCAGACAGCGGGGGCGACGCGGGGGCGCCGGTCACGGCGGCCAGAAGCTGGCCCGCCGACCGGGCCGGCAGCCGCGGCGCGGCCGCCGCGCCGGGGGTGGCCGATCCGGCCAGCAGGCCGCCGGCCGCCACCACGATCGCGGCGGGCACCGTCCACCGGGCCCGGCGCGGCAGGTAAGGCAGATGCTTCATCACGGGTGTCCTTTCTTGTTTGTGTGCCGTGTCTGTCGTCATGCGTCGCGCAGCCGCAGCAGCAGGCCGCCGAGCAGCACCGCGGCCGCGGCCCAGGCGGCCAGCACGCCCAGCCCCGCCCACGGGCTGAGCGGCAGCCCGCGCAGGCCGATGGTGTCCTGGATGGCGAGCCCGGCCGTCATCGGCGCGAGCTGCTCGAGATGCCGGTGCCAGGCCGGGTCGGTGACCGTCGTGGCGATGATCGGGATGAGGTAGAGCAGGCCGAGCACGATGCCCATGGCGGCGGCAGCGTCCCGCACGGCGGTGCCGATACCGAGGCTGAGCAGGGCGATCAGGGCGAGGTAGAGCACCGACCCGGCCGCGGCCCGGAGCACCGGCCCGTCCGGCCCGAACGTGAAGCCGTGGCCGGGCAGGATGAGCCGCCCGGCCAGCACCGACCCGGCCACGGCGAGCGCGCCCGCCGCCAGCACCACGCCGGTGACCGTGAACGCCTTGGCCGCCAGCACGGTGGTCCGGCGCGGCATGGCGGCCAGCGTGACCCGGATCATCCCGCTGCCGTACTCACCGCTGATCACCAGCACGGCCAGGATGGCCACCACCGCCTGGCTGAGGTCGATGCCGATCAGGCTGGTCTTGGCCGGATCGAGGTGGCAGACGCCGGCCGGGCACTTCGTCGCGGCGTCGGCCACGACGCCCAGCCCCGCGGTCAGCGCGACCACGCCCAGCAGCAGCCAGCCCGTGCCCGGAGCGGTGCGGATTTTGGTCCACTCAGCGCTTAGCGAGTTCATGCATCCCTCCTGCGGAGCAGTACGACGGCCACGGCTAGGGCGAGGGCGGCCCAGGCGCACAGCACGGCGAAGCCGGCCCAGGGGGGCAGCGGGTAGTAGCCGTTCCTGGGCGTATAGCTGGCCGCGACCTGCGCGTAGCGCTGTACGGTCTGCTCGATGGCGAAGCCGGCCACCGGGGTGACCCGCAGCAGCCAGTCCGCCGCGCTCACCGGCAGCACGGGCAGCGCGACCGCGAACACATAGGGCAGCACGATGGCCACGATGAGGGTGGTGACGGCGGCGGCACCGTGCCGCAGGATCGTGCCCAGGGCGACGGCCAGGACGGCGCTCACGGCGAGCAGCGCGGCCGTGCCGGCCACCACCCGGACCTCGGTCGCCGCGCTCACCGGCAGGATGAAGTTGCCGTCGGAACGCAGCAGCGCCGTGCCGAGCGCCACGGCGGCGGCCCCGCCGGCCAGCCCGGCGACGAACGTGACCGCCCCGATGACGATCGCTTTGGCCGCCAGCACCCGGCTCCGCGCCGGGCTGGCCGCGAACGTCACCCGGATCAGGCCGCGGCGGTACTCCGCCGTGATGAACAGCGCGGCCACGACGATCACCGCGATCAGCGCGCCGAACACGCCGGTCAGCGTCTGCTCGATGGGCGTGCCGACCTGGCCGCCCACATCCGGGGCGATGTCGCCGGTCCCGGTCACGGTGAACGTGCCGCTGGCCTGATGGAACCCGGCGCCGGGTGCCCCGTTTCCGGGGCCACCCCCCACGTCGGTGCCCGCCCAGCCCTGGATGGGCGTGTTCCCGCTGAGCGTGACGTGGTCGAAGTGGCCGGTGGCCAGGGTGAGGGCGCTTACTGAACTCGACCCGGTGATGGACTGGGATCCGGCCGTCGAGGTGCCCGGGGTGGTGGCGAACAGCCCGGCCACCGCGGTGCCCGGCAGCCCGGCCAGGTGCACGGTGCCCACCGTGGTCCAGTGCGTGCCGTCGGCCGAGTCGTAGCCGGTGACCGTGCCGCCGGCGCGGGTCAGCCGCAGCCAGCGCGGCGCGGCGGGGGAGACGGGCCCGGGCCGCCCGGCGATGTCCCCGGTGTAGTCGTACTGCATCCGCACCCCGTGACCGGGGGTGACCAGCATGGCCGCGTACGCTGACCCGGGCCGGGTGCTGGCCTTGATGATGATCCCGGCCTTGGACCACGGCTGCAGGCGCGCTGGGCCCGTTCCGCCCGGGCTGGTCAGCGCCGTAACCCGGGTCGTGATGCTGCCGCTGCGGGCCAGCGGCCGGTGCGCGAAGTAGAAGCTGTCGGTCACCGCCTCGCCGCCCGGCCCGATCGGGGCGGCGCAGCCATAGCCCACGATCACCGGGCCGCCCGCGGTGGCCTGGCCACCGCACTCGCTGTGATCCAGCAGCGCGATGCCCACCGTGACCAGGGCGGCGATGATCATGCCGATGACCCAGCCCCGGACGGTGCGGAATTTGGTCCACTCGGCATGGAGCACTCTGCTTGCTTCGCGCCTCCGGGGCGCTTGTACCCGCCTCCTTCCCTCGTCGCTCGTTCCTCCCCGCCCGCCGCCCCATTCCCCCTTCACTGTCCAGTCGGCGGCGCGCCCCTTCGGCGCAGCGGCGGTCACGGCGCGACCTCAGCCCGGTACTCGACCGCGTCCTTGGTCAGCTCCAGGTAGGCCTGCTCCAGCGTGGCCCGGTGCGCCGAAACCTCGGAGAACGGCACCGACGCGGTCGCGAGCAGGGCGACCACCCGCTCGGCGGGCAGCCCGGAGATGCTGAGCCGGTACAGGCCGTCGGCGGTGACGGCGGCGCCCGCGGCCGCCAGCACCGCCGCCGCGTCCCGGGCCGCGGCCGTGCGCAGCGTGACCCGGTCCCCGGAGGCGGCCGCGACCAGGTCGGCGACGGTGGTGTCGGCGATCACCCGGCCGCGGCCGACCACTACCAGGTGATCGGCGCTGTCTTCCAGTTCGCTCATCAGGTGGCTGGACACCAGCACGGCGCGGCCCTGGGTGGCCAGCGTGCGCAGGAACCCGCGCATCCAGACGATGCCTTCGGGGTCCATGCCGTTGAACGGCTCGTCCAGCATGATCGCCGCCGGGTCGCCGAGCAGGGCCGCGGCGATGCCGAGCCGCTGCCGCATGCCCAGCGAGTACCCGCCGGCCCGGCGCCGGGCGACACCGGTCAGCCCGGCCTGCTCGATCACCTCGTCCACCCGCCGGGCGGACAGTCCCTGGGAGTGGGCCAGCCAGAGCAGATGGTTGCGCGCGGTCCGGCTCGGCTGCAGGGCCGCCGCGTCCAGCAGCGAGCCGACCGCCGTCAGCGGTCGGTGCAGGCTGGCGTACCGCCGCCCGCCGATCAGCGCGGTGCCGGCGTCGGGCGCGTCCAGGCCGAGTATCACCCGCATCGTGGTGGACTTGCCGGCCCCGTTCGGGCCCACGAACCCGGTCACGTGGCCGGGCTGGACGGTGAAGGTCATCCCGTCCAAGGCGAGCGTGGTCCCGAACCGCTTGCGCAGCCCGGCGACCTCGATGGCCGCCTCGTTCATCAGATCGTCCTTCCGCAGTCGGTGAATTCGCTTCACCGCCGGTTCTACGCGGCGGGCGGTCTCAGCACGGTGCGCGCCGCTGAGACCTGCCTGAGACCTCCGGCCTGGCATCCTGGAAAGACCCGCGCCAAAGGCGCGCGCCGCCGACTGGACTGAGGAGCGAGAAAGCGAGGAACGAGCGACCGAGCGACGAGGGAAGTCGGCGGATAAAGCGCGCCGGAGGCGCAAGGAGGAACAGTGCGAGTGCTGGTGGTGGAGGACTTCGAGCCGATGGCCCGGGCCATCGGGACCGGGCTGCGCCGGGAGGGCATGGCCGTCGATGTGGCCCGCGACGGGCACGAGGCGCTGGAACGCCTCGCGGCCACCGGCTACGACGTGGTGGTGCTGGACCGGGACCTGCCCGGGGTGCACGGCGATGAGGTCTGCCGGCGGCTCGCGGCCGGGCGGGCGACCAGCCGGATCCTGATGCTGACCGCGGCGGGCAGCCTCACCGACCGGGTCGAGGGCCTCAACCTGGGCGCCGACGACTACCTGGCCAAGCCGTTCGACTTCCCCGAGCTGACCGCCCGGGTCCGGGCCCTGGGCCGCCGGGCCGCCGCGCCGCTGCCCCCGGTGCTGCAGTACGGCGACATCCGGCTCGACCCCAGCAGCCGGGTGGCCACCCGGGCCGGGCGGCGGCTGGCGCTCAGCGCCAAGGAGTTCGCCGTCCTGGAGTACCTGCTGGCCGCGGCGGGCCGGGTGGTGCCGGCCGAGGAGCTGCTGGACCGGGTCTGGGACGAGGCCGCCGACCCGTTCACCACCGCGGTCAAGCAGACGATGTACCGGCTCCGGGCCAAGCTGGGCGACCCGCAGGTGGTGCACACCGTCCGCGAGGGCGGATACCGGGTCGGCGACGCATGCGACGCCTGAGGCGGATGAGGCGGATGAGACGCAGCCCGCGGCTGACCCTGCGCGCGCAGCTCACCTTGCTGTACGCCGGGTTCTTCGTGGCGGCTGGGGTCGCCGTGCTGGCCGTCCCGATCTTCACCATCCGGACCTCGCTCCCGGCCGGTGCGTCCGGGCATGACTTCGCGCTGATGAACGCCAGTGCCCGCGCACAGGAGTTCCGCGCCGGGATCACGCTGCTGGCCCTGGCCGCCGCGTCGCTCGTGGTCGGCTGGCTGATCGCCGGCCGGTTCCTGCGGCCGCTGCGCACCATCACCGCGACCGCGCGGGACATCTCCGCCAGCAACCTGAACCGCCGGCTGCTCCCCGGGGCCAGGGACGACGAGTTCGCCGAGCTCGGGGACACGCTCAATGGCCTGTTCGGACGGCTGGAGGCGTCGTTCGACTCGCAGCGGCGGTTCGTCGCCAACGCCTCCCACGAGCTGCGCACCCCGCTCAGCGCCGGCCGGGCGCTGCTCCAGGTCGCGCTGGCTGACCCGGGCGCCACCGTGCCCTCGCTGAAGGAGACCTGCCAGGAAGTGCTGGCGCTGGGCGATCAGCAGGAGGATCTGATCAAGGCGCTGCTCACCCTGGCCACCAGCCAGCGCGGGCTGGCCCGGGCGGAGCCGCTGGAGCTGGCCGACATCGCCGGGAAGGTGCTCGTGGCCCGCGAGGACGAAGCCGCCTGCCGCCACATCCAGGTCACCGCGGCGCTCACGCCGGCCGCCACCAGAGGCGACCCGAACCTGGCTGAAAGCCTCATCGCGAACCTGGTCGACAACGCCATCCGGCACAACCACCCGGGCGGCCAGGTAACGGTGTTGACCGGGCGGGGTGACGCGGGCGCCGTGCTCTCCGTGGCCAACACCGGACCCGTGATCCCGCCGGTCGCGGTGGACGGCCTTTTCGAGCCGTTCCGCCAGTTCGGCCGGGAACGAGTCCGCTACGGCGAGGGATACGGACTCGGTCTGGCCATCGTCCGGGCCATCGCCACCGCCCACAACGCCACCCTGACCGCCCAGTCCAACCCCCAAGGCGGCCTAACCATCCACGTAACTTTCCCGGCGGCCCAGCCACCCGGTACCGGTGTTGCCCGGGGGGTCCGGGCGGGGGGTCCGGGGGGTCGCCCCCCGGATAAATACTGCGAGCCATAGGCGAGGGCGTCCGAAGGACCCCGAGCATAGGGCGACGCCGGGTGGCTACGGGGGCAAACCACCCGGCGTCGCATTCATCGGCGTTCCGACGGGGGCCCGGAACGCCGGCAGGTGCTCCGACGGGGGACCAGAGCACCGCTATGCATGTTACACCGAAACCCCCCCTTGTGCATCAAGACCGGATTAGAAGCAGATCTGGTCAGGCTGCACAGTCGGACGGCGTCGTCAGTCCTTTCCGGGCTGATTTTCCGGCGCTGTTTCCCCGATAAACCCCTGCGACGGCTGCGCCCCCGGCCCGGCGCTGCCCTGCGCCGGGCTGCCCGCTGGCCGGCCGGCCGCGGCCGGCAGATTGTGCCGGGCGGGCAGCGGCGGCTGGTACTCCCGAAAGCCCCGGGTGCTGGCCAGTTCCCGGCCGCCGTTAGCGATCACGACAGCGAAATACGGGATGGCGATAGCGCCGACCGCCGGAATCGCGGCGAACCAGCCCGCGCCCGCAACGAACAGGCCGAGCGTGAGGGCAAAACAGGCGATCCGGATACCCATCATGATCAGGTAGCGGCGCTGCCGGGCGGCAATGTCCGCGGACAGCGACGGCTGCGCCTCGGTGACCAGCGGCACCTCGGGGTGGCGGCTCCGGGAGACGGACTTCACACCTCCAACGTATGCCGCCGGCCGCCCGCCCGCCAGTGGCGGGTCACCCGGGCGCGGCCAGGCCCGCCAGGCCGTCCACGGACGCCGCCCCGGCCAGCGCCATGACGTGCGCCAGATCGTCGGTGAAGCCGTCCAGCAGGGCCCGCACACCGTCCGCGCCGCCGCAGGCCAGGGCCCACAGCACCGGCCGGCCGAGGAACACCAGCCGGGCGCCCAGGGCCAGCGCGGCCAGCGCGTCCTCGGCCCGGCGGATGCCGCCGTCCACGAACACCGGCTCGGCGGGCAGGCGGCCGGCCACGGCGGGCAGCGCCGTCGCGGTCGGCACCGCCTGGTCCAGCTGCCGGCCGCCGTGGTTGGACACGATCACCCCGGCCGCCCCGGCGGCCACGCAGGCCGCCGCGTCGTCGGCCCGGAGCACTCCTTTAACCACGACCGGCAGCCCGCCGCTGAGCTCGCTGAGCCAGCCGATGTGTGCCGGGGTGACCGAGGCGGCCAGTTCGGTGCCGGCCAGGTCGGCCAGCGGGCCGATGTTCACCAGGAAGTCGGCGTCGGAGATGGGCGCGTCCGCGATCCGGGCCTTCCGGCCGACCAGCGGGGTGTCGCCGGTCAGCACCAGGGCCTGCGCCCCGGCCGCCACCGCCCGCCGCACCAGGCCGGTGGTGATGTCCAGGTCGTGCATCAGGTACACCTGGAACCACCAGCTGCCGCCCAGCCCGGTCACCGCCGCGCCGACCTCCTCGATCCGGCGGGTGCTCCGGGTGGACAGCACGAACAGCGCGCCGGCCCGGGCCGCGGCCGCGGCCGCCGCCAGCTCCCCGTCCGGGTGGGCCAGCCGGTGGAACGCGGTGGGCGCGACCGCCAGCGGGGTGCGCACCCGCAGCTCCAGCGGGCCGCCCAGCACTACGCTGGTGTCCACGGCCGAGACGTCGCGGAGCACCCGGGGCAGGAACTGGATGCGCCGCCAGGCCTGCTGGTTGGCCCGCAGCGTCGCCTCGCGCCCGGCCCCGCCCGCGTAGAAGTCGTAGACCTCCGGGCTGAGCCGGTTCCTGGCGCGCCGCTCGAGCTCGCGGACATCGGGAATCACACTGAGATACCTTGCCGGAACGCCAGGTCCGGTGCCAGTGGCCGGGCCCGAGAATGGAGGCACACATGACCGAACGCACGTACCGGGTGACCGAGATCGTCGGCACCTCGCCGGACGGGATCGAGCCAGCCATCCGCAACGCGATCCGCCGGGCCTCGCAGACCCTGCGCCACCTGGACTGGTTCGAGGTCACCGAGGTCCGCGGGCAGATCCAGGACAGCGAGGTGGCCCACTTCCAGGTCGACCTGAAAGTGGGCTTCCGCCTGGAGGACGACTAGCGTCAGCTGGCCTGGCTCACCGAGGACATGTTGAAGCCCTCGACGCGCACCGGGGGCATCGCGCACCGGGTGAAGTAGTCGCCCCACTCGCGGGGCAGCGCCGGCCCGGTGACGCCGACCTCGGTGAGCCTGCTCAGCATGCCGACCGGGCTCTCGTTGAACCGGAAGTTGTTCACCGCGCCGGTCACCTCGCCGTCCTCCACCAGGTAGATGCCGTCCCGGGTCAGCCCGGTGAGCAGCAGCGTCTGCGGGTCCACCTCGCGGATGTACCACAGGGAGGTGAGCAGCAGGCCGCGGCCGGTCTCGGCCACCATCTCGTCCAGCGTCGCCGAGCTGCCCGGCGGCCCGTCCAGCACCAGGTTGTCGATGGCCGGGGTGACCGGCAGCCCGGACAGCTGCGCGGTGTGCCGGGTCTGGATCAGCGCGCCCAGCTCGCCCCGGTCGATCCAGCTGGTCGGCCCCAGGGCCAGCCCGTTGTCGAACACCGAGGAGTCGCGGCCGGAGGCGTGCGCGATCACGAACGGCGCACAGGCCAGCCCGGGCCGGGCCGGGTCGCTGCGCAGCGTCAGCGGGAGGTCGGCCAGCCGCTCACCGACCCGGGTGCCGCCGCCCGGCTTGCTGAACACGCTCCGCCCGTCCAGCGCGTCCTTGGCCCCGGCCGACCAGTACAGGTAGACGAGCAGGTCGGCCACGGCGCTCGGTGGCAGCAGCGTCTCGTACCGGCAGGCCGGCAGCTCGACGGTCCGCTTGGCCCAGTCCAGCCGCTGGGCCAGCAAAGCGTCCATCGCGGCCACGTCAACGTCGGTGAAGTCCCGGGTGCCCTGCCCGGCCCAGGCGGACCGGGCCAGGTCGGCTGACTTGGCGTTCATGTCCACGTGGCCGGTGGGCTGGTCGTGGCGCAGCCGCAGGCCGGTCGAGGCGCCCAGGAAGGTGCTGGTCACGGTGTGCTCAGCGAACCCGTACAGCTTCCGCCCGGACGACTGCGCGGCCGCGAACGCGCCGCCCAGCTCGTCGGCGAACCGCCCGAACACCCCGATCTGGGTACCGGTCACCGGATCGTCCCACCCCGGCCCGTCCGCGCCTTCCATCCTGAACGCCCCCGCCTGGCCCGCGCCGAGCAGCGCTGCGGCGTCCTCGGCGGGTGACCCCTCGCTGGCCGCCTGCTCGGCCGCCCGGACCACGTCCTGGACCTGGTCGTCCCGCACCCCGGCCCGGGACACCACGCCAGCCGAGGCGCCCGCGGCGCCGCGGCTGATCGCGATCACGGTCAGCTGCCGGGACCGGGCGACGCCGTTCGTGGTCAGCGTGTTGCCCGCCCAGCGCAGGTTGGCCGTGGCCGACTCGTCGGCGAGGACTACGCAGTCGTCGCAGCGGGCCGCGGCCAGCGCCCGCTCGACGGTCTCCTGCGGCCCGCCCGTGCCCGCCGTCATGCACCCTCCTCGATGGTGTTCAGCACCCGCACCCCGCGCATCAGCACGGCGGGGCAGCCGTGGCTGACTGGGGCGACCTGCCCCGGCTGGCCCTTGCCGCAGTTGAACGCGCCGCCCAGCAGATAGGTCTGCGGGCCGCCGACCGCCTCCATCGAGTTCCAGAAGTCGGTCGTGGTGGCCTGGTAGGCCACGTCGCGGAGCTGGCCGTCCAGCCGGCCGTTCCTGATCTTGTAGAAGCGCTGCCCGGTGAACTGGAAGTTATACCGCTGCATGTCGATCGACCAGCTCTTGTCGCCCTCGATGTAGATCCCGTCGGTCACCCCGGCGATCAGCTCATCGGTGCCCGGGCCGCCCTCGGCGGGCTGCAGCGAGACGTTGGCCATCCGCTGGATGGGCATGTGCCCGGGGGAGTCGGCGAACGCGCAGCCGTTGGACCGGGCCGCCCCGGTGAGCCGGGCGATCCGCCGGTCCAGCTGGTAGCCGGCCAGCACGCCGCCGGAGATGAGGTCCCAGGACTGGGCGGCGACCCCCTCGTCGTCGTAGCCGACGGTGGACAGCCCATGCGGCACGGTCCGGTCCCCGGTGACGTGCATCACCGGCGACCCGTACTGCAGGTGGTGCAGCTTGTCCAGGGTGGCGAACGAGGTGCCCGCGTAGGCCGCCTCGTAGCCGAGCACCCGGTCCAGCTCGGTGGCGTGGCCGATCGACTCGTGGATGACCAGCCACAGGTTGGACGGGGCGATGACCAGGTCGTACCGGCCGGCCTGGACGGCCGGGGCGGCCATCTTGGCCGCCAGCAGCTCAGGCAGCTGAGCCAGCTCGGCGTCGAAGTCCCAGCCGGTGCCGGTCAGGTACTCGTAGCCCCAGCAGGCCGGCGGGGCCAGCGTCCGCATGGTCTCGAACCGGCCGTCCGGCTGCACCGAGACCGCGGTCAGCACCGGCTGCAGCCGGACCCGCTGCTGGGTGGCGGTGGTGACCCCGTCGGCGTAGAACTTGCACTCGCGCACCTGCATCAGCGCGGCGTCCACGTGGTCGATGCCGGGGCTGCCCGCCAGCCGGGCGCTCCACTCGCCGAGCAGCGCCAGCTTGTCCGCCACCGGGACGTCCAGCGGGTCCACGTCGTACGCGGACACCCAGGTCACGTCGCCATAGCCGGGCTCGTCAGCCAGCTCGATGCGTTCCGTGTTCATCGCCGCGGCCACCCGGGCCACGTCCGCCGCTTCCTCCGCGGCGCGCACCGCGGCGTCGGTGCTCAGGTCCACCATGGCCGCGAAGCCCCAGGTGCCGTCCAGCACCACGCGCACGGCCAGGCCTAGCTCGTCCGCGTCGAGCAGGGTTTCCAGGTGCCCGTCGGACAGCCCGATGTGCTGGCCCCGGATGCGTTCCGCCCGGAAGTCGGCGTGCTCCGCGCCGAGCTCGGCCGCCCGCTGCAGCGCCGCCGCGGCCAGCTCGCGCAGCGGGTAGCCGGTGAACTCCGGATCGATGGGGTGAGAGTGCTGAGTACTGTGCTCCACGAGTGGCAACCTATCCCGGCCCTGCCAGGTACGCTCGCGGAGGCTGCCGCATACCGTTAACGATCATGAGGAAGGCGCGCCGATGAGCCGATCCGTCCTCGTCACCGGCGGCAACCGGGGCATCGGGCTGGCCATCGCCCGGCGCCTGGCGGCCGGCGGCGACCAGGTCACCGTGACCTCCCGGTCCGGCGAGAAGATCGAGGGGCTGTCCGTGGTGCCCTGCGACGTCCGGGACGCGGCCGCGGTGGACCAGGCGTTCGCCGCGGTGGAGGCCGAGCAGGGCCCGGTGGAGGTGCTCGTGGCCAACGCGGGCATCACCGCCGACCAGCTGCTCGCGCTGATGAGCGAGGACGACTTCGCCGCGGTGGTGGACACCAACCTGACCGGCGCCTACCGGGTGGCCCGGCGCGCGGTGCGCGGCATGATGCGGCTGCGCCGCGGCCGGATGGTGTTCATCTCCTCGGTGGTGGGCCTGCTCGGCTCGGCGGGCCAGGCCAACTACGCCGCGTCCAAGGCCGGCCTGGTCGGCCTGGCCCGGTCCCTGGCCCGGGAGCTGGCCTCGCGGAACATCACCGCTAACGTGGTGGCGCCCGGCTTCGTGGACACCGACATGACGTCGGCGCTGCCCGAGGACCGCAAGGCCGCCATCCTGGCCCAGGTGCCGCTGGGCCGGCTGGCCGCGGCCGACGAGGTGGCCGCGACCGTCGCGTTCCTGGCCGGCCCGGACGCCGGCTACATCACTGGCGCGGTCATCCCGGTGGATGGCGGCCTGGGTATGGGGCACTGAGGGGATATGGGAATCCTGGACGGCAAGCGCATCCTGGTCACCGGGGTGCTCACCGACGCTTCGATCGCGTTTCACGTGGCCCGCATCGCCCAGCAGGAGGGCGCCGCGCTGGTGCTCACCGGCTTCGGGCGGCTCAGCCTGGTGCAGCGGATCGCCAAGCGGCTGCCGGATCCGCCGCCGGTGATCGAGCTGGACGTGACCGACCCGGGCCAGCTCGGCTCGCTGGCCGACCGGGTCGCCGAGCACCTGGACGGGCTGGACGGCGTGGTGCACGCGATCGGCTTCGCCCCGCAGACCGCGCTGGGCGGGAACTTCCTGCACACCGAGTGGGCCGACGTGGCCACCGCGGTGCAGGTGTCCACCTACTCGCTCAAGTCGCTCGCGGTGGCCGCGCTGCCGCTGCTGAAGGGCGGCGGCTCGATCGTCGGCCTGGACTTCGACGCCTCGCGCGCCTGGCCCGCCTACGACTGGATGGGCGTGGCCAAGGCCGGGCTCGAGTCGTGCGCCCGCTACCTGGCCCGCGACCTGGGGCCGAAGGGCATCCGGGTCAATCTGGTGGCGGCCGGCCCGCTGCGCACGATGGCGGCCAAGAGCATCCCGGGATTCAGCGCGTTCGAAGAGATGTGGGACGGCCGGGCCCCGCTCGGCTGGGACATCGGCGACCCGGAGCCGGCCGCCCGGGCCTGCGCCGCGCTGCTGTCCGACTGGTTCCCGGCCACCACCGGCGAGATCGTGCACGTGGACGGCGGTGTGCATGCCGTCGGTGGCTGACCGGCCGGGCCCGGGCGCCCGGCAGTTCGTGCTCACCCTGTCCTGCCCGGACCGGCCGGGCATCGTGCACGCGGTGGCCGCCTACCTGCACGGCGCCGGGTGCAACATCCTGGAGAGCCAGCAGTTCGCCGACGTGATCTCCGACCGCTTCTTCATGCGGGTCCAGGTCGAGACGCTGGGCGCCGCCCCGCCGGACGCGGCGGCGCTGCGCGCCGGGTTCCTGCCCATCGCCGACGAGTTCGGCATGGACTGGGACGTGCACGACCTCGGCATCCGGCCGCGCGTGCTGATCATGGTGTCGAAGCAGGGGCACTGCCTCAACGACCTGCTGTACCGCCGGGAAGCCGAGGCGCTGGCCATCGACGTGCCGCTGGTCGTCGGCAACCACCCCGACCTGGCCCGGCTGGCCGCGGGGCACGGCGTGCCGTTCGAGCACGTGCCGGTGGGCGCCGGGCCGGGGGAGAAGGAGCAGGCCGAGGATCGGCTGCTCGACCTGGTCCGCGCGCACCGCATCGACTTCGTGGTGCTGGCCAGGTACATGCGGATCCTGTCCCCGGACGTGTGCGCCAAGCTGGCCGGCCGGATCATCAACATCCACCACTCGTTCCTGCCCAGCTTCCGCGGCGGGCGGCCGTACCAGCAGGCCTGGGAGTACGGGGTCAAGGTGATCGGCGCGACCGCGCACTACGTCACGGCGGAACTGGACGAGGGCCCGATCATCGAGCAGGAGGTGGCCCGGGTGGAGCACAACGCCGCACCGGCCCAGCTCGTCGCGCTCGGCCGGGATACCGAGCGGGTGGCGCTGGCCCGGGCGGTGCGCTGGCACGCCGAGCACCGCATCCTGCTGCACGGCCGCCGGACGGTCATCTTCAAGTAGCGCCCTCGCCGAGCAGCCCGGCCAGCCGGGTCACCCGCGGCTGCTCGCCGGCCTCGGCGACCGCGCTGGCCAGCGCCGGTCCGGCGCCGTGCACCACGGACAGGTGCCGCTGCGCCCGGGTCAGCGCGGTGTAGACCAGCGGCCGGGACAGCATCCCGGTGGCCTCGGCCGGGAACACCGCGACCACGCCCGGCCACTCCGAGCCCTGCGCCCGGTGCACGGTCACCGCCCAGCCGTGCCGCAGCTCGCCGAGCAGCCGGTCCGGCACGCAGACCGGCCCGGCCGGGAACTCGACGAGCAGGCCGCCCTCGCCCGGGCCGGTGACCGTCCCGGTGTCCCCGTTGCTGAACCCCACGCCGGGGTGGCTGGCCACGGCCACCACCCGGTCGCCCGGGTCGAACCCGGCGCGGCCGCCCGGCCCCGGGTTGAGCCGCTGCTTGAGCGCCCGGTTCAGCTCGGCCGTGCCCGCCGCGCCCTGGTGCACCGGCGTGATCACCTGGACGTCCGCCGCCGGGATGCCGAGCGCGCGCGGGATCGAGTCGGTCACGAGCTGGACCACCCGGCGCGCGGCGCTGCGGCTGTCCGGCACCGGGACCACCACCACCTCGCGGTCGGCCGACTCGACCGGGGGCAGCGCGCCGCCACGCACCGCGGTGGCGAGCCGCGCGATCTCCCCGCCCGCCCGCTGCCGGTACAGCCGGGTCAGCTCGGTCACCGGGACCGTGCCGGACTCGATCAGGTCGGCCAGCATCCGCCCCGGCCCGATCGAGGGCAGCTGCGCCGGGTCGCCGGCCAGCATGAGCCGGGTGCCGTCGGCGCAGGCTTCGACCAGCGCGGCCGCCAGCTCCGCGTCCAGCATGGTCGCCTCGTCCACCACCACCAGGTCGGCGTCGAGGGGCTCATCCTCGCCGCGGGTGAACACCCACCGGCCCGGGCCGCCCTGCGCGCCGAGCAGCCGGTGCACGGTCGTGGCCAGCGCGCCGGCCAGCTCGGTCAGCCGCCGGGCCGCCCGGCCGGTCGGCGCGGCCAGGGCCAGCCGCAGGCCGCAGCCGGCCGCCATGGCCGCCACCGCCGCGATCGTCCGGCTCTTGCCGGTGCCCGGCCCGCCGGTCAGCACGGACACGCCATGCTCGACGGCCGCCCGCACCGCGCGCTGCTGTGTCTCGTCGATCGGGTTGTCGTCGTCGCCCAGCACCTGGTCCGCCGCGCCCGCGACCGGCTCGGCCAGCGCGGTCAGCCGCTGCACGCCCTCGGCCACCGCGTCCTCGGCCATCGCGTACCGGGCCAGCGCGAGCAGGATGCCGTCCCCGTCCCCGTCCGGGGCGTCGGACGGCGGCACGGTGTCGGTAGGCGGCACGGTGTCGAGAGGCGGCACGGTGTCGAGAGGCGGCACGGTGTCGAGAGGAAGCACGGTGCCCTCGTCCACGGCCGACTCGACCGCCTGCGCCGGGTCCTCGATGTTGAGCCGGGCCAGCGCGGCGGCGATCACGTCGGCCGGCACGGCGGTGTGCCCGTCCCGGGCCGCCCGGTGCAGCAGGTAGCCGGTCAGCGCGCGGCCGCGCCGTGGGTCCTGCGGGGCGGCCCCGGTGCCCAGCATCCGGCGGGCGAACCAGTCCGCCTGGTCCGGCCGGATCTGCGGCAGCAGCAGCAGCCGCCACGGGTCCTCGCGCAGCTGCTGGTCCGCGGTCGCGCCCAGCACCGCCACGGCCGGCCCGGCCAGCCGCTCCGGCACCTGGCACGCGGCGAGCAGCCGGGCCGTCTCCTGGAGCCGGTCCGGCCCGGGTGCGTCGTCGGGAGCTGCGGACATCGCCCTCACCCTAGTGCGGGGGTCTGTCAATTCCCGGCACACCGCCCGGCACGGAATGTCGCCATCCGGCTAGGTTGCGCGCGCCCCGCGCGCAGGCCGATACTCGGGACCATGACCGGGAACCCCCGCGACCGGTGGCGTAGCGATCGGCTGCGCATCTCCGAGGCCGATCGCGAGCAGGCGATCAACCTGCTCTGGGCCCGGTACGACGAGGGCCGGCTGTCCTATGACTCGTTCGCGCAGCGGCTGGCAGCCGCGGTGCACACAAGGTCCCGGGCCGACCTGGACGCGCTGCTGGCCGACCTGCCCGGGCGCAATCGGCTCGGCGCGGCGCTGCCGGCCGCGCTGCGCAGCCGCTGGCAGCGGGGCTGGGCCGCGGTGGCGGGCCGGATGCCGCGGGTCTGGCAGGCGGCATCCTGGCCGGTGCTGACGTTCCCGTCCGGTGACCGGAGCCGGTTCACCATCGGCCGGGACAGCGGCTGCGACATGGTGCTGCCCGATCCGACCGTGTCGCGCTGGCACGCGGGCCTGCGCCGGGAGCCCGGCGGCTGGCTGCTGGACGACCTGGGCTCGACCAACGGCACGCTGGTCAACGGGTGGCGGGTGCGGGCCTGGGTTCCGGTCCGGGATGGCGACCTGGTCAGCTTCGGCGCGGTCACCTTCGTGGTCGGCACGCCCGGGAGTGGCCGAAGGCTCCCGCAGACCCCGTAGAGTCAAATGCGTGACAGTGGTTCTCCTGGTGCGGCACGGGCTGACCGCGGGCACCGGGCACATGCTGACCGGCCGGACGCCGGGCATCCCGCTGGACGACCGCGGTCGCGAGCAGGCCGCGGTGCTGGCCGCCCGGCTGGCTGACGTCCGGCTGGACGCGATCGTCACCAGCCCGCTGGAGCGGTGCCGGCAGACCGCCGAGGCGATCGCGGCGGCCCGCGACGGCGACCCGCTGCCGGTCAAGGAGGACGAGCAGTTCGCCGAGGTCAACTACGGCGACTGGACCGGCCAGTCGCTCAAGCGGCTGGCCAAGGACCCGCTCTGGCGGGTGGTACAGGCGCACCCGAGCGCGGTGCGTTTCCCGGGCGAGGATGCGGAGTCCCTGCTCGAGGTGCAGCACCGCGCGGTGAACGCGGTACGGGAATGGAACGCGCGGCTGGGCAAGGACGCGGTCTACCTGATCTGCTCGCACGGCGACGTGATCAAGTCGGTCATCGCGGACAGCCTCGGCCTGCACCTCGACCTGAGCCAGCGGATCCAGGTCGATCCGTGCTCGCTGAGCGTCATCCGGTACACCCCGCTTCGCCCATTCCTGGTACGAATGAATGACACTGGGCGCACCGCCGCCGGCCTGGCCAACGGGCATAAGCCCCGGGAGGGTGACGCGGCCATCGGCGGAGGAGCGGGAGGATAAGGATCATGCCGGTCTACTCGTATGATCCGCCGGACCGATTTGTCGCGGGCACGGTCGGCCAGCCGGGGGAGCGCACGTTCTACCTCCAGGCCGCCTCCCGCGGCCGGGTGACCAGCGTGGCCCTGGAGAAGTTCCAGGTCAGCCTGCTGGCCGAGCGGCTGGAGGAGCTCCTCGACGAGGTGCTGCGGCGCACCGGCGGGCTGACCTCGGTGCCCGCCGCCACGCCCTCGGACCTGGCCGACGACGAGCCGCTCGATCTGCCGCTGTTGGAGGACTTCCGGGTCGGCGCGATCGCGCTGGCCTGGGACGGCGAGGACGAGCGGGTGGTCATCGAAGCCCAGGAGGAGTCGGAGACCCCGGTCGAGCCGCTCGCCGACGACATCCCGGAGAACGGCCCGGACGTGCTCCGGGTGCGCATCACCGCGGCCACCGCGCGGGCGTTCTCCCAGCGCGCGCTGCGCATTATCGCCCAGGGCCGCCCGCCGTGCCCGCTGTGCGGCCTGCCGCTGGATAGCGAGGGGCATATCTGCCCGCGGCAGAACGGCCACCGGGCCGCCAATGGCTGAATCCCGCCGGCTGCGTGGGTCCCGCCCGCCCCGTGAGTCACGCGAGTCCCGCGCGTCACGGGAGGAGCCCGGGTCACCCCCCGACGATCACTCGGCCGCCCTGGAGCTGCTCGCCCAGGGCGACCTGGAGGTGGAAGGACGGCTGGTGGTCGCGTCCAACGCGACGCTGTACTGCACGATCCGGTGCGGCGGCACCGAGGCGGCCTGCGTGTACAAGCCGGTGGCGGGGGAGCGGCCGCTGTGGGACTTCCCGCACGGCACGCTGGCCGGCCGGGAGGTGGCCGCGTACGCGGTGTCCCGGGCCGCGGGCTGGAACCTGGTGCCGCCTACCGTGTACCGGGACGGCCCGTTCGGGCCGGGCATGTGCCAGCTGTGGATCGACGCCGACGCCGCGGTGGATCTGGTCGCGCTGTCCCGGAGCGCGGACAACCGGGCGCTGCGGGACATGGCCGTGTTCGACGCGGTGGTGAACAACGCCGACCGCAAGATCGGCCACCTGCTGCCGGTGAGCGACGGCCGGCTGTACGGCTGCGATCACGGGGTCTGCTTCGGCGAGGAGTACAAGCTGCGCACCGTGCTCTGGCAGTGGCGCGGCCGCAAGCTGCCCGCCCGGGCGCTGTCCGCGCTGGCCCGGCTCAAGGCCGAGCTGGCGACCGGGTCGCTGGCCGGCGAGCTGCCGCAGCGGCTGGCCGCGGACGAGATAACGGCCACCCGGCAGCGGGTGGACCTGCTGCTGCAAGCCGGCGTGCACCCCTACCCGCCGGAGGACTGGCCCGCCGTCCCCTGGCCGCCCGTATTCAAGAAGAACGTCCCGGCTCTCCCGGATGGCGGCGGCGGCGGAGGTAACGCTCGAATTCCCGGGCGATCGCGTCCCCGCTCGCCTCGGGCAGGTCGGTCGCGTCCTTGGCCTCTTCCAGGGTGCGCACGTAGTCGGCCACCTCGGTGTCCTGCTCGGCCAGCTCGTCCACGCCGCGCTCCCAGGCCCGCGCCTCCTGCGGCAGGTCACCGAGTGGCAGCGACGTGTCCAGCACGTCCTCCACGCCGCGGAGCAGGGCCAGCGTGGCCTTCGGGCTGGGTGGCTGGGCCACGTAGTGCGGCACGCTGGCCCACAGCGAGACGGCCGCGATGCCCGACTGGGTGCAGGCGTGCTGCAGCACCCCCACGATCCCGGTCGGGCCCTTGTACTCGACCGGCTCGACATGCAGGTCGGCGGCCAGCTCCGGGTCCGACGCGGCCGCCGCCACCGGCACCGGGCGGGTATGCGGCGAATCGGCCAGCAGCGCGCCGAGCAGCACCACCGTCTGCGCGCCAAGATCGTTAAAAGACTGCACCAGCTCGGCGGCGAACCCCCGCCAGCGCATGTTGGGCTCGATACCGTGCACGAGCACGACGTCCCGGCCCATGTCGTCCGGGGTGGCCACGGACAGCCGGGTGGTGGGCCAGACCAGCCGGTCGGTCCGGCCCTCGGACACCTCCATCACCGGCCGGGTCACCTGGAAGTCGTAGTAGTCCTCCGGGTCGATAGCCCCGATCTGGGTGGCCTCCCAGGCCATGCCCAGGTGATCCACCACCCCGCTGGCCGCTTCCCCGGCATCGTTCCACCCCTCGAAGGCGGCAATGATCGCGGGCGTGACGAGCTTCCGTACACCGTTAAGCTCGATCACTCGCCGCCTCCTTCCCAGCCGCCGCCGACTCGGGTACCAGACTACGTGCCCCGCCACGTTAGCCGGGTGACCTGGGTGGCTGCCGCGCAGGCCCGCCGGGCACGTCGCCCTAGAATATGGGTGCTATGACGAACTCCGCCCAGCCGGCCCGGTTCGCGCAGCCGGAAGCCAGGTACTTCCCGGCATGAGTGAGCTGCAGGCGGTCCTGTTCGACATGGACGGGTTGCTGGTCGATTCCGAGCCGCTGTGGTTCGAGGTGGAGGCGGCCATCATGGCCCGGATGGGCAGCCCGTGGGGGCCGGCCGATCAGGAGCACCTCATCGGCGGGTCGCTGCCCAGGTCCACCGCCTACATGCAGCGCAAGGCGACGGCGCCGGTGGCCCAGGAGGTCATCGCCCAGTGGCTGGTCCAGGGCATGGCCGAGCTGATCAGGGACCGCGGCGTGCAGCTGATGCCCGGCGCGGCGGGCCTGCTCGCCGAGATCGAGGCGGCCGGGATCCCGTTCGCCCTGGTCACCTCCGCGGAGCGGGAGATCATGGCGGCCACCCTGGACGTGATCGGCGTCCGGTTCCCGGCCACCGTGTGCGCGGCCGACGTGACCAGGAAGAAGCCCGACCCGGAACCGTACCTGCGGGCGGCGGCGCTGCTCGGCGCGGCGCCCGGGCGGTGCGTGGCGCTGGAGGACTCGCCCACCGGGCTGGCGGCGGCCCACGCGGCCGGCTGCGCGGTCATCGCGGTGCCCAGCGTGCCGCCACCGCCGGGACTGGCCCGGCTGACCGTGCCGTCACTGCGGGTAATCGACCTGGCCACGCTCCATGAGGTCGTGGCTGGCCACGGCCGGGAGCCCGTGACGGCGACGTCGTAATTCGGTCACAAATCAGGTACGACCGTCGTCTAGGTCTGGCGTCACGCCAGTCAAACGGGAGATCCTCCCGGTAGCAGGGCTTTCAGCCCGGAAATTTACCGTTACCCGCATCGGAGTTTGGCCTGATGGCTGCACCACTGGATGTCTCCCCGGGTGGCGACCTGACCGGCGAGGCGGCATTCACCGAGGTCGGCGGGAAGGCTATCGAGGGCCGCTCACCCGGCCAGATCGCCTGGATGCGGCTGAAGCGGGACAAGATAGCCATGGCCGGCGGGATCATCGTGGTATTCCTGATCCTGGTCGCCATCTTCGGGCCGTTCCTGGTGCAGAATCCCGACACGTACCACGCGAACCTGATCAATCCGACGTTCAGCCGGCCGAACGGGCCGTTCGGCGGGATCAGCCTGGCCCACCCGTTCGGCGTCGAGCCGGTGACCGGCCGGGACGTGCTGAGCCGGGTCGTCAACGGGGCCCGGGTGTCGCTGCTGATCGCGTTCCTGGCCACCGCGCTGGCGGTGGTCATCGGCGTGGTGATGGGCATCATCGCGGGCTACTTCGGCGGCTGGGTGGATTCGGTCATCGCCCGCTCGATGGACGTGTTCCTGGCCTTCCCGCTGCTGGTGTTCGCGATCGCGCTGGTCGGCGTCATCCCGTCGTCGGCGTTCGGCCTGTCCGGGAACTCGCTGCGGATCGGCCTGCTGGTGTTCGTGATCGGCTTCTTCGCCTGGCCGTACATGGGCCGGATCATCCGCGGCCAGACGCTGTCGCTGCGCGAGCGGGAGTTCGTCAACGCGGCCCGCAGCATGGGCGCCCGCGGGCCGTACATCCTGTTCCGCGAGCTGCTGCCCAACCTGATCGCGCCGATCCTGGTCTACTCCACGCTACTGATCCCGACCAACATCCTGTTCGAGGCGGCGCTGTCCTACCTCGGGGTGGGCATCATCCCGCCGCAGCCGAGCTGGGGCGGGATGCTGTCGGACGCGGTCAGCAACGGCTACTACTCGATCGACCCGATGTACATGATCATTCCTGGGCTGGCCATCTTCATCACGGTGATGGCTTTCAACCTGTTCGGCGACGGGCTGCGCGACGCCCTCGACCCGAGGGGCAGCCGGTAGCCCGGGCCGCCCTGATTTCGCACAACGAAACACGACAGGAGGCGTTCATCCGATGAGGAGACGCAGGACCATAGTGCTGCCCGCGCTGGCCGCGGCGGCCGCGCTGGCGCTGGCCGCGTGCGGAGGCAGCAGCGGGGGCGGCGGGAGCGGCGGGGGCTCGTCGTCGGCCGGCTTCAACGCTGCGGTGACCACGGTGGTGAATCCGTCCTCGCACAAGGGCGGGACCATCGCCTTCGGCAACAGCAGCACGCCGGACTCGATGGACCCGGGCAACACCTACTACGCGTACATGTGGAACTTCGTCCGGCTGTACACGATGCCGCTGATGACCTACAAGTCATGCCCCGGCAGCTGCGGCCTGCAGGTCGTCCCGGACCTGGCCACCGGTCCTGGGGTAGTCAGTGACAACGGGCTGACCTGGACCTATCACATCCAGCCAGACGTCAAGTTCGAGGACGGCACCACGGTCACCTCGCAGGACGTCAAGTACGCGGTCGAGCGCACCTTCGACCGCGGCTTGTTCCCGCTCGGGCCGGCCTACTTCCCGGGCCTGCTGGCGCCGCAGAGCCCCGCCTACCCG
This sequence comes from uncultured Actinomycetes bacterium, assembly GCA_963717125.1. Lineage (GTDB taxonomy): Bacteria > Actinomycetota > Actinomycetes > Streptosporangiales > Streptosporangiaceae > RYN-230. Next base: position 502,364 of record CAVQVG010000006.1, read on the forward strand.
GGCCCGTACAAGGACCGGGCCAAGAACCTGATGGGCCTCAAGGCGGTGCAGACGCCGAACGCCACCACGATCGTGTTCCATCTGGCCGCGCCGTTCGCGGACTTCAACTACGTGGCCGCGATCCCGCAGACCGCCCCGGTGCCGCCGAACAAGGACACCGGCGCCAACTATCAGCTGCACCCGATCTCGACCGGGCCGTACAAGTTCCAGAGCTACCAGCTGAACAAGCAGGTAACGCTGGTGCCGAACACGTTCTGGAAGGCGTCCACCGACCCGAACGCCAAGCAGCTGGCCAGCAAGATCACCATGACCATGAACATGAACGCGAACGACATCGACAACCGGCTGCTGGCCGGTGACCTCAACGTCGATGCCGCGGGCACCGGGGTCCAGGCCGCGGCCCGGGCCAAGATCCTGTCCACGCCGGCGCTGAAGGCCTCGTCCGACAACCCGATCAGCGGGTTCACCTGGTTCGCCGGGATCAACACCACGCTGGCGCCGCTGAACAACGTGCACTGCCGGATGGCCATCGAGTATGCGGCCAGCAAGACCAACTACGTCAACGCCTACGGCGGTCCGGTGGCCGGCGGCGCGATCGCGAGCACGGTGGCGCCACCCAACGTGATCGGCCAGAAGCACTTCGACCTGTACGACGCCATCTCCAAGCCCAACGGTGACCCGAGCGCGGCCAAGGAGCAGCTCAAGCTGTGCGGGCAGCCGAACGGCTTCACCACCGGGATCACCTACCGCAGCGACCGGCCCAAGGAGGTCGCAGCCGCCCAGGCGCTGCAGGCCTCGCTGGCGACGGTCGGGATCAAGACCACGCTGCACGGCTTCCCGACCGGCACCTACGATTCCAACTTCGCGGGCGTGCCCAAGTACGAGGCGCAGCACGACATCGGCATCTCGTTCTACGGCTGGGCGCCGGACTGGCCGGACGGCTACGGCTTCTTCTACTACATCTCGGATGGCAAGGCGATCAGCCCGGCGGGCAACACCAACCTGTCCCAGCTGAACGACCCGAAGGTGAACAGCCTGCTCACCAAGATGGCCGGCACCAACAACGCGGCCACCCGCAACTCCTACACCAGCCAGATCGACATGCAGATCATGAAGGACGCGGCGATCCTGCCGGGTGTCTACGCCAAGTCCCTGCTCTACCGGAGCCCGGACTTGACCAACGTCTATGTCCAGCCGTACTACGGCATGTACAACTACGCCGTACTCGGTGTGAAGTAGCAGCGAGAAAGTGAGGATGCTGGTGCCCGGCCCGGAGCAGAACCGGGCCGGGGACCAGCGCCGCGCACCGTGATCACATTCATCATCCGCCGGCTTATCGCGACCGTGTTCCTGCTGATCGTGGTCAGCATGATCACGTTTGCCATCTTCTTCCTGATCCCGCGGCTGGCCGGGCAGAACACGTACCAGCTCGCCACGCAGTACGTGGGCCGCAACCCGAGCCGGTCGGCCGTGCTCCAGGTCGAGGCCAAGCTCGGCCTGGACCACCCGATCTGGGTGCAGTACGGCAACTTCCTCAAGGGCATCGTGTTCGGCGCGCACTACAACGCCGGCACCAGCACCACCTACTGCCCGCCGCCCTGCTTCGGCTACTCGTTCAGGACCCAGCAGCCGGTCTGGCCGCAGATGGTCAGCGACCTGCCGGTGACCCTCTCGCTGGCCGTCGGTGCGGCCATCATCTGGCTGGTCGCCGGGGTGGCCATCGGCGTCATCTCGGCGCTCAAGCGGGGCACCCTGTTCGACCGGTTCTCGATGGGCATCGCGCTGGCCGGCGTGTCGCTGCCGATCTTCTTCACCGGGCTGATCTCGCTCGAGCTATTCAGCTACAAGTGGCCGATCTTCCCGAACGTGACGTACGTGTCCCTCACCACCAACCCGTTCCTGTGGGCGCGCAACCTGGTGCTGCCGTGGGTCTGCCTGGCCTTCCTGTACGCCGCGCTGTACGCCCGGCTGACCCGGGCCGGCATGCTGGAGACGATGAACGAGGATTACATCCGCACCGCCCGGGCCAAAGGCCTGCCCGAGCGGACAGTGATCTTCAAGCACGGGCTGCGCGCCGCGCTGACCCCGATCGTGACCATCTTCGGCATGGACCTGGGCCTGCTGCTGGGCGGCGCGATCATCACCGAATACACGTTCTCGCTGCACGGGCTCGGCCTGTTCACCATCCTCGCCATCCAGAACCAGGACCTGCCGGAGATCCTCGGCGTCACGATGCTCGCGGCGTTCTTCATCGTGATCGCCAACCTGCTGGTGGACGTGCTCTACGCCGTGGTCGACCCGAGAGTGAGGCACTGATGGCGGATGCCCTGCTCGACGTGAGCGACCTGCACGTCGAGTTCCCGACCGACGATGGCCTGGTCCACGCGGTGGACGGCGTCTCGTTCACCCTGGAACGCGGCCGCACCCTGGGCATCGTGGGTGAGTCCGGCTCCGGCAAGAGCGTCACCAGCCTGAGCATCATGGGCCTGCACCAGGGCACCCGGGCGCAGATCAGCGGGCACATCAAGCTGGACGGCGAGGAACTGGTCGGCGCCCCGGCGGCCCGGGTCCGCGAGCTGCGCGGCAGCAAGATGGCGATGATCTTTCAGGACCCGCTGTCCGCGCTGCATCCCTACTACACCGTCGGCGCGCAGATCGCCGAGGCCTACCTGGTGCACAACAAGGTCGGCAAGCAGGTGGCCCGCAAGCACGCCATCGACATGCTGGGCCGGGTGGGCATCCCGCAGCCGGCCACCCGGGCGGACGACTACCCGCACCAGTTCTCCGGCGGCATGCGGCAGCGCGCGATGATCGCCATGGCGCTGAGCTGCGACCCGGAGCTGCTCATCGCCGACGAGCCGACCACCGCGCTCGACGTCACCGTGCAGGCCCAGATCCTGGACCTGATCTGGGACCTGCAGCGGGAGCTCCAGTCGGCCGTCATCATCATCACCCACGACCTCGGCGTGGTGGCCGAGCTGTCCGACGACATCCTGGTGATGTACGCGGGCCGGATGGCCGAGTACGGCAGCGCCGAGGACATCTTCGACGACCCGGGCCACCCGTACACCTGGGGCCTGCTCGCGTCCATGCCCCGGATCGACGAGGCGCGGCTGGACCGGCTTATCCCGATCAAGGGAACCCCGCCGAGCCTGATCAACGTCCCGTCGGGCTGCGCGTTCCACCCGCGGTGCCGGTACGCCGGGTTCACCGACGGGCGGAGCCAGGCCGACGTGCCGGCGCTGCGTCAGGTGAGCCCTGGGCACCTGGTGGCCTGTCACCTGACCGGGGATCAGCGCCGGAACTTCCGGACCGAGCTGGAGCTCGAGGAAACCGAAGCGTCCGCCGCCCGGGCGACCCAGGGGGAACGGTGAGCACCCCGGTGAGCACCGCCGGGACGGCCGGTGTCCCCGGCGGCGCGGGCGGCGCGCTGCTCGAGGTGACCGGGCTGACCAAGCACTTCCCGGTGACCAGGGGCATCATCATCCGGCAGAAGATCGGCGCGGTGCAGGCCGTGGACGACGTCAGCTTCTCGGTGGCCGCCGGGCAGACGCTCGGCGTGGTCGGCGAGTCCGGCTGCGGCAAGACCACCACCGGGCGGCTGCTGACCCGGCTGCTCGAGCCGACCGGTGGGCAGATCATGTTCGACGGCCGGGACATCAGCCACCTGTCGGCCGGCCAGATGCGGCCGCTGCGCCGTGACGTCCAGATGATCTTCCAGGACCCGTACTCGTCGCTGAACCCGCGGCACACGGTCGGCTCGATCGTCGGCGCGCCGCTGCGGCTGCAGAAGGTCAGCACGCCGAACGGGACGAAAGCCGCGGTCCAGGAACTGCTTCAGCTGGTCGGGCTGAACCCGGAGCACTACAACCGGTACCCGCACGAGTTCTCCGGCGGGCAGCGGCAGCGCATCGGCGTCGCCCGCACCCTGGCGCTGCGGCCCAAGCTGATCGTCGCGGACGAGCCGGTGTCCGCGCTGGACGTGTCGATCCAGGCGCAGATCATCAACCTGCTCGAGGACCTGCAGCACGAGCTGGGCCTGACGTACGTGGTGATCGCGCACGACCTGTCCGTGGTCCGGCACATCAGCGACCACGTCGCGGTCATGTACCTGGGCAAGATCGTCGAGCTGGCCAGCCGGGACCAGCTGTACGCCCGGCCCCACCACCCGTACACGGTGGCGCTCATGTCGGCTGTGCCGGTGCCGGCCCCGGTCCGCGGCGAGGAAGGCCGGCAGCGCCGGGAGCGGATCCGGCTGACCGGTGACGTGCCCAGCCCGCTCAACCCGCCGCCCGCCTGCCGGTTCCACACCCGGTGCTGGAAGGCGCAGGAGATATGCCGCACCACGGAGCCGCCACTGGCCGAGCTCGATCCCGGGCACCAGGTCGCCTGCCACTTCCCGGAGAACAGTTCTCCCGGGAACAGCGCGGCCACCGAGAGCAGCCGGGCCGACGCGGCCAACTCAGCCGACCCGGAGTAGATCCGCAGCTTTCGCCGGGCAACGCACTCCCCGGCGTATGCGACGATGGAGGAAGGAACGCTGCCGAGGGGAGCGGCCATGTTGACTTACAACTCCATCTCCTGGCTTCCGCTGGCCGGGGGGCTGACCCTCCTCGGGCTCATCCTCAGCTGGGTGGCCTGGCGGAGACGCGGCATCGCGGCGGGCCTGCGTGGCGTGGCCTGGTCGCTGCTCCCGCTGGCCGCCTACCTCACCGGCGCGATCAAGATGCTGTGGCAGATGGGCACGGCCATCGGCGACTTCGCCTCGTCGTTCGTGTTCTCGCCGCGGGTCTGGTCGGGCGTCTTCGTGGCCCTTGCCGCGGGCGTCCTGTTCGCGGTGTCCGGCGGGCTGCGCCGGGTCAGGAAGCGTAAGTCCGGCGGCGGCGCGGCGGCGGAGCAGCCGCAGTCCGGCCGTCCCACCCAGCCCGGGCAGCCCAGCCAGCCGACCAAGGCGCTCAAGCCGGCCGGCAAGAAGAAGTCCGCCGCCGACGACGGCCTCGGCGATGCCGCCGAGGTGCTCCGCCGGATGGGTATCCGCTGACCCCGGTCAGGCCAGATCCAGCAGGGACGGTTCCTGGTCCGGCTCGCACGGCGCCCGGCTAGCCGGGACCAGCACCGCGTCCGGCTCCGGCAGGGCCGGGGGAGTGCCACCGAACGCCGGGCAGATGGGCTTGTGCGCGCACCAGTCGCAGAGCCGGCCCGGCCGGGGCCGCCAGTCCCGCGCCGCCCGGGCCCGCTCGATGGCCTGCCAGACCGCCTCCACCTTGCGCTCGGTGGCGCGCAGGTCCGCCTCATCGGGCTGGTACCGCATGATCTCGCCGTTGCCCAGGTAGATGAGCTGGAGCAGCCGGGGCAGCGTGCCCTGCGCGCGCCACAGCACCAGCGCGTAAAACTTCATCTGGAACAACGCCCTTGCCTCGAACTCGGCCGGCGGCGCGGTCCCGGTCTTGTAGTTGACGATGCGGATCTCGCCGCCCGGCGCGATGTCCAGCCGGTCGATGTACCCGCGCAGCCGCAGCCCGGACTCGAGGTCGGCCTGCACGCACAGCTCGCGGTGGGCCGGCTCGAGCCGCCGCGGGTCCTCCAGGGTGAAGTAGCGGTCGAGCATGGTGGCCGCCTCCGCGAGCCAGCTGACCCGGTCCTCGTCGGCCGCGAACAGGCCGCCCAGCGCGGGCTCGGCGGCCAGCAGCCGGTCCCACTCCGGGCCGAGCAGCGACCGGGCCGCTTCCGGGGTGCGGCCGGCCGCCGGCGCGTCGAACAGGTGCTCGAGCACGGCGTGCACCAGCGTGCCGCGCGCGGCCGCGGGGCTGGGCGGCTCGGGCAGCCGGTCGATCACCCGGAACCGGTACAGCAGCGGGCAGGTGAGGAAGTCGCCGGCCCGGGACGGGGACAGCGAGCGGGGATGCTCGCCCGGCACACTGCTGTTTGGAGCACCGTCGTCAGCCATGTCTGGAGGCTAGGGGAAGCGTCCGACAGTTGCGCGCCCGGCGCGCCGGGCGCGCAAACCGACCCCGGCCAACGCGTAGCATCGACGTGTGGCAGGTACACCGTCGGATAAGCCGCCGCCCCCGGGGCCCAGACCGGGCGTGCGGATCGGACGGCCGTTCGGCATCCCGGTGTACATATCACCGTACTGGTTCCTGATCGCCGGGCTGTTCGTCCTGCTCTACGCGAACAGCGCTGTGCTGGCCGGGTCCAGCAGCGAGGTGCGCTACCTGGTGGCGGTGGCGTTTGTCGTCCTGCTGTGGGTGTCCGTACTGGTGCACGAGCTGAGCCACTCGCTGGTCGCCCGCGGTTTCGGGCTGCCGGTCCGGCGCATCCTGCTCTACCCGCTGGGCGGCTTCTCCGAGATCGAGCAGGAGCCGCCTACCCCCGGCAAGGAGTTCCTGGTCTCGGCGGCCGGCCCGGTGCTCTCGCTGGTCCTGGCGGCGGGCGGCTACGGGATCCTCGCCGCGCTGCACCCACGCGGCCTGCCCGGCCTGATCATCCAGCAGTTCGTCTGGGTCAACCTGCTGGTCGGCGTCTTCAACCTGCTGCCCGGGCTGCCGCTGGACGGCGGCCGGATGCTCCGCGCCGGCGTCTGGAAGCTGACCGGCAAGCCGGCCGCGGCCACCGTCGCCGCCGCCTGGGCGGGCCGCGTGCTCGCGGTGGCGGTCCTGGTGCTCCCGCCCACGCTGCTCGCGCTGGCCGGCGACCAGGTGCAGATCTTCGACGTGATCTGGTTCGGCGTCATCGCCGTGTTCATGTGGACCGGGGCCACCCAGTCGCTGCGCGCCACCCGGGTCCGGCAGCGGCTGCCCGGGCTGCAGGCCCGGACGCTCGCCCGGCGGGCCATCCCCATCCCGGCCACGCTGCCGCTGGCCGAGGCCATCCGGCGGGCCGACGCGGCCGGGGCCCGCGGATTGGTCATCGTCGATCACGAGGATAAGCCGATCGCGATCGTGAACGAGAGCGCGGTGATGGCCACGCCGCCGCAGCGCCGGCCGTGGATCGACGCCGGATCGCTGGCCCGGACCATCGACCCCGGCATGATCCTGCCCGCCGACCTGTCCGGGATGGCCCTGCTCGACGCGGTCCGCCGGTCCCCGGCCACGGAGTACCTGCTGGTCGAGCCGTCCGGCCAGGTCTACGGCGTGCTCGCGTCCAGCGATTTGGACCATGCGTTCGCTGGGGTGTGAGGCAACCGCGCGGCACGGCGTGCCCGCGTGCTCAGTCATCCTGGACCACGCGTTCGCTGGCGTGTGACGATGCCCCTCGCGGCCCCGCTACTCTGACGAGCGTGATCCGTCAGCGCACCGGCCCGTTCGCCCCGGGAGACCAGGTCCAGCTCACCGACCCGAAGGGCCGCAAGCATACGCTCGTGCTGCAGCCGGGCCGGGTCTTCCACACGCACCGCGGCGGGGTGGCGCACGACGACCTGATCGGCGCCCCGGAGGGCAGCGTGGTGAAGTCCACGGGCAGCACGGAGTACGTGGCGCTGCGGCCACTGCTGGCCGATTTCACCCTGTCCATGTCGCGCGGGGCCGCGGTCGTCTACCCCAAGGACGCGGCCCAGATCGTGGCCCAGGCCGACATCTTCCCCGGCGCCCGGGTGCTGGAGGCGGGCGCCGGCTCCGGCGCGCTGTCCTGCTGGCTGCTCCGCGCCGTGGGGCCGGATGGGCGGCTGGTCTCCTACGAGCGCCGGGCCGACTTCGCCGAGATCGCCCGGGGCAACGTGGAGCGTTTCTTCGGCGGCCCGCACCCGGCCTGGCAGCTCCGGGTCGGCGACGTGGCCGAGCTGGTCGCAGGGCCCGCCGGGGCCGGACCCGAAACTGGTGGCCAGCCGGATGGTGCTGGTGGCGCGCAACCGGATAGTTTCGACCGGATGGTACTGGACATGCTGGCGCCATGGGAGTTCGCTCAGCTGGCGGCGGCCGCGCTGATCCCCGGCGGCGTGCTGTGCTGCTACGTGGCCACGGCCACCCAGCTGTCCCGGACCGTGGAGTCGATCAGGGAGCTGGGCAGCTTCGACGAGCCGTCCGCCTGGGAGTCGTTCGTCCGGGGCTGGCACGTTGACGGCCTGGCGGTGCGGCCCGAGCACCGGATGGTGGGCCACACCGGGTTCCTCATCACGGCCCGCCGGCTGGCCTGGGGCGCGACGGCCCCACCGCGGCGGCGGCGCCCGGCCAAGGCTTCCCGCGGGGAGGCTGATCAGTGAGAATGTCAGCGGCAGGCGACACGAGGTTACGGCAGCGCCGTGGATAGGTAGGGTCTAAGTGAAGTCTGCTTCCGGAAGGGGGTGGGGGCGTGGCCAGTCGTGACGAAGGATCGCGCACCGCGCGGCACGACGACCAGGTTCAGGGCCTCACCACGCAGATCTCCTTCCTCGAGGAGGAGGTGGCGGTACTGCGCCGTCGGCTCGCCGACGCGCCCAGGCACGTCCGGCTGCTCGAGGAGCGGCTGCGTGAGACCGAGGCCAGCATGAGCGCGGTGACCAGCCAGAACGAGCGGCTGGCGGACACACTCCGGGAGGCCCGCGATCAGATCGTGGCGCTCAAGGAGGAAGTTGACCGGCTGGCCCAGCCGCCGTCCGGGTTCGGCGTCTTCCTGTCCGCCTGCGAGGACGGCACGGCTGACGTGTTCACCGGCGGCCGGAAGATGCGGGTCAGCGTCAGCCCCGCGGTCGAGCTGGACAAGCTGCGGGCCGGCCAGGAAGTGGTGCTGAACGAGGCCCTCAACGTCGTCGTGGCGCAGGGCTACGAGACGGTCGGCGAAGTCGTCATGCTCAAGGAGCTCCTCGAGGACGGCGACCGGGCGCTGGTCATCTCGCACGCGGACGAGGAGCGCGTGGTCCGGCTGGCCGAGCCGCTGCGCGACTCGGTGCTGCGCGGCGGCGACTCGCTGCTGCTCGAGCCGCGGTCCGGCTACGTGTACGAGCGCATCCCCAAGGCTGAGGTGGAAGAGCTCATCCTGGAGGAAGTGCCGGACATCACCTACTCCGACATCGGCGGCCTGAGCCCGCAGATCGTCCAGATCCGGGACGCGGTCGAGCTGCCCTACCTGCACGCGGACCTGTTCCGCGAGCACCAGCTGCGGCCGCCCAAGGGCGTGCTGCTCTACGGCCCGCCCGGCTGCGGCAAGACGCTGATCGCCAAGGCGGTGGCCAACTCACTGGCCAAGCAGGTCGCGGCGCGGACCGCGGCGCAGCAGGCCGAGAACGGGGAGCAGCCCGACGCGGCCGCGCCGGGCAAGGCCTGCGAGGCCAAGGAGGGGAAGAGCTTCTTCCTCAACATCAAGGGCCCGGAGCTGCTGAACAAGTACGTCGGCGAGACCGAGCGGCACATCCGGCTCGTGTTCCAGCGGGCCCGGGAGAAGGCCAGCGAGGGCATGCCGGTCATCGTGTTCTTCGACGAGATGGACTCGATCTTCCGCACCCGCGGCTCGGGCGTGTCCAGCGACGTGGAGAACACCATCGTGCCGCAGCTGCTGTCCGAGATCGACGGCGTGGAGGGGCTGGAAAACGTCATCGTGATCGGCGCCTCCAACCGGGAGGACATGATCGACCCGGCCATCCTGCGGCCCGGCCGGCTGGACGTGAAGATCAAGATCGAGCGGCCGGACGCCGAGGCGGCCAAGGACATCTTCTCCAAGTACGTGCTGACCGAGCTGCCGCTGCACCCCGACGACCTGACCGAGCACGGCTCGTCGCGGGAGGCCACGGTGGACGCGATGATCCAGCGCGTGGTCGAGCGGATGTACAGCGAGACCGAGGAGAACCGGTTCCTGGAGGTCACCTACGCCAACGGGGACAAGGAAGTGCTGTACTTCAAGGACTTCAACTCCGGCGCCATGATCGAGAACATCGTGGCCCGGGCCAAGAAGATGGCCATCAAGGAGTTCCTGGAGACCGGGCAGAAGGGCATCCGCATCGCGCACCTGATGACCGCCTGCGTGGACGAGTTCAGCGAGAACGAGGACCTGCCGAACACCACGAACCCCGATGACTGGGCGCGTATCTCCGGCAAGAAGGGCGAGCGGATCGTGTACATCAGGACCCTGGTCTCCGGCAAGCAGGGCACGGAGGCAGGGCGCTCGATCGACACTGTCGCCAACACCGGGCAGTACCTCTAGATCGTGTCCACTGGAGTCGCTCGTCCCGTTGCCGGCTCGCCGGCACTAGGCTCGTTGCTATGAGTGTGCGCCGGGTGATGGGCACGGAGACCGAGTACGGCATCTCCGTGCCCGGCCAGCCAGGGGCGAACGCCATGGTCACGTCGTCCCAGGTGGTCAACGCCTACCAGGCGGCCACCTCGGCGCGGACCCGGCGGGCGCGGTGGGACTTCGAGGAGGAGAACCCGCTGCGCGACGCCCGTGGGTTCGACCTGGCCCGGGAGTCCGCGGACGCGACCCAGCTCACCGACGAGGATCTCGGCCTCGCCAACGTGATCCTGACCAACGGGGCGCGGCTGTACGTGGACCACGCCCACCCGGAGTACTCCGCGCCCGAGACGACCAACCCGCTGGACGCGGTGATCTGGGACAAGGCCGGCGAGCGGGTGATGGCCGAGGCCGCCGCCCGGGCCGCCACCGTGCCGGGCAGCGCGCCGATCCAGCTGTACAAGAACAACACCGACAACAAGGGCGCCTCCTACGGCTGCCACGAGAACTACCTGATGCGCCGGGCCACCCCGTTCGCCGACATCGTCCGGCATCTCACCCCGTTCTTCGTGTCCCGGCAGGTGGTCTGCGGCGCGGGCCGGGTCGGGCTGGGCGCGGACGGCCGGGACGACGGGTTCCAGATCAGCCAGCGGGCCGACTTCTTCGAGGTCGAAGTGGGCCTGGAGACCACGCTGAAGCGGCCCATCATCAACACCAGGGACGAGCCGCACTCCGACCCGGAGAAGTACCGCCGGCTGCACGTCATCATCGGCGACGCCAACATGAGCGAGATCAGCACGTATCTGAAGCTTGGCACCACGGCGCTGGTTTTGGCCATGATCGAGGACCGGTTCCTCGGCGGCGACCTGTCGGTCGAGTCCCCGGTGGCGGAGCTGCGCACGGTCTCGCACGACCCGTCCTGCCGGCATCAGATCACCCTGCGTGACGGCCGGAAGATGACCGCGGTTCAGCTCCAGATGGAGTACCTGGAGCTGGCCCGGAAGTACACCGAGGACCGGTTCGGCTCGGACGTGGACGAGATGACCACTGACGTGCTGGCGCGCTGGGAATCCGTGCTCACCCGGCTGGCCGAGGACCCGATGCAGCTGTCCCGTGAGCTGGACTGGGTGGCCAAGCTCGAACTGCTCGAGGGCTACCGGACCCGGGACGGGCTGGCCTGGGGGCATCCCCGGCTGCAGCTGGTCGACCTGCAGTACTCCGACGTCCGCCCGGACCGGGGCCTGTACAACCGGCTGGCCGCCCGCGGCCGGATGACCCGGCTGGTGGCCGAGGCCGACGTGACCCGGGCCATCGAGACCCCACCGGAGGACACCCGGGCCTACTTCCGCGGCCGCTGCCTGCAGCAGTACCCGGAGTCGGTGGCCGCCGCGTCCTGGGATTCAGTGATCTTCGACATCCCGGGCCGGGAGTCGCTGCAGCGGGTGCCCACCCTGGAGCCGCTGCGCGGCACCAAAGCCCACGTCGGCGACCTGCTGGACCGGTGCCGGACCGCGGCTGAGCTGGTCGCGGCGCTGACCGGTCAGGGCTGACCTGGCAGGCGATGCCCGATTTAAGGATTGGACTGGGCATCAGCAGGCGAGGATACGGTTAAGCCGAGGACGACGCTGGATCACGGAGGTTTCTGGCATGGCGACAAAGGACACCGGTGGCCAACGGCAAGCTTCCAGGCGCACCGAGGAGACCGAGGAGACCGAGGCGCAATCGACGGGCGACGTCAAGGAGCGCCAGGAGAAGCTCGCCGACGACGTGGACGCGATCCTCGACGAGATCGACGAAGTGCTCGAGGAGAACGCCGAGGAGTTCGTCCGGTCCTACGTGCAGAAGGGCGGCCAGTGAGGGCTGCCGCCCGGTTCGCCACAAGCTGACACGGCTCGCCCGCACCGGCGGCACGGGCGGTACCGGGCGGCAGTAAGGTCAGGGCAGAGCACCGGACCAACCGGAAGGACGCGGCGTGCGCGGCAGTTTCTTCGGCGAGAACTTCACTTCGATGTGCCTGAACGCGGGCACCTCGTCCTTCGCGGACCTGGTCGCCTCCTGCGCCCCTGACCTGCTGCCCGGGGCGGCCGCGAAGGCGCCGGACCCGGCCGCCGCCGGCCAGCTGCCGCACGGCACGACCATCGTCGCGGCCCGGTTCGGCGACGGGGTGGTGATGGCCGGCGACCGGCGGGCCACGGCCGGCAACATGATCGCCCAGCACGACATCGAGAAGGTGTTCCGCAGCGACGACTTCTCCTGCGTCGGCATCGCCGGGGTGGCCGGGATCGGCCTGGAGCTGGTCCGGCTGTTCCAGCTGGAACTGGAGCACTACGAGAAGCTCGAGGGGCGCACGCTGTCCCTGGAGGGCAAGGCGAACCGGCTCTCCGCGTTCGTCCGCGGCAACCTGAGCGCGGCCATGCAGGGGCTGGTGGTCGTCCCGCTGTTCGCCGGCTTCGACGCGGACACCGCCCAGGGCCGGATCTTCAGCTACGACGCGACGGGGGGACGCTACGAGGAGCGCCCGTTCCACGCCGTCGGGTCCGGCTCGGTGTTCGCCCGCGGCGCGCTGAAGAAGCTCTACACCGACGGCCTGAGCACCGACGATGCCGTGCTGCTGTGCATGCACGCGCTGTACGACGCGGCCGACGACGACTCCGCGACCGGCGGCCCGGACCTGGCCCGGCAGATCTACCCGATCGTCGCGGTGATCACGGCCGAGGGGTTCCGGCGGCTGTCCGAGACGGAAGCCGGGGAGTACGCCCGGGCCGTGGTGGAGGAGCGGATGAGCTCCCCAGGTGGCCCGGTCGCGCCGCTGCGCCCGCCTGCCTAACCCGCCCGTCCCAGCCCAGCACACGAGTAGGGGTAAACGCCCGGTGACTATGCCGTTCTACGTGTCGCCCGAACAGGCGATGAAGGACAAGGCGGACTACGCGCGCAAGGGCATCGCGCGGGGGCGCAGCGGGGTGGTGATCCAGTACGACGCGGGCATCCTGTTCGTCGCGCCGAACCCGTCCGGGGCCCTGCACAAGATCAGCGAGATCTACGACCGGATCGCGTTCGCCGCGGTCGGCCGGTACAACGAGTTCGAGAACCTGCGCAAGGCGGGCGTCCGGTACGCGGACATGACCGGCTACCAGTACGACCGGAGCGACGTGACCGCCCGCGGTCTGGCCAACTGGTACGCGCAGGTGCTCGGGTCCATCTTCACCGAGAGCAACAAGCCCTTCGAGGTGGAGCTCGTGGTGGCCGAGGTGGGCGAGTCACCCGAAGCGGACCAGATCTACCGGATCACGTTCGACGGGTCGGTGGCTGAGGAGCATGGCTACGTGGCCATGGGCGGGCAGGCCGACCGGGTCGCCGGGGTGATCAAGGACCATTACTCCGACGGGCTGCCCCTGGTCCGGGCGCTCGGCGCGGCCATCGCCGGGCTGAGCGGGAACGGGGAGGAACTGTCCGCCGGCAGCCTGGAAGTCGGCATCCTGGCCCGGGACCGCGTGCACCGCACGTTCCGCCGGCTGACCGGCTCCCGGCTCGAGGTGCTGCTGGACGAGGCCAAGGCGCAGGGCTAGGGACGTTCCGCTGTAATCTCGGGGATGTTACGCAAGACCCCCTGGAGGATGAGTGACAGCGGCAGACCTGGCAGCTACCACGGGCATCGAGGTGCCCACCGGGCTGCTCATCGGCGGCGAGTGGACCAAGGGCGGCGCCGGTGTGCTCGGCGTCACCGACCCGGCGACCGAGGAGACCATCGCGGAAGTCGCCGACGGCACGGCGGAGGACGCGCTAGAGGCGGTGGCCGCGGCGCACGCCGCGCTGCCCGGCTGGGCAGCGACTGCGCCCCGGCAGCGGGCCGAGTGCCTGCGCCGGGCCTGGGCGCTGATGACCGAGCGGTCCGAGGCGCTGGCCCGGCTGATGGTGCTGGAGAACGGCAAGGCGCTGCCGGACGCCCGGGCCGAGGTGGTCTACGCGGCCGAGTTCTTCCGCTGGTACGCGGAGGAGGCGGTCCGGACCGAGGGCTCGCTGGTCACCGCCCCGGCCGGCGGATACCGGATCATGGTGCAGCACCAGCCGGTCGGGGTCAGCGTGCTGATCACGCCGTGGAACTTCCCGGCCGCGATGGCCACCAGGAAGATCGGCCCGGCGCTGGCCGCGGGCTGCAGCGTGGTGCTCAAGCCGGCCAAGGAGACCCCGCTGACCGCGCTCGCGGTGGCCGACATCCTCGGCGAGGCCGGGGTGCCGGACGGCGTGGTCAACGTGGTGACCACGTCGTCGGCCAGCCGGTTCAGCCAGGCCGTGCTGAGCGACCCGCGGGTCCGCAAGCTGTCGTTCACCGGGTCCACCGAGGTCGGCCGGGTGCTGCTGAAGGCGGCCGCCGACCAGGTGATCAACTGCTCCATGGAACTGGGCGGCAACGCGCCCTTCCTGATCTTCGAGGACGCGGACATCAAGGCCGCGCTGGACGGCGCGTTCCTGGCCAAGATGCGCAACGGCGGCGAGGCGTGCACCGCGGCCAACCGGTTCTACGTGCACGAGGCGGTGGCCGACGAGTTCACCGCGGCGTTCGCCGCCCGGCTCGGCGCGCTCAAGGTCGGCCCCGGCCTGGACCAGGGCACCGAACTCGGCCCGCTGGTCAATGAGGACACCCGGTCCAAGGTGGCCAGCCTGGTTGACGAGGCGGCCGCGGCGGGCGGCCGGGTGCTCACCGGCGGCGCGGTCCCGGACCGGCGCGGCTACTTCTACGCGCCGACCGTGCTGGACAACGTCCCGCCCGGGGCCGGCATCCTCGACCAGGAGATTTTCGGGCCGGTCGCGCCGGTCGTCCGGTTCAGCTCCGACGAGGAGGCCATCGACTGGGCCAACGACACCGAGTACGGACTGGTCTCCTACGTCTACACCCGCGACCTGCGCCGTGCGCTGCGGGTGTCGGAAGCGCTGGAAGCCGGCATGGTCGGCATCAACCGCGGTGTGGTGTCCGACCCGGCGGCACCGTTCGGCGGGGTCAAGCAGTCGGGGATCGGCCGCGAGGGAGGCCATGACGGGCTGCTGGAGTTCACCGAGTCCAAGTACATCGCCGTCGATTGGTGAGACCGCCACGGTACCCCTGCTGGCGCTCGCCGGTCCCCGGGTGACATAGGGTCTGGTGAGCGACCATGGACAGACGAATCTTCGGCCTGGAAAACGAATACGGGGTCACCTGCACCTTTCGCGGCAGCAGGCGGCTGTCGCCGGACGAGGTAGCCAGGTACCTCTTCCGCCGCGTGGTGTCCTGGGGCAGGAGCAGCAACGTCTTCCTGCGTAACGGCGCCCGGCTGTACCTCGACGTGGGCAGCCACCCCGAGTACGCCACCCCGGAGTGCGACAACATCCTGGACCTGGTGGTGCACGACAAAGCCGGCGAGCGGATCCTGGAAGGCCTGCTGGTGGACGCCGACCGCAGGCTCCGCGAGGAGGGCATCGCCGGGGACATCTACCTGTTCAAGAACAACACCGACTCGGCGGGGAACTCCTACGGCTGCCACGAGAACTACCTGGTCGGCCGGCACGGCGAGTTCGGGCGGCTGGCCGACATCCTGATCCCGTTCCTGGTCACCCGGCAGGTGATCTGCGGCGCCGGCAAGGTGCTGCAGACCCCGCGGGGCGCGGTGTACTGCGTGAGCCAGCGGGCCGAGCACATCTGGGAAGGGGTGTCCTCGGCCACCACGAGATCCCGGCCGATCATCAACACCCGGGATGAGCCGCACGCGGACGCGGAGCGGTTCCGCCGGCTGCACGTGATCGTCGGCGACTCGAACATGAGCGAGACGACCATGCTGCTCAAGGTGGGCGCGACCGACCTGGTGCTGCGCATGGTCGAGGCGGGCACGGTGATGCGCGACCTGACCCTGGAGAACCCGATCCGGGCCATCCGGGACGTCAGCCACGACATGACCGGCCGCCGCCGGGTCCGGCTGGCCAACGGCCGGGAGGCCAGCGCGCTGGACATCCAGCGCGAGTACCTGGCCAAGGCCAAGGACTTCACCGACCGGCGCGGCGCCGACGCGATCACCCAGCGGGTGCTCGACCTGTGGGAACGCACCCTGCTCGCGGTGGACACCGGCAACTTCAGCCTGGTGGACCGCGAGATCGACTGGATCACCAAGTACCAGCTGATCGAGCGGTACCGGGCCAAGCACGACCTGCCGCTGGCCTCCCCGCGGGTGGCCCAGCTCGACCTCGCCTACCACGACGTGCACCGCGGCCGCGGCCTGTACTACCTGCTGCAGCGGCGGGGCGCGGTGGCGCGGACGGCCCGGGACATCGACATCTTCGAGGCGAAGTCGATCCCGCCGCAGACCACCCGGGCCCGGCTGCGCGGGGAGTTCATCCGGCGCGCCCAGGAACGGCGCCGCGACTTCACCGTGGACTGGGTGCATCTCAAGCTGAACGACCAGGCCCAGCGGACCGTGCTGTGCAAGGACCCGTTCCGCAGCGTGGACGAGCGGGTGGAGAAGCTCATCGCCGGCATGTGACACCGTAATGGTCCGGCAACGTAAGCTGCGCGCCGCGCTCTGATGATGCCGGTAGGCTGGCGTGGCTCACTGTCGGAGATGACAAGGTTTCTCATGCGACGCATTGCCGTGCTGCTTTCCGCCCCGCTGCTGGCCGTGGCCCCGCTGGCCGTAGCCGCCTGCGGGTCGTCCGGTCCTTCGGCCCCCACCGTCTCGGTGAGTGGCCAGTTCGGTTCGAGCCCGAAGATCACCATTCCGGACCAGTCGGCCAGCAGCAATCTCACAGTCAAGACCCTGATCACGGGCAGCGGCCCGGTGCTGAACAAGACGGACGCGTTCGTCGGTAACTACGCCGTGTACGTCTGGAGCGGGAAGACGCACAAGCTCGCGCAGAGCACGTTCCAGACCAAGACTCCCCAGCTGTTCAGCGGCACCCTGCTGCCCGGGCTGGAAACCGCCCTGCAGGGCAAGAAGATGGGCAGCCGGGTGCTGGCCGTCATCCCGCCCAAGGAGGGCTACGGCAAGACCGGGAACTCCTCGGCCGGGGTCAGCGCAACGGACACCCTGGTCTTCGTCATCGACATGATCAAGGAGTTCCCGAACAACGCCGCCGCGACCGGCTCGCAGGTGTCCAACGGTGGCGGCTCGCTGCCCACGGTCACCGCCAAGTCCGGCGCCGCGCCGGTCATCACCATCCCGTCGTCGGCGCACAAGCCACCGGCCGGCCTGGTGACCAAGACGCTGATCAAGGGCACCGGGCCGGTGGTGGCCAGCGGCCAGACCGTGGTCACCCAGTACGTCGGCGCGATCTGGCGGACCGGCAAGGTGTTCGACTCGTCCTGGTCCCGCGGTGAGCCGTTCGGCTTCACCATCGGCGCGACGCCCAGCCAGGTCATCACCGGCTGGGACAAGGGCCTGGTCGGGCAGACCGTGGGCAGCCGGGTGCTGCTGATCGTGCCGTCCGCGGACGGCTACGGCAAGACCGGCAGCTCGCAGGCGGGCATCAAGGGCACCGACACGCTCGTGTTCGTGGTGGACATCCTCGGCGCGATCAACCCGACGTCGAGCTGACCTCAGTCGTCCTGATCACGCTGGTGTGACCCGACGCGGTCGGGCAGCCCGTCTAGCATCAGCCCGACCCCGATGCCGACCAGCCAGGCGTCCTTGGCCAGCGGGACGCCTTGCTGGGTCGGCCGGAGGCTGCCCTCCTTGCGCATCCCGGGCGTCTTCAGGTACAGGCCGATCAGGCCGCCAGAGAACGCGGTCAGGGCCAGCCCGGCCACGCCAGCCGGCACGACCGGCAGCAGCAGCGCGGTGCCGACGGCGATCTCCCCGGCCGCGAGCAGCCGGGCGAAGTCCTGCGGCTTCATCTTGCCGAGGAACGGGTAGGTGGCGGCGGCCATGCCATGCAACCGGGCCGCGGTCTCCTCGTCGGCCGACAGCTTGGTTACGCCCGAGTTCAGGATGAACGCGCCCGTGGCGAGCCGAGGCGGCAGCGTGCGGACAAGCGATGCGATGGTCATGGTCCGGGCTTCCTCACAACCGGGGGGATGAGACCCGTTCATTGTCTCGCCGCCGGTCAGCCAGCCGTGAGCAGGGCGGCGGCATGCCGCCCGGCGGCCGCCGCGGCCAGGAAATAGGCCATGTCCTGGTCCAGGCCACGGCCCATGGAGGAGAGCGGCACCGGGCAGCCGCGCAGCGCCTCGGCCAGGCCCGCGACGCCGACCGTGACCAGCTGGTGCCGGGCGGCCAGCACGGCGGCCTGCGTGGCCACCTGCGCGCCGAACGCCCCGGGCAGCGCCGGCAGCACGACGTCGGCGCTGGCCAGCGCGACCCGGCCGTAGCTGGTCAGGCTGTGATGGGACACCCCGCGATGCCGCTCCCGCGGGTCGGCCTCGCTGATCCGCAGCGCGGCCACCGGCCGGCCGCCGAGCACCGCGGCCGCGTTGACCGCCTCACCGCAGGCCACGCCGGAAAAGCCCCACCGGGTCCCGGTGCCCAGGTTGCCCGGGCCCTGGGTGACCACGATCACTTCGGCGCCGAGCACGTGCCGGGCCGCGAGCAGGCCGGTGTGCACGGTGACCGTCTCCAGATCCCCGCCGAACGCCTGTCCGGTGCTGACGGTGCCGCGCAGCCACCCGGCCGCCCGCAGCCCGGCCACCGTGCGGGAGAACCAGGCGGGCAGCGCCCCGCCGTCCAGCATCACGTACCCGGCGGCGACTGGGCGGCTGGCCCGCAGCCCGGCCAGCACCGCGGGCAGCGCCGAATGCAGGTCCGCGATCACCACCGGCACCCCGCCGATGTCGTCCGCGGCGCGCAGCACCTCGTGGTGCGGCGACCCCTGCTCGTCGGCGCCGAGCACGGTGGCCTGCAGCGGCGTGTAGCGCGCCTTGACCAGGTGACCGGGCCCGGCGGGGTCGGTGGGCAGCCGGTCAGGCTGCGCCACGACCAGGGCATATCCACCGGTGCCGAGGCTGAGAGCGAGCGCGCTGGTGTTCAGCAGCACCCGGTCGCCCGGCTCGGGACGGCCGGTCAGCTCGGGGTAGGCCAGCGCCCGCAGATTGCCCTCGTCGGTGGTCACGTCCAGTTCCATGGCACCAGTCCACTCGCGGCGGACGGCCAAAACTGTGCCACTGCGCCACCTGATCACTCCCGCAGGGTAGCGTCATTGTCGACGGGCCGGATTGGGCGAGGAACTGCGATGTCACGAAGGAAGACCGAGCGCCTGCTCGGCCTGGTGGTCTGCTTGCTGTCCAGCGAGCGGTACTTGACGGCCATCCAGATCCGCGCCGCCGTGCCCGGCTACCCGGAGTCGTTCGAGGCATTCAAGCGCATGTTCGAGCGGGACAAGGAAGAACTGCGCGAGCTGGGCATCCCGCTGGAGACCGGGTCCAATTCGGCGTTCGACGAGGAACCCGGGTACCGCATCCCCCGGCAGGCCTACGAGCTGCCGGAGATCCGGCTGGAGCCGGACGAGGTGGCGGTGCTGTCGCTGGCCGCCCGGGTGTGGCGCCAGGCGGAACTGGCCGGCGCCGCGGCCGGCGCGCTGCTCAAGCTGCGCGCTGCCGGGGTGGACGCCGAAGAGACGCCGCAGCCCGGCATCGAGCCCCGGCTAACCGGCGAGGCCGCGTTCGGCCCGCTGTGGGAGGCGGTGCGGGACCGGCGGCCGGTCACGTTCGCCTACCGGGCCGCCGGGCGCAGCGAGCCGCAGCAACGGCGGCTGGCCCCGTGGGGCGTGGTCAACCGGCACGGCCGGTGGTACGTGGCCGGGCACGACGCGGACCGGGACGCGGTGCGGGTATTCCGGCTCAGCCGGATCGAAGGCCTGGTCCGCTTCACCGGGCCCGCCGGGTCGGTGACCGTGCCGGAGGGCACCGACGTGCGGGAGACGGTCCGTGAGTGGGACACCCAGCCGCCGGCCCAGCGGACCGCCTTGATCCGGGTCCGCACCGGGGCTGGCCACGGGATCCGCCGGTACGCGAGTTCGGTGCGGCCCGACGGTGACGGCTGGGACCTGGTCGAGGCACCGTTCTCCGACGTGGGCTGGTACGCCGAGCACCTCGCCTCATTCGGCCGGGCGGTGATCGCGGTGGAGCCCGCCGATCTGCGCGAGGCCGTCATCACCCAGCTGAAGGGGGCGCTGGCGTGACCAGTACCTCTCCTGCCACTGGCTCAGCCCGGCTGCAGCGGCTGCTGGCCCTGGTGCCCTACGTGGTCAGCCGCAAGGCGGTCGGGCTGGCCGAGACCGCCACCGCGTTCGGGGTGAGCGAGCGCGAGCTGGTTGACGACCTCAACCTGCTGTGGTGCGTCGAGCTGCGCTCACCCGACCCGTACTGCCCGATCGACCTGTCCTACGAGGGCGGCGAGATCGTCGTCAGCCAGGCGGAGCAGATGGACCGCCCGCTCCGGCTGGCCGTGGACGAAGCGAGCGCGCTGCTCGTCGCGCTGCGCATGCTGGCCGAGATCGGGACCGGTGGCGAGGGGTCCGCGCTGAGCCGGACCATCGCCAAGCTGGAGGCCGCGGCGGGGGAGGCCGGGGTGCCCAGCGCCCAGGTGGCGGTCCAGGTGGACAAAGTCGCGCAGCAGGCCGTGCTGACCCAGCTGCAGGACGCCCTGGCCCGCCGCCGGCTGGTGCATTTGTCATATTACGTCCCGGGCCGGGACGAGACCACCGAACGCGACGTTGACCCGATGCGGCTGCTCGTCGTGGAGGGCCGGACCTACCTGGAGGGCTGGTGCCGGCTGGCCGAGGCGGTCCGGCTGTTCCGCCTGGACCGGGTGCTCGGCCTGCGGGTCCTCGACCAGGCCGCGGATGTGCCCGCCGAGGCGGAGCCGAAAGACCTGGACCAGGGCCTGTACCGGCCATCCCCGGAGGATCTGCGGGTGGAGATCGAACTGGCCCCGCTCGGCCGGTGGGTGGCCGAGTACTACCCGTGCGAGACGGTACAGGACCTGGGCGACGGTAGGCTGCGGGTGAAATTGCGCACGCCGGACAGCCGCTGGGTCCGGCGGCTGGCGCTGCGGCTGGGCGAGGATGGCCGGGTCATCGCGCCCGCCGACCTCGCCGCGCAGGTCAGGGACGATGCAGCCGCGGCACTTGCCCAATACGCTTGATCGCGTTAACAATGACTGGACCGGGGCCACTTGCCCCTGTTAGCTAAACCGTCACCGTTAGGTGACCCAGCCGACGCGTCCGACCGGATATGAAGGTCTGACGTGTAGGCTCGTTCCGATAGTGACCCAGCGCGGGGGCACAGACACCCCCCGGTGAAGAGGGCGGAAATGATTGGCGACCTGTTCGACAGCCCGTGGAAGATCCTCATCGTCGCCGTCGTGCTGATCGTGCTGTTCGGCTCCAAGAAGCTGCCCGACGCGGCCCGGTCCCTCGGCAAGTCGATGCGCATCCTTAAGACGGAAGTACACGACCTGCGCGAAGACGACGAGCCGAAGCCGGCCCAGGCCATCCCGGCCCAGCCCGCTCAGCCCGCGCAGCCGGCCCAGGCCCAGGTGGACGCGCTGCAGCAGCAGCTCCGTGACCTCCAGCAGCAGAAGGCGGACGCCGCGCAGGGTGCTCCGGTGGAGACGCCGCGCACTCAGGCCAGCTGACCGCGCCTCGCTGGGGTAACCCGCGATGACGAAGCTGGGCGAGACGGTCCGGGGTGCGCGCGTGCTGAGCGCGCGGATCCGGGAGCAGGCGGGCAATCCGGACGGCCGGATGCCGCTCATGGATCACATCCGCGAGCTGCGCAACCGGCTAGTCAAGATCGCGCTGGCGCTGCTGGTCGGCACCGGCATCGGCCTGATCCCCCAGGTTTACAACCGGGTCTGGAACTTCGTCGAGCACCCGTTCTGCGCGGCCACCATCGGCGGCCACACCGGCTGCAAGGTGATCGGCGACCAGCTGATCCTGACGGGCGTGTTCGACCCGTTCATGCTGCGGGTGCAGATCGCGTTCTTCTTCGGGCTGGTCATCACCAGCCCGATCTGGCTCTACCAGCTGTGGGCGTTCGTCGCGCCCGGGCTGTACCGCCGCGAGAAGAAGTGGACCTATCTGTTCGTCTGCACCGCTGCCCCGCTGTTCGCGGGCGGTGCCGCGCTGGCCTACTACGCGATGAGCCGGGGCCTGAAGTACCTGCTCAACCTGGCCCCACACACTGTCCTCGTGCTGCCCAGCGTGTCCACCTACCTGGGCTACTTCACCGCCATGCTGCTCGGCTTCGGGCTGGCCTTCGAACTCCCGTTGGTGCTGCTCATGCTCAACATGGTCGGCATCCTGAGCCACGCGTTCTTCAAGCGCTGGCGGCGGCTGATGATCTTCGCGGTGTTCGTGTTCGCCGGCATCGCCTCGCCCAGCCCGGACCCGCTGACCATGCTGCTGCTGGCCGTGCCGTGCCTCATCCTGGTCGAGATCTCGGAGGTCATCATCTGGGCGAACGACCGGCGGCGGGCGACCCGGTCGTCCATGTACGCCGGCCTGGCCGACGACGAGGTGGCGCCGCTGGACGACGACCAGGTAGACGCCGACCACCACCACTGATCCCCGCGGTCAGCCCCCTCACCTAGGCTGGGTGGTATGTCGACGCCTGCCAGCCCGGCGCAGCGTTACGCCGCGTTCCGCCAGCAGAGCGAGGATGGCCCGGAGCTCGCCGCCTTCCAGGCGCTGTACGACTTCACCTTCGACGACTTCCAGCGCCGGGCCTGCAAGGCGCTGAACGGCGGGCACGGCGTGCTGGTGGCCGCGCCGACCGGCTCGGGCAAGACGGTGATCGGCGAGTTCGCGGTGCACCTGGCCCTGGCCGAGGGCCGTAAGTGCTTCTACACCACGCCGGTCAAGGCGCTGTCCAACCAGAAGTACAGCGATCTGGTCCGCCGCTACGGGGCGGGTCAGGTGGGCCTGCTGACCGGGGACAACAGCATAAACGGGGAGGCGCCGGTGGTCGTGATGACCACCGAGGTGCTGCGCAACATGCTGTACGGCGGCTCGCCCACGCTGGCCGGGCTGAGCTACGTGGTCCTGGACGAGGTGCACTACCTGGCCGACCGGTTCCGCGGCGCGGTCTGGGAAGAGGTGATCATTCACCTGCCGGAGTCCGTCCGGGTGGTCGCGCTGTCCGCCACGGTGAGCAACGCCGAGGAGTTCGGCGACTGGCTGTCCCAGGTGCGCGGTGGCACCACGGTGATCGTGGACGAGCACCGGCCGGTGCCGCTGTGGCAGCACATGCTGGTCGGCGGCCGGCTCTACGACCTGTTCATGGAGTCCGGGCCGGGCCGCGGAGACCGGGAGCGGCGGGCCCGGGTGAACCCGGAACTGCTCCGGCTGGCCCGGCGGGACGACTGGGCCGCACGTAAGGCACCGGGACGGCCCGCCCGCGGCGCGCGGCGGCCGACCCGGTTCCGCGCGCCGCGGCGGCCCGAGGTCATCGCCCGGCTGGACACGGCCGGCCTGCTGCCCGCCATCACGTTCATCTTCAGCCGGGCCGGCTGCGAGGCCGCGGTCCGGCAGTGCCTGGATGCGGGCGTCCGGCTGACCACCGCGGACGAGGCGGCGGCCATCACCGAGATCGCCGAGCGGCGCACCCGGGACATCCCGGAGTCCGACCTGCCGGTGCTGGGCTACCTGGAGTGGCTGACCGGCCTGCAGCGCGGGATCGCGGCGCACCACGCCGGGATGCTGCCCACGTTCAAGGAAATAGTGGAGGAACTGTTCGAGGCCGGGCTGGTCCGCGCGGTGTTCGCCACCGAGACGCTGGCCCTGGGCATCAACATGCCGGCCCGGACGGTGGTCATCGAGCGGCTGGACAAGTGGAACGGCGAGACCCACGCCGATCTGACGCCGGGGGAGTACACCCAGCTCACCGGCCGGGCCGGGCGCCGCGGGATCGACGTGGAAGGGCACGCGGTGGTGCTCTGGCAGCCCGGCGTGGACCCGCTGGCGGTGGCCGGCCTGGCCGGCACCCGGACCTACCCGCTCAACTCCAGCTTCCGGCCGTCCTACAACATGGCCGTCAACCTGGTCGGGCAGGCCGGCCTGGACAAGGCGGCCGCGCTGCTCGAATCGTCGTTCGCCCAGTTCCAGGCGGATCGTGCGGTGGTCGGCATCACAAGGCAGGCGCGGCGCAGCCGGACCGCGCTGGATGAACTCGGGGTCGCCTGCGACCGCGGCGACTACGCCGAGTACCACGCGCTGCGCCAGGAGCTGTCCGGGCTCGAGGCGGACGCCGCCCGGGTGCGGTCGGCCGACCGGTGGGCCCAGGCCCGGCTGTCCCTGGAGCAGCTGCGCCGCGGCGACATCATCCTGGTGCCGGCCGGCCGCCGGTCCGGCCTGGCCGTCGTCCTCGACCCTGGCCTGGCGGGCGGGAACTCGCGCGGCGGCGCGCACGGGCACGACGGCAACGCCCCGCTGCCGCTCGTGCTCACCATCGGCCGCCAGGTCAAGCGGCTGTCGCTGGCCGACTTCCCGACCCCGGTCAGTCCGATCGACCGGCTGCGGATACCGAACAGCTTCAGCGCCCGGTCCCCGCAGCACCGCCGCGACCTGGCCGCCAGCCTGCGCACCAAGCTGGCCGGCCGGGACATCCCGCGGCCCGGACGGCCGGAGCCACCGCGGGCCCAGGAGGACATCGCCAGGCTGCGCCGGCAGCTGCGCCAGCATCCGTGCCATGCCTGCCCGGACCGGGACGCGCATGCCCGGGAGGCGGAACAGCGGACCCGGCTGGAGCGCGAGGTGACCAGCCTGGAGGCCAGTGTGGCCGCCCGGTCGCACGTGATCGCGCGCACGTTCCAGCGGGTCTGCGCGGTCCTGGAGCGGCTCGGCTACCTGGCCGACGACCAGGTCACCCCGGATGGCAGGCGGCTCGGCGACCTGTACACCGAGCTGGACCTGCTGGCCGCGGAGTGCCTGCGCCGCGGGCTGTGGGACGGCCTGGACCCGGCCGAGCTGGCCGCCTGCGTGTCCGTGCTGACGTTCGAGTCACGGCAGAACGACGACGACGTCCCGGCCCGGATGCCCGGCGGTCCGGTGCGGGACGTGGTCACCGCCATGGTGTCCGTCTGGGATGAGCTGGACGAGCTGGAAAAGGAGCACCGGCTGTCCTTCATGCGCCCGCCGGAGCCGGGCTTCGCCTGGGCCGCGCACGCCTGGGCGCGGGGCAAGCCGCTGGAGACCGTCCTGGACTCGCTGACGCCAGGCGACTTCGTCCGCGCCGTCAAGCAGCTCATCGACCTGCTCGGGCAGATCGCGGTGGCGGCTGGCCCGCGCGCGCCAGTGGCGTCCACCGCGCGCGCCGCGGCGGACGCGCTGCGCCGGGGCGTGGTCGCCTACTCGTCGGTGGGGTAGCACAACCGCGCGGCGCCCAGGCCCGTCTCAGAGGCATGCGCACCGTCCGCTGCCGGGCCGCCTGCGCCGCACTGGCCGTGGCCAGCGTGGCTGGCTGCGGCGGCCCAGCCCACCGCGCCGCTAGCCCGCTGCCTGCCAAGCGGGCCGTCCTGCTGACCGGTGTGTCCTGCACCGCGGCCCGCGGCTGCCTCGCGGTGGGCTGGTATTACACCAGCGCCGCGGGCCCGCGCCGGACCCTGGCCGAGCGCTGGGATGGCCGCGGCTGGCAGGTGCAGCGCACCGCCGCCCCGGATGGTGCGCTGAGCGGCGTGTCCTGCACGGCCCCGGACGCGTGCGTGGCCGTCGGCCAGCCCGCTCAGGCCTGGGCCGCCGGCCGGTGGCACCGGGCCGGCGGCGGCGGCCTGAGCAGCGTCTCGTGCGTGTCGGCCACCTGGTGCCAGGCGGTGGGGAACCGCTCCGCAGCCCGGTGGACCGGCCGCGGTTGGCGTCCGGAGCCGGTGACCGTCCCGGCGGGCCGGATCGCCACGCTGTCCAGCGTGTCCTGCGTGTCGGCCCGGTTCTGCCTGGCCGTGGGCGACGCGCAGCGCCCGCCCACGGCCCAGCCCGGCACCGGCCGCACCGACCAGGCACTGGCTGAGCTATGGGACGGGTCCCGGTGGCGGCTGATCCGCCCGGCCGATCCGGCCCCGCGGACCGCGCTGGCCGCCGTGTCCTGCATCAGCAGCCGCGCCTGCCTGGCGGTGGGCAGCTACAACGTCGGGGTGGCACTGGTCGCCGAGCGGTGGAATGGCCGCCGCTGGCGGCTGGCCCGGCGGCCCGGCGGGGCCATCGTCGGGCCGCCGAGCGTGTCCTGCACATCGGCCGGATGCCTGGTGGTGGCGTCCGGCCCAGCCGGGCCGCTGTCCCATAGGCTCCGGGCATGACTGACCTCACGGACTACGCAAGGCTGGTCGCGGCTGACCAGGGGCTCGCCACGGTGTCCACGCTGCGCGCCGATCACACCATCCAGGCCTCGGTGGTGAACACCGGGGTGCTCGATCACCGCGGCCACCAGGTGGTCGGGTTCACCACCCGGGGCGATTCCCGCAAGCTGGCCAACCTCCGGGCCCGGCCCCGGCTGGCGGTGACCATCCGGGTGAGCTGGGAGTGGGCCACCGCCGAGGGGGACGCCGAGCTGGTCGGCCCGGACGACCCGGCGGAAGGCTTCGATGCGGAAGCCGTCCGCCTGCTGCTCCGTGCCGTGTTCGTCGCGGCGGGCGGCACGCACGACGACTGGGCCACCTATGACCGGGTGATGGCCGAGGAACGCCGAGCCGCGGTGCTGGTGTCCCCGGTCCGGGTCTACCCGAGCGGGTGACGCCGCCGGTGCGGTGGCGGAGGCGGCGGCGGCGCGTCCGGGACCGGGCCGGGCCAGATCAGCAGGACCGGGCAGGCCGCGTGGTCCACCACGAAGCGGGCCGCCTTGCCCAGGCTCTTCGGCCCGGCCACGGCCCCCTCCCGGGCCAGCACGAGCAGGTCCGCGCCGCGGGCGGCCTCGACCACCTCGTGCTCCGGCCGGCCGCGTAGCTGCAGCCGCCGGGCGGGCCGCCCGAGCCGGTCGGCCGCGGCCGTCAGCGTCTGCTCGGCCGACTGCCCGGCCATCGCCTCCAGCTGAATGCCCGGATCGGCCCGGGACCGGCCGAGTAGCGCCGCGTAAGCGCCGTGCGCCGCCTCCAGCGCCCCGGTGTCGGTCACGTACAGCAGCGTCACGTCCTGGCCGCCCGGTGCCAGCGGCCGCACCGCGTCCACGCACGTGGCCCAGCTGTCCTCGGTGATCCAGACGAGCACGGTCATGCCGCCCAGTGTCTCGCGCCGGGCCGCGCTCAGGCGGCTTGGCTGGGTGGGCCGTGGCTGTGCAGGGTTCGGGTGTGGTCGGGGCTGGTGGCGGTGGTGGTGGCGTCGGTGTGCAGGGTGAGGGTCCAGCCCCATTGGTGGACGGCGGTGAGGTGGTGGAAGGCGCAGAGCAGGATCAGGTTGGTGAGTGTGGTGGTGCCGCCGGTGGCTTTGGGTTTGAGGTGGTGGACGTGGCAGGCGGCGGGTGGGGTGTCGCAGCCGGGGAAGGCGCAGTGCCGGTCGCGGGTGATGACGGCGCGGCGCAGGGCGCCGGTGATGAGGTTGGTGGGGGTGCCGGTGTCCAGCGGCAGGCTGGCCGAGGGGAACTGGCCGCCGGTGAGGCGGGTGCGCAGGAACGCGGCCAGCCCGCCCGGCCCGGACAGGACGCTGGCGGCGTGCCGGAGCAGGGTGTCGTGCAGCCGGGCCAGCGCGGCGGGGGGCAGCGGGGTGCGCGGGCCGCTGGGGCCGGCCGGGCTGCCGCCGCTCTGACCGGCCAGCAGTTCGGCGGCCAGGGCGGCGAGCGCGGCCTGGTCCACGGTCCCGGTGACGACCGGCGCGATGGCCGCGTCGCACGCATAGCCCTGGGCGGCGCGGCCGGTCAGCCAGCCCGGCTGCCCCTCAGCCGCCGCCCGCGCGGCCCGCGCGGCCTGCGCGGCCTGCGCGGCCTGCGCGGCCTGCGTCGGCCTGGTCGGCCTGGTCGGCGTGGGCGGTGGTCCAGGCGGCTTCGGCGCCGGTGGCGCCGGGCAGGTCGCGGAGCTGCTCTAAGGTCAGGTGCAGCTGGACCTGGGTGGGCTGCCCGGCCCGGCCGGGCAGGCACCCGGCGCCGGCCAGCCGCCGGCACGCCTCCTCCAGCGCGTCATGACGGCGCTGCGGCGCGGTCCGCACATCCTCGGGCCCGGCCTTCTTCCCCAGCGCCTCCAGCACCGCCGCCAGCGCGGCGGCGCAGGCCGGGGTCAGGTCGCCGTCGAGCACCCCGGCGCCGCCGAACGTCAGCCCCAGCCGCACCCGCCGCTCACCGAAACCCTCATCCCCACCCGGGCCGCCGCCGGGATCGGGGGCCGCCGTGCGGCGGCGTATCTCCTCCGCCAGCCCAGCCAGATCCGGCAGCGTCGCACCCCCGGCCGCCGCGGCCAGCAGGATCTCATCCGCGTCATCCCGGCCGCCGCCGGGCAGCTGATCGGTCCAGGTACAGACGTGCCGCGCCCACGACGGGGAGAGCGCACCCGCAGCTAACGCCGCCCGGACCGCCGGGTGGCCATCAAGGCGTTTCACCCAGCCGACCGCGCCGGCCGCCGCGCCGCCGGTGACCTGGGTCTGCCACTTCAGCCACGCCCGCGCCGTCTGCTGCCCGTCATCCTCATGCGCCCCGCTGGCCGAGAACCCGCCCAGCATCCGGGCATGCGCCGCCGTGTACGCCGACCCGGCCCGGGCCAGCTCCCGCAGGCACTCCGCCTGCACCACCCCCGGCAGGTCCCCCGCCGCCACCTGGTTCAAGAACGCCAGCCCAGCCCGCACAGCAGCCAGCGCCTCACCCACCGTGGACGGCGACTTCCCCTCGCACACACTGACCACCTCCTCCCGGTGCCTGGCTAACTTTCGAAGCTACGTTCGACTCTAGAGCAGGCCACCGACAGTTATCTGTGCTCGACATGTGCCACTATTTGTGCCACACTTCGTGTCATGACGACGACCGTGGAAGAACTCATGACGAGCGCAGTGGATGCGCGGCGGGTCGCGCAAAACGCGATCCGGGTGGCGGTCCGGGAAGCCCGCGCCGCGGCGTGGTCCTGGGACCGGATCTCGGCCGCGCTGGGCGGGTCACCGAACGGCGAGACACTGCGCCGCAACTTCGGCGGTGACGAATAACCGGGTTGGGCGCGGTACGCCGGGCACACCCGGGCGACTGGGCCACGGTGCGCGACGTCCGGCTGGCCGCGCTGGCCGACGCGCCGGAGGCATTCGGCTCGACGCTGGCCAGCGAGGCCGGCCAGCCGGAAGCCCGGTGGCGCGCCCGGATCGGCGCCCGGCCGTGGTTCCTGGGCTGCCACGGCGGCCAGCCGCGGCCTGATCTCGGTCTTTCCGCAGTCGCCGGGGCCGGGCCAGGAGCCGGCCTGGCACCTGGTGTCCATGTGGGTTAGCCCGCAGGTGCGTGGCGCTGGCCTGGCGGATCTGCTGGTCGGCGCCGTGACCGAGCACGCCAGGCAGGCGGGCGCGGCACGGCTGACGCTGTGGGTCGCGGTCGGCAACGACCGGGCCCGTGCGTTCTACCGGCGGATGGGGTTCGCGCCGACCGGCCGGCGGCAGCAGTACCCGCGGCCGGACGCGGCCGACCTGGACGAGGAGGAGTTCGCCTGCGCGCTGTCAGATGCGCAGCGCGGCCCATAGCGCCACCGTGGCCAGCGCCAGCCCGGCGGGCACGGTGAGCAGGCCGAGCCGGGTGAACTCCGCCAGTTCCACGTCGTGGTCCCGGTCGGCCAGCAGGCGCCGCCAGAGCAGCGTGGCCAGCGAGCCCGCGTAGCTCAGGTTGGGGCCGATGTTGACCCCGATCAGCGCGGCCAGCACCGGCCCGGGGCCAGCCGGGCCGAGCACGGACAGCAGCACCAGGATGGCGGGCAGGTTGTTCACCAGGTTGGCCAGCAGAGCGGCCAGGCCGGCGATGGCCAGCAGCGCGGGCAGCGCCGACCCGGCCGGGATCAGCTGGGCGACGGCCGCCCCCAGCCCGCTGCTCACCACGGCGGCCACCACGATGCCCAGGCCCAGCACGAAGAGCAGGAACGGGAGGCTGATCGCGCGGGCCAGGCCGGCCGGGGTCTCGGTGCCGCGGGCCAGGCCCCGGACGGCGAGCAGGCAGGCGCCGCCGAACGCGGCCCAGGCCGGGCTCAGCCCGGCCAGCGAGGTGATCACGAAGCCGGCCAGGGTGGCGGCCACGGTGATCAGCGCGAACCGCGGGAGCCGGGGCGCCGGGCCGTCCACCGGCTGGCCGCCGACGGCCAGGTCGGCGGCGAAGAACCAGCGGAACGCCAGGTACTCGACGGCGATCGCGGCCAGCCACGGCAGCGCCATCAGCGCGCCGAACCGGACCAGGGTCAGCCCAGCCACCGCGAACGCGAGCAGGTTGGTGAGGTTGGACACCGGGAGCAGCAGCGACGCCGAGTTGGCCAGGTGGGTGCAGGCGTAGACGGGTGGCTTGGGCCGCACCCGCAGCCGGGTCGCGGTGTCGTGCACGACCGGGGTGAGCAGCACCACCGTGGTGTCCAGGCTGAGCACCGCGGTGGTCACCGAGGCCAGGGTGAACACCCCGCGGAGCAGCCGCACCGGGGCACCCCGGCTGGCCCGGGCCAGCCGGGCCCCGGCCGCGGTGAACAAGCCTTCCTGCTGGCAGAAGTGGCCCAGCACCAGGATGGCGGCGAGAAAGCCGAGCACCGGGAGCAGCCGCCGCACCGTGCCGCCCGCCTCGTGCAGAGGCAGCGCGCCGGTCAGGATCACGATCAGCGCCGCGGGCACGGCCACGGCCGCCTCGGGCACCCGGCTCGGCCGGATGATCGCGGTGAGCAGCACCGCGCCGAGCAGGACACAGGACAGTGCCTCGGCGGCCGGCGCGGCAAGCATTTACCGGACGATACCGAGGCGGTGCCGCGTACCCCCGACCCCGCCTGGCAAGATGGCCGGGGTGGGCCCGCTCATGCTGCTGGATACCGCTTCGCTCTACTACCGCGCGTTCTACGGCGTGCCGGACACGCTGACCGCCCCGGACGGGACCCCGGTGAACGCGATCCGCGGCCTGCTGGACATGATCGCCCGGCTGGTCCGGGCGCGGCCGCCCGGCGCGCTGGTCGCCTGCCTGGACGCGGACTGGCGGCCGGCCTTCCGGGTCGCCGCGATCCCGTCCTACAAGACGCACCGGGCCCGGCCGGACGGCACCGAGGAGGAACCGCCCGCGCTCACCCCGCAGATCCCGGTGATCGAAGAGGTGCTCCGCGCGATGGGCGTCGCCACGGCGGCCGCGGCCGGCTACGAGGCGGACGACGTGATCGGCACGCTCACCGCGCGGTCCGCCGGGCCGGTGGACGTGGTCACCGGTGACCGGGACCTGT
This sequence comes from uncultured Actinomycetes bacterium, assembly GCA_963717125.1. Classification (GTDB taxonomy): domain Bacteria; phylum Actinomycetota; class Actinomycetes; order Streptosporangiales; family Streptosporangiaceae; genus RYN-230. The sequence goes on from CAVQVG010000006.1 coordinate 533,788, forward strand.
TCCAGCTGGTGGACGACCGGCGCCCGGTCCAGATCGTGTACACCGCGCGCGGCCTGACCAAGCTCGACGTGGTGGACGAGGCTGCGGTGACCCAGCGCTACGGCATCCCGGGACGCGCGTACGCCGACTTCGCCGTGCTGCGCGGCGACCCCAGCGACGGGCTGCCGGGGGTGCCCGGGGTGGGCGAGAAGACGGCCGCCGCGCTGATCCAGGCGTTCGGCAGCATCGGCGCGATCATCGACGCGGTGGACCGCGGCCACGGCGGGTTCCCCAAGGGCAGCCGGGTCAAGGTCGCCGCCGCGCGGGATTACCTGGTGGCCGCGGTGCCTGTGGTCCTGGTCGCGCCCGACGCCCCGGTGCCCGAGGTGTCCGGCGAGCTGCCGGCCAGCGCGGCCGACCCGGCCCGGCTGGACGCGCTCGACGCGCGCTGGGAGCTGGGCTCCTCGCTGCGCCGGGCGGTCAGCTCGCTGGCCGACGCCGCAGCTTAACGCCGGCGCCGCGTACTCAGCGTCAGAGCACCCGGCGTCAGAGCACCCGGCGTCAGAGCACCCGGAGGGCCACCAGGCAGGTGTCGTCCTCCGAGTCGGCCGAGCTGAGCGCGTCCAGTACGGCCGCGATGAGCTGCTCCGGGTCTGAGAGGCCGGCCGCGGCGCGGGCCAGCATGCTGAGTCCCTCGTCCAGCGACCGGTTGCGCCGCTCGACCAGCCCGTCGCTGTACAGCAGCACGATGTCGGCGGGCTCCAGCCGCATGGTCATCGCCGCGTAGCCGCTGCGGCCCGCGCCGAGCAGGATCCCGGCCGGCTGGCCGAGCGGCCGCGCGCAGCTGCCGCGGACCAGCAGCGGCGGTGGATGGCCCGCCTGGGCCCAGGTCAGGTCCCGGCTGGCCGGGTCGAAGTAGCCGGCCATGACCGAGGCGGTGTGCTCCGGCGCGACGTGGTGCACCAGGTCGTTCAGCCAGCCGACGAGGCGCTCGGGCGGCGCCCCGGTGATGGCCAGCCCGGCCAGCGCGCCGCGCAGCCGGGCCATCCCGGCCGCGGCGTCCAGCCCGTGCCCGGCCACGTCGCCGATCGCGACCAGCACGTTGCCGCCCGGCATCTCCGCGGTGATGTACCAGTCACCGCCGACCCGGCTGTCCGCCGACGCGGGCAGATATCGCACCACCGCGCGCAGGCCGGGCAGGTCGAACGGGGCCTCGTGCAGCGGCAGGATGGCCCGCTGCAGCTCCAGTGTGACGTGCCGCTCCTGCAGTAATGCGGCGGCCAGGGCGGTCGGGTCGCCGGGGGCCCGCTCGGTGTGCCGCGGGCGGAGCGTGAACGGCCCGGAGCCGGCCGCGAAGGCGTTCCGGGCGGCGGCGCGATCAATCCCGGCCCGATCTATTCCGGCGGCGCCGCCGGGCTCCAACGGAGCCGGGGAACTAACGATCTCTGGAGTCATCACCGTTCGCATCAGTGAGCTGAGGTACACCAAGAGTGAAGCATGACGGGCACTCCTGTCTAGATGGGGACAGGGCGCACCCTAAAGAGGGAGGCGCAGCACCCTAAAGGGGGAGACAGCGGCCTAGGACAGCCGCCTCCCCGCACCGTGATTGGATGACCATCATGCCGAACCCATTCTCCGCTACCCCGGCCGAACTCTACCCGGCGGGCCGGCTTCAGCTGGCGGCCAAGGCCGCGGACCAGTCCGGGCTGGCCGCCCTGCTGCTGACCCCGGGGCCGGACCTGCGCTACGTGACCGGGTACGACGCGCAGCAGCTGGAGCGGCTCACCTGCCTGGCCGTGCCGGCCGCCGGCGATCCCTTCCTGGTCGTGCCGCGGCTGGAGCTGCCCGCCGCGCAGGCCTCGCCCGCCGGCGGTGCCGGGCTCGAGATCATCCCGTGGGACGAGACCGACGATCCGTACCGGCTGGTCGCCGGGCGGCTCGGCGCGGTCGAGTCGGTGGGGCTGTCCGACCGGATGTGGGCGCTGATGGTGCTGCGTTTCCGCGAGGTGCTGCCCGGGTCCGGGCAGGGCCTGGCCTCGACCGCGCTGCGCGGGCTGCGGTCGCGCAAGACCCCGGCCGAGATCGCCGCGCTGCGCGAGGCCGGCGCGGCCATCGACCGCGTGCACGTCGCGGTGCCGGAGTGGCTGCGGGCCGGCCGCACCGAGCTCGAGGTGGCGGCGGACATCGCCCAGGCGATCACCGCCGAGGGGCATGCCCGCGCCGACTTCGTCATCGTCGGGTCCGGGCCGAACGCGGCCAGCCCGCATCACGAGCCGTCCAGCCGGGTGCTCCAGCCCGGCGACGCGGTCGTGGTGGACATCGGCGGCACCATGCCCAGCGGGTACTGCTCGGACTGCACCCGGGTGTACGCGATCGGCACGCCGCCGGCCGGCTTCACCGCCTACTACCAGGTGCTCCGGAACGCCCAGGAAGCCGCCTGCGCGGCGGTGCGGCCGGGCGTCCGGGCCGAGCAGGTGGACGCGGCCGCCCGCGAGCCGATCACCGCGGCGGGCTACGGCGCCCAGTTCGTGCACCGCACCGGGCATGGCATCGGGCTGGAGACGCACGAGGATCCGTACATCGTGGCGGGCAACGACGAGCGGCTGGAACCGGGCATGGCCTTCTCGGTCGAGCCGGGCATCTATCCGGGCCCGCACGGGGCCCGGATAGAGGACATCGTCGTGTGCACCGAGCAGGGCTACGAACGGCTGAACAACGGCACGCGCGAGCTGGTCGTGGTCTAGCGGGGCCGGTGCCGTCGTCGTCTAGCGGGGTCGGTGCCGTCGTTGTCTAGCGGTCGGTTACGCCGTCCGCGGCCGGGTGCCCGATGGACAGCGCGCTCACCGGGTCGAAGAACTGCAGGTTGGACGTGTTTACGGCGAGCTCGACCGGCTGCCCGGGGCGGATGTGGCTGCGTGCCGCCACCCGGGCCGTCCACAGTGACTTGCCGGAGGCCAGCACGACCGCGGTGGCGTCCTCTTCCTCCTCGCCCCCGGTGATCTCGCTGATGGTGGCGTGCCGGACCGGGGGAGCGTCCACCGAGAAGATCACGTGGATCTCGCTGCCCAGTTCCTCGGTGACGTCGGCGCGCACCGACATCCGGGCCCAGGTGGGGTCGGCCAGCTCGGCGTCCTCGAAGTCCGACGGCCGGACGCCCAGGATCACCTCGCGGCCGAAGTAGCCGTCCAGGCCGGGCTTGTTCTCGATCAGCGACGCGGGCAGCGGCAGCTTGTGGCCGGCGAACGTCACCGCCGGGCCGTCGTCGCGGACCAGCTCCGCGGACACGATGTTCATCGCGGGCGAGCCGATGAAGCCGGCCACGAACAGGTTGACCGGGGAGTCGAACAGGGTCTGCGGGGTGTCCACCTGCTGCAGCTGGCCGTCCCGCAGCACGCAGACCCGGTGGCCCAGGGTCATCGCCTCGACCTGGTCGTGGGTCACGTACACGGTGGTCACGCCGAGCCGCTCGTGCAGCTGGGTGAGCGAGGCCCGCATCGACACCCGGAGCTTGGCGTCCAGGTTGGACAGCGGCTCGTCCATCAGGAACGCCTGCGGTTCACGGACGATGGCCCGGCCCATGGCCACCCGCTGCCGCTGGCCGCCGGACAGCGCGGCCGGCTTGCGCTTGAGGTACTGCTCCAGGCCGAGCATCTTGGCCACCTCGGTCACCCGGCGCTTGATCTCGTCCTTGGGGGTCTTGCGCTGCTGCAGCCCGAAGGCCAGGTTCTGCTCGACGGTCATGTGCGGGTAGAGCGCGTAATTCTGGAAGACCATCGCGATGTCCCGGTCCTTGGGCGGCAGGTCGTTCACCACCCGGCCGCCGATGGTGATGGTCCCCGAGCTGATCTCCTCCAGGCCGGCGATGGACCGCAGCGCGGTCGTCTTGCCGCAGCCGGAGGGGCCGACCAGCACCATGAACTCGCCATCCTTGATCTCCAGGTTCAGTTCGTCGACTCCCTTGACGCCACCTGGATACACCTTGTTCACCTGGTCGAGGACGATTTCGGCCATCAGCGCGCTCCACCGGACCCGGGGCGGCGCCGCTCCGCTGCGGCACCGCGTCTGGCGGGCAGCGTAACCGGCCAACCCGGCCCGGGTTAAGCCTGGCCGCCCATGCTGTTACCGGAGCGTAAAGCCCGTTATCAGGCTGTTACGGCCGGAGGGGCGGAGCTGGCCGGTTGCGGACTACCGTAACGGGGTGGAAGACATCGACCGAAGGATCATCACGCTCCTCTGCCGCGATGGCCGGATCAGCTTCACCGAGCTGTCCCGGCAGACCGGGCTCTCGGTGTCCGCAACGCATCAGCGGGTGCGGCGGCTCGAGCGGCGCGGGGTGATCAAGGGATACGCCGCGCTGATCGATCCCGCGGGCGCCGGGCTGCCGCTGACCGCGTTCATCTCGATCAAGCCGTTCGACCCGGCGGCGCCGGACGATGCCCCGGAACGGCTGGCCCACCTGTCCGCGATCGAGGCCTGCCACAGCGTGGCCGGCGACGAGAACTACATCCTCAAGGTCCGCGTCGCTTCCCCGGTTGAGCTGGAGGACCTGCTGCAGAAGATCCGGGCGTCGGCCGGGGTGTCCACCCGGACCACGATCGTGCTCAGCACCCCGTACGAGAACCGCCCGCCGCAGCTGGGTGGCGGCCAGGCCGCCCTGGACCGGCTGGCCGCGGCCCGGGACGCCGCGGCCGGGGAGACCCCGCCAACGGGGACACCGCCAACGGGGACACCGCCAACGGGGACACCGCCAACGGGGACACCGCCAACGGGGACACCGCCGACGACGAGGCGAAGATCGCGGATCAGGCCTGATCGCCGGGCTGCGGGCGGAGCCCGGCCAGCAGCACGGACATCAGCCGCTCGCCCTGGTCCGGGTGGGAGTGCGGCAAGTCAGCGGCGAGCGCGAGCGCGTGCGACAGCCGGAGCAGGTCGGTCACGTCAACGTCCCGGCGGACCTGGCCGGTGCGCTGCGCCTCGGCCAGCAGCCCGGTGGCCGCGTCGCGGACCATGGCGCTGCACGAGGTAGCCACCTCGGTCGACTTGTCCGGGCCGGACATGAGCGAGCTGGACAGGTTGCGCTTGGTCGTGGCGAAGGCCATCAGGGCCCGGAGCCAGCGTTCCAGCGCCTGCTCCGGCGGGGCCTCGTCGGTGAGCTCGCGGGCCACCGCGCACAGCTCTTCCACCTGGTCCCGGTAGACCGCCTCGAGCAGCGCCCGGCGCGTCGGGAAGTGCCGGTACAGGGTGCCGATGCCGACCCCGGCCCGGCGCGCGATCTCATCGAGCGAGGCGTCGTCCGCGCCCCGCTCGGCATAGACCTGCAGGGCCGCTTCCAGCAGCCGCTGCCGGTTGCGCCGCGCGTCGGCGCGCATGGCCGGCCCGGCCGAGGTGCCCGTCGCGCTCATCCCATCACCCGCAGAAAAAGAAGTTGCTAACCGGAGGGGTCCTCCGTATAGTAATCGGAGACGAGCTCCGATTAGCTCCGCAAGCTTACCTCTGATTACTCCAGGACTCCAAGCTCAGGAGATACGCATGCCTGCTTCGTCCACCACGCCAGCGGTGGCCCTGCGCCGCCCGCGCGCATCCCGTGCCCGCGGGCGTCCGAGCCTGGCCCTCGTTATCATGCTATCCGCGCAGCTCATGATCATCCTCGACATGACCGTGGTCAACATCGCGCTGCCGCATATCCAGGCCGGGCTGCACTTCTCCACCGACGGCCTGTCCTGGGTGCTGAACGCCTACACGCTCACGTTCGGCGGGCTGCTGCTGCTCGGCGGCCGGGCCGGCGACATCCTCGGCCGGCGCCGGGTGTTCCTGGCCGGGATCATCCTGTTCACCGTGGCCTCGCTGGGCGGCGGGCTGGCCACCGAGGCCTGGCAGCTGCTGGCCGCCCGCGCCCTGCAGGGCGTCGGCGGCGCGCTGGCCTCACCCGCGGTGCTCGCGCTGGTGGTGGGCAGCTTCCCGGAGGGCCGGGAGCGGACCCGGGCGCTGGGCGTCTACTCCGCCGTGCTGATGGGGGGCGCCTCGCTCGGCCTGGTGCTCGGCGGGCTGATCACCGAGTGGGCGTCCTGGCGCTGGGTGCTGTTCGTCAACATCCCGGTGGGCATCCTGGTCGTCGCCGTGACCCCGCTGTTCGTCACCGAATCGCCGCGCCAGCCGGGGCGGTTCGACCTGGCCGGCGCGCTCACCTCCACCGGCGGGATGACCGCGCTGGTGTACGGGTTCATCCGGGCCGCGTCGGACGGCTGGGCCGACCGGATGGCGCTGGCCGCGTTCGGCGCGGCCGTGGTGCTGCTCGCGCTGTTCCTGCTGACCGAGGCCCGGACCCAGCAGCCGATCACCCCGCTGCGGCTGTTCGGCAGCCTGAGCCGGTCCGGTTCCTACCTGAGCCGGCTGCTGCTGGTGGCGGGCATGTTCGGGATGTTCTTCTTCCTGACCCAGTTCGTGCAGGAGATCCTGGGCTTCAGCCCGCTCACCGCCGGGATCGCGTTCCTGCCCATGACGCTCACCGTGTTCGCGGTGTCCCGGGCGGCGCCGCGGCTGCTGCCGCGGTTCGGCGCCACCCGGCTCATGCTGGCCGGCATGCTCCCGGTCATCGCCGGGATGACGTGGCTGGCCCAGGTCTCCGCCGGGACCAGCTACCTGGGCGGCATCCTGGGGCCGATGCTGCTGCTCGGCACCGGGATGGGCGTGGTGTTCGTGCCGCTCACTACGGTGTCGCTGGCCGGGGTCGCCCCGGCCGACTCCGGCGCGGCCTCCAGCATGGTCAACGTCATGCAGCAGCTGGGCGGGGCCCTCGGGCTGGCCATCCTGGTCACCGTGTTCGGCACCGCCTACCGGCACGCGGTGGCGGCCGGGACCGCCGCGCACAGTACGGCTGTGAACCACGGCGCCCTGATCCACGGGGTGGCGTCGGCCTTCACCGTGGCCGCCGTCTTCGACGGCTGCGCGCTGCTGGTGATCCTGCTCAGCAGCGGGGCACTGACCGGCGGGGCGCTCAGCAGGCGGCCGTGACCATCCGCAGGTCCAGATCGGCGGGCAGCGACGTGCCCGGGTGCACGATGGCGGCCGTGCCGCCGTGCGCCCGGGCCGCGTCCGGCAGCCCGTCCGCCGGGGACGCGACCACGGTCGCGCCCTGCAGCAGGGCCAGGTCGAGCAGCACCGTGTAGTCCCGGGGGTTGCCGTCGGGCGGCGCGGCCAGCACCACGTCACGCTCGCTGATCGGGATGACAGCCGTCAGCCGGTGCAGGTCGGCGGCCAGCTCGTGGTGGGTGACCGGCGCCAGCTGGGGCAGGCCGTCCGGGCCGGTCAGGTACGGCGCCAGAGCCAGGTCCCCCGGCCCGGCCACGGCGGGCGCGCGGGCGCCACGGGACAGCAGCGAGCAGAACGCGGTGGTGCCCGGCACCTCATCGAACGAGATGACCTGCCGCACCCACGAGTCGTCCGCCGCGGCCTGCGCGGCGCCGGTGAGCGGGTCCGCGGTGATCAGCAGCCGGGCCGCGCAGTCGGTGAGCTGGCTGGCCATCTCGGCCCGGGTGCCGGTGCCGCACAGCGGCGACGGCACCCCGCCCGCCGCCCGGATGGCGTGCACGGCCAGCACGTAGCTCACCGCGTCGGGCACGCAGACACCGACGATGTCCTGGTCGCGCAGCCCGTGCCGGACCAGCCCGGCCGCGGCGGCCTGCAGCACCCCGGCCAGGCTGGCATGGCTGAGCGTCCGGCCCGGCCATGACGCACTGCCGCCGACGAGCGCTGGCCGCTCACCGCGGGCCACCCCAAGGCCCACCAGCCGCTGCGTCACGCTATCGGGAGCAGGCATCCCCGTGAGCATCATCCGTGCCTCTTCCCAGGCTCCTCCGGCCATCCCCCTCCTGACGGCCGGAGGAGCCTTGGCTCTGCGTCCGGCAGCCCCGGATGGGCCACGCACGGGCCCCCGTAACCGCCCGGGGCCCACCCGGAACTCTGCCGATGACTCTATGTACGCACGAGCCCCGGCCACATCCGCCGAACTATGCAGTGCCGTGTGTATTTCGGGGCCAGCGCCGCCCTGGATGGGTATGTAGGCGAAGTTTCTGGGCTGTGTACGCGGCCCGCGTCAGAAGTCCGCCTGCCGGGCCATCCAGGCGGCGACCTGGGCCCGGGAGTTGAAGCCGAGCTTGGTCAGCATGTTGGCGACGTGCCGGGCCACGGTGGCCTGGCTGATGACCAGTTCGTCGGCGATGGCCCGGTTGCTCAGCCCGCGCGCGATCAGGCGGGCGATCTCCAGCTCGCGCGGGGTGAGCGTGGACACCTCGCTGCCCGAGCCAGGCCGCGGCCGCGGCACCGGCGCCCAGTCGGTGGCCGGATGCGCCGGGCCGGGCTCCGGGCCGGCCGCGCCATTGTTCCCGGCCGGCGGCTGCATCGCGTAGCTGACCGCCTCGGCCGCGGTCATCGCCCGGCCTTCGGCCAGCAGGGCGGCGGCGTGCGGCTCGCCCAGCGCCTTGCGGGCCGGGCCGAGCAGGTCGGCCAGCCGGGCCCCGCTCAGCGGGGCATGCCCGGCGCGCAGCTCGACCGCGGCCCCGGCCAGCCGGGCGGCCCGCGCCGGGTCGCCGGCCCGGGCCTCCAGCGCGGCGAATGCCTCCAGGCCGCGGGCGACCGGTAGCCGCTGCCCGGTGGCCAGGCTGAGCTGCAGGCTCTCGGTCAGGCTGGTCCGGGCCAGGCCCAGGTCGCCCTGGGTGAGCGCGACCGAGGCGATGCCGGCCAGGCAGCGGGCGATCTCGGGCCGGGCGTCGATCTCCTGGTACAGGCTGAGCGCCGCCTGGTAGTGGCTGATCGCGGCCAGGTAGTCGCCGCGGGCCCGGGCCACCGCGCCCAGCCCATAACGGACCTGGGCCACCCCCCAGCCGTTGTTGTCCCGCAGCACCTCGAGCGCCGCCTCGTATGTGGCCTGGGCTTCGCGCAGGCTGCCCAGCCGGGCCAGGCCGGCCGCCTTGATGCTGAGCGCCAGCCCTTCCTCCCAGTCGTTGCCGAGCTTGTGCGCGGTCGCCGCGGCCTCGTCGATCCGGGTCACCGCCTCATCCACCCGGCCCGCCCGCAGCGCGGCCACCGCGAGCAGCCGCAGCGCGCCGGCCTCGTGCGGGTCACCGGCCTGGCGGCAGAGCGCCAGGCCCTCACCCGCGCACCGCGCCACCGTGTCGTAGTCCTGCTGCTCGAAGGCCAGGTCGCCGCGGAACACCAGGGCCGGCCCACGGATCCCGGGCGGCAGCCCGCCGGCCTGGTCCAGGAACCGGTCGAACCAGGCCACGCCCTCGGCCGTGTCGCCGTGTGTCAGCCACGGGTTGCGCATGGCCCCGCACATCCGCAGCCCTTCCGCGATGTCGCCGCGGCGCAGCGAGGTGGCCAGCGCCAGCCGGTAGTTGTCCAGGTCGCCGGCGATCTGCCGGTACAGCGCCACCCGGCGCGGCCAGGACGGCGCGCCGCGGACGAACGCCTGGGACACCACCCACTCGCAGTGCCGCAGCAGGCAGTCGCGATGCCGCAGCCGGACCTCGTCCGCCTCGCCGGACGTGGTGAGCCGGCTGGCCGCGTACTCCTTGATCGTGTCCAGCAGCCGGTACCGGGATTCGCCGCGCAGCTCGTGGTCGAAGGTGACCAGCGACTTGTCGATCAGCGCGGCCATCAGGTCGAGCACCGCCGTGGCCGGGATCTGCTCGTCCGCGCAGACCTGCTCGGCCATCTCCAGGTTCCAGCCGGCGAACACCGACAGCCGCCGGAGCAGGATCTGCTCCGGCTCGGACAGCAGCTCATAACTCCAGTCCACCGCGGCCCGCAGGGTCTGCTGCCGGGCCGGCGCGGTCCGGTCCCCGGAGGCCAGCAGCCGGAACCGGTCGTCCAGCCGGCTGGCGATCTGCTCCACCGACAGCGCCCGCACCCGGGCCGCGGCCAGCTCGATGGCCAGCGGCATGCCATCCAGCAGGCGGCACAGCCGGGCCACCGCCGCGGCGTTGTCGCTGCCCACCGCGAACCCGGCCCGGGCCGCCGACGCGCGGTCGGCGAACAGCCGCATCGCCTCATGCCGGGCCAGGTCGGCCAGCGAGTCCGGGTCCAGGTGCGTCGGCAGGGACAGCGGGGGCACCCGCCAGACCGTCTCGCCGCGCACCCGCAGCGGCTCCCGGCTGGTGGCCAGCACCCGCAGCTGCGGGCAGCCGGCCAGCAGCTGGTGCACCAGTTCCGCGCAGCCGTCCACCAGGTGCTCACAGGTGTCCAGGATGAGCAGCAGGCGGCGGCCACGCAGCGCCTCGACCAGAGTGGCCAGCAGCGGCCGGTCCGGCTCCGCACGGACCCCGAACGTGGCCGCCACCCGGCGCGGGATCAGGTCGGCGTCCGCCGTGTCGGCCAGCTCGACCAGCCAGGCGCCGTCCGGGAAATCCGGCACCACCTCGCAGGCCAGCCGGACGGCCAGCCGGGTCTTGCCGATGCCACCGGGCCCGCACAGGGTCAGCGCCCGGACATCGCTGAGCAGCAACCCGAGCTCAGCGAGATCGCGCTCCCGGCCGACGAAGCTGTTCGGCTCCGCAGGGAGGTTGCCCGACGCGGGGAGGGCTGCGGAAGTCATGGCATGCGGACCGTCTGGTTGGTGGCGGGGGGCCTTAACGCGACTGGGGTGCTCATTCGCGGACGTCAACGGCAACAGCGCTGGTGTAGTGAAGTTGACCGAAATACATCAGTTTGACCATTGTCCACCACTGTGTGCCGCGTCGGGTAGTAACCGGTACTCGCACATGATAACGGAGAGTGATCTCCTTTCCGGGTGAGACGGCGAAACCTCGCGTCCACGGATGCATCGCCGGCCAGCTGCCGAACGGGGACAGCAGCTGCGCCTCGCCGCGGATCGGGCTGGCGGCCCGGTTGGCCAGCCGGACGGCCAGCTCACCGCGCTGGCCCGCGGCCACCCGCAGCGCCGGGGTCAGCACGGTCACGTCGAGCTCGGCGGCGATGGCCCGCTGGCCGGCCTGCACCGCGGGCAGCAGCTCGTCCAGCGGCAGGCTGAGCGACGGCGCCGGGGGCAGGCCGAGCCGGACGGCCAGCACGTCCTCCAGGTCCTGGCCGAGCTGGTCATGTATCCGCGCGGCCAGGAAATAGTGTCCCGCGGGCGCGCCCGGCTCGCCGCGCACGGTCAGCTCCCACTCCGCGTAGCCCAGCGGGGGCAGCCGGTAGCGCAGCGCCGCTTCGGGACCGGACAGCGCACTCGTCCCTTCGGGACCGGGCAGCGCGGCCGTCAGCCCGTCCGGCACGTCCAGGTCGACCGCCCCGGACGCGCCGTCAGGCCCGGCCGCCACGGTGAGCCGGACCACGCCGGGCGGCACCAGGTCGGTGGGGGACAGGTGCACCGCGACCGGGACGTTGCCGGCCGGCGCCGGGCCCTTGCCGTGCAGCCAGTACCGGCTGAACACCGGCTGGGCCGGCTCCGGCGGCCCAGACGCCAGCCGCCCCAACCGCCCCAGCCGCCCCGGACGGCCAGCCAGCCGCCGGCACCCCGAGGGCCAGCGTCACCGTCCCGGCCGGGCCGATCGCGGTCACCACCCCGCCGTCCTCGACCGGCAGCGCGGGCCCCTCGCTGTCCTCGGTCAGCCCGGTGAGCTGCCCGCCGGTGATCCCGGTGAACAAGCTCAGCCGCGCCTCGCCCGCGGCCCGGCCGCCCAGGTCGCGCAGCCGGGCGGTCACCCCGGCGGACCGGGCCGGCGTGCCGTCCCGGCCGGCCGCCAGCGGGTTGCCCCGCGGCTTCAGCGCGGCCAGCATGGCCGGCCCGTCCACCGGGCACAAGCTGGCCGCGCCCGGCCGCGCGCCCGGGTGCGCATCGGTCACGGTGACCAGCAGCGGGTGGTTGTACTCCTGGCCGGCCGCGGCGAAGCCCGCCGACCGCCAGTCCCCGGGCCCGGCGGCCAGCGCGTACTCGAACGTGTGGCTCCAGTGCTGCCAGGCGAAGCTGCTGCCGTCCGGCGCGGTCCGCTTGTCGCCGTCGATCCACACCCCGGACGGCCACGCGCTGCACGACCGCATCAGCGCGATGTGCAGCGTTCCGTCCGGGGTGACCAGGCTGCTCGGCGTGCCCCGGTTCAGCAGCGCCACCGAGTGCCCGGCCAGGCGCGGCCCGACGTCATCACCCAGCGGGGTCACCGAGATCTCCGAGTCGGCCAGGTCGGCGGCCACCGCGGTCACCGCGGCGGCCAGGTCCGGGCCGGGCACGATCAGCACCGGCAGGTCCCGCGGACCGCGCACGTCGGCGCCGGGCGCGAACGCTTCCGCGCGGGACCGCGCGGCCGGCAGCCACAGCGGGCCGGCCCGGCCATCGCCCGGGCAGACTCCGCCCCGGACGGGTCGACCGTCGCCAGCAGCCGGGCCGTCCACGGGTTCTGCTCCGGGCCGCCCAGCGCGATCCGCACGTCGGGCAGGTTCGAGTCCAGGTCGAGGGCGCCGTAGCGCGGTCCGTCCGGCCAGGAGCACGTCGCCGTGACGCCCTGCCCGGCCAGTGCCGCCACGAGGTCGGTGACCGGCCCGCGGCTGGCGTTCAGAAAATCGGGGCCGGGCAGGATGATCTCGGCCACGCCGATCGCGCGCCGCTCCGCCCGGCCGGACAGCCCGGTCCAGGCGACCCGCGCGGTGGATCCGGCGCCGAACCACTCGTGCGCCGGGTTGTCCAGGGTGAACGCGTGCTCCGCCGCATCCGCGTCGATGCTGCCGAACGGCCGGCCCACCGCCGCGGTCGCGCCCTGGTAGACCGGCAGCCCGCCGGGCACGTCGGCCGGGAAGCGCACCCGCAGCAGCCGGTCGTGCCCGATCGACCCGTCCACGTGGGTGCAGAACTCCACCGCCTGCGCGCCGTCCCAGAGCAGCGTCTCCTGGGTGACCCGCAGGTCGCCGAGCTGGAACTCGGCCAGCAGCCGGGCGCCCAGCGGGCAGCGCTGCGCCGTCACCTTGGCCGGGCCGGCCGCCGAGCCGGCTCCCGGGCCCTTCGGCGAGAGCAGCCACGGGCCCTCCCCCCAGCGCGGGTGGGCGGCGTACTCCTCCTGGACGAGCAGCTCGTTGCCGCCCGGCCGGAGCAGCTCGGTGCCGGCCAGCTTGTCGCGCAGCCGGGTCAGCGTGCCACCCCGGGCCGGATCGGCCTCGGCCAGGAACCGGTCGGTCTCGATCAGCGCGCCCGGCTGCGGCTCCCACCCGGCCTGCTCGGGCTCGCCGCCGGAGGCCGGGGCGACCCAGTACGTCCGGTAGCCCACCCCGGGCACGTCCGCGGCGCGGAACGTCAACGTCACCCCGGCCAGGCCGCCGTCGGGGTGCCGCCGCGGGTGCTCGGCCAGGAACGGCACCACGGCGCCGGACTGGCCGGCCAGGCCGATCCAGGCCGGCCCGGGCGCGGGGAACTCCAGCTCGGCGGTGACCAGGCCGGACCGGGGCCAGGACAGCGTGTTGAACACGACCAGCGCCCGCTCGCCGGGGCCGGTGGTGTCGGCCCGCCGGGCGAGTTCCGCGATCGCGTCCCGGCGCGCCGCCTCGCCGCGCTGCCAGGCTTCCCGCCAGCCGCCCAGCAGGTCCAGGTAGACCTGGTCGGACTCGGTGCCGGTGATCGCGTCGTGGTGCGCGCCGAACACCAGCTGGCGCCAGGCCTTGTCCAGCGAGTGGGCCGGGTAACCCGCGCCCGCCAGCCAGGCCAGCGTGGCCAGCAGCTCGCCGTCGCGCACCGCCACCTCGGCCGCGCGCTGCGCCTGCTTGGTGTCGATGTAGGAGACGTCCTTGCCCGGGTAGACCGGGTTCATGTCCCGGGTCTGCGGGACCAGCCAGGTGCCGCGCTCGGCCGCGTCCGCGCGCACCGCGGCGAAGAACTCGCGGGGCACCGCGGTGACGAACCGGGGCCACACGTACCGCGAGTTCCAGTCCCGGTGGATGGCGGTCACCCAGCGGCTCGGGATGACGTGGTCCGCGCCCACCGGGAGCAGCACGTTGCGGGTGGCCGCGACCGGGGCCAGGCTGCGGAACTCATCGAGCGCCGCCTGCTCCGCGCCGGCCAGGTCGGCCGCGCCGTGGGTGGACCAGCCGGCTCCGTAGTGGTTCGGCATGTAGCTGGTCAGCAGGCCGCGGCCATCCGGCGAGACCCACTCGAACTCGCTGCGCATCTGCATCCGCCGGTTGTCGCCGACGGTGCGCTGCGGGCCCCACTGGTGGTACGGCCCGCGCGCCCAGGCCGATTCGGTGAGCCCGGCCGCGGCCATCAGCCCCGGGTAGCCCGGGTCGTGCCCGAACACGTCCAGCATCCACGCGGTGCGCGGGTCCCCGCCGGCCACGTCGCGCTGGTAACCGAGCCCGTAGACGGCGTTGCGGATGGTCGAACTCGGCCCCGGTCAGGTTGGTGTTGGGCTCGTTGTAGTTGCCGCCGACGATCTCCACCCGGCCGGCCGCGATGAGCTGCCGCAGCTCCGCCCGGTGCTCCGGGTGGGTGTCGAGGTACGGCTTGAGGTAGTCGATCTCGGCCAGCACGAATTTGTAGTCCGGGTCCTGCCTGGCGTGCGCCAGGTGCAGCGCGACCAGCTCGAACGCGGTGCGCACCGCGGGCAGCTGGCCATGCTCGTCGGGCAGCAGCAGCCGGGACTCGGTGAAGTCGCCCTGGGTGTCCCACCAGACCGGGTCGTAGTGGAAGTGGCTGACCATCCACATCGTCCAGCCGGTCTCGGCGGCCCGGATCTCGGCCGCCAGCTCGGCCCGCTCGCCGTTACCCTCCGCGATCGCGGTGACCTGCCGCGGGCTGCCGGGCTCATAGGGCGGCGCGAGGTGCACGCCCACCTCGGCATCCCGCACTCCGCCCGGCGCCGGGAGTTCCATCCTGAACGCCCCTGGCGTGCTCACTCCGGCCCCTTCCACGCGGATCTGCAGTGGCCGGTCAAGCCCCGGCTGCGCCGGGGCATCGTTACGTACCGTGACGCGGATGATCTGCAGCGGGCGCTGGGCGCTCCCGCTGAACAGCTCGGTCCCCTGCACCGCCGTGATCCGCATGGCCCCATCGTGACACGCGCCCGGCCCACCCGCCCGCTCCCGGCCGCCGCCCTCTGCCGCCCCTTGTCGGAAGACATGTTTCGAAGCTAGTATTTCGAAACATGTCTTCCGATGACCGTTCACACCTGGCCGTTACCGACCCACGGATGATCCGGGCCCTCGCGCACCCGGTCCGGATGGCCCTGATCGAGGCCATGGAGCAGAGCGAGTCCAGGACGCTGACCGCCACCCAGGCCAGCGAGCTGGTCGGCGAGTCGCCCGCCAACTGCGCCTTCCACCTCCGCACGCTGGCCAAGTACGGGTTCGTGGAGGAGGCGGGCGGCGGCCGCGGCCGGGAGCGGCCGTGGCGGCTGAAGTACCGCACCCTGGAGCTCAAGCCGCCGTGGCCGGACCCGGAGAGCCGGCTGGCCGTGGAAGCCGCCGCCACGGTATGGATCGACCGGTGGCTGGACCGGGCCAAGGACCGGCTCAGGCGGGCGCTCCGCTTCCCCGCCGAGTGGCAGGAAGCCACGATCGCGTCGGAGAAAGTGCTGCACCTGACCGCCGCCGAGGCGGTCCAGCTGGCCAACGAGACGCACGCGCTGTGGGACCGGTACCGGGACCGGGGCGACGACCCGTCGCTGCGCCCGCCGGGCAGCCTGCGGTACGAGGTACTGGCGTTCGGCTTCCCGGTTGACGAGCCGCCTGGCTCGGACAGCGACTGACGTGCGCCGGCTGCTGGCCCACCGGGACGCGCGCATCTACCTGGCCGGCCAGATCCTGTCCGTGCTGGGGGACAGCGCGCTGTGGCTGGCCATGGGCATCTGGGTGAAGCAGCGCACCGGCAGTAACAGCGCGGCCGGCCTGGTGTTCTTCGCGTTCATCTGCGGCACCTGCCTGGCCCCGCTGACCGGGCTGCTGGTGGACCGGGTGCGCCGCCGCCCGCTGCTGATCGGGGTCAACCTGGCCGCCGGCGCGCTGGTCTGCCTGCTGCTGCTGGCCGGCGGGCCCCGGCTGTGGCTGGTCTATCTGGTCATGTTCGGCTATGGCGCGGCGAACAGCCTGCTCAGCTCCGCGCAGACCGCGCTGCTGCCGCAGTTGCTGCCCGAAGACCTGCTCGGCGCGGCCAACTCCGCCTACCAGCTGGCCTCGTCCGGGCTGCACGTGATCACCCCGCTGCTCGGCGCGGCCTGCTGGTCTGGGCCGGCCCGGGGCCGGTGATCGGCCTCGACGCGGCCACGTTCGGGCTGGCCGCGGCGGCGACCGCGGCGCTCCGGTGGCGCGAGGATGGACCCACGCGCGGCGCCGAGCGGCCCTGGGCCGCGATCACCGCCGGGCTGCGGCACATCGCGGTCACCCCGCCGCTGCGCCGGGTGGTGGCCGCGGTGGTGATCGGGGCGAGCGTGTTCGGTTTCTTCGAGACGGTGCAGTTCGCGGTGGTCGGCGCGGGCCTGCACCGGAGCCCGGCCTTCCTCGGCGTGCTCACCGCGGCGCAGGGCGGCGGCGCCGTGCTCGGCGGGCTGCTGGCCGCGCCGGCCATGGCCCGGACCAGTGAGCGCCTGCTGGTCGGCGGCGGCCTGCTGGCCTGCGCGCTGAGCTGCCTGGCCGCGATGACCGGGCGGCTCGCGCTGGTGCTGGCGGGCGGCGCGCTGCTCGGCGTGTGCATCGTCTGGATCAACGTCGGCGCCATCACGCTGGTCCAGCGGCAGACCCCGGCGCGGCTGCTCGGCCGGGTCGACGCGGCCGCCAACGTGCTCGTCACCGTGCCCCAGGCGGTGTCGATCGCGGTGGGTGCGGCTGCCATCGCCGTGCTCGACTACCGCATCCTGCTGGCGGTCATGGCCGCAGTCATGCTGGTCGCCGCCGGGTTTCTGGCCCGCGTGCCTGGTTCGCCGGTGCCCACGGCAACATCTGATCCGGTTGCGGCAAGCAATCGAGTGCAGAGATAGATACCATTCCTTGTGATGTGTGACACGAAAGCACCAAGGAAGCGGGGTGGCGGGGGATGGCCGATCCACCAGTGACCTTGAAGGACGTCGCCGCGCTGGCCCGGGTGCACCCGGCCACCGCGTCGCGCGCGCTCAACCCGGAGACCCGGCTGCTGGTCCGCGAGGACACCGCCGCCCGGGTGCTGGAGGCCGCGGCCGAGCTCGGCTACCGGCCCAACACGGTGGCCCGCAGCCTGCGCACCCGGCGCTCGCACAGCGTCGGGGTGCTCATCCCGGACCTGAACAACCCGCTGTTCCCGCCGATCGTGCGGGGCATCGAGGACCGCCTGGCGGCGGCCGGCTACGTGGCCCTGATCGGCAATACCGACGGGGACGCGGACCGGGAGCGGATGCTGTTCGAGCAGATGCGCGCCCGGCACGTGGACGGGCTGGTGCTCGCCACCGTGCACCTGGGCGACCCGCTGCTGGCCGAGTCCGCCCGGGCCGACCTGCCGGTGGTGCTGATGAACCGGCTGGCCCACGACTACAGCCTGCCCTCGGTATCCGTGGACAACGAGCGCGGCATCCGGATGGCCGTGGCGCACCTGGCCCAGCTCGGGCATACCCGGATCGCGCACATCGCCGGGCCGCAGGAGGTGTCCACCGGGCTGGCCCGGTACCGCGGCTTCATCGCCGCGATGGAAGCGCATGGCCTGCGGCCGGACCCGGAGCTCATCGTGACGGCGCGGGCGTTCTCCATCGAGGAGGGGCACCGCTGCGCGCAGCTGCTGATGGACCAGGATCCCGGCTGCACGGCGGTGGCGGCCGGCAACGACATGCTCGCCGTCGGCTGCTACGCCGCGCTGGACGACGCCGGGCTGCGCTGCCCGCAGGACATGTCGGTGGTCGGCTTCAACGACATGCCGTTCATCGACCGGCTGCGGCCGCCGCTGACCACCATCCGCTTCCCGCATTACCAGGTCGGCACCGAGGCGGCGCAGCTGCTGCTGGAGCGGATCGCCGGGCACACCGGCCCGGTCAAGGTGCTGTTCCTGGCGCCGGAGCTGGTGGTCCGCGGCTCCACCGGCCCCGTCCCGGCCGGGCCCGCCGCACCCGGCCTGGCGGCTCAGGGCGAGCCAGCGACGGCCCGCCGCGAGGTTCCGGGCGAGCCCGCGACGGCCGGCCGCAAGGCACGCTGAGGAAAATTTCGGTATCGATCTGAATCATGTCGGTTGACATGGGACTGACGCATAAGTCAGGCTTCGTGCAAACGATTGTCAGTGCAAGGGGTGACCTGATGGCAGAGCACGGTGACGAACTGCGCCTGGGCTGGCTTGGCACCGGCCGGATGGGTTCTGAACTGGTGCAACGGCTGCTCGCGGCGGGCTGTGAGGTCGCCGTCTACAACCGGACCCGGGCCAAGTGCGAGCCACTGGCCGCGCTCGGCGCCAAGGTGGTCTCCTCGCCTGCGGAGCTCGGCACCAGGGACATCGTGTTCGCCACCGTCGGCACGCCGCAGGACCTGATCGACGCGGTCCTCGGCGACGGCGGGCTCACGTCCGGCGAGGCGTCGCCCCGGGTCCTGGTCGACTGCTCGACCATTTCCGCTGACGTCTCCGGGCAGATCCGCGGGAAGCTCGCCGCGCGGGACACCGACCTGCTGGCCGCCCCGGTGATGGGCAACCCTAAAGTGGCCAGCGTGGGCAAGCTCACCCTGGCCGTATCGGGACCGCAGGCCGCTTTTGATCTGGCCCGGCCATATCTCGACCTGCTCGGCGCCGGGGCGACATACGTCGGCGAGGGAGAACTGGCCCGGACGGTAAAGCTTTGTCATAACCTCTTCCTCGGTGTCGTCACCCAGTCGCTGGCGGAAGTGACGATCCTGGCCCAGAAGAGCGGCGTCAGCCGGGAAGCCTTCCTCAGTTGCCTTAACAAAAGCGTGATGGGTTCGCCGTTTACTCGTTACAAGTCGCCGGCATTCGTGAACCTGGACTTTCATCCGACCTTTACCGCCACGTTGCTGCGCAAGGACTTTGACCTGGGCCTGGCCGCAGGCCGGGAACACGAAGTGCCACTCCCGGTGGCCGCGCTGGTACACCAGATGATCCAGACACTTATTGGCCGGGGTTACGGCGACCAGGATTTCGCCGCCCTCATCGAACTCGAGGCGCAGTCAGCCGGCCTTCAGCTCGTGAGTGAAAACTCCGACATCTCAGACGGTCTCGACCAACCCGACGATAGTGAAGCCAATGCAGTACCGTGAGCGACTGTCCCGGCCAGCCTCTCACGCAGCCAGCCGAGCCCGGCACGGACGCGCCATCCGGCGCACGGCTGCACCTGGCCAATCAAACAGGAGTTTCCTGAACTGGAAGGAGGACCGGATGAAACCTCACCGCACCCGGTTCTTGGCTATCCCGGCCGTCGCCGCAGCCGCGGCTATGGTCCTGGCTGCCTGCAGCAGCAACAGCGGCGGCAGCGCCAGCGGCAACAGCACATCAAGCAGCACCAAATCGCCGATACTCATCGGCACGTCACTGTCCCTGACGGGTGACTTCTCCGTGGACGGCACGGCGTTCCAGCGTGGCTACGAGCTGTGGGAGAGCTACATCAACAGCCACGGCGGACTGCTCGGCCGCAAGGTCCAGATGGTCTTCGAGAACGACCAGAGCAGCCCGACCACGGTGACGACCAACTACACCAAGCTCATCGCCCAGCAGAAGGTGAACTTCGTCTTCGGCCCGTTCTCCACGCTGCTGACCGTCCCCGCCGCGAAGGTGGCGGCGCGCTACGGTTACGCGTTCCCCGAGGGCGCGGGCGGCGGGCCGGCGGTCTACGCGCTCAACCTGCCGAACGTCTTCGCGATCAGCCCGCCGGTCGCCGACCAGCTCGTGCCGTTCGCGGACTGGGTGGCGGCGCTGCCGGCCAGTGAACGGCCCAAGACCGCGGCCTACCCGATGGTGAACGACCCGTTCGCGGACCCGATGACGCAGACCGCCCAGGCCATCCTGCAGAAGGCCGGCGTCAAGACGGTCTACTCGAAGGTCTTCCCCGCGGAGAACCCGGACTACAAGGCCGGCGCCGACGCGGTGGCCGCGACCGGCGCCCAGATGGTCGTCGTCGGCTCGGTGGACGTGCCCACCGTGACCGCGTTCATCCAGGCATTCGAGCAGCAGCACTACAACCCGAAGATCTTCGCCTCCACCGCCGGCCCGGACCAGGGCCAGGCGTTCCTGAGCTCGGTCGGGGCCAAGAACGCCACCGGGATCATGGTGCCCAACGGCTGGTACGGCGGCGAGCCGAACGCGCTGAGCCAGGCCATGGTCAAGGACTACATCGCCAAGTACGGCGGGACGGCGTCGGACATCAACGCCGACGTGGCGGAAGGCTACTCGGTGGGCGAGACCCTGGCGGCCGCGGTCACCGCGACCAAGAGCCTGCAGAACTCCAAGATCATCAGTTACCTGCACAGCGGCGTGACGATCCAGACGGTGCAGGGACCGGCCAAGTTCGCGAGCAACGGCATGAACGTGGTGGCGAACAAGTACATCTTCCAGTGGCAGAACGGCAGCAAGTTCCTCCAGGTGCTGCCGAAGACCGCAACTGGCTCGGTGGCGATCGTCAACCCGAAGCCCCTGTGGGCCAGCTGAGCCGGGCTGCCTGATGGAGCGGTGCGCGGAGCGGCACATGGCTGGCCAGCCCACGATCGACCAAATGGGGCGAACTGGGGCTGGCGAGGGAATACGGTGCCGGTTGAACGCCATGTGCGCTCCGCGCACCGGGGCACCCACACTGACTCGTCTGGTGTCCCGGCATGGCCACAGGAGGGGGGAAACCCGATGAGGCGCGACCGCGCCAGGTTCTCGCTGCTCGCTGCCGGTGGCGCGCTAACCGCGCTGACGCTGGCCGCGTGCGGCAGTGGCAATGCCAGCACCACCGCCAGCACGACCAGCATCAGCGGGGCGAAGCCGATCACGGTCGGCATCTCGCTGCCGCTGACCGGGCAGTTCTCGGCTGACGGCATCGCGACCGAACACGGTTACCAGCTCTGGGCGAGCGACGTCAACAGCAACGGCGGCCTGCGCGGCCGGCCGGTCCAGCTGGTGATCCGCAACGACAACAGCAACCCGAACACGGTGAGCAAGGACTACACCACGCTGATCAAGCAGGATCACGTGGACCTGACCATGGCGCCGTACTCCACTCTGCTCAGCTACAACGCCGCGCAGGTCACGGCCAAGTACCATTACGCGCTGGCCGCCGGGTCGGCCAGTGGTCCCCTTGTCTTCACGCTGAAAGATCCCTACCTGTTCAGCGTGAGCCCGCCGGTCGCGAACCAGATGGTGCCGTTTGCCAACTGGGTGCTATCCCTGCCGGCCGGCCAGCGGCCCACCACTGCCGCCTACCCGATGGTGCTCGACCCGTTCGCCGACCCGCCGGTGCAGACCGCGGCGACGATCCTGCAGCACGGCGGTGTCAGGACCGTGTACTACTCGACCAAGCCGGTCACCCCGAACGCGACCGACTCGAACCTGATCCCCATCGCGAACGCGGTGGCGGCCAGGAACCCGCAGGTGGTGGTGCTCGGCACGATTGACGTGCCAAGCCTGCTGACCTTCATCCACGCGTTCGAGGCGGACCACTTCACGCCGAAGATCATGATCGCGTCGTCCGGCCCGGACCAGGGTGAGGAATTCCTGCATCACGTGGGCCCGGCCGCCGCCGAGGGGATCATGGTGCCGGATGGCTGGTTCGGCGGCGAGCCGAACGCGCTGAGCCACGTCATGGTGCAGGACTACATCGCCAAGTTCGGCGGTACCACCAACGACATCAACGCCGACGTGGCCGAGGCCTATTCGGCCGGCGAGACGCTGGCCGACGCGGTCACCGCGACCGGGAGCCTGAACAACAGCACCATCGCCAGCTACTTGCACTCCCACGTCGTGCAGACCGCGGAGGGCCCGGCCAAGTTCAACAGCGTGGGCCAGAATCCGCTCAGCAAGACCTTCATTTTCCAGTGGCAGAACAGCCAGTTCGTCCAGGTGCTGGAGAACGGCTCGACGCACTCGGTCAACATCGAGCGCACGAAGCCGGCGAACTGGTAGGCGGCTGATCACGCGGGCTGGCAGCGTGGCGCGGCCCGTCACCAATCACAACTAGTCAGCAGGATGAAGGGCATGAACCAGGGATGGGACGCGAACTCACCGAAGCCATCGTCAACGGCATTCTCGGCGGCGGTGTCTACGCGCTGATGGCGGTCGGGCTGACGCTGATCTTCGGCGTGCTCGACATCATCAACATCGCCCAGGGCATCCTGGTCGTGCTGGGCGCGTACCTGAGCTACGTGCTGTCGGTGCACCTGCACCTCGACCTGTTTGTCGGCCTGCTGGTGACCGTCCCGGCGATGTTCCTCGTCGGGGTCGCGATCCAGTGGGCCTTCATCAGGCCATTGCGCGGCCGGGAGCGCACCTCGATGTCGCTGCTCGCCACCTACGCGGTAGCGATCATCATCGAGGGGGTGCTGTACATCATCTTCGGCTCCAACTATGTGAACCTGAACGCCTCGTACGTCACGTCGGGGCCGAAGGTGTTCGGCTTCTACCTGGACTACATCTACATCTACGGCTTCGCGGCGGCCGTGCTGCTGGTGGCGGGCATCTACTTCACGCTGTACCGGACCCAGTTCGGCCGGACCATCCGGGCCACCATGCAGGACCAGACCGCGGCCCGGATCGTCGGCATCAACGTGAACCGGGTGCAGATGCTCACGTTCGGCATCGGGGTGGCGGTCACCGCGGTGGGCGGCATGGTGTTCGGGGCGACCGGTGGGGGCTTCAACCCGAACACCGGGTATGACCTGATCTCCCGGCTGCTCGCCATCATCATCCTGGGTGGCATGGGCAGTATCTTCGGCGCCATGGTGGCCGCCATCTTCATGATCACGCTGGAGGCGGTGGTGGATGTGCTCTGGTCGCCGAGCTGGTCGGTGGTGGTGTTCTACGGCGCGCTGGTGCTCGTCCTGGCCATCCGGCCGCAGGGCGTGTTTGGCAAGAAGGCGGCGAGGGCCCAATGAGTACCGACTCCCCGGTGGGTGCCAGCCCGATCAAGACCAACCCGCTCGCGGTGCCGCCCAGCCGGCGCGGCCCGCTGCTCCGGCTGGGCGGCCTGGCCGTGCTGCTGGTCATCGCGGTGATCTTCCCGCTGGTGATCACGAACGCGCTGTATACCCAGTTCGCCGTGGACACCCTGATCTTCGTGGCCGCGGTGACCGCGTGGAACCTGTTCTCCGGGTTCTCCGGCTACATCTCACTGGGTCACGCGGTTTTCTTCGGCACCGGCGCCTACACGGTCGGCCTGCTGACCACGCACTGGAAGGTAATCGGCGGCACGATCTTCGCCCTGCTGCCGCTGGGCGGCCTGGCCGCCGCGGTGGTCGCGGTGCCGTTCGGGCTGATCGCGCTGCGGGTGCGGCGGCACACCTTCGTGGTGATCACCATCGCGATCTTCTTCATCTTCCAGCTGATGGCCTACAACCTCGCGTTCACCGGGGGTAACCAGGGCCTCAGCACGCCGTTCTTCCTGTGGAACGCGGCCGACTACAACAACCCGTTCTACTACGTGGCGCTCATCCTCGCGGTGGGCTCGATCGTGCTGGCCTGGCTGATCCGGGGGTCCCGGTTCGGCCTGCGGCTGCTGGCCATCCGGGACGACGAGGACCGGGCCCGTGGCCTCGGTGTCCACGCCATGCGGACCAAGCTCACCGCGTTCATCATCTCCGGGCTGATCACCGGGATGATCGGCGGGCTGTGGTGGTTCTTCATCGGCCAGGCTCTCCCGGAGACGGTGTTCGACCCGAACTTCGACCTTTCCGTGGCCCTGATGGGTTTCCTCGGCGGGTTCGGGACGCTGGCCGGGCCGGTGCTCGGCGCGCTGATCCTGGAGCCGCTCCAGCAGTGGGAAGCGATCACGTTCACCAACGGCTACGTGGCCGAGATCTCCCTGGGCGTGATCTTCCTCGCGGTGATCCTGCTCCTGCCCCGGGGCATCATCCCGACCGGGAAAGAGTTCCTGACCCGGTGGCAGGCCATCCGGGCGCGCCGCGGCCAGCCCGCCCCGGGCGGCGCGGCCGCGGCGGCCCGCGACGCCGCCGTGCCGAGCCCACCGACCTCCAAGACCGGGAGCATCCGATGACCGCGCTGCTGCGCACGGACGGGGTGAGCAAGGCATTCGGCGGGGTCCAGGCGCTCGACGACGCCACCATCGAGGTCGAAGAGGGCAGCATCGCCGGCCTGATCGGCCCCAACGGCTCCGGCAAGACCACGCTGTTCAACGTGATCACCGGCTACGAGCAGGTGGACGCCGGTGAGGTGTACCTGGGCGGCAGGCAGATCACCAACGCCCCGCCGGACAAGGTGTTCACGGCCGGCCTCGGCCGCACCTTCCAGCTGACCCGGGTGTTCTCCCGGCTTACCGTGATGGAGAACATGATCGTCGCCGCCCAGCACCACGAGGGGGGCAGGGCCGGCTGCGCAACCCGTTCGCCCGGGCCGGCGGTCCGGCCACCCGGCGCCGGGCCATGGAACTGCTCGAGTTCACCGGCATCGACCACCACGCGGGCGCGCTGGCCGAGACGCTCTCCTACGGCCAGCGCAAGCTGCTCGAGATGTCCTACGTGCTGATGGCCAGCCCGTCGATCGTGCTGCTGGACGAGCCGGCCGGCGGGGTCAACCCGACCCTGATCACCATGATCGCGGACCGGATCCGGCAGCTCAACGAGCAGGGCACGACGTTCCTCATCGTGGAGCACAATATGGATTTCGTGATGGGACTGTGCGACAACGTCACGGTCCTGGACTACGGGACCGCGGTGGTCTCCGGGCCGCCCGGCGCGGTCCGGACCGACCCCCGGGTCCTGGACGCCTATCTCGGCACTGCGGAGGACGACGATGACATCCCGGTCGGCTGACGACACCTCGCCCGCCCTGGTCATCCAGGACGTGGTGGCCGGCTACGGCGGCGGTGACGTGCTGCACGGGGTGAGCATGCAGGTGGCCGAGGGCGGCATCACCTGCGTGGTGGGCCCCAACGGAGCGGGCAAGTCCACCCTGCTCGGCAGCATCTGCGGGCTGCTCAAGCCGCGCCTCGGCGAGGTCACCCTGCGCGGCGAACGGCTGTCCGGCAAGACGCCGCGCCAGGTGCTGGACCTGGGCGTGGTGCTGGTGCCGCAGAACCACAGCCTGTTCCGCGAGATGACGGTGCGCGAGAACATCATGCTGGGCGGCTACATCCTGCGCGAGCGTGGGCTGGCCGACCGCAGGCTGGCCGCGGTGCTGGAGATGTTCCCCCAGGTGACCGAGTGGCTGGGCAAGAAGGCGGGCAGCCTGTCCGGCGGTCAGCAGCGGCTGGTCGAGTTCGCCCGGAGCCTGATGCTCGACCCCACCCTGGTCATCCTGGACGAGCCGTCCATGGGCCTGTCGCCGAGGGTGCTCAAGTCGGTCTTCGACGCGGTCCGGATGATGCACGCGCAGGGCAAGACCATCCTGCTGGTGGAGCAGAACGCGCGGGCCGGGCTGCGCCTGTCCACGCACGGCGTGGTGCTGGAGAACGGCCGGGTCCGGCTGTCCGGCACCGGCCACGAGGTGCTGAACCACCCGGAGATCGGCGCGCTGTACCTGGGTGGCGCGGTGTCCGATCAGGAGACTCCGGAAGCCCGGGCCGCCGAGGCCCGTGCTGCTGAGACAGCCGGCACTGAAGCACGGGCCGCCGAGCCGGACCCGCAATCCGCCGCGAACGGGACAGCGCCGGGAGCCGCGCGTTGATCATCGACGCGCACCGGCACGTCATCGTCCCCGAGATCACCGCCGGTACCGTGCCGGAGGCGTGGCGGCCGTCCATCCGCACCGCGTCCGGCCGGACCGTCGTCGGCTTCCGCGGCCGGGACATCAACTCGGTGCTGGGTGAGTTCAGCGACGTGGACGTGATCCTGGCCGAGGCGGCCGCGACCGGGGTCGATCACCTGCTCCTGTCGCCGTGGATCAACCTGGTGCCGGTGGACGCGGGCCCCCGCGACGCGCAGCTCGTCTGCCAGGTGCAGAACGAGGCGCTGGGCCGGCTGGTGGCGTCCTATCCGCAGCTCAGCGCCGTCGGCGCGGTGCCGCTGCAGGACCCGGAGCTGGCCGCGCGGGAGCTGGCCGGGCTGGTCGCCGCGGGCCTGGCCGGGGTGGAGATCCCGTCCAGCGTGGCCGGCCGGTACCTGGGCGATGACGTCTTCCTGCCGTTCTGGGACGCGGCGGCCGACGCCGGCGCGCTGGTCTTCATCCACCCGACCACCCGCGGCTTCGGGATCGAGGCGCTGGACAGCTATTACCTGTGGAACTCGGTCGGTAACCCGCTGGAGACCGCGGTGACCGCCGCGCACATCGCGATGGCCGGCGTGCTCGAGCGGTTCCCGCGGCTGCGCGTGCTGCTGGCGCACGGCGGGGGCGCGCTGCCGGTGCTCCGCGGCCGGCTGCGCCGGGCCTACGCGGTCCGTCCGGAGGCAGCCGCGCGAACCAGGCACGGCCCGGACTGGTCGCTGCGCCGGTTCTACTACGACAGCGTCACCCATGACGCCGCGCTCCTGGCCGACCTGGCCGGGTACGCCGGGGCGGAACAGATCCTGCTCGGCTCGGATCAGCCCTTCGACATGGGCAGCGACAACTGCGTCGCGGAGGTGCGGGCACTCGGCCTGGGCCGCGGCGAAGAGCTGATCCTGGGCGGCAACGCCGGCCGGCTGCTGGCCATGGCCGATGCCTGAGGCCGCCGGCGCCACCCACGGCGGGGCGCTGCTGGCCGGGTTGCTGGCCGAGCACGGGGTCCGGCACGTTTTCGGCGTGCCCGGCGGGCAGACCCTGGCGCTGTACGACGGCATCGCCGACCGCGAGCCCGCGCTACGGCACGTCATGACCCGTGACGAACGGTCGGCCGCGTACGCGGCCGACGGGTATGCCCGGGTCACCGGGCAGGCCGGCGTGTGCGACGCGACGGTGGGCCCGGGCGCGGCGAAGCTGCCGTCTGGCCTCGGCGAGGCGCTGGGCGCGTCGGTGCCCGTTGTCGCCCTGGTCAGCGACCTGCCGGCCCGGCTCGCCCCGCACCGGTACCGCAGCGCGGCGTCCCAGGCCCTCGACCAGGCCAGCCTGCTCGCCCCGGTCACCAAGTGGCAGGCCACGGTGCCGGACGCCGCGACGATGCCCGCGCTGGTCCGCCAGGCGTTCCGCGAGGCGACCAGCGGCCGTCCCGGGCCGGTGGCGCTGTTCCTGCCCCAGGACGTGCTGGACGGGCCGGGCAAGGCGGAGTCACCGGAGGGTGCCGCGGCTCCCGCGACCAGCGCCCGGTTCGGCCGGTTCCCGCCGTTCCGGCCCGCACCGGAGCCCGCTGACGTGGCGGCCGCGACAGCCGTGCTGCGCGCCGCCCGGCGCCCGTTCATCCTGGCTGGGGGCGGCGTCCTGCATTCCGCCGCGGGCGCGGAACTCACCGCGCTGGCCGAGCGGGTCTCCGCCGCCGTGGGCACCACCCTGTCCGGCAAAGGAGCCATCGCCGAGGACCATCCGCTGAGCGTGGGCGTGACCGGGACCATGGGCACCGCCGCCGCGGCCGCCGCGCTCGGCGAGGCTGACGTGGTGCTGCTGGCGGGCTGCAAGGCCAGCGGCGGAGCCACGTTCAGCTGGACGCTGCCCCGGGCCGACCAGACCGTGCTGCAGCTCGACCTCGATCCCGCCGAGCTGGGCCGGGCGTTCCCGCTGCACGCCGCGCTGCTCGGCGACGCCCAGGCCGGGCTGCGGGCGCTCGGCGCCGCGCTCGCGGCGGATGGCGGCGCCCCCGGGCCCGACCGGTCGGGCTGGCGGGACCGGCTGGCCGGGCTGACAGCCGAGTGGCGCGCCCAGCGCGACGCCGAGCGCGGCAGCGCTGGCGTGCCGATCGCCCCGCAGCGCGTGCTGGCCGCGCTGGAGAGCGTGCTGGACCCTGACGACGTGCTCATCTGTGATGCCAGCCTGGCCAGCGGCTGGGGCGGAGCGTACCTGGAACAGCGCACCCCCGGGCGCCGGGTGCTCTGCCCGCGCGGGCAGGCGGGCCTGGGCTACGCGCTGCCCGCCGCGATCGGGGTGGCCACCGCGCGCCCGGGCCGCCGCACCGTCGTGCTGACCGGCGACGGCGCGCTGGGCT
This sequence comes from uncultured Actinomycetes bacterium, assembly GCA_963717125.1. Taxonomy (GTDB): domain Bacteria; phylum Actinomycetota; class Actinomycetes; order Streptosporangiales; family Streptosporangiaceae; genus RYN-230. Next base: position 561,891 of record CAVQVG010000006.1, read on the forward strand.
ACGCGGTCGGCGAGCTGGCCACGGTGCTGGAGCTTGGCCTGCCCGTCACCGTCGTGGTGCTGAACAACCGCTCCTGGGGCTGGATCCGGTGGTACCGGCGGATCACGTTCGGCCGTGGCTGGGAGGGCGACGACTTCAGCGACGTGGCCTTCGCCGACGTGGCCCGCGGCTTCGGGCTGCACGCCGACCGGGTCACCGAGCCGGATCAGCTCCCCGCCGCGCTCCGGGCCGCCATGACCGGGCGCCCCGCGCTGCTGGACGTGATCACCGAAGCCTGGCAGACCCCGATCGTGGCGCACCGGCGCGCGGTCGCGCAGGCCGACTCCGGGCCGCCTGCCACTCCGACCGGATATGGAGCCTGAATGCCCCGTCATCCCGACCGCCAGATCGAGCGGATGTCCCAGCCGCACGCCGCCCGGCTGCTCGCCGCGAGCGGGGTGGCCGTCGTCGCCACCGGCAGCGTGGAACAGCACGGCGGCCACCTGCCGCTGGGCACCGACGCGTTCGCCGCGCTGTCCGTGGCCGAGCGGGTGGCCGAGCGGCTGGACACCGTGGTCGCCTCGCTCGGCCCGGTCGGCGTGGCGCACTACCACCTGTCCTGGCCGGGCACGCTGTCGCTGCGGCCGGCCACCATGGCCGCCGTGCTGGTCAACGTGTGCGGCGGCCTGGCCGCGGCGGGCGCCCGCCGCATCCTGGTGGTGAACTGGCACGAGGGCAACTCGGCCACGATGCGGCTGGCCGCCGACCAGGCGCAGCAGCGGCACGGCGTGCAGGTGGTGATCGCCGAGGCGCACGTGATCACGCACACCAGCTTCCCGGACGAGATGGAGTTCACCCACGCCGGGTCGATGGAAACCGCCGCGGTGCTGGCCTACGAACCCGGCCTGGTCCACCTGGACCGGGCGACCGAGCCGAGCGAGCGGGCCGCGGGCGAGGCCGCGCACGGGCTGTTCCGGCGGCCCGACGTGTACCCGGTGCTGCGCGACTTCCACCAGGTGGCGCAGACCGGCTGGTACGGCCGTCCCGAGCTGGCCGAGGCGGGCCGGGCCGAGGAGATCGCCGAGGCGGTGGCCGATCACGTGGTGACCCGGGCCGAGCAGATCTGGGCCGCGCTGGAGGCGGGCGCATGACGGCCGAGCTGCCCACCACCATGCGTGCCGCGGTGCTCCGCGAGTTCGGCCAGCTCGGCGTCGAGGACGTCGAGATGCCCGCGCCCGGCCCGGGCGAGGTGCTGGTCCGGGTGCGGGCCTGCGGCATCTGCGGCACCGACCTCAAGATCGTCAACGGCGCCTACCGGGGCACCTGGCCACCCGCGCTGCCGTTCATCATCGGGCACGAATGGTCCGGGGAGGTGGCGGCGCTCGGCCCGGGCGCGGAGCGGAGCGGGCTCCGCCCGGGGGAGCGGGTGGTGGCCGAGAACCATACCGGCTGCGCCAGCTGCCCCATGTGCCGGGCGGGCCGGTACAACCTGTGCGAGCGGGTGCGCGAGCCCGGCTTCAAGCTGTACGGCCACACCGCCCCGGGGGCGCTGGCCGAGTACGCGGTGCGCCCGGCGGTGGCGCTGCACCGGGTGCCCGAGTCGGTCAGCGCGGTTTCCGCCGCCCTGGTCAACCAGGGTGCGCTCACCGTGCACGCGGCCCGCCGGACCGGCCTCAGCGCGGGGGACAGCGTGGCCGTGTTCGGCCCCGGGCTGCTCGGCCTGCTGATGATCCAGGTCGCCCGGGCCGCCGGGGCGACCGACGTGATCATGGTCGGCCGGGGCCGGCGGCTGGCCGTGGCCCGCGAGCTCGGCTGCACCGCTGTGGTCGACTACGAGCAGGGTGACCCGGTGGCCGGCATCCGCGCGGCGACCGGCGGCCGCGGCGCGGACCACGTGTACGACTGCTCGGGCAACCCCGCGGTGGTGGCCCAGGCCCTGGCCTCGGCCCGGCGCGGTGGGTCGGTGGCCCTGCTCGGCCTGGCCGGCGGGGCCACCGCCGCCCTGCCGGTGGACCGGGTCACCCTCGACGAGCTGAACGTCCTCGGGGTACGTTCGAGTCCGAACGCATACCCCGCCATGATCTCCCTGCTGGCTTCGGGCGCGATCCGCACCGAGCCGCTGACCGCCGACCGTTACCCGCTGTCCGATGTTGCCGCGGCGTTCGACGCGCTCGCCCGCCGGGAGTCCATCCGCCCCATCATCACCATGGCGCCGTCCTAGCGCAGGGCGGGCCGAGGAGCCCCCGATGCCAGTTGTTGTCCGTGATCCTGGCGACCTGCCTGCCCGGCAGGGCGCGGGCTGGGCCGAGCAGGCATGGGCCGGCCCACAGGAGTTAGGTGCCCCCGTGCCCATGCAGGCCTGGCGCTGGTCGCTCGCCCCTGCGGCGGCCAGCCCGCCGATCGGGCTGGGCGCCCCGGAGGGCCTGCTCTACGTGATGGCCGGATCGGGCACCGCGGAGACGGGGGGCGGACGGTTCGCGGTCGGCCTGGAGAACGTGCTGTGGCTGGGCGGCTGCCCGGAGATCACGCTGCGCGCCGGGGCCGGCGGGCTCGAGGTGCTGATCGCGCAGGCGCCCGCGCGGGGCCGGGCGCCCGTGCCCGACCGGGGCCGGCCGGAACTGTTCACCGCGGCCGACCTGCCGCACCTGGTCTCCACCCGGGACACCCGGGACCGGCTGGACCTGGTCACCGACGGGGTGCCGGTGGGCGCCCGGCAGATCCACGCGGACCGGGTGGTGTACCGGCCGGGGGACAGCGCGGCCGCGCACTTCCACGCCGGCTGCCACCACGTGTTCTGCGTGCTGTCCGGGGCCGGGCTGCTGTGCACCGACCGGGCGGTGAGCCGGCTGACGGCCGGGATGAGCGCGCTGGTCGGCCCGGGCGAGCTGCACTGGTTCGTCAACGACCGCGACGCGGACTTCGCATTCGTCGAGTTCTGGGCACCGCCGCCCGCCGACACGGTGTGGCCGGTGGCCGCAGACCGGTGCACCTGGGCGCCGGTCAGCTGACTACCCCGGAGGGGTTGACCATGGAGTACACCAAGGCGGAAGCCAAGCTGGCGGCCCGCGAGCGCTTCACCGGGCTGTGGGCGGCGACCACGGCACCGTTCGACTCCTCCGGCGAGCTGGACGTGGCCGCGCTGCGCCGCGACCTGGACCGGCTGACCGGCAGCCTGCACATCGACGGCATCTTCTGCGGCGGGGTGATGAGCGAGTTCTGGTCCCTGACCGGCGGCGAGAAGCGCCGCATGGTCGAGGTGGTGGTCGACGCCACCCGGGGGAAATGCCCGGTCATCGCCCATACCGGGCACCACTCGGCGAAACAGGCCATCGAGCTCACCACGCACGCACAGAAGGCCGGCGCGGACTTCGCGGTGCTGATCAACCCGTACTACCCGGCCGCCTCGGAGGAGGGCCTGTACCGCTGGTTCGAGCAGGTCTGCGGGGCGGTGGACATCGGGATATGGCTGTTCGACACGGCCTATTCCGGGGTGTCGCTGTCGCTGGACCTGGTCGAGCGGCTGGCCGCCATCGAGAATGTATGCGGCATCAAGGTCGGCCGGGACCACGCGCACTACCGCAGCGTGCTGGATCGCGTCGGCGGCCAGATCATGGTCTGTGAGCCGCACGAGGGCACCTGGCTGGCCAACATGCGGGAGCACGGCCAGCGGTGCTTCATGTCCTCGGCCGCGCCGTACCTGTACCAGACACCCGAGTGGCAGCCGATGCGGGAGTACACCGATCTCGCCCTGGGCGGCGATTTCACCGGGGCCGGCCAGGTGGCGGCCACGCTCGACCCGGTGCGCGCGGTGGCCGCCAAGTGGCTGCACGGCAAGCAGCGGATGGCCGACGCGCTGGCCTCGATCAAGGCGTGGGCCGGCCTGGTCGGCATGTCCGGCGGCCCGGTCCGGCTGCCGGTGCTGTCGCATACCGAGGCGGAGGTGGCCGAGCTGGCCGCCGACCTGGCCGCGGTCGGGCTGCTGCCGGGCAGCGGCGGCTCAGCCCGGGTGCTGCGGAACGGCCACCGGCCGGTGCGCCGCTGAGCCCATCACCTCGGCCGGGTCGTGGCCGAGGTCGGTCAGCATGACGATGGCCGCGTTGCGGCCGGGGGCGCCGGTGATCGAGCCGCCCGGGTGGGTGGACCCGCCGGTCTGGTACAGGCCCGGGATGGGCATCCGGTGCGCGGCCCAGCCGGGCGCCGGCCGGAGCGGGCCGCTGAACGCCGGCCCCCGGTTCCCGCCGTGGAAGGCGCCGTGGATCATGTGCGGGTTCAGTTCCTCGATGTCCTCGGGCGACTTGACCAGGCTGGCCAGGATCACCTCGGCGGGGAAATCCGCCACCTGGCGCAGCCGGTCCAGCTGGCGGCGGCTGTGCTCGTGCTTCAGCTCGGCCCAGCCCCCGGCCGGCTGGTAGATCTGCGGGCTGAGGATCTTCACCGTGTGCTGGCCTGGCGCCCGGCCCGGGTCGGCCAGCGTGGGGGTGGCCACCAGCACCCACGGCGGATCCGCGATGTACCGCTCGTTGCGCAGGTCGGCGCTCAGCTGGATCATCTCCTCCGGCCAGCCGGCCAGGCCGGCCGACACGGCGCTGCGCCTGCTGTCCGGGGTCTGGCCGTCCGCGCGGAACCGCGGCGGCGCGGTCGAGCAGTAATAGGTGGCGAAGCCGGGCACCCCGACGTCGTAGGTGTTGACGCCGTAGTGGAACTCCTCCGGCCAGGCCTGCCGGGGCGCCATGTCGCGCAGGTGCTGCACGTGGATGGTGGACAGCACGGCGGTGCCCGCCCGGTACTGCGTGCCGTCGGCCGTCTGCACCCCGGTGCACCGGCCGCCGTCCAGCAGCAGCCGGGTCACCCGCTGATTGCAGAGCACCGTGCCGCCGTGATCAGCCAGGTAGCCGGTCAGCGCGGCGGTCAGCTGGCCGGAGCCGCCGATCGGGATGGACCAGCTGCGCTGCTGGCGGCCGAAGGTCTGCGCGTAGGGCAGCACCCCGGAGCCCGGCTCGTCCACCGGCTGGAACACCTGGAACGCCATCCAGAGCAGGAAGGCCTGAACGTGCCGGCTCTCGAACTCGTGCCGCACCACCGCCGCCGCGGACAGCTGCCGCCGCCGCGCCCAGATCCGGCCGCGAGGGTGCTCGGCCAGCCGGGCCTCCAGCCCGGGGCCGTACCCGACCGGAGTGAACTGAGTTTGGCTGAAGATGTGCTTGACCTGGTCATACTCGTCCAGCAGGCGGAGGTACGCGGCCGCGTCGGCGGCGGAGAACCGGGCCACCTCCGCGGCGGTCCGGTCCCGGTCCAGCCACATGGTGAGCTGCCGGCCGTCCGGGAACGCCACCTGCTCCACCGGGTCGGGCTCCGCGTACCGCAGCCCGTAGTCGGCGGCCAGCCCCAGCTCGTCATGCAGCAGGGCCGGGTTGACCCGGATCATGGTGTGCCCGGTAGCGCAGGTGTCGATGCCGAAGCCGGGCAGCAGCAGCTCCTCGGTGGCCGCCCCGCCGCCGGGCACCGGCCGGGCGTCCAGGACCAGGCACCGGTACCCGGCCTTGGCCAGGTAGCACGCGGCGAGCAGGCTGTTGTGCCCGGCCCCAGCCACCACGATGTCCGCGTCGCCGTCCGTCATGCGCATGCCCCTTTCCGGCCCTCCTGCAAACCATTGCATCCCAGTGATACTGACACCCATGGGGGCCGGGGGACAAGGGCTGGATCTCACTCCTGCCGGGTGACGCCGGGGCCGGGCCGGCCGCCTAGCGTCGGCCGAAAAACCAGGGAGGATCAGCGATGGCGCAACCAGACACCCTGTACGTGCTGGCCGCGGCCTACGACAGCGTGCCCAGCGCGGTCGAGGACTACGAGGCGGTCAAGGCGCTGTACTACGCGGTGAAGACCTCGCACGAGTTCGACGCGGCGGTCATCGCCAAGGACGCCGACGGCCGGGTCAGCATCGTCAAGAAGCATGAGCAGCCGACCCGGCACGGCGCCGCGGTGGGGCTCGGCTGGGGCCTGGCCGCCGGGGTCGCGGCGGCGCTGTTCCCGCCGGTCGGCATCCTCGGCGCGCTGGCCCTGGGGGCCGGCGGCGGCGCCGCCATCGGGGCGGTCGCCGGGCACGCCAGCGGCGGGATGAGCCGCACCGACCTGAAGGAGCTGGGCGAGACGCTCGACGACGGCACCGCCGGGCTGCTCGTGGTGTACGAGGCCAACCTGGCCGAGCAGGTGGTGGCCAACATCAAGGCCGCCAACAAGATGATCTCCAAGGCCACCGACATGGCCGCCGACCAGCTGGCGGCGGACCTGAAGCAGGCGGATAAGGCGGTCAGCGCGGGCCAGTAGCGGCGAGGTCGCGCAGGGCCGGGCCGGACAGCCGGTTGACGATCCACTCGGACATCTCGGCCGCGCCGAGCGAGGCGTAGAAGCCGCGGGACGGCGTGTTCCAGTCCAGCACGGCCCACTCCAGCCGCGGGTAACCGCGGTGCACGCAGATCTGGGCCAGCTCGGCCAGCAGGGCCCGGCCCAGGCCCAGTCCGCGCAGTTCCGGCCGGACGTAGAGGTCCTCCAGGTAGATGCCGTGGCTGGCCTCCCAGGTGGAGAAGCTCAGGTACCACAGGGCGAACCCGCCCACCTCGCCGGCATGCTCGGCCACGTGCGCGAACACCGCCGGCCGGTCGGCCAGCAGGGTCCGGCGCAGGTCATCCTCGCTGCCGGTGACCTCGGCCAGCGACTTCTCATAGCCGGCCAGATCGCGGATGAGCTGGTAGATCACCGGGATGTCGGCGGCCCGGGCTGGCCGGATCACGCCGGGAACCGGTAGCGCAGCCGGAACCGGTCGGCGGCGATGATGACCTCGCCGACCTCCACGGTCCGCGGGCCGGCCTGGTGCGCCCGCTCGATGACCAGCACCGGCGAGCCCGCCGGGAGGCCCAGCACGGCGGCCTCGCCGGACAGCGCCGGCCGGACCGAGATCTCCTCCACGACCTGGTCAACGGTGATGCCGATGGCCCGCATCCGGTCGGCGACCGCGCGGCCCGCGGCGTCGGCGGCGGGCGGGCTGCCCAGGTCCGGCTCGTAGCTGGTGGCCAGTTGTACCGGGGCGCCGTCCGCGCTCATCAGGTACCTGGTCCGGGTCACCGGCTGGTCCCGGTCGGGCAGGCCCAGCCGCCGGGCCACCGGGCCCGGCGGGATGACCCGGTCGGACTGGTACTCCCAGGACAGCCGCGGCGACGGCGTGGCCTGGTCACCGTCCCCGGCCACGTCGGACAGGCCGAACGGTGAGCCGGGGAAGTGCGGCCGGTCGTGCTCCAGATGCGCGGGCGCCGGGAGCTTGCGCACGTAGGACCCGGATCCGGCGCGCGCCTCGATCAGCCCTTCCGCCGCCAGCACCTGCAGGGCGTGCTTGGCCGCGGTCTCGCCGACCCCGTACCTGGCGATGATCGCGTTGCGCGACGGGACGCGGGCTCCCGGGGCGAGCGTCCCGCCCCGGATCTGATCCCGCAGATCCTCTAGGACGCGCAGGTAAACGGCACCCATTGGGGTCATTGTGGCGGACCGGCCGGCAAGCTGTGGGCCCAATCGGCATCCTGTGACCATAGCTTTGCCTGCGTCACTTCTTCTGCGCGAAGATCACCCCGTCGCCGATGGACAGCATGGCCAGTTCCACCCGGTCGTCGGCGATGACCTGCTCGTTGAAGTCGCGGATGGCCCGGGCATCCGGGTCCGGGTCCGGGCCGAAGATCCGGCCGTGCAGGAACGTGTTGTCCACCAGGATGATCCCGCCGCTGCGGGTCCGCGGCACGATCTCCGCCCAGTAGCTGGCGTAGCCGGTCTTGTCGGCGTCGATGAAGGCCAGGTCGATCGGCTCGTCCGCGGGCAGCGTGCGCAGCGTGTCGGTGGCCGGGCCGAGCCGCAGCTCGATCTGGCCGGCCAGGCCCGCCTTCTGCCAGTACTCGCGGGCCAGCCCGGTCCACTCGGCGTTCACGTCGCAGCACAGCAGGCGGCCGCCCGGGGCCAGGCCGCGGGCCAGGCAGATGGATGAGTAACCGGTGAAGGTGCCCACCTCGACCGCCCGGCGCGGCGCGGCCAGCCGGCTCAGCAGCGTCATGAACGTGCCCTGCTCCGCGCCGATCTGCAGCGTCACCCGGTCCGGGAAACGCCGGGCGGTTTCCGCCCGCAGCTCGGTGAGCAGCGGGTCCGGCGGGCTGGAGTGGGTCAGGACGTAGTCCAGGATCTGACGGCTGACGTGCTCGGTTCCGGTAGCCACACGGTCCACGGTAGCGCTCAGATACCGGGGTACCGCACCCCGGTGAGCCGTTCGGATTCCTGCCACAGCCGGCGCTGGGCGGCCTGGTCATGGGAGCGGGCGCTGGAGCTGACCCGGCGCGGGTAGCCCTTGAACTCGAGCCAGCCGCCCGGCCCGTAGTAGTCGCCGCCGCGGGCGGCCGGATCGGTCGCCGCGCGCAGCGCGGGCAGCGCGCCCATCGGCGCGCTCTGCGCGATGGGCTGGCCCATCGCGTGGTAGGCCCGGTCCACGGCGGGCGGGAAGTACCGGGTCAGCCCGGTGATGGCGGTGCCCGGGTGGGCGGCCAGCGCGCTGGTCTGCGTTCCGGCCGCGGCCAGCCGCCGCTGCAGTTCGTAGCTGAACAGCAGGTTGGCCAGCTTGGACTGGCCGTACGCGGCGACCCGCCGGTACCGCTGGGCGGACTGCAGATCGGCGAAGTTCATCCGCCCGGCCCGGTGCATGTTGCTGCTCACCGTGACCACCCGGGAGCCCGCGGCGGGCAGCAGCAGGTCGAGCAGCAGCCCGGTCAGCGCGAAGTGGCCGAGGTGGTTGGTACCGAACTGCAACTCGAAGCCGTCCGCGGTGCGGCCGTACGGCGGCATCATCAGGCCGGCGTTGTTGATCAGCAGGTCCAGCCGCGGGTGCCGGTCCTGGATCTCGCTGGCCGCGGCGCGCACCGAAGCCAGCGAGCCGAGGTCGAGGTGCGCCGTGGCGACCGGTCCCGGGCCAGCGATCCGGGCCGCGGCCGCCTCGCCCTTGGCCACGTCGCGGCAGGCCAGGATGACGGTGGCGCCGTGCTCGGCGAGTACCCGGGCCGTCTCGAAACCGATCCCGGAATTGGCGCCGGTCACCACGGCCGTCCGGCCAGCCTGGTCCGGCACGTCCCCGGCCATCCAGGGTGGTTCGCGCACTAAGCCACGGTACGCTCGGGCGCATGGCCTTGGCTTCGCCTTTCTACATCCCGAGCCCGCCGGTCAACGGGTTCCACATCGGTCCCGCCTATATCCACTTCTACGGGCTGATGTATGTGATCGGCATCACGCTGGCCATCATCATCACGCAGCGCCGGTGGAAGGCGGTCGGCGGTGACCCGGGCCTGGTCGGCGACGTGGCCATCTGGGCCGTGCCCGCCGGCATCATCGGCGGCCGGATCTACTTCGACCTGACCACGCCGAAATACATCCCGCACCACTGGTACGGGGTGCTCGCCGTGTGGGACGGCGGACTGGGCATCTGGGGCGGCATCGCGCTGGCCGCGGTGGTCGGCGTCTGGCGGGTCCGCCGGTCGGGGGCCAGCGCGGCGCTGTTCATGGACGCGGTCGCCCCGGCGCTGCTGGTCGCCCAGGCCATCGGCCGGGTCGGCAACTACTTCAACCAGGAGCTGTTCGGCGGCCCGACCACGCTGCCCTGGGCGCTGCAGATCTCACCCTCGTTCCGGCCGGCCGGGTACGCCCAGTACACGACGTTCCACCCGACCTTCCTGTACGAGTTCATCTTCGACCTGGTCTGGGCCGCGCTGCTCGTCTGGCTGGGTCATCACCGCAACATCAAGCCGCCCGGCCTGTTCGCGCTCTACGTCGCGGGCTACTCGGCGTTCCGCATCTTCGAGGAGTCGCTCCGGGTGGACCCGTCCGAGCACTTCCTCGGCCTGCGGCTGAACATGTACGTGGCCAGCGTGCTGACCATCGTCGGCATCGTCTGGTTCATCCGATCGCAGCGCCGGGGCAAGCCGGCTTCGGAACTGCTCGCCCGGCGGCCGGCCAGCGCGGACGGGAAGAGCGCGGCGGGGGAGAGCGCGGCCCCGGCTGGCGAGGCTTCCGAACCGGCCCCGGCGGAGCCCAGCGACGCGGCCCCGAGCTCAGCTGAGTCCAGCCCAGCGGAATCCAGCGACCCGTCGCCCGGCGGCACCCCCGCCGAGTCCAGCGAAACGGCCCGCTGATCCCGATAGGGCGTTCGATAAATGGTTAATTACGGCGTGCCTATCGAACTTACGTTTGGTCTTCTGGCATGCTGGACTCCTGGCATCTCATCAACCCGGTTCACCGATATGCAGGAGGCACCCCAGTGGGCCAGAAGACCGTCAGGTTCAGCGACTTCAGCGGCGAGCTGATCACCAGGGACGACACGCTCGCCCGCATCGTCATCCACGAGCACCCCGAGCTCGGTGACACCCCGGTGGAGATCGAGGCGCTGGCCGACGAGGCCGCCGCCATCGAGAAGGCGGCGCTCCGGGTGGCCGTGGTCGAGCTTTACCTGCCCGGTGAGGAGGAGCCCCGCCGGGTGACCATGGACGCCGGCGCGTTCGACAAGCTGGCCACCCAGCAGCCGATGAGCGAACTGTTGCTGACCGCCCGGCCGGCCCGCCCCGCCCGGCGGGCCAAGGCGGCCGCGACCGCCGCGCCTCGCGGCATCAACTACGACACGCTGGAACACGCGGGCGAGCCGCACAAGGGCCGCATCACCGCGGCCGAGCGGGAACTGGTCCGGGATCACCTGGACGCCATCAACCAGCGGCTGGCCAAGCAGGACATGCGCACCATCGACCCGGCCGACCCGGAGCACGTGGCGCGCTACGGCCTCACCGGCCTAGCGGTAGCCCAGGCCGCCCAGGGCGACTAGCCCTGCTTAACGACGTAGAAACCCTTGCCGATCACCGACCGGATCAGGCCCTCGTCGCGCAGCACGGCGAGGGCCTTTTCGGTGGTGACGTGCGAGACACCATGGTCCTGGCTCAGCGTCTTGACGGAGGGAACACGGCTGGTCAGCTCGCCCCGGTCGATCTGACGGCGTAGCAGGTCAGCCAGCTGTAGGTACAGCGGCTCACCGGAGTCATGATCGAGACCAGCCACATGATCACAGTAGGACCCTGTTGGTCACGTGCTAATTCCAGAGTAACCATATGGTCCCTGCTGGTTCCTGATGGATAATAGTGTCGTGGACCGAGCCCTGAGAGCGATCATCGACGCTGACGACTGCCGGGAAACCATCAAGGCCGCGGCCGCTGACGCGGCCGAGCTGGCCGAGTCCTGGCCCATCCCAGTGGAGCGCGTCGCGGTCGCAGCGCGCATCGCCGGGCGGGCTGTCCGAGGAGCTGGCCGAGGTGGCCGCCTGGCTCCGGCCGCCAGGCGATGAAGATCGCAGCACGGGCGAGTTAGTTGACGTCCCCGGCGAGCCGTTGGATGCGCTGCGTCGCGAATGGCGGCATGCGTACCACATCTGGTGGCAAGGGGGTGAGTTTCACGCGATGCGCCGGGACAACGGCGCGGTCTGCCATTGCCCACGCGCGGGGCAGCTGGTCAGAGAGATCCAGGCGGATTACGACGCACTGCCTGTGCTGATCTAGAGCGCCGGTCAGGCAGCGGGCCATTCTGGTGCGGGTCCTCTGACCGCCTCACGCGGCGGGGGGGAGAAGACCGCCGAACGCTGACCGCGGGGGCGCCGGTACGGTGGCGGCATGACCACCGCACCGCCGCCTCCAGCGCGTCCGCCCGGGCCCCCGCCGCATCAGCACCGGCAGGTAGCCGAGTCGTTCGGCGTGGACGCCGCACGCTACGACCGCACCCGGCCGCCCTATCCCGCCGCTTTGGCGGACCGGATCATCGCCGCCAGTCCCGGCACCGACGTGCTCGACGTCGGCACCGGCACCGGCATCGTGGCCAGGCAGTTCCAGGCAGCAGGTTGCCGGGTGCTCGGCGTCGAGCCGGACGCCAGGATGGCTGAGTTCGCGCGGAGCACCGGGGTCGAGGCCGAGGTGGCCACGTTCGAGGAGTGGGATCCGGCTGGCCGGGAATTCGACGCGGTCGTGGCCGGTACGGCCTGGCACTGGGTGGACCCGGTGGCCGGGGCGGCCAAGGCGGCGCAGGTGCTGCGGCCGGGCGGGCTGCTGGCCCCCTTCCACCACGTCTCCCAGGGCCCGCCCGAGGTGTCGGAGGCGGCCAGCGCCGCCTACCGGCGGGTGGCGCCGGACTCGCCCTTCAACCAGGCCAGTCGGCCCAGCAGGTCGGGCCTGGACCTCTACCAGCCGCTGTTCGACAAGATCGCCGACGGGATCCGGGCGGCGGGCAGGTTCACCGAACCCGAGGATTGGCGGTTCGGCTGGGAGCGGACCTACACCCGGGACGAATGGCTGGACCAGCTGCCCACCCTCGGCTCCCTCACCCGGCTGCCGCAGGCGGACGTGGCCACGGTGCTGGCGGACGTCGGGGCCGCGATCGACGCGCTGGGCGGCAGCTTCACGATGTCCTACACCACCGTGGCCGTCACCGCCGCACGCTCGGCTTAGCTTGGCCCGCCCGCGACGCAGGAGGACTAGAGCGCTGATCAAGTAGTCAGGTTGCCAGCTGGTGGTCGTTAGCGGCGTGTTGGCGGGCGATGACGTGGAGATTGCAGACGACGGCGATGCGGCGCAGGTCGAAGAGGTTCTTGCGGATGCCTGTGTAGCGGGCGCCGTCCTTGCCAGTGGCCGATGGGGCCAGCGTGTGCTCGACTTGGACGGCGCCGAAGCCGATGCTGAACTGGTCTTTGGCGTAGCGCCCGGTGGTGTTGCGGACTCGCCATGCCTTGCAGTAGATGGCCAGGTCCGGGCCGCGGTCGCGGACGAGGTGGGAGGACAGGTAGGCCCGGTCGATATGCAGCCCGGCCAGTGTCCGCCCGGCTCCCTCCAAGTCCGCGGCGATCGACTCGGTGACGTTGGCCTCCGGAGCGTTGGCGGGGGTGATGCCCACCGCCGGGATCAAACCGGCGTCCAGGTCGCGCAGCACGTGCCGCTTGTAGCCGTCAAACAGCACCGAGCGGGTCTTGCGGCCGTGCCGCCTCTGGGCGTCTTCGACGCTGATCCGCCGGTCTTTGGCCACCCCCCGGCGCAGCACCGGCGCCGCGCCGGTCAGGTCTGTGTCCTGGTCCCGGACCTGGCAGGCGGTCGCGACCACCGCGGCCGCGACGGCGGCGCCAGCCTCGCCGGCCACGAATGCCTCCTCCACCCTTCCCGCCCCCCACAACGGGCTGGAATCCAGCGCCGCCCGCAGCGCCCCCGCCCCGAACCCTCCCGTGCGCGGCCAGCTCCACGGTGCGCTCGATCAGCGCCCGGTCCAGGTCATGCTCGATCAGCCGCGCCCGGAACCCAACCAGCGTGCCCTTGGAGAACGGCTGATCCCCGGCGTCCAGGCAGTCCAGGACCAGCTGCTAGCGCCGGTCCATGACCGCCGCCTCGATCACCGCCTTGATCACCACCTGCTCCGCCGCCGGAGGCTCCACCGGCGGACACCAAACATCCGGGCGCACCTGACACCTCCCTGCCGTCGCACAGATCATCGCTCCTACGACAGGGAATAACGCAAGCTCGTGGATCAACGCAACAGCCCAGCCGATCTTCGACTACTTGACCGGCGCTCTAGGACCCGGCCGGCGCGGAGATTACCTCGATGATCCGCGGGCGCAGCTCGGCGGCGCGCACCACGGCGTCCACCGAGCCGACCTCGACGGCGCGGTGCACGCTGTGCACCCGGTCGAACTCGGTGGCCACCTCGGCCAGCTTCTCGGCGCGCACCGCGGCCCGCACGTCGGCCAGCTCCGTGGTCAGCTCGGCACGTTCCGCACCAGCGGTCCCGGTGAGGCACGCCTCCAGGCCGGCCACCCGGCTGTCGGCCGAGGTACGCCGGTTCACCTCGCCGCTGAACACCACCGCTGCCGCGGGCGCGCCGCCGATCACCGAGGCGAACGAGCCCTCGACGGCGAGCACCGTCATGTTCGGGTTGAGCGCCTTGGAGAACACCACGAACGCGCCGCCGTGGTACCGGGAGATCACGCAGAACACAATCGGGCCGGCGAAGTTCACGATGGCGCGGCCGATCTCGGCGCCGTACTCCAGCTGCAGCTTGCGCATCGACTCTGGTGACCCGTCGAAGCCGGACAGGTTGGCCAGCACGACCAGCGGACGGTTGCCGCTGGCCGCGTTGATCGCGCGGGCCGCCTTCTTCGACGAGGAGGGGAACAGGGTGCCCGCCGTGTAGCTGTCCGGTCCGTCGGTGGGCGGGAAACCGCGGCGTGGCACCGACCGGGACTCGATCCCGAGCAGGCACACTGGCCTGCCACCGAGGTGCACGTCCTGCACCACGGCGGTGTCCGCGTCGGCCATGCCGGCCCAGCGCTCCAGCACGGCGTGGTCCTGGTCGGCCACCGCGCGCATCACCGTGCGGATGTCGAACGGCTTTTTGCGATCCGGGTTGGCGGTCGCCGAGAAGATCTCGCCGACGGTGCTGAAGTCGCTGCCCGCCAGGGAGTGCGGGTAGCCGGAGATGTCCCGGTCATGCGGGTCGGTGGTGCCCGCGTGCCGCGGCCCTGGTTCACCCGGCGCGACGTAGCTGTGGGCGTAGTGCGCCATCAGCACGTCACGGGCGGCGCCCAGGTTCGGTGCCCAGTACTGGGCCTGGCCGTTCGGCCCCATCACCCGGTCGTAGCCGCCGATGCCGAAGTTGTCCTCGGCCGAGACGCCGCCGGAGAAGTCCAGTGACTGTTTGCCGGTCAGCACCATCGCCGAGTCCGGTGTCATCACCAGGATTCCCCTGGTGTGCATGAGCATCGTGGCCTCGGCGTTCCAGTACGGCTGGGCGCCGACGTTGATCCCGGCGACCACGATGTTGATCTCCCCGCCGGCCTGAGTGAAGGTAACGATGCGCTTCAGCGCGGCGGCCACCCAGTCCATGTTCTCGGTGCCGGACTCCATCGAGATACGGGCGCCCGCGGACAGCGCGAACCACTCCACCGGGATGCCTCGCCGCTCGGCGAGATCCAGGGCGGCGATCACCCGCGCGCACTCCGGCTCGGACAGCGCGCCGAGCGCCTTGGTCGGGTCGCCGAGCAGCACGACGCGGGACATCCCGGCTGGATGCAGCCTGGTCGGCGTGCTGACTACGCCTGCCACCAGCGCGGCGGTGTTCTGGCCGCGGGGCGGCCGGCACCAGGTTGCCGTCGCCGTCCAGGTCGTGCTCGGTGAAGCTGCCGTCGGCACCGGCCAGCATGCCGGTCAGCTCGTACGGGTAGACGGTGCCGCGGCTGCTTGCCCGCAGCACCTTGAGCCGGTAGTCGTCCAGCGGCTCGACCGGCGCGGTCGGCCGCTCGCCGATCTCCAGCCGCATCCCGGATCCGGCGTCGTAGCTGAGGCGCACCGCGACGTCAGCCAGCTCGCGGCTGCCCGGATCCCGCTGGCGGGCGAGGAACATGACCTCTTCGAGCCCGGCGCCCGCCGTGGTGGGCAGGATGCGCTGGGCGACCGTGCTCACCTCCGTGCTGGTGATCTCGCTGGGCGGCCAGACGTAGATGAGGATCCGGTTGGTGTCGAAGCGCTGGTGCGCCGGACGGCCGGACTGCGCCTTCCGGATCGCGTCCAGGCAGGCCGCCAGCGTGTTCTCGGTTGCGGGCAGCGCGACCAGCCTGCCCTCGTGGTCCCGTAGCGGGGTCAGGTCACGCACCTGGGCCAGCGCGACGAGCCGCTCGTCGGCGGGATTGGCCGGCGCGACGCAGCGGAACAGGTAGACATCCTCGTCGGCCGAGGGCAGCCGGGTCAGGTCGAAGTTGCGCAGCCGTTCCAGCTGCATCCGCTGGGCGATCAGCGGGTGCAGGCCGCGGATCAGCCGCTCTTCGGTGATTCCCCCGGGCGACGGCCGGAACGTGAAGTGGTGGTGCATCCCCACCCACCTCCCCTTCCCGCTTCCCCGGCGCCCGGCCACCGTGGTGGTGACCCGGCGGAGCTGGCTGGGCAGTTGCCGGGCGGCCAGCATCCCGCGGAGCTCGGCCGCCATCACGTCCGGGTCGTCCGGCTGGTCTGCCCAGGTGAGGTAGATGTCGGCGACGGCGTCGCCGGCCGGGGCAAGCTCCTCGATAGCCCGCATGGCCGCCGGCAGGGCCGGGAAGTCCACCGCGGTGGCCAGCACAGCGGACCGGCCAGTCTCGTCCTCGTGCCCGGCGATGACGAACGTGCAGCCGGCGACCTCGCGGGCCCGCAGGCCGTGCAGCGCCTGGCTGCCGTAGTAGCGGCGAGTCAGCACCTCCAGCATCGGCGCCAGCCCGGCGCCCGGGCGGCCGATCCGCTGCCCGAGCAGCCGCACCAGCGGCTCCGAGCTGGCCACCATCGCCGCGATCCGGTACCCGCGGTCGGGCGCGTCCGGGTGGGCGTCCAGGTAGCCGAGGTGCTTGCGCACGGCCGCGTAGACCTGCGCCCGGTTGCGGCGCAGCAGCGGCTGGGCGAACCAGCGGAAGACGACCGAGCGGGCCAGGTCGGCGACCGCGGGGAAGCGCAGCTGGGTCGCCGCGATCAAGTGTTCCAGGGTGAGGCCGCCCGCTCGCGCAGCGGCTCGCCCGGCGGCGGCTCGGTCAGCCACTGCCGCAGCAGCGCGGTCACCACCGCGGCGTCGCTGGCCCCGCGGCGCTGCGCCAGGAAGATCCGGAAGACCGCGTCCTCCAGCTCCGGCGTGCGCTCCAGGCCGGTCACCCCGTAGTGGCGGAATACCTGGCTGAGCCGGTGCTGGAACGCCTCCGGCAGCCCGGCCCGCTCGGCGTCGAGGCTCTGCAGGTACGTGTGGAATATTCGCGGGGGCTGTGCACCTGGGTGTCGGTGCTGGCGTCCGGGTTGGCCGGGCGGTTCCGGATCAGCTCGGACAGGTCGGCGAACACCTCGAGCAGTTTGATCTCGCCAGCTAGCGCCGTGCCGTCGCGCTGGCCGGCCGCGGCCCGCGCCGCGAGGTACCCGTCCAGCACCCGGTGCCCATTTTGCGGGCCGGTGTCGAAGCCGAGCAGCAGCCCGCGCAGGTCGCGGAGCCCGGCCGCGACCCGCTCGGCCGCGGGCACGCCGATGGGCTCGGCGGGCAGGTCAACCTCGGCCTCGGCAGTGTCCTGCCCGGCGCCCGCGCTGTCGCCGTTGCCGAGTGCCTCCAGCCGCAGCAGCGGCGCTCCAGTCTCGACCAGGCCGCCCACCGCCACCAGGCATTCCCGCAGCCGGGCCCGGAACGGCGCGCGCAGTACGGTTTCCATCTTCATCGACTCGAGCACCAGCACCGGCGCCCCGGCCTGCACCTCGGCCCCCACGTCGAGCGGCGTGGCGACCACCAGTGCGGGCGCGGGCGCGCGCACCACCCCGCCCTCGTCGCGGCTGATCCGGTGCGCTATGCCGTCCACCTCGACCAGATGCGTGGGGCCGTGCATGTTGGTGACCAGCCGGAAACGCCTGCCATTGACCACGATCTGGCCAGTCTGCGCGTCGAAGCGCTCGATCTCCGCGTCGGCCGCGTGCGGCGGGCCGTTGCCCGCGGCGATCGCGACGCGGAACCGGTGCGGCGCGACCCGGCCGACGTGCACCCGGTAACCGACGCCACGCAGCTTGAGCTCGACCGGGCGGCCGGTGTCCAGCTGGATCTGCGGGCGGCCGCCGTGCGCGGTGGACAGCAGCCGCTGCCGGGCCAGGTTCTCGGCGTCCTCGTAGGCTTCGATGGCGGCGACGGCCAGTGCGACCGCGGCGCCCCGGTGCGCCACCAGCCTGCCCGCACCGCGGACCCGGTCGATCCAGCCGGTGTCCGCGGTCCCGTCGATCACCTCGGGCTGGTCCAGCAGGTCGAGCACGAAGCTCTTGTTCGTCACGCCGCCCGCGATGATCACCGTGGTCTCCGCCAGCGCGCGGCGCAGCCTGCCCAGTGCCTCGTCGCGGTCCCGGCCGTACGCGATGATCTTCGCGATCATCGAGTCGAAGTCGGCCGGGATGGAGTCGCCCGCGCTGACGCCAGTGTCCACCCGGATGCCGGGACCGGTGGGCAGGTCCAACCGGACGATGCGGCCCGGCGACGGGGCAAGTCGCGGTCCGGGTCCTCAGCGTTGAGCCGCGCCTCGATGGCGTGCCCGATCTCGGCGGGCGGGCTGCCCTCCAGCTTCCCGCCCGCGGCGATCTGCAGCTGCGCCTTGACCAGGTCGATCCCGGTGGTCAGCTCGGTGACCGGGTGCTCCACCTGCAGCCGGGTGTTCACCTCCAGGAAGGCGAACCGCTGCTCGGCCGGCGGGTACAGGAACTCGACGTGCCCGCGACCGGTACCCGACCGCCAGCGCCAGCCGTTCGGCGGCCGCCTTGAGCTCGGCGGCCTGCGCCACGGTCAGCACCGGCGACGCGGACTCCTCGATCACCTTCTGGTTGCGCCGCTGCACCGAGCAGTCGCGCACACCCAGGGCCCAGGCCGTGCCCTGGCCGTCCGCGATCACCTGTACCTCGACGTGCCGCGCACCGGTAAGCAGGCGCTCCAGGAACACCACACCGCTGCCGAACGCGCGCTCGGCCTCCAGCTGGGTGCGCTCGTAGGCCTCGGTGAGCTGCTCCGCGGACATGACCACCCGGATACCCCGGCCCCCGCCGCCCGCGGTGGCCTTGAGCATCAGCGGGTAGCCGATCTCGCCAGCCACGCGGACGGCGGTGTCCAGGTCGCCCACCGCGCCCCGGCTCCATGGCGCGACCGGGACGCCGATCTGCTCAGCGATCAGCTTGGCGCCGATCTTGTCGCCGAGTTTGCGGTCGCTCGGCGGCCGGGCCCACCAACGTCACCCCGATCCGCTCGCACAGCTCGGCGAACGCTGGATCCTCAGCGACGAATCCCCAGCCGACCCAGGCCGCGTCCGCGCCGCTATCCCGCAACGCCCGCTCCAGTACCGCCAGGTCAAGGTAAGGCCGGGCCGCTGCTGGGCCTAGGCGGTAGTCAGGGTCGGCGGCCCGGACGAACGTAGCCGCCCGGTCAGCGTCGGTGTAGAGCGCTACGGTCTCGATCCGCGTCCCGGTCTCCGCCGAGAGCTCCCGGACGGCGCGGGATCAACCGCATCGCGGCCTCCCCGCGGTTGACGATGGCAATACGACTCGAACACCGGCCGGGCCTCCTGCGGCAGTGCTGGGCGCCCACGTTCAT
>CAVQVG010000007.1:0-1182119 GCA_963717125.1 uncultured Actinomycetes bacterium
GATGCCCGAACTTCATCACCGGGGTTTCCGGATGGATCATCCGGAAGGACGGATCCGCAGAGTTCAATAACCTCTCCATCCGGGGAACGTTCAGCGGAACCGACTTCATAATCAGTTCTAGCGGAGTGTTCTTCTACTCCGGGACCCCCGCGAACGGGAACCTGATTATCAGCATGGCCCCCGCTGCCGGTACCGATTCGTTTGGCAACAACTACCCGCAAGGATTCAACGTCACAACCGGGGTCATTCCCAGTACCCTGCTTACTGGCGTGATCAAGGCTTCGTTGCTCGGTTACGCGGGTAACGTCCTGAACTCAAACCCCTACTTCACGGGCGGGGACCTCACCGGATGGAACGGATTCGGCGGAACCATAGCTCCGGTAACCACCCCAGCGGGACCGTACCCGAACTCTATCCAGTTCACGTCTACCGGGCTCACCGGAGGTGCAATAGAGGAATCCGCCGCAGCATTCCCGGTCACCCCCGGAAACCAGTACCTGATAACGGGGTGGGCTAACTCGCCAACCGCTACCGTCGTCACGATCGGGGTTGACTGGGAAAACAGCAGTCACAGTTACCAGAGTACCAGTATCGCTAACGCGTCCGTAGCGACGTCAACCTGGACTCCGGTTTCCACTGTAGTAACGGCTCCGGCCGGGGCCGCGTTCGCATACCCGCGTTTGGGACTGAACAATCCGACCACGGTTGGGGAACTTCTTTACGGCGAAGCGCTGATAGCTATGCCCCAGGTTCCGGGGGGACTGATCCAGACCGGAACCGTCACGGCGTCCCAGATTGCCGCGAACACGATCACGGCCGCCCAGATAGCCGCGAACACGATCACGGTCGCCCAGCTAGCGGCCGGGATCATCTATGCCGGGATCGTGAACGGAACCACGATCACCGGGGCGAACATCGTAGCTGACGGTACATCCGGTGACTTCCTGGTCTATTCGGGTGCCCCGGCGTCCGGGAACCTGATCGCGTCAGTATCCCCGGTAGCGGGTACTGACGGGTTCGCGAATGCCTATCTGGCAGGCCTCGCGGCCTACGGTGGATCCCCGGCAAACGCGATAGCCCAACTTAATAACGGGCAATTGTCCCTCCAGTTCGGGACGTCGGTTCTCCCGGCAACGTTGATAACGACCCCGGCCCAGAAGGCTGTAACCCTGTCCGCCCCGACCACTTTGGCCGGGGATGTTCAGGGAACGTTCGAACTGGAATCCAACGTCTCCGGATTCGTGCCCACGGCCGTCACGAACGCAATCATCAGCGAGATCGACCCGTCTACCCCCGGCCTCCCCGAATCGTGGCATGCCTTTAGCCTGGTCGGTGGGACCAGTGCCGGAAATGACGTTGCCGGAACCGGTTACGCCCCCGCTTACAAACTTCTTCCGGACGGAAACGTTGCCCTACGGGGAGTCCTGGTAACGGGGGCCGGGGGTCTGGCGGTCAATACCACGTTCGCCGTGATCCCGAACTTCTCCCAGTACCGGCCGGTTACCAACCTCCCCGTTGCCCTGATCTCGAACGGTGCGCACGGAACCCTAGCCCATGTTTACATCCGGCCGAACGGAAACGTCCAGTTCAATGCCGCGATCGGTGGAACGATCAGCATGTACCTGGATTGTATTCTCCTGGTCGCCGGAGCCTAACCGCAACCCGGAAAGAAGGAAAGCACCATGCGTAAACGCCTGATCATCATTACCCTGTTCATTGTGGCCCTGTTCACGGGGGCGGGTTTCGGGGGTGACCCTCGCGGGTAACTCCACTCCGTCCAGGTCCACCCCCCGGTCCGTTCAATACATCCTGAACGGCGATACCCTGAACATCATGACGGAAACCCGGACCGGGTCGAACCCGAAGACATTCCGGATTCCCCTTGGGGGGACATGATTACGTCCTGAATTGTGCGGACGAAACCCCGGACCTCTGGTACTGCGGAGTGACAGCTAAGTGACCCAGCCCGGAACGGAGATCGCGGAATCCGCTTCCTGTGAGTCGTGTCTGTGGCCGGGACCGGGAACCCCGGAAGATCCGGTCCCGGATCCGGTACAGGGTCCGGTACCTGTTGACGCGGCGCAAACGCATACGGTCGGGACCGGGCATACGACGTCCGTGTCTTATGTGGACCCGGAACGGGTTACGGGTACTGTCCAAGGCTCCGGGACGGTACCGGAGCCCAGCCTAAGAACCCGGACCCGTTGACAAGGGTCCGGGGTTCTGGCCCGTTCAGGTCCCCCGGCCCTCCCCGCGTCCAGGTGGGGTCCCCCAGGGCGGGGGCCCCAGGCCCCCAGGCCCCCGTAACCGGCCGGCCGACTGGTCTAGACCACTCGCCCCGGCCGCCGTCGCCCCCAGGCCCCCGGGGAGCCCTCGCCCAGGCCCCCCGGGGGGCCAGGCCCCCGGCCCAGGCCCCCGCCCAGGGCCAGGCCCCCCGCCCCCGCCGTCGCCCGGCTGCGGCCTGGCCCGGCCGCCCCGGGGAGCCACGCGCAACCCGGCCGCCCCCGGCCGCCCCCGGGCCCTATGAGACAGACCGGTCTCATGAGACAGCCCTGTCTCATGAGACCGGCCTGTCTCATCCGCGAAGGCTCCCGGGCGGGTGGTCTAGACCAGTCGGGGCCCCCGGGTCCCTCGCCCTGGGGTCCTTCCACCTGGACCCGCCCCCCCTGGACCCCATCCACCTGGACCCGGGCCACCTGGACCCCGGACAGGTGGTCCCGGCTTACCGCGGATTCACCCCTCCGCCCAGGACCCCGGACCTCCGGACCCCGGACCCCGGACCCATGGACCCGCCCAGGCGAACCCGGCAAACCCCCGGCGAACCCGGCCGATCGGGCGGGGAGAGCCCGGATCCTGGGCAAACCCTGACCATTCCCTGGGTAAAGGCCCCGTAACCGGCCGTTTCCCGCCCCCGCCCGGGTTACCATCCCCCGTTTAACCCCCCGGGGATCCCCTGTTCAGGCCCGGATCCGCCCGGCATTATCCCGGATCGCGTCCAGGAGACCAGGCCATACCCCGGACCGCTGCCACATTCTCCGCCGGTCCGTCATGGTCCGGTAACTCGCCCCGAAAACCGGGGGGACGTGAGCCCAGGGACGCCGGTTCGCCTCCATGTAAACCATGGCGGTAATGATGGGCCGGGCCGGGACCGGGGGCCGGTAAGCCTTACCCTGCCACGGCGGGATCAGGGCCTCTATCCGCTCCCATTCCCTGTCCGGGAGTATCTTTCCCGGGTCTATCTCCTGGGACTGGAACTCTGCTTTAGCGATATCCTGGTTACCGGCGTGGTTTCCCCGCCTGCCAGCATGCCCGGTCAGGATTCCCAGGATAATCCGGGCCGTTTCGTAAGCCGCACTCTGCCACGCGAGGGCCTGTTCCGCTATCTCATGAATCAGCGGGGCCGTAACCCGGCACGTTCCGGCCGGGTATTGCCCGTCCCCCCGACGACTCCGTAAAGTCCCGGTAAGTGAACGCCCGGGATCCCAGGAGCCCTATCACATAACTGTCTATGATGGGCCGGATTGTTTCCAGGATGTCCAGGGCGAGGGAATCACGGCCGATCTTGTCATAGTGGATAAAGCCCATCCGGGGATCCAGGCCAGCCATAATGCAAGCGGTCCGGGATTCAGCGTAACCAGCCGTATAGGCGAAGTTCAGCATAGCGTTAACCGGATCCCCCGCCCGTTGCTTACGCGTCCCCCCGGATATGGGTGAACGGCGACCCGGATACGTGAACCAGTTACCCGGAATCCGGTCCGTGTTCCCTGACCAGGGAACCGCTACCCTCCCAGGCCAGACGCGAAATAATCACGGGCGGCCCACCCCTCCAATTCGCACAAACCCGGAACCGTGTCTGCGCTGGACATCCGGGCCCCGTAATGGGCGATCGTCGCCGCTAGGTTAAAGTCATCCCACTGTTTCAGGACCAGGTCAGATTACACCCCTACCTTCCGGGTCAGGAGTTCGCGGCAACCTCCTTTCCGGCCGGGGTTCCGGCCGCTATGGCCTGCCTGCGGACCACCCTAGGGTCCGGATTCTCACTCCGGTAATAGTGACTGGTCAGTTCGCCGTCCGGGTTCAGGCAGGCGATCGAGATGCCTGATCAGCGGCCCACCTGAACGCGTCCAGGGAGAATAACCATCCTGACCCGTGATCACGATCCGCTTTAAGGTCCGGTCTACGGCCTGATACTTGCGCTCACGGCGGGTCTTGCCCAGGCCGTCACTGATCACCAGGTGGTTACTGCGGATCCGGACCTGAATGCCGTAACCGTGGGCCGTGACCACCCCCGGGTTTAGGGATTCGCGGGCGAATAAGTTCGGCCGGGCTTACAAGACCACATCAGACACGGGAAGGGCCTCCCGGGAACCGGATCGGGGGAAACGGCGAGGGACATAGGGACAGGATACCGGAAACGGGTAACGGGGAACGGGGAACCGGGTCCATAAGCCCAGGGGTCCCCCGGGTTTCAAGGGGGTCAGGAGGGGTCAGGGGGGTCAGGGATCCCCCAGTTTAGGGGTCAGGGAGACCGGGAATGGTGGGCGGAAACGGACCCCCGGGAATGGCGGACCGGGATCGCGGAATGGGAACCGGGAACCCGGGTTAGGGGTGCCGGTTTCGGTCATTTGTACGAGTTTGGGGCACGATATGGAGTCCCCCTGCCGCTAACGTCTGCTGCTGCTGATCTGGCAGCTGTACGAGCGGGCCCGCTCGCTGGGCCTGGCCGTGCAGGTGTCCGCGCAGTCCTGGCAGGGCCTGGCCGCCGACGAGGACGAGCGGTACCGGGTGGCCAGCACCGCGGACGGCGGGATCTGGCTGCTCCGGCACGCCGTACCCCCAACCGGTGGCGGCGCTGCCCGCACCAGGCGGGTGGTGGACACCACGCGGCGCCTGCTCGGCGTGCCGTTGTGGGCGCACGAGGGACTGTCCCGGGCCGAGGGCACGCCGGTGGTCGATGCCGAGCTGATCCGCGGCCTGGCCGTCGGCCAGGCGGCCTACATCTACCGAGGTGGGGTCAGCTACGTCCAGGTGAAGCGCCTGGTGGCCGAGCCTGCCCAGCCCGCCGCCGGGCCTGCCGACGCGGTCCCGGCTCCGGCCGCCGCGGTCCCGGCTCCGGCCGCGGCAGTCCGGGTCCGGCCGCGGCGGCCAGCCTGGCCGGACGTCATCGGCCAGCCGGATGGCCTGGCGGGTGCGCGGATGCTGGCGGATATCGGCCCGCTGCTGGACGAGGCGTTCGGGGCGGAGCGGGATTCGGGATGACCGAGCCAACGGGCCGCGGCGACGGCCGGACCGAGCAGGCTCGCGGAACGAGCCACGAGGAAAGGCGGCATTGGGGCGCGTCCCGGCGGCGCACAGCCGACGG
Organism: uncultured Actinomycetes bacterium; assembly: GCA_963717125.1. Lineage (GTDB taxonomy): Bacteria > Actinomycetota > Actinomycetes > Streptosporangiales > Streptosporangiaceae > RYN-230. The sequence continues at coordinate 5,363 of CAVQVG010000007.1, forward strand.
CGACACGTTCGGCGCGCTCGGGTTGCCGGCCCTGCGCGGACCTGACCGACGACGACGTGCGCGCCGCGTGGCGGCGGCTGGCCGCCGCCACCCATCCGGACCGGGCCCATGGCGGTGACCCGGACCGGTTCGCCGCCGCGGCCGCCGCCTATACCGTGCTGCGCACCAGGTCAGGCCGAGGTGAAGCGCTCGCCGACCTGACCGCCCCCACTCCCCCGCCCCGCCCGCCGCGGCCGGCCCGGCCCGGCGGCCCGGTCCCGCCCGGCGGGTAACACTCCCCCGCCCCAGCAGCCCCGCCCGGCGGACCGCACTCCCCCACCCCAGCAGCCCCGCCCGCCGGGTAACACTCCCCCACCCCAGCAGCCCCGCCCGGCGGGTCACACTCCCTCGCCCCGCCAGTCCCGCCCGGCGGGTCGGGCCGGGCTGTGGGCCGGGCGGTCGCCGGCCCGGATCCGGCGCGCATGGGGCTGGCCGGGGCTGCTGCTCCGGATAGCCATCGCGGCCGCGATGAGCGCGGGCGCGGTCGCCGTGGCCGGCGGCCAGCCCGCCACCCCGGGCCGTCATCGTGGGCGCGGTCACCTGGCTGCTGCTCACCGTCCGGCGCGACCTCGCCCCGCCCCGCTAACAGCACGCTCCGGCGTCCCCATCACCCCCACACCGTCGGCCCCACCAGTCACATTGATCATGGACCACTCTGACTTATCACCCCAGATGGTCGGCATTTTGTCCGGTTTGCTCTTTCCAGGCGTGCATCTGGGGTGAAAAGGCAGGGCGGTGCGTGGGGCGAGCACGAGACGGATAGGGGCCGGGGCGGTTGACTGGTAAGCGATGGCTTACCTATTATCGAGCGCATGACGATTACACAGGTGCAACTGTTCTCGCTGCCGGTCGGGATCAGGACCGGGCCCGCGACTTCTACGTGGACACGCTGGGCTTCGAGCTGGTGTCGGATACCGCGATGGGCCCGGACCAGCGCTGGGTGCAGGTCCGGCCGCCCGGCTCGCAGACCTCGATCACGCTGGTGACCTGGTTCCCGGGCATGCCGGCCGGGTCGGTCAAGGGAACCGTGCTGGAGACCGACGACCTGGACAAGGACGTGACCGCGCTGCAGGGCCGCGGGGTGCGCATCGAGGGCGGCATCCAGCAGGCGCCGTGGGGCCGGTTCGTCACGTTCGACGACCCGGATGGCAACGGCCTGGTGCTGCAGGCCACCGCGGGCGGCTGACCGGGCCGGTGCCTGACGCGGACGTGTTCGACGCCATCGCCAGCCCGGTCCGGCGCGAGATCCTCGACCTGCTCCGGCAGGGCGAGCGGCCGGTGCACGACCTGGCGGCGTCGTTCGCGATGACCCGGCCCGCCGTGTCCCAGCACCTCCGGGTGCTCCGCGAGGCCGGTCTGGTCAGCGAGGAGCGGGTCGGCCGGGAGCGGCGCTACCGGCTGGATGCCCGGCCGCTCCGCGCGGTGCTGGACTGGGCGGCCCACTACGAGCAGTTCTGGCAGCATCATGCCCGGCTGCTCAGCGAACTCCTGGGGGAAGGCGACTGATGGCCGCCGTCGAAGTGGATCAGTTCCTGTCCCGGCCGCCGGAGCGGGTGTGGCAGGCGCTCACCGATCCGGAACTGCTGGCCCGGTGGCTGATGCCGAACGACTTCCGGCCCGCCGTCGGCCATCAGTTCACGTTTCGCACCGAGCCTGTCCCGCAGCACGGTTTCGACGGCATCGTGCACTGTCAGGTGCTCGACCTGGACCCGCCCCGGCTGCTCCGGTTCAGCTGGCGGGGTGGGGTCCTGGACACCGTGGTGAGCTGGCGGCTGGCGCCCGAGGGGGCCGGCACCCGGCTGCTGATCACGCACGAGGGGTTCGACGACAGCGACCCGGCGCAGCAGATCACCATGGGCATCCTCGGCGGCGGCTGGCGCGGGCACTTGGTCAAGCGGCTCAGCGCGCTGCTCGGCGAGCCGTCGGGCTAGCCGGAAGGCTAGCCCGGGTCAGGACCGGTCGCCACCGGCCGGGCCGGGTCGGTGATCCAGTCGGACCAGGAGCCCAGGTACAGCGCGGCCGGGATGCCCGCGATGTGCAGCGCCAGCACCTCGTGCGCCGCGGTCACCCCGGAGCCGCAGTACACCCCGGCTAGCGGCGCGCCCGGCGTCGCGCCCGACCGCGCGCCCGGCGTCGCGCCCGGCTGCGCACCCGACCGCGCGTCCGGCGTCGCGCCCGGATCCGGGACGCCCAGGCCCGTGAACCGGGCGCGCAGCGCCGCCGGGTCCAGGAACCGCCCGGCCGCCGTGACATTGGCCGTCGTCGGCGCGCTCACCGCGCCGGGGATGTGCCCGGCCACCGGGTCGACGGGCTCCACCGTGCCCTGATACCGCTCGGCCGCCCGGGCGTCGAGCAGCACCGGGTCCCGGGCCAGCGCCGCCGCGCCGGCCGCGTCCAGCAGCGGCAACTGCCCAGGCCGGGCGGTGAACGTGCCAGCCGGCCGCAGGCGGCCCGGCTGGGCCGGGGCCGGCTTCTACCGGCTGGCCTGCCGCGAGCCACGCCTGGTAGCCGCCGTCCAGGACGCGGACCTGGTCATGGCCGAAGTAGCGGAGCAGCCACCAGGCCCGCGCCGCCGCGGTCGAGTCGGCCTCGTCGTAGACCACGACCGGCCAGCCGTCCCGCACCCCGGCCCGGCGCATGGCGTCCTGGAACTGGGCGGCCGCGGGCAGCGGGTGCCGCCCGCCCAGCCCCGGCGGGCCGGCCAGGTCCTGGTCCAGATCCACGAACCGCGCCCCGGGCAGGTGACCAGCCCGGTAACTGTCGATGCCCGGCGGGCCGGTGAGCCGCCAGCGCACGTCGAGCAGCACCGGCGGCCGCGGGCCGGCGAGGACCCGCCAGCGTTGTGACGTCGGTCAACGAATCGGCCACGATTTCCTTTCCGCCGGGCCTGCGGGGGTAGCGCATCCGAACCGCCCGCACGGCCGGTTCGTCCTGTGGATAACCCCCGGGAATCTGTGGATGAATTATCGTCGGCTCTTGAATTCTTCCATGCGCAACTGTGGATAACTATGCGCACTCATATCTGGGGTCAGCGGCTGGACACGGTGAGCATCGGGACGAACTGGTCCGCCGGCGTCAGCGAGCCGTGCATGCCGATCAGCGAGGACTCCAGCCGCTCCGCCTGGCTGGCCACGATCGCCCAGGAGCGCCGGCGCCGCCACCACGTCGCCTATCCGCCCGGTGAAGCGCGGGTCAACCGGGCCGAACCAGCCCGCTTCGATGGCCTCGTCCCGGGTCACCACCCAGGCCCGCGAGCCCAGCGTCTCCTGCCAGGCGATCAGCACGTCGGCCGCCGCGCCGGGCTCGGCGTAGACGTGCCTGGCCCGCGGCTCGCCGCCGAGCAGAGCCACGCCGTCCCGCAGCACGGCCAGTTCGTCCACGTCGATCCGCTCCTCCGGCGCCGAATCCACCATGCCGTGATCGGCGGTGATGTACAGGGTGGTGCGGGGCGGCAGCGCTCCGGCCAGCTGCTCGGCCAGCTTGTCCACGTGGGCCAGCTGGTAGAACCAGGCTTCGGACTGGCAGCCGAACGCGTGCCCGGTGCCGTCGAGATCGGCGTGGTAGACGGTGACCAGGCAGCGGTCGGACTCGGCCAGCGCCGCCGCGGCTTGCGCGACCAGCGCGCCGAGGCTGTCCGCAGAGCGGTAGGTGGCCCCGCGCATCGCGGCGGCGGAGAACCCGGTCTTCTCGAGCGCCTTGGCCGCCACCCGGTACGCCGCCACCCCGGCCGCCTCGGCCCGCTGGTAGATGGACGGCGACGGCTGCCAGCTCAGCGGGTCCACCCGATCGTCCCAGCGCAGCCCGTTGAGCAGCCGTCCGGCGCCGGGCACCGCGACCTGGTAGCCGAGCATCCCATGCTCCCCCGGCGGCAGCCCGGTGCCCAGAGAGCTCAGGCTGGTGACGGTGGTGGCCGGAAAGCCGGCCGTCAGCGCCCGCCCGGCGATGGCCAGCTCGGACAGGAAGGGCGCCGCGGCCGGGTGCTCGCGGAGCAGTTCCCAGCCCAGGCCGTCCACCACCAGCAGGCAGACCCGGGGGCTGGGCGGCAGGGCGAGCGGGTTGACCGCGCCGTTCACTCCGACCGCGGCCAGCATCGACTGGGCCAGGTCGGGCAGGCTGCCTTCGCCGTAGTTGGGCACCGCCGGCTGGCTGGCCGGCTCAGTGGTCATGCCCGCGCCCGTCAGCGGCCGGGGTGAGTGGTCGCCTCGGTCAGCGCCACCGCGAACGCCAGCACCTGCTGCACGGCCTCCGCGCCGTCGGCGGCCTCGCTGACCCGCATGCTCAGGTCGTCCGCGGTGATCGTTCCGGTGTAGCCGTGGTCGGCCTCGCAGTTCTCGTCGCCGCAGTGCGCGGGCTCCAGTTCGACATGAGACAGCACGTTCCAGCCGATGGTGAGGACGACCTCGGTGGGCATCGTGACACCCGGCACGTAAGCGGCCGGGTCGGGGACGACGCGGGTCACGGCCACCGACGATATCCGCGAGAAGCGCACCGCCTCGGTGCTCGTCTCCGCCTGCGGGCGGGCACCGGGCTCGTCGTCCGCCGGGTTCTCGTCGGTATGTGAGTAGACCAGCCGGGTGGGGGTCAGCACCAGCACGGTCATGTGCCTACGCACTTCCATGGCCGGGTCGAAAAGCGCGTCGGCCTGCACCACATATGAGACCACGGCCTCCTGGCCCAGAGCGGAGAACACCGCGTCTGCCACCAGTCCCGGATAGTAACCGCTCCGCTCGATCGCTGACCGCAGCCCAATGGCTGTGGTTCGGGTATCCCTCATACCCCCATCCTGCCTTGTCGGCGGACCAGAGCTCACAGAACGGGCCATCAATCGCCGGAGTGAAGATTTGCGCCACCCAGGCGTCGCGCTCACCCGGCAGGCGGCCCAGCACTGGCCGGGCCAGCGGGCGCGGAACTTAGCTCCGCGCGGGTCAGATCGACCACCGGCTCAGCACCCGGCTCGGGCAGGGCCATCATCCCGGCGCCGGCCGTGGGCCGCGGGCGGCGCGGCGCGGCCGCCCCGGCGCCGCCGCCCCGGCCGCGGTAGATCAGCAGCCCGTTCACCGGGTCAGGCACCGCGTCCAGCGCGGCCGCCGTCGCGGGCAGCGCGCGGAACGCCGCCCACTGCGCCTCGTCCTGGAACGTCACCTCGAACACCACGCCCCAGCGGTGGATGTGCCACTCCCAGTCCACGGCGCCGTGCGCGAGCGCGGACTCGATCAGCTGGGCGCTGTAGCTGTCCCGCCACTGCGTGGCGGAGAATTCCCCGTCGAAGACCTCGATTGACCACCACTCGGCCATACCCGAGACGATATGCCCTGATAACCGGAGATGGCACCCCCCGGATCAGCTGGTCCGGGGCCGGGCTATCTGTCCGGTGCCATTTACGGCACACCGGCCGGAACTGGGGCACAGAAGCGAATGGAATCGGCATTATAGTCAGCGGGCCGCAGGTACTAGGGGGGAGCCCAAGGGATGGTGTCGCAGCCGACACTGGAGCCGCTGCGCCGATGGGACCCGGAACGGATCGGGCCCTTCACGGTGCTCGGGCGGCTGGGCGCGGGCGCCATGGGCCAGGTGTACCTGGGCCGGTCCACCGCCGGGCGGCTGGTCGCGGTCAAGACAATCAAGATCGAGTTCGCCGAGGAAGCCGGGTTCCGGGCCCGGTTCGCGCACGAGGTGGCGGCGGCCCGGCGGGTCAGCGGGGTGTTCACCGCCGCCGTGGTGGCGGCAGACCCGGACGCCGATGTGCCTTGGCTGGCGACCGCCTACGTGCCGGCGCCCTCGCTGCACCAGCTGGTCCGGGTGTGCGGCCCGCTGCCGGTGCCGGCCGTCCGGTGGCTGGCGGCCGGCTGCGCGGAAGCCCTGGAATCTATTCATAACGCCGGCTTGGTGCATCGTGACCTCAAGCCGTCCAACGTCCTGGTCGCCCCGGACGGACCCCGGGTCATCGATTTCGGGGTCGCCCGCGCAGCCGAGCGGATCCAGCTCACGGTCACCCGGGGCGCGGTGGGCACGCCGGCCTACATGGCGCCTGAGCAGGCCCGGGATACCCGGCAGGCGTCGGTGGCCAGCGACATGTTCTCGCTCGGCGCGACGCTGCTGTTCGCGGCGACCGGGCACCCGCCCTATCGGGGCGACACCGTGATGGACGTGCTGGTCCGGCTGGCCACCGAGGCACCGGACATCGACGGCCTGCCGGCCGAGCTGACCGAGCTGGTCACCGGCTGCCTGGACCGGGCCCCGCGGCACCGCCCGACGTCGGCCGCGCTGCTCGCGGCGCTGGCGCCGTTCGTCCGGGACACCCCCGAGGCGGAGTCGGCCCACGCGTACCTGACCGACCCGGAGATCGCGCTGATCGACGAGTACCAGCGCAGCCCGCAGCCGCCGCCCCGGTCCGAGGCGGCTCGCGGCCCGGTGACGACGAGTCCAGCGACGACGCCACGTTCGGCTCGCACACCGCGCTCGTGCAGCGCGGCGGCGCGGCGCCGCGGCGCTGGCGGCGGCGCAACGGGCCGGGCCGGGGCGTGGCCGGCCGGGGCGTACCCGCGGCCCGCCCAGGCGCGAGCCGGCCGGGCCGGGCCCGGGCGCTGACCACCGCCGGGGTGATCGGCGGGGCCGCCGCGCTGGTGGCAGCGGGCGTGGTCGCGGGCGTGGCGTACCAGTCGGCGCACGGGCAGCCAGCCGCGGCCGGGCCGTCCGCCACCCCCAGCATTTCCGCCACCGCGGTACTGCCCTTCGTGGTGCCGGCCCAGCCCCCGGGCACGCTCCCCACCGGGGTCAGCAAGAAGCCCAAGCTCGTGCTGAGCCAGCCGTTCGGCGACGGGCACACCGTGTTCGTGGTGCACGGCAGCGGTTTCCGCCCGCTGACTCACGTCCGCATCGAGCTCGTCGGCGTCGGCTTCTCGCCCGACCGGCCGGTGGTGGACCAGGAGGGGACGTTCAACTACGCCGTCAACCAGGGGCACGTGTTCTATCCCGGGCTGATCCCGGTCGGCTTCCACAAGGTCGTGGCGCTGGGCGCGGGCGGGCGCCGGGCCAGCGTCACCTTCCGGGTGGTTCCGCTGGGGCCGCCCGGCGGCCCGCCGCCCGGCAGCGGCCCACCGCCCGGGGGCTGACCCGGCGGCGGTGCGTACGCGGCTCACGGCGGCTGGGTCCACCACAGGTCTTCCTGGCGGGAGCACCAGGCCGGGTCGTTCAGCCGGCCCAGGTCAGCCGTGGTGATGATGCCGTGCTCGATCAGCACCCGGACCACCACCTCGTCGGACAGCCGCACGTCGGCGCGCACCAGCCCGCGATCGGTGATCTTGCGGCGGAGCACCTTGATGTGCTCCGCGACCCGGGCGGACAGCCGGTCGCGGAACGCCGGGTCGGTGTCGAACCGCTCCAGTTCGTGGAACGCGCCGGTCACCTCGAGCGCGGCCTTGGCGATCTCCGGGGTGCGCGGCAGCGGCGTGGCCCCGGCCGGGTCGAGCAGCCAGGGCCGGCACCACATCAGCGCGACCAGGAAGATCTTCGTCATCGGGTCCAGGTACAGCGGCAGCAGGGTGGCGTCGCCGTCCTGCCAGCTCCGGGACCGGCCCTCGGGGCCGTCGCCCCAGCCGCAGGCCGGCCCGGTCACCATCACCCGCAGCGGCTGGCCCTCGTCCAGCATGGCCCGGGAGCCGACCAGGGTGGTGCCGCTGCGCAGGAACCAGCCCCCGGACGGCTCCCCGTGCTCTTCCATCCGGGGCAGCCTGATCCGGTACCCCTCCCCCTCGGTGTACAGCGCGTGGGTCCGGCTGAGGTTGGCGATCCACACCCCGCCGGCGACCGCGGTGATCACCCCGGCCCGGCGGGACAGCCCGCGGCCGGCCGCGATGGTCAGGTCGGCGTCCGGGCCGCGGCCGAAGACCAGGCGGCCGCCTTCGGGGATGCCGACGACCAGCCCGGACGGCGCGGCCACCCGCGCCGCCACCGCGCTCGGCTCGACCGTCATCGCCTTCCTGCCTGCCGCTGTGGCTGCTCACGTAGCCGGCATTCTAGGTGCGGCCGGGCCGCGGGCCGGATCCCGGATTCCGGGGATAGCCACCCGGCCCCGGGGGCGGTTAGCTGAGGGCAGCCTGGGGCGAGCACGGTCCGGGCTCGCAGGGAGCCTGCCGCAACCCGGCAGGTGGGCCGGTGCCGCGGTGCGGCGCCGGCAGGGGACCACCGGATCGGCGAGAGGCCGTTCCCCGGCCCCTGGGGGACCCTGCGATCGCGCTCGCCGTGCCCGTCCCAGGCAATACTCTCTTGCGCCTCCGGGGGGCTTGGACCCGCCGACTTCCCTCCTCCCTCGTCGCTCGTTCCTCGCTCCTCGCTCGTCAGTCCAGTCGGCGGCGCCCCCCTTTGGCGCGGCAGTCCAGTCGGCGGCGCGGCCCTTCGGCGCGGCCGTCCAGTCGGCGGCGCGGCTTTGGCTCGTCACCCGGCAGGATGACGCTGGTCCCGCCCGCAGGATGACGTCCGCGGCCGGGCCGCGCCCGTACCCTTGGCCTGTGGCCGCTTTCTATGCCTGGCTGCGCCGCCACCCTGGCCTGGTGGACGGCGTCCCTGCGGTGGCGCTCGCCTTCGCCGGGCTCGGCCAGGCCATCGGGCTGGGCCGGTACGGGCTCATCCCGCCGCTGCTGGCCCTGGTCATCGCGCTCGCCTTCCGCCGCGCCTACCCGGTGGGCGCGTTCGTCACCGGGGTGCTGGTCGGCGCGGTGCAGGTCGGGGTGGGCATTCGGCCGAACGTCATCGACGTGGCCATCGTGATCCTGCTGTACACGCTGGCCGCGTACCGGCCGCGCCGGCTGTCCGTGCCCGGGCTGGCCGTCTGCCTGATCGGCTCGGCGGTGGCGGTGGCCGTGTGGCGCCCGCTGGAGAGCAGCCTGCTGAACTGGATCATAACTGGCACGATCATCTTCGCCGGACCGTCGCTGATCGCGTGGGTGCTGGGCGACTCGATGCGGTACCGGCGGGCCTATTACGCCGCGCTGGAAGGCCGCGCGGCCCGGCTGGAACGGGAACGCGACGCGCAGGCGCAGATCGCCGCGGCGGCCGAGCGGGCCCGGATCGCGCGGGAACTGCACGACGTGGTCGCGCACAACGTCAGCGTCATGGTCGTGCAGGCCGACGGGGCGTCCTACGCGCTGGACAACTCGCCGGAGCGGGCCCGGCAGGCGCTGCTCGCGATCGCCAGTACCGGGCGGCAGGCGCTGACCGAGATGCGCCGGATGCTCGGCGTGCTGCGCAGCGACGACGGCGCGACCGGGGTGGCCCCGCTGCCCGGCATCGCCCAGCTCGGTGAGCTGCTCGAGCAGACCCGGGCGACCGGGCTGGCGGTGTCGTTCACCGTGCAGGGGGTGCCCGCGCCGCTGCCCGGCGGGCTGGCCCTGGCCGCCTACCGGATCGTGCAGGAGTCGCTGACCAACACGCGCAAACACGGCGGCCCGGCGGCCAGCGCCGAGGTGCTGCTGCGGTACTGCGAGGATGCGCTGACGCTGCAGATCACCGACGACGGGCACGGGGCGGCGACCGCCGCGGACGGCGCCGGGCACGGGCTGACCGGCATGCGGGAGCGGGTGGCGCTGTACAGCGGCACGCTGGACGCCGGTCCGCTGCCCGGTGGCGGCTACCAGGTCACCGCCCGGCTGCCGGTGGTCCGTGGCCCGCTGCACAGCTCCCCGGTGGCGCAGCGGAGCACATCATGATCAAGATCCTCCTCGTTGACGACCAGGAGCTGGTGCGCACCGGGTTCCGCATGGTGCTGGACGCGCAGGACGACATGTCCGTGGTGGGCGAGGCCGGCGACGGCCTGGCCGCGATCCGGCTGCTCGCCGCGCGGCCCGCCGACGTGGTGGTGATGGACGTGCGGATGCCGCAGCTCGACGGCATCGAGGCCACCCGGCGGATCTGCCAGGCCGGTGACCGGCCCCGGGTGCTCATGCTCACCACCTTCGACCTCGACGAGTACGCCTACGCCGCGCTGAAGGCGGGGGCCAGCGGGTTCCTGCTCAAAGACGTCCCGCCGGAGGAACTGCTATTCGCCATCCGCGCGGTGGACTCCGGTGACGCGGTGGTGGCGCCGTCCACCACCCGCCGACTCATCGACCGGTTCGCGCCGCTGTTCCCGGCCAGGGACTCGCTCAGCCCGCCCGGGCTGGACGCGCTGACCAGCCGGGAACGCGAGGTGCTGGCGCACGTCGCGCAGGGGCTGTCCAACGCGGAGATCGCACAGCGGCTGTTCGTCTCCGAGGCGACGGTGAAGACCCATGTCGGCCGGGTGCTGGCCAAGCTGGGGCTGCGCGACCGGGTGCAGGCCGTGGTGCTGGCCTACGAGACCGGCCTGGTCCGCGCGCGCGGCTTACCGAATCTATGAGTGCCGTGAGTTTGTGCTTACTGGTGACCACTTTCTCACCGCGCTGATGAGATTTGGCGGCTGCGGGTCAGGACTGGCTGGCCGTGGCGCGGCGCAGCGACCAGCCGAGCGCGGCCAGCACGCACACCGGCAGCAGCCACCACGCGTTCACGTGCGCCACGTGCACCAGCAGCGCGGTCAGCGCCAGCGCGGCCGCGACCACGGCCGCGCCGCGCCAGTCGTCACCGATGACGAAGTCGTACCAGAACGCGCCGAACGAGCGGAGCCAGCGGCTCATCGAGTCGCCTCCTTCGATGTGACGGGCACCGCGGCGGGCGGTGCCGCGGCGGCGGCCCGGGTCCGGCGCAGCAGCATGGTGTAGCCCAGGCAGGCCAGTGCGATCACCGGGATCACGCCGAGGAGCGACGCGTCGTGGCCCGGCCAGGTCACCCCGGCGCCCTCCGCGCCCCAGAACGTGCCGAACGAGGTCAGCATGACGCCGACCGCGAACTTCATCGTGTTCTCGGGCACCCGGGCCAGCGGGGCCCGGGCGGCCACCCCGACCCCGGCGACGACCAGCACGGCCGCCGCGGCGCCGAGGGCGGCCAGCCCCAGGTTGCCCTGGTTGTCGCCGAACGTGATGGCGATGAACACCACCTCCAGGCCCTCCAGCAGCACGCCCTTGAAGGACAGCGTGAACGCGTACCAGTCCCGGACGCCGTACCGGCCGCCCGCCGCCGCGGCCTCGGCCGCGGCGACCTGGCGCTCGTAGATGCCCGCCTCGTCGTGCAGGCCCTTGTACCCGGAGGCGCGCAGGATGGCCTTGCGCAGCCACTGCAGCCCGAACACGGCCAGCAGCGCACCGACCACCAGCCGGAGCACGCTCAGCGGGAACAGGGTGAGGGCCGGCCCCACCGCGGCGACCACCACCGCCAGCGCGGCCAGCGCGACGGCCATGCCCTGGAACGTGGACCGCCAGTCCCTGGTCAGGCCCGCGGCCAGCACGATGGTCAGCGCCTCCACCGCCTCTACGGCGCAGGCCACGAAGACGGTCAGGACAAGCGCAACGGCATTCACGTAACCTCCAGTGGTGCCATCCGTGACACGGTTCTGCATCCCCCCGACGGCCAGGGCGGGCCGGGGCGCCGGCAGGCCTCTGCGAGAATGTCGGCATGCCTGACGGGGACAGCGCGCCGGGCGAGGGCTGGCTGCTCCTCGTCTACCGGGTTCCGTCCGAGCCGAGCCGCCTGCGCTCCGCGGTATGGCGCCGGCTGAAGAGCCTGGGCGCCATTTACCTGCAGAACTCGGCAGCCGCGCTGCCGGCGGCCCGAGCGCGGAGCGTGCCATGCGCAAGCTGCGCAGCCAGATCCTGGACATGGACGGCACGGCCGTGCTGCTGTCCTGCGCGGTGCTGGCTGGGGAGTCTGAGGTGCGGGCCGCGTTCGAGGCGGCGCGCAACGACGAGTACGAGGAGGTCGTCAACCGCTGCGAGGACTTCCTGGCCCAGGTGAAGAAGGAGCATGTGGCGAACCACTTCACGTTCGCCGAGCTCGAGGAGAACGAGGTCGACCTCGAGAAGCTGCGCAACTGGTTCGCCCGGATCCGGCAGCGGGACGCGTTCGGCGCCAGCGGCCGCCCGCCGGCTGAGAAGGCGCTGGAGACGTGCCAGCAGTCGCTGGACGAGTACGCGGCCCGGGTGTACGCGGTGGACGAGGAAGGGCACTGAGCCAGTGTAACACTGGTGAGAACCAAAAGTGACAGCTGTTAGATCGGTATTGTGACACACGCTTCACCTGCGCGCAGCGGGGCGAGACGGTCGGGCTGCGCCTGGACGCGGCCGGCTGCCACCTGTTCCCGGCCGGACCCGGCGCAGCCGAGGCGGCCGCGGCGGGCAGCCAAGACACCGTCGCCGCCGTCCACCACGGCTGACTGCGATCACGCCCGCCGGTCAGGGACTAGCATCAGAGCCGTGACCACGACGCTCAGCATCTCCCCCACTGCGCCTCGTTCTGTCCCCGCGGACGCCGTCGTCATCGGACTGATCAAAACCCCGGACGGTCCAGCCCTCGCGCCGGGAGCGGCCGACATCGACGAGGCCCTCGGCGGGACGCTCACCGCCACCCTCGCCGTGCTGGGCGCCACCGGGCAGGCCGAGGAGATCACCCGGCTGCCGTCGGCCGGCGCGCTGGCCGCGCCGCTCATCGCGGCCGTCGGGCTCGGCCCGGCCGACCCGGCCTCGCTCGATCCGGAGACGCTGCGCCGGGCGGCCGGGGCCGCCGTCCGGGCGCTGACCGCGGCGGCCTGGGCGGCCCGCCGCGGGAACAGTCACCCGGCGAACAACGGCGACGCCCCACCGGGCCCGCGGATCGCGCTCGCGCTGCCCGCGCGTGATGCGGCCGAGGCCGAGGCGGTGGCGCTGGGCGGGCTGCTGGGCGGCTACTCGTTCACCCGCTACCGGCCCGCGGCCGTCCCGCCATCGGCGCTCACCGTGCTCGCGGCGGCCGACGTGACCGGGGCCGGCCCACGCGCCCAGGCGCTGGCGGACGCGGTATCGCTGGCCCGCGACCTGGTCAACACCGCGCCATCCGACCTGGTGCCCGCGACGCTGGCCGAGGAGGCGGAGCGGGTCGCGGCGGCCGCCGGGCTGAGCGCCGATGTCCTGGATGAGAAAGCGCTGAGCGAGAACGGCTACGGCGGCCTCCTGGGCGTCGGCCAGGGCTCGGTGCACCCACCCCGGCTGGCCCGGCTGGAGTACACCCCGCCCCAGCCGGCCGCGGCCGCGAAGACGGTCGTCTTCGTGGGCAAGGGCATCACGTTCGACTCCGGCGGGCTGTCGCTGAAGCCACCGAAGTCGATGGAGACCATGAAGTCCGACATGGGCGGCGCGGCCGCGATCATCGGGGCGATGCAGGCCATCGCCGCGCTGCGGCCAGCGGTCCGGGTCATCGGCTATCTCCCGCTGGCCGAGAACATGCCGAGCGGGAGCGCGCAGCGTCCCTCCGACGTGCTCACCATGTACGGCGGCAAGACGGTCGAGGTGCTGAACACCGACGCGGAGGGCCGCCTGGTGCTGGCCGACGCGCTGGCCAGGTCGGCGGCCGACGGCCCCGACGTGCTGGTAGACGTGGCCACGCTGACCGGCGCGCAACTGGTCGCGCTCGGCCCGCGGATCGCCGCGGTGATGTCCAACGACGACGAACTGCGCGACGCGGTGGTCACCGCGGCTGGCCGGGCCGGCGAGGCCATGTGGCCGATGCCACTGCCCGCCGAGCTGCGCAAGGGCCTGGATTCCACGGTGGCCGACCTGGCCAACGTGGCCCCGGACCGGTTCGGCGGCATGCTGATCGCCGGGCTGTTCCTGCGCGAGTTCGTCCCCGACGGGGTGCGCTGGGCGCACCTGGACATCGCCGGCCCGGCGTTCAACGAGGGCGCGCCGCACGGGTATACCCCGAAGGGCGGCACCGGGGCGGCGACCAGGACACTTGTGCAGATCGCCGTGGATGTGGCCGAGGGAAGGCTCTAGCCGGGGCCCGGTGTTAAGCGGTCGGGGACAACACTGAACGGAGCAAGGAGCGCATCTGTGGCGGAGAGCAACGGTTCCTACGACATCGTCATCCTCGGTGGCGGCAGCGGAGGCTACGCCTGCGCGCTGCGCGCCGCGGAGCTCGGGAAGCGTGTCGCGCTCATCGAGAAAGACAAGGTCGGCGGCACGTGCCTGCACCGTGGCTGCATCCCGACCAAGGCACTGCTGCACGCGGCGGAGATCGCGGACAACACAAAGGACAGCGAGTCGTTCGGCGTCCGGGCCACGTTCGAGGGCATCGACATGGGCGGCGTGAACGCCTACAAGGACAAGGTGGTCGACCGGCTCTGGAAGGGCTTGCAGAGCACGCTGGCCAGCCGCAAGGTGGACATCGTCTACGGCGACGGGCGGCTGGTCTCGCCGACCCAGGTCCGGGTGGGCGACACCGTGTACGAGGGCAGGCACGTAGTGCTGTCCACCGGCTCGGAGCCGCGCAGCCTGCCCGGGCTGGACATCGACGGGCAGCGGGTGATCACCAGCGATCAGGCGCTGCGGCTGGATTATGTGCCCCGGTCGGCGGTCATCCTGGGCGGCGGCGTCATCGGGGTCGAGTTCGCCAGCGTCTGGCGGTCGTTCGGCGCCGAGGTCACCATCGTCGAGATGCTGCCGCACCTGCTGCCCCCGGAGGAGGAGTCGAGCTCCAAGCTGCTGGAGCGGGCGTTCCGCCGGCGCGGTATCAAGTACGAGCTCGGCACCCGCTTCGAGGGGGTCAAGGAGTCCGCCACCGGCGTCACCGTGACCCTGGCGGGCGGCAAGTCGATCGACGCGGACCTGCTGCTGGTCGCGGTGGGCCGCGGGCCGGTCTCGGCCGGGCTCGGCTACGAGGAGAACGGGGTCGCCATCGAGCGCGGCTACGTGCAGGTAGACGAGTTCTGCGGCACCAACGTGCCGACGATCTCCGCGGTCGGCGACCTGATCCCCGGCCCGCAACTGGCCCACGTCGGGTTCGCCGAGGGCATCCTGGTCGCGGAGCGGCTGGGCGGGCTGAGCGTCACCCCGATCGACTACGACGGCGTGCCGCGGATCACCTACAGCGATCCGGAGGTCGCCTCGGTGGGCATCACCTCGGCGATGGCCGCCCAGCGTGGCATCGAGACCACCGAGTTCACCTACAACCTGGGCGGCAACGGCAAGAGCGTGATCCTGCAGACCCAGGGCGCCGCGAAGGTCATCGCCACCGCGGCCGGCGGCCCGGACGGCCAGCCCGGACCGGTGCTCGGTGTCCACCTGGTCGGCGCCCGGGTCGGCGAGCTGATCGCCGAGGGACAGCTCATCTACAACTGGGAAGCGATGCCGTACGACGTCGCTCAGCTCATCCACCCGCATCCGACCCAGTCGGAAGCCATCGGCGAGGCGCACCTGGCCCTCGCCGGCAAGCCCCTCCACGTGCATGCCTGACCGACCCGGACGGGTGGGCACGCCCCCGCACAGCAGCAACTGTGTCGAATAGCGAAGGAGTCACGGGAAGCCATGTCGGTCTCCGTATCCATGCCCCAGCTCGGCGAGAGCGTTACCGAGGGCACCGTCACGCGCTGGCTCAAGAAGGAGGGCGAGCGTGTGGAGGCGGACGAGCCGCTGCTCGAGGTCTCCACGGACAAGGTTGACACTGAGATCCCGTCCCCGGTGGCCGGGATCCTGCGCGGGATCACCGTCGCCGAGGACGAGACGGTAGCGGTGGGTGCCGAGCTGGCGATCATCGACGAGACCGGCGCGGAGGGCCAGGCCGCCCCGCCCGCGGGCGCGGAACCCCCGGCCGCGGAAGCCCCGGCGGCCGAGGCGCCCGCCGGGTACGCTGACGCGCCGGCCGCGGACCAGGCGTTCGGTCAGCCGCCGCAGGCTGACGTCCCGGAGCAGGCCGGCTACCCGTATCCGGACGTGACCCCGGCGGGCCAGGCGGCCCCGGGCGGCTACCAGCAGCCGGCCGCCTATGAGGCGCCGGGCGGCTATGAGGCGCCGGGCGGCTATCAGTCCAGCGCCCCGCAGCCGCCGGCGGGCGGGCCGCCGGAGCCGCCGGCCGAGGCGCCGGCCGTGCCCGCGCCGCCCGCCGCTGACCTGTGGCAGCGAGCCGAGCCGGCCCCGCCGCCGCCACCGGCCCCGCCCGCGCCGCAGCCGGCCCAGTCGGCCGTGGCCCAGGCCCTGTCCGCACAGCCGGCCGCCGCCCCCGCGCCGCCAGCCGCCGCGCCGCAGCCGCTTTCCCCCGCCGCGGATGGCCCGGCCCGGCCGCCGGCATCCGCGCTGGGCACCGCCGAAGGCCCGTATGTGACCCCGCTGGTCCGCAAGCTGGCCGCCGAGCACGGCGTGGATCTGGCCACCGTAACCGGGACCGGGGTCGGTGGGCGGATCCGCAAGCAGGACGTCATCGACGCGGCCAAGGCGCGCCGCGAGGCAGTGGCCGCCGCCCAGCAGGCGGCCGCGCCGGACGGGCAGCCCGCGGCCGTGCCCGTCCCGGGCCAGGCCGCGATGGCCCAGGCCCCGGCCGGGGCGGCGCAGGTGCCGCCGCAGCGGGTGATCGAGCCATCCGGCCTGCGCGGCACCACCGAGCGGATGTCGCGGGCCCGCCAGGTCATCGCCCGGCGGATGGTCGAGTCGCTGCAGACCTCGGCCCAGCTGACCACCGTGGTCGAGGTGGACGTCACGGCCATCGGCCGGCTGCGGGACCGGGCCAAGGCCGATTTCGAGGCGCGCGAAGGCGTGAAGCTCAGCTTCCTGCCGTTCTTCGCGCTGGCCGCCGTCGAGGCGCTCAAGGTGCACCCGCGGCTCAACGCCAGCATCGAGCCGGACGGAACCCAGGTCACCTACCATGACGCCGAGCACCTCGGCATCGCGGTGGACACCGAGCGCGGGCTGATGGTCCCGGTCATCCGGAACGCCGGCGACCTGAACGTGGGCGGCCTGGCCCGTAAGATCGCCGATCTGGCGGCGCGCACCCGGGCCGGGCAGGTAAGCCCGGACGACCTGGCCGGCGGGACGTTCACGCTGACCAACACCGGCAGCCGCGGCGCGCTGTTCGACACCCCGATCATCAACCAGCCGCAGGTCGGCATCCTCGGCACCGGCTCGGTGGTGCGCCGCCCGGTGGTCGTCCCTGACCCGTCGTCGCTGGGCGAGGTGATCGCGGTCCGGTCCATGGTGTACCTGGCCCTCAGCTACGACCACCGGCTGGTGGACGGCGCCGACGCGGCCCGCTTCCTGGGCACGGTCAAGGCCCGGCTGGAAGAGGGGGCGTTCGAGGCGGAACTGGGCCTGTAGGCCACGGCCGGGCAATCAGATGAAGGTCGCGGTAACGGGGGCGTCTGGCCTGATTGGCAGCGCGCTGGTCACCACCCTGCGGCAGGGTGGGGATCAGGTGGTCACGCTGGTGCGGCGCACGCCCGCCGCGGTGGACGAGATCGCCTGGGATCCGCGGGCGGACCGCGGTGGCGTGCCGCCGGCCGCGCTGGCCGGGGTGGGCGCGGTGGTCCACCTGGCCGGGGCAGGGGTGGCCGACCACCGGTGGACCGATGCCTACAAGGCGGAGATCCGGGCCAGCCGGGTGGCCGGCACCCACGCGCTGGCCAGCCTGCTGGCCGCCATGGACGAGCCGCCGGCCGTGCTACTGTCCGGGTCGGCCATCGGCTGGTACGGCGACACCGGCGGCCGCGAGGTTGACGAGTCCGCACCGGCCGGCCGCGGGTTCCTGGCCGGGGTGGTCCGGGACTGGGAGGCGGCCGCCGACCCGGCCCGGGAAGCCGGCCTGCGGGTCGCCTGCCTCCGCTCCGGCATCGTCATCTCGCGCCACGGCGGGGTGCTGGCCCGGATGCTGCCGCCGTTCCGGCTGGGCCTCGGCGCCCGGCTCGGCCCCGGCACGCAGTTCATGAGCTGGGTGACGCTGGCCGACTGGATCACGGCGGCCCGGTTCCTGATCGGGCAGCCGGACCTGTCCGGGCCGGTGAACATCAGCACGCCGAATCCGGTGACCAACGCCGCCTTCACCGCGGCGCTGGCCGGGGTGCTGCACCGCCCGGCGCGGCTAGCCATCCCGTCCGCGGTGCTGTCCGCGGCGCTCGGCGGGGTGACCAGCGACCTGCTGTCCAGCGCCCGGGTGCGGCCCACCCGGCTGCTCGGCGCGGGCTTCACGTTCAGCTACCCGGACATGGCAGGCGCGCTGGCGGCGGAGCTCGACGCGGCCGGCCCGGCCGCCTGACCGGGTCCGGGATCAGCCCGTCCGGCTCTCCTGGCGGCGCGTGGTCCCGGCGGGCCAGTCCGGGTGGTCCGCGTCGGAGCCGTCCAGCTCGGCCGGCTGGACCGGAAAGCACGGCTCGGCCGGGATGAGGTTGCTGAAGCCGTGGCTCTCCAGCCCGTACAGCGGCACCTTCCACAGCGGCGGCACCGGCCCGGGCAGGCCGCGGAACCGGCCCAGGGCCCGGATGTTCATCCGCAGCAGGCGGCGCGCGCCGATCAGCGCCAGCGCGGCGATCGGCAGCTCGACGCACAGCGCCGTCAGCAGGCTGAGCCAGAACCCGCTGGTCCGCACGTCCAGCGTGACGTCGAACCAGGCATCGCAGCACAGCAGCGTGGCCAGCACGATGAGGCAGCCGATCACCAGCTGGCGGTGTCTCCAGGCCGCCCAGGCGGTGACCGCGAACATGATGAGCAGGCCGACGTCGAAACCGACCCAGGCGCCCCGCCAGCCGCCGGTGTGGTAATAGCGGGGCAGCGTCACGGCCAGCACGCCGATCCAGGCGGCCAGGCCCAGGCAGCCGCCGATGATCACCACCAGCGCGATGGCCCGGCGCACCGGCCCGGCGGGCAGGTCCGCCTCACCGAGAGGTACCGGGTCGTCCAGCTCGGACAGGGCACGGCTGAGTTCGGCTCGCTGCTGCGGGTTCATCCGGCGCAGCTCGTCCACATTGATCACGCGATGTACCTCCCTAGCCGGTAACTACCCCACCTGGGTGGTTGCTTCCCCTCCCAGCGGCTGTGGTTTCGCTGGGCAGTGGCTGAGAACCGGCGGATGGCGCGCCGCGAAGCGCCGGATATGGTGGCAGCGTGATGAGTGAGCTGGTCTATGTACACGCCGGCCTGGGCGATCATCGGGTCCCCTACCTGCGTGGCTGGGAAATTCAGCGGCAGGTGCACGAGCAGCGGGTCAGCGGGGCTATCCCGGATACCTGCCTGCTGCTGGAGCACGAGCCGGTGTACACCGCGGGCAAGCGGACCAGCCCGCTGGACCGGCCGGGCGCTGACGCGGGCGCCCCGGTCATCGACGTGGACCGCGGCGGCAAGATCACCTGGCATGGTCCCGGCCAGCTCGTCGGCTACCCGATCGTGCGGCTGGCCGAGCCGGTCGATGTGATCGCCTATGTGCGGGCGCTGGAGGAAGCGCTGATCCGCGCCTGCGCGGACGCGGGCCTGGCCACGGTGCGGGTGGCCGGGCGCAGCGGGGTGTGGGTGCCGGGTGGCGCGGGGCGGCCAGACCGCAAGGTGGCCGCCATCGGCATCCGGGTGTCCCGTGGGGTGGCCATGCACGGCTTCGCGCTGAACTGCGACTGCGACCTGGCCTGGTACGACCGGTTCGTGCCGTGCGGCATCCGGGACGCCGGGGTGACCAGCCTGTCCGCCGAGCTGGGCAGGCCGGTCACGGTCCCGGACATGATCGGTCCGGTTGAGCAGCATCTCGCCGGGGTGCTCGGCGCCACCAGCTGGCGGCACTCGCCGGCGCCGGCCGTCCCGGCCGGGGCGGCCCGTTAACCTACCGGGCCAGCCAGCGGGTCAGGACGGCGCCGGGCCCTCGCCTTTGCCCTTGTCGAATCCGGTCGCCTTGGCGGGCAGCTTCGCGGTGCCTCTCCGGTCCACCACGAACCGGCACGAACCGATGTAGTGACCACGCTGCCAGTTGAACTTGTAGCCCCAGGACCCCCAGCCGAGCCAGCCGATCGAGTAGCTGCGGGGCACCTTCCACGAAGCGCTCTGGTTGACGCTGCTGGTCCGGCTGTAGGCGATTTTCGCGCTGATCTTCGCATCGGCTTTCGAGATGAGATCGTTCAGGCTGTACGAGCCGGACGCGGTGACCTGCCCGCTCACCTTGGTGCCCGAGGACACGTTGAGCTTGAGCGTGAGCCCATGCGGCCCGGTCGTCTTGTCGCCCTTGTGCAGGATGAAGTACGGCTTCGAACTGGAGACGCTGTACCACTCGCCGGCCGGGCAGACATGGGGTGCATGGGGTGCATGGGCCGCGGCCAGTGCGGGCGCCGCGGCTCCGGCGGCGCTGAGCGCGGTGCCCAGCACTGCCGCGCCGGCCAGGGCGCCGAGCCGAAATCTGGTCATCCGTTCCTCCTTGCTAGGAGCGCCCCAGGTCGGGCGCGCTGCGCGCAAGGCTGCGCCCGCGGTTCAGCGTCCCGGTAGCGTCTGGGTAGCCCCGGCCACGTCCCGCCCGCCGAGCTCGTCCAGCCAGGCCCGCACCTGAGCAGCATCTGGGTGACGCAGGTCATCGAGGATGGCGAGCGCCTGACGCCAGGTGTCCCGGGCCTCGTCCGGCTGACCGGCGGCCCGCTGCGCCGCACCGAGATGGCCGAGCAGATAGGCCTGGTCATAACCCACCGCACGGCCGCGGAAGATGCCCAGCGCGCGCTGGTAGTAGCTGACCGCCTCGCCGGGCTGGCCGAGACGATGGTGCGCGTACCCGATGCTGTCCAGCGTCTGGGCCGCGCCGTCCCGGCTGCCGATCGCATCGAAGATGGCCAGCGCCCGGTGGCAGTAGCGCAACGTCTGCGCGTGGTTGCCGAGGCAGGCGTGATACCAGCCGATGTTGTTCAGCGCGCCCGCCGCGATGACCTCGGAGCCAGCCGCCTCGGCCTGGCGCAGCGCCCAGCCCGCGTGATCGAGCGCCAGGTTGTACCGGCGGCGCGCGCTGAAGGTCCGGCCGAGATCGATGTGGGTGCGGGCCAGCCCGAGGTCATCACCGAGACGGCCGAACAGGGCGAGGGCCTTCCGCTGGTGGTGCAGCGCCTCATCGCGGTCACCCAGCCGCAGGCACGCCCGGCCCAGGTCGTTGTGCGCGTGGGCCTGACCGTCCTGGTCACCGATCCGGCGTGCGGACCGGAGCGCGAGCCGCTGCAAGCTGACCCAGTCCTGCCAGTGCCCGCAGCGGTTGAAGTACGTCGTCAGCGCCCAGGCGAGCTGCCAGGCGTGCGCGCCGAACCCGCGTTCGGCCGCGACCGTGACCGCCCGGGTCAGCACCCGGTGCTCGGCCTTGAACCACGCCAGCGCGGCCTCGTAGCCCGGCGCTGGCTCGGCCGTCACGGCCGGGCCGGCCGAGGCCACGGTGATGGCCGGTCGCAGCGGGTCGAGCACCCGGTCGGCGGCACACGCGGCGCCCAGGTAGTGATCGAGCATGCGGCCGACCGCCGCCCGGGTCTCCGGGTCGGCCAGGCGGGCGGCCGCCTGCTCCGCGGCGTAGGAACGCAGCAGGTCGTGCGCGGCGAACCGGCCCTCCGAACTGTCCTGGATGAGCTGCGTCTCGGCCAGCTCGGCCAGCATCTTCCGCGCGTCCGGCAGCGGCACCCCGGCCAGGCTGGCCGCGGCCGGCTCGCTGATGTCCGGCCCGGGATGCATGCCGAGCAGCCAGAACAGCCGCGCGGCCGGCTCGGTGAGGCCGTGGCAGGACCACGCGAACGCGGCCCGGATGTCCGTCGCCACCTCGCCCGTGGCGAAGCCGTCCAGCCGGGCCGCGGCCAGCTCCCCGGCGATGGCGGCCAGCGGCCGCGCCGGGCTCATGGCCGCGCGCGCCGCGGCGATCGACACGGCCAGCGGTAACCGGGCGCACAGCCTGATCAGGTCGGCCACCGCGGCTGGCTCGGCGGCCAGCCGCCGCGGCCCGAGCCGGCAGGCCAGTAACTGGGCGGCCTCGGCCTCGGTGAACAGGCCCAGCGCGACCGGCTGCGCGCCTTCCGCGGCGACCAGGCCGGTCAGCCGGTTGCGGCTGGTGATCAGGACCAGGCTGCCGTTTCCCCCCGGCAGCAGCGGCCGGACCTGCTCCGCGTCCCGCGCGTTGTCCAGGACGATGAGCATCCGGCAGCCGGCCAGCAGGCTGCGGTACAGGCCGGCCCGCGCCTGCTGGCCGGCCGGGACGGCCGCGGGTGCCAGGTGGAACGCGTCCAGGAAACCGCGCAGCGCGTCGGCCGGCGCGACCGGCTCACCGGAGGGATCGAAGCCGCGCAGGTTGACGTACAGCTGCCCATCCGGGAACTGGCCGGCCGCCTGGTGGGCCCAGTGCAGCGCCAGCGCGGTCTTGCCCACCCCCGCGGAGCCGCCGATCGCCGAGATCACCACCGTCCGGGCCGGGTTCCCCGCCTGGCCCAGCGCGGCGTCGAGGGCGGCCAGCTCACCGTGGCGGCCGGTGAAGAACGGCGGCGGGGGTGGCAGCTGCCGCGGCACCGGGCCGGCCGGTACGGGGCCGGCCGGTCCGCCGCGTCCCGGCGCGGCGACCGGCCCACCGCCGACCTCCGCCGTCCCGCGCGGCAGCAGCGCCGGGTCGGCCGCCAGGATCTGGCGCTGCAGCTCGCGCAGCTCCGCTCCGGGCTCCACCCCCAGCTCCGCGCGGAACGCGCGCCAGGCCTCCTGATAGGCGGCCAGCGCCTCGGCCTGGCGGCCACAGCGGTAGTAGGCCAGCATCAGCTGGGCGTGGAACCGCTCGTGCCAGGGATGCTGGGTGATGAGGGCACGCAGCTGCGGCACCAGCTCCTCGGCCCGGCCGAGGCGAAGCTGTGCTTCCTGGCGCCATTCCAGGGCCTGCACGTACATCTGCTCCAGGCGGGGCACTTCCTCGCGGTGCAGCACCTCGGACGGGATGTCGGCCAGCGGTGTCCCCCGGGACAGCCCGAGAGCCTCGGCCGCCGCGGCGCCGGCCTGCTCCCACCGGCCGGCCCGGACCGACGCGCCCGCGGCACTCAGCAGCTGGCCGAACTGAAGCAGGTCCAGCTCGGCGGGGCCAGCGCCGATCTGGTAACCCGGATTGCGGGTCAGGATCCGCCCACCCACCTCGGGGCCCAGCCCCCCGCGCAGCCGTTTGACGTAGTTGCGCAGCGTGGGCCCCGCGGCCGGCGGCGGCGTGTCATTCCAGATGGCCACCGTGAGCTGGGCCGCGGATACGACGTGGTTGGCCTGAGTTAACAGCGCGGCCAGCACGATCCGCTGCTTGGCGGCGGGCACGGCGATATCCCCGCCGTCGTGCGTCACCTGCAATGGTCCGAGTAAGGACAGCCACATCGTCGCCTCCTCGCCTCCTCCAGCCATGACGGCCGCGCCGGCCCGGGCGGCTAGCCGGGCGGGCAGTGCTCAGCCAGGTAACCACGCAGCGCACCGGCCAGGACCGCGGTCTGCTCGCCGCTGTCCATGTCCCGCACGGTGACCGTGCCGGCTTCCTGCTCGGTGCGGCCGTAGATCAGCGCCCACCGGGCGCCCTGATCGCTGGCCCACTTGAGCTGACGGCCGAGCTTGCGCGACCCGCCCAGGTACACGCTGGCCCGCAACCCCGCGTCCCGGGCCGCGGCCGCGAAGCCGAAGGAGCGTTCGGCGAACTCGTCGCCCATGATCGTGACGGCCACGTCCAGCCGCCGGAGCCGGGCCGCGCCGCCGGCCTCGGGGAGCAGCAGCAGGATACGCTCGACGCCCAGCGACCCGCCGGTGCCCGGCGTGTCCGGCCCGCCGAGCTGCTCGATCAGGTGGTCGTACCGGCCACCGGAGGCGATCGACGAGCCCACCCCCGGCGCGGTCACCTCCCAGATCGGCCCGGTGTAGTAGCTCAGCCCGCGCACCAGCCGCGGAGTGAACTCGACCCGCCCGGCGGGGATATGGGTGCCCACCAGGGCGAGCACCGCGTCAACCTCGTCCAGGCCGGCCGCGCCTTCCTCGCTGGGCTTGAGTACGGCCCGGATCCGGTCCACGGCATCCGGCGCGGTCATCGCGCTGACCAGGTCCGCCGCGGTGGCTTCGGGCAGGCCCCGGCCGGCCAGTTCCACGATGACCTCGGGCGGCGCCAGCTTGTCCAGCTTGTCCAGCGTGATGAGCACCCCGGCGCCCAGCTCAGCCGGGATGCGGAAGGACTCCAGCAGGCCGGCCAGCACGTGCCGCGAGTTGAGCAGGAAGCGGAAGCCGGGGATGCCCAGCCGGTCCAGCGCGTCGTGCACCGCGCAGATCACCTCGGCGTCGGCCAGCACCGAGGTGGTGCCGAGGGTGTCCAGGTCGCACTGGGTGAACTCGCGGAACCGGCCCCGCCCCGGCCGGTCCGCCCGCCACACCGAGCCGATCGTGTACCGCTTGTACGGGCTGGGCAGCTGGCTGCCGTACGCGGCGGCCACCCGGGCCAGCGGGACCGTCATGTCATAGCGCAGCGCCAGGTCGGCCTCGCCGGACGCCTCGTGCTCGCCGCGCCGCAGGATCTTGAAGATGAGCTTGTCGCCCTCTTCCCCGTACTTGCCGAGCAGCACGCCGAGACGCTCGAAGGCCGGCGTCTGCAGCGGCTCGAACCCGTACTGCGCGAACACCGACCGGATGACCGCGAACGCGCGTTCCCGGGCTTCGAATTCGGCGGCGAGGAAATCA
Source organism: uncultured Actinomycetes bacterium (assembly GCA_963717125.1). Classification (GTDB taxonomy): domain Bacteria; phylum Actinomycetota; class Actinomycetes; order Streptosporangiales; family Streptosporangiaceae; genus RYN-230. Next base: position 29,917 of record CAVQVG010000007.1, read on the forward strand.
CGTGTCCCCGACGGGGGATCGAACTGCGTAGGCATGCGCCCATGCTCCCCGACAACGGCACCTCCCGTCACATCGAAACGCGTTCGGGGCCAGCGCACGGGGCGTGCTAGCGTGGACGGCGTGTACTAGGACCAGCGGCCGCGCCCTGCGCATTCCCGGCTATCGCCCGCCCTCGTCCTAGGAGTTCTCCCGTGTCCCGCTCCGCGCGCAGCCCGCGCCGCGGCCTGCCGCTGGCCGTCATCCTGCAGGTGCTGATCTCCGCGGGCGACGGGCTGGCCATGGTCGCCCTGGCCAGCCGGGTGTACCAGAGTTCGCACGCGTCCTGGGCGGTGGCCTCGGTGTTCCTGGCCGTCACCGTGCCGATCACCGCGCTCGCCCCGGCGGCGGGAGTGCTGCTCGACCGGTGGCCGGTGCGGCCGGTGCTGATCATCGCGGCGGCCGCGGAGACGCTGGTCGCGCTGGCCCTGACGAGGTTCACCGGGACCGGCGCGACGCTCGCGCTGGCCATCGGGTTCGGCTTGTGCGCGGCCGTGCTGCAGCCGGGCCTGGGCGCGATCGTGCCGCGGCTGGCCGGCGACGCCGGGGTGATCCGGGCCAACGGCTATCTGCAGGCGGCCACCTGGGGCGGCTTCACGCTGGGCCCGCTGCTGGCGGGCGGGCTCACCGCGGCGGGCGGCACCGGCCTGGCCCTCGGCGCAGTCGCGGCGATGTACGGCCTGGGCGCGGCCGGGCTGGGCGCGCTCCGGCTCAGCCCGGACCCGGCGGCCAGCCCGGACCCGGCGGCGGGTGCCGAGGCCGCCGAGCGCGGCGCCCGCCAGTTCAGCGCCGGGCTGCGTTTCCTGCGCGCCGACCGGGAGGCGGGCCTGCTCGTGCTGGTGGTCACCATCATGGTCACGTTCGCCAACATGGCCAGCGTGGCCGAAGTCGCGTTCGCCGAGGGCGTGCTCCGGTCCGGGCCCACCGGCTACTCGGTGCTGGTCGCCGCCTGGACCGCGGGCATGCTGGCCGGGACGCTGGTGGGCGGGCGCCTGCCCGGGCGCCGCCTGGCGCGGGCGGTGCTGCTGGGCAGCCTGGTCACCGGGGTCGGGGTGGCGCTGGCGGCCGGCGCGGTCACGCTGTGGCAGGCCGCGGCCGCCTACGGGATCGGCGGCGTGGCCAACGGGCTGGAGGTGGTGGCCACCCGCAGCTTCCTGAACCACCGGGCCCCGCCCGCCATCGCCGGGCGGGTGTTCGCCATGTACTCCGGGCTGCTGTTCGGCGCGGCGTCGCTGGGCATGGCCGCGGCGGGCGGGCTGCTGGCCCCGCTCGACCCGCGGCTGGTGCTGCTCATCGCCGGCGGCGGCGGCATCGTGGCCACCATTCTCGGCTGGCTGCGGTACACCAGCCTGGTTCGCCGCGGCGCCGCGCCCAGCCAGCCGGAGCCGAGCAGGCCCGCCGCGGCGCGCAGCGCGCCGCGCTAACCCGGCTCGGGCCAGATGATGCCGAGGACGCGCCAAGCCCAGTCACCGCCGATCCGCTCAGCACGCAGGTAGCAGGCGTACAGCGACCCGGTGAGCAGCCTGACCGCCAGGCCGGGATCCAGGCCGGCCGGCAGGCTGCCGCTGGCCACGCCGCGGACCAGCGCGGCGCGCAGCCGGTCCTCCCGCGGATCGGCCACGTGCCGCCGGAAGTGCGCGAGCAGCTCCGGGTTGCGGTCCCGTTCGGCCAGGACGGCGGCCAGCACGGCCAGCCCGTTCCGCCGCACCATGGTGTCCCGGATGTTCTCCAGGACAGCCAGCGCGTCGGCCCGCGGGGTCACCGCCGACCGGGGCAGCGCGGTGACCGGCATCGCGTCGATCCCGGCCAGCGCGAGGGCCAGCTTGTCCGGGAACCGGCGGCGCAGGCTCGGCGGGCTGGTCCCGGCGGTCGCCGCTACCCCCTCGATCGACATCCCGTCGTAGCCGCGCTCGCCCAGCTGGCGCACGGCGGCGGCGAGGATAGCGGCGTCCAGGCTGGTGTCCCGGGGACGCCCGGGCGGACGCCCTGCCGTGCCGCCCGCCGCCGTGTTCCGCCGCTCTGCCTGCATCATGCCGTTGCCTCTCCCGCCCGCCGTTCCGGTCCCGCAGGGGCAAGCTCCGCGGACCCCGATGCCGTTACGTCTGGCTAAGGTCACGCAAATCTGCTGCGCCAGTCACCCTCAGGTGCAGATACTCACATCTGTGATCGGCGAGGACTTCCCGGCTCTACTGGCCGCCGCACAGGGCGGCAGCGAGGAAGCCTTCGCCACACTGTGGCGGGACGGCAACCAGGCCCTGCTGCGCTACCTTCGGGCCGCCGCGCCTGTCGCGGCCGAAGATGTCGCCGCCGAGACCTGGGTGCAGGTGGTCCGCGGGCTCGCCGGCTTCCGCGGCGACGAACGGGCCTGGCGGTCCTGGCTGCTCACCATCGCCCGGCACCGGGCGATCGACGAGGGCCGCCGCCGGTCCCGGCGCCCGGCGGCGCCGCTCGACGAGCTGCCCCAGGCCAGCGAGCCGAGAACCGGGGACGCGGCCGCGGCGGCCATGACCAACCTGGCCACGGACGCGCTGATCCAGGCGGTCAGACAGCTGCCGCCCGCCCAGGCCGAAGTCATCCTGCTGCGCGTCCTGGCCGACCTGGACAACGAGACGGTGGCCCGGATCGTGGGCCGCAGTCCCGGCGCGGTCCGCATCGCCGCCCATCGTGGCCTGCGCCGGCTCGCGCAGGCCATGTCTGCGACGGGTGTAACGCGGTGACCGGCGGCGGAGTTTCGGACGACATGCCGATGCCACCGTGGCCCGCGGACGGCGAGCTCCCCCCGCCCGGGGATGCCGCCTTCGACGCGCTGCTCGACCGGGCGCCGCTGCCCGGCGACGCCGCGGCCGGGCTGCACCAGCTGGCGGCGGCGTTCGGGGAGCTGTACGCGGCCCCGGTGCCCAGCTCGCCCGCGGCCGAGCAGCACGCGGTGGCCGCGTTCCGCGCGGCGGCGGGCCAGCCGGGCCCGGCGGCGGCCCCGACCCGGCCAGCCCGGTCCCAGGCAGTCCTGTCCCAGGCAGTCCCGTCCCGGCCAGCCCCGTCCCGGCCAGCCCCGTCCCGGCCAGCCCGGTCCCGGCCGGGCCGGCGCCGGGCCCGGGTGCCGCGGCTGAGCGCCCGGATCGCCGCGATCGGCGCCGCCCTCGTGGTCTCCCTGGGCGGCGCGGCCGCGGTCGCCGCCTACTCCGGCGCCCTGCCGGACATGCTGCACCGGCTCACCCAGCACCACCCGGCCAGCCCGCCGGTCCTGCCGCACCCCTCACCGGCTGAGCCGACGACCGAGAGCCGGTCAGCGGCCCCCGGCCCGGCAGCCGGCCTGTGCACCGCGTACCAGCACGCCCTCGCGCACGGCAGCCCAGGTGAGCAGCGGAGGGCGTTCAGCAAATTGGCCGCCGCAGCGGGCGGGGCGGGGCACGTCACGGCCTATTGCGCGGGGGTCGGCCAGGCCACGCGGGCGCCGGGCGGGCTGCATACGCACCCTGCCCATCCGCCTCATCCCACTCATCCAGCACACCCGCCGCACCCACCGCACCGCACCCACCACCGCATCCGGCGCATCCGGCGCATCCGGCGCACGGGCACAAGCAGGCCAGTGCCGGTTAGCTGACGGCGGCCGGGACGTAGGCTGGAAGCGTGGTACTCGCACCCGAAGGACGCAGGCTGCTCCGGCTGGAAGCCCGGAACAGCCAGACCCCCATCGAGAAGAAGCCGCCGTGGATCAAGACGCGGCTGCGCACCGGCCCGGAGTACACCGCACTCAAGGGGCTGGTGCAACGCGAGGGGCTGCATACCGTCTGCCAGGAAGCCGGCTGCCCGAACATCTTCGAGTGCTGGGAAGACCGCGAGGCCACGTTCCTGATCGGCGGCGACCAGTGCACCCGGCGCTGCGACTTCTGCCAGATCGCCACCGGGAAGCCGGAGCCGCTGGACACCGGCGAGCCGCGCCGGGTGGCGGAGTCGGTGGCCACCATGGGCCTGCGTTACGCCACGGTGACCGGGGTGGCCCGGGATGACCTGCCCGACGGTGGCGCCTGGCTGTACGCGCAGACCGTGCACGAGATCCACGCGGCGGTACCCGGGTGCGGCGTGGAACTGCTGATCCCCGACTTCAACGCGGACGACGGCAAGCTGGCGCCGGTGTTCGCCGCCCGGCCGGAGGTGCTGGCGCACAACATCGAGACGGTACCCCGGATCTTCAAGCGGATCAGGCCCGGTTTCCGCTACGAGCGGTCGCTGGACGTGCTGGCCAAGGCCCGGGCGGACGGCCTGGTCACCAAGTCCAACCTGATCCTCGGGCTCGGCGAGCAGCCGGCGGAGATCACCGAGGCCATGACCGACCTGCGCTCGGCCGGCTGCGAACTGCTGACCATCACCCAGTACCTGCGCCCGTCCCCGCGGCATCACCCGGTCGACCGCTGGGTGCCGCCCGCGGAGTTCGACCTGCTCCGCGACGAGGCGCTGGGCTTGGGCTTCTCCGGCGTGATGTCCGGGCCGCTGGTCCGGTCGTCCTACCGGGCCGGGCGGTTGTACCGCGAAGCCATGGCGCGCCGGGCCGAACCGGGGACCGCGGTTTCCCACCCGGCCCGCTGACTCGTATCCTGCCCTCCATGGCGAACAAGGCCGCAGGCTCGGCAAACCGGAAGGACGGCCCGGACGGCGTCCCCCCGGGCCGCATCAAGCAGATCCGTATGGTCGCGGGGATCGTCCGCGAGCAGAACCCCCGGGCGCTCCCGCTCATCGCGCTGACCGCCATCGTCATCATCGGCGTAGCCGTGCTGGTCGGGCTGCTCACCGGCCTGGGCGGCGTGATCATCCCGTTCGGTGTGCTGGCCGGGCTGGCCGCCGCCATGCTCCTGTTCGGCCGGTTCGCCCAGTCCGCGCAATACGCCGCGGTGGAGGGGCAGCCCGGCGCAGCCGCCGCCATCCTGCAGAGCATGCGTGGCGGCTGGACGGTCACCCCGGCGGTGGCCGCCAACCGGAACATGGACGTGGTGCACCGCGCGGTCGGCAAGCCCGGCGTGGTGCTGGTTGGCGAGGGGTCGCCGAACCGGCTGCCCGGCCTGCTGGCCGCGGAGAAGAAGCGGATCTCCCGGGTCGCCGACACCTACATCTATGACTTCCAGGTCGGCAACGAAGAGGGCCAGGTGCCGATCAGGAAGCTGCAGCGGAAGATCATGCGGCTGCCGCGCAACCTCCGCGGCAGCGAGGTGTCCGAGCTCAACTACCGGCTCAAGGCGCTGCCGCAGTCAGTGCAGATGCCCAAGGGCCCGATGCCGAAATCCGGCCGGATGCCGCGGCCACCAAGGCCGCGGACGCGCTAGGCCCTGAGCACGATGGTGTTGGCGGCGCGGTCGTGCAGGCCGCGCAGGTCCCGGTCGGTGACCAGCGGCGGCAGCACGCAGAGCAGCAGCACGGTGCGGACCAGGGACCAGAGGAAGCCGACCGGCCGGCCGTCCAGCCGGGCGACCCGGATGCTGCACACCCGCTTGCCGATGGTGAACCCGGTCAGCGCGGTCAGCACCCAGATCTGCACGGCGAAGATGAACAGCGTGATCACGGTCACGTCGCTGTGCCCGAAGAACGCCCGCGCGATCACCAGGCTCAGCAGCCAGTCGATCAGCAGCGCGAGCAGCCGCCGGCCCATGCCGGCCACGGACCTGGGGCCGTGTTCCGGCAGCCCGAGCCGCTCTCCGGGATACTTCTGGTCGCCCTGGGTGCCCATTCCTGGCAGCAGGATCCCGCCCCACCGTCGCTCACTCACGCTCCAACGGTACCGCCCGTTATGGCCACCTGCCGCCGGGCCCGGCCGCTGACCGCTGCCGCCTCCCCAGGCCGCTGGCCTGCGCGAAGCTGCGCTCAGCCCCGGGCGCGCCTGTCCGGGGCAGGCGTAACACGTGTGAAACACTAGAGACACGGCTCGGTAATCGCTGGGAACTAACGTCCGAAGCGTTCCTGCCGCAGGCAGACCCCCCATGCGGCCAGATCTGCGTGGCCGCCTTCCCGCGGCCTTCAGCCGCGGCAGCCCGGGAGGCAACACCAGTATCAGCTCCGTTCAGGGAGGGTTGATGTTCCAGAACGCCGACGAGGTCCTGAAGTTCATCGGCGATAACAAGATTCAGTTCGTCGATGTCAGGTTCTGTGACCTGCCTGGGACCATGCAGCACTTCACGGTGCCGGTCGAGTCGTTCGACGAGAAGGTCTTCACCGAGGGCCGGATGTTCGACGGTTCCTCGATCCGTGGCTTCCAGCAGATCCACGAGTCAGACATGCTGCTGCTGCCGGACCCGGCCACCGCCTACGTGGACCCGTTCCGACAGCACTCCACCCTGAACCTGACGTTCTTCGTGCACGACCCGCTGACCGGCGAGCCGTACACCCGGGACCCCCGCAACATCGCCCGCAAGGCGGAGACGTTCCTCAAGGGCAGCGGGATCGCGGACACGGCGTACTTCGGCCCGGAGGCGGAGTTCTACATCTTCGACTCGGTGCGCTACGACACCGGGGCCAACTCTGGCTACTACTACATCGACTCGGTCGAGGGCGCGTGGAACACCGGGCGCGAGGAGGAAGGCGGGAACCTCGGCTCCAAGCCCCCGTACAAGGGCGGCTACTTCCCGACTCCCCCGGTTGACCACTACACCGACCTGCGCTCGGCCATGGTCCGCGGGCTGATCGACGTCGGCATCACGGTGGAGATGCAGCACCACGAGGTGGGCACGGCCGGCCAGGCGGAGATCGACATCCTGTTCGCGCCGCTGCTCCAGCAGGCCGACAAGCTGATGCTCTACAAGTACGTGATCAAGAGCGTGGCCCGGGCCGCGGGCAAGACGGTCACGTTCATGCCCAAGCCGATCTTCGGTGACAACGGCTCCGGCATGCACTGCCACCAGAGCCTGTGGAAGGACGGCTCGCCGCTGTTCTACGACGAGGTCGGCTACGCCGGCCTATCCGACACCGGCCGGTACTACGTGGGCGGCCTGCTCAAGCACGCACCCACGCTGCTCGCGTTCACCAACCCGACGGTGAACTCCTACCACCGCCTGGTGCCGGGCTTCGAGGCGCCGGTCAACCTCGTGTACTCGCAGCGGAACCGGTCCGCCTGCGTGCGCATCCCGATCACCGGCTCCAACCCCAAGGCCAAGCGGCTGGAGTTCCGGGTGCCGGACCCGTCGTGCAACCCGTACCTGGCGTTCTCGGCCATGATGATGGCGGGCATCGACGGCATCAAGAACAAGATCGAGCCGCACGAGCCGGTGGACAAGGACCTGTACGAGCTGCCGCCGGACGAGGCGTCGTCCATCCCGCAGGTGCCCGGGTCGCTGGAGGCGGTGCTCGGCGCGCTCGAAGCCGATCACGACTACCTGCTCGAAGGCGGCGTGTTCACCGAGGACCTGATCGAGACCTGGATCGACTACAAGCGGTCCAACGAGCTCGACCCGGTCCGGCTCCGCCCGACGCCGCACGAGTTCGCCATGTACTTCGACGTGTAACGAAGGCACCGGCAGCTCAGCACGACCGCGAAGGCCGCTGGCCCGCCCACTCACGGCGGGCCAGCGGCCTTCGCGTTGGCCTGGGTGGCACCGAGTGGTCACCGGCACCGGGCAGGATGGAGTCCGTCAGGCCAGCGCAGCCGAGCTACCGGGGCGGGGATGAACCACGACGAGCCGATCACTCTGGCCAGCCTGAACCTGCACGGCGGCCTGACCGCGCGCGGCGAGCCGTTCGACGTCGCGGAGGCCTGCCACCGGCTCAAGGCCGACGTAATCACGCTGCAAGAGGCGTGGCGGCCAGACGAGCAGCCGGACGCGGTCACCGGCGCCGCGGCCGCGCTGGGCGCGCAGGTACGGCACCGCGGGCTGGCCCGGAACACGAACCGGGCGCGGCTCGGCGTCGGGCCGGATACCGGTTCAGGCACCTGGGGGCTGGCCGTGCTGTTCCTGCTGCCGGTCACCGGCTATCAGGAGATCGAGCTGGGCCGGGCGCCCGGGGACCGGATCAGCCGGGCGGCGCAGGTGGTCACGCTGACCACGCCAGGCGGCGCGGCCCTGCGGGTAGTGAACACGCATCTCACCCACCGGTTCACCAGCCCGGTTCAGCTCGCGCGGCTGACCCGCCGGCTGGCGGCCGGGCCAGCGTTTCCGACGATCATCGTCGGTGACCTGAACATGCCGCGCTCGCTGACCAGGGCCGCGACCGGGTACCGCGCGACCGTGCGAGGACGGACCTACCCGGCCAGGCCCTGGATCCAGCTGGACCACCTGCTGTGCCGCGGCCCGGTCCGGGTATCCGGCGCCGAGGTCGCCGACCCGGTCGGGTCGGACCACCTGCCGATCCGGGCCGAGCTGAGGGTGCCCTGATTCACCGGCTCGGTGCGGGGCTCGCCCCGGCCGCCACCCGGGCCAAGTCGGCGACGGTGGACCGGGACAGCACGTGCACGGTGCGCGCGGCCGGTGACTTGCGCAGCGCGTGCCGGGGCAGCCGGACCCGGAGCGCCCCCGGCTGAGCCTCGAAGACCACCGGCGACGTCATCCGGAGCGCCTCGCCGTCCACCCCGATCTCCACCTCGGCGGCCGAGGTGATCTCGAACCGCGGCGCGGCCCACTCCATCCAGCCCGCGTACCGGCTGGCCTGGCCGAGCGCCTGCAGCGCGAAGAACGCGTCCGCGGCGGCCGCGTCGCTGATCGTGACGGCCACGATGCCGAGCAGCCCGGTATCCAGCTGCTCCCGGGTGCCCGCGCCGCCCTCCACCGGCACCAGCTGGTACGGGTTGTTGGAGATCAGGATGAGCTGCGCGGTCTGGTGCTCTTCCCCGCCCGGACCGGTGTAGCACAGGTCGAGCGGGTCGGCGGCCGGGCCGAGCAGGTCAGGCAGCATGGCCGCGGCGGTGCGCAGCTTGGCGTCCCGGTATTCGGGCGACTGGACGACCTTCGCGTACAGCCCGAGCGAGGCGTTGTTCACAAACGTGCGCCCGTTCACCGTGGCCAGGTCGATCCGCTGCTCCACCCCGTCCGCGAACGCGTCCAGCGCGCCGACCACGTCATCCCGGTTCAGGCCCAGGTCGAGGGCGAAATGGTTGCGGGTGCCCGCCGGGACGCACACGTATGGGAGGCCGGCCTGGGCGGCGACCGAGGCGACCAGGGCCTGCGAGCCGTCCCCGCCGGCCATGCCGATGGCGTCCGCGCCCTGGCGGACCGCGTCCTCGGCCAACTGGCGCAGGTCATCGCCGGCGGTGAGGAGAACCGGCCGGATCCCCCGGCGACGGCACTCGTCGGCCAGCCGGAACCGCTCGGCCTTCCCGCCGCCGGACTTGGGATTCATGATCAGCACGGGATGCTCGGCGTGGTGCGCCCGCTTGGCCCGCGCCGACTCCGAGCGCAGCGCCCGTTGGGTGCGGCGCAGCGCGTGCCGCGCGGCCAGCACGGACACCGCGGCGAGCACGGCGATCAGCAGCAGTAGCGGCCAGTTGATGTCCGCGAAGAACAGCCCCGCGATCGTGCCGGCCAGGGCCAGCCCGGCCACGCACAGCGCGATGATCCGGCGCAGACCGCGCCGGGACACCACGTACCAGCCGCTGGTCACGCAGATCAGCAGGCCGGCCGCGACGATCAGGATGGCCAGCAGGTGCAGCGCGATGCCGATCAGGCTGAATCCGATGGCAGCGATCAGGGAGACCAGCGCACCGACCGCCGACACCCGCTCCCCTGCCGTCGGCCGTTCCGCGACATCGGCCGCTGCGCGCCGCGCCACCGTGCCGTCGCGGCCGTCCGGGCCGTCCGGGCCGTCCGGGCTATCTGCGTCGTCGAAGCTATTCGGGCTGTCCGGGCCATTCGGGCCGGGCGGCCCAGACCCGTGTGCCGCCGCGTGATCGGGCACCCGCACCCCCGGTACGAGATCGTCGGCCGCGCGGGCGGCCCCCGATGTCCCGCAGTAGTGCCGTATTACCTGGGTGTTAGCATACGCGCGTGGCGGAACAGCAGGCAGAGCGTCAGCCCGCGATGGAGAGCGTCGCGGACTGGCTAGCCAGCCGCGCCGGTGAGTACGGCGACCCCGTCCGGCGCCAGCTCGTGGACTCGATCCGGCAGCTCGGCGCGCTAGACCGGGCCACGTACGACGCGATCGCCACCACCCCGACACCCGCCCTGGACGAGCCGTTGCGACGGCTGTCCCGGGCGGCCGACAAGTCACGGCTCTGGCTGGCCATCGCGGCTGGGCTGGCCATCGGCGGCGGCACCGCGGGCCGCCGCGCCGCGCTGCGCGGCGTGCTGGCCATCGGGGCCACCTCGGCGCTGGTCAACCTGGCTATCAAGCCGGTGTCCTTCCGCACCAGGCCGGATCGCGCCGAGGCCGGTGTGCCGGGCCAGCGGCAGGTCAAGATGCCCGGCTCCACGTCCTTCCCGTCCGGCCACTCCGCGTCGGCCTTCGCGTTCGCCACCGCGATCAGCCGGGACCGGCCCTGGGCCGCGCTGGCCTGCGGCTTCCTGGCCGCCGCCGTGGCCTACTCGCGGGTGCACACCGGGGTGCACTACCCGGGCGACGCCGTGGTCGGCTCGCTGATCGGCGCCAGCACCGGCCTGGCCGTAGCCGGCCTACTCGACCACGGCTCCAGCACCGCCCAGCCCTAGCCAGGCTGGCCCGTCCGGCCCGGTAACCATGAGCCTGGCTACGTGGCCCGCGCTGAACTGCATCGGCAGTCACATCAGCCCCAGCGGCCCCGAACAGCCGACTGGCGGCCGCCCGGCTCGGCCCGGCTGCTGAGCAGCCGCCTTAGGCGGCGGCGATCTGGCCGTCTTCCAGGCGGAGCCAGACGTCCGCGATGTCGAGGAACGCGGGGTCGTGGGTGGCGACCAGCGCGGTCACGCCCTCGGTCCGGACCACGGTGCGGATCAGCCGCATGATCTGCCGGCCGGTCTCCGAGTCGAGCTGCCCGGTCGGCTCGTCGGCGATGAGCAGCTGTGGGCGGCCGGCCAGGGCCCGGGCGATCGCGACCCGCTGCTGCTGTCCGCCGGACAGCTCGCCGGGCCGCTGCCGGGCGTGCTCACCCAGGCCGACGATGTCGAGCATGGTGCGCACCCGGTCCTCCCGCTCCTGCGGGTCCGTGCCGGCGATGCGCAACGGGATGCCGACGTTCTCAGCCGCCGACAGGATCGGGATGAGCCCGAACGACTGGAAGATGAACGCCACCGACGCCCGGCGCATCAGGGTGCGCTCCCGCTCCCCCATCGCGGCGACGTCCCGGCCGTCGATGCGGACCGTCCCGGTGTCCGGCCGGTCCAGCCCGCCGATGATGTTGAGCAGCGTGGTCTTGCCCGACCCGGACCGGCCGGACAGCGCGACCAGCTGGCCACGCTCGATGGTGAGCGAGACCCCGCGCAGCGCGTGCACGGCGGCTGGCCCGGTGCCGAACGTGCGGGTGACCCCGCTGACCTTGGCCAAGACTGGGTCCTGCGCGGGTTCGGCCGTCGCCGCGGCACCGCGGCCCGGGTGCTGGCCCGTCGGCGGCTGGCTCACTTGCGCTGTCCTCCCCTGACCGCTGGCCCGGCGGGATCGTGCGGGATCGTGCGGGACCACGCGGAACGCGCCGGATCAATTGTTCCCTACCGACCCGACGCTTGGCCGGCCGCCAAGGTTCCCGCCCTGGACAGGCGGTCAGGCTACGTCGAACTCGCCGTCCTGGACACCGAGGGTGAAGGCCTTCCACTCCTCCGGGGTGAAGGTCAGCACCGGGCCGTCCGGGTCCTTGGAGTCGCGCATGGTGATCACGTAGTCGCTGCCCTCTTTGGAGCCGGACACGACCGTGACCTCCACACAGGCCCCGCTGTTGCCGCCGCTGTAGGAGGACTTGCGCCAGCCGGCGCCCGTCAGGTCCATTCCTCGATCGCCTTCCTCGCCGTGTCGGTATGGGCGCCCGGGGACAGCGCCGTTGCCTTCAGTATGGCGCACCGGCCCGGGCTGGCCGGGGGTGTTACGTTGCCACGGTGCGTATTGGGGTCTACGTGGATGGCTTCAACCTGTACTACGGCGGCCGGGGGCTGTGCGGGCGGGGCACCCCGGGCTGGCGCTGGCTGGATCTGCGCGCGCTGGCCACCTCGCTGGTCGGCCGGCGCACCAGCTGGCCGGACCCCCGGGTGGCCCGGCTCGTCTACTGCACCGCCCGGATCGATGGCCTGAGCAACCCCTCCGGCCAGGTTGACCAGGACGTGTACCTCAAGGCGCTGACCGCGGTGCGCAGCGTGGACCACATTGAGTACGGCAGCTACGTGGCCCGGGTCAAGACGGCCCCGCTGGCGGTCAAGGACAAGACCGGCCGGCCGGAGCTGGTCGCCCCGGCCTGGCCGGTGATGATCCAGGACGGCCAGGGCGGGGAGGTGGACGGCGCGGTGTTCATGGTCTCCTACGCCAACCGGGAGGAGAAGGGCTCGGACGTCAACGTGGCCTCGCACCTGCTGCTCGACGTGCTGGGCGGCGCGGTGGACGGGGCGCTGGTCATCTCCAACGACAGCGACCTGCGCTTCCCGGTCCAGCAGGCCCGGGAGCGGGTGCCGGTCGGCGTGGTCAACCCGTCGCCCAACCACCTGGCGGGCGCGCTGCGCAGCGAGCCGTCGGTGGGCGCGGGGCGGCACTGGTGGGCCCGGCTGAGCTGCGCCGACCTGACCGGCCACCAGCTGCCTGACCCGGCGGGCAGGTACCGCCGCCCGGCGGGCTGGTGAGCACGAGAATCCGGGAAGGATAACCGCAGCGCTGCTGTTAAGATGAGGCCATATACCACCCGGCTCCTCGTGGGCCGGGTTTTCTCATGCCGGGGCCAGTTTGGTCAGCCGCCCGGGACCCCGTGCCGGTCCCGGATCAGGGCCAGCGGCGGCAGGCCGGCCAGCTCGCTGCTGTCCCGGGTCAGGTGCGCCTGGTCGGCGTAGCCGGTCTGCGCGGCCAGGCGGGCCAGGTCGGTGGCGTCCGGCGCCGCGTTGACCCGGGACACGAACCGGCGGAACCGCAGTACCCGGCGGAGCAGCGCTGGCCCGTAGCCGACCGCAGCGCAGCACCGCCGGTTCAGCTGCCGCTCGCTGATGGCCAGGTCCAGGGCCACCTGCCGGACCTGCGCACCCGGCCGGCCCAGCCGGTGCGCGGCCGTGACCACCAGCGGGTCCGGCGGGGCGCTGGTCACCAGCTGGCCGGCCAGCCCGACCAGGCAGCGCAGCGCGATGTCCGGGCGGAGCCCGCCGGGCACTTCGGCGGCCAGCCGGGCGCCGATGTCCCGGGGCAGCTCACCGCGCAGGTCGCCGGGCCCGGGCCGCTGATCGAGCAGCCCGGACAGCGGCCGGCCCAGCGCCGGGCCGCCCGCGCCGGGCCGCAGCCGCACCCCGGTCAGTACGCTGCCCGGCGGCATCGGCATGAGCACCGGGCCGGTGTCCGGCCCGGCCAGGAACACGCCGGTGCCGCGCTGCCAGATGAGATCCACGCAGGCGTCCGGCAGCACCCGGGTGGGCGGCGCCCCCTCGGCTGGGGTCACCCCCACCCACACGCACGACACGGCGTGAGCCAGCGCGGCCGGCGGCGCGAACTCGCGATATCCCGGCGACCAGTCCACCCCACGAGTCTGGCATGGCCCGCCGACAGTTGGCCGATTCGTTCAAGCCGCCCGGCCGCACCGCGGGCCAAGATGGCCACATGACCACACCAGACATGGACGCGGCGGCCCGGTTCCTGGCCGCCACCGGCCGGGTGCTGGACCGCCGCCGGTTCGGCCGGCTGTTCGGCACCGACGGCCCGGGGCCGGTGCGCGACGCCGTCGCCGCCTACCGCAACCCGGACGGCGGCTTCGGCCACGCCCTGGAACCGGACGGCCGGTGCCCGGGCAGCCAGCCGCTGGCCATCGCGCTGGCGCTGGCCACCCTGGACGAGGCCGGCGCCTGGGACGACGAACTGGTCCAGGGCGCCCTCGGGTGGCTCGAGCTGCACGCGCCGGCCGCCGGCGGCGTGGTGGAGGCGGACCCGTCCATCGAGGGCTGGCCGTGCGCCCCGTGGTGGGCGGCCCTGGACCGCCAGCTTCCCTCGATCATCACCACCGGGCTGGTGGCCGGGACACTGCACGCGCGCCGGGTCCGGCATCCCTGGCTGGACCGGGCCAGCGAGCTGGAGTGGGCCATGATCAGCGAGCTGACCACGACCAGCCCGTACCAGATGCGCGCGGTCATGCACTTCCTGGACCGGGTGCCGGACCGGGACCGGGCGGTCAAGGCGCTGCGCCAGTGCGGCCCGCTGATCCTCGACCAGGGCCTGGTCACCCTGGACCCGGCGGCGCCCGGGGAGATCCACACCCCGCTGGACTTCGCCCCGCTGCCCGGCTCGCTGGGCCGCAGCCTGTTCCGGCCCGAGGTGATCGACGCGCAGCTGGACCACCTGGCCGCGGCGCAGCAGGACGACGGCGGCTGGATGTTCAACTGGCCGGCCTGGTCACCGGCCGCGGCGGCCGACTGGCGCGGCTCGATCACGGTGGACGCGCTGCGCCTGCTCCGCGGCAACGGCCGGGCCTGAAAAGCCGGAGCGCCGCGGCCGGCTGGCGTCCGGCCGCGGCGCAACGGTTCAGCTGTGCTCGAGGATCAGCGGATTGAACGCCCCCGACGTGCCGCTGTACCCGGCTGCCCAGATGGGACCGCCTGGTGCGCTGGACACCCCAGCGAGCAGGCTGGAACTGCCTACGTCCGGACTGCTGACCGTGGACCATGCGGTGCCCGTCCAGTTCAGCGTCAGGGTCTGCGGCCCGGATGCGCCGGACGGCGTGTCGTACCCGACCGCCCAGACATCGCTGGCCGAACTGGCCGCGACGCCGGTCAGGTACGGCGTCGCGCCGACCGCCGGGGTCGCCGCGATGCTCCAGCTGGTGCCGTTGTAGTGCTCGATGATGATGCCGGTCGGGGTGCCGCCGACACCCACGTTGTCACCGGTGTACCCGACCGCCCACACGTTGCTCGGGCTGATCGCGTCGATCGAGTCGAACCAGTAGTCGAACAGGGTGTCTGACTTGCTGACCGGCGGCATCGGCACGACCGCCCAGGACGAGCCGGTCCAGTGCAGGGTGTAGGTCTCGTACCGGTCGGTGCTGCTGCTCAGGTACGTGCCCACCGCCCAGGCGTCACTGGCCGAGTCGGCCGAGATCGCGTTCAGGTAGGTATTGCTGACGGCACCCGGGTTGGGCTGGGTGACCAGGGACCAGCTGGTGCCGTTCCAGTGTTCGAGCAGCCCACTGGCCAGCGGCGAGCTATTGCCGACCGCGTACGCGTTGCCCGGCCCGAGGTCGGCGACGCCGGTCAGGTAGTTGGAGACGCCGAGGTTGACGGCCGCCACGGTACTCCAGGCGGTGCCGTTCCAGTGCGCGGCCAAAGGCTGCGGCTGGCCGGACCCGACCCGCTCGAAGCCGACCGTCCAGGCGTCGCTGGGGCTGGCCGCGCTGACCGCGCTGAGGCTGGTCCTGGTGTTGCTGGCGATGGTCGGCCCGGTGGCCTGGGACCACGCGGTGCCGTTCCAGTGGTCGATGAGCGGGCCCACCGCCTCGCCGGCGCGGTTCACCGTGCCGACCGCCCAGGCGTCGGTGGCGCTGTCCGCGCTCACCGCGAGCAGGTATCCGTTCTGCCCAGTGGGCGGCGCCGTGACCACCGTCCAGCCGGTGGCGGCGAGCACTGGGCTGGCCGCGAACACCGCCGCGGCCGGTACGGCGGCCCAGATACCGATCTTGAATACACGCCGGAAGCAAAGCATGACGGTCCCCTTTCAGCTGTGCTCGAGCATGAGCGGGTTGAACGCCCCCGACGTGCCGCTGTACCCGGCTGCCCAGATGGGACCGCCTGGCGCGCTGGACACCCCGGCCAGCAGGCTGGAGCTGCCCACGTCCGGGCTGGACACGGTGGACCACGCGGTGCCGGTCCAGTTCATCGTCAGCGTCTGCGCGCCGGTGCTGCCGGACGGGGCAGCGTAGCCGACCGCCCAGACGTCGCTGGCCGATTCGGCCGCGACGCCGGTCAGGTACGGCGTGGTGCCGCCGGCCGGGCTGGACACCACGCTCCAGCTGGTGCCGTTGTAGTGCTCGATCAGGGTGGCAGTGGGGCTGCCGCCGACCCCCACGTCATCCCCGCTGTCGCCGACTGCCCACACGTTGGTCGGGCTGATCGCGTCGATCGCGTTGAACTGGTACACGAGCTGCCCGTCGGTGCCGGGCACGGCCGGCATGGCCACCACCGACCAGGTGCTGCCGTTCCAGTGCAGCGAGTAGGGCTCATAGCGGATCCCAGTCGGGGTGTAGACGATGGTGTACTCGCCGACCGCCCACACGTCGGTGGCCGAGTCGGCGGAGATCGCGCTCAGCGACTTGGTCATGCCCGGGTTGGTGGTGTTCGGGTCGGGCAGCGTCGCCATCGACCACGCGCTGCCGTTCCACCGCTCGATGTACCCGGTGGCCTGCGAGGTGCACTCGCCGACCGCGAACGCTTCGGTCGGGCTCACGTCGGCCACCCCGAGCAGGTAGCTGGCCACGGTGGCCCCGCCGGTGGTGCACTCGGCCGGCGTCACCGCCGTCCAGCTGGTGCCGTTCCAGTGGGCCGTGGCTGGGAGCGCCTCCCCCTTGGTGCCCGCCCTGGTGAACCCGGCCGCCCAGGCGTCGGTGGTGCTGCCCGCGCTCACCGCGTCCAGGCTGACCAGATCAGTAGTGGGATAGCTGGGCGGGGTGGCCTGCGACCACGCCGTGCCGTTCCAGTGGTCGGTGAGCGGCCCGGGGTCTGCGCCGGACCGGTTCACCGTGCCGACGGCCCACGCGTCAGTGGCGCTGTCCGCGCTGACCGACAACAGGTAGCCGTTGTCCCCTGTGGGTGGGGCGGTGGCCACCGTCCAGCCGGTGGCGGCGAGCGCCGGGCTGGCCGCTAGCACCAACGCGGCCGGTAACGAGACCCAGGCCGCGATCCGGGCGGCGGGCAGGAAGCGAAGCATGACGATCCCCTTCGTTTGACAATGCTCCATCACGTAACACGGCCGTGCCGGGCGGCCGGTTCGGCTGGGGGCGAGGTATCACGGAGAGTTCAGCCGGCGTTCAGCCGTAGAAAAGCCGTTCCATCACGGAGCGGGCGCGGCGCGCGGTCCGCCGGTAGTCCTCGACCAGGTCCTGGCTGGCGTCCGGCGGGTAGCCCAGGATGCGGGCGACCGCGGCCAGCTCGGCCTGCTTGGCGGGCAGCACGTCGGAGGCACGGCCGCGGAGCAGCACCACCGCGTTGCGGATCCGGGTGGCCAGCCGCCACGAGGCGGTCAGCGCGGCCGCGTTCGCGGCGCCGATCAGGCCCGCCCGCTCGGCCGCGGCCAGCGCGGCCAGGGTCTGCGTGGTGCGCAGCCCGGGCACGTCGTGCGCGTGCGTGAGCTGCAGCAGCTGGACCACCCACTCGACGTCGGACAGGCCGCCCGGGCCGAGTTTCAGGTGCAGCGCCCGATCCTGGCCGCGGGGCATCCGCTCGGCTTCCATCCGGGCCTTGAGCCGCCTGATCTCGCGGACCGACGCCTCGTCGATGCCGCCGGCCGGGTAACGGTACTCGTCGGCCAGCGCGGTGAACCGGCGGCCCAGGTCACGGTCGCCCGCGGCGGGTTCGGCCCGGAGCAGCGCCTGCGCCTCCCAGGCCAGCGACCAGCGCTCGTAGTAGGCCCGGTAGGCGGCTAGCGTGCGGACCAGCGGGCCCTGGCGGCCCTCTGGGCGCAGCGACGGGTCGACGACCAGCGGCGGGTCCGGGGCAGGCTGGGCGAGCAGCCGGCGCAGCTCCTCGGCGACCGCGTGCGCGGCCCGGGCCGCGACCTGCTCGTCGGCGCCGGGGAGCGGCTCGTGCACGAACATCACGTCGGCGTCGCTGCCGTAGCCGGTCTCCCGGCCGCCGAACCGGCCCATCGCGACCACGCACAGCCGGGTGGGCAGCGGCCCCTCGTCCCGCTCCGCCCGGGCGATGGCGGCGTCCAGGGCGCCGCCGATGGTGACCGCGGTGATCGTGGTCAGCGCCTCCTCGGTCTCCTCGACCGTGGTCAGCCCGAGCAGGTCGGCGGCGGCGGTGCGGAGCAGCTCGCGGCGGCGCAGCGCGCGGACCGCCTGGGCCGCCACGTCCGCGGAGGTGTGCCGGCTCACCACCGCGGCCACCTCGGCGTGCAGCGCGGCGGCGGGCCGCGGCGCGAGCTGCTCGTCGGAGCCGAGCAGCGCGACCGTCTCCGGCGCGCGCATCAGCAGGTCAGTGGCGTAGCGGCTGGAGGCGAGCAGCCAGGCCATCCGGCGGGCCACGTTGGTGTCGTCCCTGAGCAGCCGCAGGTACCACGGCGAATCCCCGAGCGCGTCGCTGACCTGGCGGAACGCCAGCAGCCCGGCGTCCGGCTGGGCGGCGTCCGCGAACCACTCCAGGAGCACCGGCAGCAGCGTGCGCTGGATGGCCGCGCGCCGCGAGACGCCCGAGGTCAGCGCCTCGATGTGGCGCAGCGCGCCGTCCGGGTCCAGGTAGCCGAGCGCTTCCAGCCGGGCCCCGGCCTCGGCGCGGGTGAGCCGGACCGCGTCGCCGGGCAGCCGGGCCACCGCGTCCAGCAGCGGACGGTAGAACAGCTTCTCGTGCAGCCGGCGGGCTTCCCGGGCGTGCTGCCGCCACTGCGCCATCAGCTCGGCGGCCGGGTCGGACCGGGACGGCGGGGCCGGGGCGGCGGTGCCGTTCCGGGTCCGGGCCCGGCGCAGCGCCCGGCCGAGGCGGCGCAGCGCGTCGGGATCTTCCGGCAGGGTGTGCGTGCGGCGCAGGTGGCGCAGCTGGAGCAGGTGCTCCACGGAGCGCAGGAAGCGGTAGGCGGCGGCCATCGAGGCCGCGTCCTCGCGGCCCACGTAGCCGCCCCGGGCCAGCGCCGCGAGCGCGGGCAGCGTGCCCGGTTCGCGCAGCGACTCGTCGGTCCGGCCGTGCACCAGCTGCAGCAACTGCACCGCGAACTCGATGTCGCGCAGCCCGCCCGGGCCGAGCTTGAGCTGGCGGGCGGCCTCGGTGGCGGGCAGGTTGCCGATCACCCGGCGGCGCATGGCCTGCACGTCGGCGACGAAGTTCGGCCGCTGCGCCGCCGACCAGACCATCGGGCTGAGCGTGTCCAGATAGGCCTGCCCGAGTTCCAGGTCGCCAGCGACCGGCCGGGCCTTGACCAGGGCCTGGAATTCCCAGGTCTTGGCCCAGCGCTCGTAGTAGACGCGGTGGCTGGCCAGGGTGCGCACCAGCGGGCCGTCCCGGCCTTCCGGGCGCAGGTTGGGGTCGACCGGGAACAGCGCGCCCTCCTGGGTGCTCTGCGAGCAGACCCGGATCAGCCCGGCCGCCAGCCGGGTCGCGGTGCGCAGCGCGGCCGCCTCCGCCTCGGGATCGCGGTCCTCTGGTGGCGGCGGCTGGCCGCCGCTCGGCGCGGAGCGGCGATCGGGGGGCTCCGGGGGGCCGTCCCCCCATGGTCGCGGCGGCTTGCCGCCGCTCGGCGCGGAGCGGCGATCGGGGGGCTCCGGGGGGTCGTCCCCCCGGGTTAGCACCGAACCGGTGACGAAGATCACGTCTACGTCGCTGGCGTAGTTCAGCTCGTGGCCGCCGCACTTGCCCATGGCGATCACGGCCAGCCGCGCGGGCGCCGACCCGGCCGGCAGCTCGGACCGGGCGATGGCCAGCGCCGCCTCCAGCGCCGCGGCGGCCAGGTCGGCCAGCTCGGCGGCGGTCTCGTCCACGGTGACCGCGCCGGTCAGGTCGCGCGCGGCAAGCTGGAGCAGCCGCCGCCGGTAGGCGGCGGGCAGCGCGGTGGCCGGGCTGCCGCCCGGCGCCGCGGCCGGGTCGGCCACCGGTTCCGGGTCATCCGGCCGGGCGCCCACCGCGGCCAGCAGCTCGGCGCGCACCTCGGCCGCGGTGCCGCCGCGCAGCGCGTCCGGGCCGCTCAGCACGTGCCAGTCGGCCGGGTGCCGGACCAGGTGGTCGCCGAGCGCGGCGCTGGCCCCGAGCACGGCGGTGAGCCGGTTGCGCAGCCCGGCGTCGGCGCGCATGGCCTCGGCCAGCTCGGCGTCACGGGGCATCCGGGCCAGGGTGATCAGGGCCAGGTCGGGATCGGCGGCCGCGGCCAGCGCGGCCAGCAGGGCCGCGTCGGCGCCCTCGGCGTCCAGGGCCAGTTCGTCGCTGACCAGCCGTTCCGTCCGGGCGGCGTCAGCGAAACCCAGCCGGGCCAGCCGTCCGGCCGGTGACGTCCTCCGGCGCACGCTCACCCCTGAACGGTAACGGCATGCCGTCCGGTTGGCTCCCCCCAGATGCGGCGCGATGGCGGCGCGGCGAAAGGGCCCAGAAATGTTGGCGCCGGGGCCGTCCGCAGACGGCCCCGGCAGGGGGGTGCACCGGGGGGGGTAGGTGCACGTGTTAATCATGCGACCGGCCGGTAACGTCCCGGTAGCGCCACTAAATCCCTCTATTTTCAGGCCGTCTACCTGCGTAAACGTCACGCACCGACGGCGTGCCCCTGGGTTAGGCCACCCATCGACGTGCCTGCCGCGGCGGCTGGCACGCTACCGGGAACCTCCGGCAGGTCGCCGCGCAGCCGGGCCCGGACCTGGTCGGCGTCGGAGTGGTGCAGGTGCTCCAGGATGGCCAGGGCCTGTTCCCAGGCCTGCCGGGCCTGGTCCAGGTCGCCGGTGGCGTGGTAGACGTCGCCCAGGTGGACCAGCATGGTGGTCTGGTAGTAGCCGCCGGCCATCCCCTCGATGGTGCGCAGCGCGGTGCGGATATGGCTGATCGCCTCGTCGAAGCGGCCCAGGTGGAACAGCACGTAGCCGACGCTGTCCCAGGTGGCGCCCTCGTTCAGCGGGTCACCCCGGCCCCGGTTCATGCTCAGTGCCTGCTGGCAGAACTCCAGCGCCTGCTGGTATTCCCCCAGCTGGGCGTGGATGTAGCCAACCCCGTTGAGCATCTTGGCCAGGCCCGGCTCGTAGCCTTCCTGCCGGTACAGCGCCAGCGCCAGCTGCGCGTGGCCCAGCGCTTCGGCCAGCCGGCCCTGCCGCTCGGCCAGGATCATGATGTCGTTGTGCGCCCGCGCCTCACCGAGCCGGTCCCCCAGCTCATGGTGCAGGTCCAGCGCCTGGGTGCAGTACACCCGCGCTTCGGCCAGCGAGCCAAGCCGGCTGTAGGTGGCGCTCAGATCCCGGTAGACGTGCGCCTGCGCGGCCCGGTCACCCAGCCGCTTGGCCGCCCCGATCGCGGTCAGCTGGATGGCCACCTGATCGTGCCAGTAGCCCTCCCGGTCGAAGAACAGCCACACCGCCCACGGCAGCTGCCAGGCATAGGTCTCGAAACCCGCCTCCTCGGCCTGGCCGATGGCCGCCAGCAGGACCTGGCGTTCGGCCGCGAACCACTCCTGCGCATCCGCCGCGCACGTCAGGATCTCCGGGCTCACCCCCGGCCGGGGCGGCGCCACCGGCAGCCGCGGCCGGGCCGGGTTGAGCAGCCGGGCGCCCGCGCACGCCGTATGCAGGTAGTGATCCAGCACCCGGTGCACCGCTTCGCGGCGCAGCTCCCCCGAATCGCTGGTGCCCGCCAGGTCGGCGGCGTAGGCGCGGAGCAGGTCATGGAACGCGTACCGTCCTGGGGCGTGCTCGGCGATCAGGTGCGCATCGGCCAGTTCCGCCACCGCCGCCGCGGCCTCAGCGGGCGCGACCGCGGCCAGGCTGGCCGCCGCCGGGATCGTCACATCCGGGCCCGCGTGCAGCCCGAGCAGCCGGAACAACTGGGCGGCCGGCTCACTCAGCTGCTGGCACGACCAGGAGAACACCGCCCGGATGCTGGCCACCGGATCCCCCGCGTCCAGCGCGTCCAGCCGGCCCTGCGCGTCAGCCAGCTCACGCGACAGCTCCATCAGCGGCATCAACGGCCGCGCCGCCGCCCGCGCGGCCACGATGCTCAGCGCCAGCGGCAGCCGGGAACACGACTCGGTCAGCTGGCGGGCCGCGTCCGCCTCCGCGCTGGCCCGTTCGCCCAGCCGGCCCGCCAGGAGTTCGCGCGCCTCGGTGCCGGTCAGCACGTCCAGCGGCAGCAGCCGCGCCCCCTCGGTGGCGGCCAGCCCCGGCAGCCGCGCCCGGCTGGTCACCAGGACCAGGCAGGACGGGCTGCCCGGCAGCAGCGGCCGCACCTGGGCGGCGTCCCGCGCGTTGTCCAGGATGACCAGCACCCGCTTGCCCGCCAGCACGCTGCGGTACAGCGCCGCCTGGGCATCCACGCTGTTCGGGATCTGCTCCTCGGTCACCCCGAACGCGCCGAGGAACCAGCGCAGCGCGTCCGCCGCGGCCACCGGCGTGCCTGAGGGGTCGAACCCGCGCAGGTTCACGTACAGCTGCCCGTCCGGGAACTCGGCCGCCGACTGATGCGCCCAGTGCACCGCCAGCGCCGTCTTACCGGCCCCGGCCGTCCCCCCGATGACCAGCACCCGGACCGCCTCATCCGATGATCCGGCGTCCTGTAGCCAGGCCCGCAGCTCAGCCAGCTGCGCGGTCCGCCCGGCGAAGTGCGCCACCCCCGCGGGTAGCTGCCGCGGCACGACCGGCGCGGCGGCTGGGCTGCCCGCGCCGCCGGCGGCCCGCTCGGCGGCCGGGCCGACCGGCCCGGCGGCGGCTGGGCCGGTCGGCCCGGCGGCTGGTGACCCTTCGGCGGCGGCGTCGGCCGCCCCGGCGGCGGGCGCGGCGGCGTCGCGCAGCGGGCCGCGGCCGCTGCCCCGGGTGCCGGTCACCGGCTCTCCAGGCGCACCGCGGCCGCGGGCCGCACCGGCCGCCCTGGGCCGTCCCGCGGCCGCCGCCCGGGACTCCTCCCGGCCAGGGTGCCCGCCACCCGGCCGCCCACCACCGGGCCGGGCGCCGCCCGGTTTAGCGCTGCCCGCTGCCGGGCCACCCGCCGCGCCGCTGGCCGCTGCCGCGCTGCCCGGGGCGGTGCTGGCCGGGGCGGTGCTGCCCGGGGCGGTGCGGCCCGGCGCCGCGCTCGCGGACCGGGGCCCGGCCGGCTGCGGCGGGTTCCCGGTCAGCCGGAAGCTGGCCAGCGTTGGACCGGGGGCGGCCAGGCCAGGATCGCCGGCCAGGATGCCCGCCTGCAGGTCGCGCAGCTCCCGGCCCGGCTCCACGCCCAGCTCGTCCACCAGCATGCGGCGGGTGCGCTGGTAGGCGGCGAGCGCCTCGGCCTGCCGCCCGCAGCGGTACAGCGCCAGCATGAGCTGGGCGTGGAACCGCTCCCGCCAGGGGTGGTCCAGGGCCAGCTGGGTCAGCTCACCGACCAGTTCGGAGTGCCGGCCTTGGGCCAGACCGGCGTCCATCCGCCATTCCTGGGCCTGCATCCGGAGCGCGTCGAGCCGGGGCACCTCGGCGGTGATCAGGACGTTCGACGGCACGTCCACCAGCGGGTTGCCGCGCCACAGGGCCAGCGCCTCGCTGAGCACATCCCAGGCCGCCTGGGTACCGGTGGCCGCGGCGCCGCGGCCGACCGCCTCGCCGCCGCGGGCGCACAGCGCGGTGAACCACAGCGCGTCCACCTCGTCCGGCTCCGCCTCGAGCGCGTAGCCAGGGTCACGGGTCACGATCCGGCGCCCGGCCACCGGGCCGAGGATCTGCCGGAGCCGCCTCACGTAGTTGCGGATGGCCACCCGGTCACCGGACGGCGGCGTCCCGTCCCAGATGAACTCGGCCAGCTCGTCGTAGGAGGCCACCTGCCCAGCCCGGAGCGCCAGCGCGGCCAGGATCACCCGCTGTTTCGGCGCTGGGACGACTACGTCCGCGCCATCAGCCCGAACCAGTAATGGCCCGAGCACGCCCACCCAGAACACGCTGCCCCTAACCCCGATCCCTGTCGCGGCCCGCCGCCCCAGCCCTGGTTACCCCCCATAGCACTGACTCACCGTCACAGCACCGGCAAGTACCGGTCCAGTTCGAACTGGGTGACCTGATGCCGGTACTCGCGCCACTCGGCGCGCTTGTTGCGCAAGAAGAAGTCGAAGACGTGCTCGCCGAGAGCCTCGGCTACCAGTTCGCTGTCCTGCATCGCCGTGATCGCCTCATCCAGGCTCTGCGGTAGCGGCGAGATGCCCAGCGCGCGCCGCTCGGCCGAGGTGAGCGCCCAGACGTCATCCTCGGCGCCGGGCGGCAACTCGTAGCCGGCCTCGATTCCTTTCAGACCTGCTTCCAGGATCACCGCGAACGCAAGGTAAGGGTTGCAAGCCGAGTCTACCGAGCGAAACTCGACACGGGTGGCATTTCCCTTGTGCGGCTTGTACATCGGCACCCGGACCAGAGCGGACCGGTTGTTGTGCCCCCAGCAAATGTACGCGGGCGCCTCTCCGCCAGCCCCGGCGGTAACTTCCGCCGCGCCCCACAGCCGCTTATAAGAGTTGACCCACTGGTTACAGACCCCAGTGATCTCGGCCGCGTGCCGGAGCAGTCCGGCGATGAACGCCCGGCCGAGCTTGGACAGCTGGAATTCCGCGCCCGGTTCGTAGAACACATTACGGTCACCCTCGAACAGCGACATATGGGTGTGCATACCGGAGCCGGGGTACTCGGTGAACGGCTTCGGCATAAAGGACGCGTACACCCCCTGCTGGAGCGCCACCTCCTTCATGACCAGCCGGAACGACATAATGTTGTCGGCCGTGGTCAGCGCGTCCGCGTACCGCAGGTCGATTTCCTGCTGGCCCGGCCCGCCCTCGTGGTGGCTGAACTCCACCGAGATGCCCATGCTCTCCAGCATCTGGATGGACACGTGCCGGAAGTCGTGCGCGACGCTGTGCGGGGTGTGGTCGAAGTAGCCGCCGGTGTCGATCGGCTGCGGCGCGGTGCCCGCCGCGGGCTTCTCCTTGAGCAGGAAGAACTCCACCTCGGGGTGGGTGTAGAAGGTGAAGCCGAGATCGGCCGCGTGCCCCAGGGCCCGCTTCAGCACGTACCGCGGATCGGCGTAGGACGGCGAGCCGTCCGGCATCCGGATGTCACAGAACATCCGGCCGACCCCCGACGCCTCGCCCCGCCAGGGCAGCAACTGGAACGTGGACGCGTCCGGCTTGGCGATCATGTCCGCCTCGTAGACCCGGGCGAAGCCCTCGATCGCCGAGCCGTCGAACCCGATGCCCTCGGCGAAGGCGCCCTCGAGTTCGGCCGGGGCGACCGCGACCGATTTCAGGTAACCGAGGACGTCGGTGAACCACAGCCGGACAAAACGGATGTCGCGTTCCTCCAGGGTGCGGAGGACGAATTCTTCCTGCCTGTCCATGACAGCCTGTCCTTGCTGGTCAGCGGCTTACACCTGCGTGGATGCGGGCAGCACAGCATATCGGCTGACCGAGGCTGCGCCCGGGCGCCAGTCTCTCGCGATCGTGTTACCAGGGCGTTACAAAGCCACCCGCGAGTCTACTCGCGGCAGGCCGGACAGGCCTACTGCCGGGCGGCGGCGCGGCGGCCGCTACCAGGCGGCGGCGCGGCGGCCGCTACCGGGCGTAGCTGCTGGCCCCAGCCCAGTCGATCAGCGTCGCGGGCTCGTCGCCAACCACCCACGCGTCGTGCCCCGGCGGCACGCTCCCCGCCGTGCCCGCCGGGCGGCCCAGCACGGTGGCCAGCCGCTCGACGCTCGTCGAATACATCAGTGGTGCGAATTTTTGCCCTCATGAGGGCAAAAATTCGAACCGCTGATCGAGGGTGAGCTACCAGGAGCCGGGCGGGGTCAGCCTGGTCCGGGCCGAGCAGGCCGGCCCGCTGCGGGCCGCTCACGGCCGCATACAGTAAACGGGTGACCAGGCTGCGGATCGCCCTCGCCCAGGCGAACTCGACCGTTGGTGACCTGACCGGGAACGCGGCGGCGGTGCTGGAGTGGACCCACCGCGCCGTGGCGGCCGGCGCCGACCTGGTCGTGTTCCCGGAGATGATGCTCACCGGGTACCCGGTCGAAGACCTCGCGCTGCGCGCCTCGTTCGTGACCGCGTCCCTCGCCACGCTGGAGGACACCGCGCGGCGGCTGGACGCGGCCGGGCTCGGTGACATCGCCGTGGTCACCGGGTACCTGGGCCGCCAGGCCGGCCTGGCTGCGCGGGTCGGCGTACCGGCCGGCGCGCCGCTCGACGCGGCCGCGCTGCTGCACGGCGGCCGGGTCGTGGTCAGCACGGCCAAGCACCACCTGCCTAACTACGGGGTGTTCGACGAGTACCGGTACTTCGTGCCGGGCAACTGCCTGCCGGTGGTCCGCGTCCCGGCCGCCGCCGGCGGCGCCGTGGACGTGGCCATCGCCATCTGCGAGGACCTGTGGCAGGACGGCGGGCCGGTCGCGGTCACCCGGCAGGCGGGCGCCGGGCTGCTGGTGGTGCCGAACGCCTCCCCGTACGAGCGGGACAAGAGCGACGCGCGCTTCCAGCTGGTCGCCCGGCGGGCCCGCGAGGCGGGCGCCGCGCTGGCCTACGTCAACATGATGGGCGGCCAGGACGAGCTGGTCTTCGACGGGGACTCGATCATCGTGGACGCCAACGGCGAGCTGCTCGCCCGTGGCCCGCAGTTCGAGGAGACCCTGCTGGTCGCCGACCTGGACCTGCCCGCGGCCACCGGCCCGCTGCCGGCCGACCGCCCGGCCGACGCGTTTGACGGCACAACCATGACCATCACCCGAGCGGTTTTGCCCCAGCCGGAACGGCCGTCCCGGCCGGCTGTACTGACCCGGGGGGACGACCCCCCGGAACCCCCCGATCGCCGCTCCGCGTCGAGGCCGGCGGAGCCGGCCATTTGGCCGCGGCTGGAACCACTGGCCGAGGTGTACGCGGCCCTGGTCATCGGGGTTCGCGACTACGCGCGGAAGAACGGGTTCCGCTCGGTGATCCTGGGCCTGTCCGGCGGGATCGATTCCGCGCTGGTGGCCACCATCGCCACCGACGCGCTCGGCCCGGAGCAGGTGAACGTGGTGCTGATGCCCAGCCAGTACTCCTCGGAGCACTCGGTCGGCGACGCGGAGGACCTGGCCAAACGGCAGGGAGCGACCGCCAGGACGGCGCCGATCGCGCCCATGGTCAACGCGTTCGAGGCCGAGCTGCACCTGACCGGGCTGGCCGCCGAGAACCTGCAGTCCCGGATCCGCGGCGTGATCCTGATGGGGCTGAGCAACGCGGCCGGGCACCTCGTCCTCACCACCGGGAACAAGAGCGAGATCGCCACCGGGTACTCCACCCTGTACGGCGACTCGGCGGGCGGCTTCGGCCCGATCAAGGACGTGCTCAAGACGCTGGTGTGGGAGCTGGCCCGGTGGCGCAACGACCAGGCGGCGGCGCGCGACGAGACGCCGCCGATCCCGGAGAACTCCATCACCAAGCCGCCCAGCGCGGAACTCGCCCCCGGCCAGCTGGACACCGATTCGCTGCCCAACTACAGCGTGCTGGACCCGCTGCTCGACGACTACGTGGAGAAGGACATGGGCGCGGCCGAGCTGGTCGCGGCCGGGCACGACCCCGCCCTGGTGGACCGGGTGATCCAGCTGGTGGACCGGGCCGAGTACAAGCGGCGGCAGTACCCGCCCGGCCCGAAGATCACGCCCCGCAACTTCGGCCGGGACCGGCGGCTGCCGATCACCAACCGCTGGCGCGAGCCACGTCCGGCCACGCCGGCCGAGTGATCTGCACGGCGGCA
Organism: uncultured Actinomycetes bacterium; assembly: GCA_963717125.1. Lineage (GTDB taxonomy): Bacteria > Actinomycetota > Actinomycetes > Streptosporangiales > Streptosporangiaceae > RYN-230. The sequence continues at coordinate 57,611 of CAVQVG010000007.1, forward strand.
GTACAACCAACGGGCGTTCAGCCAGTGAGCATTAGTACGGCATAGCCGACGAGCCAGTGTTCCAGCTGGTAGTCGCCGCCGACCACGTAGGGTAGCGCCGCCTTGGCGTGCTGCCGGGCCGCCGCCCGGGCCGGCTCGGCGCGCGGGTCGCCGGGCGGCAGCGCGTCCGCGATCCGCCGCCAGCACCAGGCCCGGCTCGCGTTCAGGCCGTGCAGCTGGGCGGCCAGCCCGTCGGTGCCGTCGCCGGCCGCCGCGGGGGTGAACAGGGTGGCCGGCCGGCCCCACTCGATGCCGGGCAGGAACATGGTCAGCCATTCCGCGAAGTCGGCCCGGGGCAGGATGCGGGACATCAGCTCGGCCTCCGTGAGCGCGGGCGACAGGGAGTCGTCCCCGGACGGCTCCCAGTCGGCCGGGTACATGATGTCCGCGCTGAACCAGCCCATGGCCCGGGCCGCGATCGCCTCGCGCAGCGCCGGGTCCCCGGCGGCGGCCCGCGCCACGGCGAACGGCCAGGCCAGCGACAGGGCGAACGCGCTGCCCCGGCGGGTGCCGTACCGCACCGGGTAGACCTGCCCGGGCAGCCAGCGCAGAAAGCAGCTGACCAGCGCCTCGGCCAGCGGGGCCATCGAGCTGGCCCACTTCAGCCCGTCCGGGTGATCCCAGCTCGCCGCCTCGTGGACCAGGGCCAGCGCCCAGCCCCAGCCCTGCGGGCGCTCGGTGGACGCGTCCGGCCCGGCGATGAAGTCGGCTTCGTGGGCCAGCGCCACCGGGGTGAACTGGGCGCCCAGCGCGGCCCGGATCTCCCCGCCGCGGGCCACGTCCGGGACCTGGCGCAGCAACCGCAGCAGGGCCCAGTGCATCTGCACCGAGGAGTGCCAGTCGTGGCTGCCGTAGAACACCGGGGTGCGGGCCCGCGGCCGGTACGGGAAATCACCGGGCCCGGTCATCAGGTGCCGCATCGCGGCGGGGAACTCATGCTTGATGTTGGCCAGCGCCACCCCCGCGTAGCCCGCGCCCTCGGTGCGGAGCAGTCCGGCCCACTCGTCCGTCAGGTCCATGGTCCGACCGCCCTCCAGCCGAGAGTTCCGGCATGCACCGAGTTGGATTCCCGGGACCAGCCCGTCCTACGCCTACATGTCTGCGTAGCCTGAGACGCGGCTGCGCACCGCGCCGCCGACCCAGATCTGACCGTCCGGATCCTGGCTGAGGTGCACCTGGCCGGCCCGGCCCAGCGCCGTTCCCTGGCTAGCCAGGTAGGGGGCGGTGGCCCGGCCGCTGCCGAGCAGCCAGCCGGCCAGCGCGGCGTTCAGGCTGCCGGTCACCGGGTCCTCGACCGTGCTGCCGCCGTTGGGGAAGAACGCGCGTACCTCGAACGCGGCGGGCCCGCCGGCCGGGTAGGGCCCGACCACCCCGATGTCCAGGTCAACCACCCCGGGGCGCAACGCCAGGACGGCTTCGGCCGTCGGCAGCAGGACGGCGACCCAGCCCGGGCCGTTGTCCGCCCAGGCCAGATCGACCATGTCGGTGCGGCCGATGCCGAGCTGGGCGGCGACGCGTTCGGCCAGCGGTTCCTCGACTGGACCGGACCGGACCAGCGGCGGGGCGGCGAACGCCAGCCCGCCCTCGGTTTGCCGGATCCGGACCAGGCCAGCCCCGCATTCCTGCACGCACACCTCCGGCCTGGCCGGCCGGCCGCCCGCGTCCAGCCAGGCGTGGCAGGTGCCGAGGGTGGGGTGCCCGGCGAACGGCAACTCCGCGGCCGGGGTGAAGATCCGCACCCGGTAGTCCGCCTGCCCGGTGGACGGCGGCAGCACGAACGTGGTTTCGGACAGGTTCATCCAGTTCGCGAACTGCTGCATGTCGGCCGGGCTCAGCCCGTCCGCGTCGAGGACGACGGCGAGCGGATTGCCGCGATACGGGACGGTGCTGAACACATCGACCTGACGGAATGGGCGCCGCACGGTCCGAGTCTGTCACGCAGTATTGGTCCGGGGGGACGACCCCCCTGGACCCCCCGCCATTTCACCCCGTGCCAACGACCCCCCTGGACCCCCCGCCATTTCACCCCGTGCCAACGACCCCCCTGGACCCTCCTGGGATCGCCGACTCGGCGGGAACACGCCTCCGGCGTGCCCCGCCTCCCCGGCAAAATCGCTCCGGTGGACCCGTTAACCCATGCTCAGGCCGCGGAGCAGTTCGTCCACCACCCGCTCGGCGAACCCTTCGGCGATGCCTTCCGGCTGGTGCTTGCCGCGGGCCAGCACCGCGCCGGTCAGCATGAACAGCGCCACCTCAACGTCGATGTCCGGGCGGAGCTCGCCGCTGGCCACGCCCCGGCGCAGCACGCTCCGGAGCACCTCGCGGCGCGGCTCGACCACCGTCTCTACGTATCTCGACATGAGCCGGGGGAACTTGGCCCCCTCGCCGAGCATCAAGGCGAACGACCGGGCCCGGCGCGGGTCGGCGTAGTCGGCCGCCATGGCGTTCAGCAGCGCCACCAGGTCGGTGCGGACCGACTCGCCGCGCGGTTCGGGAAACGGCGTCTTGAGCGCGGCCAGGGCGTCGAGCAGCAGGTCCTCCTTGCCCGGCCAGCGGCGGTAGATGGTGGCCTTGCCGACTCCGGCGCGGGCCGCCACCTCCTCGATGCACAGCCCTTCCACGCCGTGCTCGGCGAACAGGCTGAGCGCCGCGTCGATGATCGCGCGATCGGCCCGCTCGCTGCGCGGCCGCCCGGGGCGGCGGTGCTCGGCCGCCGTCCCGGGCGTCTGGTCAGCGATCGTGCTGGCAGGTGCGGTAGGCATCGGATCAGCCTTCCGTCGCGGCCTCGGCGCCGAGCGCCGCCCCAGTGCCGAGCGCCGCCTCGGTGCCGAGCGCCGCCTCAGCGCGGAGCGCGGCCTCAGCGCGGAGCGCGGCGGGGATGTCCGCGACCACGGTGTCTTCGTGCCCGGTCTCGTCGGCCAGTTCGGCGCGGGGCGTCTCCTCGGCCAGCCCGGTGCGGGCCGCCGTGCGGCCGGGCATCCACGCCAGCACAACCAGCGCGCCGACCAGCGTGATAACCGCCGAGATGATCGTCGTCACGTGCATGGCGTGCACAAACGCGTCGTCCGCGAAGCTGTCCAGCCGCAGCCCCGCGCCGCCCAGCCGGGAGGCCGCGGTCTGCGTGGCGGTGATCGAGCCGGCCGCGGCGTCCCGGGCCGCGACGGGCAGCGCGGTCAGGTGCGGGTTCAGCTGGTTCCGGTACACCTGGGCCAGGATCGAGCCGAGCAGCGCGACGCCCAGCGCACCGAACACCTGGCGGGCCGTGTTGGTCAGCGCCGACCCGGATCCGGCCCGCTCTCTGGGCACCACGGACATGACCGCCTCGGTGGCGGGCGGCATCACGCTGCCCATGCCCGCGCCCTGCACGAAGAAGATCACGCCCAGCACCCAGATCGGCGTGCTCACCCCGAGCAACTGGTAGCCGGCCAGCGCGATCGTCACGGTGATCAGCCCGCTGGCGGCGACCGCCTTGGTACCGAACCGGCGGACCAGCTTCGCGCTGCGCGGCGCCATCAGCATCTGGCCGGCCGCGAACGGCACGGTCAGCAGGCCCGCCTGCAGCGGCGTGTAACCGCGCACGCTCTGCAGGTAGAAGCTGAGGAAGAACAGCGCCCCCATCATGCCGAAGAAGACCAGGCCGAGCGCGCCCACCGCGGACGATAGCCGCGGGTCGCGGAACAGCTTCACGTCCAATGACGGATGGCTGAGCCGGCTCTCCCACCAGGCGAACACGGCCAGCACGGCCAGCCCGGCCACGGTGGCGCCGAGCACGTCCCAGTGGATCCAGGTGCCCTTCTCGCCGCCCTGGATGATGCCGTACACCACGAGCACCAGGCCCACGATGGACAGCAGCACGCCCAGGTAGTCGATCCGGCCCGGGTTGGGGTTCTTGGACTCTGGCACCAGCAGCAGGATCGCAATCACGCCCACCGCGGTGAGCGGGACGTTGATCAGGAAGACGGAGCCCCACCAGAAGTGCGCGAGCAGCAGGCCGCCCACGATTGGGCCGATGGCGACCCCGATGCCCACGGCGGTGGCCCAGATGCCGATGGCCCGGGCCCGCTCCCGCGGGTCGAACACGTTCGAGATGATGGACAGCGTCTGCGGCATGACCGCCGCGGCGCCCAGGCCCATCGCGGCCCGGGCGAAGATGAGCTGATCGGGGCTCTTCGAGTAGGCGGTCAGCAGGGAGAAGATGCCGAACGCCGCCATCCCGATCATCAGCATCCGCTTGCGCCCGATCCGGTCGCCGATCACGCCGAAGGTGAACAGCAGGCCGGCGAACACCAGCGTGTATGAGTTGATCCCCCACTCCAGCTGACTCTGGCTCGCACCGAGGCCCACTGTGGGCTCGGCGATCGTCTTCAGCGCGACGTTCAGCACCGTGTTGTCCAGCACGATGGCGATCAGGCTGATGACGAGCACGCCGAGGATGGCCCACCGGCGACGGTAGATGCGGTCAGCGACAGCGGACTGGAGATCGGCGTTGCGATGATCCATTGACGTCCTTCTGTTCTGTGATTGTCGTACCCGGGCGCGCGCGAGGCGGGCCGGGGAAGCTATCGATACGGAACTAGCCCGTATCGGAAAAGATTCCCGGGTGCGGCGATGAACTTCAGGGTTACCCGCACCGCCCGGTCCGTGCCATCATCGAAATCGTCCGGGGACGCCGCGGTGGCGCCACGAGACATGGAGGATCCAGCATGAACGCCCCTTCCGGGGGCTCGGGCATGGCCGCGACCGGAGCGCGGACCGATGCGCCAGCCCCAGTACCGTCAGGCAGTCTTCCGTCAGCCGGCGCCCCAGCCGGCGCTTCGGCCGACTCCTTTCCCAGCGCCTCGCCCGGCGCCAGGCGGCCCGAGCCGCTGTACGGCGGCCGCACCGCCCGCCGGGTCACCATCAACGACCTCGCCGCGGCCAAGGTCCGCGGCGAGAAATGGCCCATGCTCACCGCCTACGACGCGCTCGTCGCCCGGGTCTTCGACGACGCGGGCATCCCGGTGCTGCTGGTCGGCGACTCGGCCGGGATGGTGGTGTTCGGGCACGACACGACGATCCCGGTGACGGTGGACGACCTCATCCCGCTCACCGCGGCCGTGGTCCGCGGCACCAGCCGGGCTCTGATCGTGGCCGACCTCCCGTTCGGCTCCTATCAGTCATCGCCCGAGGCGGCGCTGGCCACCGGCATCAGGTTCCTCAAGGAGGCCGGGGCGCACGCGGTCAAGCTGGAAGGCGGCCACCGGGTGCTGCGCCAGGCCGAGGAACTGGTCGCGGCGGGCATCCCGGTCATGGCCCACCTGGGACTCACCCCGCAGTCGGTCAACGCGTTCGGCGGGTACCGGGTGCAGGGCCGCGGCGAGGACGGTGAACGGCTGCTGCACGACGCCAAGGCGATGGAGGTGGCCGGCGCGTTCGCCGTGGTGCTCGAGTGCGTGCCCGCAGAACTGGCCGCCCGGGTGACCGCGGCGCTGTCCATCCCGACCATCGGCATCGGCGCCGGGCCGGACTGTGATGCGCAGGTGCTGGTCTGGCAGGACATGGCCGGGCTCAGCCCCCGCACGCCCAAGTTCGTCAAGCGGTACGCGGACGTAGCCGGCCAGCTCGGCCAGGCCGCGCGGGCCTTCGCCACGGACGTGGTCGGCGGCGCGTTCCCGGACGCGGAACACTCCTACCGCTGAGCCGCCGCACGCGGCCCTGGCCGGGCCAGGGCCGCGTGCGGACGGCCTGGCCCGGCCAGGGTCGTGTCCGGACGGACTTGGCTGGCCAGAGCCGCGCGGCCGGCCCTGCTGCGCGGCCGGCCTTGCCGCGCCGGCCGGCCTTGCCTGGCGGCCAGAATTACCTATTCGGGCACATATCCCGATTCCGGGCACCTAGTATCTTCTCCGCGAAGCGACTGCGGACGGTAGCGGAGGACCACGGATGAGGCGTCGGCCTAGCGTGTTCCTGGCGCCCGCCGTCGCCGCCCTCGGCGCTGTGATCCTGGCTGGCTGCTCGTCCGGCGCCAGCAGCTCCACCCAGGCCGAGCAGGCCATGTACGCGGCGGTGAGCAGGCCGGTGATGACCGCGGCCAGTTCCGCGCCGGCCGGGCACAAAATGGTCGGCACCGCCGCCGACGGCTTGCGGATGGCCATCCCGGACAGCTGGGTCACCGTGCGCGGGGCCGCGTTCCGCCGCGCTCTGCACGACCTGGGCCTGGGCCGGGCCGCCGCGGCGCAACTAGCCCCGCTCGTCCCCGGCCGCGGCGAGGCAGACTCGGTGGACGTCGCCGCCCCGGGCACCGGTGGCTCCGGGACCGGGGCGCTCACGTCGCTGTACTGCGGGCCGGCCCACTTCCCGTCGGGCACCAGCCCGGCGACCGGGCTGACCACGCTCAGCGAGCAGGAATTCACCGCGGCCAACGCCGGCAACACCCAGCTCGGCCAGACCACGGTGGACGGCCGGACCGCGCTGCTCAGCTACGACCAGGCCAGCGTGGGCGGCCGGTCGCTGACCGTGCTGCAGTACGCGATCGCCGCGCCCGCCGGCCGGGCCTGCTACGCCACCCTGGTCACCGAGCAAGGCTCGAGCTACGAACCGGTGTTCAGCCAGCTCCGCCCCGGCATCCAGGTCCTGCCCAGCCCACACTGAACGCCCTCAACCACTCCGAGCCGCCCGCCACCACCCGGCCACCGCCGAGGCAGGCATCGTGATCATGGCACAACGCCCACCCACGCTGACTTGGCACGCGGTTGACACAGACATACGTGGCAAATCGGGCGGCTTCCGGTACGTTTCGCGTGCGATGTGGGACAGCCCAGGTCGGCCGGGTGCCGGTGTGACTGATGTGGCGGCGAGTCCCGCCTCCCCCGCGGGCTCCGCACCCCTGCGCGGCGAATCCCTGCCCCGCAGACCGGGTTCCGGCCGGGGGCGAGTTCGGGGACTGGCGTTAAGCATGCTGGGGGATTGACGGGGGGCGCGGTCTGTTTTATAAATGACTGAGTGGTCAGTCATTTATTGTGGGGAGGCGATGGCGATGAGCCCGCCTGACGTACCAGCGGTGCTGGCCTCGGATGCCGACCGGGACGCGGTCGCCCGGCAGCTCAATGACGCGTTCGCGGACGGGCGGCTGACGGCCGTCGAGCACGGCGACCGGGTGCACACCGTGTACGCCGCGCGCACCTGGCCGGAGCTGGCCCGGCTGACCGCCGATCTGCCCGGTGCCGCCGATCTGCCCGGTGCCGCCGCGCTGCCCGGTGCCGCCGCGCTGCCCGGTGCCGCCGCGCTGGCGGTCGGCCGGGCGGAGCCGGACTGGATGGACCGGCTGGACCCGTGCCTGCTGTGCTTGCTGCTCTGCCTGTGCCCGCGGCCGGCGTCGCCGTGCTGTGGCGGCGCCGCCGGGCCCGGGCCGGGACGGTGCGGCGTGCCGAAGATCGCTGAGCAGGCGCGAGCCGCGCGGCGCGAGCAGATCATCGCGGCCGGGCTGGCCTGTTTCGCCCGCTCCGGCTACCACGCCACGACGATGGCTGATGTCGCGGCCCAGGCCGGAGTGTCCAAGGGCACCCCGTACCTGTACTTCGCGAGCAAGGAAACGCTGTTCCTGGCGCTGCACGAGGAGTGGGACTGCGGCGCCGGGCAGCGGATGGACGCGGCCATCGCCGCGCTGCCCGAGGCCGATCGCCGGTCACCGCGGCGGGTGCTGCACGCGGTCGCGGCCGCGATCGCGGCCCATGTCCAGGCCGAGCCGGACACCTGCCGGGTGCTGATGGAAGCCCGCGCGCTCGCCGCGCACGAACCGGCCCTCGGGGCCGCCGTCCGCGCCGGGGACGCCCGGTCGCAGCAGCAACTGGAGGAGCTGATCGCGGCCGGGGTGCGGGCCGGGGAATGGCCACCGGGCACCGATCCGGCGCTGGCCGCCCGGCTGTTCAGCGCCGGGCTCTACGGGCTGATGGCGCAGTGGCACCTGGCCCCCGGGGCATTCTCCTGGGACGCCGCGGTGGCCGTGCTGGCCGGTGCGGGCTCATGAGGGGCGGCCCAGCCGAGGCCGTCCGGCGCCCGGTCTTCGCCCGGGTCTTCCCGGCGCTCAGCCGGGCCGTGGAAGCAGGCGGCCTGGCCACCCACCGGGCCCACCTGCAGGCCTGGCCGGACGGGTCATCGAGGTAGGCGCCGGCACCGGGGCTAGCTTCGGTTACTACCCCGCCGCGGTCACCGACGTGCTCGCGGTCGAGCCGGAACCCCGGCTGCGCCGGCTCGCCGCTGTGGCCGCGCGCACCGCGCCGGTGCCCATCACGGTGACCGACGGGCTGGCCAGCGCGCTGCCCCCGGCCGACGCCAGCTACGACGCCGCCCTGGTCGGCTGTGTCCTGTGCACGGTCCCGGACCAGGCCGCGGCGCTGCGGGAGATCCGCCGCGTGCTCCGGCCCGGTGGACGACTGTGCTTCCTGGAACACGTCCGGGCTGGCCCGGCCGGGCAGGCCCGGATCCAGGACGCGCTCGACGCCACCATCTGGCCCCGGCTGTTCGGCGGCTGCCATCTCGGCCGGGACACGGCCAGGGCGGTGGAAGAGGCCGGGTTCTGCATCGAGCGGCTCGGTAGCTTCCTGTTCCCGGAAGCCCGGACCCCGGTCTCCTGGTACATCGTTGGCACCGCCACCGTGCCGGGCCAGGAGGGCGCGGCCGGCTAGCCCAGGGTGGCCTGGATCGCGGCGAGCTGGCTGAGCAGCTGGCGCTCCACCTGGGACTTGTCCAGGCCCAAGCCGGCCAGCGCGCTGGCCGTCGCGTCGTGCTCGTCGAGCAGCCCGATCAGGATGTGCTCGGTGCCGATGAAGTTGTGCCCCAGGCGCAGCGCCGCACGAAGCGCGCCGTGCAGCGACGCGGTCGCCCCGGGGCCGAGGGGTATCCGGCTGGCGCCAGCCTCTGGTGCCCCGGCCGACTCGGCTTGCTCTGGTGCGCTGACCGACTCGGCTTGCTCTGGTGCCCCGGCCGACTCGGCTTGCTCTGGTGCGCCGAGCGCGCCCCGGACTTGCTGCTCGGTGACGCGGAACGCAACGATGGCTTTGGCGGCCAGCCCGTTCGGCTCGGCGAACAGGCCGAGGGCCAGATGGTCGCTGCCGATCACGGCGCTGTCCGCCGCCCGGGCGTGGTCCTCCGCGGCCGTCAGCACGTTGCGCGCCCGCGCGGTGAACCGGGAGAAGTCTCCCGGCACGAACGGACCCTGGTCCGGGCCGCGCGGTACGAATCGCTGCTGTGCGGCCTGCTTGCTGACGCCCATGCTGGTGCCGATCTGGCTCCAGGACGCGCCGGACCGGCGGGCTTGGTCTACGAAGTGGCCGATCAGGCTGTCCGCCTGCTCGCCGAGGTGCTCGCCGACCGCGACCGCGTCGGCCAGGTTGTCCAAGGCGCTCCCCTTGAGGCGCTGGACCTTGACGAAGCTGATGAGGGTATCGAGGGAAACTGGGCTTGCCACCATGCGTCAATCCTAAGTTGACGCACGGTCGGCCGTCAACCCAACCTTGACGCTCGGAGGTTTAGGTGCTTAGCCGCTCAGCCACATCGGTGAGGCGCAGCCCAGCGTGCACCTTGTATCGGCGGTTGACCGAGACCAGGTTCGCGGTCAGCGCCTCGACCTGGCCGCAGTTGCGCAGCCGGCCGGCGTAGATGCCGCGCACCCCGGGGATGCGCGCGGCCAGCGCCTGGACCAGGTCGGTAGCTTCCCGGTCGTCACCGAGCACCATCACATCCAGGTTGACCGTGGCCACGTTGGGATCCAGCAGCACCACCGCGGACACGTGGTGGAACGCGCCGACCACCCGGCTGCCCGGCAGCACCGCGGCGGCCTGTTCCGCGGCGCTGCCCTCCTCCACCCGGAGCGGGTAGGCGCCGCGCTTGTCGAAGCCCAGCGGGTTCACGCAGTCGATCACGATCTTGCCGGTGAGCGGGCCGGCCAACGCCGTCAGCAGATCACGATGGCCGTCCCACGGCACGGCGACGATCACCACGTCCGCCGCGGCGGCCGCGTCCGCGTTGGCCATGCCCCGGATAGACGGCCGGCGGCCGTCCAGGCCGGCCGCTATTTCCGTCGCGGCGGTCTGCGCCCGGTCCGTGCTGCGCGAGCCGATGACGACCGGGTTGCCCGCGGCGGCGAACCGGTGCGCCAGCCCGCGTCCCTGATCACCGGTGCCACCCAGCACCCCGATGGTGAGTTCTGCGACGTCCATGGCCAAAGTGGGAGAAGCCTGCTCAGCGGTCATCACCCGATCCTGCCAGAGCGGCCATGGCCGTGACACGATGGGCTGATGGACGCGGAACAGGTGGCCGCGCTGCGCGCCGTACTGACGCCGTCCGGCTGGCTGGAGCGCACCGGCGCGCTGGCCCAGGCGCTGCGGCGGCCCCGTTCCCCCGGCGGACTGCTCGTCGTCGGCACGCCCGATGACGAGCCCTGGCATCTCGCCGCGCACCTGGACGAGGAGAGCCGGCTGGCCGACCTGCCCGGGCTGAGCCCCACGCTGGTCCGCTGGGCACCGCCGCCCGGCGCCCCCGCGCACTTGGGCGTGGGCATGCAGCGGCTGGAGGAGGCCGCCCCGGGCGAAACCGTGTTCGTGGTGAGCGCGGACCCGGCCCCGGCGGCGCTGCTGGAACGAGTGAACGACGCCCGGAAGAAGGCCACCGTGCTCGCCCTCGACCAGGGCGACCCCGAACTCGACCAGCTCGCGCACGAGGCGCTCAGCGTGCCGCCGGGCGCTGCGCCGCTGTCCTTCGACGCCGCGCAGCACCTGGTCAGCTTGGCCGCGGGGCAGCCGGACCAGCCGTCCCGGCACGGCCTGCGGCAGTGGCTGAACCGCGTCCTGGACACGGTCAGCGGCCCCGCCCCCAGCCGCTAGCGCCGCCCTCCCCGCGTTCGCCCGCGTTCGCCCCCGTTCGTGATCAGACGTTGGGTGTCGCCAGGGCGACACCAAACGTCTGATCACGCCGCTGGCGAAACACTGCGAGCCAGTTTGGCGTGCCCGGCGGTCGTGGTCATGATCACATGCCTAGATTACCTATTGACATTATAGGGATCTTCAGTTGACCATGGGGTCATGATTCGTCCGCGCCTCCTGGTCTCACGCCGCTACGTCGATCTGTGCCTGCAGTCCACGGCGCTGTGCCCGGCCTGCGGTCCTGCTCAGCGCTGAGCAGGCACACCGCGTACCGGATCAGCCGACCGTCCCGGGCGCCGAGCAGCACTGCGCGGCGCTGACGGCTCCCCTGCCACGAGCGAGGTCTGTCATGCCAGGAAACACACCGACCGGATTGCTGCCCACCGCGCTGCCCCGGGGCAGCACGGATACGGGTGAGCACACCAGCACCGGGCCGCCCGGCGGCACGCCACCGGGTACCGCCCCGGCCGCGACCCAGCAGGCCACCGCGGCCGGGCCCGGCCCAGCCGCAGCACTGGCCGCGGCACCCGCCGCACCCCAGGCCGCAGCACCCGCCGCGGCACCGGCCCCCGCACCAGCCGCGGCCGCGGCCTCGGCAGCGAGGGCAGCGACCCGGCGCAGCCCGCGCCGCCGCGCCTGGTACCGGCTGATCAGCCCGCTCGCGGTTCTGGTCATCTGGCAGCTGGTCAGCAGCTCCGGGCTGGTCTCGGAGCAGAAGCTGCCCTCCCCCAGCACCGTGCTGCACACCGCGATCACCTTGATCACCACGAACTCGGCCGCCTACGGCACGCTGCAGGACGCCATGGTGGTGTCGCTGGAACGGGTGGCCATCGGCTTCGCCCTGGGCGGCGCGGCTGGGCTGATCCTGGCCGTGATCGCCTGCGCTAGCCGGCTGGGTGAGAACTCGGTGGACCCGCTGCTGCAAATGCTGCGCACGCTGCCGCTGTTCGGGCTCATCCCGGTGTTCATCGTCTGGTTCGGCATCGGCGAACTGCCCAAGGTGCTGCTGATCGCCCTGGGCGCCGCGATCCCGCTGTACCTCAACACGTTCTCCGGCATCCGGAACGTGGACGCCAAGCTGGCCGAGGCGGGCCAGTCGCTCGGGCTCACCCGGGCCGAGCGGATCCGGCACATCATCCTGCCCGGCGCGCTGCCCCAGATCCTGGTCGGGCTGCGGCAGAGCCTCGGCGTGGCCTGGCTCGCGCTGGTGGTGGCCGAGCAGATCAACGCCAACGCCGGCCTCGGATTCATGATCAGCCAGGCGACGCAGTTCCTGCGCAACGACGTGATCTTCGTTGCGTTGCTCGTGTACTGCCTGCTCGGACTCATCACCGATGCGCTGGTCCGGCTGCTGGAAAGGAGGGCGCTGGCATGGCGTCGCGGACTGCTGGAAGGGTGAACGGATCCCGGAACCGGCTCACCGGCGAGGCGGCGCGCGGCGAAGCCGTGCTCCCGCCGAGCCAGGCGCCGGCGGGAGGTCCCAAGGGGTCACCCCGGACCAGTACCGCCCGCGTCCGTGGGCTCAGCCGCTACTTCGGGGACCAGGCCGTGCTGGACCAGCTCGACCTGGACATCGCGCCCGGTGAGTTCGTCGCGCTCATCGGCCGCAGCGGCAGCGGCAAGTTGACGCTGCTCCGCGCGCTGGCTGGGCTGGACCCGGACGTCACCGGGGAACTGCGGGTGGACGGCACCGCCGCGGTCGCCTTCCAGGAGCCACGGCTGCTGCCCTGGCGCCGGGTCAGCGACAACGTGCGGCTCGGCCTGCGCGCCGACGACGCGCACGCCATCGCGCGCGCCGCGCTGGACGAGGTCGGCCTGACCGCCCGGGCGGACGCCTGGCCGCTCACCCTGTCCGGCGGTGAGGCACAGCGGGCCGCGCTGGCCCGGGCCCTGGTCCGCGAGCCCAGCCTGCTGCTGCTGGACGAGCCGTTCAGCGCGCTGGACGCGCTGACCAGGATCACCATGCACCGCCTGGTGCTCCGGCTGTGGGCACACCACGAGCCGGCCGTGCTGCTCGTCACGCATGACGTGGACGAGGCGCTGTCCCTCGCCGACCGGGTGCTCGTGCTGGCCGGTGGGCGGATCGCCTACAGCGGCCGGATCGACGCGCCGCGGCCCCGGGACCGGGACGAACCCGGCCTCGCCGAACTACGTACCCGCCTGCTCACCGAGCTGGGCGTCGCCCTGGAGGTGCACGGATGATTACGACCAGAATCCGGCGGCCGGTCCGGCTGGCCGCTCCCCTGGCCCTGCTCGCGCTGCTCGCGGCGGGCTGCTCATCGGCCAACGCCGGCGGCGCCCCAGCCTCATCCGGCGCCAGCTCCAGCTCGGGCGCGAAAGCCAGCACGACGGACGTTTCCCAGGTCACGCTGCACATCGGGGACCAGGCGGGCTCCGGCTCGCAGGCCCTGCTCACCGCGGCCGGCCTGATCAGCAAGCTGCCGTTCAAGGTGACCTGGTCCGACTTCACCTCCGGACCGCCGATGCTGCAGGCGATGGCCGCCGGCGCGGTGGACATCGGCAGCGTGGGCAACGCGCCGCCGGTATTCGCCGCCGCGGGCGGCGACAATCTCGCGATCGTCGGCGCGTTCCAGGCCAACCCGCACGGCTCCGCGCTGCTGGTGCCGAAGAACTCGCCGATCCACTCCATCGCCCAGCTCAAGGGCAAGCGGATCGCGGTAGCCCAGGGCAGCTCGGCCGACTACCACCTGCTCACCGTGCTGAAGAAGGCCGGGCTGAGCGTGCACGACGTCACCCTGGACTACCTGCAGCCCGCCGACGGCCTCGCCGCGATGGCCTCCGGCCACGTGGACGCGTGGGACATCTGGTCCCCGTTCGTCGAGCAGGCCGAGGCCCAGGACCACGCCCGGCTACTGGTCAGCGGGGTCGGCTACGGCAGCCCGTACTCGTTCACGGTGGCCGCGCGCGGCGCGCTGGCCGACCCGGCCAAGGCGGCCGCGATCCGCGACTACCTCAAGCTGCTCGCCCAGGCGCACGCCTGGGCCGCCACCCACCAGGCCGCCTGGGCCGCGGTGTGGGCCAAGGCCACCGGGCTGACCGCGGCCATCATGACCGATGCGGCCAAGGACGACGCGGCCCGCGCGGTGCCGATCACCCCGGCGGTGGTGGCGTCCGAGCAGCAGGTCTCCAACGCGTTCACCGCCGCCGGGCTGATCCCCGGTCACGTGGACTTCAGCAAGTTCGTGGACACGGCGTTCAACAGCACCGCCGGAGGTACGTCCTGATGGGCCTGACCTTCCACTGGTTCCTGCCGACCACCGGCGACGGCCGGTCGATCATGGGCCGGGGGCACAGCCTGCCCCCGGCCAGCCCACCGGCCAGCCCACCGGGCAGCCCGCCGGGCAGGCTGAGCCGGCTCCCGGACGCCCCGCACATCAGGGGGGCCGCGACCCAGGAACGGCCGCCGGACATCGAATACCTGGCCCAGGTGGCCCGGTCCGCCGAGCAGCTCGGCTTCGAGGCCGTGCTCACCCCCACCGGGACCTGGTGTGAGGACGCCTGGCTGGTCACCGCCGCGCTGACCAGGGAGACCCGGCGGCTCAAGTTCCTGGTCGCGTTCCGGCCCGGGCTGACCTCCCCGACGCTGGCCGCGCAGATGGCCGCCACCTACCAGCGGCTGTCCGGCGGCCGCCTGCTGCTCAACGTGGTCACCGGGGGCCAGGCCGACGAGCAGCGCCGGTTCGGCGACCACCTGTCCCACGACGAGCGGTACGGCAGGACCGCGGAGTTCCTGCAGATCGTCCGAGGCGCCTGGGGCAGCCAGCCGTTCGACTTCGAGGGCCAGCATTACCAGGTCGAGGGGGCGACCGTGCTGCGCCCGCCGGACCCGCTGCCCGGCATCTACTTCGGTGGTTCGTCGGCCGCGGCGGGGCCGGTCGCCGCCGAGCACGCGGACGTCTACCTGACCTGGGGTGAGCCACCGGCCCAGGTGGCGGAGAAACTCCAGTGGATCCGCGAGCAGGCCGCCGCCCGCGGCCGCACGCTGCGCTTCGGCATCCGGCTGCACGTCATCACCCGGGACAGCGAGGCGGACGCCTGGGCCGAGGCCAGCCGGCTGCTCGACTACCTGGACCCGGCCGAGATCAGCACGGCGCAACGGATCCTCGGCGCCAGCGAGTCGGTGGGCCAGGACCGGATGCGCGCGCTGCACGCCGCCTACCGGCACGGCGGCTCCGCGCAGGACCTGGAGATCTACCCGGGCCTGTGGGCCGGGGTCGGCCTGGTCCGCGGCGGCGCGGGCACCGCCCTGGTGGGCAGCCACGAGAAGGTGGCCGACCTCATCGAGGAGTACGCCTCGCTCGGCATCACCGAGTTCATCCTGTCCGGTTACCCGCACCTGGAGGAGGCGTACTGGTTCGGCGAGGGCGTGCTGCCCGAGATCCGCCGCCGGGAGGCCGCCACGGCCAACTCCGGGCCACAGCAGATGCGCGCCAGCGCGTGAAGGAGGACCGCGTGACCGACCGGCAGCTGCACTTCAACGCTTTCCTGATGAGCTCGGGCCATCACGAGGCCGCCTGGCGGCTGCCCGAGAGCAACCCGTTCGCCAACGTGGACCTGGCGCACTGGCGCAACCTCGCGCAGATCGCCGAGCGGGCCACGTTCGACTCGCTGTTCCTGGCCGACAGCCCGGCCCTGTGGAACAGTGCCAAGCACCGGCCGGCCTGCGCGCTGGAACCGACCGTGCTGCTGACCGCGCTGGCCGGGGCGACCAGCCATATCGGGCTGATCGCCACCGCGTTGACCACCTACAACGCGCCGTTCAACCTGGCCCGGCGGTTCGCCTCGCTGGACCACATCAGCGGCGGCCGGGCCGGCTGGAACATCGTCACCACCGCCGAGCGCACGTCCGCGCAGAACTTCGGTCTGGATGACCGCCCGTCACACCGGGAGCGGTACGAGCGGGCAGCCGAGTTCGTGGACGTGTCCATCCGGCTCTGGGACAGCTGGGAGGACGGCGCGGAACTGGGCGACAAGGCGGCCGGCCTGTACGCCGACCCCGATCGCATCCACCGGGTGGACTACCAGGGCCGCTACTTCCGCGTCCGCGGCCCGCTGAACGTGCCCCGCTCGCCGCAGGGCCACCCGCTGCTGGTGCAGGCCGGCTCGTCGCCGGACGGCCGGGAGTTCGCCGCCCGCTACGCCGAGGCCATCTTCACCGCGCAGCAGACGCTGGCCGACGGCCAGGAGTTCTACCACGACATCAAGCAGCGCGCCCGCCGGCTCGGCCGGGACCCGGACCTGATCAAGATCCTGCCCGGGATCGTCCCGGTCATCGGCGCCACCGAGGCGGAGGCGCACGCGAAGGCCGACCAGCTCGAGGAGCTGATCATCCCGGAGTACGGGCTGGCCCAGCTGTCCCGCGTGCTCGAAGTGCCGGCGGACACCCTGCACCTGGACCGGCCGCTGCCCGCGGAGGTGTACAGCAGGCCGCGGGTCGAGGGGGCGCAGAGCCGGTTCGATCTGGTCGCCGAACTCGGCCGCCGGGAGAACCTGACCGTCCGCCAGCTTCTCGGCCGGCTCGGCGGTGGCCGCGGCCACCGCACCTTTACCGGCACCCCGGAGCAGGTCGCGGACACCATCCAGGACTGGTTCGAGCAGGGTGCCGCGGACGGGTTCAACGTGATGCCCGCCGCGCTGCCGTCCGGGCTGGAGACGTTCGCCGAGCAGGTGATCCCGATCTTCCGGAAGCGCGGCCTGTTCCGCACCGAGTACACCGGCCGGACGCTGCGCGAGCACTACGGCATCCCGCGCCCGGACAGCCAGTTCGCGGCGGCCCGCCGCCCGGGTGTGCCGGCCCCGGTCGGCTGAAGCAGCCCGTGACCCTCTTCTCCAGGGCGCGGGGCCGCGGCCCGGCCCACCTCAGCCCCGCCGCGGGCCGCGGGCCGGTCATCGCGATCGTCGGCGGCGGGGCCAGCGGCACGCTGGCCGCGGTGCACCTGCTGCGGGCCGCGGTCGCCCGGCACGTCCCGCTGCGGATCGCGCTGATCGACCGGGCCGGCCGGCACGGGCTGGGCCAGGCGTACGCCACCACCAACCCCGACCATCTGCTCAACGCCCCCGCCGGGCGGATGAGCGCCCTGGCCGGCGACTCCGATCACCTGGTTCGGTGGGCGGCCGGGGCGGGATTTCCCGCGCCGGGTTTCCTGCCCCGGCCGGCCTACGGACGCTACTTGCGCGACCTGCTGGCCGACGCGCAGCAGCGGGCCGAACCGTCGTCCCGGCTCGCCGAGATGACCGCCGACGTGGTGGCGATCCGGCCGGGCACCGGCGGCCGCCCGGTGCGGCTGGTCCTTGGCGACGGCAGCTGCCTGGGGGCCGATGCCGCCATCCTGGCCACCGGCAACCCGCCGCCGATTACGCCGATCCCGGTCCCGGCCAGCCCGCGTTTCGTAGCCGACCCGTGGGCGCCGGGCGCACTGGACGCGGTGGCCGACGGCAGCCCGGTGGTGATCCTGGGCACCGGGCTGACCATGCTGGACGTGGCCATGTCGGTGACCGGCGGCCGGTCGCCGGCCAGCGTCACGGCGGTGTCCCGGCACGGGCTGCTGCCCCAGGTGCACCGGGGCATGCCCGCCCCGGGTGGGGAGAGCATCTGGCTGCCCGCGCTGGCCGACCCGGCGGCCCCGCTCCGGCTGGCCGACCTGATCTGGCAGGTCCGCGCCGCCATGACCACCCGGCCACAGCACTGGCAGGACGTGATCGACGCGCTCCGGCCGCACCTGCCCAGCCTGTGGCAGCGGCTGACCCCGGCCGACCAGCGGCTGTTCCTCCGGCATGTCGCCCGCTACTGGGAGGTGCACCGGCACCGGATGCCGCCCGCGACCGCGCAGCGGATCACCGTCCTGCGGATGACCGGCCGCCTCCGGGTGCTGCCCGGCCGGGTCACCGACGTCACCGAGCGGGCCGGGCAGCTGCGGGTCAGCGTGGACCGCGGCGGCGCGGTCAGCGAGCTGGCCGCGGGCTGGCTGATCAACGCGACCGGCCCGGGCGCGGACATCACCGCCAGCACCGACCCGCTGCTCCGCGACCTGCTGGCCAGCGGGCTGGCCCGGCCGGACCGGCACCGGCTGGGGCTCGACGCCGACCCGGCCGGTGCCCTCCTGGACAGCGCGGGCACGCCCAGCGGCACCCTGTTCACGCTCGGGCCGCCGCTGCGCGGGCTCCGCTACGAGACGACCGCGATCCCGGAGATCCGCGACCAGGCCGCCGCCCTCGCCGGGCAGCTGACCACCGTGATCTCGGCCCGGTACCGCCCCGGCAGCGCCGCCTGACCCTGGTGAATCGCGGACCCGCCTGCGGGAACCTGACCCGGAGGGTGCGCGGCTGACCCAGGCGCGCGGCGCATCCCAGTCGGCCACCCGCCTTGGCCGCCGCGCGACGCGTGAGCGACGCTGGTAGGGACTGCCCTATGCTCACGAACCCGCAGGAGCCCGCTGATGTCCGGCCAGGCCGACCCGCCTGCGGCGGCCCCTACCCCGGCAGGTGCCGAACCGGCCTCCCGGCACGGCGCCCCGGGGACGTCGCTGGCCGGCTCGCAGCCGCCCCATACCCGCGGTTCAGTGACACCGGCTGGCCAGGTCGGCGTGGGATAGTTCGTCCCTTAAGCCGGTGCTGGGCTAAGGGGCAGATGGATGAACGGCGCGAAGGTCCCCCGCGATCTTCCTGTCCACGTTCGTCATGATCAGCCAGAACCGGGAGGCGGCCCGGTCGGAAGACCGCTCGGAGATCGACTTCGAAACCAACGTGCTGTCCGAGGTATGGCTGGAAGCCATGGCCACGAAGCTCGGCATCGACGTGGACCAGGTGCACGCCACCGCGGATAGCCGGATCGCCCAGTCCAAGGCGCGTGTCAGCGCGGACAGCGACGGTCACGCCGCGTCTGCTTAGCTGGCCGCCTGGCTTCGCTGGCGAGGCGGCGTCCCCGGACGAGAATTGTCCGCGGCAACCACGCAGAACACCCAGCGCTGTTTCCCGGTGCCATCGACATGTCCGTCACCAGGGCAGATCCTGAGGTCGACGGCGATCCAGGCCCGCACCCGGAGGTGGACGATGGGCAACCTCGCGCAGATTCTCACCGACCAGGCGGCCAAGCAGTCGGAGCGGCCCGCGATCCTGGCCGGCGACCGGGTGATCAGTTACGCCGAGTTCGACGACGCCGCCGCGCGTGTCGCGTCGTTCCTGCTCAGCCGGGGTTTCCAGGCGGGCGACCGGGCCGGGGTGATGCTGGCCAACACACCGGAGTTCGCCGTCGTGTGTTACGGGGTGCTCCGCGTGGGCGGCACCGTGGTGCCGATGAACCCGTTGCTCAAGTCCCGTGAGGTCGAGTACTACCTGAGCGACTCCGGGGCGGGCCTGCTGTTCGCGGCGGCCGACTCGCCCGGGGAACCCGCCCCGGGCGCGGCCGCCGCAGGCGCGGACTTCGTCGCGGTGGGCGCGGCCGACCTGGCCGCGCTGCTCCAGACCCAGCCGCCCGCGCCGGACGTGGCCGACCGCGCCGATGACGACACCGCGCTGATCCTGTACACCTCGGGCACCACCGGGCAGCCCAAGGGCGCCGAGCTCAGCCACGCCAACCTGCGGACCAACGCCCAGCTCAGTGCGGAGACCCTGTTCAGCCTGAGCCCATCCGACGTGGTCATGGGCTGCCTGCCGCTGTTCCACGTCTTCGGGCTGACCTGCGGGCTGAACGCGGCAACGGGCTCCGGCGCCGCGCTGGCGCTGCTGGCCCGGTTCGACCCGGGCCAGGCCCTTGAGGTCATCCAGCGTTGCCGGGTCACCGTGTTCGAGGGCGTGCCCACCATGTACGCGGCGCTGCTGCACCACCCGGATCGGGACCGGTACGACACCAGCTCACTGCGGGTCTGTGTCAGCGGCGGCGCGGCCCTCCCGGTGGAGCTGCATCGCGCTTTCGAGGCGGCGTTCGGCGCGATCATCCTCGAGGGTTATGGGCTGTCCGAGACCTCCCCGGTGGCCTCGTTCAACCACCCGGACCGCGAGCGCAAGCCGGGCTCGATCGGCACCCCGGTGCGCGGCGTGCAGCTCCGCCTGGTCGCCCCGGACGGCAGCGACGTGCCGCCCGGCGAGGTGGGCGAGATCGCGGTGCGCGGGCCGAACGTGATGAAGGGCTACTGGGCCGGCCGGACGCGACCAAGGAGGCCATCCCGGACGGCTGGCTGCGCACCGGCGACCTGGCCCGGCAGGACGAGGACGGCTACTTCTTCATCGTGGACCGGAAGAAAGACCTGGTCATCCGGGGCGGCTTCAACGTCTACCCCCGGGAGATCGAGGAGGTGCTGTACGAGCACCCGGCCGTCGCCGAGGCGGCGGTCATCGGCATCCCGCACGCCACGCTGGGCGAGGAGATCGGCGCGGCCGCCGCGCTCAAGCCTGGCGCCAGCGCCACCCCGGAGGAGCTGCGCGCGTTCGTCAAGGCGCGGGTGGCCGCGTACAAGTACCCGCGGCACGTCTGGCTGGTCGAACTCGCTGCCCAAGGGCCCGACCGGGAAGATCCTGCGCCGCGAGGTCACCGCCCCGGCCGGGCTCGTGCCATGAGTCAGCGGGCGGCCGGGTCGGACCCGGCCGGCCTCGGCGCGGAGCGGCGATCGGGGGGTTCCGGGGGGTCGTCCCCCCCTGGTCGCGGCGGCTTGCCGCCGCTCGGCGCAGAGCGGCGATCGGGGGCCGGGGGTTCCGGGGGTCCTCCCCCGGGGAGGCAGAGCGGGGGGTCGTCCCCCCGGGACGACAGCGCGGCGGACACCGCCGGCCCGCTGGACATGCTGCTGGCCGACGCGGCGCTCGGCCGGCCCGGCGGTTCATCCCGGGCCTGGCGATGGCCCGGTTCGCGGCCCGGCTGGCCGGCCAGCCCCAGCTGCTGGCCGGGCTGTCCGGCCTGGGGGCCGAGCTGGGCCGGATCGCCGCCGGGCAGTCGAAGCTGGCCGCCGGGCCGCGGGACCGCCGGTTCACCGACCCGGCGTGGACCGGCAACCCGGTGCTGCGCCGGGTGCTGCAGGCCTACCTGGCCGGCACCGCGACGCTGGCCGAACTGCAGGCGGACGCCGGGCTGGACTGGGCGGACGGCGAGCGGGTCAGCTTCCAGCTGACCAACCTGGCCGAGGCCCTCGCGCCGAGCAACAACCCGGTGCTGAACCCGGCGTTCTGGAAGGCGGCCATCGACACCGGCGGCGGCAGCGTGCTGGCCGGCACACGCCGCCTGGCCGGGGACCTGGCGGCGCCGCCGCGGGTCCCGTCGATGGTCGAGCCGGACGCGTTCGAGGTCGGCGTGGACCTGGCCGTCACGCCGGGCTCGGTGGTGCTGCGCACCCCGGTGTTCGAGCTGATCCAGTACGCCCCGGCCACCGCCGCGGTGCGCGAGCGGCCGCTGCTCGTGGTGCCGCCGGTGATCAACAAGTACTACATCATCGACCTGGCCCCGGGCCGCAGCCTGGTCGAGTACCTGGTGTCGGCGGGCCAGCAGGTGTTCATGATCTCCTGGCGGAACCCCGACGTACGGCACCGCGACTGGAACCTGGATACCTACGGCGAGGCGATACTGGCCGCCCTGGACGCCGCCCGCGACATCACCGGGGCCGGCTCGGCGCTGCTGCTCGGGCTGTGCTCGGGCGGGATCCTGGCCGCCATGGTCGCCGCGCAACTGGCCGACGCTGGCCGCCAGCAGGAGATCGCCGGGCTGGCCCTGGCCGTGACCGTGCTGGACCAGGCCCGGGCCGGGCTGCCCGCCGCCCTGCTCGACCAGCGCACCGCCCGGGCCGCGATGGCCGCGTCCGCGGCCCGCGGCTACCTGGACGGCGCCGCGCTGGCCGAGGTGTTCGCGTGGCTCAAGCCCGGCGACCTGATCTGGACCTACTGGGTAAACAACTACCTGCTCGGCCGCCCGCCGCCGGCGTTCGACATCCTGTACTGGAACGCGGACACCACCCGGATGCCCGCCGGGGTGCACCGGGACTTCATCGAGCTGGCCCTGGGCAACAGCCTGACCGTGCCGGGCCAGGCCAGCATGCTGGGCCGCCCGGTTGACCTGGCCGCCGTGAGCACCGACTGTTATCTGGTGGCCGGCGCCGCGGATCACCTCTGCCCCTGGCAGTCCTGCTACCGCAGCACTCAGCTGCTCGGCGGGGACTGCCGCTTCGTGCTGGCCCGCAGCGGGCATATCGCGTCCATGGTCAGCCCGGTCGGCAACGCCAAGGCGCAGTACCGGACCGCGCCGGTCACCCCGGCAGACCCGGACGCCTGGCTGGCCTCGGCCAGCACCGAGAAAGGTTCCTGGTGGCCGGACTTCGCCGCCTGGCTGGGCCAGCGCAGCGGCGCGGAGAAACCGGCCCCTGACTCCCCCGGCAGCCCGGAGTTGCCGCCCCTCGAACCCGCACCAGGAAGCTATGTCTTTGACCGCTGAATCCCAGGCCGGCGGAGAGTCGCTGTGGGCCCGGCGCGCCGCGCGCCGGGCCCGGCGGCGCTCCGTGACCCGCACCGTCGTGGTCGGCCGCACCCCGCTGCGCATCGCGGTCCGGCCCGGCACCGGCAGCGGCCCGCCGCTGCTGCTGGCCAACGGCATCGGCGCCAGCCTGGAGACGTTCGAACCGTTCCTGGCCGCCCTCGACCCGGCCATCGAGGTCATCCGGTTCGACGTGCCGGGCGTCGGCGGCTCGCCGCTGCCGGCCCGGCCGTACCGGTTCCGCACGCTGGCCCACCTGCTGGCCGGGCTGCTCGACCACCTCGGCCACGACCAGGCCGACATCCTCGGCATCTCCTGGGGCGGCGCGCTGGCCCAGCAGTTCGCGCTGTCCGAGTCACGCCGCTGCCGCCGGGTCGTCCTGGTCGCGACCGGGACCGGGGTGCTGATGGTGCCGGCCAGCCCGTGGGTGCTGGCCACGCTGGCCACGCCCCGGCGGTACACGGACCCCGGTTACTTCCGGCAGATCGCGGGCCAGTTGTACGGCGGCACCGCGCGGAACAACGCCGACCAGGTGGCCGGCGTGCTGCACCGGTGGACCCGGGTCGGGCCGTCGCGGGGCTACCTGTACCAGCTCGCCGCCGGGTGGGGCTGGACGTCGCTGCCGCTGCTGCCGCTGCTGCGGCAGCCGACGCTGGTCCTGGCCGGCGACGACGATCCGATCATCCCGCAGGTCAACGGGCGCATCCTGGCCTCGCTGATCCCGCATGCCCGGCTGCACGTGTACCCCGGCGGGCACGTGGAACTGGCGCTCCGCCCGGACCTGCTGGCCCCGCTGATCAGCGAGTTCCTCACCGAGCCCGGGCCGCCGTCCGCAGGGAGGTAATGACATGTCGCACGACGCCGACTTCTACGGGCTGGAGCAGCTGCTCGACGAGCGCGAGCGGGACACGCTGCACCAGGTAAGGGCGTTCATGGAAAAAGAAGTCGCACCGGTGATCAACCGGTACTGGGTCACCGCCCAGTTCCCGCACGAGCTGATCCCCGGGCTGGCCGGGCTGGGCATCGCCGGGCTGCCGTATCACGGCTACGGCTGCCCCGGCGCGCGGCTGCTACTGGACGGCCTGGTCGCGCTGGAACTGGCCCGGACCGACCCGTCCATCGCCACGTTCTGCGGCGTGCACGGCGGGCTGGCCATGGGCTCGATCTACGTCTGCGGGTCCGAGGAGCAGAAGCAGCGCTGGCTGCCGCCGATGGCCCGGATGGAGCTGATCGGCGCGTTCGGGCTGACCGAGCCGGACACCGGCTCCGGCGCGGCCCGCGGGCTGACCACCACCGCCCGCCGCGACGGCGACAGCTGGGTGCTGCGCGGGCAGAAGACTTGGATCGGCAACGCGACGTTCGCCGACCTCATCGTCATCTGGGCCAAGGACACCGAGGATGGCCAGGTCAAGGGGTTCGTGGTGGAGCAGGGCGCGGCGGGCCTGCGCACCCAGAAGCTGGCCGACAAGATCGCGCTGCGGGTGGTGCAGAACGCCCGGATCACGCTGGACGACGTCCGGGTGCCCGAGGCGAACCGGCTGCAGAACGCCCGCACGTTCAAGGACACGGCCGAGGTGCTCCGGATGACCCGGGCCGGTGTCGCCTGGATGGCGACCGGCTGCGGCCGCGGCGCCTACGAGTACGCGCTGGCCTACGCGGGGCAGCGGCAGCAGTTCGGCCGGCCCATCGCCGGCTTCCAGCTGGTCCAGGACCTGCTGGTGAAGATGCTGGCCAACACCACCGCGTCGGCCGCGCTGTGCGCCCGGCTGTCCGGGCTGCAGGAAGCCGGCCAGGCCCGGGACGAGCACTCCGCGCTGGCCAAGGCGTTCTGCACGATGCGGATGCGCGAGACGGTGGGCTGGGCGCGGGAGCTGATGGGCGGCAACGGCATCCTGCTCGAGCACAACGTGGGCCGGTTCGTGGCCGACGCCGAGGCCATCTACTCCTACGAGGGCACCCGGGAGATGAACACCCTCATCGTCGGCCGCGCCATCACCGGCCTCTCCGCCTTCACCTGAGCGGTCACCCGGGCTGCTGGCGGGCGGCTTCCAGGGCCAGGCACAGCTCGGCTACGTCGCGCGGGGCGGTCAGGCTGCGGCCGGTGGCGGCGGTGATCCGGCGCAGCCGGTGCCGGACGGTGTTCGGGTGGACGAACAGGCGTTCCGCCGCCTGGCTGGCCGACCCGCCGCAGTCCCGCCACGCCTCCAGCGTGTCCAGCAGCACCGCCCGCTCCGCCTCGGGCAGCGCGGCCAGCGCGCCGAGCACCGAGCCGGTCACGTGCCGCATCACCTCCGGCGTGCTGGCCGCGGCCACGGCCAGCGGGGCCCGGTCGAACAGGGTGACCGCCGCGCTGCCCGGGACGGCCGCGGTCATCGCGATCCGGGCGAACCGCAGCGCCTGCCCGGTGTCCTCCAGCGCCTGGTACTGGGGGCTGACCCCGATCCGGTGCGCGGACCGCCCGGTCAGCACGGTGACCAGCTGGCCGAGCTGCCGGGCGGTACCCAGCACGACGATGCCCACCTGCAGATCGGGCAGCAGCCGCCAGGCCGAGGAGATCCCGGCCGCGCGCAGCCGGTTCTCCGCGTCGCGGATCGCCTGGCGCCCCACGCCAGGGACTTCCGCGGCCACCACCACGTACGGCCCGCGCCGGGTGATGCGCAGAATCTCCGCCGTCTCCCACAGCGTCCGTGTCTCGGTGATCCGCCCTTCCAGCAGCGCGCCGACCAGCGCGGACCGCTCGTGCTCCCGGCTGAGCACGCGTGCCGTCATCGCGTCCCGGTAGCCAGCCGACATCGCCTCGATGAAGTTGGTTTGCAGCAGCCACACCGTGGACGAGGCCCGGACCAGCGTCGCGCTGTCCGGCGACCCGCTGCTCTCCGCCTCGGCCACGAAGCACTCCCAGATGAACCGGGTGCCGACCCGGTAGGCATCCATCAGCGCGGGCAGCGGGACGTCCGCGTCGGCCCGGCGGCGGCCGTTCTGCTCGGCGGGCGAGATGTCCCGGGAGGACGGGGCGCCGAGCGAGCCGAGCACGTACTCCAGGTGCGCGCGGCAGCTGTCCCGCAACTCCTCCGGTGCCACGATGGGCTGTTCGCGGTAGAAGCCGACCTCCGCGGTGATCTGCTCGGCCATCGCGGCGGCCAGCGGCCCAGCTCGTTTCAGCAGCACCCGGCCCAGCTCGGCCAGTTGCTCATCAACGGCCCAGTCATCCAATTCCGGCCCCATTGCCAGATGATACGAGCCCGGCCCGGCTGAGGGATATGGCCGCGCTGTCGGCGGGCACCGCCAGATTCACGCATCGTTGTCCGGCGGAACATGGACAACCGTAGCCACCACGCTGATCATGAGAACCATGACCCGTACGTCTCGCTGACTGAGAGGCCCAGGTGACCACTCCCCTTTCGAGAGATATCGGCGACCAGCTCGGCCGAATCGGCCGCCACTGGGGCTGGCTCTTGTTCTTCGGCGTCCTCATGGTCGTGGCCGGAATACTCGCGGTGGCCTGGCCCGGCCCGACGGTGCTGGTGCTAGGCGTCCTGTTCGGCATCCAGATCCTCGTGTCCGGCATCTTCTCGTTCATCAACGCGTTCGCCGCCGACGAGTCCGGCGGGGCGCGGACGCTGAACGCGATTCTCGGGCTGCTCGGCATCGTGATCGGGCTGTACGCGATCCGGCACATCATTGTCTCGGTGGTCGCGCTGGCCCTGCTCATCGGGATCTACTGGGTGGCCTACGGCATCGCGCAGATCTACCACGCGATCTCGCAGCCCGAGCGGCCGCATCGCGGCTGGCTGGGCTTCATCGGCGCGCTCAGCGTGATCGCCGGGATCGTCGTGATCATGTGGCCCGGTCTATCCCTGGTCACCCTGGCCTTCGTGCTCGGCTTCTGGCTGATCGTCTACGGCGTGATGGAGATCGGCCTGGCCTTCCGGGTGCGGTCCACCATCCATCACGTCCAGCACGTGGTGGCCCCGACCTGACCCGGCCGCCGGTCAGAGCCCCGCCCTAGAGTGGGGCCATGCCCACGGACACGGACAGCCAGGCCGCCCGGGCGCAGCGGTTCCGCGCCCTGCACGCGGGCCCGGACCTGCTGCTGCTGCCCAACCCCTGGGACGCCGGGTCGGCCCGGCTGTTCGCCTGGCTGGGCTACGCCGCGCTGGCCACGACCAGCGGCGGCTTCGCCGCCACGCTCGGCCGGCTGGACGGGTCGGTGACCCGGGACGAGGCACTGGCGCACGGCGCCGAGATCGCCGCGGCGACCAGCCTGCCGGTGTCCGCCGACCTGGAGAACGCGTTCGCCGACGAGCCGGCCGGGGTGGCCGAGACGATCCGGCTGGCCGCCGCGGCCGGGCTGGCCGGCTGCTCGGTGGAGGACTACACGCGGCGGGAGGACGAGCCGATCTACGACCTCGGGCTGGCCCGGGAGCGGGTCGCGGCGGCGGCCGAGGCGGCGGCGGCCACCCCGGGCCCGCTGGTGCTCACCGCCCGGGCGGAGAACTACCTGCACGGCCGGCCCGGCCTGGCCGACACCATCAGCCGGCTGCAGGCCTACCAGGAAGCGGGCGCGGACGCGCTGTACGCGCCCGGGCTGACCCGCCTGGACGATATCCGCACCCTGGTCGGCGAAGTGGACCGCCCGGTCAACGTGCTCGCCCTGCCCGACGGCCCGGGCATCCCCGAGCTGGCCGCGGCGGGCGTCCGCCGGGTCTCGGTCGGCTCCGCGTTCGCCTACGTCGCGCTGGGCGCGGCCGTCCGCGCCGCGCGCGAACTGCGCGACCAGGGCAGCTACGGCTTCCTCGCGCTGGCCGCCGAAGGCCGGGCCGCCGTCCGCGACGCCTTCCCCGCCTAGCGCCGCGGCGCAAGCCTTGAGGCGACCCGCAAACCGGTCAGCCGTCCAGGCTGAGCACCATGGTGGGGCGTTCAATAACGTGGTCTTCGCGGAGCGGGCGGACCGCGGTGCCGATAGCGAAGAACTCGGTGGTGTGCGAGCCCCAGGTGTGGCTGTGCTGCCGCAGCTGGACCCCGACGATGCCCTCCGCGTGCAGTTGCTCCGCCTCGTCCTGCATCCGGCTCATGGCCAGCTCACGCGCGTCGTACAGGGCCTGGGTGAACTGCTCCAGCTCCACGTTGCGGCCGATGTTGCTCATCTTGTTGCCGAGCCGCTGGTGCGCGATGTGGTACACGCACGTGCCCATCACCATGCCCAGCGGGGCGTAGCCAGCCCGGATCAGCGTCCAGAAGTCCTGCCCGGACAGGTCCGAGGTGAACGGCTGCTTCTTGTTGTTGCGCCAGTCCGAGACACCCCCGCCGCCCGCGCCCGGCTCGGCCTTGACCGCCGTGCCCACCGCGATGAACTCGGCGATGTCGTTGCCGAACTCCTTCATCTCCACGTCCAGCCGGACTCCGACGATGCCGTCCGCGCCCAGCGCGTCGGCTTCCGCCTCCATCCGGGTCATGGCCAGCTCGCGGGCGTGATACATGGCCTGCGACAGCACGTCCAGTTCCTGGTTCCGGCCCCAGCGGCCGACCTGCAGCCCGACGTGGTAGATCGAGCTGCCCAGGACCAGGCCGAGTGGGCGGAACCCGGCCTCGCGCACCAGCAGGAACTCGTTCACCGACAGGTCTGAGGTGAAGATCGCGCCGGGGCGGCCGGGCCGCAGCTCGGCCAGCCTGCGGATGGCGTCCTGCGGGACGCCTTCCGCACTCAGCTCAGTGCTCTGCTGGTCGGTCATCAGTTCTCCTCAGATGCGGTTCTGCTGCCAGTCAGGGGCCCAGTTTGACCCGGGCGGCCTGACGTCGCTGCGGGTCGAGCGAGAGGACGGCGAGCGGCGGCGGCGGCTTGGCCACGGCCGCGAAGCGCACCGTGGCCGTGCCGATTATGGTCACTTCCACGACGTGATCCTTGCCGTGCTCCTGCATCGGGCACTCGCGCTCGTGCACCCGCAGGTCCATCCGGCCCACCACGACGGCCTCGCCGCCGAGCCGGCGCACGTCCCGCTCCAGTTGCTGCCGCGCGTCGTGCCGGCTGTCGTTGACCAGCTCGGTATACCCGACCACTTCGGCGTTGCCCGCGCCCCAGCGGGTCTGCCCGACGGTCAGCCAGTCGTCGTGCCGCGCCCCGACCGAGATGCCCAGCGCCAGCCCACAGGGCACATAGCCGGCGTGGATCAGCTTGGCGAAGTCCTGCCCGGACAGGTCCGAGCTGAACGGCTGGGGCAGCGGCACCGCCCCGGGCGCCCGGACCGCGGTGCCGATCGCCTTGAACTCCAGGCCGCCCGCCGGGAACGAGCCGATGCTCAGCCTGACCCCGACGATGCCGTGCCCGCCGAGCGCGGCGCACTCTTCCTGCATCCGGCCGATGGCCTGATGCCGGGCCTGGTACATGGCCTGGGTCAGCGGGCCGAACGAGCCGTAGCCGCCCTGCCCGGACACCTGGGTCACGCTGCGGTAGGCCTGCGCGTAACCGTAGCCGGACCACGCGCCCGGGCAGTTGTACCCGCCGGTGAAGCCGATGTTGTATACCGCCGCGCCGAGCACCTGCCCGACCGGCTCGAAGCCGGCACTGCGGATGGCCGCGAACTCGTCGCTGCTGAGCGCGGAGCCCCAGGTCCCGCTCTCCCGGATCTCGGCCAGCCGAGCCCGGGCAGCCGTAGGGAGGTCACTGCCCGCGCGGTCCTCAGCCACCGTGCGCCCCTTCCGGCATCGTCGCAGAACCAACGATACCTGGCGGTACCCCGAACACCGATTATCGCGGGTGAAGGTTAGTCCGAGTCAGCCGCATCCCATTCCTCGTTGCGCTTGCGGACCAGCTCCAGGGCGTTCCGCGCTTCTTCCTCCGTGGCGTAGGGCCCCAGCCGGTCCTTGCCCGGGCAGCCCGGGCCGTGCTCCACCGTTCTGTGCTTCAGGCAGTACCACCAGCTCTGGTCATCGTCCATGCGCACTACACTCGCAGAACATGGCGACTCTGCTCCACCCCGGCCGGCTCTCTCCGCCGCGGCGCGTGCCGGCCAGCATCCCGCGGCCGGAGTATGTCGGCCGCAAATACCCGAAGACCGGCGAACCGGACGTCAAGGACGCCGACACGATCGAGCGGATGCGGGTGGCCGGAAAACTGGCCGCTCAGGCCCTGCAAGAGGTGGGCCGGCACGTGGCGCCCGGCGTCACCACCGACGAACTGGACCGGGTCGGGCACGAGTTCCTCGTCGAGCACGGCGCCTACCCCAGCACGCTGGGCTACCGCGGCTACCCCAAGTCGCTGTGCACCTCGCTGAACGAGGTCATCTGCCACGGCATCCCGGACGACACGGTCATCGCCGACGGGGACATCGTCAACGTGGACATCACCGCGTACCGCAGTGGGGTACACGGGGACACCAACGCCACGTTCCTGGCCGGCGACGTGGACGAGGAGTCGCGGCTGCTGGTGGAGCGCACCCACGAGGCCTTGATGCGCGGCATCCGGGCGGTCGCGCCCGGCCGGCCGCTCAACGCGGTCGGCCGGGTGATCGAGTCCTACGCGCGCCGGTTCGGCTACGGGGTGGTCCGCGACTTCACCGGGCACGGCATCGGCACCACGTTCCATTCCGGGCTGATCGTGCCGCACTTCGACGACCCCGGCGTGCACCTGATCATGGAGGAGGGCATGACGTTCACCATCGAACCCATGCTCACCCTGGGCACGGTCGCCTACGACGTGTGGGACGACGGCTGGACCGCAGTCACCAAGGACCGTAAGCGCACCGCCCAGTTCGAGCACACGCTGCTGGTCACCAGTACCGGCGCCGAGATCCTCACGCTCCCGTAGGAGCTTCCGGCTGCTGCCCCGATCCCCGACGACCTCGCCATCGCAACGCCAGTACCGTGGCGGTCACGAGCAGCAGCAGCCCGGCCACCATGGCCCCGGCGAACCCGGCCTCCTTGCTGGTCGAATGGTGCACCGCGTCGATGACCCCAGGTGGCGGCCCGGAGCCGAAGCGGGCCGAGTCGGCCACCGAACTGGGCCCGCTGGGCGCAGCCACCGGGACCTTGGCCAGCGCGGCCGCCTGGTGCAGCGCGCCGTCCGGATTGAGCAGGCCGAAGCCCACCTGCTCCGAGTAGCCGCCCCTGGGGTGATCCCGGGCGGACCGGGCGATGGCCAGGTTGACCAGGCTGGTCGGCAGGTGCGGGTAGACCGACTTGATCAGCGCCACGGTCGCGGTCAGCCAGGCCCCGGCGGCCAGGAAGTCGAACACCTGGTAGCCCTGGCCGAGCGGCCCGGACACGGTGAGCATGTTGGCCGGCGCGGCCACCAGGACCGACTCGTTGACCGGGGAATGAATGCGGTACCGGGGCTGCGGCAGGCCGGCCAGCACCACCGAGGCCGCGCCGAGCACGCCGGGCAGGCTGCCCGGCACCGTGCTCGCGTCCGGCGAACTGCGGCTGGGCGGGAACCCGGGGCTGATCACCACGGCGTTCCTGTCCGCCGCGTACTCGACCGCGCTGTCCAGGACGGCCTCGTCCTTGAAGGACTCCCCGGACACGTAGATGACCTGCGCGCCGTGGCCAGCCGCGTACCTGATCGCGGCGGCGACGTCCCGCTGCCAGGTACCGCCGGGTGCCCGGTTCGGGATCTTGATGGACAGGATCCGCGCTGCGGGCGCCAGGCCGACCGTGCCGGCCGGATTGGTTCCGCTGGGCCCGCGCCCGGCCACGGCCGACGCGAACACTGTGGCCGACGCGCTCGTGTCACCGGCGACGTTGCCGAACGACGGGCCGGTGGTCACTACCCCGGCCAGCCCGGGCGCCGAAGGGTCAACCCCGCCGTCCAGCACCGCCACGGTTACGCCCTGACCCTTGCTGATCTGCAGGGCGGCAGCCAGTTCGCGGACCAGTTGCGGGGCGGCGGACCGGCCGAAGCCGGACCCGGCCGGGGTGGCCGTCCGGGCCAGGGTGGCCGTCCCAGCCGGGGTGGCCGTCCCAGCCAGGACGGGTGAGGGCAGCACGGTCAGCAGGCTGAGCGGCCCCGTGGCCAGCGCGATCTGGAGCAGGCGGCGGTTCAGCATCGGATGTCCGCCCGTGCGCAGGGCGCGCCGCCCCCGGTCAGCTCCGTGATCAGCCGGTTCAGCACGGCGTTGGCCAGGTGCCCGGGCCCGGTGGTGAGTTCAAAGTTCCCCTGCCCCTGCCGCCCATCCGTGAATCCGGCCGCGGATAGGAACACGTACGGCCCGTTGCCGGCCGCGGCGTGCAACCAGCCCCGCTGCGCCTCGCCGTACCCGGCCGCCCGGGTGCCCGGGAAGCTCACCACCCGGACCCCGGCGGGCGGAGGCTGGGTGGTCAGGTCGGACGCGACGCTCTGCGCGGCGGCGGTACTGGGCAGCACCACAATGCCGACAGTCACCGCCAGCGACCCGGACGCGTCGGCGTAGGTGGCGCGCAGCACGGTGCGGCAGCCGTGCGGGCGGACAATCTCCTCGGCTGTCGCGTCGAGCCCGGCTGCGCAGGACGTGGCGGGTGCGATGCCCACCCGCAGCGCGGTGGTGTGCTGTTTGCCCGGGCTGAGATAACTGATCGAGGCCGGAAACAGCTGGCCGGCCGGCCACCGCTGCCACCGGGTGGCGATCTCAGCCCGGCCGGCGGCGGCGGCTTCCGCCGCGGTGGCCGGCCGGGTGAGCTCGGCGTGCAGCGCGAACCCGCCGACCGCTAATCCGGCCAGGCCGGCCAGGACCAGTACCACCAGCAGCGGTCCGTGCCACCGCGGGCGGCGGCGCACCCCTGCTTCCGGCGCGGTGGCCGGAGCCTCCGCCGGTGCCAGCGGAGGTTCCCCCGGGTGATCCGACACGTTCCAAAAGGTACGGCTGTATGGCCGGAAAAGCGCGGTATGGCACGTTACGGTCCGGTCTCGGTACCCGGCTCCGAATCGGGCCCCGGACCAGGTCCAGCCGACCGGTCCGGCGTGGCCGCTGGATCCGGCCCGGGCGCTAGGTCCGGCCCGGGCGTGCGCTCCAGCTCGGCTGGGTTCGATGGCTCCAGCAGCTCGACCAGCCCAATGTTGCGCATCGGGGCCGGCGCCGTGACGTCGTACCGGCCGGCCGCCCCGGCTGGGCCGGTCGCGGCCAGCAGCCGCCGGTCCCGCACCGTGCGCACGGTCAGCACGGTCAGCACGGTCAGCGCGATGAGCACGCCGGCCGCGCCCGCCGCCGCCACCCCGGCCAGCACCGCGATCCGTGCCTCGCTGCGATGGGTGACCTGGATCGGGCCGGCGGCGGCGGCGAAGCGACCGCGGGCGGCCAGCCCGGTGGCCGCCCGGGCCGCCGCCAGCCGCCCGGCCGCGCGCACCGCCGCCACGGCGTCGACCTCGCCGAACCCGGTCGCCGGGCTGTAGCCGGCGGCCGGGTGGTGCCGCGCCGAGCTGATCATCGCCTGCGCCACCTGCACCGGGGACAGCCGCGGGTAGGCCGACCGGATCAGCGCCGCCACTCCGGCCACGAACGCCGACGCCGGGCTGGTCCCGCTGGCTTGCAGGTAAGTGCCCGCTGGGCCGGCCCCGATGATGCTGACGCCGGGCGCGGACAGCACCACCGACGAGTTCTGGTCGGAGAAGGACGCCCGCTGCCCGGCCTCGTTCACCGCCGCGACCGAGATCACGCCGGTGAACGAGGCCGGGTAGGAGTACGGCGTGTAGCCCGGGCCGGGGCGTCCGCTGTTCCCGGCCGACGCCACCACCAGCACGCCGTGCGACACCGCGTAGCCCAGGGCCGACTGCATGTCCCGGCTCGCCTGGCCGGTGCCCAGCGACATGTTGATGACCTGGGCGCCGTGCTGGGTGGCGTACCTGATGCCGTCGTCGATGGCGTCGGCGTACCGCGAGTTGGAGTTGTACACACCCAGCCCCGGCTCCTGGTCGTCCAGGATGACCCGGACCGACAGCACCCGGGCCGCCGGGGCGACGCCGATGATGCCGCCGCCCCGGCCCGGCCCGCTGCCGTGCCCGGCGATGAGCGAGGCGATGAACGTGCCGTGCAGGTGCGGCGGCTGGTACCCGGGCGGGTCCGCGCCCAGCGTGTAGTCCGGCCCGGTGGTCACCGACCCGGCCAGGTCGGCCGCGGCCGCGTCCACGCCCGTGTCCAGGACGGCCACGGTCACCCCGCGGCCCTGGCTCAGCCGCCAGGCGGCCGGCGCCTCGATGGCCCGCAGCTGGGGCTGCTCCGCCGCGCGCACCTGGCCGCCGACCCCGCTGCCTGGGGCCACGGCCCCAGTGAGAACAGCGATCCCGGCCAGCGCTAAGCCGGGCCCGGTCAGCCGGGCGCGGCGGCTCAGCATGACCACT
The DNA here is from genome assembly GCA_963717125.1 of uncultured Actinomycetes bacterium. Taxonomy (GTDB): domain Bacteria; phylum Actinomycetota; class Actinomycetes; order Streptosporangiales; family Streptosporangiaceae; genus RYN-230. The sequence goes on from CAVQVG010000007.1 coordinate 91,317, forward strand.
GCCGGGTGGCCGCGCAATCCACCACGGCGGGCCGGTCCAGCGGGACGAGGATGGCGCTGCCCAGCTGGCCGGCCGCGGCGAAGGCGGTCGGGTTGTACTGGCCGGTCGCGGCGGCCGGCCGCCCGTCCGCGTAGCCGGCCACGGTCAGCAGTACGTACGGGCCGTCCTGCCGGGCGGTGGCCGCCTGCCTGCTGTCGTCGGCGAACCGGGCCGCGGCCGTGCCGGGGAAGGCCAGCGCGCGCAGCCCGGCCACCGGTGGCCGGGCCGACGGGAGCTCCCGGTCGAACGCCTGGGCCTTGGCCGGGCTGGGGAACGCCAGCACCCCGGCGGTGTAGACGACCCCTTGCAGCTCATCGACGTAGCTGGCGCGCAACCCGGCCCGGCAGCCGTCCCGGCGGGCCGGCCCGGCCAGCGCCGGGTCCAGCGCGGCGGTGCACTGGTCGTCCGGTGAGATGCCGACCCGGCGTGCCGTGTCGTTGTTCAGCAGGATGGTGGAGTAGCCCAGGGTAGCCGGGAAGATCCGGCCCGCGGGCCAGGTCCGCCACCGGCGCGCCACCGCCGTCGCGTCGGCCGCGGCGCGCTCCGCCGCGGTGGGCGGCCGGGTCTGCTGCGCGATCGCCGCGTGCCCGGCCAGCACGGCGGCGACCAGGCAGCACACCCCGCCCAGGGCGGTGAGCGTGCTGGCCAGCCCGCGGTGGCGGGCCACCCGCACGGGGCGCGGGCCGGGCCCGGCGTCGTGGTCAGCCCACGCCTGGCCGGGACCCGCTTGGTTCACCTGCAAAGCGTACCGCCGGCGCAGTGTTATCCCGGGTGGACGACCCCCCGGCCCCCCCGATCGCCGCTTCGCGCCGAGCGGCGGCTCGGGGGGAACGCCCCTGCGGGACGTCCCCCCCTCACCGACGCGCGAGTCAGCGTTTGTGAGCCAGGCAGCCAGCTCAACCAGCGCGGGAAGTACCAGGTGCGCTCGCCGCAGAGGATCAGCGCGGCGGGCATCAGGATGCCGCGCACCACGGTCGCGTCGATCAGCACCGCGGCGGCCAGCCCGACGCCGATCATCTTCAGGTCGATGATGGACAGCGTCGCGAAGATCGAGAACACCGCCACCATGATCACCGCCGCGCTGGTGACCACGCCCGAGCAGGCAGCGATGCCGCCGACCACCGCGTCGCGGTGCGGCTTGCCCGCGGACCGCAGCTCGCGGATCCGGCTCAGGATGAACACGTGGTAGTCCATGCTCAGCCCGAACAGGAACACGAACATGAACAGCGGCACCCAGTCGATGATCGCGCCGAACGAGGTGAAGCCGAGCAGGCCCTGCAAGTGGCCGTCCTGGAAGATCAGTGTGATCAGGCCGTAGGCCGCGCCGACCGAGAGCAGGTTCAGCCCGATCGACACCAGCGGGATGACCAGCGACCGGAAGGCCAGCGTGAGCAGCACCAGCGCGAGCAACGCCACCACGGCGAACACGATCGGCGTGCGGGAGCGCAGCGCCGCGCTGAAGTCGTAGCCGTTGGCGGTGTCCCCGGTGACCGCGTAGCTGGCCCCGGGCACCTTGCCGATGGTGGCGGGCAGGATCCGGTCGCGCAGCGCCAGCAGCGCGTTGCGGGACACCGTGTCCGACCCGTTGCCGGCCAGCGGCACCGAGATCACCATCCCGCGGCCGCCGCCGACCAGTTGCGCGGTCACCGGCCGGTGGATCACCCCATGTTCCGACGCCGAGTCCTGCAGCCCGGCCACCTCGGACCGCATGGCCGGGCTGGACACGTCACCCCCGGTCACCACGACCTGCGCCGGGGCGGGCCGGCCAGGGAAGGCCCGCTGGATCTGGTCCAGGGTGTGCACCACCGGCAGCCGGGACGGCAGGTCGATGGGCGGGCTACCGGTGCGCATGCCGAGCGCGGGCACGGCCAGCGCGAGCAGGCCCAGCGCGGCCACGCCACCGAACAGCAGCGGCCTGCGCACCACCCGGCGCACTACCGCGGCCCACACCCGGGACGGCCTGGCCTGGGTGCGGTGCCGGCCCAGGAGCGGGATCCGGCCCCGGTCCGCCCACGGCCCGAGCAGGGAGAGCAGCGCGGGCAGGAACGTCAGCGAGCCGATGACGGCCACGCCGACCACCATGATGGTGCCGACCGCGATGCCGGTGAACAGGTCGATCCCGGTCAGCAGCAACCCGGCCATGGAGACCATCACGGTCAGGCCGGAGACCAGGATGGCCCGGCCCGAGGTGGCGGCGGCGGTGGCCAGCGCCCCGGGGAAGGAGGCACCAGCCGCCCGTTCCTCGCGCTCCCGGCGCAGGTAGAACAGCGAGTAGTCGACGCCGACCGCCATCCCGATGATCAGCACCACCTCGGCGGTGCTGGATCCGATGGGCAGCCACCGGCTGGGCACCGCCAGCAGCGAAACGGCCACCGTCACCGCGCTGCCGGCCAGCAGTACCGGGATGCCCGCCGCGATCAGCGCGCCGAACACCACGATCAGCAGTATCAGCGTGATCGGCACCGACGTCAGCTCGGCCTTGTGGAAGTCCTGGCCCATCAGCGTGTTGGCGGCCTGGTCGGTGCTGGCATCACCGGCCTCATGGACGATCAGCCCGGGATGGCTGGCCTGCACCGCGGCTACCGCGGCCAGGTCCGCGTTGACCGTGCTGTCCGCGCTGGCGTTCGGGCCGGCCACCTGGAAGGTGACCAGGGCGGTACGGCCGTCGGCCGAGATCAGTGCCTGGCCGCCCGGGCCGAGCGGGGAGCGGATGTCCCGCGCCGCCTGGGGCAACCGGTCCAGCGCGCTGACCACCTCGGCCACCGCGCTGCGCAGCGCCCGGTCGTGCGCGTATGTGCTGCCCGGCCCGCCGCCGCGGGCCTGGATGAGCACGCTCTCCGCGGGTGGGGTGACCACGCCCAGCTTGGTCAGCATCTGCTCGGCCTGGCCGGACTGGCCCGGGTCGTACTGCGCCTGGCTCTGCGTGCCGAGCAGGTGCCCGCCGAGCAGCGCCACCACCGCCAGCACCAGCCAGCTCGCGATCACCGCGATCCGGTGCCGTGCGCTCCAGCACGCGATCCGCTCCACCATCGGCGCCTGCGGCCGCCGCCCGCCGCGACGGCCGCGCCCCGGGTCCGGACCGGGTCCCGGGAGTCGTTCCGGGGGCAGTTCCGGAAGCGGGGTACGTACCTGGGGCAGGGCGGGGTTGAGCAGCTCGCGCATCTGGCCTCGCGGGGGTCGGGGCGGCTGACCAGCACGCAGCCATGGCTGACGCGCATGTCAGGGATCCCAGACAGCATGCCAGATTTTTCTGACACTGACGTCAGCCTCCAGGGATTCTATGGAGTTTTACAGCTAACCCCCAGCTTTGATCCGGCACCAGAGCTGCTCACGGTGCTGTGGTGTCAGGTGGTGTCTCAGCTCCGTCCCGACACGCCTCGGCAGTTCGTGATCAACCGTCTGGTGTCGCCCCAGCGACACCAGACGGTTGATCACGGTCGCCAGGGACCGTGGCCCGGTCCCGCCAGCTGGCGGGACCGGGCCTGGTCCCCGTACCCGGGCCGCCCCCCGGGGGGTCAGTCCTGCCTGACGGCAGGCTCAGCCGGCCCCGGGATGAGCGCCGCCCCGGCGGCGGGCCCGGCCGCCCCCGCGGCGGGCCCGGCCGGCCGAAGGGGACGACGGGCCGGCCGGGCAGCCAGTGCAGCCAGCGGGGCAGGTACCAGCTGCGCTCACCCAGCAGGGCCAGGCAGGCGGGCAGCAGGATGCCGCGCACCACGGTCGCGTCGATCAGCACGGCGGCGGTCAGGGTCACGCCGAGCATCTTGAGCGAGACCAGGGCCAGCGTGGCGAAGATCGAGAACACCGCCATCATGATCAGCGCGGCGCTGGTGACCACCCCGGCGCTGCTGGCGATGCCACCCACCACCGCGTCCGTGGTGCTGGCGCCGCGGCCGCGCAATTCCCGGATCCGGCTCAGGATGAACACGTGGTAGTCCATGCTCAGCCCGAACAGGAACACGAACACGAACAGCGGCACCCACGGCACGATCGCCCCGTAGCTGGTGAAGCCCAGCGGGCCGGCCAGGTGGCCGTCCTGGAAGACGAGCGTGAGCAGGCCGAACGCGGCGGCCACCGACAGCAGGTTCAGCGAGATGGACACCAGCGGTATCAGCACCGAACGGAACGCTAGCAGCAGCAACAGGAACGCCAGCAGGGCCACCACGGCCAGCACCAGGGGGGTACGCCCCCGCAGCACCCCGGTGTCGTCGTAGTTCTGCGCCGTACCGCCGGTCACCGCGAAGCTGACCCCAGGCACCCGGCCCAGCGTGTCCGGCAGGACATGGTTCCGCAGGTCGAGCAGGGCGTGATTGGACACCGCATCGGTGCCGTCACCGGCCAGCGGGACGCTGACCAGCACGGCGCGGCCGCGCGCCACCGCCTCGGCCCGGATCGGCTCGCGGATCGGCCCGTTCGCCGAGGCCTCAGACCGCAACTGGCCCAGCGCCCGGGTGACCTGCGGGCCAGCCAGATCATGGCCGGTCACCACGACCTCGGCCGGTGCCGGGCCGCCCGGGAACGCACGATTGATCCGGTCGTACGTGGCCACGATCGGGATCTTGTTAGAGAACCCGCCGTTGGGCGGGTTGCCCAGCCGCAGCCCCAGGACGGGCGCGGCCAGCGCGAGCATGGCCAGCGCGGCCACCGAGCCCCAGACGGCCGGATGCCGGATCACCCGGCGGACCAGCGCGGCCCACAGCCGGGATGGACGCGCGGCGGTCCGGCGACGGCCGAGGAACGGGATCCGGCCCCGGTCCGCCCACGGGCCCAGCCAGGACAGCAGCGCGGGCAGGAACGTCAGCGAGCCGATCACCGCGACGCCGACCACCGCGATCGTGCCGAACGCCATACCGGTGAACTCGCTGACACCGGTGAGGAACAGCCCGGCCACCGCGATCATCACGGTCAGCCCGGAGACCAGGATGGCCCGGCCGGACGTGGCCGCCGCGGTGCGCAGCGCCTGCTCGGTCGTCGCCCCGCGAGCCCGTTCCTCCCGCTCCCGGCGCAGGTAGAACAGCGAGTAGTCGACGCCGACCGCCATCCCGATCAGCAGCACGACCTCGGACGTGCTGGAGTCGATGGGCAGCCACTGCCCGGGGACGGCGAGCAGCGCCAGCGCGGTGAACACCGCCGTCCCGGCCAGCAGCACCGGGATGCCGGCCGCGATCAGCGCACCGAACACAGCGATCAGCAGGATCAGCGTGATCGGCACCGAGGTCTCCTCGGCCTGCCGGAAGTCATGGCTGACGATGGCGTTGGCGGCCCGGTCGGTGCTCGCGTCCCCGGCTTCGGCGATCAGCAGGCCGGGGTGGCGGTCCTGGACCGCGGCCACCGCGCGCAGCGCGGGCTCGACCGCCTGGTCCTCGTGGCTGGTGCTCGCGGGCACGGTGAACGTGACCAGGGCGCTGCGACCGTTGGCCGAGACGAGGCCGGCCTGGCCGGGGCCGAGCGGCGTGGCGATGTCCCGCGCCGAGTGCGGCAAGGCGGCCAGCGCGGCCGCGACCTGCCGGGCCGCGCGGCGCATGGCCGGGTCGGCGGCGAAGGTGTGCCCGTGCCCACCGCTCCCCCGCGACTGGATCAGCACGTACTCGTGCGGCGGGGTGGTGAAGCCCAGCCGGTTCAGGGTCTGCTCGGCCACGCCGGACTGCCCGGCGTCGGTGGACGGCAAATTCTTGGCCGGCAACTGGTGGCACGCCACGAAAATCACGGCGACCAGCAGGAACCAGCCGAACACCGCGGTCTTGCGGTGCCGGGCACTCCACCCGGCGATCCGCTCGACCATCGGCACCCGGGATCGGTGCGGTCGCTCGCTAAGGGCTCTGGTTTCTGGCAATACTGAACTAGACGGCTGGCGCATTGAGGCCTTCTCTCAGGGCGGTGCGTGAGTCGGTCGTAGTCCCTCACCCATGAGCTGGTCCCTCATGGGTGAGGGCACGGCATCATTTCGCCGGATGCAGTGGCTGCGGGTGCAGCGGTTCTGGGTGCAGCGGTTCAGCGGGTTTTGGTTCAGGGTGCAGTGGGCCCAGCGGGCCGGGCTTGGTCAGCACCTCCTTCGCTTTGGCCATCGGGTCGGCTGGCGCGCGGAGCAGTGCGGTCGCGACGCGAGCGTGCAGCCGGGCGGCGCCCACCAGCACGTAGTTGAACAGCAGGAACAGCACCAGGAAGACGGCGGCGGCGATCAGCGCCTGGTGCAGCGTGTCCACGAACACGCCATGCCCCCCGGGTCCGTTCGGGCCGTTCGGGAAGTAGCCGAACTGGAGGCCGGACGCCTGCTGCCCGTTGTTGAACGTCTGCGGCACGGACCAGTACCAGGCAGGCACGGTGATGCCAGCCAGCAGTACCAGCCAGACCACGATGACGGCCAGGTCCAGCGCCCACAGCAGCGGGAACAGGGCGAACAGGTAGGCGAAGCCGCGCCAGGTGGCCGGGTCGGTCCAGCGGGTGCGGACCTGGCCGATGATGCCGGGCCGCCGTACGGCCCGGTACCCGCCATGGACCGGCCCGGCCAGCACCTCGCGCAGCCGCCAGCGTTCCGCGTTGGCGCAGCCGCGGATCACCCCGGCCGCGGCGACCAGCAGCGGGATGCCGACCAGCGTGATGCACAGCGCGGCCGCGGTCACCGTGGCCGTGACGACGGCGGCCCACAGCAGGGCGCCCCACACCAGGTAGGCGAGCAGGAACCCGGCCGAGCGCCAGGTGCTGCCCGCCACCAGCTGGTGCAGCGGGTTGCGGTACAGGCGCAGCCGGGTGTTCATCCCACGTCCCGCATCAGCTGCTCGACCGCCCGCACGTGCTCGGTCAGCTTGGCCAGCTCGGTGCGCAGCTCCTGCTGGTTAGCCACGGCTTCCTCGGCCAGCTTCCGGTACTGCGCCATGGCCACCGCGTCGGCGCGGTGCGCCTGCAGCCGGAAGTACGACCACACGATGATGGCCGCTGCCCCGCAGATACACAACGGGATGCCCAGGCCGATGAAGATGCCGGCGGTGGCACTGCTGTCCAGTGCGGCCAGATGCATGGCAATCATCGGCCAGCTCCGTCCGGGCCGGTTTCTCGGGTCTCCACGTTGTCCCCTTCCACGCTGCCGTTCCGCAGCGCTGCAATGATCGTTTCGGCATTGAGCTGCAGGTCGAACGGCGCCAGCTCGAAGTACTTCATGGCCTTGCCGTCCGCGGACAGCTCCAGCTGGCCGGTCACCAGCCCCGCCTTCTCCAGCTTGTCCAGGTGCATGTAGAGCAGCGGCCGGGACATGCCGAGCCTGCGGGCCAGCTCGCTGACGTGCACCCGGCCGTCCCGCAGTTCCGCGACGATCCGCAGCCGGTGCGGATTCGCCACCGCGGTGAGCACGGTAAGCAGCTCGTCACTGGTCAGCATGACTCCTCGACTCGAGACTCTTTCACCTGTCATAAAAAACTTACACATGAAAGCGCAACCGCGTCAAGCCCGGCGGCGGCACAGGGAAGCGCAAGAACGTCAAGCCCGGCGGCGGCACAGGAAAGCGCGAGCGCGTCGAGGCGGGCGGCGGCACATCGCGTGGGGCCGTCGGCGATGATGGTCCCCATGGGACAGCTGATCCTGCTCCGGCACGGCGAGACGGAGTGGAGCAAGTCCGGCAGGCACACCGGCCGCACCGACATCCCGCTCAGCCCGGAGGGGAAGGCGGCCGCCGCCGCCCTCGCCCCGGCGCTGGCCAGGCGGCACTTCCGGGCCGTGTTCAGCAGCCCGGCCCAGCGGGCCAGGGACACCGCCGAACTAGCCGGGCTGACCAATGTCACGATCGACCCGGACTTGCAGGAGTGGGACTACGGCGGCTACGAAGGCCTGACCACACCGCAGATCCGGGCACAGCGCCCCGGCTGGTATCTCTGGCGCGACGGCGTCATCCCGAAGGACGCTCAGCATCCAGGTGAGAGCGTTGAGCAGGTGGGGGCCCGGGCCGACGCGGTGCTGGCCCGGGTGCGGCCGCTGCTCGCCGAGGGGGACGTGGCGCTGGTCGCGCACGCGCACCTGCTGCGCGTGCTGACCGCCCGCTGGCTGGAGCTGGACCCGTCCTGCGGCCGGCTGTTCCGGCTGGGCACGGGCACCCTCTCGGAGCTAGGCACCGAGCACGACTCGCCGGTCATCCTGACCTGGAACCTGCCCCCGGTGGCCTTCGAGTAGCCCTCCCTGCGCCGGTTCCCGCGGTCACCGCGGCCGGGTTTCCTCCTCGATCCAGCTCAGGAACGTCGTCGCCCCGGCCACGATGGGCGTGGCCACGATCTCCGGCTCGTCGTAGCTGTGCCGCTGGGTGAGGAAGTCGGCCAGTTCCTGGTACCGCGCGGCGGGCAGCTTGAACATCAGCAGCCATTCCTCGGCCCGCTCCAGGTCACCTTCCCACCAGAACGTGCTCACCACCGGCCCGGCCACCTGCGCGCACGCGGCCAGCCTGGCCTGCACGGCGTCGCGGCCGAGCTCGATGGCTTCGGCGCGCGAGTCCGTGGTGGTCTGTACCTGGAGGTACCGCACGCGTTCGGCAGCCGGCTCGGCCATCGCCTCACCCGCCGCCGTGCCAGCCGTGCCACCCTGACCTGCCACCTCACCGATGGTACGCCCCGGCCCGGGCAGGCGGCAGGAGCCCGGTCCGGCCGGCCGGGCGCGACCTGCGGCGTTACGGCTCAGCCCGCGGCGCGGCAGCCTGGCCGCGGCCGCCGCCGAGGAAGGACTCGATGAAGTCCGGGCTGGCCGACAGCTCGGCCGGGGTGCCCACCATCCGGACCTCGCCGCCGCCGAGCACGTAGGTCCGGTCCGAGATGGCCAGCACGGCCCGCGCCCGCTGCTCCACGATGAGCACCGCGGCGCCGCTGACGGCCAGCTTGTGCACGTGCTCGGTGAGCAACGCGGCGGCGATCTTGGGGGCCAAGTTGGCGGTCGGCTCGTCGAGCAGGAAGACGCCGGGGTCGAGCATCAGCACCCGGCCCATGGCCAGCATCTTGCGCTCGCCACCGCTGAGCTTGCCGGCGCTGCGGCCCAGCATCTCGCCCAGCCGGGGGAACACCGCCAGCACCCGCTCGATGTGCGCCGGGATCTCCTTGCGGCGCAGCAGGTAACCGCCCATCTCCAGGTTCTCCCGGACGGTCAGCGGGGCGAACACGTCGTCCACCTGGGGCACGTAGCCCACCGAGGCCCGGGCCACCTCCTCGGGCGCGACGTTGGTGAGGTCACGGTCCCCGACCCGGACCGTGCCCGAGGACACCCGCACCACCCCGACCAGGCTCTTGAGCAGCGTGCTCTTCCCGGAGCCGTTGGGGCCGACCAGGGAGACCACCTCACCCGGGCTGGTCTGCACGGTGATGTCCCGGATCACCGGGTCACCGCCGTAGCCCGCGGTGATGCCGGTGGCCCGCAGCGGGAGGCCAGATAGCGTCAGCTCAGCCGACAAGGTAGGCCTCCACAACCTCGCTGCGGCCGCGCAACTGCTGCATGGTTCCCTCGGCCAGCACCCGCCCCTCGGCCATCACCACCACCGGATCGCAGAACTCGTCCATGATCGCGAGCTCGTGTTCCACCATGAGGATGGTCATCCCCTCGGCGCACAGCGCGACGAGTTCCGCGCCGATCCGCCGGGCCAGGTTGGGGTGCACCCCGGCCATCGGCTCGTCCAGCAGCAGCGTGGCCGGCTCGGCCATCAGCGCCCGCATGATCTCCACCAGCCGCCGCTGCCCCCCGCTCAGCTCCCCGGCGTAGTTATTGGCCACGTCCACCAGCCTGAACCGCTCCAGCAACCCGGTAGCCCGCCGCACCGCCGCGTCTTCATCCGCGCGCCAGTACCGCCGCCCGAGCAGGGCGCCGCGCAGCGAGTCCCCCCGGTTTCCCGGCACCGCCGACAGCAAATTCTCCATGACCGTCAGCCGCTTGAACTCGCTGGCCAGCTGGAACGTCCGGACCAACCCCACCCGCGCTCTCCTGAACGCCGGCACCTTCGTGATGTCGTCCCCCTGGTAAATGATGTGCCCGCTCGTGACCGGCAACGTCCCAGCCAACATCGCCAGCAGCGTCGATTTACCGGCCCCATTCGGCCCGATGAGCCCGGTAAGCGTGCCTTTCCTGACCCCGAACGACACGCCATCGACGGCCCGCACCCCGCCAAACTCCCGCACCACGTCCCGCGCTTCCAGTACCACCGCGGACTGACCGTGACCATCCGTCCCATCAGCCGGAAGTTTTTCTCCATCCGGTCGTGGCTGGTCACCGGATGCCGAAGGCGACGACTGGCGCACCAGCAGGCGGGCGTCGCGCGCCTCGCCGTTACCGATCTCCTCGCGCGTCCCGGGCCCCACGGTCTCAGGCGGTGCGGCCCCCCGCCAGCCCGCGGTTGGTGCGCCGGTCGTCGCCGACCCCCACAACCGGATGACCCGCTTTCTCTCCGGCAATATCCCCTGCGGCCGGGCCCAGAGGAAAATCACGATCAGCAGCCCAATCGCCACCCACTCCAGGGACGGGATCAGGTTTGGCGGCAAGTTATTGGACGTCGGGATGAACCGGGTGATCTCCTCGAACCCGACCGGCACGAGAATCGCCCCGAGCACCGCGCCCACGTGGTTCCCGGCTCCGCCGATGATGACCGCCGCGAACAGCACGACGGTCTCCGCGTACCCCCAGGCGGCCGGCGACCAGGTGGCGATGTAGGAGACCAGGATCCCCCCGCTCAGCCCGGCGATAGCCCCGCCGATGACGAGCATCGCGGTGCGCAGCGAGAGCAGGTTCTTGCCCAGCGAGTCGGCCACCGTGTCGTTGTCCCGCATGGCCCGCAGCGACCGGCCGTAGGGCGAGAACGTGATCCGCCGGACGAACCAGAACACCGCCGCGGTCAGCACGACGGCGCCCGCCCCGAACCCCCACTGGTACCCGCTGGACGTGGTGGAGAACCCGGACGCGGCGAACGGGGCCGGGATCAGGGACAGCCCAGCGTCCCCGTTCAGCAGCGGACGGAAGTTGGTGACCAGCAGGTTCAGCAGCACCGCGGTGACCAGCAGGCCGACCGCGGCGAAGTCGCCGCGCAGCCGCCGGCCGACCAGGAAGGTGAACGGCAGGGCCAGCACCCCGCCGACCACGGCCGCGCCGATCCAGGGCAGCGGGAACGGCAGGTTCCACCCGCCAATGTAGGACTGGAAGCCGCCGTTGGCGTGGTCAGCGGGCAGCGCCAGGATCGCGGCCGCGTAGCCGCCGGCCGCCTGGAAGATGATGAAGCCGAAGTTGGTCACCCCGGCCACCCCGAACTGCTGGCTGAGGCCGAGGCAGGCCATCGCGTCCACCGCGGCGTAGATGATCAGGTTGAGCGTGTAGTACGAGTTCATCAGCGGTCGCCTCCGGCCGTCATGTCCGCGCTCCCAGCAACCCGGTGGGGCGCACGCCGAGCACGACCAGCAGCGCCACGAACGCGACCACGTACTTGTAGTCAGCCGGGATGAACACCGCGCTCACCTCGGTCGCCAGCCCGATCACCACCGCGCCGAGCATCGCGCCGTAGGCCTGCCCGGGCCCGCCGAGGAACACGGCGGCCAGGATGAGGATCAGGAAAATGTCGGTGGAGGTGGCGTCGAAGCTGCCCGCGTCGATGGCGAAGACCACCCCGGCCAGCCCGCACAGCGCCCCAGTGATAGCCCAGGTCAGCGTGATCACCCGGCTGGCCCGGATGCCGCAGTTGCGGGCCAGCGACCGGTTCGCGGCGGTGGCCCGCATCGCCTTGCCCAGCTTGGTGTACCGGAGCAGGCCATGCACGGCCAGCATCACCAGCACCGCCAGCACCATGATGACCACCTGGACCCCGGTCAGGTTGAGCCCGCCCGCCTGCAGCGTCGGGCCGTTGCTCAGGGTGTAGGACACCGCGGTGCCGCCGGTCACCGCCTGCACGCCGAACTCGATGATGAGGGTCATCCCGAGCGACACGATCACCATGGTGATCGGGGCGCTGCCGCGCCGCTGGAACGGCGCGTACACGCCGACGTTGAGCAGCACCGAGATCAGCGAGCAGGCGGCGACCGCGACCAGCAGGCCGAGCCAGACCGACAGCCCGGCCTGGTTGACCGCGTAGGCGATGTACGCACCGAAGATCATGATCGCGGCGTAAGCCAGGTTCAGCACGTCGGTCACCGCGAACTGCAGGGTGAACCCGACCGACGCGATGGCCAGCACGGCGGCGGTGACCAGCCCGAACCCGAGGGACGCGACGAACAGGCTCATCCGGCCGCCACTGGGCGCCGAACCACTGGGCGCCGGACCACCGGCCGCCCGATCACTGGCCGCCGGGCAGGCCGTGGCCGCCCCGGGGGGGTGGGGACGACCACGGCCTGGCTGCGGGGTGCCGGAACTACCGTCAAGACAGCGCCCTGAGCTGGGCGGCGGTCAGGTTGCCGACCACGTTCACCGTGCCCGACGGGCTGTACGTATCGACCTGGAAGATGCCGGTCGAGTCGTGGTAGCTATCGAAGTTGGTCGGCCCGCCCGGGCCCTCGTACCGGATCGACTTGCCCGCCTTGAGCGCGCTGGCGCACGAGGCGAACGAGTAGCAGACGGTCGCGCCGGGCACGCCGTTCCCGATCTTGACGATGTCCGGGCCGTACACGCTGGGGTTGGTGCTCTTCGACATGATCATGGCCAGCGAGGCCAGGTTGATCCCGTCGTAGAGGTGCACCCCGCCCGGCGCGCTCAGGTAGGTGGTGAAGTCACCGGTGGCCCCGGGGACCTTGCCCTGCTGGGACAGCAGCGCGGTCTTGAACGCGCTGAACGCCGGCCCGTTCGACTCGACCACCAGGTTGTCCGCGTGGAAGCCGCTGGCGAACGCGCTGGCGCCCACGGCCGCCGCGGCCGACTTGAAGAACGCCGGCGAGATCGCGGCCGAGGTGCCGATGATCGGGATCATCTTGCCGTGGTTGAGCTGCTTGATCTCGGAGAACAAGGTCGGGTCGGCCGAGCCGAGCGCCTCGGTCATGATGGCGTCCGGATGCGACTGAATGATCGCCTCGGCCTCGGTGCGGAACGTGGTCGCGCTCAGGTCGAGGGTCTGGTTGGTGGTCATCGTGATGCCAGCCTTCTGCAGCGCGCTCATCGCGGGCTGGATGAAGGTCTGCGACCCGATGTCGTTGCCGAACGCCAGGGCGATCCGCTTGTAGTGCAGTTGCTGGGCGATCGCCACCATCGCGTAGGACTCCTCCAGGTCTGGCGGGACCAGCCGGTAGAAGTACGGGAAGTGGACGTGATCGAACTCAGACTGGCCGGTCATGCAGAACATGGCCATCTTGTGCGAGTTGATGATCGGGACGACCGAGGCCGCCTCGTCCGAGGTGCAGCCGATCACCAGGGCCAGGCTCGGGGTGGACGCGAACATCTGGTTCACCGCGGGCACGGCGTCGGCCGGCTCACCGCGGGTGTCCACGCTCTTGCAGGTCAGCGTGTGCCCGAGCACCCCTCCCGCCTTGTTGATGGTCGCGGTCGCGCCGTAGCAGGAGGCGAGGTAGGTGGGGCCGAGCGCGGCGTCGGCGCCGCTGAACGGGGCCACGTCGGCGATGGTCAGCTTGCCCGACCCGCTGCCGGAACTGCTGCTGGACGACGCGGAACCGCCGGAACTGCCGCAGGCGGCCAGCCCGGCCGCGAGCACCGCCGCGCCGAGGGCCGCGGTGATAGTGGTGAACTTCATTGTCCCCCTCCAAACCTTGGTGGAGTGAACCTTGGTGGAGTAATGCTGCTGGACTGACTGGTGGCCTGCTGGCCGGATGGCCGGCTCGGCCGATGCGGGGCGGCGCGCGGACGGGCGGGTCAGAACCCACTCTTCAGCGGGCCGCCAGGGCGCCAGCGCCAGTCCGCGGGCGCGCCCTCCTCGGCGACCACCCGGTTCCGGATGGTGCCGAGCCCTTCGACGGTGATTTCGATGACATCCCCGGGATGCATCCAGACCGGTGGCGTGCGGGCGAAGCCGACACCGCCGGGCGTGCCGGTGGCGATCACGTCACCGGGGACCAGCCGGGTGAAAGAGGAGAAGAACTCGACCGCGCTGGGCACGTCCACGAGCATCAGCGAGGTCCGGGCCGACTGCATGACCTGGCCGTTCAGCTGGGAACTGATGGCCAGGTCGGTCACGTCGAGCTCGTCGGTCGTGACCACCTCCGGGCCGATGGGCATGCTGCCCTCGAAGTTCTTGCCCGCGGTCCACTGGCTCGCGGCCCGCTGCCAGTCCCGCGCGGACGCGTCGTTCACCACCACGAAGCCGGCGATGGCGTCCAGGGCCTTGTCCGCGGTGATGTAGCGGCCGCCCGAGCCGATCACGATGCCCAGTTCGGCCTCGTAGTCGAACCGCTCGGTGAGCGCGGGCTTGACCAGGTCGGCGTACGGGCCCAGCACGCTGTCCGCACCGCGCACGAAGGCGTCCGGCCAGGTCGGCACCTCGCGGCCACCCTCCAGGGCGTGCTCGCTGTAGTTGAGGCCCAGGCACAGGATGCGTGGCGGGCTGGGGACCGCGGGCGCGAAGTCGGCCTCGGCCACCTCACGCCCGTCCCCATCCTGGAGCGCCCGGACGGTGTCCATGGCGGGCAGCCCGGCGCCGAGGACGTGGTGCAGCGAGGCGAACCGGGGGTCTCCCGTGGCCGCGGCGACATCGACGTAGCCGGAGCGGGCCCGGACGTGCAGCCGTGGTCCGTCCGGGGTGGCTATGGTGGCGAGCCTCACGTGCCCGATCTCCTTAGTGGCGGGGATGCTGCTGCGGTCATCGGGCGCGGGCCGTCTGGCCGCTGCGGGGATTGGTTGAGCTATGCTGCTGAATTGGTTGTATACAGCGGATTGGTTGAGCATAGGTGTTGATTCAGAACAGGGTCAATAGGGTTAACGCGAAATTAGCGGCGTTCTCTAGTCACGGTCTGGTCTCGATTGGTACGATTGGTTGACATGGGGAACCCAGCCGGGGCCGCCGCCCCGTTGCCGGCTCAGCTGAGATACCGGCTGGCCGAGCTGATCCTGGCCGACTCGGCCCGGGCCGGCCTGGAACCTGGTTCCCGGCTGCCCACCGAGCGCAAGCTGGCCGCCGACATGGGCGCGACCCGGACCTCGATCCGGCAGGCGCTGGCCGTGCTCGAGGCGGAGGGGCACATCTCCCGTGAGGTCGGCCGGGGCACCTTCCTGCGCCGCACGCCCGGGCCGGCCGCGCCGGGATCGGCGGCCCCGGCGGCGGCGCCGCGGGCCGGCTGGACGGGGCCGCGGGCCGGCTGGACGGGGCCGCGGGCCGGCTGGACGGCGCCGCGGGCCGGCTGGACGGCGCCGGGGCCGCCGCGGCCCCGGACGGGCGGCGGTCCCGCGAGCCGGAGACGGTGGACGGCTTCGCGCCGGCCGATGTGATGACGATCCGGCGGCTGCTCGAACCGCTGGCCATGCCGCTGGTGGTGGCGTGGGCCACGGCCGCCGACTTCAAGGAGATGGACCGCTGCCTGGCCGGCGGGGGCCAGGCGGGCAGCTACGACGAGTTCGAGAACTGGGATCTCGCCCTGCACCGCACCATCATGGCGGCCAGTCACAGCCCGCTGCTGGCCCAGCTGTACGCGGTCATCGAGTCAGCCCGGCACGGGCACTCCTGGGGTGACATGAAACGGCGCAGCGCGTCCCGGGAACGCCGGGAGCGGTACCAGGCCGACCACGCCGAACTGGTCGCCGCGCTGCGCGCCCGGGACACCGACCGGGCCACCGAAGCGATGCGGGTCCACCTGGCCCGCGTCAACGCCGACCTCTTCGGCGAGTCCGCCCGGTAATTTCGCCGGCGAGGCGGGGCGCGCCGCAGGCGTGCCCCCGCCGAGCCGGCGAAAGCGGGCCGCAGTCATCTTCGCCGGCCGAGGCGGGGCGCGCCGCAGGCGTGCCCCCGCCGAGCCGGCGACGGGGACCAGCGGGCATCTTCGCCGGCCGAGGCGGGGCGCGCCGCAGGCGTGCCCTCGCCGAGCCGGCGTTCGGCGCGAATGCGGCGATCGGGGGGCTCCGGGGGGTCGTCCCCCCGGGCTAATACAGCAAAACCCCTCCCGGGGTGCAGACCGGGAGGGGTTCCGTGCTGGCGCGGGCTGGTTAGTAGCCGCCGCCGCTGCCGCCGCTGCCGCCGCTGCTCTTCGACGCGCTGGCCTTCGGGCTCGGCGACGAACCGGCGCCCATCATCAGGGAGTTGGCCGACACGGCATTGATCGCGTTGACCCGGAGCGCGTGCCAGACGCCGCCGAGACCGTTGCCCTTGACCTGGCCCGGTGCGGTGTCACCCGCGTAGGTGTACAGCGGGTGGCCCTTGTAGGTGGCCTGCACGATCCCGCCGGACCGGGTGATGGTGCCGAACTTGCCGGTCAGGCGCACCCCCATCGCCGCCGCCGGCTTGCCGGTCACTGGCGGCCACGCGGTCGCGCAACCGCCGGTGCAGGCCGAGGCCATCGCGGTGTCCTTGGCGTACCAGTAGAGCGTGAAGCCCTTGGAGTCGGCCAGCACCGGGCCGATCCTCGTCTTGACCTTCATCAGGGTGGCGGTGCTGGAGGACATCATCCCGGAGCTGCCGCTCTTGCTCTTGCCCGTGCCGGACATGCCTGACGAGCTCGACTTGGTTGACATGGACGAGCTGTTATTGCTGCCGCTCGCCGAGCTGGGCGCGGTGCTACTGCCACACGCGGCCAGCAGCAGCGCAGGTATGGCCAGCACTGCGGGCGTCCATCTGCGGTAACGCATTGAACCTCTCCGCTCATCGAGATGGGGGCGGACGTACACCCCCTGAGCACGTAACGCTAGGTGTGCTCGTTCATCCGGAGCAGCGGAATCGGCATTACGTCTTTCTTACCGGTGTTCCGGCCTGCCCGGAACCCGGGCCGGCCGGGCCGCTCAGCCAGCCGCGGCGATGCGGCCGGCCAGCCAGGCCAGCGACAGCGGGTACCGGTAGTCGATGCCCATGTGGGTGGCGTCGAACAGCTCGAAGTGGATCACCTCGTCGGCCACCCCGGCCC
The DNA here is from genome assembly GCA_963717125.1 of uncultured Actinomycetes bacterium. Taxonomy (GTDB): domain Bacteria; phylum Actinomycetota; class Actinomycetes; order Streptosporangiales; family Streptosporangiaceae; genus RYN-230. The sequence goes on from CAVQVG010000007.1 coordinate 108,332, forward strand.
CGCGCAGCGCCTCGCGGAACGCCGTCGCGCCAAGATCGAGGAACCATTCGTCGCGCTTGCCCGCGTCGATCCAGATGCTGTGCAGCCCACGGAGCTGGTCCGCGTACCGCGGCACCATCCGGACCGGGTCCCAGTCCAGCCAGCGCTGCCAGACCTCGGGCCGGAGCTGCCCGGTCAGCGGGTCGAACGGCAGCTCCACGGTGCCGTCCTCGCGGGCCGAGAAGCAGGCCGACACGCCGAGCAGCATGAGCAGGTCGTGGTCGGCTTCCTTGGTGAACGAGGTGCGCGACCGGAAGTCCGCCCACCACTTCCAGATGTCGCCGTCGTAGTCCCGCAGGTGCCGCGCGGACTTGCCGAACTCCGGGATGTAGGACAGCTCGTAGAGCGAGTCACCGGCGTGCGTGGCCAGCGCGCCGAACAGGTCGGGGCGCAGCATCGGGGTGATCATCGCGCCGAACCCGCCGCTGGACTTGCCCATGATCGCCCGGTGCGCGGCCGCGTCCAGCGTCCGGTAGTGCGCGTCCACCCAGGGCACCACCTCGTTGCACAGGTAGGAGTGGTACTGCCCGGTGCCCGGCGAGTCCACGAACTGGCTGCCGCCGTAGGCTGTCCACGCGTCCACGTAGACCACGATGGCGCCGGGCGCCGCCCCCGAACCGAACACCGCGTCGGCCGTCTCCGGGAACGGCTGCCGGTACGGGGACCGGTTCCGCCACATGGCGACGTGCCCGGTGTAGCCCTGGATCACGTACACCGTGGGGTAGCGGTGGCCGGGGTCCGCGTCGTAGCCGGGCGGCACGTAGACCAACAGCGGCCGCTGCGCCGGATCACCGAGCGGGTTGCCCCACAGCAGCTCGCTGGTGATCACCTGCTCGTCGATTCGCCCCGCCAGGTCGGCGGACCAGGGCAGCATAGGGCCTCCTTCTCGGCACGGGTACCGGACCGCGCTGGGACCTACCGTAGAGGAATGAGCATCGAGCAGGCCGAGCGAGACCCGGTGGAGCTGCACTTCGCCGAGATAGCCAGCACTCTCAATGGCAGTGTCAGCCCGGGGGGACGACCCCCCGGAACCCCCCGATCGCCGCTCCGCGCCGAGCGGCGGCAAGCCGCCGCGGACGAGGGGGGACGACCCCCCGGAACCCCCCGCCCGTCGCCGCGCGGTGCCGCGCCGGTCCGGGCCGGCTCGGCGCTCACCGGCCAGCAGTGCCTGGACCTGTTCGACGCTCAGCTGGCCAGCCGGCACCTCGACGTCGCCGCGCGGTGGCTGCGGGCGCGCGGCGCGGGCTTCTACACGATCGGCTCCTCTGGGCACGAGGGCAACGCCGGCGTCGCGGCCGCGCTCCGGCTCACCGACCCGGCGCTGCTGCACTACCGGTCCGGCGCGTTCTACCTGGCCCGCGCCCAGCAGGCCAGCCCGCCGCAGGACGGCGTGCGGGATGTGCTGCTCGGCCTCGTGGCGGCCGTGGCGGAGCCGATCGCCGGTGGCCGGCACAAGGTGTTCGGCAGCCCGGTGCTGAACGTCATCCCGCAGACGTCAACCATCGCCTCGCACCTGCCCCGCGCCATGGGGCTGGCGTTCGCCCTGGACCGGGCCGCCCGGCTGGGCCAGCGCGCGGCCTGGCCGTCCGACGCGATCGTGGTGGCCAGCCTGGGTGACGCTTCGGTGAACCACTCCACCGCGGCCGGGGCGGTCAACGCCGCCGCGTACTGCGCGTTCCAGCACCTGCCGCTGCCGCTGCTGATGGTCGTCGAGGACAACGGGCTCGGCATCAGCGTGCGGACCCCGCCCGGCTGGGTCGCCGCCGCCACCCGGGCCGTGCCGGGCGTCGGCTACTTCCACGCCGACGGCGCCGACCTGGCCGCGGTCTACGACACCGCGCTGGCCGCCGCGGCCTGGGTCCGTGACCGGCGTTCCCCCGCGTTCCTGCACCTGGACGTGGTCCGGCTCGGCGGCCACGCGGGCTCGGATGTGGAGAGCGGCTACCGCACCCCCGCGGACCTAGCCGCGGACCTGGCCGCCGACCCCCTGCTCGGCACCGCCCGGCTGCTGGTCAGCGCGGGCGTGGTGACTCCGGCGGAGGTGATCGCGCGTTACGAGCAGTCCCGGGCCCAGGTACTCAGCCTGGCCGCCCAGCTGGCTGATGCGCCCCGGCTGGCCTCCGCGGACCAGGTGATGGCCCCGCTCGCGCCGCACCGGCCGGACCAGGTGTGGGCGGGCGCGTGCCTCAGCGCGGATCCGGCCAGCAGGCATAACGCCTTTGCCGGGCGGCTGCCCGAGCAGGCTGGCGGGCTGACCCTGGCGCAGTCGGTCAATGCCGCGCTGACCGACGCCCTGGCCGCCCGGCCGGGCCTGCTGGTGTTCGGCGAGGACGTGGCGCGCAAGGGCGGGGTGTACGGGGTGACCCGGGGGCTGCTGGACCGGTTCGGCGCCGCCCGGGTGTTCGACACCCTGCTCGACGAGTCCTCCATCCTCGGCCTGGCCCTGGGCGCCGGCCTGGCCGGGCTGCTCCCGGTGCCGGAGATCCAGTACCTCGCCTACCTGCACAACGCGGCCGACCAGATCCGCGGCGAAGCGGCCACGCTGTCCTTCTTCTCCCAGGGCCAGTACCGCAACCCGATGGTGCTGCGCATCGCCGGGCTGGCCTACCAGCGCGGCTTCGGCGGGCACTTCCACAACGACAACGCGCTGGCCAGCCTGCGGGACATCCCGGGCCTGCTGATCGCCTGCCCGGCCCGGCCGGACGACGCGCCGGCCATGCTGCGCACGTGCCTGGCGGCCGCGGAAGCGGACGGCCGGGTGTGCGTGTTCCTCGAGCCCATCGCGCTGTACCACACCCGGGACCTGGCCGAGCCGGGGGACGGCGGCTGGCTGGCCCGCTACGTCCCGCCGGGCGGCTGGCCCGCCGGGCACGTCCCGGTGGGCCGCGCGCGCTGCCACGGTGACGGGCTTGACCTGACCATCGTCACGTTCGGCAACGGGCTGCGGATGAGCCTTCGGGTGGCCGCGAGGCTGGCCGGCGATGGCATCGGCTGCCGGGTGCTGGACCTGCGCTGGATCGCGCCGTTGCCCGCGGACGACATCCTGCGCGAGGCCAGTGCGACCGGCCGGGTGCTGGTGGCGGACGAGACCCGGCGGACCGGCGGGGTCTCCGAGGCGGTGGTCACCGCCCTGGCCGACGCCGGGTTCGGCGGCCGGGTGGCCCGGGTGACCAGCGCGGACAGCTTCATCCCGCTAGGCGAGGCGGCGCACCTGGTGCTGCTGTCCGAGGCGGCCATCGAGGCCGCCGCCCGGCAGCTGGCCCGGCTGCCTGGCTAAGCTGCCGGCTGAGCTGCCTAGCTGGCCAGGCCGCACCGGTTGTTCACCGGGCCGCCATTGTCCGGTTACCCCGTTGCGCACCGATTTGCCCGAATACTAATCCCAGGGTGGCTGTTGTCCCAATAAACCGGGCGGTGCGTGTCTATGCTGCTCACGTGGGGATTCCGGGGATACCACGAGGGCGCCTCGGCAATCCGTCATGGCTGATAGCGGCGTTGGATTCGCGGCCGGAACTGGTCAGCGCCGGGCGGCTGGCGGGCCGCCTGGTCAGCCGGGCCATCGCGCTGGCCGCCGCCCGCGTGGCGGACGCGCCGCTGCGCCGCGCGCTGCTCGCTCATCTCGGCCCGCAGGCCGCCACCTGGCCGGTGGTGACCGCGTCCTGGCCCGCGTTCGACCAGGTGAACGTCCAGCTCGGGGTGGAGGCTTGGCTGGCCGGCCCGGGGCGGGCGCACGAACTGCTCGGCGTCACCGGCACCCGGTACTGGATATCCGGGCTGGCCGACCTGCTCAGCGACGGCCCGCCCGACCCCCTGCTCGGCTCGCCGGGGCTCGGCAGCGTGACCACCGAGCCGCGGCCGGCCCCGACGGGGTCACCCATCCGTGCGTCAGCTGCGGTGTCTACCTGATCGACGACCGCGGCGAACGGTTCGCCCTGCTGCTCCGCGGCCCGGAGGACGGCAGCCCGGATGAGCCGGCCCGGCTTCAGGTGGCCGGGGCCAGCCAGGCCCGGGCCGGGCAACTGCTCGACGAGGTGCGGCAACTCGCCGCCGAGCACAACGTCTACCGTGGCCACGTCATCTCGTTCGACGCGGAGGACTGCGCGGCGGCCGGGAGCCGGCCAGCCTTCCTGGCCCGGCCGGTGATCGGCCGGGCCGAGGTCGTGCTGCCCCGGGACCTGCTCGACGGCATCGAGCGGCAGGTGGTCGGGATCGCCCGGCATGCCACCGCGCTGCGGGCCAGCGGACAGCACCTCAAACGGGGCGTTCTGCTGCATGGGCCGCCGGGTACGGGCAAGACGCACACGGTCCGGTACCTGCTCAGCCAGCTGCCTGGGGTGACCGCCATCGTGCTGTCCGGCGGGTCGCTGCGGGCCATCGGGGAGGCCTGCTCGATCGCCCGGGCCCTGCAGCCGTCGGTCGTCGTGGTCGAGGACGTGGACCTGCTGGCCCGGCCGGGCGCGGCGGGCCGCGGCCATCCGCAGCTGGCCCGGCTGCTGAACGAGATGGACGGCCTCGGCGCCGACGCCAACGTGACGTTCCTGCTCACCGCCAGCCAGGCCGACGTGCTGGAGGACGCGCTGGCGGCCCGGCCGGGTCGGATCGACCACACCGCCCGGCTGCCGCTGCCGGACGCGGCGGCCCGGCGCCGGCTGCTCCGGCTGTACCAGGGCAGCCTGCACATAGGGCGGGCCAGCGCGATGACCGTGGTGGCCCGCACCGACGGGGTGACCGCCTCGTTCATCCGGGAACTGCTCCGCCGGGCCGCGCTGCACGCGGCCATGCACGCGGACGGCGCGCGGGCCGCCCGCACCCCCCTGCTCGGCGCCGTCGGCCCGGCCGTCAACGGCTCGGCGCCGCACGCCGAGCCGCCGCCCGCCGAGCCGCCGCCCGCCGAGCCGCCCCCCGCTGAAGCGCTGGCCAACGGCGTGGCCGCCGCGCCCGGCGTGCCGCTGCGGGTGACCGCCCGGCAGCTCAACCGGGCCCTCGACGAGCTGCTGGACAGCAGCCACGACCTGACCCGGATGCTGCTCGGCAGCCGCCCGGCGCACGGCGCCGACGCGGTCATCCGCCCGGTCCTCCCCCGCCTCCGCCCCACCCCCACCCCGTTACCCCCCACCAGCAACCCCCGCCGCTGACCGATCTCCGCGGTACCCGCATCAGCGCGGTGCGTTGTACCCCGCCCGCGGGGTACAACGCACCGCACTCATGCCTCAGGCCGACCGTCACACCTCGCACCACCAAATCAATGATCTTGGTGTGCTTCCTTCGGTGATCTTGGTGTATCGTGGTGAGCGTGACACGCATCACGGTGGACGTGAACGATCGGTGGCTGGAGGCGGCACGGGTGGCGCTCGGGACCGATACCAAGGTGGCCACGATCAACGCCGCACTGCATGCTCAGGCGCTGAAGGCTGAGGCGGCCGAGATACTGGCCGCGTTGGACAGCGCGGAGATGGATTTCGAGTCTTCGGATGGGTTTGGCTATGGCGGCGGCCGGGACCTGTCCAAGCTTGAAGAACAGGCCAGGGCCGAGGGCCGCCGGGCCGGCCAGCCGGAGAACGCCGGCTCCTGATGGCCGGGGCAGTGTACCTGGCCGACACGTCTGCGTACGTCCTGCAGGGCCAACACCCTCGGGTACGTGCGCGGTTCGCCGCGCTGCTCACCGAGGGGCGCCTGGCCATCTGCCACATGACCGGGCTGGAGTACCTGAACAATGCGGCCAGCCCAGCGAGCTACGAGGCGCTCTGGGCCGCACTGCAGGGGCAGCGGTGGATGGACGTGAGCACGGCAGCCATGCGGCGCGCCATGGACGTGCACCGGCTGCTCGCGGCGGGCAGCCAGCACCGGCATTTCCGGCTGCCCGACCTCATCATCGCGGCCACCGCTGAGCAGCACGGCGCGACCGTACTGCACTATGACGCGGACTACGACCGGATCGCCGCGGTAACCGGCCAGCCGGTGGAGTGGGTAGCAGCCAAGGGGACGCTCTAGACACCTAGTGTTCCTATGCATAGGATTACGCAGTATGAATCGTGAACGCCTCAAGGGACACCTCGACCTGCTGCTGCTGGCCGTGCTCGCGACCGGGCCGGCGCATGGCTACGCGGTGATCTCGGCCCTGCGCCAGCGCAGCGACGGCACCTTCGACCTGCCCGAAGGCACCGTGTACCCGGCGCTGCACCGGCTGGAGGACGCCGGGCTGCTCAGCAGCAGCTGGGCCGACGCGGAGGGCCGCCGCCGCCGGGTGTACGCGCTGACCACCCAGGGCGCGGCCGCGCTGACCGCCGAGGAGAGTGAATGGCGGCGCTTCGCACGCGCGGTCCAGGCGGTAACCAGCGGCCCCGGCCTGGCCGGCGGCCCGATCGCGGCCAGGGGGATGGCATGAGCGAGGCGAACGGGACGTCCAGCATGAGCGAGACGGAGCGGCGCGCTGGGGATCTGGTCGAGGAGTACCTGGACGAGCTGTACACCAAGCTGCGCGGCTCGCCGCGGCAGGGACGATGGCTGCTGGCCGAGGCCGAGGACCACCTGCGCCAGGGCGTGGACGAGGGGCTGGCCGGCGGGCTGACCCGGGAGGAAGCGCAGCAGCACGCCGTGTCCAGCTTCGGCTCGGTGCGGGCGGTGGTCCGGGCGCACGACATCCGGCTGCGCCGGGTGCCCGGCGCGGCGGTGCTGGCCGACCTGGTCATGTCCGGCTGGAAGCTGGGCTCGGCCGGGCTGCTCGCGGTGGGCGCTAGCGGCCTGGTCGCGGCGGCCATGAACGTGATCTTCGGCCGGTCGTTCGTGGCGGCCGTGGCGCCCGGCACCAGGCTGCCCGCCGCGTCCTGCCGGTACTGGCTCAGCAATTGGCCCAGCGCGCACAGCTGCGCCCAGGCCTACATGCTGGAGAGCAGCAGCGACGCGGTCTCGCTGCGGGTCGCCGCCGGCCTGCTCGGCCTGCTCCTGCTGGGCGGCTATGGCCTGGCCCGGCGCCGGGGCTGGTCGCCGGGGGTGCTGCCGGACGGGTTCGCCTCGACCATCGCGGTCAGCTTGTTCGGTGTGGCTGGCCTCGGCCTGGCCTGGCTGGCCGTAATGCACGGCGGCGGCCTGGTCGCGGTGGGCGGGATCACCGGACCCGGTTGGTATCTCAGCGGCGCCGTCGTCGCGCTGGCCATGGCGGTCGGCTACGGCCTGAAACTGCACCGTTCGCTGCTCCGGCACGCGCGCCGCTGACCCCGACCGCGCCACCCGACCAGCGACCGCCCAGCTACCCGACCAGCGACCGCCCAGCCGCCGGCTAGCGACCGCCCAGCGACCGACCAGCCACCGGCTAGCCGCCCTGAGCGGCGAGTAGGTGGCTGGTCAGCGCGACTGTCACCTCAGCCGGCTGGGAGACGCTGGCCAGGTGCGAAGCGCCGCGGATGACCCGGAGCCGGGCGTCCGGGATGGCCCGGGCGATCACCGCGCCCTGCCAGGGCGGCGTGGCCGGGTCCTCGCTGCCGGCGATGACCAGGGTCGGCGCGGTGACGGCGGGCAGCGCGGGCCGCAGGTCCATGCCCGCGATCGCGTCGCAGCAGCCCGCGTAGCCGGCCGGATCGACGTCGCTGTTCAGCGTGGCGACAAACGCAGCCGGGGTGGCCGGGTAGTGCGCCGTGAACGACGGGGTGAACCAGCGGCCCACCACCTGCTCGGCCAGTGGCGCCAGGCCGGTGGCCCGCACGCGGGCCGCCCGGTCGGTCCAGAACGCCTGGTCCGGCATCCGGGCCGTGGTGCAGCAGACGGCCAGCGCGGTGATCCGATCCGGGGCGTGCGCGGCCAGCCACATACCGATCATGCCGCCGAGCGATACTCCGCAATAGGACACCGCGCCAATGCCCAGTTCATCGAGCAGCCGGAGCACGTCACCACCGAGGTCAGCGATCGTGTACGAGCCGCCCGGGGCAGGCGAGCCGCCGTGCCCGCGGTGCTCGTAGTCGACCACCCGGAAGTGCTTGCGCAGCGTGGGCAGTTGCGGCTGCCACAGCTCCCCGGTGGTGCCCAGCGAGTTGCCCAGGACCAGCACCGGGGCATCCGGCGGGCCCTCATCCACGGCGGCGGCCAGCCGCACCGGGTCAGACATCGAAGAACTCAGACATCGAAGAACACCGTCTCGCCGGCGCCCTGCAGCCGGATGTCGAAGCGGTAGCCGCCCTCGACGCCGGGCGCCACCGTCGCGATCAGGGTGGCCCGGCGGTCCTCGTCGGCGATGCTGGCCAGCACCGGGTCGGCCGCGTTGGCCGCGGCCTCGTCGGCGAAGTAGATCCGGGTCACCACCCGGTCCAGCAGGCCGCGGGCGAACACGGACACGTCCAGGTGCGGCGCCTCGGTCCCGCCGTCCGGGCTGGGCAGCGCGCCGGGCCGCAGCGTGACGATCCGGTAGCTGCCGTCCGGCCCCGTCGGGCACCGGCCGAAACCGCGGAACCCGGTGCCGCCCGCCGGGACGCCGCGCGGGTCGTCGGGGTGATCGAAGCGCCCGGACGGGTCGGCCTGCCACGTCTCGATGAGCCCGTCCGGCACCGGGTCGCCGGCCCCGTCGAACATCCGGCCGCTGATCGTGATCGCGCCCGGGGTGCCCTCGGCCACCACGTACGGGCCGTCCGGCCAGGGCAGGCCCATACCGAGGAACGGCCCGACGGTCTGCGACGGGGTGAGCCCACCGGTCACCGGGCCCCCTCCCGCGCTTCGAACGGCGTCGCGCCGGTGCCCCGCAGCACGATGTCCCACTCGTAGCCGAGCGCCCAGTCCGGCTCGGTCAGGTCGATGCTGAACCGGGAGATGAGCCGCTGCCGGGCCCGCGGGTCGGGGATCGAGTTGAAGATCGGGTCGTACGGGAACAGCGGGTCGTCGGGAAAGTACATCTGGGTGACCAGCCGCTGGGTGAACGCCCGGCCGAACATGGAGAAGTGGATGTGCGCCGGCCGCCACGCGTTCGGGTGGTTGCCCCACGGATAGGACCCCGGCTTGATCGTGACGAACCGGTACCGGCCCGCGGCGTCGGTCACGCACCGGCCGACCCCGGAGAAATTCGGGTCCAGCGGCGCGGGGTGCTGGTCCACCACGTGGTGGTACCGGCCTGCCGCGTTGGCCTGCCACACCTCCAGCAGTGTGTCCGGGATCGGGCGCCCGTCGCTGTCCAGCACCCGGCCGGTCACGATGATCCGCTCGCCCAGCGGCTCACCCGGGTGCTGGGTGGTCAGGTCGGCGTCGGCGGCGGTGACCCGGTCCGGGCCCAGCAGCGGACCGGTGATCTCGGTCAGCCGCTGCGGAACCAGCACCAGCGGCTGGTGCGGCGCGCGCAGCGCGGTGGACCGGTAGCCCGGGGAATCCAGCGGCGGGTGCACCCCCTCCGCCCGCGGGTACGACGGCAGGCGGAACTCGGTCGGCGGGGACGACGGGTGGGTGGTCATCAGGCTGTTCTCCCTCACAGACTGGTACTGGCCGCCTGAAGCTGGCGGAGGGCGGCGAGTTCCGTGGCGGTCGGCGGCGCGAGCACTTCCAGGGAATCAGACACCGCGAGCTCCCAGCCGGTCCTGGCCCGGACGTCCGGCACGGTCACCCCCGGGTAGATGCCGGTCAGCGTCAGCTCGCAGCTGGCCGGGTCCGGCTCCAGGATGCCGAGGTCGGTGATGACCTTCCGGGGGCCCGCCCCGGTCAGCCCGCGGCGCTCCCGGTAGCCGGGGCCGTCGCCGAACCCGACCGAGGTGACGAAGTCCACCCGGTCCACGAACGACCGGCGGGTCTGCCGGACGACCACGATCACTTCCCGGCAGGACGCGGCGATCTCCGGCGCCCCACCCGCGCCGGGCAGCCGGACTTTCGGGTCGGCGTAGGACGCGCCGATCACGGTGGTGTTGATGTTGCCGAACCGGTCGATCTGCGCGGCCCCGAGGAAGCCGATCCCGATCCGGCCCGGCTGCAGCCAGTAGTTGAAGATCTCCGGGACGCTCACCACCGCGTCCGCGGTCTCGGCCAGGATCCCGTCGCCGATGGACAGCGGGAGCAGTCCCGGCTTGGCCCCGATCGTGCCCGACTCGTAGATCAGCACCAGGTTCGGCGCGTGCGTGGCCCGGGCCAGGTTGGCCGCGGCGCTGGGCAGGCCGATGCCGACGAAGCAGGTCATGCCGTCGGTCAGCACCCGGGCGGCGCAGGCGGTCATCATCTCGTCCGAGGTGAACGGGGACTTCTCCGCGTCGCCGGCCGGCGCCTCGCCACGCCCGGTGGCGGTCACGCGCCGCGCCCCGTCCCCACCGGGCTGGCGCTGGCCAGCGAGCCCGGGCCGGCAGACCTCGCCGGCCAGCACCTCGCCGGCCAGCACCTCGTCGGCCAGCCAGCGGCCGAACCGGTCCCGGTCCCGGCTGATCTCATCCCAGGCCTGGTAGTAGTCGTTGTCCCGGACCGAGAAGCCGAGCGCGTACGAAGGGTGGGCGCCGCCCGGCGCTGGCGCCACGTAGTCCACCACCCACGCGGGCAGCACGATGGCGCCTGGCTGGGGGGCCAGCTGGTCCACGATCTCCTCCACCGTCACGACCGAACGCTGGGCGCTGAGCACGGCTTCCTTCTGCACCCCGGTGATGCCCCACAACTGCACGTTCCCGGCCCGGTCGGCGCGCTGCGCGTGGATGATCGCCACGTCCGGGTTGAGCGCGGCCACCGCGGTCAGCCGCTCGCCGGTGAACGGGCAGGTGATGGCCCGGATCGCGGGCTGGCCATCCAGGCCGGGCAGGCTCTCCAGCCCGGTCCCGCTGTACCCGCGCAGGATCGCGAACGGCATCCCGGACGCTCCGGCCACGTACCGGTTGGCCATCCCCGCGTGGCTGTGCTCCTCCAGCCGCAGCGGCCCGGGCCAGCCGTTCTCCACCGCGTCGCGGAACCGGTGCAGCGAGCCGACGCCCGGGTTGCCGCCCCAGGAAAAGATGAGCCGGCTCGCGCAGCCGGCCCCGATGAGCTGGTCATAGATCAGGTCCGGGGTCATCCTGACCAGCGTCAGGTCACGCCGCCGCTGCCGGATCACCTCGTGCCCGGCGGCGAACGGGATGAGGTGGGTGAATCCCTCCATGGCCACTTCGTCGCCGTCGTGGACCGCTCGCGCGATGGCCTCAGCCAGTGAAACGATCTCCGCCATATCCTCCTGCCCAGGACCGCGTATCCCCGGACACCATAATGGCTATGTGGTCGCGATAAGTACAGCCGTTCGTCATACGGACACCCGATCCAGGCCGGCCCGGCCGGTCGCGGCCCTGCTCAGGGTGTCTCCGACAGCACACGCTGGGCGACGGCGAAGGCCCTGTTGGCGGCCGGCACCCCGGCGTAGATGGCCGCGTTCAGCAGCACCTCGCGGATCTGCTCGGGGGTGAGCCCGTTGCGCAGCGCGGCGCGCAGGTGCATGGCCAGCTCATCCTCCTGGCGCAGCACGATGAGCGCGGTCAGCGTGATCATGCTCCGCTCGGCCCGGGACAGGCCGGGCCGGGACCACACCTCGCCCCACGCGTACCGGGTGATGAAATCCTGGAACGGGGCGGTGAAGTCGGTGGTGCCGGCCACCGCCCGGTCCACGTGAGCATCCCCAAGTACCTGGCGGCGGACGATCATCCCCTGGGCGTGTCGCTGCGCATCGTTCATGGCCGGCCATTCTGCTCGGTGCTTGTGTGCGCCGCCAGCGCGGCGGTCACGAAGTGGCCGGCCGCGCCCAGGTACCCGGCCGGGTCGAGGGCGTGTTCCACCTGCTCCGCGGTGATCCCGGCGGCTGCCAGCAGACCCGCTTCCGGCCCATCCAGCAGGCCGTCCCGCAGCGACTGGCCGGACGCCGCGGCCCGCGCGCTGGCCTGGGCGACCAGGTCGTGCGCGGCGGCCCGGCCGAGGTCCGGCGCGAGCAGCGCCGCCACGTGCTCGGCCAGCGGGAACCCGCCCGCGGCGTCCAGGTTGGCGCGCATCCGGGCCGGGTCGGGGACCAGCCGGGTCAGCATGTCCACTGTCCAGGACGCGGCCGACCCGGTCAGCCGGAGCAGGTCGCTCAGCGGCGCCCACTCCGCGTGCCAGGCCCCGGCCGCGCGCTGGTGCTCCTGCTCGGCCGAGCTGGCCAGGGTGGCCAGCAGCCCGGGGACCTGCTTGGTGCAGCCGAGCACCGCGATGGCCGCCACCGGGTTCTGCTTGTGCGGCATGGCCGACGACCCGCCCCGGCCGTCCCCGCCGCGCTCGCGGACCTCGCCCACCTCGGACTGCGCCAGCAGGGTCACGTCCCGGGCGATCTTGCCGAGCACGCCGGTCACCCCCGCGCACGCCGCGCCGACCTCGATGATCCGCAGCCGGTCGGTGTGCCAGGGCAGCGTGGGCACGGCCAGGCCCAGTTCCGCGGCCAGCCGGGTGACCACCTCGGGCCCGGCCCGGTCCAGCGCGGCCAGCGTGCCGGCGGCCCCGCCGAACTGCACCGCGAGCCGGCTCGTGGCCACCCGGGCCAGCGCGCCGCGCGCCTCGTCCAGGCCGGTCAGCCAGCCGGCCGCGACCAGCCCGAACGTGATCGGCACCGCCTGCTGCAACAGGGTCCGGCCGATCATCAGCGTGTCCCGGTGCCCGGCGGCCAGGCTGGCCGCGGCGGCGGCCGCGGCGGCCAGGTCGGCGGCCACCGCGGCCAGCGCCTGCCGGGCCAGCAGCATGGCCGCGGTGTCGATGATGTCCTGGCTGGTCGCGCCCTGGTGCACCGCGGCCGCGGCGTCCGGCGGCAGCCGCCGGGCCAGTTCCCGGGCCAGCGCGGGCACCGGGTTGCCAGTGCGCGCCGCCTGCTCGCCGAGCGCGGCCAGGTCGAAGCGGTCCGCCCGGGCCGCCGCGGTCACCGCCGCGCCCGCGCCGGGGGCGGCCCGCCCGGCCGCTTCCAGGGCCCGGGCCAGCGCGGCCTCGGTGTCCAGCATGGCCTGCAGCCAGGCCCGGTCCGAGGTGTCCACCTGGCCGCGGCTGAACACGCCGTCGAAAAGCCCGCCGGGAGTCTGCACCGCCCCACGATAGCCCGGCGGATTGGTCATCACCGGGCCAAGAAATCCCCCGAGTCATGCAACGCTTCGTAAGCACTCGGTGCTCTCCTGTGATGTGACCGGGGAGGTAGCGATCCTAGACACGACCGCTGATCAACACCAGCCACCGGCGGTTCCGGCGGCGGCGGGTCGCCGAGCAGGCGCACGAGCCGGGCGCACTCCCGGACGCCGCCGTCGCGGACCCGGCCGAGCTGATCGGCGAGCGGTCCGTGCTGCTGGCCGCGGTGCGCGAACTCCCCGCCCGGCAACGCGCCATCGTGCTGCTCCGTTACTGGGACGACCTGAGTGACGCGCAGGTGGCGGCCATCGTCGGCTGCTCGCCGGGCACGGTCCGCAGCCAGGCGTCCCGGGCCCTGGCCAAGCTGCGCGCCAGTGCGGTGCTGGCCGACCGAGGAGGAAGTCAGTGAGCAGCACCGACGAGCAGGCGCTCAGCCAGCGGCTGCACCAGGAACTCGGCGCGCTGCCCGCGCCCGCCGCCCCGGTGGCCGCGGTTCTGCGGCGCGGCACGGCGACGCGCGCCCGGCGCTGGGTGGCGGCGGTGTCGGGGCTGGCCGCGGTGGCCGCGGTGGCCGTGTCCGGCCCGCTGCTGTCCGGCGGCGGCCCGCCCGCGGCACGGCTGGGCCGCGCCGCCTCGGCCGGGCACACGGGCCCGGCCGGGCACCCGGGCGCCGCCGACCCCACGGGCCGCGCCGGTGGCCAGCCCACCCAGCCGCCGGTGCTGACCGGGTCCGCGTTCGCCGCGGGCACCGCGGCCGGCCAGCCCTGGCAGCTGTCGGTGCGCAACATCGCTGACCCAGGTGCCCGCTGCCTGCCCGCCATCATGCTGAACGCCACCGACGGGTATCTGCCGCCCGCCGGCCCGGGGGTTGCGGGCGGCGTCGCCAGCCTGGCGTTCCTGACCAGCGTGCCCGGCCAGCCGGCCGCCGGCTTCGCCGCCCTGCGCGTCTCGCCTGCGGTCACCCGGGTCACCGCCGAACTGCGGGACGGCCGCACGCTGGTGCTGCACCCGGTGATCGTGGGGGTGTGCGGGCGGCGGCTGCCGCTGGCCGGGTTCAGCTACCCACGGTCCGGGGTGGCCACGATCACCGCCTACGCCGGCGCCCAGGTGCTGACCCGGGTCAGCCCGCCGGCCAGCCTGCTGCGCCTCACGGCCGCCCCGGCCGGCAGCTACGCCGCGCCGGGCACGCCGGGCTCGGCCGGATCCACGCTCCGCCTGGTGCCGGGGGTCTGGCAGCAGCTGTGGAGCCGGCCCGCCGCGGTGGCGGCCGGGCCGGTGGCGGCGGGCCGGCTGGGCGGCACCCGGTGGCGGATCTCGGTCCAGCTCGGCGCCGCCGGGGACTGCTTCCGCGCCGCCACGTTCGACGGGCGGGTGGCCACCCAGACCGCCGGCTGCGTGCCGATCGCGGCCCCGCCCGGCGCCGTCGCGCTGCACCGTTTCGTGCTCCAGCCGGCCACCGGGCTGACCGGCTACGCCGGGCTGGCCAGCCCGCGGACCGCGTACGTGGTGGCCAGTCTGTCCGGTGGCGGCTCGCTCCGGGTCCGGCAGGCCCAGGTCGGCGGGCGGCGGTACGTGGCACTGGCGGTGCCGGCCGGCCGCACGCTGACCGGGGTCACCGTGTATGACCGGGCCGGACGGGCGTTCGGCATCGTGAGGCTGCCCGCCGCCGCCCGCTGAGCGGCGGGGCCGGGCTGGTCAGGCCGCCGGAACCGGCGATTGCGCGGTGGCCGGGGTGGGGGCCTATCGTCTGCTGTATGACCGTGCAATCATCGCTTTCCGGCGGCCCCGGCCTGGCCCAGGCGCGCCGCCTCGTCACCGAGATCCCCGGGCCCGCCTCGCGCGAACTGCTGGCCCGCCGGGAGGCCAGCGTGGCCCGCGGGGTCAGCCACGTCCTGCCGGTGTTCATCAGCGCGGCGGGCGGCGGCGTGCTCATCGACGTGGACGGCAACTCGCTCATCGACTTCGGGTCCGGCATCGCCGTGACGTCGGTGGGCAACAGCGCGCCCCGGGTGGTGGCCGGCGTGCAGGAGCAGGTCGCGCGGTTCACGCACACCTGCTTCATGGTCACGCCGTACGAGGGCTACGTGGCCGTCTGCGAAGAACTGGCCCGGCGCACCCCCGGTGACCACGACAAGCGGTCGGCGCTGCTCAGCTCCGGCGCGGAGGCGGTGGAGAACGCGGTCAAGATCGCCCGGCACGCCACCGGCCGCCCGGCCATCGTGGCGTTCGACCACGCCTACCACGGCCGGACCAACCTGACCATGGCGCTGACCGCGAAGAACATGCCGTACAAGGACAAGTTCGGGCCGTTCGCCGGGGAGATCTACCGGATGCCGATGGCCTACCCGTTCCGCTGGCCGGGCGGCCCGGAGGCGTGCGCGGCGAACGCGCTGGACGTGATCACCGGGCTGATCCACACCCAGGTCGGCGAAGACAACGTGGCCGCGGTGATCATCGAGCCGATTCAGGGCGAGGGTGGCTTCGTGGTGCCGCCGGACGGGTTCCTGACCGGGCTGGCCACGTTCTGCCGGGAGAACGGCATCCTGCTGATCGCGGACGAGATCCAGAGCGGATTCTGCCGGACCGGTGACTGGTTCGCGTGCGACCACGAGGGGGTCGTTCCGGACCTGGTCACCACCGCCAAGGGCATCGCCGACGGGCTGCCGCTGGCCGCGGTGACCGGGCGCACCGAGATCATGGATTCGGTGCACGTGGGCGGGCTCGGCGGCACCTACGGCGGCAACCCGGTGGCCTGCGCGGCCGCGCTCGGGGCGATCGAGACCATGGCCGCCGAGGATCTCGCCGGGCGGGCCCGGCGGATCGGCGAGATCATGCTGCCCCGGCTGCAGAAGCTGGCCGAGGCCAACCCGGTCATCGGGGATGTCCGCGGCCGCGGCGCGATGATCGCGACCGAACTGGTCCGGCCGGGCACGCTGGAGCCCGCGCCGGCCGCGGCGGCCCAGGTGGCCCGGGCCTGTCACGCGGCCGGCCTGGTCGTACTCACCTGCGGGACGTTCGGCAACGTGCTGCGTTTCCTGCCACCGCTGGTGATCGGCGAGCAACTGCTCGAAGAGGGCCTGACCATCCTGGAGGACGCCTTCGGCACGCTCTGAGCCCGCGCCGCCCGCGCGGCGGCCAGGAATGCGCGGGAGCGGACAAAACCAGCCGCGAAGTTACGCACGACCGGCATATGGACGGCCCCCGGGGCGGGTGTTACTGCTGGGTAGACCGCGTTTGAAGCGTGGCTCAGCGAGGAGGCCCCGTGCGCATCCGAGTCCCCAGGAGAATCCCCCGTCCCGTCCGCTCCCGCCCGGCCTGGTTAGCGTTCATCGCCGCCAGCGCCCTCGCCCTGCCGCTGGTGCTGGCCCCCGCGGCCAGCGCCAGCTCCGTCAACTACGTCGCTCTCGGTGACTCCTACTCCTCCGGGGTCGGCGCGGGCAGCTACACCAGCTCCAGCGGGTCCTGCGACCGGAGCACGAACGCCTACTCGCAGCTGTGGGCCAACGCCAACGCCCCGGCTTCGTACGTCTCCGTGGCCTGCTCGGGCGCGACCACCTCGACGGTGATCAGCAGCCAGCTGTCCGCGCTCAGCGCGGCGACGACGCTGGTGTCGATCACCATCGGGGGCAACGACATCGGGTTCAGCAGCGTGATGGAGACCTGCGTGCTGGAAGGGTGGGACTGCGTGAGCGCGGTGGACAACTCGGAGAACGAGGCCGAAAACCAGCTGCCCGGCGAGCTGAACTCGGTGCTGGCCGGTATCAAGGCCGACGCGCCGAACGCGCGGGTCGTGGTCCTCGACTACCCCGCGCTCTACGACCTGTCCAGGTCATCGGGCTGCATCGGGCTGAGCACGAGCAACCGCACCGCGCTGGACCAGGGGGCGCAGATCCTGGACAGCGAGATCCAGGCGGCCGCGGGCCGGTACGGCGACGTGTTCGCCAACGTGGCGAACCAGTTCGCCGGGCACGAGATATGCGACTCGTCGAGCTGGCTGCACTCGGTGAACTTCCTGGATATCAGCGAGTCCTACCATCCGACCGCGGCCGGCCAGGCCGACGGCTACTACCCGGTGCTGCGCGCGGCGGCCGGCTGAGCCGATGCCGGGGCCCGGGTCCTCGCGCGGCTGGAGGACCCGGGCACCAGCGCATGCCGGGGCGCAGCCGGGTAGGACGGACTCATGCCTGTCCTCGTCGGCACGTCCGGCTGGCAGTACCGCGACTGGCGCGGGCTGCTCTACCCCGACGGGGTGCCGCAGCGCCGCTGGCTCGAGCACTACGCCAGCCAGTACGCGACCGTGGAGAACAACAACAGTTTCTACCGGCTGCCCAGCCGGGACACGTTCGCGGCCTGGCGGGACCGGACCCCGGACGGCTTCGTGATGGCGGTCAAGGCGAGCCGCTACCTCACCCACATCCGGCGGCTGCGCGACCCGGCCGAGCCGGTGGCCCGGCTGCTCGGCGCGGCGGCCGGGCTGGGCCCGCGGCTCGGCCCGGTGCTGGTGCAGTTGCCACCGAACCTGCCCGCCGATCCCCCACTGCTGGCCGCCTGCCTGGACCAGTTCCGGGCGGCAGCCCCGGCGGCCGGCACCGGCCCGGTCCGGGTGGCCGTGGAACTGCGCCATCAGTCCTGGTGGGCCGAGGACCGGGCCGACGAGGTGGCGCAGGTGCTGGCCACGCGCGACGCGGCGCTGTGCTGGGCGGACCGGCTCGGCCACCCGGTCAGCCCGCTGTGGCGCACGGCCGGGTGGGGTTACCTCCGGTGCCACGAGGGCGCGGCGCAGCCGTGGCCGCGGTACGGCCCGCAGGCGCTGCGGTCCTGGGTGGACCGGATCCAGCGGACCTGGCCCGGTGCGGCGGACGTGTACGTCTACTTCAACAACGACCCGGGCGGCGCCGCCGTCCTCGATTCGGCCGCGTTCGCCGCGCTGGCCCGCCGGGCCGGGCTCACCGTCACCCGGACCCCGCCCGCTGACCGGTGACACGGGCCCGCGCTGACCGCTACCTCACTGGTTCACCGGGAAGCCGAGGCTGACGCCGCCGTGGCTGGGGTCGAGCCAGCGGGAGGTGACCGCCTTGCCCCGGGTGTAGAAGTGCACCCCTTCGGCGCCGTACACGTGCGTGTCGCCGAACAGCGAGGCCTTCCACCCGCCGAACGAGTAGTACGCCATCGGCACCGGGATCGGCACGTTCACCCCCACCATGCCCGCCTCCACGTCGAACACGAACCGGCGGGCCGCTCCCCCGTCGTTGGTGAAGATGGCCGTGCCGTTTCCGTACGGGTTCTCGCCGACCAGCCGGACCGCGTCGTCGTAGCTCGCTGCCCGGACCACGGACAGCACCGGGCCGAAGATCTCGTCGGTGTAGCAGGCCATCGCCGGGGTGACGTGGTCGAGCACGCTGGGCCCGAGCCAGAACCCGGCCCCGGCCCCGCCGATCACCGGGTGCACCCGGCCGTCCACGGCCAGCGTGGCGCCCTCGCGGACCCCGGAATCCAGGTAGGTCGCGACCCGGTCCCGGTGCGCCGCGGTGACCAGCGGGCCCATCTCGGACCGCTCGTCGCCGCCCGGCCCGACCCGCAGCCTGGCCACCCGCTCGCCGATCTTGGCCACCAGCTCGTCGCCGATGGACCCCACCGCGACGAGCACCGAGACGGCCATGCACCGCTCGCCCGCGGACCCGAAGCCGGCCGACACGGCCGCGTCCGCGGCCAGGTCAAGGTCGGCGTCGGGCAGCACCACCATGTGGTTCTTCGCCCCGCCCAGCGCCTGCACCCGCTTGCCCGCCCGGGTTCCGGTCTCATAGACATAACGCGCGATCGGGGTCGATCCCACGAAGCTGGCCGCGCGGACGTCGGGGTGGGTGAGCAGCGCGTCCACCGCTTCCTTGTCCCCCTGGACCACGTTGAACACGCCGTCCGGCAGGCCCGCCTCGGCCCACAGCCGGGCCAGCAGCAGCGAGGCCGACGGGTCCTTCTCGGACGGCTTGAGCACGAACGTGTTGCCGCAGGCGATGGCCAGCGGGAACATCCACATCGGCACCATGGCCGGGAAGTTGAACGGGGTGATCCCGGCCACCACGCCGAGCGGCTGCCGGATCGAGTAGGCGTCCACCCCGGTGGACACGTTCTCCGAGAAGCCGCCCTTGAGCAGGTGCGGGATGCCGCAGGCGAACTCGACTACCTCCAGGCCGCGGGCCACCTCGCCGGCCGCGTCCGAGGTGACCTTGCCGTGCTCGGAGCTGATCAGCTCGGCCAGCTCGCCGGCGTGCGCCACCAGCAGCTCACGGAAGGAGAACAGGATGGTGGCCCGCCGGGCCAGCGAGACGCCGCGCCAGCCCGGGAACGCCTTGGCCGCCGCGGCTACCGCGTCGCCCACCACCGCGGCCGACGCGAAGTTGACCGTGCCGGTTACCTGGCCGGTCGCCGGGTCGTAGATGTCACCCTGCCGGTCGGCGGCGCCATCCCAGGGCTTTCCGCCGATCCAGTGGCTGATGTGCTTCTTATCGCTCACTCTGCCTCCTCGTTCACCGCGCGCAGCGCGTCGGCCAGGACGCCAAGCCCCTCCTTGGCGTCGGCCTCGGACAGGTTCATCGGCGGGGCCATCCGCAGCGCGTGCCCGTACAGCCCGCCCTTGCCGATCAGCAGGCCGCGCTCCCGGGTCTCGGCCAGCATCCGGGTGGCCAGCGCCGGGCTGGGCGCCCCGGTGACCGGGTCGACCATGTCGATGGCGAACATCAGGCCCTTGCCGCGTACCTCGCCGACGGCCGGCAGCGCGGCCGCGACCTCGCGCAGCCCGCTGATGATCATGCCGCCGAGCTGGGCCGCGTTGCGCTGCAGGTCGTGGGCGAGCAGATAGTCGAGGGTGGCGTTGGCGGCCGCGGTGGACAGCGGGTTGCCGCCGAACGTGGAGATGCCGTTCCCGGGCAGCCCGTCCATCAGGTCGCCGCGGGCGATCACCCCGCCGATGGCGAAGCCGTTGCCCAGCCCCTTGGCGAACGTGATCATGTCCGGGGTCACGCCGTGCGCGCCGATGCCCCAGAAATGCTCGCCGGTGCGGCCCCAGCCGGTCTGCACCTCGTCCGAGATGAGCAGCGCGCCGCGCTCGCGGAGCACCGCCGCGTACTCGCCGAGGAGCCCGTCCGGCGGCATGGTGAACCCGCCGACGCCCTGCACCGGCTCGGCGATCAGGCAGGCCACGTCGCCCGCGGTGGCCGTGCTGAGCACGTGCCGCAGGTCCGCCACGGCGGCCGCGGTGTACTGCGCGTCGTCCAGGCCGGCGAACGCGGGCAGCTGCCGGTCGGTGCCGTGCAGGTAGTGCACGTTGAACGGGGCCAGTTGCGAGGGCTTCCACGCGCCGTTCCCGGTGATCGCGACCGCGCCGAACGACCGGCCGTGGTAGCTGTTGCGCAGCGCCAGCACCTGGTTGGACTGGCGGGCCACGGTGGCCAGCATCAGCGCCGTCTCGTTGGCCTCGGTGCCCGAGTTGGTGAAGAACACCTTGGCGTTCTCGATGCCGGACAGCCGGGCCAGCTTCTCGGCCAGCTCCACCTGGTGCCGGATCAGGTAGAGGGTCGAGGTGTGCACGATGCCGCTGTCGAGCTGGCGCTGCACCGCCTCGCGTACCTCGGGCACGTCGTAGCCGAGCATGTTGGTCAGGATCCCGCAGAAGAAGTCCAGGTAGCTGCGGCCCGAGGAGTCGGTGACCCGGCTGCCGCTGCCGCCGGTCAGCTCGAGCGGCTCGTCGTAGTACAGGGCGACCCAGTTGGGGATGACGCGGCGATGCCGCTCAAGGAGTTCTGACATGAACCCAGTCTGCCCGCTGCCCGCCCGTCCGGCCTCCGACATAGTGTCAGGGATCAGCGCAAGATCCTGACACTATGCTGTGAGCCTAGCTGGCTGATGGGTGGTGGCCATGCCAACGGTGGCCGGGGTGCTGCGGCTCGACGTGGTGCAGCGCGGGCTGCCCCGGGTGGTGGCGGCCGCGAGCCAGCTGGACAACCCGGTCCGCTGGGTGCACGTGATCGAGCTGCCGGACGCGGTCCGGCTGCTGCACGGCGGGGAACTGGTGCTCAGCACCGGTATCGCGCTGCCCGACGAGGGGCCGCAGCTCGACGCCTACGTGGCCGGGCTGGCCGGGGTCGGCGCCAGCGCGCTCGCGGTCGAGCTGGGCCGCAAGTACACCGGCGGGCTGCCGGCCGGCTTCATCGCCGCGGCCGAGGCGCACCGCCTGCCGCTGATCGTCTTCCAGCATGAGGTCCCGTTCGTCGAGATCACCGAGGCGGTGCACGAGCGGATCATCAGTGACCAGCTGGACCAGCTGCGCGCTTCGGCCCGGCTGCACGAGGTGTTCACCGACCTGGCCGTGGCCGGCGCCGGGCCGGGCGAGATCCTCCGCCAGGCCAGCCTGCTGGCGGGCCGGCCGCTGCTGCTCGAAGACCTGTCGCATCACGTGCTGGCCTGCGAGTCAGCCGGAGCCGACCCGGCCCAGCTGCTGGCCGGCTTCGGGGCCCGGTCCCGGGCCATCCCGCCGTCGCCCCGGACCGGCTATCACGAGAGCTACGGCTGGCTGGTGACCACGGTCGGCGCCCGCGGTGAGGACTGGGGCCGGGTCATCCTGGTCTGCGCCGGGCCGCCCGGCCCGGTGGACACCGTGCTGATCGAGCGCACCGCCACCACGCTGGCCCTCGGCCGCCTGCTGGCCCGGCAGCAGGAGAGCCTGGAACGGCAGGCCCATCGCACCCTGATCAGCTCGATCCTGGCCGGCCCGGACACCGGCCCGGACGAGGCCGCCGCCCAGGCCCGCGCGCTGGGCGTGCCGGTCACCGGCCGCCAGCTGGTCACCGCGGTGCTCAGGTCGCCAGACCAGGGCGCGGGGCTGCTGGCCCAGGCCCGGGTGCTGGACCTGGCCGAAGCGGTGGCCGATGCCTGCCGCGCGGAGCGGATCCCCGCGCTGGTCGGCTCGCTGGATGACGTCCGGGCCGCCGCCGTGCTGTCGGTGCCCAGCGCCGCCGATCCGGAGCAGGTGCTGGGCCGGGTGTGCGAGGCGGTCCGGCGCGGGCTGGCCCGCCGGGCCAGCCGGCCTTACGGCGTGCCAGCCGGTGACCCGGTGATCGGCGCGGGCGCCCCGGCCAGCGGCATCCAGCAGGTGCGGCGTTCACTGCTGGAAGCCCGCCAGGTCGCGGACGCCGCCGCCGAACAGCCGTCGGCCGCCCTCAGCCGCCCCTTCTACCGGCTCGCCGACCTGCGGCTGCGCGGCCTGCTCTTCCTGCTCGGCGGGGATCCGCGGCTGGCCACGTTCGTGGACCGGGAGCTCGGCCCGCTGCTCAGCTACGACGCGGCGCACGGCACCGGCCTGACCGGCGTGCTGGCCGCCTACCTGGCCGCGGGCGGCAGCAAGGCCGGCGCGGCCGCCCGCGCCCACCTGGCCCGGCCCACCCTGTATGACCGGCTGCGGCGCATCGAGCGGATCCTCGGCGTCGACCTCGGCTCGGCGGAATCCCGCGCCTCGCTGCACGTGGCGCTGCTGGCCCTCGACTCGGCCGGGATCCGGCCCGCCGCGGCCGGCCGGCCAGCCGGGTAGCGGCACCCGGCCGGCCGGTCAGCGACCCGCGGCGGTCAGCCTTCTGGGTCGATGCCGTCCAGGGCCGGCACCCGCACCGTGCGATGGCCCGGCGTGCCACCCAGGATCACTTTCCGCAGCGAGATGTCGTTGCTGGTGTCCGTCTCGTACAGGACATGCTCCGGGTTGGCCTGGATCTGGATGTAGTACGTGCCGTCCGGCAGGTGGGTGATGTTGAACGACTGGCCGGCCACCGACTGGAAGTAGGTGTCAGCCCAGCCCAGCGGGAGCATCTCCTGCACCCACAGCGCGGTCGGTGACCCGCACTGGCCGCCGAAGCCGAGGAAGGACGGCTGCCACACGGCCCCCGGCTGGAGCAGGTCCACCGGGTCGGTCGGCGCGATGCAGAAACCGACCTTGTGGCTCGGCACGGCCAGCCGCTGGGCCGAGTTCAGCAGGCTGTACTGCGCGAACTGCTGGAAGTGCCAGTGGTAGTGCCCGTGCTTGGAGTCGAAGCCCATGGTCCCGGCCCGGGCCCGGCCGATGATATGCCCGCCCTGCCAGAAGTACTGGTACGCCTTCATGGTGGGCGAACCGTGCGACCGGAACCCCTCGACATCGAGCGGCCCGTTGCCGCTGATCGACACCGTGGCGCCGAAGTCCAGCTGATCGGAGGCTGGGTTCTTCTTGGTCCCACGGATGTGGCTGACCGAGATCCCCCAGGACGGCAGCGGAACCAGGTCCGGCAGCGAACTGGCCGGCGGGTTCGCCAGCGTGCGCACCTTCGGCGCGGTGGGCAGCGGCCGGCTCGGCGGGCGGGCTGGCCGGGCGCGGGCGCCGGGCGGCGGCCCGCAGCATCCGGACGCTTTCACCACGGTGACCTTCACCGTGGCGGTGGCATCGGCCGCTGCGATGTGCAGCAGCCGGGTGTACGGCGCCAGGATCGTCTCGGTCACCCGGTAGGTCCCCAGCCGGAGCCGGTAGGACGGCGCGCTCAGTTCGAGCGGGTCCACCGCCCAGCCCTTGGCCACGCCCCAGACCAGGGATTTCGGGAACGGGTCGGCCACACATTCCTGCGGGTAGGGCGAGGTCGCCGGGCTGTCCGGAGACGCGCGCTCCGGATCGTAGCTGTCCGGGCAGAAGCCCGCTTTCGAGCTGTCCAGCGCCTTGCCCCGGGTCGTCGCCACCGTGATCTGGAGGAAACGACGCAGCTGGGACGGCACCCGCCCGATGAGCGTGCCCGGGAACGGCACCTGCGTCACCCCGCCGCCGGGCTGGTGGATGATCTGCGTCAGGGTGAGCGGCGCGGCGTAGCTGGCACGCTGCACATCGAACTCCAGGGCGGCGCCGAGCGACGCGGTCCAGATGCCCGGGTCCATGGTCACCTCGCCGCCGAACCTGGGCAACGTGATGCTGTTCTGCGCCGGGATCAGCTTCATCTGTGGCCCGGCTGGTGTGCTGGCGGCCGCGCCCGGCAGCCCCGGCACCGTGAGTGACGCGGCGGCTAATGCCGCCAGCGCCAGGGCGGCGCGCAGCCGCAGTCCGGATCTCGTCATGGCAACTCCCCGTTCCGTGATGTGGCCCGTACGCAGGCAACGTAGTGCGAACACGACGGAAAGGCCAGAACGGCTCGCCGCACCATCCGGCTGGCGTCGTCGGGGGTGGGTGGCGGCGAAGTCCACCCGGTAGCCACCCACCCCGTACTGCGGCACCACCGTGATACCGCACGCGGCCAGCCGGTCCCGCTCGTCCCCCGGGCGAGATTTTCGGCCACGCTACAACACGTCACCTTCTGGGTACACACGGTAGCGTGATGATCACGGGGGGCAGAGGATTGAAACTTCTGATGCTGATGAGGCGATTTGCCCGCCTCCTGGCGGCCGGTGCGCTGCTGATCGGCTGTGCTAGCACGCCGGTCCTGCTCGACGCGGAGTCCGCCCAGGCAGTGGCGTGCGGGACGGCCATCCCGGCTGGCACGCCGTGCACGCTGACCGGGACGGCCACCGTCACCTCCGGCGCCCTGGCCCTGACCTCACCAGCCGCCCTAGCCTGGTCAGCCACGGAAAACGGCCTCAACCAGCAGTTGGTCGACGCGACCGTCGCGCAGCAGACCTACCTGGTCAACGACGCCACGGGCAGCGGCGCCGGCTGGCACGTGACCTTGATGGCCACCACGTTCACCAGCATTAGCCCGGCCGCGACGCTGCCGAATACCGGAACGTTCTCTACCAACGGAAGCATCACCTCGGAGGCCGCGACCGGCTATCCCACCGCGACCTGCACATCGGGGGCGACGTGCGTGCTGCCCACCCATGTCACGGCGCCAACGACCTTCCCGGTGCTGCTCACCACGGCGGCGTCACCGACGCCCGTCAACATCAACGACGCCGATGTCAGCAGCGGCATGGGGTCGATCGTCATCGGCGCGCCCGGCGCGGCTCCGGTGGGCTGGTGGGTGAACATCCCCGCCTCGGTCGTAGCCGCCACCTACACGTCCACGGTCACCCTGGAGGTTCTCACCGCGCCATGACCGGTAACCGCCCCAGTACCAGCCCGCCGCCCGACGACGCGATTGGATGGTAGATAAAGTGCCAGGCTCCGCCTGCTTGCGCAGGCTCCTCTGCGGGACAGCCGCGATGATCGCGCTGGCCGCGGCGGCCCCGGTGCCGCCCGCTGCGGCGGCCACCGCTGGCGGCACCGGGCAGTTCGGCATCACCCCGGCGCCGGACCGCGACGGAGTCTCGCCCCCGTACTTCATGATGACCATGGCAGCGGGCCAGTCGGCCATCGGAACCGCGATCATCACCAACGCGGGCAGGACGGCCACGAAGCTGAAGCTGGGCCGGACCACCGGCGTCACCGCGGGTAACGGGGGCAGCGCCTTCAGCCAGCCCTTCCAGCGCTGCGCCGGGCCCGGCTGCTGGGTGACCGGCCTGCCCGCCGCGGTCACGCTGCCCGGCCGGACCCAGGAGCGGCTGACGTTCCGGGTGCGGGTGCCGCCCCGGACACCCCCCGGCCAGTACCTGGCCGGGCTGACCGCGGAACTGGCCGCGAAGCCGCGAGCGGTGCAGGTCGGCTCGAACGGGAAGGGGGCCCTCGCCCGGGCCATCATCGTCAGGCAGGTCACGGTGGGCGTGGCGGTCACCGTGGGGTCGCTGTCCCGGCTGACCACGCGACTGCGGATTCCGGCCGTCTCCGGAGTCGCCATCGACCGGCTGGCCCGGCTGAACATCCTGCTGCGCAACACGGGGCAGACGTTCACTCATGCCAGGGGGCACGCGTCATGCACCGCCGCGGGCAGGCGGCACACTTACCCGGTATCCGCCGGTACCGTGCTGCCGCACGGCCAGGCGGAGATCCCGGCCAACGCCCCGGGGCTCCCGGAGGGGACGACCATGCCCTGCACGGTGCGGCTCAGGTACGGCCCCGGGCTGACCGCCAGCTGGACGGGCTCGGTCACCATCCCCGCTCCCCCGGCCGGACGCATCGTGCACACCGGGCCGGGCGCCTACTCGGTGATCCCCCCGAATACGATCCCGGCCTGGGCGATCGCGCTCATCGTCATCGGCGCGCTGGCCCTGCTCACGATGGCCGTACTGCTGCTCCGGACGCGCAGGCGCAGCCGGTTCCCCTGAACCGGACACCATCTCCCAACGTGGGGCTATCCGGATATCCGACTGAGTGTTACCGTGTAACTACATAGAGTTACTATCCGCTCATACGGGGGGACGGTACACCGATGGGATATCTGATCCGCAAGGCCAGGCGGCGCCCCACTCGCGTGCTGATCGCCGGCGCGCTGGTGGGGATAGGGATGCCCCTGCTGCTCGGCGCGGGCAGCGCCCAGGCCGCGACCTGCGTCACCGGAACATCCTGCTCGATGATTGGCACACTGACCCTGGGGTCTGGCACCCTGTCCCTGACCACGCCCAACACCCTGACGTGGGGCGGTACGTTGTCCGGCGTGGACGTGCACCTGGTCGATACGGTGACCACGGACGAGACGTACGTGGTAAATGACGCCACGGGCAACGCCGCCGGCTGGCACGTGACGGTCTCGGCCACGACGTTCAGCAAGCCCGCGGGCGCCACCGCCGCTGCCACGCTGGCCGATATCGGAACGTTCTCGACCGACGGCAGCATCACGTCGCCCGCCGCCGCCGGGTACCCCACCGCCGCCTGTTCCACCGGGGCGCCGACGTGCGTGCTGCCGACCCACGTGACGGCGCCGACAACGTTCCCAGTGGCCATCACCACCGCGCCGGCGACGCCAACCGCCTTCGTCATCTACGACGCCGACGCGAGTAGCGGAGAGGGATCGATCAACATCGGCGCGCCCGGCGCAGCGCCGGTGGGCTGGTGGCTGAACGTGCCCTCGGCCACCCTGGCCGGCGTCTACACCTCTAACATCCTCATGGCGGTCACCTCCGCGCCATAAGGTCCGCGCCTACCGCACCGCTGGCGTCAGATCCCGCCGCAAGCCAGCTGCCTGCGGCGGGACCTGGCGTCAACGTTGTGGGGCGCAGCGGCCTGAAATTTCACCTGCCAGCCGCTGCCGCTGCCTACGTCATGGCAGGTCACCGGCGCCCCACCGGGGAGCGGCGGCGCGGGCGGGATGGCCGCCCGTGGCCGGCCTGGTTACGGTGTGGGCGCGGTGCCCTCGCCCGCCTCTCCGCGGGGCATCCGCGCCCGATCCCGGGCGCGCCTGGCTGCCCCGCCGCCGCCACCGGAGCGCAGCCATGACGACGAACACCCGGTCCCCCCGCCTCCTCGGCCGGTTAGCGGCCTGCCCCCGGCACTGGCTGGCGACCCGCTCTCCACGCTGGCTGGCGACCCGCTGCCGGCACCGGCTGGCGACCCGGTCCCGGCGGCAGGCCGCGCTGCTCGCCGCGGGCGGCGTGGTCGCGGCGCTGCTCAGCCAGGTGACGGCCGCCCCGGCCAGCGCGGCCCTGGCCTCGGTACCGCATTACAGCCTGCCGCTCGCGCTGCAGGAGTCGCTGTACTTCTACGACGCGCAGAAATCTGGGCCCGCCCGCACCGACGGCGACCAGCCGCTGGGCTGGCGCGGTGACGACGCGCCCAGCGACAGCTGCGTGCCGTTGCAGCCGATGGCGAACAACGTGGGCACCAACCTGTCCGCCGCTTTCATCTCCGCCAACGCCGCCGTGCTGAACCCCAGCGGCACCGGCTGCCTCAACCTGTCCGGCGGCTTCCACGACGCCGGGGACACGGTCAAGTTCGGCCTGCCGCAGAGCTATGCCGCGTCGGTGCTCGGTTGGGGGATGTACGAGTTTCCGCAGGCCTACACCGGCACCGGCACCTGGAACCACGCGATGGACGAGATGAAGTGGTTCAGCGACTACTTTCTCCGCTCCACGTTCCTGAACTCGTCCGGCCAGGTGGTGGCGTTCAGCTATCAGGTCGGCCAGGGTTCGGTGGACCACGATTTCTGGGGCCCGTCGGAGCTGGAGAGCCCGACCCTGTACCCGCGCCCGGCCTACCTGGCCACCGCCCAGACACCCGCAGCCGACCAGGTGGCGAGCGCCGCGGCCGCGCTTGCCGTGGAGGCGATCCTGACCGCCAGCAGCAACGCCAGCTACTCGGCGGAATGCCTGAAATATGCCGAGGCGCTCTACTCCTTCGCGCTGGCCAACCCGGGCACCGGCTACTCCGGCGGCTTCTACAACTCCAGCGGCTACGTGGACAAGGAGGCGTGGGCGGCGGTCTGGCTGTACCTGGCCACCGGCACCTGGAGCTACATCAACCAGATCGTGTCCACCGACGCCAGCGGCAACTACACCGGCTACCTGGGCAGCATCGTCCAGAACACGACCGACACCTGGCAGAACACCTGGGTGATGAACTGGGACACCCGGTGGGGGGGCGTGTTCTCGCTGCTCGACCCCGTCGTGGCGGGCAACGCGAACGTGCCCGCCGTGGTGCAGTCGCTGGTGCACTACGTGGACAAGTGGCAGGTCCAGTACTGGTCGCACGTACCGCACGACAATCCGAACGACGCCAACTTCATCGCGACCACCCCCGCGGGCTTCTCCTACCTGACCACGTGGGGCTCGGCGCGCTACAACACCGCCGCCCAGCTGGAAGCCCTGGTCTACCGGAAGAACTTCCCCACCGACCCGGACAGCGTGCTGTTCACCAACTGGGCCATGGGGCAGATGAACTACCTGATGGGCGACAACCCGGCGGACTGGTCCTACATCGTCGGGTTCGGCAGCACCACGCCGGGGGTGGGATCGGAAGTCGGCGGCACCGCGACCGCCGCGTCCCACCCGCACCAGGGAGACGCGCAGGGATCGCTGGATAACAACCAGACCGATCCGCTGAACGACAAGCACATCCTGTGGGGCGCGCTGGTCGGCGGCCCGAGTGCCACCGACGAGCCGGACGACGTCACCACCGACTTCGTGCTCAACGAGGTCGCGGTGGACTACAACGCGGCCTTCGTCGGGGCGCTGGCCGGCCTGTGGTGGTACTACGGCCAGAGCCAGCCGATGACCAACTTCACCCCGCCGGCCGAGCCCGCGCAGAACCCGTACTACGCGACCGCGACGCTCAACCAGAACAGCAACCAGGGCACCCAGCTCACGGTCACCGTCAACAACGTGGCCACCCAGCCGCCGCACTTCCAGTCCGGGCTCAGCGCGCGGGTCTACTTCGACATTAGCTCGCTGCACGCCGAAGGCCAGGGCATCAGCGCCATCTCCACCCCGGTGTACTACGACGCGGCCGACCAGATCGACGGCCACCCGACCGCGGTCAGCGCCCCGGTGCAGTGGGGGGACGCGAACAGCTGCATCTACTACGTCACGGTCAACTGGGGCGCCGACCAGATCGGGCTGCCGCCGTCGCGGGCGTTCGAGTTCGGCATCAACGCCGCGATCGGGCCCAACTACGGCTTCTACTGGAACTCCGCGTCGTCACCGTTCATGACCGGCCTGGCCGCGGGCACGTACACGTCCACCCCGGACCCGTACCTCCCGGTCTACGTGAATGGGCAGCTTGCCTACGGGCAGACACCGTCGCTCACCGCGGACGAGGGCTGCGGCTCAGGCAGCAGCACCGGAGGCGGCGGCACGCCGTCGGTGACGGCGCAGTACGAGGCGTCCGCCACCGGCGCCACCACCTCGACCATCAGCAACCAGATCGAGCTGGTCAACACCGGCACCTCGGCGATCCCGCTGTCCAGCCTTACCGTGCGGTACTGGTTCACCGAAGACGGCACCGGGCCGCTCGACTACGTGTGCGAGTACGCGCCGGCCGGCTGCACCAACATCACCGGCGCGTACACGGCGGTCAGCCCGGCGGTGACCGGCGCGGACCATTACCTGCAGCTCGGTTTCGCCAGTGGGGCGGGATCTCTGGCGCCCGGCGCGAGCACCGGCGGGATACAGAACGAGCTGTTCCAGAGCAGCTACGCGACGATGACGCAGACGAACGACTATTCGTTCAACGCGGCCGACACCAGCTTCACCGCCAACCCGGACATCACCGTGTACGACAACGGCACCCTCATCTACGGCACCGAGCCCTAGCGTGACCGGTGCCTCAAAACTGCTTACTACTCCGCGGCAGATGAATGCTGACAACTATCGGCCAAGAAGGTTTACGAGCGTATAACTGCCTATCCGGGCACATTCCGTTAGCACCTGCCCGTTCCGGGTATTGGGTGCCGCGCGGCGTTTCTAATTTGAAGGTACCCGGCCGCGGCGTATAGTCGGCCAACGACTGCCAGTTGACACCGCCGCACCTTACCTTGCTAGCGCAGGCGCCGTTTCTAAGTCTGCTCCTGAATTGAGCTGCCCATGAGCCTTTGAATGAATCGCCGGCACCAATTGGTGCTGGGCCGGGCATGGTCGTGGGAAAAATGAGCATTGCCCGATTCGCCGGGTGATGAACTGCTCAGCA
The DNA here is from genome assembly GCA_963717125.1 of uncultured Actinomycetes bacterium. Taxonomy (GTDB): domain Bacteria; phylum Actinomycetota; class Actinomycetes; order Streptosporangiales; family Streptosporangiaceae; genus RYN-230. The sequence goes on from CAVQVG010000007.1 coordinate 138,891, forward strand.
AGCCGGGGGACTGGTTATGTTCGGTGGGTGGAGACGGCCGGGGCGGGCAGCGTCCCGGCCCGCGGCAGCACGGCCGGGGGTGGCGCGGAAGGCGTGGCGCTGGGGGTGGCGGCAGACGGCCGCGGCGGCGGCGCTGGCTCTGGTGGCCGGCGCGTGCGTCGCGGTCCAGGTAGCCTCCGTGCCACCCGCCTCGGCGGCCGCCACCGTGCCGACGCCGGCCGGATGGTGGCAGTTCAATGAGGGGTCCGGGACCACCACGGCCGACTCGTCGGGCAACGGCCACACCGGGACCCTAGGCGTCGGCGCCACCTGGGCCGCTCCCGGGGTGGGCGCGCACTCGATCGCGACCAACGGCACGGCCGCGGGCAACGTCACTGTCTCCGGACCGGTGGTCAACACCTCGGCGAGCTACACCGTCTCGGCGTGGGTGAACCTGACCAGCACCGGCGGGGGAAACCAGACCTTCGTCGGCATCAACGGTCTCGCTTCCCCCACCGGCACCACCATCTCCGGCTTCTACCTGCAGTACCAGGGTGGTTCCAACAACTTCGCGTTCACCCTGCGGGCGTCCGACGCCACTGGGTCCGCGATCACGCAGGCCGTGTCCTCCACCCTGGCGAACGCCGGCACCTGGTATCACCTGGTCGGGGTGTACAACCTGGCGGCCCAGACGATCGCGTTGTACGTCAACGGGGCACTGCAAGCCACCACGGCCTTCACCACACCCTGGCAGGCCACGGGCAACACCACGATCGGCCAGGGCATGTACGGCGGCGGCGCCGTTGACTTCGTCAGTGGCAAGATAGACGATGTCGCGCTCTACTCCGCCGCGCTGTCCGCCGCCCAGGTCGCGGTGCTCAACCAGCCGGTGATCGCGGCCGGGTACACCACCTCGTGCATGATCAGCAGCGGCAACGCCTACTGCTGGGGCGACGGCAGCACCGGGACGCTGGGCGACGGCTCGACCGTCAACAGCAGCGTGCCGGTGCCGGTCTACACCGGCGGGGTGCTGTCCGGGCTGACCCTGACCCAGATCAGCGTCGGCAGTGATTTCGCGTGCGCGCTGTCCAGCGCGGGCGCCGCCTACTGCTGGGGCCTGGGTACCAGCGGCCAGCTGGGGAACGGCGCGTCCGTCCAGAGCAATGTGCCCGTGGCGGTATCGGGCGGGCTGACCTTCACCCAGATCGACACCGGTGCCGCCTTCGCCTGCGGGCTGACCAGCGCGGGCGCCGCCTACTGCTGGGGCGCTGGCAACCAGGGCCAGCTGGGAAACGGCACGACCACCGCGGCGCAGAACACCCCGGTGGCGGTGACGACCACCGGCACGCCGCTGGCGGGAGTGACCCTGACCCAGATCAGCACCGGTACCAGCTTCGCGTGCGCGCTGTCCGGCGCGGGCGCCGCCTACTGCTGGGGCAAGAACCAGGCGGGCCAGCTGGGGAACGGCACGACCACCACCCCGCAGGACACCGCGACGGCGGTGACGACCACCGGCACGCCGCTGGCGGGGGTGACCCTGACTCAGATCAACGCGGCCCTGGGCGGCAGCACGGCCTGCGCGCTGTCCAGCGCGGGGGCCGCCTACTGCTGGGGGGACGACACGCTCGGCGAGCTGGGGAACGGCATCACCACCAGCACGCCGCAGACCACGGCGGTGGCGGTCACCACCACCGGGGCGCTGTCGGGGGTGACCCTGACCCAGATCACCGCCGGGCATGACCAGGTGTGCGCGCTGTCCGCCGTGGGCACCAGCTACTGCTGGGGCGGCAACACCGACGGCGACCTGGGCAACGGCTCGACCACCCTGAGCAACGTAGCGGTGGCCGTGTCCACCTCCGGGGTGCTGTCGGGCAAGGTCGTGACCGGGCTCAGCGCCGGCGGTAACTTCCTCACCTGCGCCCTGGACACTTTCGGCACCCCTTACTGCTGGGGGCTGAACAGTCTCGGCCAGGCCGGCAATGCGGACACAGCGGTCAACTTCACCGTGCCGGCGACAGTGGCGCCGTCGCAGCCGACCACGTCTCGGCCGGGACCAGCTCACTCCTGCGAGATCCGCACCGGCAAGGCGTTCTGCTGGGGGGACAACAGCAAGGGCGAGCTGGGCAACAACACGACCATCAGCAGCAGCGTGCCGGTCGCCGCCTACACCGGCGGAGCACTGTCGGGGGTGCCCCTGACCCAGATCAGCGCGGGCAACACCTTCACGTGCGCCCTGTCCAGCGCGGGCGCCGCCTACTGCTGGGGCCTCGGCACCAGCGGCCAGCTGGGGAACGACACGACCGTCACCAGCGGCGCTCCGGTAGCGGTAGTACACCGGCGGAGCGCTGTCGGGGGTGACCCTAACCCAGATCACCGCCGGCAACAGCTCGGCGTGCGCGGTGTCCAGCGCGGGCGCTGTCTACTGCTGGGGACTGAAACTCCAGCGGCCAGCTGGGAAACGGCACGCTACGGCCGCAGAGCCCCGGCCGGTGGCGGTGACGACCAGCGGCACGCGCTGTCGGGGGCGACCGTGACCCAGGTCAGCACCGGCAACGGCTCCGCGTGCGCGGTGGGCAGCACGGGCACCGCCTACTGCTGGGGACTGACGCCAGCGGCCAGCTGGGAAACAGCACGCTCACCACCCCGCAGGAGACGGCGACGGCGGTGACGACCAGCGGCACGCCGCTGTCGGGGATGAGCCTGACCCAGGTCAGCGCGTCCGCGGGCGGCGACCAGACCTGCGCGGTGTCCAACGCGGCCGCCGCCTACTGCTGGGGCCTGGGCGCCAGCGGCCAGCTGGGGAACGGCACGACCAGCACCACGCAGGGCACGGCGGTGGCGGTGACGACCTCCGGGGTGTTGTCCGGGGTGCCCTGACCCAGCTCACCAGCGGGCGCGACCAAGGGTGCGCGCTGTCCAGCGCGGGCGCCGCCTACTGCTGGGGCGGCAACGCCGAGCGGCGACCTGGGGAACGGCTCGACCACCCAGAGCACCACGGCGGTGGCAGTGAGCACCGCCGGGGTGCTGTCGGGGGTGACCCTGACCCAGTTCACCGCCGCCTACAACTTCGCGTGCACGCTGGCCGGCCAGGGCCGCCTACTGCTGGGGGCTGAACAGTTCCGGCCAGCTCGGCAACCCCGCCACGGCCGTTAACCTCCTGGTGCCGGTGGCGGTCACGTCCGCGCCGACCATGGTTGCGGCCGGGTACGACCACTCGTGCCTGCTCCGCAACGGCAGGGCTTTCTGCTGGGGCGACGACGGCAGCGGCGAGCTCGGGAATAACAGCTCGACGGGGAACTTCACCACGCCAGTGCCGGTATACACGGGCGGGGTGCTGGCGGGGGTGACCCTGATCCAGATCGCCACCGCCAACAGCTTCACGTGTGCGCTGGCCAGCACCGGCGCCGCCTACTGCTGGGGAGCCAGCGGCAGCGGCCAGCTGGGCAACAGCACGACCGCCTGCCCCTGCGCCAGCAGCGATGTGCCTGTGCTCGTGCGGGGCGGGCTGACCTTCACCCAGATCAGCGCAGGCACTAACTTCGCGTGCGCGCTGACCAGCGCGGGTGCCGCCGACTGCTGGGGCGCCAACTCCAACGGCCAGCAGGGCAACGGCGGGACCACCGCGAGCAACGCGCCGGGGCCGGTGACGACCACCGGCACACCGATGGCGGGGGCGATCCTGACCCAGATCGACGCCGGTTATGGCTACACCTGCGCGCTGGGCAGCACGGGCGCCGCCTACTGCTGGGGGCTGAATACCAACGGGCAGCTGGGGAACGGCACGACCACCAGCCCGCAGCTGACGGCGACGGCGGTGACGACCACCGGCACACCGATGGCGGGGGCGATCCTGACCCAGATCGCCGTCACTGTCTGGAGTGGTGCCACCGATTCCACATGTGCGCTGGCCACCACGGGCGCCGCCTACTGCTGGGGCGACGACACCGACGGCGAGCTGGGGAACGGCAGCACCACCAGCACGCCGCAGACCACGGCGGTGGCCGTGTCCCTGGGCGCGATGCCGGCGGGCACGATCCTGACCCAGGTCACCGTCGGCACCAACTTCGCGTGTGCGCTGGGCAGCGCGGGCACCGCATACTGCTGGGGGCTGGGCACCGGCGACCAGCTCGGCAACAACGGGAGCACCAGCAGCAACGTGCCGGTGGCGGTGTTTGCCACCGGGGTTCTGGCTGGGGCGACCCTGTTCCAGATCAGCTCCGGGCAGCTCGCCACCTGCACGCAGGACACCACAGGAGCCTTCTACTGCTGGGGCGGCAACGGCAACGGCCAGCTCGGGAACGGCTCGACCACCAGCAGCCCTGTGCCGGTGGTCGTGCAGGGGATTATTCCCGGGCCGCCGACGGGGGTGACCGCGACACCGGGGGACGCCACGGCGACGATCTCGTGGACGGCACCGGCCAGTCTCGGCACCGGGACGCTGACCGGGTACACGGCCACCGCCACGGCTGCGTCCGGCACCTTCACCTGTTCCACCACCGGGGCGACGACCTGCGTGATCACCGGGCTGACGGACGGGACCACGTACCTGGTCACGGTGGTCACCCTGAACCACCGACGGCAACTCGCCGCCGAGCAGCCCCGCGGTGTCGGTCGAGCCCGTCGGTTCCTTGACCATGACCTCCCCGAGCTCGCTGACCTGGTCTGTCACCGGGAGCGGCAGCAATCAGAGCGCGGTGGACGCTGTCGCCGGGGACCAGCAGCTCACGGCCACCGACAACACCGGGTCGGGGGCGGGCTGGCACGTCACCATGTCGGCGACGACATTCACCGCCGGGCCGAAATCGCTGCCCAACACCGGGACCGTCCACTTCAACGGCAGCCTCATCAGCCCGCTGGCCAGCACCGCCCCGAGCGCGACCTGCGTGACGTCATGCACGCTGCCGACGGATACGACGACCTACCCGGTCGCCATCACCACTGCGGTCAGCGCACCAACGGCCGTCACGATCTACGACACCGCCGCGGCCACCGGCATGGGCGTCATGACCCTAGGCGGCAGCACCGCAGCGAATCCGATTGGCTGGTGGGTAAACGTGCCCGCGTCTGTCTTCACCGGCACCTATACATCGACAGTCACCCTTTCCATCCTGACCGGCCCATGAACCACGCCGCAGGCCCTCCGGCCCGCGGCGGGCCGGGCCAGGAGAGCCGCCGCGGCGTTAGTACATCTCGACGCAGTCGTAGCTGACGGCCGGGCTGAGCCAGTCGCTCAGCGCGCCGGACCCGCTGATCACGGTGATCGTCATGGTGTTGCTGCCGGCCACGAACGCGCTGGCCGGCACCGCGTAGGTGTACAGCGTGTTGTTGCCCCGGTACGTGCCGATGGTCAGGCTCCGCGAGGACGGCTGGCTGGACGGCGACGGCGCGGCCGACGTCCAGCTGTTCACCGTGATCTGCGGCCGTCCCCCGGCGTACGCGGCGGTGATCCCGATCCGCACCGTGCGCGCCGCGACCTGGCTGGATGAGAGGGTGAACTTCACCGTGGTCGGGTTGTTGACGTCCTTGAACTGGTAGGCCGGGAAGTTCGCCGCCGAGCTGCTGCCGACCGTGTAGGTGACCGGCCCCCAGCTCGCCATCCGGCTGTCGGACGGGTGCATCCAGGTCAGGTTGGCCCAGTTCAGGAACCCGCTCGGGGTGCCGTCCCAGGTGCCGATCCGCAGCACCGGCGAGGCCGGCGTGACCCAGGCCGAATCGATGTTCTGCCCGCTCGTCTGCGCTCCGGCGGTGACCGTCACGGTGCGGGTGGCCACCGCCAGTTCGCCCTGGTACAGCGTCTGGGTGTACGTGCCCGGCTTCATCAGCGGGCTGGCGAAGTCGCCGGTGGACTGCGGCGTCGCCCAGTACTGCGCGGTGGCGTTGGCCCAGCCGACGGTGGCGGCGCTGCCCGACGTGACCCCGGCGGCGTTCCCGGCCACCCAGCCGCGGCCAGCCGCGGCCACCGCGCCGGTGAGCCCGAGGCCGTACATGAAGGTCATGTCCGGCGCGGCCGGCGCGCTGGTCCCCGCGACCATCAGGGCGTACGGACCATGCAGCACGCCGAGCCGCTGCGCCTCGGTCTGGTTGTGCGCGGACCACATGTAGTTGTAGACCTCAACCGAGGCGCTCGTGCCCTGCTGCTCGATGTCGCGGAAGAACGGCCCGCCCGAACTGCTCTCGCGCGGCCCGTAGACCATGTACACGCCGATGCCGCTGCCCGTCGCGCCGCGCGGCGTCAGGCTCATGGCCTGCCGGTTGGAGTAGTACTTGGACCGGGTCTGGCCGTCGACCAGATCGATGTCGGTGGACTCGATCGCCGTCCCGCCGTTGACGTCCGACGCCGTGATGACGCCGGTCAGGATGCTCCGGTTCAGGTACTGGATCCAGCGCAGCTCCCCGCCGGAGCCCACGTAGGTGGCCATGTAGACGGTGTTCTGCCCGCTGGCGGCCACGTAGTAGTGCTGCAACGTGCCGCTGCCGTACCAGGTGCTCGTGGCCGCGGTGACGATGATGTAGCTGCCGGTCTGCCGGGCGCTGACGGTGGGGCTGGGTAGGCCCGACTCCACGTGCGACTCGTTGGTGCCCGACGCCTGCAGCTCGGTGCCGTTGATGTTCAGCGACGTCATGCCGCCGGTGCTCTGATTGATCTTGAACGTGAGCCCGGCCCCGGTGCTCACCGTGTAGAAGCCGCCGCTGCTGGTGTAGCCGAACGCGGTGGCCGCGCCGGCCGAGGCGATCCGGCCCGCGACCGCGTCCACCGCGGTGCCGGCCAGCCCGAGGGCCAGCCCGCTGGCGGCGGCGCCAGTAAGGAACTGGCGCCGCCCCAGCCGGCGGGGCTCGGGCGATGCGCTGTTGGTCATCATCGCCACCCCCTACAGGCCCGGGTAACTGGGGAACGAGCAGGATGGCACGCTGCCGCTGCCGCTGAACGAGGTGACGGTCACGTCCGTGCCCGACGCGGTGATGTTGCTGTCGTAGGTGCGGACGCTGGCGTACTCGGCGCTGGTGCTGGTGGCGTCCAGGCTGACGTTCTCCAGGGTCAGCCCGAGCAGGTGGCTGGAGTTGTAGCCCTCCAGCACGGACTGGGCGCTGGACGCCGAGCTGACCGCCTTCAGCCCGTTGACCACGATGTTCTCGAAGTACGGCGTGGTCGAGCCGTTGCCCGAGGAGTAGAACGGGTTGAATTCCAGCGCGTGCTTGACCCCGGTCAGGCAGTTGTTGTCGTAGGTCACCCCGTTGACCGTGCCGCCCTCGCTGGACGTGGTCTTGATCCGCAGCCCGTTGTTGTCGCTGCTCACGTTGCCGGCGCTGTCCGTGCCGCTGACCGTGTTGTTCTCGACCAGGATGTTGCTCACGCCGTACTGGGTCTGGCTGCCGATGGAGATCCCGTGCGTGCCGTAGAAGTGGCTGTTCTCGATGGTCATGCTGGACGCGGCACCGGAGTTGGTCTTGATCGCGATGCCGTCGTCACCGTCCTGGATGTAGGAGTCGTTCACGGTGACGTTCGTCGCGCTGTCCGGGTCGATGCCGTCGGTGTTCCGCGCCGTGGCCGGGGTCTTGATCCGCACCCCCCACACGGTCAGCCCGCTGCCGCCCTCGAAGTAGACGTGGAACAGCGGCGCGTTGATCAGGTCCACGTCGTAGACGGTGAAGTTGTTCACGTCGTGCGCCTCGATCAGCCGCGGGTTGTTCTGGTCCTCGCTGTCGCTCTTGGCCGTGCTGGACAGCGTCCACCAGCTGCCGCTGGTGCCCAGGATGTCCTGGTCGCCGCGGCCGTTGATGGCACCCTGGGCGCCGCCGGAGCCCTGCGTGCCCATGATGGCGGCGTTCGACCCGGTCACGTTGATGAACGGCTTGCAGCCGTTGCCGCTGGACGCCACGGTGCCGCAGGTCGCCTGGCCGGACACCTGGTAGTTGGCCGGGTTGCGGGACGCGTACAGGGTGGCGCCGTCGTCGATGACCAGAGTCACGCTGGCGGGCAGCGCCAGCGGGCCGGACAGGAAGGCGTTGTCGCCGCCGCTCGGCGCCAGCACGACGGCGTGGCCGGTGCCACTGCAGCTGTTCAGCGCGGACTGGATCCGCGACGTGTCCGGCGGCGAGGACTCGGCGCTGCTGCTGAACTGCTCGTTGCTGGTGGCCAGGGTGGCACTCAGCGTGGTGCAGGTGGCCGGCACGCTCGGCTGGGCCACCGCGCGGGTGTCCCCGCTGGCCGGGGTCAGGGTCAACGCCGCGCGGCTGGCCGGCGCGGCGGCCGGCTGGCCGGCGGCGGCGGCCGCGGGCAGCGCGAAGCCCGCCCCAGCCGCGATGAGAGCGCTAACAACTGTGCTGACGGCTAACCGCCGGGAACGGATGGGCGGGAGTCTCACGGGGCAGTCCTCTCCGGTGGCCCTCTCAAGCGGGCCTCTGCAGCGGGCGACAGGGCGACAGTGGCCTCCGCGGGCCGGCCCGTGCTCTGCGGCCCGGCCGGCCGACACGCCCCGCTCCCGAGGGCTGTCCTGCCGAACGCTACGGCCCGGCCCGCGCCCGGGCAAGGCGCCCCCGGCCGCTCCCCAGCCGGGCCGCATCCGCGCAGGTCAACGCCGCTGCAGTGGGGCAGGCCGATGAAAGGAGCTGAAACGGGGTGGCTGGCCCGGCGAGGTGCCGGACAGCCCGGCCGGCCTAACCCCGGAGAGTCACGCTAGAACTACTAAGAGTAATATAGGCAATTCCGGGCGACCGGAGGCCGGCCGCCGTCCGCTCGGCCTTACCCGTCAGTGAGCGCAGAGCGGATGGCGGCCAGGTCGCCGGCCGCGGCCAGGCCGGCGTGGTAGAAGCGCAGCTCGGTGGCGCCCGCCGCGCGGACCGCGGCCGCCTGCGCGGGCAGCGTCCCCGGGTCGCCGCCCAGGCCGGCCACCGCCTGCAGGTTGGCCACCACCGCAGATCCGGCGGGCACGGCGACGGCCGCCTCGGCGACCAGGCTGACCGCCCGCGCCTGGTCCCCGCAGCCCAGCACAACGCCATCGACGCCGCCGGGGCCGCACACCTCAGTGAGGTCGTAGCCGGGATTCGAACCCGTGGCGCGGGGATCCGGGTCCGTGTGCAGCAGCACCGGCTTGCCCGGGGCGGCGGCGCGGACCGCGGCCGTCACGTCGCCGAGCAGCCGCCGGGCGGCCGCGGCGCGGGTGCTGTCGAGCACGTCCGCCGCGTCGGCGGGCAGCGCCGGGCCGCCGTCGGCGGCCGCCTGGACCAGCGCGGCCAGCTTGCCCGGGTCCGCCCCGGCCGCCGCGTACCCGGCCCGGCACCCGGCGCAGAAGCACAGCGCAAGCAGCCAGTCCCCGGCCGGCCCGGCCCGGCCGGTCACGTTGCCGGTCTTGTCGTGCGCGCTGCCGTGCTCGAAGCCGTACCAGCCGCACGCCTCCAGTTCGATACTGTCCACCCCGGCCAGCGCGGCGGCCTCGGCGGCCAGCCGCGCGGCGTACTCGCGGACTGTGGCCGAGCCCGCGCACAGCGCCCACGGGTACCGGTCGCCGAACGCGTTCCGTACTGCGCAGTCAGCCGCGGTGGCGGCCAGCCGGGAGTTGTGCGTGAGCACCACCCAGGCGGTGACGCCGAGACCCGCGGCGCGCAGCCGCCCGGCGGCCCGCTCGAACGACCCGGCGGGCCCGGCCACCTCGGGGCGCAGCGCCGTACCGGACCAGCGGGCCGGGTCGGCCCGGTAGTACACCGCGGCGTCCCGGGTCACGATCCGGTGCTCCGGGTGAAACGGGGTCACCGCGCGCACCGCGTGGTACGCCGCGGCCAGGCTGACCCCGGCCAGGCCGAGGCCGGCCAGCCGGTCCGCGGCGGCCGGGTCGCCGTCCACGTCCCACGGGTAGAGGTACGCGCCAGCCCGCACTAGGAGACCGGCCGCAGTGGCTCGGGCAGTAGCTGCGCCGGGAAGTCCTGGTAGGTCACCGGGATCAGCCAGCGGCGGATGGCCGTGGCGCCGACCGACGTGAACCCGGGCGCGGTGGTGGCCGGGAACGGGCCGCCGTGCTGCTGGGCCCAGGTGACCGCGACCCCGGTCGGCCAGCCGTTCCACACCACCCGCCCGGTGGTGCGGGTGAACACGCCCGCGACCTGGGCCGCGGCCGTCATGTCCGCGGCCGAGTCCGGGTCGCCGTGGATCACCCCGGCCAGGTTGCCGCCCAGCCGGGCCAGCACCGGGAGCAGGTCGTCCGGTGACTGGTAGGTGATGACCAGCCCGGCCGGCCCGAAGTGCTCCTCGGCCGTCCCGGGCAGCCCGGCGGCGAACCGCTCCAGGGTGGTGCCGAACACGTGCGGGGTGGCGGCCCACGGCCCCTCCCCCGGCTGGCCGTCGGCCACCGGGGTGACGGCCGGGCTGGCCGCCAGCTCGTCCACCGCGGCCTGGTACGCGTCGTGGATCCGGCCGGTCAGCATGGGCGCGCCCGCGGACGAGGCGACCGCGTCCGCGATCGCGTCACGCAGCCCGGGGTCGTCGGGCACGAACAGCAGGCCCGGGTTGGTGCAGAACTGGCCCGCGCCCAGGGTGAGCGACCCGGCGTACCCGGTGGCGATCTCGGCGGGCCGGGCCGCGGCCGCGCCGGGCAGGATGACCACCGGGTTGACCGAGCCGAGCTCGCCGAAGAACGGGATCGGCACCGGGCGTTCCGCGCAGATCTTGGCCAGCGCCAGCCCGCCGCGTACCGACCCGGTGAACCCGGCGGCCGTGATGGCCGGGTGCTGCAGCAGCCGGACCCCGGCCGGCACGCCGTACACCACCGCGAACGTGCCCGGCGGCGCGCCCGCCCCGGCCAGCGCGTCGGCCACGATCTGCCCGGTCAGCGCGGAGGTCTGCGGGTGCCCCTCGTGCGCCTTGACCACCACCGGGCAGCCCGCCGCCAGCGCGGACGCGGTGTCCCCGCCGGCCACCGAGAACGCGAACGGGAAGTTGGACGCGGCGAACACCGCGACCGGGCCGATCGGGTGCATCATGTGCCGCAGCCCGGGCACCCCGGTACCCGGCGGGCTGGTGATCACGTCCAGGTAGCTGCCGTCGGCCAGCACGTCGCAGAACATCCGCAGCTGGCCGGTGGTGCGGGCCACCTCACCGGTCAGCCGGGCGGCGCCCAGCGCGGTCTCGGTGTCGGCCAGCGCGGCCAGCTCGGCGGCCCGTGCGTCCAGCGCGTCGGCCACCGCGGCCAGCGCCTTGGCCCGGCCCGCCGGGCCGGCCGCGGCCCAGGGCGCGGCCGCCCCGGCGGCCGCCACGGCGGCCGCGTCCACCGCGCTGTCGCTGGTCTCCGCGACCGGCTCGCCGGTGGGCTGGCCGGTGCGCGGGTTGTATCCCTGGATCATCAGTCGCCTATCTTTCTGTTTCTGCTGCACTGCGTCTGCGCGGACTAGGCCAGCCGGTCCGCGTCGTACTCGGGCTGGGTGAACTCCCCGCCGAGGTAGGCCAGCACCGGATCGGCCGGGTCCGGTTCGCCGTGCGCGGCGATGATCTCGGCCGCGTACGCCTCGGCGTCGTCCTTGGGCTGGTAGCCGAGCGCCCGCGCCTCGTCCAGCGACACCCAGCCGCCCCGGGTATTGGCCGACACCCCGAAGGCCACCCGGAAGCCGGGCCGCTCGGCGGTCAGGCCGGCCTCGAACAGCCGCCCGGCGTCGTCCGGGGACAGCCAGGTGGACAGCATGCGCACGTTCCGCGGCCGCTCGAAGCACGACAGGATGCGCAGGCAGATGGTGTCCATGCCGTACCGGTAGTGGTACTGCGCGGCCAGCCCTTCGCCGGCCACCTTGGACACTCCGTAGTAGGTGTCCGGGGCCGGGAACGCGTAGTCCGGGACCGGGAACGCGGACCGCGGGGTGAACCCGACCGCGTGGTTGGACGAGGCGAAGATGACCCGCGGCACACCAGCCCGGCGGGCCGCCTCGAACACCGTGTAGGTGCCCTGGATGTTGACGTCCAGGATCTGCTGCCACGGCGCCTCACCGGAGATGCCGCCCAGGTGGATGACCGCGTCCGCGCCGGTGCTGGCCTCGGTCATCGCGGCCATGTCGGTGACCGAGGCCACGATGACCTCTTCGCCCGGACCGGCCGGGTCAGCCGGGCGGCTCGTGTCGAGCAGGCGGAGCGTCCGGCCGGGCCGGGCCAGCCGCGTGCGCAGCATGGACCCGATCCGGCCGGAGCCGCCGGTAATGAGAATGATCGCCACGGCAGACGACATTACGCGGGCACCGTCACCGTCGCGGGAACCACCCACCGAGGTAGCTGGCCACGGTGTACTGGGCCGCCTGGGCCGCGGTGAGCTGCGGCACGTCCGCGGCCACCGCGGCGCCTGGGCCGGTGTTCTGGTACTCGTAGAACCGGGCGTCCTGCCAGGGGAACGGCGGGCTGGTCCAGTTCTGCCACTGCTCCGGGTTGATCGCCGCGGGCAGGTAGGTGTCCCGGATGGTGATCTGGCCCACCGGGTTGGTCACCCCGGTGTGCCGCCACGGCCGGCCCAGGTAGTAGCTGGCCGCGGCCAGGTTCCCGGGACTGTTGATAATGCGGCTGTTGGTGATCAGGTAGCCGTACGGCTGTTCCAGCCCGGTGTCCGGGGCACTCACCGTGCCGCCCGGGTGGCCCAGGATGTCGATCGTGTCGTGGTCGAACACGGCCGTGCCCGACCCGCACAGGAAGTCCACCTGGCCGGAGATGTAGTCGTCCAGGTAGAGCTGCCGGGCGGGCGGCGGCGCGGTGCTGCCCGGCGGCGAGGTGGCGGGCGGCCCGCCCGGGGCGAAGCACTCGGCCGGGGTGAACGGGTCCGCGTACGAGCTGGCGAACACCGTGTCCTGGATGCCGAGCAGCCGGTCCCGGGCGAACACCACCCGGTCGGCGACGGTCTTGACCGCCACCGCCTGCGGCGAGGTGATCTGCGGGTTGGCCGCCGGGTCGAAGGAGTTCTGCACGGTGATGCCGTAGGCGGCGAACCCGTTGCCGGCCACCGACAGGGTGGCGCTGCAGTCGGTGCCGTACTGGTTGCCGTTGGGCGCCACCGTGCCGTGCGCGATGTCGTCCACCAGGGTGACGTCGCGCGGGTTGCCGGTCGCCCCGGCCAGGGTGATGTCCGGCTCCGAGGCCGGCACGTAGACCTGGCCCCAGTAGGTGCCCGGCTCGATGCGGATGGTCACCGGCCCGCTGCCCGGCGGCACCGCGTCGATGGCCGCCTGCACCGAGGCAAAGGTCCCCGGCCGCCCGTCCTGGGCCACCACCAGCAGGTGGTGCCTCCCCGCGGCGCCGGCCCAGGCCGTGCCCGGCGCCGCGAGGAGGGTCAGTGAAGCCGCCACGGCTAAGCAGATCGCCCACCTCATGACGTCACCGGGGTGCCGCCGACGGTCACGTCGTCGACGACCAGGTTCGAGATGTACTGGGCCGAGTTAGCCACCGTGGACGTGGTGATGGTCAGGTCGTCCAGGGTGACCGTGCCGATCGGGTCGGTGGCCGACGCGCCGACGATCGACCAGACGCCCTCGCAGCTGTCCACCGTCCAGCCAGCCAGCGTGATGTTGTCGATGTCCGGCGGGAAGTCCCCGGTCTGGGCGTTGTAGTTGCCCTGGATGAGCAGCAGCGGGCCGCCCACCGTGCCGGCGTTGATCCGGTACACATTGCTGTTCAGCGCGTACCCGCCGCGCAGCGTGTTGGTCTTGATCCGGTGCCCGGCCTGCAGGTTGGCGCTGTTCATGGTGAGGTCCCGGGCGTACACGTTCTTCACCCCGCCGGTCATCTCGCTGCCGATGGTGATGCCGCCGTGCCCGTTGGCGAAGTTGCTGTTCTGGATGACCACGTTCTGGCTGGGCACGTTGACCCGGCGGCCATCGGCGTCCCGGCCCGACTTGATCGCGATGCAGTCGTCACCGGTGTTGAACGTGACCGAGTCGATGACCACGCCATTGCAGGATTCCGGGTCACACCCGTCGGTGTTCGGGCCGGACGAGTTGATGCTTACCCCCTCGACCGTGACGTTGTTGCACAGGTTCGGGTTCAGGTGCCAGAACGGCGAGTTGATGAACGTGACGCCCTGGAGCAGCACCGTGTCGGTGCGGAACGGCTGGATCATCTGCGGTGGCAGGAAGTGCCCGGCGCCGAACACCCGCTGGGAGACCGGCACGTTGTCGTCGGCCATCTGCTCCAGCAGGTCGAAGTCGGCGGTCTCCAGGCTCTTCCAGTTCCACCAGTGGTTCGCGTCGGCCTGCCCGTTCAGCGTGCCCTGGCCGGTGATCGCGACGTTCCGCTGCCCGTAGCAGTAGACCGGCGGCGAGTAGTTCATCAGCTCGATGCCCTGCCACCGGGTGAACACCACCGGCAGGTACGCGTTCGGGTCCTGGCTGAACAGGATGACCGAGTCGGTGTTCGGCAGGTGCAGGTCGACGTTGCTGCGCAGGTGGATGGCGCCGGTGAAGAACTGCCCGGACGGGACGATCACGTGACCGCCGCCGGCCCGGTTACAGGCGGCGATGGCCGCCGCGAACGCGGCCGTGCAGTCGGTGGTCCCGTCGCCGACCGCGCCGAACCGGGTGACCGGGAAGAACCGGCGGGGAAACCACGGGCGGCGCACCGAGGCGACGATGCGGTCGGCGGCCCGGTCGAACGCGGACCACGGCCCGGACGGATGGCTGGGCCGCTTGGTGGCAGCGCTAACGTTGGCCGCGCCGGCCCACAGGGGACTCGTTAAGGCGCCCGCCCCGGCCAGCGCGGAGTAACGGAGCATGCTGCGGCGGTTGATTTCGTTCGGCATTGAACTACCTCCGGGGATGGGGCGGCGGGGTGCCGCATACTCAGCGGGGGTCGGGCTCGGGGTTCCGGCCGGCCCTGGCCAGGAACCCGAAATCACAGCCCTTGTCCGCCTGGGTCACGTGCTCGCTGTACAGCGCGCCGTAACCACGCTCATACCGGGGCGGCAGCGGCCGCCAGGCGGCGCGGCGCTGGTGCAGTTCCGCGTCGCTCAGCTCAACCCGCAGCGCCCGCTCGGCCACGTCCAGGGTGATCAGGTCGCCGGTGCGGACCAGCGCCAGCGGCCCGCCCACGTACGACTCGGGCGCCACGTGCAGCACGCACGCGCCGTAGCTGGTGCCGCTCATCCGCGCGTCCGAGATCCGCACCATGTCCCGGATCCCGGCGGCCAGCAGGTAGTCCGGGATCGGCAGCATGCCGTACTCCGGCATGCCCGGGCCGCCGAGCGGGCCGGCGTTGCGCAGCACCAGCACCGAGTCGGCCGTGATGCTCAGCGCCGGGTCGTTGATCTGCCGCTGCATCTCCCGGTAGTTGTCGAACACGACGGCCGGGCCGGTGTGCTTGAGCAGCGCGGGGTCGGCCGCGATGTGCTTGATCACGGCGCCGTCCGGCGCCAGATTGCCACGCAGCACCGCGAGGCCGGCCTCCGGCGCCAGCGCCGTGCTGGCGTTGCGGATCACGTCCTCGTTGTAGACCTCAGCCCCGGCCAGTCCGTCAGCGAGGGGCCGGCCGGTCACCGTGCTGCGGCCGGTGTGCAGCGCGCCCGGTACCTTGGCCAGCTCGGCCAGCAGGGCGCGCAGGCCGCCCGCGTAGTAGAAGTCCTCCATCAGGTACTTTCCGCCCGGCCGGACGTTGGCCAGCACCGGTACCCGGCGGGAGATCTCGTCGAAATCGTCCAGACTGAGCGGCACCCCGCAGCGTCCCGCCATCGCGATCAGGTGGATGACCGCGTTGGTGGAGCCGCCCAGGGCCGCTACCGTCGCCACCGCGTCCTCGAACGCCTCCGCGGTGAGGATCTGGTCCGGGGTGAGGTTCTCCCAGGCCATCTCCACGATCCGGCGGCCGGTGGCGGTGGCCATCCGGTAGTGCGCCGAGTCGACCGCCGGGATGGACGCGGCGCCGGGCAGCGTCATGCCGAGCGCCTCCGCCGCCGACGTCATGGTGGACGCGGTGCCCATCGTCATGCAATGCCCCGGCGAGCGGGCGATGCCGCCGGCCAGGTCGGCCAGCTCGCAGTCGCCGATCAGCCCGGCCCGCTTGTCGTCCCAGTACTTCCACAGGTCGGTGCCGCTGCCCAGGGTGCCGCCGCGGTAGTGGCCGCGCAGCATCGGGCAGGCCGGCAGGTAGATGGCCGGGATGCCCGCGCTGGCCGCGCCCATCAGCAGCGCCGGGGTGGTTTTGTCGCAGCCGCCCATCAGCACCGCGCCGTCGGCCGGGTAGGACCGGAGCAGTTCCTCGGTGTCCATGGCCAGCAGGTTGCGGTACAGCATCGGGGTCGGCTTCTGGAACGTCTCGGACAGCGACGCCACGCCGAACTCGGCCGGGAAGCCGCCCGCCTCCCAGACACCCCGCTTGACTTGTTCGGCCCGCTCGCGCAGGTGCATATGGCACGGGTTCAGCTCGGACCAGGTGTTGACGATCGCGATGATCGGCTTGCCCTGGTAGTCCTCGGGATCGGCGCCGAGCTGGCGCATCCGGGTGCCGTGGCTGAACGCCCGCATCCCGTCCCCGCCGAACCAGCCGTAAGAACGGAGTTGCTCGGGCGTGCGGCGGTCACCACTCATGTCAGGCCCCAGCCGGCCAGGATCTTGCCGATCTCGTCGCGGATCGGGTCGGGCAGCAGCCGGCTGGGCGGCCGCACGTCGCGGCGGGCCAGGCCGAGCTGGGTTAGCGCCTCCTTGACCACGCTGACGTTGTCCGCCGAGGCGTCGGCGGCGCGCAGTTCCTCGAACGCGCGGCACGCCTCCCAGATCTTCATCGCCCCGTCCCAGTCGCCGCCGCGCAGCGTGTACAGCATGCCCACGGACAGCTTGGGCGCGACGTTGACCAGGCCGGAGGTGAAGCCGCGGGCGCCGTAGGTCCAGCAGCCCGGCGCGGTCAGCTCGGCCAGCCCGGCCAGCCAGGTGAACCGGTCCAGGCCGGCGTCCCGGGCCACCGCGGCGAACTGCACCTGGTCGCGCACCCCGTACTTGACCCCGACCACGTTCGGGCACAGCTCGCCGAGCCGCCGGATGTGCTCCCCGGTGATCCGCGGCTCCCGGATGTACAGCACCACGCCCATGTCGGGCACGGCCTCCGCGATGGCCACGTGGTAGTCCACCCAGCCGTCGGCGGACAGGTACGGGCTGACCGGCTGGTGCACCATGATCATCCGCGCGCCGGCCGCGCGGGCGTGCGCCGCCGCCTTGCTCGCGGTGGCCACGTCGTGGCCGACCCCGGCCAGCACCTCGGCCCGGCCACCGACGGCGCGGACGGCCGACTCGACCGCGGTCTCGGTCTCCGCCTCGGACAGGGTGTAGAACTCGCCGGTGTTGCCGTTCGGCGTGATCAGCGTGATCTCTTCATCGAGCAGCCGGCTGATCAGCCTGGCGTGGCAGTCCCAGTCGGGCGCGCCGTCGGGGCCGAACGGGGTGACCGGGATGGCGGCGACGGTGGCGAGGACGCCCCGGAACTCGTCGGCGGTCGCGGGATCAAGGCGCATCGGTGCTCCATTCGGCGGTGCTGCGGTCAGCGGTGCTGCGGTCAGCGGTGGTTGGGGTGGCGAAGTGCCGGGCGGTGAACCCGGCGATGTGCTCGCGGAGCAGCCCAGCGGCCCGGTCCGCGTCGCCGGCCTGGGCGGCAGCCAGGATGGCCCGGTGCTGGGCCGCCTCGTGCTCCCACGACGGGGCCTGCTGCCAGGACAGCGCGGACACCAGCGCGGTCTGGTCACGCAGGTCGTCCAGCACCTTCACGATCAGGCTATTACCGCAGCTCAGGTACAGCGCACGGTGGAAGTCCCGGTTGGCCAGGCTGCGCTGGGCCTGGTCCTGGGCCGCTGCCGAGGCATTCAGGGCGGCTCTGGCCTGCGCCCAGTGGTCCGTGCCCGCCGGGGCCGCGGCGCGCACCGCCCTGCCCACCGCCTCCGGCTCGACCAGCAGCCGCAGGTCGTAGATGGCCGCGGCGGTGCCCATGTCGATTTCCCGTACCGTCGCGCCGCGGTACGGGCTCATCGTGACCAGGCCCGCGCCGGCCAGCGTCTTCAGCGCCTCGCGCACCGGGGTCTTGGACACCCCGAGCACCTGGGCCAGTTCCGTCTCAACCAGGCTCTGCCCGGGCTTGAGCTCACCGGCCAGGATGGCGTGCTTAACCGCGTCCAGCACCGCCTCGGTGCGGGATGGGATGGCGCCGGTCGTCCCGTTCAGGAACCGGGACCCCGGGGTGGCTGGCATCGCGGTGCTCATGACTAGGCAGTCACACTCGCATATCGCGTCTCATATATGAGATAACCCTACGCTCGGCCCACCCTCTGCGCCACTCCCCGGTCGTGATCAACTGATTACTGTCGTTATAGCGACACCGATCAGTTGATCACGAAGGAGAGCAGGGCAGCGGGGGGGCGGTGTGGCGGGGGAAGAGTATGTACTCGATCATCATCAGCGGGGCGAGCGGCAGCGGCTGGCGCTGATGTCGCGGCTGCTCGACCCGCTGCACCGGCGGCATCTCGCGGAGCTGGGCGCGGCCCAGCCGGGGGCGCGGACGCTCGAAGTGGGCTGCGGCAACGGGTCCATGTCGGCCTGGCTGGCCGGGCGGGTCGCACCGGGTGGGCAGGCGCTGGCAGTGGACCTCGACCTGTCGCTGGCCGACGCGGAGGCGCCCGGGCTGGCGTACCGCCAGGGCGACATCCTGGCCGGGCCGGTCGAGCCGGGCGGCTTCGACCTGGTGACGGCGCGGGCCGTGCTGCACCACGTGGGCGATGCCGCGACCGCGGTGGCCAACCTGGTGGCCAGCGCCAGGCCGGGCGGCGCGATCCTGCTCATCGAGCCGGACTTCCTGCCGGTCAGCGTGGCCGAGCCCGCGGACATCCGCGCGTTCTGGGCGGGCTGGCTGGCCTGGTCGCGCGAGCAGGACATCGACTACTTCATCGGCCGCAAGCTGCCCGGCATGCTGACCGGGCTGGGCCTGGCCGGGCTGGGCCTGGCCGGCGTGACGGCCAGCGCCGAGACGGCGCTGTACCAGGGCGGCTCGCCGTGGGCCGAGTACTGGCGGGAGACGGTCGCCGAGCTGCGCGGCCGCCTGGTGGCGTCGGGCCACCTGGACGACCGGCTGATCGACTCGTTCCTGACCCGGAGCGCGGACCCGTCCTGGTGGACCCAGACCATCGCCTTCACCGCCGTCGCCGGGCACCTCCCCCGCCGCTGAGTGACTCGTAGCTGAGCAGGTCGCCGGGCTGGCACTGCAGCACCTCGCACAGCTTGGCCATCGTGGTGAACCGGATCGCCCGCGCCCGGCCGTTCTTGAGGATGGACAGGTTCACCACGGTGACATCCACCAGGGCGGACAGCTCGGTGAGCGTCATGCCGCGCTGGCTGAGCAGCTCGTCGAGGCGCACCCGGATGGCGGCCGCGCCGTCGGCCGGACCCGGATCATCGACGGCGGCAGCCTCGGTTCGCTGCTTGGTCACACCGTCGCCTTGATCTCATCGTCCATGGCCGCGCCGACCCGGATGATGCGCGCGAAGGTCAGCAACGCCACCCCCGCGAGCAGCGGGACCGGCAGCAGGCCATGGACGAGCTGGTTGACGGCATCCCCGAAGTCGTTCTGCGCCACCAGCATGCTGTTCAGCAACTGATCCAGTGCGATGCCCTGCACAGCGCCCGCCGCCGCGCTGCCGATGATGATCAGCCAGCCGAGCCGCCGCATGGCCACCGCGACCGCCACGGTGAACGGCCCAGTCCGGCGGGCCACGCGGATGAGCTGCCAGAGCAGGAACAGCAGCCCTGCCCAGACCAGCAGTTCAGGCACGTTCAGCAAGATGAACAGGATGCGCTGGCCGAGCGATGGGTGCACCGCGCAGGCCTGAAGCGCGCCGTTGATGGAGACCGTCGCGCCGGGACGGGCCGCAACCCCCAGGTGATTAACCCAGCTCGGGTCGTTGTAGCCAGTGTTCGGCTGGGTGACGCAGACCGGCGTCTGGCCGATTCCGGCGATGGAGCCCCGGCCGGCCAGGGTCGCCAGAATGCCGACGATCGACACGGCCAGCAGGACCAAGCCGAAGAATGCGGTCACGGACCCGAGTGGTTCAGTGAGCTTCCGGCGCTGTGTGATCATCAGGACCGCCTCCATATCGATAGTCGATAGTAACGACAAACGATATGCGGCTGTCAAGGCGTCGGCGGGCGGGTCATCGCGCACCTCGTGGTGCAGGCGCCGGTAACCGCCGGTCAGACCCAGATCAATGGCTTCGGCAGCCGCGCCCAGGCGGAGAGCCTGCTGCACCAGGGCTGAACCGCTGCCCTAGGCTCAGCTGGTCTTCCGGGCTACGCCGCCCCACATGGCGGACCGGCGGGCGGCTTCCACCTCGGAGTCGGGCCGCCAGTGCTGGACCGCGACGATGCCCGGCTCGACCAGATCCAGCCCGGCGAAGAAGCCGGCCACCTCGGACTGGCTCCGGTACCAGCCCCGCTGGGCCAGCAGCCGGTTCAGCCGCTTGCCCACCTCGGCCATTTTCTCCGGCTCGATGTCCGAAGCCACGTGGGACAGCAGCAGATAGCTGCCTGGCGGCAGCGCGGCCATAAGCTGCCGGACGATGCCGTACGGGCCGTCGTCCGGGCCGATCAGGTGCAGCACCGCCATCAGCATGACCGCGACCGGGCGGGAGAAGTCGAGCGCACCCGCCGCGTGTTCGAGGATCTTGGCGGTGTCGCGCAGGTCGGCGTCGAGGTAGTCGGTCGCCCCCGCCGGGTCGCCGACCAGCAGGGCGCGGGCGTGCGCCAGCACGATCGGGTCGTTGTCCACGTAGACCACGCGGCTGCCCGGGGCTACCCGCTGGGCCACCTCGTGCGTGTTGTTCGCGCTGGGGATCCCGGTGCCGATGTCCAGGAACTGCCGGATCCCGGCTTCGGCCAGGTAGCGCACCCCGCGGGCGAGGAACGCCCGGTTGGCCCGGACCGAGGAGACCAGGTCCGGGTAGGCCTGCAACGCCTCCTCGCCGGCCTCCCGGTCGGCGGCGAAGTTGTCCTTGCCCCCCAGCCAGTAGTCATAGACCCGGGCGATGTGCGCCACGCTGGTGTCGAAGTCCACCGGATCGTCCTGGGTCACCGGCAGCGGCGCGCCGAGCCACTCTTCCGTCATCCCCGCCACCTCCCCCTCCGCTAGATCGATTATCGGCCGGCCGACCCGATTGATGGTGAATACCGAAAACATTACCCGTCAGTACAACTGGCGAGGACGGCGCCACCCGCGCTGGGCCGGAGGACGGGACCGGCCGCGCAGAGCCAGACGGGAGCGGCCGCGCGGAGTCAGGAGTCAAAGCCCAGCCCCAGCCGGTCCAGGGTGCGTAGCCACAGGTCACGGCGGCCCTGGTGGCGATCCGCGCGGACCAGCGAGGCCCGGGTGAGCTGGATCACGGCGGAGCGGACCGGCTCGGGCGGGAACGGGACCGGCTTGCTGCGCACCATGGCCAGCTCGGTCCGCTCGGTCGGCTCGCCGCTGAGCAGGTCGAGCATGACGTTCCCGGCGAACCGGGAGGCGCCGACGCCCAGCCCGGTGTAGCCGGCCGCGTAGGCCAGCCGCCCGGCGTGCGCGGTGCCGTAGAACGCGCAGAACCGGGCGCACGTATCGATCACGCCGCCCCAGGCGTGGCTGAACCGCAGCCCGGCCAGCTGCGGGAACGTCTCGAAGAACTGGCCGGCCAGCCGGGTGAAGGTGGCCGGCCGCTGGTCCTGCCCGGCGGTGATCAGGCCGCCGTTGTAGTACACGGCGTCGTAGCCGCCCCACAGGATCCGGTTGTCCGCGGTCAGCCGGTAGTAGTGGAACTGGTTGCCCATGTCGGCGGCGCCCGGCCGGTGCCGCCAGCCGATGCTGGCCAGCTGCCCGGCCGACAGCGGCTCGGTCATCAGCGCGTAGTCGTACACCGGGACCAGGTACAGCTTCAGCCGGCTGAGCAGCGCGGGTGGGTAAGCGCCGGTGCCCAGGGCGGCCGCGGCCGCCCGCACACTGCCCCGCACGGTGGCCAGCCGCAGCCCACCGCCGTCCCGGCTGATCCGGGTCACCGGCGTGTGCTCGTGGATCCGCACGCCGGCTTCCAGGCAGGCCCGGCGCAGGCCCCAGGCCAGCCGGGCCGGGTCCAGCATGGCGCAGCCGTCCCGGTCCCACAGCCCGCCTACGTACGTGGGCGAGTCGATTTCGGCGCGCACGGCCGCGCTGTCCAGCAGCACCGGGTCACCGCCCAGGCGGCGCGCGACCGCCGCCGTCTCGGCCAGGGCGGGTAGCTGCCAGTCCTGGGTGGCCACCATCAGCTCGCCGGTGCGCTCGAACGCGCAGTCGATCGAGTACCTGGCTACCGTGCCGGCTATCTCGGCCAGGTTCTGCCGGCCCATCCGGTCCAGGGTGGGCATCTCGGCGCCGAACCGGTCCAGGCCGTTGGCCAGCCCGTGCGTCAGGCTGGCCGAACAGAAGCCGCCGTTCCGGCCGGACGCCGCCCAGCCGATCCGGCGTCCTTCGAGCAGCAGCACGTCCCGGGCCGGGTCCCGCTCCTTGGCCAGCAGCGCGGTCCACAGGCCGGTGAACCCCCCGCCGACCACGGCCAGGTCGGCGGTGGCCGCGCCGCGCAGGGCCGGCTGCGGCGCCGGGGCGTCCGGCTGGTCCAGCCAGAAGCTGACCGGGCTCGCGTCGCGCAGCGACTCGGCGGCCAGCGCGGCCGCGGCCCCGCCGCCGATCCCGAACCGCCCGCCGACCGCAGAACCACCGACGGCCCCGAACCGCCCGCCGGCCGCGGACCCACCGCTGGCCGCAGGCCCGCCGGCGACCGCGAACCAGCCGTCGGCGGCGGACCCGGCGGGGGCGTTAGACATGCCAGGTGATGACCGGATTGAAGATCGACTCGTACTCGGCCTGCAGCTTGCCGCTGACGTCGGCGTAGTTGTACAGCCGCTTGTAGTCCGCGGCGGACGGCCAGACCAGCTCGCTGGTGGCCACCTCATGCAGCAGCGCGCGGTTGCTGCCGGTGGCCTTGGCCGCGGCCGCGGCGATGATCGGCTGCGCGGCCGGCACGGCGCTGATGTAGTTGATCGACTCGGTCAGCTGGGCGGCGATCGGCGGCCGGTAGTACCAGTCCATCAGGAGCATCGCGTCAACCGGGTTCTGCGCGTACTTGGGGATCATCATGTTGTCCGTCCACAGCGTGCCGCCCTCGTCCGGGATGACGAACCGCAGATCGGCGCCGGAGGACAGGTTCTGCTGGAAGATGTCACCGGACCAGGCCATGGATATCCAGGTGTTCCCGGCGACCAGCTCGTCGATGTAGGACTGCTGGTAGTAGCCGCGAACCAGGCCCGCGTGCCGCTGCTGGGTGAGCACCTTGGCCGCGGCCCGCCAGTCGGCCGGGGTGGATGTCTCCGGGTCGATGCCGAGCTTGAGCAGGCCGAAGTTGCCCAGGTCCTGGATGTCGGCCATCATCCCGACCCGGCCCTGGTAGGCCGGGTTCCACAGCTCGTTGATGCTGGTCACCGGGCCCGGGATGAACTTGGGGTTCCACGCGATGCCGGTGGTGCCGGACGCCCACGGGATGCTGTAGGTGTTCCCCGGGTCGAACGAGCGGTGCTGGAACTTGGCCGACGCGTGCCGGTGGAAGTTGACCAGCATGCTCTGGTCCAGCGGGACCAGCTCGTTCATGCTGACCAGCTCGGAGAACCAGAACCCGTCGGTCACCACCATCACGTCGTAGCCGATGGACTGGCCGGACCGGATGATCGGGCTGATCTTGTTGACCCAGTACGGGTCTTCCTGGATCACCTCGGCGTAGTTCACCGTGATCCCGGTGGCCGCGGTGAACTCCTGCAGCGTCTTGTGCCCGGTGTCGATGTACAGCGGCCAGTTGGCGAAGTTCACCTGGCCGTGCCGCCGCTGCCGGGACCAGTAGGCGTTCACTGGGCTGCGCGCGTGCATCGCGGCGGGCAGCGGCGCTCCGGCCGAGCAGCCGGCCACCGCCAGCCCGGCGGCGGCCAGGCCGCCGAGGGCCAGCACGTCACGACGACTCGGCTGCACCATCGGTCCCCCCCACGGCCCACCGGTCAGGCCGGTTAGGCCTGCCTCCTGGCTACCACGATGCTGGCCAGCGCGCACAGGATTCCGACCGCGAAGATGGCGCTGCCGAACACGAAGACCTGCGGCGGGATGCCGATCCGGGTGGCGCCGTACACCCACACCGGGAACGGCACGGCGGCCCCGCTGACGAAGTTGGACGTGACGAAGTCGTCGATGGACAGCGCGAAGGCCATCAGCGCGCCGGCCAGGATGCCGGGGAAGATCAGCGGCAGGGTGATCTTGCGGAACGTGACCCAGGCGTTGGCCCCCAGGTCCTGGGCGGCCTCCTCCAAGGACCGGTCGAAGCCAGCCATCCGGGCCCGCACCGTGATCGCGACGTACGCGATGCTGAACGCCACGTGCGCCAGCAGCAGGGTGACGAAGCCGCGGGCCACGTTGATGGTGACGAACAAGCCGAGCAGCGAGGCGCCGAGCACGATCTCCGGGGCCGCGATGTTGAGGAACATGACCTGCTCGACGAAGCCCTTGCCGCGGAACCGCGGTGGCCGGTAGCGGACCAGGGCCAGCGCCAGCAGCGTGCCCACGATCGTGGCCAGCACGGTGCTGGCCAGGGCCAGCCGGATGGACAGCCAGAACGAGGAGGTGAGCTGCGGGATGGCGTTCCACTGCCGGTACCACTGCGTGGTGAACCCGTTCCAGGCGAAGCTGATCTGGGGCAGCCCGGTCGTCACCTTGTTGAAGCTGTACAGGACCATCACGGCGATCGGGAAGACCAGGTACGCGATGATCAGCCAGGAGTAGGCGGGCAGCACGTACCGGGTCCACCGGCGACGGCGCTGCGGCCGCCCGCCGGCGCCCGCGCTGTCCCGGGCCACCGTGGCCGGTGCGCCGACCGCGGCGGTCATCTGACCGGCTCCCTCGGGGGCGCTTGGCTGGCTTCGGTCACAGGTACTCCTCGATGGTCCGGGAGCCGAGCAGCCGGGCGTAGGCGAAGATGCCGATCAGCGCGATGGCCATCAGCATGGCGGACAGCGCCGAGCCGCCCGCGTAGTCGAGGTTGACCAGGAACGCGTTCTGGATGACGGTGCCGATCATCGTGTTGCTGGTGCCGCCCAGGATCTGCTGGTTGACGTAGTCGCCGAGCGCCGGGATGAACGTGAGCAGGAACGCGGCGAACAGCCCGGGCACGGTGAGCGGCAGGATCACCTTGAGGAACGCCTGCCGCCGGGTCGCGTACAGGTCGTAGGCGGCGTCCAGCACCCGCTTGTCGATCCGCTCGATCGCCACGTACAGCGGCAGCGCGGTGAACGGGAGGTAGTTGTAGGCCAGCCCGGCTACCACCGCGGTCCCAGTGGCCAGCACGTGGAAGTTCTGCGGCAGCAGGTGCGCGTTCTTCAGGCTGCCCAGGATGATGCCCTGGTCGGACAGGATGAACTCCCACACCACGGTGCGGATCACGAACGACACGAAGAACGGCACCAGGAGCATGAGCAGGAAGAAGTTCTTCTTCGCCCCGCCGTGGAACGCGATCCAGTAGGCGATCGGGAACGACACGATCAGGTCGATCACGGTGGCCGCGCCCGCGAAGTAGAAGCTGGTGAGGAACTGGGTGTGGTACAGGCTGAGCTGCTGGCCGAACTCGGCCCAGTGCCAGGTCATCACGCAGGCGCCGGTGGCCGAGTTGCACGACTGCAGGGACAGCGACAGCATCACGACCAGCGGGACCAGGAACAGCACCAGCAGCCACAGCCCGGCCGGCAGGCTGAGCAGGTACGGCGCGAGCGCCTTGCCCAGCCGGGGCCGCTGGCGGCGCGGGGTTACGAGCCCTGGGTGATCGGCAAGAACATGTTGTTCCACGCGGTCAGCTCTTCCTGGCTCTTGTACTGGTAGTAGTTCCGGGAGTTCTTGATGTAGGCCGCGGTCGGGAACACGGTCGGCGCGTTGGCCGTGGTGGAGGTGGGCAGGCCGATCTCCGGCTTCATCTGGGCCAGCGCGGTCTTGGCCCAGCCGGCCGGGTTGAGCAGCACCTGCTTGGCCGCGGGCACCGGGCAGACGTAGTCGTCGTAGTACTCGACCAGCGCCTGGACCTGCGGGTCGTAGAAGAAGTCCATCAGCGTCATGGCGTCCTTCGGGTTCTGGGCGTACATCGGGATGCACATGTTGTCCGTCCAGAACATGCCGCCCTCGTCCGGGATCATCAGCTTCAGGTTCCGGTACTTGCTGTTCAGGTCGGCCTGGAAGATGTCCCCCGACCACGCCTGGGAGACGACGATGTCGCCGTTCTTCAGGTGGTCGATGTAGCTCTGGTCGTAGTACGCGCGGACCAGCCCGTCGCTCTTCTGCTGCTGCAGCTTCTTGGCCGCCTTGGCCCATTCCGACTCGGACGAGCTGGCCGGCTCCACGCCGATGGCCAGCAGGCCCACGCTGCCCAGCTCCTGCGGGTCGGACATCATGCCGATCTTGCCCGAGTACTTCGAGTCGAACAGGATGTCCACGCTGCTGCCCGGGTCCTTGATGACCGACGAGTTGTAGCCGATCGCGGTCCAGCCGGACTGCCAGGCCATCGTGTGCTTGTTGCCCGGGTCCCAGGACGGGTTCTTGATCAGCGGCCCGGCGTACTTGTTGAAGTTCGTCATCATGCTGCGGTCCAGCGGGACCAGCCAGCCGAAGTCGATCAGGTAGCCGAGCGGCGGGCTGCTGTTCGTCATCACGATGATGTCGTAGCCGGTGGACTGCTTGGCCTGCAGCGAGGGCCGGATCTTGGCGTAGAACGGCAGGTTGTCGCTGATCGGCTCCGTGTACGCGACCTGGATGCCGGTGGTCTGGGTGAAGTGCTCCAGGGACAGGTGCTTGCCGTTCAGCACGTCGATGTAGTACGGCCAGTTAGCGAAGTTGACCGTATGGTGCAGCTTCTGCTTGGCCCACCAGGCCGCGGTGCCCACCCCGCCGGCTGGGCTGGCGCCGCTGCTGGTGGTGCTGACGCCCTTGACCCCGCAGGCGGCCAGGAAGGCTCCGATGCCGAGGGCACCCGCGCCCGCCCCGGCCGAGCGCAGCATCTCGCGGCGGGACAGCCGGCGCTGGGTCAGCCCGCGCCAGATCGACGGATCCATGCCGTTATCCATGTCGTCCTCCACTGCGTCGTCCTCCACTGCGTCGTCCTCCACTGCGCCGGGCGGCCAGGGCGGCCTGCGCCGGCCGACCCAGGGCCCGGGCTAGCCGATCGGGTATGAGTGCTGGGGATCCCAGGTCAGCCAGACGTCGTCGCCCCGGCTGACCGTGCTGCTCGCTGATGACGAGTTCTGCTCGAAGACCATGACGTCCGCGCCGGTCGTGGTGCGGACCGAGAAACTGGTCGAGGTGCCCAGGTAGACCACTTCGGTGACGGTCCCGCGCAGCGCGCAACTGCCCGGGGCGCCCGGCCCGGCGGCCAGGTCGATCTTCTCCGGGCGCACGGTGAGCTCGACGGCCTGGCCGGCCGACAGGCCAGCCTCGGCCGCCGGGACCAGGATCCGCTCGTCCGGGCCCACCTCGATGACCCCGGTGCCGTCGGTGACCCGGGACAGCGTCCCGGTGAGCAGGTTCGAGGTGCCGATGAAGCCGGCCACGAACCGCGTCTTCGGGTGCTCGTAGATGTCCCGGGGCGGCCCGAGCTGCTCGATGACCCCGTCGTTCATCACCGCGATGCGGTCCGACATGGTCAGCGCTTCGTTCTGGTCATGCGTGACGTAGACGAACGTGATGCCGACCTCGCGCTGGATGCGCTTGAGCTCGACCTGCATGGCCTGCCGGAGCTTGAGGTCGAGCGCGCCGAGCGGCTCGTCGAGCAGCAGCGCCTTGGGGTGGTTGACCAGGGCCCGGGCCAGCGCGACCCGCTGCTGCTGGCCGCCGGACAGCTCGCGCGGCCGGCGCTGCTCCCGGCCGGCCAGATCGACGATCTCCAGCATCTCGCCGACCTGCTGGGTGATCCGGTCCTTGCGCACGCTGCGGCGGCGCAGCCCGAACGCCACGTTCTCGAACACGCTCATGTGCGGGAACAGCGCGTAGGACTGGAACACCATGTTCACGTCGCGCTTGTTCGGCGGGGCGGCGGTGACGTCCCGGCCGTCCAGCCGGACGGTGCCCTGGGTGGGCTCCTCGAAGCCGGCGATCATCCGCATCGTGGTGGTCTTGCCGCAGCCGGACGGGCCGAGCATGGAGAAGAACTCGCCGGTGCGGATGGCCAGGTCGATGCCGCGGACCGCGGCCACCACCTCGCCGCGAGAGTGGAACTCCTTCACTACCTGATCCAGCCCGATGGCCGGAACACCCGGGTCAGCCGCGGGCTCCGCCGCCATGGCAGGCGGCAGGCCGGCCGCCGATGCGTCGGTGTCCGTCATGTCACGCGCAAGCCTCTCGTCGCCAGCTAGGTCAAGTATCAGCAACCACTTCTCAAAGTGCCGGTACGGAAGTGGTTCTCGATCCTGGCAGACGAAACTCCTGAAATCAACCGATTCCGTCGCGAGATGGTGCAAAGGCGACGGAATCGGTTACAGGCACGTAACATAAGGGCGCTAGCCGCCCAGGTAGCTCATCACATGCTTGATCCGCGTATAGTCCTCGAATCCGTACCTGGACAGGTCCTTGCCGTAGCCGGAATGCTTGAAGCCGCCGTGCGGCATCTCCGACGCGAACGGGATGTGCGTGTTGATCCAGACGGCGCCGAAGTCCAGCTGCCGGGCCAGCCGCATGGCGCGGCCGTGATCCCGGGTCCACACGCTCGCGGCCAGCCCGTACTTCACCCCATTGGCGTAACGCACCGCCTCATCCTCGGTCCCGAACCGCTGCACGGTGATCACCGGTCCGAAGATCTCTTCCTGGATCATCTCGTCGTCCTGGCGCAGCCCGCTGACCACGGTCGGCGCGAAGCAGTAACCGCGCTCGCCGACCTGGTGCCCGCCGGTGACCACGTCGGCGTGCTCCGGCGCCCGGCTCAGGAAGCCGGACACCCGGGCCAGCTGGTTCGGGTTGTTCAGCGGGCCGTAGTCGGCGTCCGGCACGTCCAGCCCGCCCACCGTGGTGTTGCGGGCCTGCTCGGCCAGCGCGTCGGTCAGGTCGGCCGCGATGCCCGGCCCGGCCAGCACCCGGGTGGCCGCGGTGCAGTCCTGGCCGGCGTTGAAGTACCCGGCCCCGGCGATGCCCTCGGCCGCCTGGGTCAGGTCGGCGTCGTCGAACACCACCACCGGCGCCTTGCCGCCCAGTTCCAGGTGCACCCGCTTCAGCCCGGCCGCGGCCGCCTGGGCCACCTGGATGCCGGCCCGGACCGACCCGGTGATCGAGACCATCTGCGGGATGTCGTGGCTGACCAGCGCGCGGCCGGTGGCCGCGTCGCCGCAGATCACGTTCAGCACGCCGGGCGGCAGGAACTCGGCCGCGATCCCGGCCAGCAGCAGGGTGGATACCGGGGTGGTGTCGGACGGCTTGAGCACCACGGTGTTGCCCGCGGCGATGGCCGGCGCGATCTTCCAGATGGCCATCATCAGCGGGTAGTTCCAGGGCGTCACCTGGGCGCACACGCCGACCGGCTCGCGCCGGATCATCGACGTGTGCTCGGCCACGTACTCCCCGGCCGCGCTGCCCTGCAGGATCCGCGCGGCGCCCGCGAAGAAGCGCAGCTGATCCACGCACGGCGGGAGTTCCTCGGCCAGGGTGAGCGCGACCGGCTTGCCGGTGTTCCGGCACTCGGCCTCGGTCAGCTCGGCGGCCCGCGCCTCGACCGCGTCCGCGATCTTGAGCAGCGCCAGGCTGCGCTGCGCCGGGGTGGCGTCCCGCCAATCCTCCCGGGCCGCCTCGGCGCAGCGCAGCGCTCTGTCCACGTCGGCCGGCCCGGACACCGGGGCCAGCGCGTAGGCCTGCCCGGTGCTGGGGTCGAGCACCTCGCAGGTCCGGTCCGCGGTGGCCGCGACGAATTCGCCGTTCACGAAGTTCTTCAGCTCGCGCAGGCTGGTGCCGGGCTGGGTGGTTGCCGTCATGCCTCCGACACTCGCAGAGAAATGAAACATGAACAAGTGAATCCGTTGCATATACCATGCATAGCAACGAAATCAGTTGACAAGTGGAAGCTGCATGACACCATGGCTTGCAGAGGAGGACCGCATGGCTCACACCCCCGGGGCGCCGGCGATCCAGGGCGGGCTGAGCGGGGAGCAACCCGCCCCGGCCCGTAACGGCCGGGCGCCCGGGCGAGGGGCCCAGGGTGCCGCCCTTGACCACTTGTCCAAGCAGATCATCGAGCAGCTGCAGGAGGATGGCCGCCGCTCGTACGCGGCCATCGGCAAGGCGGTGGGCCTGTCCGAGGCGGCCGTCCGGCAGCGGGTGCAGCGCCTGGTCAACACCGGGATCATGCAGATCGTCGCGGTAACCGACCCGCTGATGCTGGGCTTCAGCCGGCAGACCATGATCGGCATCAAGTGCGCCGGCGACCTGGAGCAGGTGGCCGACCAGCTGGCCGCGATCGACGAGATCGACTACGTGGTCATCACCTCCGGCTCGTTCGACCTGCTGGTTGAGGTCGTCTGCGAGGACGACAGCCACCTGCTGGAGATTCTCAGCCGGGTGCGTGGCGTATCGAGCGTGACCAGCACAGAGACGTTCGTATACCTAAAACTCCGCAAGCAGACCTACGGCTGGGGGACCAGATGACAACGCCAAGCGACCCGTACCGGAGCCAGACCGGCGCCCCGCGCCGCGGGCCCGACCCGATGGGCCCGGCGGCAGTCACGGACAGCTCCGCCCGGCCGGCCGATCTGGCTCTGCAGGAGTCCGCGCGGCGCCACCTGTGGCTCCATTTCACCCGGATGTCGGCCTACTCGGACGGCGACATGCCGGTGATCGTGCGCGGCGAAGGCCAGTACGTGTACGACCAGAAGGGCAAGCGCTACCTGGACGGCCTGTCCGGCTTGTTCGTCAGCCAGATCGGGCACGGCCGCAAGGAGGTCGCCGAGGCGGGCGCCCGGCAGGCGTCGGAGCTGGCCTATTTCCCGCTCTGGTCCTACGCCCACCCGCGCGCGGTGGAGCTGGCCGAACGGCTGGCCGGGCTGGCCCCCGGCGACCTCAACCGGGTGTTCTTCACCACCAGCGGCTCGGAGGCGGTGGAGTCGGCCTGGAAACTGGCCAAGCAGTACTTCAAGACCATCGGTGAGCCAACCCGGTACAAGGTGCTCAGCCGGGAGATCGCTTATCACGGCACCTCGATGGGGGCGCTGGCCATCACCGGGCTGCCCTCGATCAAGGAGCCGTTCGAGCCGCTCCCCCCGGGCGGGGTCCGGATCCCGAACACCAACTTCTACCGCGCGCCGGGGTTCGTGGCCGACGACCTGACCGGGTTCGGCCTGTGGGCCGCGGACGAGATCGAGCGGGCCATCCTCCGCGAGGGCCCGGAGTCGGTGGCCGCGGTCTTCCTGGAACCGGTGCAGAACTCGGGCGGCTGCTTCCCGCCCCCGCCCGGCTACTTCACCCGGGTCCGCGAGATCTGCGACCGCTACGGCGTGCTGCTGGTGTCCGACGAGGTCATCTGCGCGTTCGGCCGGCTCGGCCACTACTTCGGCTCGCAGCGCTACGGCTACCAGCCGGACATCATCACGTTCGCCAAGGGGGTGACCTCCGGCTACGCCCCACTCGGCGGCATGCTGGTCCGCGACCAGTTGATGGAGCCGTTCAACGAGGGCACCGCCACCTTCCTGCACGGCGTGACGTTCGCCGGCCACCCGGTGTCCTGCGCGGTCGCGCTGGCCAACCTCGACGTGTTCGAGAAGGAAGACCTGCTGGGCAACGTGCGGGCCAACGAGGCCACGTTCCGGGCCACCGTGGAGAAGCTGGCTGACCTGCCGATCGTCGGCGACGTCCGGGGCGACGGCTACTTCTACGGCATCGAACTGGTCAAGGACAAATCGACCCGGGAGACGTTCAGCGACGAGGAGTCCGAGCGACTGCTCCGCGGCTTCCTGTCGCAGGCCCTGTTCGACGCCGGCCTGGTCTGCCGGGCGGACGACCGCGGCGACCCGGTGATCCAGCTCGCGCCGCCGCTCACCTGCGGGCCTGAGCACTTCGCCGAGATGGAGCAGATCCTGCGCAGCGTCCTCACCCAGGCCTGGTCCCAGCTCTAATTTGCCCAACGCCAGTACCCGGTGCTCGGCCCAGGCCGGACCAGTGCCGTCACCGCCCGGCCTCGTGCATCTGTGCGGTGCATTGTGCCCCGCCGGTGCGGCACAATGCACCGCACTGACACCCCATGGTGGATAAAAGGGGTGCATCGCCGCGAATTGGGCAACAGTTTTGTGCTGCGGCCAAGCGGGAAAGTAGCCCGTATGCCGACGGACAGGTCAGCGGGCCGCGTTCTGGCATTTGCCTTCGGCGCCGCTGCGCTTTTCGATATCACCGGCGCGGTCATCTACCGGGCCTTGCGGAGCCAGCTTCCGGATGCCGGGCACGTTTCCCCGGAAGGGCCTTTCCAGCACGCGACGCGGACTATTCGGGAAGCGCACGCTGAGGCGCTCATGCGGGCCGCTGAGCGCAATCGCGGCGGCTTGTCCCGGTGACCGACCAGGACGGCCCGGTCCAGCCGGGTCAGCACCCGGAACCGGGGCCGGGCCTGCCCGGTGTGACTGACCAGCCGGGCGCCGGGAAGCGGCCCGGTAAGCCCGGCCCGCGCCGCACCGGGAAGCAACCGGACCTGCCCGGCCAGCCGCGAGCCGCCAGCCTGCCGGGGCTGCCGGGCCAGCCCCAGCCCGGACTGCCCGGACTGCCGGGGCCGCCGGGGCCGCCGGGCCGGCCGGGGTACCGGCTACTCCTGGCCCACCGGATCTGCCCGGGAAATCGGATCTGCCCGGGAAATCGGACCTGCCGGGGAAAGCGGGTCCGGCCGGGCTGCCCAGCCTGCATGACCCGGCCACTCCATTGGCCACGACGGCCCCGGTCTCCCCGGTCCCGCGCCCTGGCGGCAAGCCGCCGGACCGCGGGCCAGCCGGGCCCGCCGGGGAACCGCCCGCCCCGGCCGGCCTCGCCGCGTCCGCGCTGGACCTGGACCGGCTGGCCAGCCTGGTGTCCGACCGGATGGCCGAGCCGGAGATTCCGTCCGCCGAGCAGGCGGTGCTGCTCCGCGAGAAAGCCCCGGAACTGTACGACCTGTGGCTGCGGATCGCCCAGGACAAGGCCGAGACCGACAACTACGTGCACCGCGCGCCGTACGAGGTGCCGGAACGGCTCGCGCACAGCGGGCGGCCGCGCGCGCTGGGCGCGATGATCGTGGTACTGGCGTTCTGCGGCTATCTGGCCTCGCTGAGTGCGGCCGGGCTGTACGTCGGCGGGCTGATCGCCCTCCTCGACCTGCTGATCATGCTGGTGCTGTTCTTCGGCCTGCGGCCGGAGCACCTGACCGAGTCCGGCCGGGGCCGCAAGCGGCGGTTAAGCCGCGCTGACATGACGGCACCCCGGGCGCCGGAGCGCCCGGGGTGCCGCCGGGTTACTCAGTTACCTACACCTTGTTACCTACACCTTGGCCTGGTACTTAGCGCATTTCCCACTGATCTGCGGGTTGGTCAGCACCGGGCTGATGATCGTCCCGCCGTACCGGGCGATGTTCGGGGTGCCGTACTGGGCGTCCCCGCCGAAACTCTTCGCTGTCTTCCCTGGGATGGTGTTGCCGAAGTTCCACAGGCAACCGCGGCTCAGCGTCCAGTACGGGTAGAACTTGGCCCCGCCTGGCGGCGCCGTGCAGCCCGCGCCGGTCGTGACGTTGCAATCCGCCTCCGAGCCGGCGATGTCGGTTTCGAACTGTATCTGCGGATAACTCTTGCCGTGTGAGAACGGTCCTATATAGGAGAACGGCGTAGGCAGCCTCGGTGATCCGTTCGGCCAGTCCTTGACGTAGGAACTGCCGTCGAAATCGAGGTCACCGTTCTGGAAATAGTTATCCTGACAGCCGGCTATCGGCCAGTCCCACTTGACCACCGTGCTGTTCTGCAGGACTGGGCGCGGCCCGGCTTTCACGCAGGTCATGTCGGAGTACTCACACAGATCGCCCGAGGAGAGCTTGTTGCTCGGACACGCCCCACCGCCCTCGGTGGTCGCGTTCTGGCAGACACCCGTGGTCGTACTGCACGGGCCCTCCCCCACCTTGCCCTTGCCCTCGAAGCCGCCGACGCAGGTCTGCGCGGTCGTCTTGTCGTTAAACGACGAGCCGTCCGGGAACGACGCCGTGTACGGCAGGCCGTGGGCGATTGACGAGCACGGCTCGAAGTGCCCGATCTCCTGCTCCATCAGCACGCCGCCCTCGAGCGCGGCCCACGGCACCTGGTTCTGCTGCCGGGCCGTGTTGTACTCGGGGTGGAAGTTGAACGGCGTGCCCGCGCAAGTCTTGTAGTTGGTGTTCATGAACCCGTTCTTGGCGCTGGCCACGATGTACCCGGTCTGGTGGGTGGTCAGGTCGGAGACGCTGGCCAGCAGCCCGTTCGGGGTGTCCTGGATATGCGTGGCCACCACGTCACCCTGGTTCATCAGCAGCGTCTCGTGGTTCGGCGTGAACGTGCTCAGGTCGGTGAGCTGCGGGCTGGGCGGCCCGGCCGGCACCCCGTTGCGCTGCAGGAACGCGAAGTTGACCGGCTCCTCACAGGCGGTGTTTATGTTCGCGAAGTTGAACTCGGACTCCAGGCTGTCGATGGTCAGCGCGGCGCACCAGTGCGTCGAGTCGCAGCTCGGCGCGTCCACGAACGGACCGTAGCCCGGCGGGTAGAACTGCAGTTCCATGAAGGCCGAACCCGCCGCGTTGGGGTCGTTGATGGCCCCGCCGTTGGTGTCACTGTCCGGGGTGCACGGGTTCTGCGGGTAGGAGCCGGGGTCGCAGATCGGCAGCCCGAACCACGGCGCCGGGCTGAGTTCCGCATAGTCGGCCCGCATCTTCCCGTTCGCGGAGACCGTCGGCTTGCCGTGCGGGTCGGCGCTCAGCCGGTTCACGTAGGTGAAGTTGTTGCCGCTGCCCGGCGCGCTGGAGATGAACTTGATCGACGGCTCGTCGTGACCGATATAGACGCCGTTGTCCTTGAAACGGTACGAATGACCGTTCCAGACGCCGCCGTTGGGATCGGTACACAGGCCACCGAGGTCCTGCTTCACGTTCTTGTACTTGGGGCTGTGGCCGTTGCAGTCCATCATGCTCGTGTGGTTCGGCATGACGCTCTTGCTGGCCGTGGCCGACGTCGTGGCGGAAGCAGCGCTGGTGAGCACACTGGTGCCCACCGCTGTCCCGACGACCAGCACCAATGATCCTCCAAATGCGCACCATCGCGCCCACCGCTTGCCCATCGTGGTCCTTTCGCCAGGTCTCGAGAACGCACAACCGACACGCGGGCGACCGCCGCGGCGGCCTGTGCCGGCCCCCGTGGAAACCGCCCCAGAGCCCGCCTCGCGAGCCCTGCCTGTCGTCCTAATGCTGATTGAGGGTTTGTGTCAACCTTTGTTCAGCTAAAGCCGAGGTTGTCCGGAAAACTTTACCTTCGCTCCGCTTTACGGCGTAGTTTCGGTCCTTTAGGGCGCAGTTTCGTCGCAACTCCTACGGTGGCCAGGCCGGCGACTGGGCGGGCCGGGTCGCGCCCGCCCGTTGACCAGGGTGCCCCAAGTGCGGAAAACGGCTGGATACGTCCGAGTCGCCACGGAAACAGTCATTGAAGCGCCGATCAGCAACCGAAAGAGTCGTCGCACGGTATCAGGCGAGGCGGTCGTGGCCAACTACCCGTCGTCACCAATCGACCGCGCCTAGCTGACCGGGCTGACCCCAGCCCGAACTCGGCCGGTTCGCAGCCGGTCACCCACGGTCCGCGGATCTGTCAGCGACCGGCCGGGCGGCCCGGGGAGCTAATCAGCTCCCGGGCCTGCTGGATCCGCCGCGGGGACAGGGCCACCGCGCGCCAGCTGCCGCGCGGCGGCTGGCTGGCGGGCCGGCCCGCGGGCGGCCCCGCCCGGCGGCCGGTCAGCCCGTGCCGCCCCCGGCTGCGCCGCCGCACCGGCCGCTGGGTGACCCGGTACACGTCCAGCAGCTGGGCCAGGTCCAGCGGCGACTCGGCGGTGAGCAGCCAGCCGGGCCCGGGCTCGGGGGCCATCGCCCACCACTGCATGGTGGCCCGGCCGAACCAGATGTTCACCTCGGGGTAGCGGGCCGCGAGGACGGTCTGGATGTCGCGCAGCGCCTCGGTGTAGCCGTCCAGGAAGCCGGCCTGATCTGGCGTGTCGTCCGCCCACCGCACGTCGGCCCAGACCAGCCTGCCGCGGTGATCGCCGACCACGCCGGCCCGGGTGGCCAGGGCGGCGACCAGGCGCAGCCCACGCCCGTGCTCGGGGAGCGCAGGGCTGGCCACGTCCGGCACGGCCAGGTCCGGCTCCGGCGGGCCGGCTCCCAGCGGGCCGTTGGCCAGGTAGCTCGCGCCGACGAAACCCGCCCCCACCACGTCCGGTCCGGCGGCCGCACCTGGGCCGGCAGTCGCGGCCGGGATAGCGGGCAACGGGCCGGTGCCCAGCAGGGCAGCCAGCCCGCCGCCGGGGGCGGACTGCGGGCCACGCACCCCACCGGCGTCGGCCACCGCGATGCGTACCGCAGCGGGATTGGCCAGCCAGCTCAGTTCCACGGCGAAGAAGCCGCCCAGGCCGCTGGCCGAGTGCCGTACCGCGTTAGCGGCCAGCTCAATGGTGACCGTTACGACGTCGCTGCGGGCCGGGCAGTCGGGCAGGAGTTCCGCCAGCCAATACCGGACCTGGCGGAGTTCGGCCTCGTGGCCGGGGAAGACGCGGCGCCAGCGCAGTGGCGGCACGGACCGTACGCCGGGCTGCGGGGAAGGGGGCAGTCGCGGCGCCTGGCCGTCCGTCGTTCCGCGAATGGCTGCCTCCCTTCTTAACCCGGATGCTGACAGGCATCCGGCCAGGCTGACGAGGGCATTGGGGCCAGCCGTAAGCAATCGGTAAGGCGGCCGCAGCGGCGCGGCAGGTAGCCGCCGCCCACCGCCCCCAGCCCACCGCGCCCAGGCCGCCCCGGCGGCACATCCCGGGGCGGCCGAGCCATTGACAGCGCTTACATCCGTACTTAACATCGCCTTAACAAAACCAATGTAACCGCTTACAACAACAAGGGTCCGGATGAGCACGGTGTATGAGGTCGCGAACCTGGCCGGCGTGTCCACGGCCACCGTTTCGCGGGTCGTGCACGGCTCGAACCTGGTCCACCCGGACACCCGGGAGCGGGTCCTCGCGGTTATCGAGGAACTCGGCTACGTGCCGGACGGCTCGGCTCAGGGGCTGAGCCGGCGGCGCAAGGACATCATCGGGCTGGCCGGGCTGGAACGCGGGATCACCGAGGTCGGCATCGAGAAGACCGGCGCGCTGTTCATGGACGAGCTGGTGCACGCGGTGGAGGCGGTGCTGCGCGGCACCGAGTGCTCGCTGCTGCTCACGTTCGGCCGGGCGGGCGAGCAGTTCCAGGGCCGGGTCCGGGCGCTGTCCGGCAAGGTGGACGGCCTGCTGATCGCCGAGGAGGTGCTGCCGCCCGGGCCGCTCCGGGCGCTGGCCCGGCGCATCCCGGTGGTGGCCATCGCCGGCCGCCCGGAAGAAACCGAACTGGACGTGGTCGCGGTGGACAACGCGGCCGGCATGGCCGGCCTGGCCGGTCACCTGATCGAGGAGCACGGCTACCGCCGTCTCGGCTTCCTGGCCGGCCCGGCCGACTCGCCAGACGCCGTGCAACGGCTGGCCGCGTTCCGCCGCGCCGTCCAGGAGCATCCCGGCTGCACCCTCGACCCGGTGCTGGACGGCGACTTCTCCGAGGCCAGCGGGGTGGCCGCGGCCCGTGCGCTGCTGGCCCAGCCGGGCCTGCCGGACGTCATCGCGTGCGCCAACGACCAGATGGCCATCGGCATGCTGCTCAGCCTGCAGCAGGCCGGGCTGCGGGTGCCCGGTGACGTCGCGGTGACCGGCTTCGACGACATCTACGCCAGCCGGGTGGTGACCCCGGCGCTGACCACCATCCGCCAGCCGCTGCGCGAACTCGGCCAGCACGCCGCGCAGCGGCTGCGTGCCCGCATCGAGAACCGGGGGCTGCCGCCGCAGGCGGAGATCCTGCCCACCCGGTGCGAGATCAGGGCCAGTTGTGGCTGCCCCGGACCGGCAGCCGGCTGACCCGCAGCGTAGGGCCGGACGGACCGGCCCAGGCGGGCACCGCTCGCCCGCCCAGCAGAAGGGAGAAACCGGATGCGACCCCCCACCCACCTCCCCAGCCCTCTTCATAGGCCGCCGCGCCTGGCCGCACGCCGGCGCGCCGCCGCCGCCATCGGGGCGATCGGCGCGTTACTGGCCGCGATGGTGACCAGCCTGGCCTTCACCGCGAGCAGTTCGGCCACCACCGTCCCCGGACCGCCGTCCGGCTGGACCACCACCTACAGCGACTCGTTCTCCGGCTCGGCCGGCTCCGGAGTGGACTCCGGCTGGACCTACGACACCGGCACCCAGTACAACGGCACCGGCTGCACCGCCAACTACGGGACCGGCGAGGTGGAGAACAACACCAGTTCCACCGCGAACGTGTCGGAGGACGGCAGCGGCCACCTGAACATCACCGCGGTCAACTCGGGCGGCTCATGGACCTCGGGCCGGATCGAGACCACAAGCGACAGCTTCGAGGCCCCGGCCGGAGGCGAGATGGAGGTCAGCGCCTCCATCAAGCAGCCGAACCCGTCCAGCGGCGTCGGCTACTGGCCCGCGTTCTGGATGCTCGGCGCCGGCTTCCGCTCCAGCGGCGCGGGCACGTCCGGGACGATGGACTGCTCGAACTGGCCGTCGGCCGGCGAGATCGACATCATGGAGGACGTCAACGCGCTGTCCGAGCACTCCGGCACCTTCCACTGCGGCGTCAACCCGGGCGGTCCCTGCAACGAGACCACCGGGCTGGGCAGCGGGCTGCAGTCCTGCTCCGGCTGCCAGACCGGGTACAACACCTACTCGGCCATCGTGAACCGCACGAACACCAGCGACGAGTCGATCACTTTCTACCTGAACGGGAACGCCTACTACACCGTGACCGAGAGCCAGGTCGGCAC
This sequence comes from uncultured Actinomycetes bacterium, assembly GCA_963717125.1. Lineage (GTDB taxonomy): Bacteria > Actinomycetota > Actinomycetes > Streptosporangiales > Streptosporangiaceae > RYN-230. The sequence goes on from CAVQVG010000007.1 coordinate 177,966, forward strand.
GTCCACCTGGCAGGCCGCGGTGGACCACGGGTTCTTCCTGATCCTGGACCTGGCCGTCGGCGGCGCCTACCCCAACGCCATCTGCGGCTGCTCCTCGCCGACGTCCGCGACCAGCTCGGGCGGGTCGATGAGCGTCGGCTACGTGGCCGTGTACGAGACCAGCGGCTCCGGCGCGTCACCCACGCCCACGCCCACCCCGACGCCGACGCCGACCGCGACCAGCACCGGCAGCGGTGGTGCGGCGGCGGCACGTCCTGCTCCACCACCGCGACCGCGGACATCTCCGCCGACTGCTACCACGGGTCCGCGGGCAGCATCTCGGTGACCGCGGCCAGCGGGGACACCAACCCGTCCGGGGTGGACGGCAACCAGGTGGCCCAGCTTTCCAACGGCGACTACCTGGAGTACCCCGGGGTCAATTTCGGCTCGGGCTCCAGCCAGTTCGACGCCCGGGTGGCCTCCGGCGCGGCCGGCGGGGTGAGCGGGCTGGTGGAGGTGGTGCTGGACAACCCGGCGAACGCACCGGTCGGCAGCTTCGCGGTCGGTAATACCGGCGGCTGGAGCAGCTGGCAGACCGTGCCGGCGAACATCAGCGAGGTGACCGGGACACACACCGTCTACCTCGAGTTCTCCTCCGGCGCGTCCGGTGATCCACCCTACGTCAGCCTGCACTACTTCAGTTTCCCGGTGCGCTGACCCCGGCGATGACCAGGCGCGGGCCCGCGCCGACCCCCCTCCGCGCGGGCCCGCGCCGCCCGCTATTCGACCGGCCCCTGCCAGCTGCCCTCGGACAGCACCAGCGCCGGCCCGGCCAGCAGCACGCTGTCTCCGTCCAGGGCCACCCGGAGCACCCCGCCGCGCGTGGACAGCTGGCGGCCGAGCAGCGGCTGGCGGCCGAGCCGCCCGATCCAGTACGGCCCGAGCGCGCAGTGCGCCGACCCGGTCACCGCGTCCTCGTCGATCCCGGTGCCCGGGGCGAAGAACCGGGACACGAAGTCGGCCCCACCCGCGCCGTCAGCGTCACCGTCACCGTCACCGTCGAGGCCAGCACCGTCCGGGCTAGCACCGTCCGGGCCGGCACCAGCTGGCCCCGGGCCAGCCGCGGTGATGATCAGGCCACGGACCGGCAGCCGCCGCAGCGCGGCCAGGTCCGGCTGCGCCGCGCGGACCTCGGCCACCGAGCCGAGCACGGCCAGCACGTCCAGCTCGTTGCGCAGCAGCGCGGACACCGGCACCGGCAGCAACTGGCGCACCGCCTCGCCGAGCACGGCCTCGCCCGGCGCCGCCTCGCCCGGCGACACGTCGGCCGTGGCCGCATGCACCAGCGGCGCCAGGGGCAGGCTGGGCAGCCGGAGCTCGACCCACTCCCCCACCACCCGCGCCTCCAGCGTCCCGGACCTGGTCTCGAAACGCACCGTCCCGGCCACCGCGGCGCCGCTGTCCAGCAGCACCCGGGCCGCCGCCAGCGTGCCGTGCCCGCACAGCTCCAGCTCGGTGGCCGCGGTGAACCAGCGCAGCCCGAACCGGCCCGGCTCCCCGGCCGGCCAGACTACGGCGGTGGCGGGCTGGTTCAGCTCCGCCCCGGCCCTGGCCCCGAAGTCATCGCCGGGCTCATGCTCGAGCACCAGCACCGCCGCCGGGTTCCCGGTGAACGGCGCCGGGGCGAACGAGTCAACGTGCAGCAGCCGCGCAGTCGTCACGCCCCCATCATTCCCCGGCCCGGCCACAACTCACTGGCCCCAAATCACCCCATGACAGGATGGGCTGGTGGGTTTCTACCGGGATCAGGTGCTGCCCCGGGCGCTCGACCTGAGCATGCGCCGCGGCCTGTTCGCCCAGCAGCGGGCCCAGGTCACCGCCGGGCTGGACGGCGAGGTGCTGGAGATCGGGTTCGGCACCGGGCTGAACATCCCCTTCTACCCGGCCGCGGTGAAGCGGGTGCTGGCCGTCGAGCCCGCGGGCGGCGGGCGCACACTGGCCACCCGGCGGCTCGCCGCCCGGGCGCAGGCGGACCGCCCGGTGCCGGTCGAGTTCATCGGGCTGGACGCCACCACCCTGCCGGCCGCCGACGCCAGCCTGGACCACGTGCTCAGCACCTGGACGCTGTGCACCATCCCGGACGTCAGGCAGGCACTGGCCGAGATCGGCCGGGTGCTGCGGCCCGGCGGCACGCTGCACTTCGCCGAGCACGGTCTGGCCCCTGACCCGGGCGTGGCCCGGATGCAGCACCGGCTCGACCCGGTGCAGCGCTGCCTGGTCGGCGGCTGTCACCTGGACCGCCCGATCCGGCAGCTGATCACCGAGGCCGGGCTGCGGGTGACCGAGCTGGAGACCGGCTACGTGGCGTGGCCCCGCGCGCTCAGCTATAGCTACCTGGGGGTAGCCAGCAGGCCCTAGCGGCTCTGCTTGATTGCGCCTCCGGGGGCGCTTTGAGGCGCCTCCTTCCCTCGTCCAGTCGGCGCCGCGCCCCCTTCGGCGCGGTTCGTGGCAGCATGAGCGGATGCGAGTGCTGCGCACCCCTGGTGAGCGTTTTGCCGACCTGCCTGATTTCGGCTACCCGCCGCGTTACGCCAAGGTCGGTGGCCTGCGGCTGGGCTATGTCGAGGCCGGGCCACCGGACGGCGAGCCGGTGCTGCTGCTGCACGGCGAGCCGAGCTGGTCGTTCCTGTTCCGGGCCATGCTGCCGGTGCTGGCCCACGCCGGGCTGCGCGCGATCGCGGTGGACCTGGCCGGGTTCGGCCGGTCGGACAAGCCGGCCCAGGTCGCCGACCACAGCTACGCACGGCACGTGGAGTGGATCCGGGCGTTCGCGTTCGACCAGCTCGGCCTGCGCGGGGTGACGCTGGTCGGGCAGGACTGGGGCGGCCTGATCGGGCTGCGCCTGGTCGCCGAGCACCCGGACCGGTTCGCCCGGGTGGTGGCGGCCAACACCGGGCTGCCCACCGGCGACCAGCCGATGCCCGACGTGTGGCTGCGCTTCCGCGAGGTGGTGCGGACCGCGCCGAAGCTGAGCGTGTCCCGGCTGGTGCAGTCCGGCTGCCAGCGCCAGCTGCCCGACGAGGTGCTGGCCGCCTACGACGCGCCGTTCCCCGACGAGGCCTTCATGGCCGGCGTGCGGGCCATGCCGAACCTGGTGCCGACCGCCCCGGACGACCCGGCGACCGAGGCCAACCGGGCGGCCTGGCAGCAGCTGGCCGCCTGGGACAAGCCGTTCCTGGTGGCGTTCAGCGACGGCGACCCGATCACCGGGGCGATGGGGCCGGTGCTCCGGGACACCGTGCCGGGCGCCAAACGCATCGAGCACCCGGTGCTCACCGGGGCCGGCCACTTCCTTCAGGAGGACGCGGGTGACCGGCTGGCCGTGGTGATCACCGACTTCGTCCGCGCGCACCCGGCCCGGTAGCCGCGCCGGCGGCCGGCGTGGTCACCCGCGGGCGGCGGCCGGTGAACAGGTGGGCGGGCCGCTGCCCGTGCGGCACCTTGACGTCGCTGCCCGCCGCCGCGGTGAACCCGGCCGCGGCCAGCAGCCGGAGCCAGGTGGCCCGCTGGAACGAGCCGAGCCGGTGGCTTTCCCGGATCACCTGGGCGCGGCCGTCGGCGGCGCGCAGCACGAACTCGTAGCGCACCTCGATCCACTCGTCGGTGGGGTCCGGGTCGGACCGCCATTCCCGGAAGCTGCCCTGGCGGCCATCCGGCGCGGTGCTGCCACCCCCGCCGGTACCCGGCTGGAACGTCTCGGCTGTGTAATCGGGCACGAATATCGCGATGCCGCCGGGCCGGCAGTGCGCGAACGCGGTCTCGATGACCTGCCGCAGATCGGCCTCGGTGGTCACGTAGTCGATGGCGTCGTGCACCAGCACCGCGTCGAACTCCCGGCCCAGCCGCAGCGTGCGCATGTCGCCCTGATGATGCGCACAGCCGGGATTCAGCTGCCGGGAGGTGGCCAGCATGGCCGCGGACCGGTCCACCAGGGTGAGGTCCAGCGGCCCGGTCAGATGGCTGGCCACATGCCCGCCGCCTGCGCCCAGGTCGAGCACTTCGCGTACCGGGACGTCCGCGGTGCGCAGCACCGCGGCCAGGTACGCCGCCTCGGCCGCGTACTCCCCCGGCGGCGAGATGAGCGGCCACCATCCGGCCAGGTCCTGGTAGAGCCGGTACTCCGGGTCCGGCCCGGCGGGCTCGCCGGCTACCACAAGCCCAGCAGCGAGCCGAGCACCCGGGCGGCCTGCCCACCGCTCTCTTCGGCGATGCGCAGCGCGGCGGGCACGTCGAGGTCACTGGCCAGCGCGGCGCGCACCGCGTCCACCGCTGCCCCGCCGGTGCCCGCCGTGGCGCGGTCCGGGCGGCCGGCCGCGGCTTGCAGCCGCTCCAGCCGGGCCGTGGCCGCGTCCAGCCCGGACCGGTCGTAGTCCCAGTCCTCGTCCCACCTCCGGTCGAGGATCAGCAGCCGAACGCTCCCGGCCGGGTACTCCTGCAGCACCGAGCTGATCAGGACCAGGTTGCCGGTCGATTTGGCCATCTTGGCCCCGCTCACCCGGACCACGCCGGTGCTGAGCCGGGCCCGGGCGAACGGGGTCACCCCGGTCAGCGTCTCGGCCAGCGCGATCTGGTAGGCATGGTGCGGGAAACGCAGGTCAGCGCCGCCGGCCAGGACGTCTACGGCGGGGCCGAACGAGTGCAGGGCCATCGCGGCGCACTCCGCGTGCCAGCCGGGGCGGCCCGGGCCCCACGGGCTCTGCCAGGCCGGCTGGTCACCGGTGGACGCCTGCCAGATGGCCACGTCGAACGGGTCGTCCTTGCGCGCGTCGTCCGGATGGTCGCCGAACTCGCCGGCCAGCCGGAGCGCGCCGACCCGGTCCAGGCCGGCTCGTACCGGGGTGGCCGCGCCGCGGAAGTACACGTAGCCGTCCCGCTGGTAGGCGGCGTCCCGGGCGAGCAGCCCGGCGGCCAGCGCGATCACCTGCCCGATGTAGGCGTGCGCCCGCGGCTGCATGGTCGGCGGCCGGACACCGAGCGCGGCCATGTCCTGGTCGAAGTAGAACTGCTGGATGGCGGCGAACTCACCGAACGGGGCCCCGGCCCGGCTGGCCGCGCCGAGCAGCACGTCGTCCACGTCGGTCACGTTGCGGCACATGATCACCTCGGTGCCCGCCGCGTGCAGCACCCGGGCCAGCGTGTCCACCCAGATGAAGGTGGCCGCGTGCCCCAGGTGGGTGACGTCGTAGGGGGTGATGCCGCAGGCGTACACCCGGGCCCGGCCGACCAGTGGCAGCGGCGTCCCGTTCAGCGTGGCCACCGTGGGCAGCCTCGCGGCCAGCATCTGTCCCATGTCCGCCTCCCCCAGCCAGGTGCCCCAGGCGGGCGCGCCCGACCCTGCCGAGGTTAGCCGGGCGAGCCAGCTAGCGGTGTTCGGTTGGGATGCCCAGCGCGCGCATCACGGCGGCGACGTTCGCGAACTCGCGGCGGGCGGGCAGGCTGCTGATCGCGTCGACGACTTCGTCGGGCGCCCCAGTCCGCTGCAGGTAGTCCAGCATGGTGTCCCGGTGGGCCGGGAAATCGTGCGGCTCCAGCCAGCGCGCGATGTCCGACCGGCGGTCCACCTGGGCCTGGGTGATGCCGGCCGGCGTACCCGGCTGCTCGTCGGAGGGCAGCTCCTGGTCCAGGTGATCTTCGTCGACCGGCTCGGTCTCCCGCCACTCCTCGGTGCGCGCGGGCTGGCCCGTGTGGGTGAGGGTTTCGGTCTCCTCTTCCATCTCGTCGTCGACCCGCGCCCCGTGCTTGAAGCTGCCTCGTTCTTCCATCCTGCTGCCTTTCGCTAGGTTCGGCCGGGGTCCGCTCAGCTAGCCGCGGCCCCCGCACGCTGGTCGCGGGCGTCGAAGGCCAGCTGCCCGTCCCGGACGTCCACGGTGACCTGCTGGCCCGGCAGGATCCGCCCGTCCAGCAGCAGCCGGGACAGTTCATTATCGATCTCGCGCTGGATGACGCGGCGCATCGGCCGGGCGCCGAACTCCGGCTGGAAACCGCGCTCCGCGATCCAGTCCACCGCGGCCGGGGTGAACTCCACGGTAACGTCCTGGGCGTGCAGCCGGCGCTTGGTCTCCTCCAGCAGCAGCTCGGTGATCTGGCGCAGCTCGGTCTGGTCGAGCTGGCGGAAGATGATGATCTCGTCGATCCGGTTCAGGAACTCGGGGCGGAACGATTCGCGCAGCCGCCGCAAGAGCTGATCCTGCAGGCCGTCCTGCTGCCCGGCGGCGGAACTGCCCGCGCTGCCGGAGAAGCCGAGTGTGCCGGCCCGCCGGGTGATCAGGTCCGAGCCCAGGTTGCTGGTCATGATGAGCACGGTGTTCTTGAAGTCGACCGTCCGGCCCTGGCCGTCGGTGAGCCGCCCGTCGTCCAGGATCTGCAGCAGGATGTTGAACACATCCGGGTGGGCCTTCTCGATCTCGTCGAGCAGCACGACCGAGTACGGCCGCCGGCGCACCGCCTCGGTGAGCTGGCCGGCCTCCTCGTAACCGACGTAGCCGGGCGGCGCGCCAACCAGGCGGCTCACCGTGTGCCGTTCCTGGAACTCGCTCATGTCCAGCCGGATCATCCGGCTGTCCGCGCCGAACAGCGCCTCGGTCAGGGCCCGGGCCAGCTCGGTCTTACCCACCCCGGTGGGGCCGAGGAACAGGAAGCTGCCGACCGGCCGGTCCGGGTCGCCGAGGCCGGCCCGGGACCGGCGGACCGCCTCGGCCACCGCGCTGACCGCCTCGTCCTGGCCGATGACCCGCTGGTGCAGGTGCTGCTCCAGCCGCAGCAGCCGGTCCTTCTCCTCCTCGGTGAGCTGGGTCACCGGGACGCCGGTGGACCGCGACACCACCTGGGCGATGTCGTTGACGGTGACCTCGGGCACCGCGCTCGGGTCGCCCGCCAGCTGCTCGATCTGCTGCCGGACCTCGGTGATCTGATCGCGCAGCTGGGAGGCCCGCTCATACTGCTCGCTGGCGATGGCCTGATCCTTGTCGCGCTGCAGTTCCTCGGCGCGCTGCTCCAGGTCACGCACGTCCCGGCGGGGCGTCTTGGTGCGCAGCCGGACCCGGGCGCCCGCCTGGTCGATGAGGTCGATGGCCTTGTCCGGCAGGAACCGGTCGGAGATGTACCGGTCGGACAGCTCGACGGCGGCCACCAGCGCCTCGTCTGTGTACCGGACCTGGTGGTGGGCCTCGTACCGGTCGCGCAGGCCGCGCAGGATGGCGATCGCGTCGTCCGGGGTGGGCTCGGGCACCAGGATCGGCTGGAATCGCCGGGCCAGCGCCGCGTCCTTCTCGATGTTCTTCCGGTACTCGTCCAGCGTGGTGGCCCCGACGATGTGCAGTTCGCCGCGGGCCAGCGCGGGCTTGAGCATGTTGCCCGCGTCCATCCCGCCCTCGCTGCTGCCACCCGCGCCGACCAGGGTGTGCAGCTCGTCGATGAAGATGATCAGCTCGTCCCGGTGCTCCCGGATCTCGTCGATGATCCGCTTCACCCGCTCTTCGAAGTCGCCGCGGTAGCGGGTGCCGGCCACCACGCCGGACAGTTCGAGCTGCACCACCCGCTTGCCCGCCAGCGTCTGCGGCACGTCGTCGTCCACGATGCGCTGCGCGATGCCCTCGACGATGGCGGTCTTGCCCACCCCGGCCTCGCCGATCAGCACCGGGTTGTTCTTGCCCCGGCGGGACAGCACCTCGACGGTCTGCTCGATCTCGTCGTCCCGGCCGATGACCGGGTCGATCTGCCCATCCCGGGCCTGCGCGGTCAGGTCACGGCCGAACTCGTCCAGCGTCGGGGTGGCCGACCGGCCACCCGGCCCGCCCGCCCCGGGCGGCAGGCCCTGACCAGCCAGCACCCGCTGCAGCGTCTCGGGGGTGACCCGGGCCGCGCCCAGAATCCGGCCCGCCCCGGACTCCTGATTGGCGGCCAGCGCGAACAGGATGTGCTCCGGCCCGATATAGGTGGAGCCGACCGCGCGGGAGATCTGGTGCGCGTCCAGCAGCGCGCGCTTGGCCCCGGGGGTCAGCTGCGGCGGTTCGCCGCTCGGCGCGGTCTGGGATTCCTGGCTCTCGATGTCGCGGATCAGCGCGTCCGGGTCGGCCCCGGCCCGGCTGAGCAGCGTGCGGGTCGGTTCCATGCTGGCCGCGGCCCACAGCAGCTGCTCGGTGTCCAGGTCCCGGCCGCCTCGCTGGGCCGCGTGGCTGGCCGCCGCGCCGAGCAGTTCCCGGGCGGGCGCGCTCATCAGCCGGGTAATGTCCACCCGCCGCACCGGTCCGGCCGACCCGGCCGGCCCACCACTGCCGTAGATGCGGGCGAGGAAGTCGTCGAATGGGCTGGACCCGAAGTCCTCCGGCCCGTAGAAGCCACTGCTCATCTCTGCTGCTCCCGGTGCGGATGGTCCGAATTGCGTACCTAGGCCCCCTACCCGGGATGCGCCGGGAATCCCCGTGAATCCGGCTGCGAACCGCAGGCCGTCAGTCCTTGCGCCCGGTCAGCGCCAGGCTGGCCCCGATCCCGATCATGACCAGGCCGCCGGTGCCACCGACCAGGGCCAGCCGGCGGGGCGACCGGGCGAGCCACGCCCGGGCCGAACCGGCCAGCAGCGCCCAGGTGCTGTCGGACAGCACCGCGATCGCGATGAACACCGCGCCGAGCAGCAGCATCTGGACCGGGACGTGCCCGGCGGAGCGGTTCACGAACTGAGGCAGCACGGCGGCGAAGAACACGATCGCCTTGGGGTTGCTGGCGCCGACCACCGTGCCGTCCCAGAGGATCCGGCCCAGGCTCTTCGGCTGGACCAGGGTGTCCAGCGCGGCGCGCAGCGAGCCGCGGTGCCGCCACGCCTGCACCCCCAGGTAGATCAGGTACGCCGCGCCGGCCAGCTTGATCACGGTGAACACGGCTACCGACCGCCCGACCAGCGCCCCGATGCCGAACGCCACCGCGGTCACCTGGAGGTAGACGCCGATCTGGCCGCCCACCGCGGTGCCCACCCCGGCGGCCCGGCCGAGCATGAGCGAGCGGCTGATCACGAACAGCACGTTCGGCCCCGGGACGATGATCAGCACAAAGGAAATCAGCGCGAACGCGAGCAGATGGCTGGTGGGCAGCACGCAACCACCCTAGCCACCGGCCCCCACTCGCCCCGAAGCTATTTTCACTTCGACCCGCACTGGCCCCGGCCGGGACCAGCCCGCCAGCCACCCCTTGACCGCACTCTGCCGCCCGCCTATCTTAATGGCCATCAGATTCTGATGGGCGTTCAGATTACCGGGAGGCGGTCATGAGTGGATGGACGGCGGCCGAGGTGCCCGTCCTGACCGGCCGGGTGGCCGTGGTCACTGGGGCCAATGCCGGCATCGGGCTTGAGACCGTGCGGGTGCTGGCGCAGCATGGCGCCACCGTCATGCTGGCCTGCCGGGACGAGCGCAAAGCGGATCAGGCGGTCAGCCAGATCCGGTCCACTGTGCCGGACGCCGACGTCCGGCCGGTGCACCTCGATCTGGCCTCGCTGGGCTCGGTCCGGCAGGCCGCGGCTGAGATCCTGGCCGACTGCCCCCGGCTGGATCTGCTGATCAACAACGCGGGGGTGATGTACGTCCCGTTCCAACGCACCGAGGACGGCTTCGAGCTCACCCTCGGCACCAACCACCTGGGCCATTTCGCGCTCACCGGGCTGGTCCTGCCCCGGCTGCTGGACACCCCTGGCTCGCGGGTGGTGACGGTGAGCAGCCTGGGCCACCGCGGCGGCACGATGCACTTCGACGACCTGAACCTGACGCAGCACTACCAGCCCGAGCAGGCCTACTGGCAGTCCAAGCTGGCCAACCTGCTGTTCAGCTACGAACTGGACACAAGGCTGGCCGCGGCCGGGGCGCGCACCCGCGCGCTGGCCGCGCATCCCGGCATCGTGCTTACCGGCCTGTGGCGGACCAGCCCGCGCTGGGAGCGGGTGGCGATCAGCCCACGACTGCGGCTGCTCAACTTCTGGCAGGCGCAGAGCGCGGCCCGGGGCGCGCTGCCGTCGCTGCGCGCGGCGACCGACCCGGCCGCCCAGGGCGGCGAGTATTACGGGCCTGGCGGATTCCGCGAGTACACCGGCGACCCGGTGCAGGTGGCATCCACGCCCAGCTCGCACGACCCGGCCGCACAGCGCCAACTGTGGGACGTCTCGGAACAGCTCACCGGCGTCTCCTACGCTGTCACGGCCTAATTGAGAGCCATGCCCGGACCAGGTAGACGCGGCCGGTACCACCACGGTGACCTGGCCGCCGCGCTGGTCAACGCGGCGATCGACGTCATCGGCGAGCGCGGCGTGCACGGGTTCTCCATGGCCGAGGCGAGCCGGCGTCTCGGCGTCGCGGTCAGCGCCCCGTACGCCCACTTCGCCGACCGCAACGACCTGCTGGCCGCCGTGGCGGTCCGCGCCTGCCAGCTGTGCTACGCGGCGATCGCGCCGGACTCGGCGGCCGGCCTGGCCCCGGCGGACCGGCTGGCCGCGATGGCCTGCGGGTACGTGCGGTTCGCCGCCGCCAACCGGCCGCTGTTCGAGGTGCTCTACGAGGCCGGGCTGGACAAGACCGGGCATCCCGAGATCGAGGCGGCCGAGCGGCCGATCAACGACAGTTTCATGGCGTGCGTCAACGCCATCTCCGGCGGCCCCGGCCCGGCGGCCGAGGAACTGGCATCGGCCCTGGAGGCCACCGCGCACGGCCACGCCACGCTGCTGCTGGACAGCGGCCCGGGGCCGCCGGACGAGGACGTCGAGCGCACCGCGGAGCGGGCCGCCCGGGCGACTCGCGCGCTGATCGAGAGCCGCGGCCTGCTCAGCGGCGCGGCCGGCCGGGCCGGCCTCGAGTTGCCCCGCACACCCGGGACCGGCTGACGGCCGGAAGCGGGTCAGGGCGTTAGGCGATGCAGGTCCCGGGGGAAGAGGGTGACCTCCCGCACGTTGTCCGCGCCGGTCAGCCGGCTCGTCCAGCGCTCCAGGCCGATCGCGAACCCGCCGTGCGGCGGCATGCCGTGCGCGAACGCCTCCAGGTAACCGGCGTAGGCGGCCGGGTCCTCGCCGCGGGCGCGGATCGCGGCCAGGTAGTCGCCGTAGCGGTGCAGCCGCTGCCCGCCGGTGACCAGTTCCACGCCGCGGAACAGCAGGTCGAAGCTGTTCGACCAGCGCTCGTCGCCGGGCTGCGGGTGGGTGTAGAACGGGCGCCTGCGCATCGGGTAGCCCTCGACGGCGAGGAAGTCGCTGCCATGCTCGCGGGCCGCCCACTGGCCGAGCGCCTGCTCGTGCGCGGGGGCCAGGTCCGGCTCGTCCGGTGGCGCGCCGACCAGTCGCAGCGCGTCCCGGAAGTGGATGACCGGGAACTGCGCCGGGACCTCGGGGACGGTAAGGCCGAGCCGCTTGGTGGCCGGGCCGGCCTGCTCCCGGACGGCCGTCGTCATCCCGGCCAGCGCGTGCCGCAGCACGGCCAGCACGTCACGGTGGCCGGCGATGAAGCCCAGTTCGGCGTCCAGCGACACGTACTCGGCCAGGTGCCGCGCGGTGTCGTGCGGTTCGGCCCGGAACACCGGCCCGGTCTCGTAGACCCGCTCGAACACGCCGACCATGGTCTGCTTGTAGAACTGCGGCGACTGCGCCAGGTAAGCGCGGCCGCCGAAGTAGTCCACGCCGAACACGCTGGCGCCGGACTCGGTGGCCAAGGGCACCAGCTTGGGCGTCTGGATCTCGGTGAAGCCCAGGCCGTCCAGCGCCGACCGGAAGCCGCGCAGCGAAGCGGCGGCGATCTGCCAGGCCGCACGGCGGGCCGGGTGCCGCCAGCTCACCGCGGCGTGGTCGAGCAGCGTGGGCAGCGCGGCGTCCAGCGTGGGCCGCCACAGCTCGACCGGCGGGGTCAGCGCGGGCTCGGTCAGCGGGATGATCCGCGGCTCGGTCAGCTCCACGCCGCCCGGCGCGGCCGGGTTGGGGGTGGCCAGGCCGGTCACCGCGACGACCGTTTCCTCGCCGCAGGCCCGGGCCGCTTCCAGCGCGTCCTGGTCGCGGACCACCACCTGGGCCAGACCGGTCCGGTCGCGCACGATCAGGAACGTCACCGCGGCCAGGAACCGGCGGCGGTGGATCCAGCCTTCGATCCGTAGCCGGCTGCCTGGTTCGGCCCGCGGCAGGTCGGCTGCCAGCGTGCGGGCGGTTGCGGTTACAGCTTTCATGGTCGTCACCTCCAGTCCGTTACGTGGCCCTGGAGGTGTGGGCGGGGGCTAAGTCGCGGTGCCACCACACCTTCGCCGGCGCTCGCGTGCGCCGGCCTCGTCAGCCGTTACGCGGCCAGCGACCCGGGCTGGGAAGGTGTCTTCACCGGGAGCGGGCTGTCCGCCTTCGCAGCTTCCGGCGGCTCTCTGGGCAGCTCGACTTCCCGGCTACTTGGTCTCCCGTCGCGGCCCGGACGCCACCCAGGATAGCGCCGGCCGGTGCCTGGCCCGCGCCTCAGCGAGCGCCTGCTGGGCCAGGCTGAGCGCGTACTGCGGCCAGTAGTCACCGGCCGGCGGGCCGCCGTTGCACGGCCCGTCGCTCACCCCCGGGTCCTTGATCCACAGGTAGGCGGCGACGCCGGCCGGGCCCGGATCCAGCGCCGGCCGGTGGCCCAGCGCCCGCCCCGGCGGGTTGCACCACGGCGGGGCGTCCGGCCCGGTGTACGGCCCGCGGCCGTTGCGGCTGGTGTCGATCACCGCGGCGACCCGGCCGCCGAGCGCGTGTTCCAGCCGCTGCGCCCACGTCACCACGGCCGCCGTCCACTGGAAGTTGGACACGTTGGCGGAGAACCCGGTGCCGTCGCGCAGGCCCGCCTGTTCCAGCGGGCGGACCAGGTCCGCGGGGTGCCCGGCCATGCCCGGGTTGCCCGCGTCCAGGTAGACCCGGGCCCGGGGCAGCCCGCCCAGCCGGCGCATCGCGAACCGGAGCAGCCGGTAGCGCTCGGCGCGCTGGGCCGGGTCGAGACAGCCGGCCAGGATGTCCGGCACCGCGTCCGGCTCCACCACCACGATCGCGTCGCTGTCCCCGATGGCCGCGGCCAGCTGGCTGATCCACGTCTGGTAGCCCGCCGCGGTCGGGCCGCTGGCCGCGGAGAAGTGCCCGCAGGCGTCGCGGTCCGGCAGGTGGTAGGCGACGATGACCGGGATCGCGCCGGCCCGGGTGGCGGCCCGGGTCACCTGCCGGACCGCCTGGATGTCGCCGGGCTGCCCGGCGGCCCAGAACCCGGCGGGTGTCGCGGCGACGGTGCGCAGCTCGGCGGCTTCGGCCGGGTGGCCGCTGGCGCGCAGCTGGGCGGCCGCCGCGAACAGCGGGTTGCCCGGATCGCTGTACAGGCCAGGCCATCCCCGGGCCGCAGGCCGCGGCGCCGAGCGCCAGCGCCGCCGCCAGGGCCAGGGCCAGCGGGGCGGCCAGGTGCCCGGCCCGCGCGCGGCGGGCCGGGCACCGGGGCGGTCGCGTCACGGCACCCGCACCCAGCGGGCCACGGACGGGATCCCGCCCGCGTTGACCGCGAACAGCATGTAGTAGCTCGGCGGCAGCAGGTTCGGGTTGCCCGGCAGGGTGATCCGGAGCTGGCCGGGGCCAGGCCGGAACGCGACCGCGACCGAGCGCTCGTTGACGTCGGTCACGTGGGTGGGGTTGTCCGGCCGCATCAGCCGCAGGTACCGGATCCGCGCCGATTGCGGCACCGAGATCAGGTAGCTGCGCCGCCGCCGCAGCACCCCGGGTGCGGCCGTGATGCGCGGCCGCGGGCCGCGGAACAGGTACGGCGGATCGTAGACGTCGATCTCGCGGTTGAACGTCTGCGGCGCGGTGTCCGCCTGGTTGCCGAACAGCGGGTTCCCGCCCAGCGTGAGCACGCTGCCGTTGGGCAGCAGGATCCCGCCGGAGTGGTAGTCCCGGCCGGTGATCGAGTTGGCCGCCCAGGAGAACGAGTTGCTGGCCACGTGGTAGATCCGGGTGTCCCGGTTGTCGCTGCCGCGCATCCCGCGGTAGTACCGTGACCCGCCGGTCACCAGCACGTCGTCGGTGGGCAGCAGCACGGTGATCGGGTAGCGGGTCGGCCGGGCCAGGTCCGGGCCGCGCACCCAGTGCGGGCTGGGGGCCGCCACGTCGATCAGGGCGGTGCGCGCGGTGGCCGAGTTCGACTGGCCGACGCCACCGCCGCCGAGCACCATGAACGTCTGCTGCTGCGCGGGGGGCAGCAGCACCGACGCGCTGGTCTCCAGGTCCTGCGGGTCGGGGATGCCGGGCACCGGGCGGAACAGGCCGGTCCGCGGGTTGAAGAACCCGGGCGTGCGCCAGGCGGGCGTGGCCGGCCCGTCAGCCGGCGTTGGACCCGGTGAAGAACAGCTGCCCGCTGCCGGTCAGGAACGTCGCCGGGTAGGTGGGGAAGCCGTGCGCCGGGCCCGCCGACCAGGTGCTGGTCCGGGGGTTGAACATCTCGCTGTTCATCGTGATCTGGCCCTGGCCGTCCAGCCCGGACATGGCCATCACCATGCCGTTGCCCAGCTCGGCCAGGGTGGGGTACCAGCGGGCGTAGTTCATCGAGTTGACCTTGACGAAGCGCGAGGTTTTGACGTCGAAGATGTAGGCGTCCCTGGTGCCCTGGAAGTTCTGCTTCTGCAGCGTCATCGGGGTGCCGATGCCGTACAGCAGGTGGTTGGCCTGGGGGCCGAGCAGGCCCTTGACCCGGAACCGGTCCGCCCGCGCGGTCACCTCGCCGCGCCCTTTCCGCACCGCGTCCACCCAGACGTTCTGCTGGCTGGGCACGATCCGCGGGTTCCCGCCGGGTGCGCCGGGGCGGGTGGCCGCGCGCGGGATGCGCACCGCGAAGGCGGACGCGAACGCCGCGCCGCGCGGGCCGACGAAGATGGTTCCCTTCGGCAGGTCCCAGGGCTGGGTGGGGTCGTTGTTGATCACCGTCATGCTGCCGCCGGCGTGCGTCGGGTGCAGGTTCTCGTACCGCGCGGTCCCGCCCGCGACGAGGATGTTCCCGTCGGGCAGTTCGATGTGCCCGGCGCAGAACAGGTCCCACGGCGTGTGGATGAGCCGCATCCGCATGGTCCGGGGGTTGAGCAGCAGGGTCTTGAACGTGCCCGCGTTGAAGAACGCCTGGTTGTTCCCGGAGCCGGCCATGATCAGCACGTCGCCGTTGTGCAGCAGGGTCGAGTGGATGCCGTTCACCTGGAACTGGGGCGGGATGTCCAGTTTGGTCCACAGCCCGTAGCTGGCTTCATAGCTCGGCCTGGTGATCTCGTAGTGGTGATACCAGCTGGTGGCCTCGGCGCCTAACGTCGGCGCGTTGGCGGCCATGATGGCGCAGCCGGCCAGGACGGCGGTCGCGGTGCCGAGCACACGGCGGCCGGGCCGGCGCCGGGACGCGGCAGCGGGCCGGCGCGCGGCGGCGGGCCTGGGGGCGGGGACAGGACGGTTCATCGGGACGGGATCTCCTTACCTGCGGCGTGCCGGTCGAGCAGCCAGATCCCGATCGGGGCCAGGCAGACCAGGAGGATGACCGCCGTCCAGGCGATCATCATCGGGTAGGGCCGGTGCCGGAGCACCGCCACGGCCAGGATGGCGCTGGGCACGCCGGCCCAGAGCAGCGAGTAGCGGAAGGTCCACAGGCCATCCAGGCTGCTGGCGGCGCCTTTGGCGGTGACGGTAAAGGACAGCTTGCGGCGGAACGCCACCTTGAGCAGGCTGCGGGCGTAGATGGGCGCGGTCAGGGCCGACACGAGCATGCCGGAGAAGCCCGACGAGCCCGCCGGTTCGTGCGGGCTCACGTTGTGCCGCCGCATGAACCGGTAGAGCAGGAACTGCACGGCCGCGACGTCCACGTAGTACGTGAGCCACCAGCCCGCGTTGGTGCGCAGGCCGCTGATGCCCAGCCCTAGGTAGCACGCGCTGATCGCGATGCCCAGGATCCAGCCCACCGCCACCGACGGGTAATAGGTGAGCATCAGCAGGTAGTGCAGCATGGCCCCGGGCCGGAGCTTGAACACCACCCGCCAGACCTGCCGGGCCAGCGCGTCGAACGTGCCAGCCGACCAGCGGGCCTGCTGGCTGAAGAACTCCGCCCACGAACTCGGCCCCTCGCCCACCGCGACCAGATCCGGGGTGTACACGGAGCGCCACCGCCGGCCGGTCTGCTGGCTCCTGGTGGTGTGGATGGTGAGGCTGGTCGCCATGTCCTCGGTGATGGACGCGACGTAACCGGCCTTGATGGCGCTGGTGCGGACGGCCGCGTTGGTGCCGACCAGCATGGCGCACCGGCGCCGGTTGCCCGCGCGCTGGATGACGCTGTGAAACAGGTACTGCGCCGACTCCGCCCAGCGGGTGATCCGGTTGCCCTGGTTCCCGTAGAACTGCGGGGCGACCACGAAAGCCACGTCCGGGTCCCGGAAGTAACCGAGCAGCCGCTCCGCCATAACGGGCAGCGGCACGTGGTCCGTATCAACGAACATGACCACGTCGTAGTGGCCGGCGTATTCCCACAGCCAGCGGTTGTGATTGCCGTGCTTAGTTTTGCTGGCGAACGTTCCGGCGTTCAGCTCGAGGTAGCCGCGGCCTTTCCGGCTGAAATGACGAACCCCCAGCCGCTGGCACATCTCCTTGACCGCGTCCGAGTCCCCTTCATCCAGCAGCCACACATCCAGCTGGCCACCGTAAACGATCGTCTTAGCGGCCCGCAGCGTCCGCTCGGCCAGTTCGATCGGCTCCTTTTCCGGCACGATCGTGGTGAGGAACGCGACGCGGAGCCCGGGGTCTGGTTCCACCGGGACCGGATCCCTGGCCGCCAGGCAGGCCCGGGACACGGTCAGCACGTTCGTCAGCAGTAAAAGCTGCATGACGATAGAACCGAGCGCCATCCCGCCGCGCAGCAGAAGGTATGCGTCGGTCGCCGCCAGATGCGGGCCCGACGGCCAGACCAGCCCGCCCAGGGACGGGTACCGGGACTGGAAGATCAGCCAGTAGATGAACCTCGCGTCGAGCGCGACCAGGGCCAGCGCGATGAGCCGGGTGGCCAGCCACTCCCGGCGGGTGTGATGAATCCCCCGGTACCGGACCCGGTAGGGCCGGCCGGGTCCGGCCGGGTCAGCGGCCCGGCCAGGCAGGTGTACTGGACGTAGCCGAACTCGGCGTCGGCTAACCCGTCGTCCACGGGCGCGAGCACGCCGCCCACGGCCATGTGCCGGCGCCGCGGCAGGGGCAGGATTTCCGTAGCGTCCGCCAAAGAATTGTGGCGCACTCCGGGGGGACTGGGGAGCGGGCTGGCCAACGTCTTTCCCTTCACGGAGGTCAGGTGAATTCGGCTCATGAATGACCATGGCGGTCGCGTTCCGGGCGTGTAGCAGCCCGGGACAGAAAGTGTTACCGATCAGATAGAGGGGACCGTGTTTAGTGATGTTCCTCGGGCAGCTGCGCACGGCTGCCCGGGTACCGGGTGCCGCGCTGCCAGGGCGCTTGCCTTACCGAAACGATCATTAGTTGCTCTCCCAGCCAATGACCCGGCCACCTATTATCGTGGTGTTCCCCGTAGCACCTGTTATACGGTAAGCGGTATCCCGGCCGGAAAGCAACTGGAAGTTTTCCCGCGCGCCACTTATTGCGCTAATCCGGTAAGAAAGTGCCGATATCCGGGCCGATAGGGGCGCATCAGGACACGCCGGGCCGGTCCGTGGCCTGGCGGCCCGGTGGCGGTGGGCCCAGGTAGACGAGCTCGTCCAGCGAATTGCCGTCGCGGAAGGTGACGGTGACCGCGCCGGCCCGCACCCAGCCGCAGCTCTCGTACAGCCGGATCGCCCCGGTAAGGTCGGCGGCGACGTCGAGGACCGGCCACAGTCCCCGGCCGACGGCCTGCTGCCAGCCGTGGTCCAGCAGGCGCCGGCCGACCCCGGCCCGCCGGGCGCCCGGCGCCACCAGCAGCCGGGAGATCACGCCGAGATGGCTGGCGGGCTGCCCGGTCACCGCGCTGGCCAGTTCCATCGCCCCAGGCGCGGTCCGCGGCCGCAGCGCGACATGCCCGGCGATCCGCCCGGCCAGCTCGGCCACCCACACCCCGTACGCATCCGGCATAACGAGGAAGTCGCGGAGATCGCCCGGCAGGTAATGCGGATACCCGTCCCGCTCATGCACCGCCCGGGCCAGCTCGGCGCACCCGGCCAGGTCCGCCTCGGTGCGTCCGCGGAGCAGCACGCCAACACTCTGCCACACCGACGGCGCGCGGCCGAGAACGCATTATCGGCTCCAGGGAAATTCACGATCCTCAGCTAGGGTTCCAGGGAGTCGAACGCAGTCTTAGGCGGCTCAAAGCAAGCCCGGTGAAGGCGCAGCGCCGACGAGGTGTGAGATGGCCATTCCCAAGCTCAACGACAAAGGCCGCATGGCCGACATTTCGCTCTCCCCGAGGTCAAGATCACCGTCGAGCGGCGCGGTGAGATCGTCCTGATCGGGGTTAATCGGCCCCAGGTCTACAACCGGTTCGACCCGGACGCCTTCTTCGGCCTGGCCAAGGCGTACTACGACTTCGACAACGACCCGAGCCTGCGGGCGGCGGTGTTCTTCGGCCACGGCGAGAACTTCTCCCGTGGGATCGACGTGGACGCCTTCGCGCCCCTGGCCAAGGCCGGCCAGCCGTTCGCGATCAAGGATGGCATGCTCGATCCCCGACCATCCGATTTCCGCGGGAAGCGGGCTGGGGGAACGCCATGCGCTACATGCTCACCGGCGACCACTGGGGCGCGGAGGAGGCCTATCGGATCGGCGTGATCCAGGAGATCGCCCCCAACCCGGCCAAGGCGCTGGAAGCGGGGATCGGGCTGGCCCAGAAGATCGCCGCGTGCGGGCCGCTCGGCATCAAGACCACGCTGGAGTCCGCTCACCTCTCGATCGACGAGTCCGAAGCGGCGGCGTTCGCCAAGCTCAATGAGCAATTTGGCGGGCTCTTCCGCACTGAGGACTTCATCGAGGGCCGCAAGGCTGAGGCGGAGGGACGTCCCCCCGTCTACCAAGGCAAGTAGGCGGGCTCGCGTCCCGGGTGATCGCTGTCTGGGTCACAGGCGGGGGAAGGTGAGGCCGGGGTTGTGCTCGGAGAGCACCGACGACGGTCCGATGAGGGCTTTGTCCGGTTCCCCGATGGCCTGCTCATCCTTGCCGTCGTAGTCGAATTTCCGTAGCACGTGCTTGATCGCCTCGAGCCTGGCCCGCTTCTTATCGTTGCTTTTGACCACCGTCCACGGCGCGTGCTCGGTGTCGGTGTAGTGGAACATCGCCTCCTTGGCGTCGGTGTAGGCGTCCCACTTGTCCAGCGACTGCAGGTCCATCGGGCTCAGCTTCCACTGCCGGACCGGGTCAACCCGGCGGATGACGAACCTCGTGCGCTGCTCGGCGGGGGTCACCGAGAACCAGAACTTCGTCAAGTGCAGCCGGGAGCGAACCAGCATGCGCTCGAAGTTCGGCGCCTCCCGCATGAACTCCCAGTATTCCGCGTCAGTGCAGAAGCCCATCACCCGCTCGACGCCCGCCCGGTTGTACCAGGAGCGATCGAACATGACGATCTCACCGGCCGCAGGCAGATGCGGTACGTAACGCTGGAAATACCACTGGGTCCGCTCCCGCTCGCTCGGCTTGGCCAGCGCGACCACCGTGGCGCCCCGCGGGTTCAGGTGCTCGGTGAACCGCTTGATGGTGCCGCCCTTGCCGGCCGCGTCGCGGCCCTCGAACACGATCACGAGGCGCTGGCCGGTGGACTTCACCCAGTTCTGCAGCTTGACCAGTTCGATTTGCAGCGGGCGCTTGAGGTACTCGTACTCTTCCCGGGTCATCTTCGTGGAGTACGGGTAATCCTCGCGCCAGGTGTTGACCACCCGGCCGTCCGGCCAGTGCAGCACGGGATCGTCGTGTTCATCGTCGTCGTCAACCGTCAGCCCCGCGACCAGGACAGGATCGGAGGCCCAGTCCTCTGGCAGCGCATTGAACGCAGAATTGGATTGACCAGCCATGTCACCAGCACAGCACATTCCGGGTGCCGGTCACGAGAGTTCTGGTATGCGCCGCCCGGTCGGTGTCTGGTTAGCGCAGCGTCCGGAACCCCGCACGAACCTCTTCGGAGAAGAGTTGCGGCTCCTGCCAGGCGGCGAAGTGGCAGCCCCGGTCAACCTCGTTGAAGTAGATGAGCTTGGGGTAGGCCCGCTCGGCCCAGCTGCGCGGGGCCCGGTAGATCTCCTTGGGGAAGACCGTGACGGCGGCCGGGATGTTGACGTTCTTGGCACCGAAGAAGTCGTACGCGTTCTCCCAGTACAGCCGGCCAGAGGAAACCCCGGTGTTCGTCAGCCAGTAGAACGTGACGTTGTCGAGGACTTCGTCCCGGGTCAGGTTGCCGACGGGGTGGCCCATGACGGCGTCCGCGATGTCCTGGTAGCTGGCCGCGTCGTGGTTGATTATCCAGGCGGCCAGGCCGACGGGGGAATCAGCCACTCCGTAGAGCGTTTGCGGCTGCGTCCCCATTTCGATCCCGTAGCCGAGGCCCTTCGTGTAGAGGAAGTTCAGCTGCTCGTACGTGCGGCTTTCGGCAGCGGACAAACCGGACGGCGGCGGGCCGCCGGCCCCTAGTACATTGCGCGCCAGCGCCGTTGAGGCATTGGGTGGAACAACGCCAGGCATGTTGGTGTGCATGCCGATCAGCCCCGGAGGCTCCTGCGTGGCCAGCACGTCCGTAACGATCGCGCCCCAGTCGCCGCCTTGCGCCACGTACCGCGTGTAGCCCAGGCGTTTCATCAGCTCCGCCCAGGCACGTGCCATGCGGTCCGGGCCCCAGCCGGTCTCCCGCGGCTTGCCGGAGTACCCGTAGCCCGGCATCGACGGAATCACCAGATGAAAAGCGTCCGAGGCGCTCGCGCCGTGTGCCGTGGGATTGGTGAGCGGATCGATAACCTCCAGCATCTCGATGATTGAGCCGGGCCAGCCATGCGTGATGATCATTGGGAGCGCGTCGTCATGGTCCGAGCGAACATGAATGAAGTGAATGTCGAGCCCGTCGATTTCGGTCATGAAGTGCGGCAGGGCCTTCAGCTTCGCCTCGCACCTGCGCCAGTCGTAGTCTGTCGCCCAGTAGCGGGCGAGTTCCTGCATGACCGCCAGCTTCGGCCCCTGCGAGTGATCGCCGACGAGTTCCTGGTCGGGCCAGCGGGTGGCCGAGACGCGCGCACGCAGCGCCTCCAGTTCCGCCTCGGGAGTGACCGGGATCGTGAACGGGCGGATCGCGGCGGCGCTGGCTGAGCTTTCGGTCGGGGCTGACATGCGGGTCTCCTTGGTCTGGTGGCCGACGCAGAGCTGACTGCGCCGGGCGGCCGGCAGTCCCAGCAAGGGGTCACGGGCCGACTGCAGCACCCCGGCGTCAGCCAATCCACCCCTAGCACGGTCACAAGAAGGCAATCAAGGGCAAACCGGCCGGTAATCTATTCTTCCTATCTAATTAATAGGCAGTTTGCATGCCAGATGCGCGGCGTCCGCGGCACCAGGAGCCGCCAGCCGGGCGCGATGGGTGGGTGGCCGTGGGGAGTACAGCTAGCGGCTGGTGAGGCCGGCTTCGTGGGCGAGCAGTCCGGCCTGCGTGCGGTTGGCGCAGCCGAGCTTGTCGAGCATCCGCGACACGTAGCCTTTGACCGTGGCCTCTGAGAGGTAGAGCCGCGCGGCGATCTGCGCGTTCGACAGGCCGTCGCCCAGGCCGGTGAGCACCTCGGTCTCCCGTTCGGTGAGGGACCCGACCAGCCGCTGCGCGCGGTCCCGGGCCGAGTCGCGGTCGGCCGACGCGGCGACCAGCCGCTGCGCGGCCACCGGCGACAGCACCATGTGTCCTTCGGCGGCCACCTGCACCAGCCCGATCAGGTCTTCCGGTGGGGTGGACTTGACCAGGAACCCGGCGGCGCCCGCGCGGAGCGCGCGGAGCACGTACTGGTCGGCGTCGAACGTGGTCAGCACGACCACGGCGGGCGGATGGTCCAGCTTGGTGATCCGCTCGGTCGCGGCGATCCCGTCCAGGCCCGGCATCCGCAGGTCCATGAGCACCACATCCGGCAGGCTCCGGAGGACCGCCTCGACACCCGCCGCGCCGTCATGCGCCTCGTCCACCACCTCGACGGTGCCGGCCGAGCCGAGAATCGTGCGCAGGTGCGCGCAGACCATCGGCTCGTCGTCCACCACGACAACCCGGATCACGATGTCAGGCCCACCGATTCCGCGGTCGGCACGTAGGCGGGCAGCGCCACCTCGACGCAGAACCCACCGTCCGGTTCGGGCCCGGCTCGCAGCGTGCCGTGTACCAGTTCGATGCGCTGCCGCAGGTTGGCCAGGCCCAGTCCGGAGCCGGTCCCGGCCAGGCCGGGGTCAGCCAGGCCCGGCGCCAAACGGTTGCGGCTGACCGGCGGGTCGTTGTGCACGCTCAGCCGCAACTGCGCCGGGCCGTAGCCGACCCGCACCGTGACCAGGGCGCCGGGCGCGTGCTTGCGCACGTTGGTCAGCGCCTCCCGGACGACCCGGTAAGCGGTCCGGCTGACCACCGGCGAGGCGAAAGCCGGGTCACCGTCCTCGATCAGCTGCACCGGGGTGCCGACCGCGGTCGAACTCGGCGGCCAGCGCGGCGAAGTCCGCGGCCGACGCGGCCGACGGGGCCTCGTCCCCCTCCGGCGCCGTGCGCAGGATGCCGACCAGGTCGCGCAGTTCATCCAGCGCCTGGCAGCCGGCCGCGCGGAGGTCTTCCGCCGCCTGCCGGGTGGCCTCGTCCTTGGCCGTTATCCGCAGCGCGCCCGCCTGGAGCACCATCAGGCTGACCCGGTGCGTCACCACGTCGTGCATCTCACCGGCCAGCCGGGCCCGTTCCTCGGCCCGCGCTTGCTCGGCCAGTAGGTGCTGCTCCCGCTCGGCCCGTTCGGCCCGCTCGGTCAGCGCCTGGACCAGCCGCCGGCGCGCGCCGAAGTACAGCCCCAGCAGCGGCCCGACCGCCGTGCGGAGCAGGCCGATCGTGATCACCGTGACCGACGGCTGCCACGGCCGCGCGGCGATGACGCTGAGGATGGCCACGGCGATCAACGCGGCCCGCCGGTCCCGCGCGTAGAAGATCCCGTACGCGGCCAGGACGGTCGAGTAGGGTGCCCAGACGTTCCCGGCGTGGGCCGGGGTCAGCGCACCCGCCGGATCAATGAGCAGCGTCACGGCCAGGGTGAACGCGGCCAGAATGGCGATGACCGTGATCGGCGCCCGGCGGCGGACGGCCAGTGAGGCGCAAGCGGCCGCCTGCACGACCAGCATGACCCACGCCAGCGGGTCCGGGTGGGCCGGCCACCAGGTGGCGCCGATCAGCGTCATGGCCGTGTCGAGCAGCACGAAGAACACGGCGAGCGCCACGTCGACCGCGACCCAGTGCCGGTTGTACCACCGCTCTTCGCACCCCATGAGCTCACGGTATGCCATCACGGCAGCCGGGCCACGGTCCGCGAAACCATCGTCGGATCAGCACCCTACGAAAGTTGCATCCGGGCCGTCCGCACCCGCCTTTCGGCGTCCAGGACGCGACTCCTCGCCCTGCCACCGGCCGGCCCCGCTCCGGTGCACTGAGCACATGCAGATGACACCGGGCCGCACCGAGGCCACCCCACAGCTGGGCCGCTACCAGATCGACCCGAGCGGCTCTACCGTTACGTTCCGCACCCGGCACCTGTTCGGGCTGGCGCCGGTGCGCGGCCGCTTCGCCGTCCGGGCCGGGACCGTCAACGTGGCCGAGCCGCTGACCGGTTCGCGCATTTACGCCGAGATCGAGGTGGGCAGCTTCCACACCCGCAACCCGATGCGGGACGCCCAGGTCCGCTCGGCCCGGTTCCTGGCCGCTGACGAGTACCCGGTGCTGGCGTTCAGCTCGAAAGGTGTGGATGGCCAGGTCCTCGCGGGCACGCTGACCGTGCGCGAAGTGACCAGGCCGGTCAGCGCGCGGGCCGAGGTAACCGACGTGTCCCCGCGGTCGTTCACCGCCCGGGCCACCGCCCGTATCGACCGGTACGACTTCGGCGTGACCGCGTCCCGCGGGCTGGCCGGGCGCTACCTCGACGTGGCCGTGGAGGTCCGGTGCGTACGCAGCTGACCACCACGACCACCCCGACCACCGCCGCCACCACCGCGGCCACCGCGGCCACCGCGGTCCCGGCCGAGCCGGGCCAGCCGGCTGCGCTCACCGTGGCCGGGCTGCGCAAGAGCTACGGCCCGGTGGCGGCCGTGCGCGGGGTGAGCTTCAGCGTCCGCCGCGGGGAGATCTTCGCGCTGCTCGGCCCGAACGGCGCGGGCAAGACCACCATCCTGGAGATCCTGGAAGGGTTCCGGACCCGGGACGCCGGCCAGGTCAACGTGCTCGGCACCGACCCCGGCGACCGGGCCAGCGGCCGGGCCCTGCGGGAGCGGATCGGGCTGGTCCTGCAGGACATCGCGGTCGAGCCGTACCTGACCGTCCGGGAGACCGTGGCGCGCAACGCGGGCTACTACCCCGACCCGCGCGACGCCGGCGAGGTGATCGCGCTGGTCGGCCTCGCCCGGCAGGCCAGGCAGAAGGTGCGCGACCTGTCCGGCGGGCAGAAGCGGCGGCTGGACCTCGCCCTCGGCCTGGTTGGCCGCCCGGAGTTGCTGTTCCTGGACGAGCCGACCACCGGCTTCGACCCGGCCGCGCGCCGGGAGGCGTGGGACGTGGTGCGCGGCCTGCGCGCGCAGGGCACCACGGTCGTGCTCACCACGCACTACATGGACGAAGCCCAGGCGCTGGCCGACCGGCTGGCGGTGATCTCGGCGGGCCAGGTGGTGGCCGAGGGGACCCGGCCGGCATCGGCGGGCGGGACCAGGCCCGGGCCCGCATCCGCTTCGCCCTGCCCGGCGGGTGCCAGCCTGCCGACCTGCCGCTTGACGCGGAGACGGCCGACGACGGCCTTATCACCATCGAGACCGCGGAGCCGACGGGGGCGCTGCACGTTCTCACCGAGTGGGCGCTGCGCCGGGGCGCGGTACTGGCCGGGCTCACCGTGGACCAGCCCAGCCTGGAAGACGTCTACCTGCGGCTCACCGCAGAAGGTGGGACGCCCGGCCCCAGCGGAAGGAGCAAGTGATGGCGACCGTCACCCATCGGGCCCGGCGGCACGGTACCGTTCGCCGTGCCTCGCGGCACGATGCCGCGCTGGCCTGGCATCAGGTCCGCTACGAGCAGCTGTCGTTCTGGCGCAACCCGCAGAGCGCGTTCTTCACGTTCGTCTTCCCGGTCGTGATCATCGTGATCTTCGGCGCGCTGTTCCGCGCCGGCGGGCGCAGCTCGTACTTCTACGGGCTGTCCGCGCTGCAGTACTACGTGCCCACGATCGCGGCCATGTCCGTGCTGGGCTCCTGCTACAGCCAGCTGGCTATCGTGATCGCGACCCGGCGGCAGGAGGGCATCCTCAAGCGGGTCCGGGCCACGCCGCTGCCCGCGTGGGGGTACTTCCTCGGCCTGCTGGCGCACTGCGTCCTGGTCAGCATCGTGGACGTCGCGCTGATCGTCAGCGTCGGCCGTCTGTTCGGGGTACCGCTGCCCACGCACTGGGCCGCCATCGCCGTGACCCTGGTGCTCGGCGCAGCCTGCTTCTGCGCGCTGGGCGTGGCCGTCGCCTCGCTGATCCGCAACGCCGAGGCGGCCCCCGCGGTCGTGCAGCTCATCCTGTTCCCGCTGCTCTTCCTGTCCGGCACCTACCTGCCGATCCACTCCCAGGTGCTGAACCGGGTGTCCGGCCTGCTACCGGTGCGCCCGTTCAACCAGGCCCTGCTCGGCCCGTTCGCCCAGCACACCGGCCTCGACTGGCACAGCCTGAGCGTGCTGGCCGCCTGGGGCGCGGTCGGCGCGCTGGTCGCCATCCGGCGCTTCCGCTGGGCGCCCAGACCACAGTGACCGCGCGGCGGCGCCTGGTCAGCTGGACTGGTCGGGGGCGGCGCCGCCCTTCCACTGCGCGGAGCCGGCGTCCCAGGTGGTGTACGTGTACGGGTTGTCCAGCACCTTGGTCTCCGGGACGTCCGGGTGCATGCCAGCCCGCCAGGCCTCGTCGCCCAGCTGGCCCTGCAGGTACTCGACGGTCTGCGCCACCACCTCGCGAGCGCGGCGCAGCCCGTCGCCGAGCAGCCGGCCCTCGTGCTTCACCACCTGGCCGTTGACCACGACCGTGTGCACGTCGCCGCGCTGCGCCTGGAACGCGACGTGCCCGTACGGGTTGAGCAGCGGGAACATCACTGGTGAGGTGTCGTTCCTGAGCAGCACCACGTCGGCCTTCTTGCCCGGCTCCAGGCTGCCGGTGACCGAGTCCAGGCCGAGCGCGCGGGCGCCGCCCCGGGTGGCCCAGTCCACCACCTGCTCGGCGCGCAGGTGGTGGTGGGTGATCGTCTCCTGCCGCGCGTGCGCCTCCAGGTGCTCCCGGGACCGGTCGGCGCCCAGCGTGCTGCGCATCGCGGAGAACAGGTCGCCGCTCCACCACACGCTGGTGTCCATGGACAGCGACACCGGGATGCCGTGCTCGCGCAGTTGCCAGGTCGGCGGGTAGCCCTGGCCGGCGCTCTGCTCGCTCTCGGTGGACACCGAGGCGGTGCCCCCGGTGGCCGCGATCCGGTGGTAGGAGTCGCGGGTCAGCGTGGCCGCGTGCACGTAGATGGTCTGCGGGGTCATGAACCCGTGCTCGTGCATGAGCCGGATGCCGTCGTCGTTGGTCGCGCCCCACACCCCGGCGTGCGTGGTGACCGGCACGCCCAGGTCCCGCGCCACCTCGAAGGCCGCCTTCTCCGGGAACTCCGGGTCGCCGGTGACGTCGAACGCCAGCTGGAAGCCGAGCATGTCATCGGCCGAGCCGAACCGCCGCTCGACGAACGCGCGGAACTCCGGCTGAGCGGACCACTCCCACGGGCCCTGCTGGATGTTCCCGTAGGCCAGCACGAACCGGCCGGGCACCGCCCGCAGCGCGTCCACCGCCGCCTCGGCGTGGTCCACGGTCTGCAGGCCGTGCGACCAGTCCACGGTGGTGGTCACCCCGGCGTCGATCGCCTCCAGCGCGGCCAGCAGGTTGCCCGCGAAGATGTCCTCCGGCCGGAACACCTTGCCCCACTGCAGGTAGTACCAGACGAAGTACTGGGTCAGCGACCAGTCCGCGCCGTAGCCGCGCATCGCGGTCTGCCACATGTGCCGGTGCGTGTCGATCATGCCTGGCATGACGACCCCGCCGGCCGCGTCGATCTCCACCGTGCCCTCGGGCACGTCCAGGCCCGGCCCAACCGCGGCGATCCGCTCGCCCGTGATCAGCACGTCCGCGGCGGCCAGCACGTCGTGCGCATCGTTCATGGTCAGCACGGTGGCGTTGCGGAACACCACGGACCGGCCGGGCGCGAAGTCGGCCATGTCGAGGACCTCCACTCCGAGGCAGGGAAGGGACAGGAAGCACGGCAGAAAAGCTACGGACAGCCGTCCGCAGCACGGCCAAACGTCATTAGTCCGGAAGCGTGGCCGGTCCCCCGGTCAGTGTCAAGAGCCCGGCCAGCCCAGGCCCGGCCCTCCACTCCGCCCCCGCGAATTCCCTCGTGATCAAACGATTACTGCTGCTCTGGCAACACCAATCGTTTGATCACGAGCGGGTCCGTACTGCCTTGAGTGCCCGGGCCGGACCTGAGCCAATCGCCCTGCTTGCCGGCACTGTCCGCCATACGGACAGGCCCGGCGGATCACGCTACAGTCGGTCCCGGTATACCCACTGTCGTCCGCCTGACGGACAGCGAGCCAGGGAGTGGCAAATGGAGCAGGCCGGCCCCCAGTCCGGTCCGCTGTCCGGCCTGCTGGTCGCCGACTTCTCCCGGGTGCTGGCCGGCCCGTACGCGACCATGCTGCTGGCCGACCTGGGCGCGGACGTGATCAAGGTGGAGAGCCCGGCCGGTGACGACACCCGGCACTGGGTGCCGCCGGTCACCGGCGACGGCACGTCCACCTACTTCATGGCCATCAACCGCAACAAGCGGTCGGTCGCGCTCGACCTGAAAACCGACGACGACCTGGCCGCCGCGCAGGAGCTGGCCCGCCGCGGCGACGTGTTCGTGCAGAACTTCAAGCCGGGTGGGCTGCGCCGGCTCGGCCTGGACTACGAGTCGGTCAGCCGGGACAACCCGCGGATCGTGTACGCGTCGATCAGCGGGTTCGGCGCCGGCCCGGGCCAGGACCTGCCCGGCTACGACCTCATGGTGCAGGCCATGTCCGGGCTGATGAGCCTGACCGGCGACCCGGACGGCAGGGTCAGCACATCGAGGCGAACCTGATGTCCTCGGCCCTGTCCGGGATGGTCAACCAGACGAACGCCTGGGTGGCCGACGGGGTAGTGCCGCTGCGGATGGGCAACGCGCACCCCAGCCTGTTCCCGTACGAGCCGCTGCCCACCAAGGAAGGCGAGCTCATCGTGACGGCCGGCAACGACGCCCAGTTCGGCCGGCTCTGCCAGGTGATCGGCGCGCCGGAACTGGCCACCGACCCGCGGTTCGCCCGCAATGAAGGCCGCACCGCCCACCGCGACCAGCTCAAACCCCTTACTTACCGAACGCCTGTGCCAGCGTACGGCCGCCGAATGGTTCCCGGAGCTGATCGCGGCCGGGGTGCCCTGCGGGCCGATCAACACGGTGGCCGGTGGGGTCGACTTCGCCGCCGGGGTCGGGCTGGAACCGGTGCAGATGGCCGGGCACGGCCACAGCGCCGTGCCCACGGTGCGCCATCCGCTGGCCTTCTCCCGCACTCCCCCGCGCTACGATCTCCCCCCGCCTAGGCTCGATGAGCACGGCACCGAGGTCCGGGCCTGGCTGGCCAGCCGGCCCGCCGAATCACGTTAGGGAGCGGCCATGGCCACCGTCGCCGCGATCATCGCATCCACCCACCACCCGTTCTACTACCGGGCTGCCACGTCCACCGGCGCGGACCGGCCGCCGTTCGCCGACGAGTGGGTGGCCAAGATCGAGGCGTTCCGGGAAACCCTGACCCGGGCCCGCCCGGACGTCCTGGTCATGGTCGGCTCCGACCATTTCCACCAGATATGGCTGGACAACATGCCGCAGTTCCTGATCGGGAAGGCCCCGGCCTACGACGGGAATTTCTACAACGAGGAACGCGAGTTCGGCCTGCCGCGCATGTTCGTGCCAGGCCACGAGGAATTGTCCGCGTACCTGCTGCGCCAGGGCCTGGACTCCGGATTCGATCTGGCGTTCAGCAACGAGCTGCGCATCGACCACAGCATCACCTGTCCGCTGATTACGCTGCGGCCGGAAACGGACCTGCCCATCGTGCCCATCTATACCAACATCTTCGCGCCGCCGATGCCGCAGCCGAAGCGGTTCGTGCAGCTCGGCCGCACGATCCGCGAGCTGGTCGAATCCTGGCCGTCGGAGCAGCGGGTGGCCATCATCGGCACCGGCCACCTGTCGCTGGAACTGGGCGGGCCGCGGCAGTTCGGGCCGCACGGCCCGGATCCGGAATTCGACCGGAAAGCGGTCGAGTGGATCGCGTCCGGCGACCTGGATGCCGCGCTGGCCGAAGTCAGCCTGGACAGCCTGTGGTCGCCGGGCAACGCCACCCACGGGTTCATGGATTTCATGCTCATGATGGGGGTGGCCGGGCGGAACGTGAAGGCCGACTACTCCGATTCACTCGACCTGTTCCACACCATGGAGGCGTACTTCACCTGGTACCCGGAGAAGGAGACGCCGTGAGCAAGTACCTGATCAACAAGTTCCTGTACACGGTGGACCGCGACCCGGAACTGGTGGAGCGGTACCGGGCCGACCCGCGCGGCACGGTGGCCTGGTGGGAGGCGGAGCAGGCCAACCTGATCCTGAACTGCCAAAGCGGGGAGCGGAGCACCTGGCTGGCCTTCACCGGCGCCGAGCGGGAGGCGCTGGCCAGCCACGACTACGTCGCGCTGTTCGAACTGGGCGCGCACAACTTCCTCACGCTGACCCTGTTCATCGCGCTGTTCGAGCGGGACTACGAAGAACCGCTGGCCTTCCAGCGGGAGTACGCGGCGCGGTTGGGACACTGGACGGTGCCGTATCCCGACATCTCCACCTGACCCGCTGAGGAGCCCGTGATGAGCGACGCCATCCCCGAGAACTACCGCGACCTGCTGTCCGCCGACGTGGCCACCCTGGCCACCAGCGGGCCGGACGGGCGCCCGCAGCTGTCCGAGGTGTGGTTCCTGGCCGAGGGCGACACCGTGTCCATCTCGCTGAACAGCAGCCGCCAGAAGATAAAGAACCTGCTCCGCAACCCGGCCTGCAGCGTGCTCATCCTCGACCTGGGCATGCCGTACCGCTACCTGGAACTACGCGGCGACGCGGAGGTCAGCCCGGACCCGGACTACGTGTTCGCCGACAAGGTGGGCGCCAAGTACGGCTCTGACCTGCGGGTGCATGACCAGCCGGGGCAGACCCGGTACGTGGTCACGATCCGGCCGGTCCGGGTGAACGCGGTCAACATGCGCGGCTGACCCACGCAGCGCCCACTCCGCCGATCCGGCGGTGTCTGCATTGGTGACACCCGATGCCGGCACTGTGGTCCATTTGGGGCCGGCCGGACAGTGGAGGAAGAGGGGCGTTCCGATGGGCACTTCCAGACTGCGGTGGGTGCTGGCGCTGACGTCGCTGGCCTACTTCATCGTGGTGCTCGATTCGCTGGTGGTGATCACCGCGTTGCCCCGCATGCAGCAGGACCTGCACGCCGGGCTGGCCACGCTGCAATGGACGGTGAACTCGTACGGGATCGCGTTCGCGGCGGGCATCATCACCGCGGCCGCGCTCGGCGACCGGCTCGGCCGCCGCCGGGTGTTCATCGCCGGCCTGGCCCTGTTCACGCTGGCCTCGGCGGCGTGCGCGGTGGCACCGGACGCGACCGTGCTCATCGCCGCGCGGGCGGTGCAGGGGCTCGGCGGCGCGGCCGTGCTGCCGCTCAGCCTGACCATCCTGACCACGGCCTACCCGGCGCGGCGCCGCGGCACCATCGTCGGCATCTACGGCGGGCTGGCCGGGCTGGCCGTCGCGGTCGGGCCGCTGGTCGGCGGCGCGGTCACCGAAGGGCTGGACTGGCACTGGATCTTCTGGATCAACGTCCCGCTCGGGGTGGCCGCCAGCCTGCTGTCGCTGCGCCTGCTGCCGGAGAGCTATGGCCCGCCGGCCCGGCTCGACCTGCCCGGGGTGGCGCTGGTCACGGCCGGTGTGGTCGGCCTGGTCTGGGGGCTGGCCCGGGCCGGCCAGGCGGGCTGGGGCAGCGCCGAGGTGATCACCGGGCTGGCCGGCGGCGCCGCGCTGCTGGTACTGTTCTTCGGCTGGGAAGCCCGGACCGCCGAGCCGATGCTGCCGCTGCGACTGCTGCGCATCCGGACGTTCGCGGCCGGGAACGCGACCGGGTTCCTGATGACCGGCTCGACCTTCTCGGCCGCGTTCCTGATCACGCAGTACTTCCAGTTCGCGCTGGGCTACTCGCCGCTGGCTACCGGGCTGCGGCTGCTGCCCTGGCTGGTCACCCCGATGCTGATCTCGCCGGTGGCGGGCGCGCTGTCGGACCGGATCGGGCGGCGGCCGGTGATCGCGTGTGGGCTGCTGCTGCAGGCGGCCGGGTTCAGCTGGGTGGCGGCCACCATGTCGCCCACGGCCAGCACGACCGGCGTGGTGCTCGCGCTGCTGGTGGCCGGGGTCGGCATCTCGATGGCGCTGCCGACCGTGCCGACCGCCGTGCTCAGCTCGGTGCAGCCGGCCGAGATGGGCAAGGCGTCCGGGATCAGCACCATGATGCAGCGGTTCGGCGCGGTGTTCGCGATCGCCATCGTCACCTCGGTGTTCGCCGCCTACGGCGGGCTCGGCTCAGCCGCCGACGTGACCAGCGGCTTCCGGCCCGCGCTGGCCGTCGCGGCCGGGCTGTCGCTGCTCGGCGCGCTGACCGCGCTGGCCATCACTGGCCGCCGGGCCAGCCCCGTCGCCGAGCCGGAACCAGCCGAGGTGTCGATCGCCGCATAGCCGGCCCCGTGCCGCAGGCCCGTGCTGCAGGTACAGCACAGGCCCGGACGGGCCGGGCGTCAGGCCCGGTCCGCCCGGGCCTCGATGCTGAGCGTGACCTCGCGGCCGACCATCCCCTTCTTCTTGGTCACGCCGAACCAGGTCCGGTCCACCCGGGCCTCGGCCCGGAACCAGGCCGTGTTGCCCTCGGCGCGGGCCTCGGTCACCCGGAGCGGCACCGCGCGGGTCACGCCGTGCGCGGTGACCGACCCGTCCAGCTCCCAGCCGTCCGGCTCGGCCCGGGCCCGCGAGCCGGTGAAGCTGATGTCGGGGAACCGGCCCGCGTCGAGCAGGGTCGCCGACGTCACGTCGGCGTCGCGGGTCGCGTTGCCCGAGGCGTAGCTGCCCGCGTCGATGACCGCCTCGGCGGTGCAGCCGGCCAGGTCGGGGGTGATCCGCACGGTGCCGCCGCGGAGCTGGAACGTGCCGGTCACCGGGAACAGCCCGAACATCGCCCGGGCCCGGGCCCGGATGGTGCTGTGCGCGGCGTCGAGTTGATAGTCGCCCGGGGCCGGGAACGGCCGGGCGGGGGTGCCGGTGCCAGTGGGCTGGGTCATCGGGTGGTCTCCTTACCGTTGGGTGAATCCGGGGTTGCGCTGGCGAGCAGGGTGTGCAGCGCGGCGGTGTACTGCTCCAGCGCCCGCCGCCCGGTGGTGGTGAGGCTGAGCCAGGTGACCGGGGTACGGCGCCGGTAGGACTTGGTCACGTCGAGGTAGCCGGCCTCCTCGAGCTTGCGCAGGTGGGTGGCCAGGTTGCCGGCCGTCATCCCGGTCAGTTCCTGCAGCCGCGGGAAACTGATCCGGTCCTCCTCCCCCAAGGCGGCCAGCGCCACGGTCACCCGCAGCCGCGGCTGCGCGTGGATGACCGGGTCGAGGACGGGCAGCGCGGGCCCGCCGGGCTGCCCGTCGGCGGTGTCCCCGGGCAGGTCGGTGACGTCGCCGGTCACGTCGGCATGTCTCCGGGCCCGCGGGAACGACGGAACCAGCTCAACGCGGCGGCGGCCAGGAAGCCGCCCCCGCCGGCCAGCGCCAGCACCGCGAAGTTGGCGGGCCAGCCAGCGAACACGCTGCCCGCGCCGACGGCCAGCATCCAGCCGCCCAGCCCGAACTGGACCCGGTCGCTGAACAGCAGGCCGCCCGCGAGGTACATCACCCCGGCCACCACGGCCGAGGTCCCCGGCCAGAGCAGCGGGGCCAGCCGGGCCGGCAGGCCGGCCCGGGTCAAGCCGATGTCCAGTGCGAACACCCCGGCGAAGGCCAGCACCCAGCACCAGCCGTAGCTGGCTCCCACGGTGCGCGACGGCCCCCGCACGCCGCGGCCCCGGCTGGCCACGTGCCAGGCGACGTAGGCCGCGGAGAGCACGGACCCCACGCCGAGCAGCACACCCGCCACCCAGCCCGGCACGACATGCCACTGGCCGCCGGATGAGGCGAGGTAACAGGCGCCGAAGCCGATCAGCCAGGTCACGCCCCAGACGCCGAACAGCGGCACCGGGTCCGGGTAGAGACGGCGGGCCGCGCCCCGTTGCTGGGTCTGGATCAGGTCCAGCGACTCTTGTGCCGACAGGTCCCCAGCCGTGTCGCGGTCCTCGATCATCACTAGCCCTCAGCTCTCATTGCTAGCCCCCGCTATTTACTAGTCCTCAGCTACTACTTTGTTTTTCAAAGTTATTTGACAGTAGCTCAGTTAACCGATGAGCGCAACCGCACCCACCTGCGGGGAGACGGCGGCTAACGCGGGTTAGCCCGGTCCAGGGTCCAGTGCCGGGCGGTGACCGCATACCAGGTCCGCTCACCCGAATCCGGGTCCTTGCCCGGGATCATGCCGAACCTGGTGATCGTCCGCTGTCCGCCGTCGTTGTCGCCGTAAAGGATCTCCACGGTGAGGCCCTCGTCCCCCAGGCAGGCCTCGCGCAAGCGGCTGAACAGCGGGTCGGCGGTGTCCCGGATCGCGCCCTGCCAGAACCCGAAATCGCCGGCCGGCACGTACAGGTCACGGCTCAGCCTGCGGAACTCGTCCAGCGGGGTGTGGTCCGGCTCCTGCGGCGACGAGAGGATACCCGGCTGCGCCGTCCAGCGGTCCAGCACGGCCATGCCGCGGCCCACGTTGCGCAGCGCGATGGCCAGGTAGACGGCCTCGTCGCTGGCCTCCACCGCGCCGTGGCCACCGGGCACCCTGATCCAGCGCCGGTCAACGAACGAGATCTTCTCTGGTGGGTCCTGCATCCGCGAGGTCACCAGCAGCGGGCGCAAGCCATCGAGCAGGCTCTCTTCGGCCGCCCGCGCCGCGCGGTTAGCCGAGCGGACCGACGCGAACGTGGCCACCGCGAGCACCAGCGTGCCGCCCGCGGTGGCTAGCGAAGAGACAGTCGCCCAGTCGATCACGATGCGACTCTAGCGGCGGGCCCGTCGGCCGGTCAGACGCGATTCAGTCCTGGCGGCTCTCCTTGCGCCAGTGATCGCCGAATTCCCCGTCGTGCAGCCGCCGGAGCAGATGGGCGTGGTGATCAAGCTCGTCGGCGGCCCGGCGCATCTCGTTATAGTCGTGACCGCTGTCCCGCGCCGGGGTCTTTTCCTCGGCCCGCTTGCGGACGATACTCAGCTCTTCCCGGCCGAGCTCGACCACCTTGGCCAGCGCCTCTTCCAGATTCATCGGATGCCTCTCTGCGGTGCGGGTTCCAGCTAGGCCACACGGTAGTGCAGGTGGACCGCGCCGCTGCCGAACCGGCGCTGGCCGAGCAGTTCGAGCTGCACCCGGA
Organism: uncultured Actinomycetes bacterium; assembly: GCA_963717125.1. GTDB lineage: Bacteria > Actinomycetota > Actinomycetes > Streptosporangiales > Streptosporangiaceae > RYN-230. The sequence continues at coordinate 212,873 of CAVQVG010000007.1, forward strand.
CACCATCCGGCAGGGCCCGGGTGCCGCCGCCCACCATGACCGGCGAGATGAGCAGGTGGACCTCGTCCACCAGGCCGGCCTTGATGGCCTGGCCAGCCAGGTTGGCATAGCTCACGGTCATATCCCGGTCCGCCTGTGCTTTGAGCTGCCGGACGGCTTCCGGGTCGAACGTCCGCTCGAGCCGCGTCTTCGCCGTGGACACGGTGTCCAGCGTCCTGGAGTAGACGATCTTGTCCGCCGCCTGCCAGATCCGGGCGAAGTCGAGCGTCAGCTCGCTCTGGCCGGGCTGGGTGTGCGCGGTTTCCCAGTAGATCAGCTCCTGGTACACCCGGCGCCCGTACAGGCAGGTGCCGATCGATCGCTCGAAGTCAGTGATAAACCGGAACGCCGCTTCGTCCGGTGCGGCCCAGTCGTACTGGCCGTCTTCGTCGGCGATGTAGCCGTCCAGCGAGGTGATCGCGAAGTAGATGAGTTTGGACATGGCACCTAGGCTTCAGCCGGCCGGGCTGACAGCTGTGCCCGGGTGCACGATGCTGGCCAGCCGGCTGAGCACCTCGGTGGCCTCCGCCACCGGGCGCTGCCACACCCGCCGGCCGATGGTGATGCCGCGCGCGCCGGCCGCCATCGCGTCCGCGACCAGCGTGCACAGTTCCTCCGTCCCGCCGCCGGCCGGGCCGCCCAGGATCACCAGCGGGACGCCGAGTTCTGCGCACCAGGCGCTGAGCAGATCCGGATCGCCGGGATACATCACCTTGATGATGTCCGCGCCCAGCTCGGCCGCCATCCGGGCGCCATCCCCCTCGATGGCGACCGCGTCCGGCGGGCGGGGTGCGGCCAGGCAGATCGGCTCGACCATGACCGGCAGGCCGAACGGCTCGGCTTCCCCGATCACGGTGGCCACCAGCTCGGCGCAGACGGCCCGCTCCTCGGCCGGGGTGTCCCACGGCATCAGCACCTTGACGCCGTCCACGCCCAGCGCCGCGGCCCGGGCCACCGACGTGATGAGGACGTGCCGGGTGGCCGGGGCGCCGCGCCAGTACGAATCGATGGTGAGCAGCCGGGCCGGGGCGCCGCGGCGGGCGAACAGGGCGCTGGTCCGTTCCGCCACCCGCGGACCGAGCAGGAAGCCGTCGCAGGCCAGCGGCAGGAACCGGGCCACGAGGGCGACCGGGTCCTCCAGGCCCGCTACCCGGCCGAGCATCGTGCCGTGGTCGACCGGAAGGATGACCGCGCGGCCGTCGGCGGCGAACAGCCGGCCGAGCCGGAACTCCTTGCCCGAGGAAGCGGCGGTGAAGACGGGAGCGGGCCGACTAGCCGGGCTGAAATCGTTCATCAAGAATGTCCTGTCCTGAAGGGTCAGTCTCGCCGCGGCCGGCTGGCGCGCGGAGCGGGGGCGGCGGGAACGCGCTGGCCGAGGGGTAAGCGCCGGCGGCCAGGCCGGCCAGCAGCGCGGCGCCCCGGATACCCGCCTCGGCGATCTCGGGGTACACCGGGCCGGGGAAGCTGGCCGCCTTCATCCGGCGCAGTACCGGGTTGGCCGCCCAGCCGCCGCTGATCCGCACCTCCGCGATCGGCCCGCCGAGCCGCCGCAGCCGGTCCAGGCTCCGCGCGGCCCGGTGCACGCTGGCCGCCAGGGCGGCATGCCACTGCCGGGCGGCGGCCGGCAGGTCCGCGGCGGCCCCGGCGCCGTCGAGCATGGCCAGCACCGGTTCGTCCAGCGCGGTACGGCCGTGGGCGGCCGGCGCGCCCAGCCGGTCCAGCAGCGGGATGAAGTCGATGCCGAGCCGGAGCCCGGACAGCAGGCAGTAGTGCCCCGGCAGCACATGCCAGCCGGTCGAGATGCCGTCCGGGATGCCCGCCGCCGGGTCCACCCCGGGGCCGGCCACCAGCGGCCGGATCAGCGCCTCGGCCGTGCCGCACGAGTCCGTGGCCTGGCGGCTGTCCGTCACGCCGCTGCCCACCGAGGCCACCACGTGGTCGTGGCCGGCCACGGTGAGCGTCGCGCCGGCCAGCCGGCCCAGCCCGGCCGCCGTCCCGCTGACCTGGCCCCAGGACGCGCCGGCCGCCCGGATCTCCGGGAAGATCGAGCCGGCCAGCCCGGCCCAGCGGACCGCGTCCGGCCACCATTCCCGCTGCGTCACCGACAGCGCCCCGGTCCGGGACGCCAGCGAAGCCTCGGCCGCGGCCGACCCGCCCAGCCCGTAGACAACCCATTCCGCCACGGTGAGGGCCTGGCTGGCCCGGCGCAGCGCGGGATACTGGCGGACCAGCCAGCGCAAGGTGGCGATGGTGGGAATCTGGCCGGAGGTCAGGCCGGTCCGCCGGCCGATCTCCGCCGCGGAGAGATCGGCCGACATCTGACTGTGCTCGGCGGCGGCCCGCTGGTCGAACCAGGCGACCGCCGGACCGATCGCCCGGCCGCCGGAGTCCAGCAGGATCGCGGTCTCAGCCATGCTGGTCACCCCGACGCCGAGGATCTCACCGGGCGGCGCGGCGGCCAGCAACTCGGCCAGCACCTGCCGGACGGAGTGCAGGAAGTCATCCGGATCGGCGTCCGCACCGGTGGCCAGGCGGCGCCACCGGGTGGCCACCGAAGCGTGGCCACGCTCGTGCCCGGCCACGTCCACCAGGCCAGCCTTGATCCTGGTCGTCCCGACGTCGACCCCGACCAGCAGCGCGCGGCCGGCGTTCACCGGCTGGGCTGGCTGGCCCTGTCCCACGGCTGGGCCCGCCCGGACATGGCCGCGATGGACTGCTCCAGCCGCGGCCGGCCCACGGTGGCGAGGAATTCCTTGCGGGCCGCGCCCGTCATGGCCACCGCTTCCTGCCAGTACACCCGGCCTGCGATGAAGCCGGAAGCCCCGCCATGGTCACAGGACGTGCTCACCGCCTCGAGGAAAGCCGGGAACGGCATGCCCGCGGACAGCATGGCCCACGGCACCGTGACGGCGCCGGCCACCGCCGCGCAGCCCTGGGCATCCACCGGGTACTCCAGCTTGAGCAGGTCGGGCCGGGTCTCAGTGAGGATGCGCGCCGACTCGACGATCAGGTCGGCGCGGCGGCGGTCCGGCAGCGGATCCTCGCCCGGCAGGCGGTACAGCAGCGTCTCGACCACGGACGGAACGCCGGCCGCGGCGCAGTCGTCCACCACGGCCGCCACGACGTGCACGACCTCGGCCACCAGGTCTGGCTCCCCGGGCCGCCGCGGCCGGTCCGGGCGCAGCTGGACCAGCAGCTTGACCGCGTCCCCGCCCATGTCACGGACCCAGGACGCGGTGCGTTCCGGGTCGCGGCGAGCCCGGGGCTCGCCCGCCCAGCTGTCCCGGTCGGCCGGCTCGACCGCGACCAGGGTGGCGCAGCCGACCGCCATGACACCCGCCTCGCGCACGGCCGGCACGCCGAATTCCGGGTCCAGCAGCACGGCGCTGGCCGCCGGGCTCAGCGCCTCGACAACGTCGGCCTTGAACGAGCGGAGCTCGCCCGGGTCGGTGGCCGGCTGACCGCGGTGAGCATCCGCCGCAGTGTGTTGCGCTGGTCCATGGCCACGATGGCCAGCGTGCCGTCCTGGGCGGCCACGGCGGCCAGCCCGGCTCGCGCGGCCGCCGTCGGGTGGGTGTCGGTCACCAGGGTTCTCCTCGTGGGTCGTGCGGATACGGGATCTCACCGGATCCCCGGACGATGAAGGTGGTCGGCAGCACCACCCGGCGAGGCCCGGATTCCTCGCCCGCGATGCGATCCAGAAGGAGCTCGAACGCCTGGCGTCCCATCAGCTCCGGGGACTGGGTGACCACGGTGATGGCCGGGTCGAGCGAGTCGGCGACCGGGAAGTCGTCGATGCTCACCATGGCCACATCGGTGCGCCCGGTCCGGTGCAGTTCGCGGGCCGTGTCCACGCCGGCCAGCAGGTTGCCGCAGAGCACCGCGGTGGGCGGGTCCGCATCGGCGAGCACCCGGCTGAGCAGCAGACCGCCGTCCCCGGCGGGACGGTGCGAGGCAAGATCGCGCGAGACAACCAGCCCGGGATCGAACGCCAGGCCGTGCTCCTCGAGTGCGCCGCGGTAGCCGCCCAGCCGGGCGCCCACCGCGTACTGGTCAACCTCGGTGCCCACGAACGCGATGCGGCGGTGCCCGTGGCTGATCAGGTGCCTGGCCGCGATGTGCCCGGTGGCCGCGTTGTCGATCATGACGACGTCGGCGTCCAGGTTCTCCGGCGGCCGGTCGGCGAACACCACCGGCACGTTCTCCGGCCGCTTCAGCAGCCGCTCTGTCCCGTAGCTGAGGTGGCAGGGCACGATGATGAGCCCGCGGACCGACCGGTTGAGCAGGCCGCGCACGGCCGCTCGTTCCTGGTCTGGCGTCTGCCCGGCGCTGGCCACCAGGAGGAACAGGCCGGCCTCGCGGGCCGCCTCTTCCACCGCCTCGGTGACCGACGCGAAGAACGGGTCACCGATCGACTCGACGATCAGGCCCACCGCGTCGTCCCGCCCGATCCGGAGCGAGCGGGCGTTGGGGTTGGCCAGATACCCCAGTTCCTCGATGGCCCGGCGGACCCGATCCGCGGTGTCCGCCGCGACGTAGCTGTCGCCGTTGGTGACCCGGGACACGGTCTTGATGCTCACCTGGGCCAGCCGGGCGACGTCATGGATGGTCGGCTTGGCCATCAGCGCACCCCTGGGGTCGGCGCGACCAGGCCGGCCACCCGCGCCACGTCAACGCCGCCGGCCAGCTCCTGCTCGCACGACGCGGCGGCCACCGCGATCGCGTAGCCCACCGCCGCGGGCCAATCCTGGCCGTCCTCCAGCGCGTGGACCAGGCCGCCGACCAGCGAGTCGCCCGCGCCTATCGGGCTGACCACGGTGACTGTGGGGGCCGGGCAGAACATCGTCCGGTCCGCGTCGCTGAACGCGGCGCCGTGACTGCCCGCGCTCACGATGGCGCGCCTCGCCCCCCGGGCGACCAGGCCGCGGGCGGCGTCGGTGGCGCGCCGCGCGATGTCGGCGCCGTCCGGCTCGACCCCTTCCACGGACGGCCCGTGCAACAGCGACTCGGCTTCCGACAGGTTGGGGCTGACCACGTCCGGGTGGGCCGGGAGGACCGCGGCCAGCGCCTGGCCGGCCGCATCGACGACGGTGCGCAGCCCAGCCCGCTGCCCGATGGCCACGATCTGCGCGTAGGCGTCCGTGGGCGACCCAGGCGGCAGGCTCCCCGAGCACACCAGGCTTTCGTGGCCAGGGACCCGGCGTCCGACCTCGGCCAGGAGCTGCTCCCACTCCCCCGCCCCGCGGGGCGGGCCCGGCTCGTTGAGCACGGTGACCCGCCCGGAACCCTCGAGCAATATGGACGCCGCCCGGGCGGTGCCCGCCGCCGGCACGCCGGCCAGCTCGGCCTGCTCGGCCGCGGCCAGCTGGCGGAGCTGACCGGCGCTGTCCGCCGGGACAAACGTGACGACGACGGCTCGATGGCCAAAGGCCCGGCCTATCCGGGCCACGTTGACGCCCTTGCCACCCAGCGTGGTCACCGCCGTCCCGGTCCGGTGCACGCTGCCCGGGACCAGCACACTGAGCGGGATGGTCCGGTCAGTGGCGATGTTGGGATTAACGATCAGCATGCCGACCAGCATGAACGCAGGCGCGCGGCCGACCGGGACCGGGGGATGGCAAGCCTCCCCGGCCTGGCCGCGACCGCTGCCCCGCCGCTGCGGCGGGATGTGCTGCAGACCACGAGCGGTGTGCTCCTGCCGGTCAGCCCGAGAAGGAGGACAGGTAGAAGTACTTGGACACGCTCGGCGACGACGCGTTCGCGGTGGTCGCGACCACGTTCTTGACCAGGGTGTTCTTCGGGAACGCCGAGGTCTTCCCGGTCAGCTTGTCGTACGCGTACTGCACCGCGTCCGCACCTTCGACCGCGGGCTGCTGGATGACCAGGATGTTGATGACACCCTTCTTGAGCAGGTTTACTTCGGCGGGCTCGGCGTCGTAGCCGGCCACGAAGACCTTGCCCTTCTTGCCGGCCGCGTCCACCGCCGTGCCCGCGCCCTGGGCGCCGTAGAGGTTGGTGCCGAACACCCCGACGAGGCCGGGATGGCTCAGGATCAGGTTGCGCACCTGGCTCTCGGCGGTGGTGGCGCTGTCGTTGTTGTACTCGACCGCCACGACCTTCATATTGGGGTACTTCTTCATCTCAGCCAGGAAGCCGGACTGCCGGGCATCGGTGGTCGAGATGCCGGGCGTGACGTTGTCCACGGCGACCTGGCCCTTGTCGTGCGCCAGCTTGGCGATGGTATCCGCCGCGGCCGCGCCGCCCTGCGCGTTGTTGGAGGTGATGGCGCTGGTGAGCAGGCTGGTGTCGTCGATCGTGGTGTCCACCGCGATGACCGGGATGCCCGCGTTGACGAACTTCTGGATCGGCGCCTGCAGCGCCTTGACATCGGTCGGCGCGATGAGCAGCGCGTTGGGGTGCTTGGCCAGCAGTGAGTTGACCACTGGGAGCTGGGTGGTCGGGCTGAACGCGGTCCCACCCTGCCAGGTGAGCGTCACCCCGAGCTTCTTGGCTTCGGCCGCGGCACCCGCGTGCATGGTGATGTAGAAGGGGTCCGTGGTGAGCCCGGGAACCAGCGCGATCGTGTAGTGCTTGCCGGACGACCCTGAGGAGCCCGACGAGCCGTTGCCCGATGAGCTTCCGCAGCCCACCGCGGCCAGCGCCGCCGCGGCTACCCCGGCGACGCACGCGGTGCCCCGGCTGGCCAGCTGCCGCCGGGTTACCTGACGGCCCGGGGCGCGGCCCGGGAAACCATTCCGCATGACACTCTCCTTCATTGTTAACCGACGCCGCTCTGCGCGGTTGCCTGTGCTGGGCCGCCGCACCCTCTGTTGAGCGCCCTGGTCTGAGCGCCCTGAGTGGGCGGGCGGGGCTCCGCCCGTGTCAATCCGTGCCTGCTTTGGTGCGCACCCGGTCCACCGCCACGGCGGCGATGACCACCCCGCCGATGGCGACCTGCTGCCAGAACGGGGCGATATTGGCCAGGACCAGGCCAGTGGTCAGCACGGACAGGATGGCCGTGCCGATGACGGTGCCGAAGATGGTCCCCCGGCCGCCGAAGATGCTGGCGCCGCCGATCACCACGGCGGCGATCGCGTACAGCTCGTCGTTCGCGCCCGCCAGTGACGAGGCGGACGAGAAGTTCGCGGTCACCATCAGCCCGGCTACCCCGGCCAGGAAGCCGGAGATCCCGTACACGATGACCAGGTGCCGGTCCACCCGGATGCCGGCCCGTCTGGTCCCGGTGTCGTTGGACCCGATGGCGTAGGTGCGCACCCCGAACCGGGTCCTGGCCAGGATCAGCCCGAAGACGATGGCGATGACGAGCGCGACCAGGACCGGGACGGGCAGCCAGCCGGACAGCAGGCTGTCGTTGCCCAGGTTCGCGATGAACGGCGGCAGGTTGGTGACCTCCCCGCCGTTGTTGAGCAGATCGGTGGCGCCGGTGACGGCGGTCAGCGTGCCCAGCGTGACGATGAACGGCGGCAGTTTGATCCGGGTGATGATCAGGCCGTTGAGCACGCCGATGGCCGTGCCGGTGCCGATCATCACGGCTATCCCGGCGATCGAGGCCACCGCGCCGGAGCTGTGCCCGGTGAGCATGTTGTTCATCAGCACCGCGCCGGCCATCGCGCTGAACCCGAGGATGGCGCCGTCGGACAGGTCGATACCGGCGGTGATGATGACGAAGGTCTGGCCCACCGCCAGGATCAGGTATTCGACGGCGTAGCTCGACGTGGACAGCCAGGCCGCCTTGGTGAACAGCTCCGGGGACAGCACGCCGAAGATGACGACCAGGATGACCAGCACGCCGAGGGTCCAGAGCGGGCCGAGCCGCTCCATGATCCGCTGGAACGCGGGCACGTCCTCACGGGCGGGCGGCTCCGCCTGGACCACGTCGGTCGCCGGGGCCGCCATCAGCCGGCCTTCCTGTTCGAAGCGATGGCCGAGCCGGTGATCCAGCCGACGATGTCGTCGATCTCGGTGTCCTCCGGCCGCAGGTCGGCCACCGTCGCCCCGTGGAACAGCACCACGATGCGGTCGCAGATGGCGTGCACCTGCTGCAGGTTGTGGCTGATCAACAGCACCGGCAGGCCCTGCCCGGCGACGGTCTGGATGAGCTGGCCGACCCGGGCCTGCTGCTCGACGCCGAGCGCCGCGGTCGGCTCGTCCATCAGCACGACCCGCGAGCCCCAGGCCACCGCCCGGCTCACCGCGACCGCCTGCCGCTGCCCCCCGGACAGACGGCCGACCCGGCTGCCCACCGACGCGATCCTGATCCGGGTCCGCTCCAGGTCTTTGGCCGTCTCGGCCATCATCGCCTTGCGGTCGAGCCAGCCCAGCCAGCCCAGTGGCCCGGACACGACCTTCTCCCGGCCGAGGAACATATTGGCCCAGATGCTCAGGTCAGGCGCCAGCGCCAGGTCCTGGTAGACGGTCTCGATGCCGGCCGCGCGAGCCTCGATCGGGGACCGGAAGCTGACCTGCTTCCCGTCCAGCAGGATCGACCCCGCTGTCGGCTGCAGCGCGCCCGCGATCAGGTTGACCAGGGTTGACTTACCGGCCCCGTTGTCCCCGACCAGCCCGACGATCTCCCCCGCGTGCAGCTTCATGTTCACATCGCGCAGCGCGTGCACGCTGCCGTAGCGCTTGGCCAGATTGCGCACCTCGACCCGGGGTGGCTCCTCGGTGGCGGGGCGGCTGGGCGCCGGGCTGCTGCCGGGCGCTGGTTCGTCTGGGGTCATGCGGCACCCACTCTCGGCAAGCCGATCTGACAACGTTGTCAGACAACGTTGTCAGGATAAAAGCACGACGTGTGACAGTTGTTCTGTTGTTTGGTGGTTAACAAGGTTTTCGGTAAGTTAACACCGCATTAATTGGCTGTCAAGGATCTTTCAGCCGCGGGACAGCGCAGGAGGCACGGTTGTTCGTCTTGGGCCCCAACCAGCTGCAACGGTTCTACCAGGGTGGCGCGGAGATCGCGGCTTTCCGCGGACTCGGTGCCGCGGCTGACGGCCCGGAGGACTGGGTCGCGTTGACCACGACCGCGTTCGGCGAGCAGCAGGCGGGACTGAGCCAGCTGCCCGACGGCCGCACGCTGGCCGACGCCGTCGCGCAGCAGCCGGAGTGGTTCCTCGGCGCCGGGCACGCGGCGGCGTACGGCGCCGATACCGGCTTGCTGGTCAAGCTGCTCGACGCGGGCCAGCGGCTGCCCGTGCACGCCCACCCGGACCAGGCCTACAGCCGGGCCAACCTGGGCTGCCCGCACGGTAAGACGGAAGCCTGGATCGTGCTCAGCACCGGCGCCGCCGACGCCTGTGTCTACCTCGGCTTCCGCGACGAGATCCCGGCCGGCGTGCTGGCCGGCTGGGTCGCCACCCAGGACGTGCCCGCGCTGCTCGGCGCGCTGCACCGGGTGCCGGTCGCCCACGGCGACAGCGTGCTGGTGCCGGCCGGCACGCCGCACGCCATCGGCCCCGGGGTGTTCCTCGCCGAACTGCAGGAGCCGACCGACCAGTCCATCCTGCTGGAATGGCGCGGCTTCCTGGACGACGGCACCGAGCTCGGCAGCCTCGGCCTGGGCTACGCCCGCGCGCTCGCGGCCGTGGACCGCTCCGGATGGGACGCGGACCGGCTGGCCGCGACGTACCGCAGGCCGGAATCACCCGGCGCGGGCGGCGGCGGTATTACCCGGCTGCTGCCGCCAGCCGCGGACCCGTTCTTCCGGGCCGAACTGCTCCAGCCGGGCCGGGACCTCGAGGTGCCGGCCGGATATGCGGTCTGGATCGTCGCCCGCGGCGCCGGCACCCTGGACACCGAGCAGGGCGGCTCGCTGCCGCTGCGCCGCGGCATGACCGTGCTCGTTCCGCACGCCGACGGAACGGCCCGGCTCACCGGTGACGTCCAGATCATCCGCTGCCTGCCCCCCAGCCTGCCCGCTGCGGGTGGCCCCGGGTAACGGCGCGCTCGCCGTTCCGCCGATCTTGCAATCGGTTTCGAAACACCTACGATTAAGGGCAAGTTGCCCCCGGCGCGGCCTGAACCCGGATTTCCCGTACGGCACAGCGAGCTTCCGTTCCTGTGGCAGCTGGTGCTGTTGCGTACTTCGAACACCACGATGTTAGTGGTGCTTCCCTATCTCCCGGGCCGACCGGCGAGATAGGGCCCGCCGGACCCAGATCCAGGTTCAGGTAAGCGGTCATCGCGAAGGAGCACAACATGACCACACACGACGAGCGGCCCGCACCCCGGGCCCGGAGACCAGGCAGGTCGGCGAGCCGGCTGCGGTCGCGTGGGCCCCCGGGCCAGGCCACGCTTACCCGGCCACGGCGCCTGGGGTCCCGCTGTCGGCCTTCGCATTCGCGTTCGCCGTCGGATTCCTCGGGTTAGTCGAGACCGGGATCCTGTCGAGCGCCGCGAACTATATCTTCATCGCCACCTGCTTCGGGATCGGCGCCGTCGGGCTGCTCATCGGCGGGCTCTGGGAGTTTCGCAGCGGGGAACTGTTCGGCGGCACGTTCGGCGTAGGCTACGCGGGATTCCTGTTTTCCACCGCCCTGATACTGAAGTTCTTCGCTGGCCCGATCATCGCCGCCGCCGGCCCCGTCGCCTTCGACCACGCCTTCGCCGCGTGGCTGATTATGTGGGCGCTGTTTACCGCGGTGTTCGCGATTGGCGCGTCAAGCATCAGCCTGGCCGCCTTCGCGCCGTTCACGCTGGCATTCATAGTGCTCGTGGTACTCGCCATCGCCGACCTGGGCGCCACGGCCAGCTGGAGCACCGACGTCAGCAAGATCGGCGGCTGGGTAGCGATCGCCGATGGTTTCGCGGCGGGATACCTGGGCGCCGCCATCGTGGTCAACGTGACCCTCGCCAAGGAACTGCTGCCGATGTGGCCTGCCAAGTCCCGCCTGAAAACCCAGTAACTGCCGACGGCTCCTGACAGCGTCGTCACCGCTATTTCCACTGCTCGCTTGCTGATCCTGGTCGACCCGGTGACGGAGATCTTCTGACGTCGGGGCTGCGGGCCTGGCACCCCCTGGTCAGGCGTCGGGCTTCCACTCGCCGGCCGCGTCGGGCTTCCACTCGCCGGCTACCTGGCGGGTCGCGACGTTCAGCCGGTTCCAGAGGTTCTGGTTGGCGATGGCGAGCACCAGGCCCGCGAGCGCCTGCTCGTCGAAGTGGCGGGCGGCCTCGGCCCAGATCTCGTCGGGGACCGGGTCAGGGTGATCGGCGAGCCGGGTGACGGCCTCGGCGAGTGCCAGCGCCGCTCGCTCGGCGTCGCTGTAGTAGGGCGCCTCCCGCCAGCCGGCCAGCGCGAAGAGGCGCTCGTCCGTCTCCCCGGCCGTCCGCTGGAAGCGCCAGGCGCCATCGAGGCACACCCCGCAGCCGTTGATCTGGCTGACGCGCATGCCGACAAGATGGACCGTGGAGTGCGGGACCCCGCTCTTGCCAGCGGCGTCCCCCAGGGCCTGCAGGGCCGCCATGGCGCCGGCCACGCTCACCGCCGGGTTAGTGATCCTTGCCTGCATTGGTGATCTACCTCCAGTCTCGTCGCCGCCCGGACCGGCGAGTCCGGGTCTACGGCTTCCGGGGCCCGGCCGTTGGTCACACCGGCCCCGGGCGTCAGCACATTGACACCGGACATCGAGCGGATGTGACAGACAGGCGGCACCGGCCGCTCGCCGCTGAATGCACAACCCGCCAGCGGCTGATCGCCTGTTTACCGGATGGTGGCTGCGCAGCCGGGGCGGCCACGCTTTTCGAGGTAACGCTGGTGATACTCCTCGGCGCGGTAGAACGCAGCCGCCGGGGTGATCTGCGTGACGACCTGCCGCCGGTGCGATTGCTGCTCGGCATCGCGCGATGCGACCGCGGCTGCCTGCTGGCCAGCGTCATGGCAGAAGATCGCTGAGCGGTACTGGCTGCCGAAATCGAGGCCCTGGCGGTTACGGGTGGTCGGATTGTGGATCCGCCAGAACACCTCAAGCAGGTCCGCGTAGCTGACCTGGGCCGGGTCGAACCACACCTCGACCGCCTCAGCGTGGCCGGTGCGGTGCCTGCAGACCCGTTCGTAGGTGGGGTCCGCGACATGGCCGCCGGTATAACCGACAGCGGTCCGCACCACCCCATGGACCTGGCGGAAAGCCGCCTCGACACCCCAGAAACATCCCGCGGCGAATGTCGCCCGCTCCGCTCCGTCCGGTCCATGTCCCTCGAACGGCGGTGCCAGCGCCGCATCGGCGTTGTGCTTTCTGAGCTTAATCACGTCATGACTCCCTCGAACCTTCGTGCTAACACGGAGCCAGCACCACAGATTCCTATAGGGCCACAACGCCGCAGCTCACAACCGGTGGGGCTATGGGTGGGGCGGGTGGGGCTCGAACCCACGACCGACGGATTATGAGTCCGCTGCTCTGACCGGCTGAGCTACCGCCCCGGACAACAGCGCCTGAACATTACAGCAGACACTGCCGCCTCGGTGCGGCAGCGCCTGCTGTGGTGTCCTCGCGCCAGCGCCTGCACCCGGCGCGGGCCGTGCCTGGCCGCTGCTTAGCGAGCGCTCAACTGCATGGTCATGGCGTGCTCGACCAGCGCGATGAGCGTCAACTTGGTGGACTTCCGGCCCCGCGCGTCGCAATTTACGACCGGGACGTTCGGGCTGACCGAGAGGGCCTCCTGCACGTCCTGCACACCATGCGGGAACTCACCGTGGAAGCCGTTGATGGCTACGATAAACGGCAGGCCCGCGGTCTCGAAATAGTCCACCGCCGGGAAGGAGTCGGCCAGCCGGCGGGTGTCCACCAGCACCACGGCGCCGATCGCGCCCTGGATCAGGTCGTCCCACATGAACCAGAACCGGTGCTGCCCAGGCGTGCCGAACAGGTAGAGGATCAGTCCGGCGTCCAGCGTCACCCGGCCGAAGTCCATGGCCACCGTGGTCGTGGTCTTGTCCGGTACCGCCGACAGATCGTCGACCCCAGCACTGGCTGACGTCATGACTGCCTCGGTGGTCAGCGGGGTGATCTCCGACACCGATCCGACGAATGTGGTCTTACCAACGCCGAAACCACCCGCGACGACGATCTTGACCGACGTCATCGCGGCGGTATCCCCAGCCGTGCCCCGCACGGGACTAGAGCTTGCGAAGTCCACTGAGCACCCTTTCGAGCAGGTTGAGATCTGGGCGGCCATGTGCATGGTCCAGCTGGTGCACCCGGACTAGCCCTTCCACCGCCATGTCAGCGACGAGGACACGGGCTACGCCCAGGGGCATCCTGAGCACAGCCGAGATCTCCGCCACTGAACGCCAATCGCGGCAGAACCCGAGGATGGCTTGGCACTCCGGGCTCAGGCTCGACAGATCCCGCGCCTCATAGTGAGACGCGGCCACCATCGCCTCGATCTGGAGCTGGTACCGGGGCTTCGTCCGGCCCCCGGTCACCGCATATGGCCGGACCAGTCCGCTCCCAGATGGTTCGGCCCCATGTGAACGCTTTTCGCCGCCGGAGCCGGAGCCACGCTGGCCCCCCGTCGGCGGCCAGTCATCCAGGCCGGGGCCGGACAACGGTCTCTCCTGTCACCACTATCTGCCATCCTCCGACCGCAGCGCCCCGCGCATATCAGGCGTCAGGGCGCGGCCAACACGCTCCACCATGAGCGCCATCTCGTAGGCCACCAGGCCCATGTCACAGTCGGCGGATGCGAGCACAGCCAGGCTCGATCCGTCGCTGATAGCCATCACTAGCAGCAGGCCCCGCTGCATCTCCACGACCGTCTGGGTGACCGGCCCGCCTTCGAAGACCCGTGACGCACCCTGCGTCAGGCTGGTCAACCCAGAGGTCACCGCCGCGAGCTGATCCACGCGGTCGGCTGGGAAGCCGTTCGAGAACGCCAGGGGCAGCCCGTCTGACGAGACCACGATGGCATGCGCGACGGACGGGACCCTTTCCACGAAGTTCGTGATCAGCCAGTTCAGGTCCTGGATGGGACGGGTTAGCGGACTCACGAACCCTCCTTTCTCGGCGACCCCACCATAAGAAGCCTCAGCACGTGCGGCAAAGCCGTCGCCACCCCTCATGTAACACCGTCTCCCTCACTGCTACCATCCTCATCGGTGTCTGCAGCGGCGCGTGCTTCACGGACACCGCGCTGGAAGGCGGCGAACCGGTCCCTGGTTATCGCGGCCGACCGGGCCTGCTGCGGTGCGGCCTGGGCGTTCGCCCCGACCGTTCCGGGCACCAGGTTGGCCCTGGGCACCCGCTTCGGCAGGCCGGACAGGGTTACCCCACCGGAGGCCGGCTTGCTCACTGCTTCCGCCGCCCGCCAGCCCTCGTCGGCCGCAGAAGTCCAACTCGGCGCGCTCTCGGCCGGGGCCACGCTCTGCCCGCTCGGCGCGCTCGGCCCACTCTGCCCGCTCGGCGCGTTGGCTCGCTCGGCGCTGTGCCTGCCGCGACGGAACCAGTCCGATTCGACCGACTCGAAGATAGGCAGCCGGTTGCCCTGACCGAGCGGCGCGGCCGGGGGCACCACGACCTCGCGCCGGATCGGCCCGGAGTCGTTGGTGCCGCCGTTGCCGAAGCCACGGGCCGGGCGGGATGGCAGCCGGGTGGGCAGGCCGGGCGAGTCAACGGACCGCGGCGTCCCGAAGGACGGGGCCGGGCCGCCGTTACCGGGCACCGACGGGAGTGGCCCGGTGGCCGCGGCCGGCGGCGGCGCCGCCGCGGGCGGGCTGAGCGGCTCTTCCCAGGTCGATCCGGCCGACGGGGCCGGAGCGTCGTCCCAGGACGGGCCGGCGTCCTTGTCCGCGGCCTCGCCCCAGCCGGGGCTCGCCGGCGGCTTGGCGGCCGCGTCGTCCCAGCCGGTCCCGGCCGGCTTGGCCGGCGCATCGTCCCAGCCGGTCCCGGGCGGCTTGCCGTTCTCCCAGGCGTTGCCCGACGACCTGGTCAGCGGGTCGTCCCAGGACGGGTTGACCGCGGGGAAGCCAGCGGTAGCCGCGGCATCCCCGTTTTCCGTGTTCAGCGGGGTGAACCGCGGCGTACGCGCCGCTTCCACTGCTTCCTCGGCCGCACTGCGCCCGCCGCGCCCGCCCCACTCGGGGCTGAGCTGACCGTTCGCCAGCGGCTCGATGGAGTCCGGGGAGCCGCCGTTGCGCTCGAACCGGCGCGACCCGGGCCCGGAACCGGCGCCCTCGTGGGTGACGGTCTCGTCGGGCAGCCAGACCAGCGCGGTCAGGCCGCCGGTCGGGGCGGGCCGGAGCCGGACCCGGATGCCGTGCCGGGCGGCCAGCCGGGCGACCACGAACAGGCCCATCCGGCGGGACACCGCGACGTCCACCACCGGCGGATTATCCAGCCGCCAGTTGGCGTGCGCCATCTCCTCGGCGCCCATGCCCACGCCCTGGTCGCTGATGTCCAGCAACACCCCGCCGCTGTTCAGCAGGTGCCCGGACACCGTCACCGGGGTCTCCGCCGAGGAGAACGAGGTGGCGTTCTCCACCAGTTCCGCGACCAAGTGCACCACGTCGTTGACCGCCTGGCCGCGCGCCGCGATGCCCGGCTGGACGTTCATCGAGACCCGCTCGTACTGCTCAATCTCGGACACCGCCGCGCGGAGCACGTCCACCAGGGCGACCGGCTGGTTCCACCGGCGGGAGACCTCGTGGCCGGCCAGGACCAGGAGGTTTTCCGAGTTGCGCCGCATCCGGGTGGCCAGGTGGTCCATCTGGAACAGGTTGGACAGCCGCTCCGGGTCCTGCTCGCCCTGCTCCAGGTCGTCGATGAGCCGGATCTGCCGTTCCACCAGCGACTGGCTGCGCCGGGACAGGTTCACGAACATCGCGTTGACGTTGCCGCGCAGCGCGGCCTCGTTCGCCGCCAGCCGGAGCGCTTCCCGGTGGACCTGGTCGAACGCCCGCGCGACTTCACCGATCTCGTCGGACGAATCCACGTCGATGGGCGCGACATCGAACGAGACGCCGGCCCCGTCGGACTCGCTCATCCGGCGGACCATGTCCGGCAGCCGCACACCGGCCACTTCCAGCGCACCCGCCCGCAGTCGCCGCAGCGGGCGAACCATCGACCGCCCGACGACCACGGTGAGGAACAAGGCCAGGGCGAGCACGATGAGGACCGCGAGCCCGACCGCGATCGCGTAGGTCAGCGCGTCCTTGTGCAGCAGGGCCGCACGCGAGGTGATCTGGCCGTTCAGCGAATGCTCGACCGACCCCATCTGGGTGTCGATCTCGTTCGTCATGGCCCCGTACCAGTCGTCCACGTTGGTCGGGTCGGTGCGCAGCGACTGCAGGTCCTGCTGGGTGGAGATCGCCTGGATCTCCTCCTCGTTGGCCTGGAACACGATGGACGAGATGCTGTTGTTCCAGAGCTGGCGTTGCGCGGGGCTGGCCGCGGTGTTGAAGGACTGCAGGTTGCTCGCCTGCTCAGAGATCGCCGCGTTGAGCGAGGACAGGGCGGTGGCGGTGAGATTCTGCGTCAGCAGCCCCATGGTGAGGATGCCGCGCTGCTCGGAGGCCTCCTCCTTCTCCCTGGAGACCAGGCCGAGCACCCGGATGGCCTGGGCCAGCGTGGCATCGCTGGTCCCCTGGCCGGTCACGTCGATCAGGGCCAGCAGGTCGTTGATCAGCCCGGTGTACTTCTGCACCACGACCAGTGCAGGCAGGTTGGTCGAGGTCGAGGCCTGGCGCAGGAAGGCCAGGTTCTGCAGCGCGGTGCGCGCGGTCACCGCTTCCTGCTGGGCCTGCGGCGAGAAGCCACTGCCGACCTGGCCGAGCTCCCGCATCACCGTGCTGACCGACTGGTTGGTCAGCACGTAGTCCTGGTGGATGACGCCCAGCTCGGCCGCGGTCTGGCCGCCGGCCTTGGGCGCGGCCAGCGCCTGGGTCCGGCCGCCGTCCCCACCGAGCGCGATGTAGTAGACGGTGCGGTCCCGCTCCTCCTCGAGCTGCTGGGCGAGCACGGTGATGTTCGAGCTCAGCGTCGCGAGCTGCTGGACCCGCCCGTCCGCGCTGGCGCTGCGCGCGTAGGAGAGGATGCTGATACCGCCGAGCACCACAGCGGTCAGCGTGGGGATCGCGATCAGCAGGACGAGCCGCGATCGCACCCGCCAGTTCTTCAGCCCACGGCGCGACCCCGACCGCTGCTGGATGGTACTGGCCTGCCCATTGCTCCCCGGGTCGGCGCCGCCCTCCCGCCCGTCAACGTCGGCGGGTGCACGGGACGCCAATCCGGCGCCGGTGGACGGGTCGGCTGACCCTGAGTCGTCAGCTGGCCGGACGCCGGCCTTGTTGCTGCGGGACCGCACAGCCTCTGCACCTTTCACCTGGCTAGTGTGGCGAGCCAGCAGGCCCGCGGGACTGGCGGCGGAACTGACATGACGCACCCCTTCCCGGGTGACGATTCTGTGAGCCCCGCGCACGGGCGCGGCCAAGGGCTAACCATAACGTCTCACCATCGGCCTTGATCAATACCTTATGCAGGAAAACACTCTTCTAACGTGATGTTTGCCGGATAGCTCGACCTCAGCAGGGTACTCTCTGGCGCTACAGCGGGGGTTCGTTCTGGCCTAACTAAGCAGTTCCGTGCTCAGAGCGCCAAGTGTGCTGGTTGCGTCAGCCGTTCCGCGTTGCGAGCAGTGTCCGGAAAGCCCTCAGTATGCCCGGTCTACCGAGGTCGCCGTGCCGGGTTCGGGCAAGGAGCGCCCAGGGCTACAGCTAGCTGGGCCCAGAGATCAACACAGTCAACACTGGCCACGCTCGTTTCACTATGTGTAATTACCCGACTACATTTCGGCGGAGCCGGTTAACCGGATCAGCTGGTCGCCGCCGGCCGCACGAAACCTGGTCAATACCCCGGGGATCGGCCGGTTCAGGCCAGCGTGGCCACTGAGCCTGCCATTGGCGTGGCCATTTCACCCTGGGGCTCTTCGCGCACAAGTACCCCCGCTAGGCCAGGCCCGGCGGCAGGCCCTGGCGCAGGCCGAGCTCGCGGGCGATGATCATGCGCTGCACCTCGGAGGTGCCCTCGCCGATCTCCAGCACCTTGGCGTCCCGGTAGAACCGGGCGACCGGAAACTCGTTCATGAACCCGTAGCCGCCGAACAGCTGGGTGGCGTCCCGCGCGTTGTCCATGGCCGAGTTGGACGCGACCAGCTTGGCTATCGCCGCCTGCTGCTTGGCCGGCTGCCCGGCGGCCAGCCGCGCGGCCGCGTCGTACCAGGCCAGCCGGGCTACGTGCACCCGGGCCGCCATGTCAGCCACGGTGAACTGGGTGGCCTGGAACTGGCCGAGCGGCTGGCCGAACGCGGTCCGCTCCGCCACGTAGCGCAGGCACTCATCCAGGCAGCCCTGGGCCAGCCCGGTGGCCAGCGCGGCGATGGCGATCCGGCCCTCGTCCAGGATCTCCAGGAACTGGGCGTAGCCGCGGCCGCGCGGCCCGAGCAGATTCTCCGCGGGCACCCGGCAGGAGGAGAAGGCCAGCTCGCGGGTGTCCGACGCGCACCAGCCGACCTTGGAGTACTCCCGGCCGACCGTGAAGCCCGGGGTCCCGGACGGCACCACGATGGCCGAGATCTCCCGCCGGCCCGGCCCGGCCGCGTCTGCCTCACCCGTCAGCGCCAGCACGGTGACCAGCGAGGTGATCGAGGTGCCCGCGTTGGTGATGAACGACTTGCTCCCGTCGATCACCCACGACTCCCCGTCCACCCGCGCCGTGGTGCGCATGCCGCCCGGGATGTCCGTGCCGCCGCCCGCCTCGGTCAGCCCGAACGCGGCCACCCGCTCGCCCGAGCACAGCGCGGGCAGCCAGCGGCGGCGCTGTTCGTCGGTGCCGAACCGGTAGATGGGCATCGCGCCCAGCGCCACCGCGGCCTCCAGGGTGATGGCCACCGAGGAGTCCACCCGGGCCAGTTCCTCCAGCGCCAGGCCGAGGGCGAACAGATCACCGCCCATCCCGCCGAACTCCTCGGGGAACGGCAGCCCGAACAGGCCCAGCTTGGCCATCCGTGCGATCAGGTCGTAGGGGAACTCGGCTCGCTCGTAGTAGCCGCCGATCACCGGCCGGACCACGGTGCGGGCGAACTCAGCGACCGTGTCGCGGAGCGCCCGGTGCTCCGCACTGAGCGGGTAAGTGGTCATCTGTGCCCCTTCCCGATCGGTGCCGCCTACGCGCGATGCTACTGGCCGGCCGGGCTCGGGCCGGGCACCCTGGGCCACCCCTGGCGCGTTAGGCTCTCGTGGACACTTACCCTGCCGCCGTCCCGGAGGACGCCATGGCGACCCTCACCTGCCCGGCGTGTGCCGCTGAGGTCCAGCAGGAGGACCTCATCTGCTTCACGTGCGGTGCGAACCTACCCCGCAACAGCCCCGCGGACGAGCCGGCCACCCCGCCGACCGTCATGCAGGAGTACCTGAAGCGGGACGGGGCGCCCGCACCGGCCGCGGGCCCGGCCGCGTGCCCGCACTGCGGCGCGACCATCCAGGAGCCGACGACGGTGTTCTGCCCGGCCTGCCGGGAGCCGCTGCCACCCCGGGCCGGCATCATCTCCCCCGTCGTGCTCCGCCTCGTCTTTCCCACCGGCAACGTGGAGGTGCCCGCGGGCACCTCGCTGGTGCTCGGCCGCGACCCGGAAGAGTCCCTGGTCGCCGCCGCGTTCGCCCGCTACGACAACGTATCCAGGCGGCACGCCACGGTCACGGTGAACGACACCGGCCAGGCGACGATCCGGGACGAGCACTCCACTAACGGCACGTTCGTCAACGGGGACCGGGTGCTGCCGGGCACGGAGGTGCGCCTGGCGGACGGCGACAACGTGCGGCTCGGCGCCGACGTCACCGCCGAGGTGTCGCTGCCCCGGCAGGGACCGCTGCCCGGCGCGTTCAGCCGCAACGGCCACCGGGACCCGGCCTGAGCGGGCCGCCGGCGCCTCCCCGGCCGCCCTGGGAGTGGGACGAGGCGGCCATCACCGCGGCGGTCACCCGGATCCGGGCCGGGCGGTCGCTGGCGCCCGCGTCGTGGCCGGGCGGCATGCGAGCCGCGGTGGCGCTGTCGTTCGACTCCGATCACGAGACGATCTGGCTGCGCGACGCGCAGACCTCGCCAGGCCGGCTGTCCCAGGGCGAGTACGGCGCCCGCGCGGCGGTGCCGCGCATCCTGCGGCTGCTGGACCGCCGGGGCATCCCGGCCTCGTTCTTCATCCCCGCGGTCTGTGCGCTGCTCCGGCCGGCCGAGGTCCGCGGCTACGTGCAGGCCGGCCACGAGGTGGCGCTGCACGGCTGGATCCACGAGCGGAACTCCGAGCTCCCGGCGGCGACCGAGCGCGCGCTGACCCTGCGCGCGGCCGAGACGCTGACCCGGGTCGCGGGCACGCCGCCGGCTGGCATCCGCACCCCGTCCTGGGACTTCAGCCACGCCACCCTGGACATCATCACCGAGCTCGGGCTGAGCTACGACTCGTCCCTGATGGCCGACGACGACCCGTATGAGATCGAGGCGGCGGGCCGCTCACCGGGATCGTGGAGATCCCGGTGCAGTGGATCCGGGATGACGCGCCCTACTTTCCGGTCGACCCAGCCCGCCCGTTCACCCCGCCCCGGGACATCGGCCAGATGTGGCGCGACGAGTTCGACCAGGCCTACGCCCGCGGCGCCCTGTTCCAGCTGACCATGCATCCGCACGTGATCGGGCCCCGGTCCCGGTTCGTGGTCCTCGAGGAACTGGTCAACTACATCGCCGGGCACGCCGGCGTGTGGTTCGCCACGCACGCCGACATCGCCAGCTACGTGGCGGACAGCGCGGGACTGCGCCGCTAGCTTTGGGTCTGTCCGGTGACGGCGGCCCGTGAGACGATCATGACGGCTCCAGGCAGCAAGCACCGCGGAGGTCGCTATGGCCGTCAGGGACTCCACCACCAGCCAGACCCGCGGTCTCCGGCGGAACGCCATCGGGCTGCGCGAGGTCCTGTTCCAGTCCATCACCGACATGGCCCCCGGGGCCGCGATCGCCGCCTCGATCCCGGCCGGGGTCGCGTTCGCCGCCGGGTCGCTGCCGCTGGCCGTGGTGTTCGCCCTGGTCGCCTGCTTGTTCTGCGCGGTCAGCATCGGCCTGCTGGCCCGCGAGATGCCGTCCGCCGGATCCCTGGCCACCTACGCGGCGCGCGGCCTGCACCCGGCCATCGGCTTCCTGGTGGCCTGGGGTTACGTGCTGGTCGGCTTCCTCATCCCGCCGCTGGTCCTGCTCCAGCTCGGGTTCACCACGGCGGCCACCATCAACGCCGAATGGTCCAGCTACCCGGCCAGCCTGTGGTGGCCGTGGGCGCTGGCCGGCGCGGTGATCGTGCTGGCGGCCGGCTTCTACGGCATTCGCACCTCGGCCCGGCTGGGCACCGTGCTGGGCATCTTCGAGATCGGCGTGTTCCTCGTGCTGGCCGTGTTCTTCGTGGTGCACGCGGGCAGCAACAACACGCTCAGCGTGTTCACGACCAAGTACACCCCACCCGGGTTCCACGGCCTCACCGGGATAATCGGCGGGTCGGTGTACACGATCCTGGCGTTCGGCGGGTTCGAGGGCGCGGCGCCGCTGGCCGAGGAGGCCCGCAACCCGCGGCGCACCATCCCGCGGGCGGTGCTGCTGGCCACGCTGCTCATCGGCCTGCTCTACGTGTTCACCACGTACGCGGTGGACGTCGCCTACGGCCCGGCCAAGTTCGGCAGCTTCACCACCGGGACCGGGGCCGCGTCCTGGGAGGGCATGGCCCGGTCGCTGTACGGCCTGTTCTGGTTCTTCGTCTTCCTGGCCATCGTGAACTCGACCATCGCCAACGCCAACGCCGGCGTCAACGTGTCCAGCCGGACCGCCTACGCGATGGGCCGGATCGGCGCCTTCCCGCGCTTCCTGGCCCAGGTGCACCCCAAGCACCACTCCCCCGCGCTGGCCATCCTGACCGGCTTCGTCGTCACCGTCGCGGTGACCCTCGGCCTCGGCCTCGGCTACGGCGCCACCACCGCGTTCGTGATGGTGGCCACCGCGCTGGTCATCGTGCTGGCCGCGATCTACATCGTGATGAACGCGGCCTGCATCGGCTTCTTCGCCCGGGCCGCCCGGCGGCCCAACCCGGTGCTGTGGCTGGTCATCCCGGTGCTGGGCATCATCACGTTCGTGCCGGCCTGGCTCACCTCGGCCGGCATCAAGGCGTTCTCGTTCGTCGCGCCGCTGTCCGCGCCGTACTCCTACCTGGGCCCGGGGGTGGCCGGCTGGATGGTGGCCGGGCTGATCTACCTTGGCTACCTGTACCGGCGCGACCCGCGGCGGGTGGTCGAAGTGGGGCTGGTGCACCTGGACCCGCTGGAGGAGTACGAGTGAGCGACCCACAGGTCTTCAGCTTCCGGCCGGCCCCGGACCAATACGCCTGGACGTTCGGTGGTGCCGCCCCCCTAGCCCGCATAACGCCCCCCGCCGTGCTCGAGGTGTTCACCGAGGACTGCTTTGCCGGGCGCGTGAAAAGCGAGACCGACCTGGTCTCGGAGGTCTGTGAGTTCCCGTACCTGAACCCGCAGACCGGCCCGTTCTACATCGAGGGGGCCGAGCCCGGCGACACGCTGGCGGTGCACTTCATCTCCATCGAGCCGGCCCGGGACTGGGGCGCGTCCACCACGGTGCCCCTGTTCGGCGCGCTGAGCGCGACGCACGCCACCGCGCTGCTGCACGATCCGCTGCCGGAACTGGTCTGGCTGTGGCAGTTCGACACCGGCAAGGGCACCTGCCGGTTCACCGCCCGGTACGGCGACTTCGCCGTCGACCTGCCGATCGAGCCGATGCACGGCACGGTCGGCGTGGCCCCGGCCAACCTGGAGGTGCGCAGCGCGCTGGTGCCGGACGCGTTCGGCGGCAACATGGACACCCCGGAGATGCGCGCCGGGACCACCTGCTACCTGGGTGTGAACGTCGAGGGCGCGCTGCTGTCGCTGGGCGACGGGCACGCCCGGCAGGGCGAGGGCGAGACCTGCGGGGTGGCCGTGGAGTGCGCGATGAACACGGTGCTCGCGGTGGACCTGATCAAGGGCCGGCCGTGCGCCTGGCCGCGGCTGGAGTCGGATACCCACCTGATGACGGCCGGCTCGGCCCGGCCGCTGGAGGACGCGTTCCGGATCGCCGCGCTCGACCTGGTGCAGTGGCTGACCGCCGACTACGGGCTGCACCAGATGGACGCCTACCAGCTGGTTACCCAGGCCATTGAGGCGCCGCTGGCCAACGTGTGCGACCCGAACTACACCAGCGTGGTCAAGATGCCGAAGACCTACCTGCCCGCCGGGGACGCGATGGGCAGCGCGCACGCCAGGCTCCGCGCCCTGGCCGCGCGGTACTAGTCCGGGGGGACGACCCCCCTGGACCCCCCGCTCGCCGCTCCGCGCCGAACGGCTTCTCCGCGAGCACCCGCCTGCGGCGGGCCCCGCCTCGGCGCCGCGAGCCGGTTGACCGCCGATTAGCGCTCGCTGTCCAGCGCCGCCATCTGCGGCGCGTCGTAGCGGTCGCCGGCCACCTGGCCCGCGGGCACCGCGGCCTCGATGGCCGCGAGTTCGTCGGTGCTGAGCGTCACGTCCAGCGCGGCCAGCGCCTCGGCCAGCCGGCTGCGCCGCTTGGTCCCGATCAACGGGATGATGTCCTCGCCCTGGGCGGCCACCCAGGCGATGGCCAGCTGCGCGGCGGTCAGCCCGTGGTTCTTGCCGATCGCCTCCAGCTCGTCCAGCAGGGTCAGGTTGCGCTCCAGGTTGCCCTGCTGGAACCGGGGGAAACGGGCCCGCGGGTCGCCGTCGGCCAGCCGGGCCGTGTCCCGGCTGAGCAGGCCGCGGGACAGGATGCCGTAAGCGGTCACACTGATGCCCAGCTCCCGCACCGTAGGCAGGATCTCAGCCTCGATCCCCCGGCTCATCAGCGAGTACTCGATCTGCAGCTCGGCCACCGGGCGGACCGCGTGCGCCCGCCGGATCGTCTCGGCCCCGACCTCGGACAGCCCGAGATACCGCACATAACCCGCGTCGATCATCTCGCCGATCGCGCCGGCCGTGTCCTCGATCGGGACCGCCGGGTCCAGCCGGGCCGGCTGGTACACGTCCACGTAGTCGGTGCCCAGCCGGGCCAGCGAATAGGCCAGGAAGTTCTTTACCGCGGCCGGCCGCGCGTCGTAGCCGACGAAGGCGCCCCGCGGGTCACGCATCCCGCCGAACTTGACCTGCACGAACACGCTGTCCCTGGGCACCTCGCGAAGGACCCGGGACAGCAGCATCTCGTTATGCCCCATGCCGTAGAAGTCGCCGGTGTCCAGCAGGTTGATCCCGGCGTCCAGCGCGGCCCGGATGGTGGCCACGCTCTCGTCGTCGTCCGCGGCGCCGTAGATCCCGGACATGCCCATCAGCCCGAGCCCGGCGCGGGACACCACCGGCCCGCCCCGGCCCAGCGTGGTCAGCTGCACAGTGCCCTCCTCAATCTTCGGCCCTTCTCAGTCCTCGGCCGCGAATACCTGGGCTCCCGCCACGAAGGTTAGTGCGACGGCGGCCTCGGCGATCTCAGCGGGCGGGCCGGCGAACGGGTCGCGGTCCAGGACGACCAGGTCAGCCACGTAGCCAGGCGCGATGGCGCCGGTCTCGTCCAGGTTGTTCACAAACGCCGAGCCGGCCGTGTACGCGGCCATCGCCTCGGCCAGGCTCAGCGCCTGGCTGGGCAGCAGCGGCCCGGCCGTGGGGTCTCCCTCCCCCGGCGGCAGCACCCGGTTCACCGCGACATGGATCCCCCACAGCGGGTTGGCGCTGCTCACCGCCCAGTCGCTGCCCGCGGCCAGCCGCGCGCCGGCCTGCAGCAGGGCGCCGAACGGGTACTGCCGGGCGGCCCGCTGCGGGCCGAGGAACGGGATGGTCAGGTCATCCATCTGCGGCTCGTGCGCGGCCCACAGCGCCTGCATGTTCGCGGTCACGCTGAGCTCGGCGAAGCGCGGGATGTCATCGCCGTGCACTACCTGGATGTGCGCGATGTGGTGCCGCCCGGGGCTGACCACGTTGCTGGCCCGGGCCGCCTCGAACGCGTCCAGCGCCTCGCGCACCGCCCGGTCCCCGATGGCGTGCACGTGCACCCCGAAGCCGGCGGCGTCCAGCCGGGTCACCTGCTCGGCCAGGTCGGCGGGATCCAGGTAGGACAGCCCGCTGTTGCCGGTCTGGCCGCCGCTGGCATCCAGGTAGGGCTCGATCATCCCGGCGGTGAAGTTCTCCGCCACCCCGTCCTGCATGATCTTCACGGTGCCTGCGCGGAACCGGCCCACCTGGCCGCCCTGCCGACGGGCCAGCAGGTCGTCGAGCTGCTCCCCGCCGCGGCGGCGGTCCCACCACAGCGCCCCCTCGACCCGGGCGGTGAGCGTGCCGTCCCGCGCCGCGGCCAGGTAGGCGGGCAGCGGGTCCGGGAAGCCCAGGTACTCGCCGACGATCGCGTCCTGCCAGGCGGTGACGCCGAGCGCGTGCAGGTGCCGCTGGGCCAGCAGCAGGCCATGCAGCTGCTCGGCCGGGGTCGGCGCCGGCACGAGCCGTCCCACCAGGAGCGCGGCGCCCTCGTGCAGAGTGCCCTGCGGCGCGCCGTCGGGCTCCCGCTCGATCCGCCCGTCCGGCGGATCCGGGGTGAGCTCGGTTAGCCCGGCCCGGTCCAGCGCGGCCGAGTTCACCCAGGCGCCGTGCCCGTCCCGGTTGGTCAGGTAGGCGGGCCGGCCGTCGGTCGCCCCGTCCAGCAGCTGCCGGGACGGCGTCCCGCCCGGGAACCACTCCATCCGCCAGCCGCTGCCGTCGATCCACGCCCGGTCCGGGTGAGCGGCCGCGTACGCCCTGATCCGGTCCAGCGCGTCCGCCTGGTCCGCCGCCCCGTCCAGGTCGCAGCGCAGCATGGTCAGCCCGGCGAACACCGGGTGCACGTGCGCGTCCTGGAAGCCGGGCAGCAACGGGCGGCCGCGCAGCTCGACCACCGTGGTCCGGTCCCCAGCCAGGCCGCCCAGCTCGGCGGCGGTGCCGACGGCGACGATCCGGCCGTCCCGGACCGCCGCCGCGGTGGCCGGCCAGCCGTTGTCCGACTCGGCCCGGGTCATGGCCCGGCCCTCCTCGGGCACCGTGTACACCGGGCCGCCGGTGAAGAGCAGATCCGCCTGGTCCGTCATCGTGACTGCCTCCGTTATCTCCAGCTGCCGGTGATCAGCGGCGCGGTTGCCGCGTGGCCGGTCAGCGGCAGCCGGTACAGGTCTTCGAGCGTGCGCAGCACGCTGTAGTGCGTGATCGGCTCGGCGTACCGGCCGGGCCGCACCGGCTGGCCGAGCACGATAGTAGGAATCTGGTTCCCCGCGCTGCCGTCGTTCTCGTCCCAGGTGACGATCAGCAGGCTGTGGTGCGTCATGGCCCAGCTGGCATACCCGCTGAGATGGGCCCGCAGCCAGGAATCCCCGCTGGCCACCGGGCAGTCGTGCATGTCGTCGCACAGGTTGGGGATGACGAACGACAGGGTGGGCAGCCGGGCGTAGTTCCCGGCCGGGAACGCGCCGAACGGCCGGCTGTCCGCGGCCGGCACGTTGCTGAAGTTGGTCCACGGCACGTGCTTGCGGGCGTACTCGCCGGCCGAGCACACCGCTGACCCGGTCGCGGGCAGGTCCTCGGCGTAGCCAGCGAACGTCCGGCCCGCGGCGATCAGCTCGGCGGCCAGGTTCGGCGCGGTGAACTGGTGCGGGCAGCTGTCGTCGGTGACGCCCTGCGTGCTGCCGGAAAACAGGGCCAGGTAGTTCGGCTCGCTGGGATGGGTGATCGCATGGGAGTCGGTGAACAGCGCCCCCTGCCGGGCCAGCCGGTTCAGGTACGGCGCCTGCGGGCTGCCGATCACCTCGCCGTAGCCGTGGTTCTCCTCCAGCACGATCACCGTGTGGGCGGGCGGCGCGGGCAGCGCGGTGCTGCGGGCCGGGCTCGTGGTCTGGGTAGCTGGGGTCGCGGTGCCGCGGACCGGCGTGACGCTGGGCGCGGCCGGCGCGGGGGCAGCGCCACCGGCGCCGCAGGCGGCGAGCAGCACCGCCAGTCCGGCGGCGGGCAGCGCGACCCGGAAACTCATGGACAGGACGGTAGCCGCAACGCAAGGCGGGGCCACGGCCGGCCTGCGGTCAGGCCCGCGCGGGCGGACCGACGGTGGAAGTACGAAAGTCTGGCTCAGGCGGCAGCGTGGCTGCCGCTACATTCCCCCCAGGCGCCGGCCGATGGCCCGGACGCCGTTCCCTGTCCCCTGCCTGCGCCTGCTACTGCATGCTCAACCCCGTACGTTTCACGCTGGGCTTAACGCCCGCCGGGCGCGCGGCCTGATCGCTCAGGCCGCACACTCCCGGCAGATCGGATGGCCGTTCCGGTCCTCGGCCAGCTGGCTACGGTGATGCACCAGGAAACAACGCGAGCAGGTGAACTCGTCAGCCTGCCGCGGGATGACCCGGAACGACAGCTCCTCGTTGGACAGGTCCGCACCTGGGAGTTCCAGCGACTCAGCGACATCATCTGGGTCGATGTCGATCGTGCTGGACGACTTGTCCATGCGGCGCGCCTGCAACTCCTGCAGGCTGTCTTCGGTGAGCTCGTCGTCGGTCTTCCGCGGGCTGTCGTAGTCGGTTGCCATCTGGGTACTCCACCCCCTCCTTCGTTATAGGCCTCGTCGCGCGGGTGTAACGCTCAGCAGGCCGTAGTTGTGCCCGATTCCGGCGGGGAATTCTGTCACGTCCGCCTGCCGCGCACACGGAGGGTACGTACTATCGCGCGTCGTGTCTGTGTTCTGGACCGGCGACGGCATCACAGAAAGCCCCCAACGCGTGCTTGCCACCGGTAAGTTCCCCAGATCCCCGCACGCCAAGCACGGAAAAGTGCGTATCGTACGAAACTGATTTTTAACCACTCCCAGCCGGATCAGCGGAGCCGCCGCATGCCCGTCGTCACGTCGTTGCGGCCCGATGATCCCCGGCGGGTCGGCCGCTACCGGCTGGCCGGGCGGATCGCCGACCAGATGGCCGACCAGGGCCCGGCGGCCACGTTCCTGTCCCGGCTGCCCAACGGCACCCCGGTGGCGGTCATGCTGCTCGGCACGACCTCGGCCCCGGACGCGGCCTCCCGGGACCGGTTCACCGCCGAGGCCCGGGTGGCCCGCCGGGTCGCCCCGTTCTGCGCCGCGCGAATCCTGGATGCCGGGTTCGATGGCGCTGCGCCCTACCTGGTCAGCGAGTTCATCGAAGGGCCGTCGCTCACCGAGGTGGTCGGCGCCGAGGGGCCGCTGGACGGGCCGGTGCTCACCGCGCTGGCCATTGGCGCGGCCACCGGGCTGGCCGCTATCCACCAGGCCGGGCTGGTGCACGGCGAGTTCGGCCCGGACGATCTGATCCTGGGCGCGGAAGGCCCCCGGGTGGTCCGGTTCAGCATCACCCCGCCGTATGGCACCGCGACCCCGTCGGCCGACCTGTATTCCTGGGCCAAGACCATCCTCTTCGCCGCGTCCGGGGCGGCGCTGGATCTGGCCCGGCTGCCCGACTCGCTGCGCAGCGCAGTGTCCGCGTGCCTGGCCGAGCAGGGCAGCAGGCCACCGGCCCGGGCCCTGCTCACCGCGCTGCTCGGGCAGAGCGACCCGGCCGCCGGGCTGCTCGCGGAGGGCACCCGGCGGGCCCGGGCGGCCGGGCGCGGCGTGGTCGGCGGCGCCAGCCAGCCGGAGGCGGAGGAAACGCCGCCCCGGTCCACCACCCGCCGGGCGGCCTTCATCGGGGCCTGCGCCGCCTGTATCGCGGCCATCGCCATCGCGACCACGCTCATCGTGACGCACCATGGGCCACACCCCACCCCGGCCGCGGCGGCCACGGACGGTCACGCCAGCAAGCCGGTCCCGGCCACCGTGACGGCTTCCCCCTCGGTCACCCCGAAGATCCCTACCGCGCTGGCCGGCACCTGGTCCGGGACGGTGCGGCAGACCGATCCGGCGCTGGCCGTCAAGGTCCGGGTCCAGCTGACCGCGGGCTCCCCGGACGGGGCCATCGTCTACCCGCAGCTCGGCTGCTCCGGCCGCCTGCTGCTGATCTCCGTCGCGGGCGGCCGCTACACCCTGGAGCAGGGCATCACGTCTGGGCAGCAGAGCTGCGACAGCGGCGTGGTCACGCTGACCCCGCAGGGCAAGTCCACGCTGGCCTTCGCGTTCCGGCGCAGCGGCGCCCCCAGCCCCTCCGGAGTCCTCGCGAAGACCGGCACGTAGGCGCGGCGGCGAGGCGGGGCCCGCCGCAGGCGGGTGCTCGCGGAGCCGCCGCTCGGCGCGAAGCGGCGATCGGGGGGTTTCCGGGGGGTCGTCCCCCCGACTAGCACTGCGCATCCCGAAGCGGGTCCAGGCTGGCTAGCAGGTCCTGGAGCTCGGCGAACAAGACCGGGTCGGCGGCGATGGCCAGCTCCGGGCTGGGCGGGCCGCCCGCCAGCCCGGCTACCCGGGCCCCGGCCTCGGCCGCGATCAGCCCGCCCGCCGCGTAGTCCCAGTAGTTCACGCCGCGCTCATAGTAGGCATCCACCCGGCCCGCCGCCACCGAGCACAGATCGACCGCGCATGAGCCGGCGCGGCGGATATCCCGGACCCGGGGCAGCACGACCGCGACCACCTCACCCTGCACGGTGCGCCGGGCAGGCGCGTAGCCGAACCCGGTTGACACCAGGGCGCTTCGCAGCGGCACCCCCGTGTTGCAGCGCAACGGCACGGCTGGCCCCTCAGCCGGATGCAGCCAGCTGCCCTGCCCGGCGATCGCGGTGAACAGCTCACCGTGCCGCGGGATCGCCACCACCCCGGCCAGCACCTGGCCGTCCACCTCGGCGGCGATGCTGACCGCCCAGTCGGCCAGCCCATACAGGTAGTTGACCGTGCCATCCAGCGGGTCCACGATCCAGCGCACCCGGCCGTGCCCGGACTCGCCACCCTCCTCGCCGAGGATCGCGTCGCCCGGCCGCTCCGCCCTGATCCGCTCCGTGATCAGGGCCTCCGCGGCCCGGTCCATCTCGGTCACCACGTCGGTCGGGCTCGATTTGGTGTCCGCCACCTCAGGCCGCCCGGCCGGGCCGGCCGGGCGGCGGCTGGCCAGCATCCGGGCCGCCGCTTCGGCGGCGGAGCGGGCCAGCGCGAGCAGCGCCGCCGGATCCGGGTCGAGCTCCGCCCGGCTCATGCTCATGCCGTTGATCCCGCCGTGGACTGGCCTGAGCCCGGCGCGGGCCGGCCCGTGCCGGCTTCGCTGGCCTCGGCGCGGAGCGGCGATCGGGGGGTTCCGGGGGGTCGTCCCCCCGGGCCAGCACAGCAGTCCGGGCGGCAGAAGTCCTCGGCCGGGCCGAACGACCCCAGCGCGGCCGGCGTCACCGAGCCGTCCAGCCGCTCGGTGACGAGTTCCGTGACCATCGACGCGAAGCGCGGGTCGTGGCCCGGGGTGGCCGCCCGGGCCAGCGGCAGGCCCAGCTCCCGGGCGTGCTGCGCGGCCTCGACGTCCAGGTCGTGCACGACCTCCATGTGGTCGGTGATGAACCCAACCGGGACGAGGACCGCGCCCGGGGCGCCGCCGGCCGCCAGCTCGGTCAGGTGGTCGCAGACGTCCGGGCCGAGCCACGGCTGGCTGGGCGAGCCGCTGCGGCTCTGGTAGACCAGCCGCCACGGGTGCCCGCCGGTGGCCGCGCTGACCCGGTCCGCGATGAGCCGGGCCGCCTCGGCCAGCTGGGCCGGGTAGCGGCCGCCCGGCGGCGGCCCGCTGGCCGCCGCCATGGCGGTCGGCACGCTGTGCGCGGTAAACACCAGCGGGACCTGGTCGCGGGCGGCGGGCGGCAGCGACCTGACCGCCTGCACGGTGGCGTCGGCGAACGGCTCGATGAAGCCGGGGTGGTTGAAGAAGTGCCGCAGCTTGTGGATCTCCGGTGCGCCCGGGCCGGCCTCGGCCCGGGCCCGCTCGATGTCGTCCAGGTACTGGCGGCAGCTGGAGTAGGAGCCGTAGGCGGAGGTCACGAACGCCAGCGCGCGGTGCACCCCGGCCGCCGCCATCTCGGCCACCGTGTCGGTCAGGTAAGGGGCCCAGTTCCGGTTTCCCCAGTACACCGGCAGGTTGACGGCGGCCGCGGCGAAGTCCTTGCCGATCGCGGCGATCAGATCCCGGCACTGCTGGTTGATCGGGCTGACCCCGCCGGCCGCGTAGTAGTGCTCGGCCACCGCGGCCAGCCGGGCGGCCGGGACACCGCGGCCGCGGGTGACGTTCTCCAGGAACGGCATGACGTCATCAGGCCCCTCCGGCCCGCCAAAGGACACCAGCAGGAAACCGTCATAGTCCGGCATGCCATCCATCCAACCGTATTGATCCGGGGGGACGACCCCCCTGGACCCCCCGCCATTTCCATCCGTGCCGACGACCCCCCTGGACCCCCCGCCATTTCCATCCGTGCCGACGACCCCCCTGGACCCCCCGCTCGCCGCTCCGCGCCGAACGCCGGCTCGGCGAGCACCCGCCTGCGGCGGGCCCCGCCTCGCCAGCGAGATGATGTCCGGTCGGGGCGGGTTCCGCTCGCCCGATCCAGGGACCCCCCGGGCTAACTATCCATAATCCCGGGCGTACTCCTGGGCCAGGGCGAGGACCTCGTTGACGTACCAGGTGGCGTGGTTATAGGCGAAAATCGCGCCGCGCAGGCCCGCGGGTGCGCTGGCCCCGGCCGCGCATAGCAGCCGGGCGGCCGACGGGACCGCGTCAAAGGCGTCCATGATGTTCGGCGGGCCGGTCTGGCCGAACGCGGTGATCCCCCACTCCGCCCACGTGGACGGCAGGAACTGCATCGGCCCGAGCGCGCCCGCGCTGGACGGGCCCTGGTTCGCGCCGTCACCGCTCTCGATCTGCCCGATGGCGGCCAGCACAGTCCAGGACATCCCGGGACAGTACGTGGCCGCCGAGTCCTTGAACAGCTCGAGATAGCTGGCCGGGCGGCTACCACTGGCCTTCGGGTTGGGCGGAAGCTGGTTGCGCAGGCTGATCAGCGTGGCGGGCTTGCCCGCGATGTGCCGGACCGCCTTGGTCAAGGCGGCCATGCTGGCGCCCGGCGCGCTGATCAGCGCGAGCACGCCGGGGATCAGGCCGAGCCCGGCCGCGGACGTGCTGTTGACCAGCGCGCCGATGCCGGCGATGCCGAGTGGGGCTGACCCGCCGAGGACCAGGTCCTGGTGCCCGGTCCCGCCCAGCTGGTACCGGGCCCCGGGGTGCAGGCGCTGCTGGCGGGCCAGCGTGTCCGAGGTCACGAAGTGACCTCGCTCCAGCGCGGTCCACAGCCGCTGATCGGAGGCCGTGCCCAGCGGGGTCCAGGACCGGAACTGCTCCGGGTTGACCCCGAGCACGTTGATCCGGTGCTTCCCGAGCTTGATCGAGGCTCCGTCCGCCGACACCATGCTGCGCACCCCGCTGATCCGGGTCAGCTTCTTCAGCTGCCCGGAGTCCAGCCCGGCGGGCTCGATGACCAGCAGGTCGGGCAGGATGATCTGGTGGAAGGTGCTGCCCGTGGCCGCGTGCGAGGCGGACGGCGACGGGCTGGCCGCGGCGGGCTGCGGGCCGGCCCGGGCCAGGTGCGCGTCATGCCACCCAGCAGGATGACGAAAGCGCTGCCCACCGCCATGATCCGGCCCATGGGCGATCCGGCAGCTGTGGTCGGCGGTTGGCGCCGGGATGGGCGTCTCATCGCGTGATCAACCATATAAGCCGGGCCGCTCCGGCTGAAAGGCCGGCTGGCCCGGCGGCCCGGAAAAGATACCTGACTACGGCTTTGCGGTGACAAGCACCTTTTGGGGCAGCTGATCCGGCCGTCGCCGGTGGCCTGCGGGTAAGGTCCGGGCATGGTCACCGCAGCCCCCCGCTGGCAGAACTGGGCCGGCAACCAGACCGCGGCGCCGCGCCGCGTGCTCACGCCCCGGTCCGCCGAGGAGCTGGCTGCAGCCATCACCGGGGCTGCCCGGGACGGGCTGACCGTGCGGATGACCGGGGCCGGCCACTCCTTCACCCCGGTGGCGGTGACCGACGGGGTGCAGCTCCGCCCGGACGGCCTGCGGGCGGTGCGCTCGGTGGATCCGGCGGCCGGCCAGGTGACGGTGCAGGCCGGCTGCCCGCTGCGGGTGCTCAACGAGCACCTGCGCGCGCACGGTCTTGCGCTGCAGAACATGGGTGACATCCAGGAGCAGACCGTGGCCGGGGCCATCCAGACCGGCACCCACGGCACCGGGCGGGACCTGGGCGGCATCGCCGCCCAGGTGACCGCGCTGGAACTGGTCCGGGCCGACGGCGAGCTGATCACCTGTTCCGCCGAGCAGAACGCCAAGGTGTTCCAGGCGGCCCGGATCGGGCTCGGCGCGCTGGGCGTGCTCACCGCGGTGACGTTCCGGGTGGTCCCGGCGTTCCTGCTGACCGCCCGCGAGGAGCCGATGCGCTGGGCCGAGGTGATCGCCCGGCTGGACGAGCTGACCAGCGAGAACGAGCACTTCGAGTTCTACTGGTTCCCGCATACCGACGGCTGCCTGACCAAGCGGAACAACCGCGCGGCCGGCCCGGCCCGGCCGCTGCCCGGCTGGCGCTACCGGCTGGACGACGAGTTCCTGTCCAACACCCTGTTCGGCCTGACCTGCCGGCTGGGCCAGCGCTACCCGGGCACGATCCCGGCCATCAACGGCATCGCCACCCGGGCACTCGGCGCGCGGCAGTACACCGACACCTCGCACCGGGTGTTCACCAGCCCGCGCCGGGTCCGGTTCAAGGAGGAGGAATACGCGATCCCACGGGAGCACCTGGCCGGGGTGCTGGCCGAGGTGCGCGCGCTGTTCGCCCGCCGGGACTGGCGGATCAGCTTCCCGGTCGAGATCCGGGTGGCGCCCGCCGATGACATCTGGCTGTCCACCGCCTACGGCCGGGCTACCGCCTATATCGCCATCCACGTCTTCCAGCGCGCGCCGCACGAGGACTACTTCCGCGAGGTGGAGGCGATCATGACGGCCGTCGGCGGGCGGCCGCACTGGGGCAAGATCCATACCCGCGACGCGGAATATCTGCGCGGCGTGTACCCTAGATTCGCCGATTTTGTCGCGCTGCGCGATGAGCTCGACCCCGCACGAAGGTTCAGCAATCCCTACCTTGACCAGGTGCTGGGTTCCTGAGTCAGAACTGCTCCAACTCGCCATCACAGCACGTGTCTCGCCCATTCCCCCCCGCTTACGCGGGGCGAATGCGGCGAGACGACGACCGGCAGGCTACCCTCCGAACATGAGTCGGGAAGTCCGCCCCCGGCACTGCGCCTGGGAGATCCATGTCAGAAGGTAACGCCGCGAAAC
The DNA here is from genome assembly GCA_963717125.1 of uncultured Actinomycetes bacterium. GTDB lineage: Bacteria > Actinomycetota > Actinomycetes > Streptosporangiales > Streptosporangiaceae > RYN-230. The sequence continues at coordinate 247,306 of CAVQVG010000007.1, forward strand.
CACCCACCGCGCCTGGTGGGCTGCCGCCAGCCCGGCGGGCCAGCGGCGACGGCGGCGTGCGCCCGGCGCGGCCCTCGCTCGGCGGGGGCGCCCCCGCGCAGGACCGTGAGCTGCGCGCCCAGGGCCGCCAGACCGTGCAGAAACTGCTCGAGGCCGGGCTGGCCGAGTTCGACGAAAACGGCTTCCAGGCCGTCCGGGTCGATGACATCGTGCGCCGGGCCAAGACCTCGCACGGCACGTTCTACCTGTACTTCGCCAACAAGGAAGACTTGTTCAAGGCGCTGCTGTCCGACGCGCTGATCGACATGTCCGCGCTGGTTGACGACTTTCCCGTGGTCACCCGCAACGACGGGGGGCGGGCGGCGCTGCGCAAGTGGGTCAGCGCGTTCTGCAACACGTATGCCGCGCACGCGTCGGTGATCAGGATTCTCAGCCAGGCGGAGATCGTCGGCGAGGAAGTCTTCGGTGACGGCCTGCAAGTGATGTTCCGGCTGTCTGAAGCCATCACCCAGGGCATGACGGCCGCGGCGCGGAACGATGGCAGCGAGCCCCCGGAGGGTCATGCGGAACTCACCGGCGTGGCCCTGCTGATGATGCTGGAACGGATCAACTACCTGCTCACCGTGGAAGTCCGGCTGCCCAGGGAGGAGATGGTGGACCGGCTCACCGCGATCATCTTCGCGTCCTTCCACTACTCCTGACCAGACCGCCCGGCCGGGTTACCCGCGCGCGGCGGGCAGAATCGAAGAGTGCGATTCCTTACCGGGCGGCTGCCCGCCCACGACCTGACCTACAACGACGTCTTCCTGGTGCCCAGCCGCTCTGCGGTGGCGTCCCGGCTGGACGTGAACCTGGCCACCCGGGACGGCAGCGGCACCACCATCCCCATCGTCGTGGCCAACATGACCGCGGTGTCCGGCCGCCGGATGGCGGAGACGATGGCCCGCCGCGGCGGCCTGGCCATCCTGCCCCAGGACATCCCGGCCGACGTGGTGGCCGAGGTGGTGTCCTGGGTGAAGAGCCGGGACCTGGTCCACGACACACCGATCACGCTCGGGCCCTCGGACACCACCGGCGAGGCGCTCACCCTGCTGCCCAAGCGGGCCCACGGCGCCGTCGTGGTGGTCGAGAACGGCCGCCCGGTCGGCGTGGTGACCGAGTCGGACTGCACCGGGGTGGACCGGTTCACCCAGCTCCGCGACGTCATGTCCAGCGAAGTCCTCACGCTGCCAGCCGGCACCGACCCACAGCGGGCGTTCAGTCGGCTGCACGATGGCCGGCACCGGCTCGCGCCGGTGGTGGACGAGACGGGCCGGTGCGTGGGCATCCTGACCCGGACCAGTGCGCTGCGCGCCACGCTGTACCAGCCGGCCACCGATGGGCACGGGCGGCTGCGCATCGGCGCCGCGCTCGGCATCAACGGGGACGTGGCGGCCAAGGCCAAGCTGCTGCTGGACGCCGGGGTGGACGTGCTGGTGGTGGACACCGCGCACGGTCACCAGGACAAGATGATCAGCGCGCTGCACGCGGTCCGCGGGGTGAGCCCGCAGGTCCCGGTGGCCGCGGGCAACGTGGTCACCGCGGCGGGCGTGGCCGACCTGGTCGCCGCGGGCGCGGACATCGTCAAGGTGGGCGTGGGGCCCGGCGCGATGTGCACTACCCGGATGATGACCGGGGTGGGCCGGCCGCAGTTCAGCGCGGTCCTGGAGTGCGCCCAGGAGGCCCGGCGGCTGGGCGCCCACGTGTGGGCCGACGGCGGGGTCCGGCACCCCAGGGACGTGGCCCTCGCGCTCGCCGCGGGCGCGTCCAACGTGATGATCGGGTCCTGGTTCGCGGGCACCTATGAGTCGCCGGGCGACGCGTTCCGCGACCCGGACGGCCGGCTGTACAAGGAGAGCTTCGGCATGGCGTCGGCCCGGGCGGTGCGGCTGCGCACCACGGCCGACTCCTCGTTCGAGCGGGCCCGCAAGGCGCTGTTCGAGGAGGGCATCTCCACCGCGCGGATGTACCTGGACCCGCAGCGGCCCGGGGCGGAGGACCTGCTCGACGCGATCACCGCGGGGCTGCGCAGCGCGGCCACCTACGCGGGCGCCGCCGACCTGGAGGAGTTCCACCAGCGCGCGCTGGTCGGCGTGCAGAGCGCGGCCGGTTACGCCGAAGGCCAGCCCCTCCCGACCTCCTGGTAGCTCACCCTCGATCAGCGGTTCGAATTTTTGCCCCTATGAGGGCAAAAATCCGAACCACTAAGGCGTAGCCGTTTCCGAGAGGGATGGGGATGGGCAAATGAACGTGTCATGGGACGTGGCCGTGCCGGCCCGGGCCGAGCTGGGCGAGCGGCCGTTCTGGGACGCCGCGGTGGCCGCGCTGATGTGGGTGGACATCCTGGCCGGGCAGTTGCACCGGTACCGGCCGGGCGCGGGTGATTGCGTCTTTCACACCGCTGGGATGCCGGTCGGCGCGGCGGCGCCGCGGTCCGGCGGTGGGTATGTGCTGGCCGGGGCGGACGGGTTCCGGCTGGTCGGGGCCGACGGGCAGCCCGCTGGGGGGCCGTGGCGCCCGGCCGGCATGCTGGCCGACGTCCGGTTCAACGACGGGGCGTGTGACCCGGTGGGCCGGTTCTGGGCCGGCACTGTGGCCGGGGACCGGCGGGCCGGGGCGGGCGCGCTGTACCGGCTCGACCCGTCCGGCCAGATCTCGGTGCTGCTGGACGGCGTGACCGAGTCCAACGGGCTGGGCTGGAGCCCGGACGGGGGCACGTTCTACTACATCGACTCGGGTGAGCCGCGGCCGCGGATCCGGGCCTTCCCCTGCGATCTGGCGGCCGGCACGCTGGGCGCGCCCCGGGATCTGGTCCAGCCGCCGCCGTCGCACGGCACCCCCGACGGCCTGGTGGTGGACGCGGACGGTTGCCTGTGGGTGGCGTTCTGGGGTGGTAGCGCGGTGCGCCGGTACGCGCCGGACGGCGCGCTGCTGGCCGAGCTGCCGGTGCCGGTGTCCCAGCCGTCCTGCCCGGCGTTCGGCGGCCCCGGGCTCGGCGACCTGTACGTCACCACGGCCTGGGAGAACATGACCGAGGCAGAGCGGGCCGCGGAACCGCTGGCCGGGCACCTGCTGCGCACCCGGGTCGACGGGGTCCACGGCCTGGCCGCGGGCCGGTTCGGCGGCTAGCCGCGGCCGAGATCGAGGAGGTCGTCACTGCATTTCTTCGACCCCGACACCGGGGACAGCCTGCGTGGCTAGCGTCTGCTCGCGGACCCAGCCCGCGATCCGGTCCAGCAACGGGCCGTCCGCGCCTGACTCGGCGTGGCCGAACCCCGGCTCGATCCACAGTTCCTTCGGCTCCTGGGCCGCCTCGTACAGCCGGCGGCCGTGCTCGACCGGGAAATACAGATCCTGCTCGCCGTGCACGATCAGCAGCGGGATGGGCGAGATCAGCGCGGCCGCCTCGTCGGGCGGCATCGGCACCGGGTTCCAGCCGGATGGGCTGATCCGCGTCTTCAGCCAGGCCTTGGTGATGACCCGGCCCAGCCGGCGCTCGACGGCCCAGTGCACCCGGCGCATCGGCACCGTGCCGCGGTAGTACCAGTGCCCCGGCCCGCTGACCGAGACGGCGGCGTCCAGCCCGCCGATCAGCCCGGCGTAGCGCAGCACCACCGAGGCCCCCATGGAGAACCCGACGGCGGCGATCCGCCGGTAGCCGAGCTCGCGCGCGTACCGCACGGCCACGTCCAGGTCCTTGATCTCCCGGTCGCCCACGGTGGACAGCCCGCCGGACCGGCCGTGCCCGCGGAAGTCGAAGCTCACCACCCCGCCCGCCTCGCGCAACCGGCTGGCCACCTTCCAGACCGCGCCGTGTTGCCAGGACAAGGTAAACCCATGCGCGACGACGAACGCCACCTCCCGGTCACCCGGCAGGTGCACGGTGTCGATAGGGATTCCGTCGTCAGTCACCAGGGTCAGCGCCTTCACCACGGGTCCGCTCATGCGTCCATTCTGCGTGACGCCGGGCGCTGGGTGCGGCCAGGCGCGGGGCAGCCGCCGGTCATGTGAGAGCCTCATGGCTGGAGGTGGATACGTGAAGATCGGTCTGCAGATCCCTGACTTCACCACGCCGGACGGCCCGGGCCGTCTCGGCCCCGACCTGGCCACGGTGGCCCGCACCGCGGACGACGTTGGCTTCGAGTACCTCGCGGTGATGGACCACTTCTTCCAGATCGGGATGATCGGCCCGCCGGACCGGGAGATGCTCGAGGCGTACACCACGCTCGGCTTCCTGGCCGGGCACACCTCGCGGGCCAGGCTGCTGACGCTGGTCACCGGGGTGACCTACCGGCATCCGGGCATCCTGGTCAAGATGGTCACAACGCTGGACGTGCTGTCCGGCGGCCGGGGCGGGCTCGGTATCGGCGCGGCCTGGAACGACGAGGAGTCGCGCGGGCTCGGCGTCCCGTTCCCGCCGCTGGCCGAGCGGTTCGAGCGGCTGGAGGAGACGCTGCAGATCTGCCTGCAGATGTGGCGCGGCGACGAGAACCCGTACCACGGCCTGGCACTACCAGCTGGACCGGCCGCTGAACTCGCCGCAGGCGCTGACCAGGCCGCACCCGCCGATCCTGATCGGTGGCGGCGGTGAGCGGAAGACGCTCCGGCTGGTCGCCCAGTACGCCCAGGCCTGCAACCTGTTCCCCGGCCCGGACCTGGCCCGCAAGCTCGACGTGCTGCGCGGGCACTGCGAGGCGGTCGGGCGCGACTACGACGAGATCGAGAAGACCTGTTACTTCATCTATGACGTTGGGCCCAAGGGCGAGAAGGCGCAGGAAGTGGTTGACCAGCTGGGCGGGCTGGCCGAGATGGGCTTCCAGGCCGCGATCGGCGCGGTGGCGAACGTCTGGGACGTCACCCCGCTGGAGGTCATCGGCAGCGAGGTGATCCCCGCCGTCGCCCCGCTCTGAGGGATCAGGGCGGCCCGAGCGGCCGCCGGATCCCTTGACGTGCAGCAGGTGCGCTGCGGTGATACAACGGCAGAGCCGCATCCAGCCTTGCTCATCACGGGAGCCCCCATGTCCATCCTGAGTGACCTGACCGAGGCGATCCGGGACGGCAGCATCGACGTCATCGACCTGACCGCGCCGCTCTCGGATGCGACACCGGTGATCAAGCTGCCGGCGCCGTTCGGCAACACGGCCACGTTCGCGCTGCACGAGATCAGCCGGTACGACGACCGCGGCCCGGCCTGGTACTGGAACGACATCAGCACCGGCGAGCACACCGGCACCCACTTCGACGCGCCGGTGCACTGGGTGACCGGCAAGGACGGCGCCGACGTGGCCCAGGTCCCGGTGCGCCGCCTGATCGCCCCCGCGGTCATGCTCGACTTCACCGCGCAGGCCGCGGCCGACCCGGACTTCCTGCTGGAGATCGAGCATGTCCAGCAGTGGGAGGCCGCGAACGGGCCGCTGCCGCAGGGCGGCTGGCTGCTCTACCGGACCGGCTGGGACGCTCGCTCGGCCAGCCAGGAAGCGTTCCTCAACGCGAACGAGACCGGCCCGCACACCCCCGGGATCTCGGTGGCCTGCGCCCAGTGGCTGGCGGGCCGGGCGGAGCTGATCGGTCTGGGCGTGGAGACTGTCGGCACCGACGCTGGCACGGCGCACTCGTTCGACCCGCCGTTCCCGTGCCACGCGTCGCTGCTCGGCGCGGGCAAGTACGGGCTGACCCAGCTGCAGAACCTGGCCCAGTTGCCGGCCCGCGGCGCGGTCGTGATCACCGGCCCGCTGCCGATCACCGGCGGCTCGGGCAGCCCGTGCCGGGCCATCGCGCTGGTCGAGCGGGCCGCCGAGCGAGCCTGATGCGGGTTACCGACGCGGTCGCGGCGACGCTGGCCGGGCTGGGTGCGGACACCCTGTTCGGCGTGGTCGGCAGCGGGAACTTCCACCTGGCCAACGCGCTGATCGGCCAGGGCACCCGCTATATCGCGGCCCGGCACGAAGGCGGCGCGGCGTGCATGGCCGACGGCTGGGCGCGGACCGCGGGCCGGACCGGCCTGCTCACGGTGCACCAGGGACCAGGGTTGACCAACGCGATGACCGGGATCACCGAGGCGGCCAAGAGCCGGACGCCACTGCTGGTGCTGGCGGCCGACGTGGCCGGCTCGGCCGTCACCTCCAATTTCCGGATCGACGTGGCCGGGCTGGCCGCCGCGGTCGGCGCGGTGCCGGAACGGCTGCACTCCGCGGGCTCCGCGGCCGCCGACACCGCCCGGGCCTACCAGACGGCCACGCTGCGGCGCCGCACCGTGGTCCTGGCCATGCCGCTGGACGTGCAGGCGGGCGAGTGCGGCCGGCAGCCGCCGGCCGCCAGCCCGGTGCTCGGGCCGGTGGCGCCCGCCGCCGGCGCGGCCGATGCGCTGGCCGGGCGGCTGGCCATGGCCCGGCGGCCGGTGTTCGTGGCCGGGCGGGGCGCCCGCATCGCGCAGGCCCGCGGCGACCTGGAGCGGCTGGCCGACGCCTGCGGCGCGCTGCTGGCCACCTCGGCGGCGGCCAAGGGCCTGTTCCGGGGCAATCCCTGGGACCTGGACGTGAGCGGCGGGTTCGCCTCTCCGCTGGCCGCCGAGCTGATCACCGCGGCCGACCTGATCGTGGGCTGGGGCTGTTCGCTGAACATGTGGACGATGCGGCACGGTAACCTGATCGGCCCGGAGACCACCGTGATCCAGGTGGACGACGACGCAGCCGCGATCGGCGCGCACCGGCCGGTGCACCTGGGCGTGCTGGGCGACGTGGCCGAGACGGCGCGGGCCGCGCTCGGCGCGCTCGGCGACCGGTTCGGCAGCGGGCTGGGCTACCAGACCGACGAGGTGCGGGACCGGATCGCCCGGGAGGTCGCCTGGCGCTCGGTGCCGTATGACGACGAGGGCGGCGGCGGCCGGATCGACCCGCGCACGCTGAGCATCTCGCTGGACGCCATGCTCCCGGTGGAGCGGACGGTGTGCGTGGACTCGGGCAACTTCATGGGCTACCCGAGCATGTACCTGTCCGTGCCGGACGAGGCCGGGTTCTGCTTCACCCAGGCCTTTCAGTCGGTCGGGCTCGGCCTGGCCTCGGCCATCGGCGCCGCGATCGCCCGGCCGGACCGGCTGCCGGTCGCGGCGCTGGGTGACGGCGGGGCGCTGATGGGCGTCAGCGAACTGGAGACCGCGGCCCGGCTCGGGCTGCCCATGCTGATCGTGGTCTACGACGACGAGGCGTACGGGGCCGAGGTGCACCACTTCGGCCCAGACGGGTACCCGCTGGACACGGTCCGCTTCCCGGCCGCCGACATCGCGGCGGTCGGCCGTGGCTTCGGCTGTGCCGCCGCCACCGTGCGCGACGTGGCCGACCTGGACCCGGTCCGGGCCTGGCTGGACGGGCCGCGGGACCGGCCCATGGTGGTGGACGCCAAGGTCACCGCCAGCCGTGGCTCATGGTGGCTGGAAGAGGCGTTCCGCGGCCACTGAGCGATGCCCGTTCCGGCCGGCGCCCGGGCGGCGCCCAGCGCCGACCGGGCGGCTTCCCGAGGCTGACGCCCCCGGGAAGCCGCCCGGCCACTAGCCAATCCCTCCGGCTAGCCGATCTGTGCGACGGCTCAGCCGTCTTTTTCCGGGACCTTTTCCGGCGCGGCCGAGTTGCCCGCGGCGAGTTCCGCGGCCCGGGCCGCGCCCACCCCCGACAGAGCCATTTCCTCGGACGGGTAGGCCTCCTCGCCGTGGAACGCGACGTCGCCGATCTCCAGATCCTCGTCGGATGCCCGCAACTTCATGAACAATCCGATGCCCTTGAGTAGCAGGAACGTGACGGCTCCGTCCCAGATGATGATTGTGACCGCGGCGCCCAACTGCACCAGCAATTGGTGCGCATGCCCGTAGAACAGGCCGGTGCCGGATATGTTCACCGGGCTCTTGCCGACGCCGAGGTACTCGATCATCTTCGGGTCGGCGAGCAGGCCGACCATGAGGCCGCCGAACAGGCCCGCGATGCCGTGCGTGTAGACCACGCCCAGGGCATCGTCCACCTTGTTGAACGGCGGCACCTTGCTCAGGTAGTTCCAGGCGAACCAGACGATGGCCGAGTTGACCAGGCCGATGATGATCGCGCCGACGCCGTTCACGTAACCAGCGGCCGGGGTGATGCCGACCAGGCCGCAGATCATGCCGTTGATGCCGCCGAGGAAGGTGGCCTTCTTCCCCGGGCCGCCGATCATGTCCATGATGATCCAGGTCATCATCGCGACCGCGGTGGCCAGGTTGGTGTTGATCACGGCCGCCGAGGCGTCGGCGCCCGCGAAGTACGGGTCACCACCGTTGAAGCCGTTCCAGCCGAGCCACAGGATGCCGGCCCCGACCGCGACGAAGAGCAGGTTGTTCGGCACCGCGTGCTCGCGGTCGCGCTTGAGCCGTGGCCCGACCACCCAGGCCGCGACGAAGCCGGAGACACCGGCCGCCAGGTGGATCACGTAACCGCCGGAGAAGTCCAGCGCACCCTTGCCAGCCCAGTAGCCGCCACCCCAGAGCAGGAACGCGTTGACCGCGTAGGCGAACGTGATCCACAGCGGCACGAAGATCAGCCAGACCTTGAAGTTGATCCGGCCGAGCACGCTGCCGATGAACAGGATCGGGGTGATCGCGGCGAACACGAACTGGAAGTAGACCAGCGACGCCTCGGGGAACCGGAACTTGGGCATCAGGCCGTTCAGCAACGGGATGCTGGCCTGCCCCTGCTCACCGGATGCCCCGACCACCGTCTGCGGCTTGCCCAGCAGATGCAGGCTGCCGCCGATCCACGGTTCGCCGAAGCCCATCTTGAAGGCCCACAGCACCCACACGATGAGCGTCAGGCAGAACGTGCAGAACACCATGAGCATGGTGTTCACGGCCCACTTTTTCTGCACCAAGCCGCCGTACAGGACGGCAATGGCCGGGATGCTCATGAGGCCGACCAGCGTCGCGGCTGTCATCTGCCAGGCGTTATCGCCTGACGACAGCCAACTTGCGTAGGGAACCACTACTCTCCGCCTCCATGGGGCTACCCAGGAAGGGCTTGCCGGGGGGTTTCCGGTCGCGGCCCCACGCAGACCTGATGGACTGCTGGAACCCCTCCCGCGCTATCACGGCGGCGTGATCCGGGGCATCCCCCGGGCTAGCTATCCGGCCGGCCACTTCGGTGTCCGTCTAGAACGCTTCATATTTCCCATGAGCGGGTTTCGGCCACGTTTCCCAACTGTTACGCCGTAGACAACGGACCAGCGTCTGGTGGGCATCGTGTTTCGGCCCTGTTTCACAGCGGGCGCCCAGTGCGGCCGACGGCCAGCCCGCACGGCGGATCCCCGGCCCGCGAGGCCCCGCCCGCCGGGCTGGCGCGCCGGGGCGCGCACGCTGGCGCGCCCGCGCCGCACCACCTGCCAGCGCGTTTTCCCAGCGCATGACCCGCGGGTGCGGCCCCCTGGCCGGAGCCGCCGCCCGGCCGGGCCGCGGCCACCAGGCCCGGACTGCCCGGCTTGCCCGGAAGGCCGGCCTGTTACCGATTCCGTCACGTTCCCGTAACAGTGGCAGACGGGGGTTGAGTCGCACGCGGTCCCGGAATAGTCTGCGGCTATCCGCTTGGTAAGCGCTTACCCTACCGAGCTGAGCCCGCGGCTGTGACCCAGCCGCTTATTTAAGGGCCTCTGGGTAAGCGCTTACCAGAGTGGGTGGCAGCTGCTGCCCGGGCCAGCTGGTAGGCCCAGGTAGCGGCCCAGGAACCGCGAGGGAGCGTTCCAGTGGATAGTCGCGACGGGGCCAGCCGAGCCTCCTTGGACGGGCTGGCCGACAGCCCTGCGGCGGGCGGGCCCGCACCGGCCGACCCGGCCGCGCCCACCGCGACCCTGCCCCCCAACAGCGCAACGACCAACAGGACGCCGCCCACCGGCACTCCGGCCACCGAACCCCTGGGCCTCCCGACCGGCGCAGCGCTCACCGGCCGCCGCATCGGCCCGGTCACCCCGCCGACCATCTACGACGTGGCCAACGCGGCGGGCGTGTCGATCGCCTCGGTGTCCCGGGTGCTGAACGGGCGCGGCAACCCACTGCCCGAGACAAAGGAACGCGTGCTGCAGGCCGTCGCCGAGCTGGGCTTCATCCCGGACGGCGCGGCCCGGGCGCTCAGCGCCCGGCTGAAGGAAGTCATCGGGGTGGTGATCCGGCGGCCCAACGGCGCAGGCGCCGCGGACGGCACCGCCGAGGGCGGGGTCTTCCAGGACGAGGCGGAGAGCCTCCAGTTCCCCGACCTGATCAACCGGGGCATCGAGGTCGCGGCCCAGCACCGTGACTACAACCTGCTGGTCAGCTCCGTGGACGTCGATGACCACGACCACACCCGGCGGATCAATACGCTGGCCCGGAAGAGCGACGGGCTGATCCTGCACGATCAGGTGATCGACGCGGCCCAGCTGGAACGGCTGTCCCGGCAGGTGCCGATCGTGACGCTGGCCGGCGTGGCCACCCCGACCACCTCCAACGTGGGCGGCGACAACCGCAGCGGGATGCGGGATCTGGCCTTCCATCTCATCCGCGAGCACGGCTATCAGACCATCGCCTACCTGGGCGGCCACCCGGACAGCCCGGACAACCTGGCCCGGCACGCGGCGCTGCGGACCGCGGTGGCGGCCGCGGGCGGCACCCTGGTGGACGGCCCGGAGTGGCAGGGCGACTACTGCGCCGCGGGCGGGGCCGGGGTCATCGGCCGGCTGCTGGCCGGCCACGGCGAACTCCCCCGGGTCATCGCGTGCGCCAACGATCAGAGCGCGCTGGGCGTGGTGTACGCGCTCATGCAGCACGGCCTCGACGTGCCCGGTGACGTCGCGGTCACCGGCTTCGACGACATCCCGATGGCGCGCCACCTGCGCCCCCAGCTGACCACCGTCCGCCAGCCCATCCAGGAGATCGGCGCGACCGCTTTCGAGGTGCTCTATTCCATGATCAGCAACGCTGAGCCCGCCCAGCGCGACGTGGTGCTGCCGACCAGGCTCATCCCCCGGGAGAGCTGCGGCTGCCGCCCGGACCCGGCCGCGCCGGCCTGGCGCCTGGGCTGAAGGGGACGGCCATGCGCGTCATCGCCCGACGGCTGCTGTTCTACATCGCCACCGCGATCGCCGCGGTCACCGTGGACTTCTTCATCCCGCGGCTGATGCCCGGGAACCCGGTGGAAGCGGTGCTGGCGCACATGCAGGGCACGGTCACCCCCGGCACCATCCGCTCCCTCGAACTGCAGTACGGCCTGGACAGCCCGCAGGGCCTGTGGGGCCAGTACGTGACGTTCTGGGTGCACCTGGTGCACGGCAACCTGGGCATATCCACCAGCTACTACCCGTCCACCGTGACCAGCGTGATCCGCGGCGCGCTGCCCTGGACGGTCGCCCTGGTCGGCGTGTCCACGGTGATCAGCTTCCTGCTCGGCACGCTGCTCGGCGTCCTGGTCGCCTGGCGCCGCGGCACCTGGCTGGACAACCTGCTGCCGGCCACCACGTTCTTCCAGGCCGCGCCGTACTTCTTTGTGGCGTTCCTGGCCCTGGACATCTTCGCGGTCCGGCTGGGCTGGTTCCCCACCGGCCGGGCCTACAACCAGCTGGACTTCCCGGCCTGGAGCGCCGGCGACATCGGCGATGTGCTCGACCACGCGATCCTGCCCGCGTTCACCATCGTGCTGTGCAGCGCGGCCGGCTGGATCGTCGGCATGCGCAACGTGATGGTGACCACCATGGACGAGGACTACGTGCTGGTCGCCCAGGCCAAGGGCCTGGCTAAACGCCGGGTGGTCTGGTACGCGGCGCGGAACGCCATCCTGCCCAGCGTGTCCGGCTTCTCGCTGGCCATCGGGTTCGTGGTGTCCGGCGCCCTGCTCACCGAGATCGTGTTCAGCTATCCCGGCCTCGGCTGGATCCTGCTCCAGGCGGTCGGCGCCCGGGACTACCCGCTGCTCCAGGGCATCTTCCTGATCATCACGTTCGCCGTGCTGATCGCCAACCTGGCCGCCGACTCCGTGTACGTGTTCCTCGACCCCCGCACCCGTCAGGAGGCCTGAGCGATGTCCATCGGCACGGGCACAGACCTGGGCGGCACCGGCCTCGGCGGACTCGGCGTCGGCGGCGCCGGGGCGGGCGGGGTCGATCCGGCCAGCGAGCCGGTCGGCGGCCCCCTCGGGTCAGCGGACCTTACCGAGAACCGGGGCCGCCGGATCCAGCTGCCCCGCTCCCCCAAGATCATCGCTGGCCTGATCATGCTGGCCGCGTTCCTGATCCTGGCCATCGTGGGGCCCATCGTCGCCCCGTACGACCCGTCGGCCAGCGTGTCCACGACCAACGGCACGCCGCAGCCGCCGTCGGCGGCGCACTGGCTCGGCACCACCCAGACGCAGCAGGACGTGTTCTCCCAGCTGCTGTCGGGCGGCCGGAGCACCATCCTGGTCGCGGTCCTGGCCGGGGTGGCCGCCACCGTGCTGTCCGTGGTGATCGGGATCTGCGCCGGGTACCTGCACGGCCGGTGGGCCGACGACCTGCTCTCCATGCTGGCCAACTTCTTCCTGGTGCTGCCCGCACTGCCGCTGCTCATCGTGATCTTCGGCTTCCTGCCGCCGAGCGGCAGCAGCAACGACGTGCTGATCGGGCTGATCATCGCGCTCACCGGCTGGGCCTGGGGCGCCCGGGTGCTGCGCGCCCAGACGCTGTCGCTGCGAACCCGGGACTACGTCGAGTCCGCGAAGATCATCGGCGAGCGCGGCTGGCGGGTGATCAGCCACGAGATCCTGCCCAACCTCGTGCCGGTGGTCGCGTCCTCGTTCCTGTTCACCGTGCTGTACGGGGTCGGCACGTACACCGCCATCGCATTCCTCGGCCTGGTCAACCCGGAGCACTGGAGCTGGGGCTCGATGCTGTTCGAGGCGCAGAACTCGGACGCCGAGATCAGCGGCTACTGGTGGTGGTACATCCCGCCCGGCCTGATGGTCGCGCTGCTGGGCACCGCACTGGCCATGCTCAACTTCGGCATCGACGAGTTCATCAACCCGCGGCTGCGGGCCGCGGGCCTCGCCCGGCGCCAGGCCAAGAAGACGCGCGGCTCCGGGCTGCCCAAGCGGTTCGAGCTCGGCCTCACCCCCGTGGTCCGCCCCACCGCCGGGACGGCCGCGGCAGGCCCGGCCACGGGCGACCAGACCCAGGAGGCAGGGATATGAGCGGCCAGCCGCTGCTGGACATCCGCGGGCTGCAGGTGGACTACGGGGCCGGCCCCGGCGCCGTGCACGCGGTGGTCGGCGCCGACCTGGTGCTGCGCCGCGGCGAGGTGCTCGGGCTGGCCGGCGAGAGCGGCAGCGGCAAGTCCACGCTGGCCTACGCGGCGATCCGGCTGCTCCGCGCCCCCGGCATGATCACCGGCGGCGAGGTGCTCTATTACCCCGAGCCTGGGCGCGGCGTGGACCTGCTGTCCCTGGATGAGCCGCAGCTGCGCACGCTGCGCTGGTCACACATTGCCGTCGTACTGCAATCCGCGATGAACGCCCTCAACCCCGTGCTGTCCATCGGCTCGCAACTCACCGACGTGCTGCACGCACACCAGTCCGGCCAGCCGGCGGCGGCCCGCCAGCACCGCGCCGCCGAACTGCTTGAGATGGTCGGCATCACCGCCGACCGGCTGCGCAGCTACCCACACGAGCTGTCCGGCGGGATGCGGCAGCGGGTGATGATCGCGATGGCGCTCGCGCTGGAACCGCAGATCGTCATCCTGGACGAGCCGACCACCGCGCTGGACGTGGTCACCCAGCGGGAGATCCTGGAAGAACTGACCGCGCTGCGCGAGCGGCTCGGCTTCGCGGTGCTGTTCATCACGCACGATCTCTCCCTGCTGGTAGAGATCGCCGATTCGATCGCGGTGATGTACGCGGGGCGCCTGGTGGAGCGGGCCGCCGCGGCCGACCTGTTCCGCGCGCCGCGGCACCCGTACACGGTCGGGCTGCTGAACTCGTTCCCGGCCCTGCATGGGCCGCACAAGCACATGACCGGCATCCCCGGATCACCCCCCGACCTGCGGATGCTGCCGGTCGGCTGCGTCTTCCACCCGCGCTGCCCGTACGCGATGGACATCTGCCGCGAGCAGTCACCCCCGCTGGAACAGCCGGCCGCCGGTGCCCGGGCCAGTACCCGGCTCGCGTCCTGCTGGCTGCAGGACGGCCAGCACGAGGTCCCCGCCGAGCTGGCGCTGCCCGAGCCAGGCAGCGCGCCAGGACCGGGCCAGCTCGCGCCTAGCGTCCCCGCCTCCAGCGCCGCCGTCTCCAGCGCCACCGCCAGCAGTGCGGCCACACCCGAGCACGGGAGCCTGGCATGACCGAGACCGCCGCCGCACCGCGCGCCCCGGAAACCGGCGTCCCGCTGCTCGAGGCGCGGGGGCTGACCAAACACTTCACGGTGCACCACGGGCCGCGCCGGGGCCGGGCCCGGCTGGCCAGGCGCAACGCCGCGCCGCCGGTGGTGCACGCGGTGGAGGACGTCTCGCTGGTGCTGCCCCAGTCCGGCATCACCGCGGTGGTCGGCGAGAGCGGCTCCGGCAAGTCCACGCTGGCCCGGCTGCTGGCCCGGCTGATCACTCCCACGTCCGGCGAACTGCTGCTCGACGGCCACCAGGTGCCCGCGTCCAGCCGAGGCCGCCGGGCGTACGCCCGGGATGTACAGCTGGTGCTGCAGGACCCGTTCTCCTCGCTCAACCCGGTGCACGATGTGCGCTACCACCTGGCCCGGCCGCTGCAGATACACGGCCTGGGCGAGCCGGGCGGGAACCTGGACGCGGCCATCACCGCCCTGCTGGAGCGGGTGGCGCTCACCCCGGCGGCCCAGTTCCTCCGCAAGTACCCCCATGAGCTGTCCGGCGGCCAGCGGCAGCGGGTGGCGATCGCCCGCGCGCTGGCCGTCCGGCCACGGGTACTGCTAGCCGACGAGCCGGTCTCGATGCTCGACGTGTCGATCCGGCTCGGTGTCCTGAACCTGCTCGGCGACCTGCGGGAACGGGACAAGGTCGGCATCCTCTACATCACCCACGACATCGCCTCGGCGCGCTATCTGGCCGACGTGATCATGGTGATGTACGCCGGGGAAGTGGTCGAGTCCGGCCCCGCCTCGGTGGTCACCGATAAGCCCGCGCACCCATACACGCAGCTGCTGCTCAGCGCGGCGCCGGATCCGGACCGCGCCGAGCCGCCCGCATTGCAGGGCCGTGGTTCCCCGCCAAACCTGGCGGCGCCACCGAGCGGCTGCCGGTTCCACCCGCGCTGCCCGCACGCGATGGCGGTCTGCGCGGCCCGCACCCCGCCGCCTATCCAGGTGGCAGCCGATCACTCCAGTGCCTGCTGGCTGCACGCCAGCGGACTGACC
Source organism: uncultured Actinomycetes bacterium (assembly GCA_963717125.1). Lineage (GTDB taxonomy): Bacteria > Actinomycetota > Actinomycetes > Streptosporangiales > Streptosporangiaceae > RYN-230. The sequence goes on from CAVQVG010000007.1 coordinate 262,726, forward strand.
CGGGCGGAGAGCCAGCCGCTGAGCTCCGGGCCGGCCAGCCCAGCCGACGCACCATCCAGTTCCGCAGCGGAAGGGGGAGAGGAGTCGTGATGCACCGGGATGCCGCCTAGCGGCTGCGACAACGCAGCGTGCGCGTACCTGACCGACCCACACTGGCGGCACGGCAGGCCGATCGGGAAGCCCGGCCGGCCAGCACCGCCCCACCGATAAGACCCCGACACGGTCGCTCACAACAGGCCGACATCAAGCCGGCCGGGCACAACGGAGTTTAAACAATGAAGCAAAGATTTCTGGCAGGGCTGGCCGTAGCCGGCGCCCTGAGCCTCGGCATCGCCGCCTGCGGCAGCAGTTCGAACAACGGCAGCGGGAACACGGGCAGCGTCAAGATGGGCAAGACGCTGGTCGTCGAGAGCACCCCGCTCTCCCCCATGACCGACACGTTCAACCCGTTCTCGCTGACCTCGACCGGTTACCTGACCAACGCGATATCCCTCTACAACGAGCCGCTGTTCATCTTCAATACGCTCAATTCCGCCCAGGCGCCTATCCCCATGCTGGCCACCGGGTACTCCTGGTCGAACAGTGGCAAGACGCTGACGCTGACCATCCGGTCCGGGGTCAAGTGGAACGACGGCAAGCCGTTCAGCGCCAGCGACGTGGCCTACACGTTCAACTTGCTCAAGAGCAACCCGAAGCTGTACACCTCTGGCGCGCCGATCGTGACTAGCGCGTCCGCGCCGAGCGCGACCAGCGCGGTGCTGAACTTCGCCACGCCGCAGTACGCCAACCTGTTCCTGATCGGGCAGGTGTACATCGTCCCGCAGCACGTCTGGTCGTCGGTCAGCGATCCGGCCACCTACTCGGACGCCAGCCCGGTGGGCACCGGCCCGTTCATGCTGGACAAGTTCTCGCCGCAGGGCTACACGCTCAAGCCGAACCCGCACTACTGGCAGAAGTCCAAGGTGCACGTGCCGGAAGTCGACTTCCCGGCGTACAACACCAACGCCAACCTGGTGCCACCCGTGTCCAGCGGCCAGATCGACTTCGCCGGCAACTACGTGGCCAACATCCAGAACAACTACCTGGGCAAGAGCGCGGAGAACCACACCTGGCTGTCCAGCGCGCCGTACTTCAGTGCCAACAACGTGGTCAGCCTGTTCCTGAACACCACTAAGGCCCCGCTGAACGACCCCGCGGTGCGCCAGGCGATCAGCTACGGGATCGACCGGTCGCAGCTCAACGTGCAGGGCGAGACCGGCTACGAGCCGCCGGTCAGCTCCACCAGCGGGCTGCTGCTGCCCAACCACCAGTCCTACCTGGACTCCTCACTGGCCAACAACCTGCCCGCCACCAGCGACAAGGCCAAGGTCAGCTCCATCCTCACGGCCGACGGCTGGAAGATGTCGGGCGGCAAGTGGACCAAGAACGGTCAGCACATCACGTTCTCGATCTCTGACCCGATCCCGTACAGCGACTACTACACCGATTCCCAGCTGATCAGCCACCAGCTCACCGCGCTGGGCATGGACGTGACCCCGAACGGCATCGGCAACGCGACCGTGTGGGCCGGTGACGTCGCCAACGGCACGTTCCAGGCGGCCATCCACTGGAGCAACCAGGGCCCGAACCCGTACTTCATCTACGACAACTGGATGGACAGCTCGCTGGCCGCGCCGATCGGCAAGCCCGCCGCGGGCGACTACGGGCGGTACAACAACCCGCAGGCCCAGGCCGCGCTGGCCCAGTTCGCCGGCTCCGGCAGCCCGACCGTGCAGAAGGCGGCCATCACCAAGCTGGAGCAGATCATGACGACCGAGGTGCCAGTGGTGCCGCTGCTCAACGGCGGGGCCTGGGCTGAGGTCTCCACCCGGGACTACACGGGTTGGCCGTCGGCCAGCAACCCGTACATGAACCCGGTGCCGAACACCCCGTACATCGAGGACACCATCCTGCATCTCACGCCGAAGTCCTGAGCTCGCGGACCCGACGCAAGGACCTTGATGACAACGTCTACAGAGGCGACGGCGGAGCGCAGCCGGGTGGCTGCGCTCCCCGTCGAGGAGAAGGTGCGCCTGCTGACCGGCGCGGACAGCTGGCGCACCTTCGGTGCCCCCGGACTCGGGCTCCGTCCGATCGTCATGTCGGACGGCCCGGCCGGGATACGGGGCATCACCAAAGATGACCGGAATCCGTCGGCCAGCGTGCCCTGCCCGTCCGCCCTCGGCGCCACCTGGGACAGCGAGCTCGTCCGCGAGCTCGCCGCCGCCCTCGGCGCCGAGGCGCGGGGCAAGGGCATCGACATCGTGCTGGCCCCGACCATGAACGTGATGCGGACCCCGCTCGGCGGCCGCGGCTTCGAGTGCTTTTCGGAGGATCCGGTGCTGTCCGCCCGGCTCGCCGTCGGCTACGTGACCGGGCTGCAGTCGGCCGGGGTCGGCGCCGCCGTCAAGCATTACGTGGGCAACGACTCGGAGACCGAGCGGTGGACCTACGACGCGCGGATCGCCGAGGCGGTGCTCCGCGAGCTGTACCTGGTGCCGTTCGAGGCCAGCGTCCGCGAGGCGGGCGCGACCATGGTGATGGCCGCGTACAACGCGGTCAACGGGGCCAGGATGACCGAGCACGAACGGCTGCTGCGCGGCGTGCTCAAGGGCGAGTGGGGCTTCACCGGCGCGATCGTCTCGGACTGGGATGCCTGCCGGAGCGTCGTGCCCACCGCGCTGGCCGGGCTGGACCTGGCCATGCCGGGGCCGGACAGCCCATGGGTGACCGGCCTGGCCGAAGCGGTCCGGGCCGGCCAGGTGCCCGAGGACGTCCTCGACGAGAAGGTGCTCCGGCTCCTCGAGGTAGCCCGCCGGGTCGGCAAGCTCGACCCACCGGACGGCCAGCCTCCGCCCGGGCCTGCCATGGCCGACGGGAGGCTGCTGCGCCGCACCGCAGCAGCCTCGTTCGTGCTGCTCCGCAACGAGCAGAGCGCGCTCCCGCTCGACCCGGCCAGCATCGGCAGCATCGCGCTGATCGGGCCGAACGCCGTGCACCCGGTCATCCAGGGCGGCGGCAGCGCGGCCGTCCATCCGGCGGCCGTCTCTGCGCCGGACGACGCGCTGCGCGCCGCCCTGGCCGGCCAGGCCACGGTCACCGTCACCCCGGGCTGCCACACCTGGGAGACGGTGCCGGAGCCACCACCCCGGACGCTGACCGACCCGGTGACCGGCGAGCCGGGCGTCCGGCTGGAGTTCCGCGCCGCGGACGGCGTCCTGCTCGGCACCGAGCACCGCAACACGACGGTGTTCGCCTGGTGGGGCGATGGCCTGCCGGCCGGCATCGGCTGGGGCGAGGATGGCACGATCTCGCTACTGGCCAGCTACCGCCCGCAGACCTCCGGGCCGCACATGGTCGGCGCGGCCGGGGTGGGCCGACTCACCCTGACCGTGGACGGCGCCGTCGCCGCCGCGGGTGAGACCCCGGTCCCCGCCGACCCGGTGGAGACGATGACCCGGCCCGGCGAGGTGACCGGCGCGATCGAGCTGACGGTCCGCCAGCCTGCCCAGGTCAGGCTGGACTTCCTGCCATCGGCCTTGGCCGAGGGCCCGCTCGCGGTCCGGCTCGGCATCGTGGCCACGCCGGACGAGGAGGCCGCGCTGGACCAGGCGGTCCGGGCGGCCGCGGCGGCCGCGGCCGCGGTGGTCGTGGTGGGCTCGGCGGAGACCACCGAGAGCGAGGGGTTCGACCGGGACACGCTGCGGCTGCCGGGCCGGCAGGACGAGCTGGTCGAGCGGGTCAGCGCGGTCAACCCGCGCACCGTGGTGGTGGTGAACTCCGGCATGCCGGTGCTCATGCCGTGGGCCAGCCAGGTCGCCGCGGTGCTCTACGCCTGGCTGCCCGGCCAGGCCATGGGCGACGCCCTGGCCGACGTGCTGCTCGGCCGGGCCGAACCGGGCGGCCGCCTGCCGGTCAGCATGCCGGCCCGCGAGGCGGACGCCCCGGTGCTGCACGCCGTGCCGGAGAACGGCCGCCTCAGTTACGACGAGGGGCTGCTCATCGGGTACCGCGGCTACGATGCGGCCGGCACCTGCCCGCTGTTCGCGTTCGGCCATGGGCTCGGCTACACGAGCTGGGCCTACGAGTCGCTGACCGCGGACCAGGCCGACCTGGCTCCCGGTACCGACCTCAGCATCGAGGTCACCGTGCGCAACACCGGGCGCCGGACGGGACGCGAGGTGGTGCAGGCCTACCTGGCCGGGCCCGCCCTCGGCCCGGGCCGGCCGGTCCGGGTGCTCGCCGCGTTCGGCACGCTCACCGCCGGGCCGGGGGCGACGGCGACGGTCACGCTGACGTTGCCGGCCCGGGTGTTCGCGCGCTTCGACGAGCACGCGGGCCGCTGGGACTGGCCGCCCGGCCAGTACACCATCGCGGTCGGCCGCTCCTCCCGCGACCTGCGCCTGACCACGTCAGTCATCGCGGGTTAACGGAACGGCGTTCAGTACTAGTCCGGGGGTCGTCCCCCGGACTAGTACTGCGGCGCGACGAGTTCGACCTCGTAGCCGTCGTGGTCTTCCAGGTACGCGGCGTAGTGCTGCTCCCCGCCGGCGTACGGGTGCCGGTCGGCGAACAGCAGCTGCCAGCCGTGCAGCAACGCCTCCCCCACCATCCGGTCCACGGTGGCCCGGTCGGCCACGTGGAACGCGAGGTGGTTGAGCCCCGGCCGGTGCCGGTCGTGCCGGAACGCGCTGCGGGCCGGCGACTGCTCCAGGACGATGTACAGTTCGCCCGCCCGCCAGCTGGACCCCTCCGGCCACTGCTGGTACAGCTCGTAGCCCAGCGCACCCAGCAGCCAGCCCCAGGTGTGCTCGGCCCGGCTCAGGTCGGGCACCCAGAGCTCGATGTGGTGCAGCGTCCCCATGGCGGCCGGCCTCATGGCGACACTATGCCGCAATCCGGACATCCGGCGCGGGTTACCCGTCAGTCAATCCGGCAGATTCTCCAGCCCCTGCTGCAGCCGGTTCATCCCGGCCAGCCAGCGTCCCGGATCATCGGCCCGGTGCGCGTACATCGTCGCGACCTCCGGATGCGGCAGGATCAGGAACCGGCCGTCCGCGATGCCCTCGATGACCGCCCCGGCCACCTCCTCCGGGCTGATCGCCGTGCCGACCAGCAGCGCCTGGCCGGCTGGGCTGGCCGCCTCGAGCAGCGGGGTGCGCACGCCCATCGGGCACAGCGCCTGCACGGTGATGCCGCGGTGCGCGTACGTGGCCGCCATCCACTCGGCGAAGCCGAGCGCGGCGTGCTTGGTCACCGAGTAGGGCGCCGAGCCCAGCATGGTCAGCAGGCCGGCCGCGGACACCGTGCAGATCAGGTGGCCGCGGCCACGCTCCAGCCACGGCCCGGTGAGCAGCCGGGCCGCCCGGACGTGCGCCATCACGTTGACCTGCCAGCAGGCCGCCCAGACCGGCTCCGCCGCGTCTGGGCCGCCTTCCGGCCCGATCCCGGCGTTGGCGCAGTACAGGTCGATGCCGTCGAGCATGTCGGCCGCGCCCTCGATCAGCGAGGCCACGCCCTCCTCGCTGGCCGCGTCGCCGGGCAGCGCCTCCCCGCCGATCGAGCCGGCGACCCGCTGCGCGGCCGCGGCGTCCAGGTCGTTCACCACCACCCGGGCGCCCTCGGCCGCGAACCGGCGGGCCAGCGCGGCCCCGATCCCGCTCCCGGCGCCGGTGATCACGACCCCGGCGCCGTCGACCGACTTCATCCCGCCCCGGGGCCGGGCAGCCCGGCCAGGCTGGCCAGCGCGGCGCGGTGCCAGTCCGGGGTGCCGAACCCGATCGACGAGCTCTTGGCCCGCTTCAGGTACAGGTGGGCGGGGTGCTCCCAGGTGAAGCCGATGCCGCCGTGCAGCTGCACGCACTCCTGGGCGGCCAGCGTGGCCGCGTCGCCGCAGGCCGCTTTGGCCAGGGCCACCGCGACCGGCGTGTCCGGGTCGGTCTCGGCCAGGCAGGCCGCCGCGTACCGGGCCGCGGCGCGGGCCTGGCTGACGGCCACCCACAGGTCCGCGAGCCGGTGCTTGAGCGCCTGGAACGAGCCGATCGGCCGGGCGAACTGATACCGCACCTTCAGATAGCTGACCGTGATCTCCAGGCACCTCTCGGCCAGCCCGAGCTGCTCGGCGGCCAGCATCGCGGCCCCGGCGGTCAGCCCGGCCCGCACCGCCGCCGCCGCGTCCGGGCCAGCCGCCAGCAGCCGCCCCGGGACGCTGTCCAGCGTCAGGTCGGCGAGCTGCCGGGTCTGGTCCAGCGACACCACCGGCGTCATGGTCAGCCCAGGCGCGCCGGCCCGCACCGCGTACAGCCCGGCGGGCACCCCGTCGGCCGGCACCAGCAGTACAGAGGCGGGCAGCGCGTCCGCGACCCCGGTCACGGTTCCGGTCAGCCGGACCTGGCCGGCCGGGTCACCGGGTTGCGGCGCCACCACCCGCACCGCGCCGGGCCGGTCATCGGCTGGCCGGCTGGCGAACGGCACGGCCAGGGCCGCGGTCACCGTCCCGGCGGCCAGCCCGGCCAGCAGGTCCGCGTCCGGCGCGGCCAGCAGCGCCGCGGTGGCCACCACCGCGCTGCCCAGGAACGGCACCGGGGCGACCGCGCGGCCGGTCTCCTCGGCGACCACCGCCGCCTCCCGGTAGCTGGCCCCGGCGCCGCCGTGGGCGTCCGGGATGAGCAGCCCGGCGCAGCCGACATCGGCCGCCAGCACCCGCCACAGCCCGGTGTCGTACGTTTCGCTGGTCTCGGTCCGGGCCAGCACCGCGGGCCAGTCGGCCCGCTCGGCCAGCACCGACCTGACCGCGTCCCGCAGGTCCTGCTCCTGCGCGCTGTACAGCAGGTCCGGCACGGCCCGCGCGGCCTGTCCCGTGGTGGCAGGTTCCGCTGTCGTGCTCATCGGGGCAGGTCCTTCCACGGGATTTTGGTGTCCGTGCGCGGCTCGGTGGGCAGGCCGAGGACCCGCTCGGCGATGATGTTCCGGAGGATCTCCGACGTGCCGCCCTCGATGGAGTTGCCCCGGGACCGCAGGTAGCGGTAGCCCACGTCACGGCCGTAGAAGTCGACGGCGCCGGAACGGCGCATCGTCCAGTCGTCGTAGCGCAACCCGTCCGCCCCGGCCAGCTCGACCTCGAACGCGGTGATCTCCTGGTTGAGCCGGGCGAACACCAGCTTGGCCGCTGAGCCCTCCGGCCCGGGCTGGCCGGTGGCGAGCTGCTGGCGGAACCGGGCCGAGGCCAGCCGGGCTACCTCCGCGTCGGCCCACAGCCGCAGCATCCGGTCGTGCAGGCCGGCCGTGCGCAGTTCGGGGTGCTCCCGCCAGGTCCGGACGGCCGGGCCGATCATCCCGCCTTCCCGCGGCACCGGGGTGCCGCCGATGGAGACCCGCTCGTTCATCAGCGTGCCCTGGGCGACCCGCCAGCCCGCGCCGACATCGCCGATCCGGTCGGCGTCCCGGACCACGGCGCCGGTCAGGAACACCTCGTTGAACTCGGCTTCCCCGGTGAGCTGGCGGAGCGGCCGGACCTCCACCCCCGCGCCGGTCATGTCGCAACCGAAGTAGGTCAGCCCAGCATGCTTGGGCACGTCCGGGTCGGTGCGCGCGAGCAGCAGCCCCCACTGCGCATGGTGCGCCACCGACGTCCACACCTTCTGCCCGTTGACCACCCACCGCCCGCCGTCCGGGCCCGCCTCGTGCACCGCGCGGGTGGCCAGGCCGGCCAGGTCAGAGCCCGCGCCCGGCTCGCTGAACAGCTGGCACCAGATCTCCTCCCCCGTCCACAGTGGCCGCAGCCAGCGCGCTTTCTGTTCTTCGTTACCGAACGCCAGAATCGTGGGAGCGGCCATCCCCAGCCCGATCGGGTTGCGTTCGGGCTGGTTGGAGGGTGCCCCAGCGGCGGCGAACTCGGCGTCCAGCACGGTCTGGAGCCCGCGTGGCAGCCCCTGGCCGCCCAGACCGGGCGGGTAGTGCGCGGCGGCCAGCCCGGCGTCGAACCGGGCCCGGAGGAAGTCCAGCCGCGGCGTGCTGGCCGGGTCGCGGGTGGCCAGGAAGTCACGCACCTGCTGGCGCAGCCCGTCCGCGCTGACGGGTTTGGTAGTCAAGTCGGTCAACAGAGCGGCCCACCCGCCACGTAGATGACCTGGCCGGACACGAACCCGGCGCCCTCGCTGGCCAGGAACGAGATCGTGTGCGCGACGTCGTCGGGCTGGCCGACCCGGCGCACCGGGATGTTCGCGGCGGCCGCCGCCATGAAGTCCTCGAAGCTCACCTTGACCCGCGCGGCGGTGGCCGCGGTCATGTCGGTGGCGATGAACCCGGGCGCCACCGCGTTGGCCGTGATGCCGAACGGGCCGAGCTCGATGGCCAGCGTCTTGGTGAAGCCCTGCAAGCCGGCCTTGGCCGCGGAGTAGTTGGCCTGGCCGCGGTTGCCCAGCGCGGAACTGGACGACAGGTTGATGATCCGCCCGAAGCGCTGGTCCACCATGTGCTTCTGGGCCGCCCGGCTCATCAGGAACGAGCCGCGCAGGTGCACGCCCAGGACCATGTCCCAGTCCTCATCCGACATCTTGAACAGCAGGTTGTCCCGCAGGATCCCGGCGTTGTTGACCAGCACCGCGGGCGGCCCGAGTTCCGCGACGACCGTGTCCACCGCCGCGGCCACCTGGTCGGCCTGGCTGACGTCCGCGCCGACCGCGACGGCCCGGCCGCCGGCCGAGACGATCGCGTCCACGGTGCCCTTGCCGGCGTCGGCGTCCAGGTCGAGCACGGCGACCGCCAGCCCGTCCGCGGCGAGCCGCTGGGCCGCGGCCGCGCCGATGCCGCGCGCGGCCCCGGTGACGATGGCCACCCGTTGCTGGTTGTCTGGCATCAACTGTCTCCTTGCTTGCTTTGCGCCTCCGGGGCGCTTGGACCCGCCGACTTCCCTCGTCGCTCGGTCGCTCGTTCCTCGCTCCCTCGCTCCTCAGTCCAGTCGGCGGCGCGCCCCTTCGGCGCGGTAGCGGCGCAGTTCCCGCCGGGCCAGGGAACGCTTGTGCACCTCGTCGGGGCCGTCCGCGAAGCGCAGCGTGCGGGCGCTGGCCCACAGCGCCGCGAGCGGGAAGTCCTGGCTCACCCCGGCCGCGCCGTGCGCGGTGATCGCCTTGTCGATCACCCATTCGGCCATCGCCGGGGTGACGATCTTGATGGCCTGGATCTCGGTGTGCGCGCCCTTGTTGCCCACCGTGTCCATCAGCCAGGCGGTCTTCAGCACCAGCAGCCGGGCCTGCTCGATGCGCACCCGGGACTCGGCGATCCACTCCTGGATCACGCCCTGGTCGGCCAGCGGCGCGCCGAACGCCACCCGGCTGCTCACCCGCTGGCACATCAGCTCGAGGGCCCGCTCGGCCGCCCCGATCAGCCGCATGCAGTGATGGATGCGGCCCGGGCCGAGCCGGGCCTGCGCGATCGCGAAGCCGTCGCCTTCCTCGGCGATCAGGTTGGCCGCCGGGACCCGGGCCTCGCGGAACTCCACTTCCGCGTGCCCACCGTGCGGCGCGTCGTCGTAGCCGAACAGGGTCAGCCCGCGCTCGACGATGACCCCCGGGGTGCCCCGCGGCACCAGGATCATCGACTGCTGCCGGTGCCGGTCGCCGCCGGTGGCGGTGCGGCCCATCACGATCAAGATCTCGCAGCCCGGGTTCATCGCCCCGGACGACCACCATTTCCGGCCGTTGATCACGTACTCGTCGCCGGCCCGCTCGATCCGGGTGGCGATGTTGGCCGCGTCCGACGAGGCCACGTCCGGTTCGGTCATGCAGAACGCCGACCTGATCTCGCCGTCCAGCAGCGGGCGGAGCCAGCGGTCCCGCTGCTCGGCCGTGCCGAACTCGGCCAGCACCTCCATGTTCCCGGTGTCCGGGGCGGCGCAGTTGAGCGCCTCGGGGGCGAGCGCCGGGCTGCGCCCGGTGATCTCGGCCAGCGGCGCGTACTGCAGGTTGGTCAGCCCGGCGCCGTCCGGATGGTTCGCCAGGAAGAGGTTCCACAGCCCGCGGCCGCGGGCCTCCGCCTTCAGGTCGGCGATAATGTCCGGCCGCTGCCAGGGCCATCCGGCGGCCCGGTTCGCCTGCACTTGATCGGCGAGCACCGGCTCCGCCGGGTACACGCACTCGTCCATGAACGTCAGGAGGCGTTTGCGGAACTCGTCCGTGCTCGTGTCGTAGCCGAAGTCCATTCGCCCTCCCGAGCGGTCCGACCTCGACTCTAGCGACTGGCCGGCCGGCAAGCTACTGGCCGGTACCCCGTTTGCCGATCTGGCGGAATACGTACACGCCGTTGTCCAGGAAGACCTGCTGGTAGCTGGTCCCGGGGTGGCGCTGCCCGACGAACGCGAGCGGGTCGGCGGGCTCCGGGCTCCACCCGCTGTTGGTGCTGTCGAACACGATGTAGCGCGGCGCCGGGTTGCCGGCCGTGCCGATCCAGTACGTGTCATCCCGGGCCGCCAGCGGCGCCACCATGGTCAGCGTGGCCTCCACCGTGGTCCCGGCCGGCACCCGGGCCAGCGCCGCGTCCTCGGCCTGGACGTGCAGATCGATCTGGTAGGTCGCCGGCTGCCACACCCCGCTGAGCGGGAACTTGGGCACGATGGCCACGGCCAGCCCCAGCATCACGGCCGGCGCGACCCAACGGGTGCCGATCTCCCGCCACCGATGGCCGTCGCCCTGCCGCAGCCGGGATAGCGCGTCCACCGCGGCCAGGAACAGGATCGGCATCACGGTCGCGTTGTAATGGAACCCGTCGCCCCAGTACATGTTGTTGGTGGACACGAAGCGCAGCGCCAGGCTGGGCAGGGCCACCAGGCTGAGCGGCGAGCCCAGCGCGAGGAACGCCACCGGCAGCAGGATGAGCAGGGTGGTGCGCAGCTTGGCCAGCCAGGACGCGCCGAACTGGCTGAGCACCGTGCCGGGCCCGGCGTGCCCGGCCGGGCTGACCGCGCCGCCGTCGGTCCAGTACGGGTAGGCGTGGGCCACGTTGAAGTGCGGGATGATCACGATGATGGCCAGCGCCGACCAGAAGATGCCCCAGAAGGCCAGGATCAGCCCGCCCCAGAACGCCTCGTTACGCTCGGCGCCCGGCTCCCGGCGGCGGCTGACGCTGCTGATCATCAGCACGATGCCCAGCGCGGCGACGGTGAACCCCTGGTCTTCCTTGACGAAGACCAGCGGCAGCGCCCACAGCACGGCGGCCCGGGTCCGGCCGCGCAGCAGCGCGGACAGCGAGCAGGCCAGCAGCGGGACGGCGAACGCGATCTCGTGGAAGTCGAAGTCGATCATCTGCGCCAGGCCCCAGGACAGGCCGTAGGCGGCGCCGATCATGCGGCCGGCCGCGGTGCCCAGCCGGGCCTCGGCCGCCCGGCTCACCGGGATTACCGACACCGCGGTCAGGAGGGCCTGCACCACCAGCAGGGTGACCGCGCTGGGGAAGATCAGGAACAGCGGGGCGATCAGCCCGACGATCGGCTGGAAGTGATCACCGAACAGGTTGAAGCCCGCGCCGTGGATGTTCACCACCGGTGCGTGCAGGTGCGCCAGCTGCTTGACGTACTCGGTGAAGATGCCCAGGTCCCACGACCCGGGGTCGAGGCGCAGGTAGCGGGACAGCGAGATGATCGAATAGCCGGCGAAGACGGCCAGCGCGATCAGCCACGGCACCCAGTCCGGCCCGCTGGCCGCGGCCGGCCGCGCAGCGTCGGCCGCGGGCACCTGCGGCCCGGCTGCTGGCTCAGGATGACTGCCGCTGGTCGTGATCATGCCTTGCTGGCTGGCTCCCCTCCGGCTGTGCGCCTGCGGCGTGCCAGCAGCCTAACCTGCCCCGCCCGGTGGCGGATGAAAGCTTCATACCAGCCTCAGCAGACGCTCAGGTGAGCAGCAGGCGGCCGATCCGGCGGCCGGCCACCAGCAGCCCGGCCAGGCCGAGCACGGCCAGGTAGGCCACGTGCCAGAGCAGGCCAGGGCCGACGATGCCCAGGGTGAGGCCGCGCAGCACGGCCACGCTCTGGTACAGCGGGGTGATCTCCACCACGAACTGGATCCCCCGCGGGTACACGCTGAGCGGGTAGAACGTGGTGGAGAACAGGAACATCGGCAGCGTGGCCAGCGTGACGAACTCGAAATCCTGCCAGCTCCGCATGTACGTGGTGCAGGCCATGCCGGCCGCGGCGAAGGCGAACCCGGTGAGCAGCGCGGCGGGCAGCGCGGCCAGCGCCCACCACGACTGGACCAGGCCCAGGCCGGCCATCACGACCAGGAATGCCACCCCGTACAGCAGGCCGCGCAGCAGCGCCCAGCTGATCTCGCCCAGGGCCACGTCGCCGGACCGCATCGGCGTGGCCAGCGCCGCGTCGTAGAGCTTCTCGTACTTGAGCCGGAAGAACACGTTGAACGTGGAGTCGAACAAGGCCCCGTTCATCGACGCGCTGGCCAGCAGCGCGGGCGCGACGAACGCGGCGTAGCCGACCGACTGGCCGCCGGGCAGGTACACCCGGCCGACCAGCTTGCCCAGGCCCACCCCGATGGACAGCAGGTAGAACAGCGGCTCGACCACCCCGGACACGAACACCAGCCAGGTATGCCGGTAGACCAGCGCGTGCCGCTCGGCCAGGTACAGGCTGCCCCGGCCGCCCAGTGAGCCGCGGCCGCGCGCGACCATGCTGCGCAGCGGCAGCACCCACAGCGGCAGCCGGCTCACCCCGGCCCGCAGGCTAGACATAGAGCCGCCTGGTGTAGCTGCGGTTCCCGGCCCAGACCCCGGCGGCCAGCACCGCGGCCAGGTAGCCGACGTGCAGCAGCGCCCCGGGCAGCGTGGCGGTGCCCAGGCAGAGCGCCCGGCACAGCGCCACCCCGTGCCAGAGCGGCGTGGCGTAGGCCACCGGCCTGATCCACTCGGGTAGCTGGGTGACCGGGAAGAACGTGCCGGAGAACAGGAACAGCGGGATCATCCCGAACCGGTACACCACGGCCAGCGAGGTGTCCCGGCTGCGGGTCACCGTCCACGCCTCGACCGGCGCGGTGAAGGCCAGCCCGGTGAGCACCGCGACCGGCAGCGCCGCGATGGCCAGCGGTGAGGTGAGAGCGCCGAACAGCGCGGCCACGGCCAGGAACACGCTGCACGTCATGGTCAGCTTCAGCGCGACGAACAGCAGGTGCCCGTGGAACAGGTCGGCGGGCCGCAGCGGCGCGGCCACCGCGGCCTGGTAGGTCTTGTTCCACTTGACCGAGCCGTACACCGGGTAGGTGGACTCCCCCACGCCGGTGCCCATGGCGCTGGCCGCCAGCAGCCCGGGGGCCAGGAACACCAGGTAGCTGACGCCGCCCAGCTGGGCCGTGCCGTGCTTGTCCACCAGGGTGCCCAGGCCGAGGCCCATCGCGCCCAGGTAGAGCAGCGGGTTGAGCACGGTGGAGATGATCGAGCCGCGCCAGGTCCGCCGGTAGTCGGTCAGCCAGAAGCGCAGCTGGCGCACGGCGAACGGCCAGGCGGCGGGCGGGGCCGTCGCGACCATCAGTCCTCCAGCCGGCGGCCGGTCAGCCGGAGGAACACGTCCTCCAGCGTGCTCCGCCGGACCAGCGAGGTGAGCGGTTCCAGGCCGAGGCTGCGCACCGCGCCCAGCGTGGCGTCCCCGTCCGGGACGTACAGCAGCACCCGGTCGGCGAGCACCTCGCGGCGCTGGGCCGGCACGCTGGCCAGCTTCTCGGCCGCGTTCTCGTGCACGGCCGGATCGAACCGCAGCTCCAGCACCTCGGGGGTGGAATACCGGTCGATCAGCTCACGCGGCGAGCCCCCGGCCGCGATCCGGCCCCGGTCCATGACCACCAGGCGGTCGCACAACTGCTCCGCCTCGTCCATGTAGTGCGTGGTCAGCACCAGCGTCACGCCCTGCTGCTTGAGCCGGAACAGCCGGTCCCAGACCACATGCCGGGCCTGCGGGTCCAGGCCGGTGGTCGGCTCGTCGAGGAGCAGCATGTCCGGGTCGTTGATCAGCGACCGGGCGATGGTGAGCCGCCGCTTCAGGCCGCCGGACAGCGGCTCCACCCGGTCGTCCGCCCGGTCGGCGAGCTGCACGAAGTCCAGCAGCCGGGCCGACCGCTCCCGGATCACCGCCCGGGACAGCCCGAAGTACCGCCCGTAGACGAGCAGGTTCTCCCGCACCGTGAGCTCCACGTCCAGGGTGTCTTCCTGCGGCACCACGCCGAGCCGGGCCCGGATGGCCGGCCCGTCGGCCACCGGGTCCAGGCCGAAGATCGACAGCTCACCGGCGGTTGGCGGGGAGACGCACCCGATCATCCGCATGGTGGACGACTTGCCGGCCCCGTTCGGCCCGAGAAATCCGAATGCCTCCCCGCGGCGCAGCTCGAAGTCGATACCATCCACCGCGGTGAAACTTCCGAACTTCTTGGTCAGCCGGTGGGCGCGGATGAGGGTGGTATCGGCAGGCACTCATGCGACACTACCGGCGGGGTCAGACAATGCCGAACGAGTATTTTCCCAGGCCTTGACCCGGGAATGTGGGGTCAGTGGCCACATGTACCCGAGGCTGCCGGTACTGTCACAGACAGCACCTGGTGAGCCCCCGACAGGACCTGTGAGAGGAAGACGGCCCGGTGGGATTTGCTCGCAGCCTGTATGAGCGGTTCAGAGTCCTGATTCACGAGGCCGCCAAGTTCGGCGTCGTCGGCGCGGTCGGCTTCGCGGTCAGCCTCGGCGGCGCCGACGTACTGCACTTCGACCTGAACTTCAACAAGTACACGGCCGTCGTGATCGCGACCGTGCTGGCCACCATCGTCACGTTCATCGGGAACCGGTGGTGGGCGTTCCGGCACCGCGAGCGCTCCGGGATGGGCCAGGAAACCGTCCTGTTCTTCGTGTTCAACGGGGTCGGCCTGCTCATCCAGCTGGCCTGCGTGGCCGTCGTGGTGGACGTGGGCGGGCTGCAGGGCAAGCTCTGGTACAACCTGGCCAACCTGTGCGGTATCGGGCTGGGCACGCTGTTCCGGTTCTGGTCCTACCGGAAGTGGGTGTGGAAGGCCGGCGGCACGCCCGAGGCGGCCGGGCTGCCGGCTGACGCGAACCTGCCCCGCCCCGACGGCTACCCGGCGGCCGACTACCCGGCTAAGGGGCAGCTCACCGGCCACGCCAAGGGAGGCCGGCACGCGGCCCACGGGAACGGTGCGCGGTCGGCCGGCCCGCTCCCCGGCCGGGATACCCAGGACATGACGACGCCACGGGCCAGTCGGTAGCGTTCAGCATCGTGGTTGTCTGATTCGCGGTACCGGCTAGGACGGGCAGCCTCGCCCGGTGCCGCCGACCAGGTGCAGGCCCTGGGCGTACGCGGTCGCGGATTGCGCCCCGGTGATCTTCCCGGTGGCGGCCAGCCGGCCGAGCACGTGTGCCTCCCGGGTGCGGCCCCGCGCGTAGTGCGCGATCGGGTCGTCCGCGGACGGGCCCTGCACCAGACCCGCCAGCGTCGCCGCCTCGGGCAGCGTGAGGCCCGCCGGCGCGGTGCCGAAGTAGCCGCAACTGGCCGCGGCCAGGCCGTAGTAGCCGTGCCCGAAGTAGGCGACATCGGCGTACATCCGCAGGATCTGCGCCTTGCTGTACGCCTGGTCGAGCTTGATGCCGAGCATCACCTGCTCCACCTCGGTGGGCAGCCCGCTGGCGCCGGGCGTGTAGAGCATCTTGGCCAGTTGCTGGTAGAGCGTGGCCCCGCCCTGCGCGGCGCCGTGCCCGGTGACCGTGGCGGCGGCCACCCGGGCCACCGCGAACGGGTCGATGCCGGGCTCGGAGTAGAACCGGTGGTCCTCGGTGGCGACCAGCGACTCGGCGAACAGCGCCGGGACGGGCGCGCCCGGGTAGCCGACGTGATGCGCGTGGTCAATGGCGCGGGCCAGCGCGGGGGCGTTGTGCACCGAAGGGGTCGCCAGGTAGAGCACGCCGAACGTGACGCCGCCGAGCAGGAGGAGGGCCACCAGGACGGCCACCAGCCGGCGCAGCAGGCGGCGGCCGCGCCCGGGCCGGCGCCAGCGCGTCCGGTCCCGGCCGTCCCCGGCCGGGCCGTAGCCGCCGGGGCGGTAGTCGGCGGGGCGGTAGTCGCCGGGGCCCTGATCCGGGTACGGGGCGGTGTCCCGGTAGGGGTCGCCGGACGTGACACCGTACGGCAGCGGCGCGGTCTGCGGGTCATACCCGAGCCGCGCCGCGGCTGGATCGCCCTCCCAGGCCGGTCCCCGTGCAGTCATCCGCGTCGCTCCGTCTGATCGAAGGCCCCGTCCCTGGACATCGCCGGACTTACCCAGTAGGGCAACGTAAAACCATCGGCCGGAGTGCCAGCCGCGGGCAGGCCGTTGCGCTGCGGCGCGGGGCGCGCGCGGCCGGTGGGTTGCGGCACTCGGCCGCGACGGGTTAGCGGTTACCTGGCAGCGGGCATAGAGCGGATGGTCTCCCCGGTTGTGCTGGTTGGCGAATGCCTGTCAGCAGCCCGACCGTTCACCTGGAGCGCCGCAATGGAAGTCAAGGAACTCGGCCACCTCGTCCTGTATGTGCGCAACCTGGATAGTTCCGCCTCCTTCTACCGGGACGTGCTCGGCTGGCGCCAGATCATGGGCGGCCCCGGGGACGAACCACAGCCGTTCCGCGCCGCCGCGTTCTCCGCGCCCGGCGGGCGGACCCATCACGAGCTGCTGCTGATCGAGGTCGGCGACGACGCGGCCGGCCTCCGCCCGGGCGGCGGGTCGGGCTCTACCACTTCGGCCTCAAGGTCGGCGACAGCGACGACGAGTTGCGCGACGCGCTGGCCACGATGCACGCAAACCAGGTCAACGTGGTCGGGGCCAGCGACCACACGGTGACGCACAGCCTGTACATCACCGACCCGGACGGCAACGAGATCGAGCTGTACGTGGACGTGCCCGGCGTGGACTGGCGCAACGACCCGTCCCTGTTCGCCGCCCCGATCCGCCCGCTCACCCTGTAGCGCCTCGCCGCCCCGATCCGGCGCTCACGCTGTAGCGCGTTACGTGTAGTAGATGCTGGGGACCGGCGGGAGCGGGGCGGGGGTGTCCCGGGTCAGCGTGTCACCTGCCGACCGGCCCATCAGCCAGGCGAGGATGTCCGCTTCCGTGCCGCTGATGCGCGCGGGGCTCTCGGTGGGGCCGGCGGTGGGGGCGCCGGGGCCGTGGAGCTGGAACGAGCGGCCGGTGTCGGTGGCGTCCAGCTGAGCGGACAGCGGGGCCAGGTTGCGCTCGTCGTTCAGGCTCTGCACGGCCCGGTCCAGCATCCGGGCCGTCCACCCGGCGGGCCAGGACTCCGGTCCGAACCCGTCGTTCAGGTCCACGTGGTGGATGAGCACCTCAGCCAGCCGGGACACGGGGACGTGCCCGGCCGGCGTCTCGTGGCCAGTGGTCCAGGTCACCGTGTGCCGCCACGCGTCCGGCGGCATGGCCGCGGCCGCTTGTGCCAATGCGGCCGCAGTCCGGCCCACGTCTTCGACCAGTTCCGCCGCCGGGCGCCCGGCGCCGTCCTCGATGGCTTGAGCGCGGGCGGTCACGCTTGGGTACTCGTAGCCCGGCTGCCCGGTCCGCGCTGCGGTGAGCAGGCGGGTGCCGCCCTCGGCGTTGCGCGCCAGGTGGGACAGCACGTGCCCGCGGCTCCAGCCGGGCAGCAGGGACGGTCCCCGGGCTTCGGCGTCGGTGAACCCGTCGAGGTCGCCGATCAGCGCGGCGGTGGCGTTGTCCAGGTCGGTGAGCAACTCGGCGATCGCCTGCACGCCCCCATAGTGGCACGCTAATCCGTTGACATTATGCAGGTAACTACCTGCATAATGAGAGCGTGAGCCCCGAAGCGAGAGCGATGGACTCGGTCTTCAAAGCACTGGCCGACCCCACCCGGCGGCTGCTGCTCGACCGGCTACGCGAGCACAACGGCCAGACGCTGAGCGAGCTGTGCGAACGCCTGGCGATGGCCCGCCAGTCGGCGACCCAGCATCTCGACGTCCTTGAGCAGGCCAACCTCGTAACCGTCGTGCGGCGCGGGCGGGAACGGCTGCACTACCTCAACCCGGCGCCGATCCACGAGATCGAGGAGCGCTGGATCTCGGTGTTCGACAAGCCCCGGCTGCAAGCGATCAGTGCGATCAAGAACCAGGCAGAGGAGTACGCCATGACCAACGCACCCACGTCCGTGCCGACCTACGTCTACGTCACCTATATCCGCGCCAGCGCGGAGCAGGTGTGGCAGGCCCTGACCGACGCGGACCTGACGGCGCGCTACTGGGGGCACGCCAACGTCTCGGATTGGCAGCCGGGTTCGGCCTGGGAGCACCGGCGCGTCGACGGATCGGGCGCCGTTGACGTCGTCGGCCGGGTGCTCGAGGCTGAGCCCCCGACACGCCTGGTCATCACCTTCGAGGACGCTCCTGACGCCGAATCACCAAGAGAACCGTCGGTTGTCACCTTTCTCGTCGAACCGCACCACGACATCGTCCGCCTCACCGTGACCCACGAGAATCTCGCCAACCTGGCGATGCTCAGCGGGATTTCGCAGGGCTGGCCGGCCGTGCTGGCGAACCTCAAGTCGCTGCTCGAGACCGGCGAGGTCCTCCCGCAGGCGCCGTGGGAGATGTATCGCGCGCACACCTGAGACGGCAGGCGCCGCAGCGTTTCCCCTAGCCACTCCAGGCACGACTCACCCACTCCACGCACGACTTATCCACTCCACGCGCGACCGCAGAAGGAAGAAGACCTGATGGACACCACCCCGCTCCGGGACGCCTACCGAGCGCTCCTGGACGCCGCCGCCACAGTGGCCGACTCCGGTGACAGCAGCGCCGTCCCGCCGGCCGGCGGCTGGAACGCCGACCAGATTCTGGCGCACGTCTCGCTCGTCAGTGCCGGCACCATCGCCGCGGCCTCCTCGGTCGCTTCCGGCGCGAACACGACGTACGACAACCGCACAACGCTCGACACCTGGACCATCGAACGCGTCATCGCGCTCGCCGACGGCAACGCCGGACTTCAGGACCGCATCCGCCGCCAGGGCGACGCCCTCTGCGCGTTCGGCGGGCCGATGCTGAGCGAGGCCGAGCTAGAGACCCTGGTGCCCACCCTGCTCCTATCCAACGACACCGTCCTCGTCAATCAGCCCATGCCACTGCGGGACCTCATCACCGGCCTGGCAGCAGTGGAACTGCCCGGCCATACGGAACAGCTCCTGGCCCTACTACCGGACGGTGCCCGGGCCGCAGCCACAGCGTGATCTTCGGACGTGTGGCGACGGGCAGCCCGGGCAGGCGCCCAGGCATTGAGGCTTTTCATCCTCCTGAGCCCGCGGTCGTTGGTGCACGCGGCGGAGCCCAGCAATGGATCACTGGCTGGGGAACGGTGTCAACGGGGACTTATCCCCAACAAGCCAGACATGACCGAACGGGTCGGTGAATCCGCCCTGCCGGTGAACGCCCCACAGCGCCTGATGGTCGGTGATCTCATCGCGTGAGCCGTCCGCCCCCGCCGCCAAGGCCCGGGCGATGAACGCGTCCGCATCATCGCAGAACACCTCTACCCGCACCGTCGTCGCGCCGGGCGACGCCGGGCTATCGAACCCGGTGCTCGTCGGCTCATGCAGGAAGAACGGCGCTCCGTCGATCTCCAGGCCCACGACGCTGCCGAGGTTCCACAACTCGGTGGCACCGAGCGCCCGCTTGTACCAGTCGGTAGCGGCAGCCGCAGACGGCACCGCCAGCATGAGGGAGATATGCATACTGCCTGCCACCCTCAGAGCCCCTTTCAGCCAGCGAGCGCCGTGCACACCCATGCGAGCCTAAAGCCCCAGCAGCGAACGCCGCCGCGCAGCGCCAGGCAGCGGCACAACCGCCAGGGCACGAACTCCAGGTTGGTTGCCCCGCGACACCAACAAGAGCAACGCGATCACGGGGTGGGCCGTGGGAGGCGCGGGCGGTGAGGGTGCGCTGTGGCGGTGAAGGGGACCCGGAAGTCCTGTAGTCTGACGGCTGGCAACGGGACGTGGCGCAGTTTGGTAGCGCACTTGACTGGGGGTCAAGGGGTCGCCGGTTCAAATCCGGCCGTCCCGACCGAGAGGTCGCAGGTAGAGCGGCTGCATTGGTCTAGACCGCTAGCGTCTTGGGGACCATTTGGGGACCAGCCACTCCCCTAGCTGGCTCCCAGGTGGGCGCTGAGCGCCTGGCCTGCGCTTTCGATCGACCGCACGTCTGGGTGCAGATAGAGCTGGGTCGTGGTCAGGGAGCCGTGCCCGGCGATCTTCTGAAGTACGTGCACTGGGACACCTGCGTCAGCCATCCAAGTCAGCCCTGTGTGCCGCAGGCCATGTCGTCGCAGGTACGAGTACCCGAGTTCAGTGACTACGTCATCCCAGTGCGTGGCGTCCCGCAGCACGGCGGTGGTGATGCGCCCGCCACGCGGGCCGGTAAACAGACGTGCCATCGGGTCATCGCTGATCGCATCCAGCCGCCGGGTGACAAGCGGGCGTATCTCGGTGATGATCGGCACGAGCCGGGATCTCCTGCCCTTGGTGCCCTTGTCGATCAGACCGCCAGGGCCAGGTGTGGTCTGGCGGCGGACACGCCAGAGCCATTTGTCGCGGTCAATGTCAACTCGGCGCACTCCTGACGTCTCACCGATGCGCGCCGCGGTGCAGGCGGTGTACTCCACGACGTCGCCCCATCCAGCGAACTGATCCGCCGACCTGGCCACGAGCGCGGCGGCGAGTTGCCCAAGTGCGTCCCAGTCACGCAGCGCCAGGGCGCGAGGGTCGGCCAGCTCGTCTTCAGCCATCTGATATTCACGCTGCCAGCCGGTGACCTTCGCGGGGGTTGCGAGCGATGATGCCGTCGCGCAAAGCCTGATCGAGGACCCGGACGAGTATCGCGAGGCTGTTCTTGATGGTTGACCGGCCACATCCGTCAGCTATCCAGCCATAGACGGCACGGTCAACAACCCCATAGCTGATCATCCGGACTGCGACATGACCAAGCACCGGGACGACACGCTTATGCCATCCGGCCATATAAGGGTCTAGTGTTTTCCGTTCCAGGCCGCGCACGGCGAGAGGCATCACGATATCGCCGTAGTCAGCGAGAGTTCTGACGGCCATAGCCGGATCTACACCAGCACGCGCCATATCGCGCATAAGATCAATCCATGCGTCTGCGGCATTTGCTGTTTCCGCTGATTCGGACAGGGAATGACGGCTGTTAGTCGCTGGGTCAATCCACCGGACTCTGGCCTTATAGGGCTTTGGGCGCCCCTCTCGGTACTCAACGTCAGCCGACAGTGAAACCCCGATGGGGAACTGCTGTGATCGGTTCATTCAGTCTGATCCCCCGGATCTATGCGCCGGTTACTCAGCCACTCCTGCACATCAGCAGGACTATAGCGGACTACCCCGAACGACAGCCGTACGAACGGCGGCCCCTGCGGAGGTTCTGCGGTTCGCCATCTACGGATAGTAGACGGGTTGACTTTCACTATGCGCGCAAGCTGTTCAGTCGTATACCACTGCTCGCCGAGCGTAACGGTAACCACTTTGTCTCCCTTTGAACCTGCACTTGCCCTGACACTTAAATGTCAACGCTGGACCCGATCATGCTGCCTGCTGCTGGGCGTTGACGCTAAGCCCGTGCTCGTGGGCTAGTTCTTCGCGTCCGGCTTCGCGCCGCCTGCGCGCGAGGTCGGCGGCGGTGTTGGCGAGGAAGGCGTCCCCGGTGGTTTTCCAGCCGGTTCCGGTGTACCGGAGACCGCCAATGATCAGAGTGGTCTCTTCTTCGGTGTGATCGGCGGTGCGGATCGGCTCGTGTTCCGGCCCGGCTGTCTCGTTGCGCCGGTAGAAGATCCGGACATTGCGGAGGGCACCGAAGGTGACGGAATAGCGGCGTCCTTTGGTGAGGAAGTGGCCCCCGAATCCGAGCATGTGTGCCCAGCGCCGCAACGAGTTGTAGTCGGATTCGCGGCCGAGCATCCAGCATGCGTGGATGAGCCGTTCGGCATGATTGCCGTCTGGATTTGAGTGCAGGTCGATGGTGTCGCCGGTGATGCGGGCTGAGGTGTGCCCGGTTATTTCGGTGGCTTTGGTTGCGTATTTGGCGAGGTAACCGGCGACCATGGTGTCGGTGATCGTGTTGCTGCCGCGCATGGTGATGACACGCACGTCTATCTGGTCACCCCATCCGATGCGCCATCCATTGGGCTGGGCGGGGTGGGTTGGGGTGGTGAAGGCGATGACGTGGGCGGCGTAGCGTATGGCGTCGTCCAGGTCGGCGGCGGTGATTTCGGCTGGTGGCGGGACGATCGCGTCCAGGTCGGTGGGGTCGATGCCGTCGAGGCGGAGCAGGGCGTGGAAGTGGACGGCTCCGCGTGCCTGGAATTCGGCGGCTTTGCCGTGGGAGACCCGGATCGGGGGCACGGCACGGTACTTGCCGTCTGCGCACGGGATCCGGGCCGGGGGGATGTGGCGGCGGCGGGCTTGCTGGGCGAGGTGGCGTTCGATGGCCTGCTTGGTGCGCCGCCACAGTTCCCCGGCGGCGTTGTTCCACACGGCGTGCGTGTCGTAGTCGTAGCAGTCCGGGCAGATGGGCTGGCCGAGCTGGGGGTCGCTGGTTTCGTGGCGGGCGAAGCAGACGATCGGTATGCCGTGCGGGCAGGTTCCGGCTTCGCGGCGGGCGTGGCACGGATCGGGGCGGCATCGGCAGCGGGAGCGGTCGGTGCAGGTGTGGTGGCGGATTGCCCGGGCGTGGACGGGTCCGAAGGAGGGGGCGGTGAAGGTGGCGAAGACGGCTGGGTGGGCGGTGACGGTTTCGGGGACGCCTTTGCCACCGGCCAGGCCGGAGCGGATGACATGGTAGGCGTCGCGGCGGTAGGTCTCGGCGCAGGAGGGGCAGACCGCGGTGCGGCGGTTGCCGCATGCTTTGTAGATCACCTGGTCGGGCATGGCGAGAGTGGAGACCGAGCGCAGGAGTTCTCCGGTGCGGGGGTCGATGATCCGCAGGTCGCCGTACAGGCGGATGGGGTGGGTGCATCCGGCGGCGGGCCAGATGTGATCGAGCCAGGTGAAGTAGCCATCACCGCCCCGGGTGAGCGCGGCGTCGATGGCCCACGGCGAGGATGACCCGGAGGTCGCGTAAGTGGTCACCCGGCGGCACCGTCCCCGGTGCTGAACAGGGTGAGCTGGGTGTAGCGCGGGCCGCGCAGCGAGGCGCACACGTGGTCGTACCACTGGTAGGCGTAGCGGGGGCAGTTGGCGCAGTTGAGGTGGCGGGTCTGGCATCCGGGCAGGGGTGGGTGGCGGCGGGCGGCGTAGGACCAGGCCATGGAGTCAGCGGAGGTGAGCAGGTGCCCGGACTGGGTGAGGCCGCTGATTTTGAAGCCGAAGCCGTGCAGCCGGGTGATGCCGCGTGCGTGCAGCGCGGTGATGAGGGCGTGGATTTCGGTGGTGGCCTGGCGGCGGCAGACCGAGCCGAGGCCAACCAGGGGTTCAGTGGTGAGGTTGATCCCATGGTGCTCGTACAGGTCGGCGCAGTGCAGGTAGTCGGTGAGGGTCCAGCCTTGCAGGACCGGGATGACCGGCAGTTCAGGGTCCAGGCTGCGGAGGTGAAGGAGGTTGGCGACGGTGCGCCGCTGATGGGCGGTGACGGGCAGCCCGGTGCGGGCAGTGATGAACAGCTCGCACATCCAGTCTTGCGGGGCGGCCCAGGCCAGGTGGCCGATGTCGTCGCGGTAGCGGCGGATACGCGCGGCGTACTCGCGGGGGGTGGGGCCGTGCTCCCAGGAGCCGTGGCTGGATAGCTCGGTGAAGCCACCCGAATCCAGGGCCCACGGTGACCGGGCGGCCGGGAACCTCTTGTAACTGCGCAGCCGCCGGTCGGAGATGAACAGCGGGATGTGGGCGGTGCGCAGCCAGCCGGGATGGTGGGTGCCCAGGTAGAACGTCAGCGGCCAGGAGCCGGTGTTCGCCCCCGTGCCCGGGACCGGGTGGGTTCCGGGCGCGAGAGCCAGCATCGGGCTGGAAGTGGTCACGGGCGGCCCCCGGTAGTGAGATCGGTGCCGTTGATGGCCGTGACGTCGGACGGCGGTGATAGCGGTGTCGTCCAGGGCGTGGAGGAGCTGACCTGCCAGTGTGGGCGGGATGGCCAGATGGGTCAGCCAGGGTGTCGGTGGTGATGGGCTGGCCGGTGGCCTGGCGGTGCGCGTAGGCAGCCATGCGGGCGCCGGTCACCAGTTCCGGCGGCAACAGTCCCGCAGTGGTTTGTGTGCCGGTGGGGGTGGGTGTCTGGCCGTCGGGTGTGCCTGCTGGCGTGCTGGGCCGCGGGGTGGGGTTGCGGGATAGGACGAGTTTGGTGAGGGCGAGGAAAGCCAGGGCTGGGACGGCGGCGACGATCCAGCCGGTGGGGCTGGGGGTGGCCTGGGCGACCTGGGCGGTGAGGGATAGCGCGGCCGCGGCGATGAGGACGGCCGTGGGATAGGCGATGGGCCGGTTAGCCCGTTTGCGGCGGCGGATCTCCAGTCCGGCGGCGGTGGGGGTGAGTTCGGAGATGATGGCGTTGGCCCAGCCGAACCAGCCACCGGTTCCTGCTGGGACGTTGTGCATGGTCCAGTCGTGGACATGGGTGAAGGACGCGGCCCCGGCCATGCCGCCGATGGCGAGCACGATGAGGACCTGGGCGATGGTCTCGGTGTGGCCGGATCGTGGTGTGGTCACTGGGGTTCACCGCCGAAGCGCTGCTGTGCGGCCTGGCGGGTGACGCCGAGACGGGCGGCGATGTCGGCCCAGCTGTAGCCGTGACGGCTGCGCAGGCCGGTGATGGCGTCGCGCATGGCGGTGTCGATCTCGTCGGCGATAGACGCCATGTCGGTGAGGGCTTCGATGTCGCCGACCGCGACGCGGCGGCTGTAGGCGCGTATGACGCGTCGGAGGAACGCGGCGTACTCGTCGTTCTCGACCACGCGCCGTGGCCGTTTGGGTGTCAAGGAGCTGTTGACACCTGGTGGGAGTTGGCGGAGCGCGGCGGTCATTGGGTCCACCTGGCTGCGCAGTCGTTGCATTCGCCTTTTGAGCGCGGGATGTAGTAGGTCTTCTCGAGGCCGCAGGTGGGGCAGATGCGGCGGGCGCGCAGGGCCCGGTCGATGGCGGCGAGCTGGGCGGGGGTGGCCTGCCGTTTGGGTTTGGCGAGGTCTTCGCGGTAGAGGTAGGCGACGCGGCGGTGCTTACGGTGGCGCCAGAGGATCTGGGCGACGATGTCCTGCCCGCCGGGGCGCAGGCCCTTGGCGCGGAGCTGGCGGATGGTCAGCAGCCCCGAGGGTGCCCAGTGGAAGGGGTAGGTCGGTATTCCATGCCGGCGGCTGTTCGGGTCGTAGAACTCGAGGAACCAGCCCCGCCGCAGCAATGTCTCCAGTTCATGCACCTGCCGCAGCAGGCGCTCGTTTCGGGGGGCGGGTGCGAGGGTGTTGGTAGGGTGCATGGCTATCCACGTCCTTTGGTTTGGTGGGGTGGATAGGCAGGGGCCGGGTGCTTGGTGGGCAGACCGGCCCCGTGCCATTTCCGGGTGAAATGAGCGCGCAGCGGCTAGGAAGGTGCGCGCGATGTGGTGGGCCTCCGGTGCGCCGGGATTGACGCTTAAATGTCAGGAGGCTTTGGGTTGGAACGTGCCGCCGCAGGACTCGCAGGTGATGGGGGCTGCGGCCAGGGTGGAGGCGGCGGCGCGGATGGTCCGGCCGCAGGGGCACAGAGCGGCGATGAAGCCATTGCTGGCGCCGCCGGGTGGTGGCGGTGGGGGTTTCGTTCTGCCGCCAGAGGGTCATGGCGTCTTGCAGGGCCCGGAGCTGGTCTGCGTAGTCGCGGGCGGTGTCGTCGGGGACGGTGGTCAGGCTCCAGCCGAGCCGGGTGTTTTTGTCCACGTGGATGCCGAGTTCTTGGGCGAGCTGGGCGAAGCGGGTGTTGTGGTAGCGGCCCTGGCGGCTGGTGTCTTGTATTCCGCGTGCGGCGGCCAGGGCGTGGGCGGCTTCGTGCAGGAGGGTGCCGAGGACTTCGCGGGCGCTGCGGCGCAGCCCTTCGCCGCTGATCATGATTTCGGTGCGTTGCTCGCCTGCGACGTTCCACCGGCCGGGGGCGTGGTGGCCGAGCCGGGTGTGCTTGCCGTCGGTGCCGCTGGCGATGATGATGACCACGGCCGGGATTTCTGGGTGGCGGCGGCGGATTTCCATCCAGGTGTCTTCCAGGACTTTGAGGATCGTGCTTGCTGCCTGGGAGTTGTTGCCCGCGGATCCGGTCCCGGTTTTCGTCCCATTGCTGGACCTGGCCCGTGAGTCGCCAGAGCCCGTGGTCTTGCTGCCGGTGTGGGTGCCGTAGAGCCGGTCGTAGCGGCGGCGGCGGTCTGGGTCGGTGAGCGTGTCGTAGGCGTCGGTGATTTCGCGGAACCGCTCAGCGGCGTCGGGGTTCTGGTTGACGTCGGGGTGGTATTGCTTGGCGAGCCTGCGGTACGCCTTTTTGATCTCGGCTAACGTCGCGGTGGGCGGGACGCCGAGGATGGCGTAATAGTCTTTCTGCGCGGTTTTCACGGAGACCACTTGGCTCCGCACTGGCCGCATACGAGCACGAAGCCGCCTTCGGCGTCACCTTGTGTGGCGCTGGCCTCGGTGATGCGGTTAGCCTCGCCGCAGGAGGGGCAGTTCATTACGTCGAGGTCACCCTGGTTACGCAGGTCTAGCTGACGTGGCATGTACACGGTGACGCTCTCAAGGTCACTGAGTGCCTCTGTCACATCTTCCGGGCTCCAGTCCGCCATGTATTGGCCGAGGATCCCGGCTGCTATCCGAGCTGCCTCTTCATGGCTGTACTCAGGCATTTGCATGGTCCTTTCTAGGAGTTGACTCTTAAGCGTCAGACCTATGTCTCAGGCAATTGTGCCGGTGCTGAAGGTGCTGCCGTGCGGGCCAGGGACTTGCGGGTCCATGCCGCGAAGTCGGCCAGCGCGATGATGTCGGTGTCGGACAGGTAGGCGACTTTGATGCGCCGGGGGACGCCGCCTTCGGCGATGAGGTAGGCGACCCCCTGGTTGAGGGGGCTGATGTCGGTGGCGGAGAATCCGGCTTCGGACCAGCCGTCGCCGAGGACGATGTTGGAGCTCCCCGAGCTGGTGCAGCGGAAGGCGGCCCGGTATCCGAACAGGTCGCGCAGGCTCTTGGGGATGATGTCCACGCTCGGCCGCTGGGTGGCGGCGATGACGGGCATGGCGGCGGCCCGGCCGCGGGCCACCAGGTCGCGGAGCAGGGCGGTGAACTGCTTTTGCTGCTGTTCGGTGCCCAGGGTGGCGGAGTAGAGGGCGATTTCGTCGATGACGATGACGATGACGGTCATGCCGTCGCGGGGTTCGACCTTGCGGCGCTGGTGAGCGCGGAGCCAGGTGTAGCGGTTGTCCATGACCCGCTGGAGCCGCAGCAGGGTGGTGATGGCGTGGTCAAGGTCGGGGCCGACGAATTCGTCGGCCAGGTCGTAGTACATGCCGAGTTCGACGAGCTTGCCGTCGAACAGCACCAGCCGGGTGTTCACCGACAGGGCGGCGTGGGCGGTGATGATGTTCAGCAGGCCGGATTTCCCGCCACCGGGCTCGCCTCCGGCGAGGATGTTCCGGTAGATGATCCGGACATACACCGGCTCACCGAATTCATCGACACCCAGGTAGATGGGGTCATACATCGACAGGGCCGGGCCGACCGGGTAGATATCCCGGGACCGGGCACGTTCGAATGCGAACATGACAGATGCTCCTTTAAGGGCGGAAGGGATGCCGGGTAAAGTGGGCCGGGTAGCCATGCAGCATGCACTGCGCGGGTACTCAGTGCCCGGCGGGCCGGGCCGGGGAGGCTTGGTCCCCGGGCCCGGCTCCCTGGTGTCAGCGCGGGGCGTTTAGCCGTTCAATCCCGGCGCTGAAGATCACCGCTGCCCCTTTGAGTTTGTTCAGGGCGCGACGGTTTATGTTGAGATGCCCAGGACATCGTTGCGAAGCCGGGAGATCTCGGTCCACATAAGCATCTGACGTTGCTTGTGGACTCGCTCGATATCGCTTAGCGCTTTGCGGAATAGGGCATCCAGCGATAGCCGCTCGAATCCGGTGAGTGCGGCCCAGTCAATATTCATAACTAAATCCAGTCCTCGATGTCATCGCCTGGGGTGGTGGTCTTGACCGGCCTGATAGCCGGGTGGGGGGCCGGTGCCCTGGTTTCGGTCCGTGAGGACTTGGCGGGGGCCACGTCGGTGGCGGCCACGTCGGGCAGGTCCAGTGCGGTCGGCACTGGGACCTCGTCCCGCTTGGGAGCGGAAGCTAGGCGGGAAATCAGGCCCAGCAGGGGTGATTTGACGGTGCCGGTGAGCGCGTCACGCAGTTTGATGTCCAGCCGGACATACGCCGCGTTGGTCTGCGAGGCGGCTTCGGCGGTGACACTGGCGGACCAGCAGGCGACGGCGATCAGGTCCAGGCGCTCCTGGAGATCGCTCAGTGCCAGGCCGGGGCGCAGCCAGACCCAGGTGCGTACCCCGGCGAGGGTGGGTCGTGCCCCCAGGATCAGGGGCAGGCTGCCGGTGCGGTTGGTGATGATGAATTGCGAGAAGCAGGTCCGGAGCCGGTGCCGGACGATCAGGCACCACGCCGTGGCGATGATGTAACGGCGGACCTGGGGGATAGCGGCGGGGACGCCGGTGATCAGGGCGACCATGCCGAGGCGGTAGGGCAGGGTGGTGTGCTGGGCGAGCTGGACCCAGCCGAACACGAGCCCGGTGGCGATCAGGAGCTCGGGGAGCCACCACCACAAAGCCCGCAGCACGGGCCAGGCGACGATGAACGCGGCGGCGATCAGCCCGGTAGCTGCGCCGATGACCGCGCCCAGGAACAGGGCGATGATGGGATGCCACTTGCTGGCCGCGACCGTGGCGGCGAGCAGTCCCACGGTGACCCAGACCACGTAGAAGACGATCTTCGCGGTGCGGGCTGCGTTGCGGCGGACCGGTTCCTCGATCACCGTGACGGTGCCCGACCTTCTGCCGACGGCAGGGCGGCCATTAGAATTAGGCATGACGCAACCTCCTCCAATCCAGGGGGTTCGTTGAGATGAAGCAGGGCCATCGGGGCGTTAGTGGCGCCCACATGCGGCCCCGCGGGCCGGGCCAGAGGAAATTTCGGTTCTTCTGGCCCGGCACTTCCGGCTAACTGAAGCTGATGCGGACCGGGGCGAAGCAACGCTCCACCGGCCGCGTGGTCAGCTCCCGGACATACAGGGCAGTGAACAGCGCACTCAGGAACAAGCAATCCGTCACGCTGATCTTCTCTTCGGTGCTCATGGCATCAGGCAGCATGTTCTGGATACCGTCGGCATACTCCGACAGAAGTTCCACATGAACCTGAAGTTGCGCCTTGAGCTCACCAGTTGACAGGGCAGCGGCATCCCGCTTGATCTCGCCCAGAAGCTGGCTTAGATCATTCACGTGCTGTCTTCCTTCCCTCATGAGGGAATCTGCGGACACTGGCAGGCATACGAACCTGTGCCAGTCCGCTCCGGTCAGGCGAATGCCTGGATTGACGCTTCAGCGTCAAGACACCGTGCACGCACCCAGGCGATCAGGCAGCAGAAACCCGGCTACTGAGCCTTCACCGAGGACAGCGCCCGCGCCTTGAGCTCCTGAGCCCGGAACGCCACGCCGTTGCGCCCGTTGGTCGCCCACGGCAGGGCCTCCAGCTTGGACACGGTGACCGGCTGACCGACCTTCACGTCCGGCTTTTCACCAGCCGTAGTGATGGCGATCACCTCACCGCCGTCGTCGTCCAGGACGAACACCTGCGTCAACCACATCGGCCGGCCCGTCCCGCGCTCAGTCTTCTGACGGCCGCTCTGCTCGGTCTTCTCAACCGGCTCCCTAGAAACCGTCACCTGCTTGGTGCTGGTGTCCACGTAGAGCTTCATCAAGCTCTCCCTTCGAACTAGGGGCCAACTCTTGGCCACCTGCGGCCAGTTCTACGGGAGCGGCCCGCTAATCGTCACCGGGCCTGTTGCGGCCGCATGTTCCGATCGTTCTCGCAGGTGGCTTGCGCGCACGCAAGCCACTGTGACCTATGCATGAAGACCTGTAGACTGGCGGAACTAACTACGGTAAGCAGGAGTCTGGAATGTTGGACGGCGA
The DNA here is from genome assembly GCA_963717125.1 of uncultured Actinomycetes bacterium. Taxonomy (GTDB): domain Bacteria; phylum Actinomycetota; class Actinomycetes; order Streptosporangiales; family Streptosporangiaceae; genus RYN-230. The sequence goes on from CAVQVG010000007.1 coordinate 292,972, forward strand.
TCTTCCTCTGAAGCTTTCCGACATCGCGGAAAGCTCAGCGTTCAGCATGGCGGATGTCGCTTTTATATCGGGCCTGGAAGAAAGTACCGTCTACCGCTTGTGGGACAAACCGGATTGGCTAGACAAGATTAGCGGCCGATCGCTCCAGGCTCTTATTGCGACTGTGCCCGATCTTGGCGAGTACGTAGCGCACTTCTCGGTGTTTTCGCGGCGGCGGAAGCTAATCGAGAGCCTGAATGCTGAAGGTTTGCAGGTCAATGAACAGGCGATTGCCAAGTGCGTTGCCGCGGGAATACCCGAGCCCTACCTGAGTGCTGCGCTACAAGCTGCAATCCATATAATGCGGGGCGAGAACTCCAAGGCAAGCTCGTACCTTGCCCGCTTCTGGGGGACCGGACAAGACCGGGCGCTAACGGCACTGTTCTCGTGTGAGACCGAAACTGCCCTTCTCGTTAATCCTGCCCAACTCATCAACGCATCGGCCGAGGTCGCCCCTAATGTATCTAGCAAAGGTTATTCATTCCACGCCATCATTACCCAAGCTGTGTTTGGTCACTACATCGGAAAGGCTACTGGCCACCTAAATGTCAACGGGCTCCCCGATGTAAATGACCGGCAGACCGCTTTCACACACAGAAGCTCTGTCATGGGCCTGCTAATCAACAGCAACGATAGGGAGCTGGCAGAAAAATACAGCAACTTGGTAGCTAGAACGCCTGTCCTGCGTACCGTCGAAGAGTGGTCTTTCCCAACATACACGCGTGATACCCGGCCGAACTCAGACTTCACACTGCCCAGATCTCTTCTTCTCCGCAATACCGCCTCAGAGATCCTTAAAGAGATCCGCTCGGGAGACTATAGCGAGGCATACATCTACTATCTCACTACTGTCTATCTTCCTATCGCGCTCACCCGTGACGAGACATTCGGCCTGCGCGATAAAGAGCTGCTGTCCGCACTACTGGATTGCGGAGATCGAAGCAGCGACGCGTCGATACGAACAGCCTGCCAATCCGTCGCGATGCAGATTCGCAGGTGAACGCGCTAACCACGACACCACTCAAGGGGGCATAATGCCGCACTCGGCACCCGCCACAGAGGCCGAGAAGATCCGTACCCAAGGTGCGAATACCTATGATCAGAATGCTGACTTCTGGATCGGCATAATTCGCGGCAACCACGATCGATACCGCACAGGGCTAACGAACTCCGCCATCCTTGAGTCACTAGGCCCCGTGAACGGCTTGCGCATCCTAGATGCCGGGTGCGGCGAAGGCTACCTTTCGCGTGAGCTTGCATCTCGCGGGGCAAGTGTCCTCGGCGTGGACTCCTCACACAACCTAATCGAAGCAGCCAGGAACCTAGCGCCGTCCGGGGTCGGTTCGGCAGCCTTCGAGGTCCAGGACGTGACCAACCTGCGCCTAGATAGCGACAGCTTCGATCTGATCGTATGCAACCACCTCATGAACGATCTTCCAGACCCAACCGGCCCAATCCGGGAGCTCTCCCGTGTACTCAAGCCGGGTGGTCGCCTCGCGGTCCTGATGCTGCACCCATGCTTCTACGAAGATCGAGGCAGCCGCAGCGACAGCAAGAAGCAAGGGCCTGGTATCGCCTACTTCTCAACCCGCAAGATCAGCCAGAAATTCGACGTCAACGGGGTCATCTCCCCGGCGGAGGTCACGTCCTACCATCGGCCCTTGGAGTTTTACATCGGTTCGTTCCGCGACGCTGACCTGTGGATCATCGACTTGCAGGAGCCCCATCCAACCGATGATCAGATGCTCACAGATCCATGGTGGCAAGCCAGCTTCCCCCGGCCGTTGTTCCTTCTACTCATCGCACAGAAGCACGAACCGGTGCCGCTCTCCGGTCAGCGCCAATGATCGCGTGATCAGCACGAAGGTCCGTCCTTGACGACAGGGCAGGCCCCCACGCTCCCCGCCACGCTCACGCTGTCCTGTGAGAACTTTCTTTACGTCTTCAAGGCGGCCCGGAGGGCCGCTCGCGCCGCCGACACGGCGGCCCGCCCGGCACTCACGCTGGAGCTCCCATGCCGGGCGGTCCAACGCCGGTCGGCTGGCGCGAAGACCAAGAGATCCCGTGCCGCCGCGACGAGCAGCAGTCCACCTGGAGCCGTGTTTTATAGGCTCGGGTGTTTGGCTCCCGCTCCGTCATTGTCCGCGGCGGCCAGAACCCGTCAAGGGCGCCTTCGGCGTCGGCTTCGCCGCAGACCCTTGACTGGACCTGGCCGACAGTCGCGGAGTTAGCAGCTATCGGGAGCCGGAGGAGGACTGGGCCAAATCGTAGTCACGTTTGAGGCTGAAGTGTCAAAGCGCTCGAGCCACTGCCGCAGCTACGCCTAAGTCCTCCGCTGAGGCGAGGATACGAGGACGCACCGGAGAGTCAAGTGAGGTGGCGGTTGGCCGTGGGCGCGCCCGGCACACGACAGACCCAGGTGAGCCGCAGGTTATGCGGTAACCTAGCGCCTGTCCCGAATGAAGAAAGAAAGATCCGAGGTTGCCTGGTGAAGTTGTTCATTAGTTGGTCCGGGCCACTGAGCCAACAAGTAGCCAACATCCTAAGAGACTGGATACCGTCAGCTCTTCAGTCTGTGAATCCATTCATGTCAGCCTCAGACGTTGACAAGGGAGCCCGTTGGGCGATCAATATATCTCAAGAACTAGCGGAGTCCGATTACGGTATCATCTGTGTTACTCCCGACAATATTGGTAGCCCTTGGCTGAACTTCGAAGCTGGAGCAATATCGAAATCAATCGAAAGAGGGAGAGTTTCTCCGTTTCTCTTCCGAGTCAAATCAAGCACCCTAACGGGACCGTTGGTGCACTTTCAGCATACCGTTTATAGTCGTGTTCGACGTATTTCAGCTCGTAAAGGGTATCAATAGCGCTTGCGCAAGCCCGATTCCAGATATAAGGCTTCCGGGCGTATTTGACGTTTGGTGGCCAAAGCTCAAGGAACAGTTCGACGCGATAAGTACATGTCAGGAATCACCTGCCCGTGCCCCTGAAGATATGCTCGCCGAATTGATCGACTTGGTGCGAGAGCTGCGAAAAACTGTATCTGGCGTTCCGATAGCAACAGTTAGTGGTGGCAACAGTCAGCACGCAGAGTTGGCAAAGAAGCTTAGCGAGGTAAGAATTAGTTATCTCGATAAGACCGAGGTCAGCTTCTTGCTCGCCCGCCTCCAAATCCTTACCGATTTGATCGCCCATTCTCACGATTTCGACGATACCCGGATAGTGCAGATGTTCGTGGACTTGTTGCCCTTCTGGTAAAGCAACTAGTACCGATGGTCGGGCCCGAGATCTATAACAGTTCTCTTCGTACTGCGGAACTGCGCGGATGATGTCTAGCGGAATACCGTCTAGACAATTACGGCTTGGGTCGCTCCGAGGCAACCCGCGACCATCTGGCCATTTCCTCTCTTTCTATTCGAGAAACTGAGATAGCCAGGTTCTGATCCCTTGTTGAAGAATCCTCGTATGGCGTGGCACCGGTGTAATATAGACGCCGTTCGAACTCGACGGCTTCACGGGCGGCACTAAATCTTAGATAGTTGTCTTTCCAATGGAATAGCGCTTGCAACCCTGAGAGTACTACTACAATAGAGCCAAGTATTGCGGGCACAATAGCGCTATGTGGCGAGATAGCAGCGACAACTGGGATACACGCAGCAATAATGAGCAATGATGCCTGTGATAGTCTGTATGCCCTCCGGCTTCGAACGGCAGCGGTCCTATACCATTGGTAGGAATCATCCGCGAGTGTCAGGGCGTATGGGGTAGCGGTACCGATACCTGACGTATCGCTTGCAGATCCATCCGCTATACCGTCTGCCACATCATCCGCCAATTCTAGGAACCCGGCATGTACCCAACGGCTCTTGAATCCTTTCTGTGGCGATTCACCATCCCGGCGGTGGCGAATGCGCTGAAGTTCGTCGTTCGCTAGTCAGCTCAGGTACCGTCAGTCTTACGCGGCTCGAAAAGGAAATCAAGAAAAGCACGCCGCACCGACGGGTCGGACAAGGCATAAAGGGTGGTATGCACCCAATTGGGCACGACCGCGTCACTACAGAACCGCGCACCTAGCTGCATTGTCTCCAGCTCGAAACCAACAGAATTAGCGTCGAGCTTGTAGGGAAGTTTGTACGACGAATGCTCGGCCGCCGGAAAGGTTTCTTTGTATCGTTCATTGAAAGGTGGCCTGAAGTAACGAATCAGGCACCCCTCTGCCAGGGTAGTCATTTCGTTGCCTGGCAGCTTCGCCGATTGAATACCCATCATATTAGAGATGGCTGTGTCATTACTTGCAATACCTTTCCAGGGCCCCATCAGACTCATTGAACTGTGCTCGTCAAACCTAAATACGGTGATCCAGGCCTGCCGATCTGAGCCTCGGTCATTTATCTCACCCAAGATCTTCTGCAGTGTCTCATGATTCGCCAGTCGTCGAAGTGCATCACGGCTGCCATCCTTGCCGTAGGCTTGACCAACGTACTGCACGGACAGGTCGAGCATGTCTCGATCTATCTGCTCGGGGCGAGCATCATGAAGCGGTGGCGGCATAAAGCTTGCTAGTAGAAGAGCTGTCGGGATGTTCGTTCTTATCTCACCCGTCGCCAGAAGAAATGCTGCATTTGAGCCTCCGTCGGTGATCTTTACCGTAGTGCCTTGCGGCAAAGGAGTCTGAATCCCGAAGCGTACGGTAGAACTTTCATCCGCTGTCGAGATAGTGACATCGAATGTGCTGACTCCGTCTTCTTCGGTGACAAGCTCGGCAGACGTTAGGCGGAGACGCGGCCGGGTGCAGATCGCGTAAACGTGGCAGCCGTCAGGGATCTGTGCTAACTGGTCCGGCCTAGACAGAGCGCCGACAGTCATAGTTGCAGCGTACGTGCAGGTCATAATCAATGCACTTTCGATGTCGTACTTATATTGCGGGCGCCCGCCGCTACAACCTCTCTTCTTAGCCATGAGCTACAGTGTGGCTCGGCCACAGGCTCTTGGCAACGCGGCTATGGCCACGGGTGGAATACCTCCAGGACCCGGCCATCTTCCTGATAAGCGCCGCAGCGCGTGGCCTAGTAGTCCTGCTGCCGCGGCTCGTGGTGTCGGCCGCTGGGCCAGTCGGGCGCAGGCTCCTGCGGTTAGCGCGGCGGGACGCGCGTACCCGACTTCGTAGTGCGGTTGACGCTGAAGCGTCAAGCAGGCTAACCAGGTACAGCAGCAAAGTACAGCAACCGCAGCGAACGCTGCCGACCACATCGACGAGCATTGGCCTCGTGGCCTGCGCCAACGACCTCCAGCGACCTTCCCGCCCCTCGATGGTAAGGAGAAGGTCCAAACCGATTTGCGAAGCAGAGCTCAGCTCATAATCAGGAGCTGGGCCTTACCGGCACTGCGATCCGAGGCAGGATCGGACCGTACGGGTTCGCCCAGCGCGCGAGGTTCTGACTCAAGGTGTACTTCTACACCGTAGAACTCGATCTTGCCAGCGAAAACCTCGTTGAGTTGCTGGAGCGCCCGCCGATGCTCGGGCCTAATTCCGCCCGAGATGCGCCAGCGCACGTCGGAGGCAACCAGCCAGATGATGACGTCGGCCTTCGACTCCAGTGCGTAGAGGACAACTTGGCCGAAGTGACCATGATCACTTGGCCCGTGCTGATTCTCTATGATCACCAACCGTCCGAAGCTGTCTCTTGCACCGATGTCGGCTCTGAAGGTGCCGACGGCAACCTCCCTGCCGGTTGGCTCAAGCCGCATCCCAAGTTCCTGGCCCAGCTCGTGCAGGTTTTCAAGTACCCACGGTGTTAGATCGCGGACTTCGCTCGGCCAGTGCTGCTTGGCAGAGCCAACGGCGCTCGCCTCTATAGATTCCCAGTCGAACTCGTCCGCATCGGAATCAGGCATGGATCAAGGATGACATCCGCTGATGCCGACAGAGCCGGGCCAAAGCTCATCAATGACGAGTGCCTGGTTGGTCGTCACGCACGTGTCCCGTCTCTGCGTCCGTCAGATCTTGGTGACCTGCGCTCAGGAGGCCCCGCGGCGCGCTAAGCCGGGGCACAGTCGAGGCACATAACCTTGCGATCTGCCAAGGAAGCGATGAGAACAGCTGAGATCACAGCCCCAGTTCAGCCCGCATGTAGCCTGTATCAGCCAAGGTCAGCGACCCCCGGGCACAAGACCCGGCCTACAGGCCGACTCGACTCCGCCGTCAAGACATCCTTGACAGCGAAAGAGAAAACAGCAGGGCTAGGTATCCAAGTACGGGGAACAGTCCCCCACGCCGCCCAGACGATTGACACTTAACTGTCAGCTCGAAGCCCCGAACCGCTTGACACTTGGAGCGTCAAGCACACGGATCTCGGGACTTTCCGGGTTGGGGACCACTATGGGGACCACACGGCTATGCCACGCATCGAACAAACCGCACGTCAGCGAACACAGTGTCCAGCACGTAAAACACGCTCTGAGCTGCGATGACTCCTAACCCCACGTCCTGGGGGTCAAGGGGTCGCCGGTTCAAATCCGGCCGTCCCGACCAACGTTGCAGGTCAGAGGCCATTTCGCCACCCGGCGAGATGGCCTCAAGATCGTTTGACCGCAGTTTGACCGCAGGATTTGGCGGCATCCCGTGTTCAAAAAGAGTCGTCAGTGTCACCGTCCGGCAAGGGTCGGATGTGGCCGGACGCATACCCTTGGTAGTTGATTGTCGATCAACCGTGGGGTGGTGCGCGTGCTCGATGATCTCGCCGGCAAGCGGACTGGTGAGCGCATCCAGATCCTGCGCGAGCGCAAGAGCCTGTCCCGGCCCGTGCTCGCCGGGCTGGTGGGCATGTCCGCGTCCTGGCTGAAAGGGATCGAGCAGGGCCGGCGTCTGCCGCCCCGCCTGCCGGTGCTGGTCAAGCTGGCGGAAGCGCTCGCCGTCGGTGATGTGGCCGTGCTGGCCGGGACGGACATGGACCTGGGCGGTTCCACCTCGGTTCCGGTGGCGTCCTTCGCCCGGATCCCGCATGACGCGGTACCCGCCATTCGGGACGCGATCCGCGACCCCATGCTGTCCTCGCCGGGCGCGCCTGTTGATGTGGAGAGCCTGGTGTCGCGGACGGCGGATGCGTGGCGGCTGTGGCACACCTCGCGGGAGCACCGCACGGAGGTGGGCCGCATCCTTCCCCGCCTGGTCACCGATGCGCGGGCGGCGGCCCGGTCGGCTGAGGGAGCGCAGCGGCGTACCGCGAACGCGGTGCTGGCCGAGATCTACGCGCTAGTGCAGCACGAGATCGTCTGGGCCAGCGAAGCGGAACTGACTTGGACGGTCGCCGACCGGGCCATGACCGCCGCGCAGGAGGCCGACACGCCGGTCGCACTGGCCGGGGCGGCGTGGACGCTGGGGATGGTCCAGCGGTCGGCCGGTGATGTCAACGGTGCGCTGTCGCTGGCCCGGGATGCCGTCGAGTTGCTGGAGCCCTTGCTGGATACCGGGGACCCGGACGTGCATGGCCTGGCCGGGGCGCTTGAGTTGCACGCGGCCACGACGTGCGCGAAGGCGGGCGGGGAGGGAGACGCCTGGCGATACTGGGACCGGGCCGGCGTCATCGCACGTGGCCTGCCCGGTGGCTACCACCATCCGTGGACGATGTTCGGGTCATCGAATGTGGACTTGCATGCGGTGTCGATCAACGCGGACCTGGCCAAGTCGCAGGAGGCCCGCAGCCGCGCCGAGCAGATCGACCCGGACAGCATCCCCAGCCGGGAACGCCGTGGCCGTCTGGGCGTGGAGATCGCACGGTCCTATGGCCAGCGGCAGGACTACCCGGGCATGCTGCACTGGCTGGAGCTGGCCTATCAGACATCGGCCGACTCGGTGCGTTACTCCCCCTCGGCCCGGCAGCTGGCCTCGGAAGCCGTCGACCACGGCGGCCCACTGATCAGTCGCCGTGCGCGCCTCCTAGCAGGCAGTCTCGGTCTGCCCCTCTAACTGCGGGGCGCACACTGCACCTCATCTCGCCCGGCTACGTACCGCGCCTTTCTGCGCACGCATTGCCGCCTACTGTCACAGGCGCATCAGCGAGCGGACGGAAGGCATGGAAATGAGCAGACCTGGCTACGACGCGGCGTTAATCGCCGCGCAGGGACGGGCCGGCACACCAGGTGGCGACGAATGAGCGGCAACGGCGCGGACCGTGAGCTGGCCATGCTGCGCGCTGAGTTCCCCGGCCATCTGATCGGTGAGGAATCCATCATGGGCCGGATTCGATACGTTGCCCGCCGCCGCGAAGAAGGTACGAACCCGCACACCGTCGTCACACCAGACCTTGGTGAGCTGCGGGCCGCGCTGGCGGCTGGGCAGGCGGTGACGCGGCAGGTGGACGGATGAGCAGGAGCGCGGAAGTGGTGGCCGCCGTCCGCGAACTATCGGGCCCCGGGGTGAAACAAGTAGAGATCGCCACCAAAGCGGGTTGCTCGAAGTCGCAAGTCTCGCTAGCCACAGGCCTGCTCACCCGGGCGCCCGACCTGGCTGAGGCCGTATCCGCCGGGCGTCTGGGACTGTCGCGAGCATCAGCCATGGCACGTCAGCGCCAGCCGCCAGCACCGTCGTCCGGCCTGCCCGATGACGCGGAGTGGCTCCCGCCAGTGTTCTTGACGGTGACGGAGGCGGCGGCGAAGCTCTCCCGGCACCGGTCGGCGGTCCTGCGGATGCTTCACGCTGGCAAGCTGCGCGGCGTGAAGCTCGGCCGGTCCTACCGGATCGGCGATCCGGTCTACCTCTGCTTCGGAGCCGGGCAGCCACGTGAACGCCGCTCGCTCACCGTCGAGGAGTGCGCCCGCATCCTGCGCTGCTCACCGGCGACGGTCTACAGCCTGCTCCACTACGGCCACCTGGTCGGCGAGCGGAACGGCGAGCAGGGCAACTACCGGATACAGGTCACCGAGTTCCAGCGGTTCATCAGCAACGCGACGCGATGACCGTAGCGGGTTTACCCGAGCCGACCGGCAGGCCGCTCCATTCTGCGCCAATACGGCACTCACCGGCGCCGACCAGCCCTTCTGGGCGGCTGGCGTGCTGCACCTGGCCGCGCGTAGGTATCGCCTTCGGAGGCGGTCGCCAGGGCAAGCCGCAGCGGTACCGGAAAGTCCCGGTTGGCGATGTCGCCCCGGCCAGCTGGCCGGGCTTGGTGTGGCCGTTGTGATGGCGCGGCGCGGGCCGCCCGGAAGGCCGCGTGCAAGTGCTCGGCTGACCTGCGCGCTGCAGCCGCCTGCGCGGCATGCCCCTGGGCGTCGCGCAGCTCGCTTACCGCCGCTGTGAGAGCAGCAAGACTGGCCACCAGCGCACCAGCCGGGAAGTGTCGCTAGCCGATTCCGTCAGCGCTGGAGTTCCTTGGCCACCGTCAGCAGCAGATCTCGCGAGGCGGCCTGGCCCAGCGAACAGCCGAGGATAGCGGCGTGAGCAGCACGGTAACGCTGCACCTCGTGGGGCTTGTCGAGGTACAACTCACCAGTTAGCCCACCGGCATAGACAATGGCCGTATCGGTCTGCGCCTCGCGGCTGCCGGGCGGGAAGTGCAGCAGCGTGAACCCGCCTGTGACCAGCCCGGGGTGCATCCCCGCGCGGTAGGGCACCACCCGCAGGCACACGTTCGGCTGCGCGGCCATATCGGCCAGGAACCGCAACTGCCCGGCCATCACCTCCGGGCCGCCCACGGGACGGCGCACCAGAGCCTCATCCACCGCGATCGTCACCTCAAGCGGCGCGCTGGCCCGGGTCACCATCACCCGCCGCGCCATGCACTCACCCACCAGCCGGTCAACCTCGCCGCCGCTGCGGTCGCTGCTAGTGATGATGCGTGCGGGCATACGCTTCGGTGCGTAGCAAGCCCGGTACCTGCCAGGGCGCGTACCCCGCCAGCGTGCACGCGGCGTCCTCCAGAGCCGTATAGATGCTGAACTCGTCAGGGATGGTCTGGTCGTAGGCGCACCACCAGCCATCCGCCCGGGTCTGCCGGGCCAGCCCAGCCAGCGCCCGGGTCAGGCCCGCCCCCGCGCCATAAGTGGCGCACATGGCCTCGACGTCCAGGGCGCGCAGCGTGGTCTGGCCGGTCTCGATCCGCCACATCTTCGGCTCGGACCACTCCATGACCCTGGCGGCCATCTTGACCGTCAGCCCGGCCCGCTGCCGCAGGCCACGCAGGTGGTGCCCGAGCACCCGCCGGGGCACGGCCGAGGCGGCCACCGTCTCAGCGGGCTGCATCGGCTGGCGGTGGCTGGGAAGCGGTCAGTGCGGCGGCAGGCTGGCCGAGCGCGACGGCGAGCCGGGCCAGGGTGCGACCCCGGCAGCGGGCACTGGGCTGGCGTTCCAGCCGGATCACCGTCGAGTGGCCGACTCCCGCCTTCCCAGCGAGTTCGGCCGCCGTCAGGCCGTGCTGGCGGCGTAACTGCCGCAGCCGCGCCCCGTCGACGACGGTGAGCCAGCGGTTCGGCGGGCGGACCGGGTTGAGTGTGCCAGTCATGAGCGGCTCATCTCCCGTGGCGATGACCTGGACTGGGTGTGCAAGGTGCGCGAGCTGGTCGATCAGCAGCCAGGGATTCACGGTGGGCTCGCGGGCCAGACGGCGCAGCCAGTCCCCAGCCGCACGGCCATCGCGGCTGGGCGAGCTGGGTGAACTGGCGGGCGAGCTGCTCGTGGCGGGCCAGGGTGATGGGGTCGCAGCGGGCCGGGAACGGCACCATTCCCGGGGTGAGCCGTACCGGTCTGGCCGAGTCGTCCCGGCCCTCGGCCAGGTAGAACGGGGAGACCTTGAGCACGTCAGCCAGGGCGAAGATGTGGCTGGCGCTGCGCAGCGAGCGCTGCCCGTTTTCGACCATGGACACCAACGCGGGCGAGATGCAGGCCAGCTCCGCCAGCGCGACCTGGGACAAGCCCCGCCGCAGCCGCAGCGTCCGCAACCGCACTCCCGCGTCATCACGCGCCAGGTCGAGACGCTTGGTCACGGTGCCACCTCGCAGACAAGATGGGTGCCGGAGACTGCGTTCGGAAAGAAGTCGAAGACAGAGTCAGCCATTGGCACTCGGCGTGAGCACATATGCGATCTTGAACGCGGCTGTCTCGACCTCGCTAATGCGCGTTATCCGGTCGGCCCACGACCACCAGAACCACAACGCCCCGTCCGCATCCGCGACGTAGATGGCTTCCGCGAGTTGCGGCACCGCCACATTGGCGACGTTCACGCACGCATACCGATTTGTTGGGGTCACGTGCGCCGAGAACCCCCGGCCTCTCAGATTTCCGGCCAGCGCGTTCAACTGTTCCGCCACCTCGGTGGTGACGTTGGCTCCAGTTTCGGTCATCGCGGCGTCTCCCCACCTGACTTGCCCGAACCGCTGCAATCCAGGCATGACCTCCGCGCCGGGCCCGTGCCGGACCGGCCCAAGGCCCCGTGGACCAGGACCCGTCGCGATTGACGGAACTTCCATCCCCGGCCGCGGCAGGACCGGCAGTCGCCAGCCTCACGCTGGTGTACGTCGTTCATGCATCCAAGGTCGCGGGCATGAGCGCGCCAACCCATCCCCCGCTGGCCTATCCCATAAGGGGATAGGCTCACAGGCAGTCAGCCAGTAGTTACAGTCGCGCCCACGCACTGATCGAACGGACGACTACATGCCTGCCCGTGGCACCGAGTTAATCGAGATCCCTGACGGGTTCTGGACCCTGCCGCAGACCATCGCGGCCCTGCGCTCCCGGGACATCGGGAAACTCTTCTTACTGGTCCAGCAGCACACCGAGGCCAGCCAGACTCAGATCGCCACCGCATGCGGCATGACTCAACCCAAGATCAGCGCGATCGTACGGGGGAACCAGCAGGTCCAGCACTTGGCCAGGTTCGAGACCATCGCCGAGGCACTGAAAATGCCCGATTCGGCACGCACAATCTTGGGCCTTGCACCGCACGCTAGGCCGCATCCGGCGAGAGGCACGCAACAGCCAAGGCCGCTTAGCCTCGATCCAGGGGACAGGCAGGAGGAACAGGACCCGGTGCGACGACGAGAGTTTGTCGGGCTCGCTGGTGCAACCATGCTCAGCGCCATGTTCGGCCCTGCCGCAGACGGCAAGCTGGTCGCCTCTGAACCACTCGCCCCGGTGCTCACCGGACACATCGCGACCGCAACCGCTGGCCAGATCGACAGCCCTCCCGACCTCACAGCGCTGACGGCAGCCGTCAACCGGGCCAGACGCGAGTACCAGGCATGCCGGTACTCAGAGCTGATCAACTACCTTCCCGATCTGCTCGCACAGCTCCACGCAGCCTCGGTCGCAATGGACGGCGATGACCGTCTCCGCGTACACGCTCTGTCAGCCGACGCGCACCACGTCGCCGCTGGTCTGCTGCTCAAACTGGACGACCAGGGCTTGGCCTACCTCGCAGCCGATCGCAGCATGCACGCGGCCCGAGCGAGTGAAGACCCCCTCATGGTCGGAGCGAGTGCACGAATAATCACGCACACCCTGATGCGTGGCGGCCACCTGGCCGCGGCCACTGCGACCGCCAGCAGCTACGCCGCCCAGCTCGACCACGACGTTTCACCGCACACCCCCGAATCCCTGTCGGTGTACGGGTCAATCCTGCTGCGTGGCGCAACAGCCGCTGCTGCACACGACAACCGCGCTGCGGCCCACGAGCTGCTAGCCGAGGCCGATGACGCGGGACGACGGCTCGGCATGGACAGAAACCTCCGCGGCACCGCATTCGGCCCAACCAACGCCAAGCAGCACCGGGTCAACATCGCCGTCACGCTGGGGGACGCCGGAACCGCGGTGCAGGTGGCCCGCGAGCATTGATCTGAGCACAATCAAGGTCACCGAACGAAAGGCCAGCCTGCTCATCGACACCGCTCGCGCATTCCTCCAGTGGGGAAAGCATGAGAAGGCATACATCGCCCTGCGCGCAGCCGAGCAGACCGCGCATGAGGAAGTCACCGGTCGCCCGGCCGTACACCGACTTGTCCGCGAACTCATTACCTCGGCCCCACCCACAGTCAGACGAGATGCTGAGCAATTCGCCAGCCAGATCGGTGTATCCCGGTGAACCGCGATCCGTCCCGGCGCACCCTCTCGGTCATCGTGTGCGGCGCAGGCCCCGCCACGGCCATTGGACACGCTCGTCAAGCTCGCGCGTGACCGTGGCTGGACCGTTCAGGTCATCGCCACCCCGGCCGCACTGGAGTTCTTCGATGCGGAGGCCATCGAGGAACTAACCGGAAGCCCGGTCCGCAGCCAGTACCGCAAGCCGGGCGAACCCAGGTCGGAGATCCCCGCCGCCATCATCGTCGCCCCAGCGACCTACAACACGATCAATAAGTGGGCGCAGGGAATCAGCGACACCTACGCGCTTGGCATCCTGGCTGAAACCACAGCCCTTGACGTCCCGATCGTCGTGCTCCCCTTCGTTAACACCGCGCTAGCGGGCCGTCAGCCGTTCCGGCGCAGCGTTGAAGCCTTGCGTGCCGAAGGCGTGCAGATTCTCCTCGGCCCTGGCGGCATCGAGCCGCATCCACCCCACACGGGTGGCGCTCTCATCGACAGCTACCCTGGCACCTCGCCCTGGACGAAGCCGACCGCCTGCTCAGCTCCACCCCACGGCGCGATCGTCCCACCAGCGGCACTCAATGAGAGACGGCCAGGCCATCCAAGGTCAGTAGCCGCAGCAGCGCCACCAACGTCCCGGCATGCCAAATGTGCCCCTCAGCGATGAGACCCGGAACCGAACCGAGCGGAACCCACTCCACCCGCGCAACATTGCCCGCCGCGGTCGGTTCCCCCGCATGAGCTGGATCGCGGCCAATGAATGCCACCTGCTCGCAGTCCACCGTTTCAGGCAAAGGCCGAAACGTGATCAGGTGCTCCACGCGGCCCGCTCGGTACCCGGTGGTGTCCTCCGCCTCGCGAGCAGCCGCCTCGGCCGGGTCCTCGTCCTCGTCAACCTGGCCGCCCGGAAGCTCCCACCCCCACATATCCGGCACGAACCGATGCCGCCACACCAGCAGCACATGCCGCTGATCATCCAATAACGCCATCAACGCAGCCTGCGGGAGCCGCACCACGTGCTCCCAGACCCGCTCACCGTCCGGCAGCTCGACATCCATTTGCCCAAGCCACAACTCCGGACTCCCGTAGATCTCCCGCGTGCCGAAGGTCCGCCACCGGCCCGGCTCACCGCTAATCGCACCAGTCACAGCCCCGACGTTACACAACCGATCGACACATCCACTGCCGAGTTAAGCCGTACTAGATCAAGGCGGCGCCTGCGGCGTCGCTGGCCCGGCACCAGCGCCCGGCCTCTGGCCTTGACGGCCCCGGCCGGGCGCGCGTCGGGGCCCCGACAGTCCCCGAACACCACTGACCAGCTCTGCCACAGGGAAGGCCGCAGGGAGGACACGGCTCGTTGACGCACCGGGCAGTGCAGCCCCACGGCGGTTAGCGCATCAAGTCACCAGTGGACTCACCCGGACCGGGATCGTATTACGCCGTCCACTCCGGTCAAGCAGTGGCTGATCGCATGATCCTTTGGCCCGGCCCCTCCACACGGCCCGAACCCTACGGGCTGCCCCTTGGCCCGCGCGGAGTCTCTACCAGTCCAAAGCATCAAGCAGCCGCAACTTGACCTCCACTCCCGGCTCCACAACCTCGGCACCTATCGGGTGAAGGCCCCAGGCCGTCAGCCCCGCACCAGGCACCGAGGTAGGAGCAGGGTCCATGATTAGCGCCACCTGCGGCACCCGGTCCGATGTCAAGGCGTCGTTGACACCAAAGTGGCGGGGACGGGTCGTCGATAACGACCAGTACGCCGCGTTTGTCCGGGCGTGTCATAGCCGCCTACAACGGGGAGCGAATTTAAGTAGCCGTGCTATAGATCGAGTCGGCATCGTACCTTAAGGTTAAGACGCAGAAGGGGGATCATGAGCGTAGGGCGGGCGGTGCTGGCGGTCGGTCTCTTCCTCGATGTCGTCGGCACCCTGTTTATCTCGTGGGACGTGCGCAAGGGGCAGGATGCCACCAAGTTGAGCGTCTCGGTGCTTCAATACCTGATCCGACTCGGAGACCACGACGATGCCAACGAAATTAAGGCACGCGAGGCTGAGGCGACGATCGCGAAGATCCGCCTCATGGACCCGACCGGCACCAACCAGGAGCTAGCCCCGACTCGGGAAAAGATGGAGGAATGGCTTGAGAATTGGAAGATTATTTCGGATGCCGAGATTCTTTCGCGCAAGCAGACGGACGCCGAGATTGATGGCATCTCCGATGAACTCGTCGCCCGAAAAAAGCTGATCTACGCAGCAATTGCGCTCGTTTTCCTCGGCGGTGTTTTGGAATTCATCGCTGGTGTTTGGCTGGGCGCCTAAATTCACCCTTTCGCTTTGGACCGTTGGAGTGAGCGATAAGTCAGCAGGTGATGCTCTTCAGTGGATGGGTCAACGCGATACTTCAGGGCAACGAACCTGCGGCATGCGTCAACCTGCGTCATGTCGGGGCCCCCTGCTCTTCCTCGCTGATCACAGCCGGCGGGATCCTCATGGCTGTGCTCGATCTGCATACTGTCGCCTCCTGCAGCTGGACCCTCTGAAAGTACACGGCTCACCGGCCAGCGCATCAGCGCCTGTTCCTGTAACGGATCCGTAAACGGGATACGGCGGGACCGGCCGGACCGCAGGAGGATGCTGGCGATGCGTGACCCGCGTTCGCCGAGCTGGACGGCACAGGAACCTGATTTGTGCACGGATTTGTGCACGAGACGCGGCGGGCCGGGCCGAGACGGGAGGAGACGCGGAACCTTCGAGAGGACTTCCGTCGCATGTCTGCCGAGGCTAGCGCAGTGGCGGGAGATCGGGCGAGACGCCAGACACGGGTGTCGTACGGCTCATAACCCAGCGACTACCGAAGCGCCTCCGGCGAGGCGCTCGGGCTCCGGTGGCGGCAAACGCCCGGGATGCCACACACAGCCATATTTCGGCCGCGAGCGAGGCGAGTGGAAGTTTGCCGCGTTCACCCTTTTTGGGTGGATAATAGGCGGTTGTCAAAGGTGTCTCCTGACCCTAAGCTGTCAGTGTTCACAAAGGGTCCGCTTGGGAACCATGATTTGCATTCAATTACGTACCAGCTAAAGGAAGGCTGTTAACGTGACGGCTGTTGACGACAGAGCTAATGCCCTAGGAATGTCCGCTATTGAGCAAATCGCCAGGGTATCCACATTAGTTAACGAGGCTAAGGCGCAACATCCCCAAGGAGCACCCGTTAACCTCGGTAGGATTCAGCAAGAGTTTCAAGAATTAATAGATATCAACAGAGAAATTCACACAATCATAGTGCAGAATCCAGGAATTAGCCCCACCTCCGGGTTCCCGAAGTCTGTCAATCAAAACATCCAGAGGTTGACGGTAGACATTCGCGGTCTCCAGCGTCGCGCCAATCCACGCGATTACGAAAAGCTGCTAAGGATGGCTAACCTGGCCGCCGATCTTGCCTTGAAAATTATGGAACTAGTCAATTCTCGCCAACGCTGATCGGGAATGCGCATTAGATGACCGACGCTTCTGCGTGGGCATCCAAGGACAGAAGATCCCGCGGCAGGAACAAGCCGACGCCGCTGGCTCGGCGTCAGCGCCCCGGGCTCTGCATGGAGTGCACAGGAGCGCGCGAAGGCAAACCGGTCTCTCACGGCCATCTCACAGACTGTGCGAACGGCACCGGACGGGGGCGCTCTCATCAGACACGTAGTAGACCCTGACCTGCGGAAATGGATTTGCCAGCACTCGCCGGACACCCGGCAGTCGTCTGGGGGTCAAGGGGTCGCCGGTTCAAATCCGGCCGTCCCGACCAGACGTTGCAGGTCAGAGGCCGTTTCACCGGTTGGTGAGATGGCCTCTTGATCGTTTGACCGCACTTTGACCGCAGGATTTGGCGGCATTTCGCGGCATCCTGTGTTCAAAAAGAGTGGTCAGTGTCACCGTCCGGCAAGGGTCTATCAGCCGCGTCCGGTCGCGGATGTGGCCGGGCGCATACCCTTGGTGATTGGCAGCGGATCGACCCCTGTGGGGTGAGGCATGCTCGATGATCTCGCCGGTAAGCGGACTGGTGAGCGGATCCAGATCCTGCGCGAGCGCAAGGGCCTGTCCCGGCCGGTGCTGGCCGGGCTGGTGGGTATGTCCGCGTCCTGGCTGAAAGGGATCGAGCAGGGCCGGCGGCTGCCGCCGCGCCTGCCGGTGCTGGTGAAGCTCGCGGAAGCGCTCGCCGTCGGTGATGTAGCCGTGCTGGCCGGGACGGACATGGACCTTGGGGGTGCGGTCTCGGTCCCGGTGGCGTCCTTCGCCCGGATCCCGCATGACGCGGTCCCCGCCATTCGGGACGCGGTCCGGGACCCCATGCTGTCCGCGCCGGGCTCGCATATTGATGTGGAGAGCCTGGTGTCGCGCACGGCTGACGCGTGGCGGCTGTGGCATACCTCGCGGGAGCACCGCACGGAGGTGGGCCGCATCCTCCCCCGCCTGGTCACCGATGCCCGGGCCGCGGCCCGGTCGGCTGAGGGAGCGCAACGGCGTACGGCGAACGCGGTGCTGGCCGAGGTGTACGCGCTGGCCCAGCACGAGATCGTCTGGGCCAGCGAAGCCGAACTGACCTGGACTGTCGCCGATCGCGCCATGACCGCCGCGCAGGAAGCCGACACGCCGGTCGCCCTGGCCGGGGCGGCCTGGACGCTGGGCATGGTCCAGCGGTCGGCCGGTGATGTTGACGGTGCGCTGTCCCTGGCCCGAGATGCTGCGGGGCTGCTGGAACCTCTGATGGATGCCGGGGATGCGGACGTGCACGGCCTGGCCGGGGCGCTGGAGCTGCACGCGGCCACAACATGCGCCAAGGCGGGGCGGGAAGGGGATGCGTGGCGGTACTGGGACCGGGCTGGCGTCATCGCCCGTGGGCTGCCTGGTGGCTACCACCATCCGTGGACGATGTTCGGGTCGTCGAACGTGGACTTGCATGCGGTGTCGATCAGCGCAGACCTGGCCAAGTCGCAGGAGGCACGCAGTCGCGCTGAGCAGATCGACCCGGAGAGCATCCCAAGCCGGGAACGCCGCGGCCGACTTGGCGTGGAGATCGCACGTTCTTATGGCCAGCGGCAGGACTACCCGGGCATGCTGCACTGGCTGGAGCTGGCCTATCAGACCTCAACTGACTCAGTCCGGTACTCACCCTCAGCCCGGCAAATGGCCTCAGAAGCCGTCGATCACGGCGGCCCGCTGATCAGCCGCCGGGCCCGCGTACTCGCGGGCAGACTCGGTCTGCCCCTGTAACCGCGGGGCGCACACTGCACCTCTCCCCGCCCGGCTACGCACCGCGCCTTCCCAGGTACGCACCGCCGCCTATGGTCACAGGCGCATCAGTGGGCCGACGGGAAGGCACGGAGAGTGCCCTGGACCAGCACACAAGCATTGGAAACCCTCGCCAGTGAACTTGGCGGGTGTGGCTACGACGCGAAGTTAATCGCCCCGCAGGGACGCCCCGGTGCGCCAGGTGGCGGCGAATGAGCGGCAACGGCACCGACGTTGAGCTGGCGATGCTGCGTGCGGAGTTCCCCGGCCATCTGATCGGTGAGGAGTCCATCATGGGCCGGCTTCGCTATGTCGCCCGCCGTCGGCGAGAAGGGACGCACCCGCACACCGTCGTCACACCGGATCTTGGTGAGCTGCGGGCGGCGCTAGAAGCCGGCCGGACCTCGGAAGCTGGACAGGTGAACGGATGAGCACGAGCGCGGAGGTGGTGGCTGCCGCCCGCGAACTGTCTGGCCCGGGGATGAAGCAAGTAGAGATCGCCGCCAAAGCGGGCTGTTCGAAGTCGCAGGTATCGGTGGCCACGAGCCTGCTCACGCAGGCACCCGACTTGGCCGAGGCCGTGGCCGCTGGGCGCCTGGGATTGTCGCGGGCATCAGTCCTGGCACGGGAGCGGAAGCCCTCGTCACGACCGTCCGGCCTGCCTGGTGACGCAGGCTGGCTGCCGCCAGTGTTCTTGACGGTGACGGAAGCGGCGGCGAAACTCTCCCGGCACCGGACGGCGGTACTGCGCCTGCTCCATGTGGGCGAGCTGCGCAGCGTACGGCTGGGCCGGTCTTACCGGATTCCCGAGGCAGAGGTGCAACGGCTCGCCGCTGGGCAGCCACTCGAACGCCACGTGCTCACCGTCGAGGAGTGTGCCCGCATCCTGCGCTGCTCAGCGACGACGGTCTACAGCCTGCTGCATCACGGCCACCTGGTCGGCGAGCGGAACGGGGAGCAAGGCAACTACCGGGTACCGGTCACCGAGTTCCAGCGATTCATCAGCAACGCGACGCGGTGAGCGTCTCAATTCACCCGTGCGCCTGGCAGGCCGCTCCGTTCTGCGCCATGCGGCGCTCACCGGTGCGAACCGGCTCTTCTGGGCGGCTGACGTACTGCATCTGGTCGCGCGTCCATATTGCCTGCGGAGGCGGCCGCCACGGCCACCCGCAGCGGTATCGGAAAGTCCCGGCTGGCGATATCGCCCTGGCCTACTGGCTGGGCTTGGTGTGGCCGTTGTGGCGGCCCAGCGTAGGGAGCACGCGTCCGGCCCGTCCGGAAGGCCGCGTACAACTGCTCGGCTGACCTACGCGCTGCTGCCGCCTGCGCGGCGTTCCTCTGCGCGTGGCGCAACTCGCACACGGCTGCGGTGAGAGCAGCCAGGCTGGCTAAGGCGCGCCGGCCGCGAAGATGCCGCCGCCCGCGTCCCCGGCGACGGGGATAAGCCTCGCGGCCGCCCGCAACCGGTCGCCGTGGCGGGTGCGGCCCGGGACCTGGCCGTGGGGTGCACGGGCCGCGCGGTCATAGGTGTCCGCCACGATCCGCAGGGCCGGATCGTTCAGCCAATGGGCTGCCGCGTGGATGGTGTCGCTCGCCGCCCAGGCCGCGTCGGCGGCCGCCGTCGGATCAGCCGCCGCGATGCGCCGGATGCGCTCCGCCACGTGGGCCGCCTCCCGGGCCGCGTGGCGGTACGGGACGTCGCGTTCCGGTGCGGTGAACCGGAACGCCCCGTGGTGATCCCCGGTATGGCGCTGGTCTCCGTTCCAGCGCTGGCGAAGCTAGGGCAAGCTCAGCTCGGCGGATAGCCGCCCTCCCCATACCAACGGGGCGTTCCGTCCGTAGCGACGCAACCGGCCAGCGCCACCGCATAGCCGGTGACCTGCTCCGGATCGATCTGGCTGAACCGGAGCCGCACCAGCAATCCGTTCTCGCGCAGTTGGCCGAAGAACCCAGCCTCGTCCCGGGCGTGACCCGCGGCGTCGGCCACCCTGCTCCGGAGCACGGCACGCGCAGCCCCCCCAGGGATCCCGGCGCCCAGGCGTTCCTGTGCGGGAGTCGCCCACCGGGCGCGCAGTTTCGGCAGGGTCAGGTCGGCGGCCAGCTTGCCGCCGCCGTACCAGATCGTCCCGCCGGTCTTGCTGACGTGATGCGGCACGCCGACCGCGTATCCGGTGACTCGCCCACGTTGACGGTGCTGTACCGCTTCCGGACGAGCACACCGGCCTGGCCGAGCCGGGCAAAGAACTCGTCCTCGGTGCCTGAACTGCCTACCGCAATCTGCCTCAACCGCTGGCCTTTGGGTCATTGTGCTGGTTCGTTGGTCACGGTTGTTCTACGGCGCTTAGTATGAGTGGCTTCTTGCATTGCGCCAACCAGCGCTCCGCCAGCGATCCCTAGAAGAGCCCCAGCAGCAAATGTGCGGAAGTTGTCCTGGCTCATTACATTGTTGTTGATCCCGCTAATCTGGGTCGGGTTAGTCAGTGCTCTGGAGGTGAGATACCAAGTGGCTGTGTCCGTGGCTACGAGTGGTATGGGGCTGCCTGTCCAGCTATAAGCGCTCGCACCAGGCATATTATAGATGATATTGACCTTAGGATTGCCGACATCTTGACCTGTAAATTCACCGGAATATGGGTGAAAAAATACCTCTGGTAGCCTAGCCTCGACAGCCAGGCCGTTCGCGTTCCAGGCGAATGACGAGGGAGCGTTAAGTGTAACAGTAACGTTAAGCGCCGCTGTTTGCAGGAACACATTTGTATACTCGACAATGGAAGAGTACTGGACGCCGCCGAATATGCTTCGCACGGAACATGTGGCTGGCTTACAGCCTGCCAAAGTGACCCCAGGGGGGAGACTTATAGAGATGTAGGCGAAGACCTTGGCTGGGCGTTTAAGGGCAGCCGACTCCGGAACTGTGATAAGGCTGATGGCGAGTTCATACTGATTTCCCGCCGCCATTTTAGTAAAAGTCATTGTTACCGTTTGTGTTGCTGGGGTGACCTCAAATAGCACACCAAATGGTGGCGGCTGGTCAGCCGGTGGGCGACGAGGAAAAATGAGGGCTGCTACGGCTAGCACGAGGATAAAGAAAGATAGCAGAAGCCAAGTGCCGCGGTATCGTTTTAAATAGAACGTGCCGATAAGTCCATTATCGGCAGCCGACTTGCGCGGTTTGATGACGACTTCTTGGGGCTCATTGCGCAGCCCGTCGGAAGCGCCAAGTCGGGCGGGTTGACTGGCGACGCGCTCCTGCCATGCTTCAGGCCCCGAGGGTCTGCTTTCATTCTCCATTTGTTTAAACTTCTTCAGTAAGCTGATATAGAAACAATGTTTATGCGCAGGCAACAAATATCAGATACATACTAGACGAGACCCTGCAGAAAGGGTAGTAACCAACCCAAGACATCCACAGCCGACACCTACGGGCAGGCGCGTCGCCAGGCTGAGAGAGACGCTTTGAGCTCTCCATACGAGGCCAGGGATCATGCTGCACAACTTGCGCGGGCTTTGCACGCAAGCGGTCGTAGCCGAGCTGGGCGCGCCGCGTAGCTGACCACCATGTCTGACCACAACGCGACCCGATTCGGGCCAAATTGACCCGACTGAGGGACAGTCGCCAACGCAGGGATCAGCCGATGTCTGTGCCTGGTAAAGGCGCAGGCGGGTTATACGCTCCCCTCAGTCGTCCCCGATGTAGCCCGTATTGGGATCAATCATGGCAAGGAAGACGCGGATGCTCTCCCGGTGCTCCCCCACCGACCGATTCGGTGTCCCGCTTGACCCGAATCCGTAGCCCTCGTTAGGCCCGCTCAGCCAGGCGTAGGCGGTGCCGCTGTCTCCAGCTCGGCGAATGGCGAACCGCTCGCCATCGACATCGAGGGTGAACAACACCGCCCCGGGCCTTCCCTCTGTTCCGCGGTACACAGCTGGAACGGCCGGGGGACCGTCGCCGTCACCGCTGGGGGTCCTGTCCATAAGAGCCAGCATCCACGGCCGTCGGCTTTGAGTCCATCGCACACGCGCTCGGCTGACGTACTCACGGGTGCCGCGATCCGTGGGCCTGTCCGTCAAAGCGGGGCAACCCCACGGGTGTGGCTACGACGCGAAGTTAATCGCCCCGCAGGGACGCCCCGGTGCGCCAGGTGGCGGCGAATGAGCGGCAACGGCACCGACGTTGAGCTGGCGATGCTGCGTGCGGAGTTCCCCGGCCATCTGATCGGTGAGGAGTCCATCATGGGCCCGCTTCGCTATGTCGCCCGCCGCCGGCGAGAAGGGATAAACCCGCACACCGTCGTCACACCGGATCTTGGTGAGCTGCGTGCGGAGCCCTCGGCCAGCTGGCTCCGGCGCGGCAGTCTCGTTACCGGGCCCCTCAAGGCAATCAGCATCACGCGGCATGTCACGCACACTACAAAACCTCCGCCACTCATTTTCTGGTTCCAGCGACGCGACGTCCCCGTCACAGTGACCATCCGGAATCAGCTACCGGATCTGACTGTCTTCGACACCTGTAACCGGATGCCGTCCCGATCCGGATGCCCACCAAGCACGAGGATCCAGCCGGTCTCACCAGCGCAGCGGCTCAGCACCACCGCCGACACCCCTGCAGGGCCCACCACGTCAGCCACGAACAGTGACATCCCAACAGAATGATCCAGAGAACACGCACTACTTGAATACGCAACCCCACCAGTCAAGTAGTGCGAGTTTCATCTGATGCAGAACTCGCATCACTTGGCACACGGCAGGAAAACACTCCCCGAAAGTGCCAGATAAGCACGGTTAATAGCATCGGCTGTCACTCCCGGCCGCGGATCGCCGTTCGCCTCGAGCTGGGTACGGTACGGCTGGCTGACCAGCGGATTCCGGACCGGCTTCATCGGATGCAAGATTCCTTCTACGATGTAATTAACGGAACGTCACCGCGGACGCCAGGACGGTCCTGTGCGGCGGGAGCTACCCGAGGGGGCGGCACTGGGCAGCGGCGGTCCCCGCTGCCCGTCGGCCAGCCGACTGCCAGCCGACTGCCAGGGCACAATGGCCGCATGGATCTTGGATTGAGGGACAGGGTGTACCTGGTGACCGGCGGCAGCCGGGGCCTTGGGTTCGCCGCAGCCCAGGCACTCGTCGCGGACGGGGCACGCGTGCTGCTCAGCGCCCCGCACGAGACCACAGCAGCCGCGGCCGCCGCCCGCCTCACCCAGGACGCCAGGCCCGGCGCTGCCGCCTGGGCCGTCGCGGACAACGCCGACCCCACAACCCCCAGCCAGCTGATCACCGCCGCCCGCGACCGCTTCGGCCGCCTGGACGGCGCGCTGATCAGCGTGGGCTCATCACCAGGCGGGACCGTCGCGGACAGCAGCGACGACGCGTGGCGGTCCGCGTTCGAAAGCGTCTTCCTCGGCGCCGTCCGGCTGGCCCGCACCCTCGCCGCCGGCCTGGCCGGCCAGCGCGAGACCGGTTCCCTCACCGGGACAGGCGGCTCCATCGCCTTCGTGCTCGCCGCCTCCGTCCGCGCACCCCTGCCCGGCCTGGCCATCTCCAACGGGCTCTTCCCCGGCCTCGCCGGCGTGGTCAAGACCCTCGCCGACGAGCACGGCCCGGCCGGCATCCGGATCAACGGCCTGCTGCCGGTCCGGATCGCCACCGACCGGGTCCGCCAGCTCGACGCCCTCCTCGGCGACCCCGACGAAGTACGCGCCCGCGTCTCCCAGACCATCCCGCTGCGCCGCTACGGCGAACCCACAGAGTTCGGGCAAACCGCCGCCTTCGTGCTCTCCCCCGCCGCGTCCTACATCACCGGCGCGATGATCCCCATCGACGGCGGAGCCATCCGCTCCTTCTAACCCCCACCCCAGCCCGGCAGCGCCACGACCACCGTGACAGCCGAACCCGGCGGCGACCACAGCCGGTAACGCACCCTGCCCCATCACGCAGGAATACACATCACACGAATACGCGAGCCCACCAGTCCTATCGGAATCGCTGCGACGCACAATTGGGCAGCGAACGACACAAGTAGGCGAAGTGCGGCTGGCGCTCGCACCGTGTCATTCGCTGCCTGGCGTTGTCCCCCGCTGCCAACCGATGCCATTTACCGCTCTCTTTCCCCTGTCGGGCCGCCCGCGCTTACCTAAGATTCTGTCTGGGAACCTCTTTGACGAGGCGTAAAGTTGAAAGCCTGTTGGCTCAGGCGTGCATCGTGACTTCGTAGGTTTCCAGGTGCAGGGCCGTGAGTCCCGTCGCTGGATTGTGCTGGTCCCGGATGCCGGACGGCCCTGCCCCGGCTGTGACCGCATCCATCTGCTCGCGGGTCTCCCACAGCGAGATGATGACGAGCTTGCCGGTCTCGGCGTCGGTGAGCAGGTAATAGCCTTCGAACCCGGGCTGCTGGCGGGCGCCTGGCAGCTGCTGCTCGAAAAGCCGGATGGTGCCGTCGAATCCCTCGGCCCCTGCCTGGGCTGTGATCACGCGCGCGAACATCGATCTCCTCCGGGCTTGCGGCCGAGCTGCTGGCTCTGGCCGGCCGGTTCCTGGCCAGTTGCGGCGGCCTTCCCTCGTCTCAGTTGACCTGGCATTTCCGGCTGCATCAGCTTTCCGGACGCGGTTCGCTGATCACGTCCTCCAGGACCCGGGGGTTGGCGAAGTCGCGGAAGAGCACAATCTGGCCCTCCCGGATGCGGTAGATCTGGATGGACGTCGTCACGAACGACCGGCCCGTCGTAGTCAGGGTTCCCTTCGCCCGCACCTCCACGATCACCACCTCCGGGTCCTGGGTCTGGTAGAGCTCTACCTCCTCGAAGTCCTCCAGCCGCACCGGCGACGCCACGACGAGGCGCGAATACCCGCGGATCGCCTCCCGGCCCTCCAGGCGCGAAGGCGCGCCCGGCGGCGCGAAGGGCGACTCGATCACCCCCTCGGGCACGAACAGGTCAGCGTAGCCGTCGGCATCCCCGCTCAGGATCAGCTGGCGGCGCCGGGCCAGGACATCGGCGGGCGTGGCGGATGGCATGGGGCCTTCCCTTCGTTCAGGCGGTTTAATTCAACACGCGTTGATTGAACGATCATAGGACGGATCGGCCTCTTTGGTCAACGCCCGTAGAATGAGCCGATGACCACTCCCCCGCCCAGTTCGCGTGCCGAGCAGCGCCGCCGCACCGAAGCGCGCATCCTCGACGCCGCGGCCCAGCTCTTCCTCGCCGCCGGGTACGAGCGGACCACCATCCGGGCCGTGGCCTCGGCCGCAGGCGTGGACGCGGCCCTGGTTATGCACTACTTCGGGTCCAAGCAGGAGCTATTCCGGCGAGTGATCGAGGCCGCCCCCGTTCCCGGGGTCAGCGGAGCGCCCGGGCAGGCGGCCGAGGAGATCCTCGCCGCGCTCGCCGACCGGCTGGCGAGCGAGCCGACAGCGTCGCTGACTCTCTTGCGGTCGATGCTGACCAATCCCGAGGCTGCCAGCGCCGCCAGCGTCGCCGCGGCCCGCTACGAGGCCCAGATCGCGCAGGCCATCCCCGCCAGCGACGCGAGCCTGCGGGCCGCGATCATCAGCGCCATCACCCTCGGCGTCATGGTCTCCCGGCACCTCATCAAGTCCGACGAGCTCGCCACCGCCGACCCGGCGCAGGTCATCGGCCTGCTGCGTCCCTGCATAACCTCGCTAGCAGCCCAGCCCCGTCCCCTCCCCGTTAGCCATCGCTCTTAACGACATGTTGGGGACCATCTGGGGACCACTCGCCTATCACTTCGGGCACAAACAGCACGTCGATGAACAGCGCCATCTCGTTCTCTAGCCCGGCCATCGAAGCTGCCTCCCGTGATCATTACGAACGATAACGATGGCGTACCAGGTCGCCTTCCGGCGATCACGCCCGTAACGCCAGATAGGGCGCGAACA
The DNA here is from genome assembly GCA_963717125.1 of uncultured Actinomycetes bacterium. Taxonomy (GTDB): domain Bacteria; phylum Actinomycetota; class Actinomycetes; order Streptosporangiales; family Streptosporangiaceae; genus RYN-230. The sequence goes on from CAVQVG010000007.1 coordinate 319,252, forward strand.
CGGTGTGCGTGCTGACCATCGTAGGCTCTGCCAGGCCGATGCGATCGAGCCAGGCTGGAACGGCCCCACCCCCACGCTCTGACGAGACACCAGCGCGGTTTCCAGCCACCCTTGACTGAACCAGGCCGAGAGGCGCCGTGCTCAGCATCTACGAGGGGACGAGCAAACTACGCGACCGACATGAGCCTGTTGGCCGCAAGGATTATGCGCGAAGGCGGAAGATGCACCAGACTTGACCCGACCAGCACAAGGTGCCGGAGTTAGCCAAGAAGAACATAATTTCGGAGTAGTGGTCGAACTACCCATCGGAGCATTCTTATGCCCAAATCCATCGCTGTGTTCGGAGCCGGACCCGGCCTCGGCCAGGCTGTCGCCCGTCGCTACGCGCGAGAGGGTTACGCCGTCACGCTGGTGGGCCGCCGCCCGGAGCCACTCGACCGTCTGGCCAAAGAGCTGACCAGTGCCGGGGCAACCGCGCACGTCATCACAGCCGACCTATCCGACACCGGTGCCACGCCCCGGCTGGCCGAACAGATTCGCGCTAAGGCCGGCCACCTCGACGCCCTTTACTATGCACCCACCCCAAGCACCGGGTTCGTTTCCGCAGCCAACCTGACCCCACAGCACGCCCAGAACTTCATGCCGCTGATCTTCTACACGATGCTGGCACTCGTGCAGGAGTTCCTGCCGCACATGCTCGAGCAGGGGGACGGCGCCATCCTGACCGCGCAGGGCGGCAGCACCGTGCAGGGCCTGCCGAACATGAGCGGCCCCAGTCCTGCACAAGCCGCCCAGCGCAACTACCTGCAAGCCCTGCATGCCGAGGTAGCCGGGAAAGGCGTCTACGTCGGCATGCTATACATCGGTGCAGCCATCAAGAACAGTGCCTTCCACGCCGAGATGGAGAAGGCCAAAGCTGCGGGCGACCCGGTCTGGGAGATGCCTACCGTCGATCCCGAACATCTCGCCGACCTGCTCTGGGCTATGCACGGCACGAAGGGACAGCGAGAAATCATCTATCCGTAGTATCGCGCGCCGTGGATCCGTTCCATGAAGGGCTGGTCACCGTCTTCCCCCAGATCCGCCAGTTCCTTTCACCTCTTTAACAGGCGCCCCCTGCTGGTGCGCTACCCAAATCCCAACTTGAACCAGGCGACGCCGCGCGCGGCGCCACTGGCCCGCCGTCAGCGCCCGCGACTCTGGCCTTGGGAGGCCCCGCCCGGGCGCACGCCGGGCCACCCGCTGACTCGCCCGATCAACCAGGCTCACTCGTTACGCAGATCGGTGCTGCACATGGCCGTCTTCCCGGCGCTCCATTGTCTCGGCGCCTGTCGGGAAGACGAGGCAGGAGTGAACCTCGCCCGCCAGGAACTAGGTCACCCCCTCGGGGGTGATGCCAGGAAGCTCATCGCGCGGCACGCTGGCAGTGTGCGCGGGCGGTTCAGGGCGGGAAGGCGGCATGACAAGATCAGAACAAGGGGCCGGGAGGCCGCCGCTGGCCATCATCGCGGCGGGCAGCAGCAGGTCGGCGGCGCAGCCGGGGGACTCGGGCTTTGCCGGGAAAGCGGCGCTGGGGCTGGTCGGGCTGGGCGTGGTGGGTCATGTGCTGCGAAGCCGCCGCTTCCATGAGCGGGTGATCGTCGGCGCCATCGTGCTGGGGGCGCTGCGAGGGCTGGGTCAGGAGAACCGGGCCAGCACCTTCGAGCGCCTGACTGCCTGGAACAAACGGCAGGTCCAGGTCCTTGAGCGCAAAGCTAAACGGCAGTCCCGACGCCTTGAGCGCAAAGCTAGGCGCCTTGAGCGCAAAGCTGAACGGCAGGCCCGGCGCCTTGCTGGCAAAGCCAAGGATCCGCAGGCCTAGAGCTGCACCTAGATCAATCAGTCACACGGGCGGTGAGGAGGACTAGCCCTTCGCCGTGCGATCCACGTGCGATAGGCCACGGCGGGCGCTACCTGTCGCCCGTACCTGACGCTTGGCAGGGCCGACCACTGGTTTGCCCGTCCTTCCTCGCAGACCTTCGAGGATCCGTGCCTCCCAGCCAGCTCCCCGAGGGCAAAGATCCCTCATTACTGCAAACCACCCCGCACCCGGCTCCTCGACATCCGCACCCAGCCCGAACTCCTGGCCTAACGCCTGAGAGCTGAGAGAACATTGGGCCCCATAGCCCGGGGGGTGTGACGCTGCGGCGGCAAAGGGCCAACTAGGGGTGTGAGCCAGATAAAGCCATCGTCGCTGAACTCATCGCCGTCACGCCTGGCGCCGCAGGGCAGCGGGCCGGCTGATGGCGGCATCGCTGAGTTCGAGGCGCTGTACCGGGCGAACGTGGCGGCGGTTACCGCCTACTTCGCGCGGCGCAGCGCGGAGCCGCAGACCGTGGCCGATTTGACCGCGGACACCTTCGTCCAGGCGATCACGTCGTTCGCCACCTTCGACCCGCGCAAAGGCACGCCACGTGCCTGGGTGTTCGGCATCGCCCGGCGGATCTACGCCGCGCACTGCCAAGCACACAGTCAGCAGCGGAGCAGGGTGGAGCGGCTGGCGGGCCGCCGGGAACTCGCCCCCGACGAGGTCGGGGACCTGATCGACCGGATCGATGCCGAACGGGCTGGCCGGGCGCTGGTCACCGGGCTGACCACGCTGCCCGCCACCGACCGGACGGTGGTCGAACTGGTGGACCTGGCGGGCCTGCAGCCCAAAGAAGCGGCCCAGGTGCTCGGCGTCGCGCTGGGCACCCTGCGGATGCGGCTGATGCGGGCCCGGGCCCGGCTGCGCAAAGCGGCTAGCCCGGATCTGGCGCACGGCACCGATCCTGCGAGTGAGCCAGAGGTGAAGACATGACGAAATTCGAAGATCAGCTGTACCAGCAGCTGATGACCGAGCACGGGCACCACCTGCGTGCCCTGCAGCGGCCAGCGCCGACCCGCCGCCGGGCCCGGCGGCCGGTGTGGCTGGCCACCGGCGCGGCCGGCGCGGTAGCCGCTGTCACCGCTGCGGTGATGGCGCTGGGCAGCACCCCCGCCTTGGCCGCGTACTCGGTCACCCGGCACGACAACGGCACCGTGACGGTGGCGGTCAACCGCCCATCCGGCGTGGCCGGAGCCAATACGACCCTGCATGCGATGGGCGCCCGGGTAAGGGTCGTCCAGGTGCGGCCAGGCTGCCCGCCGATCGGGTCGCTGCCGCACCCCCGGCCGGCCGCGCACCCGGCCGTGTCGGTCGCCACTGGGGTGACCAAGAGCGGGCATCGCTCGGTCACGGTCAAGATAGGCAAGCCCGGCATCCCCGCCGGGGACACGATGATTCTGGCCTTCAGCGGTAGCGGTCGCCCGGGCAGTACCTCGCTGGGCGCCGGGGGCATCATCACCGGGCGCGTGCCTCGCTGCGTGAGCCTCCCGCCCGCGCCGCCCGCTGGGGGCGGCTCCGGCTGACCCAGGACGGCGACCCCGGCCGGCTGAGCAAGACGCCGGCAGGCTGCAGCGCGAGAGCACACCAGATTCGGGGTGGCTGCCCGTCGAGAGGCGGGCAGCCACCCCTCCTCATGGCCAGAAGTGCCTTGCGGTCCGGCCATGCTCGCTGCTGCCCGCCATCCGCCGCTGGGCGGCCTGGCGTTTTGCCGATCATCAGTTAGCGACTTGAGGCCATCCGGCGGTGTAGCTATAGTGCTAGGCAGCTAGCTAAATGGAGGCCTGGTGATCGAGTTCCACCTGGACGGCCGGTCCGGCGTCGCGCCGTACCTGCAGCTGATCCACCAGGTCCGGCACGCGCTGCGGCTGGACCTGCTGCGCGAGGGTGACCAGCTGCCGAAGGTCAAGGACGTGGCGGCGGGCCTGGCGATCAACCCGAACACGGTGCTCAAGGCCTATCGGGAGCTGGAATACGAGGGGCTGGTGGCGGCCCGGCCGGGGATCGGGACGTTCGTGACCGGCACGCTGGACGGCGGCTCGCTGGCCGCGCACGGGCCGCTGCGCCGCGACCTGCAGCGCTGGCTGGCCAAGGCCCGGCGCGCCGGGATGGACGACGAGTCCATCGAGGCCCTGTTCCTCAGCACTTTTCGGTCCGCAAGTGAGGATGTAGAGGGCACGGGGAGGTGGGCGGGGTGACCGCTGTCATAGAAACCGACGGGCTCGGCAAGCGGTACCGCACGAGGTGGGCGCTGTCCGACTGCACGCTGTCCATCCCCGCCGGGCACGTCGTCGGCTTGGTGGGCCCGAACGGGGCCGGGAAGACGACCCTGATCAACCTGGCCACCGGCATGCTGGCGCCGACCACCGGCACGATCGAGGTGCTCGGCGGGCGGCCCGCGGCCGACCCGGCGCAACTTGCCCGGGTCGGGTACCTGGCCCAGGACGCACCGGTCTACGCCGGGCTGTCGGTCGCCGACCACCTCAGGCTGGGCGCGCACCTCAACCCGGGCTGGGACGCGGAGATGGCGCGCCACCGGATCGATCAGCTCGATCTGGATCCTGGCCAGAAGGCCGGGAAACTGTCCGGCGGCCAGCGCGCGCAGCTCGCGCTGACCATTGCTCTCGGCAAGCGGCCCGAGCTGCTGATCCTGGACGAGCCGGTGGCCAGCCTCGATCCGCTAGCCCGCCGCGAGTTTCTCCAGCACCTGATGGAAACCGTCGCCGAGCAGCAGGTCAGCGTCGTGTTGTCCTCGCATCTGATCAGCGACCTGGAACGAGTCTGCGACTACGTGATCGTGCTGGTTGACTCGCGGGTGCGGCTCGCCGGGCCGGTCGACGAGTTGCTGGCCACCCATCATCTGCTGTCCGGCCCGCGCCGCGACCATGACACCTTGCCGGCCGGGATGCAGCTCATCTCCGCCAGTCACACCGACCGGCAGAGCACGTTGCTGGTACGCACCAGCGGCCCGGTCCTCGACCCGGCCTGGACGGTCTCCGAGGTGGGCCTGGAAGACCTGGCCCTCGCCTACATGAAGCAGGCCACCGGACGCGGTCACCGCAACCGCCACCTGGAGGTGCAGAAATGACCTGGCTGACCTGGCGCCAGTTCCGCGCCCAAGCCATCACCGCGGTTGCGGCGCTGACGGCGTTTGCCATCCTGCTGGCAGTCACCGGACCGCACATAACCAGCCTGTACGCCACCAGCGGGATCACCGGCTGCCACGGGGACACCTGCGCGGGGTTGGCCAGCAAATTCCTTATCGATCTGACCTCCGTCGGAGGCGGTGTCCCTATGCTGCCCGACGGAGCCAATGCCTACGTGACTGTTTACTTCCTTAGCGTCCTGGTCATCCTCGCCGCGCCCGCAATCATCGGCATCTTCTGGGGCGCCCCGCTGATCGCCCGCGAGCTTGAGACCGGGACCTGCCGGCTGGCCTGGAACCAGAGCATCACCCGGACCCGGTGGCTGGCGGTCAAGCTCACGCTGATCGGTGTGGCCGCCATGGCCGTTACCGAGGCGCTCAGCCTCTTGCAGGCCTGGTGGGCGGCTCCCATCGGCAAGGCCGTCGGGCTCGGCGGCAGCGCCTCGCTCGTGTCCGAGGGCCGGTTCGGTTATTTCGTTTTCCCCAGTCACGGCATCACCCCGCTCGGATACGCCGCGTTCGGCTTCGCGCTCGGCGTCACCGCTGGGCTCCTCATCCGCCGCGCGATCCCCGCCATGGCCGTCACCCTGGCCATCTTCGCCGCCGTCCAAGTCGCCACGCCGCTGTGGATCCGCCCGCACCTCATCCCGCCCAGCCGGGCGATCGCCACGACCGAGGCCGCGCAAGCGAACTTCTTCCCCACTGGCGGATCCACGATCGCGGTCACTGCCACCCATGTCGCTGGCCAGCCTGGCGCCTGGATCACCTCCAGCGGAGCCGTCAACGCCACCGGGCAGCCGGTCACCGCCCCGGCCGCCTGCGAGTCAGCGCTACCGCGCGTCCTGGGCGGGGGCGGATCAGCCAAGTGGGACAACTGCCTGGCCAGCCACGGCATCCGGGTGGCCGTGAGCTACCAGCCTGTCAGCCACTACTGGCCCCTCCAGCTGGCCGAGACCGGGCTCTTCCTGGCGCTCGCCCTGGCCCTGGCCGGGCTCTGCTTCTGGCAGCTCGGCCGCCGCCGGTCCTGATGGCAGCGAGGGATGAGCCCGCCCTCAACGCCCTCGCGCTCGACGCACTAGCCTCACCTGCAGTCGCCGCACTCGGCGACAACCAGGCGCCGCCGCAAGTGCCAGGCCCCCCCAACAACGGAAAACACTGAGAACCCGCCCGATGGCGCCTGCCAGGTCATCAGCGCATTTATCCCGGCATGGCGGGAGTTCTCACGACGGAGCGCACGGCGCGTGGCCGGCTGGGAACCGTGTCGCCGTCCTCAGGGGGAATGCTCCGCGCAGGCCCGGAGCAGGGCTGACCGGCGAAGGGGTAAGGGCCAGCCAGTACGCGTCCGCGACGGGTCCCGTCCATGGGTGGCCGGTCAGCTCGGCCGTGCCGGCCGCGTTAGTTACGCCGGCCGCCCATACGTGATCAGGCACCGGGGCTGCGGCGGAGCAGTCGTTGCCGGTCAGGTCATAGACCGTGCCCGGATGGCCCCCGAGGATCGTGGCGGACACCACGAATTGCGCTCGCTGAGCGCCGTCCTGGGTGGCGGCGGTGATGAGCACCGTTCCGGTGATTGGCCCGTCGGGTGGCAACCGGAACGTGACGCTGGCCAGCCGGGGCAGCTGCCCGGGCCAGGCCACGGGCTGCCTGCCGTGGCCGAGCTGGCTGTCCTCGCCGCGGTAATGCAGCGCGGCGGCTACCGAGCCAGCTAGCACCACCGTCTCCGCGATGAGGACCAGCCGGGCTAGGCGACCCGGCCGCACAGGACGTGCCCGCGGCTCCCGCCCAGCCGTGATGACATCCGCGTCTGCCTCGGGCGGAAGGTCAGGCATAGTTCATCATTGCAGGCGGCAGAGACGGAGCAGTAGCCCGCAGCAGCCGATCCTTCGATTCGATACCTGAAGATCTGTGGATTAAGACCTTTCGTCATTGAGGGGTGGTTATGTGCTGAGGAAATCCTCGATCCGGGTGATGGTGTCTGCGGTGTTGGTGTGAACGTGGCCAGTCATGCCGAGTGACTCGGCGGCGGTTACGTGGCCGGGTGTGTCGTCGACAAACAGGGCGTCGCCAGGGCTGGCCTGGAGCCGTTGCAGGGCGACCTGGTAGATGCGCGGGTCGGGCTTGGCGTACCCGGTTTCGCACGACAAGACCATCTCGTCGGCGATGCCCAGCATCCCGGTTTGGGACATCCTGGCGCGGGCGCCTGGCCAGGCGTTGCTGACGATGGCGGTCTTGGCGCGGCCAGGAAGGCGGCGGAGAAGCGCCACCAGAGCCTGGTCCCAGGCTTCCCTGGATGCCAGGTCCTCCCGCAATTCCGCCAGCAGGGGCGAGCCGGCGCCGAGCCGGCTGGCGACGACGTCCCACCAGGCCGGTTCGCTTACCCGGCCAGTGAGCACCTGGTCGTCGCTTCCGCCGAACAGCGCACTGAGGAAGGCCTGCTGGGTGATCCCGAGGCGGGTGCTCCACGCGGCGGCAGCGGCCGGCAGGTAGTCAGGGATGAGCACGCCGCCGACGTCGATCAAGATCGCTTTGCTGGCGGCGCGGGCAGCAGCGATATGGCCAAGGCGCCGCCGAGGGTCGGTCGCGCCAACGGCAGCGGGTGGGATCGGCTGGGCGCTGGCGGTCTGTGCCGGGACGTCTGCGCCAGCCGCATCGAGGGAAGGGTTGAGGGATGACCAGGGCCGCCGCTCGATAAGCCGGCGTCCGCCCATGCCGCCGGACTGGAGCTACCCATGACAGAACCTGCGCCCAGCACCGATGCCGCCAAATTCCCTGCGCCCACCGAAGGCTTCCTGGTGGCGATGTTCATCACCGTCCGCAAGGTCGCTCGGTCCCGGGACTTCTACTCGCGCGTCCTGGGCGGCACCGTCGTCCTGGAGGAGAACCCGTGCACCGTCAAGCTGTCCAACTCGTGGATCATCATGAACCCGGGCGGCCCGCCCACCCCCGATAAGCCAGATATCTCGGTGGTCGACTACGAGCCTGGCAACACCACCTCGATCTTCCTGAACCTGCGGGTCGCCGACATCCAGGCCTGCTACGCGGACTGGACGGCGAAGGGGGCCGAGTTCGTCACACCGCCGATCGACCGCGGCGCGGAGATCCGCTGCTACCTGCGCGACCCGGACGGATACCTCATCGAGGTCGGCCAGTCCACCGGCCTGCTGCACGGCCAGTACGCCGCAAAGCGCCCGGAGGATCTCCCGGGCTGAGCGCTGACCTCGGCAATCACCTGGATGTTTGGCTGGTGCCAGGCGGCGGTAAAAGCGTTACCGGCACGGCTGGGCAATTCAGGGGAGACGGTGATGAGTACGACCGAAGACCGCAGCAGCGACGCAAGCGGCACGGCAAGCGTCCGGAGCGTCAACCAGAAGCTCGAAGTGGTGATCATCGCAGTCTCGGATGTCGACCGCGCGAAGGAGTTCTACGGGCGCCTCGGCTGGCGGCTGGACGTCACGCCGCCGACCGTCGTCCAGTTCACGCCGCCCGGTTCCGGGTGCTCGGTCCAATTCGGCGCGACCCTCACGTCGGCCGCGCCCGGGTCAGGCAAGGGGTACCTGATCGTCTCCGACATCGAGGCCGCACGGGACCAGTTGGTGGCCGCCGGCGTCGAGGTGAGCGAGATTTTCCACCGCGGCCCGGACGGCCCGGTCAGCGGTCCGGCTCCGGACCATCGCAGCTACGGCTCGTTCGTCTCGTTCAGCGATCCGGACGGCAACAACTGGCTGTTCCAGGAAGTCACGACCCGGCTTCCCGGGCGCATCGATGCGGTCGCGACGTCGTACGGCTCCGTGCGTGACCTGGCCAGCGCGATGCGGCGCGCGGAGGCCGCGCACGGCGAACACGAGAAGCGGATCGGCCACGCCGACGCGAACTGGCCCGACTGGTACGCCAGCTACATGCTGGCGGAGCAGGCCGGCACGGAACTGCCCCGCTGAACCACTAGGACGTGCTCGTTAACCGCCTCGTCCGGGCGCCCGGACGAGGCGGTGCCGGGTACGCGCCAACCAAGCGCCCGTCATGTGGTGTGGAAGCTGGCGGTGGCCAGCACGGTGCCGTCGGTGGTGACTAGCCGCGCGCCGGTGAGCTGACCGTCGGTCCCGGGGGCGGGGCTGCCCCAGTAGCCGTGGCCATCGGTCAGCCGGAAGGAGCCGACCGTGGCGACGTGCCCGTCCCCGCTCTGCACCTGACAGAGCACGGTGCCGTTCCCCGAGGGCATGTCCACCGACATGTACAGCCACCGCGGACTGCCCTGGTAGTAGAAGATCTTTCCGACCGTCTGGTGGCTGGCGGACAGCAGCGCGGCGGAGTGCAGCGGGGTGCTGGCCGGAGATGAGGTGCCGTTACTCAGGCCCCACCCGCCCAGCCCGCCCACGACCACACCCAGCGCGACGGCCGCGACGGCCAGCATCCGCCGGGTTCGCCCGGCCGTGCGCGGCTGGCTGGCAGCCACCCGACCGGCGGCGGTCTGGCTGGCCGGCTGGCGGCCGACTGGGAACATCCGGCCGAGCCAGCTGGCCCGGCGGACGGGGCTCGGGCCGGCGCGGCCAGGCCGATGCGTTCCATCACCCGGCTCTCGAATCCCGCCGGGGGCTCCACGCTGGGCAGCAGTTCCAGCAGTCCCTCGCCCGTCATCGTCAGCTGGCGGACATTCTCGCGGCACGCATCGCAGTGATCCAGATGCGCGAGCGCCGCCGCCCGCTCACGCCCGGTCAGTACACCGAGCGCCAGTTCGGCGGCCACGTCGGAGAATTCGCGGCAGCTCATCTCGCTGCGCTCACTCATTGCCGGCCTCCTCCGGTAGGTAGGCGGCTCTCAGTTTCTGCATCCCGTCCCTGATCCGCGTTTTCGCGGTGCCCAGCGGGACATCCTCCGCGTCGGCGACCTGCCGCGCGGTCATGCCGTAGATACCGGCCATCGCGACGGCCCGGGCCTGCGCCTCGGGCAGCTGGCCCAGCGTGCGCCGCAGCTCCGCGGCGTTGTCATGCGCCACGGCCAGCCGTTCCGGCGTGTCGGTCACTGCGGTGAGGATAGCGGGCAGGTCGTCCGGATCCACCGGCGCGGACGTCCGCCCCCGGACGGCGTCCACGGCCAGGTTATGGGTGATTGTGGTCAGCCAGGTGCGCACCGAGCCGCGGCGTGAGTCGAACACCTGGGCATGTCGCCAGGCCTGCTCGAACGCCTGCTGGGCGACGTCTTCAGCCGTCGTGGTGTCGCCGGCGACGACCATCGCGACGCCGAACACGATCCGCTGAAAGCGGCGCACAAAGGCGAGCGACAGCTCAGCGTCGCCGGCGCCTAGTCCCGCCAGTAGCGTCTCATCCGGTAGCTGCTCAGCTGAGGTCCCCACTATTCGCACACAGTACATACGGGTGGCGGCCCGGAAAGGATTGGACCCGGGGCAGCTGAACGGGACAATTTCTGCTCCGGGTCATCCTGGGCGGGCCATCCGGCGACCACGCCCGCTAGCGCTGGGCGGGCCGCGGCTGGGCGCTGGCGGCCGGCTGGGCGCGGGCGGCCAGCACGATCGCGGCCACGGCGAGCACGGCCGCGCCGCCGAACTCCACCATCAGTGACGTGGTCGCGTCGGGGATGGCCAGGCTGTCCTGGAAGCCGAACAGCCCGACGCTCGCGCTGATCAGCAGCCCGACGGCCGTGCCGACCATCAGGACCGCCCCGGCGGCCAGCAGCACAGCCCGGCGAAGGGCGACGAGAAGCAACGCCAGCGCGATGCTCCCGATGCCCTGGGCCAGGAAGAGCGGCCCGATGACCGCGATGTTCCGGTAGCCCTCAGACCAGAGCTGCAGGTGGAGCACACCGGACCACACCATCAGCGCGGCGCCAAAGACGGCCAGCCCGGTGACGGCCCAGCGTGCGACCGGTGAGGTCAGCGAGGCCGGGCCGCGGGCCAGCCGCCGGGCCGCCCGGCGCGGCAGGCTGTCCGGCTGGCTGGCATCGCGGGCCGGGAGCAGGGTGTTCAGGTGATCGGTGCTGAGGTGATCGATGTTCATCGTGTTTCTCCGTTTTCGTATCAGGTAGCGGAATGCTGGAAGGTGACCCACAGCCCGTAGAGGGCGAACCCGCTGGCCACCACCGTCAGCACCCAGGCGGGCAGCCGCCGGTCATGCTGCTGGCGCCGCCGAACGACGTGACGGCCAGGCCGGTGAAGGCCCACCCGCTGACCGGCCGCCCGGCGAAATGCGGCGGCCGGTCAGCACCCGTGCCCGTGATCCGGGCTAGGAAGGTGGTCACTGCGGCACTCAGCCCCAGCTGCCGCCGGAGCTGGAACTGGAGCTGGAGCCAGCACCGGAGGCCGGCGCCGTCGAGGCCGACGCACCGGTCGCCGAGTCGGCGGCGGTGATCTTCACCCCGGACGGAGCGACCAGCCACCACTTAGCGCCGAAGTTGTCGCTGCCCTGGCCGCTGGTCTGGCCCGGGCCGGAATCGCCGGCGAAGTAGTACAGCGCGTGACCGTCATAGGTCACCTGCTTGCCGCCGCCCGGCCGGGTGATCGTGCCCAGGTCGGCGGTCTTCGCGCCGCCCGAGGCGGTCAGGTGGCCCGTCGCCATCACCGGCGGCCACGCCCCGGCGCAGGCGCCGGTGCACGTGGACTTGTTCATCCCGTCCGCGGCCCACAGGTACACCGCGCGCCCCGACCCGTTGGTCAGGAACGCTCCGGCCGAGCCGGCGTGCGCCTCGATCACCGTTCCGGTAAGCGACGCGCCCGAGGTGCCCCCGCCGGCCGGGGTGGAACCCGTCGACGACCCGGCCGCGGTGCCGCACGCTGCGGCCAGCAGCCCGGCCGCCACCGGAACACCCAGCTTGACCGGCACCGGCAGCCGTGCCAGGAACGACTTGCCCATCTTCACCATCTCCTGTCCCGGGCGGTCACGACCCGCGGGTCCATGCCGCCCTGCGTCATTTGCTTGCCAGAACTCAGTACGGGCGAGACGCCGGGAGAGATTGGACAGTCGCCGTGAGGTACGTCACACCCCGCGCGTTTCGCGGGGCTGACACGGAGGAGCCCCGGGCCCACTCGGGCCCGGGGCTCCTCCGGCTGGGTGACCTAGCACCCGGGGTGAATCAGCACCCGTCGTAGGCAGACCAGGCCGACGTGCCCGACTGGGCGTACTCCTTGGCGAAGGCCGCGTTCTGCTGGGCGACCGACGCGTTCTCCGGCAGCCCGGAGTAGCCGAGCGCCTGCCAGGTGGACGGCAGGAAGCCGTACAGGCCGCCCGCGCCGCTGGATCCGTTGACCGCCGACGCGTTCCCGCCGCTCTCCGCCTGGATCACGCAGCTCTGGAAGCTGCCCGACGCGCCGCTGTAGGACGCGGTGCTGCTGGCCGGCGACGCGGCCGGCGCGGCCGGAGCCGACGACGCGGCGGGCGCGGCCGGGGCAGCCGGAGCGGCCTGGACCGGCGCCGGGGCCGGGATGGCCGTCAGCGCGGCGTGCATGAGCCACGGCTTCACCTGGTGCGAGTCCGGCAGGGCCAGCTTCTGCCCGGCCTGGATCAGCGACGGGTTGTGCACGGTGTGCCGGTTGGCCCACCACAGCGCCGGCCAGTCGGCCGCCTTACCGAACTCGCGCTGGCTGATCGAGCTGAGCGTGTCGCCCGCCCGCACGGTGGCCTGGTGGCTGCTGTGGTGCGCAGCGCCGGGATGCAGCGAAACCGTGACCGCGATGAGGGTCTTCGCGGCGCCGCTACCTGCAATACTGAAAAACGTCATGGCTTGTTACCTCCGAGGTTCGTTGCCATGCAAAGGCCCCGGCCGCGTGCTGCAATCACGCTTGGTCGGGGCCGCCTCGATCTACTCAGCGATAAGAGTCTGGTTACCCCCCGTAAACATGCGATCTCCATTCAGTGAGCGGCTGATGATGCGTCCGCCACCGTAAACCAGATTTTTGCCTAACGCCAAACCCGGGTGGCCGAACTCGCCCCGGGCGCGGTCGTTTCCGCTCGGCGAATATCGACCGGCATCAAGCCTCTGACCTGCGCAGATACGCACAGTAGCCGAAGCGGCGAAAAATCTCAGTGAATTTCACCCCGAGTCTCCACTCGTGCGCCTGCTGTGACATTTGGGACTGGACGGGCCGATAAGACAGCCGATAAAAATTGGTCTCCCGGCCCGGCAACTCGGGGTTGCCGGGCCGGGAGGCCTGCGCCGCGCGACTACAGCTTGCTACGGATGGCGATCTGGCCGAGCTCGGGCAGCTTGCCTGCGGCCGCGATGGCGGCCAGCCGGGCGCCGGCCCAGGCCAGCACGCCGCCGTAGGCGGCCGCGCACAGCAGCAGCACCGGGATGCGCACCGCGTCCGCGACCGAGTGCGTGAACACCAGGGCCAGGATCACCGGCGTGCTGACCAGCGCCACGCCGAACAGACTGCTCATCGAGCCAGCGAACGCCTGGCCGCCGTAGCCGTCGGCGGCGTTCGGCACCGGGCTGCCCACCCGCTTCTGCACGGGGTACGGCACGCCGGCGGTCAGCAGGCTGCTCAGGCCCAGGGCCGCGCCGATGGCACACAGGTCGATGGCCACGCCCCAGAACCAGTCCCCCGGATGCCCGGCGAACGCGGCCAGGCCGACGGACAGCACCAGGGCCAGCGGCACCGCGATGACGGCCAGCGCCACGTTGTGCCCGGTGAAGTACCCGCGCAGCGTGCGAACCCCGCTCAGCGCGCTGGCTTCCAGGCCGAACGCGGGTCCGGTCAGGCCGATCGTGTTGGCCTGGAAGATGCACAGCATGATGCCCGCCAGCACCGCGCTGATGCTCAGCCCGATGTGGTAATTCGGCGTCCGGATCGTGCTGACCGACGCGGCCAGCATGACTACGCCGATGATGCACCAGCGGACGATCGCGCCGGGCTCGCGGCGCTGGTAGAGCAGGAACCGGGCGGCCACCGTGCCGCCGATGCCGAACCGGCCGAACGGCAGCGCCGCGCCGCGCACCTTGGACGACTGCGTGCTGGTGTCCACGGTGACCAGGGCGCGGCCGAGGGACCGGATCCACAGCGCGCCGAGCACCAGGATGACGGCGGCCAGCAGCGCGAGCCGGAGCAGGGCGGTGCCCGCGTGGCCGTCGGAGGCGTCCTGGATGGCGTGCGCGGCCAGCCCGGGCGGCAGCCAGCGCAGCCACGTGTCGATGCCCTCGAACGTCCTCGTGGTGATCTTGCCCTCGGCGGCCAGCCTGGGCACCACCTGGGCGAACGTCTCGTACAAGGCGAAGATCGGGATGATCAGGAACGCGGCGAGGTCCTTGCCGCGCCGGGACCGCAGCAGCCCGGCCAGGCCGGTGGTGACGAACCGGGCCAGCGTGATGCAGAACAGCACCTGGAGCAGCACCGCCACGACCGCGACGAGCAGGCCGAGCGGGCCGCGGGCCAGCCCGACGGTGACGCCGAGCAGGCCGATCACGTTGGCCAGCGGCCAGGCGCCGGTGGCCGAGGCGGCCAGCAGGCCGACCGCGAGCGGCCGGGTGCGCAGCGGGTACAGCGCCAGCGTGGCCGGGTCCAGCGTGCCGTCCAGGCCGAACGCGAGCAGCGGCAGGATCAGCCAGCCGAACGCGAACACGGTGAACACGGCGGCGGTCTGGGTGACCGGCGCGCTCTGCCCGCGCAGCAGGGCCAGCGTGGCGAACGTGCCCAGCGCGACCAGCACGGCGAACGCCGTGCTGATCAGGAACGAGACCTTGGCCCGCCGGGACGCGCGCAGCGCGTTGGTCAGCAGCCGCAGCTTCAGCTGGACGAGGAGCCGAGCCATGTCAGTCCCTCCTCACCGCTTGCCCGCGAACCGACCAGGTCGATGAACGCCTGCTGCAGCGTCTTGCCGCCGCGCACCTGGTCGGTGGTCCCGGTCGCCACGATGTGACCCTGGTCGATGATGGACACGTGGTCGCAGACCTGCTCGACCAGCTCCATCACGTGGCTGGAGAACAGCACGGTCGAGCCGGAGCCGACGAACCGGGTCAGCAGCCGGCGGATCACGTCGGCGGACACCGGATCCACGCCCTCCAGCGGCTCATCCAGGAACAGCACCGCCGGATTGTGGATCAGCGCGCAGCCCAGCATGGCCTTCTTCCGCATGCCGGTGGAGTAGTCGGCCACCAGCCGCTTGGCGTCGTCGCTCAGGTCCAGCACGTCCAGCAGCTGGGTGGCCCGGGACCGCGCCTCGCTGGCCGGCATGCCGCGCAGCCGGCCGGCGTACTCCAGCAGCTCGGCCCCGCTCAGCCGCTCGAACAGCTGAGCCTCGGCCGGCACCACGCCCATGATGGCCTTGGCGGCCGGCGGATCGGCCCACACATCCCGCCCGTCAACCACAATCTGGCCGGCGTCCGGCCGGAGCAGCCCGGTCATCATCGACAGGGACGTGGTCTTGCCCGCCCCGTTCGGCCCGACCAGGCCGGCCAGCGAACCAGCCGCGATCTCCAGATCGATCCCGGCCACTGCCTCCTTCGCCCCGAAACTCTTGCGCAGTCCGCGCACTACGATGGCTGGCGCACCCATGGCCTGCCTCCTCGATCAGAACGTTAACTATCAGCATCGTATCATTGTGATATCACATTTCAACCCCAAACCCTGACCCATCATGCCGAACGCTGGTGCCGGGCGTCTCGGGCCCCGCCAGCGCACCTGGTCCCGCCGGGTAAGGTCGGTCAGCGTGCGAATCCTTGTCCTGGGCGGGACCGCGTTCGTGGGCCGGGCCATCGTCGAGGACGCGCTGCGCGGCGGGGCCGAGGTGACCCTGTTCGGCCGCGGCCGGACCGGGACCGACCTGTTCCCCGGTGTGCCCCGGCTGACCGGCGACCGGGACACCGGCGACTACGCGGCGCTGCGCGACGGCCGGTGGGACGCGGTGGTGGACGTCAGCGGCTACGTGCCGCGGCACGTCGGGCAGGCCATGGACGCGCTGGGCGAGCGGGCCGGCCGGTACCTGTTCATCTCCAGCCACGCCGTATACCTGCACACCGACGCCGACCCCGACCCGACCGAGGACGCGCCGCGGCGGCCGCCCCGGCGGGACACCGAGATCCTGGACGGGGACAACTACGGCCGGCTCAAGGTCGCCTGCGAGGACGACGTGCTGGCCCGCTACGGCGACCGGGCCACGATCGTGCGGCCCGGGAAGGTGGCCGGGCCGCACGACTGGCAGGACGGGCTCACCTACTGGGTGCGCCGGGCGGCGCGTGGCGGGCCGGTGGCGGTGCCCGCCGACCCGGCCCAGCCGGTCCAGGTCATCGACGTGCGTGACCTGGCCCGCCTGGTCGTGCAGCTGGTGGCCGACGATCGCCCGGGCGCGTTCCACGCGGTCGGGCCGGCCGAGCCGGTCACGCTGGGCGGGCTGATCGAGACCTGCGCGCGGGCGGCCGGCACCCAGGTCGACATCGTGCCGGTGCCACCGGAGACCGCGGCACACGTGTTCCCGCTGGTCCGCCCGCACTGGCCGTCGCAGCAGCGCAGCCCGGCCAGGGCCCGGGCCGCGGGGCTGCCGGCCACCCCGCTGCCGGTCACCGCCGCCGACGTGCTGGCCTGGGACCGGCAGCGCGGCCTGCCGCCACTGTCCACGGGGTTCTCGCCCGAACAGGAGCAGGCGGTGCTCGCCGCCCGCTAACGGCCGGCCTGCCGGCGGGCCAGGATGCAGTCGCCGCACAGCCCGGCCCCGGGCACCCGGTACAGCAGGCAGCAGCTGCGCCGCCGGAACCGCCGGTCCGGCCCGAACTCCCCCGCGCCGCGCAGTGCTGGCCGGGCCAGCACGCCCGCGGCCAGCTCCGCGGCCAGGCCGGCCCGGGCCGGGACGGCCGCGGCCAGCGTGGCCGCCGCGCCGGCCAGCGCGGACCCGGCGTTCCCGCGGAGGACTTGACCGGAGAGCTGGAACGCGCGGCCGAACGCCCCGGCCAGCGGCCCGGTCAGATCGTGCATCCGCGCCGCCAGGAGCCCGGCCGCCTGACCGGCCGTCAGCTCACCGACGGCCGTGCCGTTGACCGGCCGGGCGGCCAGCGGCCATGGGCCACCGGTGACCGGCTGCCAGTACAGGTCGGCCACCGTCAGCTGCGGCAGCACTCCAGCCAGCACCGCCGCGCCGAGCAGCGGCGACACCAGTTGCGCGGCCAGCCCGAGGAACATGACCGAGGCGGCGACCCGCGGCTCGACGTCCCCGGGAGCACACCCAGCGTTGCGGGCCAGCACGCTGCGCGCGTGCCCGACCCGTTCTGTCAGCACCGCCGGGTCCGCTATCAGGGCGCGCAGCGGCCGCCACCCCGGCTCGGCGAACCTTGGCTCACCGGACCAGGGCTGACCGGACCAGGGCTGACCGGACCAGGGCTGAATAGTGAAGTACGGCCCCACCGTGGCGGCCGCGGCCAAGGCCCGCGAGCCGGCTGGCGCCGTGTCCACCAGGTTCAGCGGCCGGCCGGGTCAGCCGGGGGCCGGATCACGCGGAGCAGGACGCTGATCCCGAGCGCGCCGGCCGGCACCAGCGTGACCAGCGCGGGCAGCTGGTACCGCCAGGAGAACTCGAACAGGTCGGAGGCCAGCAGCACGGCCACGCCGGACAGGAAGAACAGCAGGCAGGCCAGGCCGAGCTGCCGGGTGCCCGGATCACCCCGGCGGCGCAGCAGGACCAGCGAACCAGCCAGCCCGGCCAGCACGCACAGGCCGAGCAGCGGCCCGGGTGTGTACCCGCCGTGCAGCTGATAGCCGCGCAGGAACGCGGCCACCGGCCGCCACACGGCCGGGTCGCCGCCGCCGAACCGGCTGACCGCGGTGTGCACGAACGCCATCGACTCGTGCGGCGGGTGGTACGGGAAGCTGAGCTGGAACTGCCACCGGGAGATCGGCGTGTCCCCCAGCGCGCCGTCCCGGGTCAGCGCGAACGGCTTGACCAGGTCGCGCGCGTACGCGCCGAGCAGTCGCTGCGGCTGCTGGCTGAGCACCCGGTGGTTGAAGTCGGAGATCAGGTTGTCCACCTGGTCCCGCGGCAGGTTCCGGTAGTACGGCCGGATCGGCGAGCCGGGCGCGTACTCGAGCCAGTCCGGCCCCTGGGCCTGCTGCGCCGGCGTCGGGCACATGCCCCGCTCGGCGGACGGCAGCCGCAGCGTGGCGCAGTCCGCGGCCGCCGCGGCCCGGCCGTAGAACGACGTGACGCCGGTGTGCGACAGGTAGAACGCCCCGCTGATCAGGTAGGAGACGGCGCAGTAGGCCAGGATGGGCGCCACGAACGCCGCGCTCAGCGCGGCCGGCTTGCCCACCGCCTGCCGCCAGCCGCCGTGCCGCCAAGCACTCGGCCACCAGCTGCCCCCGGCCACGAGCAGGTAGAGCACGGCCGGCACCAGCAGCGCCTCGGCCACCTGGGCCACGGTGGCCGCGCTCCCCAGCACCAGCCCGGCCGCCAGCACGCGCCGCCAGCCCGGCCGGCCGCGCGGCCAGAGCAGGATGGCCAGGCCGGCCACGATCAGCGCCTCGAACCAGACGTCCGGCATGACCATCTGCTCGATCTGCAACTGGTAGGCGTCCAGCAGCACCGGCGCGATGGCCAGCGCGGCCAGCCACCTGGGCACGCCGCGGCGCAGCAGCAACAGGTAGAGGAGCACCGCCATGGCCAGCCCGAGCAGATGCTGGACGGCCGCCACCGCGTCGAAGTTCGCTACGAACAGGATGGCCCGCAGCGGTCCCTTGTAGCCGACCGGATCCATCCCGCTCGCGTCGTACAGGTACCGGGCCGAGTCGATGTAGAACAGCGCGGGCCGGTACGCGAGCTGAACCAGTACCCGCAGCACCAGGCCGGCCGCCAGCAGGGCGGTGGCCAGCCAGTGCCGCCGCGCCCCGGCCGCGGCCGCCTGCCACCATGCCGTCCGGCCGGCCCGGGCCAGCCCGGCCGCGCCGGGACCGCTGTTCGTGACCGGGGTGGTGACCTGCCTCATCGCCCGGGTGCGGCCTGCCCGCCGCTGGACAGGCAGAGCGCGAGGAAGACCGTGACGATGGTCAGCCAGCGGGTCATCCGGTTCCGCGGCACCTGGGTCAGCGCGGCCCAGGCCACCGCGGTGTACCAGGCGAACACCCACGGGGCGACCAGGATCCAGGCATAGGTCAGCGCGAACGGGGCCACCACCTCACGCGGCTGGTCCGCGGAAATCCGCTGGTAGACGAGCCAGGCCACGACGAGCAGCGCGATCGGCCACAGGCAGCTGATGGTGGTGGCCATGGCGCTCTGGCTGATCCCCACCGCCTCGCCGGTCAGCTCGACGACCCGCCACGGCGACGGCAGCGTGGCCAGTTGCAGCCCGCCGAACAGCGGCTTCAGCGCGCTGAACCCGTAGAAGCTGTACTGCAGGGCGAGCGTGCCCAGGGCGATCACCGCGATCCGCGCGGTGCGCAGCCACTCGCGGCGCAGGATCAGCGGCCAGGCCAGCCCCAGCGCGATCAGCACCGCATAGATCTTCACCCCGCAGGCCAGCCCGATCAGCACGCCGACCAGCACGTCGCCCCACACCCGGGGCACCCGGCGGGCCACCTGGATGGCGCAGATGGCCATGGCGGCCACGAACGTGTCGAGGTGGCCGCCGCTGACCAGTTCGAGGATCAGCACCGGGTTCGCGGTCCAGAACAGGGTGGCCCGCACCGGGTCGTCGGAGGTCTTGAGCAGGAGCAGGCCCACCCCGATGAAGACGATCCCGTTCAGGATCATCAGCACCCAGACCGTGGTGGCCACGTCGGCCCGGCCGATCGAGGCGGCGACCCACTGGATCAGCGTGGCGAACGGGCCGTACACCGACGACTGCGACCGCCACATGGTGCCGACGGCGAGCGTGTACGGCGAGTGCGCGCCGAGCCAGGCCATCGGGTTGGTGACGTACGGGTTCCCGCCCAGCGCCGTGATCCGCCCGTAGGCCGCGTAGCTGGCCTGGTCGGACGAGCCGACCGGGGTGAGGCAGGTCAAGACGGCCACGATGACGCCGCTGACCAGCACCAGGATCCGCGGGTTGGGCCGCCACCCCTGGCTGTGCGCCCACAGCATGCCGGCCAGCCCCAGGCAGGCCAGGATGTCCGCGGTGTACAGCATCACGCTGGCCAGGATGTGCTGATGCACCAGCGACGGCAGCAGCGACAGGGGCAGCCGGACACCCACCGTTTCGGCGTTCGGTGAAGTCGCCCCCAGCAGCATGCCGAGCAGCAGGCCGGCTCCGGACAGCGTGACGGCCACGGTGGGGTTGGACAGCCTGCTCCAGGCCAGCTTGCGGATCAGCCTGCTCATGAACCGCTCGACCGGGCCGGGCGGGTGCCCCTCGATAGGAAGAGGTGTCCGGGTCCGGCCAGCCTGCCGGACCGCTCCCGGCTGGTCAGCCGAGTCCACGGACACCTGTGTCACCTGGGCGATACCTCCATGGGCGGGGCCTCGGCCTGGTCCAAGCGTAAGGCGGCCGCTGAGCTACCCACGCCAGATTTACTGAATCGTGCCGACGCGTTCAAACCCCAATAACCGGCGTGCCCGGGCGGCGCCGGGACGCCGGTCAGCACAAATGATCATATGCCAGCCGACCACCGTCCGCCGTCAGGAAAGCGATTACGTCCGCCACGAACTGCGTGCGGTGCGCCCGGAACGGGAACAGGTGTGGCCGGCCAGCTGTCGAAATCCCGGGCCGCCGATCGTGTAGCTGGTGAGACACCAGCCAGCAAGGAGGCAACGACGATGCCGCAGTACCTGCTCAGCGTTTACCAGCCCGACGGGGACCCGCCCCCGCCCGAGGTGCTGGACCCGATCATGGCGAAGATCCAGGCCTGGGACGCCGAACTCCGCGCGGCCGGCGCCTGGGTGTTCACCGGCGGGCTGCACCCAGTCAGCACGGCCACGGTGGTCCGGGCCCGCGACGGCGGCCCGGTCATCACCGACGGCCCGTTCGCCGAGGGCAAGGAGCATCTGGGCGGGTTCACCGTCATCTCCGCCCCGGACCTGGACGCCGCGCTGGGCTGGGCAGGCAGGCTGGCCGCGGCCAGCACGCTGCCCATCGAGGTCCGTCCCTTGGTGGACTCGCGCTGATCAGCCCGTGACCAGCCAGCCGGACATCGAGCGCATCTTCCGGGCCGAGTACGGCCGCGCCGTCTCCGTCCTGGTCCGCGCGTTCGGCGACATCGACCTGGCCGAAGACGCGGTCCAGGACGCGTTCACCGAGGCGGTGCGGCGCTGGCCGGCCGCGGGCATCCCGCCCAGCCCGGCCGGCTGGATCATCACCACCGCGCGGAACCGGGCCATCGACCGGGTGCGCCGGGAGGCGTCCCGGGACGGCCGCCAGGCGGAGGCGGTGCGACTGCACCAGCCGGGCCCGGCTGACCAGGCAACAGCAGAGGAGGAACCGGTGCCCGACGATCGGCTGCGGCTGATCTTCACCTGCTGCCACCCCGCGCTGGGCACCGCCGCGCAGGTCGCGCTGACGCTGCGGCTGCTCGGCGGGCTGAGCACGGCGGAGATCGCGCACGCGTTCCTGGTGCCGGAGCCGACCATGGCCCAGCGGCTCGTCCGGGCCAAGGGCAAGATCCGCGACGCCCGGATCCCGTACCGGGTGCCCCGCGAGGCCGAGCTGCCGGGCCGGCTCGGCGCCGTGCTGGCCGTGGTGTACCTGATCTTCAACGAGGGGTACGCGGCCAGCTCCGGCGACCAGCTGATCCGGGCCGGGCTGTGCGCCGAGGCCATCCGGCTCGGCCGGCTGCTGGCCACGCTGATGCCGGACGAGCCCGAGGTGACCGGGTTGCTCGCGCTCATGCTGCTGGCGCAGTCCCGCCGCGCGGCCCGCACCACGCCGGGCGGCGACCTGGTGCTGCTGGCCGACCAGGACCGCGGCCGGTGGGACCGGCAGCTGATCGCGGAGGGCCAGGCCCTGGTCCGGTGGTGCCTGCGCCGCGGCCAGCCCGGCCCGTACCAGATCCAGGCGGCCATCAACGCGGTGCACAGCGACGCACCGGACGCCGCGGCCACCGACTGGGCCCAGGTCGTCGCGCTCTACGACCAGCTGCTGATCGTGGCCCCGAGCCCGGTGGCGGCGCTGCACCGCGCGGTGGCGGTGGCCGAGGTGGACGGCCCGGCCGCGGCGCTCAGCCTGGTCGACGGGCTCGACCTGACCGGCTACTACCTGTTCCACGCCATCCGCGGCCACCTGCTCCGGCAGCTCGGCCGCACCGGGGCGGCGGTCGCCGCCTACCAGGCCGCGCTGGACCGGGCCGGCAACGCGGCCGAACGCGATTTCCTGCGCGGCCGCCTGCGCGAGCTCAGCCCGCCGGGCTGACCTGGCCGGGCTGACCTGGCGCCGCCGGCCTGGCCCCGGCCTGGCGCCGCCGGCCTAGCGCCGCCGCCGGGCCTTCTTCCGGTCCACCGACACCGGCTGCGCCAGCTGCGGGCAGGCCGAGCCGGGCAGGCCGTTCAGCACCGCGGTGCAGCCCCGGCAGGCCGGGTGGGTGGCGAAGTAGGCCGGGATGCTCGGCGAGTCGGTGGGCGGGTTGGTGGCCAGCAGCAGCGGCGGCCGCGGCGCCTGGTTGAAGTTGAAGTCCTGCACCAGGTTGCCGAGGATCGGCTCGTCCTCGCGGACGTCCGGCCGGCGGTCCGGGCGGCCGTCGGTCTTCGGGTTGAGCCGGGCCCCGCCCAGGAAGTCGTCCTCGATGAACTTGAGGTAGGCGTCGCTGCTCAGCGTCTGGTGGTCGATGTAGCCCTTCCGCGCGTACGGCGAGATGACCATGGCCGGCACGCGCAGGCCGTAACCCTGCTGGTCCACCGCCGGGGGCACCACGTGGTCGTAGAAACCGCCCCAGTCATCCCAGGACAGGAAGATCGCGGTGGACTTCCAGTCCGGGCTCTTCATCGCCGCGTTGATCACCGCGGTGACGTAGGCCTGGCCCCAGTGCACGCTGGCCGGCGGGTGGTCGCTGTCCGCGCCGGACGGGACGATCCAGCTGACCGCCGGGAGCGTCCCGGTCTTGGCCTCGTGGAAGTAGGACCCGAGCGTGCGGATGTTGTGCAGCTGATTATCGGATTTCACGTCGCCGAACAGCGGCAGCGGGTCCCAGATCCCCGGCGTCTCGATGTTCTGCTTGGCCTGATCGCAGGTCTCGGCGGAGTCGTTGTCGCAGTCCGGCTGGATACCCGCCTGCACGAAGTAGGCCCAGCTCACGTGGTGCACATAGAGCAGCCAGGTGATGTCCGTCCAGGCGAAGTCGATGTTGGTCTTGCCGGTGCGCAGTTCCTTATCGACCGCCTTCTGGAACTTGTTCACCCCGTACGGGCCCACGATGTCGGTCGCGCAGCTCATCGGCGAGCGGTTTTTGCACTTGGCCGACCAGGCCGAGACCATGTACAGGTGGTCCGGCAGGGACCACGACTTCACCGGCTCGAACATGTGGTCGTCGAGCACGAACTTCCGCGCGTAGCTCCAGTAGTTGGGGATCTCCGCGGCGGTGTGGTAGCCCATCACGTCCGGGGTCTTGGTCCCGGCGCAGGCCGGGTCGGTGACGACATGGCAGGACGCGCGGGCCCGGTCGCGCTCCCGGATGAACCCGTTCATCCGGCCGCCGTTCACGTCGGCCACCGCGTTGACCTCGCCGTGCGGCCCGCCGCCGTTGATGTCGGTTACGTCATGGTATGGGCGGGTACAGCCGCCCGACGGGTTGGGCACGCAGACCGTGGGCGCCCCGTTGCGCATCGGAATCCCGTCCGCGCCCGGGTAGGTGCCGAAATAGCTGTCGAACGACCGGTTCTCCTGCATGACCATGATCACGTGCTTGATCTTGTGGATCCCGGCCGGGACCACGTAGCGGCCGCCCGGACCGCCCACCACGACCTCGCCGTGCAGCGCCGTAGTCCGGGGCCGCCCGGGGGTCGCCCTGACGCCGGATGAGGTGCACGCCGCCAGTCCGGCCACGAATAGCGCCAGGCCGGCCAGAACGCACGCCAAGCGGAGGCTGCTGCGCCTCGTTCCCATCCGCGAGCCCTTCCCGAATGCCACATCGGGGGCATCCGGTTAACCGGAGCCCCATTGGCCACAGACTTTCCCCCGCCGGAAAAATACCCGAATCAGGCAGCACTCAGTACAGATACTGACGGCTTTGGCTTAACCCGCGGCTTTGACCTAACCCGCCGCCCCGCCGCGCGGGCTCAGGCGCGGCGGGGCGGGGCGGGCCGCCCGCGGGGTCAACTACAGGACACGCTCGCGGGCGCGCTGTTGCTCCCGGTGTAGGTGGCGGTGAAGCCGACCGTGGCCGTGCCGCCGGCCGGGAGGCTGCTGTCGTAGGACGCGCTGGTCACGGTCACCGCCGCGCCGGTCTGCGTGTAGCTGCCGTTCCACAGGTTGCTGATCTGCTGGCTGCCCGGGAAGGCCCAGCCCAGGTGCCAGCCGGCCAGCGCCGCCGAGCCGGTGTTCCGCACCACTACCTGGCCCTGGAACCCGCCGGGCCAGCTGCTGACCACCGAGTAGGCCGCCGAGCACGCGGCCGGCCCCGGAGAGGAGGTGGCCGACGGGGTCGGGCTCGGCGTCGGGGACGTGGTGGGCGAGGCCGGGCTGGTCGGCGACGGCGACGGCGACGAGGTGGCGCCGCCGGCGATGTTCACCGAGAACGAGTTGGTGGTCAGGCCGGCGCCGCCCTGCCACAGCTCGAATCCGGCCTCCACGTCGATCAGGTACCAGCTGGCCTGGGTGTAGCCGCGGTTCACCATGTCCTGGGTCAGCGTGCCGATGTCCAGGTTGCTGACCGAGGTGGCGCCGCTGGTCATCTCGTAGGTGACGGTGTCCCAGACCGACTGGGTGCCGTACCAGATGTTGTAGGTGTGGCCGCCGATGCTCACGTTGCTGGCCACCTCGGAGCCGAACGGCTGCACGCTGCCGTTGTGGTTCAGCCAGACCATCATCTCGGTGCCGTCCGGCTGCCCGGTGGTGGTCGGCGTCTGGTTGTACCAGATGTCGTAGGCCACGTCGTAGGCGCCGCTGCCGGGCTGCGTGGTGCTCCAGCTCGTGGTGACCTTGCCCGCGGTCAGCGCCGACACCTGGATGGGCGCGGCGGTCAGCCCGCCGGCGCTGCAGTTGCCCCAGTGGCAGCCCTGGTAGATGGACGGGTAGGCGCCGGGCGAGCCGTTGGTCGCGTTGCTGATGGCCGAGTTGGCCACGGTGAAGTCGGCGTTGCCGTCGGTCGTGACACATTCGGACGCGCTGGAGTCGTACTCGTTGTTCTGCACGATGTAGCTGCCGCCGACCGCCGCGGTCTGCTCACCGCACAGGGTCGTGGTGGCCGCGCGGGCGTGCCCCGCGCCGAGGGTGAGCAGGCCGGCCGCGGCCAGCGCGGCGGCCAGGCCGGCCGCGCCGAGACGTGCCCGGCCGGGACGGATCGCCAGCGCCATGTGCCTGCCCCTTCGTCGAAGGCCGCTCCCGGTGCGGGCACGCTAACCCGGCGCCGGGCGCCGGGCACCCCCTCCGGTCCGGGTGCCCGGCAGCTGGCCAGGTCAGCGCCCTGCGCCCGGTCCAGCGCGGGGGAAAGTTTCACCGCCCCCGTTCCGGTTCGCCCGTTTCGGGCGGATTAGCGTGCGTACCGGGTCCAGCCTGGGTAGCGATGTTGATGTGACGGCAGCTGACAACAAACCACGGGTGCTGGTGGTCGGGGCGGGCTTCGGCGGGCTCGCCGCGGTCAGCGCGCTGGCCCGGAACGGGTTCGCGGTGACCCTGGCCGACCGGCACATCTACAGCACGTTCCAGCCACTGCTCTACCAGGTGGCCACGGCCGGGCTGGCGCCCAGCGACGTCGCCTACCCGCTGCGCGGGTTCGCGCGCAAGCGCGGCGCCCGGTTCCGGCACGGTGAGCTGGCCCGCATCGACACCGCGGCCCGGGTGGCCTGGTTCGCCGACGGCGGCCAGGCCAGCTACGACTACCTGATCCTGGCCACCGGCGTGACGGCCGCGTTCTACGGGATCACCGGCGCGGCCGAGTGCAGCCACGGTCTCTACACGCTGCACGATGCGACCACCCTGCGCGAGCTCCTGATGACCATGCTGGAGCAGCTCAGCCTGACCGCGGTCGGCCAGGACGTGACCGTGACCATCGTCGGCGGCGGGGCGACCGGGGTGGAACTGGCCGGCACGGTGGCCGACCTGCGCAACCTGGCCCTGCCTGCGTCGTATCCGGACATCGACCGGGCCCGGGTGCACATCCGGCTGGTCGAGCAGGCGCCCGCGCTGCTCGCCCCGTTCCGGCCGCCGCTGCGGGATTATGCCCGGCAGCAACTCCTCGCCCGCGGGGTTGACCTGCGGCTCAACGCCCAGATCAAGGAGATCACCCGGGACCGGATCATCCTGGCCAGCGGCGAGCAGCTGCCCAGCGACCTGACCGCGTGGGCGGCCGGGGTGGCCGGGCCACCCGGGCCCGCCGGGGACGGCCAGTGGGACCTGCCGCAGGGCCGGGCTGGCCGCCTGCTGACCGGGCCGGACCTGCGGGTGAAAGGGCAGGACCGGGTGTTCGCGATCGGCGACATCGCGCTGATCGAGGAGGCGCCCACCCCCCAGCTGGCGCAGCCCGCGCTGCAGATGGGCCGGCACGTGGCCGAGCAGATCCGCCGGGTGCAGGCCGGCCAGCCCACCACCCGGTTCAGCTACCACGACAAGGGCATCATGGCCACGATCGGCAGCCGGTCGGCGGTGGTCCAGCTGCCCCGCGGCATCCGGTTCCGCGGCACCCTGGCCTGGCTGGCCTGGCTCGGCCTGCACCTGGTCACCCTGCTGGGCAACCGGAACCGGATCAACGCGCTGATCAACCTGTCCTGGCGGTACCTGAGCTGGCAGCGTGGCGGCGGGTTCGTCGTGGGCGACGACCCGGCCGCGCCGGGCACCACCGCGCGCGGCACCGCCGCCCCGGCTGCCCGGCGGGACTGACCGCGGCGGTCAGCCGTCGCCGTCCAGCGTGACCATCCGGCCCGCCACCACGCGGGTGCTGGGTGAGCCGACGATGATCACGCTGTACTCGTCGGCCTGAGTGGGCTCCAGCGCGCCCAGCGTGCCGAGGAAGATCCGCTGCTCGGCGCCGTGCGCGTCGCGCACCACCGCGACCGGGGTGTCCGCGGCCCGGTACTGCCGGAGCACGGCCAGCACCATGTCCAGCCGCGGCTCATCGACCTTGCCCGGGGGCAGGCACACGGTGAGCACGAAGCCGGCCTCGGCGGCCGCGCGTACCTGGGCCTCGGTCACCGCCCACGAGGTGTGCTCGCCCGGCGAGATGACCGCGTTGCTCCGGCCCAGCGGCGCGCCGAGCACCGCCGAAGCGGCGTGCGCGGCGGTGATGCCGGGCACCTCGACCACGTCGATGTCCGACCCGGCCAGGCTGAGCACCAGACCGGCCAGCTCGTGCATGCCGGGGTCAGCCGGGAACGTGATGGCCACCGCGCGGCCCAGCCGGGCCTGCCGGATCGCCTCCCGGCTGCAGGCCGTCCCGTCACCCGCGCCGGGCAGGATCTGGGTACCCGGGCGAACCAGCTCACTCACCTGGTCCAGCGACCGGCCCAGCCCGGCCAGCACCGACGCCCGGCGCAGCTCGGCCAGGGCGCGCGGGGTCAGCAGGTCAGGCGCGCCGGGGCCGGTCCCGATCAGCGCGATCCGGCCGCGCGGCCGGATCCGGGCCACCGCCACGCTGGCCCCTTCCCCGGCGCGTTCCGGCACGACCAGCTCGTGCGCGGCGGCCAGCGCCGCCGCTTCCGGCTGGCTCAGCGGGCCGGTCTGGGCCGCGGCCGCGCGGCGGCGCGGCCCGGCCCGCCCGGCCCCGGCCCGCCCGGCCCCGGCCCGCCCGCTCCCGGGCCGCCCGCTCCCGGCCCGCCCCCTCCCCGCCCCGGCCCGGCCGCTGCCGGCCGCGGCCCGCTGCGCGGTGAGCTGGCTCGCCGGGTAGCCGCGCACCGGCCAGCCGCGCTCCCGGGCGGCCTCGGTGATGGCCGGCCCGGCGTCCGGCGTGTCGCCGGCCCGCACCGTGGCCAGGGCGGTGACGCTGGCCGCGGACAGCCCGGCCTCGCCCAGGGCGCTGTCGGCCAGCCGCAGCACGTCGTCCGCGGCCGCGCCCGGGGCCGCCTGCACGCCGATGACCAGCGACGGCGGCCGGACGATGGCGGTACGCGAGTCGGCCGGGCTGATCCGGTCGGTGATCAGGATCCGGTACTCCCCCACCTCGCCGACCGTGTCCGGGAGCGGCGGCAGCGGCCAGGTGTAGGCCGACTCCAGCCGGACGCGCTCACCGTCGAGCAGCGCCCGGCTCACCGTCCCGATCGCTCCCTCGGTGGGCCAGCCCAGCAAGTCCAGCCCGGGCAGGCTCACCGCGTCGGTGGCCGTGGTGATGACCGCGTCCGCGCCGAACACCGCGGCCACCCGGGCGGTCAGCGCGTTCGCGCCGGCCGCGTGGCCGCCGACCACCGCCACCGCGCGCCGGGCCGACTCGTCCACGCAGACCACGGCGGGGTCGGTCCACTTGCTGTCCAGCAGCGGGGCGATCAGCCGGACGGTGGCCCCGACGGCGAGGAAGCAGACCAGGCCGTCACACTGCGCCCAGGCCTGGGGCAGCGCCTGCCGGGCGGGCCCGTCATACCGGCGGGTCTGGCCCGGCCAGGCGTCGGCCAGCCGCTGCGCGGCGGCCCGGCCGCCCCCGGTCACCGCGATCAGGCCGATCACCGGCACCCTCCCTGACCCCGGTGCCGCACGAACCGGTGTGGCCTGCGATACATGCCACGACGCTACCCGCAACCCGGGGCGGGCACCTATCCGGGCGGCTCGTGACAAGCACACTTGACACCTGCCCGCGCGCTGGGCCACCATGGTCATGTGACAAGCAGGCTTGACAGGCGGCCAGCCCGGTGAGGAACGACGTCCGGGAGCGCCGCACCGCGAAAGGGCTGGCCCAGGGCGAGCTGGCCCGGGAGCTGGACGTGTCCCGGCAGACGATCAACTCGATCGAGACCGGCCGGTACACCCCGTCGCTCCCGCTGGCCATCGCCATCGCCCGGTTCTTCGGCAGCACCGTGGAGGAGATCTTCCATGCAGATAACGGCTAGGCGGAACCGCGGTTACTGGGCCACCGTGGCCCTCGGCGTGGGCATCGGCATCGTCTACCTGATCGGGTTCGCGGCCGGCGGCAAGCCGCTGCTCGGGGTGGGCGCGCTGGCCATCATGGTGGCGTTCACCGGCGCCCTGCTCCTGGCCGGGCGGCGCAGCGAGACGGTGCGCGGGCTGCTCGACCGCCGGGACGAGCGCATCACAGCCATCGACCTGCGGGCCACCGCGGTGACCGCGCTGGCCATGATCGCGGTGATCCTGGTCGGCTTCGTGGTGAGCATCGCCCGCGGCGGCAGCGGCTGGCCCTACGACATGATCGGTTTCGTGGGCGGCCTGGCCTACGTGGCGGCCGTCGTGTACTTCCGGGCCCGCGGCTAGCCGCCCCGGCCCGGGCTCCGCCAGGCGGCCTGGCAGACTTGCCCGGTGACCTGGACAGCACCCACCCCGGAGCCGGCCGACGGGCCGGTCACCGGCGACGACCGGCCGATCCTCGAGGGCTACCTGAACTGGCAGCGGGCCACTCTGCTGAACATCTGCGCCGGCCTGACCGGGGAGCAGCTGGCGGCGCGGCCCATCCCGTCGTCCAACCTGTCCCTGCTCGGCCTGATCCGGCATCTGGCCAAGGTCGAACGCACCTGGTTCCGGCAGCGCGCCGCGGGACAGGATGTGCCACCGATGTACCCGGCCTCAGCCGGTAAGGACGCGGACTTCAATGACGCCGAGGCCAGCCAGGCTGCCGCCGAGATCGGCCGCCTGCGCAGCGAATGGCAGTCAGCGGATGAGAGCGTTCAGCAGATGGCGTTCGATGCCACGTTCGACGCGGGCGGTGAGCGGTGGTCGCTGCGGATGATGTACGTGCACCTGATCGGCGAGTACGCGCGGCACAACGGCCACGCCGACCTGCTGCGGGAGGCCATCGACGGGGTCACCGGGCGGTGACCCGGGCCAGCGCGAGGACCTCGTGCTGGAGCTGCGGGGCCAGCGCGGGCCACGGGAAGCGGGGCAGCCTGGTGCGCAGCGTCACCGTGCCGTGCAGCGCGACCCAGACCGCGGTAGCGTCCGCGAGCACGTCGGTGCTGGCCGACCGGCCGGCCCGGACACAGTCCTCGATGCCGTGCAGCAGCAGGGAGAACGCCTCGGCGCCCCACTCCAGGACCGGCCGCCCGTCCGGGCCCAGCGCGACCGGCTGGCAGTAGTCCTCGGCTGACGCCCACTGCTCGGCGAACAGCACGCCGTAGCGGGCCGGGTGGGCCAGCCCGAAGTCCACGTAGGCCGCGCAGCCGGCGACCAGGCGGTCGACCGGGTCCGGGCTGGCCGCCGCCGTGGCCGTCTTGATGGCGCCGGCCAGCTCATCGAAGACCCGCGCCACGACCGCGGCCAGGATGGCCTCACGGTCGGCGAAGTGCGGGTAGATGGACGGCGCGGCGATGCCCACCTCCCGGGCCACCGCGCGCAGCGTGACCGCCTCGGCCGACCCGGTCCGCTCGATCAGCGCCAGCGCCCCGGTCGCGATGTCCTCGGTCAGCCGGGCGCCCTGACCGCGCGCGTTGCGCCGCCGGCGGGCGGCCGTCCGCTCCGTCTCCGTGCTGTCAGCCAGATTCTTCACGCTAACTACTTTACAGCTGTTAGCTCATATGTCTATGCTTACAAGCGTAAGTGAACGAACGTAAGCAATCATCCGTAAGGAGAACGCGATGGCCAGCAGTACCCCTCCCCGGCCAGCCGCCCTGGCCCCGGCCAGCGGCCGGCCCAGCGCCCAGTGGCCGGCCATCCGCGCCGCCGCCAGATCCTGCTCGTGCTCTGCCTGAGCCTGCTGGTCGTGGTGATCGACAACACCATCCTGAACACCGCGCTGCCCACGCTGGCCCGCACGCTGCACGCGGGCACCAGCGGGCTGCAGTGGATCGCCGACGCGTACACGCTCTGCTTCGCCGCGCTGCTCATCCCGGCCGGCGCGCTGGGCGACCGGTACGGCCGGAAACTCTCCCTGCTCGGCGGCCTGGCCGTGTTCGCCGGAGGCAGCACGCTGGCCGCGTTCTCGGGCGGCACCAGCACGCTGATCGTGGCCCGCGTGGTGATGGGCCTGGGCGCGGCGTTCGTCATGCCCGCCACGCTGTCCATCCTGAACGCCGTGTTCCCGCCCCGGGAGCGGCCGCAGGCCATCGCCGCCTGGTCCGCGGTGGCCGGCGTGGGCATCGTGATCGGCCCCACCCTGGGCGGCCTCCTGCTGTCCCACTTCTGGTGGGGCAGCGTGTTCCTGATCAACGTGCCGCTGGTCGCGGTGGCGCTGGCCGGCGTGCTGCTGACCGTCCCGGAGACCGCCGAGCCGTCCGGGCACCGGCTGGACATCCTGGGCACGCTGCTGGTGGCGGGCGCGCTGTTCCTCCTGGTGGACGCCATCATCGAGGCGCCCAGCCGCGGCTGGACCGGCCCGGTCACCCTGCCCGAGGCGGCCGCCGGGCTGGCCCTGCTGGGCGGGTTCGCCTGGTGGGAGCTGCGCATCCCGCATCCGCTGATCGACCTGCGGGTGTTCCGCTCGCGCGCCTTCTCGGCCGCCGCCGGGTCGGTGACCGTGATCTTCTTCGCCCTGTTCGGCAGCCTGTTCGTGCTGACCCAGTACCTGCAGCTGGTGCACGGTTACAGCCCGCTGTCCGCTGGGCTGCGGGCACTGCCGTTCGCGCTGGCCATGGCGGCCGTGTCGCCGGTCTCCCCGATCCTGGCCCAGCGGCTGGGCGCCCGGGTCATCATCCCGGCCGGCATCGCGCTGATGGGCGCCGGCCTGCTCGACCTGTCCACCGCCCAGGTGCACACCGCCTACCCGCCGCTGGCCGTCGCCGTCGCCATCATGGGCGCGGGCATGGGGCTGGTCATGGCCCCGGCCAGCACCACCATCATGACCACGGTGCCCGCGCACCAGGCCGGTGCGGGCAGCGCCATCAACGACACGATCCGCGAGGTCGGCGGCGCGCTGGGCATCGCCATCGTGGGCAGCCTGGCGGCCGGGGTGTACAGCTCGAAGCTGGGCACCGCGCTCACCGCCGCGCACGTGCCGCACGCGGTCAGCCGGGTGGCCACCGGGTCGGTCGCCGCCGCGGACATCGTGGCCCGGCAGGCCGGCGGCCCGCGCGGCGCGGCGCTGGCCGCCGCCGCGCACAGCGCGTTCACCTCCGCGATGGCCGACGGCATGCGGGTCGCCGCCGCGGTGGCCCTGGTCGCGTCGATCGGCGCCGTCTTCGCCCTGCCCCGCCGCCCAACCCCCACCCCGCCCGAGCCGGTCCCCGACCCTGTTATCCCGGCTGTCGCCAACGCCACCCGCTGACCCGGGCCTCCGGTCATCCCTCGTGATCATGGCTCAGGTGGGCCCTATCCCCACCTGAGCCATGATCACGATTTGGGCGGCTGACCGGGAGCGGGCCGTAGTCGAGCGAGGCGTACCAGTCGCCGCGGCCCGCCGGGGTGAGGTCCAGGATGTGCCAGACCGGGCTGAGCAGGTCGATGCCCCGCTCGCTGATGTCCTCGGCCAGATCCGGGTGCGCGGTGTAGACGTGCCGCACCGACCCATCCGGATCGAGCGTGAAAACCGAGATCGTGGCCTGCTGGCTGCCGTCCGCCGCCTCGCTGCCCAGGTCGTACTTGAACGTGTTCCCGGCGCAGCTGAGCAGGCGCAGCCGGTACCAGCCCCGGGACCGGGCGTGCCTCCGCAGCGGCCCGGGATCGGCGGCGGCCGCGACGGCGAAATCCAGGTTCTGCGCCAGGTGGCTGGCCACACCGTTGAAGCCGTCGATCCACATGGTGCACATCGGGCACGGCGTGGTCTGCGCCTTCCCGTACATCAGCTGATAGACGACCAGGGCCCGGTCCGGCGCGCTGAACAGCTCGGACAGCCGGACCTCGGACACCGGTGCGTCCCCGCTGGCCAGATCCCGCGGCCCGGCCTGGAACACGTAGTCCTCGACCACGGCGCCGGGCGGCAGCCCCCGGCGCAGCGCGGCGACCCGCTCCCGCTGCCGGCTGAGCTCGATCTCGGCCAGCCGGAGTTCCTCCCGGCGCGCGGTGTACTCCTGGGATTCGGTGAGCCTGGTCTGATCCATGGCTTGCTCCCGCTGTGTCGCCACTTCAACCGCTTTACCGGTGCCAGTGGAGCACAGCCGCGGAAAGCTTTCCAGCACCGTTACCCGGCCCCCGCAGAGGGTAGGGCTTGAGACTGGTACCGGTAAAGGGGGACCAAATGGAGCCAGCTAACACCCCGGTCATCTTCGTGCACGGCCTGTGGCTGCACGCGACGTCGTGGGATCCGTGGGTGGACTTCTTCAAGGAAGCTGGCTACGTGCCGACGGCGCCGGGCTGGCCCGGCGACGGGGACACCGTCGCGGACACCAGGGACAACCCCGAGCGGGTCGCCGGGGTAGGCATCGACGACGTGGTCGAGCACTACGCGGGGATCATCCGCGCGCTGCCGGCCAAGCCGGTGGTCATCGGCCATTCCTTTGGCGGGCTCATCGTGCAGCGGCTCCTCGGCCAGGACCTGGCCGCCGCCGCGGTGGCCATCGACCCGGCGCCCATCCAGGGCGTGCTCTACCTGCCGCCGTCCGCGCTGAAGGTCGCCTCGATCGCGCTGCGCAAGCCCGCCAACCGGAAGGCGGCCGTGGCGCTGACCGCGGAGCAGTTCCGCTACGGCTTCGGCAATGCGCTGCCCGCCCAGGAGTCCACCGACCTGTACGACCGGTGGGCCGTTCCCTCGCCCGGCAAGCCGCTGTTCGAGGACGCGCTGGCCAACTTCACCCCCCGCTCACCCGCGAAGGTCAACACGCGCAACAAGGACAGGGGGCCGCTGCTGATCACGGCCGGCGGCCAGGACCACACCGTCCCCGCGGCCGTCAGCACGGCCACCCGCCGGCTCTACCACCGCTCCCCGGCCATCACCGACCTGCGGGAATTCCCCGACCGCGGGCACTCCCTGACCATCGACCACGGCTGGCGCGAGGTCGCCCAGGCAGCGCTCGACTGGCTGCGGCAACGCCACCAGTAGGCGGCCACGCGAGCCCGCCCGGACAGCGGAAATCCGGCCAGGCGCGGCCACCCGGGCACCGGAAGTGGCGGCCTCTTGCATGTAACATAGATACATCATGAGTACGCCTGGGACGCTACGGGAGCCGAGCGCGGCCGAGCGTGCCTACGACTACGTGAAGGGCGAGATCCTGGCCCGCCGGTTCGCCGCGCACGACCTGCTGTCCGAGGGGCAGCTGGCCGACGCGGTCGGGGTGTCCCGGACCCCGGTCCGCGAGGCGCTGCTCCGGCTGCAGGGCGAGGGGCTGGTCCGGCTGCTGCCCAAGCGGGGCGCGCTGGTGCTGCCGGTCACCGTGGACGAGGCGGCCGATGTGATGGAGACCCGGCGGCTGGTCGAGTCGTTCGCGGCCCGCAAAGTGCTGACGAGCCGGCCGCAGGCCGCCCTGGTCCCGGTGCTCGACGGCTACCTGCAGGACATGCGGGCCGCCATGCACGCCCACGACGTGGCCGCCTACGTGCAGGCCGACCGGGACTTCCACCTGGCCATCGTGGCCGCCACCGGCAACGAGATCATCACCGCGCTGTACCGGTCGCTGCGCGAACGCCAGCTCCGGATGGGCACGGTGAACCTGCTGGACGACAGCGGGAACGCGGTGGACCCGGCGCGGATGCGGGCGACCCTGGCCGAGCATGAGCGCATCCGGGACGCGCTGCGCTCGGGCAGCGTCCGGGCGGTGGCCGAGGCGGTGACCGCCCACCTCGACCACGCGGAGAACACCCTGGCCCGACGCTGACCGGCTCGCGGCCACCCGCGCCCGCTCCCCACCCACCCGCTGACATCCCAACCCCCGGAACTGACCTGTCATGCCCTCCCCGGCCTCCGTCCCCGCTGTCCCCGTCCCCGCCGCCCCTCGCATCGCCGCCACTCCCCTGGCGCCCAGCTCAGCCGCCCCCACGTTCCGGCGCTGGGCGATCGCGGTCACCGTGTACGTCGCCGCGGTGTTCAACCGCACCTCGCTCGGCGTCGCCGGGCTGCAGGCGGCCACCCGGCTCGGCATCACGCCAGCCCAGCTCAGCGTGTTCGTCCTGGTCCAGCTCGGCGTGTACGCGGCCATGCAGGTGCCGACCGGGCTGCTGGTGGACAGGTACGGGCCGCGCCGCCTGCTGGTCGCCGCGGCCGTCACCATGGCCGTGGCCCAGCTGGCGTTCGCGCTGACCCGGTCCTACCCGGTCGCGCTGCTCGCTCGCGGCGTGCTGGGCTGCGGCGACGCGCTCACCTTCGTCAGCGTGGTGCGGGTCGCGGCGCAGGACTTCCCGCGGCACCGCTTCCCGCTCGCGGTGTCGGTCACCTCGATGCTCGGCATGACCGGCAACCTGGCCGCCACCATCCCGCTCACGCTGCTGCTCCGCTCGGCCGGCTGGACCGCGTCGTTCGCCGGCACCGGCCTGGTGTCGCTGGCCACGGGGGTGGCGGTGTGGGTCCTGCTGCCCGCGGGCCGCCCCGCGGCCGCGCCGCGGCGCACACCCCCAGCCGAGCGGACGCTGGACCGGGTGCGGGCCGCGTGGCGCACCCCGGGCACCCGGCTGGGCTTCTGGGTGCACTTCTCCTGCATGTCGCTGGCCACCATGTTCGCCGTGCTGTGGGGCCTGCCCTACCTGGTCAGCCAGGGCTTCACCGAGGCCGGGGCGAGCGCGGTGCTGCTGGTCTGCGTGCTGGCCGCCATCGTGGCCAGCCCGGCGATCGGGGCGGTGTTCGGCCGGTACCCGGCCGCCCGGGTGCCGT
Source organism: uncultured Actinomycetes bacterium (assembly GCA_963717125.1). Taxonomy (GTDB): domain Bacteria; phylum Actinomycetota; class Actinomycetes; order Streptosporangiales; family Streptosporangiaceae; genus RYN-230. The sequence goes on from CAVQVG010000007.1 coordinate 355,126, forward strand.
TCGCGCTCAGCATCTGCCTGGTCACGGTGGCCGGCTGGGCGGTGCTGCTCGGCGGCTTCGCCGGGCGGCCGCCACACCCGCTGATCGTGGCGGTGGTCGCGCTGGCCGCGGTCGGCGGCCCCGCGTCCACCATCGGCTTCTCGCTGGCCCGGGACTACAACCCGCGCGCCATGGTGGGCACCGCCACCGGGGTGGTCAACGTGGGCGGCTTCACGTCGACGATCATCGCGTCGCTGCTGGTTGGCGGCGTGCTCGAGGCGACCGGCCCGGGCAGCGGCTACCGGCTGGCGTTCTGCGCCGCGGTCGCGGTGCAGGTGCTCGGCATCGCCATGGCCGTCCGGTGGTGGCTGCGGGTGCGCGGGCTGCTGCTCGGCGCGCAGTCCCGCGGTGAGCCGGTGCCGGTGCCGGTGGTCCGGCGCCACTTCGACCGGGTCCGGCTCGACCGGGCCGGCTAGCTGGCCCGGGCCTTCCGGCGGACCGGCGCGGCCGGCCGTCGTCCAGGTCGGCATGCAGCGGTATCGGCCGCTCAGCGGCTAGCGGATTTGATCGCGCGCTCGGCGATGTGCTGGCCGATGACCAGGGATGCGGTGGCCGCGGGCGACGGGGCGTTCAGCACGTGGATGATCCCGTGACCGTCCTCGATGAGGAAGTCGTCGACCAGCGCACCGGACCGGCTCAGGCACTGGGCCCGGATCCCGGACGGCCCGAACGTGATGTCCCGCGCCGCGATCTGCGGGATGTACCGGCGCATCTCGGCCAGGTAGGCCGGCTTGACCAGGTCCCGGTAGATCTCCAGCGCCCCGGTCCGGGCGTAGCCCCGGGCCAGCTTCCGCAGCCCGGGGAAACGCAGGCTGTCCAGCAGGTCCCGGCCGTTCACCGACAGCCGTCCGTACCCCTCCCGGGCCAGCGCGGGCACCGCGTTCGGCCCGGCGTGCAGGGTGCCGTCGATGCCGCGGGTGAAGTGCACGCCGAGGAACGGGAAGGCCGGGTCGGGCACCGGGTAGACCAGCCCCCGGACCAGGCCAGCCGCGGCCGGCCGGAACGTGTAGTAGTCACCGCGGAACGGGACGATCCGGTACTCGCCGCCGCCCTGGCCGGTCAGCGCGGCGATCCGGTCGGCCTGCAGCCCAGCGCAGGCGATCACGGCCCGGGCGCGCAGCGAGCCGGCGTCCGTCTCGGCCAGCCAGCCGCCGGCCGTGCGGGCCAGCCCGCGCACGCCGCGCCCGCACAGCACCTGGCCGCCAGCTTTGCGCACGTCCGCCGCGTAGGCCGCGGCGACCAGCCGGTAATCGATCACACCGCTCTCCGGGATGTGCAGCGCCCGGATGCCGCGGACGGCCGGCTCGATCTCGGCGATCTCGGCCGCGCCGATCTCCCGGACGGCCAGCCCGTTGGCCCGGCCGCGGTCGGCCAGGCTGGCCAGCCGGGGCAGTTCGGTCTTCCGGGTGGCCACCACCAGCTTGCCGGCCTGCCGGTACGGGATGTTGTGCGCCTGGGCGAACTCCATCATGGCCAGCCGCCCCGCGGTGCAGAACCGCGCCTTCAGGCTGCCCGGCTGGTAGTAGAGGCCGGCGTGGATGACGCCGGAGTTGTGCCCGCTCTGGTGCGTACCGACCGAGGCTTCTTTCTCCAGCACGGCGAGCCGCAGCCCGGGCCGCTGCGCCTGCAGCGCCATGGCGGTGGCCAGCCCGACCAGGCCGGCGCCGATGATGATGACGTCGTAGGTGCCGTCGCCCGCCATCTCAGGCCAGCGGGCCGGCTTCGCCGGCCTCGGCGCGCAGCGGCGATCGGGGGGCTCCGGGGGGTCGTCCCCCCTCTGCCGCGGCGGCCTGCCGCCGCTCGGCGCGCAGCGGCGATCGGGGGGCTCCGGGGGGTCGTCCCCCCGGGCCAATACTGTTAAGCAGCGTCCCGATGCCCTCGACGTCCAGTTCCACCACGTCACCGGGCTGCAGCCAGCGGCCGTCGTCATGCTCCAGGATGCAGCCGGTGCCGACGGTGCCGGAGCCGATGATGTCCCCGGGCCGCAGCTCCGTGTTCCGCGCCGCCTGGGCCAGGATGGCGGGCCACGGGTAGTACAGGTCGGCCAGCTGGCCGCGGGACCGTTCCTCGCCGTTGACCCGGGCCGTCATGACCGCCCGCGAGCCGTCGAACTCGTCCGCGGTGACCAGCACCGGGCCGAAGCTGGTGGCGAAGTCCTTGGCCTTGGCCGGGCCCAGCCCGACCCGCATCTCCTTGCGCTGGATGTCCCGCGCCGACCAGTCGTTCATCACGGTGAAGCCGCCGATCTCGCCGTCCGCGCCGATGACCGCGGCGACCTCCAGCTCGTAGTCCAGCTCGGCCGTGCCGGCCGGGTAGCGGATCTCCGCCCCGGGGCCGGCGATGGCGGCTGGATTGCTGAAGTAGAAGACCGGGAACTCGTACCACTCGGCCGGTACCACCGCCCCGCGGTTGGCCCGCGCGGTCGCGATGTGCTGCTCGAACGCGAAGAAGTCGCGGATCGAGGGGGGCCGGGGCACCGGCGCGAGCAGCTCGACGTCAGCGGCCGGCCAGCTGGCCGCGGTGGGCACGTGGCCGCGCCGGGCCAGCACCGTGATCAGGTCGGGGGCGTCCAGCTGGACGATGCGCTCGCCGTCGACCCGGCCGGGCCAGCCGTCCGGCGGGCCGTCACTGGTCCGGAACGTGCACAGCCGCACCTGTCCCCTCCATCCCCGCCGCTTTCTTACCTGGCGTCCCGGCGGGACATTTGAAACCGCGCAGGCCAGCAGTGTTTCCCCCGGCAGGACAGGGATCCCTTGATGGGGGACATGTCAGGCGGATCACCCGGACGTGGTCGCCATCCTAATTGGATACAGCCCCAACCGGGCCCGGGATGCCCGCCATCGCGGGCCCGGACACTTGACGCCGCCTTAACGCAGTCTTCATGTTTCCCGAGTACACCTGTCGTTTGGGTCCCGCCCGCCCGGGAAGGCTGCGGATCAAAGAGACGGTGAGCCTGGCTCCCGGCACGGGCCCCCGTGGGCCCGGTTACTGGCACCGCAGCGGATGCCTCCGGCTGCGGTGATTCCTCTGCTTTCCGCAAATCGGAGGGAGAACGTGGGTGCCTAGACCGGCGTCGTTCCGGCGTGACCCGGAAACAGGTGTCGCGGAGCCCGAACCCTCGTGGCGCGATCCGGACCCGGACAGCGGCGACCCAGGGCTGCCCGGCGCTGCCACGCGCCACCGGCACGGCCGGTCCGGCCGGGCTGGCCGGAAGCGGCGCCCGCTCCGCACCCGCCGCTGGTTCCAGGTCCTCATGGCCGCCGTGCTGGCGTTCTGTATCTGGCTGGCCTTTTCCATCGGGCACGCGCTGAGCATGCCGGGCGGTGGCAGCGTCTCCGAACGGCTCGCCGAATGGGCCCGCGACCATTACCTCGGGCCGGCGGTGACGTTCGGCGAGTGGCTCAGCTACTCGCCGCCCAAGACGGGCGGCAAGCCGTCGTTCGCGCTGACCGGCCCCAGCGCCGGCCCGGTCCGCCCGGCGCCGCACAAGGCGCACGGCAAGGCCACGCCGAGCTACCCAGCGCCCGCCGCGCTCAAGCCGTTCGTGGCCCATCCGCTGCCCGGCGAGGGCCGCTGGCGGGTGCTCGGCACGGCCGACGGCCAGCCTGCCATCTACGGCACCTACCTGCGCGCGAGCAGCGTTTACACGTCCTACGTCGCGGGCATCGTGTCGATGAATCAGCATCTGGTGCGGTTCCAGCTGCACCCAGGTGCGGAAGACCCAGGCCCCGGTCCCTGGAAGTCCCAGCCGTACATCGTGCCCGGCAAGCGCAGCGGGCTGCTCGCCACGTTCAACGGCGGTTTCAAGATCGCTACATCGGGCGGCGGCTTCTACCTCAACGGCGCGACCAGCGGGACGCTGACCAAGGGGGTGGCGTCGGTCGTGTACTACCGCGACGGGCGGATCGCGATCGGGAACTGGGGCGGTTCGGTCCGGATGTCCCCGGACGTGGTCGGCGTGCGGCAGAACCTGCACATGATCGTCGCGCACGGGAAGATCCCGGCCACGGTGGACTACAACGTCGAGGGCGCGTGGGGCGCCACCCTGGGCGGCGGTTACTACGTCTGGCGGTCCGGCGTCGGCATCACCAGCGACGGGCGAGTGATCTTTGTCTACGGCCCAGCGCTGAACGTGCGGGAACTGGGTGAGCTGCTCAAGCGGGCGGGCGCGGTGACGGCCATGGAGCTGGACATCAACCCGGACTGGATGTCGTACATGTACTACCTGCCGAAGCACCACCCGGCGGACCCGACTCCGGTCAACCTGCTGCCCACCCAGATCCAGCCACCGGACCGGTACTACGCGCCGGCCAGCCGGGACTTCACCGCTGTGTACGCACGGTGACGACCCGTACGAGAGCCGCCGACGTCCCGCCGGGCGCGGCGGGCGCGCTCAGCCGCGCGGGCGGCCTGGCGGGCTGGCTGGTCGCTGTCGCGCAGACCGCCCGGCCCCGGCAGTGGCCGAAGAACCTGCTGGTCTTCGCGGCGCCGCTGGCCGGCGCGTCGCTGGGCCGGGACGACGGCCTCGGCTACGCGCTGGCCGCCGCGGCCGCGTTCACCGCCGCCGCGGCCGCGGTGTACTTCATCAACGACGTGCTGGACGCCGACCGCGATCGGCGGCACCCGGTGAAGCGGCTGCGCGCGGTCGCCTCCGGACGGCTGCCACGCGGGCACGCGCTGGCCGTGGCCGTGCTCAGCGTGACCCTGGCCGAAGCCGGCTGCCTGTGGCTCGGCGAGTACACGCTGGCCCTGCTGGTCGGCGTGTACTTCGCGGTGTCGTTGCTGTACAGCGCGGCGCTCAAGCACCTCCCGGTGGTCGAGTTGCTATTCGTGGCCAGCGGCTTCGTACTGCGCGCGCTCGGCGGGGCCAGCGCCACCCGGGTGCCGCCGTCCGGCTGGTTCCTCGTGGTGTGCAGCCTGGGCGCGCTCATGGTGGCCATCGCCAAGCGCTTCACCGAACTGGCCGTGCTCGGCCCGCGCGCGGCCCGGCACCGCCCGGTCATGCGCTGGTACCGGGCCCGCTGGCTGCGGTTGGGCCAGCGGGTCGTCTCGGCCGCGATGATCACCGCCTACCTGTTCTGGGCGGCCGGCCAGCAGGGGGCCGGGACCCGCGCCGCGCACCTGGTCAGCGCGCTGCCGCTGGCCGCGGCCCTGGTCCGCTTCGACTGGCTGACCGGGCATGAGCAGGCCAAGCCGGTCGAGGACCTGATCACCCGGGACCGGCTGATGGTCGGCTGTGAGCTGGCCTGGCTGGTGCTGTTCGCGGTCGGCCTGCTGGGTTAACGTCGGACAGCAGCTGTCCAGTAGGCCCAGCGATATGCCCGTGATTGAGCAGGACCAGTGATTCAGTAGGACCCGTGACTTAGCAGGACCCGTGATTCAGGAGGAGCAGTGCAGCACAGGCGGCCGGCCCCGGCAGACGTGAACCGGGTACTTCTGCTGGGCGGGACCAGCGAGATCGGCCTGGAGATCCTGGCCGCGCTGGGCCTTCCGGAGCGGACCGAAGTACTGCTGGCGGGCCGGGACGAGCAGCGGCTGGCGGCGGCCGGGAAGGCGCTGGGCGGCCAGGTGCGGACGCTGCCGTACGACGCCACCGCGCTGGACACGCACCAGGCGGTGATCGACGCGGCGTTCGCGGCCGGGGACGTGGATCTGGTCATCTCCGCCGCGGGCATCCTGACCCCGCAGGACGTGCTGGACGAAGACCCGCTGAGCGCCGGGCGGCTGGTCGAGACCAACTTCACCGGGCACGTCACCGCGTTGCTGGCCGCGGCGGGCCGGATGCGCGCGCAGGGCCACGGCACCATCGTGGTGCTGTCCTCGGTGGCCGCCATCCGGCCGCGCAAAGCCAACTTCGTATACGGGTCGGCCAAGGCCGGGCTGGACAGTTTCGCCCGCGGCCTGGCCGACGCACTGCACGGCAGCGGGGTGGGCGTGCTGCTGGTCCGGCCCGGTTTCGTGATCGGCCGGATGACGGCCGGGATGCCACCCGCGCCGTTGTCCAGCACTCCGGCCGCGGTCGGCGCGGCGGTGGCCCGGGCGCTCGGCCGGCCGTCCCCGGCGGGCACGGTGTGGGTGCCGCCCGCGCTGGCCGTACTGGCCGGCGGGCTGCGGCTGCTGCCGCGGCCGCTGTGGCGCCGGCTGCCCCGATAGCGCATCTGGGCTGGTCATGCGCGTGCTGGTGGCGGAGGACGACCGGGGCCTGCGGGACGCGCTCGGCCGCGGCCTGCGGGAGAGCGGGTATACCGTCGATACCGTTCCCGATGGCCAGACGGCCATGACCTACCTGCGCAGTTATGAGTACGAAGTGGTGGTGCTGGACTGGCGCATGCCGGGGGTGTCCGGCCTGGAGGTGCTGCAGTGGCTGCGGCACGGCGCGCAGCCGGTCCCGGTGCTGATGCTGACGGCCAGGGACGCGCCCACGGACCGGGTCACCGGGCTGGACCAGGGCGCGGATGACTACCTGGTCAAGCCGTTCGACTTCGCCGAGCTGCTGGCCCGGATCCGGGCCCTGCAGCGCCGGCCGCGAACCGCGCAGCCGCCCCAGCTGGTGATCGGCGACGTGGTGTTCGACCCGGCCACCCGGGAGGTGCGGGTGGGGACCCAGCGGCCGTCGCTGACCGGCACCGAGCGCGGCATCCTGGAGATGCTGATGCGCCGCTCCCCCGCGGTGGTCGGCCGGCGCTCGATCGCGCTGAGCGTGTGGGACAACGAGGCGGACGCGCTCGGCTCCAACACCATCGACGTGCACATGGCCCGGTTGCGCGCCAAGCTGGCCGCGGGCCAGGTGCGCATCGAGTCAGTGCGCGCGGTCGGCTACCGGATCGTGGCCCGGTGAGCAGGCACCGCCCCGGTTCCGGCCCGCGGGTGCCCGGCCCGCTGATACCCGGGCTGCGGGTGCGCATGCCACCCCAGTTCGGGCACGCGGCCCGGGTTGCCCTGGTGGCCACGCTGCTGGTCGGCGTGGTCTACGTGGGCTGCGTCATCGCCCTGAACCGGGCCATCACCGACCGCCTGGTGGGCGCGGTGGACAGCCGCCTGCGCGAGCACCTGGCCACCGAACTGGCTGGCCACCGGGCAGACAGCCGGGATGGCCACCAGCCGGACGGCGACGGCCTGTCGGTGACCGACTCGGACAACGACGTGGACGAGGCCCCGGTGTTCGTCTGGCGGGCCAGCCCCGGGCAGCCCCCGGTGCCGCTCACCGACGGCGCCCCAGCGCTGCCCGCCGACCGTGTCCCAGCTGGCGGCGGCCCGGCTACGGTGCAGCTCGGCGTCAGCCCATTCCGGCTGGTCACGGCCAGTCAGGGCCAGGCCCGGCTGGTGGCCGGGCAGAGCCTGGCCGAGCAGCAGCACGTGACCGACGTGCTGCAGGGCGGCGAGATGGCGGTGGCGCCGGTGCTGTTGCTGGCCATGTTCGCCGGGTCGCTGATCATCGGGCTGCGCGCGCTGTCCCCGGTGGAGCAGTCCCGGCGCCGCCAGCTGGAATTCACCGCGGACGCCTCGCACGAGCTGCGCACCCCGCTCAGCGTGATCAGCGCCGAAATCGGCATCGCGCTGAGCGCACCCCGCCCGGCCGACGACTACCGGGCCACCCTGCAGCGCATCGAGCGGGAGAGCCAGCGGCTGCGCCGCATCGTGGAGGATCTGCTCTGGCTGGCCCGGTTCGACTCGCAGCCACCGCCGCCCGGGGCGGAGCCGGTCAACCTGTGCACGATCGCCGGGGAGTGCGCCGACCGGTTCCAGGCGGTGGGGAACGCGGCGTCGCCGGGCATCTCGGTGACGGTCAGCCCGTCCCCCGCGGCCTGGATCAGCGCACCGCCGGAGTGGATCGACCGGCTGACCGGGGTGCTGGTGGACAACGCCTGCCGGTACGCCGGGCCGGGCGGCAGCGTCCGGCTCAGCGTGGCCACCCGGGGCAGCCGGGTCAGCCTGACCGTGGAAGACAGCGGACCCGGGATCCCGGCCGCCGACCGGGCCCGGCTGTTCGACCGGTTCCACCGGGCCACCGAGCAGGGCGGCGGCGCGGGACTCGGGCTGGCCATCGCCGACTCGATCGTGCGGTCCACCGGTGGGCACTGGCGGATCGGCGAGTCCGGGCTGGGCGGCGCACTGTTCGAGGTGTCCTGGCGGCGGTCGCCGTCCCGCGGCCACGGCGGCGCCGACCGGGCCGCCCCACCCGGCCCGGCGTTGCCCGCCCCGGACGACACGGCGGTACCCGCCCCGGACAACACGGCCGTCCCGGCACCGGACGACGCGGCGCCGCCGGCTCAGCCCGCCAGCGGCTCGTCGGCCAGGTAGGGCGGCGCGGGCTCGTACTGGATGTAACGCCGGACCTCCCGGGCGTGGCCGCGGCCGTGCAGCTGGCCGACGAGCCAGAGCGCCATGTCGATCCCGGCCGACACGCCCTGGCTGGTGACCACGTTCCCGTCCACCACGTAGCGGGCGTCGCGGACCACGGTGATCTCGCCGCGGGCGTGCAGCGTGTCTTCGAAGGCATGGTGGGTGGCCACCCGGCGGCCGCGCGCCGGGCCGGCCTCGTGCAGCAGCAGCGCCCCGGTGCACACGCTGCTGACCCAGCTGGCCTGGCCCGCCACCCGGGCGATCCAGCCGGTCAGCACCGGGTTGGCCACCTCGCGCCGGGTGCCGCTGCCGCCCGGCACCAGCAGCAGGTCCAGCGGCGGATGATCGTTCAGGGTGTGATCGGGCAGCACCCGCATGCCCTTGGCGCAACGCACCGGGCCGGCCTGCGGCGCGATCAGCACGGCCGAGTCGCCCTGGTCACGGAGCATGGCGGAGACGGTGAACACCTCCCACGGCCCGGCGAAGTCCAGCTCCTCGGCGCCATCGAAGATCAGCAGCCCGTAGTTCGTCATGTGTACTCCCTGGTGGACCGGAATCTGTCCCGGTAGTCCGACGGCGCGACGCCGAGCTGGCGGTGGAACGCCCGGCGCAGCGATTCCGCGGTGCCGAAGCCGCAGCGGCGGGCCACCGCGGCCACCGGGTCGTCGCCCTCGGCCAGCGCCCGGCGCGCGGCCTCCAGCCGGACCCGCTCCACGTACTCGGCCGGCGGCACGCCCAGTTCGGCGGTGAACCGGCGCTGCAGCTGGCGTGGGCTGAGCCGGGCCCGCGCGGCCAGGTCGCCGACGGTGTGCCGGGCGCCCGGGCTGGCCTGCACGGCGGTGACCGCGGCCCGGACCGGGCCGGTGGCCGGCTGCGCCGACCACAGCGGAACGCTGAACTGGGACTGGCTGCCCGGCCGGCGCAGGAACAGCACCAGTTCCTGGGCCACCGCGTGCGCGACGTCCCGGCCGAGGTCGTCTTCCACCAGGGCCAGCGCCAGGTCCAGGCCCGCCGTCACGCCGGCCGAGGTCCACAGCCGCCCGTCCCGGATGAAGATGGGGTCGCAGTCCACGGCCAGCCCGGGAAACTCGCGGGCCAACTGGTCCGCCCGGCCCCAGTGGCTGGTCACCCGCTGGCTGGTCGCCAGGCCGGCGGCGGCCAGCAGGAACACACCGCTGCATACCGAGGTGACCCGGCGCGCCCCGGCCCCGGCCGCAGCGATCCAGCTGACCAGGGCCGCGTCGGCCCGCGCCGCGTCCACTCCGCCGCCGCCCGCCACGACCAGGGTGTCCACCCCGCCCGGGGGAAGCTCGTCGATGCCGTGCCCAGCGTGCACCGGCAGCCCGCTGCCGGACCGCACCAGGCCGGCCTGCCGGGCCACGACCTGGCAGTGGTAGGCCGCGGACCGCCGGTTCGCCTGCTGGAAGACCTCATACGGCCCGGTCAGGTCGAGCGACTGGAACCCCTCGAAGATGACGAACACGATGCGCCGCTGCTGCACCCCTCCAGCCTGCCCGCTACCCGGTCATGTCCGCCACGCCATACACCCCACACTTTGCGACATCCCCGGGATCGTGATCAACCGATAGGTGCTGCTATGACGACAGCAAACGGTTGATCATGAAGCCCGGGGCCCGGGGCCCGGGCCTCTAATGTGGGGGTATGACGGGTTTGCGGGTGCTGTTCATCGGTGGCAGTGGCGTAATCAGCTCGGCGTGCGCGGAGCTGGCGGTCGAGCAGGGCATCGAGCTGACCGTGCTCAACCGCGGGCAGACCCGGGACCGGCCGCTGCCGCCCGGCGCGCGGGTGTGGCAGGCGGACGTGCGCAACCCGGCCCAGATGCGCGAGGTGCTCGGCGACGCCACCTTCGACGCCGTGGTGGACTGGATCGCCTTCACGCCGGAGCACATCGAGGCGGACCTCGAGCTGTTCCGCGGCCGGGTGGGCCAGTACGTGTTCATCAGCTCGGCGTCGGCGTACCAGACCCCGCCGTCCCGGATGCCGGTGACCGAGTCCACCCCGCTGCGCAACCCGTTCTGGCGCTACTCCCGGGACAAGATCGCCTGCGAGGACCGGCTGGTCCGCGCGTACCGGGACGAGAACTTCCCGGCCACCATCGTGCGGCCGTCGCATACCTACGACAAGACGCTGGTGCCGCTGGACGGGGGCTGGACCGTGCTGGGCCGGATGGGCCAGGCCAAGCCGGTGATCGTGCACGGTGACGGCACGTCGCTGTGGACGCTGACCCACCACCGCGACTTCGCGGCCGGGTTCGTGCCGCTGCTCGGCCACCCGCGCACGCTCGGTGAGGCGTTCCACATCACCTCGGACGACGTGCTGACCTGGAACCAGATCACCGAGGCGCTGGCCGCCGCGGCCGGCTGCAGCGCTGACATCGTGCACGTCCCGTCGGACGCCATCGCCGCGGCCGATCCGGACTGGGGCGCCGGGCTGCTCGGCGACAAGTCGCACTCGCTGGTGTTCGACAACAGCAAGCTGCGCAGCGTGGTGCCCGGCTACCGGGCGGTCATCCCGTTCGAGCAGGGCGCCAGGGAAATCGTCGGCTGGTACGCCGAGGACCCGGCGCGGCAGCAGATCGACAGCCGGCTCGACGCGATGATGGACAAGCTGGCCGCGGCCTACCGCGGCTAACCCAGCCCCGGCCGCCCCGCAGCCCGCTCCGCCCCGGTCGCCTGCCCAGCCCCCGGCCAGCCGTCAGGCGGCTCGGTCCCGGCCCACCAGCCGGGCCCGCTGCGCGGCGCGCGAGGTGCTGTACGCCACCCAGATAGCCACGTCCAGGATGCGGAGCAGGCTGGCCCCGGCCGCTTCCGGCGGCCGCAGCGCCTCGACCTCGGCCCGCGCCCCGGGATCCCGCAGCAGGCAGCGCAGCACCTCCCAGGTCAGCCCGGGCAGCCCGACGGCGCGGATGGCCACCTTGTCGGTGACCGGGCACAGCCGGGGCCGCTTGCGGGCCAGCAGTTTGGCCGCGCTGGCCGTGCCCACACCCGGGATGTCCAGCACGGCATCCCAGAGCGCATCCACCGTGGCCAGGTCGGCATCGGTGGCCTGCCACAGGTCGATGTCGGCCGGGATCCCGGCGAGCAGGCCGGCGAACCGGTCCCGGTCGCTGCCGAGCAGGCGCCGCACCACCTCGGGCTGCCAGCTGATATCCAGCAGCGACACGGCCAGCAGGTCGGCCGCGGTCAGCTGGTCCGGCGGGTTGTCGCCGAGGGTGCTGAACGTCATCCCGGCGAAGCCCTCAGCCGGATCGAAATAGGCGGCGACCGCCGGGCTGAGGCCCGGCCTGGCCAGAGTCTCCCTGAGCCGCCCGGCCGCACGCCGGACGGCATCCCCTCCCCTTAACGAGCTCATCTGTCCAGTATGCGGCCACCTGGGCGATGCACCCCGGCCATGTCCGCCGCCAAAGTCCTGAGAGTTCGCTGACCGAATCCTGGATGCGGGCCCCGGCCCGGCGGCCGGTGCGCGCCGCCGATGACAGTTCCACGATGCCGATCTCGGTTAGGTCACGAATCGGCGACAACTGGCGCTCCGGGTCTTGCCGGTGCCGGCATGCGGCCTTTTGAATCAATGAACCACGATTCATCAGATGCCAACGAAGCCTATCTGAGCAGGGCCTTTTCTGTGAATGATGATTCATCTGCCGGGCTGCCTCCGGCCGGGCCGCGGTCGTCTGGCACCGGCCTGCTGGAGGTGCACGGGGTCACCGTGCGGTTCGGCGGGCTGACCGCGCTGGACGACGTGTCGCTGGCCGCGGCACCCCGCCAGGTCACCGGCATCATCGGGCCCAACGGCGCGGGGAAGACCACACTGCTGAACGTGCTCTGCGGCTTCGTCCGGCCCGACCCCGGCCGGCTCCAGCTCGACGGCGCGGAGCTGCGCCGGCTGCGGCCGCACCAGCTGGCGTCGCTCGGCATCGCCCGCACCCTCCAAGGCGTCGGCCTGTTCCGCCGGCTGTCGGTGCTGGAGAACGTCATGGTCGGCGCGCAGCGCCAGGCCCGGGCCGGGTTCTGGCCGGCGCTGGCCGGCCTGCCGCGCAGCGACCGGGACGAGCGGGCGCTGCGCGGCCGCGCGCTGGAAGCGCTGGACCGGGTGGGCGCCCCGGGACTGGCCGACGCCCTGCCCAGCCAGCTGGCGTTCGGCGTGCGGAAGCGGGTGGCGCTGGCCCGCGCCCTGGTCGCCCAGCCCCGCCTGCTGCTGCTCGACGAGCCGGCCGGCGGGCTGTCCGAGGCCGAGATCGAGGATCTCCGCCAGCTGATCACCAGCCTGTCCGCGGACACCACGGTGCTGCTGGTGGAGCACCGGATGGACCTGGTGATGGCGGTCTGCCAGGAGGTCGTGGTGCTCGACTTCGGCCGGGTGATCGCCCGTGGCACGCCGGACCAGGTGCAGGCCGACCCCGCCGTCACGGCCGCCTACCTCGGCACGGAAGGCGCAGACGGCACAGAAGCAGACGGCGCGGTAGGCGCGGGCGGCGCTCAGGCGGGCAGCGCGGAGAACGCGGAGAACGCTGACGGCGCGGCGGGACCGGAGGGCCCCAATGAGTGAGCCGGAGGAGCGGGGCGCCGACTGGACCGACGAGCGAGGCACGAGCGAGGAGGGGAAGGAGCCGCGCCAAAGGGGGCGCGCCGCCGACTGGACTGAGGAGCGAGGGAGCGAGGAACGAGCGACCGAGCGACGAGGGAAGGAGGCGGGTCCAGCGCCCCCGGAGGCGCAAGAAAGCACAGCGCTGGCGGTGCGGGATCTGGCGGCCGGCTACGGCGGCGCGCTGGCGCTGCGCGGCATCTCGCTGGCGGTCCGGCCGGCCAGCATCACCGCCGTGCTCGGCGCGAACGGCGCGGGCAAGACCACGCTGCTGCGCGCGATCAGCGGGGTGATCCGGCCGCGCGGCGGCCGGGTGCTGGTGCACGGCCGGGACATGACCGGCCGGGCGCCGGAGGACATGGCCCGCGACGGGGTGGCGCATGTGCCCGAGGGCCAGGGCGTGATCGGCGAGCTCACCGTGGAGGAGAACCTGCGGCTGGGCGCGCTGTGGCGGCGCGGCCGGGAGGCGCGGGCCGCCGCACTGGCCGAGGCCTACCAGCGGTTCCGGGTGCTGGCCGACCGGCGGCGGCACGCCGCCGCCACGCTGTCCGGCGGCGAGCGGCAGATGCTGGTCATCGCCCGGGCGCTGATGTCCCAGCCCCGGGTGCTGCTGCTCGACGAGCCCTCGCTCGGCCTGGCGCCCCGGGTGGTGGCGCAGGTCATGCGGCTGATCGCGGAGCTGCGCGAGGCCGGCCTGACCGTGCTGCTGGTCGAGCAGAACGCCCGCAGCGCGCTGAGCATCGCCGACCAGGGCGTAGTGCTCAACCTCGGCCAGGTGGTGGCCACCGCGGAGGCGGCCGCGCTGGCCGCCGACGTCCAGCTTCGCCAGCACTATCTGGGTTTCTGAGGAGGCATCCGGTGGCAGAACTCGGCCAGCTGACCCTGGGCGGCCTCAGCGTCGGCATGATCTACGCCGCGATCGCGCTGTCCCTGGTGCTGATCTGGCGGGCCACCCGGATCCTCAACTACGCCCAGGGCGGCATGGCCATGTTCACCACGTACCTGGCCTTCGAGGTGATCAACCGCACCGGGTCGTACTGGGCCGGCTTCGCCGTGGCACTGCTGGCCGGGCTGCTGCTGGGCGGTTTGCTCGAGCGCCTGGTGATCCGCCCGGTGGAAAACAAGCCACCGCTGAACGCCATCATCGTGACGATCGGGCTGCTCATCTTCCTGGAGGGCCTGGCCGGTGTCATTTACGGGGGCCAGTACCGCTCCTTCCCCGCCGCGTTCTCGATCGACGGGCTGCACGTCGGGTCGGCGGCGCTCGGCATCTCCGCCAACGACGTGTTCGTGGCGGTGGCCGTGCTGGTCGCCGCGCTGCTGCTGGCCGCGCTGTTCCGGTATACCGCGGTGGGGCTGCGGCTGCGCGCGGCCGCGTTCAGCCCGCCGGTGGCCCGGCTGCTCGGGGTCCGGGTCGGCCGGATACTCACCCTGGGCTGGGCGCTGGCCGGGCTGATCGGCGCGCTGGCCGGCGTGCTGGTGTCGCCGTCCACCTTCCTGTATCCGAACAGCATGGACTCGATCTTCGTGCTCGGCTTCACCGCCGCGGTGATCGGCGGGCTGGACAGCCCGGTCGGCGCGGTGGCGGGCGGCCTCATCCTCGGCGTCGCGCTCAGTTACGTCGGCGGCTACCTCGGCTCGGATGTGGTCCCGTTGTTCGGCCTGGCCGCGCTGGTGGTCGTGCTGATGATCCGGCCCGAGGGCCTCTTCTCGGCCCCGGCCGCACGGCAGGTGTGACCGATGACCCTGCTCCGCCACCTGGCCGCCGCGGTCGTCCTCGCCCTGGTCCTGGTCCTGGTCACCGTCCGGGTCGACCCGTTCCGCGACTACCAGATCGCCGAGATTGCCTGCTACGTGATCGCGGTGGCCGGGCTGACCGCGCTGGTCGGGCTGAGCGGCCAGATCTCCCTCGGGAACGGCGCGTTCATGGCCATCGGCGCGTACTCCGCCGCTCTCCTGCTGCTGCACCTGCACTGGCCGCTGGCCGCGGTGCTAGTGGCCAGCACGGTGATCACCGCGGTCAGTGGCGCGGTGGTCGGCGTGGCGGCGGCCCGGCTGCGCGGCCCGTACCTGGCGGGCGCCACTCTGCTGCTGGCCGTGGCGCTGCCGTCGCTGGCGCTCAGCGACAACAGCCTGTTCGGCGGCGACCAGGGGCTAAGTGTCGTGGCCAACACGCCCGGCTTCCTCGGCCCCAGCTTCCCGCTGACCCGCTGGCAGGCGTGGCTGACCTGCGGCTGCGCGCTGATCACGCTGGTGCTGCTGGCCAACCTGGCGCGCAGCCGGGTCGGCCGGTCCTGGCGGGCGGCGGGCGACGACGAGGTGGCCGCGGCGCTGGCCGGGCTGAACGTGGGCCGGCTCCGGGTGCTCGCGTTCGTGGTCAGCGCGGCCTGCGCGGGCCTGGCCGGCACCCTGCTTGCGCTGACCACGTCGATCGTCTCGCCCGGCGCGTACACGGTCACGCTGTCGGTCGCGCTGCTCACCGGGGCCGTGCTCGGCGGCCTGGGCAGTCTGGCCGGCGCGGTGTGGGGCAGCCTCGTGCTGGTCCTGGTGCCCACCTACGTGACGGACGTGGCCACCAGTCACGGCCTGTCCAGCTCGGCCGGGTCCAACATCCCGGTCGTCGCGTACGGCGTCGTGCTCGTCGTCGTCATGCTCCTGTTCCCCAACGGCATCCAGGGCGGGCTGGTCCGGCTGTACCGGCTGCTCACCGCCCGGGTGCCCGGCTGGCCCGGCCGGGCCCGGCGGGATACCGCCGGCCAGCCCGCCGCACCAGCGCCCCAGCCCCGCGCGTCAGCCAGCGAACACCAGGAAGAAGGGTCGATATGAACAGATCTCACCGGGTCGGCCTGCCCGCTGTCGCCGCCACTGCGGCCGTCGCGCTGCTGCTCAGCGCCTGCGGCTCAAGTGGCGGCTCCAGCTCGGGCAGCAAGAGCAGCGCGCTGACCGCCTCGGCGCCGGGCATCACCGCGACCACCATCACCATCGGCAGCCACCAGCCGCTGACCGGGGTGGCCGCCCCCGGCTACGACGAGATCGCGCCCGCGTCGAACGCCTACTTCGCCTACATCAACGCACACGGCGGGGTGGACGGACGGAAGATCGTCTACAAGTACCTCAACGACCAGTACAACCCGACCGACACGGTGTCCGTGGTCAAGCAGCTCGTGCTGCAGGACAACGTGTACGCGATCTTCGATGGGCTGGGCACGCCCACCCACCTGGCGGTGGCCCCGTTCCTCAACCAGGAGAAGGTCCCGGACGTGTTCGTCGCCTCCGGCTGTGAGTGCTGGAATGCCCCGTCCACCTTGCCGGAGACGTTCGGCTGGCAGCTGGACTACGTACGCGAGGGCAAGATCCTCGGCACGTACATCAAGCAGCACTTCGCCGGGCAGAAGATCGGCTACTTCTACCAGGACGACGAGTTCGGCAAGGACGGCGTGAAGGGTCTCGACATGGAGATCCCGAAGGCCGACGTGGTCAGCAGGGAGAGCTACGACCCGACCAACATCAACGTCGGCCCGCAGGTGGCGGCGCTCAAGGCGTCCGGCGCCAAGGTCGTGGTGTCGTTCACCGTGCCCGCCTTCACCGCGCTGCTCAAGCTGAACAGCCTCAAGCTCGGGTTCAACCCGACCTTCGTGGTCAGTGACGTGGGCGCCGACCCGATCACGCTGGCCGGGCTGCTCGAGGCGTACGCCAAGCAGGGCGGGGCGAAGGTGTCCGGCAACGCGCTGACCCAGGGCATCATCACCGACGGCTACCTGCCCACCCTGGGCGACGCGGGCAACTCCTGGATCGCGCTGTTCAAGAAGATCCACGACCAGTACATCCCGAAGCTGCCGTTCGACGGCAACGTGCTGTTCGGTGAGGCGGTCGCCTACACGTTCGTCCAGGCCATGCTCAAGGCCGGCCGGAACCCGACCCGGGAAGACCTGGTCAAGGCGATCGAGGGCGGCCTGCCACAGGGCCCGGCGGTGGCGCCGTACGCCTACTCGGCCACCGGGCACTCCGGGATGACCGGGGCCTACATCGGTGTGATCAAGAACGGGGTCATCGTGCAGCAGGGCCCGGTCCTGACCACCACCACGTCCCCGACCAGCCCTATTACCACGTACACCGGCTCCGCGCCAGCCGCCCCGTCCAGTGGGATGCCCTAACATACGCACGGGGCGCCCGCTAAGGCCGGGCCCGGTGCCGGAACCCGGACGGGGGTAGCAGGCGTGGCCGTCGCACCGAGTCGGCGGCTGCCCGATGATCGCGGGCAGCCGCCGGCCCAGCGGTTGCTGGCCGCCGCGGAGAAGCTGTTCGGCGAGCGGAGTTACCAGCGGACCACGGTGGCCGACATCTGTGCCCGGGCCGGGATGGCCACCGGCAGCTTCTACGCCCACTTCGGCTCCAAGGCGGAGATCTTCACCGCGGTGGTGCGCCAGCTCAACGCCGATCTGCGGATGGCCATGAAAAAGGCCATCGAGCAGGCCGGGCCGGGCCAGCGGGAGCACGAGCGGGCCTCGTTCCGGGCGTTCTTCGACATGCTGTCCGAGCGGCCGTGGATGGACCGCATCGTCCGCGAGTCGGAGTTCGTGGCACCCGGCCTGTACCGCGAGTACTACGAGCATCTGGCCCGCGGCTACGCCCGCGGGGTGCGCCAGGCTCAGCTGGCCGGGGAGGTGGACGCGCAGTACGACCCCGAGGTCATCGCGTACATGTACACCGGGATCGGCAACTTCATCGGGATGCGCTGGGCGGACTGGACGGCGGGCGGCCAGGTGCCCGACGACGTGCTCGACGACCTGCTGCGGGTGCTCCGCCGCGGGCTGCCGCCGCGCGCGCCGGGCTAACCAGCCGCGCCAGGCCAACGGGCCGAGGTGGGCTAACCGGCCGCGCCGGGCGGCCGGCGCGCCACCCAGGCCGGCTCGGCGTACTCGGCGGCGGCCGCCTCCGCCGGGGTCTCCTCCAGGATGCTGTCCAGCGTCTGGAGCAGGCCCTGCACGTCGATGGGCTTGGTCAGGTAGCAGTGGATGCCCTCGGCGCGGGCCTGGTCGGCCCGGCGCTGGGTGGCGTCCGCGCTGAGGATCACCACCGGGATGTCACAGGTCGCGGAGCTGGCCCCGAGTTCGGCCAGCACCGCCTCGCCGGCCATGTCCGGCAGGTTCAGGTCGAGCAGGATCACGTCCGGCCGGTGCTGGCTGGCCAGGTCGAGCGCCACCCCGCCGAGCATCGCGGCCAGCACCGTCACCGACGGGCGCTGGCTGAGGATCTGCTCGACCAGCCGCAGGTTCTCCACCATGTCCTCGACGTACAGCACGGTGCGCGGCGCGGCGTAGGACCGGCTGCGGACGATCTCGTCGCGCTGGATGGCCAGCTGGGCCACGGCCATCGGCTCGGTGGCGGGCAGCTCGATCCAGAACGTACTGCCCTCGCCCGGTGTGCTGCTGACCCCGGCGGTACCGCCCATCGCCTCGGTCAGGTCGCGGGACAGGGCCAGCCCCAGCCCGGTCCCGGTCACCCCGGCCTGGGCCGCATCGAGCCGCTCGAAGGGCCGGAACATCGGGTCGAGATCCTGGCTGGCGACCCCGCGGCCGGTATCGGTGACGGAGATCCGGAACCGGTCGCCCGGCTGCCGCGCCACGGTCACCTTGACGGTACCCGCCGGGTGGTTGTACTTCACCGCGTTGTCCAGCAGGTTGAGCATGACCTGGCGGAGCCGCTGCTCGTCGGCGCGGACGAACGCGGTGCCGTCGGGTGGCTGGGCCGGCGCCAGCCGCACGCCGCAGGACAGGGCCAGCGGCCGGATGAGCTCCAGCACGTCGGCGATGACGGTGTCCAGCCGCACCGCGCCGAGCGACAGGCTCAGCGTGCGCGCCTCGATCCGCGCGGCATCGCCCACCTCATCGAGCAGCTGCACCAGCTGGCGGCCGGCTTGCAGCGTCATTGTGATCCACTCGCGGTGCCGGGCGCTGATGTCGTCCATGTGGAGCAGTTCACCAAAGCCGAGCATGGTGTTCAGCGGGGTGCGCAGCTCATGGCTGAGCCGGTTGAACGAATTCCTTCTTGGCGTCGTAGGCGTCATGCAGCGCCTGGTTGGCCAGCTCCAGCGCCCGGTTGCCCTCCTGCAGCTCCCGCGCCCGCGCCAGCAGCGCCGCCACCGTGCGGGCGGCGGCCCCGCCCGGCGCCGGGACGGCCCAGTCCTGTTCACCGGCCGACCCGACCAGGTCGGTCACGTCGTCCAGCCAGTGGATGAGGTAGTCGAGCCGGCCCCCGGCTCCCGGCACCGGGACGTTGACCAGGCTCCAGTACCGGGTGTCCGGCTCGGCGCCCAGCGGGCCGAGATCGTACCGCCGGACCGCGATCGTGTCAGCTTGCTGGCTGGCCATGACCCGGTCCAGCGAGGCGCGCAGCGTGACCAGGCCACCCGGGTCCGGGCGGTCCGGGAACACCTCCAGGATCGGCCGCCCGATGAGCGCGTCCCGGGTGGTCCGGACGTCCCGCAGATAGGCCGCGCTGGCGGCCAGGATGACCAGCTCTGGGCTGAGCACCAGGAAAGACCCGGGGAGTGCCTCGAAGACGGCGGCGAAGTCCGGCGCCGGGGCAGCCGGTCCCTGGTTCTCCCGCGCTGCCTGCTGCTCCGCGTTGCCCGGACTAGACATGCCGCCCCCCAGGCCACCTAGTGACTTTAAGTTACTCTATGCACACATACAGTGATAGAGCAAGCTCTCAGGTCAGCAGGTTCGGCAGGTCACGCTTCGGTTACACCGTGCGCGTGCGCCGCGTGCGCGTGGTGCTCGGGCTGATCGGGGGCGCCGCCCATCATCCGCAGCATGTCCCGGCCACCGGTCCGGAAGAAACGGACCAGCAGCGCGGCCGCGAACAGCAGGAAGATGATGTTGAGGACGGTGGTGTAGTTCCACTGGATGGTCACCTCGGTGACCTTCGCGTTCCGCTCGGCCGGCACCAGGCCCAGCCCGGTGAACAGGAACTCGACGATATAGCCGGCCAGCACCATGGTCGCGTAGAACGTGCCGAGCAGCACCAGCATCATCCGGGTGCCGTAGTACTTCCGGTAGATGATCAGGATCGGGATGATGATCAGGTCGGCGAAGATGAACGAGATCACCCCGCCGAAGCTGATCCCGCCGTTCCACAGCACCGCGGCCAGCGGGACGTTGCCGATCGAGCAGACGAAGCTGAGCAGCGAGATCACCGGGCCGATGATCGGCCCCCACAGCCGAGCGGCCAGCGGGTGCCCGGTGAGGAACAGGTGCTGCCAGAACGAGTTCGGCACCCAGGCGCCGACCGCGCCCGCGATGAGCAGGCCGATGACCACGTCGCGGAGGACCGCGGCCCACTCCATCACGAAGATGTGGCTGACCGAGGTGTAGCCGTCCCGGCTGAGCAGCCGGCGCCAGAAGCTGCCGCCGGACGCGATGCTCATGTCCATCGCGGCGTGCCCTTCCATCGAGCCGGCCAGGCCCTTGTCGGCCTGCTCGCGGGCCGCGTCGATCAGCTTGGTCCGGACGAACAGCCGGAACGCCACCGCCAGCAAGACGATCATGATCGGGCCGCCGATGAACTCGGCCAGGGTGAACTGCCAGGAGATGAGCAGGGCCAGGATGATGCCGAGCTCGATGACCAGGTTGGTGCTGGCGATCTCGAACACCATGGCCGCGGTGAAGCTGGCGCCCTTGCGGAACAGCGAGCGGGCCAGCGCCACGGCCGCGTACGAACAGGACGAGGAGGCCGCGCCGAGCCCGGTGGCCCGGGCCAGCGCGGCCGGCCGGTCACTGCCGAGCAGCCGGACCACGGTGGACCGGCGGATCACGGCCTGCACCACCGCGGACAGCGTGAAGCCGAGGATCAGCGACCAGGTGACCTGCCAGGTCATCGAGCCCGCCACGCCCAGTGCGTGGCCCAGCGCGTCCATCACCCGCATTAGTCCACCTCCGCCGCGGCAATGGTCAGCAACTGGCGCAGGCAGTGCTCGAGCAGCTGGTGCGGGAAGCCGTCGCTGAGCCGGTAGAAGACGATCCGGCCGTCCTTGCGGAAACTGACCAGCCCGGCCAGCCGCAGCATCTTCACCGCGTAGGACACCTGGTCTTCGGTCACGTCCAGGGCCAGGGCCAGGTCGCCGACGCACAGCTCACCGGCGGTCGCCAGGGCGAACAGGATGCGCGAGCGAACCGGGTCGGCGAGCAGCCCGAGCAGGCCGGCCAGCCGCCCGGCGTCGCCGACCGACAGCGCGTCAGCCCGCGCCGCGGCCACCCGGCGCTGGTCCACTGGATGATCATGATCACGTGGGGACACTAACCACACCTCCGTACGTCCGTACGTTCACACGGATACACGGAGATGTCAAATCGGCGGCGGCGCGGGGAGCGGCCAGGCGCGCGGGATCCGGCCAGGCGCGCGAAGGGCGGCCGGGCGCGCACGAGCGGGTGGACGTGCGGGAGATGAGAAGTTAGCTGGTCAGGCTGGGCCGCCGACCCAGAGCGGGACGGTGGCGCCGGGGTAGGTGCCCCAGCGGTACCCGTAGTCGCGCGCCCCGCCGTGCTGGTAGCGCAGCCGCATCCGGGAGAAGAACCCGACGCCCTTCCGGTCCGTCACCCGGGAGAGCGTGACCTGGGCCGGGTAGGTGCGGAAGTGGCCGGACGCGCAGTCCGGCCGGCAGTTGTCCACCCACAGCGTGCCCCGGGTGAACGCGGACGTGCGGGACCAGCGCGACCAGTGCCGGGTGCGCAGGAACGCGGTCGTGCCGCCGACGTAGAGCACGGCTGGCCGGACCCGGCCGTGCGCCCAGCCGTCCAGGCCGTTGTACGCGACCGGCAGCCGCGGGTGGCTGGCGAGCGGAGACCCGGCAGCGGTGGTCAGCGCGGCCGCCGCGCCCGCCGCGGTCACCGCGAGCACCAGCGCGGCCAGCACCGCGACGCTCATCTTCGTCACCCGGGGCCGCTTGAGCCCGGCCCGGCCCCACTCCGCGAGCTTCAACCTGCGCCCCCTGTGCGTGTCGCTCGTCCCGGCGTCCCCTGCCGTGCGCGACCAGCATAGTGCCTGGTGGGAACCAGGAAGTGCGGGACTGCGGACGGACGGCCGGCCGCCCAGCGGCAGCCGCACCCGGGCCGGGATCAGGCTCAGGCCACGACCCGGACGGCCGAGGAGCCGTCCGGGCAGCGCCGCACCTCGAGCCGTTCCGGCACCCGGTCCTTCAGGTCGGCCACGTGGCTGACGATGCCGACCACCCGGCCGCGGTCGCGCAACTCGTCGATGACCGCCATCACCTGGTCCAGCGTCTCGGTGTCCAGCGCGCCGAAGCCCTCGTCGATGAACAGCGTGTCCAGGTCCACTCCCCCGGCCTCCGCCTTGACCACGTCGGCCAGGCCGAGGGCCAGGGCCAGCGAGGTGTAGAACGTCTCCCCGCCGGACAGCGACCGGGGGCTGCGTTCCGCCCCGGTGTGCCGGTCGATCACAGCCAGGGTCAGCCCGGCGCGTTCCCGCCGCGACCCGCCCTCGTCGGTGCGCCGCAGCTCGTAGCGGCCGGACGACATGGCCGACAGCCGGACGTTGGCCGCCGCGACCACCTGGCCGAACCAGTGCCGCAGCACGTACGTGGTCAGCGCCACCCGGCGCTGCCCCTCCATGCCCTTGGCCAGCCCGGCCAGGCTGAGCACCGGCGCGGTCCGCTCGTCCAGCTCCTCGGCGTCCTGCTGGGCCGCCTCCAGCTCGGTCAGCCGCTGCTCCAGCCGGGCCGCCTTGGTCGCCCAGCCCTGGTGCGCGGCCCGCGCCTCCCGCTCCGCTTCCCCGGCGTGCGCCAGCGCCGCCGCGGCGCGGCCCGCGGCCGCGTGCACCTCGTCCGCGCGGGCTGGGTCGAGCCCGGCCAGGTCGTCCGCCTCGGCCGCGGCGCGCAGCCCGGCCAGCGTCTCGGTCCAGCCGGCCACCTCGGCGGCCAGTTCGTCCTGCCCCGCCGGGGCGAGCAGCGCCGCGCTGGCGTGGCCCGGCTGGCCGAACCCGCGGGCCGCCGATTCCTGGCTGGCCCGGTCCTGCGCCCTGGCCTGGTCGGCGCGGGCCGCGGCCAGCGCGTCCAGCGCCGCCGCGAGGTCCTGGTCCGCCGCGGCCGCCCGGCGCAGCGCCGCCTGCCGCGCGGCTACCGACGGGTGCTCCTGCGCGGCGGCCGCGATGTCCTGCCGCAAGGCGGCCACGTCCTGGCCCGCCGTGTCGGCCTGCGCCTGCGCGGCGGCCGCGGCGGCCGCCGCGTCGCGCAGCTCCTCGCTGACCCGGTCCAGCTCGGCGCGGCGGTCCGCGAGCTCGGCTGCCAGGCCGACCGCGTCCGCGACGGCCTGGTCGGCCTCGGCGACCTGGGCGGCCAGCTCGGCCGCCGCGGCGGCTAGCCCACTCTCGGTGCCGCCGTCGGCCACCGCCGCGCACGCCGCGACCTCACCGGCCAGCGCCTCCCGCTCGCTGGCCACCCGCGTCCGCTCGGCGGCCGCGGCGTCCCGCCGGACGGCCGCGTCCGCGACGTCCGCGGCGGACACCAGCCCCAGGCTGGCCTCGGCCGGGGCGGGATGCGCGGCCGAACCACAGACCGGGCACGGCGCCCCGTCGGTCAGCTGGCTGGCCAGCTCGGCCGCCATCCCGGCCAGCCGGGCCTCCATCAGCCGCTGGTGCTCATCGACCAGGGCCTGGTGCGCGTCAACGGCGTCCCGCAGGGCCGCGTCGTGCTCGGCGAGCCGCCGCTCCAGGCCGGCCAGCCGCGCCGCGGCCGCCGCGCGCCGGCCGACCGCCGCCTGCTGCTCGCGGGCCGCGCCCAGCCCGGACCCCGCCAGCCTGGCCGCGGCCAGCTGCTCGTCCAGCCCGGTGATCCGCTCCGGCAGGTCCAGCCGCGCCGCCTCCAGCGAGCCGGCCCGCCCGGCCGCGTCCGCCGCCGCCTGCGCCAAGCCGCTCAGGGTGGCGAGCCGCCCCGGCAGGTCGGCCTCGGCCACAGCCAGGTGCGCCAGCGCCGCCGCCTGCTGCTCGGCGGCCTGCGCCCGGTCCAGCACCTGGCCCGCGGGCATGGTCTCGTCCGTCCCGGGGCTGAGCTCGTGCAGCGCCGCGGCGGCCGCGCCGGCCGCCTGGTCCGCCTCGGCCAGCGCGGCCAGCAGCGGCCGGACCGGTTCCGCGCGCCGGGCCGCGGCCAGCCGGGCGGCCCGGTCCTCGTGCTCACCGCGTTCCGCCTCGTGCGCCGCCAGCCGGTCCCGGGCCGCGGTCAGCCTCGTCATCACGGCCGACTGCTGCCGGGCGCGCTCGCCGGCGGCGGACAGCTCGGCGGTCCGGGCCGCGGCCACCTCCAGCCCGTCGGCGGTGACCGCAGCGTGGCCGGCCAGGTCGGCGCCGAGCTCCTTGAGCCGGGTGGCCCGGTCCGCGGGCGGCAGCCCGAGCAGCTCGGCGCGCGCCGCGCCGTCCAGCCCGGCCGCCTCGGCCGCGGCCGACACCGCCGTGTCGATGGCCGCCCGGGCCTGCGCCTGTGCGCGCTGCGCGGCGGCCCGCTGCTGGTCCAGCCAGCCGGTGATCCGGTCGTAGAGCTCGGTGCCGAACAGCTTGGACAGCAGCACCCGCCGCTCGTCGTCCGCGGCCCGGAGGAACCTGGCGAACTCGCCCTGTGGCAGCAGCATCACCTGGGTGAACTGGGCCCGGTTCAGCCCGATCAGCTCGCTGATCAGCTCACCCGCCTCGGCCTTGTTGGCGGTCAGGCTGACCCAGGCGTCCCGTTCGCGGCGCTCCAGGTGCACCTGCGCCGCCTCGGTGGTGAAGCCCTCGCCGCGCTTCTTGGGCCGACGGTGCTCGGGCACCCGGCGCAGCCGGTAGGCCACCCCGGCGACGGAGAACTCCAGCCTGACCGAGGGCTCCGCGTCCGGCGGCGCGAAGTGCGAGCGAAGCCGGTCCTCGGCCGCGTCCGTGCCGGCCAGCCCGCCGTAGAGGGCGAACGTGATCGCGTCCAGGATGGTCGTCTTGCCCGCCCCGGTCGGCCCTTCGAGCAGGAACAGGCCGCTGCCGGACAGCCGCGAGAAGTCGATCCGCTGCGTTGACGCGTACGGGCCGAACGCCGTGACCTCCAGCCGGTCCAGCCGCATCAGGCGGCGGCTTCCGCGTGCTGGGCCGCCTCGACGGCCGCGCGGAGCACGGCACGCTGCGCCTCGTCCGGCTCGCCGCCGCTGGTGAACTCCACGAACAGGCCGCAGATCTCGACCGGGTCGGTGGCGGCGGCCAGCCGGGCCAGGTCGGCCGCGGCCCCGGGCAGGCCGCCGTCCGGGTCGAAGTCGAGGACCAGGGTGTGCGGCCACCTCTCGCGCAGCCGCTCCATCGGGGCGGCCGGGCGCACCGGGTCGGTGAGCACCACCTTGACCCACGCGCCGGCCAGGTCGGCCAGGTCGCTGTCCGCCCGGGCCAGCAGCTCATCGAGGCGGCCGCGCACCTCGCGCAGCGGGCGGGGCACCGGCGTGGCCAGCTTGGTCACGGTGACCTGCCCGGCGCCGTCGAGGTCGGCCAGGGTGACCGACTTGGCGTGGTTCTTCTCGCCGAACGAGAAGGCCAGCGGCGAGCCGGAGTACCGCACCACCGTGCCAGTTTCACCAGCGCCAACCGCCTGCTGGCCGTGCAGGTGACCCAGGGCGGCGTAGCTGAACCCGCCGAACACGCCGGCCGGGACACCGGCGACGCCACCGACCCGGATGTCTCGTTCAGAATCGGTGGGGTGGGCGCCGGTGACGAACGCGTGCGCCATGACCACGGTGCGGTCGATGCCGCGGTCCGCGGCGTCCTGGCGGATCCGCGCGGTGACCGCGGTGAGCACCGCCTCGTGGGACCGCCCGCAGTCCAGCTCGGCCAGGACCGCGTCGGGCAGCAGGTAGGGGACGCCGTAGATGGCCACCGGGCCGTGCTCGTCGGACAGCAGCACCGGGCGGGCCGCGTCAGCCAGCGACGTGCGCAGGTAGATGCCGGCCGCCTGGCTGAGCCCGGCGGCGAAGCCGAGCCGGACCGCCGAGTCGTGGTTGCCGCTGGTCAGCACCATCGGAATGCCCGCCGTGGCGAACCGGAGCAGCGCCCGGTCGAGGATCTTGACCGCGTCGGTGGGCGGCACGGCCCGGTCGTAGACGTCCCCGGCCACCAGCACGGCGTTGACCTCGTGCCGCTGCGCCTCGGCGAGCAGCCAGTCCAGGAACGCTTCGGCGTGAGCGAGCAGGTCCGCTCCGTGCAGCGTGCGGCCCAGGTGCCAGTCTGAGGTGTGGATCAGTCGCATCGCGGCGCGCGCACTCCGATCCGGGGGAAGGCCGACCGGTGAGGGCTGTCAGCGCCATGATGCCTGACGGACACGGCATTCCCGGTGATCCCGGGCCCGTCCGCGTGTCGCCCCGGCGGGCCTTAGAGCTGGCCCACCTCGGTCACCCGGAGCACCGCCTCGCCCGCCTCGGCGGAGCCGGGCAGGTCGACCTCGGCGCTGATCCCCCAGTCGTGGTGGCCGGCCGGGTCGTCGAAGATCTGCCGGACCCGCCAGCGGTCCGCCCCGTCGTCGATGATCAGCAAGGCTGGCCCGCGCGCGTCCGCGCCGGTGCCGATCTCGTCGTGCACCTCGAAGTAGGGCTCCACCGCCTCCGACCAGGCCGCGGCGTCCCAGCCCGCGTCGGCGTCCAGCTCGCCCAATTCCGCATAACGCCCCAGCGCGGCCAGCTCGACCCGGCGGAACAGGGCGTTGCGGACCAGGACCCGGAACGCGCGGACGTTCCGGGTGACGGCGGGCGGCCCCGCCTCCGCCTGGGCGACCAGCGCGCCGGACGGGTCCCGGAGCTGCTCCCACTCGTCGAGCAGGCTGGAGTTGACCTGGCGGACCAGCTCGCCGAGCCACTCGATCAGGTCGGTGAGCTCCTCCGTCTTGGCCTCGGCCGGCACCGTGTTGCGGAGCGCCTTGTACGCGTCGGCCAGGTAGCGCAGCACCAGGCCCTCCGAGCGCGACAGGCCGTAGAACCCGACGTACTCCACGAACGTCATGGCCCGCTCGTACATGTCGCGCACCACCGACTTCGGCGCCAGCTGGTAGTCGGCCACCCACGGGTGCCCGCGCCGGTACATGTCGTACGCGGCCTCGAGCAGATCGTCCAGCGGCTTCGGATAGGTGACCGAGTCCAGCAGGTCCATCCGGGTGTCGTAGTCGATGCCGTCGGCCTTCATCTGGGCGACGGCCTCACCGCGGGCCTTGAACAGCTGGGCGGACAGCACCGTGCGCGGATTGTCCAGGGTGGCCTCGATGATCGACACCACGTCCAGCGGGTAGGACGGCGACTCGCGGTCCAGCAGGTCGATCGCGGCCAGCGCCAGCGGGGACAGCGGCTGGTTCAGCGCGAAGTCGAACTGGAGGTCCACGGTGAGCCGGACCCGCCGGTCCTCGGCGTCCGGCTCGGCCAGCCGTTCCACCACTCCCCCGGCCAGCAGCGCCCGGTAGATCGCGATCGCCTGGTGGATGTGCCGGCGCTGGGCGGCCCGGTCCTCGTGGTTGTCGGTCAGCAGGTGCCGCATGGCGGTGAACGCGTCACCCGGCCGGCTGATCACGTTGAGCAGCATGGCGTGGGTGACCTTGAAGCTGGACGTCAGCGGCTCGGGGTCGGCGGCGACCAGCCGCTCGTAGGTGGGCTGCCCCCACGCGATGAACCCCTCGGGCGGCCTCTTGCGGACCACCTTGCGGCGCTTCTTCGGGTCGTCACCGGCCTTGGCCAGCAGGCGCTCGTTCTCCACCACGTGCTCGGGGGCCTGCACCACCACCCGGCCGGTGGTGTCGAAGCCGGCCCGGCCGGCCCGGCCCGCGATCTGGTGGAACTCACGCGCCTGGAGCAGCCGCGTCTTGGACCCGTCGTACTTGGACATGGCGGTGAACAGGACCGTCCGGATCGGCACGTTGATCCCCACGCCCAGGGTGTCGGTCCCGCAGATGACCTTCAGCAGCCCGGCCTGGGCCAGGGTCTCCACCAGCCGGCGGTACTTGGGCAGCATCCCGGCGTGATGGACTCCGATGCCGTGCCGGACCAGCCGGGACAGGGCCTTCCCGAAGCCGGCGGTGAACCGGAAGCCGCCGATCAGCGCCGCGATCTCGTCCTTCTCGGCCCGGGAGCAGACGTTCACGCTCATCAGCGCCTGGGCCTGCTCCAGCGCCGCGGCCTGGGTGAAGTGCACCACGTAGACGGGGGCCTGGTGGGTGCTGAGCAGCTCCTCCAGGGTCTCGTGCAGCGGCGTGGTCACGTAGGAGTAGGTCAGCGGCACCGGGCGCTCAGCGGACTGGACGACGGCGGTCGGCCGCCCGGTGCGCCGGGTCAGGTCGGACTCGAACCGGGTGACGTCGCCCAGGGTCGCGGACATCAGCACGAACTGGGCGCGGGGCAGCTCGATGATCGGCACCTGCCAGGCCCAGCCGCGGTCCGGGTCGGCGTAATAGTGGAACTCGTCCATCACCACCTGGCCGACGTCGGCGTCCGCACCGTCCCGCAGCGCGATGCTGGCCAGCACCTCGGCCGTGCAGCAGATGATGGGCGCGGTCGCGTTGACGCTGGCGTCCCCGGTCATCATGCCGACGCGGTCCGGGCCGAACGCGGCGCACAGCGCGAAGAACTTCTCCGACACCAGGGCCTTTATCGGCGCGGTGTAGAACGAGCGGCGGCCGTCGGCCAGCGCGGCGAAGTGGGCGCCCATGGCGACCAGGCTCTTGCCCGAGCCGGTCGGCGTGGACAGGATGACGTTGGCCCCGGACACCACCTCGATCAGGGCCTCTTCCTGATGCGGATAGAGGGCCAGCCCCTGCTCTTTGGCCCAGCCGGCGAAACTGTCGAAGACAGCGTCGGGCTCAGGCTTGCCGGGCAGCAGGTCGGTGAGGGTCACGGGTAGTCAACCGCCGCAGGGCAGCTGATGTTCCCAGCCGGCTCGCCCCCTGCCTCGCCGCCGCCGGGACGGCGTTGGGCTTGATCAGCAGGGTGGTCGCGGTCAGCCAGAGCGCGGCGAAGATGAGGCTGCCCGCGACGTCGGTGGGGTGATGCTCGCCGCGGTACATCCGGGACAGCGCGATCAGCACCGGCATCACGATGGCCGGGACCAGGAACAGCCAGCGCCACCAGCCGCGGGCATGCCCGATGACCACGATCGCGATCGCGATGTACAGGCAGCAGGTGGCGGCCACGTGCCCGGACGGGTAGGCCGAGGTGGGCAGGTGGTGGTCGAGGTGGTGCACGTACGGCCGGGGCCGCTTGACCACCGCGGCCGCGGCCAGGAACGCGGCCAGTTCGCCGAACATCACCACGGCCAGGAAGATGACCGGCCGCCAGTGCCGGATGAACAGCAGGAACAGCAGGCACGCGGCCACGGCCACCACGAGGATGCCGGTGGTGGCGCAGCACACGCTGATCACATCGCTCCAGTGGTTGCCGGCCGGTGTGCGGTGCGCGGCGAACCAGCGCGGGATGGCCGTGTCGCCCAGCCAGCGGTTATGGCTGTCCTTGACCACGAGCTCGCCGAAGCCGACGACGACGCCGAGGATCAGCACCCAGGCGACGAGGACGCCCGCCGCGATGCGGGCATTGCGGCGGGCAGGTCTGCGGGCCATGGTGGCCTCCGGGGGTGAGAAGAGCGGATCGAAGGCGAGCGTGGTTACGCCCAGCCAGGTGAGGCCCAGCGCCCACGCGCCGACCACATCGGACAGGTAGTGCACGCCGAGCAGGAGGCGGCTGATCCCGATGGCCGCGATGAGCGTGCAGATTCCGTACCGCAGGGCGGTGCGCGGCCAGCCCGGCCGGGTGACGGGCAGGAAGACCACGAGCACGGCGCCGTAACAGACGATCGAGCCGAGCGAGTGCCCGCTGGGGAAGCTGTTCCCGGTGCCGTGCGCGATGGGGTGGGCCACCACCGGGCGCAGCCGGCCGACCAGGGACTTGAGTATCGGGTCCAGAACGAGGGCGCCCGCGCCGGTGACCAGCAGATAGCTGGCCAGCCGCCAGCGGCGCCGGGCGGCCAGCACGGCCGCGGACAGGCCGAGCACGGTCCACAGCACGCCGTCGCTGCCCAGCCAGGTGACCGCCTTGACGACCGCGACCAGCGCCGGGTGCCCGGCGATGAGGCCGTTCAGCCGGGCCGCGGCGGCGTGGTCGGCCGCCTCCAGCGGGCCCCAGCGCAGCCGCACCGCGATCAGCAGCACGGTGAAGACCAGCGTGGCCACGGTCACCGCGATCAACGGGGCCAGGCTCTGCTCCCTTGCGCCTCCGGGGGGCTGGACCCGCCGACTTCCCTCCTCGCTCGTTCCTCGCTCGTCAGTCCAGTCGGCGGCGCCCCCCTTTGGCGCGGGGGCGGGGGAAGGCGTGGACATGGCTGGACACAGTGCCCGTCAGGCGGCGGTTCATGCGTGGGCCGGCTCTGGCGGGGGTTCAGGCCAGGTAGAGCAGCCGGGCCAGCACGACGGCGGCGACCAGAGCGAGGGCGATCAGCGCTTTGAACACCAAGCCCTTCTCGTACCGGACGGCATCCTTGATCTCCGCATCGAATTTCGCCGCTGCGGCGGACTCCTCCCGGGTGGCCGGGCCAGGCTGCCTGCGCATCACTTCGGCATCGCCACCTTGCCGGTCTTCTCGGTCTTGTCCCACTTCATCTCGGCGCCGCTCAGTTCCTTGACGTAGGAGGCGAACGTGCACGCGCAGAGCAGCGGCCCGTAGCCCGCGAGGTAGATGAACACGGTGGACAGCAGCCGCCCGAACCGCCGCGGCTCAATCGCTTTACCGAGGTAGGCCACCACCATGGAGAGCGCCAGCCAGGCGTAGGCGAACAGCACCAGGCCACGCCGTTCCGCGAACGTCAGCACGATGCCCACCTCGGGCAGCGCGTCGTAGAAGATCATCCGGAGCAGCCGGGGAAAGCAGGCCGCGATGATGATGGACAGGCTGATCGCGCCCGGGAACAGAACGCCCTCCACCCACGTGTGCCGTCCCGTCTCCGGATCGACCATGAGCACGAACGCGGTGATGAACACGAAGGTCAGCGCGTTGATGATCCACAGCACGTGGAACACGACCCAGGCCATCGCGAAGTCGGAGAAGTACAGGATGATCAGCGACGCCGAGGCGAGGATCATGAAGATGGGCAGCAGGAACAGGCAGAACCAGAACACCGAGAAGCTGACGCTGCCCAGCCGGTGCGTCCGGCTCGGGCGGCACCACAGACGGCCGAACTGCTTGGTGACCTGGACGTTGCCCCGGGCCCAGCGGAGCCGCTGCTTCCACAGTCCGCCGATGTTGCCGGGCTCCTCGGCCCAGACGATGGCGTGCGGCTCGAACACCACCCGGTTCCCCGCGAGCTGCGTCTTGAACGTGGTGAACGTATCCTCGGCCAGCGAGGACGTGTCGATCCGACCGCCGATGGCCTCCAGGTTGACCCGGGAGTGCAGTTGCGCGCCGCCGGCCAGGCAGGCGACCGCGCCGAGCACGTTCTGGCTGCGCCGGGCCGCCGCCTGCGCGGTGATGTACTCGAACCCGATGAACCGGGTCAGGTAGTTGCCGGGGCGGCTGCCCTCCTTGATGTACGCGGTGACCGCGCCGACCCGGGGGTCGGCCAGGTGCCGGGTCATCGAGCGCAGCGAGGCTGGCTCGTAGATCACATCGGCGTCCATGATGAGCAGCGCCTGCATCCAGTCATCGGACAGGATGATCCGCAGGCCGTGGTTCAGCGTGTGCGCCTTGCCCTCGCCCCCCTTCTGCCGGCGCAGGTGCACGACCTGGCCCGGGTACTCGACGGCCTTGGCCTTGATCACATCCGGCGTGTCGTCGGTGCTCGCGTCGTCCACCACGTAGATGCGCAGGGCGTCCGGCGGGTACTCGAGCTCCACGAGCCGGTCGATGGACGCCCCGATCACCGCGGCCTCGTTCCAGGCTGGGATCAGGATGGCGGTGCGCGGGAAGTACGGCGCGACGTCCCCGTAGTGGTTCCGCCGGAAGTGCAGGGCCACCAGCAGGTACTGGTAGCTGGCCGCGAGCAGCGGCACCGCGCCCGCCAGCACCAGCGCCGTGAGCACCCAGCGGAACCCGGTGTAGGCGATAGCCAGGACGATCATCCGGGCACCTGGCTAGCCTCGGCCGCGGCGAGCAGGTCCGGGACCGTCCCGTACCGGCCGACATCGGCACAGTCATGGCTGTCCGTGCTGGGCACGAGCGGCACCCCGGCCGTGGCGAAGACCCGGATCACCCGGGCCGATGGGCAGGCCCATTTCTCGTTGACCTCCAGCCGGGCGCCCGCGCGCCGCGCGGCCTGGGCCAGCTTGGCCAGCGCCGGGCCGGGCACATCCGACTCGGCCAGCCCCATCTTGGGCAGCAGGCTGAACAAGTGGGCGAGCTGCGCGGCGGCCACCTGGCCGAGCGCGCGGACCGTGGCCGAGATCAGGCCATCGATCACCTCCTCGGGGGTTCGCTGGCCCGCGGCCAGCTGCGCCCGGACCTCCCGGGGGTGCACCGGGCCGGCCTCGCCGGGGAACTGATGATCGGCGATCAGCACCCGGTCCACCCCGGGCAGCTGCGCGGGCACGTCCAGCTGCCCCTGGCTGTCGAGGATCTTGGCCTCTACCCCGGCGACCAGCTCGAGCCCGGGCACGGGCCGGAGCGCGGCCACCGCGGCCGTGTAGTCGGCCACCCAGGGCGAGTCGCGGCGCACGTGATCGGCGAAGCAGACGATCCGCAGGCCGCGCCGGCGCGCAGCCCGCACGTTCTGGTCCAGGCTGCTCACCGCGTCGTCGGAGAAGACCGAGTGCACGTGGTGGTCCTCGTCGAGGGCAGGCAGCACCATCATCGAACCCTCACGCCGCGAGCTTCTGTACCTCGCTGAGGTCCATGAAGTGCTCGTCAAGGTAGCGGACCATGGCCGTCTCGTGGAAGTCCACGTGCTCCGGCACCGGGCGGCCGCGGAGCGCGTCCAGGGCCAGCCGCGGCATGTCCACCCCGCTGGCCATGGTCAGCGGCAGCGCACCGGGCGCCCGCGGGTTCACTTCCAGCAGCGCGGGCCGCCCCGCGGCGTCCCGGCGGGCCTGGACGTTGGCGATGTAGGTCAGGCCGGTGGCGGTGGCCACGGTGGCGCCGAAGCGCTCCAGCCCCGGGTCGTGCATGGTCCGCCCGGCCACCGAAACCCCGGAGTCCACCCGGGCCCGCACCCGGGGCACCGAGGCGATCACGTGGCCGCCGGCATCGGCCAGCACGTCGATCGAGTACTCCTCGCCGGGCAGGTACTCCTGGATGATGAACGCGTCCGACCGGGGCAGGCCGGCCAGTTCCTGGCTGGACAGCACCACCGAGATGTCCCGGGAGCCGCTGCCGGTCCGCGGCTTGACCACCACCGGGTAGCCCCAGGAGCCGGGATCGACTGAGGCGTCGAACAGCTCCGTCCGCGGCACCAGGACATGACTGGCGCAGCAGCAGGCCAGGGCCAGCTTGTCCAGGGTGAGATCCAGCGCGCGGGCCGGGGCCAGCATCAGCTCGATGCCGGCCGTGGCGAATTCGGCCCGGGCGCTGGCCAGGGGGCGCATCTCCGCGTCCACGGTGGGAATGAGCACGTCCACGCCGAGGGCCACGCACCTGGCCAGCAGCACGGCGGCGAAGTCCGGGTCCAGGCCGGCCGGGATCAGCGTCCGGTCAGCCGGCGGCAGCAGGTACAGCCCGGCCGCCCAGGCATCCATGTCCGCCGCCACCAGCCGCACGCTGGGGTCGGCCCGCAGTGACTTGATCACTGACACCGCGGCCGGTCCGCCCGCCCCGGTGACCAGCACCGTGGCCGGCGGCCAGGCCGTCTCATCTGGCTGCATCCGGCACCTCCTTGGTTGTCGTGGCCAGCACATCCGGCGGGGCGTCCGCGCGCCGCTGCGGCGTCGCGGCGGCCCCGTCGTTCTCGCCGCGCAGCACACCCTTGGCCGGGGTCAGGTCCTGCTGGCTGGTCCCGGCGCTCTCCCGGACCACCTCGAACGGCTCGGCGTAGCGCGACTCGCAGTACCGCGACCAGTAGCGCGCGGTCGCCGAGATCAGGTCGGGCTCCAGATAGGCCCGGATCTCCACCTGGGACGCGAACGCGTCGATGGCGGCCAGCTTGCCGTCCAGCTGGCCGTCGATGGGCACGAACCGGGTGGGCCGGAAGTCCACGGTGGCCGAGGGCGACTGGAAGCAGTACACCCGGCCCACCCCGCGCACCGCGACCAGCGCCGCCCGGTGCGTGTTCCGGTGATCCTGGTGCACGTCATGCAGCGAGTGGGTGTAGATCACCGTGGGCCGGACCTCGGCCACCACCCGGCTGATCACGCCGATCGTCGGGTCCCCTTCGCCGATGCTGGTGTCCCGCAGGTTCTCGTGGTACAGGGTGGCCCCGATGACCTCGGCCGCCTGCTGCGATTCGCTGGCCCGGGTGTCCTCCAGGCCGCCGCGCGCGCCCCGGCTCAGGGTCAGGATCGACACGTCATGGCCCATCCGGCGGTGCGCGAGCAGGGTGCCGGCCGCGCCGATCTCGACGTCGTCCGGGTGCGCGCCGATGGCCAGCACGCTCTGCCGGGTGGCCTCGCGGGCGGCCCGGCCCCGGGCCACCAGGCCGGCCACCACCGCCACCAGCCGGTCCGGCTCGACCGGTTTCTCCAGGAATTCGTCGGCGCTGTTGCGCAGCGCCTGGACCGCGTAGTCCACCGACGGGTGCGCGGTGAGCACCGCCACCGGCAGGTGCGGGGCTATCTCGCGGAGCTTTCCGAGCAGCTCGATCCCGGTCATTCCCGGCATTTCCACGTCGGTCAGCACCAGGTCCCAGCGGGCCGCCGTGGCCTGGCGCAGCGCGTCGGCCGGGTCCACCGTGTGGGTGACCGTGAACCCGCCCCGGCCGCGCAGCACGTGCAGCACGTAGGCGGCCGCCTCCGGGTCGTCCTCGACCACCAGGATCCGGGCGCCCGGCTGGCCAGGGCGGCCCGGCCGCTGGCTGCCGGGGCTACCGGCTTCAGTGTCCATTCGCCCTCCTGATGCTCTTTGTATCTGCCTCACTACTATACGTAACCATTGAGCGGGGGCGCCAGATCCCCGCGCCGGGCCGTCGGCCCCCGCCGGGCCGTCGGCCGGCCCCGCCGGGCCGTCGGCCTGGCCCTTCCCCGGGCTCGCGCCTGGTCAGCGGCAAATGGCGGGCCGAGCGAACTCTCGTGCGATTTCCTACGCATGTGCCACCATTCCTAATATTTCGTCACGATTTGGCAGGTGTGCCTTTATCGCCGCTTTCGGCTTGGTATAGACAACCTGGGGCCGCCACACCGGAAGGCCCCGGACGGGTCAGCAACAACACACGAGACAGGGGGACCATGTCCAGAACGAGGACGTTCATCGCAGCCGCCAGCGCGACCGCGGCGATGATCGGCATGACCATCGTGGCCGGGAGCGGATTAGCAGCCGCGTCGCCCACTCCGGCGGTAGTCCGCCTCGCGGGCAGCGCCGTGCCATTCACCAGCCACACCGCGGCGACCGGTACCGTGGCCGCCGGCCAGCGACTGTCGGTCCAGGTGTGGCTCCGGCCGCGGCTGACCAAGGCGGAGGGCTTCGCCGCCGCGGTGAGCACGCCGGGCAGCGCGTCATTCCACCGCTACCTGCGCCCGGCCGCCTATGCGGCCGAATTCGGCGCGTCCACCGCCGAGGCGGCCAAGGTCGGGACCTGGCTGCGCGGCGCGGGCTTCACCGGCGTCAAGGCCAGCCCGCTGCGCACCTACGTCCGGGCCACCGGGTCGGCGTCAGCGATCAACGCGGCGTTCCACACCCAGCTGAAGCTGTACCCGAAGACCGCGGGGGTCAGCGCCGGCCCGTATCAGCTGCGCGCCAACGACAGCGCCATCTCTGTGCCCAGCTCGCTGTCCGGCAGCGTGGTCGGCGTGACCGGCCTGGACAACGCCGCGCCGGTGCTGCCGCTGCAGCGGCCGGGCGCCACCGCGATCGGCAAGACGACGCCGCGGCCCACGGTGGCCGCCAAGCCCAAGGCGGCGCCCTGCTCGTTCTACTACGGGGAGCACGTCGCGACCGGGCTGCCCAAGCAGTTCGGCGTCACCTCGTTCCCGACGGACAACTGCGGCTACAGCGGCAGCCAGCTGCGCAAGGCCTACGGGGCGAGCACCACGGCCACCGGCAGCGGCCAGACGGTCGCGCTGGTCGAGCTGGGCCTCACCCCGGACATGTTCCTCACCCTGCACGACTACGCCAAGGCCAACGGGCTGCCCGGGCCGGCTGGCAGCCGGTACAGCGAGCTGTCCCTGGGCCGGGGCAGCCAATGCGGGGACCCGTTCGACATCGAGGAACAGCTCGACGTCGAGATGTCCTACTCGATGGCCCCGGGCGCCCACCAGCTAGTGGTCGGCGGGGACAGCTGCAACCAGGGCGACTACGGCCTGCAGGGCCTGTTCAACGCCGACCTGGCCGTGCTGGGCACCGGCGGCCACCCGCTGGCCACGGTCGCGTCCAACTCCTGGGGCAGCGGGTCGGAAGAACAGGCCCCCGCGCTGACCGACATCGAGCACACGATCCTGGTGCAGGCGGCGGCCGAGGGCGTCGGCATGTACTTCTCCTCCGGCGACGCATCCAGCGTCTTCGAGCCGGCCAGCGACCCGGACGCCATCGCGGTCGGCGGCACCACGCTCGGCATCGGCAAGGGCGGCAGCCGGCTGTTCGAGACCGGCTGGTCCGAAGGGCTATCCCTGCTGAACGGCACGAGCTGGCTGTTCCTGGGCGAGTACGGCGCCGCGGGCGGCGGCCCCAGCCTGATCTGGGCCGAGCCGTCCTACCAGGACGGCGTGGTGCCCACGGCCCTGGTCACGCCGCCGGGCAACCGGGGCGGCACGGTCCGTTCGGTGCCGGACATCAGCGCCGACGCCGACCCGTTCACCGGGGCCGCGGTGGGTTACCTCACGTTCCACAACAAGAGCGGCAAGCCACCGACCTACGGCCAGTTCCCGGTCGGCGGCACGAGCGAGTCCGCCCCGCTGGTGGCCGGCCTGGTGACCGCGGCCCAGCAGGGCCAGCCGGCTGCGTTCGGGTTCGTCGACCCGGTGCTGTACAAGCTCTACCAGACGGACGCGAGCGCGCTGCACGACACGCTGCCGCTGACCAGCAGCAGCCCGGTCGCGTACCGGGGCGTGGCCTGTCCCCCGCACGACTGCGGCCTGTGGGCGCTGACCACGTTCGACGACCAGAGCACGAAGATGGGCGGCTACACCGGGCAGGTGACGCTGCCCGGGTACGACAACATGAGTGGGATCGGCACCCCGGCCGGGGCGGCGTTCATCTCCGGCCTGCGGTCGATCGGCGGGTGACGGCCGGGAAACCAGCCGTTTGCTAGCCGGATGGCCGGGCCCGCACGCGTGCGGGCCCGGCCATCCGGTTTCCCGGTCAGCCCGGGATGACCAGCACCTTGCCGCCGACGCCGTGCTCGACCGCCTCCTGCGCGGCGACGATCTCGTCCAGGGCGAACCGGTGCACCGGCAGCTCGGACAGTGCCCCGGCGCCCAGCGCGGCGGTGAGGCCGGCCGCCGCCTCGTCCAGCGCGGCGGCGGGGACCCGGTAGATCAGGATGAACCGGAGCACCACGTTGGCCGTCATGCAAGCCCGGACCGGCAGCACCGGGTCGGTGGCCTCGGCCGCGTAGCTGACCACGACCGTGTCCGGCCGGGACACGGCCAGGTCCAGCGCCAGATTGGCGCCCAGCGCCACCTCTACGACCCGGTCCACCGGGCCGCCCGCCGCCGACCGGATCTGGTCGGCCGCGTCCGGCTCGCGGTAGTTGATCACATGCGCGGCGCCGGCCTCCTTGGCCAGCTGGGCCTTGGCCGGGCCGCTGACCGTGGCCAGCACCTGTGCAGCGCCGCCCCAGTTGGCCAGCTCGACGGAGAAGTGCCCGACCGCGCCGGCCCCGCCGGCCACCAGCACGGTGCGGCCGCGGACCGGTCCGTCCGCGAACAGGCAGTGGTACGCGGTCATGGCGGGCACGCCCAGGCTGGCCCCTAGCTCGGGGGACACCCCGGCCGGCCGCGGCACCGCCTGGCGCTCGGGCACCACGGTCCACTCCGCAGCCGTCCCCCAGCGCCGCCCGGCTGCGGCCAGCCACACCCAGACCGGCTGGCCGACCCGGTCGGCCGGAACCCCGGGGCCGACCGCGTCGATCACCCCGGCCCCGTCGTGGTGCGGGATCTGGAAGCCGTCGATGGGCCGCGGGGTCAGGCCGGCGCGGGTCTTGACGTCGGTCGGGTTGATGCCGGACGCCTGCACCCGGACCCGGACCTCACCCGGACCCGGCTCCGGCTGGGGCACGTCCGTCACGCGCAGCACCTCGGCCGCCGGGCCGGTGCGCTCATAAACCGCGGCTCGCACTGGGTACGCCTCCTCGGGCTCTGCCGGCCCCCGCCCCAGAATGACACGGGCGGGGGCCGCCGTGTCGGCGGCCCCCGCCCGGGGTTAGTGGCTCAGGATCGGCTGGCTCAGGCCTTGAGCACGGCCTCGATCTCGAGCTGGAGGCTGATCTTGTCGGACACCACGACGCCGCCGGTCTCCAGCGTGGCGTTGAAGTTCACGCCGAAGTCGCTGCGGTTGAGCTCACCGGTGGCGGTGAACCCGGCGCGGGTGCCACCGTACGGGTCCGGCCCGAAGCCGTTCAGCTCCAGCTTGAGCGGGACCTGCTTGGTGACGTCCCGGAGGGTCAGCTCGCCGTCCAGGACGTAGTGGTCGCCCTCGGGACGCAGGCCGGTGGACCGGTAGGTCATCGTCTGGTACTTGTCCACCTCGAAGAAGTCGGCGGACCGGATGTGCTGGTCGCGCTGCTCGTTCCCGGTCTGGATCGAGGTCAGCTCGATGGTGGCGGTCACCGACGACTGCCGCAGGTCGGGCGCCGTGACCAACTCGCCGGAGAACTGCGTGAACCGGCCGCGCACCTTGCTGACCATCATGTGCCGGGCGGTGAAGCCCACCTCAGAGTGCACTGGGTCGATGTCCCAGGTCCCAGCGACGTAGCCGGGGATGGTGCCTGCCTCGGTACTAGTGGTCATGTGTGATACTCCTATCGGTCATAGTGACGTTGTTCATATTTGAATGCTCAACGAATATCACAGGCGCGCCACGTTGTCAAGCGCTCAACTATTTCGGGTATGCTGGACTCATGAGCACATCCAGCACGCCGGAGCGCACCGGGCCGCGCTGGCTGAGCGCCGACGAGCAGTGCACCTGGCGCGCCTCCCTGACCGCCTGGCAGTGGCTGTTCGCCGCCGTGGACGGCCAGCTGCAGCGCGACGCCGGGATACCTCTGGCCTACTACGAGATCCTGGTCCGGCTGTCCGAGGCCCCGGACCGGGCGCTGCGGATGACGCAGCTGGCGGCGGCCTCCGCGTCCAGCAAAAGCCGGGTGTCACACGCGGTGGCCCGGCTCGAGGAACGAGGCTGGGTCCGCCGGGTGGACTGCCCGACCGACCGCCGCGGGCAGATCGCCCAGCTGACCGACGAAGGCTTCGCCGCGCTCAGCGCGGCCGCGGCGGGACATGTGGAGCAGGTCCGCAGGGTGCTGTTCGATTCGCTGACCGCTGACCAGCTGCGCCAGCTAGCCGAAATCAGCGACGCGATCCTGGCCGCCGCGCCCGCGCCAAAGGAGGGCGCCGCCGACTGGACTGAGGAGCTTGGCGCGAGGAACGAGCGACAAGGCGACGAGGGAAGTCGGCGGGTCTAAGCCCTCCGGCGGCGCAAGAAAAGCAGAGCCTTAGGATCCCTACTCATGGAAGAGCGCATTCTGGGCCGGACCGGCAGAGCCGTCTCGGTGATCGGCCTCGGCACCTGGCAGCTGGGCGCCGACTGGGGCGACGTAGCCGAGAAGGACGCGATGGCCGTGCTGGACGCGGCCGCGGCGGCCGGCATCACCCTGCTGGACACGGCCGACGTGTACGGGGACGGCCGCAGCGAGCAGTTCATCGGGCGGTTCCTGGCCGTCAACCCGGGCGCGGAGTTCACCGTGGCGACCAAGATGGGCCGCCGGGTCCCGCAGGATCCGGCGGTGTACACGCTGGAGAACTTCCGCGACTGGACCGACCGGTCCCGGGTCAACCTGGGCGTGGACACACTGGACCTGGTGCAGCTGCACTGCCCGCCGACCGCCGTCTATTCCTCCGACGCGGTCTACGACGCGCTCGACACGCTGGTCGACGAGCAGCGGATCGCCGCCTACGGGGTCAGCGTCGAGACCTGCGACGAGGCGCTGACCGCGATAGCCCGGCCCGGCGTGGCCAGCGTGCAGATCATCTTCAACGCGTTCCGCCGCAAGCCGCTGGACAAGGTGCTGCCCGCCGCGCAGGCCGCCGGGGTCGGCATCCTGGCCCGGGTGCCGCTGGCCTCCGGGCTGCTGTCCGGCCGGTACCGGCACGACACCGAGTTCCCGCCCGACGACCACCGCAGCTACAACCGGCACGGCGAGGCGTTCGACGTCGGGGAGACCTTCTCCGGGGTGGACTTCGACACCGGGGTCGAGGCGGCTCAGGAGTTCGCCGCGCTGGCCCCGGCCGGCGCCACGCCCGCGCAGGCCGCGCTGCGCTGGGTCATCCAGCAACCCGGCGTCACCTCGGTCATCCCGGGCGCCCGCCGCCCGGACCAGGTCGAGCAGAACGCCGCGGCCGCGGACCTGCCGCCGCTCACTGGCGCCGAGCTGGCCGCCATCGCCGACCTGTACGACCGGCGGATCCGCGCTCAGGTGCACAACCGCTGGTAACCACGGGCACTGGCAACCACGGGCGCTGGCCACCAGGGCGCCGGTAACCAGGGCGCTACTCCCCCGCTGACATCAGCGCCGAGATCTCCGCGGCGCCCGGCCCGGGCTCGGCGCGCAGCGCCTCGGCTACCGAAGCGCGGTCGTCGGCGCCCCGGTTCTGGCTCAGCTTGTACTTGGCTTCCACGGTGGCGATGGTCAGCTCGACCCCGACGATGCCGCGCAGCTGGCCGTTGATGTAGTCGGGCGGGGCGTCGGTCACCGCCCACGGGGCGGGGTGCGGCGTCTCGTGCCGCCGGGTCAGCCGGGTCACCACGTCGCGGAGCCATTCCGGGTCGCGGTGCACGGTCAGCGGACCGGTGAAGTGCACGGTGACGTAGTTCCAGGTGGGCACCACGCGGCCGTGCCGGGCTTTGCTCGGGTACCAGTTGGGTGACACGTAGGCCTGCGGGCCGTGCACGATGGCCAGCGCGCTGTCCCCCGCCGCTACCGACTCCCACTGCGGGTTGGCCAGCGCCAGGTGGCCGAGCAGCCGGCCGTGCTCCCCCGTGTTTTGGTTAGGAGCGTCCTGGTCAGGAACGTTTTGGCCAGGAGTGTTCTGGTCCCGGGCGTCCCGGTCCCAGATGATCGGGATCAGGCTCGCGACCGGCTTCGTCCCATCGAACGTGACGAGGTCGGCGGCGGCGACGGCGTCCACGAACGCCGCGACCCCGGCGGCGTCCGGCGCGGTGAAGTGTGGTGGCAGGTACACCCCTCGAGAGTACGTGGGCCGGACCGGTGAGTCCGGGCTCGCTGCGGCGTCCTAGAGGGTGCATGCTTCCCGGGGCCGCAGCGGCGCCGGAGCACGACGAGGGGAGACACGATGCCCGCACGCGAGAGCGCGCCCGCCGGGGCGCCCTGCTGGGTCAACCTGATGACCTCGGACCCTGGCCGCAGCCGGGAGTTCTACACCCAGCTGTTCGGCTGGACGGCCGAGGAACCCAACCCGGACTTCGGCGGCTACTTCAACTTCGTCAAGGACGGCGTCCGGGTGGCCGGCTGCATGGGCAGCGAGCCGGGCTCGGGGGTCCCCGACATCTGGTCGGTCTACCTGGCCGTGGACGACGCGGCGAAGACCCTGGAGGCCGCCGCGGCGCATGGCGGCCAGATCCTCGTCCCGGCCACGCCGGTCGGCGACCTGGGCACGATGGCGATGATCAGCGATGCCGGCGGGGCGGCCATCGGGCTCTGGCAGCCGGGCCTGCACAAGGGGTTCGGGCTGCTGGCCGAGCCGGGCGCGCCGGGCTGGTTCGAGCTGTTCACCCGCGACTACCCCGCCACGGTCAGCTTCTACCGCGACGTGTTCGGCTGGGACACCCAGGTGGCCGGGGACACGCCGGAGTTCCGCTACACCCTGATGGTGCGCGGCGACGAGCAGCTGGCCGGGATCATGGACGCGAGCGGCTTCCTGCCCACGGGCGAGCCGGCCCGCTGGTCGGTGTATTTCGGCGCCGCGGACACCGACGCCACGCTGGCCGCGATCACCCGGCTGGGCGGCTCGGTGCTCAGCCCGGCCCAGGACACCCCGTACGGCCGCCTGGCCGAAGCGGCCGACCCGACCGGGGCCCGGTTCAAGCTGGTCGGGGCCAACGCGGCCATGTCCGCCCCGGAGGGTTAGCG
Source organism: uncultured Actinomycetes bacterium (assembly GCA_963717125.1). GTDB lineage: Bacteria > Actinomycetota > Actinomycetes > Streptosporangiales > Streptosporangiaceae > RYN-230. The sequence continues at coordinate 397,522 of CAVQVG010000007.1, forward strand.
GCCCAGCTGCGCCGGGGACTGTCTCCCGGCCGGGCCCGTGCCGTCCGGGCCCGTGCCGTCCGGCCGGGAGAGTCCCTTGCGCGCCATGGCGCCCCCAGCAGGACGGCCAGGACGGCGACGGCGTCAGCCAGGACCCGCAGCATGCCCGGCCCGGGCCAGCACCCGCTGCACCCGCGCGGACAGCTCGCGGGGGCTGAACGGTTTGGCCATGTACTCGTCCACGCCGAGGCCGAGCCCGCTGAGCACGTCCGGTTCACTGGCCCGCTCGGTCAGCATGACGACCGCGATGTCCCGGGTCTGCGGGTCCTCGCGGAGCGCCCGGACGACTTCGAACCCGTCGCACTTGGGCATCACCTTGTCCAGGACCACCAGGTCGGGCCGTTCCGTGCGGGCCAGCCGCAGCGCAGCCTCGCCGTCCGCCGCCTCGACCACCTGGTAGCCGTCGGCGGCGAGCCGCCCGGCCACCACCCGCCGGACCGTGGACGAGTCTTCCGCGATCAGGATTTTCACGATGTCCCTCCTAGCCGGGCCCGGCACGCGGCCGCGATGTCACGGACGTCGATCTGCTGCAGGATCAGCTCGTGCCGCTGGTCGGCTGGGTCCAGCGCGCTCAGCGCGTGCTCATACGCCGTCCGGGCCGCGGCCGGGTCACCCAGCCGGTCACAGGCCCGGCCCAGGGTGAAGGCGGCCAGGCCCAGGGAGGGGTCGTGGTCCAGCGCCCGGTGCAGCGCCCGCGCCGCGCCGGCCGGGTCGTCCCGCTCCAGCAGAATGAGCCCGTAGACGAAATTCGCCTCCGCGTCATCCGGGGTGCTGGCCAGCAGCCGGGACACCTCGGCCAGGGCCTGGGTCCGGTTACCAGCGTCGGCGGCTTCCAGTGCCGCGGCCAGCCGCTGCCGCCGGCCAACGGCGGCTGGCCGGGCCGCGGCGTTCGGCATGACGGGCCGGATGGGGTGCGGACCAGGTGGGCGGGGCTCGGGCGGCGGCCCGCTCGCTGCCTTCCGGGCCGCGGTCCGGTGCAGCACATCGGCGGCGCCGAGCACGAGCACCCCGCCGGGGCGCAGTGCCCGCTCCAGGTTGCCCACCGCCCGGCCGATGAGCTGAGTGCTCAGGTAGATGAGCACGTTGCGGCAGACCACCACGTCAAACGCGGCCTCGCCGGGCGGCGGCCCCGGCGCCAGGGCCAGGTTGTGCTGGCGGAACCGGGCCAGCGCCCGGAGCGGCATGGTCACCTGGTACCGGCCGTCCGGCTGGTGGCTCAGATAGTGCTCGCGCACCGCCGGGGCCAGCAGCCGGACGGCCCGCTCGCCGTACCGCCCGGCGGCCGCCGCGGCCAGGGCGGCCGGGGAGATGTCGGTGCCGAGCACGTCCACCGGGGCCGGCGAGGCGCCCAGCGCCAGCATGGCCTCCAGCGCGAGGGTGTACGCCTCTTCCCCGGTCGCGCAGCCGGCGCTCCACACCCGGATGGGTCCGCCCGGCCCCCCACGGGCCCGCCAGACGCGCAGGCTGGCCCAGGGAATGACCCGGAGCTGGGCCACGTCCCGGGCGAAGAACGTCTCCTGGACGGTCACCTCGTCGATGAGCCGGCCGAGCAGCTGGGCGCCCTGGCCCGGGTCGGCCACGGCGCGCAGGAAGCCGGCCGGGTCGGTGCCCGGGGCGGCCCGGCGCAGCGCCGTGCGCAGCGCGTCCTCCCGCCCGGCCGGCAGTGCGATCCCGGTCTCCCGGCTCACCAGGCTGGCCACCTGGCCGAGTGTCCCCTTCATGACCCGCCGCGCCCGCCGGCCCCGGGCGGTCCGGGCTGAGGCCGGCCGCGGTCAGGCCGCGGGCCGCCGTCAGGCCGCGGGCCGCCCCGGGCAGCGGCAGGTGCCCGAGGTGAGCCAGCGTGTCCGCGATGCCGGCCGGGGCGAGCACCAGATCCGCGCCCTGCTCGATGGCGGCCTTGGGCATGCCGAACACCGCTGAGGACGGTTCATCCTGGGCGATCACCAGGCCGCCGGCCCGGCGCACCGCCGCCGCCCCGGCCGCCCCGTCGCGGCCCATCCCGGTGAGCACGACCGCCGCTCCGGCCCGCCCGGCCTGGGCCGCGACGGAGTTCAGCAGGGCATCCCCGGACGGGCGGTGCGGCCCGCTCGGCGAATCGCGGTCGAGCACCAGCCGCCCGTCCTCGCCCAGGCACAGGTGCGCGCCCTCGGGAGCTACCCAGGCGCCGGCCGACAGCGGGATCCCGTCCTCGGCCATGGTCACCTGCAGGCCCACGTTCCGGTCCAGCCACCGGACCAGGCCCTCGGTGAACCCGGGCCCCATGTGCTGGACCACCAGTAGCGGGATGGGATAGTTCGGCGGCAGCGAGCTGAGCACGAGGAACAGCACCTGCGGGCCGCCGGTGGACGCGCAGATCCCGACGACCGAGGCGCGCCGGCCCGCCGGGCCCTGCGGGTTGCGGGCCAGCCGGAGCCGGGCGCGGGGATGCCGGATGACCGGGACCCGGGACAGCGCCCTGATCCGGAACCGGAAGGCCGCCGCCATGACCCCGGCCGGATCGGCCAGGTCCAGGTCGTTCTTGGCCCAGGCGTCCACCGCCCCGGCGCCGAGCGCGGCCGCGGCTTTCTCCCCGTCCGGCCCGACGTGGCTGGACAGCACGACCACGGGGAGGGGCGTGCTGCTCATGATTTCCTCGACCGCGACCAGCCCGTCCATCCCGGGCAGCTCCAGGTCCATGGTCACCAGGTCGGGCCGCTGGGCGGGCAGCGTGGCCAGCGCTTCCTCCGCGGTTGAGGCGACACCGATCACCGTGATGTCCCGCTCGTACTCCAGCGCGCGGCGCAGCCCGGCCGCGTACACGACGGAGTCTTCGCAGATCAGCACCCGTATCATGGCCGCACCAGCCGGCCGACCGTGGCCAGCAGCTCACGCTGATCGAACTGCGCCTTGGCCATGAAGGCGTTCGCCCCGGCGGCGATGCCCTGCTGCCGGGCCTGCTCGGTGCCCTGCGCGGTGACGATGATCACCGGCAGCGCGGACCAGTCGGGATCGGCCCGGACCGCGCGGGTCAGCCCCAGCCCGTCCAGCCGGGGCATGTCCAGATCGCTGACCACCAGGGCGATCTCCGGATCGCGCTGCAGCACGGCCAGCGCGTCGCGGCCGTCCTCGGCGGTGGCCACCCGGTACCCGGCCGCCTCGAAGATGCTGCGCTGGAGTTCCCGCACGGTGAAGGAGTCCTCGACGACCAGGATCTTGTCTGGGGACGCGGTGGCGGCCGGGGCGGGCTCTGCCGCGGAACCCGGGGCGGAACCAGGCCCGGACGGCGCGGCGGCATCGCGCGCCCCGTCCCGGCGGGTGAACAGACCCGGCTCGATGAGCAGCGCGACCCGGCCATCGCCGAGGATGGTCGCGCCCAGGCAGCCGTCCGCCTGGGCCATCGGGCCGAGCGGCTTGACCATGACTTCCTCCGCCCCGATCAGCCGGTCGCACTGGATCGCGACCCGCCGGCCGCAGGCCGAGACGATCACCGCGGCTGGATGCTCCGGCAACGCCGGGGCGGTCAGGCCCAGCACTGCCGCCATGTCGGCCAGCGGCACCGGGTGACCGCGCACCGCGACCGCGGGGTGGCCCTGCACCGACTGGGTGCCGGTGACCAGCACCACCTCGTCCACGGCCGCGATCGGGATGCCGTAAACGTCGGGCCCGCGGCGCAGCATCAGCACCTCCAGCTGAGCCAGCGCGAGCGGGAGCACGAGGGTGGCCGCCAGGCCCTGGCCAGGCTGGCTGCGCACCTCCAGGGTGCCGCCGACCGACCGCGCGTAGGACTGGACGGCGTCCATCCCGACCCCCCGGCCGGCCAGGTCGGTGACCTCGGCCGCGGTGGAATACCCCGGGCGGGCCAGCACCTCGGTCAGCGAACCCTCCCGCTCCGCCTCCTCGGCCGTGGCGGCCGCGATGCCCCGCCCGTCGTCGGTGACGCTGATCTCGACCAGGCTGCCCCGCGGCACCGCGCGCAATTCCAGCCGCCCGCAGGCTGGCTTTCCCGCCCGGCGCCGCTCATCGGGCGGCTCGATGCCGTGGCTCACCGCGTTCCGCAGCAGATGGGTGAGCGGGTCGGCCAGGCTCTCCAGGATGGCCCGGTCGAGTTCGGTCTCCCCGCCGGTCACGGTGAACTCGACCTGCTTGCCCGCGGCCTGGGCGATATCCCGGATGGCGCGGGGCAACGGCCCGGTGATCGCGGAGACCGGCAGGGTGCGCATCCGCACCGCGGAGTCGGTCAGTTCGCCGAGGAGTTGCTGTTCCGCGCCGAGCCGCCGCTCCACGTCCTCGGGCAGCCCAGCCGCAGCGCTGACCGAGTGCGCCAGCCGGCGATGGTTCAGCACCACCTCGCCGACCAGGTCGAGCATCCGGTCGATCTTCCCGGCCGCCACCCGGACCGCCGGCCCGGCCCCGCCCGCGGGGCCGACTCGCGGCGGCGCGGCGGCCGGGGCGCTGGGCGGGGCGCTGGGCGGGGCGCTGGGCGGCGCCGGTTCGGGCCGCGCCGGTTCGGGCGCCGCCGGTGTGCGGAGCGCCGGTTCGGGCCGCCGCCGGCGTGCGGAGCGCCGGTTCGGGCGCGCGGCGTGCGGAGCGCGGTTCGGGCGCCGCCGGGCTCGGCGGCGGGCTCGGCGGCGGTTCGGGCGCGGGCGCCGGGGCCCCGTTGCCGGCCCCGGGGGTCAGCGCCGTCCGGACGGCGCCCAGCTCGTCCAGCACCGGGCGGGCCGGGCGGCCGTGCCCGGCCACCTGGGTGCGGAGCAAGCCGGTCGCGCGCAGCAGCCCCGGCACCAGGCTGGGCGGGAAGACGGCCTGATCCCGCAGCACGGCCAGGATGTCCTCGACCGCGTGCGCGACCACCCGGATGTCGTCCTGGCCGACCATGCCGGCCGCGCCCTTGATGGTGTGCGCCTCACGGAACAGATCCGTGATGGTCTCGGCGCCGGCGCGCCCGGCCTCGATCTCCAGCAGCGCGGCGTCCATCGCGTCCAGCCGCCGCGTCGCCTCATCCCGGAACAGCTCGGCCAGCTCGTCGTCGGCGTCAGTCATGACACGCTCCGGTGCAGTTCATCGAACACCCGCGGGATGTCGAGGTAGCCGATCAGGGACCCGCCGTCCAGCCGCACGCCGATCAGCAGCGGCGACTCGGCCTCCGCGTCCGGTTCGGCCAGCGCCCGCACCGCGTCCACCTCGTCGATCTCGAATCCGGCCCGGCGGTCTCCCGCCTCGGCGACCAGTACCCGCCCGGGCGGGGCGGTGCGGGTGACGCCGAGCAGCGCGGCCAGATCGATGATCGGCAGGATGGTGCCGCGCATGTTGCGGACCCCGGCCAGTTCCGGCCGGGTTCCCGGCACCCGGGTCAGCTCGGCCGGCGGCGCCACCTCGACCACGTGCCCGGCCGGGATGGCGTACACCTCGCCGGCCACCCGGAACTGGACGTACGTGCTCACCGGGCACCCCCGGGCCCGGCCCCGCCGACTCCGCCAGCCCCGCCAGCCCCGCCAGCCGCGCCCGCCCCGCCAGCGGCGCCGGCCGCGCCCGCCCCACCGGCTGCGCCGGCGGTGACCGAGACGTGGCCGTTCCCCACGGCCGGGCGGTCACCGCCCGGGCCCGGCCAGCCCCGGGCTCCGCCCTGGCCGGCCTGGCCCGCCTGGCCGGCTTCGGCCAGCTCCCCCGCCTGCAGGGCCTCCTCGATCTCCGCGACGAGTTCTTCGAGCCGGTCGGCGGTCCCGGCGCGCTGCGCCTGCTCGGCAGCCAGGCTGTCCGCAGCCTGGCTGATCTGCTGGATCGCCACATCCACCTGATCCGCCGCCGACTTCTGCTGCTGAGTAGCCACAATCGACTCCGCCAGCATGGCCGACGTCAACGTCATCAGATCAGCCACCTCACGCGTACCCTGACTGCCCTGCTCAGCCGCCATGATGGTGGCATTCGTCTCATCCTGCACCGCCGTGATGATCTCCCGGATCGAATCAGTCGACGCCACCGACCGCTCAGCCAGCTTCCGCACCTCCGCCGCCACCACCGCGAACCCCTTACCCGCCTCCCCCGCCCGGGCCGCCTCGATCGCCGCATTCAGCGCCAGGATGTTCGTCTGCGCGCCAATGTCATTGATCAACCCCAAAATCTCCCCGATCTTCTGCGCCCGCTCCCCCAGCGACAGCGACTGCGCCGCGATCGTCTCCACCTTCTCCCGCATATCCACCATCGTGCGCACCGTCCGCTGCGCCGCCTCCGCCACCGCATTCGAGTTCTCCGCGATCGAACCAGCCGTCGCCGCCAGCTCCTGGATAGTCGCCGACGTCTCCGTCACCGCAGCCGACTGCTCACTCGTCGCCGCCGCCGCATTACGCGCCGCCCCCCGCAACTCACCCGCCACATCACTGAGCACCCGGGCGGCCGCGCGCAGCCGCATCAGCAGCGAGTCCCGGTCCGACAGGCGGCCGAGGGTGGCCCTGAGCTCCGTCTCCCGGGCGGCCGACCGGCGCAGCACGATGACCATGAAGATTGCGAACCCGGTGCCGGCCAGCACGGCCAGGATCCCGCCCACGATGCCGATCACGCGGGCCTGAACCCGGGCCACGTCCGACGCGTCCTCGGCGGCCGCCGCCGCGCGCGCGTCCACCAACTGGATCGCCGCCACCGGCGCCAGCACCCGCTCTCCGGCCGCGTCCAGCCGCGCCGCGGACCGGGCCAGCACGTCCGGGCCTTTCCCGGCCGAGCCGCGCAGCCCGGTGAACACCGCGTTGTACCGCGTCTCGGCCGCGGCCGCTTGCTGTACCGCCCGGCTGTCGGCGTTGACCGGTGCCTTCCGGAGCAGCGCCAGCTGCCGGCCGAAGGGGGCCCGGTCCGCGCCGACGTCCCGCAGCCTGGCCATCGAGGGCGAGAGGAGATACCGGCGCGCCGCGGCCTGCTCCTCCTGGAATTCAATCTGGAGCTGACCGGTCGTCCGGGCCGTGTCCAGCGCCGCCTCCGCGGTGCTGTCGCTGGCCAGGGCGGCCTCGTATCGCGAGATGGTTATCCCGAACGCGGCCGCGATGACAGCCATGACCGCGGCACTCGTCAGGGCTGCCCACCAGGCCGCGCCGTGCGGGAACTTGCTCGGCATGTGGTCCACCTCGTTCTGGTGGGCTGGTGGCTGGTGGCTGGTGGCTGGTGGCTGGTGGCCTACCCTTTTAAACGATACGTATTCGAAACATCACTATATGTAGCTGACAGGCATCCCCCCATGCACCTGCCGCCGGACCCCATCCCGGCTCAGCGGGTCGGCACCAGCGGCAGCCCGGCCAGCTCGCCCTGCGCCGCCTCGGCCACCCCGGTGGCCACCTGACTCCAGCCGAATCCGGCCTGGGCCACCGTGGTCAGCGCGTGCCGGGCCTGCCGCCACGCCTGCGGCCTCGTCTCGGCCAGCGACAGCCAGCCGGCCAGCTTGCTGGCGATGTCCGGCACCGCGCCCGGGCCCAGCTCGAAGGACAGCAGCGGGCGCAGGTCGGCGCCGACCGCGGGGGACAGCGCATCGGTGACCTCGCCGAGCCCCGAGTGCCGGGCCGACAGCGGCGCTGACCCGCAGCACGCCGCCTCGGCCAGCACCATGCCGAACGCCTCCGGGAACGTGCTCGGGATGACCACGGCCTGCGACACGCACATCAGCTCGGACACGTCGTCGTGCTCGATCCGCCCGGCGAAGTGCACCCGGCCCATGGCCCCGGCCGCGGCGGACAGGTACCGCTCGCGCTCGGCGCCGGTCAGGCTGTCCAGGAACGCAGCCAGGAAATGCAGCTCACCGGGCAGGCCGCCCTCGAGCTCGCGGCCCTGGCGGGCGATGGCGCGGGCGGCCGCCAGGTCACCGCGGCCCAGCGCGGCGGCCAGCCCTATCAGCCCGGGCCGGTACCCGCCGAAGCCGGCGATGATCAGCCGGGCCGCCGGGATCTGGGCCACCACCAGCGGCCAGGCCGCGATGAGCAGGTCCACCCCTTTGGACACGATGAGCTTGCCCACGTAGCTGACGATCCGGTCCCGGGCCGGGTCGGCGGCCAGCAGCGCCTGCGCGGCGCCGGGGTCGCCGCCCCACGCGGGCGGGTCGGCCTCCAGCCGTGCGGCCAGCGCGGCAAGCCGGGCCGCCGCCTCAGCCACCGGGCGCGGATGGAACCGGCGGATGTCCACCCCCGGCGGCAGCAGCCGGGTCCGCGCGGGCAGGCCCGGCATGTCCACCACCTCCCACAGGCTCTCCGCGGTGTGCCGGGACCCGACGAGCACGCCGGCCGCGCCCCGCAGGCCTTCCCGGGCGTAGCAACGGAACCGGTCGGCATGCGGGCGCACCGTGTACTCCAGCGCGGATCCGTGGATCTTGACCGCGTACGGCACCCGGCCTTCCAGCGCCCGGGCCAGGATCACCGGCCCCATCACCACGTGATTGGCCAGCGCCGCATCCGGCCTGACAGCGGCCACCACGTCGCGGATGGCGGCGCCGTTGGCCGCGATGTACCGTTCGATCTCGGCATCGGTCAGCTCGGGGAACGGCTTGGCCTCGAACCCCGCGTAATGATCGGCCACATAGACCGGCAGCAGGCCGCCGATATCGGGCAGGTAGACCGTGCAGCGAACCGGCTCACGAAAGACCTCGGTGTGCAGCTGGCCGTTCTCCCAGTGGCCAACGGCATCCACGAAATCCATTTCTGCCGCCTGCGCGTCCTGGCAGAAAAGGTGGACCTCATGGTCGAGCCGGACCAGCCACCGGGCCAGCTCGACGTTGTAAATATTACTTCCGGTGCCCCGCAAGAGATAGCCGTGGAATATCAGGATACGCATCGCCACTACCCCCCCGATTCCCTGGTGGACGAACGCGGTGAGCCGCGAATTCGGCGCCCGGGGGGAGCAACCGGGTACGGGCGGGCAGGTCGGGCTGGCGGATGACCTCCCAGAGTTCTTCTGCCGCCTGGCCGGAGCCGACCAGCACCACGTCGGCCGCGGCGAGGCCGTGACGGGCGTAGCCGCCGAACCGCCAGACGTGCGGCATGACGGTCTGCTCCAGCGCCGAGCGGTGCACCCGGACCGCGTACGGCACCCGGCTGGGCAGCGCGCGGGCCAGGATGGCCGGGCCCATCACCAGATGGTTGGCGAGCGCGTAATCCGGCTCGGCCAGGCTGATCACGTCCCGCACCGCGGCCGTGTTCGCCGCCACGTACGCCGCGATTTGGCCCTCGGTCAGCTGCGGGAAGGGCCGGGCCTGGTACCCGGGGAAATAACCGGTCACGTAGACCGGCAGCAGGCTGCCGATATCCGGCACGTACGCCGTACAGCGGCCCGGCCCGCGACGCCCCTGGATGCTCAGCCGCCCATCACGCCACCGGCCGACCGCGTCAACGAAATCGAATTCGGCCGGATTTCTTTCCTGGCAGAACAGCTGGACATCATGTCCTTGCTGCACCATGCACCGGGTCAGGTCGGCGATGTACATATTGCTGCCTGAGCCGCGCAGGGAATAGCCATGGAATATCAGAATGCGCAAGCGAATCACACCTCTGGCCGGCCGGACAGGTCACCGTGCGGTGCGTTAATCGCGATCCCGGCAGGTGGGCGATCCGGGCCGGGCCGCGGCCCGGCTCCGGCTTGTCGTGACCCGCCGCCGTGGACCCGCCCCCGGGCACCGACTGGATCACCGCCCCGGCGCCAGCCGGGGCCCGCACCGGGGCCCGGTCCCGGACCGCCTCGAACGGCTCGGCCAGGCTGCCGCCGCAGAACCTGGACCAGTAGCGGGCGGTCGAGACGATGAGATCGGGCTGCAGGTAGTCCGGCTGGTCCTGCTGGGCGGCGAACGCGTCGAACGGCCGCCAGTTTGCGGCTGACGTGGGCGTCGATGACGCTGAAGTGGGTCGGCCGGAACTCAACCGTCGCGGACGCCGACTGGAAGCAGTAGACCCGGCCGACCGCCTGGCCCGCCATCACCGCGGCCCGGTGCGTGTTCCGGTGATCCTGGTGCACGTCGTGCACGGAGTGCGTGTACAGCACGGTCGGCCGTACCCTGGTGATCACTTCCTCGATCACCTCGATGGTCGGGTTGCCCTCACCGATCGGCGCGCCGTCGAGATCGCCCAGGAACAGCCGCGCCCCGATGATCTGGGCGGCTTGCTCAGCCGCTCGCGACCGCCGCACCTGGTCGCCAGGCCCATCCGCCGGCCGTCAGGGTGAGGATGGCGACCGAGTCGCCGGCCGACTTGTGCGCCAGCAGCGTGCCGCCCGCGCCGATTGCCACGTCGTCGGGGTGGGCACCGACCGCGAGCACGATCTCCCGTTCCGCGGCCCGGGTCTCCCGGCCCCGCTGCACCAGCGCCCGGATCTTGATCATGAAATCGGCAGCCGAGATCGGCTTCTGGATGAACTCCGCCGCCGACTTCCGGAACGCGGTGACGGCGCGGTCCACGGTCGCGTGCCCGGTGATGATCGCCACGGGTAGTTCGGGCTCCAGCTCCCCGATCCGCTCCAGCAGCTCCAGGCCGCCCATCCCGGGCATCTCCAGGTCGGTGAGGACCAGGTCCCAGGGCCCGTCGTCGAGCTGCCGGAGCCCGGCCGCCGCGTCGGTCACGTACCTGGCCTCGAACCGGCCCTCGGCCCCGAGCAGCAGGACGGCCCACCGGCCGAACACGGGATCATCGTCGATCACCAGGATCCGCCCGCGTCCCACCGCGAGCCCGCTGTCCTCCATCTGCCCCCCTAAGGTCACGTCGGTACGTATGGCTAGGTACGGGCTCAGCACCCGGAGCGGTGGAGAGGATTGCGCCCACTCAGGAGAAATCAGGTAGTGACCGATTGTAGTCATATAACTACTAAAAGCAACAGGGCAACCGTCCTGTCCCTGTTCGCCACCGCAAGCTCCGCCGGAAGATCCACCGGAAGATCCATCGCCAGGTCCACGCGGCCTGCGCCGACCTGGACGGGTCCCACGCTGGCCGAGCGGGTGGCCGCGCTGCGGCCCGGTGTGCCGATCATCCGGATGTCCGGCCGCGACGACACGACCCGGACCCGGCCACCCCCGCGCCCCCGGCACGCCGCAGACCTACATCCAGAAGCCGTTCACCGCCGGCGACCTGGTCCACAGAGTCCGCGCCGCGCTGACCGTGCCCGCCGCCCCGGGCCCGCCCGCGCCGGGCCGCCCGGCCACCTGATCACCCGGGCGGGCCAGGCTGAGGCGGAAATGGCGTACCAGCGGGGCCCAATGCGTCGATTTCGGCGCCGGTACGTCGTTGTGGCGTTTTGCCACCAACGTGGCACCCGCCGTTGTTAAATTGGCCCCGGTCCGTACCGTTTGCGGACTGCTCTAGCGCTGAGGGCCGGACAGTTGGGGACCGAGCATGTCTCGATTCGGTTCACGGTGCCATGGGTAATCCCGGCCGGCGCCGCCGTCCCGGCCGCCGCCACTGGCTCCGGGCCCTGATCAGCCGCGACACGCCGGAGCGCAGCGAGGCCGCCGCCTTCCGTCTGATCGCCGACCCGGCCGAGTTCGGCTGGCCCGAAGATATTGCCGCCCAACGCCCTTTGACTGATGCAGCCGACGGCTGGCTCCCGGACCCCGACGCCGAACCCCCCTCAACCGACCCAGCCGACGACTGGCCCGCAGACCCCGCCGCCGAACCCCCCTCAACCGACCCCGCCGACGGCTGGCCCGCGGACCCGGCCGCGTATCAGTGGCTCGGTGACTGGACGGACCAGCCGGCCCCGGGTCTGCCGGACGGCCCGGCCGAACCGGACTGGGCCGCGGATTCCCCGGCGGCGGCCGTGCCCGCGGCCACCGCGCAGTTCGCCGGGTACGGCGCGGACCAGCCCCCGCCCAGCCTGGGCAGACGGCGCCGGACCGCCCGGCCCGGCCGGCTGAACCGGATCACCCAGCAGAACTGGTACCTGGCCCTGGCCCGGTACCGCTGGTACGTGGCGGTCAGCGCGGGAGCCGGCGCGATGGCCCTGGCCAGCGGCGTGATCCTGCTGCTCCCCCATCAGTCCCCGCGGGCCATGATGGCCGACGCCAGGTCGGTGCCAGGCGCCGCCCGCACGCGGTCGGCCACGGCCACCCCCAGCCACCCGGTGGCCAGCCCCAGCCCGGATGTGAGCGCTCACGCCACCGCCCCGGCCCCGGCCGCCAGCACCCCCACTCCGGCCCAGGCCGCCACCGTGCCGGTGGTCAGCACGCCGGCCACCAGCGCGCCTGGGTTCGTGGCCGTGACCTACCGTCTGGTCCAGCACTGGTCCGGCGGCATCATCGGCAAGTACACGATCGCCAACGAGAGCAACGCGGTCTTGTCCGGCTGGCAGTTCACCGCGACGTTTCCCGGTGACCAGGTCCAGTTCGTGATCGGCGCGGCCGACCCTGACCTGGGCAGCGACGTGCTGGTGCTGGAGCCCTCCTCGGCCGGGGCGCAGATCGCGCCGGGCGGCCGGGTGTCCGTCATCTTCTTCGCCGCCGGGCAGACCGCGAGCCCGGTGCACTGCTCATTCAACGGAACCACGTGCTAGCTGGGCGGTTACCGCCCGGATTGCGCCTGTCTGCGAAGGGATAACGAAACGAATGGTGACCCGATGCGGGGACGCTGGGGAGCAAATCATCGGGCTGGGCTGGTATGGCTAGCGGCCCCCAGCCGCCAGACGGCAAGCCGAGCGGCGCGCCCGGCCACCTGATCAGGCATCGCTGGCTGACCGCGGCCGGCACGACCGCCACCGTGGCCGCGATGGCGGGCGGCGGCTTGGCCTTGGTCCAGCACCCGCGGCCGCCAGCCTGCACCGGGATTGCGGCCTGGTGCCGTGCTCGGCCACGCTGCCAAGCTCGGTGACCGCGAGCGCTACCGGGCCGGCCCGCGCTCCGGCCCCGGCCCGGCCTGCCTCGGCCCGGCCTGCCCCGGACCCGGCTCGCTCGGCGGACCGGGCCGCCGGCCACGCCCAGCCGCCGGCCGTCGCCGGGCTGGCCGCCGGGCTGGCCGCCGGGCTGGCCGCCGGGCTGGGCCAGCCGGCCGACCACCAGGTCGGCGTCCGCTATGAGGTCAGGCACCGGCGCGGGCGGGTGACCGGACATCTGGTGATCATCCACCACGGCGCCGCGCCGGTGACCGGCTGGCTGGGCGGCTGGTGGCGCGGCCCGCAGCAGCATGGGTACGGTAGCTGGCCCGGCCGCGGCGGCTGGCCCGGCGGCGGCCGGCCCGGCCCCGGCGGCGGCTGGGCGGGCGGCCAGCCGCAGGCCGGGCTGGGCGGCTGGTCTGGGGGCCGCTGACCGCGCGGCGCGGGGTAAGGTTCCTGCCATGACTGACCGGGAGACCCTCGAAGCCCTCTCCTCCCAGGAACTGCACGACCGGGCCGTCCGCCGGGCCGTGCACCACCTGGACGTTGGGTTCCTCTGGCAGCTGCTCAGGGAGATCCCGGAGGGCGAGGCCGTGGCCGGCCACGCCGATCACACCGCGGCCGACGTGACCCAGCTGTCCGCGATGATCGACGATGCGTTCGGGCACGAGCCGGCCGACGTCGCCGACGCGCTGCGCCCCGTCTACCTCGACTACCTGGAAAAGCACAACGGCTAACCTCACTCCCCCCGGCGCACCGGGCGGGACTGGCTAGCCAGGCGGGCGTTGGTGATCAAACGTTTGGTGTCGCTCTGGCGACACCAAACGTTTGATCACGGACCCCGGGAGGCCGCTACGGCTCGGTGGAGGGAGGTCTCGGCGGGCTGGATGTGACCGGGTTCCGGCCGGACGCCCAGCCGCGGTTGGCCGAGCCGCGGCGCAGGATCTGCTCCACCGCGGCCGCGACGCTGCCGTCCTCGGTGATCAGGCAGCGCATCACGTAGATCAGCGACGGGATGGCCCAGAAGTCGCCGCAGACCCACAGGATCGCCGCGCCGATCTCCTGGTCGGCGAACGGCGGCAGGGTGACCCCAGGCACGTGGTTGTAGACCGAGTACCACGCGGTCTGGGAGAAGATGCTCATCGCCATGGCCAGCACCCACATGCCCACGTTGGTCGCCACCAGGGCCGCGGCCTGGGAGACCAGCGGCATCCGGCGGCGGAACGGCGGCGACGGGATGAACTGGAGCCAGAACAGCACCCCGGCCAGGAAGAAGCTGGCGTGCATCAGCCAGATGTGCACCAGCTGGTTCCGCTCGGCCAGGTCAAACAGCGCGGGGATGTGCCAGAACACCATCACGAAGCTGAACGTGAACACGGATACCCACGGCCGGAGCAGGAAGCTAGTCACCGCCCGGAGCGGGCGGGTCCAGCCGCCGCGCAACGCGGTCGCCGTGGCCGTCCGGCCCAGCCGCCCGGGCAGGCCGTCGAGCAGCGGCTGCCACGGCGCGCCCGCCACCACCAGGGTGGGCGCGGCGAACATGAGCAGCAGGTGCTGCATCATGTGCACGAAGAAGTAGTAGTCCGACCAGTAGTCGATGGGCGACTCGACGGCGATGAGCAGCACGGCCAGCCCGCTGTAGAACAGCAGCGAGCGCAGCCGGCGCTGCCTGGTCCGGTCCGGCCGGGACCGCCGGGCCAGCCGGGCCAGGCCGATCTCGTGCCAGGCCACCAGGACCAGCACCAGGATCAGGAACGGGTCGAAAGACCAGTGATCGACGAAGTAGTTCACGGTGCTCCACTCACCCGGACGAGCCGTACGGGATGGAAACGTTCATGACCTGGGACCGGTCCCAGCCGCCGGAGCCAGCCGCCCATACCGACAGCTGGCCTACCCGGGCGGTCAGCAGCTGGAAGCCGCCGCCTGGACCGGCGGCCAGCGTCACCGCCCCCGCCCGCAGCGCGGCGGTGCCCGCAGGCAGCGCGGGCAGCGCCTGCCAGGCCGCACCCGGGCCGGTCAGGGTGACGGCACGGCCCGGCGTCCCGTGGGCACTGCCCAGCAGCACGCCGAGCGCCCGGCCGGCCACGGCGGCCGACCGTGGCTGCGCCCCGGCCAGCGGGTACGGCGCGGACAGCTGCCAGCTGCGGCCGTTGCCGGTGGACCAGGCACCGATCAGGCTGGCCGTCCGGCCGCTGCCGGCCTGCAGCAGCGCCACGTCGGCGGCGCCGGCCCGGGTCAGCTGGAGCACGCCGACCTGGCGGCCGGCCAGGCCCGCGGGCAGGGCCGGCCCCGCGGCCAGCCAGCCGCCGCCCGCCCCACGCACGAAGAGGCCGGCGTGGCCGCCCCGGGAACAGCTCCCGGCCAGCAGCGCGGCCCCGGACGCGGTGTAGCCGGCCGCGGTGAGGCCGGTCAGCCCGCAACTCCGGGCGGCCGGCGACCTGGCTACCGAGCGCTCGGTGGCGAGCCGGGTCCAGGACCCGCCGGGATGGCCGGCGACCTCGACTGTGCCCGCCCGGGTGAGCGCGATCAGCCCGCCACTGGGCGCGGCCGCCAGCGCGCTGGGCGTCGCCGCCAGCGGCGCGTCGAGCAGGCCGTCCGCCGTCCACTTGGCCCCGTTGTCCGTGCTCCGGGCCAGCGGCGAGAAGCGCAGGTCCTGGCTGGGCAGCAGCGCCGCGACCAGGGACGGGCCGCCGGTGGCCGCGACCGCGATCCCGCCGTTGCTGGCCACGCCCAGCGGGGTGGCCAGCTGCCAGCGCGCCTGCGTCCCGGTCGGCCGGACGAAGACCTGCCAGAAGTCGTTGTGCTGGGCGGCGGACCCGCCCATGACCAGTACCGCCCAGGTGCCGTCCGGGTAGCTGACCGAGGTGGCCAGGGACGGCGGGGCCGCGGCGGCCGGCCGCCCGGCGCCGCCGGCCCGGGTGCTGCCGCAGCCCGCCAGCGCCGCGGCGACCAGGCCCGCGATCACGGCCGTGGCCGGCCAGCGCCAGCTGGTCACGAGACTCCTAGGTTCTGCTGGGCGGCGGAGAACAGCTCACTCGCGAACGAGGCCTGAGAGCTGGTGGTGCCCGGGCCGGGATCGAAGTTCAGCTCGGTGCGGGTGCGCCCGGACCGGTCGATGACGTAGGCGACATCGCTGTGCCCGATCATCCCGCCGGCCGGCAGGATCTGCGCGGCGATGCCGTACTGCCGCCACACCTTCTCCAGCTGGGCCACGCTGCCGGTCAGGTAGTCCCAGTTGGGCAGCGTGTTCATGTGTTCCTGCCGGTCGAAGGCCTGGGTATAGCCGAGCGCGTTGTAGACCGGGTTGGCCACCACCGCGACCAGTTCCACCTGCCGCCGGTGTGCGCTGAGCAACTGGTCGGCCTGGCGGAACTCCTGTGCGATCAGCGGGCAGTCGGAGGTGCACACCGGATCCAGGAACGTGAGCAGCACCACCTTGCCGCGCAGGCTGGCCAGGCTGACCGGCCGTCCGTCCTGGTTGGTCAGCTGGAAAGCGGGCGCCCGGAAGTTCAGCGGGGCGGACGACCCGTCCAGCGCCTCGGCGATGATCGGCGAGGCGGTGGTGCTGGCCGACGCGGCCATCATCGGCACCACGCCGATGATGGCGACGCCGAGCGCGCCGGCCGCGGCCACGGTCCGCGGGCTCGCGGTGCCCAGCGCGCGGGCGAGCGGCCCCGGGCGGAGCCGGTCGCGCCAGCTGGGCGCGGCCTCGGTGGCCGCCGCCGCTACCGCCACCGGCTCAGCCACCGGCACCGCCGACACCGGCTCAGCCACCGCGCCGGCCGCGGCCGGGGCGGGCGCCGTCGCGACCGCGGGCGCCGGGGCCACGGCCAGGTAGCCGCCGAGCACGAGCAGCGCGAACGGGATCATGCTGTTCGGGTCGGTGCCCAGACCACCGAAGATGCCCAGGTCCTGGACCAGCACCCAGACCGCGGCGGACAGCACGAGCAGCAGCCCGACGGCCGGGCGCAGCACCGGCCGCCAGCCGCGGACCAGCGCCCCAACGGCCAGCCCGGCGCCGGTGACGGCCAGGGCGGCCACCACGACGAGGTTGACCACGAACCCGTGCCCGGCCGCGAACGAGCCGAACCCGCGCACCCACCCAGCCAGGAACCCGGGCTGCGCGCTCTGCGACATGTCCCGCACCATGCTGGTCAGGCTGCCCGGCTGACGGCCCACGGTGCCCGACCAGAAACCGCGGCCCGGCCAGGCCTGCAGCACCGCCATCCCGGCCAGGAACACGCCCGCGCCGCCGAGCAGCCGCCGGCCCAGCTGGTCGCCCAGCCAGGCCCGGTCGGGCAGCGCGATCAGCGCCCCGGCCACCGCGTACAGCAGGGCCGCGCCAGGAGCGCCGAACAGCCAGCTCAACCCGGGCGAGAAGATGCCGCCGAACGCCTCACCGAAGATCCAGACCAGCAGGCCCCAGCCCACGCTGGCCAGCCCGCCAAGCTGGGACCACCGGCCGCGGGCGGCGGTGAGCAGCCAGATGCCGATGCCGATCTGGATCCAGACGGCGGCCGCGGCCGCGTTGACCGGGTGGTAGGACCAGCCCTTGGCCGCCCAGTTGACCACGTCCCGCACCCAGCCCGGGGCACCCGCCGCGGCCGGCTCGGTCACGTTGGCCGGCAGGCCGAGCGGCATGGCCGGCTGCATCTGGAGCACGCCGTTGACCAGCCACAGCACGCCGAAGCCGATCCGGATCAACCGCCGGCCGGCTGGCTCGGCGGCCAGGCCGGCGGACCGCGCCGCGGGCCGGAGCCGGGCCGGAGCCCACTCCCGGACGCTCACCCACAGCATGGCCAGCAGGAAGAAGATCAGCAGGGCGATGATCCCCTGATGGATCAGCGCGGAGCGGAACGCCGCCACCACCGTTTGATTCGTCAACTGGAGGGAAGAGCCCATCCCGGACATGCCTTGACTCCTTTATTCACCCCTGTTAACCAATTACTGCCACGCCCGGTCCCAGAGGGGTGACACCGCGCCACATCAGCGCAAATCACACGGCACGATCCTACGCGCAGGACGGCCGCCGCAACGCATTATCTTCGCTGGCCAGCCTGCCCGGAACACCGGCCGGCAAAGCCGCTCACAGCAGACTTTCAGCAACTTCCCGGCCAGCCGCTATAGCCCTCAGCGCGACCCGCCCGCACAATGTTAAGAACAGGTCACGATCGCTGGGTCCGCCCTCGGAGAGCCCAGGCAGGAGGATGGATGCCGCGACATGGCAAGAAGACTTTGTTTTCCGGACGGGTCTTCCGGGCCAGGCGGTCGATCTGGACCATCGGGCTGGCCAGCGCGGCGCTCATCGCGGCGGCGGCCGCGACTCCGAACGCGCTGGGCGCGGAAGGGCTGGCCGTCCGGCTGGCCGCCGCGGTGAAGGCGCTGCCCCGCAAGGCCCCGGCGGTGCCGCCTGCCCTGCTGCACGGCCGGTTCTATAACGGCACCCCCGCCGTGGGCGCCCTGTTCACCACCAGCTCCGGTCGCCTGGGCCAGCACTTCTGCACCGGCGGCGTGGTGGCCAGCCCGGCCGGTGACCTGGTCATCACGGCGGCGCACTGCATGCAGGGCAAGCGGGCCGGCGACGTGGACTTCGTCCCGGAATACCACCGCAGCCAGCAGCCGTTCGGCGTGTGGACCGTCACCCAGGTGTTCGTGGACCGGGCCTGGGCCTCGTCCAAGAACCCCAACGACGACGTCGCGTTCCTGGTCGTGGCCCAGTCCGGCGACGCCACCCCGATCCAGTCCCTGACCGGCGGCGAGAAGCTGGGCACGGGCTGGAAGCCGGTGCAGAAGGTCCAGGTCATCGGCTACCCGGATGGCAGGCAGCGGCCGATCACCTGCACCTCGACGACCCGGGCCTTCGGCTCGCACCAGATGGAGTTCGACTGCGGCGGGTACACCAACGGGACCAGCGGCGGGCCGTTCCTGGCCAACGTGCACCCGGCCACCGGCCTGGGCACGGTCATCGGCGTGATCGGCGGCTACGAGGAGGGTGGGGACACCCCGTCGGTGTCCTACTCGGCCCGGTTCGGCACGTCGGTGCGCGCGCTGTACAACAAGGCCGTGGCCAAGAACTGAGCCAGCCGGACTCAGCCCGCGCCACCCGGCGGCGGGACGATCGCGTCCAGCTCGGACAGCTCGGCCGCGGACGGGACCCAGTCCGCCGCGGCCACGTTCGCCTTGATCTGGTCCGGTGCGGTGGCCCCGGCGATCACCGACGCGCAGCCGGGCTGCGCGGCCAGCCCGCCGATGGCCACGTCGAGCAGGCTGACGCCGTGCTCCGCGGCCCACCCGCTCAGCGCCGCCACCCGGTCCAGCTTCGGCTCGGTAACATACCCCGGCCGGCTGGCCAGCCGGGTGCCCGGGGCAGGCGCCTGGCCGCGCTGGACCTTGCCGGTGAGCAGGCCGTTGGCCAGCGGGTAGTACGGCAGCACGCCGAGCCCGAAGTGCCGGGCCGCGGGGACCAGCTCCGCTTCGGCCGCCCGCTCCAGCAGCGACCACTCGTTCTGCGCGGAGATGAACGCCTCGGTGCCGGCCTGCCGGGCCAGGTGCGCGGCATCGGCGGTCTGCCAGCCGGACAGGTTGGAGTGCCCGAGGTAGCGCACCTTGCCCTCGGTGACCAGCTCGCTCAGCGCGTGCAGGGTCTCCTCGATCGGGGTGTCCGGGTCCGGGGTGTGCAGCTGGTAGAGGTCCAGGTAGTCGGTGCGCAGGCGGCGCAGCGAGGCGGTCACGGCCCGGCGGATGTAGGCCCGGCCGCCCTTGGCCCCGGCCGCGGGCCCGAAGCCCATGTCCACGCTCTGATGGCCGAACTTGGTGGCCAGGACGATCTGGTCGCGCCGGCTGCCCAGCAGCTGGCCGAGCATCTCCTCGGAGCCGCCGCGGTTGCCGTAGATATCCGCGGTGTCGAACAGGGTGATGCCCGCGTCGATGGCCGCGTCCACCACGGCCCGGGTCTGCTCCAGGTCCATCCGGCCGCCGAAGTTATTGCAGCCGAGCCCGGCCACCGACACGAGCAGCCCGCTGTTACCCAATGACCTGAAGCGCATGACCCTGCCTCTGCTGGAGACGACCCTGAGCAAGGATGGTAACCACTCTTCGCGGCGCGACCGCGCGCCGGGGTGCTGGGCAATGGTGCAGGCGATAGAATCCCAAAAGCTGCTGAAATGGGCGGCCCCCGCCACGCACTTTTCCCCTCCTGATAGGCAGCCCCGGCGCCAGACCGGTGCGCGCGCTCTCCCGAGAGGAAGTGGGTCGATGGCAGACGCGGTCGGCGGCCCCACGGTGCTGCGGCTGCTGCTCGGGGCCCAGCTGCGCCGCCTGCGCGAAAGCCAGGCCATCAGCGCGCAGGAGGCGGCGCGGGCAATCCGGGGATCGGAATCCAAGATCAGCCGGATAGAGCTGGGCCGGAATGCCGTCCGCGAGATTGACATCGCCGACCTGCTCACCTTGTACGGCATAACTGACAAGGCCGAGCGCGAGCAATTGCTGTCCCTGGCCAGCCGGGCCAACCAGCCGGGCTGGTGGCACCGGTATCACGACGTACTGCCGCCGTGGTTCCAGGCCTACATCGGGCTGGAAGAATCGGCCCAGTCGATCCGCAGCTACGACGCGCAGTTCGTGCCCGGCCTGCTGCAGACCGAAGAATACGCCGCCGCCGTGCTGGCCCTCGGCGACTTCTCGCTGGACGAGGCGGAGCGTCTGGTGGTGCTGCGCAAGGAGCGCCAGCGGCACTTCGCCGCGGGCGGTACCCGGCTGTGGGCGATCGTGGACGAGGTGGCGCTGCGCCGCCCGGTCGGCGGCCCGGCGGTGCTCGGCCGCCAGTTGGAGTACCTCCGCGAAACCTGCCGCCAGCCGTGGCTCACCCTGCAGATCACCCCGTTCCCCACGGTGAGCCATGCCGCGCCCGGCTCGTTCAGCATCCTGCGCTTCGCTGACCCCGGCCTGCCGGACATGGTCTACACGGAGCAGTTGTCCAGCGCCACCTACATCGACAAGCGCACCGAGGTAGAGCCGTATCTGCTGGCCCTGGAGCGGCTCAGCCTGGTCAGCGCGCCTCCAGGCGAATCACCGGACATCCTCCGCGCCATCGTGACCGAGGTAGCCGGGACCCGATGAGCTGCTTAACGCCCCCTGGCGGCTGGTCCCGCCGCCGGGTGCCCGGCCCTGAGTGGCCGGGCACCAGCGGCGGCCCACCCCTAGCGGACCGGCAGGTCGAACTCGCCGTTCCGCACCCCGGCCAGGAACGCCACCCACTCGCGGCGGTTGAACACGTGCGGCGCCTTGCTGATGTCCTTGGAGTCGCGCACCGCGACCAGCCCGGTGGGCAGGTGCGCCACTTCCACGCAGCCGGTGACGCTGGAGGCGCTGCTCTTGAACCAGCGCGCATTGGTGAAATCAGGGGTCATCCCCATGTCCCTTCTGTGCTGTTAGAGGACTACCTTTGCGAAATTCTGGTCAGGCGGGCCGGTCGGCCATTCTTCCGATCAATTTCACGGTATCAGCCGGAGACAGCGCAGCTGCCCGCAGCAGGTCAAAAACCTCGGCGCGGGCCCGCACGTCGGATTCTCTTTCCAGATAGGCGTGACCAGTGACGCCTTCCGCGTAGACCACGTCCGGATCACCGCGCTCCGGAAACTCCAGAATGCAGAACGGGCCGTTCAGCGCCGGGTGCACACCGCTGGAAAGCGGCAGCACCTGCAGCGTCACGTGCGGCCACTGGCTTGCCTCGAGCAGCCATTCCAGCTGGCCGCGCATGACCTCCGGGCCGCCGATCAGCCGGGAGATCACCGGCTCGTCCAGGATGCACCACAGCTTCACCGGGTCGGCGCGGGTGAGCACCTTCTGCCGCTCCATCCGCAACTCCACCGCGCGCTCGATCTGCCTGGGGTGCTGGCGCCGCCGCACCGAGGTCATCACCGTCCGGGCGTAGGCCTCGGTCTGCAGCAGGCCGTGCACCACCTGGTCCTCGAACACGCGCAGCGCGGCCGCCTCGGCCTCCAGCCCGACATAAACGTCGAAGCCGGTCGGCAGCACGTCGTCATAGACCGCCCACCAGCCTTTGCGGTGACCCTCCCGGGCCATCTCGGTGAGCACCTGGCGCTGCCCCGGGTCGACCACGCCGTACATCTCGAACATCGTGG
Source organism: uncultured Actinomycetes bacterium (assembly GCA_963717125.1). GTDB lineage: Bacteria > Actinomycetota > Actinomycetes > Streptosporangiales > Streptosporangiaceae > RYN-230. Next base: position 419,490 of record CAVQVG010000007.1, read on the forward strand.
CCAGGTAGGCCGTCCGGGTCGGCGCCTTGCCGGTCTCGATGCGGGACAGAGTTGACGCGGCCAGCCCCAGTTTGTCCGCGGCCTCTTCCAGCTTGAAGGAATGCGCCTCGCGCAGCCGTCTTAACTCAGACCCGAGCCGGCGCCGCCGGACCGTAGGACCGATCGACACGAGCGCCTCCCCTCCCCGGCAGGCAGATCTGGGCGCCGCCCCCCAGCGCTCCGGGCAGGCGCGACCGCAGGCTGCGGTATGCGAAGTAACGATACTGGACTTGCGAAGCGGATGAGATCTCATCTGAAATTTCGTAGCTCATATTTGTGCTACGCACTTGCGTGAGATGCACGCCCACACCATCATAGATCTGACAGGCCGTATCTGACCCGCTACTAAGCGGGCTGAGACATCTTGGTACCGGCGCTGTGGGGGGCCCTGCGGGGACACGGCGGAGTGAAGCATGGCCTCCTCCCAACGTGCACGGGCCCCGAAGGAGCGCAGCTGAGATGGCAGCGACCACCCCCGCGATGACCTCTGGCGTGAGCCTGGACGCGGAGCGCCCAGGCCCGGCGCCGGTCATCGCGGGCAGCCTCACCCTCCCCGGCCAGACCCGGAACGTGGCCGAGGCCAGGGCGTTCGTCGCCAAGACGCTCGGCCCCCGGCATCCCTGCCACGACGTCGCCGTTTTACTGTGCTCTGAGCTCGTCACCAACGCCGTCGTGCACACCGCCTCCGGGCAGCCTGGTGGGACGGTCACGATCGTGGTGCTCCGGCTCGCCGACGCGGTGCGGGTCGAGGTCATCGACCATGGCTCCGCGTCCAGCACCCCGGTGGTGAAGGGCGAGGTGCTCGCGCCGGACGGGCACGGCCTGTTCCTGGTCAACCAGCTGGCCGACAGCTGGGGCTATGTCCTGGACCAGGTAGGCACCACAGTGTGGTTCCGGCTTACCGGCTGAGCTGCTTACCGGGTAAACCGCGGCGGCGCCAGGCGGCCGCCAGCCAAGCGACCGGCCGCCCTCCCCGACAGCGCAGTCGCGCGGCCCCCGGGGGAGGGCGGCCGGTTCATGGCCAGGCTCAGCGGTCCTGGCCGGGCCGGCCGCCGCGGCGGCCGTCCCGCCGGTCGCGCAGCCGCAGCGACACCCGGAGCGGGCTGCCCTCGAAGCCGAACTCTTCGCGCAGCCGCCGCTCGATGAACCGGCGGTAGCCAGCCTCCAGGAAACCGGAGGTGAACAGCACGATGTGCGGCGGCCGGATACCGGCCTGGGTGGCGAAAAGGATCTTCGGCTGGCGGCCGCCCCTGGACGGCGGCGGGGTGGCCGCGACGACCTCGGTGAGCCAGGCGTTCAGCCGGCCGGTGGGCACCCGGGTTTCCCAGCTGTCCAGGGCCAGCTCGATCGCGGGCACCAGCTTCTCCACGTGCCGCCCGGTCTTGGCCGAGATGTTGATCCGCGGCGCCCAGCGCGCGGTGTGCAGCTGGCGGTCGATCTCCCGGTCCAGCTGGGCCCGCCGCTCCTCGTCCACCAGGTCCCACTTGTTGTACGCGATGACCAGCGCGCGGCCAGCCTCGATGACCATGGACACGATGCGCAGGTCCTGCTCGGTGAGCGGCTCGCTGGCGTCCACCAGGACCACGGCCACCTCGGCCCGGTCCAGCGCCCCGGAGGTGCGCAGCGCCGCGTAGAAGTCCGCCCCCTGGCTCTGGCTGGCCCGCCGCCGGATGCCCGCGGTGTCCACGAACCGCCAGGTGGTGCCGCCCAGCTCGATGAGCTCGTCCACCGGGTCCCGGGTCGTCCCGGCCACCTCGTCCACCAGCACCCGGTTCTGCCCGGCCAGCTTGTTCAGCAGGCTGGACTTACCCACGTTGGGGCGGCCGATGAGCGCGATGCGCCGCGGCCCGCCCTCGGCGCCGATCTGCTCGCGGGGCGCCTCCGGCAGCGCGTCCAGCACCACGTCGAGCAGGTCGCCGCTGCCCCGGCCGTGCAGCGCGCTGACCGGGAGTGGCTCGCCGAGGCCCAGCGACCACAGCGCGGCCGCGGCCGGCTCGGCGATCTCGCTGTCCACCTTGTTGGCTGCGAGCACCACCGGCTTCCCGGACCGGCGCAGCACCGCGGCCACCGCGTCGTCCGCGTCGGTGACCCCGACCACCGCGTCCACCACGAACAGCACCGCGTCGGCGGCGTTGACCGCGACCCGGGCCTGGGCGGTGACCTGCTCGGCCAGCTGCCGGCTGGCCTGGCCTTCCTCGGTACCCGGGAACGGCTCCCAGCCGCCGGTATCCACCAGGGTGAACGCCCGGCCACGCCAGGTGGCGTCGTACGTCACCCGGTCCCTGGTCACCCCGGGGACGTCCTGCACCACCGCCTGCCTGCTGCCGAGAATCCGGTTGACCAGAGTCGACTTGCCCACGTTGGGCCGGCCGACCACGGCCACCACCGGGGCGGGCAGCTCGTCCGGCGCCACATCGGCGTGCACGGCCCGCTCGGTCATCTCGACCACGCCGCACCGGCCCGCTGCCGGGCCAGGTCCATGATCGTGCCGATCACCTCGGCCAGGTCCAGCCGGGTCGAATCGATCTGCACCGCGTCCGCGGCCTTGGCCGTCTGCGGGGCATCCGCGCTGTCCCGGCGCTGCTGCTCGGCCTGGGTGACCGCCGGGGTCGCACCGGGATCGGCGGCCAGGTCCGCGCTGCGCCGCTCGGCCCGGGCCGTCTCGCTGGCAATCAGGAACACCTTGACCGGGGCGTCCGGGGCGACGACGGTGCCGATATCCCGGCCCTCGGCGACGATCCCGGACCCGGCCGCGCAGGTCCGCGCGATGATGTCCTGCTGCATAGCGACCAGCCGCACCCGCACGGCCGGGACCGAGGCCACGGCGCTGACCGCGTTGGACACCTCCCGGGTGCGGATCAGCGCGGTCACGTCGGTGCCGTCCACCGTGATCCACGGCTGCCCGGGGTCAGTGCCCACTTCGAGTACCGGCTGCCCGGCCTGCCCGGCGACCCCCGCCGCGTCGTGCACCGCGATCCCGCGCTGCAGCATCCACCAGGTCAAGGCGCGGTACATGGCCCCGGTGTCCAGATAGCGCAGCCCGAGGTTGCTGGCCACGCCGCGGGCGGCGGTGGACTTGCCGGACCCGGCCGGGCCGTCCACGGCGATGATTAGGCAGTCGGTCACGCAGGCGATGTTACCGGCGCACCGGCCATCCGTTCGCCGCGAGTGCCTCCGTGAGCGGCCCGACGGCGTCCGGGCGGACGGTCAGTTCCGCCACGCCGACCGCCAGCCCGGGTGAATGCTCGATGCCGACGTCCTCGATGTTGACCCCGGCCTCGCCCGCCGCCTGGAACAACCGGGCCAGCTCGCCGGGCTCGTCCCGGATCACCACCTGGACCTGGGTGTCGGCCCGGGCCGGGCCACCCCGCTTGCCGGGCAGCCGCGCCACCCCCGCGACGCCCTGGTCCAGCAGCGCGGCCAGCAGCTTGAGTTCAGCGGCCGGCCCAGCGCCGGGTGCCTGGCGAGCCGCTACCTCGGCCAGTTCCTCGGCCACCGCGATCAGGTCCGCGCCCGCCGCGGCCAGCACGTCCGCGACCGGCGCCGCGTTGGCCGCCAGGATCTGCGTCCACAGCCGGGTGTCACCCGCCGCTATCCGGGTCACGTCGCGCAGCCCCTGGCCGGCCAGGGCCAGCGCGCCGTCCCGCGCCTCGGTCAGCCGGGCGGCCATCGCGGCCGACACCACGTGGGGGGCGTGCGAGACGAGCGCGACCCAGGCGTCGTGCTCGGCCGGGTCGGCCAGCACCGGCTCCGCGCCACAGGCCCGGGCCAGCGCCGCGACGGCGGCAACGCCCGCGGCGGGAATGCCGGCGCCGTGGCAGACCACCCACGGCCGGCCCAGGAACAGGTCAGCCCGGGCCGCGGCCGGGCCGGACCGCTCCCGCCCGGCCAGCGGGTGCCCGGGCACGAACGACTCCAGGTCGCAGCCCAGCGCGGCGGCCTGGGCCAGCGGCTGGCTCTTCACGCTGGCCACGTCGGTGTACCAGCGGGCCAGGCCGCGGGCCTGCGCAGCGGCCAGGGTGCCCGCGACCGCGGCCGGCGGCACCGCCAGCACGGCGATGTCGGCTGGGCCCTCCGGCGGGGGGTCATACGGGGTGGCGCCCGGTTCCGCGGGTCCGGTACCCGCGCTGAGACCGGGGCGGCTCGCCGCCGCTCGGCGCGGAGCGGCGATCGGGGGGTCCGGGGGGTCGTCCCCCCCTCGTCCGCGGCGGCTCGCCGCCGCTCGGCGCGGAGCGGCGATCGGGGGGTCCGGGGGGTCGTCCCCCCCTCGTCCGGGGCGGCTCGCCGCCGCTCGGCGCGGAGCGGCGATCGGGGGGTCCGGGGGGTCGTCCCCCCGGGTAGACAGAGCCAGGAGCTCGCCCGCGCCGATGGCGGCGGCCAGCCGGGCGGCGGCCGGGTCGGCGTCGGCCAGCCAGACGGTCACCCCCCGGGACCGCAGGGCCAGCGCCACCGAGGTGCCCATCAGGCCGGTTCCGATGATGACCGCGCTGGCCGGGGCCGGGCCCTCCGGGGGGCGCCCCACGGGCTGGCTCACGGCGGGCTGGCTCACTGCGCGATATCCAGCCGTAGCGCGGCCGCGCCACGCAGGTACACGTGCTGCATGGCGGAGCGCGGCTTGGCCGTCTCCACGTGCATGAGCAGCCGGACCACCCGGGGCATCCCGTGCGGCACCGCGATCTCGGTGGTGCACAGCAACGGCACGTCCTGGAACCCGATCTTGCGGGCGGCCAGCGCCGGGAACTCCGCGGTGAGATCGGGCGTCCCGGTGAAGACCACGCTGATCACGTCGTCGGTGTGCAGGCGGTTGCGCTCCATCACCTCGGCGACCAGTTCGGTGGTGCCCTCCAGGATGGCCTCCCGGTCGTTCGCCTCCACCTGGACCGCACCGCGGATTGCCCTGACCGCCACCAGCCTGCTCCTTCTTGCCGTCAGTTCCGGCGAGTTGTCAGGCACGATCTTGTCACACCAGGTCAGAGTCCAACTGCGCGATCGTGCCCGGCCTGGTTACAGTCCAACTGCTGAATACAGCTCGCCTATTTCCGGGGTGCTGAGCGCCCGGGTGGCGCCGGGGCGCAGCGAGCCGAGCGCGACGGGGCCGACGTGGGTGCGGACCAGCCGGCTCACCGGGTGGCCGGCCTCGGCCAGCATCCGCCGCACGATGTGCTTGCGCCCCTCGTGCAGGGTGATCTCCACCAGGGCCCGTGCGCCGGCCCGCTCCACCACCCGGAACTTGTCCGCACTGGCCACGCCGTCGGCCAGCTCGATGCCGCTGAGCAGCCGCCGGCCGGTATCCCGGGACACCGGGCCGGGCACGTCGGCCAGGTAGGTCTTGAGCACCCCGTAGCTGGGGTGGGTCAGCCGGTGGGCCAGTTCACCGTCGTTCATCAGCAGCATCAGGCCCTCGGTGTCGTAGTCGAGCCGGCCCACGTGGTACAGCCGCTCCGCCTGGTCGCCGAGGAAGTCGGCGATGGTGGGCCGGCCCCGGTCGTCGGACATGGTGGTGAGCACCCCGGCGGGCTTGTTCAGCGCCAGGTAGATCAGGTCCTGCCGGGCCGGGATGCGACGCCCGTCCACCCGGATGATCTGGTGCTGTGGGTCAACCCGGGCGCCGTACCGGCGCACCGTCTCGCCGTCCACCTCGACCCGGCCCGCGCCGATCAGCTCCTCGCAGTGCCGGCGGCTGCCCACCCCGGCCGCGGCCAGCACCTTCTGCAGCCGGACCCCACCCGGCACGTCGGTCAGGCTGTCTCGGCTGTCGTCGTCTTCTTCAGGATCCCTGGTGCTCATCGACGGCATCCTCAACGTCCTCGACATGCTCGGGCAGGAACGGCGCGAGTTCCGGCAGTTCGTTCAGGCTGGCCAGGCCGAGCCGCTCCAGGAAGTACCCGGTCGTCCGGTAGAGGATAGCCCCCGTCTCGGTGTCGGTCCCGGCTTCCTCGACCAAGCCGCGCAGGGTGAGCGTGCGCAGCACGCTGTCGCAGTTCACGCCCCGCACCGCGGACACCCGGGCCCGGCTCACCGGCTGCCGGTAGGCCACCACGGCCAGGGTTTCCAGCGCCGCCTGGGTGAGCCGCACCTCCTGCCCGTCCCGGACGAACCGCTCCACGACCGGCGCGCAGTCGGCCCGGGTGTAGAACCGCCAGCCGCCGGCCACCTCGCGCAGGTCGAAGCCGCGCCCTTCGGCGTCGTAGGACCCGGCCAGATCGCGCAGCGCGGCCGCCACCTCGCCGCGGGGCCGCTCCAGCACCTGGGCGATGACGATCTCGGGCACCGGCTCGTCCACCACGAGCAGGATCGCCTCCAGGCTGGCCCGCAGGCCCGGCCCGGGCGCGGCCTCGGATGGCGGCACCGGCTGCTCTTCGTCCGGCCCTGGGCCGGGCACCTCGCTCATGCTCACTCGCTTCCTGGCTGATCCGCGACCCAGGTGACGTACAGCTCACCGAGCGGGGTGACCTGGTCGAAGCTGACGCTGCCTTCCCGGTACAGCTCGAGCAGGGCCAGGAACCTGGCCACCACCTCATACGTCCCCGCGCAGTCCGCGGCCAGCCGCCGGAACGTGGCCCGGCCCAGCCGGGTGAGCTGGCTGGCCAGGATAGCCGCCTGCTCGCGGACGGTCGTCTGCGGCGTGTGCAGGTGCGCGGTGGACACCTCGGGCGCCGGCCGGGGAGCCAGCGTGCGGGCGGCGATGGCGGCGAACTCGGCCGCCCCGAGGCCGAGCAGGACTTCTGGCAGCAGGTCGGCGAACTGCGGTTCCATCGGCACCCGGCGGGCGAACCGGCGGCCCTGGACCGTCATCCGGCCCGCGAACACGGCCGCGACCTCCTTGTACGCCCGGTACTGCAACAGCCGGGCGAACAGCAGGTCCCTGGCCTCCAGCAGGGCCAGGTCCTCCTCGTCCTCGACCTCCCCGCTGGGCAGCAGCCGGGCCGCCTTCAGGTCGAGCAGGGTCGCCGCGACCAGCAGGAAGTAACTGGCCTGATCCAGGTCCCAGCCATCGGCGCGGGACCGGATGTAGGCGATGAACTCGTCGGTCACCTGGGACAGCGCGACTTCGGTGATGTCCAGCTTGTGCTTGGAGATCAGGCCGAGCAGCAGGTCGAAGGGACCCTCGAACACGTCGAGGTGCACCTCGAACCCGGCCGTGCTGGTGCCCTGCGCAGCCGTATCGCCTGGCTCCGCCGTCACCGCACCCGTCACCCCGTTATCCGCCGCCTCATGTCATGTCCCGCAGCCGGCCGGCCAGCAGGCTCGCCTCACCCTCGGCATCGAGATCGGCGAGCAGCACGGCGATGGCCTCGCGGACCAGCCTGCCACGATCCACACTAATGCCGTACGCGCGCAGCGCGAGCCGGGCCCGTTCCAGGTCGAGCAACTCGGCCACGGACAGGTACACGGTGATCTTCTGCGAATGAGCCTCGCGGCCGGTGGCCTGGCGGCCTGCTCCCGGGGACGGCCCCGGCGTGGCCGGCCGGAGCAGTTCGGCAACACCCGGCAGGCTCACCCGGCGCGGCCGGGACCGCCCCACGCCCCGCCCCGCGGCACGTCCCGGCTCACTGCTGCCGCCACCGGTCCAGCACCTCGCGGGCGAGTTCCCGGTAGGAGCTGGCGCCGTTGGACGACGGGTCGAAGCTCGTGATCGGCTCGCCGGCCACGGTGGCGTCGGGGAAGCGCACGGTGCGGTTGATCACCGTATGGAACACCTTGTCCCCGAACCCCTTCACCACCTCGGCGAGGACCTCCCGGGAGTGCAGCGTCCGGGAGTCATACATGGTGGCGAGCAGGCCGTCGATGCCCAGCCGCGGGTTCAGCCGGGTGGACACCTTGTCGATGGTCTCCAGCAGCAGGGCCACCCCGCGCATCGCGAAGTATTCGCACTCCAGCGGGACCAGCACGCCGGCCGCGCAGGCCAGGGCGTTGACGGTGAGCAGGCCGAGGGACGGCTGGCAGTCGATGAGCACGATGTCGTAGTCGGGCAGCACGGGCTGCAGCACCCCGCCGAGCACGAACTCGCGGCCGACCTCGTGCACCAGCTGGACTTCCGCCCCGGACAGGTCGATGTTGCTGGGCAGCAGGTCCATGCCGTCCACGCTGGTCTTGAAGACCACGTCGGTGGCGCTGAGCGCGCGCTCCATCAGCAGGTTGTAGACGGTGTACTCCAGCTCGTGCGGCTGGATGCCCAGGCCGACGGACAGCGCGCCCTGTGGGTCGAAATCCACCAGCAGGACGCGGCGGCCTTTCTCGGCCAGGGCGGCACCCAGGTTGATCGTCGTGGTGGTCTTGCCGACCCCGCCCTTCTGGTTGCACACGGCGACGATGCGGGCGGGACCGTGGCTAAGCAACGGCTCGGGGTCGGGAAAGCCGGCAGCGGCCGGCCAGTCGGTCCGATCATTCCCGGTTCCAGCTCCATCACGTGCGTCCCTGCTGCCATGCGCCGCACCTCCCCGGCGGACTCGGCAAAAATGCCTCCGCTGGAATCAGGACACTAGGCCCTGCCCTGCCGGCCGGCAAGCCGACTCACCGTATGCCCAGCTAATCGCCGAGGACTCGGCGGCCGGCGGCCGGGCTAACCGAGGGCCCGGGGGTGCGTGGCCGAATAAACCTCGCGCAGCTTGTCCACCGTCACCATGGTGTAGATCTGCGTGGTGGTGACCGAGGCATGGCCGAGCAACTCCTGCACGACACGCACGTCCGCGCCGCCGTCCAGCAGGTGGGTGGCGTAGGAGTGGCGCAGCGTGTGCGGCGACACATCGCCCAGGCCGGCCCGGGCCGCCGCCGCCTTGAGCACGGCCCAGGCGCCCTGCCGGGTGAGCCGCCCGCCCCGGGCGTTCAGGAACACGGCCGGGCTCGCGGACACCCGGCGGGTCGCGGCGGCCAGGGCCGGCCGCGCCCGCACCAGGTAGGCCTCCAGCGCCTCCCGGGCGTACCGGCCTACCGGTACCAGCCGGTCCCGGCCGCCCTTGCCGGACAGCCGGACGGTGGCCGGCGGTTCCTGACGGTCCGGCAGGCCGCCCGGTGGCACGGCCGTGAAGCCGAGATCATCGACGTCGAGCCCGACCACCTCGGAGATCCGGGCGCCGGTCCCGTACAGCAGTTCCAGCAGGGCACGGTCGCGCAGCGGGCGCAGCCGGTCGGCCCCGTCGCCCGCGGCCGCGGCCGCGATGAGCCGCTCCACCTCCGGCACCGCGATGGCGCGGGGCAGCTTGCGGGGTGACGACGGCGGGTGCACGGCGCTGGCCGGGTCGGCCCCGGCCAGCCCCTCGGCCACGGCGAACGCGTGCAGGCCGCGGACCGCGACCACAGCCCGCCCGGCCGAGCTGGCCGCCAGCGGGAGGTGCGCGCCATCCCCCTCGCGCAGCCCGGCCACGAACGCCGCGACATCCTCCGTGGTCACCTCGCCGATCACGGTCCGGCCGCGGGCGGCCAGCATGTCCTGATAACGGAGCAGGTCGCGCCGGTAGGCCTGCAGCGTGTGCGCCGCCAGGCCGCGCTCCACCGTCAGGTGATCAAGGTAACGGTCGACGGCACCCGCCAGGGCGGTCAGTTCAGCACCTCACCCACCGGCGTCGCCGGCAGGCCGTGTGCGTCCGCGACCGGCTGGCAGGTCAGCGCCCCCTCGTGGGTGTGCAGCCCCTGCGCGAGCGCCGGGTCGGCACGCAGCGCGTCGCGCCAGCCCCGGTTGGCCAGCTCGATCACGTAGGGCAGGGTGACGTTGGTCAGCGCGTAGGTGGACGTGTGCGGCACCGCGCCCGGCATGTTGGCCACGCAGTAGAAGACCGACCCGTGCACCCGGTAGGTGGGCTCGGCGTGCGTGGTGGCACGGGAGTCCTCGAAGCAGCCGCCCTGGTCGATCGAGATGTCCACCAGTACCGAACCCGGCTTCATGTGGGACACCAGCTCGTTGGACACCAGCATGGGCGCCTTGGCCCCGGGCACCAGCACCGCGCCGATGACCAGGTCCGCGTCGATCACCGCCCGCTCGACCTCGTAGAGGTTGGACGCGACCGTCTGGCAGTGCCCCTGGTAGATCGCGTCCGCCGCGCGCAGCCGGGCGACGTTCTTGTCCACCAGCAGCACCTCGGCCTGCATGCCGAGCGCGATGGCGGCGGCGTTCATCCCGGACACGCCGGCGCCGAGCACCACGACCTTGGCCGCGTACACGCCGGACACCCCGCCCATCAGCACGCCGCGCCCGCCGCCGTCCCGCTGCAGGTGGTGCGCGCCCACCTGGGGCGCCATCCGGCCGGCCACCTCGGACATAGGCGCGAGCAACGGCAGCGTCCGGTCCGGGAGTTGCACGGTCTCGTACGCGATCGAGGTGATGCCGGAGTCGAGCAGGGCATCCGTGCACGGCCGGGACGCGGCCAGGTGCAGGTAGGTGAACAGCACCTGGCCCTTGCGCATCCGGTGGTACTCCGCCGCGACCGGTTCCTTGACCTTGAGGATCAGATCGCCGGCCTGCCACACGTCGTCCGCGGTCGGCAGGATCTGCGCGCCGGCCGCGATGAAGTCCTCGTCCGGGATGGACGACCCGGTACCGGCGCCGGCCTGGATGACCACCTCATGGCCGCCGCGCACCAGCTCGTGCACGCCCGCCGGGGTGATCGCCACCCGGTACTCGTGGTTCTTGACTTCCTTGGGAACGCCTACCTTCATCGGCCGCAAGCCCTCTCTCCGTAACTCCTGCACCCGGCCCCGTTGCCGGACGCGCCGAGTCCTGCCGGACCCGCCGCCGCTAGCTGGTCAGTCCTCCGGCGCGTCCGCGGGCCGGAGGCCAGCGAACCCGTCACAACGAGCGGCATACGCGGACAAGATACCCACCGCTGTGACGCCATTGTGCAGGTCACCCGCCATCAGGCGGTGCACGGCGGTATCCAGATCCACCCAGCGGAGCATGAGTTGCGCCTCTTCGTGCGACGCGACGTAGTTCCGTTCCTCCGCCGGAACCTGGCGCAGCTCACGGGCCAGAAATACCCGGATTCGCTCGGTGCTGATCCCCGGCGAGGAGTAGTAGTCGGTCAGCACCCGCCAGTCAGCCGCGGCGTACCCGGTCTCCTCGCGCAGTTCCCGCGCCGCGGCCTCGTGCAGCGGCTCCCCGGCGACGTCCCGCAGGCCGGCCGGGACCTCCCAGAGCAGCCGGCTGACCGGGTGCCGGTACTGCCGGATCATCAGCACCTGGCCGGCCTCGTCCAGGGCGACCACGGCGACCGCACCGGGGTGCTGCACCACCTGCCGGAGCACGATGTCGCCCTCCGGCATCCGGACCAGGTCGTTGCGCAGCGTCACGACCGGTCCTCGGGCCTGCTCGGTGGAGGACACCACCGGCCAGCCTTCCGCCACGTCACGCAGCGGGACCTGGCCGGGCCGGTGCGCCGCGGAGGTCACGCGCTGGCCGCGGCGGGCTGGCCGAGGGCCGCTTCAGTCCGGCGCACCGTCCTGGCCCGCTCCCGGGCCGCCGCGACCAGGCCGGCGAACAGCGGATGGGCCCGGTCCGGCCGGGACAGGAACTCCGGATGGGCCTGGGTAGCCACGAAGAACGGGTGCACGCCGCGCGGCAACTCGACGAACTCGACCAGGCGCCCGTCCGGCGACAGGCCGGAGCAGACCAGCCCGGCCTGCTCCAGGGCGGGCCGGTAGGCGTTGTTCACCTCGTACCGGTGCCGGTGCCGCTCCTGCACCACGTCGGTGCCGTACAGCTCACGGACGAGGGAGCCCTCGGCCAGCACGGCCGGGAACAGGCCGAGCCGCATCGTGCCGCCCATGTCCCGCTCCCCGGCCACCACGTCCTCCTGGTCGGCCATGGTCGCGATGACCGGGTGCGGGGTGTCCGGGTCGAACTCGGCGCTGTTCGCGTCGGCCAGCCCGGCCACGTCCCGGGCCACCTCGATGGCCAGGCACTGCAGGCCGAGGCACAGGCCGAGCAGCGGGATGCCGTTCTCCCGGGCGAACCGGATCGCGCCGACCTTGCCCTCGATGCCGCGCACCCCGAACCCACCCGGGATCAGGATGCCGTCCACGTCGGCCAGATGCCGCGCCGCGCCCTCCGCGTTCTGGCAGTCATCACTGGTCACCCACCGGATGTTCACCCGGGCGTCGTTGGCGAAGCCGCCGGCCCGCAGCGCCTCGGCGGGCGAGAGGTAGGCATCGGGCAGGTTGACGTACTTGCCGACCAGCGCGATCGTGACGCTGTGCGCGGGCCGGTGCACCCGGCGCAGCAGTTCGTCCCAGTCGCTCCAGTCCACGTCCCGGAACGGCAGGCCGAGCCGCCGCACCACGTACGCGTCCAGCCCCTCGGTGTGCAGCACCTTGGGGATGTCGTAGATGGACGGGGCGTCCACGGCGGACACCACCGCCTCCTCGTCCACGTCGCACATCAGGCTGATCTTCCGCTTCAGCCCGTCGCTGATCGGCCGGTCGCTGCGGCACACGATGGCATCCGGCTGGATACCGATGCTGCGCAGCGCGGCCACCGAGTGCTGGGTCGGCTTGGTCTTCAGCTCCCCGGACGGGCCGATGTAGGGCAGCAGCGAAACGTGCAGGAAGAAGCAGTGGTCCCGGCCGATCTCGTGCCGGATCTGCCGGATCGCCTCCAGGAAGGGCTGCGATTCGATGTCCCCGACGGTGCCGCCGACCTCGGTGATGACCACATCGACGTCCGGCCCGCCCATCTCGATGATGCGGGACTTGATCTCGTTGGTGATGTGCGGGATGACCTGGACGGTGTCGCCCAGGTAGTCGCCGCGGCGCTCCTTGGCGATGACGCTGGAGTAGATCTGCCCCGTGGTGACGTTCGCCGAGCCGCGCAGCCTGGTGTCCAGGAACCGCTCGTAGTGCCCGACGTCCAGATCCGTCTCGGTCCCGTCGTCCGTGACGAACACCTCGCCATGCTGGAAGGGGTTCATCGTGCCCGGATCGACGTTCAGGTAAGGATCCAGCTTCTGCATGGTGACGTTCAGGCCACGCAGCTTGAGCAGCCGGCCGAGGCTGGAAGCGGTCAGGCCTTTGCCGAGACTGGAAGCAACTCCCCCGGTGACGAAGAGGTGCCTGGTCGGTGCGTGCCGTGAAGTTTGCCGTGATACGTACGGTGACGCAGCCAAGTGAAGGCTCCCGTGGTCGGTGCGATGCGGGAAACCCGCCGGTCCACGGAACTTCAGGATATCAGCACACGGTCGAAGTGCTGGGCTCTCCGTCCGCGGAGCGCAACCGGTCGTTCTCCGCGCCGCGGTCATGGTCTCCGGCCTCACCGAACCGGGCCAGCAGCAACGCGCAGGCCACGGCCAGGATGAACGCCAGTACGGCCACCGCGGTCAGGCCAGGCCTGGTGTGGTCGCCGAGGAACAACACGCCGATGAGCGCGGGGGGCGCGGTCTCGGTCAGCACCACCGCCGCCGTGGCCACCGTGACGCTGCCGCCCTCCAGCGCCGTCGCGTACAGCATGAACGACACGATGCCCGCCGCGGCCAGCGCGTAGGCGGCCGGATCGCGGACCAGCTCAGTCAGCGAGAACCCGGGCAGCACCCGGGCGGCCACCGCGACCACGCCGTAGCCCAGGCCGGCCACCGCCCCCAGCACCAGGGTGCGGGCCGGGTTGCCGAGCTTGGACGCGGCCACCCCGGCCACCGCTATCCCGGCCACGGCCACGATCAGCGCCAGCTTGAACGCCTCGCTGACCCCGGTGGCCCCCTCGGCCCCGGCCGAGAGGCCGAGCAGGCCGACGCCGACCACCACGCCACCCACCGCCAGCCACTCCCGCCAGGTCAGCTGAATCTTGATCAGCCAGGCGGCCAGCACCGCGGTGACGGCCAGGTTGCCGGCCACGATGGCCTGCACCGCGAACAGCGGCAGCCGCCGCAGCGCGACCAGCTGGGCGACGAAACCGAGCATGTCGAGGCCCAGGCTGATCAGGAAGCGCCACTGGCCAAGCAGCCGGACGATCAGGCCGGGGTCCACCTCGCCGAGCGGGCTGGCCGGCTGGCTCCGGTTGGCGGTGCGCCGACTGGCCGCGCGTACCGCCACGGCCTGCATGACGGAGGCGACTCCGTAACAGAGGGCAGCCACGAGCGCGGCCACCAGACTGGCCCACACAGCTACGACACTACGCTGAAGGTTTCCTGAACGGCCAGCGCGGTCCCCCCGAGTAGGGGAAAGATCAGGGAAAACCCGGACTCTGCTTGCCTTGCGCCTCCGGGGGGCTTCCCTCGTCGCTCAGTCGCTCGTGCTCTGCTTTCTTGCGCCTCCGGGGGCGCTATACCCGCCGACTTCCCTCGTCGCTCAGTCGCTCGTGCTCTGCTTTCTTGCGCCTCCGGGGGCGCTATACCCGCCGACTTCCCTCGTCGCTCAGTCGCTCGTTCCTCGCTCCCTCGTTCCTCAGTCCAGTCGGCGGCGCGCCCCCTTCGGCGCAGGAACCCCGTACTCGGCCAGGGCGGCCCGGGCCGCCCCGGCGTCGGTGAAGTGGGCGCTGCGGATGCCCAGCGCGGCGGCCGCCGCCACGTTGTCCGGGCGGTCGTCGAGGAAGATGACGTCGGCCGGGTCGGCTTGGAGCACGGCCAGCGCGGCCAGGAAGCACTCCGGATCGGGCTTGGCCAGCTTCAGGTAGCAGCTGAACATCAGGTGCTCGAACCGCGCCGCCACCGGCAGGGCCGACACGGCCTGTGCGGTGTCCTCGGGCGCGTTGGACAGCACGGCCAGACGCGGCCCGGCCGCGGCCAGGTCGGCCACCAGGTCCACGCTGGCGGCCCGCAGATGCAGCCACGACCCGGCGTCCACCCTGCTCAGCTCGGCGATCTGCGTGGCTGTGAAGCTGCCGCCCAGATCGGCCGCGACCTGCTGCCAGTAGCTGATCACGTCGAACGCAGCGCGGTCGTAGTCCAGCCGGTAGGCCCAGTAGGGCGGCAGCAGCTCGGCCACCGCGCAGCCGGCCACCTGGGCCAGCCGGGCGACGTCCCGCTCAGGCTGCGGCTTGCAGATGACGTTGCCGTAGTCGAATAGCACCCAGGTCATGCGCACCCTTCCTGGCCGGCGGCTGGCCCTGGGAAACCTACCAGCGGCGGGTGGACGGCTTAGCTGGCGGGCAGCGGGGGCAGCTGACCGGGGGGCCGCTGCGCTAACTGGTGCCGAGCAGGGCGGAGCTGGTCGGGTGCGGGACGCCGAGGGCCTTGGCCAGATCCGTCCAGAACGTGGCCGAGGTGGCCCGGCGGGCCAGCCCGGCCCCGCTGACCCCGCCGCAGCCACCAGCCGAGACCGTCACCACCGGGAACGCCTTCTGGCCGGCCGCGAAGCTCAGCCGGTAGGTAACGCCCAGGTCGGCCGGACAGCTCATGACGCCGTGCGGCGCGGCCGGCAGCCCGCAGATCGCCTGGGCCACGCCCCGGGCGGTGGCCGGGTCGGTGATGGTCACCCCGGCCGGGATCGCGAAGTGCAGGTGATTCTGCGGCAGCATGTTGGCCCGGGTGACCACTAGCCGGGTCACCGCGGACGTGTCCGCGCACAGCGCACCGCCCTGGGCCGGGCTGGCCGGGGTGGTGGAAGCGGGGCTGGCCGGCTGGGTGGCGCTGGACGTGGTGGCGGCCTGCTGCGTCCCGCAGGCGGCCAGCGCCGCGCCCGCTACCACGGGGCCGGCCAGGACGGCCACCACCCAGCGCATCGTGGGCATGCCCATGACACACCTCTTTCTGCCCCCCAGGGCTGCCATTGCAGAGCCAGGGCACTGAGCGGCGGCCTGGACCGCTCAGTGCCCTGAACTACTGCTTTGACGTATCCCGCGCGCCAGCGGTTCCGTCCCGGCCGCTCAGGCCCCGGCTGAGACCCCCGGCGGCTCAGACCCTGGGGGCTCAGACCCCGGCGGCCTGCATCCCGCGCAGCTCGTGCTTGAGCTCCTTGATCTCGTCCCGGATCCGCGCCGCCACCTCGAACTGCAGCTCCGCCGCGGCCACGTGCATCTGCTCGGTGAGCTGGCTGATCAGCGCGATGAGGTCGCCCCGTGCGGCGCCGCCGCCCTCGGCTTCGCCCGCCGCGCTGGCCGAGGCCCGCACCCGCGAGGACAGCCCGGGCACCGGGGTCTTACCCCGGCTCTGCTGCCGGCAGGCCCCGCCGATCAGCTTCTCGGTGTCCGCGTCCTCGCGGATCAGCTGGTCGAGGATGTCGGCGATCCGCTTGCGCAGCGGCGTCGGGTCGATGCCGTGCTCGGTGTTGTAAGCGACCTGCTTGGCCCGCCGCCGGTCGGTCTCCTCGATAGCCCGCTGCATGGACGGGGTGACCGAGTCGGCGTACATGTGCACCTGGCCGGACACGTTCCGGGCGGCCCGGCCGATGGTCTGGATCAGTGAGGTGCCGGAGCGCAGGAAGCCTTCCTTATCCGCGTCCAGGATGGACACCAGCGACACCTCGGGCAGGTCCAGGCCCTCACGGAGCAGGTTGATGCCGACCAGCACGTCGTATTCGCCGACCCGCAGCTCGCGGAGCAGCTCCACCCGGCGCAGCGTGTCCACCTCGCTGTGCAGGTACCGCGCCCGGATGCCCAGCTCCAGCAGGTAGTCGGTGAGGTCCTCGGCCATCTTCTTGGTCAGCGTGGTGACCAGCACCCGTTCCGAGCGCTCCGCCCGGTCCCGGATCTCGTGCACCAGGTCGTCGATCTGGCCCTTGGTCGCCTTGACGACCACCTGGGGATCGATCAGCCCGGTCGGCCGGATCACCTGCTCGACGACGTCGCCGCTGACCTGCTGCAGCTCGTACGGGCCGGGGGTGGCCGACAGGTACACCGTCTGGCCGATCCGCTCGCCGAACTCATCCCAGGTCAGCGGCCGGTTGTCGATCGCGCTGGGCAGCCGGAAGCCGTGCTCGACCAGGTTCCGCTTCCGTGACACGTCGCCTTCGTACATCGCGCCGATCTGCGGCACGGTGTTGTGCGATTCGTCGATGACCAGCAGGAAGTCTTCGGGGAAGTAGTCGAGCAGGGTGTTCGGCGGGCTGCCTGCCTCGCGGCCGTCGATGTGCCGCGAGTAGTTCTCGATCCCGGCGCAGCTGCCCACCTGGCGCAGCATCTCGATGTCGTAGGTGGTCCGCATGCGGATCCGCTGCGCCTCGAGCAGCTTGCCCGCCCGCTCCAGCTCACCCAGCCGCTCGGCCAGCTCGGCCTCGATGCCGGCGATGGCCCGCTCCATCCGGGCAGGCCCGGCCACGTAGTGCGAGGCCGGGAAGATGTACAGCTCCTCGTCCTCGCTGATCACCTCGCCGGTCAGCGGGTGCAGCGTCATCAGCCGCTCGATCTCGTCGCCGAACATCTCGATCCGCACGGCCAGTTCCTCGTAGACCGGGATGATCTCGATGGTGTCGCCGCGGACCCGGAACGTGCCCCGGGTGAACGACAGGTCGTTGCGGGTGTACTGCATGCCGACCAGCCGGCGCAGCAGCGTGTCCCGGTCGCTGCTGTCGCCGACCCGCAGCTTGACCATCCGGTCCACGTACTCCTGCGGGGTGCCCAGGCCATAGATGCACGAGACCGAGGCCACCACGATCGTGTCCCGCCGGGTGAGCAGCGAGTTCGTGGCTGAGTGCCGGAGCCGCTCCACCTCGTCGTTGATCGAGGAGTCCTTCTCGATGTAGGTGTCGGTCTGCGGGATGTACGCCTCGGGCTGGTAGTAGTCGTAGTACGAGACGAAGTACTCGACCGCGTTCTGCGGCAGCATCTCGCGCAGCTCGTTCGCGAACTGCGCGGCCAGGGTCTTGTTCGGCAGCATGACCAGGACCGGCCGCTGCAACCGCTCGGCCAGCCAGGCCACGGTCGCGGTCTTGCCGGTGCCGGTGGCGCCGAGCAGCACGGTGTCCCGCTCACCGCTGGTGATCCGGCGCTCCATCTCGGCGATAGCCCGCGGCTGATCGCCGGCGGGCGTCATGTCGGTGATCACCTTGAAGGGCGCCACCCGCCGCTGCAGGTCACTTACTGGCCGCACGGCACGCTCCCTTCCCGAAGGTTGAACTCGGTTACCCGCCCACTGTATTTCCTGGGTCCGACAGATTGCCCGGGCCGGACCTGGCCAGGCGGCACAGCTCGGCCCACAGCTCGCCGACCTCCCGGTCCAGCTCGGCCAGCGACCCGGAGTTGTCCAGCACCATGTTGGCGATGGCCAGCCGGTGCTCACGGCTGGCCTGTGCGGCCACCCGGGCCGCCACCTGGGCCCGGGTCAGGTCGCGGTCCCGGATCAGCCGCTCCTCCTGGATCCGCGGTGGCACGTCCACCACCACGACCAGGTCGAAGAAGCCGGCCATGCCGTTCTCGGTGATCAGCGGGATGTCCTCGATCACGATCGCGTCCGGGTCGGCGCCCTGCTCCAGTTCCCGGATGCGGGCGCCGACCAGCGGATGGATGATCGCGTTCAGCTTCCCGCGCTGCTCCGCGTCGGCGAACACGATCTCGCCGAGCGCCTGCCGGTCCAGGGTGCCGTCCTTGGCGAGCACGGCGGTGCCGAACTGGCCGACCACCTGGGCCAGCCCGGGGGTGCCCGGCTCGACCACCTCGCGGGCGATCCGGTCGGCGTCGATAATCAGCGCGCCGTAACCGGCCAGCCGCTGGGCCACCTCGCTCTTACCGGAGCCGATGCCTCCGGTCAGGCCGACCTTAAGCATGCCGCCGCCACCACTCCCCGGCCGGTGACCATGGTGGACAGTCCGCCCGCGGCGACGGCAGGCGTCGCACGGGCACGGGCCGGGGAGTGATCAGGCTAGTTCTGCCCGCCCGACAGCTTGTCGCGCAGCGCGGCGAGCGCCTCGTCCGAGGCCAGCGCGCCGCCAGTGGATCCACCGCGGTCCGGGGTACCGGAGGTGTGCGTGCCGGAAGCACCGCCATCGCTGTCACCTTCGTCACCGGTCTCCGCCTTACGCGCCTCGGCGACCTGGCGGCGGTGCGCCTCGAACCGGGAACGCGCCTGGGCGTACTGCCGCTCCCACTCTTCCCGCTGGGTGTCGTAGCCCTCGAGCCACTCGCCGGTCTCGGCGTCGAAGCCATCGGGGTAGACGTAGTTGCCCTGCTCGTCGTAGGTCGCCGGCATGCCGTACAGGGTCGGGTCGAAGTCGTCGCCGACCGCCTCGCCGATCGTGCCCTCGTTGGCCTGCTTGAGCGACAGGCTGATCCGCCGCCGGTCCAGGTCGATGTCGATGATCTTGACGAAGATCTCGTCGCCGACTTGCACGACCTGCTCGGGGATCTCGACGTGCCGGTCCGCCAGCTCGGAGATGTGCACCAGGCCCTCGATGCCCTCCTCGACGCGCACGAACGCGCCGAACGGGACGAGCTTGGTGACCCGGCCCGGTACGACCTGGCCGATCTGGTGGGTCCGGGCGAACTGCTGCCACGGGTCTTCCTGGGTGGACTTCAGCGACAGGGAGACCCGCTCCCGGTCCATGTCCACGTCCAGCACCTCGACCGTGACCTCCTGGCCGACCTCGACGACCTCACCGGGGTGGTCGATGTGCTTCCAGGACAGCTCGGACACGTGCACCAGGCCGTCCACGCCGCCGAGATCGACGAACGCGCCGAAGTTGACGATGGAGGACACCACGCCCTTACGGATCTGACCCCGCTGCAGCGTGTTCAGGAAGTTCTGGCGGACCTCGGACTGGGTCTGCTCCAGCCACGCCCGGCGGGACAGCACCACGTTGTTGCGGTTCTTGTCCAGCTCGATGATCTTGGCTTCGATCTCCCGGCCCACGTAGGGCTGCAGATCACGCACGCGGCGCATCTCCACCAGCGACGCGGGCAAGAAGCCGCGCAGGCCGATGTCGAGGATCAGGCCGCCCTTGACGACCTCGATGACGGTGCCGGTGACCACGCCGTCGTCATCCTTGATCTTCTCGATCGTGCCCCAGGCCCGCTCGTACTGAGCGCGCTTCTTGGACAGGATGAGACGGCCTTCCTTGTCCTCCTTCTGCAGGACAAGGGCCTCGATGTGGTCGGTGACCTTGACCACGTCGTGCGGGTCCACATCGTGCTTGATCGACAACTCACGGGAGGGGATGACCCCTTCCGTCTTGTAGCCGATGTCGAGCAAGACCTCGTCTCGGTCAACCTTGACGACGGTGCCTTCGACAATGTCACCGTCGTTGAAATACTTGATGGTCTCGTCGATCGCGGCGAGGAAGGCCTCCTGCGACCCGATGTCGTTGACCGCCACCTTGGGGGTCGGGCTGACCTCTGTGCTACTCGTCATGTGTTGGTTGGCTCCGGCGGACAGAAAGTAGTGTTGGGACGCGCTGACCGAATAGCCCATCACCTGGGCTTTCAGGAGTGCACTGGATTTGCCTGGCCGACCTGGCGAGCCGCGGCAGCCTCTCGGCCGACCGCAGCCATGCCTGGCCATGGCGGGACTGCACCAGAACACGGCGCAGCGCTCAGGATATGAGAGCTCGGCCGGTCGGTCAATCGCAGGCACCGATCGCCACATGATCGTTACCCACTCTGTCCAACGCTTTGCGCAGGCTTGAGATTCCCTGGCCTAGTGGGCGGCCTCGGCCCAGCTGCGCCCGGTGCCGACCGAGACTTCCAGCGGAACGCGCAGGTCAAATGCGGCGCACATGGTCTGGGAGACGAGTTCCCTGAGCCGGTCAAGCTCGCCCTCGGCCACTTCGAAGAGCAGTTCGTCGTGCACCTGGAGCAGCATCCGGGAACGCAGCCCCTGGGCCCGCAGCGCCTGGTCCACCCGGAGCATGGCGACCTTGATGATGTCCGCGGCCGAGCCCTGGATGGGGGCGTTCAGCGCCATCCGCTCGGCCATTTCCCGGCGCTGCCGGTTGTCTGAGGTCAGGTCGGGCAGGTAGCGCCGGCGGCCCATGATCGTCTGGGTGTAGCCGTCCCGGCGTGCCTGGGCGACCACCTCGTTCAGGTAGTCCCGGATGCCGCCGAACTGCTGGAAGTACTCGTCCATCAGGCCGCGGGCCTCGTCCGGCGTGATATGCAGCTGCTGGGACAGGCCGTAGGCGGACAGGCCGTAGGCCAGCCCGTAGTTCATCGCCTTGATCCGGCTGCGCATCTCGCCGGTGACCTCCTCGGCGGGCACCCCGAACACCCGGGACGCGGTCTCGGCGTGGAAGTCACGGCCGGAGGTGAACGCCTCCTCCAGCGCGGTGTCGCCGGACAGATCGGCCATGATGCGCAGCTCGATCTGGCTGTAGTCGGCGGTGAGCAGCGTCTGGTAACCGGGGCCGACGATGAAGCCCTGCCGGATCCGGCGGCCTTCCTCGGTCCGGATCGGGATGTTCTGCAGGTTGGGGTCGGTGGACGAGAGCCGGCCGGTGGCCGCGATCATCTGGTTGTAGGTGGTGTGGATGCGGCCGTCCTCGCCCGCCATCGGGATCAGCGTGTCCACGATGCTCTTCAGCTTGGCCACGTCGCGGTAGCGCAGCAGATGCGCCAGCACCGGGTGCTCGGTCTGCGCGAGCAGGCTGGTCAGCGCCTCGGAGTCGGTGGTGTACCCGGTCTTGATCCGCTTGGTCTTGGGCAGGCCCAGCTCGGTGAACAGCACTTCCTGCAACTGCTTGGGTGAGCCCAGGTTGAATTCGTGCCCGACGGCGGCGAACGCGGCCTGCTCGGCCGCCTTGACCTCACCGCCCAGCCCGGCCGACATGGCCGCGAAGTGGTCGGAGTCGGCGGCGATGCCAGCCTGCTCCATCGCGGCCAGCACGCTCACCAGCGGCAGCTCGACGTCGCGCAGCAGCTCGCTGGCGCCGCGCCGGTCCAGGTCGGCGTCGAGCGCGTCGGCCAGCTCGGCGGTGGCCCGGGCGCGGAGCACCAGCGCCATGGCCGCCTCGGCCTCGCCGTCCTCGTCGCCGGACAGGTCCAGGGTGAGCTGGCCGGTGGGGGTGCCATCGGCCGCGCCCAGCTCCTTGCCCAGGTAGCGCAGGGCCAGGTCGGCCAAGTCGAAGGTGCGCTGGCCGGGCAGCGCCAGGTAGGCGGCCAGCGCGGTGTCCGTGCTCAGGCCCGCCAGCCGCAGCCCGCGGGCGGCCAGCGCGTGCAGCGGGCCCTTGGCGTCGTGCAGCGCCTTGGCCTGCGCCGGGTCGGCCAGCCAGCCGGCCAGCGCCTGATCGTCCTCCTCGGTGAGGGTGGCCGGGTCGATGAACGCCCCGGCGCCGTCCGGGGTAGCCAGCGCCAGCCCGTCCAGCCGGCCGGTGCCGCGGCCCCAGACGCCGCTGGCGGCCAGCCCGGAGCGGCCCCCCGTGTTGGCTAGCACCTCGCCGGTGTGCTCGGCCAGCCAGGAGGCCAGCTCGCCGGGGCCGGGCTGGGCCACGTCCACCTCGAAGGCCGCGCCCGGCTCGGCCGCCGCGGCCTGGGCGGTGGCCGCCACGCCGATGCCGTTGGGCAGCGTGGCATAGAGCCGGTCGCGCAGCACCCGGAACTGCAGCGTGTCGAACAGCTGATGGATCTGCTCCCGGTCCCAGGGCACCGGCCGCAGGTCCGGCGCGCTGGTCTCCAGCGGCACGTCCCGGGCCAGCTCGGTGAGCTGCCGGTTGCGCAGCACGTCGCCCAGGTGCTCGCGCAGTTTGTCGCCCGCCTTGCCCTTGACCTCGTCCACCCGGTCGGCCAGCTCGGTCAGCGAGCCGAACTCGGTGATCCACTTGGCGGCGGTCTTCTCCCCGACGCCGGGAATGTTGGGCAGGTTGTCGCTGGGGTCGCCGCGGACCGCGGCGAAGTCCGGGTACTGGGCCGGGGTGAGCCCGTACGTGGCCATCAGCATCTCGGGCGTGAAGCGGGTCGTCTCGCTCACGCCGCGGCCGGTCTTGAGCACCGAGACCCGATCGCTGATCAGCTGGAACGCGTCCCGGTCGCCGGTCACAATGACGACGTCCATGCCGTCCGCCGCCGCCTCGGTGGCCAGCGTGGCGATGATGTCGTCGGCCTCGTACCCGGCCACCGACAGCCGCGCGATGCCGAGCGCGTCGAGCACTTCGAAGATCAGGCTGAGCTGGCTGCGGAAGTCGGCCGGAGTCTCCCGGCGGTTCGCCTTGTAGTCCACGTACTGCTCGTGCCGGAACGTGGGCTCGCTGCGGTCGAAGGCCACCGCCACGTGCGTGGGCTGCTCGTCGCGCAGCACGTTGATGAGCATGGCGGTGAAGCCGTAGACCGCGTTCGTCGGCTGCCCGGTGGTGGTGGAGAAATTCTCCGGTGGCAGCGCGAAGAACGCCCGGTAGGCCAGCGAGTGCCCGTCGAGCAGCAGCAGCCGGTCCCGGGCGGTCCCGGATGTGCCTGCCTGGCTGCCCGGGCTGGCCGGGGCGGATGCGGGGGCCTGGGTCGGCTTCGTCGCCACGCAGGAAGTCTAGTGGCCGGCTCGGACACCAGGAGGCGGGAGGCTGGACGCGCGGCGCCCGGCGCTGGGCATGCCACGGCCCGGTGACCGGCAACGACACACCGGGCACCGGGCCGTGGCGGCGCCAGTCCGCTACCGGGGCAGCTGCGGCTGCCCCGGCCGGCCCGGACTGGCCTTACTGACTGGCCTTAGGAGTTGAACGCGAAGATGGTCGTCGAGTTGAAGACCTTTCCAGGACCGAGGGTGGTCGAGGGGAAGGCCGGCTGGTTCGGCGAGTCCGGGAAGTGCTGGGTCTCGAACGTGTACCCCGCACCCTGCCGGTAGGTGTGCCCGCTGATGCCCACCAGCGTGCCGTTGAGGAAGTTGCCGCTGTAGAACTGCACGCCCGGCTGGTCGGTCCAGACGGTCAGCCCACGCCCGCTCGACGGGTCGAACGCGCGGGCGGCCAGGTTCAGCCCATCCGGCCCGGTGGTGGCCGTGGTCTGCTTGTTCAGGATCCAGTTGTGGTCGTAACCCTGGGCGATGAGCAGCTGGCTCTTGCCGCCGGTGGCCGACGCGAAGCTGGCCGGGACGTTGTCCGGCGCGCTCACGTCGCTGATCCGCGAGCCGATGGTGTGCGGCGCGCGGAAGTCGAACGGGGTCCCCTTGACCGGAACGCCGTTGGGCAGCGGCAGCGGGATCTGGGTCGAGTCGGTCGGCGAGTAGTTCGTCGAGTTGATCTGCACGAACTGGCGGTAGGCCGAGCCCGCGGCCGAGGCCTCGCCGGCCAGGTTGAAGTAGCTGTGGTTGGTCAGGTTCAGCACCGTGGACAGGCTCTTGCTGTCGTTGGTGGCGTTGTAGTGGATGCCGAGCTGATCCTTGTTGTTCAGCGTGTAGGTGACCACCACGGTCAGCTGGGCCGGGTAGCCGGTGCATCCGCTCGGGCAGCCGGGCGAGCCGGGCTTGCCGCTCGAGTCGCCGTTGGGGCTGACCAGGGTGAGCTGCACGCCGGCGGAGCCGGCGCCGTGCACGGCCTGGGCCGCCCAGATATGGTTGCCGAACCCGACCAGGCCGCCGTGCAGGCTGTTCACACCGTTGTTGATGGGCAGGGTGTAGGTCTTGCCGTTGAGCTTGAACGTGCCCTTGGCGATGCGGTTGGCGTACCGGCCGACGGTCTCGCCGAAGTACGGGCCGCCGTTGGCGGTCACCGGCGGGCTGTCGAAGTTGACGTAGTCCTGGAGCGTCTTGAAGCCCAGCACCACGTCGGCCTTGCTGCCGTTCCGGGACGGGACCGTGATCGACTGGGTGATGGCACCGAAGGTCAGAATCTTGACCTGCATGCCGCGGCAGTTGGTCAGCGTGTACCGGTACACCGGCTCGGTCTTCCCGGTGTACGGCTCGACGGTGCTGCCGAAGGCCTGCTTGCTGACGGTCGGGCTGGAGCAGCCGCCGCCGCCCTGCGGGCTGGCCGAGGCGGCAGTGATGCCTAGCGTTCCGGCCACGGCCACCGCGACGGCGGCCGCTGTGCCGAGGCGCACGGCTGACGAGTTCAGCCGTCCTTTCAACACCTGGCGCATGGAGAACTCCCTTCGTTGGGTTTTCCCTGGAGGCCGGCACAGACGGCCCCAGGGGGCATTGTTAACGCTCACCTACACGACACGCCAGTATTTGAGCGCAGAATGTCTGATCTTTCACCCTGTCCCGGTCATAAATAGCGGCCGTCCAGACACACCCGATGCGGGCTGACAAAGGTCGTATCCGCTGCGTACGGTCACAGGGGCAATTTTGGTCACGTAGGTAACAGGAGTAACGGTCCCCCACCGGGCCCAGTCCAGGCCGCCAGCCGGGGCCACCAGCCCCGGCCACCGGTCCCGGCCGCCGGTCTGGGGCGCCAATCCGGGCCACCGGTCCGGGCCACCGGTCCGGGCCGCTGCTCCGGGCCGCCGGTCCGGGTGACTGGCCAGGCCGACTGCCTAGGCTGCTGCCGGTACAGTGCGGCGGCGCGGGGCGGCTATCTGGAGGCGCGGGTGCAGCAGGAGCAGGAGCAGTACTCCGAAGATCAGATCATCGCCAACTTCGCCACGGTCAGCCGGGACACGCTGGTCGGCCAGATGGGCGTGCGCATCACCGGGGCCAGCGCGGAGCGGGTCACCGGCTCGATGCCGGTGCACGGCAACACCCAGCCGTATGGCCTGCTGCACGGCGGGGCGTCGTGCGTGCTGGCCGAGACGCTCGGCTCACTGGGCGCGGCGCTGACCGCGGGCCCGGGGCGGTTCGCGGTCGGGGTGGAGATCAACGCGACGCACCACCGGGCGGCGGCGAGCGGCGAGGTCACCGGGGTGGCCACCCGGCTGCACGCGGGCCGGACCATGACGAGCTACGACATCGTGATCCGCGACGACCAGGGCCGCCGGGTGTGCACCGCCCGGCTCACCTGCCTGCTCCGCGACCAGGTGCCACCCGGCGGCCACGCGGTGACCCGCAGCGGCTGAGCGGGGCCGCGGTCTGGCTGGCCGGGTAGGGGCGTTAAGCGGCGAAGGTCTTGGTCCGGTGCAGTGAGCTGAGCTGGCCACAGCCGGTACAGAACGGAGGAAACCGCACGTGACGGTACGTTTATCACAAACTGGCCAGCGAATGTCCTCCCCTTTGCGCCAGGGGAGGCGTCTCGCTACCGTGGTGGGTCAGAGCCCGGGGAGCTGAGTAGAGAACATGTCGGCCCGGGGAAGGCCGACACGGCACCAAAGGTTCCCCGGGTTCTCTGCTGAGCCCCGGGGACCAGGTCAGCTGTCCGCCGGGGGCTCCGGATCCGGCTTCCCGGCCGCGGCGCTCGCCGGGGACATGGCGCCCTCCAGCACCCGCTCGGCCACCGCCCGCATCGCCAGCCGCTGGTCCATCGAGGTCTTCTGGATCCAGCGGAACGCGTCCGGCTCGGTCATCCCGTACTCGGTCTGCAGCTTGCCCTTGGCCCGGTCGAGCAGCTTGCGCACCTCGAGCCGCTCCTTCAGCGTGCCGACCTCACCCTCGAGCGCGGCCACCTCCTGGAACCGGCTGACCGCGATCTCGATCGCGGGCACCAGGTCCGCCTTGGTGAACGGCTTGACCAGATAGGCCATGGCGCCCGCGTCGCGTGCCCGCTCGACCAGCTCGCGCTGCGAGAACGCGGTCAGGATGACCACCGGGGCGATGTGCTCGGCGGCGATCTGCTCGGCCGCCGAGATGCCGTCCAGCACGGGCATCTTGACGTCGAGGATGACCAGGTCCGGGTGCTGCTGGACGGCCAGGTCCACGGCGGCCTGGCCGTCCGCGGCCTCACCGACCACGGCGTAGCCCTCTTCCTCAAGCATCTCCTTGAGGTCGAGCCGGATCAGCGCCTCGTCTTCGGCGATCAATACACGCACTGGGGTCTGACTCACGCTCATGATCGTACCGGTACCAGGTAGATTAACGCTGCGCCGAGACGGCCCCCGCCGGCCCGGCCACGCCCCGGTAGACCAACAGGCAGAGTCCATGGTCTCAAAAACCATGCAGTGTGGGTTCGAATCCCACCCGGGGCACCTGTCCTCCATGTCCTGAGGCTGGGCAGCACCCGGGGCACCCGGGGCACCATCTGCAGCGCATACGGCCTGATCAGAGGCGTCTGCGGGGGTCATGCCAGCGCCGCGCCGAGCGCCGCGGCGTCGCCGATGGTGTGCACCCGCAGCGCGTTCGTGCGGCCCGGGCTACCCGGCGGGCTGCCCGCCACGATGACCACCTTGTCGCCTTTCTCACAGCGGCCGATCTGCAGCAGCGCGTCCTCCACCTGGCGGACCATCTCGTCGGTGTGCCGGGCGGGCGGCACGATGAACGTCTCGACCCCCCAGGTCAGCGCCAGCTGGCTGCGCACGGCGGGCCGCGGGGTGAAGGCCAGCAGCGGGATCGGCGACCGGTACCGGGCCAGCCGCCGCGCGGTCTCGCCGGTGATGGTGAACGCGACCAGCGCCCTGGCCCCGACCACCGTGCCCACCTCGGCGGCGGCCCGGGCAATCGCCCCCCCGGTGGTGGTCGGCACCCGGGGCAGCGAGGACACCGGGCGGAGGTAGTCCTGTTCGGCCGCGGTGATGATGCGCGCCATGGTGGCCACCGCCTCGGCCGGGTAGCTGCCGACGCTCGTCTCGGCGGACAGCATGAGCGCGTCCGCGCCGTCCAGCACCGCGTTGGCCACGTCGGATGCTTCGGCCCGGGTCGGCCGGGGCGCGGAGATCATCGACTCCAGCATCTGGGTGGCCACGATGACCGGCTTGGCCTTGTCCCTGGATCGCGCGATGATCCGCTTCTGCGCCATCGGCACCTGTTCCAGCGGGAGTTCTACACCGAGGTCGCCGCGGGCGACCATGATCCCGTCGAAGGCGTCCACGATGTCGGCCAGCTTGTCGATGGCCTGCGGTTTCTCGATCTTGGCCAGCAACGGGAGCCGGACGCCCGTCTCGTCCATGATGCGCCGGGCCGGCTGCGCGTCGGCTGGGTCCTGGACGAAGGACAGCGCGATCATGTCGGCCCGCAGCCGCAGCGCCCAGCGCAGGTCGGCCTCGTCCTTGGCGGTCAGCGCGGGCACGCTGATCTGCACGCCGGGCAGGTTGAGCCCCTTGTGGTCGGACACCACGCCGCCGGTCAGCACCGTGGTGCGGACCCGGCCGTCGCGCACGCCGGTCACCTGCAGCACCACCCGGCCGTCGTCCACCAGGACGGTGTCCCCGGCGCGCACGTCGTCGGCCAGGCCCTGGTAGGTGGTCGATGCCTCGTGCTCGTCACCGGCCACCGGACGGACGCTGATCGTGAACTCCTGGCCCGGCGCCAGCCGGACCGGTCCAGCGGCGAACGTGCCCAGCCTGATCTTCGGCCCCTGCAGGTCGGCGAGCACGCCCACGCTGTGCCCGGCAGCGTCGGACGCCACCCGGACCTGCTGGTAGACGGCCAGGTGCCCGTCGTGGTCGCCGTGGCTCATGTTCAGCCGGGCCACGTCCATCCCCGCGGCCACCAGGCCGGCCACCTGCTCCGGGGTGCTGGTCGCGGGCCCAAGCGTGCAGACGATCTTCGCCCGGCGGCCGCTGGTCATGTCGCCTTCCACCTGCCCGCTACCTCGTCCCTCACCCGCGCGATCCGGGCAATTGGTCTATACCACTGTGGCATCGGACGGCCCGGCTGCCGAGGCCTGCCCGGCACAATTCACCCAACAGTCACCGGATGTCCGGACCCGTAACCCGGCCGACATCACCGCGTCCCCACTGGCAGGCGCGACGCGCCGGGCAGCGCGGTACCCCGCAGCACGGTGCGGAGCCGCGGCGGAGAATGGTCAGGTCGCCATCGTGATCAACCGTCTGGTGTCGCTATAGCGACACCAGACGGTTGATCACGAACTGCGGGCCGGCCGCGGCCGACGCCGACCGGGTGGGGTAGGCCGGACGGGTGAGCCCGGTTAGGCCATCGAGCGGGTGGTGGGGGCGATGGGGGCGGGGAGGACCGTGTCGCCGCTGAGGTAGGCGTCCACCGCGGCGGCCGCGGCGCGGCCTTCGGCGATGGCCCAGACGATCAGGGACTGGCCCCGCCCCATGTCGCCGGCCACGAACACGCCCGGCACCGAGGTGGCGAACGAGGCGTCCCGGGCCACGTTGCCGCGTGCGTCGAAGTCCACGCCCAGATCGGTGAGCAGCCCCTCGCGCTGCGCGCCGGTGAAGCCCATGGCCAGCAGCACGAGCTCGCAGGGCAGTTCCCGCTCGGTGCCGGGCACCTCGGCGAACCGCCCGTCGGACAGCTCGACCTCGACCAGCCGCAGCGCCCGGATCCGGCCGGCCGGGTCGCCCAGGAACGCCTGGGTGGACACGGCGTAGACCCGCTCGCCGCCCTCCTCGTGGGCGCTGGACACCCGGTAGATCATCGGGTACGTGGGCCACGGCTGATGACCCGGCCGGCCAGCCGGCGGGTGGGCCATGATCTCCAGCTGGGTCACCGACCGGGCGCCCTGCCGGTGCGCGGTGCCCAGGCAGTCCGCGCCGGTGTCGCCGCCGCCGATGATCACCACGTGCTTGCCCCGGGCGCTGATCGGCGGCTCCGGCACCGGGCCGGGCGACGCGGGCCCGCCCCCGGACACCAGCGAGGCGGCCACCGCCCGGTTGGCCAGCGGCAGGTACTCCATGGCCTGATGCACGCCGGCCAGCGAAGCGCCCGGCACCGGCAGCCCGCGGGCCACCGTCGCCCCGCCGGACAGCACGACCGCGTCGTACTCCGCCCGCAAGGCCGCCGCCGGGACATCCCGCCCGGCCAGCACCCCGCAGCGGAACACGGTGCCCTCGGCCTGCATCTGCCACAGCCGCCGGTCCAGAAGCCGTTTCTCCATCTTGAACTCGGGGATGCCGTACCGGAGCAGCCCGCCGGGAGCGTCGGCGCGCTCGAACACGGTCACCTCGTGCCCGGCCCGGGTGAGCTGCTGGGCGGCGGCCAGCCCGGCCGGCCCGGAGCCGATCACCGCGACCCGCCGCCCCGCCGCGACCGCCGCCGCGGCAGGCGGCCGCGGCGCCACCCAGCCCTCGGCCCAGGCCCGGTCGATGATCTCCACCTCGACCTGCTTGATGGTCACCGGGTCGGCGTTGATGCCCAGCACGCAGGCGCTCTCGCAGGGCGCCGGGCAGAGCCGCCCGGTGAACTCCGGGAAGTTGTTGGTCGCGTGCAGCCGCTCGGCCGCGTCGCGCCAGTCGTGCCGCCAGACCAGGTCGTTCCACTCCGGGATCAGGTTGCCCAGCGGGCAGCCCTGGTGGCAGAACGGTATCCCGCAGTCCATGCACCGCCCGGCCTGCGCCTCCAGCGCCACCGGGGGGAAGTCGGTGTACACCTCGCGCCAGTCGCGGATCCGCACCTCCACCGGCCGGCGGCAGGCGTTTCCCGCGGCGTGCTCAGGAACCCCTTGGGATCAGCCATCGAAGCTCCCCCGCTCAGCCGTGCGCCGCGGCCATCACGGCCTGGTTGACGTCGCGCCCCTCGCGCTCGGCGGCCCGCGCCGCGAGCAGCACCCGCTTGTAGTCCTTCGGCATTACTTTGCCGAACGCCCCCACGGCCGCGTCCCAGTCGGCCAGCAGCCGGGCCGCCACCGCCGAACCGGTCTCCGCGTAGTGCCGCTCGATCAGCGCCTGTAGCTGGGCGGCATCGGACTCGTCCAGCTCCTCCAGATCGGCCATGTCGGTGTTGACCCGGACCGGGTTGGGGTCGAGCAGGTAGGCGACACCGCCGGACATGCCGGCCGCGAAGTTGCGGCCGACCGGCCCGAGCACGACGACCAGTCCCCCGGTCATGTACTCGCAGCCGTGGTCGCCGGTGCCCTCGGCCACCGCGGTGGCGCCCGAGTTGCGCACGCAGAACCGCTCGCCGACCACGCCGCGCAGGAACATCTCGCCGCCGGTCGCCCCGTAGCCGATCACGTTGCCCGCGATGATCTGCTCCTCGGCGCGGAACGGGGACTCCGGCTCCGGGGCCACGATGATCCGGCCACCGGACAGGCCCTTGCCCAGGTGGTCGTTGGCGTCCCCGGCCAGCCGCAGGGTGATGCCGCGGGGCAGGAAAGCGCCGAAGGACTGCCCGGCCGAGCCGCGGAACCGGAGCTGGATGGTGTCGTCCGGCAGCCCGGTGCCGCCCCACCGCCGGGTCACCTCGTAGCCCAGCATGGTGCCCACCGTGCGGTTCACGTTCCGCACCGGCAGGTCCAGGGTGACCGGGGTGCCGTCGGCCAGCGCGCCCTCGGCCAGCTGGATCAGCGTGTTGTCCAGGGCCCGGTCGATGCCATGGTCCTGGCGGGTCGTGTTGTGCAGCGCCGCGCCCGCGGGCAGCTCGGGCCGGTAAAGGACCGGCGAGATGTCCAGCCCAGCCGCCTTCCAGTGGCTGATGGCCCGCTCGGCGTCGAGCAGGTCCACCCGGCCGATCGCCTCCTCCAGGGTGCGGAAGCCGAGCGCGGCCAGGTACTCGCGGACTTCCTCGGCGATGAACTCGAAGAAATTGACCACGAACTCCGGCTTGCCGGTGAACCGCTGGCGCAGCTCCGGGTTCTGCGTGGCCACCCCGACCGGGCAGGTGTCCAGGTGGCAGACCCGCATCATGATGCAGCCGGAGACGACCAGCGGGGCGCTGGCGAAGCCGAACTCCTCGGCGCCGAGCAGCGCCGCGATGATCACGTCCCGGCCGGTCTTGAGCTGGCCGTCGGTCTGCACCACGATCCGGTCCCGCAGCCGGGACCGGAGCAGCGTCTGCTGGGTCTCGGCCAGGCCGAGCTCCCACGGCGCGCCCGCATGCTTGATGCTGGTCAGCGGGGCGGCGCCGGTGCCGCCGTCGTGCCCGGAGATGAGCACCACGTCGGCGTGCGCCTTGGACACCCCGGCCGCCACCGTCCCGACGCCGACTTCGGCGACCAGCTTGACGTGCACGCGGGCCCGCGGGTTCGAGTTCTTCAGGTCGTGGATGAGCTGGGCCAGGTCCTCGATCGAGTAGATGTCGTGGTGCGGTGGCGGGGAGATGAGCCCGACCCCGGGGGTGGAGTACCGGGTCTTGGCGATCCACGGGTACACCTTTTGCCCGGGTAGCTGGCCGCCCTCCCCTGGCTTGGCCCCCTGGGCCATCTTGATCTGCAGGTCGTCGGCGTTGACCAGGTACTCGCTGGTCACCCCGAACCGGCCGCTGGCCACCTGCTTGACCGCGGACCGGCGCAGGTCCCCGTTGGCGTCCGGGACGAACCGGTCCGGGTCCTCGCCGCCCTCACCGGTGTTGGACCGGGCGCCGAGCCGGTTCATCGCGATGGCCAGGGTCTGGTGCGCCTCGGCCGAGATGGATCCGTAGGACATGGCGCCGGTGGAGAACCGGCGCACGATGGCCGACACCGGCTCGACGTCTTCCAGAGGAATGGGCGCGCGCCCAGCTGGCGCACCAGCCATAGACTCGCGCCCAGCTGGCGCCCCAGCCAGAGACTCGCGCCCAGCTGGCGCGCCCGCCATGGGCACGCGGGCCGGGTGCGACGCTGCGCCCAGCCCACGTGGGTCGGTGGTTTCCCCGGCGGCGCGGGGCTCTCCGGCGGCACGGGGCTCTTCGGCGGCACGGGGCTCTCCGGCGGCACGGGGCTCTCCGGCTGTACCGGGCTCCCCGGCGGCCGGCTCGACGCCGCGGATGCGGAACAGCCCGCGCAGCGTCATCAGCCGGGCGGACTGGTCGTCCACTAGCCGGGTGTACTCCTTGAAGATCTCGTAGCGCCGGGTCCGGGTGGCGTGCTGCAGCTTGAACACGGTCTCCGGGTTGAACAGGTGCGGCTCGCCTTCGCGGCGCCACTGGTAGTCGCCGCCGGTCTCCAGCCGCCGGTGATCGGGCCCGGCGCCGCGCGCCGGGACCGCCCGGCGGTACCGCGTCGCGGTCTCCGCCGCCAGCACGCCGAACCCGACCCCGCCCAGCCGGGACGTGGTGCCGGTGAAGCAGGTGCTGATCACCTCCGGGCCGAGCCCGACCGCCTCGAAGATCTGCGCTCCGGTGTAGGAGGCGACGGTGGACACGCCCATCTTCGACATGATCTTGAGCAGGCCTTTGCCCAGCGCCTTGATCAGGTTCTCCGCCGCTTTCCGGGCGGTGACCCCCTCGAGCACGCCGCGGCGCACCATGTCCTGCACCGTTTCCAGGGCCACGTACGGGTTCACTGCCGCGGCGCCGTAGCCGACGAGCAGCGCGATGTGGTGGCACTCCCGGGCGTCGCCGGACTCCACGATCAGCCCGGCCTGGGTCCGGGTCCGCTCCCGGATCAGGTGGTGGTGCACCGCGGCCGTCAGCAGCAGCGACGGGATCGGGGCCAGGGCCGGCGGGGCCGCCGGGGCGGCGCCGGCGCACCGGTCGGAGAGCACGATGATGCGCGCGCCGCCGGCGATGGCCGCGGACACCTCGGCGCAGATCACGGCCAGCCGGTCGCGCAGCGCGTCGCCGCCGCCCGCGACCGGGTACCGGCCGTCCACCACGTACGACGCGTACCCGGGCAGGTCCCCGTCGTCGTTGATGTGGATGATCTTGTTGAGGTCGTTGTCGCTGATCACCGGGAAGGGCAGCACGACCTGCCGGCAGGAAGCCGGGCCCGGCTCGAACAGGTTGCCCTCCGGGCCGGTCGCCGACTCCAGCGAGGTGACCAGCTCCTCCCGGATGGCGTCCAGCGGTGGGTTCGTGACCTGCGCGAACAGCTGGGAGAAGTAGTCGAACAGCAACCGGGGCCGGTCGGACAGCGCGGCGACCGGGGTGTCCGTGCCCATCGACCCGACCGGCTCGGCCCCGGTCCGGGCCATCGGGGCCAGCAGCACCCGCAGTTCCTCTTCGGTGTAGCCGAACAGCTGCTGCTGGGTGGTCAGCTCGGCCGCGCCGGGCAGCGCCCGGACCCGGTCCGGCAGGTCATCGAGGTGCAGCAGGCCCGCGTGCAGCCAGTCCTCGTACGGGTGCTCGCTGGCCAGCGCGGACTTGACGTCCGCGTCCTCCAGGATCCGGCCCTGGCCGGTGTCGGCCAGGAACACCCGGCCGGGCTGCAGGCGGCCCTTGCGCACCACGTCGGCCGGGTCGATGTCCAGCACGCCGACCTCGCTGGCCAGCACGACCAGCCCATCCCTGGTCACCCAGTACCGGCCCGGGCGCAGCCCGTTGCGGTCCAGCACCGCGCCGATCACGGTGCCGTCGGTGAAGGCCACGCAGGCCGGCCCGTCCCACGGCTCCATCAGCGTGGAGTGGAACCGGTAGAACGCCCGCCGGGCCGGGTCCATCTCGTCGTGGTTCTCCCACGGCTCGGGGATCATCATCAGGATCGCGTGCGGCAGCGAGCGGCCGCCCAGGTGCAGCAGTTCCAGGCACTCGTCGAAGCTGGCCGAGTCGCTGTAGCCTTCGGCCAGGATGGGCAGCAGCCGCTCCATGCCGCGGCCGTCCGCGGACCGCGGGAACAGCCCGCTGTCCAGCATGGCCTCCCTGGCGTGCATCCAGTTCCGGTTGCCGCGCACCGTGTTGATCTCCCCGTTGTGCGAGATGTACCGGAACGGGTGGGCCAGCGGCCAGGACGGGAACGTGTTGGTGGAGAACCGCGAGTGCACCAGGGCCAGCGCGGACACGTAGCGCGGGTCGGACAGGTCCGGGTAGAACGGCGCCAGTTGCGGCGCGGTCAGCATGCCCTTGTAGCCGATGGTCCGCGAGGACAGGCTGACCAGATAGCAGCCGGTCTCGTGCTCCACCCGCTTGCGCAGGCAGAACGCCCGCCGGTCCAGCCCGATGCCGCTTTCCCCGGGGGCGGTGACGAACAGCTGGCGAAGCACCGGCAGCACGGCCAGTGCGCCCTCGCCGCAGTGCGCCAGGTCGGCGGGCACGTCGCGCCAGCCCAGGACGGTCAGCCCTTCGCCGGCGGCGAGCCGCTCCACCGCCGCCATCGCCGCCTCGTCCTGGCCGCTGCCGGGCAGGAAGACGAGGCCGGCCGCATAGCAGCCGGCAGGCGGCAGCTCGAAGTCGCACACGGCACGGAAGAAGGCGTCCGGGATCTGGGTCAGGATGCCCGCGCCGTCGCCCGTGTTGGGGTCGCTGCCCTGGGCGCCGCGGTGCTCCAGATTGCGGAGCACGGTCAGCGCTTTGGCCACCGTGTCGTGGCTGGGCAGCCCGGACAGGTCAGCGACGAAGCCGACGCCGCACGCGTCGTGCTCGAAGCTGCTGTCGTAAAGTCCCCCCGTGCTCGCTGAAGCGGCAGGTGCCATCCGCACTCCTGTCGTCCGATCCGAATTTGCGTTCTCGCATGCGGTCGGGACGACGTTGGCCCTGCCACGAAACCCGCTGATGCGGTGTGGCTCCCCGAGCTAGTGCTCGTAGGTTACACGGAGATTACGCCACCAGGTCAATCATCCCCGCCTGATGCGGTTCGCGAAACACCTGACCCGCTGGAAACATCCGCTTCGTGCAAATTGCCCTTTCGGTGTGCCCGCGGGCGCGGGTCGGCAAACCCCGGCCGCGACCGCCGGTCAGCCCGCCGCGGGGCGGGCGGAGCGAACCCCGGCGGCCAGTTCCGCGGCCAGGTCACGCACCGCGGCCAGCCCGGCCGCCGCGTCCGGCGCGGCCAGCAGTCGCTGCACGAACGCCGACCCGACGATGACACCGTCGGCGAACCCGGCCACCTCGGCCGCCTGCCCGCCGTCGCGCACCCCCAGGCCCACCGCGACCGGCAGGCGGGTGACCTCGCGGACCCGGCTGACCAGCCCGGCCGCCGACACCCCGACCGCGTCCCGGGCCCCGGTGGTGCCCATCAGCGACGCCGCGTAGACGAAGCCACGGCAGGCCGCGGTGATCCGCGCGATCCGCTCGTCCGACGAACTCGGCGCGACCAGGAAGACCCGGTCCAGCCCGTGCTCATCCGCGGCGGCCAGCCAGTCCCCGGCCTCCTCCGGCGGCAGGTCCGGAGTGATCAGGCCGGCCCCGCCGGCCGAGGCCAGGTCGGCGGCGAAGGACGCGACGCCATAGTGATCCACTGGATTCCAGTACGTCATCACCAGCAGCGGAACGCCCTGGCCCGCGACTGCCTCCACCGTGCGCAGCACGTCGGTCACCCGGGTCCCGGCGGCCAGCGCCCGCTGGGTGGCTTCCTGGATGACCGGGCCGTCCATCAGCGGGTCGGAGTAGGGCAGGCCGATCTCCAGCACGTCCGCGCCGGACTCGGCCATCGCCAGCGCGGCCGCGATCGCGCCGTCCACCGAGGGGAAGCCGGCCGGCAGGTAGCCGACCAGGGCGGCCCGGCCCTCGGCGGCCGCCTTCTCGAACGCAGTCGTCACACCGGTCATTCGGGCGCACCCGCGTCCAGGTGGCCGAACCAGCGGCCCGCGATGCCGACGTCCTTGTCGCCCCGGCCGGACAGGTTGACCAGCAGCAGCGCGCCCGGGCCCAGTTCGCCGGCGACCTGGAGGGCGCCGGCCAGCGCGTGCGCCGACTCGATGGCCGGGATGATGCCCTCGGTCTGGCACAGCAGCGAGAAGGCGTCCATCGCCTGCTGGTCGGAGACCGCCCGGTAGCTGGCCCGGCCGGTGTCGTGCAGCCAGGAATGCTCCGGGCCGACGCCGGGGTAGTCCAGGCCGGCCGACACCGAGTGAGTGGGCAGCGTCTGCCCGTCGGAATCCTGCAGAAGATAGGTGCGCATGCCGTGGATGACCCCGGCCGACCCGGCCACCAGCGTGGCCGCGTTGTGCCCGCTGCCCGGGCCGTCCCCGCCCGCCTCGCAGCCGATCAGCCGCACCGTCTCGTCCGGGATGAACGCGTGGAACACGCCGATGGCGTTCGACCCGCCACCCACGCAGGCGATCACCGCGTCCGGCAGCCGGCCGGCCAGGGCCAGCACCTGCTCCCGGGCCTCCACCCCGATGACCCGCTGGAAGTCGCGCACCATGGTCGGGAACGGGTCCGGGCCCATCACCGAGCCGATGCAGTAATGAGTGGTATCCACCGTGGTCACCCAGTCGCGGAACGCCTCGTTGATGGCGTCCTTGAGCGTCCGGCTGCCCGCCGTGACCGGCACCACCTCGGCGCCCAGCAGCCGCATCCGGGCCACGTTCAGCGCCTGCCGCTCGGTGTCCTCCTCGCCCATGTAGACGACGCAGTCCAGGCCGAGCAGCGCGCAGGCGGTCGCGGTGGCCACGCCGTGCTGGCCGGCCCCGGTCTCGGCGATCATCCGCCGCTTGCCCATCCGCTTGGTGAGCAGCGCCTGGCCGAGCACGTTGTTGATCTTGTGTGAGCCGGTGTGCGCCAGGTCCTCGCGCTTGAGCAGGATGCGGCTGTCGCCGGCCCGGGCGGCGAACCGCGGCACCTCGGTGACCAGGGTGGGCCGCCCGGCATACCCGGTGAGCAGCGCGCTGAGCTCGGCCTGGAACACCGGGTCGGCCCTGGCCGCGGCGTATTCACCGGCCAGTTCGGCCAGCGCGGACATCAGCGCCTCGGGCGCGAACCGGCCGCCGTACGGGCCGAAGTGACCTGGCTCCCCGCCGCCCGGCTCACCCGCTGCCGTGGCCGCGGCGGCCGCGGCGGCCGCCGGTCCGGTCATCCGCGGTCCCCGCGCAGCGCGGGGTGCGAACCCGCGGTGACCAGGTCGGCTACCGCGCTGCGCGGGTCCTTGCCGGTGACCAGGCTCTCCCCGACCAGCACGGCGTCGGCGCCGGACGCGGCGTAGGCGAGCAGGTCGTGCGGCCCGCGGACGCCGGACTCGGCTATCTTGACGATCCCCTCCGGGACCAGCGGGGCCAGCCGGCTGAACACGCCCCGGTCCACCTCCAGGGTGGCCAGGTTGCGCGCGTTGATCCCGATGACCTGCGCCCCGGCATCCACCGCCCGGTCCAGTTCGTCCTCGGTGTGCACCTCGACCAGCGGGACCAGCCCGATCGAGCAGGCCCGCTCGACCAGCGAGACGAGGGCGTTCTGCTCCAGCCCGGCCACGATCAGCAGCACCAGGTCGGCGCCGTGCGCGCGGGCTTCCCACAGCTGGTACGAGCTGACCACGAAGTCCTTCTCCAGCACCGGGATGCCGACCACGGCGCGCACCGCGGCCAGGTCCGCCAGGCTGCCGCCGAACTTGCGCGGCTCGGTCAGCACGCTGATCACGCTCGCGCCGCCGGCCTCGTAGTCCATGGCCAGCGCGGCCGGATCGGCGATGGCCGCCATCGCACCCTTGGAGGGGCTGGCCCGCTTGACCTCGGCGATGACCACCACGTCCTCGCCGCGCAGCGCGGGCATCGGGTCCTTGGGCGACGGCGCACGTCCGGCCATGTCCTTGAGCTGATCCAGCGTGACATCCCGCTGCCGGGCAGCGAGATCGGCGCGGACCCCGTCAAGGATCTCGTTGAGCACGCTCACGCGACTTCGCAGTCCCCTCGGCCTGTCGGTTGATGTCCTTGCGCCCCCGATGGTAGCGAGACTGTCTGTGCGGGCCGGCGGGCCCCCTTGGCGGAAGGTCGCGTTGCCGCTGCGGCCGGTTACGCAGTGCCGGCCGCTCCGGGGGGGGCGTCCCCCGCTACCGCGGCGGCGTGCCGCCGCTCGGCGCGAAGCGGCGATCGGGGGGCTCCGGGGGGTCGTCCCCCCGGGCAGACACCGTCGGGTCGATGCCCTGGCTCAGCGACTCCCAGAGCGCGGCCGGGTCGGTCCCGGGCGAAGGCCGCCGCCCGGCCGTCCGGTCGTACCGGCTGGACATGACCGGCCAGCGGGCGCCCCGCCAGGCGGCCAGCAGCCCAGTCGCGACGACGAGCAGCGCGCCGGCCACCGCCACCCAGCGCCACGGGAACGCCGCCATCGTGACGTGGCTGGCCACGCTGATCCCGGCCACCCCGCCACCCGGGGTGGTGCCGCTGCCGACCGTGCTCCCGCCCGGAACCGAGCTGGCCGTGCCCGCCGTCCCGGCCACCGCGCCGCGCACCTGGGCGTCGGTCACCGGCATGCTCAGCGCGACGATGATGGCCACGCCGAACGCAGCCAGCAGGCCGCCGACCAGCCGCCGGGCCAGCCGCCGGGTGGCCATCAGGGCGGCCAGCCCGGCCAGCGCGGCCAGCCCGAGCGCGCCCGCCGCGGGCAGCAGATCCTGGCCGCGTACCACGGCCGTGCTGGCCGGCAGCGGACGCGGCTGCACGGTCAGCACCCGGGCCCAGTCCTGCCGGGCCGCGATGAGCACCACCGCCGCGCCCACCGCACCGAGCAGCAGCGCGCCGAGGTACTCCCGCCGGGACGAACTCACCCGGTCACCACCACCACCGGCAGCGGGGCGGCGTCGAAGCAGGTCCGGTCGCCCGTGTGGCAGGCCCCGCCGGCCTGGTCCACCCTGACCAGCAGGGTGTCCCCGTCG
This sequence comes from uncultured Actinomycetes bacterium, assembly GCA_963717125.1. GTDB lineage: Bacteria > Actinomycetota > Actinomycetes > Streptosporangiales > Streptosporangiaceae > RYN-230. The sequence goes on from CAVQVG010000007.1 coordinate 458,661, forward strand.
CAGTCCAGCGCGACCGACTTGACCCGCTGGGTGTGCCCGGAGGTCTCGCCCTTGACCCAGTACTCCTGGCGGCTGCGCGACCAGTACGTACAGCGCCCGGTGGTCAGCGTGCGGTGCAGCGCCTCATCGTCCATCCAGCCGACCATGAGCACTTCACCGGTGTCGTACTGCTGGGCCACCGCGGGCACCAGCCCGGCCGCGTCCCGCTTCAGCCGGGCGGCGATGTCTGGGGCGAGCCGGGACGGGCCACGGGGGTCAGTCACGGTGCGCTCGCTGCACTGCTCATGGCCATATCCTTTCAGCTTCTTAGCACCGGGGTTAACCAGCACCGGGCCGGGCTTGCCCGCGCAGCCCATTCCGCTGCCGGCCCACGGTGGTTACCATCGCGGGATGACCCTCGCCCGCGATGAGCGCCTGGCCCTCTGCGCGCTGCTCGATCAGACCGGCCCGGACGCGCCCACGCTATGCGACGGCTGGACAACCCTTGACCTGGCCGCTCATCTCGTGCTGCGGGAGCACCGGCTGGACGCCTCGGCCGGCATCATGGTCCGCCCGCTGGCCGGGTACACCCGCCGGGTGCAGCGCACGCTGGCGCAGCGCGGGTCGTTCGCCAGCCTGGTCACGGCCATCCGCAACGGGCCGCCCCGGCTGTCCCCGTTCGGCCTGCCCGGCGTGGACGAGCGGGCCAACCTGGTCGAGTTCTTCGTGCATCACGAGGACGTCCGCCGCGGCGCCCCGGACTGGCCGGAGCGGAAGGTGACCCCGGCGCTGTCCGAAGCACTCTGGCGGCGGCTCAGCATGGCCCGGTTCGTGCTGCGCAAGGCCCCGGTCGGGGTGGAACTGGTCCGGGACGACATTGGCCCCGGCCCGGCCGGGGCCCGGGTCCGGATCACCGCCAAGGCGCGCACGCCGGTGGTCACCGTCACCGGCAGCCCGGCGGAACTCACCCTGTGGGCACTCGGCCGGACCGGCGCCGCGCAGGTGCGGCTGGACGGCGCCGACGCCGCGCTGCGTCAGCTGACCGCGATCAGCTGGCGAATCTGACCGGGCCTTGTGGCCTCGCAGGTCGGAGGGGGAACACGTGCCCCGATCGCCGCTATCCGCCGAGCACCAGCGGGAGCAGGTCGGCGACGGAGTCCAGCACGTGCGGGGCCTTGGCCGCCTCGAGCTCGTCCCGGCTGGTCCGCCCGGTCAGCACGCCGGCCACCAGGCCCGCCCCGGCCCGCCGGCCGGACTCGACGTCGCTGGGCGTGTCGCCGACCACGGCCAGCTCGCTGACCGCACCACCGCCCAGCCGGAGCAGCGCGGTGAGCGGCAGGTCGGGCCAGGGCCGCCGCGCCCGGCGTCGGCCGGGGACAGCGCCAGGTCGATCAGCGGCGGCCAGCCGAGCATCTCGATGATGGTGTCCCGGGTGGCCGGCGAGAACCCGGTGAGCAGGCAGACCTGGACGCCCGCGTCGCGCAGCCGGGTGATCGTGTCCACCGCGCCGGGCAGCGCGCTGACCTGGCCGGCCGCGACCGCGTCCGCGTACCGCTCCTCGAACACGTCGTTAGCCTGCCAGGCGGTGGCCTCGTCGCCGAGGATCTGCCGGAACACGTCGATCTTCGACTGACCCATGGTGGCGTGCACGGTGCGCATCGCCTCCGCGTAGGCGGGGGTGCCCTCGGCGGGCCCGAACCGGGCCAGCGCGGCGGAGAACGCGGCCAGCACGCTGCCGTCGTCGGCGATCGTGGTGCCGGCCATGTCCAGGCAGGCGATCGTGATGCTGCTCATCGACCCTCTTCCAGCCAGAACGTGTCTTCCGCGATGGCCGGGGCGCAGGTCATGCCCCGGCCCCCCGGCCCGGTGACCAGCACCACGCCCGGCGCCACCGCGGACCGGTGATACAGATCCTCCCCGGTGACCTGGCTGTACACCCCCGCCCAGCGACGGCGCGCCGGGGGCAGGATTGCGCCCAGCAGGCGTTCAGCCTGAGTAAGCAGATGCTGGTAGGGGCCTTCGTCAACATCGAACGGGAACGGCTCCGTGTACTCGTGGGTGTCGCCGATGGTGAGGCTGCCGTCCAGCCGCTGCACGAGCAGCAGCTGGGCGCCAGCCTGGGCTGCCGCCGCGGGCTGCGCGGCCAGCAGCGCCCGGGCGGGCAGGTCGTAGGCCGGGTAGTAGCGCAGCGAGTCACCATCGGCCACCGAGGTGGTCAGCGCGGGGCCGAACGGTTCGGTCTGCAGCATCTGCAGCCGGACGCGGCGCACCGGCGCCCGCTGCCAGCCCGCCAGGTGCGGGCCGGCCAGCCCGGTGTGCGCCGCCCCGGTGCACAGCACGACCAGGTCACCGCGGTGCCACTGGCCCGTGTGGTCGCGCACCGCGTGCGGGGTCACCTGCACCGCCTCGTGCCCGGGCAGCCAGGTGTAGCCGGCCGCGGCCGTGCCGCTCGCCTGCAGGTAGCCGCGCAGCGCCGCGGGGACGGTGCGCGGCTCCACGACGGCGTCCAGCCGGCCGTGCAGGCCGCCGGCGAACTCGCCGCACAGCGCCGGGTTGACCTGGCGCACCGCGGCGCTGTCGAGCAGCTGGTAACCGCGCAGGCCCGCGTCGGGCTGGGCCGCGGCCTCCTTGAGCAGGCTCAGCTCGGCCTCGTCGGTGGCCAGGGTGAGCGAGCCGTTCGCGCGGAACCCGATGCCGGGCACCTCCAGGGCCAATTCCTCCCAGCGGGCCCGGGACCGCCGGGCCAGGTCCAGTTCCGGTCCGGGGGCGCGGCCGCTCAGCCAGATCAGGCCGAAGTTGCGCACACTGGCGCCGCGCGGGCCCGGCTCCCGCTCCAGGTGGACCACGTCATGGCCGCGACGGCGGGCCTCGATGGCGTGCGTCAGCCCGAGCACGCCGCCGCCGACCACCACGACCGACATCCGCGCCGCCTCCTCCCGGCCTGGCGCAGCTAGCGCCTGCCCAGCCAACCCGTACCCGGTGACGCGCCGCTGAACAACCGGTGCCGCTCCCCCCAACACGCGGAAACATCCGGACAAGCGCGACAATCCGGACCAGGCAGGGTTCGCCATCGGCCGCGGAGGGCGCACCATGGAAGAGCCTCGCCCGTGTGGCCACACCGCGCACGGGCATTGGTAGTGGTTCAGCCCCGCCTACCGGGGCAGGGCGTGGCTTGGCCGCGCCGGGGTCGGATGAGCCGAACGGAGGCTACGCAGTGCAGGTACTCGGCATCGATATTGGCGGCTCCGGGATCAAGGCAGCTCCCGTGGACACCGCGCAGGGCAAGCTGCTCGCCGAGCGGGTCAAGCTGGAAACCCCGCACCCGGCCATGCCGGACGCGGTGGCCAACGTGGTCGGCCAGTTGGTGGAGGCGTTCACCTGGACCGGACCGGCCGGGATCACCTTCCCCGGGGTAGTGGTAGACGGCGTGACGCGGACCGCCGCCAACCTGGACCAGGCGTGGATCGGGCTGGACACCCGGGCCCTGTTCAACAAGGTCACCGGGCTGAGCACGGCGCTGATCAACGACGCCGACGCGGCCGGCCTGGCCGAGATGTCCTTCGGCGCCGGGGCCGGCCAGCGGGGCACGGTGCTGATGCTGACGTTCGGCACCGGGATCGGCAGCGCGCTGTTCCGGGCCGGCGTCCTGGTGCCCAATACCGAGTTCGGCCACATCGAGATCCGCGGCCGGGACGCCGAGCACCGCGCCTCGGAACGGGCCAAGGAGGAGCACGACCTGAGCTGGGAGAAGTGGGCCGAGCGGGTCGACGAGTACCTGCAGCACATGGAGCGGCTGACCGCGCCGGACCTGATCATCATCGGCGGTGGGGTCAGCCGCAAGGCGGACAAGTTCGTGCCCCTGCTGACCAACCTGCGGGCCACCGTCGTGCCAGCCACGCTGCACAACGACGCCGGCATCGTCGGCGCGGCCCTGGCGCCCGGCCTCGGGTAACCGCCAGCCTGGCGGCCTGGGCTAGCGGACCTCCCGGCCGGCCGCGCGCAGCGCGTCCTTGACCTCGCCGATCCGCAGCTGGCCGAAGTGGAACACGCTGGCCGCCAGCACCGCGTCGGCGCCTGCCCCGACCGCGGGCGGGAAATGGGCCAGCTCGCCGGCCCCGCCGCTGGCGATGATGGGCACGCTCACCACCGCGCGCACGGCGCGGATCAGCTCCAGGTCGAAACCGGCCTTGGTGCCGTCCGCGTCCATCGAGTTGAGCAGGATCTCGCCCACCCCCAGCTCGGCGCCGCGCACCGCCCACTCCACCGCGTCGATCCCGGTGCCGCGCCGCCCGCCATGCGTGGTCACCTCGAACGCTGCCCCCCTGGGCAGCCGCCGGGCGTCCACCGACAGCACCACGCACTGGGAGCCGAACCGCTGCGCTGCCTCACCGAGCAGCTCCGGCCGGCCGATCGCCGCCGTGTTCAGCGACACCTTGTCCGCGCCGGCCCGCAGCAGCCGGTCCACATCCGCGGTGCTGCGCACCCCGCCCCCCACGGTCAGCGGGATGAACACCTGGTCCGCGGTGCGCCGGACCACATCGATCATGGTCTGCCGGTCGCCGCTGGACGCGGTGATGTCCAGGAACACCACCTCGTCGGCGCCCTCCGCGTCGTACGCCGCGGCCAGCTCCACGGGGTCGCCAGCGTCCCGCAGGTCACGGAAGTTGACCCCCTTGACCACCCGCCCGGCGTCCACGTCCAGGCAAGGAATCACCCGAACCGCGACACTCACCGCCCCCACCAGCCACAGCCCCCGTCAGCGGTTCGGATTTTTGCCCCCATAAGGGCAAAAATCCGAACCGCTGACCGATCCCTGCCGAGACGGCGTCGGGCCGGCTCGAGTGGCCGGGACATCAGCTGCCTATCCCCGCGCGGTAGGCGACCGCCTCCACCTCGACCAGCATCCGGGGGTCAACCAGCGCGGAAATCTCGATCATGGTCGCGGCGGGCATGGCGTCACCGAACGCGGCGCCGTGCGCCCGGCCGTACTCCTCCCACCGGGAGATGTCGGTGACGTAGATCCGGGTGCTGACCACGTCGGCCAGCCCGAGCCCGAGCCGGTCCAGCGCGTCGGCCACGTTGCGCAGCGCCTGCGCGGTCTGCGCGTACGCGTCGCCGGAGTGCACGAACTCCGCGCCGTCCACCGAGGTGCAGCCGGCCACGAACACGAAGTCCCCGGCCGCCACCGCGCGGCTGTACCCGACCACCGGCTCCCACCGGGTGCCGGTGGAGATCTTCCGGGTCATGCCGCCACCGCCTGCAGCGCTTCCTGCAGAGTGAACGCCCCGGCGTACAGCGCCTTGCCCACGATCGCGCCCTCCACCCCCGAGTCCACCAGGGTGGCGATGGCGGCCAGGTCGTCCAGGCTGGACACCCCGCCGCTGGCGATCACCGGCCGGCTGGTCCGGCCGGTGACATGCCGCAGCAGGTCCAGGTTGGGCCCGGTCAGCGTGCCGTCCCGGTTGATGTCGGTGACCACGTACCGGGCGCAGCCCGCCGCGTCCAGCCGGTCCAGCGCCTCGTCCAGCTCGCCGCCGTCCCGGGTCCAGCCCCGCGCGGACAGCGTGCTGCCGCGCACGTCCAGTCCCACCGCGATCTTGTCCCCGTGCGCGGCGATGGCGTCGCGCACCCAGTCCGGGTCCTCCAGCGCGGCCGTGCCGATGTTCACCCGGGCGCACCCGGTGGCCAGCGCGGCGGCCAGCGAGGCCTCGTCCCGGATCCCGCCGGACAGCTCCACCGCGACGTCCAGCCGGCCCACCACGGCGGCCAGCAACTCCGCGTTCGACCCGCGGCCGAACGCGGCGTCCAGGTCGACCAGGTGCACCCACCGCGCCCCGGCCGCCTGCCAGGCCAGCGCGGCCCGCATGGCGTCGCCGTAGCCGGTCTCGGTGCCGGCCGCGCCGTGCACCATGCGGACCGCCTGGCCGCCCGACACGTCCACCGCGGGCAGCAGGGTCAGCGCCGCGTTGCTCATCGGATCATCTCCAGCCAGTTCGCCAGCAGCGCCGCACCTGCGTCGCCGGATTTCTCGGGGTGGAACTGGGTCGCGCACAGCGGGCCGTTCTCCACCACCGCGATGAACGGCTCGCCGTGCGTCGCCCAGCTGATCAGCGGCGGGGTCATCCGCTCCGACGGCGGCAGGGGCAGCGCGCGGGCCGCGTAGGAGTGCACGAAGTAGAACCGCGCGGCCGGGTCGAGGCCGGCCAGCAGCCGCGATCCGGCCGGCACGTCGAGCGTGTTCCAGCCCATGTGCGGCAGCACCGGCGCGGTCAGCCGGTCCACCGTGCCCGGCCACTGGCCGCAGCCCGCGGTGCGCACGCCGTGTTCCACCCCGTCGGCGAACAGCACCTGCATGCCGACGCAGATGCCGAGCACCGGGCGGGAGCCGGCCAGCCGCCGGTCGATGACCTGGTCGCCGCGCACCGCGCGGAGCCCGGCCATGCACGCCGCGAACGCGCCCACGCCCGGGACCACCAGCCCATCCGCTTCCAGCGCCGTTCTCGCGTCCGCGGTCACGACCGTGTCCGCTCCAGCCCGCTGCAGCGCTTTTTCTGCCGAACGAATATTCCCGGAACCGTAGTCGAGCACCGCGACGTTCGGCCTGCTGGCGGTCAAAGGACGCCTTTGGTGCTGGGCACGCCGGGCGCCCGGGGGTCGGCCGCCAGGGCGGTGCGCAGCGCCCGGGCCACCGCCTTGAACTGGGCTTCCACGATGTGATGCGGGTTGCGCCCGGTCACCTCCAGGTGCAGGCAGATGCCGGCCGTGGCGGTGAGCGACTCGAAGAAGTGCCGGGTCAGCGTGGTGTCGTAGCTGCCGATCAGCGGGGCCATCCCGGCCGGCTCGGCGTGCACCAGGTAGGGCCGCCCGGACAGGTCGATGGCCGCCCGGGCCAGCGTCTCGTCCAGCGGCACGGCGGCGTCGCCGAACCGGCAGATGCCCGCCTTGTCGCCCAGCGCCTCGCGCAGCGCCTGGCCCAGGGCCAGCGCGGTGTCCTCCACCGTGTGGTGCGCGTCGATCTCGATGTCCCCGCTGGCCTGCACGCTCAGGTCGAGCAGGCCGTGCTTGCCCAGCTGGGCCAGCATGTGGTCGAAGAACGGCACCCCGGTGCCCACCTCGGTCCGGCCGGTGCCGTCCAGGTCGAGCTCGACCAGCACGCTGGTCTCCTTGGTGACCCGTTCCACCCGGGCCGTGCGGCCGCCGCGCTCGCTCATCGGGCCTCCAGCACCTTGTCGAGGGCGTCCCGGAAGGCGGCCGTCTCCGCGGGCAGGCCCACGGTGACCCGCAGCCAGCCGGCCGGGCCGGTCTCCCTGATCAGCACCCCGTGATCCAGTAGTCCCTGCCACACCCGGTGCCGGTCGGCGAAGCGGCCGAACAGCACGAAGTTGGCGTCCGAGTCGGCCACGGCCAGGCCACGCTGGCGGAGCCAGGCGACGAGCTCGTCTCGTTCATCCCGCAGCACCCTGACGGTGGCCAGCGGCTCGGCCCGGTGCGCCAGCGCCGCGCGGGCCACCGCCTGGGTCACGCTGGACAGGTGATACGGCAGCCGGACCAGCAGCAGCGCCCGGACCACGGCGGGGTCCGCGGCGAGGTAGCCGACCCGCGCGCCGGCCAGCGCGAACGCCTTGGACATGGTGCGGGTGACGACCAGGCGGCGGAACTCCGGCAGCAGGGCCAGCGCGCTGGGCGACCCATCCCGGGCGAACTCCGCGTAGGCCTCGTCCACCACCACGATGCCCGGGGCAGCCGCGCAGACGCCCCGGATGACCGGCAACGGGAGGGCGGTGCCGGTCGGATTGTTGGGCGAGGTCAGGAACACCACGTCGGGCCGCTCGGCCGCGATGACCGCGGCGGCACGCTCCGGGTCCAGGCCGAAATCGGCCTCGCGGGCGCCGCTGACCCACCGGGTGCCGGTGGACAGCGCGATGAGCGGGTGCATGGAGTAGGACGGTTCGAAACCCAGGGCGCTGCGGCCCGGGCCGCCAAACGCCTGGAGCAGCTGCTGGATGATCTCGTTCGACCCGTTGGCCGCCCAGACGGCGGCGCCGTCCAGCCCGTGGCCGAGATAGCCGGCCAGGTCGCCGCGGAGCGCGGTGGCGTCCCGGTCCGGGTAGCGGTTGAGCGTGTCGGCCACGTCGCCCACGGCGTCGGCGATGGCCGCGGCCAGCCCGGGCGACGGCGGGTACGGGTTCTCGTTGGTGTTCAGCCGGACCGCGACGTCCAGCTGCGGGGCCCCGTACGGCTCGTGCCCGGCCAGGTCCGCGCGCAAGGGCAGCCACTCGGGCAGGGTCATGACGGCTCGCCCTTGGGGACTCGTACCCGGACCGCGGCCACGTGCGAGGACAGATCTTCCGCCCCGCCGAGCGCGTCGATGTGCGGGGCCACCTCGGCCAGCGCGGCCCGGCTGCACTCGACCACGTGGATGCCGCGCAGGAAGGACAGCGTGGACAGCCCGCCGGCGTGCCGGGCGGTGCCCCCGGTGGGCAGCACGTGATCGGAGCCGGCCAGGTAGTCGCCCAGCGACACCGGCGCGTAGGGACCGGTGAAGATGGCGCCGGCGTTGCGCACCTGGCGGGCCAGCCCGGCCGCGTCCGCGGTCTGGATCTCCAGGTGCTCCGGGGCCCAGGCGTCGCTGACCGCGACCGCGGCGGCCAGGTCGTCCACCAGCACCGTGGCCGACTGGCCGGCCAGCGCGGCCCGCACCCGGTCCCGGTGCCGCGCCGCGGCCACCTGCGGGCCGAGCGCCTTGTCTACCTGGTCGGCCAGCCCGGCGTCGGTGGTGATCAGCAGGCAGGCGGCCAGCGGATCGTGCTCGGCCTGGGCGACCAGGTCGGCCGCCACGAACTCGGGGTCGGCGGCACCGTCGGCGATGATCGCGACCTCGGTCGGGCCCGCTTCCGCGTCCGCGCCGATGACGCCGAGCAGCAGCCGCTTGGCCGCGGCCACGTACACGTTGCCCGGCCCGGTGACCACGTCGGCCGGCGCGCAGTCCTCGGTGCCGTAAGCGAACATGGCGATGGCCTGCGCTCCCCCGGCCGCGTGCACTTCCGTCACGCCGAGCAGCGCGCAGGCGGCCAGCACCGCCGCGGACGGCAGGCCGCCCTGCCGCGGCGGGGACGCCACTGCGATCTCGCTGACGCCGGCCACCTGGGCCGGCACCACGTTCATCACCACCGACGAGGGGTAGGTCACCAGGCCGCCCGGCACGTACACGCCGGCCCGGCTGACCGGGACGTACCGTTCGGTGACGGTTGTGCCCGCGCTCACCGCCACGGCGTGCTCCGCGGGCAGCTGCGCCTGATGTACCAGCCGGACCCGCCGGATGGCTTCCTCCAGCGCGGCCCGCACGGCCGGGTCGAGCGCGGCCAGCGCGGTCGGCAGCGCGTCGGCCGGCACCCGGGTGGTGGGCAGGTCCACCCCGTCGAACCGGGCCGTCTGCTCGCGGACCGCCGCGGCGCCGCGGGCGCGGACGTCGGCGCAGATCGGGGCGACCGCGGCCACCGCGGCCGCCACGTCAAGCTCGGCGCGCGGCAGCGCGCCGGCCAGCTTCGCCCTGCTCAGGTCGGTGGAAGCCTGGCCACGGAGATCAATTCGAGGCAGCACGCGCCCAGTCTACGAAGGCCGCCCGCCCCCCGGCGTTCCTGTCCACATCCCGGACACCCCCGCCCCCGCCTCGCCGCGGGCCCGCCGGGAACGGCGTGGCTGAAACTGTCATGCAGACCGGACTGAGACCGGACTACGTGAGCGCCGCATTCATGCAGTTCGCCGCCGGGCCGGCCGGGCGGGTCAGGCCGGGGGGATCAGGCCGGGGGCAAGTCCGGCCGGGTCAGGCCGGGCCCGGGTCGGGGCGGGTTAAGTCGGGTAAGTCGGGCCCAGGCAGGTCGGGTTAAGTCGGGTTAAGCCGGGGCAGGTCGGGCCGGGGCAGGTGGGGTCAGTCGAGCGCGAGGGCGCGGCCCTCCCGGGTATCCCGCTTCCGGTCGCGCAGCGCGTCGTTCAGTTCGAGGGCGCCGGCCATGATGCCCGCCGCCAGTGGCCAGAGCGCGATCGCGCTCCGCGCGCCGAGCGACAGCGACGCGCTGAGGTGCGCGCCGGCCGGCAGCGTGCTGAGCAGGTGATGGTAGCTGGCCTGCCCGGAATGCTGGCCGATCTCCAGCGCGATCAGGCTGGCCGCCAGCCCGCTGAGCAGCACCAGGGCCATCCCGACCGGGTGGTGCCCGCGGACCGCGAGCAGGTAGCCGGCCAGCCCCGAGATGATCCCGCCGGCCAGGCAGATGAGGCAGTACCAGCCGTCCCCGCCGATGAACGCGCTCGACTCGGCGCTGGTCACCTGGGCCGCGCCCGGGCCGGTCATCACCAGGTAGGGCCGCGGCGCCATCGCCGCCCAGAGGAATCCCGCGGCCACCCCGAGCAGCAGCGTGACCAGCACGGCGGCCAGCCAGCCGCGCAGCGTTCCGCGCCGCGTGGGCTGGGCGGCTGTCCCGACCGGATCCATTGGCTGCGTCATGATGCGCAGCAGCGTACGCGACCGTCCCGGCATTCGCGCACTGGGGCGTGCCGTGCTAAACCAGGTCACTCCGCAGAGCTTGCTAGCTTAGGATTTGAGCGCGCGGGGGAAGCAAGCCGGCCAAGCCGTCTCAAGGGGAAATTTATGATCGAGGCACGGGACCTCACCAAGCGCTACGGGGACAAAACCGCTGTTGACCATTTGTCATTCAATGTCGAGCCAGGCCGGGTTACCGGGTTCCTGGGCCCGAATGGCGCGGGCAAGTCGACCACGATGCGGCTCATTCTGGGCCTGGACCGGCCGCACACCGGCACCGCGACGATCGACGGCCGGAAGTACGCTGATCTGCCCCAGCCGCTGCGCACGGTAGGCGCGCTGCTCGAGGCCAAGGCCATGCACCCAGGCCGGAGCGCGTACAACCACCTGCTCTTCCTGGCCCAGACGCAAGGGCTGCCGCGGTCCCGGGTGGACCAGGTGCTCGACCTCGTCGGGCTGGGTGAGGTGGCCCGCAAGCGGACCGGCGGGTACTCCCTGGGCATGGGGCAGCGGGTCGGCATCGCCGTGGCCATGCTGGGTGACCCGAAGGTGCTGCTGCTGGACGAGCCGGTCAACGGGCTCGACCCAGAGGGCATCCTGTGGATCAGGAACCTGATGAAACATCTCGCGGCCGAAGGCCGCACCATTTTCGTGTCCAGCCACCTGATGAATGAGATGGCTGTCACGGCCGACCATCTGATCGTGATCGGCCGGGGCAAGCTGATCGCCGAGTCCAGTACCCAGGAATTCATCGAGCGCAGTTCCGACAAATATGTGCTGGTCCGCTCGCCGGACGCAAGCCGGCTGGCCGACCTGATCGCCGCCGAGGGCGGCAAGGCCGACCCGCAGGACGAGGACAACGGTCACCCCGGCCTGCTCCGGGTCACCGGTATGGACGCGGCGCGCGTCGGCGAACTGGCCGCCGCCGACCGCGTCGTGCTGCACGAGCTCACCCCGCGGCTGGCCTCGCTGGAAGAGGCCTACATGGAACTGACCGCGGACAGCTCCGAATACGGGGTCGGATCGGCCCCGGGCGCGCTGGCCGCCGACGGCGCCGCTGGCACCGCGCCTGTGAGCACCGCTTCCCCGACCGCGGCGTCATCAACCACAGGGTCGTCAACCACAGGGTCGTCAACCACAGCGTCATCAACCACGGGGCAGGACAGCCAATGACCTCCACCAGCCCGGCCGTGCCCGCCGCCGCGCCCACGGCCCTGCCGCCCATCACCCGCCACACCGGCTTCGGCCACCTGATGCTGGCCGAATGGACCAAGATCCGTTCCGTCCGGTCCACCGTGTGGACGCTGCTGCTGTTCGTGGTGATCACGGTCGGCTTCACCGGGCTGTTCACCTGGCTGACCGAATCGCACTGGACCGGCCCGCACGCGGCGGCGCGGGACGCCACCATCGCGGCCAATCCGGTCGGCTTCATCCTCGGCGCCGGCATCGGTCTCGGCCAGCTCACCATCTGCGTGCTCGGCGTGCTGGTGATCACCACCGAGTACTCCACCGGGGTGATCCGCTCCTCGCTGCTGGCCGTGCCCAAGCGGCTGCCCATGCTGGCCGCCAAGGCCGCGGTGTTCGCCCTGCTGATGGTGGTCCTCGCGGAAATCGTCGCGTTCGCCTGCTTCTTCCTCGGCTCCTCCGTCCTGCACAGCAAGGTGCCGGTGACGATAGGCGACCAGAACGTGCTGCGCGCGGTGCTCGGCGCGGGCCTCTACCTGGCCGTGCTCGGCCTGTTCGCGCTGGCCGTGGGCCTGCTCATCCGGCACACCGCGGCCGGCATCACCACGGTCATCGGCATCGTGCTGGTGCTGCCCATCCTGTCCGGCCTGCTGCCCAGCAGCTGGGGCGCGCACATCAACGCCTACCTGCCCGAGCAGGCGGGCTCGCTCATCTACAGCGCGCACCAGACTTCTGACCAGCTGCTGTCCGCCTGGCAGGGGTTCGGCGTGTTCTGTCTGTGGACCGCCGTGCTGCTGGCCGCGGGCGCCTACCTGCTGCAGCGCCGCGACGCCTGACCGGGTGTGCCGACCCTTGGCCGCCCGCTAGCCGGCAGCGGCATGGCTAGCTGGCGGCCAGGGGCTCGTCGGCCAGGTGGGCGCGGACCGCGAGCAGGGCCTCGTACGTCCGGCGCACGTCGGCCCGGTCTGGCGCGTCGGGGACCGACTCGTCGCTGGCCTGGATGATCATGCTTGCCTGGTCGAGCAGCACCCGGCGCTGGTCCTCGGCGGTGGTTCGTTCCATGATCCTGGCCAGGGCGTCGAGCAGCCGGATCAGCACGGCGGGATTCCCCCGGCCGCTCTGCCGGATCTTCTCGAACGCGCGCTGGACCAGCCGGTCGTAGGTGGGCTCGGGGGTGATCACCCGCACCGCGCCCGCCCGGTCCCGGTGCACCTGGGCGGGCTGCCACCGGCCGGCCACCTTGCACAAGCTGTCCGAAAGCCAGTCGATGCAGGTCAGTCCCGTGAACGTGTCGTTGATGGCCGACGACAGGGCCCGGATGGCGATCTCCACCAGCTGGTCGATGCCGAACGAGACGTCCTGGGCCAGCGTCCGGTACGGACCGGTCAGGTGGGCGCGGGTGAGTTCGCGGGTTACCCCGGGCGCCGCGCTGGCCGGCCAGACGGTGGCCAGCGGGCTGCCCTGAGCCAGGAAATGCCCGGGCCGGTAGCGCAGGAAGATCACCGCGTCGGCCTTCTCGGCGATGCGCAGCAGCGTCCGCCGGTGGATGTACTGCAGGTAGCCACTGTCCGAGGCCAGCACGACGCCGCCCTCCTCCGGCAGGCTGGCGAGCACGGCGGCCGAGCTGGGATCGCCCGGGCGGGCCGCCCCCTCACCCACCTGCTCCTCGATCGCCCCGGACAGGTCGGCGGAGATCCCGGCGATCACCTCGGGCAGCTGGATCTGCGTCGCGATGTGGTTGATGAAGTAGATCAGCACGGCCAGGTCAACCACGGTGAGCGCGAGGGTGACGGTGATGCCGATGTGCGGCACGAAGGTCCCGTGGGGACCCGGGCCGCCGATCGATACCAGGGCGAGCACCGCGTACACGAAGGTCGCCACGAACGTGCCCAGCGTGAGCTGCGTGCCCCGGTCCCGGATGAACGTGCGCAGCATCCGGGGGCCGAACTGGGTGGACACCAGGGTCAGGGCCACGATCACGATGGAGAACACCACGCCGACGACCGTGATGATCGCGGCCGCGATCGTGGTTAGGATCTGCCGGGCCGCGTCGGCCGAACCGCTGATCACCCAGGACGGCAGGGCGAAGTCGCCGCGGAACGCGGCCTGGTCCGCCAGGTAGGTGACCACGAACAGGCCGATCGCGGCCACCACGAGGAACGCCGGGACCAGCCACAGGTTGGTGCGCAGCAGTTCCTTATGGTGGCCTGACAGATGAAATCGGCGTGTCACCGGAAGCGCCCTCCGCCGGCCGGACTACCCTCCAGTCTTCCCCTGCGCCGCGATGATCTACCTAGCCTGCGGGAGCTGGCCCGGGCCGCCGCGCCAGCGGCTCGGCGCGGAGCGGCGATCGGGGGGCCCGGGGGGGCGTCCCCCCCGGGCTAACGCTGTCAGCCGAAGCAGGCCGGCCCGAGCAGCTGTTTCAGGTCGGCGGCCAGCGCCGGTGACGGCTTGACCCGGAGCTTGTCATCCAGCCGGACGATCGTCGCCCGCGGGCCATTGCAGAGCTTGAGGTGTACCTCCGCCAGCCCCGGGTGGGTGCACAGCACCTCGCGCAGCCGGTCCACCACGGGCGCGACGCACCGCTGCACCGGGATCGACACGACGAAAGGGCCGCTCTCGCCCACCGACAGGTCCGGCGCGGTCACCTCCGATGCGATCAGCTTGGGCGCTTCCTCCCGCCGGTCCAGCCGGCCCTTGACGACCAGGATCGCGTCCTCGGCCAGCAGCAGCGAGCACTGCTGGTAGGCGGCCGGGAAGAAGAGCACCTCGATGGCGCCTTCGAGGTCCTCCAGGGTGGCGGTGGCCCACGGGTTCCCCTGCCGGGTTACTTTCCGCTGCACCCCGGACAGGATGCCGCCGAGGGTGACCAGCTGGCCGTCGGACCGGCCAGCCCGTTGGGGGCGTTCGGTATCGTCGGCAGCGGAACTGAGCAGCTCGGCCACGGAGCAATCGGTGTTCGCGGCCACGATGTGCTCCACGCCGAGCAGCGGGTGGTCCGAGACGTACAGGCCGAGCATCTCCCGCTCGAAGGCCAGCAGGGTGGTCTTGTCCCACTCGCCGTCCGGCACCGGCACCTCGAAGCTGGCCTCGGTCTCCGCGTCCCCGCCGAACAGCGAGTCCTGGCCGATGGCCTCGTTGCGCTTGACGTCGATGACGGTGTCGATGGCCTGCTCGTGGATGATGACCAGGCCCTTGCGCGAGTGCCTGAGCGAGTCGAACGCGCCCGCCTTGACCAAGGATTCGATGACCCGCTTGTTGCACACGTTCACCGGGACCTTGCGCAGGAAATCGGCGAAGCTGGTGAACGCCCCCTTGCTGGTCCGGGTCTCCACGATGGCGTCCACGACGTTGGTGCCCACGTTGCGGATCGCGGCCAGGCCGAACCTGATGTCGTTGCCCACCGGGGTGAACGTGGCGTCGGACGCGTTGACGTCGGGCGGCAGCACGGTGATGCCCATCCGGCGGCACTCGTTCAGGTACAGGGCGCTCTTGTCCTTGTCCCCGGAGACCGACGTCAGCAGGGCCGCCATGTACTCCGGCGGGTAGTTCGCCTTGAGGTAGGCGGTCCAGTAGGACACCAGGCCGTAGGCGGCGCTGTGCGCCTTGTTGAACGCGTAGTCGGAGAACGGGACCAGGATGTCCCACAGCGTCTTGACCGCCCCGGCGGAGTAGCCGTTGGCCTGCATCCCGGCCTCGAACGGCTTGAACTCCTTGTCCAGGATCTCCTTTTTCTTCTTGCCCATGGCCCGGCGGAGCAGGTCCGCGCTGCCCAGGCTGTACCCGGCCACCTTCTGCGCGATGGCCATGACCTGCTCCTGGTAGACGATCAGCCCGTAGGTGTCGCCCAGGATTTCGGCCAGCGGCTCGGCCAGCTCGGGATGGATCGGCACGACCGGCTTGCGCTGGTTCTTCCGGTCCGCGTACTCGTTGTGCGCGTTGGCGCCCATCGGGCCGGGCCGGTACAGCGCGCCGACCGCGGAGATGTCCTCGAAGTTGTCCGGCCGCATGCTGCGCAGCAGCGCCCGCATCGGCCCGCCGTCGAACTGGAAGATGCCCAGCGTGTCGCCCCGGCCCAGCAGGTCGTAGGTGGGCTTGTCGTCCAGCGGCAGGGCGTTCAGGTCGACGCCGGTGCCGCGGTTGGACTGCACGCCGCGGACCGCGTCGTCCAGCACGGTGAGGTTGCGCAGGCCGAGGAAGTCCATCTTGAGCAGGCCGAGCGACTCACACGCCGGATAGTCGAACTGCGTGATGACCGCGCCGTCGGCCTCCCGCTTCCAGACCGGCACGTGGTCCACGATCGGCTCACTGCTCATGATCACGCCGGCCGCGTGCACCCCGGCCTGCCGGATCAGTCCCTCCAGCCCGCGCGCCGTGTCGATGACCTGGCGGACCTCGGCCTCGGCCTCGTACAGGGCGCGGATCTCGCCCGCCTCGCCGTACCGGGGGTGCGCGTCGTCGAAGATCCCGGACAGCGGGATGTCCTTGCCCATCACGGGCGGCGGGAACGCCTTGGTGATCCGGTCGCCGAGCGCGTAGGGGAAGCCGAGGACCCGGGCCGAGTCCTTGACCGCCGCCTTGGCCTTGATCGTGCCGTAGGTGATGATCTGCGCGACCCGGTCCTCGCCCCACTTCTCGGTGACGTAACGGATCACGTCACCGCGCCGGCGTTCGTCGAAGTCGATGTCGATGTCCGGCATCGAGACGCGTTCCGGGTTCAGGAACCGCTCGAAGATCAGGCCGTGCTGCAGCGGGTCCAGGTCGGTGATGCCCAGCGCGTAGGCGACCAGGCAGCCCGCGGCCGAACCGCGGCCCGGGCCGACGCCGACCCCGTTCCGCTTGGCCCACATGATGAAGTCGGCGACGACCAGGAAGTACGAGCAGAAGCCCATCTGCGAGATGATGCCGATCTCGTACTCGACCTGCTGGCGGCGCCGCTCGTCGTAGCCGTCCGGGTAGCGCCGGTCCATGCCGCGCCAGACTTCCTGGCGCAGCCAGCCCTCCTCGGTCTCCCCGGCGGGCAGGTCGAACGACGGCATCAGGTTCTTCGGCTGGAACGTCACGTCCGCCCGCTCGGCGATGAGCAGGGTGGAGTCGCAGCCGGACTGCCACTCCTCGTCGCCGAACAAGGCGCGCATCTCCTGCGGGCTCTTCAGGTAGTAACCGGACCCGTCGAACTTGAACCGGCCCGGGTCGGCCATGGTCGACGCGGTCTGCACGCAGAGCAGCACCTCGTGCGCCTTGGCGTCGGCCTCGACCGTGTAGTGCGAGTCGTTGGTGACCACGAACGGCAGGTCCAGATCCCGGGCGATGCGCCGCAGCCCGTCCCGGACCCGCTGCTCGATGGACAGCCCGTGATCCATGATCTCGACGAAGAAGTTCCCCGCGCCGAAGATGTCCTTGTAGGCGGCGGCCGCCTCCAGGGCCTGCGGGTACTGGCCGAGCCGCAGCCGGGTCTGCACCTCACCGCTCACGCAGCCGGTGGTGGCGATGATCCCCTTAGCGTGCGCGGCCAGCAGCTCCCGGTCCATCCGCGGCTTGCGGAAGTAGCCCTCCAGCGAGGCCAGCGAGGACAGCCGGAACAGGTTGTGCATGCCCTCGGTGGTCTCGGCCAGCAGCGTCATGTGCGTATACGCGCCGGCCCCGGACACGTCGTCGTCCTTCTGCGCGGGGGTGCCCCAGCGCACCGGCTGCCGGCTCCGCCGGTGCTCCGGGGCCACGTACGCCTCGATGCCGATGATGGGCTTGATGCCGGCCTTGGTGGCCTTGGACCAGAAGTCGTACGCGCCGTACAGGTTGCCGTGGTCGGTCATGGCCACGGCCGGCATGCCCGCCCGTTCGCACTCGGCGAACATGTCCTTCAGCCGCGCGGCCCCGTCCAGCATCGAGTACTCGGTGTGGACGTGCAGGTGGACGAACCCGTCCCCACCCTGCGTCGCGGCTGCCGTCATGAAAGTACCGCCTCCTTCGGGCATGCGCGACGGCACCCTCGCGGGCGCCGGGAACCAGGGCCGGGGGAAGTGGCCGGTGCCGCTCGCACCCGGCTGGGGGTACCGCGCCCGGCGGAGCGGTCCCAGCACGGGCGGCGCACCAGCCCGGCGTAGACGAGCTTACTGAGGCCAGCGGCGGCCGGCGACCCGGCGCGCCGGATGGACGGTTGTCCCGTTTTGCCCGCCGCCCAGCAGCGCCGGCCAGGAGCGATGGTCACCACTTCCAACACGAAGAGTAGTGTTTGGACTACTACAAGTAATCAAGACCATTCTCCGATGCCGCGGCCAGCCGCCGGTGCGGCTAGACGCGGAGGGCGCCGATGAGGCACCAGCGGTTCACACGTGGGCCCCGGCTTCCCCCCGCGAATCCCGGGCGGGGGCGGGCCGGCCAGCACACCCGGGTCGTCCTGGGCACGGCCGGGATCTGCCTGTGCCTGGTCGCGGCCTGCACCTCGCAGAGCGGCAACCCGGCCCCGGGCGGGACAGCCGCGGCCCCAGCGGCCCCAGCGGCCCCAGCGGCCAGCCTCGGCCGGGCCTACCAGTTCCTGACCCAGATGCTGAACCTGCACGACCCAGCGAGCACAGCCGACCGTGCCGACTTGCCCACATTGCCGCAAAGCTATCTCGGTGGGGTGCTCGGCCTCGAGCATTACACCGTCTCCCCCATCTACGACGACGCGGTGATGCTCGACGCCTACCTGGCCATGCACACCGGGTGGGGCGCCGTCCGGGCCGAGCGGATCGGCGACGCGCTGGTCAACGCGTGGACGCACAGCCGCCGCCTGTTCGACGACTACGCACCGGGCGGGGTCGGCCGCCCGGGCGACGCGCGGATTGCCGGCCACGCCAGCAATACCGGCGACGTGGCCTGGGGCGGGCTGGCCCTGGCTCAGCTGTACGCCGCGACCGGCATCATCGGGTACCTGGACGCGGCGGTGGCCATCGGCCGCTGGATCCAGGCGAACTGCGCGAGCGACCGCGGCCCGGGTGGCTACACCGGCGGGTATGACTCGTCGGGCGGGCGGATCACCTGGAAGTCCACCGAGCACAACATCGACGTGTTCGCGTTCTTCCGGCTACTGGCCCGGCTGACCGACAAGCCAGCGTGGCAAGACCGGGCCCAGCACGCGCGCCGGTTCATCGTGGCCATGTGGGACTGGCCGCCCGGCCGGTTCGACATCGGCACCATTGCGAACGGCGTCACCACCAACGACGCCACGCAGGCCGAGGACGTCAACAGCTGGTCCTACCTGGCGCTCCAGGATCCCGGCTATGCGGCCTCGGTCGGCTGGGACGTCCGGAACCTGGACAGCTACGCGGGGCAGTTCCACGGGGTCAGTGTGGCGCCCTGTGATCGCGGCGGCGTCTGGTTCGAAGGCACCGCCCACTTGGCCGACGCGCTGGAAACCCTGGGCACGCCGGGTGACGTCCGCCAGGCTGCCCGCTACCTGTCCGATATCCGGTATGCACAGGCACACGGCCCGCACGCGGACGGCCGGGGCATCATCGCCTCGTCCGAGAACGGCCTCACCGACTGCCAGGGCAACTTCGTGTACTCCTCGCTGCACACCGGCACCACGGCCTGGTACATCCTGGCCACCAAGGCGATCGACCCGCTGTCCGCCGTCCCGCTCGTCGACCAGCCGGTTCGCTGACCCGGCCGGCTAACGCTTGACCCAGATGTAGTACGTACCCAGGCCGCTGGTGCTGGGCAGGGTGGCGGCCAGCCGGTACTGCGGGTCGGCATCCAGCATCCGGGCCAGGATGTGGTCCAGCGGCGGGGTGACCGAGTCGTCGTAGGCGATCACCCGGAAGTAGCCGTCCCGGACGGCCTGCTCGTAGCCCGCGTCCCCGGTCAGCGTCGTCCCGTTCTTGTCCGTGTACGAGATGAAGAACGTGGAGCTGAACTGGTCCGCCCGGGCGTCCGGGCTGTACATCAGGTAATAGCTCGGTACCTCGGACACCTCGACCAGATAGTGCGCGTGCGGAGCGAGGTAGCGGGACAGCTCGGCGACCAGCGGCCGGGCGTTCGGCCAGGAGTCGTAGAGTTGACCGGCCTGCACCATGCCGAGCAGCAGGCAGCCACCCCACACCGCGACACCGAACTGCGCCCGGTGGAAGTGCGCGCCGATGATCCGGGCTAGGCCGATCCCGGCCATCGGCGCGGCGAAGAACAGCCCGAACCCGATGTGCTTCTGGAACGACACGTCGGTGTGCAGGTGGATCTGGTCCAGCGGGGCGAGCAGCGCGGTCCCGGTGAGCACTACGCCCAGCACGATGCGGTGCACCCGGCTGCCCGGCGGCGCGATCCGCTCGCCCGGCTCGGTGCGCGCCTGCATCGCGTAGGCCACGCAGCCGATCACCGCGAGCGCGAACGGCAGCGCGCCCCACAGCAGGCAGTCCTTGAGCAGAACCAGGATCGGCGTGCTGCCGTGCTGCCGGGCCGTGGTGGTGCTCCTGATCGCGGCCAGGTAGTCGGAGCCGGCCAGCCAGAGCGCCCCGGCCAGCAGTCCCGCGATCGTCGCGGCCAGGGCCGCCGACCGGATCAGCGCCCGTTTTCCCCAGTACGGCCAGGCGGCCAGCGCGGCCAGCGCCACGATGGTCGGCACGAACAGCAGCGCCGCGTACTTGGTGCCCACGGCCAGCGCGGCCACCGGCGCGGCGGTCAGGTAGACCGGCCACCGCAGCGTGGCCGTCCGGACCACGATCCAGGCCGCCACCGCGAGCAGGCACAGCGCGGGCGCGTCATAGGTGGCGAAGTTACCCAGGAAGATGGCCGACTCGGTGACGGAGAAGACAACCGCCGCGCACAGCCCCACCCGCTCGTTGAACATCCTGCGGGTCAGCGAGTACAGCAGCGCGGTCGTGGTGAGCATCGCGGCCAGGCTGACCAGCCGGGCCGCAGCCAGCCCGCCCGCGGTATCGGCCAGCGCCCCCAGGATCGGGTAGAGGACCGGCGACCCGGAGAAGAACGAGGCGTAGTCCTGGGGCAGCGGCACGCCGTAGAGCAGGTGCGCCAGTTCGTAGTGGCCCGCGGTCAGGTAGAGCGCCTCATCCTCGAACGCCGTGTTGCGCATGCGCAGCGACAGCGCCGCCTGCACGGCCAGGATGGCGACCAGGACCGCGCGGCTCACCCAGGTCCGGCGCGGGCTCGCCGGGGGGAACGAGCCGGGCTTCAGCTCGCGCCGGTGGCGGCGCGGGATGACCAGGACCCGGGTCCGCTCGGCCTGCTCCTCGGCCGCCGGGCCGCCGCCGGGAGGCCGCGGACCAGCCGCCCCCGGCGCGCCGCGCGGATCGACCGTGACCGGGGGCAGCATGACGGTGTCGGCTTCCGGCCGGGAGAACGGCCGGTAGGCCCGCCGCGGCTGCGTGGGCCGGGACGGCCGAACCGGCCGGCCCGGTGGCGCGGAACTCGCGTCTCGCCGGCTCATCGCCGCCTGACGGCAAACAGCGGGAGCCGGCGGAGATCGCTGCGTACCGCCGACTCGATGATCGGCCGCGACTCGACCCGCCAGTTGACATTGAGCTTGTCGTAGTCGAACCAGATCAGCCCGAGGATGCGCGGGTGGGCCATGACGGTGCGCAGGATGAGCTGCCGGGCGCACAGCACCTCGGTGGGACCCGTCTCGATGGACGTCTCCGCGATGATGAACGGCTTGCTGGTGAAGCTGCGCACCTCGGTCATGGTCGGCGCGTAGAGCTGGGCAAAGGTGTGCGGCCCGGTGGTGGCGAAGTAGCCGGTGATCCCGATCCAGTCCACGTACGCGTTGCCGGGGTAATACGGCTTCAGCTGGACCTGCGGGACCGGGAAGATGTCGTTCGGATTCCACACCCAGATGACGTTGCTGGCGCCGGCCTGGGTGAACAGGTTGTGGATCCGGCGCCACGCGGCCACGAACTCGGCCGGCGTGGTGTCCGTGGTGCCCCACGGATACCAGTTGCCGTTCATCTCGTGCCCGAAGCTGAGCGCGACCGGCACGTTCAGCGCGCGGACGGCCTTGGCGAACTGGGTGACGTAGCCGTCGCTGTGCCCGGCCGCGATGGACTGGATGCTGGCGCTGTACGGCTCCCAGGCCAGATAGGCCAGCGCCCCGTAGCTCCACGCCCGGGCCACCGTCTTGGCCGGGAACGGGGTGTTCCAGGCCACGTACTGGCCGATCAGGTTGGGCCGTTTGCCGATGCTGGCCGCGAACCGCTGCACCGGGGCCAGCGAGCCAGGCGCCCCGGGTGCCTCGATGCCGAGGAACTTGCCTGGCTTGGGCGCCAGCAGCCCCGACACGTCGTAGGGCAGCGCCGCACCAGCGGTCCCGGAAGCCGCAGAACCGGCCCCGCCGGACCCAGCCGAGCCGCCGGTGGCGCCGAACCCGTTGCCCGCCGCCCGGTGCAGGAACGAGCCGCAGCCCGCCAGGGCGGCGCAGAGCACCAGCCCGGCCAGGAACCGGCCGGCCGACGCCCGGCTCACGCCGCTCCGCCCCTGGGCTGGATGAGCACCCGGCCGACCGTGACCAGGTTGAAGACCCCGAGGATGAACAGCAGGAAGAAGTTGTACGGGTTCATCGTCATCATCCGCCACAGGGCCAGCACCGTCCACAACAGCGCGATGGCCGCGCTCCAGCCGACCAGGCCGATCCAGAGTCGCTGCTTGCCGGTGTGCCGGGACGCGCCGGACGGCTGCCAGCCCTTGGGCTTGCCGCGGACCAGGTCAAAGAACGCGAACACGTGCGCCCAGCCGATGATCACCTTCACCGCCCAGGCCTCCAGCCGGAACGGGGCGCGATGCCACGCGGGGAAGACGATCCCGAGGTAGATCAGGAACGGCAGCAGGTAGATCAGGTTGTAGTAATGGATGAAGCCGGGCACCAGGATCAGCATGCTGACGGCCAGGGCCGGCGCGATGAACGTGTACAGCGAGCTGTACAGGTAATAGGTGAACGCGCTGAACCAGCACATCCGCTCGTAAAAGCCGATCTTCGCCCGCCAGAACACCCGGGTGCTGAGCAGGCCGAGCGTGCCACAGCACCAGCGGTACTGCTGGTTGGCGTAGGCCACCACGTTGTCCGGGCAGTTGCCGGCCGACAGCGCGACCGGCACGTAGTGCAGCCGCCATCCGAGCCGCTGCAGGTCGAAGCCGGTGCGCAGGTCTTCCGAGTGCTCAGCCAGCGACATGCCCCGGTTGTCCTGCAGCGCCGTCCGGCGGTAGATAGCACAACTCCCGCAGCAGATCGCGCCGCCCTTGCCGGCCCGCGCCGTCTGGATCGAGCGGTAGAACATCTCCTGCACGGCCCCGGCGCCCCGTTCCACCCAGGTCTGCTTGTCGGTGATGTGGAAGTACTGCGGGGTCTGCACGATCCCGATCTCCGGGTACGCGGCCAGATAGGGCAGCGTCTCGTCGAGCAGGTCGGGCCGCGGCGCGAAGTCGGCGTCCAGCAGCAGGATGTACTGGCTGTCGGATATCTCGTACCCGAACAGCAGGTTGCCCGACTTCTTATACCAGCCCCGGTCGGGCCGGGTGGCGTAGGCGAAACCGAACGTGCGGGCCATCGCCTTCAGCCCGGGATCCGCCCCGTCGTCCAGTACGTAGGTGGTGACTTTTCCCGGGTAGTGGTGGCACATCCGGGCCACGTGCGTCCAGGTGTTACGCAGCACCTCGACCGGCTCGCCGCACACCGGCAGGAACACGTCAACCGTGG
This sequence comes from uncultured Actinomycetes bacterium, assembly GCA_963717125.1. GTDB lineage: Bacteria > Actinomycetota > Actinomycetes > Streptosporangiales > Streptosporangiaceae > RYN-230. The sequence continues at coordinate 482,042 of CAVQVG010000007.1, forward strand.
GGTACCGGCGCGGCTGCCAGGAGGACACCAGATTGAGGTGCCCGTCCAGGTCGAATGAGCGGCCCAGCCGGTCGGTGACCAGCGGCAGCAGGAAGCAGACGCACCCCAGGACCACGAACGGCCCGTACCACCAGAGCCAGTCGAAGCCCTGCATCATCCGGAACTGGCTGTACACCAGCGGCGGGAAGCTCAGCAGCGAGCACAGCGTCAGCACCCAGGCGTGCCGCTTGGCGTAGGCGTACTTCTCCTCCTCCAGCGGTGGGCTCGGCAGGACAGGCGGAATCACCCCGCGCCCCGACGGGAGTAGCGTCCGGCGTCTGCGGTGCCGGGGCGCTGCCGCCCTGGTTCCCCCCCTTTCGACGACGCGAGCCACGTCAACGCGTCCTCCGTCCCAAAAGCAGCGGCACCGGATCAGACCCGGACCCACGGCACGAACGAACCGGGTAAAGCTTCACAGGATCTTAAGGGCTGCCCGCCGGCGCCGATGGTAGATCAGGAGGATTGATGTAGCTGTATCACACAATCGATTGCTTATTCGCTTAGTACACGTGATGGCCGAATAATGCCGGTTCGCCCCCATTAACGGCGGGCTGACCGAACCGTGCGGCGCGGCGAGCCGGGTCAGGCCGCGGGCAGCCTGCGGCGCAGCGCGGCCGCCCGGCCGGTGACCCGGTTCACCCCGGCCGTGGCCCGGCCCGCCCGGGCCCCGGCCTGGCCCGATATCCGCGCCGTCCGGGTGGCCAGGGCCACGTCCCGGCGCGCGGTCCGGGCCGCGTGCTGGCCGCGCCAGGCCAGCGACGGGTGCCCGCCGGTATCGGCCGCGGCGATCAGCAGCCCGCCCAGCATGGTGACGTTCTTCAGGAAGTGGATCCGCTGCTGGGCTCGCTCCTGCTTGTCCTCGATCTCCCAGTAACGGTGCCCGGCCAGCGTGGTCGGCACCAGCGTGCCGGCCAGCACGGCCGCGGACAGCCGCGGCCACCAGCCCATGGCCAGCATCGACCCGGCCACGCACTGCACCGCGCCGTTGAGCCGCACCACCTGCTCGGTCTCGTCCGGCAGCACGGCCACCCGGTCGGCGACCGGGCGGACCACCGGCTCAGCCCGCGCGGCGACCCGCTCCGGCCACCGCCAGGTCTGGTAGCCCTGGACGACGAAGATGGACGCCAGCATCGGGCGCGCGACAGATCTCAGCAGAGCCATACCAGCACCCTGCCCGCCAAACCATCTGCTTAACGCCCTTACCCGCCCAGGGCCGCCCGGTCCGCCCGGTGGCCGGTCAGCTTTCCGGCCGGGGACTGAACAGCGCGAACATGCTGCCGTTGGGGTCGGTGAGGTAAGCGACGACCATCCCGTCGGGCAGCGTCATCGGTGCGACGACGACCTTGCCGCCGAATTCCTCGGTGCGCGCCGCGGTGGCGGCCACGTCCGCGACCCGGACTACGAACACGGCGTACGGCGGGATGTTGCCGCCGGTGTTGAAGATGCCGCCGGACGGGCCGTCCGCCCCGGCCGCGGTGATCACGGTGTAGTCGCCGTCCGGGGCGAACGTCCAGCCGAACAGCGCCCCATAGAAGTCCTTGGCCGCCTGGACGTCCGGGGCGCCGATCTCGAACCAGGCGACGGTGTTGACTGCCGGAGCTGACATGGGTTCCTCCAGTTGTGGGCAACGTGTGTGCAGCCAGCCTGCCGGGGGGCCGCGACAGCGTTATGTCGGTGTTTCCGGCCGATTTCCGGCGGGGTATAGCTAGCTGCCGCCCGAAGACTCCACCCAGCCGGATGGGCCGGCCGTCCCCCGGTCCGTAGCGTCGGCCGGAGAGCCTGTCCACCACCCCGGTGCCGAGAGGGAGGCCCCCATGTCTGAGCGCAACCCGGCCAGGCCGTTACTACTCCGGCCAGCCCCGCGGCTCCGGGCCGCGGCCGTCATCGTCACCGTCGCGCTGATCACCAGCCTGCTGGCTGGGCCGGCCGCCCAGGCGGCCCCGGTGCCGCGGCATGCCGCCGGAGCGCCGCCGGTGCCTGTGCTGCGCTGGCGGCCGTGTGACGGCGGATTCCAGTGCGCGACCGCGCGGGTGCCCCTCGACTACCGGCAACCCAGCGGCGCGACGATCCGGCTGGCCGTGGTCCGGCACCTGGCCACCGACCCGGCGCACCGGATCGGCTCGCTGTTCTTCAACGGCGGCGGCCCCAACGAGCAGATCGTCGGCTTCCCCGGCGCCTACCACACCTTCCCGGCCGCACTGCGGGCGCGCTTCGACATCATCGCGTTCGACCCGCGCGGCTTCGGCTACAGCACCGCGATCCGCTGCTTCCCGAGCGAGGCGGCGGAGTCGGCGTTCTTGTCCGGGCTGCCGCCGTTCCCGGTCGGCGCGAGACAGGACGCGGCCTGGATCCGGACCTATGCCCGGTTCGACGCGCTGTGCGCCCGGCGCAACGGCCGCCTGCTGGACCACGACAGCACCGCCGACGTGGCCCGCGACATGGACCTGCTCCGCCAGGCGGTGGGCGACCCGGTGCTGAACTACCTGGGTCTGTCCTACGGCTCGGGTCTCGGTGCCACCTACGCCAACCTCTTCCCGGCCCGGGTCGGGCGGATGATCCTGGACGGGAACGTCAACCCGGTCAGCTGGACGCATCCGGACGGCATCCGGCCGGTTTTCCTCCGGCTCGGCTCGGGCCAGGCGTCCGCCGCGTCGATGACCGCGTTCCTGAACCTGTGCGGCGCCACCAGCACCTCGGCGTGCGCGTTCGCCGCGGGCAGCCCGGCCGCGACCCGGGCCAAGTGGCAGGTGCTGCTGCGCCGCCTGCGCCATCATCCGGTCACCGCCGGGAGCCCGGCGCAGCGCTACACCTATGCCGACGTGATCGCCTTGATGCCGCTCGGCCAGGTCGCCGCCTGGCCATCCGGCGCCGCCCGGCTGCAGCAGCTGTGGACCGCGTCGGCCCCCGGTGGGACGTCCGCCGCCGCCAGTCACACCCGAGCCCGCCACACCCCAGCCGCCCGCAGCGCCCCACCCCGCCGTACCGTGGCCGCCGCACCCCGCAGCGCCCCACCCCGCCGCACCGTGGCCGCCGCCGCCCGCAGCGCCCCACCCCCCCGCACCGTGGCCGCCGCACCCCGCGCCACCGCGGTCGCCGCACCCCGCGCCACCGCGGCCGCCGCGCCCCCCTATACCGGGCTTGAGCAGAATCTGGCCGTGCTCTGCCCGGACAGCGCGAACCCGCGCGACCCGCTCGACTACGCGGCTGCCGCCCGGCAGGCCTACCCAAGCTCCGGCGGGTTCGGGCTGGAGTGGGCCTGGACGACGGAACCGTGCGCGGACTGGCCGGCCAGCGCCCAGGACCGGTACGCCGGGCCCTGGAACCGGCGCACGGCCAACACGATCCTGCTGCTCGGCAACACCGGCGACCCGGCCCTGCCGTACCGGGACTCCGTCGCGCTGGCCCACGACCTGGCCCGGGCCCGGCTGCTGACCGTGGCCGGGTACGGGCATACCGAGGCGAACAACCCGAGCAACTGCGCCCTCGGCTACGAGATCAGCTACCTGGAGACCGGCGCGCTGCCGCCGGCCGGCACGGTGTGCCCGGAGAACGCCGCGCCGTTCGCGGCGACCAGGTCCTGATGCCCGGTCACACGTGCAGGTCGGGGCGGCTGATCAGGGCGTCCGGGATGTCCACGTCCAGGTCGCGATAGGACCGCGGCGGGGCCGGCTCACCGGTGTCCACCGCGGCCAGGATCCGGTCCAGCCGGAATGCCCGGCTGCCCTCGCGCAGCCGGCACCACGCCATCAGGTACCACTGCTTGCTGGTCGCGACGAACGCCACCGGCTCCACGTCGCGCACCGTCACCTGGTCGTTGCGGTCCCGGTAGTCGAGCCGCAGCACGTGGCCGGCGGTGATGGCCTCCTGGATGACCAGCGGGACGCCACCCGGCTGCGGGCCGGCCCACCGGCTGGCCGCCCTCTCCCGCGCGGAACCCGTCCGGGCACCCGCCGCCGGTCCCGCCGCGGCCGGTCCCTCCATAGCCGGTACCGCGGCCGGTCCCTCCATAGCCGGTACCGCCGCGGGCGCGGCCCGCCCAGCGTGCCCCGCCGCGGCCGCGGCTGGCACCGCGGTTTCCGGCTGGCGCAAGTCCCCGGCGCGGGCCGGGCCGACCAGCCGGACCCGGTCGATCAGCTGGGCCGCCGCCGCGGTCTGCGCGGCCGGCGCGGCCACGAGCACCTTGCGCAACGCGCTGCGGGTCGCGGCGGCGAACGGGGTCCGCTCGTCCCGGGCCAGCGCCACCGCTATCGCCACCATCTCGGCCGCGGTGAAGTTGACCGGCGGCAGCGTCATCGTCCTGTCGATGGCGTAGCCGCCACTGCGGCCCGGCTCGGCGTAGACCGGCACGCCAGATTCCTGCAGGGCCAGGATGTCCCGTTCGATGGTCCGCGCGCTGACCTCGTACCGCGCCGCGAGCTGCCGGGCCGACCGCGGCCGCGGTGCGGTGGCCCGCAGGTCCTCGACGAGGGCGTAGAGCCGGTCGGTGCGGTTCACAGCCGGCACGCTACCGCGTGCTACCGACAGTATTGCTTTGCGCCTCCGGCGCGCTGGACCCGCCGACTTCCCTCGTCGCTCGGTCGCTCGTTCCTCGCTCCCTCCCTCCTCAGTCCAGTCGGCGGCGCGCGCCTTTGGCGCGGCAGTCCAGTCGGCGGCGCGCGCCTTCGGCCCCGGCGCTAACAATGTCACCAATGAGGTAGCTGGGCGGTCTGCTCGATCACGAGTTCATTACCTAACCATGTTGATGATGCGAAATACGGGCATATTAGGCACAATCATGTCGAAGGCTGCTCGCCGGGCCCCAAGCCGCGCACCCGTGAGGAGTCCAGCATGTCGATTGCCTTGGTCGGCGCCCAGATCAGCTTGCCAGCGTCGCCGTTCCCGCCGCTGGCGGTCGGTTTCTTCGGGCTGGGTACCGGCTACCTGATCTACGGAACCCAGGAGCTGTTCGGCTACCCCAAGCGCGACGAGCGCGTCGACCCGGCGGTGGGCATCTGGGGCATCTGGATGCCGGGCTTCATGCAGTTCATCACCGGCGTCTACCTGTTCCTCGGGCTCACCCTGTTCGGCACGTTCACGGCGGCCCCGCTGTACATGGCCGCGCTGGCGTTCACCGCGTACGGCGTGCACTGGTTCGCACTCGGCTGGATCCGGCTGCGCGGCGCCGACGCGCGGGCCAACATCGGCATGACGGTCGCCTTCCTGCTCATCTCGCTCCTCGGCGTGGTCGTGTTCTTCAAGGCGGGCGACGACCCGGTCGGCGGCGTGTTCATCGGGCTGTCCTGCGTCTACGTCAGCGAGTTCTTCGCCACCCTGGGACCGGACGCGCCACGGCTGAGCCAGCCGGGCGGGCGCGCGCTCGGGTTCTTCCACCTGGGCACCGGCCTGTGGCTGATGTACCTGGTGTGGGCGGTCGTGCTGAACTTCGTGCTGAAGTACACGCTGCCGGTGTGACCGGTCAGCTTTCCGCGCGGAGCACGTCCAGCGAGTGCGCCAGGTCGTCCGGGTAGCCGCTGGAGAACTCCACCCGCCGACCGTCCGCCGGGTGGGCGAAACCCAGTTCGACCGCGTGCAGCCACTGCCGGGTCAGCCCCAGGTGGTCCGCGAACACCGGGTCGGCGCCGTACAGCCGGTCACCGACGCAGGGATGGCGCAGCGCGGCCATGTGCACCCGGATCTGGTGGGTGCGCCCGGTCTCCAGGATGACCTCGGCCAGGCTGGCGCCGCGGAAGGCTTCCAGCGTGTCATAGTGCGTGACGCTGGGCCAGCCGCCGGCCACCACCGCGAACCGGCCGTCCCCGGCCGGATGCCGGCCGATGGGCGCGTCGATCGTGCCGCGCAGCGGGTCTGGGTGCCCCTGCACCAGCGCGTGGTACCGCTTGTCCACCTCGCGCTCGCGGAACGCCTGCTTTAGCGCGCTGTACGCGGGTTCGCTCTTGGCCAGGACCATGAGCCCGGTGGTGTTGGCGTCGAGCCGGTGCACGATGCCCTGGCGCTCGGCCGCGCCGCTGGTCGCAATCGTGTGCCCGGCCGCGAGCAGTCCCTCCAGCACGGTCGGGCCGGTCCAGCCGGGTGTCGGGTGGGCGGCCACCCCGCGCGGCTTGTCCACCACCACGATGTCGTCGTCCTCATAGACCACGGCCAGGCCGGGCACCGCGCGCGGCGTCGGGGCCGCGGGCGCGCGGCGGGGAGCGTCACGTCGAGCCACTCCCCCGCCGGTACCCGCTCGGACTTGGCCGGCGTCCGGCCGCCGAGCAGCACCTGACCGCTGCTGATCAGCTCGGCGGCGCTGGCCCGGGACAGCCCGAACATCCGGGCCAGCGCGGCGTCCAGCCGCTCGCCGTCCAGCCCCTCCGGCACCGGCACCCGGCGCTGATTGGACTGAGTCACCGGCTGCCGTCGCCCGCCGGGTTGTGTTGGGCGGGCCGGTCGGCCAGCGGCGTCCCGCCCAGCTGCCCGTCCGCTGGCGGCCCGCTGTCCGGCTGATGGTCCCCCGCCGGGCGGGTCCCCTCCAGCGGGACGCTGCGCGCGGCCAGCAGCACGGCCAGCACGCCGCCGCAGACGATGCACGAGTCGGCCACGTTGAACACCGGCCAGTGCGGCAGCTGGATCCAGTCCACCACGTTGCCGCGGAACGGGCCGGGCGAGCGGAAGATCCGGTCCCCCAGGTTCCCGGCTGCCCCGCCGAGCAGCAGGCCCAGCGTGATCGCCCAAGGGACGCTGCGCAGCCGCCGCGAGGTGCGCAGGATGGCGATGATGACCCCCACCGCGATCAGGCTGAAGACCACGGTCAGCACGGCGCTGGACGCGCCGATGCTGAACGCCGCTCCGCTGTTGCGTAGCTCGGTGAGCCTGAGCAGGCCGCCGAGCAGCCGGATCGGCGGCCGGTGCGAGAGCGTGGCCACCACGATCGTCTTGCTGACCAGGTCGGCGACGAAGACCAGGGCCGCCACCAGGAGCAGCAGCCGGACCCGGCGCGGGCCAGGCCCGCCGTCCGGGCTGTCCATGCTGCCCTCGGCCGGCCGGTCTGGCACGCCAGGTGCCGCGGAGCCGTTCAGCGCCGTTCCTCCCGCTGCTTACAGGTCACGCACAGGACCGCCCGGGGAAAGGCTTGCAGCCGCGCTTTCCCGATCGGCTGACCGCACGATTCGCAGATACCGTAGCTGCCGTCCTCGATCCGGGCCAGCGCCCGCTCGGTCTGGGCCAGCAACTCCCGCGCGTTCTGGGTCAGCGCGAGCTCATGCTCCCGCTGGAAGGTCTTGGCCCCGGCGTCGGCGGAGTCGTCGCCCGCGTCACCAACCGCGTCGCCCAGCCGTTCCGCGATTTCCGACTCGGCAGTGGAGATATCCTCGCGAAGCCCGGCCGCCTCGGCTTCGAGTTCCTTGCGGACCTCGGCCACCTCCTGCCCGGTCCAGGGCTTCTCACCGGGCCGGACGGGAAGCACGGCGGCACCTTGGCGTGCTGCTGCTGTCATCTCGGCCCCCTCGTACGTGCTATGTCCACTATTCCTGCCGCCACCAATCGATCATGAACGCGGGCAGTCACCGGAGAATAGATCGGTGTCCCCGGGACTGCAAACACATCTGGCCACGGCAATAATCCGGGGCATCGGCTATCGTTAAGTGTCGGCACAGCGAGGATGGGGACAGCTGCCGCTGCACGCGGCCAGGAGCGACCCGGGGTTGGTGCGAGCCCGGGGGCAGGCGCAGTGGACCAGATCACCCCGGAGCCGCCGGAAGAACGGCACTAGCCCAGTAGAACCGGCCGCACGACATCAATGAGCGGGTCGCGTCGCTCCCCGAGGGCGGGCGCGGCCAAGGAGGGTGGTACCGCGGGGCCGCCGCCGGCGCGCCTCGTCCCTCCAGCGAATCCCTTGCCTGGCGCAACGTCAGCCCAGGCGAGCACCGCCGGAGGACCACCCGCCATGCCTGACGCAGCGGACAGCCAGACCTACTTCCCCGACCTGCCCGCGGCCATCGACCTGCCCGCCATGGAGCACGACGTCCTGGCCCGCTGGCAGGACGGGAAGTTCTTCGAACGGTCCCTGGACGCCACCGCGGGTCGCCCGCTCTGGACGTTCTACGAGGGTCCGCCGACCACCAACGGCATGCCCGGCGTGCATCACATCGAGGCGCGGGTGTTCAAGGACCTCTTCCCCCGGTTCAAGACCATGCAGGGATTCCACGTCCCGCGCCAGGCCGGCTGGGACTGCCACGGGCTGCCGGTCGAGGTGGCGGTGGAGCGGGAACTCGGGCTGTCCGGCAAGAAGGCCATCGAGAGCTACGGCATCGCCGAGTTCAACGCGCGCTGCCGTGAGTCGGCGCAGCGGCACGTGGACGCGTTCGAGGAGCTGACCATCCGGCTCGGCTACTGGGTGGACCTGCCGCACGCCTACCTGACCATGGACACCAGCTACATCGAGTCGGTGTGGTGGTCGCTCAAGGACATCTTCCGCAAGAGCCTGCTGGTCAAGGACTTCCGGATCAGCCCGTACTGCCCGCGCTGCGAGACCCCGCTGTCCGACCACGAGATGGGCCAGCCCGACGTGTACCGCCCGGTGACCGACCCCGCGGTCACCGTCCGGTTCCCGCTGCTCACCCTGCCGGCCGCGGCCAACCCACTGCTGGCCGGGGCCGACCTGCTGGTGTGGACGACCACGCCGTGGACCCTGGTGTCCAACACCGCGGTCGCCGTGCACCCGGACGAGAGCTACGCGATCGCGCGTAAGCCTGGCGACGGCGACACCGTGGTGGTGGCCGAGGCCCTGGTGTCCCGGGTCCTCGGCGAGGGCTGGCACGTGCTGGCCACGGTGCCGGGCTCCGAACTCGTCGGCGCGACCTACCGGCCGCCGCTGAACCTGGTCGAGATCCTGGGCGCGCACGTGGTCGTCCCCGGCGCGTTCGTCACCACCGAGGACGGCACCGGGCTGGTGCACATGGCACCGGCGTTCGGCGCGGACGACATGGAGACCGGCCGGGCGCACGGGCTGCCGGTGGTCAACCCGATCCGGCCGGACGGGCGTTTCGAAGAATGGGTGCCGCAGGTCGGCGGGATGTTCTTCAAAGCAGCGGACGAGGTGCTGGTCCATGACCTGGCCGAGCGCGGCCTGCTGTTCCAGGTCGAGCAGTACCAGCACAGCTACCCGCACTGCTGGCGCTGCCACACACCGCTGCTGTACTACGCGCTGCCCTCCTGGTACATCCGGACCACCCAGGTCAAGGACCAGATGCTGGCCGAGAACGAGCGGACCAACTGGCAGCCGCCCACCATCAAGCACGGCCGGTACGGCGAGTGGCTGCGTAACAACGTGGACTGGGCGCTGTCCCGGACCCGGTACTGGGGCACTCCGCTGCCCATCTGGGAGTGCGGCGAGCAGCACCTGACCGCCGTCGGATCCCTGGCCGAGCTGAGCGAACTGGCCGGGCGGGACCTGCATGACCTGGACCCGCACCGGCCGTACGTGGACGAGGTGACGATCACCTGCCCCGAGTGCGGCGAACAGGCCCGCCGGGTGCCCGAAGTGATCGACGCCTGGTATGACTCCGGCTCGATGCCGTTCGCCCGGCTCGGTGCCCCCTACCAGAATCAGGAGCAGTTCGAGCGGGCCTACCCGGCCCAGTTCATCTGCGAGGCGATCGATCAGACCCGGGGCTGGTTCTACTCGCTGATGGCGGTCGGCGTGCTGCTGTTCGGGCGGTCCTCCTACGAGAACGTGGTCTGCCTCGGCCTGGTGGTGGACGAGCGCGGCCGCAAGATGAGCAAGCACCTGGGCAACGTGCTAGAGCCGATCCCGCTGATGGAGGCGCACGGCGCGGACGCGGTGCGCTGGTACTTCGCGGCGTCCGGCTCGCCCTGGTCCACCCGGCGGATCGGCGCGAACACGCTGGACGAGATCGTCCGCAAGGTGCTGCTCACCTACTGGCACACGGTCTCCTTCCTGATGCTGTACGCCAACGCCGCGGCGGCGCAGGGGCAGGCCTGGGGCCCCGGTCAGGCGGCCAGCGCGCCGCCGGCCGCGGACCGGCCGCTGCTCGACCGGTGGCTGCTCAGCGAGCTGCACGCAACGACCCAGGAAGTCACCGACGCGCTGGAAGGATTCGACACTGCCGCGGCCGGGCGGCGGCTGGCCGCGTTCATCGACGACATGTCGAACTGGTACGTGCGGCGCTCCCGGCGGCGGTTCTGGGACGGCCCGGGGACCCCGGACGGCGCGGTCGCGTTCGCCACGCTGTACGAGTCCCTGCACGTGCTGACCCGGCTGATGGCCCCGATCACGCCGTTCCTGGCCGACCACGTGTGGACGGCGCTGCGCGGCGCGGATGACCCGGAGTCGGTGCACCTGGCCCAGTGGCCGGCCGCCGACCCCGCGCTGGTCGATGCCGGGCTGTCCGGGCAGATGGCGCTGACCCGGCGGCTGGTGGAACTCGGCCGGTCGGCCCGGGCGGCCGCGTCGCTGCCGGTCCGCCAGCCGCTGGCCCGCGCCGTGGTCAGCGCGGCCGGGTTCGCCGACCTGGCCCCGGAACTGCGCGCCCAAGTGGCCAGCGAGCTCAACGTGCGCTCGCTGGACCCGATGGCGGCGGTCGGCGACGACCTGGTCAACTACGTGGTGAAGCCCAACTTCCGGGCCCTGGGCAAACGGTTCGGCAAGGGCACCCAGGCGGTGGCCGCGGCCATCGCCGCGGCCGATCCGGCGGCCCTGGCCGCGGAACTGCGTTCGGCCGGGAAGGTCTCGGTGCAGGTGGACGGCGGGCAGTTGCCGCTCAGCCCGGACGAGCTGATCGTGACCCAGACGCCGCGCTCCGGCTGGACGGTGGCCTCGGACGCCGGCGAGACCGTCGGCCTCGAAGTCGAGATCACCCCCGAGTTGCGCCGCGAAGGGCTGGCCCGGGAAGTCATCCGGCTGGTGCAGGACGCCAGGAAAAACGACGGGCTGCACGTCAGCGACCGGATCCGGGTGCGCTGGGAGAGCAGCGACCCGGAACTGGCCGCCGCCCTCACCGAGCACGGCGAGCTGATCGCCGGTGAGGTGCTCGCCGACGAGTTCCGCCCCGGCACGGCCGCCGACGCCGCGGGCGCGCACGAGCACACCCACCCCGACCTAGCCCTCACGTTCTGGCTAACCCGCGCCTGACCCACCGCTGTGCGGCGCGGGTGGGTCAGGTATCGGGGAGCTGGTCGGGCTGGCAGGCACGGCAGGCGATCAGGCCGGCCGAGACGGCCTGCTGCTTGGACATGATCTCCAGGTCGCCCTCGCCGAGGAACCTGATCAGGATGCATTCGCTGCGGTGGTAGCGGGCCACCCCGGGCACCACGGTGACCTCGACCTGCCCGGCGCCACGGGTGGGGGCCGAGTCCTCGGCCGCCGCCTGCCCGGTCGGCTCATCCGGCGCGCGCGGCTGATCGGCGGGGCCGGAGTCCGCCGTCCCGGCGGGCTCCGCCGCCTCGGCCTCGTTAACGGCCTCACCAGCCTCGGCCGCGTCACCAGCCTCGGCCGCCTCAGCAGCCTCGGCCGCCTCAGCAGCCTTAGCGGGCTCAGCAGCGGCGGCCACCTCAGTAGCCGCCGCAGACTCAGTAGCCGCAGGCGCTTCGGGGGCCTGGCCAGACTCACCAGCCTCGGTCGCGTCGGTCTTGGTGGGCTCAGCGCCGGCTGCCTCGGCGGCCGCAGCCGCCCGGCCGGGCTCCGGTGTCCGGGCTGGCGGGGTCACCACGGGCGGAGCGGACACCACGGTCGACCCGGTACCCGGGTCAGGCGGCAACCGGATCGTCCACTGCGGGGCCGCACCCTTATCAACCGGGCCGACCTGATCGCCGGCCCCCGCACCGTGGGCCGCTTCCTCCTGAGTGGACGTGCCCCGGCCAGGTTCTGCCCTGGTGGGCGCGTCCCAGGCACGCACATTCCGGCTGGCCTCGGCGGGGTCGGCCGGTTCGGCAGTCGGGGTGTCGCCGGCCGCTGGTCCGGCGTCGGATTCGGCGGACGCCTGACCGGCCTGCGCTGGTTCCGCGGCCTCGCGGCCGGCCTGCGCTGGCTCCGCGGCCTCGCGGCCGGCCTGCACTGGCTCCGCGGCCTCGCGGCCGGCCTGCACTGGCTCCGGGGTGTCGCGGCCGGCTGAACCGGTGCCAGGCGCGCCGCGGGCCGGCTCCGCGGGGGGCGCGAACGGCCAGCCGCTGGGCGGGGTAGTGGGCGGCTGCCAGCCGGCCGCTGGCGGCCACAGCTCCCCGCCTTCGGGCGGGCTCGCCCCGGCCAGCGTCTCCCGGCCTGGCGGCTCAGTCGGCAGTGACATCCCGGACGGTATCGAGAAGTCACCGGCGGGCCAGGTCAGCCGGCCCGAGTCGCGCTTGCCCGCCGACTCGAGTTCCTCGTTGACGCGCTCCCACAAGTCGTCGGTCGGGGCCGCGTGAATCGGCTCCGGCTCCGGCGCCGGTTCCGGCTCTGGCTCGGCCGGGCGGCGCGATGGCCAGCCCTTGCGCCCGGGCCGCCGGTCACCGTGGGCGGCCCGGTCCGCCTCCTCCTGACGCTCGGCCTGGCCCGCTGCCGCGCTCGCGGCGCGGGCGGCCGGGTCAGCTGCGGCGGCCGGGTCAGCTGCGGCGGTCGGCTCCGGCACCCGGGGTACCGGGCTCGGCCCGGCGTCCGCCTGGAAGCCGGCCATGGCCGGCGCGGCGGCCTGCCCCGCCCGCCCCGCTGCGGGCGGGCCGGCTGCGGCCCGCCCGGCCGGGGCCGGGCTGGGCACCGGCCGGCTGGCCGCGAACGGGCTGGCCGCTCGCTTGGTGCCGGTGCCGGTGCCGAAAATTTCCGACCACTGCCGCAGCACGCCGACCGCCAAGAGCAGCGCGGCCACCGCGCACACACCGATGGACACGTAGACCAACGGCAGGCTGCTGGCTGCGACGCCGGCAACCAGCAAGCCGATGGCTAGAGCAACGAGGAGAGCGCTGAATCTGATCACTGGCGCTCTCCCCAGGCCGTGCGGGTCATGCTGCCAACCGAGGAGATGCTGCTGAGCTGTTAACTGGACGTAACGTGCCGCGTCTGGCCTGCGCTACCGGCCACCGCTGATCAGCGGTGGTCGTGCGGCGAGCCATCCGATGGGTGGAAGCCACCGTGCGACACCGGCTCCGGCGCGCCCGCGTAAGCGCCGATTGACGGCTGGCCGTTCCGGCTGTCCAGGCGGGACATCCCCGAGGAGACGGACGAGTCAGGCCCGTTGCCCATGGCCGGGAAGGCGCCACTGTCGGTCGCGCCCGCTTCCAGGTCGCGCATCTGGCCTTCCAGGTATGCCTTGAGCCTGCTGCGGTACTCGCGCTCGAAGGCACGCAGGTCATCGACCCGGCGCTCCAGCTCTTCGCGCTGCTGGACCAGGGAACCCATGGCCTGACGGTGCCGCTCCTGCGCGTCCCGCTCCAGGCTCTCCGCCCGGGCCCGCGCGTCGCTGGTGATCTGCTCGGCCTGGCGGCGCGCCTTGCCCAGGATGTCGTCGGCCTCGCGGCGAGCCCGGCCGAGCGTCTCGTCGGCCTCGCGCCGCGCGTCGGCGATCGCCTGGTCGGCGGTCTGCTGGGCGAGCGCCAGGACGCGCGCGGCCGTGTCCATGTTGTCCTCGGCCGGCGGCATCATCCGCGGCGGCTCCGGCATCCGCTCCGGCTCAGGCGCCCGGATCGGCTCCGGCGACATCATCTCCTGGGCCTGCTCACCCAGCGGCGAGCTGAGCGCGGACATCGGAACTTTGCCCCCACGCAGGCTCTCAGCCAGCTTCGCCCGGAGCTCTTCGTTCTCCTGGATCAGCCGGTCCAGCTCCACCTCGACCTCGTCGAGGAAGGCGTCAACCTCTTCCTCGTCGTAGCCAGGCCTGAGCCGAGTGGTACTGAACTGCTTGTTCCGCACATCCGCGGGCGTCAGCGGCATTCTCGTCTCCTCGGCACGCTTGAACGGTGTTCCTATCGGACGCTACCCGGATCAGAGCAGCTGCACGGCCTGCATCGCGAAAATGACCACGAAGAAGAGCACCATGAAGCTGAGGTCCAAGGCCACAGTACCGAGACGGAGCGTGGGTATGTACCGCCTTAGCAATCTCAGTGGCGGGTCCGTCGCGGTGAAGATGAACTCAGCGAGGATGAGCACCAAGCCCGTGGGCGTCCACGACCGCGAGAAAGCCTGTATCCAGCTGAGGATGAGCCTCCCGAGCAGAATCACGAGATATATCGAGAGCACGTAGAACAGAACGATCTTTACAATCCCCACATCCCTGCCCTGCCTTCACGGACGCCGGGATGACCACCGCGGGTGCCGTCGCTGTGTGCTCGTCACCGAGCGTGTTCACCTGCGCATCTAACTCTGGTTGAAGAACCCTCGTTCAGCTATCCGGGCCCGGTCCTCCGCCGTCACTTCGACGTTGGCCGGACAGAGCAGGAACACTCTGTTGGTAACCCGGTCGATGCTCCCGTGCAGCCCGAAGATCAGCCCCGCCGCGAAGTCGACGAGACGCTTCGCGTCGCTGTCGACCATCTCGGTCAGGTTCATGATCACCGGAGTGCCCTCACGGAAGTGCTCTCCGATGGTACGAGCTTCATTGTACGTGCGCGGGTGCAAGGTGGTGATACGCGCGAGATCGGTGGCATGCGCGGTCGCCGTGGCGGTGCCGCCGCCGCCCCCGCCGCCCCGGGACACCGGAGGTGGGGACGGCTCCACGGCGAACTCGGCGCGGCTGCCGCGCGAGCCAGCGCGATCGGGTTCCGGCTCGGGCTGGTCAGCCGCCTCCCCGTACTCGTCATACTCGTCGTACGGGTCATAGCCGTCGTCGTACTGCGGATCGTCCTCGACGAGGCCGAGGTAGACCGCCATCTTGTGCATCGCGCCGGCCATCGGTCAGCCCTCCGTCATCAACTGTCAAGCAGCCCCGCTGCGTCGGACATTACCTGACGAAGCCCGGCCGGCCGCCGAGCAACGCCGTACCGACCCGCACGTGTGTCGCCCCGGCCGCGATGGCGTCTTCCAGGTCGCCACTCATCCCCGCGGAGATCATCACCGCCCCGGGGTGCCGGGCGCGCACCAGCGCGGCGATCTCCGCCAGCCGCTGGAACGCGGCCAGCGGCCCGCCCGGCACCGACTCGGCCGCCAGCGGCGCCACCGCCATCACGCCGCCCAGTTCGAGGCCGGTCTGACCGGCCACCGCGTCCGCGATGGGCAGCACCTGGTCCACCGGGGCGCCGCCGCGGCCTGGCTCGTCGTCCAGGCTCACCTGCACCAGGCAGCGCAGCGGGCGGCCGGTCTTCCGGGCGGCGGCGGCGAGCGCCGTCACCAGCCGGCGCCGGTCCACCGAGTGGATCACATCGGCGTAGCGGGCCACGCTGGCCGCCTTGTTGGTCTGCAGCTGGCCCACGAAGTGCCAGGTGAGCTGCGCACGCAGGTCCGCGACCTCGGCGGCTTTGGGCGCCGCCTCCTGATCGCGGTTCTCCCCCACGTCCCGCACACCCAGGCTGCTCAGGATGCGGATGTCAGTGGCCGGGAAGGTCTTGGTGATGGCGACCAGGGTGACCTCGTCGGCGTCCCGGCCGGCCGCCTGGCATGCGGCCCCGATCCGGGCCCGCACCGCGGCCAGCGACGCGGCGATCTCAGCAGCACGCCCGGCGCCCGGTCCGCGGGCCAGGCTGGTCACTATTTGAGGAAGTCAGGGACGTCGAGCTCGTCATCCTCTTCGAACACGACCGACCGGCGGCGCGTGGTGGCCGCATCGAACACACCCCGGGCGTCCGGGCGCGGCCGCGATTCGGCGGGCGCGGGTTCCCCGGCGGCCGGCTCCAGGTCGGCGTGCCGAGGCGCGGGCACGCCCGTCCCGGTGCCGTCGGCCGCGGCCAGTTGGGCCGCGTCGCCCGCCAGCCCGGCGGCGTCCTCCGCCAGCCCGGCCGCGTCCTCGGCCAGCCGGGCGGCCGGCTCGGCCGACCCGCCGTCGGCCGACCCGCCGTCGGCCGCCCTGTCCGGCCAAGCCTCGGCGGCCGGCTCGGCCGCGGCCGCGGCGGCCCAGCCGTCGGCCGCGGCCGAGGTCGAGGCGTGCACCGACGGCGCGGGGCTGACCGGGGAGCGGTAACTGTCCGCCGACGGGACCGGGGCCGCGCCGCTGTCCGCGGCGAAGCCGGTGGCGGCCCGCGGTGGCCGGGCCCGGCGGCCGCCCTCGTCGAAGCCGGCCGCGATCACGGTGACCCGGACCTCGTCGCCGAGCGCGTCGTCGATGACCGCGCCGAAGATGATGTTGGCTTCCGGGGCGGCCGAGTTGGAGACCAGCTGGGCCGCCTCGTTGATTTCGAACAGGCCCAGGTCGGACCCGCCCTGGATGGACAGCAGCACGCCGTGCGCGCCATCGATGCTGGCCTCCAGCAGCGGGCTGGAGATGGCCATCTCGGCGGCGGCGACGCTGCGGTCGTCGCCGCGCGACGAGCCGATTCCCATCAGCGCCGAGCCCGCCCCGGACATCACCGATTTCACGTCGGCGAAGTCGAGGTTGATCAGCCCCGGCGTGGTGATCAAGTCGGTAATTCCCTGCACACCGGAGAGCAGCACCTGGTCAGCGGCCTTGAACGCGTCCAGAACACTGACGTGCCGGTCCGAGATGGACAGCAGCCGGTCGTTCGGGATAACGATCAGCGTGTCCACCTCGTTGCGCAGCCGCTCAATGCCCAACTCAGCCTGGGCCGCGCGGCGCTTGCCCTCGAAGCCGAACGGCCGGGTGACCACGCCAATGGTGAGCGCGCCCAGCGAGCGGGCTACGTTGGCGACGATCGGCGCGCCGCCGGTGCCCGTTCCGCCGCCCTCACCGGCCGTGACGAAGACCATGTCGGCCCCCTTGATGACCTCCTCGATCTCCTCCCGGTGATCTTCCGCGGCCCTCGCCCCGACTTCGGGGTTGGCCCCGGCGCCGAGGCCACGGGTGAGCTCACGGCCGACGTCCAGCTTGACGTCGGCGTCACTCATCAGGAGCGCCTGGGCGTCCGTGTTGATCGCGATGAACTCAACGCCCTTGAGCCCCTCTTCGATCATCCGGTTCACGGCGTTGACGCCGCCCCCACCGATACCGACGACCTTGATGACCGCCAAATAGTTCTGCGGTGCTGCCACGAGGAGGGCCCTTTCCGCTCGTTTACCTTCACTGTGTTCCGGCTCACAGTTATCGCAGCCGGAGAGAGCGCCTGCGGAGGGTGTCTTTCCTGGAAACCACCACCAAAACCAGCGTTTCAGCCGCCTGCCGAAATGCGCCCCCAATTGCTTCGGCCGACCGCCTCGCGCGATTTCCAGGGAGCCAACCCTCACTCTCAACTTGAGATTTACAGTTATGTCATCCTGGCGATTGATACGGACAGTAGGGTGGGCCGGGACCAGGGTCAACTAGACACGCGCGAGACAGGCCGACGTGTCGCTGGCCGCCAGGGCGCCAGCTGACCAGGCCCCGGCCGCCAGTCATCCGCTGGTCACCGCCGTGCCGGGCGCGCTCACGTCGTAGGACCGGGCGTGCGTACGCATCAGGATGGCCAATTCCTTCGCCTTCTCGGCCGGCCGGTCGGTACCGCCCCAGACGACGCTGACCCCGTGGCTGAGGCGCAGCGTCACGTCGGTCGCGCTGGGCGCCCGCACCGACACGAGGGACCGGGCCAGGTAGCGCGGTAGTTCCCGGACCACCACCGCCGCCGCGTACACCGCCGGGTTGCCGCGCAACGCGGACGGCTCCGCGGACCCGCCGGGCAGCTCCAGGATGGGCATGTCCAGCGGCTGCTGGGATACCGTCTCCACGACCACGCCGTACTTGTCAACGAGGTCGTATCCCGCGCTGCTGGGCACGGCCAGGGCCGGCACCCGCTCGGTCACCGAGATCAGTATCCGGTTCGGCCAGTCCCGGCTGACCTGCGCGGACTGGACCTGACGGAGCCGTTCGACCCGGTGTGCCACGGTCGCGCTGTTCACCCGGATCAGGGGCAGCCCGGCCGGGATGCCGGCCGCGCTGCGCACCTCGGCCGGGGAAACCAGGTGGGTACCGGTCACCTGGACGTCACGCACCACGAAGAACCGCGACTCGAGCAGCGCCCAGCCCACCCCGGCCACGAGCGCGATCGCCATCAGCGCGAAGAACGCCGCCCGCCACGGCTGGCGCCCCGGACGACTGGCCGCGCCGGCCGGCGGCTGGGCCCCGGCCACACCCGTCGCCGGCCCGGCCGCACCCGCCGCTTGCCCGGCCACGCCCGCGGCCTGCCCGCCGGTCATCCGGCTGGCCCGCCGCGGGCGCGCAACGCGGCCAGCACCGGCTCGCCGAGCGTGGTGACGTCGCCTGCGCCCATGGTCAGCACCAGGTCACCCGGCTTGGCCGTGGCGGCCACCGCCGCGGCCACCGCGGTTTTGTCCGGCAGGAACCGGGCCTGTCCCCCGGGCACGGCCGCGGCGACCAGCTCCCCGGTCACCCCGGGCACCGGGTCCTCCCGGGCCGGGTAGACGTCCAGCACCAGGGCCTCGTCGGCCAGCCCCAGGGCGGCGCCCAGCTCGGTGGCGAAGATCCTGGTCCGGCTGAACAGGTGCGGCTGGAAGATGGCGATGACCCGGCCGCCCTCGGCGATGTCCCGGGCCGCGGTGAGGTCGGCGGCCAGCTCGGTGGGATGGTGCGCATAACTGTCCAGCACGCGGACCCCGTCGGCTTCGCCTTTGGGCTCCAGGCGGCGCCGCGCGCCGCGGTAGGCAGCCAGCCCGAGGGTCACCTCGTCCACCGGGAAGCCCAGCTCGGCGCAGGTGGCCAGGACGGCGGCGGCGTTCAGCGCGTTGTGCCGCCCGGGCACGGCCAGCAGCACCTGGGCCGGGGGCGAGCTGGCCACGTCCGGGCCGGGCGCGTCCGGTCCGCCGGTGACCTGGAAGCCCACCGTCATGCCGCGCGGTGCGATGCCGGTGATCTGGTAGTCGGCGTCGGCCGCTTCGCCATAGGTGCGCACCCGGAGCGGCAGCTCACGGGCGGCGTCGGCCAGCGCCCGGGCGCCCGGGTCGTCCGCACAGGCCACCAGCAGCCCGCCGTGGCTGATCCGCGCGGCGAACGCCGCGAAGGCGGCCTCGATCTCGGCCAGGCCCTGGTAGTTGTCCAGGTGGTCCGCTTCCACGCAGGTGACGATGGCCGCGTCCGGGGCGAGCATGAGGAACGAGCCGTCGCTCTCGTCGGCCTCGGCCACGAACAGGTCGCCGCTGCCCTCGTCCGCGCCGCGGCCGGTCTCGGCCAGGATGCCGCCGATCACGTAGGACGGGTCCGCGCCGCACTCGCGCAGCACCGTGGTGAGCATCGACGTGGTGGTGGTCTTGCCGTGCGTGCCCGCCACCGCCACGGTCCGCTGGCCCAGCATGACCGAGGCCAGCGCGGCCGCCCGGTGCAGCACCCGCAGCCCCTGCTGCCGGGCCGCGGCCAGCTCGGGGTTGTCCGGCCGGATCGCGGTGGACACGACCAGGGTGTCCGCGCCGGCCAGGTGCGCGGCGTCGTGCCCGACGTGCACCCGCGCGCCGGCCGCGGCCAGCTCGCCGAGCATGGCCGAGGCGGCCGCGTCGCTGCCGGACACCTGGACACCACGGGCCAGCATGATGCGCGCGATGCCGGACATGCCCGCGCCGCCGATCCCGGTGAAGTGCACCCGGCCCAGCTCGTCGAGCGGAACCGGAGCCGTCGGGGTTACCAGGCCCATGCTGTCATCCTCATCTGCCGCTGGGTCACGCCCGGCGGCGGCCCCGGCCGCCAGCCCGGCGGCTGCCACCGCCCGGCGCCCGCGGCCCGTCGTACCGCCCATCCGGATCGTCGTACCCCGCGCCCGGCTGCCGCGGCTCGTCGTACCGCCCTGGCTCCTCGTACCGCCGCGGATCGTCATACCGCCCTGGCGGCTCGTACTGCGGCGGCTCCTCGTATCCCCCGCCGGGCCGCCGCGGATCGTCATAGTGCCCCGGCTGGTCGTATCCCCCGCCCGGCCGCCCCGGGTCGTCATACCGCCCGTCGGCCGCCCGGCCACCGCCATGACGCCCCCGCCCACCGCCGTGCTGCCCACGCCCCTCGCCACGCTGCCCAGGCCCGGCGTGCCCCGCGGCGGGCGGGCCGCCACGGATCAGGCCCAGCACCTCGGCGGCCAGCCGCACGTCGGTGTCCCGGTGCCCGATCCCCGCGGCGGCCTGCGACATCGCCGCCACCAGCCGGGCGTCGGTCAGGATCGGCAGCAGGTCGGAGCGGATCCACTCCGGGGACAGCTCGTCGTCGGTCACGATCAGGCCGCCGCCGGCCGCCGCCACCGGCAGCGCGTTGAGCCGCTGCTCGCCGTTGCCGTGCGGCAGCGGCACGTACGCGGCGGGCAGTCCCACCGCGGTGAGCTCGGCGCAGGTCATCGCGCCGCTACGGCAGATCGCGAAGTCGGCCGCGGCGTAGGCCAGGTCCATCCGGTCGGTGTACGGCAGCGTGACGTACGGCGGCCCGGTGGGCGGCATCTGCACCTGGATGTCGCTGCGCGGCCCGAGAATGTGCAGCACCTGGAGGCCGGCCGCGCGGATCGACTCGGCCGCGTCCAGCACCGCGTAGTTCAGCGACCGGGCGCCCTGTGAGCCACCGGTGACCAGCAGCACCGGCAGGTCGGGGCGGAGCCCGAAATGCGACCGGGCCTTGTCGGCCACCGCCAGCCGGTCCAGACCGGCGATCTCCCGGCGCAACGGGATCCCCACATAAGTCGCGTGCGGCAGCTTAGTGTCCGGCTGACCGGTGAACACGTGCCGGGTGAACCGCGCGCCGATCCGGTTGGCCAGGCCGGGCCGCGCGTTCGCCTCGTGCACCACGATCGGCACGTGCCGCCGCCGAGCGGCCAGGTAGGCCGGGGTGGCCACGTACCCGCCGAAGCCGACCAGCACCTGGGCCCGGGCCTGCTCCAGCACCCGCGCGGCCGCCGCCACCGAGGCGTTCAGCCGCCCGGGCACGCCCATCAGTTCCGGGGTGAGCTTGCGCGGCAGCGGCACCGGCGGGATCAGCGCGAGCTCATACCCACGCATCGGGACCAGCCGGGTCTCCAGGCCGCGCTCGGTGCCCAGGCACACGATGCCGAGTTCCGGATCGGCCCGGCGCAGCGCATCCGCCAAGGCCAGCGCGGGCTCGATATGACCTGCTGTGCCACCACCCGCGAGTACGACGCTCATGGCCCGGCACTCCCTCCCTCACCGACGGCGCCCAGGCCCGGCTGGCGTTTTCCGCCGGCCGGCCAGGCCAAGCCAGCTTAGGACTCGCAGCCCGGCTCCGGGGCCCGCCTCGGCAAGGGCCTGGCTGGCGCCGGGCTCCCGCTTGGCGAAGGACATCAGCATGCCGAGCGCCACCATGGTCACCAGCAGGGACGACAGCCCCTCGGAGACCAGCGGCAGCGGAACGCCGGTAATCGGCAGCAGTCCGATGACCGCGCATATATTCACCAGCGCCTGGCCGACGATCCAGGCGGTCGCCCCGCCGGCCGCCAGCCGCATGAACGTGTCCTGCACCCGGCGGGCGATGCGCAGCCCGGCATAGGCCAGCCCGGCGTACAGGAACGTCACACACAGCGTGCCGACCAGGCCGAGTTCCTCGCCCAGGATGGCGAAGATGAAGTCCGTCGTCAACTCGGGTACCCAGCCCCACTTCTCCCGGCTGGCGCCGAGTCCCACGCCGAACCAGCCGCCCGAGCCCACCGCCCATTTGCCCTGGATGGGCTGCTGGTTCTGGCCGACCGGGTTGCCGCTGGCGTGAAAGAAACCGAGCAGCCGCTCCATCCGGTACGGGGCGACTACCACCATCGCGAGCAGGGCCAGGCCGATCAGCAGCAGGATGCCGACGAAGACCCGGCCCGGCGTGCCGATGATCCACAACAGCGTCAGGAAGATGATCAGCAGGATGAACGTGGTGCCCAGGTCGTCGCCGAGCATGACGAGCATGGCCAGGAAACCGACCCCCGGCAGCAGCGGGATGAGCAACTGCCGCCAGTCGCCCAGCTGGTTCAGCTTCTCCTTGCGGGTCAGCAGGTCCGCGCCCCAGAGCAGGAACGCGAATTTGGCCAGCTCGGACGGCTGGAACTGGAAGCCGCCGATCTGCAGCCAGCGGGCCGCCCCGCCGCTGCCCTGCTCTGGGCTGACGAACAGGACGACGACCAGCCCGAGCAGCGCGATGAACATCAGCGGGTAGGCGGCGGCGCGATACCGGCCGGGCGAGGACCGCGCGGCCAGCCACATGCAGGGCAGCCCGATCAGCACCCCGAGCAGCTGGTGCTGCAGGCCCGACCACGGTGAGCCGCCCGCCATCAGCCCGGCCGCGGACGAGGTGGACAGCACCATCACCAGGCCGAGCGCGAGCAGCAGCGTGGTGATGCCGAGGACCAGGTAGAAGTCGGTGAGCGGGCGGTCCAGGAAGCCGAACCGGTCCGCCACCCGGTCGCGCGCCTGCCCGGTCCAGGACACCGGAGCGCGGGATGCGGCCGCGGCAGGCGCTACTTGGTCCATGATCCCAGTTTCGGGCCGGGCCGCCGTCAACCCACGGACATCCGCCGCGTGTCGTTTACTTAGGCATCCATTCCACGTAGAAGATGCCTAGGCCCAGGGCCACGAACATGGCCGAGATCAGCCAGAACCGGATCACGATGGTGGTTTCCGCCCAGCCCCGCAGCTCGAAATGATGCTGCAGCGGCGCCATCCGGAACACCCGTTTACCGGTCATCTTGAACGAGCCCACCTGGATGATCACCGACAGCGTGATGACCACGAACAGGCCGCCCAGGATGGCCAGCAGCAGCTGGGTCTTGGTGCACACGGCCAGCCCGGCCAGCACCCCGCCCAGCGCTAGCGACCCGGTGTCGCCCATGAAGATCCGGGCCGGCGGCGCGTTCCACCACAGGAACCCGAAGCAGGCGCCGAGCACCGACGCGGCCACCACCGCCATGTCCAGCGGGTCGCGCACGCCATAGCACTGCGGCGCGAGGTTGAGCGTGCAGTCGTTGCGCTCCTGCCAGATCCCGATCAGCACGTAGGCGGCCAGCACCAGGCAGGCGCAGCCGGTGGCCAGCCCGTCCAGCCCGTCGGTCAGGTTGACCGCGTTGGAGAAACCGGCGATGAACAGGACGATCCACAGCATGAACGCGGTGACGCCGAGCGACGGGCCGAAGTCGCGCAGGAACGACAGATGCGCGTCGGCCGGGGTCAGGTCGTACCCGTCGGCGAAGTGCTGCTGCACCACCAGCGCCGCGAACAGCGCGCCCACCACGGCCTGGCCCGCCAGCTTGGCCCCGCTGCGCAGGCCCAGGCTGCGCTGTTTGTAGATCTTGATGAAGTCGTCCAGGAAGCCGACCACGCCCAGTCCGACCATGAGCAGCACGACCAGCACGCCGGACACGGACGGCCGCCCGCCGGTGAACAGGTTCCCGACCACATAACCGATCACGGACGCGATCACGATCACCGTGCCGCCCATGGTGGGGGTGCCGCGCTTGGTCGCGTGCCCGGCCGGGCCCTCCTCCCGGATCAGCTGGCCGTAGCCGCGCCGGGAGAAGATCCGGATGGCCAGCGGCGTGCCGAACAGCGAAAGCAGCAGCGACACCCCGGCCGATAGCAGGATGGTTCTCACTGCGATGCCTCCCCGGTCAGGGCGAGGGCAACCCGTTCCAGCCCGGCGCTGCGAGATGCCTTCACCAAGACGACGTCTCCCGGGGCTAGCTGGTTCCGCACCGCGTCCAGGGCGGCGTCCGCGTCGGCCGCGTGGATCAGCTCCCCCGCCCAGCCGGCCTCGGCCTTGGCCCCGGTCAGCATCGGCGCGGCTTCGTCCCCGACCACGATAAGTCCGGCCAGCCCGGACCGCGCCGCGTACCCCCCGGCCTCCTCGTGCCGGGCCGCGGCGGTGGCGCCGAGCTCGCTCATCGGCCCGAGCACCGCGAACGCGCGGCGGCCGCGGGCCAGCACGGCCAGCGTGTCCAGCGCGGCCCGGACCGCCTCGGGGTTGGCGTTGTAGGCGTCGTTCAGCACGGTGACCCCATCCGCCCGGTCGGTCACCTCCATCCGCCACCGGCTGCGCGGCTCGGCGGCGGACAGCCGCGCGGCGATCTCATCCACCGGCATGCCCAGCTCACCGGCCAGGGCCGCTGCCGCGAGGGCGTTCTGCACGTTGTGCACCCCAAAAAGCCGCAATTGAATGAACGCCCGTGCCCCGCCGGTCATGAGCTGGAACCCCGGTCTGCCGCGGTCATCAAGCCGGACTTCGCCGGCCCGGACGTCGGCGCCGGCCGATTGGCCGAACGTGACGACCCGCGCCTGGGTCCGCGCGGCCATGGCCATGACCCGCCGGTCATCGGCGTTAAGCAGCGCGATGCCGTCCCGGGGCAGCGCGGCGGGCAGCTCACCCTTGGCCTCAGCCACCGCGTCGATGCTGCCGAACTCCCCCTCGTGCGCGTGCCCGACGCAGAGCACCACGCCGAGCCGGGGCGGGGCGATCCGGCACAGCTGGGCGATGTGCCCGGGCCCCCGGGCGGACAGCTCCAGGACCAGGTAGCGGGTGTCCGCGGTGGCGCGCAGCACGGTGAGCGGGTGGCCGATCTCGTTGTTCCACGAGGCCCGTGGGGCCACGGTCGGGCCGAGCGCCTCGACCAGCTGGGCGGCCAGGTCCTTGGTGGTGGTCTTGCCCGCGGAGCCGGTGATCCCGGCGATCTCCAGGCTGGGCAGCCGGTCCACCACGGCGCGGGCCAGCTGGCCGAGCGCCGCCGTGACGTCCGGCACGATCAGCGCCGGGGCGCCACACGGCCGGCTGGCCAGCACCGCGGTGGCGCCCGCCGCTACCGCCTGGGCGGCGAAGTCATGCCCGTCGGCCCGGCTGCCGGGCAGCGCGGCGAACAGCGCGCCGGGCGTGGCAGCCCGGGAGTCCATGGTCACCGGGCCGGTCACCATGGCCGCCGGGTCGGCCACCTGGTCCAGGCTCGCGCCGGTGAAGCCGGCGATGTCGCGCAGCGAGAGCGGGATCACGCGTCCTCCTGCCTGCCCGGCCCGTGCCGCCTGATCAGGCCCTGCTCGATCAGGCTCTGGTCGATCGGCGGCTCGCCCGGCCCGGCGCCATCCGGCGCGGCCCCGTCCGCAAGAGCATTGGGCAGCGCCGCCAGCGCCTCGGCGGCGACCTCCCGGTCGTCGAACGGGATGACCGCCCCGGCCACGTACTGGCCGCGCTCGTGCCCCTTGCCCGCCACCACGACGATGTCGCCCTTGCCCGCGGTCGCGATGGCCAGGCCGATGGCCGCGGCGCGGTCCGGCTCGATGATCACCCGGCCACGCTGCCCGGCGGGCACGGTGAGCACGCCCTGGAGCATCTCGGCCAGGATGGCCAGCGGGTCCTCCGACCGCGGGTTATCGCTGGTCAGAATGGCCAGATCGGCCAGGGCCACGGCGGCCGCGCCCATCAGCGGGCGCTTGGCCCGGTCCCGGTCGCCGCCACAGCCCAGCACGATGCCCAACCGGCCCTGGGTCACCGGGCGGAGCGCGCGCAGCACCGCCTCGACCGCGCCGGGCTTGTGCGAGTAGTCCACCAGCACGGTGAAGTCCTGACCGCGGTCCACCCGCTCCAGGCGGCCCGGCACCCCCGGGCAGGCGGCCACCCCGGCCACCGCGGCGGCCAGGCTGACGCCGGCCTCGACCAAGGCGACGATGGCGCCGAGCGCGTTGGCCACGTTGAACGGCCCGGGCAGCGCCACCGACGCGTCGGCGGCCACGCCGCCGGGGCCGATCACCCGGAACGTGCTCCCGTCGGCGCCGCTGCGCACGTCGGCGGCCCGCCAGTCGGCCACGGCCCGGCCGTCCGCGGAGAACGTGGTCAGCGGGATCTGCGGCGCGGCGGCCAGCTTGCGGCCCCAGGCGTCGTCGATGTTCACCACGCCGATCCTTGTGTAGCCCGGGGTGAACAGGCTGGCCTTGGCCGCGAAGTAGTCCTCCATGCCGGCGTGGAAGTCCAAATGGTCCTGGGACAGGTTGGTGAACACGGCCACCTCGTAGCTGGTGCCCGCGACCCGGCCCAGGGCCAGCGCGTGGCTGGACACCTCCATGGCGGCGGCGGTCACGCCGCGCTGCACCATCTCGGCCAGCAGCGCTTGCAGGTCGGTGGCCTCGGGCGTGGTGAGCAGGCTCGGCCGGACCTGGCCGGCCACCCGGGTCTGCACCCCGCCGGCCAGCCCGGTCAGGTGGCCGGCCATCCGCAGCCCGGACTCCAGCAGGAACGTGGTGGTCGACTTGCCGCTGGTGCCGGTGACCCCGATGAGCACCAGCCGGCTGGACGGGTCGCCGTACACCCAGGAGGCGACCTCGCCGAGCCGGGCCCGCGGGTCGGCGACCACGAACACCGGCAGCCCGCAGTGCGCGGCCAGGCTCTTGCCGTCCGGGTCGGTGAACACGGCCACCGCGCCCGCGTCCGCGGCGTCGTCGCAGAACGCCGCGCCGTGGTGCTGGCTGCCGGGCAGCGCGGCATACAGGTCGCCCGGCTCCACCCGGCGCGAGTCGTGCGTCACCCCGGACACGGTAACGGGACCGCCGGGCCCGGCGAACGGATCCGGCCCGGCCCGCCCGGTGGTCAGCCCGAGCAGCATGGCCAGCCCGGAGAGCGGACGCGGCGGGATGTTGCGTGGAAGGAGAGCCGCAGGCACGCGCCGAGGTTACCTCTGATCACCGCGCCGTGAGCCTCACGTTGGGACGCTTGCCCCCGTCCGGCGGGATCTTCAGGGTGCGCAACGCGAACTCCATCACCTTGTTGAACACCGGACCAGCCACCTCGATGCCGAAGTAGCTGCCCTTGCGCGGGTTCTGCACGTTGACCGCGACCACCAGCTGCGGATTAGTAGCCGGGGCGATGCCGATGACGCTCGACCCGTACAGGCACAGGCAGCCGCCCTTGGCCGGGTCGGCGATCTGCGCGGTCCCGGTCTTGGCCGCCACCGAGTAGCCCGGGATCTCGGCCCACGGCTCGCCCACCTGCGCGTCCACCCACGGCACCTGCTGCAGGATGCCCATCAGCTGGTGCGCGGTGCGGGTCTGGATGACCCGGTGCTGGACGGGCCGCGGGGCGGGCACGTAGTGCCCGCTGGTGTTGGTGGTGCCCGCCACGATGGTCGGGGTGACCCGGACCCCGCCGTTCGCGATCGTCGCGTAGACGCTGGCCATCTGCACCGCGGTGACCGCGACGCCCTGGCCGAACGACATCGTGTACCGCTCGTCGCCGGCCCACTTGGACACCGGGTAGAGCAGCCCGTCGCTGTCCGCCGGCATCCCGGGCAGGCTGGGCTGGCCGATGCCGAAGTTGCGGAAGTAGTCGTACTGCACCTGCGGGCTGACGTGCTGCACCACCTGGACCATGCCGACGTTGCTGGAGTGCGCGATGATCCCGGCGATGGTCCACCGCTCGGTCGGGTGGTACTCGGCGTCGTGGAACGGGAAGCCGTCCACCACGATCTGGTCCGGCACCGTATAGCCGCTCATCGGGGTCTGGCCGCCGTGCTCGAACGCGGCCGCGGCGGTGATCACCTTGGCGGTGCTGCCCGGGTCGAACACGTCGCTCACCGGCAGGTCCGCGGTGTTGGCCAGGTTGGCCGGGTGCGCCGGGTTGAACGACGGGGCCTGCGCCATGGCCAGGATCTGCCCGGTGTGCGGGTCCATCACGACCACGGTGCAGTTGCTCGCGTCGGTCTCCTTGACCCGCTGCGCGCAGGCCTGTTCCGCCTCCCACTGCAGGCTGGCCAGGATGGTCAGCCGGACGTTGCGGCCCGGCACCATGGCCCGGCTGGTCTGGCCGGCCACCGGGATGGGCTCGCCGTTGCTGCCGTTCTGTACTTCCTGGCTGCCGTCCCGCCCGGCCAGCAGCGCGTTGTCCGCCTGCTCGATGCCGGCCTGGCCGACCGGGTCACCCTGGGCGTTGCTGGTGGTGAACCCGACGATGTTGGCGGCCAGGTCCCCGTCCGGGTACACCCGGGTGTACGACGGGGTCAGCGCGATGCCGGGCAGGTTGAGCGCGGAGATCCGCGCCGCGGTGGCGGCCGGGACGCTCTGCCTGAGCACCACGTAGTCGTGCGACGTCGGGTTGATCAGCAGGCCCAGGATGGCCGCGGAGCTCATCCCGAGCGGCCCGGCCAGCGCGCTGGCCACCGAGCTGAGCGACCGTTTCGCCTCGGTGATCATCGGCGGGTCGGCGTGCACCAGGTCGGTCTGCACGGTCATGGCCAGCGTGGTGCCGTCGGCCGTGCTGATCGATCCGCGCACGGCCGGCACGGTGACGGTGTTCAGCCGGAACGCCTCGGCATGCGTGCTAAGGGCCGGGCCCTCCATGGCCTGGAGCTGGACCAGCCTGCCGCCTACCAGGGAGAACACGAACCCGATGCACAGCATCGTGACCCGCAGGCGGCGGGCCGGGTTGCCGCGGGCCGCCGCGGCGCGGCGGGACCGGCCCGCGCGGGACTGGCTCTGCTTGCTTCGCGCCTCCGGGGGCGCTTTACCCGCCGACTTCCCTCGTCGCTCGGTCGCTCGTTCCTCGCTTCCTCCCCGCCCGCCTCCCCATTCCCCCTCCACTGTCCAGTCGGCGGCGCGCCCCCTTCGGCGCGGCGGCGGCGGCCGCCGGATCGGGCCGGGCCGGGCTGGCCGGGCTGGCCCGCCGTCCCCGGCCAGCGGACCTGGGCCGCCGGCCCGGGTCCGCCGGGTCACGGCCGGGCGGCGCGGACCGGCCGCCGCGGGCGGCCGCCCACCCGCCCGCGGCCCTGGCCGGCTGCCCGGCCCGTCCCCCTGGCTTCCCCTCACGGGACATACCCGGGAACCGGCAGCACGCCGGGCTCGCTGGTCGGCTGCCCGATGATCCGGCCGGTGCGCAGGTTGAGGAACTTCGTCAGCGGCGGCGACACCATGCCGAGCTGGCGGGCCCGGCGGGCGATCACCGACGGGGCGGAGTCCGCCGCCACCTGCTGCTGCAGGACCTGGACCTGCTGCTGCCGGGCGGTCTCGGCCTGCTGCAACGAGTTGATCTGGTAGGAACCCGAGGCCAGCACGGTGTTGATCACCAGCAGGCAGATCAGCCCGCCGCCGAGCAGCCCCAGCACGAACACGATGAACGGAGTCCGCGCGATGGCCGACGCGGGCTGGGTTAGCCCGGGGGGGCGACCCCCCGGACCCCCCGATCGCCGCTCCGCGCCGAGCGGTGGCACGCCACCGCGTCGCGGCTGGGCGAGCGTTCCAGGCTTAGCCAGCCGGCTGGGCCTGGGTGCACCGGTATCCCCCGGGGCGCGACGACGGGGCCGGGACGGCGCAGGCGCGGGTGCCGCGGATCGTGCCGGTGCCCTACGCGCCCGGGCCTTCGTCTCGGTGTCGCTGCGCACGCTCACTCCAGAACCCCCGTCTTCCTGGTGCTCGAACTCATGCCGCGTCCCTGATTCGCTCGGCGGCCCGGAGGCGGGCCGGGGCGGCCCGCGGGTTGACCGCCAGCTCCGCCTCGGTCGGCCGCTGCGCCCCCCGGGTGAGCAGCCGGAACGTGGGCCGGGCCGAGTCCAGCGGCACCGGCAGCCCGGGCGGCGTGCGGTCCGCCGCGGCCTGGGTCAGCACGGTCTTGACCGCCCGGTCCTCCAGCGAGTGGTAGGCGAGCACCACGATGCGGCCGCCGACGGCCAGGCCGTCCAGGGCGGCCGGCAGCGCCGCGTGCAGCACGTCGAGTTCCCCGTTGACCTCGATGCGCAGCGCCTGGAAGGTTCGCTTGGCGGGATTGCCCCCGGTCCGCCGGGCCGGCGCGGGGATCGAGTCCCGGACGATCTCGGCCAGCTGCCCGGTGGAGCGAAGTGGAGCGCGGGCCCGGGCCCGCACCACGGCGTCGGCGATCCGCCGCGCGAACCGCTCTTCCCCGTAGTCGCGCAGCACCCGGGCGAGCTGCCCGGCCGGGTAGGTGTTCAGCACGTCGGCCGCGGTCAGCGGCCTGCTCTGGTCCATCCGCATGTCCAGCGGCGCGTCGTAGGAATACGCGAACCCGCGGGCCGGATCGTCGAGCTGCGGAGAGGACACGCCCAGGTCGAACAGGATGCCCTGGACTCGGCGGTCGCCCCCGGTCAACAGCAGCTCGGGGAGCTGGTCGTAGCGGCCGTGCACCAGCGTCACCCGGTCGGCGTACGGGGCCAGCAGCCGCCGCGACTCCTCGATCGCCTGGGTGTCGGTGTCCACCCCGATCAGCGCCAGCCCCGGATGCGCGTCGAGCAGGGCCCGGGCATGCCCGGCCCGGCCCAGGGTGGCGTCCACCAGGATCGCGCCGCGAGGCTGCAGGGCCGGCTCGAACAGGGCGAGCACCTCCTCGACCATGACCGGCAGATGGCCGGCGGCTGGCTCGCCCATCGGACCCCCTCTTGTCCCGCCGCATCCCGGGGGATGCGCCGGACGGCCTGCCTGCCTGTGTGCTCTCGGCTAGGTCTCCATCCGCGGGCTGCGCGGGGTAGCCGCGCTGCCTGGCGCCGGGGAAGTGACGCCAGCCAACGTGTGTGCCCCAGCCGCGGGCGGAGACCTCGCCGAGTACGCGGCGCCGGTAACCCGGTGCCGCTCACAGCACCCCTGGCAATACCTCCTCCGACGCCGCGGAGAAAGCGTCCTCCTGGTTCGCCAGGTAGGACTCCCACGCGGTGGAGTCCCAGATCTCCAGGCGCGTGTTAGCGCCGATCACCACGCAGTCGCGGCTCAGCGCCGCGTAGTCGCGCAGGCCTGGCGGGATGGTGATCCTGCCTTGCTTGTCGGGGATCTCGTCGGACGCGCTGGCAAAGAAAACCCGGCTGTAATCCCGCACTGCCTTCGCGGTCACCGGTGCGGTGCGCAGCGCCTCGGTGATCCTGGCGAACTCGTCCACCGGGAACACGTAGAGGCAGCGCTCCTGACCTTTGGTGATCACTAGCCCTCCAGCGAGTTCCTCGCGGTACTTGGCAGGAAGGAACAGCCGGCCCTTCTCGTCGAGACGTGGTGTATGAGTGCCCAAGAACACAGGCCCTCACCTCCCGCCCGTGACCAGTCCGCCCCACCGGCCTCCACTGTACTCCACATTCCCCCACCGTCAACGCTTCACACCTGGCCGGACCGGCACATTCTCGATGAATCCGCAGGTCAAAGCGTGGGAGGAAAGTGGAGTGCGCGCCCACGCTGCCGGCCGCAACCCGCATCTGCGGTGCTGACATCGCACGCCGACCGCCCAGGACGTACTGTCGGTAGGCGCGGCAGAACAGCCACAGGAGGACAGCGTGGTCGTGGAGATGGGGGCCGGGGCCGAGCGCACGCTCGACGACCTGGTCGAGATAGCGCACCGGATCGGCAACGCCATCGAGTCGGTGATCGAGGGCAAGCCAGAGGCGGTGCGGCTGGCGCTGACCGTGCTGTTGGCCGAGGGGCATGTGCTGATCGAGGACGTCCCCGGGGTAGGCAAGACCATGCTGGCCAAGGCGCTGGCCAAATCCACCCATTGCACGGTGCAGCGCGTCCAGTTCACCCCGGACCTGCTGCCCAGCGACATCACCGGGGTGAGCGCGTACAACCAGGAGAGCCGCGAGTTCGAGTTCAAGCCGGGGCCGGTGTTCGCGAACATCGTGGTCGGCGACGAGATCAACCGGGCTTCCCCGAAGACCCAGTCCGCGCTGCTGGAATGCATGGAAGAACGGCAGGTGACGGTGGATGGCACCAGCTACCTGCTGGAGCGGCCGTTCATGGTCATCGCCACCCAGAACCCGGTGGAGATGGAAGGCACCTACCCGCTGCCCGAAGCGCAGCGGGACCGGTTCACCGCCCGGATCTTTATCGGCTATCCGAGCGCCGAGGCGGAGCTGGCCATGCTCGACCTGCACGGCTCCACGTCCCCGCTGGACACGCTGGAACCCGTGGCCAGCGCCGCCGACGTACGCGAGCTGATCGCGGCCGTGCGCCGGGTGCACGTGGCCGACGGGCTCAAGCAGTACGTCATCAGCCTGGTCAGCGCGACCAGGTCCGCCCCGGACCTGCGGCTCGGCGCCTCCCCGCGGGCGTCGCTGCACCTGCTGCGGGCCAGCCGGGCCCGGGCCGCGCTGGACGGCCGTGACTTCGTGATCCCGGACGATGTCCAGGCGCTGGCCGGGCCGGTGCTCGCGCACCGGCTGCTGCCCTCGGCCGAGGCCATGGCGGAACGCCAGCTACCCGACCGGGTGGTGGCCGGCATCGTGGAGCGGCTTCCGCTGCCCCGGTTGCGCTAGCCAGTCCGGGGGACGACCCCCCTGGACCCCCCGATCGCCGCTTCGCGCCGAACGCCGACTCGGAGCAGCATTCCGCCACGCCACACCCCACGCCGACCTGACGTAAGTTAGACAGGGTCTGGAGGAAGGGCCGGTATGCGGGCGCTGTTCGCCGGATTCACCACACGCGGCAAATCATTCCTTGCGGCGGGCATCGTCGCAGGTGCTTTCGGGCTGGGCCTCGGCGAGCGAGCGCTGCTCAGCATCGGCATCGTGCTGATCGCGCTGCCGCTGCTGGCCGTGCTGGCCACCAGCCGGGCCAGGTACCGGATCCGCTGCAGCCGCCGGGTCACCCCGCTGCGGGTGCCGGCCGGGCAGAGCGCCACCGTCACCCTGCGGCTGGAGAACGTGTCCCGGCTGCCGACCGGCCTCCTGCTGACCGAGGACACCCTGCCGTACTCGCTGGGCGTCCGGCGACGCTTCGTGCTGGAGCGGGTCGAGCCGGGCGGCTGGCGGGAGCTTAGGTACCCGATCCTGTCCGGGACCCGGGGCAAGTTCACCATCGGGCCGCTCCAGGTGCGGGTGACCGACGCCTTCGGGCTGGTCGAGCTGACCCGGTCGTTCGCCACGCGCAGCTCGCTGGTGGTCACCCCGCCGGTCATCCCGCTGTCGGCTGGTCCGCTGGCGGGCAGCTGGCGTGGTGAGGGCGGCGGCGGCCGGACCCGGACCGCGGACACGGCTGGCGAAGACGACGTCATCCCCCGGCCCTACCGGGAGGGTGACGAGCTGCGCCGGGTGCACTGGCGGTCCACCGCGCGGCACGGTGAGCTGATGGTCCGGCGTGAGGAGCAGCACTCCCGCAATCGCGCGGTGCTGCTCTTGGATACCCGGACCAGGGCGCACAGCGGGCCGGGGGCGGATTCCTCGTTCGAGTTCGCGGCCAGCGCGATGGCGTCCATCGGGGTGTACCTGGCCCGGGCCGGGCTGGACGGGCAGCTGGTCACCGACCAGGGCCCGGTGTCCGCGCCGGGCTCGTTCGAGGACACGCTGCTCGACACGCTCGCCGTGATCAAGCAGTCCCGGGGGAGCAACCTGGCCCGCGGCCTCGACCGGGTGACCGGCGGGACCGGCGGGCTGTTCCTGGTGGTGGCCGGACGGCTGTCCGCCGAGGAGGCCCGGCGGCTGGCCGCCGCCCGGCGGGACACCGGCCCGGCCATGGCCTTGCTGCTGGCCGTTTCCACCTGGGCCCCTGCGGCCGGGCGGCTGCCGCCGGACCCCGCCGAGGTGGACGTGGCTGCTGGACTGCTCCGGGCGGCCGGCTGGCGGGTGGTCATGGTCACCGCGGACACCTCGCTCCCGGCGGCCTGGAACCAGCTGCGGCACGCTCCTGAGCTGCCCGGCTACTTGGGGCGCATGGCTGGGCCGGCCGGAGTGGGCCGATGAGCAACCGGATGACGCTGGCCGCGGCGCTGGCCACGCTGGCCGCCTCGCTCTCGGTCTACCCGGTGGTGGCCGGCTGGCACTGGTTCTGGGTCGGGTTCGGCGCGGTGACTACGATCGCCGTGGTCGGCGCCCTGACCCGGCTGCGGCGGCTGCCGGTGGTGGTGTGCGCGCTGGCCGAAGTGGCCGCGCTGCTGCTGTTCGTGAATATCCAGTTCGCCAGCGCCAGGTCGGCTGGCCGACTGCTCCCGACCTGGGCTTCGCTGCACCGGCTGGGCACGCTGGTCGGCCTGGGGTTCCAGGAGACCAGCCGGTACGCCCCGCCCGCCCCGCCCTACCCAGCCATCCTGATCCTGGCCGTGACAGGGATCGGTGTGGTGGCCGTGGCCACCGACCTGATCGCGGTCCGGCTGCGCCGCCCGGCGGTCGCCGGGCTGCCGCTGCTGGTGCTGTTCTGCGTGCCGCTCACCACCAGCGCGCACCAGAGCGCGGCGGGCGAGATGGCCGTGTTCTGCCTGGGCATGGCCGGGTACCTGACCCTGCTGGCGGTTGACGGCCGGGAACGGCTGCGGCTGTGGGCCGGCTGGTCACGGTCTGGCAGCGCGA
Source organism: uncultured Actinomycetes bacterium (assembly GCA_963717125.1). Lineage (GTDB taxonomy): Bacteria > Actinomycetota > Actinomycetes > Streptosporangiales > Streptosporangiaceae > RYN-230. The sequence goes on from CAVQVG010000007.1 coordinate 516,323, forward strand.
CGACGACGCCGACCGGGACCGGTCCGGACCGGACACCAAGGAGCTGGCCGCGGCCGGGCGCCGGATCGCGCTGGCCGCCGTGGTGATCGCCTTGTTCGTCCCGCTGCTGGTGCCGGGGCTGGCCGAGCACAAGCTGTTCGCCAGCTCGGGGTCCGGTGACGGCCCGGGCATCCGGCAGGTCACGCTGCCCAACCCGCTGGTCCAGATGAACACCCAGCTGCACCGCACCGACGCGACCGACGTGCTCAGCTACCGGACCAGCGACCCTGACCCGCAGTATCTCCAGGTCTATGTGCTGAGCAACCTGAGCACCCAGACCTGGACCCTGACGCCCACGCCGGGCCAGTCGCTGCAAGACGGGAAGCTGCCCACCACCCCCGGGCTGACCACGGGCACCCCGACCAGCACCGAGCACACCACGGTCACCCTGGCCAAGGGCCTGTCCGGCAGCCAGCAGACCGCGAGCTTCCTGCCGCTGCCCTACCCCGCGCGCACGGTGAACGTGGACGGGGACTGGCGGGTCGATCCGCGCACGCTGACCGTGTTCTCCGGGCAGGACCTGTCCGGGCTGCGCTACACGGTGGACAGCCGTGAGGTGTCCCCGTCCGAGCAGGAGCTGGAACACGATGCCGGGCCGGTGCCGACCAACATCACGAGCAACTATCTCAGCGTGCCGCAGGTGTTCCGGGGGCTGGTCTCGCTGGCCGACAAGATCACCCGTGGCCAGACCTCGAGCTACGGCCAGGCCGTGGCGTTGCAGCGCTGGTTCGCCGATTCCGGCAAGTTCACCTACAGCCTCGATGTACAGGAGCCGGCCAGCTCGCAGGCGCTGATCCGGTTCCTGACCACCCAGCGCCGCGGGTACTGCCAGCAGTTCGCGTTCGCCATGGCGGTGCTGGCCCGGCTGCTCGGCATCCCGTCCCGGGTGGCGGTCGGTTACACCGCGGGCACGCCGGTGGGGCACGACCGGTGGGTGGTCAAGACAAGCGACGCGCACGCCTGGCCGGAACTGTATTTCCAGGGCGTCGGCTGGCTGCGCTTCGAGCCCACCCCGGCCGGCTCGGGCGGCCAGGCCACGGCCATCCAGCCCACGTACACCCTGCCGCCGGTGCTGGCCGCGCCAACCGGGCCGCAGGGGGCGCCGACCCCCGGCACCACCGCCCCGCAGCGGGGCTCGAGCAAGGCCCGCTCCGGCCCGCTGGCCAAGCTGGGGGAAGTGCCCGGTGAGGTCGGCGTAGGCGGGGCCGGGGCCACCCGGAACCCGGCGCCGGCCTGGCTGCTGTCGCTGGCCGCGCTGGCCGCGCTGGCCCTGGTCACGCCGCGCACGGTCCGGTCGGTCCGCCGCCGGCGCCGCTGGCGCGGCGCGGCGGGCGACCGCGGCCGCGCCGAGGCGGCCTGGCTCGAACTGCTCGACGACCTGACCGACTACCAGATTGCCTGGTCGCCCAGTGCCTCCCCGCGCGCCCTGGCCCGCCAGATCACCGCGGACCGGCTGCTGACGCCGGCCCAGGACGAGGCGCTCATCCGGATCGCCCGGGCCGCCGAGCGGGCCCGGTATGCCCGTGAGCCGGCCGACTCGGCCAGTCTGCGGGCCGACACCGATCAGATCCGGCGGGCGCTCGCCAGGCACGCCTCCCGGCGGGCGCGCTGGCGGGCACGGCTGCTGCCGCCGTCCGCGCTGCTGCCGGTGCGCACCGGGCTACAGCACGCCCTGGACGTGTTCGGCTGGATGGACGTAGCCGCCCACCGGGTCAGCGGCATCGTCCGCCGGGCGGGCGGTCAGCCGGGCAAGGCCCGGGCCTGACCCGCGCCGAAGGGCCGCGCCGCCGACTGGACTGAGGAGCGCGGAGCGAGGAACGAGCGATCGAGCGACGAGGGAAGTCGGCGGTTACAAGCGGCCCGGAGGCGCAAGAGAGCAGAGCACGAGCGCCCGAGCGACGAGGGAAGCTCGGCGGGTACAGCGCCCCCGGAGGCGCCAAAAATTACTGCCCGCGCTCCTGGCGGCGGCGCCAGCGCTCTTCCAGCCGCTCCATGAAGCGGGTCCGGCTCCGGGGCTGGGCGGCCGACCGGGCCGACCGGGCCGGCCGGGCCCGCCGCTCCCGGGCCGGGCCACGCCCGACCGCGCCGCCGGACATGTGCCGCCAGCTGGACAGGGCCCACATCGAGCAGGCCAGCATGACCACGAAGCCAGCTACGCCGACCACAGTGAGCTTGGATACGACACCGGCCAGCAGCAGGCCGACGCCGAGCAAGAACCCGATCGCCGCCTCAACGATCCGGCGCTTGTAGTGCACCCGGGGATCCTTCGCGCGCACGGCCTGCGCGAATTTTGGATCCTCGGCATAGAGCGCACGCTCGATCTGCTCGAGCTGACGCTGCTCGTGCTCAGACAGCGGCACGGCGCCTCCCATGAAACCTCGCGCGCGGGGACGGGTGCGATGACTTCATCTCACGGTCCAGATTCTTCCTCAAGAATACGAGCCTGGCCGCTCTGGGTGGAAGGGTAGTGGAAGGGTAAAGGGTTTCCGGTCCGGGCCAGCCGCCCAATTGCCCGCTCACCGCACGCCCACCGAGCCAGGGTTCCACCAAACGGGTATTCGAATTCATGCCGTTAGGGGCGATCATATCAGCCTTCTTCCAGCGGCCGCGGCGCGGGCGTCCCGGGCCGCTGCCCGGTCACCAGGGCAGCTGGCCGCACCGAATCGGCGCCGAACCGCCCGCTGATCCGGTCCAGCGCCCGTTCCGCGTCGCGCCAGCCGGCCGCCCGGTCGCCGAAAGCCAGCTGGGTGGCGGACCGGGACGACGGGACCAGGCCGTTCGCCCGCACCCCGACCAGGCGGAGCCGGGCCCGCGAGTCGAGGCCGGACGCGCTGTACAGCGCGCAGGCGGTCGCGTAGATGGTCTGCGCCACGTCGGTGGGCTCGGGCAGCGTGCGTGACCTGGTGATGGTGGTGAAGTTAGCCAGCCTGAGCTTGATCACCACGGTTCGGGCCAGGGCACCGGCCGAACGCAGGCCACGGGCGGTCCGCCCGGAGAGCCGGAGCAGCTCGCGGCGGATCACCTCCGGGTCGTCAACGTCGCTGGGGAACGTCTCTTCCGCGCCGATGCTCTTCTCCGGGACACGGCTGACCACCGGCCGCTCATCGCGCCCCCCGGCCAGCGCGGCCAGGTGAGCGCCGGCCGCCGGGCCGAGCTCACGCTGCAGGGTCAACACGGGGATCTGCGCGATGTCGCCGACCGTGCGCAGCCCGAGCCGGGCCAGCACCTGCCCGGTCTGCTCGCCCACCCCCCACAGCGCGGCCACCGGCAGCGGGTGCAGGAAGCCCAGCACACCATCGGCTGGCACCACCAGCAGCCCGTCCGGCTTGCACCGGGCCGAGGCCAGCTTGGCCACGAACTTGCAGGAAGCGACCCCGACCGAGCAGGTGATGCCCTGCTGATCGGCGATCGTGGCCCGGATCAGCTCGCCGATCTCGGCCGGCTGGCCGAGCCGGCGGATCGCCCCGGACACGTCGAGGAAGGCCTCGTCCAGCGCGAGCGGCTCCACCTCCGGGGTGACCGACCGGAAGACCTCCATGACTTCCCGGGACACGGCGGCATAGACCCCGTGCCGGGGCGGGATGAAGATGGCCTGCGGGCACAGCCGCCGGGCTCGGGTCACCGGCATGGCCGAGCGCACCCCGAACACCCGCGCCGGATAGGACGCGGAGAGCACCACGCCACGGCTGGAGGTGGCGCCCACGATCACCGGCTGCCCGGCCAGTTCGGGCCGGTCCCGCAGCTCCACACCGGCGTAGAACGCGTCCATGTCCACGTGCAGGATGTGGCAGCCGCGGTCGTCCGCGGCGGCCGGCTCAGCGGAATCCAAGGACATGAAACTGCGCCGCGATGTCATGGAAGGCCGGGTGCACCGAGGTGGCCCGCTCCAGCGCCAGCAGGGCGTCCGCGGCCCCCGGGTCGACATCGGCGAACGAGCCGGGGACCAGATCGGTGAACACCCGGATGCCGTGCGCCGGGCCGGGCCGCAGCCCGGCCTCCTCGATCAGCCCGGTCACCTCGGCCAGGGTGAACCGGCGCGGGGTCACGCTGCCCGTTGCGGCGACCGCGGCCAGCAGCCGCCGCGCATCGTCGAAGCGCCCGGCCAGAGCGCGGTGGATGACCGCCGCGACCGCGCTGGCGGCCAGCACGCTCACCGCGCCGCCCGGCCGCAGCACGCTCGCCACCGCCGTCATCGCCGCGGCCGGGGAATCGACGTACTCCAGCACGCTGTGGCACAGCACCAGATCGGCGCCCTGGCCGCCGACCAGCGCGGCCAGGTCGGTGGCGTCCCCCTGGACCGCGCGCAGCGGCACCGACATCTCGGCCGCGCGGCGCTGCGCGGCGGCCAGTGAGTCCGGGCTCGGGTCGAGCACCGTGACCGTGTGCCCGGCCGCGGCCAGCGGCACCGCGAAGCCCCCGGTCCCACCGCCCGCGTCGATGATGTCCAGCTGGGCCCGCCCGGTCTGCGCGGTCAGCTCGGCGGTCACCGCCGCCAGCACGTCGCGGACCACCACGGTGCGCGCGTCGTCGTACCTGTCCATCCGGTGGCCCGGCACGCCCCGTTCCGGCGCGGGCCGGTCATCCGCGTACTGCGCCTGCCCAGGCTGTGCCTGCACGGCCACCCTCCTCGCTCACCCTGGTCCCAATGTAGTGCTGATCAACGACAAGCCCGGGACGTCCCCCGGACGTGCCCGGTCGTGGTGAACCATGCTTGGCCAGAAACCGTGGTGATAGCAGCGGTTCCCGACGAAAACCCCCAGTCGGCGCGCACCCTTTACTACCTGGATTAGCACCGGCATCGGCGGGCAGAACTACGCCAGCATGGCAGGGCCTTTGAGGTATCTGCCGCTTTGCTCTGAGCTGTCTAGGAGAATGGTCATCGATGTCCAAACCGGCCTCGCGTCCGCGACGCAACCCCTAGGCTCTCCCCCATGCACGAGCACCTTGAGCTTCCCCGGCCGCTGCGGTTGCTCCGTTGCACCGGGCTGAGCCTGAGCGAGTCCGTCGGTCTCCCCCTCGCGGCCTACGTCCTCGGCGCCTGGCTCGGCGGCCAGACCGTCGGGCTGCTCGTGGGAACGGGGGCGATCTGGGCCACCGCGCTGATCCGCAAGATCTTCTCGGGGTCGGTGCCCAGCCTGCTGACGATCTCAGCCATCGTGCTCACCCTGCAGACCGTGCTGGTCCTGGCCACCGGCGAACTGTGGATCTTCCTGCTGCAGTTCCCGCTCGGCTACCTGATCATGTTCTTCCTGTTCGCCCGGACCGCCCGCGGCCCGAACCCGATCGTGGCCAAGCTGGCCGCCGAGGTCGTGGCGCTGCGCCATCCGGCCCACCACCCGGGGCTGCACCGGTTCTTCCAGGGCGCCACCTGGCTCTGGTCCGGCATCTTCCTGGCCCTCACCGCCGGCCTGGGCGTGATGATGGTGACCGAGACGGCCAGCATGTTCCTGATGCTTTCCACCGTGGCCACGATCGCCCTGACCGTAGCCGGCATCGGCGCATCCGTGCTCTGGTTCATTTCCGTACTGCGCAAACACGGCCTGCAAGTCAGGTTCGCCGCAGCCTAACTGGCGTTAAGCAAAAGTTTTGGGTTTTATCAGACGCTGAGCGTGGGCTTGAGTTCGAGCAGCCGTCCGAGCAGGCCATTCACGAACGTGGGCGACGCGTCGGTGGACAGGTCGCGGGCCAGCAGCACCGCCTCGCTGATGGCCACCGCATCCGGCACGTCGTCCGCCCAGAGCAGCTCGTAGAGGCCGATGCGCAGCACGTTACGGTCAACCGCCGGCATCCGGTCCAGCGACCAGCCCTGGGCGTGCTCGGCCAGCAGCTCGTCAATGCGCTCGCGGTGCGCCTGGACGCCGCGGACCAGTTCCTGGGCGTACTCGCTGACCGGCGGGCTGGCCGCGATGATGCGCTGCTCCAGCACGTCCGGCACGGGCTCGCCGCGCACCTCCGCCTCGAACAGGATGTCAAGGGCCCGTTTGCGGGCCTTACTGCGCGCGGGCACCGGCTGGTCAGGCGCGGCCGAGGTAGCCACCCGTGCGGGTGTCCACCTTGACCCTTTCCCCGGTAGTGATGAACAGCGGCACCTGGACCTGCGCGCCGGTCTCCAGCGTGGCCAGCTTGGTGCCGCCGGTGGACCGGTCGCCCTGCACACCGGGGTCGGTCTGGCTGACGGTCAGCTCTACCGAGGCGGGCAGCTCGACGTACAGCGGGGTGCCGTCGTTGAACGCGACCGTCGCGGTCTGCTCCTCGAGCAGGTAGTCCGCGGCATCACCCACCGTGTCCTTGGGGATGTGCGGCTGGTCGTAGTCCTGGGTGTCCATGAACACGAAGTCGTCGCCCTCGCGGTAGAGATACTGCATCTCCCGCCTGTCAACGTTGGCCACGTCGACCTTGACCCCGGCGTTGAAGGTGCGATCCACGACCTTCCCGGAGAGCACGTTCTTCAGCTTGGAGCGGACAAAGGCACCGCCCTTGCCCGGCTTGACGTGCTGGAAGTCGACGACGGTCCAGAGCTGGCCGTCGATGTTCAGCGTCATGCCGTTCTTGAGGTCGTTCGTGGTGGCCACGTCTGTGTATCTCCTGCGTACGGGTAAGCCCGCCTGCCGGTTACAGGACAAGCAGTTCCCGGGTGGTAGTGGTGAGAAGCTCCTGCGGTGCCGCCGTCCCCGCCGCGGCGCGCACCACCAGGGTGTCCTCGATCCTGACGCCGCCTTGGCCCGGCAGGTAGATACCCGGCTCGACGGTAATGGGGACCCGGTCCCCGAGTGTACCCGCCCGGCCGTACCCCATGATCGGCGCCTCGTGGATCTCCAGGCCCACGCCATGACCCAGGCCGTGGGTGAAATGGTCACCGTGGCCGGCCTGGCTGATCACCCCGCGGGCCGCGCCGTCCACCTGCGCGACATCCGCGCCCGGCACGGCCGCGTCGATGCCGGCCTGCTGGGCCGCGGCCACCAGCTGATAGATGTCGCACTGCCAGTCCGCGGGCGGGCCGAGCGCCACGGTGCGGGTCATGTCCGCGTGATAGCCGGCGTACCGGGCCCCGCAGTCGATGGTGATCAGGTCACCGGCGGCCAGCGGGCGGCCGGACGGCACGTGATGCGGGATGGCGCCGTTCGGCCCGCTGGCCACGATCGTCTCGAAGGCCGGGCGTTCTGCCCCCAGGTCCGCCATGGTGCGCTCGATTCGCACGGCTAGGTCGCGTTCGGTCATTCCGGGCCGGATGCTGGTGACGACCTGGTCGAATGCTTGCGAGGTGATCGCGCAGGCCTGGGCCAGCCGGGCGATTTCCGCCTCGTCCTTGACGATCCGCAGCTGCTCCACCGCCAGGCCCAGCGGCACCAGGTCCAGGTCAGGGGCCGCGGCGGCGAGCTCCTGATGCCGCTGCACGGTCATCTCGTGCGCCTCGAAAGCCAGCCGCTTCAGGCCGCGGGCCGCGGCCAGCTGGGCCAGCGCGGGCTCGATGAACCGCTCGGTGAGCAGCTCCAGGTCGGGGCAGTCGCGGCGGGCGGCCCCGGCGTACCGGGAGTCCGTGGCCAGCACCGCCGCGTCGCCTTCCGCGGGCAGCAGCAGGGCTGCGTTGGAGCTGGCCAGGCCGGTCAGGTAGCGGACGTTGGGCAGGCTGGTGATCAGCGCGGCGTCGGCACCGAGCGCGGCCACCACAGGCTGCAGACGCTGGCGGCGAGCCAGCTCGATTTCCGGCATGCCCCGACTGTACGCGGGCGGTCCGCCGTGCTCAGTCGCGGATCGAGGCGTGCTCAGCCGCGGATCGAGGCGTGCTCAGCCGCGGATCGAGGCGTGGGCCAGCATGGACAGGCGGATCGGGTGGAGGTTGTCGGACCGGTCCCAGAGTCTCGCGCTGATCGAGTCCCGCTGGCTGACCTGCTCGATCAACCCGAAGCCGTGCGTTGCCAGTTGGGCGGACATCTGATCCGGGGCCAGGCAGGTCAGCCAGGGCTCGCCGCGCTGCGCCGCGACCGCCCCGACCTGGTCGGCGTAGCTGTCGCCCGCGGCGTCGCGCAGGCCCGGCGGCAGCATGTAGTCGACGATCAGCTCGGTGCCCGGCGCGAACGCGCTGATCTCGGCGAGAGTCCGGCCGATGGCCGGCTGGGTCAGGTAGATGGTGACGCCGAGCCAGCTGACCAGCGCGGGCCGGCTCGCGTCGAAGCCGGCCGCGCGCAGCCGCCCGGCCAGCGAGTCGTGCTCGAAATCGGTGGGCACGAAGGCAGTGCCGTCCGGGACCGGTAGCCCGGCCTTGGCGATCTGCTCGCGCTTCCATTCCTGGGTGGCTGGGTGGTCGACCTCAAACACGCGGACCTGTGCCGCCCGCTCGCCGCGGTAGGCGAAGGAATCCAGCCCGGCACCCAGGATCACGTACTGCGTGATGCCCCGCCGCGCGGCATCGGCCAAGTGGTCCTCGGTGTACCGGCTCCGGCAGGTCACCTGGGCCCGGGCGGCGGACAGCACCAAGTGGTCGCCGTGCGCCCGGTGATAGCTGATGAACTCCTCGGCCTGCTCGCCGAGCAGGGCTACTGCCAGACCGTCAGTGAAGATATGGGGCGGCTGGTCGACGATCAAATGCGCCGCCCGCGCGGCCGCCGCGGTGAGTGCCGTCTGGCTGGGCAGATGCTGTTGCTTTTGCACGCAGCGGACAATATCCGAAGTTATTAAAACTGTATCACAAAATAAAAAATATCGAAAGGGCCAGGGAATTACAATTGCGTTTCTTTAGTAACTGGCAATAGGGGCCGAGCCCCTGTGGGCTGGGCGGCGTCGGCGAGGTGCTTGGCCAGCAGCAGATCATCCACGTAGCAGCCGTCGATGAAGAACTCGCCGAGCAGCCGCCCCTCCTGCTCGAAGCCGAGCTGGGTGTACAGCCGGATGGCGTCGCGGTTGGTGCTCAGCACGCGCAGACTCAACTTGCGCGCGCCGCGGTCCCGGGCCCGCTGTTCGGCCGCGGCGAGCAGCGCGGTGGCCACCCCGCGCCGCCTGGCCTCCGGCGCTACCGCGAGCCCGTGCACGGCCAGCACATGCGCCTCTTCCGGTAGCGGCGAGGGGACGGCCAGCCTGATATAGCCGACCACGGTGCCGTCGATCATGCCGACCAGGTGGGCCTGCGGCGGGCTGCCCGCGGTGAAGAACAGGCCGCCAGCCTGGCGCGTTACCGACGGGAACCCGCTCTGCGGCGACCACGCGACCCGGTCCAGCCGGGCCAGTTGCGCCTCGTCGGCCGCGCGGGCCACCCGGACCTCGATCGGGACATCTGCCGCAGCCATACCCGCCATCCTGCCGCACGGTACCGGCCCGCGATCAGCCACCGGGGGGTGGGCCGTCGGTGCCGGGTGGCACGATCGGGCTCGATTTGATGATCATGGGATTGGTGTCGCTCCAACGACACCAATCGTCTGATCACCTGCCAGAAACAGGCGCCTCCCGAGCCACGTCCTATTACTACGATCTGGGCCATCCAGCGGGACAACGGCGGCTGCCCCGGGACCCGGGACAGCAACACCCGCTCCGGCAGCACGCAGAACACCTGGGACTTCAGCCACCTGCTCGCGCCATTCACTGGCTGACAACCGCGCCCCGTCCGCGCAGCCGGGCCGGGTGACGGCAGAGCCGTGCTCACGATGTCGTAGCCCGGTGCCAGGATCGGGGGACCAGACGCGAGGTTGGGGCGGCCATGAGTGACACGCATACGAATGACCTGATCCCCGGAAACGATCCAGTAGCGGTCGAGCTGCTGCTGGCCGTCCGCGGCGGCGACGTCGGCACGATCCGCCGCCTCATCGGCGAGCACCCCGACCTGCCCAGGTGGCGGATCGGCGACCGGAGCGGAGCCAGGACCCCACTGCACATGGTCGCCGACTGGCCGGGCTATTTCCCGCACGGCCCGGAGATCGCCCGGCTGCTCATCGAGGCGGGCGCGGACCCCAGCGGGGGCCCGGCCGGCCCTGATGACCCGGCCGAGCCGGAGACCCCGCTGCACTGGGCGGCGAGCAGCGACGATGTGGCCGTGGCGGCCGCGCTGATCGACGGCGGGGCCGACATCGAAGCGCCAAGCGCCGGGCCGATCGCCGGGCCGCCGCTGGTCAACGCCGTGGCCTACGGGTGCTGGCAGGTAGCCCGGCTGCTGGCCGCCCGGGGCGCCCGCATCGGGACCCTGTGGCAGGCGGCGGCGCTCGGCGACCAGGCCCGGGTGGACGAGCTGCTCAACGCCGATCCCGCCCCTAGCCAGCAGGACCTGGACGAGGCGTTCTGGCAGGCCTGCCACGGTGGCCAGCGGCGGATGGCCGAGTACCTGCTGGACCGCGGCGCCAGCATCGACTTCACGCCGGATTACTCGGACAGCCGGCCCATCCAGGTGGCCGGCCAGCCGGACACCATGCGCGCGGCGCTGGTCAGCTGGCTCAAGGAGCGCGGCGCCAGCCAGGAGTGAACGGCTACTGCCCGGCGGCCTCCCGCGCCGTCTTGGCCAGCTCGGCGTAGTCGTAGGCCGCCTCGGGCTGGGCGCGCACCGCCCGGTCAACTGCCTTGGCGTCGTCGCCGACCAGGATCCGCCAGTTCCCGGCGCGCACCCCGTCCAGGATGATGGTGGCCGCGTCGGCCGCGCTGAGCGGCGCGCTGTCCTTGAACTGGTTCGCCAGCTTGGCCACCGCTTCGCGCAACTCCTCGACTGACGCGTCCTCGACCGGCAGGCCGAACCGGACCAGCGCGGGCCGGGCCTCCTCCAGATCGGCCGCGCTCATCTGCTCCGGCCCCGGGTGGCCGAGCACCCGGAGGCTGTTGGCCAAGATGTCCGTCCCGACGTGCCCGGGCATCACCACGGCCACCGTGACCTGGGGCGCGTTGGTTCGCAGGTCCTCGATGAGCGCCTCGGAGAAGCCCTTCACGGCGAACTTGGCCGTGCTGTACGCGGTGTTCGGCATGCCCGGGCCGAGCGTCGCCCAGAACCCGTTCACGCTGCTGGTGTTGACCAGGATGCCGTCGCCGCTCGCGATGAGCAGCGGCAGGAACGCGCGGGCGCAGTAGTACATGCCCCAGAAGTCGATGGCGAACGTGCGCTCCCAGTCCTCCCGGGGATCGCGCACGAAGCTGCCCGCGCCGCCGATGCCCGCGTTGCTGAACACCACGTCAACGTGATCGGTGTCGTGCGCTGTCAGCAGCTCGTCGCGGAAACGCAGCACCTGCGCCTCGTCGGCCACGTCACAGGCGTGGCTGGTCACCAGGACCCGGTCGTCGGCGACCGCCCGGGCCAGGGCCGCGGTGTCCGCGACCGACTCCGCGTTGATGTCGCACGCCGCGACCGAGCATCCCTGCGCGGCGAGCTGGCGGACCAGCTCGCGGCCCATACCCGAGCCAGCGCCGGTCACCACCGCGAGCTTCCCGGTGAACGAGTCCATCGCCGAATGCCTCCCACCCTCGATTGACTCTCACGATACCACATGCTTATCATAATGATATCTATTTTCCGAACGCCCTTACGTGGCCGGGCAAGCTGGGCACGTGGACCAGGAGACTGCCATGGATAAGGCGGGATACGCGCTGGCCGGTATATCCCTGGCCGCGGTGACGAGCCTGGTGCTGGCGGGCTGCGGGGGTAGCAGCACCAGCGCGTCCGGCACGCCGCCGTGTTTCGGCAAGCACGCCGTCGTGGGTACCACGACCCCAGCCGGAGTGGGCGGTGCGCCGGCACCGGCCAAGGCGGCCGCCGCGGCCGGCTGGACGCTGCCCGGCGGCAACCTGCAGAACACCCGGGACGTGGCCAGCGCGATCACCAGCAGCAACGTGTCGAAGCTGGGCGTGGCCTGGACGGTCCCGATCCACGCGTACGCCTACGCGACCACCCCGGTCGTGGTCAACGGCGTGGTGTACACCCAGGACATGGAATCGAACGTGACGGCGATCCAACTGGCCACCGGCAAGGTGCTGTGGACGCACGACTACAACGCGCCGAACGGCGGCCCGGACGGCGTCAACGTGGCCAACGGAGTCGTGTACGCGGCCACCAGCCACGCCGCGGTCGCGCTGGACGCGGCCACCGGCCGGCAGCTGTGGAGCCGGACGCTGATCGGCAACGACCACGAGGGCATCGACATGGCCCCGGGCTACCGCGACGGCACCGTGTACGTGTCCACCGTGCCGGTCAACCCGACCGTGGGCGAGTATCTCGGCAACGCCAAGGGCGTTCTGTGGGCGCTGAACGCGCGGACCGGCGCGCCGGAGTGGAGCTGGGACGAGGTGCAGGGCCTGTGGGGGAAGCCGGCCCTCAACTCCGGCGGCGGCCTGTGGGATCCGCCGTCCTTCGACAGCCAGGGCAACATCTACCTCGGCATCGCCAACCCCGGCCCGATCGTCCCGCCGCCCGGCTATCCGTGGGGCACCAGCCGGCCCGGCCCGAACCTGTACACCGACTCGGTGGTGAAGCTGAGCTCGCGGGGCAAGCTGCTCTGGTACTACCAGCTCACCCCGCACGACCTGTACGACTGGGATCTGCAGGACTCGCCGGTGCTGACCACCGCGCACGGGCAGCCAGTGGTGGTGGACGGCGGCAAGGCCGGCATCCTGATCGAGCTGAACGCGCAGACTGGCAAGCTGCTCTGGCGGCTCCCGGTGGGCGTGCACAGCGGGCACGATAACGACGGGCTGCTCACCGAGGACGCCAAGCCGACCTCGCACTTCGACCTGCCGGACACGTTCTGCCTGGAGCCCGGCCCGTTCGGCGGCATCGAGTCCCAGCTGGCCAGCAACGGCTCGACCACGTTCGCCGCGGTCAACAACATGCCGGTGCCGATGACCAAGGCGCACGGCTATGACGAGGGGCCGGGGGGCGGGGCGGCATTCGAGGCGGCCATCGGCAAGGGCACCGGCGAGATGGTCGCGGTCAACCAGGACACCGGGAAGGTCGAATGGAACGACAAGCTCCCCTCGTCGCCGTACGGCGCCGCGACCGTGACCAACGACGTCGTCTTCACCACGACCTACCACGGTGACCTGTACGCGTTCAACGCGGCCACCGGCGCCGTGCTGCGCACCATCCCGCTGTCGTCCAGGACGAACGCGCCGGTCACCATCGATGGCGACTACCTCATCACCGCGGCCAGCGTGCTGAGCTCCCTCAAGCGGCACGTGCTGATCATCGCCTACAAGCTCGGCGCCACCGGCCACCTCCCGCACCCGGTCAGCGCCCAGCCGGCCGGCGTTCGGGCAGCGGGGGGGTTCGGGCAGCGGGGGAGTTCGGGGCGGTTCGGGGCACCTTAGCCGGCCAGGTCGCGGACCTGCTCGATGAGCCGGACCCGGTCGGCGTGCGTCGCGCCCAGCGGGGTGACGTTCAGCGTGCTGACCCCGGACTCCTTCATCGCCGCGATCCGCTCGGCGACCAGGCTCTCCGGCCCGATCAGCGCGGTGCCTTCGAGCAGTTCGGCGGGCACCAGGCCGGCCGCCTCGTCCTTCCGGCCGGCCAGGTAGGCATCCTGGATCCTGGCCGCCGCGTCGGCGTAGCCGAACCGCACCGCGAGCTCGTAGTAGAAGTTGAGCCCGTGGTCGCGGTGCGGCCCCATGCCGCCGATGTACAGCGCGAAGAACGGCCGGGCCAGGTCCAGGTAGCCGGATACGTCGTCGCCGATGGCCAGCGGGGCGGCCGCCATCACGTCCAGCGGGCCGAGCGCCGGGTCCCGTTTGGCCCGGCCCGCGGCCAGCGGCTCGGCCCAGGCGACGGCGGCCTTCTCCGGGTAGTAGAAGATCGGCTGCCAGCCCTCGGCCAGCTCGGCGGCTAGCGCGACGTTCTTCGGCCCGAGCGCCGCGACCATGATCGGGATCCGCTCGCGCACCGGGTGGTTGATCAGCTTGAGCGGCTTGCCCAGCCCGGTGCCCTGATCGGGCGGCAGCGGGATCGTGTAGTGCTTCCCGGCGTACTGCAGCCGCTCGCGCCGCCACACCATGCGGCAGATCTCGATCAGCTCCCGGGTCCGGCCGACCGGGGCGTCGTACGGCACGCCGTGCCACCCCTCGATCACCTGCGGCCCGGATGCGCCGATGCCCAGGGTGAACCGGCCCCCGGACACGTAGTCAAGCCCGGCCGCGGTCATCGCGGTGAGCGCGGGGGTCCGCGAGTACAGCTGAAATATCCCGGACGCGATCTCCAGCCGCTCGGTCCGGGCCGCGATGAAGCCCAGTTGGCTGACCGCGTCGAAGCTGTACGCCTCGGGCACGGACACGATGTCCAGCCCGGCCTTCTCGTAGTCGGCCAGCTCGGTCACTGTCTCGGCGAAGCCGCCGGCGTAGTTGAGGTGCATTCCGATGCGCATACTTCGGACCTTTCGCGAGACAGCCACCACCGAATGGCGTTCGGTAAGAGTGGTCCTGAGCCTAGCGCGGTGACACGCGACCGCGGTCAGCTGGTGAGGTAGCTCACGACGAGGTCGCCCACCATCTGCCGGTACCGGTCGCGGAGCGCGCTGTCCAGCGGGTCGCGGCCGAAGATGGCCCGCCAGGTGTACCGGTTGGCCGCCCGGAAGAAGCAGAACGAGCTGATGATCAGGTGCACGTCGAGCGGGTCGGCCTGGCGGGCGAACACGCCTTCGGCATAACCCTTGGCCAGGATCTTGCCGATCAGCGTGACCGCCGTGGTGTTGAGCTGGGCCAGCGCGGGCGACTTGGCCATGAACTGCGCCTGGTGCACGTTCTCGATGCTGACCAGCCGGATGAAGTCGGGATGCGACTGGTGGTGATCGAAGGTCAGCTCGGCGAGCTGCCGGATCGCGGTCACCGGGTCCAGGTGGTCCACGTCGACGTCCTGCTCGGCCGCCCGCGCCAGCGCGTAGGCCCGCTCCAGGACCGCGATGTAGAGCTTCTCCTTGCCGCCGAAGTAGTAGTAGATCATCCGCTTGGTGGTCCTGGTCTGCGCGGCGATCTCGTCGACCCGCGCCCCGGCGTAGCCCATCTGCGCGAACTCCCGGGTCGCGACGTCGAGAATCTCCCGGCGGGTGCGCTCCGGGTCGCGGCGCCGCTCCGGCTCGGGGCGCTGCTCCGGCTCGGGGCGCTCCTTCGGATCCCGGCGCCGCTCGTCGCGGCGGCGTTCGGGCACTCCCGCCGGGGTCGGCGTGGTCACCATGGGACTCCCCTCGTCCGGGCCGTGCGCCGGGTGGCGGATCCGCTGCGTCCGCATTGCGCACATATGACTTTTAGCATGCCCTTTACAACGCATGTGACGACTGCCACACTAACGGACTAACCAGTTCGTACATACTCCCTCGAGGTACGACGATGTTCCTCTTTCGCCCCCGGCCGCACCGCGCCCGCCGATGACGGGTCGTCGCGAGCTCGCCCTCGAGCACCTGACCTTGCTGGACGTGGCCCCGCCCGAACTGGTGGGCCTGGCCGCGGGCGCCGGGTTCGACAGCGTCAGCCTGCGCATCTCCCCGGCCACCAGCGGGGAGCAGCCCTGGCCGGTCAGCCCCGGGTCCCCGATGCTGGCCGAGACGATCCGGCGGCTGGACGACACCGGCCTCCGGGTGCTGGGCGCCGAGGCCATCCGCCTGGACGGCGCCCGCAGCGGCTGGGAACCGGTGGTGGAGACGGCGGCCCGGCTGCGGGCCCGCTATCTGAACGCGATCAGCGAAGACCGCGACCTGACCCGGCTGGCGGACCGGTTCGCCGAGCTGACCCAGCTCGCGCTGCCGTACGGGATCCGGCCGGTGATCGAGTTCATGTCCTACAAGCCGGTGCGCACGCTGCGCGCCGCGCTGGACATCGCGGCGCTCTCCGCCGGCGGCCGGGTGCTGGTGGACGCGCTGCACGTGCAGCGCTGCGGGGTCAGCCTGGCCGAGCTGGCTGGCGCCGGCCCGGCGCTGCTCGGCTACCTGCAGCTGTGCGACGCGCCGCGCGAGCCACCCACCGGGCTGCGACCGCCCGGTGCGCTGCCCCGCGGCCAGCCCGTGTCCGGCGGTGACCTGGCCCTGGAGGCCCGCTCCCAGCGGCTGCTGCCGGGCCAGGGCGAGCTGCCGCTGGCCGGCCTGCTCGGCGCGCTGCCCGGCACCATCCCAGTCGGTGTGGAGGCCCCGTCGGCGCAGCTGAGCCGCGAGCTGACCGGGGCGCAGTTCGCGGCCCAGGCCTGGGCCGCGGCCGACCGGGTGCTCCGCCACCACACTCCTATCCCCCACTAGTCAGAAAGGGCACGGCTCGATGCCGGTTCGGCTGGCGGTACGAAATCTGAGCAAGCACTACCGGGGGGTCGAGGCGCTGCGCGGCATCAGCCTGCAGGTCGACGCGGGCGAGGTGCTGGGCATCGTGGGCGACAACGGGGCGGGCAAGTCGACACTGCTGAAGATCCTGGCCGGGGCGACCCCGCCGTCCGGCGGCGACATCCTCATCGACGGCCAGCCGGTGCAGTTCGCCAGCCCATCCGCGGCGCAGCAGGCCGGCATCGCCACCGTCTATCAGGACCTGTCACTGGCCGCGCAGCGGGACGTGGTGGCCAACTTCTTCCTCGGCCGGGAGATCATCTCCCGGGGCTGGCTGGCCCGGCGCATGGGCTGGCTGGACACCAGGCAGATGTCCGCGCACACGGCCAGCGAACTGGCCCGGCTGCACACCCGGATCCCGGACGTGCACGCCGCCGCCCAGGATCTGTCCGGCGGCCAGCGCCAGGCCCTCGCCATCGCCCGGGCCGCCGCCTGGACCAGCCGGATCCTGCTGCTCGACGAGCCGACCAGCGCGCTCGGGGTGGAACAGCAGCAGCAGGTGCTCGACCTGGTCCGGCGGGTCAGGCACGAAGGCATCGCGGTCATCTTCGTCAGCCACCAGATGCCGGACGTGCTGGCCGTGTGCGACCGGGTGGTGGTGCTCCGCCTCGGCGCGCTGGCCTCCACCCTGGCCGGGGACGAGCTGAGCGCGGAGAACCTGGTCGGCTACATCACCGGGGCCAAGACCGGGAACGGCGCGCCCGATCCGGCCGGGACCGACGCGGAGGTGACCTGACCATGACCGTGACCAAGCAGGCGCCGGCCGCCGAGCGGGTGACGCCGGCCGCCGCGGCGCTCCGCTACCTGCAGCGGGTGCCGGCCGCCGCCCGCAACCTGTGGATCGGTGGCGTGCTGCTGGCCATCTGCGTCGTGTTCGCCGTCAACTCGCCCTACTTCCTCACCCGGGCCAACTGGCTGAACACCTCCAGCACCGCGACCGAGGTGCTGCTGCTCGCGGTCGGTGAGACGTTCGTGATCTGCTCCGGCGGCATCGACCTGTCGGTCGGCGCCGTGCTGGGCTGCGCCGGCACGGCCGGGGCCTGGGCGATGGCGCACTGGTTCGCCACCGCCACCGCCACCGGCGCGGCCCCGCTCGCGCTGTCCGTCGGCTTTCTGGTCACGGTGCTGGTGGGCGGCGCGTTCGGCGCGCTCAACGGGCTGCTGGTCACCCGGGCCGCGGTCCCCCCGTTCGTGGTCACGCTGGGCACCCTGGGCATCGCCACCGGGCTCGGCTACCTGCTGAACAACGGCCAGGAGATCTCGAACATCCCCGCCTCCGTCACCACCGTGGGCAATACCAACCTGGGCGGCTGGATACCCATCCCGGTCGCGGTGACCGGGGTGATCACCATCTGGTACGGGCTGGTGCTGGCCAAGACCAGGTTCGGCGCTTACACGCTGAGCGTCGGGGACAGCCGGGAGGCGGTCGTCCGGGCCGGCATCAACGACCGCCGGCATCTGTTCAAGGTCTACCTGCTGGCCGGCTTCCTGGCTGGCGTGGCCGGCATCCTGGTCATGGCGCGGCTCGGCGCCGGATCACCGGACTCGGGGTCCACCGACAACCTGAACGCGATCGCCGCCGTGGTCATCGGCGGGGCCAGCCTGTTCGGCGGGCGCGGCACCATCGCCGGGACGGTCATCGGCACCGGCATCATCGCGGTCCTGCTCACCGGGCTTGTCCTGGTCAACGTGCCGCCGTTCTGGCAGGAAGTCCTGGTCGGGGCGGTGCTCATCCTCGCTGTCTACATCGATCAGCTACGCGGCCGGCGGCAGCGCAGCTAGCCACCGGCCATCCGGCCGCCCCACCCGCGGGCGGCCTCGCCGAACGATTCCCGTCGCACCTCAGGAGGAAGCGTGTTCCCTCACAGACCGAGTCGTCCCTGGCCGCGGGCGCTGGCCCTGGCCCCCATCGCCGGGCTCGCCCTGGCCCTGGCCGCCTGCGGGTCGGGCGGCGCCAGCGCGTCCGGCAGTTCCGGTTCGCCGTCCGCGAGCTCCGGCGGCTCCGGCGGCAAGCACTTCACCATCGCCTACGTGCCCGGGGCGACCGGGGTGTCCTTCTATGACACGCTCGTCGCGGGCATGCGCACCGAGGGCAAGAAGCTCGGTATGACCGTGCTCTACCAGGGCTCGCCGGACTTCGCGCCGAGCGCGCAGACCCCGGTGGTGGACGCGATGTGCAGCCGCCACCCCAGCGCGCTGGTCGTCTCCCCCACGGATCCGAAGGCCATGGCGCCCGCCATCGACACCTGCCTCAACGCCGGGATCCCGGTCATCACGGTGGATACCGCGCTGGCCGACCCGTCGAAGCTGACCAGCCAGATCAGCACGGACAACATCCAGGGCGGCAAGGTCGCCGCGGCCTACATCGGGAAGCAGTTGCACGGCACCGGGCAGATCGCGGTGCTCAGCCTGTCCCCGACCGCGACCACGCAGGTGGACCGGGTGCAGGGCCTGGAGAACGCGCTGAAGGCGAGTTACCCGGGCATCAAGGTGGTCACCCTGCAGTACACCGCCCAGCCGGTCACCTCCAGCCAGACGGTGGTGCGGTCCATCCTGGCCGCGCACCCGGGCATCAAGGCCATCTTCGGCGCCGCGGAGCCGAACGCGGAGGGCGCCGCGGCCGCGCTGGCCGCCGACGGGATGACCGGGAAGGTGCTCGTAGTCGGCTTCGACGCCAGCCCGACGGAGGTCGCGCTGCTCAAGAAGGGCCAGGTCAGCGCCCTGGTTGCGCAGCAGGCCGGGACCGAGGGCGCGGACGCCGCCCAGTTCGCCTACGACAAGCTGACCGGGAAGTCCAGCGCCATCCAGGCGTCCGTGCAGCTGCCCGACGTGCTGCTGACCAAGAGCAACGTCAGCCAGCCGAGTTTCGCCAAGTACGCCTACATCCCCTGATCAGCTGCGGCTGACAACCACCACGGAGTGACATAGTGCGAGCCGTTGTCCTGGCCGAGTTCCCAGGACCGCTGCGCGTCGTTGACGACTGGCCGGAGCCACAGCCTGGTTCCGGCCAGGTCGTCGTCCAGGTGCGTGGCGTCGGGATCTGCGGGTCGGATCTGGCCCTGCTCGGCGGGCACCGGCCGCCCCCGGCGCTGCCCTGGGTGCCCGGGCACGAATCCACCGGGGAGATCGTCGGCGCCGGGCCCGGCGCCGACACCGGCCGGATCGGCCAGCGAGTGATCATCGAGCCGAACTTTCCGTGCCTGAGCTGCCCGGCCTGCCGGGCCGGCCGCAGCTCGGCCTGCCCGCACCGGATCAGCCTCGGCTTCAACGCGCCGGGTGTGCTGGCCGAGCGGATCGCGGTGCCCGCCCAGTTCGCGTGGCCGGTCCCAGAGCCGTGGAGCGACGCCGACGCGGTCTGCGCCGAGCCGTTCACCGTGGCCCGCGCGGCCATCCGGCGGGCCGGGGTGCGGCCGGGCAGCCGGTGCCTGGTGGTCGGGGCGGGCTCGCAGGGCAGCCTGCTCTGCCTGGCGCTGGTCCGCCAGGGCATCGTGCCGCACGTGCTGGAACCGCACCCGGGGCGGCGGTCCCTGGCCACGGACCTGGGCGCGGTCGCGGCCGGGGAGACCGCGGGCGGCTTCGACGCGGTGTTCGAGACCTCCGGCGTGCCCGCGGCCCTGCCCGAGGCGGTCAGCCGGGCCGGGCGCGGCGGGATGGTGCTGCTCATCGGGCAGAGCAGCGAACCAGCCAGCCTGGTCACCAGGACCGTGGTGCAGCGCCAGCTCACCCTGCGCGGCTCGCTGATCTACGACCACCCGGACGACTTCGCGGCCACCCTGGCCGCGGCGGACGGCGTGGCGCCGTCCCGGGTGCTCGGCGCCTGCCACCCGCTGGCCGACGCGGCGGCCGCGTTCCAGGCCGCCCGCGAGGTGCCGGGCAAAACGTGGATCCGGGTCAAGGACTGACGGCCAGGTCGGCCAGCACCGCGGCCAGGCTGTCCTCGTCGGCGGGCACCCCCGCCTCGGGGCGGCCCAGCCCGTTCAGCACGACGAAACGCACGCCGTCCTGGTACTTCTTGTCGCGCAGCCACGCGTCGCGCAGCGCGGCCAGGTCGAACCGGCCGCTGGCCGGCAGCTGCATGGCGGCCAGCAGCCGGCGGTGCAGGCCGACCAGGTCGTCGCCGATCCGGCCCTGCCGCCGGGCCAGGTAGGCGGCGGCCATCATGCCGGCCGCGACCGCCGAGCCGTCATCGGCCGGCTCCAGCCCGCGCACCTGCTCGATGGCGTGGCCGAACGTGTGCCCGTAGTTCAGGTGCAGCCGGCTGCCGCGCTCCCGCTCATCCGTGCTGACGATGGCCGCCTTCACCGTGACGCTGCGGATCACCGCGTCGGCCAGCGCGCCGACCTCGCCCTTGATCAGCTGGTCCGCCCGGTCTTCGAGCAGCGGGACCAGGTCCCCGCCGCTGATCAGCGCGTGCTTGACGATCTCGGCCAGGCCCGCCGGGTACTCCCGGGCCCGGTGCTCGGCCGCCACGGCCACGTCGGCCACCACCGTGACCGGCTGGTGCACGGTGCCGACCAGGTTGCGGCCCTGCGGCAGGTTCAGCGAGGCCTTGCCGCCCACCGCGGCGTCCGCCTGGGCCAGCAGCGTGGTCGGGAACAGGGCCAGCGGCATGCCCCGGTTGTAGGTGCTGGCCACGAAGCCGGCGATGTCGCACAGCACCTCGCCGCCGACCCCCACGATCAGATCGTCCTTGTGCACCGCCAGGCTGGCCAGGTCTTCCGCCACCCGGGCCACCGTGGCCAGGTTCTTGTGCTGCTGCCCGTCCGGCACCTCGAGCTGGCTCACCTCCAGCCCACGGCGGAGCAGCGCGCCGCTCACCGTGTCCACGGCCGCCTTGTCGGCCGGGGCGGCCAGCACCACCGCGGACCTGGCGCGGGGCAGCGCGGGCAGCAGCCGGTCGGCGTCCGGCAGCAGCCCGGGCCCGACATGCACGTTGTAGCTGCCGCCGGTGCAGGACACCAGCACGGTGGCCGTCCCAGCCGGGGCGCCGGGCACCTCGGCCAGCCGCGCCACGACGTCCAGGCACACCGTCTCCGGGCGCCGCCCGTCGGTGACCACGGTCAGCGTGGCCACCGCGTGATAGCTGGCCAGCCGTCGCTGGAAGATGCCCTCCAGGTCCGGGTCGCGGAGCAGCGGCCGGTACTCGTCGTGCGCCACCCGGAGCATCGACTCGGCGTAGCCGACCTTCAGGTACACCACCTGATGAGCGCCGAGCGCGCGCTGCGTCTCCGGATGCAGCACCGCCCCGCCGCCCAGCGCCAGCACCGCGTCCGGCCCGGCCAGCAGCTCCGCGGTGACCGTGTGCTCCAGCTCGCGGAACGCGGCCTCGCCGTCGGTGCCGAAGATGTCCCGCACGCTGCGCCGGGTGCGCTGCTCGATGACCAGGTCGGTGTCCATGAACGGCAGGCCGAGCTTCTCCGCGAGCAGGTGCCCGACGGTGGTCTTGCCCGCGCCCATGAACCCGATCAGCACGATCATGGCGAGCTGGCGTCCGGGACGGTGTGCTGGCCGGCCGCATCCTGGACCGCGGCCAGCTCGGCGATGGCCTGCAAGGCCAGCTGGTAGGACATCAGGCCGAACCCGGCCACCGTGCCGTCGGCCACCCCGGCCACCACCGAGGTGTGCCGGAACCGCTCCCGGGTGGCCGGGTTGCTCAGGTGGACCTCGACCAGCGGCGCGGTCCGCATGGCCAGCGCGTCGCGCAGCGCGTAGGAGTAGTGCGTGAACGCGGCCGGGTTGAGCACCACCGGCAGCCGGGCCGCGGCCGCCTCGTGCACCCAGCTGATCAGTTCTGCCTCGTCGTTCGTCTGCCTGACCTCGACGTGCAGGTCCAGGGTGCGCCCGGTTAGCCGGCAGGTCTCGACCAGGTCGTCGAACGTCTGCGAGCCGTACACGTCCGGCTCGCGGGAACCCAGCTGGGCCAGGTTGGGCCCGTTCAGCACCAGCACCTGCTTCATTGCGTGCATACCTCCCGGTAGGCAGTGCCCAGCAGCGCTTCCGGCGGGCTGACCACGGCCGGCTGGGCCAGGCCGTCCAGCAGGACCATCCGGAGCCGGGCCCCGCGCGCCTTTTTATCCACTGTCATCGCGTCCCGCAACTCCCGCCACAGCCCCGGGCGGTACGCGGTGGGCAGCCCGACCGCCTTCAGCACCCGGCGGTGCCGGCCCACCGTCACCTGGTCCAGCCGGCCCATCAGCCGGGCCACCTCGGCCGCGTAGACCATCCCGATGGCCACCGCCTCGCCGTGCCGCAACTGGTAGCCCTCGACCCGCTCGATGGCGTGGCCCAGGGTGTGCCCGTAGTTGAGGATCTCCCGCCGCCCGGACTCGCGCAGGTCGGCCGAGACCACCTCAGCCTTCATCCGCACCGCGCGCTCGATCAGCTCACGGGCGTGCGGGCCGTGCGGGACCTGCGCGCCCGCCGGGTCGGACTCGATCAGCTCCAGGATCACCGGGTCGGCGATGAACCCGGCCTTGACCACCTCGGCCAGCCCGCTCACGTACTCGGCCTGCGGCAGGGTTTCCAGCGCGGCCAGGTCGGCCAGCACCCCGGCGGGCGGGTGGAACGCGCCGACCAGGTTCTTCCCCTCCGGGATGTCCACCGCGGTCTTGCCGCCGACCGCGGCGTCGGTCATGGCCAGCAGCGTGGTCGGCACCAGCACCAGCCGCACCCCGCGCAGCCAGGTAGCGGCGACGAACCCGGCCAGGTCGGTGGCGGCCCCGCCGCCGACGCCGACGATGCAGTCGCTCCGGGTGATCCGGCTGGCCGCCAGCTGGGACCACAGCGCCGCGGCCACGCTGATGTCCTTGGCCGCCTCCCCGGCTGGCACCTCGGCCGTGTGCACCTGGTACCCGGCGTCGGCCAGCGCGCGGCCGACCGGCCACGAGATCTCGTCCAGGCCCTTGGGCGCGATCACCATCACCGCGGACGCCTGCGGGCCGACCAGCGCGGGCAGCTCACCGAGTACGCCGGTGCCCACCACGACGTCGTAGGGATGCTCGCCGCGGACCGGGATCCTGGTCGCGGTCATGACTGCGCCGCGAGCTCGGCCGCGAGGAACCCGGCCAGGTCCTCGGGGTCGCGGTCGTCGGTGGCCACCGTGCGCCAGGCCAGCCCGGCGTACACCGGGTGCCGCTCGTCGAGCATCAGCTTCAGCCGCCCGCGCGGGTTCCCGGGGATCGGCGGGTGCGGTCCGTCCAGCCCCGACCGGTGCACCACCGTGCGGAACCCGGTTTCCAGGTAGATGACCCGCTGCCCGCCCAGCAGTTTCTGCGTGGCGGGGTCGAGGACGGCGCCGCCGCCGAGTGCGAGCACGCCCGGCTCGGCGCCGATCAGCCGGGCCGCCGTCGCCCGTTCCAGATCGCGGAACGCGGCCTCGCCGTCCTGCACGAAGATGTCGCTGACCGGCTTGCCCGCCGTCTCCTCGATGACGCTGTCCACGTCGGTGAACGGGACCCCCAGCTTGGCCGCGAGCAGCGCGCCGACCGTGGACTTGCCCGCGCCAGGCGGCCCGATGATGATCGCCACCGGCCCGGTCATGTGATCACCAGCGAGTCCAGGTAGCCGCGCAGGTTGCGGCGCGCCTCGGCGACCGAGTCGCCGCCGAACTTCTCGGCCGCCGCCTCGGCCAGCACCAGCGCGACCATGGCCTCGGCCACCACCCCGGCCGCGGGCACCGCGGTCACGTCGCTGCGCTGGTTGATGGCCTTGGCTGGTTCTCCGGTGCGGGTGTCCACGGTGGCCAGCGCGCGCGGCACGGTGGAGATCGGCTTCATCGCCGCGCGTACCCGGAGCACTTCGCCGGTGCTCATCCCGCCCTCGATGCCGCCAGCCCGGTTGGTCCGCCGCCGGACGCCGCCGGCCGCGGGCTCGATCTCGTCGTGCGCCGCCGAGCCGCGGCGCCGGGCCGTAGTGAACCCGTCGCCCACCTCGACGCCCTTGATGGCCTGGATGCTCATCAGCGCGCCGGCCAGCCGCCCGTCCAGCCGCCGGTCCCAGTGCACGTGACTGCCCAGCCCGGGCGGCAGGCCGTAGCCAAGCACCTCGACCACGCCGCCGAGGGTATCGCCGTCCTTGCGCGCCGCGTCGATCTCCTCCTGCATGGCCGCGCTGGCCCGGGTATCCAGGCAGCGCACCGGGTCCGCGTCGATCCGCGCCTGGTCACCCGGCGCCGGCTGCGCGCTGGCCGGCGCGGCCACTGACCCGATCTCCACCACGTGACTGAGTACCTCTATACCGAACGCCTGTACCAGGAACTGCCGTGCGACCTCGCCCAGGGCTACCCGGGCGGCGGTCTCGCGTGCGCTCGCGCGTTCCAGCACTGGCCGGGCGTCGTCGTACCCGTACTTCTGCATCCCGGCCAGGTCGGCATGGCCGGGCCGGGGGCGGGTCAGCGGTGCGTTGCGGGCCACGTCGGCCAGGTCCTCGGCGGGCACCGGGTCGGGCGACATCACCGTCTCCCACTTGGGCCACTCGGTGTTGCCTACCCGGATCGCCACCGGGCTGCCCAGTGTCCGGCCGTGCCGGACCCCGCCGGTGATCTCCACCTCGTCCTGCTCGAACTTCATCCGCGCGCCGCGGCCGTACCCCGCGCGCCGCCGGGCCAGCGCGGCCGCGATGTCCGCGCTGGTGATCTCGACACCGGCCGGGATCCCCTCGCAGATGGCGACCAGCGCGCGGCCATGCGACTCACCCGCGGTCAGCCAGCGCACCATGTCTTGATCCTCCCACCCGCACCGAGCCGCGGGTCATGTCGTCCAACTGCGGGGCGCGCCGTGCCCGTCACCGGGCGCGCGGGGCGCGGCGGGGTGGCGTGACCGATACTTCCATGCCCCGGCGCAGCCGTCCGCGGGTCGCGGTGAGCAGCGCCTCCGCCACCCGGCGCACCGCCGCGGTGGCCGCCGCCGGGTCGCACCCGTCGGCCAGCGTCACCTGCAGCGCCAGGTCAGCCGTGTCCTGCCCCGCACTGTCCTGCGCCGCGCTGTCGTGCGCCGCGCTGTCCTGTGCCGCGCTGTCTCGCCCCGCGCTGTCTCGCCCCGCGCGGCCCGGCGCCGCTCGGTCCCGCCCCGCGCGGTCCTGCGCCGCACTCCCCACGCCCGCACTGCCCCCAGCCGAGGCCTCTCCGGTGGCACTAGCACTAGTTCCAACAGCACTTGGTTTAGAGGCGCTGGTTCCGGTGTCACCCGGCTCAGCAGCGCTTGTCCCAGCAGCCCGGTCGTCTGCAGCGCTGTCCCGGCCGACGGTGCCCCGGCCGGCGCCGTTCTGGCTAGCGCCGTTTTGGCCAGCGCGGTTCTGGCCGGCGCCGGCTGGCCGGGTGCCGTTCTGCCCCGGGCTGGCCGGGGCGGGCAGGTCCAGGCCCAGCGCACTCAGGTCGGCACCGCTCCGCGCGGCCAGGTCGGGCAGGTCCTCCGGCCGCGGCCCATACTCCCAGCCCGCCTGCTGATCCGGCGTGGTCAGCGCGGCCTGCACGATCAGCGGCTCGTTACCCAGCGCCGTGTGCAGCGCGGCCAGCACGTCCGGGTCCTGGTGCGGCAGAGGCGCTGGACGGCCCGCCGCGAGCGCGGCCAATCGGGCGCCCTCCACCGTGACCGGGACCGGCCCGGCCACGTCGATGACCACGGCGCTGGCCTCCTCGGCCCCGGCCTGCCAGGCGCGGGCCGCGGGCACCGCCACCGGGCGCGCCTCCGGCCGCCACCTGGTCAGTGAGTCCAGGCAGGTGAACGCCAGCACAGCCGCCCGGCCGTCCTGGCCGATCAGGGTAGGCATGGCCATCTCGGTCGTCTTCTCCCGGCGCAGGCCGGCACCGGGAACATCAGCGGCATCATCAGCCCCGCTGTCCTCTATAGCCCCATTGTCCTCTGTAGCCTCAGGGCCCCCTGTAGCCTCACTGTCCCTTGCAGTCTCAGGGCCTCCTGCAGCCTCAATGTCTCCGCTGACCTCTTCGGCGAGCGCGGCCACCACCGGCACCAGAAGCCGGGAACTGGCCAGCGCGTTCAGCGCGGCGTGCTCGCTGCCCCGGCTGGCCGCGTACGCGGCCAGCGCCGCGAGTACCGCCGGGTCGGCGGCCCCGTCATCGCCTGGGAACTGCGGCTCCGCCGCGTTGAGGCTGCGCACGCCTTCAACCCTAGCCGGGCGGCCAGCCTGGACGGCCCCGTCCCAGACACCTGGCCGGTCCCGGCCGTGGCACCGCCAGCACCCGCATATGCTGCGGGTTCGGGCTGATCCGCGCCCCGCGCCCGGTTGTGCTGCAGGCCACTCGGCGCGGCCCGGGCCAATGCCCGTGACGTTGCCCCAGCACACCGGCTGACGGGTTACGGTCAATTACATCCGCATGATGCGGGCACTGCTGGCGAAGCAGTTGAGGGGAAAATCCCCGTGTGAGAGTCTTTTGAACTGCACCGCAGACCTTACGTGAGGGGGCGTGTGACTCAGGCTGAACCCATGGTCAGGATCATCGAACCCGGAACGCAGATGCAGAAGGTCATTCCGCCTCGTCTGGTGGAGCCCTATCTGACCGGGCGGCGATCTGTGATCGCCGGGTACGTGTACCGGGCCAGGGACTGCGCGTTCCGCCGTCCGGCCGATTTTTATGATGCCCTGAGCCTTGGCTACGACGGGTCTGACTTCACCGCCGAACTGGCGGAGATCTACGTCATGCGCTGGCGTGCCCTGGACATGGACGCGTCACTCGCGCCGCCGCCGATGGATGGCCCGGCCGGGTCGCCGCCCAGCTCTATCCCCGAGTTCTACACGCTGCCGATCCCGGTCCCGGTGGGCACGGAGATCCACCGGGTCGTGCCCGGCGGTGAAGAACTCATCGCCCGCTTTGACGGGCAGGCCTGGCTTCGCCCGTCCAAGGGGCTGTGAGCCATGCGCTTCCGGCAGATGGCCACGTACCGCGGGGTCCCCTACGAGGTAGGGGTGGGACCCGCCGAGTCCGATGTTGTCTTGTTTGCCGCGTGCCCGCCCCCAGAGGAGCTGGGCTTCGAGCCCGCACCCGGGCACTGGCGCAAGCGCGTGATCAGGGCGGAGGTCAACGTGCTCTGGGAGTCCCGGCCGATTGGCACCTTCCATGGCGAAGCCTGCCTGGTGCTGGATGACCTCGGCGACCGGCTGCACATCGTGTACCTGGGCAAGGATGCCCGGCGGGCCAGGGAGCTCGGTTACTGGCAGGTGGACCGGGGCGTGTTCGAGCTGCTCACCCCCCGGGACGAGGTCACCAGCTTGACCGAGGAGAAGGTGGAGAAGAACCTGTCCCGCGCCCGGCCGGAGCCCACCGCGCCGCCGCAGCCGTCCTATCCGTACGGCGCGCAGCCCTGGTCGGCGGCGGCCGCGGCCCCTGCCGACGCCCGCGCCCGGGGTTACCCGGCCGAGCCGGCCCTGGCCCCGGCGGGCGCCTGGACCGGGCCCGGCGCACCGCCGCAGTGGAACGGCACCGGCACCGGCGGGCACACCCCGCCGGGCGGTTACGGCGCGGCCGGCCGTCCCGAGGACTGGACCGGCCACGGTACGGGCCCGCAGCCCCCGGTGGCCAGGCCGCCCGATGGCCCGGAGAACTGGAATGGCAACGGCGGGCCCGTCCCGGCCGGCGGCCATGGCGCGCCGGGCAGCTGGAATGGGAACGCCGGGACTGGAAGCTGGTCTGACAACGGCACGGGCGGGCACGCACCGACCTGGACCGGGAACGGCAGCCCGGCTCCGGGCGGCTGGAACGGCAACGGCCCGCCCCCCAATGGCTGGACCGGGAACGGCGCCCCGCCGCCCGCTGACTGGACCGGCAACGGCGCCCCGCCGCCCAACGGCTGGACCGGGAACGGCAGGCCAGCCGGCTGGAACGGCAACGGCGGACCCGTCCCGGCCGGTGGCTATGACGCGCCTGGGATGAACGGGCACGGCCCGGGCAACGGCAACGGCACCGGGTCTTGGCACGGCCCTGGCACCGCGACGCAGGCCCCGCCGTCCGGGCCGAATGGGATCCTGGACGGCACTCCGCTGGCCAGCCCTTCCCGCCGCGCCCAGCCCACAGCCGGCCGCCGGTCCGCCCGCAAACAGCGGGTGCAGACTAGGTCGATCTTCTCCGAGCTGGCCGACCTGGCCGCCATCCCGCGCTCCGCGTACGCGCTGGAGCAGGAGTCCGACGGCGCCATGTGCCTGCTCCGCACGAACGAGGGTTTCGAGGTGTTCAGCGCGGCCGACGGTGTCCGGCACGAGGTGCGCACGTTCGAGGACGAAGAGGCCGCGTACTTCTACCTGTTCGGCGTGCTGGCCGCCGAGGCGGTGCGCAACGGCACGCTGATCCCGCCTCGCTAACGCTCCCCTGACCGTTTTCACCTGGCTGATCGCGGCGGTGTTAACCGTGTCCAGCGTGTCGTTCTTAACCGTGTCCAGCGTGTCGTTTCGGTCCTCTCGGGGGAATGCTGTTACCTGGGATTCGCGCCCCTGCCATCATCCCGTGGCAGGGATCCCGGCGGACTGAGCCGACCGGGAAGTGGGTACTCCTGGTGTTCGAGAGATAACCGAAAGTCGCAAGAGGTTACAGGTGTCTGGTCAATCGCCCGCCTTGATGAACTTCGCTCTCATCCGCGGCCCAGGCCGCTATGGTTCAAGAGCCGGCGGGGCTGACGGTCCCCCGCTCCCCAAGCAGCCCCGCCGGCACTCGGCCGTCATCGGCCCAGCGGGGCCCGGGACACAGGGAAGCTGATCATGGTTTCGCTCACCGGCGCCCAGGTTCCGCTCAGCGGCGCGCAATACGAGATCGCGGCCGGCGACTACCAGGCCACCGTCACCGAGCTGGGCGCCGGGCTGCGCCTGCTGCGGCACCGCGGCCAGCCGGTCATCACCGAGTACGAAGCGGACGTGCTGCCGCCGGCCGGAGCCGGCCAGCTACTCTGCCCGTGGCCCAACCGGGTGGACCGCGGCCGCTACTCCGTCGGCGGCGTGCAGTACCAGCTGGATCTGTCCGAACCGGCCAACCAGAACGCGATCCACGGGCTGACCCGGTGGTCCCGCTGGGCCACCGTGCAGCACACCGCCCAGCAGGTGAGCCTGCGGCACGTCCTGCTCGGCCACCAGGGCTACCCGTTCTGCCTGGAGCTCGAGGCCAGCTACCGGCTGGAGGCTGGGCCCGGCCTCGAAGTCAGCATTAGCGCCCGGAACGTCGGCTCGGCCGCCGCGCCCTACGGGACCGGGTCACATCCGTACCTGACCACCGGCGCGGCCAGCATCGACGGCGGCGAGCTGACGGTGCCCGCGGGCCTGCGGCTGGCCAACGGCGACCGCGGCATCCCAGCTTGGCCCGCCGAAGAGGTGGCCGGCACCGAATTCGACTTCCGCACGTCCCGGCCGGTGGGCGGCGTCCAGCTCGACCACGCGTTCACCGGGCTGGCCCGCGATGACCGTGGCCGCGCCTGGGCGCGACTGCGCCAGGCGGGCACCGAGGTGGCCTTGTGGGGCGGTCCCGGCTACGACTGGCTGCAAGTGTTCACCGGGGACGCGCTGGAGCCGGCCCGGCGCCGCCGGGCCGTGGCCATCGAGCCCATGACCTGCCCGCCCAACGCGTTCGTGTCCGGCACCGACCTGCTCATGCTGGAGCCCGGCGACAGCGTGACGCACACCTGGGGCATCGAGGTCACCGCCCGCTAGGCGCCGGCTAGGCGTCAGCTGGGCAGCAGCCGGGTGAGCCGGGCCAGGTCGGCCGGGGTGTCCAGGTCGTCCGGCTGACCGGTGTCCGCGCACTCGACCAGCGTGACCAGGTCGGGATGGGCGCGCAGGAACGGGCGGGCGCCGACGTCGCCCGCGGCCAGCGCGATCACCTCCGGCCAGTGTGCCCGGGCCAGCAGCACCGGGTTGCGCGGCTGGCCGCGGTAGGCAGCGACGGCCACCGTGGCCCCGGCGGCGTGCGCGGCGATCAGCCGCCGCACCGCGGCCGCCCCGATCAGCGGCTGGTCCACCAGTGCGACCACGGCCGCCGCGCAGCCGTCCGGCACCGCCCGCAGGCCGACGGCCAGCGAGGAGCCCATGCCGGTCGGCCAGTCCGGGTTATGCACCATGATCACTCCGGGCAGGCTGAGCCGGGCCGCCCCGGTGACCACCACCAGAGGGCCAGCCCCGCCGCCCCGGAGCAGCCCAACACCGCGGTCCACCAGCCGACTGCCGCCCAGCTCGACCAGGGCTTTCGGCCGGCCCAGCCGCGATCCGCTGCCCGCAGCCAGCAACACGCCCGCAGTATTTGTTTTGCGCTTCCGGCGCGCTTTACCCGCCTCCTTCCCTCGTCGCTTACCGCTCGTTCCTCGCGCCGCGCTCCTCAGTCCAGTCGGCGGCGCGCGCCTTCAGCGCGCGAGGTCAGTTCGTGTGATGGATGCGGCCGGACGTCAAGGTCAGCGGGCGGCCCGAGCCGCCCCAGCGCAGCTGGATGAGCTCGGCCGCGACCGAGACCGCGGTCTCCTCAGGTGTCCGGGCGCCCAGGTCCAGTCCGATCGGCGAGCGCAGCCGGGCCAGCTCGTCCTCGGTCAGCCCGGCCTCGCGCAGCCGGTCCAGCCGGTCCTCGTGGGTGCGGCGGCTGCCCATAGCGCCGATGTACCCGGCCGGCGTGCGCAGCGCCACCTCGAGCACCGGCACGTCGAACTTGGGATCGTGGGTGAGCACGCAGATCACCGTGCGCGAGTCCACGGGGATCTTGGCCAGGTACCGGTGCGGCCAGTCCACCACCACCTCGTCGGCCTCCGGGAACCGGGCCTGGGTGGCGAAGATGGGCCGCGCGTCGCAGACGGTGACCTGATAACCCAGGAACTTGCCGGCCCGGGCCACGGCCGCGGCGAAGTCGATGGCGCCGAACACCAGCATCCGCGGCGGCGGCGCGAACGAGTGCACGAAGACGGCCAGTTCGTCGCCGCGCCGCTCGCCGTGCTCGCCGTAGCGGCGCACGCCGGTCAGGCCCTGGGCCAGCATGCCGCGTACGTCGTCGTCCACCGCCTGGTCCAGCCGGTCCCCGGCGCCCAGGCTGCCACTGGCCCGGTCCTCGTCGGCCCAGATCACCCGGCGCGCGCCGACCCGGCCCGGGCCCTCGATCACGGTGGCCACGGCCACCGGCTGGCCAGCCCGGATGGCCGCGGTCACGTCGCCGAGCTCGGGAAAGGTCTCCGCGCTGACCGGCTCCACGAACACATGCAGGATCCCGCCGCAGGTCAGGCCCACGGCCAGCGCGTCGTTATCACTGACCCCGTAGGTCTGGAGCACGGCCTGCCCGGTCTCGCAGACCTCCCGGGCCACCTCGTACACGGCGCCTTCGACGCAGCCGCCGGACACGCTGCCGGTGACCTCACCGTCGGCCGACACCGCCATCGCGGCGCCCGGCTCCCGCGGCGCGCTGCGGAAAGTCCGGACCACAGTGGCCACGCCGAACACCTCGCCCGCGTCCCACCACTTCGCGATCGGGTCCAGGATGTCTCGCAACCGGTTCACCTCTGCACGTGTAGCAAGTCCGGCCCCGGGCAGTCTGCCGTCGGCGGCCCAGCCGGGCCGGCCCGGAGCATGACCACAGGGTACGTTCACCTTCCCGGCCCGCGCCATGGCCGTGATCAGCGGCAGCCCCGGGCCTGCTGGCCAGCCGGCCGCGTGACCCGAATCACGCGCACCTGCCCCGGCCGCCCTGGCGTGTCCTTGTTAGGTTAGCCTAAGCTTCCTACCTGGCCCAGAACGGACAGCGGGGAAGGTGACCGGTGACAGCACGGCGACGCGGTACTACTCGGCTGATCGCCCTGGCCGCGCTGGCCGTGGTGGCCTGCCTGCTGGGCGGCTGCGGGAATGCGCTGTCTTTCTCGTCGGACGGCAGCAGCCAGTCCATCACGCTGTACAGCGGCCAGCACCCGCAGACCACCCAGAAGATCGTAGCGGCGTTCGAGGAGCAAACCGGCATCACCGTCCGTGTCCGCAATGACGACGAAGACGTGCTGGCCCAGCAGATCGTGGCCGAGGGACGCCGGTCACCCGCCGACCTGATCTACACCGAGAACTCCCCCGCGCTGGAGTTCCTCCAGGACAAAGGCCTGCTGGCGCCGGCGGACCAGGCCACGCTCGGCGCCACCCCGGCACGGTACAACTCGCCGCAGGGCCGCTGGGTCGGCGTGTCCGCCCGGGTCAGCGTCATCATCTACAACCCCAGCCTGATCAAGGCGAGCCAGCTGCCCACGTCGGTCATGCAGCTCGCCGAGCCAAAGTACAAGGGCAAGCTGGCCTTGGCCGCCGGGGAAACCGACTTCCAGCCGATCGTCACCGCCGTGCTGCGGGCGCACGGCCCGGCCGCCACGGTCCGCTGGCTCAACGCGCTGAAGGCCAACGCCGGCGGGCACATCTACCCGGACAACGAGACGATCACCAGCCAGGTCAACCGCGGCGCCGCCGCGCTGGGCATCATCAACGAGTACTACTGGTACCGGCTGCGCGCGGAGATCGGCGCGGGCAGTATGCACTCGAAGATCACATATTTCGCGCCGCACGATCCCGGGTACGTGATCGACGTGTCCGGCGCCGCGGTACTGAAGTCCTCCACCCATCAGGCGGCCGCGCAGCGGTTCCTCGCGTTCCTGGTGAGCAGGCAAGCGCAGGAGATCATCGGCCGCGACTCGCTGAGTTATGAGTACCCGATCGCATCCGGGGTGACCACGGCCGCGCCGGAAACGCCGCTGCGCGACCTGCGGCCCGATCCGATCACCGTCGCCGACCTCGGCGACGGCTCGGCGGCCATCGCGCTGCTCCGCCAGGCGGGCCTGCTGTGACCGCCCCGGCCCCGGCCCCGGCTCCAGCCTCAGCCCCGGCCGCGGCGCCAGCCCCGGCCGCGGCGCCGGCCGTTCCGCGCGCCCGGCGGTCCGGGCCGCCCCGCGCGCTCGTCGCCACGGCCACGGTCATCGCGGCCGTCCTCGCGCTCCCGCTGGTCTTCCTGCTGATCGAGGCGGGCAACAGCGGCCTGCACGAGGACGCCAGCCTGATCTTCCGCCCGCTGACCGCGACCCTGCTGTGGAACACGGTCCGGCTGACCGTCGTCGTGACGTTGCTGTGCGCGGTCATCGGCACCGCCGCGGCCTGGTGCGTCGAACGGACCGACCTGCCTGGCCGGCGCATCTGGGCGGTGCTGGTGGTGGTGCCGCTGGCCATCCCGGACTTCGTGGTCAGCTTCGGCTGGGCGTCGCTGTCCTCGTGGATCCAGGGCTTTCGCGGCGCTGTGATCGTGCTGACCCTGGCCGTCTACCCGCTGGTCTACCTGCCGGTCGCGGCCAGCCTGCGCAGCGCCGACCCGGGCCAGGAGGAGGTGGCCCGCAGCCTGGGCATCGGCCGGGTGCGCACGTTCCTGCGCATCACCCTGGGCCAGGCCCGCGGCGCCATCCTGGGCGGCTGCCTGCTGGTCGCGATGGTACTGCTGGCCGAGTACGGCGCGTTCGAGATCGTCGGCTACCAGACGTTCACCACCGAGATCTTCACCGAGATCGAAGCCGCGTTCAGCCTGCCCGCGGCCTGCGCGCTGGCCCTGGTGCTCGTGCTGCTGAGCCTGGTCGTGCTGGCCGGTGAGGGCCTGAGCCGGGGCCGTGGCCGGGTGAGCCGGTCCGGCCCGCTGGCCCAGCGGGTCTCACCGCCGCAGCGGCTCGGCCGGGCCCGGCTGCCCGTGCTGGCCGGCTTCGTGCTGCTCATCGGGCTGGCCCTGGGCGTGCCGGTGGGGGCCAGCGTGTACTGGATGACCAGCGGCCTCCAGCCCTCGCTGACCGGGGTTCCGCTGCTGGCCGCGGCGGGCTATACCGCGCTGTACGGCGCGCTGGCCGGAGCGCTGGCCACGCTGTTGGCGCTGCCGGTGGCGCTGCTCGCCGTCCGGCATCCCGGCGGGCTGGCCCGCCGCCTGCTGGAACGCAGCACCTACCTGGTGCTGGCCATCCCGGGCGTGGTCATCGCGCTGGCCCTGTCCTACTTCACCCAGCGCTACCTGGGCGGCGCCCTCTACCAGACCGGGCCGCTGCTCATCCTGGCCTACGCGATCATGTTCTTCCCGCTCGCCCTGGTCGGCGTCAAGGCGTCGCTGGCCCGGGCGCCGGTCAGCCTGGACGAGGTGGCCAGGTCGCTGGGCCAGAGCCGGCTGGCCGTGGCCGTCCGGATCACCCTGCGGCTCACCGGCCCGGGCCTGGTCGCCGCGTTCTGCCTGGTGTTCCTGTCGGTCATCACCGAGCTGACCGCGACCCTTATCCTGATCCCGATCGGCGTGCAGACGCTGGCCACCCAGTTCTGGGCGTACGAGACCAACCTGTCCTACGCGCAGGCGGCCCCGTTCGCCCTGGTGATGATCGCGGTGGCGGCGATCCCGAGCATCGTGCTCGGGCGGTTCTTCAACAGTTCGGCCGACCGGACGAGGATGATGACATGACCGAACTGGCCGTCACCGGGCTGGCCAAGGCGTTCGGCCGCCACCAGGTGCTGGATGGCCTCGACCTGGACGTGCCGGCGGGCTCGCTGACCGCGATCCTGGGCCCGTCCGGCAGCGGCAAGACCACCCTGCTGCGCATCCTGGCCGGCTTCGAGCGGGCCGACGCGGGCGTGGTCCGGATCGGCGCCGCGATCGCCGACGGGCCCGGCGTCTACCTCGCGCCGGAACGCCGCCGCATCGGCTACGTCCCGCAGGAGGGCAGCCTCTTCCCGCACCTCACCGTAGCCGCCAACATCGCGTTCGGCCTCAGCCGCAAGGAGCGGCACCGGCCGGGCCGGCCGCCGGCGCGCCGCCGAACTGCTGGACGCGGTCGGGCTGGCCGGGTTCGCCCGGCACTACCCGCACCAGCTGTCCGGCGGGCAGCAGCAGCGGGTCGCGCTGGCCCGGGCGCTGGCCATCCAGCCCGAGGTCGTGCTGCTCGATGAGCCATTCGCGTCGCTGGACGCCCACCTGCGGGCCAGCGTCCGGGCCGACGTGCAGCGGCTGCTTACCGAGGCGGGCGCGACCACCGTGCTGGTCACTCACGATCAGGACGAGGCGCTGTCCACCGCGGACCGGGTGGCCGTGCTGCGGCACGGCCGGATCGCCCAGGTCGCCCCGCCGGAGCAGCTCTACTCCAGCCCGGTGGACGCGGACATGGCCCGGTTCATCGGCGACGCGAACCTCATCCCCGGCCAGCTGAACGGCAGCTCGGTGGATACCCTGTTCGGCCGGCTCGCGGTGACTCAGCCGGATGCCGCCGTGCTGACGCACTGCCCGGCCACCGTGCTGGTCCGCCCGGAGCAGGTGGAACTCTTGCCTGGCCCGGCCGCGGACGGCGGCCTGCCCGCCCGGGTCACCGGCTATGGGTACCACGGCCACGACGCGGTGGTGACCGTGCAGCCGGACCAGGACCCGCCGGTCCCGCCGCTGATCGTGCGCACCCTGGGCGGCAGCGCGCTGCCACTGGGCGCGCCGGTCATCCTGCGCGCCCACGGCCCGGTGCTGGCCTGGCCGGACCCGGACCCGGACCCGGCCCCGGACGCGGCCCCGAACCCTGACCCGGCCCCGGCGAGCTGACCGGCCGGCTACTCCACGATCTTGGAGATGGGGATCTCCAGGATGTCCCGGGCGCCGGCCGCGCGCAGCGCCGGGATCAGCGTGTTCACGCCGCGCTTGGGCACCACGGTCTCCACCGCGTTCATCCCGCCGCGGGCCAGCGCGGTGATCGTCGGCGAGGACATCGCGGGCAGCATCGCGGTCACCTCGTCCAGCCGGTCGGCCGGCACGTTGAGCTTGAGCAGCACGTTGCCGCGGGCCCGGATGGCCCCGGACAGCAGCAGCATGATGTCCTCCATCGCGCTGCGCTTGTCCGCGTCCGCGTACGCGTCGGTGTTCGCGATCAGCTCGGTGTAGCTGGTCAGCAACGTGTCCAGGACCCGCAGGCCGTTGCGGCGGAGCGAAGAGCCGGTCTCGGTGAGGTCCACGATGGCGTCCACGATGTCCGGCACCTTGGCCTCGGTCGCCCCGTGCGACGGGATGACCATCGCCTTGACCCCGTGCGCGTCCAGGTACCGGGTGGTCAGCGCGGGCAGCTCGGTGGAGATGCGCACCCCCTCCGGCAGGTCGGTGACCGACTGCCAGGGCGAGCCCAGTGGCACCGCCAGCACCACCCGGATCGGCTGCGCGGTGTTCTTGGAGTAGTGCAGCTCGCCGAGCGAGGCCACCAGCGCGCCGGTCTCGGTGATCCAGTCCCGGCCGGTGATGCCCAGGTCGAACAGGCCGCGCTCGATGTAGGACGGGATCTCCTGCGGGCGCAGGAAGCGCACCCGCTCGATCCGCGGGTCGTCGATGGAGGCGTGGTAGTCGCGGTCCGAGGAGCGCCGCACGGTCAGGTCGGCGGCGTCGAACAGGTCAAGGGTGGCTCGCTCCAGCGAGCCCTTGGGCAGGACCAGGGATAGCACGGCAGAAACCTTTCATACCTAACGATTTTGACCCGGCTGATGCATTACGCCGGGTCAATGTCGCGCCTGGTGCCCATCCTTGCCGCGCAGCGAGCGGAGTACGAGCGCGGTCTCCAGCGCGGCCACGACCGCCTCCCATCCCTTGTCCTCGGCGCTGCCGTCCCGCCCGCTCCGGTCACGGGCCTGATCCAGGGTGTCACAGGTGAGCACCCCGTTGCCAACCGGTTTCCCAGAGTCCAGCGCGACCCGGGCCAGGCCGTAGGTCACCGCGTCGCAGACGTACTCGAAGTGCGGGGTGCCACCGCGGATCACCGCGCCCAGGCAGACCACCGCGTCGTGGCCGCGGGCCAGCTCGGCCGCCACCACCGGCAGCTCTACCGCGCCGGGCACCCGGACCACCAGCGGATCGTCGATGCCGCACTCTTTCGCGGCGGCCACCGCCCGCTGCACCAGGGCGTCGGTGATCTCGGCGTGCCAGCGGGTGGCCGCGATGGCCAGGGTGAGCCCGGCGGCGGGCACCGTTTCCGCCGCCGGACGGCCCGCCCCGCTCACTGTGCTTGCCCTGACGTTCGCGCCATCCGGCCGCAGCCCATGGACCGGCCGCTCGCCCGGGCCTGACGGCTCGGGGCCGCGAGCCGGTACCGGATGGCGCTCACCGGGCCCCCGCCGGGCGGGTCTCCCCGTTGAGCATGGGGGGCAGGCCGTCGATCTGGTGCCCGAGCCGGTCCCGCTTGACCGTGAGGTAGCGCAGGTTCTCCGGGGTGGCCGCGGTCGGCAGCGCCACCCGGCCGGTCACCTTGACGCCGAAGCCGGACAGCCCGCTGACCTTGTCCGGGTTGTTGGTGAGCAGCCGCACCGAGTGCACCCCGAGGTCGGCCAGGATCTGCGCGCCGGTGGAGTACTCCCGCGCATCGGCGGGCAGCCCGAGCTCCAGGTTGGCGTCCACCGTGTCCGCGCCCGCGTCCTGCAGCTGGTAGGCGCGCAGCTTGCTGAGCAGCCCGATGCCCCGGCCCTCATGCCCGCGCAGGTACAGCAGCACGCCGCGGCCCTCGGCCGCGATGGCGGCCATCGACGCCTCGAGCTGGGCGCCGCAGTCACACCGCCGGGACCCGAACGCGTCGCCGGTCAGGCACTCGGAATGCGCCCGGACCAGGATGTCGGTGCCGTCGCCGAGGTCACCGAGCACCAGCACCAGGTGTTCGGTCGCGTCCATCGAGTTGAGGTAGCCGAACGCGCGCCAGGTGCCGTGCGCGTTCGGCAGCCTGGTCTCCACCACCCGGCGGACCATCCGCTCGGTGCGCCGCCGGTACTCGATGAGGTCCGCGATAGAGATCAGCGCCAGCCCGTGCTCGTCGGCGAACGCGCGCAGCTGGGGCAGCCGGGCCATGCTGCCGTCGTCGTTGACCACCTCGGCCAGCGCCCCGGCCGGGGTCAGCCCGGCCAGCCGGGCCAGGTCCACGGCGGCCTCGGTGTGCCCGGGCCGGCGCAGCACGCCGCCCTCCGCGTAGCGCAGCGGGAAGATATGTCCTGGGCGGGCGATCTCGAACGGCTCGGTGGCCGAGTCAACCAGGGTGCGCACCGTGCGGGCGCGGTCCTCGGCGGAGATGCCGGTGGTCACGCCGTCGCGGGCGTCCACGCTGATGGTGAACGCGGTGCGCATCCGCTCGGAGTTGTGCGGGGTCATCAGCGGCAGCTGGAGCCGGTCCAGCTCGCCGCCGGGCAGCGGAACGCAGATCACCCCGCTGGTGTACCGGATCATGAAGGCCATCAGCTCCGCGGTCATCTTGCTGGCCGCGACGATGATGTCGCCCTCGTTCTCCCGGCCCGCGTCGTCCACCACCACGACCGGCGGCCCGCCGCGATGTCGGCGATGGCCCGCTCGACCTGGTCCAGCCGGACGTCCTGGTCAGCTGCCGGAGTGCCGCTCATGACCGTGCTCCACTTCCGCCAGCGGCATTACTGCCGGGCAGCAGGCTCTCCACATACTTGGCGATCACGTTAACCTCCAGGTTCACCCGGCTGCCCGGTTGCAGCCGGCCCAGCGTGGTCAGCTCCAGGGTGGTCGGGATCAGGCTGACCTCGAACCACGGCTCCGGCCCATCCGTCCCACCCAGCCCGGACACGGTCAGGCTGACCCCGTCCACGGTGACCGAGCCCTTGTGCACCACGTACCGCGCCAGCGCGGGCGGCAGCGCGATGCGGACCACGTCCCAGTGCTCACCTGGGGCCCGGGACACGATCACCCCGGTGCCGTCGGCGTGCCCCTGGACCAGGTGGCCGCCGAGCCGGCCGCCCAGCTGGACCGGCCGTTCCAGGTTGACCGGGGACCCGGCGGCGAGCGCGCCGAGCCCGGTACGGTGCAGGGTTTCCGCCATCACGTCGGCGGTGAACGTCTTGTCGGTGGCGTCGGTCACCGTGAGGCAGACACCGTTGACCGCGATCGAGTCGCCGTGCCGGGCTTCTGCCGTGACCCGCGGGCCGCGGACGGTGAGCCGGGCCGCGTCAGCCAGCCGCTCGACAGCGACGATCTCGCCGAGTTCTTCCACTATCCCGGTGAACATCCGCGGTGTCCTCTCCTCGGAGCCGTTCGGCCACTCGGCTCCGGGGGACGCGCGGACGCGCGAGCGCGGCTGGCAGCATGGGACACTGCCGCCGCGCGCGTGCTGCCTCCCATCCGGACTTTGACCGTCGGTCCCGGAATTCCACCGGGTCAGCCGGCCGCTGGCGCTTGATCGCCTTGGCCGGGTCGCGGACTATAACCGCCGGTTCGGAATTTCACCGACCCCGGAGCACGCTTAACTGCTGAAACCA
This sequence comes from uncultured Actinomycetes bacterium, assembly GCA_963717125.1. Lineage (GTDB taxonomy): Bacteria > Actinomycetota > Actinomycetes > Streptosporangiales > Streptosporangiaceae > RYN-230. The sequence continues at coordinate 555,823 of CAVQVG010000007.1, forward strand.
GTGTGCCACGGGAGGTATTCCACAGGCCAACCGCTATCCCGCCACGCTAGGCGTCGCGCCGCCTGAGCACCCAGAACGCGACGCCCAGCAAGACGGCCGCCAGCACCACGAAGATGCCGGTCTCGATGCCCTGGAAGGCCCAGAACCGGCTGGCCGGCTGGTAGGCCAGGTACCCCCGGTAGCCGTGCGCCGCCATGCAGGGCGCGGGATTCTGGATGGCCTTCGCGCAGACGGCCGGGACCGGTGTGCCGTTGAAGATGTAGTTACCGGAGCCGGCCGGGGGCTGGCCGTTCGGGCCCACGATGCCCTGGCTGACGCTCAGGTAGGAACCTTTGGGCGCGTAGGACCCCATGAGCTTGTAGTACACGGTGACCGGGGTCATGTAGTGCTCCCGTAGCCACTGCGCGATCAGCACCCGCAGCGCGGCGAAGCCGGCCAGCGTGACGGCCATCGCGGGCAGCGTTCGCCGCAGCAGCGCGCCGGCGCAGATGCCAAGGGCCATCGCGAAGATCGCGTAGCCGACCGGCACGATATTGGTGATGTCAAACCGGTTGGCCTCGAAGGCGTCCGCGGTCAGCGCTTTGTTCGGCCCCAACCACCAGGTGACCAGGGCCGAGACCACTCCGGCCAGGACGGCCGCGGCGAGCAGCAGCCAGGCGGCCCGGACCGCCAGCCACCGCCGCTTGGTGATGCTCTGCGACCAGGCGAACTGGTTCGTTCCGCTCTCCAGTTCGTGCGCCACCGTTGGCGCGCCCCAGAACAGGCCGGGCAGCAGCGGCACCGCGGACGTCGCGACGACGAGCGTCATGAGGGCGGGGTTACTGAGGGACGGGCTGCCGCAACCGTGATCCGTCCCGCAGGCCGCCAGCGCGGCGTGCCACACCTGCGCCTCGTGCAAGCCGGTGATCAGCAGCACGACGGCCAGCGCGGCCAGCAGCGCGGCGGCGAGTGCGCCCTGGTAACGGTACTGGCGCCAGGTGACCCAGGTCATCGGTCTCCTCCTACCGCCGACAGGCGGGCGGCCGCGGGACCGCCGCCATCTCCGGCGCCGTCCTGGCGCATGTAGCCGAGCACGATCTCCTCCAGGTTCGGTTCCTCGACGGCCCAGGCCGGATCGATCAGCGGACCGCTGCGCCGGACCAGCAGCGTGGTCTGCCGCGCGGTGCTGTCCTCCCACACGATGGTGTGCGTCCGCGCGATCGCCGCGGTGTCCTGGCGCGGGCCGACCAGGATCCGGTGCTCCTCGAGCAGCGCCTCGATGTCACCGCACAACTGCACCCGGGAGCTGGCCAGCAGGATCAGATGGTCGCAGACCCGGTCGATGTCCGCGATCAGATGCGAGGACAGCACGATGGTGAGCCCCCCACCCACCTCCCCATCCCGCTTCACTGCCGGCACGGCTGCCGCCTCGGCCAGCGCCCCGAGGAAGTTATGCCGGGCCAGCGGGTCGAGCGCGGCGAGCGGCTCGTCGAGCAGCAGCACCCGGGGCCGCTTGGCCAGGGTGAGCGCCAGCGCGACCTGGGCCCGCTGGCCCCCGGACAGCGTGCCCACCGGCCGGTCCAGCGGTATCTTCAGGCCCGCCAGCCGGGCCCGCACCAGCTCGCCGTCCCAACGCGGGTTGAGGTGCGCGCCGATGCCGATGTGGTCCTGCGCGGTGAACCGCCGGTAAAGCGGGATGTCCTGGGCCAGGAAGCCGATCTCGGCCAGGTAGGCGGGCTCCTGGCGGGGCGTGCCGCCGAGCACGGTGGCCCGGCCCGCGGTCGGCGCGGCCAGCCCGGTAAGCAGCCGCAGCAGCGTGGTCTTGCCCGCGCCGTTCGGCCCGACCAGCGCGGATATCCGGCCCTGGGGAACGCTGATCGTGCAGTCGCTCAGCGCGGTGACCCGGCGGTACCGCTTGGCCAGGCCAGTGGTTTGTACCGCGGCCATTATGCGATGTCCTCCTCGGCGGGCGTCTGCAGCGTGACCCCCAGCAGCGACTCGATGGCCTCGTCGTCAAGCCCGGCGGCGCGGGCCTCGCGCACCCACGCGGCCAGCCCGCGGCCCAGCCGCGAGTGCGTGCCAGGCGGGGGGCCCGGCGGCCGGGCCCGGACGAACGTGCCGTGCCCGGCCCGCGCCTCCACCAGGCCCTCGCGTTCCAGGTCGCGGTAGGCCTTCAGCACAGTGTTGGGGTTGATCGCCGTCGCCGAGACCACCTCCCGCACGCTCGGCAGCTGGTCGCCCACGGCGAGCACCCCCATCCGCAGCGCCTGCCGCACCTGGCGCGCGATCTGCTGGTAGGGCGGCACTCCGGACCGCCCGTCCACCCGGAATCTGATCATGCCGATGCTCCAGTGTCTTAGAGATCTAAGATCCTAGAACACCGCCGCGGCCCGCGTCAACCGACCCGGAGGCTGCCGCGCGCCGGTCAGGTGGCCGGGGATTCCGCTCCCTCGCCGGCACCGGCGCGCGGGTCGCGCCGGACGCGAAGCCAGCCGATCACCGCGGCCGCCGCGGCCAGCCCCAGCGCGAGGTACGGGAAGGCGCTGTACGAGGGCGGGCTGCCCACGCTGGCACAGCTCGGCGAACGGGACGATCAGCGTGATAGAGCCAAGAACCGGGATGGCCACATGACGGAAAGGGGAAAACGAGTCCCGGTGACGGTGCCACATGAAGAACGGAAGAGAGAGCATGGTCTGCGCTCTCGCTCGCCACGTCTCCGGATTCTGCCAGCCCCAACCCCCGGTCACCTCGGCGAGGCGGCAGGCGCCCCTACCCCTAATCCCCCGCACCTCGGCCCGGCGGCTCCCCCGTCACCCGCCTAATCCCCCCGCACCTCGGCCAGGCGGCTCCCCCGTCACCCGCCTAATCCCCCCGCACCTCGGCCAGGCGGCTGGCCAGGAACTGGCGTTCGGCATGATTGCTGGTGAGCTCTAGGGCGGCCCGGTACGCTGCCGCGGCCTCGTCCGCGCGGCCCAGCCGGCGGAGCAGGTCTGCCTTGGCGGCCGGCAGGTAGCGGTAGCCGGCCAGCCTGCCGTCCTGCTCCAGGCTGGCCAGTTCGGCCAGGCCGGCGGCCGGGCCGTCCGCCATGGCCAGCGCGACCGCCCGGTTGAGCGCCACCACCGGGGACGGCCAGGCCCGGCCGAGCAGGTCGTAGAGGCGGACGATCTGCTGCCAGTCGGTGGCCGGGTAGCTGGGCGCCTGGGCGTGCAGCGCGGCGATCGCTGCCTGCAGCGCGAACCGGCCCGGGCGGCCGCGCAGCGCCTCGCGGACTAGCCGGATGCCCTCGTCGATGGCGGGCCGGTCCCATTGCGCCCGGTCCTGCTCGTCGAGCAGCAGCAGCCGGCCGTCCGGCGTGCACCGGGTCATCCGCCGGGCGTCGGTGAGCAGGAGCAGCGCGAGCAGGCCGCGGACCTCCGGCTCGTCCGGCATCAGCGCGCACAGCATGCGGGCCAGGATGACCGCCCGGTCCACCAGATCCGGCCGGACCAGGCCGTCCCCGCCCGGCGCGGTGTGCCCGGTGGTGTAGAGCAGGTGCACTACCGTGAGCACGGCGTCCAGCCGGTCCGGCAGTTCCGCCGCCCCGGGCACCCGGTAGGCGATCCGGGCGGCGGAGATCTTCTTCTTGGCCCGGGTCACCCGGGCCGCCATGGTCGGCTCGGGCACCAGGAACGCCTGGGCGATTTCGGCCGTGGACAGCCCGCACACCAGCCGTAGCGTCAGCGCCACCTGCGCTTCCCGGGCCAGCGCGGGGTGGCAGCAGGTGAAGACCAGGCGCAGCCGGTCGTCCGGGATCACGGTGCTCCCCTCCTGCGCCGCTGGCTCGTCCGGCTCCACCAGCAGCGGGAGCTTGCGGCGCAGCGTGGTGTCGCGGCGCAGCAGGTCGATGGCCCGGCGCCGCGCCGTGGTCGTCAGCCAGGCCCCGGGATTGCGCGGCACGCCCTGCTCGGACCAGGCCTCCAGCGCCGACACGTAGGCGTCCTGCACGCACTCCTCGGCCAGGTCCAGGTCCCCGGCGACGCGCGCCGTCGCGGCGAGCACGTAGGCCCACTCGCGACGGTGCGCATCGGCCACGGCAGCCGCCGCGGCTGGACGGTCCCTCCCGGCCCCCGATCTGGTGCCGGGCCCGAGGTCAGCGGGAGGGCCGCCCGGGGTGGAACAGGTCACCCCTGGTCGAAGACCATGATCGGCCGCACTTCGACCCCGCCGAACCGGGCCGGGGTCAGCTTGGCGATCTCCAGCGCGTGGTCCAGGTCACGGGCCTCGATGAGGTAATAGCCGCCGAGGGCTTCCTTGGTCTCCGCGAACGGGCCGTCGGTCACCACGTCGTTGCGGATGCTGGTGGCCGTGCTGGTCGGCTGCAGGGCCCGGCCCTCGACGATCTTCCCGCCCTTCTCCCCCACTTGCCCGGCGAACCGGTTGTGCGCGTCCATCACCTGCTGAAACACATCGGGCGTGGCGGTCGCGTACGCGTTCTCGTCCTCGAAAATCAGAATCAGGTACTCAGCCATGACGGCAGCTCCTTCGGTGTCTCGACTCGTCCGTCACCTAACCCGACGAACGACCCTCCCCGGAATCGACAACCACTACCGTGCCCAGCATGGCCGGCCAGCATGAACACGGCGTGACGGGCCCAGCCGGTCAGCAGTGCCAGGTGGCGGCGGCGGTGGCCCGCTCGGCCTGGGCCCGGAGGGACTGGACGGCAGCCGCCGGGTCGTCCGCGTGGTAGACCGCCGAGCCCGCGACGAACACGTCCGCACCCGCCTCGGCGCAGCGCTCGATGGTGTGCTCGCTCACCCCGCCGTCCACCTGGAGCCACACCGCGGCGCCGTGCCGGCTGACCAGGTCGCGGGCCCGGCGCAGCTTGGGCAGCACCATGTCCAGGAACGGCTGGCCGCCGAACCCCGGTTCGACCGTCATCAGCAGCAGCAGGTCGAACTCGGGCAGGAGGTCCTCGTACGGCTCGACCGGGGTGGTCGGGTTGACCGCGAGCCCGGCGCGGGCACCGGCCGACCGGATCATCCGCAGCGTCCGCACCGGTGCGGTGACCGCCTCGGCGTGGATGGTCACGTTCCGCGCCCCGGCCTCCGCGTAGCCGGGCGCCCAGCGGTCCGGGTCCTCGATCATCAGATGGCAGTCCAGCGGCAGCCCGGCGTGCTTGAGCAGCGCCTCGACCACCGGCAGGCCGAGGGTGAGGTTGGGCACGAAGTGGTTGTCCATGACATCCACGTGCAGCCAGTCAGCCACGCCGGTGACCGCGGCCGCCTCGTCGGCCAGCCGGGCGAAATCCGCGGACAGGATGCTGGGAGCCATCTGCACGGGCATATGCCCGAGTCTAGGCGGCGGGACTGCTCCCCCGCGGGGGAGCAGCCGGGTGAAGCTGCCGCCCCCCGGGCGGATTGGTGGGACGGTAGGGTGCGGCCAGTAGCCGCGCACCGGCACACTGTCACCGCCGCCGGATATGGTTCGAGCACATGTTCGATTCTTTGTCCGGACAGGAGGAGCTTCGTGACTCAGCAAACCGCGGGCCGCCATCCCGAGGGCGGCTCTCCGGGGGACAGCGCTCCGGTTGACAGCGCGGGCGCGGGGCCGGAGGCGGCCGCCGCGCTGCTCGCCCGGGTGCGCAAGCTGCTGGCCAAGGCGGAAGCCGAGGGGGTCACGCCTGACGAGGCGCAGGCGCTGACGGCCAAGGCGGCCGAGCTGATGGCGAAATACGGCATCGACCGGGCGCTGCTGGCCGCGCGGCGGCCGGAGACCGACCGGCCGGCCGACCGGAAGGTGGACATCGACAACCCGTGGGCCCGGATTCAGGCGCATCTGCTCTGCGGCCTGGCCTCGGCGCTGCGCTGCCAGTGCGTGATCCTCCCCCGGCCGGGCCCGGGCAGCCGCATCCACATCTTCGGTTTCGCCTCCGACATCGAGCGCACCGACGTGCTGTACACCTCCCTGCTGCTGCAGATGTGGCATGGCCTGGCCGCCGCCCAGGTCCCCGGCTGGAGCCGCAGCCCGCGGGCCTGGCGGCGCAGCTGGCTGCTCGGCTTCACCTCCGCGGTGGTATCCCGGGTCCGCGCCGCCGAGCACCAGGTCATCAGCCAGGCCACCGCGCCGGGGGCGGCCGGTGAGCGGACCGCCCTGGTGCTGGCCGACCGGTCGTACGTGATCACGCAGAACATCGAGCACGCTTACCCGGTCACCCGCAAGACCCGGGTGACCTATTCCGGCAGCGGGTACGGAGCCGGCTACACCGAGGGGCAGAAGGCGGACATCGGGTCGGCCCGGCTGCGCACCAGGACCGGGCGCGCGCTGAGCCGCGCCCAGTAGCAGGCCGCCCGGCCGGGCGGCGCTGTCCCGCCGGCCGCTGCGGTCCCGGCGCCGTCCCCGGTTCCGCTAGCCGCGGCGGCGCAGCAGGGCCAGGAAGATCGCGTCCGTGCCGTGCCGGTGCGGCCAGAACTGCGCGTACCGGCTGCCCGGCTCCGGGCCGCGCAGCCCCGGCACCTCGGCCAGCACCGCGGGCGCGTCCAGCACCTCCACATCGTCCCGGTCGCCCAGCACGTCGGCCAGCACCTCGCGGGTCTCGGCCAGGTGCGGTGAGCAGGTTACGTAGCCGACCACCCCGCCCGGCCGGGCCGCGTCCAGCGCGCTGCGCAGCAGGCGGCGCTGCAACCCACCCAGCGCCTGGACGTCCCCGGGTGACTTGCGCCACCGGGCCTCCGGACGCCGCCGCAGCGCGCCGATGCCGGTGCACGGCACGTCGGCCAGCACCCGGTCGAACGCGCCGGCCCGCCAGGGTGGCTGGCCGCCGTCCGCCGCCACCGCGGCCGCTGCCCCGGTGATCTGCACCGCGTCGCGGGCCAGCCGGGCCCGGTGCGGGCGCGCGTCCGCCGCCAGCAGGTGCGCCCCGCGCTGCGCGGCCAGCCCGGCCAGCAGCCTCGCCTTGCCGCCCGGCCCGGCGCACATGTCCAGCCACCGGCGGTCCTGGCCGGCCACCGTGACCCGGGCGACCGCGATCGCGGCCAGCTGACTGGCTTCATCCTGGACCGCGGCGCGCCGCTGCCGCACCGCCATGATGGCGCCCGGATCCCCGCTCTCCAGATAGGCACCGAACGCCGACCACTGGGCTGGTGTCACGCCCTCGGTGCCCAGTTCTGCCGGGTCGGCGAGCCCGGGCACGGCACACAGCGTGACCCTCGGCCTGATGCCGTCCGCGGCCAGGGCGGCCTCAGTCTCGGCCAGCTCGCCGCGGCTGTCCTCGCCGAGCGCGTCGGCCAGCGCCGCCGCCAGCCACCGCGGGTGGCTGTACCGGATCGCGAGGTGGCCGAGCGGATCGGTGTCCCGGGGTGGCGCGGCCACCCCGATCCAGGTCTCCAGGTCACGGCTGGCCACCCGGCGGAGCACCGCGTTGACGAAGCAGGCCGACCGCTGGCCGGCCAGGTCCCGGGCCAGGTCGACCGAGGTGGCCACGGCGGCGTGCGAGCGGACCCGGGTGGCGAGCAACTGATGGGCGCCGAGCCGGAGCACTTCGCGCAGCGGGGGGTCGATCCGGTCCAGGCTGCGGTCGCTGCACACCCCGAGGATCGCGTCGTACGTGCCGCGGCCGCGCAGCGTGCCGTAGGTGAGCTCGGTGGTCAGCGCGGCGTCCCGGCCCTCCAGCCCGCGCTGGGCCAGCACCGAGGGCAGCAGCAGGTTGGCGTAGGCGTCGCGCTGCTCGACGGCGATCAGCACGTCATAGGCCGCCCGGCGGGCTGGGTCGGAGCGCTGCGGCCGGGCCGCCCGGGGCGGCTGGCCGGTGCGCGGCGGCTGGCGGCCGCGGGCGGCTGACCGGCCGCGGCGGCTGACCGGCCGCGGGCGGCTGACCGGCCGCGGGCGGCTGACCGGCGCGCGGTGGGGCGCCGCGTGGAGGCTGGCTGCCGCGGCGCTGCGACCCGCCGCGGTGCGGCTGGCCGGTGCGGCCCTGCTCGCTCGGCGCCGCCATCTCAGGCCAGCACCACGGCGGGCTGGCGCAGACCGCGGGCCCAGTCCGCGGCCTTCATCCGCCGCTTGCCCGGCGCCTGCACGTCGCCCAGCTCGACCGGGCTGGTGGCCGTGCCGACCAGCACCGACGTCCGCAGCAGGCGCAGCTCACCGGGCGCGAGTGGGCCGGCCACGTCCGCCGGGGCGTCCGGGGTGGTCGCGGTGGTCGCGGTGGTCGGTGCGGTCGCGGTGGGCGGTGCGGTCAGCGGCCAGAGCTTGATCCTGGCCTCGCCGAGCGTGGTCCACGCGCCCGGGCTGGGCGTGCAGGCCCGGATTCGCCGGTCCACGGCCAGCGCAGGCTCGTCCCAGCGCACCCGGGCATCGTCAATCGTGATCTTGGGCGCCAGGCTCACTCCCTCGGCTGGCTGGGGCCGCGCTTCGAGCTGCCCGGACTCGATCCCGTCCAGCGTCGCGACCAGCAGGCCGGCCCCGGACACGGCCAGCCGGTCCAGCAGGTCACCGGCGGTGTCCCGGGGGCTGATCGGCTCGGTCAGCACGCCGTACACCGGCCCGGCATCCAGTTCACGGACGATCTGGAAGGTGGTCGCCCCGGTCAGGTCGTCGCCGTGCAGGATGGCGTGCTGCACCGGGGCCGCGCCACGCCACGCCGGGAGCAGCGAGAAATGCAGGTTGACCCAGCCGTGCTTGGGGATGTCCAGCGCGGACTGCGGGAGCAGCGCGCCGTACGCGGTCACCGGGCAGCAGTCCGGGGCGATGGCCCGCAGCCGGCTGAGGAATTCCTCGTCCCGCACCCGGGCCGGCTTGAGCACCTCGATCCCGGCCCCGGCCGCGCGCTCGGCGACGGGGCTCGGCACCTGGTGCAGGCCACGGCCTGCCGGGGCGTCCGGGCGGGTCACCACGGCCACCACCTCGTGCTGGGAGGCCAGCAGCGCGTCCAGCGCGGGCACGGCAGCCTGCGGGGTCCCCGCGAACACCAGTCGCATGCGGCCGCCCTATAGCGCCTTCCCGCTGGTCGGGTGGGGCGAGGCCCGGATCTCCGGGATGGGCTCACCCCACCACTCCGCCTCGCGGATCGCCTTGTTGGCCAGCTTGCGCTGCTGCGGATCGAGCCGGTCGATGAACAGCACCCCGTCGAGGTGATCGGACTCGTGCTGCACGCACCGGGCCAGTTGCCCGGTGCCCTCGACGGTGACCGGGTCGCCGTACATGTTGAAGCCCTTGGCCACCGCGCCGTAGGCGCGCAGCGTCGGGAAGGCCAGGCCGGGGAAGGACAGGCAGCCCTCGTCGTCGGTCTCGGTCTCGTCCGACAGGTCCAGCGACGGGTTGATCAGGTGCCCGAGCTCATCGTCCACGTAGTAGGTGAAGACCCGCAGACCCACGCCGATCTGCGGCGCGGCCAGGCCGAGGCCGGGGGCGTCCAGCATCGTGTCGGTGAGATCTTTGACCAGCTTGCGCAGCTCGGCATCGAAGTCGCGGACCGGCTCGGCCGGGGTGCGCAACACCGGGTCGCCGAAGATGCGGATCGGCTTGACGCTGATGGCGCACCATCCTTCTGCTCCGTGCCCTCGCTCACGAAGGTCACCTGGGTGTTACCTGACCAAGTCTATGAACTTTCCTGGCCCGGGCTGGCCGACCGGGCTTTGAACGCGGCCTTGCGCGCGGCCCGGGCCACGCTCGGATCAGGGTGATGATCGCTGAGCGCGGTGAGCAGGTCGGTCACCCCCGGATGCCGTACCCGCCACAGGCCGGCGACGAGTTCGGCCTGAGCGTCCGGCGGCACGTCGGGTAGCAGTTCCGCGACGACGTCCTGCGGGTCAGCCTCCTCGAGCAGCCCGGCCCCCAGGTCGACGAGCAGCCAGGCGCGGTCTTCCCGGCCCAGTTCGGCGCTCTCGCCGTGCTCGTGCAGCCACACCGCGGAGTGTGCGCGCAGCACCGGGTCGGACAGCGCGGCCCGCACCGCCGGGACCGCGTCCGCGCCGATCCGGTCCAGCACGGCGAACCCGGCGCCGCGCAGCCCGGGGGATCCATGGCTGGCCGCGGCGATGAGTTCCGCCGCGGCCTGCGCGGCCGTCCGTCCGCCGAGCCAGCTGGCGATCTCGGCCTCGCCATCCTCCACGTCGCAGTTGGCCAGGGTGGCGAGCAGCGCGGCCGCGTCGCCGCGGGCACCGCCGCCGACCACCGGGACGTGCCACCCCTGTTCGCGAAGCCGCCGGTGTATACCCCACACGCCCAGCGGCGACAGGGTGACGGTCAGCCCGCCGCCCGTCTCATCCGCGCCGGCCTCGTCGGCCCCGAGCTCCACCACGCCGAGATCGGCCAGTGCCTCCAGGGCCACCGACAGCGCCGCGCCTTCGTCCTGGGCCGCCCGGGCGTCCTGGGCCGCGCGTGCTTCCTGAGCCGCCCGCGCATCCTGAGGGTCCTGGCTGGGGCGGATCTCCGGGCCGGGCCTCGTGACCTGAGCCGGGCCGGCCGTGTCCCGCCGGGCCCCCGCGGCGGCCACGTACGCGTCGAACAGGGCGTCCATCCGGACCGGGCCGCCCACGGTGTACAGGGCGGTGGCCATGCCATCGAGGTCCTCGGCTGCCAGCATGACGGCAAGCGCCGCGTCCCAGGCGCCCAGCACGTCGTCGCTGGCCGGGCTGGAGAGCACTTCGAGCCGCGACCCGGCCTCGGCGCGGCCATCGGCCAGGATCAGCATCCGCGCGGCCACCGCGACCCGCCAGGCCGCCTCGAACTCGCCCGGGATCAGCTCCAGGTGGGTGGCGGCGGCGATCGCTTCCGGCTGCTGCAGCCGCCCCGCCTTGGTCACGGCGCGGCCCGGGCCGACCCACCTGGCCACGTCGCGGGCGGCGCGCAGCAGCGGGGCCACCCGCGCCGCCGCGGCGAGTTCCTCCCGGGGCGCCAGCCGCACCGTAGGCAGCCGGGGCAGTCCTCCCCCACCCGACTGGTCCGCGGCGGCCGGACCGGCGCTGCCCTGTTCGGCCGCGCTGCCGACGGCTAGGTCGACCGCGCTCAGTTCGATAGCTGGCTGGTCCGGCGGACCCGGTCTGTCTCGGTCGCCGGCCGACTCGTCCGAGCTGCCCGCCGGACCCGGCGTACTCCGTGTCCGCGAGTTCCGTCGTGAGGTGGCCACTCCAGCACCCTACGGCCTTCCCGGCAGAAGTCAGATCAGCTCGGCAGGGTCAAGTTGCACCCGGACCGCTCCTGGCTCCTTCCGCGCGCTGCGCGCGGCCTGCGCATCATGCAGTGCCCGGGCCAGCGCGAGCCCGGCCGGCCTGGGCACCCGCAGCAGCATCCGGATGCTGTCCGGCGGCACATCGACCGGGCCGAGCAACTCCGTCGCGGCCGGCAGGATGGCCGCCGACAGCAGCGCCTGGACCGCCTCGTCCGGCCCGGTGAGGGACGCCATCCGCACCGCCGGGGGAAACAGCAACTCCTCCCGCTCGGCCAGCTCGCGTTCGGCGTGCGTCACCGGATCCCACCGGATCAGCGCCTGGACTGCGGGGATGGCCGAGTCCGCGACCAGCACCACCCGCCCGCCGTCGGCGCCCGCCCGGACCAGCGCGGCCGCGTTCAGCCAGCGGCGCAGCGCCTCCTCGGCCGCCCGCAGGCTGGGCCGGCCGAGCAGCACCCAGCCGTCGAGCAGCAGCGCAGCCGCGTAGCCGCCGTCCGCCCGCGGTTCCGCCCCGGGCGTGGCGACGACCAGGGCCGGCGTGCCGTCGACGGCCGGGATCAGCCCGCTGCCCCCCGAGGTGAGCAGCGGGAACCCGGGAAACGCCCGGCCGAGTTCCTCGGCTGTCCGGCCGGCCCCGGTGACCAGGGCGCGGACGGCCGCGTACCCGCACCGTGGGCAGCGCCAGCCAGACTCCGGCCGGCCGCACCAGCCGCAGCGCAGCGCGGCGTCCGCCCCGGGCAGCGCGAGCGGCCCGCCACACTCGGCGCACCGGGCCCGGTCCCGGCACCGGCCGCATCCCAGCGCGGCCAGGTAACCCCGCCGCGGCACCTGCACCAGTACGGGTCCGAGGGCCAGTCCGTCCCGGGCGGCGCGCAGCGCCAGGCTGGGCAGCCGCGCGGTCTGCGCGGCCGCGTCCCGGGCCAGCTCCGCGTCGCTGCCAGCCGCGCGGACCTGCGGGGCTCGGTCCCGGAGCACCGGCCGGGCCGCGGTGATCGGCTGCGCCCAGCCGCTGGCCAGCAGGCTGGTCGCCTCGGCCGTCCGGGTGAAGCCGCCGATAAGCGCGGCCGCGCCGGTGCGATGCGCGCGCAGCGCCAGCACCTCGCGGGCATGCGGATAGGGCGCGCGCGGCTCCGCGTGCAGGTCGTCGCCGTCGTCCCAGAGGACCACCAGGCCAAGATCATGGACTGGCGCGAACATCGCGGCCCGGGTGCCCGCGACAACCCGCGCCGTGCCGCGCCGGATGGCGAGCCAGCGGCGGTACCGTTCCGCAGGCCCGAGGCCGGCCGACAGCGTGACGTGGCTGTCCGGGCCGAGTAGCCCGGTCAGCGCGGCGTCCACCAGGTCCAGGTCGCGGGCGTCCGGCAGCACGATCAGGGCGCCCCGCCCGGCCGCCGCCGCCGTGCCCGCCGCCCGGGCGATCTCGTCCGGCCACTGCGGGCCGGGCAGCGCGGACCAGACCGCGCGTGGCGCCCGCCCGCTGGCCAGCGCGGCGAGGAACGCGGCGCCCGCGGTGTACCGGGACCACGGCCCCGGCTCCGGCACCACCCCGCCGACCGCGCCAGCCACCCCCGCCACCGAGTCCGCCAACGCAGCCGAGCCCGCTGACCTGGCCGAGTCCGCCGACCGGGCGGAGCCCGCCGACCGGGCGGAGCCCGCCGGCGCGGCCCAGTCCGCCGGCCGGGTCTCCGCCGGCCCGGCCGAGTCCGCCTGCTCGGCGCGGGCGTGCCGCGGTGGGATGGCCAGCCGCAGCACGTCGGCCATGGTGCCCGCGTAGCGGTCGGCGACCTCCCGGGCCAGGGCCAGGATCTCCGGGCTCAGCACCGGCTCCGGCGAGACCACCCGGTCCAGCCGGGCCAGCCGGCCCGGGTGCTCGCTGACCGCCACCCGCTCCAGCAGGTACCCATCGACGAGCTGCCCAGCGAACCGGACGCGGACCCGGCAGCCCGGCACCGCCTGGTCGGCCAGCCGCTCCGGCACCAGGTAGTCGAACGGCCGGTCCAGGTGGGCCAGCGGGATGTCCACCGCCACCCGGGCGACCGGCAGCACCGCCGCGTCGGGCCCAGCGTCCCGCCGCCGCCCCCGGCCCGCCCGGCGGCCCGGCTGACTGCCGTCTGGCCGCGCCGGTGCCCGCTGACTGGTTGCCCCTGCCACGGTCCTGTCCTACCAGACACCCCGGTCGGCCAGGCCCCCCGCCAAGCAGCCGCGCCCATGAGCCACTGACCCCCAGGCCCAGGCCACAGGCGGCGGGCCCGGGGTGGCGGGGGGATGCTCGTTACTGGCGGGTAATCACCGCTACGGTGCCCCGGGCCATGTAGTTGGTCACGTAGATGTGAGTGCCGTCAGGGCTGACCGCTATCCCTTCCGGGCGGCAGAGGCCGTGGATGATCATGACCTGAGTGGTAATAGCGGCGGGTTAGACGGTGCCACAGGCGTCGTCGGCGGCGTCGGTGTCCTTGTTCAGGGTGAGCAGCACCTGGCGCGGCACTATCCGGCCGGCCCGGATGTCGGTGAGCATGATGTGCAGCCCGCTGGACAACGCGGCCAGCGACCGCGCGGCGGCTGGGTTCTCGCTGTCCCGTGCGGCCCGGCCGGTCTGCCGCACGGCGGCCGCCACGTCCCGGGTCAGGACGGCCCGGTCGGCCCCGTTGCTGACGTCGGCGGCGACTCGGTTGTAGGAGGTCAGCGCGTTGTTCTTGTACGCCTCGCAGCCGGGGTCGGCCGCCCGGATCAGGTGCGGCAGCAGGTAGCCGACGGCCCCGGCCCAGACCAGGGCGAGCCCGATGGCCAGCCAGCAGCGCGCCGGCCTGCGCCGGGCCGGCCCGGCCCGGCGCAGGCCGAGCACGCCCAGGACCAGCGCAGCCGGGATGGTGACCACGGCCCCGCCCAGGATGCCGCAGATGAGCGCGGCGGTGGCGGCCCAGTTACCGGCCCGGCCGGCCGTGACCGCAACCGGGACCGGGACCGCAACCGGGACCGGGACCGGGACCGCGAGCGGGACGGCGGCCGGGACCGGGGCTGGCACTGCCGCCGTCTGGGCTGGCCCGGGCGCGCCCTCCTCGGGTTCGGCCGGGGACGCAGCCCGCTGCGTGGATGAGGACAACGGCTCACCGGCTCTGGAGTTCGGGCAGGCCAAACGCTCGTACTGGGAGATACGGAGTGTAACGAGCGTAATTTCGGGCCGGGTTACGGGGCCGGGTTACAGGCCAGCCGCCTTGCGTAGGCTGTCCGCGCGGTCGGTGCGCTCCCAGGAGAAGTCCGGCTCCTCCCGGCCGAAGTGCCCGTAGCTCGCGGTCTGCGAATAGATCGGCCGGAGCAGGTCGAGGTCGCGGATAATGGCGGCCGGGCGGAGGTCGAAGACCTGGAGCACCGCGTCCTGGATCCGCTCGACCGGGAGCTGCTCGGTGCCGAAGCACTCTACGAACAGGCCGACCGGCTTGGCTTTACCGATGGCGTAGGCGACCTGCGTCTCGCAGCGTTCGGCGAGGCCCGCGGCGACCACGTTCTTGGCCACCCAGCGCATGGCGTAGGCGGCGCTGCGGTCCACCTTGGACGGGTCCTTGCCGGAGAACGCGCCGCCGCCGTGCCGCGCCATCCCGCCGTACGTGTCGATGATGATCTTCCGGCCGGTCAGCCCGGCGTCACCCATCGGGCCGCCGATCTCGAACCGCCCGGTCGGGTTCACGAGCAGCCGGTACTGGCTGGTGTCGATGTCCAGCTGCTCGACCACCGGGAGCACCACGAGGTCGCGGACGTCGGGCGCGAGCAGTTCCTTGAGGTCGATGTCCGGGGCGTGCTGCGCGGACACCACGACCGTGTCCAGCCGCACCGCCTTGTTCCCCGCGTACTCGATCGTCACCTGGGTCTTGCCGTCCGGGCGCAGGTACGGGACCTCACCGCTGCGCCGCACCTCGGACAGGCGGCGAGCCAGCTTGTGCGCCAGCATGATGGGCAGCGGCATCAGCTCCGGGGTTTCCCGGCACGCGTAGCCGAACATCAGGCCCTGGTCACCTGCGCCCTGCATGTCCAGCTCGGAGGAACCCTCGCCCTCCCGGTGCTCGAACGCCTGCAGCACACCCTGGGCGATGTCCGGTGACTGGGAACCGATCGACACGGACACGCCGCAAGAGGCTCCGTCGTAGCCCTTGGTCGAGGAGTCGTAGCCGATCTCCAGAATCTTCTCCCGGATGATCCCGGGGATGTCCACGTAGGTGTCGGTCGTCACCTCCCCGGCGACGTGCACCTGGCCCGTGGTGATCAGGGTCTCCACGGCCACATGGCCGTGTGGATCATCTTTGATGATCGAGTCCAGGATGGCGTCACTGATCTGATCTGCCATCTTGTCCGGATGACCCTCTGTCACCGACTCAGAGGTAAAAAGACGTCGGGCCACCTGACACTCCCCGTCCTGTGCGCGCGGCTGAACCTGGCCGAAGTTTAGCCCGGTTAGCTTACAACCGTGACAGGAACACCCCCCGGCCACATGGGGTGCAGCAGCGCAACGGCCGGTGGCCGCCAGCAGAACGTAGCCGGAGAGTAACCGGTTTTCGGCCTGCCCAGTCATCCGGGACCGGCCGCTGAGCGTCCCAGCTACGGGACCCAGCTGGCCTACCGGCTGAGCCGGGCCGCGACCAGGTCCCAGACCACGTCGGCGAGCACATCCTTGGGGCCGCGCGGGATCCGGGTCTGGCTCCCGTCGGCCGCCAGCACGACCGCCTCGTTGTCCTCGGTGCCGAACGCGAGCCCGCCGCCGACCTGGTTCACCACCAGCAGATCGCAGCCCTTGGCGGCCAGCTTGGCCTGGCCGTTGCGCAGCAGGTCCCCGGTTTCCGCGGCGAACCCGACCAGCACCTGGCCAGGCCGGGGCCGGCCGGTGGCCAGCCCGCGCAGGATGTCCGGGTTCTCCACCAGCCGCACCGGCTCCGGCGCGGCGCCCGACTTCTTGACCTTGGTCCCGCTGCGGGTCTGCGGCCGGTAGTCGGCCACCGCGGCCGCCATGACCACCGCGTCCGCGTCCACGGCCGCCGCGGTCACCTCGGCCTGCATCTCGCGGGCCGAGGTCACCCGGACCACCTTGGCCCCGGCCGGATCGTCCAGCGACACGTTGGCGGACACCAGGGTGACCTGGGCGCCCCGGGCGGCGGCCGTGCGGGCCAGCGCGTAGCCCTGACGGCCAGACGACCAGTTGCCCAGGAACCGGACCGGGTCGAGTTCCTCCCTGGTCCCGCCCGCGGACACCACCACATGCCGGCCGGTCAGGTCGGGCCGCAGCCCGGCGCTGCCCCGGGCCAGCACCCGGACCGCGGCCGCGTACAGTTCCGCGGGCTCCGGGAGCCGTCCTGGGCCGCTGTCAGCCCCGGTGAGCCGCCCGGCCGCGGGATCGAGCACGACGCAGCCCCGGCCGCGCAGCGTGGCCACGTTGGCCTGGGTGGCTGGGTGCTGCCACATCTCGGTGTGCATGGCCGGGGCGAACAGCACCGGGCAGCGCGCGGTCAGCAGGACGGCGGTGAGCAGGTCGTCGGCCCGTCCGGTGGCCGCGCGGGCCAGCAGGTCGGCGGTCGCCGGAGCGACGATGACCAGGTCGGCCTGCTGGCCGAGCCGGACATGCGGAACCTCGGGCACGTCGTCCCAGACGCTGGTGCTGACCGGCTGGCCGGAGAGCGCGGCCCACGTGGCCGCGCCGACGAAACGCAGCGCGTCGCTGGTGGGTACGACCCGGACCTGATGCCCGGTCTCGGTCAGCCGCCGCAGCAGCTCGCAGGCCTTGTACGCAGCGATGCCCGCGCCGACGCCCAGGATGATCCGGGCCCCGGACACGGGCAGAACGCTATCGGTGCCGCTGTCGGCGGTCACGGGACTGGTCACTCACCCCAAGCCGCGTCGCCGGAGCTCAGCCGGTCGGCTCGGCCGTCTCCGCCGCGGACAGCAGGCCCTGGCGGATCTCCCGCAGGGCGATGGACAGCGGCTTCTCCTGGACCCGGGTCTCGACCAGCGGGCCGACGTACTCCAGCAGGCCCTCGCCGAGCTGGGCATAGTACGCGTTGATCTGCCGCGCCCGCTTGGCCGCCATGATGACCAGGCGGTACTTGCTGTCCACGACCTCGAGGAGGTCGTCAATGGGTGGGTTGGTGATGCCTTCGGCGGCGGGATTCCCGGCCACTCTGTGCCTTCCGTTTGGGAGAAATAATGCTCATCGGCCAGCTAGGGCCATGGTCAAGGCTACCAGCTGGCGCCGCACGTCCCCGACAGACGTGTTGATCAGCGTCACGTCGAACTCGTGCTCGGCGGCCAGTTCTACCTGGGCCGCCGCCAGCCTGCGCTCGATCACCTCAGGTGCCTCGGTGCCCCGGCCGGTCAGCCGGCGGACCAGCTCCGGCCAGCTGGGCGGAGCCAGAAAAACCAGCAGGGCGTCCGGCACCGCGGTGCGCACCTGCCGCGCACCGGCAAGATCGATAACCAGCAAGGCCGGCACCCCGGCGGCTAGTTTCCCGGCCAGCGGGCCGCGAGGCGTGCCATAGCGGTGGCCGGCGAAAGCGGCCCATTCGAGGAGTTCGCCACTCGCCAGCATCCGGTCGAACTCACCGTCGCTGACAAAGTGGTAGTGCCGGCCGTTGACTTCACCGGGTCTCGGCGCCCGGGTGGTCGCTGATACCGAGAGCCAGATTTCCGGACATTCCTTGCGAAGCCCGGCCACCACGGTGGTCTTGCCGACCCCGGAAGGGCCGGAAAGGACCGTCAGCCTGGCTGGCACCCCGCCCCCCCGGACAAGCGCGGTACCGCATGCGCGATCAGCGGACGTAACGGCCAACGGCCTTGGTCCCCCGCGCCCGCCCCTGGGGTAGCCAGACTGGGTCAGATAGAACTCCGGAACTCGTTTTCCAGTGCGGCCCGCTGGTTGGCACCAAGACCACGAACGCGGCGCGATTCGGCGATGCCAAGCCGCTCCATGATCTGCCGGGCACGCACCTTGCCGATCCCAGGGACAGCCTCAAGCAACGCTGAGACTTTCATCTTCCCAAGGACGTCATCGGTCTGGCCCTCCTTGAGGACATCAGACAACTTCAGTTCGTTCTTCTTCAGCCGGGCCTTGATCTCAGCCCGTTCCTTGCGTGCCCTTGCGGCCTTCTCAAGGGCGGCTGCACGCTGATCGGGAGTGAGGGGAGGAAGAGCCACTCCGGGTCACCTCGGGTTTCAGATTCGAAAACTGCGGACGGGAAGGGAAAGTAGCGAGTTCAGCGCGCCGGGGCAACGCAAACACCCGTTTGTTACGTCATAAATTGGACGATATTACTCTCCGGAAGGTCCCGAATACTTAACGTAGTCAAACGTGGTGCTCCCATGCCCCTATCATGGGCTCCGTGCGGTAGTGCTCGAAACATGCCAGTTGCCCTCACTCGGCCGTCGTCGCCAGCCGGCGCAGTGGCGCGGCGATCGCGGAGGCGGCCGCGCCGGGGTCCGGGGCCCCGGTGATCGGGCGGCCGATGACCAGCAGGTCGGCTCCGGCACGGAGCGCCTCCTCGGGGGTGGCCACCCGCGCCTGATCGTTCCGGTCCGCGCCGGCCGGTCGGATGCCCGGGGTGATCAGGGTGATGTCCGGGCCGACCTCAGCCCGCACCGCGGCCACCTCGCGGGGCGAGCAGACCAGCGCCCCGGCACCGGCCGCGACGGCCAGCACGGCCAGCCGGCGCACCGCGTCCGGCACCGGCCCGACCATGCCGATCGAGTCCAGGTCCTCCGGGCCCAGCGAGGTGAGCACGGTCACCGCGGCGATCGTGGTGTCCGGCGCGGACTGCACCGCGGCCCGGATCACCTCCGGCCCGGCCGTGGCGTGCACGGTGACCAGTTCCGGCCGCAGCCGGGCGACCGCCCGCACCGCGCCCGCCACCGTGGCCGGGATGTCATGCAATTTCAGGTCGAGGAAGACCTGCACGCCGCTGGCGCCCCGGATCGAGGCCACCACCCCCGGGCCGTACCTCAGGTAGAGCTCGAGCCCGATCTTCACCGTGCTGACGTGCGGCGTGACAAGACCGGCCCAGCGGGCGGCTGTTTCCAGGTCAGGGGCATCAAGCGCCACGGCGATGGGCGCTGGCTGGCTCAACTCTCCTCCTCGGGTGGGGGCGACGGCAGGCCGCCGGACTCATTACAGAACGCTACACAGCTGTTCCAGACAGCCGGCGACGCGGCGTGCCGCGCGGCTCGTGAGCCCGGCCGATCACATCGCCGAGCCGCTCGATCCCGCGCTGCGCGAGCTCGTCGTCGAGCTCCCGGAGGATCCGCACGCACGCGGAAGGATCATGGAAAATGGTCGTGCCCACGCTGACCATGGCCGCCCCGGCCAGGATCAGCTCCAGCGCGTCCCGGCCGGTCCGCACCCCGCCCATGCCGATGATCGGCACGTCCGGCAGGGCCTTGCGGACCTGCCAGATGCAGCGCACCGCGATCGGCCGGATGGCCTGCCCGGACAGCCCGCCGGTCACCCCGGCCAGCACCGGCCGCATGGTGTCGGTGTCGATGGTCATGCCGAGCAAGGTATTGATCATCGAGAGGCCGTCCGCGCCCGCGCCGACGCACGCCCGGGCGATCGACACGATGTCGGTCACGTCCGGTGACAACTTCGCGAAAACCGGGACGTCGTACCGGACCCGGCCGCGGACGGCTTCGATAACGGCCGCGGAGGCATTCGGATCGCACGAGAAAACCATCCCGCGATCCTCGACATTCGGACAGGAAATATTCACCTCGATAGCAGTAACTCCTGCCGCGTCGGATAGCCGTGCGGCGAGTTCCGCGTACTCATCCACGCTGCTGCCCGCGATGGACACCACGGCCCGGGCGCCCCGGGACAGCAGCCAGGGCAGATCGCGCTGGAGGAACGCGTCGATGCCGGGGCCTTGCAGCCCGATCGAGTTGAGCATCCCGCTCGGCGTCTCGGCCATCCGCGGCGTCGGCCGGCCCGCCCGCGGCGCCAGCATCACCGACTTGGTCACCACCGCGCCGATCTTGGCCACGTCGAAGAACTGGGCCAGTTCCCGGCCCGCGCCGGAGCACCCCGAGGCGGTCAGGATGGGGTTGGGCAGCTCCACGTGGCCCAGCTTGGTCCGCAGGTCAACCGCCATGCCGCTCCTTCCGCGCCGGGCTGGGGCCGGACGCGCCGCTCACACCGCTGGTGGGGTTGGCGCTGCTCCGGGGATTGTGGGTGCTGCTGGGGCTAGAGATGCTGCTGGGGGGCGGGGTGCTGGTTGAGTTCCGGGGACGGTGAGTGCTGCTGGTGCCACTGGAGCTGCTGGTGCCACTGGAGCTGGTGGTGCCGGTGGGGCTGGCGCTGCCGGTGGAGCTGGACATGGCGGTAGCGGCAGTGCTCGCGGCCCGGGCGGCCGCGGACGGGCGCGGGTTCCAGCCCGGCGCGCCCAGCGCGTCGAACGGGATCGTGCCGACGTCGTCCCAGCGCACGGTGTCGCCGCGGAACACCGGGCCGGCCACGCAGGACCGGACCATCCGGGTCACCCCATCGTCCCCGACGACCGGCAGCACGCAGGTCATGCACACGCCGATGCCGCACGCCATGGTCTCCTCGACCAGGGTCAGCACCGGGATCTCATAGCGCTGGGCCAGCGCGGTGACCTGGCGCAGCATGCCCATCGGGCCGCAGGCGTAGATCACGTCGGTGCGCGCCTCGTGGATGACCTGGGTGAGCCGGTCGGTGACCAGGCCGCGGATGCCCATCGACGCGTCCTCGGTGGTGATCGCGGCGGTGCGCCCGGTGCGCCGCGCGGTGAGCGCGCCGAACACCCGGTCCGCGCTGGCCGCGCCGAGCAGGAAGTCCACCTGGCAGTCCCGGCTGCGCAGCCGCGCGGCCAGCGGGAACAGCGGCGCGCTGCCGTAGCCGCCGCCGACCAGCAGGCAGCTCACCGGGTCGCGGGGCACCGGGAACGGCCGGCCCAGCGGTCCGACCAGGTCGATCACGTCCCGGGTGCGCCGCTCGGCCAGCCACCGGGTGCCCGGCCCGACCGGCGCGAACACGAATTCCACCGTGCCGCCGTGATCCGGGCGCACATCATGAATACTGAACGCCCTCCGGAGCAGCATCGACGTATCCGGCCCCCCGACTGCGACGGCGACGAACTGCCCCGGCCGGAAGCGCGCGGCGATGCCCGGGGCGACCACGGTCATCGCGTAGTAGGCGTCCACCTTGCGCACGGTGAGCACGGTGCCGCGGACCTGTACCTGGACCGCGTCCTGCTCGCCGTCACCGCTCATGACGCACCGCTCGGCGCGGAGCGGCGACCGGGCGGTCCCGGGGGGTCGTCCCCCCGGACCAGCACCGCGTACTCCTGCAATGAGCGCACTCCCACCTCGCCGCGCTGGATCGCCTCGATGCCCTGGACCGCGGCGGCCAGTCCCTGGACCGTGGTGACGCAGGGCACGCCGCTGCGCACGGCGGCGGTGCGGATCTCGTAGCCGTCCAGCCGGGGACCGGACTGGCCCGGGCTGCCGAACGGCGTGTTCACGATCAGGTCCACCTGGCCGGCCAGGATGCTGGCCACGATGTCCGGCTCGCCCTCCGGGCCGGGCCCGTCGCTGTGCTTGCGCACGATCGTGGCACGAACGCCGTTCCGCCGCAGCACCTCGCCGGTGCCCTCGGTAGCCCAGATCTCGAAGCCCAGGTCGGCGAGGCGTTTCACGGGGAAAACCATAGACCTCTTGTCCCGGTTGGCCACCGACACGAACACCCGGCCCTTGACCGGCAGCGGCCCGTACGCCGCCGCCTGCGACTTCGCGTACGCGGTGCCGAACGCCTCGTCGATGCCCATCACCTCGCCGGTGGACCGCATCTCCGGGCCGAGCACGGTGTCCACGCCCTGGCCGATCCGGTCCCGGAACCGGCCGAACGGCAGCACCGCCTCCTTGACCGCGATCGGCGCGTCCAGCGGCAGCGTGCCGCCGTCACCGGTGGCCGGCAGCATGCCCTCGGCGCGCAGCTCGGCGATGCTGGCGCCGAGCATGACCCGGGCCGCCGCCTTGGCCAGCGGGGTGGCGGTGGCCTTGGACACGAACGGCACGGTGCGCGACGCCCGGGGGTTCGCCTCCAGCACGAACAACACCCCGGCGGCCAGCGCGTACTGCACGTTGAGCAGCCCGCGCACGCCCACGCCGCGGGCGATGGCCGCGGTGGACTCGCGGATCCGGATGATGTCGGCCCGGCCCAGCGTGATCGGCGGCAGCGCACAGGCCGAGTCGCCGGAGTGGATGCCGGCCTCCTCGATGTGCTCCATCACCCCGCCGAGGAACAGCTCGCTGCCGTCGTACAGCGCGTCCACGTCGATCTCGATGGCGTCGTCCAGGAACCGGTCGATCAGCACCGGGTGATCCGGGCTGGCCGCGGTGGCCCGCTCCAGGTAGCCCCGCAGCGTCGCGTCGTCGTAGACGATCTCCATGCCGCGCCCGCCGAGCACATACGACGGGCGGACCAGCACCGGGTAACCGATCTCGTCGGCCACCGCCTTGGCCTCGGCATAGGACCGGGCGGTGCCGTAGCGCGGCGCGGGCAGCCCGGCCGCTTCCAGCACGGCGCCGAACTCGCCGCGGTCCTCGGCCAGGTGGATGGCGTCCGGGCTGGTGCCCACCACCGGGACATCCTCGGCGGCCAGCGCCCGGGCCAGGCCGAGCGGGGTCTGCCCGCCAAGCTGCACGATCACCCCGGCCACCGGGCCGGTGCGCTGCTCGGCGTGTACCACCTCGAGCACGTCCTCCAGGGTGAGCGGCTCGAAATAAAGCCGCCCGGAGGTGTCGTAGTCGGTGGACACGGTCTCCGGGTTGCAGTTCACCATCACGGTCTCGTAGCCGGCCGCGCTCAGCGCGAACGAGGCGTGCACG
Source organism: uncultured Actinomycetes bacterium (assembly GCA_963717125.1). Lineage (GTDB taxonomy): Bacteria > Actinomycetota > Actinomycetes > Streptosporangiales > Streptosporangiaceae > RYN-230. The sequence continues at coordinate 578,816 of CAVQVG010000007.1, forward strand.
CAGGCATAGTCGAACTCGATGCCCTGGCCGATCCGGTTCGGCCCGCTGCCCAGGATGATCACCTTGGCGGCGTCGCCCGACGGCACCTCGGTGCCCTCGTCATAGGTGGAGTACAGGTAGGGCGTGCGGGCGGCGAACTCCGCGGCGCAGGTGTCCACCGTGTGGTACACCGGCCGGATGCCGAAGGCGTGCCGGAGCAGCCGGACCTGATCCTCGGCCAGGCCGGTGAGCTGGCCCAGCTGGTCGTCGGAGAAGCCAGCCTGCTTGGCCGCCCGGAGCACCTCGGGGTCCAGTCCCGCGCCCGCCCGGGTGCCCGGCGTGGCGGCACTGGCCCCGGAGAGGCGTTGGGCAAAATCTTGAATGAACTGGACCTGGTCCACGAACCACGGGTCGATGCCGGTCGCCGCGGCCGCCTCGGCCACCGTGGCGCCGGCCCGCAGCGCCTGGTGCACGGTGCCCAGCCGGCCGTCGTGTGGCACCGCGCAGCGCTCCAGCAGCGCGGCCCGGTCGCCGGGCGGCTCGCGCCAGTGCAGCGGCGCGGCCGGGTTCTCCAGCGAGCGGAGCGCCTTCTGCAGCGCCTCCGGGAAGGACCGGCCGATGGCCATCGCCTCGCCGACCGACTTCATGTGCGTGGTCAGCACCGGGTCGGCGCCGGGGAACTTCTCGAACGCGAACCGGGGCACCTTGACCACTACGTAGTCCAGGGCGGGCTCGAAGCTGGCCGGCGTCTCCCCGGTGATGTCGTTGCGGATCTCGTCCAGCGTGTAGCCGATGGCCAGCCGGGCGGCGATCTTGGCGATGGGGAACCCGGTCGCCTTGGAGGCCAGCGCGGAGGACCGGGACACCCGCGGGTTCATCTCGATGACGACCATCCGGCCGGTCTCCGGGTGCACCGCGAACTGGATGTTGCAGCCGCCGGTGTCCACGCCGACCGCGCGGACCACCGCGATCGCGGTGTCCCGCATGTGCTGGTACTCGCGGTCGGTCAGCGTCATCGCGGGCGCCACCGTGACCGAGTCGCCGGTGTGCACGCCCATCGGGTCGATGTTCTCGATGGAGCAGACCACGACCACGTTGTCGTTGCGGTCGCGCATCAGCTCCAGCTCGAACTCCTTCCAGCCCAGGATGGACTCTTCCAGCAGCACCTCGGTGACCGGGCTGGCGTCCAGGCCCGACCCGGCGATCCGACCCAGGCCGTCCTCGTCGTAGGCGATGCCGGAGCCCGCGCCGCCCAGGGTGAACGAGGGCCGCACGACCACCGGGTAGCCCAGGTCGGCCGCCGCGGCCAGGCACTCGTCCATGGCGTGGCAGATGTGGCTGCGCGGCACGTCCCCGCCCAGGCCGGTGACGATGTCCTTGAACGCGCTGCGGTCCTCACCGGACTTGATCACGTCGATGTCGGCGCCGATCAGCTCGACGCCGTACTTGGCCAGGGTGCCGGCCTCGTGCAGGCTTACGGCGGCGTTCAGCGCGGTCTGGCCGCCGATCGTGGGCAGCACCGCGTCCGGGCGTTCCCGGGCGATCACCTTCTCCAGCACGTCCAGGGTGATCGGCTCCACGTAGGTGGCGTCGGCGAACTCGGGGTCGGTCATGATGGTCGCGGGGTTGGAGTTGACCAGGCTGACCCGGATGCCCTCCTGCCGGAGCACGCGGCACGCCTGGGTGCCCGAGTAGTCGAACTCGCAGGCCTGCCCGATCACGATCGGCCCCGACCCGATCACCAGCACCGACTTGAGGTCCTCGCGCTTAGGCATCGCGACCACCTCCGGCGCGGCCCGGCCCAGGGCCACTTTGCACGCGTTCGGTACGGGAAAGTGTCCGTTTCGTCCATGTTTCCGCGAACCATTCGCATTCGCGTGCAAAGTAACGGCGAGCCGCTACGGGAGCGCTCACCGGGCCGCCTCCATCAGGGCGCAGAAGTCGTCGAACAGGCCGGCCGCGTCGTGCGGGCCGGGTGCGGCCTCGGGGTGGTACTGGACGCTGAACGCAGGCGCGTCCAGCAGCCGCAGGCCCTCGACCACGCCGTCGTTCAGGTTGACGTGGCTGATCCGGGCCGGGCCAAAGCCGGTCTCGAACGGGGTGCCGTCCGCGGCGCTGGCCGGCATCTCGACCGCGAAGCCGTGGTTGTGGCTGGTGATGTGCACCCGGCCGGTGGCCAGGTCCTTGACCGGCTGGTTCACCCCGCGGTGCCCGAAGCGCAGCTTGTACGTGCCCAAGCCGAGGGCCCGGCCGAGGACCTGGCTGCCCAGGCAGATGCCGAACACCGGGACACCGCGGCCGAGCAGGTCGCGGACCGCCGCCGTCACGTAGCCGAGCGCGGCCGGGTCACCGGGGCCGTTGGAGAAGAACACCCCGTCCGGGCTGGTGGCCAGGAGGTCCGCCGTGGTGGTGGCGGCGGGCAGCACGGTGACCTCGCAGCCGCGCCGGGCCATGGACAGCGGGGTCATGGTCTTGATGCCGAGGTCCACGGCGGCGACCCGGTAGCGGACCGCGGCGCCGTCCGGCGGGCGCACCGTATACGGCTCGCCGGTGGACACCTGGCCAGCCAGGTCGGCGCCGACCATCTGCGGGCTGGCCAGCACCCGCTCCCGCAGCGCAGCCAGGTCCCCGGACTCGGTGCTGATCACGGCGCGCATCGCGCCGCGGTCGCGGAGGTGCCGGGTCAGGGCCCGGGTGCCGGTGATGGCGATCCCGGTGACGCCCTGGGCGCGCAATTCCGCGTCCAGACTGCGCTGGGCCCGCCAGCTCGACGCGATCCGGGAAGGCTCGCGGACCACGTACCCGCTGACCCAGATCCGCCGGGACTCCGGGTCCTCGTCGTTGATGCCGGTGTTGCCGATGTGCGGCGCGGTCATGGCCACGATCTGGCGGCAGTACGAGGGATCGGTCAGCGTCTCCTGGTAGCCGGTCATCCCGGTGTTGAAGACCATCTCGCCGAACGTCTCGCCGTCCGCGCCGAACGCGGCGCCGTGGAACGCGGTGCCGTCCTCGAGGAGCAGCACGGCCGGGGCCGGCATCAGGCGATCTTCCCGTCGAGGACGGTGGGCGCGCCGCGCCGGAACGTGGCCACCACCCGCCCGGGCAGGTCCATGCCCGCAAACGGGCTGTTCCGGCTGCGCGAGGCGTGCGTGGCCGGGTTCACCACCTCGTGCGCCGCGGCGTCGTACAGGGTCAGGCTGGCCAGCTGGCCGGCCTCCAGCGCCCCGCCTGGGCCGGGCAGCCGCCCGATGGCGGCGGGCCGCCGGGACATCCGGTCGGCGACCCCGGCCCAGTCCAGCAGCCCGGTATCCACCATGGCCTGCTGCACCACGCGCAGCGCGGTCTCGAGCCCGGTCATGCCGAACGCCGCCGTGTCCCACTCGGTTTCCTTGTCCTCCACCGGGTGCGGCGCGTGGTCAGTGGCCACGCAGTCGATGGTGCCGTCGGCCAGCCCGGCCCGCAGCGCCGCGATGTCGGCCGCCGTGCGCAGCGGCGGGTTGACTTTGTACACCGGGTCGTAGCTGGCCGCCAGGCTGTCGGTGAGCAGCAGGTGATGCGGGGTGACCTCGGCGGTGACCCGCCAGCCCTTGCCCTTGGCCCAGCGGATGATCTCCACCGAACCGGCGGTGGACACGTGGCAGACGTGCAACGCCGAGCCGACGTGCGCGGCGAGCAGGCAGTCCCGGGCGATGACGGCTTCCTCGGCCACCGCGGGCCAGCCGGTCAGGCCGAGCCGCCCGGACATCTCACCCTCGTTGAGCTGCGCGCCGTCGGTGAGCCGCGGCTCCTGCGCGTGTTGCGCGATGACCCCGTCGAACGCCTTGACGTACTCCAGGGCCCGGCGCATCAGCACCGCGTCGGACACGCAACGCCCGTCGTCGGAGAACACCCGGACCCGGGCCGCCGAGTCGGCCATCGCGCCCAGCTCGGCCAGCCGCGTCCCGCCCAGGCCCACGGTCACCGCGCCGACCGGGTGCACGTCGCAGTGCCCGGCCTGGCGGCCGAGCCGCCAGATCTGCTCGACCACGCCCGCGGTGTCGGCGACCGGGTCGGTGTTGGCCATGGCGTGCACCGCGGTGAACCCGCCGAGCGCCGCGGCCTGGGTGCCGGTCTCGACCGTCTCCGCGTCCTCCCGGCCCGGCTCGCGCAGGTGGGTGTGCAGGTTGACCAGGCCGGGCAGGGCGATCAGCCCCTCCGCCCCGATGACCTGCGCGCCGGCCGGCGCCGCGGCGTCCCCGATGCAGTCGATCAGGCCGTCGCGGATGAGGATGTCCGCGGCGGCGCCGCCCAGCGGCCGCGCTCCCCGGATCAGCCAGGTCCCGGTCACGAGTCCCCCTCCGCCCCGCCGAGCAGCAGATACAGCACGGCCATCCGCACGCTCACCCCGTTGGCCACCTGCTCGACGATGGTGGACCGGGCCGAGTCGGCCACCTCGGCGGCGATCTCCACGCCGCGGTTCATCGGGCCCGGGTGCATCACGATGGCCTGGTCGGGCAGCTGGGCCATCCGGGCGACGTCCAGGCCGTAGCGCCGGCTGTACTCCCGGACGCTGGGGAAGTACGCGGCGTTCATCCGTTCCTGCTGCACCCGGAGCATCATCACCACGTCGCTCTTCGGCAGCGCCGCGTCGAGGTCGTAGCTGACGCTGCACGGCCAGGCGCCGACCGCGACCGGCAGCAGAGTGGGCGGCGCGACCAGGGTCACGTCCGCGCCCAGCGTGTGCAGCAGCAGCACGTTGGACCGGGCCACCCGGCTGTGCAGCACGTCGCCGACGATGGTGACCCGCAGCCCGTCGAGCGCGCCGTCGCCAGACCCGGCCCCGGCCGAGCGGCCGAAGCGGCGCCGGATCGTGAACGCGTCGAGCAGCGCCTGGGTCGGGTGCTCGTGCGAGCCGTCGCCCGCGTTGACCACGCTGCCGCGGACCCAGCCGGCCAGCCGCTGCGGCGCTCCCGACGCGCTGTGCCGGACGACGACGGCGTCCGCGCCCATGGCTTCCAGGGTCAGCGCGGTGTCCTTGAGGCTCTCCCCCTTGGCCACGCTGGAGCCCTTGGCCGAGAAGTTGATCACGTCGGCGGACAGCCGCTTCGCGGCCGCCTCGAACGAGATCCTGGTCCGGGTGGAGTCTTCGAAGAACAGGTTGACCACGGTCCGGCCGCGCAGCGTGGGCAGTTTCTTGATCGGGCGGTCCGAGATGCGCGCCAGCTCGTCGGCCGTGTCCAGGATGAGCACCGCGTCGTCTCTGGTCAGGTCGCCCGCGGAGATCAGGTGGCGGTTCATCCGCGGCTCTGCTCGGTGGCGCGCCCCAGCATCACGGCATCCTCTCCGTCCACCTCGGTCAGCATGACCCGGACCACCTCCTGCTTGGCGGTGGGCAGGTTCTTGCCGACGTAGTCGGGCCGGACCGGCAGCTCGCGGTGGCCGCGGTCGATCAGCACGGCGAGCTGGACGGCCCGCGGGCGGCCCAGGTCGTTCAGCGCGTCCAGCGCGGCCCGCACGGTCCGGCCGGAGTAGAGCACGTCATCGACCAGCACCACGATCGTGCCGTCGATGCCGCCCGGCGGGACCTCGGTCCGGCCGAGCGCGCGCGCCGGGCGGAGCCGCAGGTCGTCGCGGTACATGGTGATGTCAAGGGAGCCGTGCGGCATGGGCCGGCCCTCTACCTGCTCGATGCGTTCGGCCAGCCGCCGGGCCAGTGGGACGCCGCGGGTGGGGATGCCGAGCAGGACGACGCCGGCGCCGCCATCGGTCCGCTCGAGGATCTCGTGCGCGATCCGGGTCAGCGCCCGCCTGATCTCCTCGGGCTCCAGGACGACCTTCCGGGTCGCCGGGCCTGAGCGGCTGGCGGGCTCCGGGCGCGCCGGGGCAGGGTCTACCGCAGGCAACGGTACGGACCTCCTTTCCCGCCTCACCGGACGGGCTTTAAAGGATGATCTGTCCCGCACACCGTACCAGCAGCAGGCATGCGACATGCGCATACGCGCCGGGCCGCGGTCAGGCTGGCGGGGCCGAGTTGAGCGCGGCGACCGGCGCAGGCCGAGGCCGGGCTCAGGCCGGGGCCGGCTCAGGCCGGGGCCGGCTCAGGCCGGGGGGCTGCCAGGCCGGGGGCCGGCAGGCTCAGGCCGGGGCCGGCCCGGCCGAAGGCCGCGCGCCGGGGTCCCGGGCGGCCGGCCGGGCTCAGCGCGGCGGCCGACCGGGCCAAGCGGCCGACCCCAACGCCCCTGATTAAAGCGGCCCGCGCCCGGAGCTGGGCCGAGTCTGGTGAGCACGGTGGTGCTGGTGCGACCAGTGAGAGCGGGCCCGGCGGGGAGCCAAGCTCGTGATCAGACGATTGGTGTCGCTATACCGACACCAATCGTCTGATCACGAACCGGAATGATCATCTTCCGCCTCTTAAGTCGGCGGTATTGCGGCCGACCCGGGGCTGGATACGTGGCGCCGGCTCGCGTGTGGATTGGGTAACGATGAGTGATTCGTGTCACACTGAAGGAACGCGGACCCGCGACACTGCTCTCAGGCCGCCCGAAGGCGGCCCGCTGGACAGCCAACCGGCCTGCACCGCCGGGCTTTCCGGTGGCTGCGTCGCGTGGCCTGAGTCAGGTGCGCCGCATCGGACGCAAGAGACGAGACGCGTAAGTTGACCCGCTTTTTGCTATTCGGCTTGACCTGGTCGCAGTTGCGGCCTACCGTCACTGTCCGTAACCAATTACTGAAAGCGACCACTGGCCGGGGGGCCGACAACAATGCCATCTGAATACGCCAAGACTCTCGGTGCACGGCTACGCGCCATCCGGACCCAGCAAGGACTGTCCCTGCACGGGGTAGAGGAGAAGTCGCGCGGCCGGTGGAAGGCCGTGGTCGTTGGCTCCTACGAGCGCGGCGACCGTTCGGTCACCGTACAGAAGCTGGCCGAGCTGGCCGAGTTCTACGGCGTGCCGGTGTCGGAGCTGCTGCCGGGCGACGCCACACCGGCGCCGCTGGCGCCGTCTCCCAAGCTGGTCATCGACCTGGAGCGGATGGCCCAGCTGCCCAAGGACAAGGCCGGCCCGCTGGCCCGCTACGTCGCGACGATCCAGAGTCAGCGCGGCGACTACAACGGCCGGGTGCTGTCGATCCGCCAGGAAGACCTGCGCTCACTGGCGGTCATTTACGACAAGTCGCCGGTCAACCTGACCGAAGAGCTGATCAGCTGGGGCGTGCTGGACTCCGAGGCACGGGGCGCTGTCGAGGCGTTCTGACCTGGGCGGCCCCCCTTCGCTGGTGGCCTGCTGGCCGATGGCTGGCAGGCCACTAGCTTTCTGTCTTAGCCCGCCGTCTCAGCCCGCTGTCTTAGCCCGCTGTCTCAGCCCGCCGTCTCAGCCCGCTGTCCCAGGCCGCCGTCTCAGCGCGACGGGTCAGCCCGCTGGGCGCAGCGGCAGCGGCGACTGGCCGGGCAGCCCCAGCGCCTCCTCGGCCAGCGACAAGAACGTCCCCGCGTCACGCAGCAGGTCGTCCGCCTCCCGTGCGGTCACGGCCCGGGTCAGGCCCGCTTCCGCGGCGGCCCGCTTGCCCGCGCCCGCGGCGAAGAACGCGGACCACTCGGATAGGGCCGGTTCCACCCGGGGCAGCAGCTCCCAGACACTGCGCGGCGCCTTCCGCCGGGGCGCAGGCGCCGGATCCGTCTTGACCGTGACGATCGCCGCCGCCGCGCGCAGCGCGGCCAGGTGGGCGGCGACATACCGGGCACCCGGCCCGGACTCATCCGCGGCATCGGCCAGCCCTCGGCGAGCAGATTCGATCAGCGAAAGCGCCGAGGGCGCAACCCGGCAGCGTGGCTGGCCTGGCCGTACTGAGGCGACCGTGCTCATGGCCCTCCTTCCATCCGGAGCCGGGCCGGGCGAGACGCTTCCCCACGCATCGCCCGGCCCGTAACCAGCCACCCCGGGATGGGATGGCTGGCCGGCTTCGAATTTATTCGAACATAGATTCGGCTGCAAGTCCAGCCGTTTGGAGCTGAGTTCGAAGGTACCCGGCGGGTACGACAAAACGGCCGGCCACGCTGACCGGGACCTGCCACGACGGACAGGGCTCGCGTACGCTAACCCGGGTGCGCGCGGGACCTGAGCTGCTGGACATGGGCAAGGCGCGCTTCCTCACGGAACTCGACACCCTGGTCGAGGTGTACGCGGCCGCGATGCGGCCGCCGCGGGAGCAGGTGCCCGGCCGCCGGGCGATCATGGAACGGCACACCGAGTTCCCGTCGTTCCGCGCCGTAGTGATGACCGCGCTGCCCGCGCCGCCGGGCAGCGGGGACGGGCCGGGCCAGCGGCGGGGCAGCGGCGACGCGCGGCGACCGCAGCCGGGCAGCGCGGTCGGGCCGGGCTCACAGCCGGGCAGCGGCCGGCTGCCGATCATCGCGTTCAGCTACGGCTTTCACGGGACGGACGGGCAATGGTGGCACGACCTGGTCCGCAGCGCGCTGACCCGGAGGGGCGGATACGACCTCGCGCAGACCTGGCTGGGCGACTCGTTCGAGGTCGCCGAGGTGCACGTGCACCCCGCCTACCAGGGCCGCGGCATCGGCCGCCGGATGGTGCCCGCGCTGCTGCACCCCCGGCTGGAGCGCACCGCCCTGCTGTCCACTCAGGACGCGGACACCCGGGCCCGGCGGCTGTACCGCGGGCTCGGCTTCGGCGACCTGCTCACCGGCTACCGGTTCCCGGGCACCGACCCGCCGTACGCAGTCATGGGGGCGGCGCTCCCACTGCGGCCCGGCCCGCCGCCCCAGCCGCAGTCCCTGCCGCGGTCCGGTCCGCCGGCCCCGCCCCCGCCGCGCCGCGGCTGATCGCCCGGCTGCGCTCGGCCAGGCCGAGCCGCTGGTAGATGTCCCGGGTGGCGACCGACCCGTTCAGCGTGAAGAAGTGCAGTCCGGGCGCGCCCTCGTCGAGCAGGCGCTGGCACATGCCGGCCGCGTACGCGGTGCCGATCTCGCGCACCGCGGCCTTGTCCGCCCCGGCCGCGCGGACTTGGTCGCCCACCGCGGCCGGGAACCGGGCACCGGACAGCACGACGATCCGCTCCAGCGTCCGCGCGCTAGTGATCGGCATGATGCCCGGGATGATCGGCACGTCGCAGCCGGCCGCAGCCACCCGGTCCCGCAGCCGCAGGTAGTCCTCCACGAAGAAGAACATCTGGGTGATGGCGAAATCCGCCCCGGCGCGGCACTTGGCCACGAAGTGCCGAATGTCCGAGTCCAGGTCAGGGGAACGCGGGTGTCCCTCGGGGAAGGCGCCCACGCCGACGCAGAAGTCGCCGGAGGCCCGGATCAGCCGGACCAGGTCAGCCGCGTACGGCAGGCCCTCCGGATGCGCCACCCACTCCCCGTTGGGGTCGCCGGGTGGGTCGCCGCGCAGCGCCAGCACGTTCCGCACCCCGACGGCGGCGTACGAGCCGATCACGTGCCGGAGCTCGGCGATGGAGTGGTTGACGGCGGTGAAGTGCCCCATCGGGGTGAGCGTGGTCTCGGCCGCGATCCGCCCGGTGACCCGGATCGTCCGGTCCCGGGACGACCCGCCCGCGCCGTAGGTGACCGAGACGAACGTGGGCTGCAGCGGTTCCAGCTGCCGGATGGCGCGCCACAGCTTCCGCACGTCATCCTCGGTCTTGGGCGGCATGAACTCGAACGAGAACGACTCGCCACCCGCGGCCAGCAGGTCGCGGATGGCGGGTGCGCGGCGGAGGACCCCGGATGACATCTCTCTAGGCTAGCCGCGGCCAGGCGGACGGAGCCAACCCCAGCCCCACGGTTGGCCGCCCTGACCGTCGGCGGATGCGCTGGTCACGGGCGCGCGGCGGCTAGTCTCGCGAGCATGCCGGACAGTGTTTCCGCCCTGCACCGGGTGCGGGCCGAGGTCGGCCGGGTGCTGGCGGAGTTCCTGGCTCGGCAGCGCAGCGTGCTGCCGGGCGCGGCCGACGAGCTGCGTCCAGGGCTGGACGCGCTGACCGCGCTGCTGGCGGGCGGGAAACGGCTCCGGCCGGCGTTCTGCTACTGGGGCTGGCGCGGCACCGGCGCCGCGGACGGCCCCGAGGTGCTGACCGCGGCGGCCGCGCTGGAGCTGCTGCACGCGGGGGCGCTGGTGCACGACGACGTGATGGACGGCAGCGACACCCGGCGCGGACGGCCCGCGCTGCACCGCCAGTTCGCGGCCTACCACGCCGAGCGGGACTGGCGCGGCTCGGCGGCCGCGTTCGGCACCGGCGCCGCGATCCTGCTCGGCGACCTGTTGCTGTGCTGGACCGACGAGCTGTTCGCGGCCAGCGGGCTGGCGCCGGACGCGCTGGCCCGGGGCCGGGCGGTGCTCGACGTGATGCGCGGCGAGCTGATGGCCGGCCAGTACCTGGACCTGACGGCGCAGGCCAGCGGGGACGACAGCGTGGCCAGCGCGCTGCGCGTAGTGGCGTACAAGACGGCCAAGTACACCATCGAGCGGCCGCTGCACCTGGGCGCGGCGCTGGCCGGCGGCGCGGCGCTGGCCGACGGCAGCGCGGCGCTGGCCGGCCACGGCCCGGCGCTGGCCGGCCACGGCCCGGCGCTGGCCGACCACGGCCCGGCCGGGGTCACCGCGGCCTACACCGGCTACGGCCTCCCGCTCGGGGTCGCGTTCCAGCTCCGGGACGACATCCTGGGCATATTCGGCGACCCGGACCGGACCGGCAAGCCAGCCAGCGACGATCTGCGGGCGGGCAAGCGCACCGTGCTGCTGGCCATCACCCGGGCCCGGGCCGGCCCGCGGCAGACCGCGGTCATCGACCGCTGCCTGGGCGACCCGGACCTGGACGAAGCGGCGGCGGCCGAGGTGCGGGCAGTGATCACCAGCACCGGGGCGCTGGCCGAATGCGAGCAGCTGATCAGCCGCCACCTGGACCAGGCGCTCGGCGTGCTCGCCGCGGCGCCGATCACGGCCGAGGCCAGGGCGGCGCTGGCTGAGCTCGCGGTGACCGCGACCGCACGGCACGACTGAGGCCGACGGGGCGCTGGCCGAGCTCGCGGTGACCGCTACCCCGGCACGACTGAGGCCGACAGCCGCTGGCCCAACCCGCGGTGACCGCGACCCCGGCACGACTGAGGCCGACGGCCGCTGGCCCAACCCGCGGTGACCGCGACCCCGGCACGACTGAGGCCGACGGGGCGCTGGCCCAACCCGCGGTGACCGCGACCCCGGCACGGCTGAGGCCGGAGGGGCGGGCCAGCGGCCCGCCGCCCCGTGCTACCCGCGCGCTGGTGGCGGCACCCAGCCGCGGGAGGGCGTTCAGTGTCCAGGGCTCAGAACGCGAGCGCCTGGGCCCGCCGGTTCACCTCGGTGCAGCGACGCTCGGCCATAGCCTGAATCGGCGTGCCCGGCAGCGAGTCATCCGCGGTGAACAGCCAGCGCACCGCTTCCTCGTCGTCGAACCCGCAGTCGAACAGCACGGTCAGCGTGCCGTGCAGTCCTTTCAGGATCTGGTCGCCGTCGAAGAAGGCCGCGGGTACCGACCTGGAGCCATCCGGCCGCTGGACGGCCAGCAGCCTGCGATCGCGGAGTAGCTGCCTGATCCGGCCCGGCGGGATGCCAAGCCGGTCGGCGGCTTCAGAGAGAGTGAGCCAGTCGCCGACGAGTGCGTCGGCCAGGGGGTCGATCTGTGCCACGTTTCCGAATTTCCCACGCTGCGGCCGGGGTCAAACCCGGACAGGCCAGTCTTGTGTGCCGCCCGGACCGGTTGGGCTCACCCCGCGACCGCGTCCCGCACGGCTACGGCCGGGTCGGCGAACCGGCCGGTATCCACCGGCTGGCCTGCTTCGATGACCCGGCGGCCCTGCAGCAAATCACGCGGCTGGCCCACGGTCAGGACGGCGGTCAGCTGGCCAACCTTAATCCCATCAGTCCCGGCCGCACCAGTCGGCTCCCCCTTGACCCAGCCCAGCGCCCAGCGCTGGCCGCCCGGATCGCCGCGCTCGATGACCTGGTCGGCCGGGTCCCGGTGGCCGGCGAACTGGACCATGCGGCCGAACTGCTCGGACCAGAAGTACGGCACCGGGTCGTACGCCTGCTCGGCGCCGAGCAGGTTGGCGGCGGCCACCCGGGGCGCGTGCAGCGCGGTGTCCCAGTGCTCCACCCGCAGCCGCTGGCCGTACCGGCCAGACCAGAACGCGGCGCAGTCCCCGGCCGCGTACACACCCGGGACCGAGGCGCGCAACTGGGCGTCCACCTGCACGGCATCCCGGTGGCCGGCGGCCAGCCGCACGCCGGAGCCGGCCAGCCAGCCGGTGGCTGGCCGCACCCCGACCGCGGTGACGACCAGGTCGGCGTCCAGCCAGCCGCCGCCGGGCAGGGCCAGCCCGCCCGCCTGGACCGACTCCACCGGCTGGCCGAGCCGCAGGTCCACCCCAGCCGCCGCGTACCAGGGCACCAGCCGCGCGCCCACCGCCTCGCCGAGCGCCGCCGCGGCGGGCGCGGCCGCCGCCTCCAGCACGGTCACCGCGCAGCCCCGGGCCGCGGCCACGGTGGCCAGTTCCGCCCCGATCCAGCCCGCGCCGACGATGGTCAGCCGGGTGCCGGGCTGGAGCGCGGCCCGGATGGCGAGCGCGTCGTCGATGGTGCGCAGCACGTGCTGCGGGCCCGGGCCGGGCAGCCGGATCGGGGCGGCCCCAGTCGCCACCACCAGGCGGTCGAACCCGAGCTCGGCCCGGTCGGTGCGGAGCAGCCCGTCGTCCAGGCCGACCGCCGTCTCGCCCAGCCGCAGATCCAGGTCCAGCGCGCCCGCTTCGTCGGCCATCGAGGTGGAGTCCACCTCGCCGAGCATGAGCTTCTTGGACAGCGGCGGCCGGTCGTAGGGCGGGTGCGGCTCCGCCCCGACCATGGTGATGAGGCCGGTGTACTCCCCGGCCCGAAGTTCCGCCGCGGTCCGCAGGCCGGCCAGGCCGCCGCCCGCGATGACAACCCGTTCGATGCGCACGAGCACCTAGGCTACGGCCGGCCCGGCCCGGGTGATTGGGGACCGTCTGGGCGTTATATCCGGTTATGCTGCTCGCCACAGCCGGTCCGCCGAAACCGGCCCGCCACGAATGCGCAGGTCAGGGAGCAGCCCCAATCTCGGTCGTTACTCCTGGTGACCGGCCGACACCGTACAGGTGTTCTGAGGGTCCGGCGCTCCGGGCGGCCATACAATCATCGCGATGGACCAGACGCTTGCGCGCCCACCCGTCGGCCGGGTACTCGACGGCCGCTACCGGGTTGAGTCCCTTATTGCCACCGGCGGGATGGCAACTGTCTACCTGGGTACCGACACCAGGCTGGACCGCACGGTCGCGCTCAAGGTGATGCACGCCGAACTGGCCAACGACGAGGACTTCGTCCGCCGTTTCGTGGGCGAGGCCAGGTCAGTGGCCAGGCTGTCGCACCCGAACGTGGTCGCCGTGTACGACCAGGGGGCCGACGGGCGCACGCTCTACCTGGCCATGGAGTACGTGCCGGGCCGCACGCTGCGCGACCTGCTGAACGAGCGCGGCCGGCTCAGCCCGCGCGACGCGCTGGACATCATGGACGGCATGCTGGGCGGCCTGGCCGCGGCGCACGCGGCCGGCATCGCGCACCGCGACGTCAAGCCGGAGAACGTGCTGCTGACGTCCGGCCACTCGGTCAAGGTGGCCGACTTCGGGCTGGCCCGGACGATGGCCGGCACCAGCCACACGAAGACCGGCATGCTGATCGGCACCGCCGCCTACCTGGCCCCGGAACAGGTCTCCCGGGGCACCGCCGACGCGCGGACCGACGTGTATGCGGCCGGGGTCATGCTGTTCGAGATGCTCACCGGCGCGCAGCCGCACACCGCGGACACGCCGCTGGCCGTCGCGTACAAGCACGTCAACGAGGCGGTGCCGGCCCCGTCCGGGTTCGCGCCGGGCATCACGCCGTCGCTGGACGCGCTGGTCACCCGGGCGACCAGCCGGGACCCGGAACTGCGGCCGGTGGACGCGGGCCAGTTCCTGCGCGGGGTCAGCGAGGTGCGCCGGAGCCTGCCGCCGGGTGGGCCGGCCCACCCGGCCATCCCCGGCACCAGCCTGCCGGTGAACGCCGATCCCAGCGACCGGGGCGGCGCAGGCACGCCCGCGGCCCGGTATCTCAGCGAGACCCAGCCGCCCGGGCCAGCCCCGGCCGCGGACTACCCGCCGGCCGCGGACTACGCCGCCGGACTATCCGCCCGCCCGGGACTATCCGCCCGCCCGGGACTATCCGCCCGCCCGGGACTATCCGGCCGCCCGGGACTACGCCCCGGCCCGGGAGTACGGGCCGGCCGACTGGCCGGACGACCTGCCCGCCGCGCCGCCGGCGGAGGACGGCCTCATCCCGGGCCTGCCCGGTTCCGGCCACCGCGATCAGGCCCCGGCTGGCCTGGGCGCCGGCGGGTCAGCCACCCAGCAGGTCAAGGACGACGGCTTCTACCGGTCGGCGAACCACACCCTGGTCGTGACGCCCGGGGCGGCGGCGGAGTACGGCCGCCGGGGCAGCGCCCGGAGCGGCACCCGGGGCGGCGGCGGCCTCCGGGCGCACGAGCCCGGGCTGCAGCGCTGGCTGTTCAGCCGAAGGCTCATCTATCTCGTCGCTGGCCTGGCCGCCGTGATCCTGATCGCCGTGCTGGTCTGGTACCAGTCGGCCGGCAAGTACACCACCGTGCCCCGGGTGGTGCGGCTGACCGCGGCCACCGCCCAGCAGGCCCTGCACAACGCCGGGTTCAGCACCACCATGGGCAAGCCGCAGTTCAGTGACTCCGTGGTCAAGGGCAGCATCATCGGCACGTCACCCGCCGTCGGGTCCCGGGTCAGCAAAGGCGCCACGGTGGCGCTGATCGTCTCCGAGGGGCCGCATCAGGCCACCGTGCCGCAGGTGACCGGGAACACACTGGCCAACGCGCAGAGCGCGCTACGGCAGGCCGGGCTGATCCCGGGCAAGGTGGTGAACCAGGCGTCCACCACGATCCCGGCCGGGATCGTGATCAGCACCACGCCGAACGCCAACATGGTCTGGCCGGTCGACAAGCCGGTCACGCTGGTGGTGAGCAGCGGGCAGCCGGTGCCAAACTTCGTCGGCCAGCAGAAGGCGGTGGCCGAGCAGTGGGCGGCGGCCAACAGCGTCTCGCTCAACGAGGTCACGGTGAAGAGCAGCCAGCCCGCTGGCACGGTCGTTCAGCAGTCGGTGCCGGCCGGCGGCGCGTTCACCCCGCACCAGGTCATCACCATCGAGATCTCCAACGGCCCGCCGATGGTCGGCGTGCCCAACGTGGACGGCCAGCCGGTCAGCCAGGCCGAGCAGGCGCTGTCGCAGGCGGGCTTCCAGGTCAAGGTGGTCCAGGTGGGGCCGTTCAACAAGGTGTTCAGCTACAGCCCGACCGGCCAGGCGCCGCAGGGCAGCACGATCACCCTCTACGTTGGCGTCTAGCGGGCTGCGGGTATCAGCCCGGTGCGGCTGGCGGCGGCGCCGTCAGCCCGGCCAGGTTCGCCCGCCTTTCCGGTGAAATCGGCCGCACCATCCACTACTATGAGCCGGCCTGACCGAGTGCCCGATTCTGCTGAGGCGGGCCCCAAGTACCGAGAAGGCTCCGCTGATACTCCGCCGAGCGACCCTGCTTCGGGTGGTCGCGCACCTCGCCGCCTGGCTGCCCTTCGTGACCGGGGCAGTCCGGCTGGCCCGCGACGGCTGGCGGCCGGCCGGGGACAACGCGGCGATCGCGCTGCGCTCGTGGAACTCGCTCACCGCGCACGGTCCGCTGGTCGGCCAGGCCACCCGGCTCGCGCACGGGGTGTTCGACCCGGGGCCGCTGGAGTACTGGCTGCTGGCCATCCCGGTGCACATCAGCCCGAACCACGGGATCCTCTGGGGCGCCGCCATCTGCTGCATGGCCGCCTGCTCGCTGGCCATCGAAGCGGCCTGGGCGGCGGGCGGTGAGCTGGCCGGCCTGACCGCCAGCGCGCTGACCATCGGCATGGTCCTCTGGATGCCGCCGATCGCGGTGCCGCCGAGCTGGAACCCGTCGTTCGGCGCCATCTTCTTCCTGGCCGCGCTGGCCGCAGCGTGGGCGGTGCTGTGCGGGCACCGCGGCTGGTGGCCGGTACTGGTCGTCACCGCCTCCGTCGCCAGCCAGTCGCATCTGATGTTCGCGCTGGCCTCGGTCACCCTGGTGGTGCTGACCCTGGTCGTGGGCAGCATCGACACGATGCGAGCCAAGACAGGCCAAGCCAAGACGGAGCAGGCGAAGACGGGGCAGGCGAAGGCCGGCTACGGCTGGGTGATCATTGGGGTGGTGCTCGGCATCGCCTGCTGGAGCGGGCCGTTCATCCAGCAGTTCACCAGCCGCAACGGCAACCTGTCCGCGCTCATCCAGAACAGCGAGACCGGCATCGGGCCGCGAACCGGGCCGGTGTTCGCACTCCGCGCCATCTCCGCCGCGGTGCAGCCGGTCCCGCTCTGGTGGAAGTCGTCGCTGTCGGCGGGCCGGATCGCCAGCGATATCACGGCGCACAGCCCGTGGCCCGGGGTGGTGGCGCTGATCATCCTGGTGGTGGCCGTGGCCGCGGCGCTGGGCCCGCTGCACAGCCGCCGGCTGGCCGCGCTGGCCGCGGTGACCCTGGTGCTGAGCCTGGGCGCGCTGATCACCTACTCGAGCATCCCGGTCCGGCCCACCACGCTGCTCACGCTGGGCTACCTGATCATGTTGATGCTGCCGCTCGGGGTGGGCTGCTGGCTGGTCACCGGGACGCTGATCGTGCTGACCGTCCGGTGGGCCCGGGCGCGGACCGCAGCCCCCGCACCGGCCCCCGCACCGGCCCCCGCACCGGCAGCCCCCGCACCGGCAGCCCCGGCTCCGGCCCCCGCACCGGCCACAGCTGCGGCCGCGGCGCAGCCCGTGCCGGCTGGTTCAGGCTGGCTGTCCCCGCGCTGGGCCAGCGCGGTAGCCATCGCCGGCGCCGTGGTCGTCGCCGCGCTGGCCGGGCTGACCCTGCCCCGGCAATCCGACACGGTGCGCGTCGTGATGCGCGATCCTTCGCTGGCCCTGACCCGCGTCGCGGCCAGCAAGATCGAGCACATGCTGCCCGGCCAGCGGGTGGCGCTGGTGGTCCAGGACACCCACGAGGACCTGGACGGGCGCGTCACGGTCAGCCTGACCTGGGCGCTCACCCCGAGCGGCTTCCACGCCGAGGTGACCAAGACCCGGCTGGCCCGCGAGCTCGGGTCCAGCTACGTGTACCGCGGCCGGGCGATGAAGCTGGTCACCGTCCTGATCCGGGATGGTCACGTCACCGTGCACGTGACGAAGTCGTCCGAGCTGCCCGCATCGCTCCGGCTAGCCAGTTCCCGGGACGTCCGCGCCGATCTGAGCGGGGCCGGGCAACGGTTGCGATAATGTGGGCGGCTGGTTAGTGACCAGCCAGTGAAGGACAGCTGTGAGCGGAACCAGGGTGACGCCAGCGGCCGGCGGATCGCAGCGGGACACCGCTGGCGCCGGTAGTTCCGCGCCCACCCGCCGCTGGGCCGACCCGGTTAGCCTGGCCATCGCCGGCTTCACTCTCCTCGGCCTGGCGCTCCGGCTGTTCCTGCTCAGCCGACCCGGCTACCTGCTCGGCGTCACCCAGTACGACGACGGGCCCTATTTCGGCAGCGCGCTGCGGCTGGTGCACGGCGCCGTGCCGTACCGGGACTTCATCATCGTGCAGCCGCCCGGCATCACCGTGCTGATGACGCCGGCCGCGCTGCTGGCCCAGGTCACCGGCACCGCCTGGGGCATGGCGGTGGGCCGCATCCTGACCGTCCTCGCGAGCTCGGCGGGCATCCTCATCGTGGGCCTGCTGGTCCGGCACCGCGGCCTGATCCCGGTCAGCCTGGCCTGCGGGATCCTGGCCATTTTCCCGGGCAGCCTGGTGGCCGCGCACACCGTGCTGCTGGAGCCGTGGCTGACGCTGTTCTGCCTGATCGGCGCCCTCGTGCTGCTGGACGGGGACCGGTTCACGGCCAGCGGCCGGCGCCTCGTCTGGGGCGGGGTGGCGTTCGGCTTCGCCGGGGCCGTCGAGGTGTGGGCCATCCTCCCGGTGCTGGTGGTCGCGATCCTGCTGGTGATCCAGGGGGTCAGGCGGGCGGCCCGGTTCGTGGCCGGGGTCGCCATCGGCTTCTGCGTGCCGGTCGTCCCGTTCGCGGTGACCGCGCCGGCCCGGTTCTACAACAGCTTCTTCGCCGCCCAGCTGTTCCGCGTGGTGCCCACCCGGACCCCGGTGGAGAAGCGGCTCCGGCTGATGACCGGGATCGGCCAGGTGCTGCACCTGAACAGCACCGGGGTGCTGATCATCTCGCTGGCCATCACCGTGCTGATCGTCGGCGCGCTCCCGGTCGCCTGGCTGGTCACCCGGCGCCCGCTGACCGACCTGGACTGGTTCGCGGTCGGCAGCTGCGCGCTGATCGTGGTCGCGTTCCTCTGGTACGCCCAGTTCTTCCTGCACTTCCCCGCGTTCCTGGCGCCCTTCCTCGGGCTGTCCATCGGGCTGGCCGCGGCGAGGCTGGCCCGGCCGGCCCGCACTCAGTCGGCCAGCACGGGGTCGGCCAGCACGCGGGCCGGGCGCAGCACGGGCCGCGGCTGGCTGGAGTGGACGGTGGTGACTTTGATCACGCTGGCCGTGCTGGCCCTGGCCATCCCGCAGGCGAACCAGGAGCGGGCGGTGACCCCCCGGGTGAGCGCGGCGGCGCTGGCCGCGGTGCGCCGGATCGTCCCGCCCGGCGCGTGCGTGCTCACCGACCAGGCGTCCTACACGATCGCCGCGGACCGGTTCTACTCCAGCGCGCCGGGCTGCTCGCTGCTGGTGGACTCCATCGGCACCGACTACGCGCTGGGCCACGGCCGCGACGCGGCCAGCGGCGCGGCCCGCTACCCCGCCGTGGACGCGGCCTGGCGCAGCGCGTTCCACCACGCCCAGTACGTGTGGCTGTCGGTCAAGTTCAACCCGCGGCGGATCGCCTGGACGCCCGCGCTCCGGTCATACTTCCGCAGCCACTTCCGTCCCGTGCTGCACGACGGCACCAGCAACGTGCTCTACGCCCGCACCCACTGACCTTTGATAGCTCAACGCTCCTGCCCGCCTATCGGCGTACACGCGTTCGCGGCCGGCGGGCTGGCCAGCGGTGCGCTGCGTTACGCGGCCGACGTCGGCGCGGAAGCCATGCAGGTGTTCGTGTCCAACCCGCGGTCCTGGGCGCTGTCGCCGGGCGACCCGGGGCAAGACCGTGCGCTGCGTGACCATGTGGCCGCGACCGGGCTGCCGGTGTACGTGCACACCCCGTACCTGATCAACGTCGGCTCCCCGGACGCGCTGACCCGGGAACGTTCCGCGGCGTCGCTGCGGCACTCGCTGCGCCGGGGCGCCGAGATCGGCGCCCGCGGCGTGGTCGTGCATACCGGGTCGGCGGCCGGTGGTGACCGGGACAAGAGCCTGCGGTTCGCCCGGGAGTGCCTGCTGCCGCTGCTCGACGCGATCCCGGACGACGGCCCGGACCTGCTGCTGGAGCCGATGGCCGGGCAGGGCCAGCAGCTCTGCCGCCGGGTCGAGGATCTCGGGCCCTACCTGGACGGGCTGGGCTGGCATCCACGCGCGGGAGTATGCCTGGACACCTGCCATCTGTTCGCGGCCGGTCACGACCTGGCCGCCGACGGCGGGGTGGCCGCCACCATGGCCGCGCTGGCCGCGACGCTGGACGGCCCCGGACGGCTCCGCCTGGTGCACGCCAACGACTCGATGGACCCGTGCGGCTCGTGCCGGGATAGGCACCAGAACATCGGTGCCGGGCTCATCGGCACAGCTCCGTTCGGCGAGTTGCTGCGTCATCCGCTGGCCGTGCAGGTCCCGTTCATCGTCGAGACGCCGGGGCCGCAGGCGGCGCAATGCGCCGATCTGGCGGCGCTCAGGGGTCTGGCTGGAAGCCGAGACGTTAGTGCGGTGCATTGTGCCCCGCCCGTGGGGCACGATGCACCGCGCTGAGCGCGGTCAGTCCTCCTGGTAGGAGAAGCGCTCCTCGTGCCACGGGTCGGCCGAACTGTGGTAGCCGCGTTCCTCCCAGAACCCGCGCCGGTTCTCGGTCAGGTACTCCACGGCGCGCACCCACTTGACGCTCTTCCAGCCGTACAGGTGCGGGACCACCAGCCGCATCGGGAATCCGTGCTCCGGGGTGAGCGGCTCCCCGGCCACCGCGGTGGCCAGCAGGGTGGTGTCCGCGGCGAAGTCATCCACCCGGATGTTCGCGCTGTACCCGTAGTCGGCCCACACCATGACGTGGGTGACCGGGCCGGCCGGCGGCGCCAGCCGAAGCAGCTCAGTCGCGGCGATGCCCTCCCACGGGATACCCGCGATCGTGCACTTGGTCACGCAGTGCAGGTCGGCGGTCACCGCGCAGCGCGGCAGCGCGCCGATGCCGGCCCAGTCCCAGCGGTGCTCGGCACCGGACTCGGTCACGCCGGTGACCCGGAAGTCCCAGATCTCCGGCCGGAACCTGGGCACCGGCCCGTAGTGCTGCACGAGCCAGTCCGTCCGGACGCACTGGCCCGGCGGCAGCCGCCGGGAGCCCGGGGCCGGCGCGGCCAGCACCTGACCGACAAGCGGCTGAGCTGCCCCCGGCTGAGCTGCCCCCGGCTGAGCTGGCACCGGGTGACCTGGCACCGGCTGAGTTGGCACCGGCTGACCTGGCACCACCCCGCGCGCACCCTGCTGGTGTGCGACTGCCCGGCCCATGTCCGGCTGACCCATGCTCATCCCTTCTGGCGGCCCGCGCCTTCTACCTTCGCATGCGGGCAAACACCAGCCCGGGCCACCCCTGCGCCGGTCGATGCGCTAGGCTACCTTCCGTGCGTGAGCAGTTCTGGTTTTGGTATGGCTACCGGCCCGGCATCCGGACGGTCGCCCGCCAGACCATGCGCTGACGCGAGCGACTTCCAGAAGCCCCGGGCCGCAAGCCCGGGGCTTTTTCGTGTCCAGGACAAAACACAGCAGCAGGAGGACCCCAATGGTCGTGGTCATGGCCTCGGACGCCACTCAGCAGGATATGGACGGGATAGTCGAGCTGGTCCGCGGCGCGGGCGGCGAGGCGTTCATCACCCGCGGCGTTTCCCGCACCATCGTCGGCCTGGTCGGGGACGTGGACCAGTTCGGCGCGCTCAACCTGCGCAGCATGCCGGGAGTGACCGACGTGGTGCGCATCTCGGTGCCGTACAAGCTGGTCAGCCGGGAACACCACCCGAACCGGTCGGTGGTCCGGGTCGGCGGGGTCCCGATCGGACCGGACACGCTCACGGTGATCGCCGGGCCGTGCGCGGTGGAGAGCGCGGAGCAGGCGCTGACCGCGGCCCGGATGGCCAAGGCCGCGGGCGCGTCACTGCTGCGCGGCGGCGCGTTCAAGCCACGCACCTCGCCCTACGCGTACCAGGGCCTCGGCGAAGCCGGGCTGAAGATCCTGGCCGACGTGGGCGCGGAGACCGGGCTGCCTACCGTGACCGAGGTGATCGACCCGCGCGACGTGGACCTGATCTGCGACCACGCGGACATGCTCCAGGTCGGCACCCGGAACATGCAGAACTTCGCGCTGCTGCAGGCCGTCGGCTCGGCGGGCAAGCCGGTACTGCTCAAACGCGGCTTCTCGGCCACCATCGAGGAATGGCTGATGGCGGCCGAATACATCGCCCAGCGCGGCAACCTGGACATCGTGCTGTGCGAGCGGGGCATCCGCACCTTCGAAAAGGCCACCCGCAACACCCTGGACATCAGCGCCGTCCCGGTCGCCCAGCGGCTGTCGCACCTGCCGGTCATCGTCAACCCGTCACACTCCGGCGGCCGCCGCGACCTGGTGCTGCCGCTGACCCGGGCCGCTATCGCCGTCGGCGCCGACGGCCTGATCATCGACGTGCACCCGGAGCCCACCGCCGCGCTCTGCGACGGCGACCAGGCCCTGCTCGACGCCGACATCCGCGAACTGGCGGCCATCGCGGCGCATCTGCCGCCGCTGATGGGCCGCACTCTCACCCCGCCCCTGTCCCCCGCCGAAGCCGCAGCCCGTATCCCGGTGCCGGCCTCCTCCAGCTGACCTTCCGCGGGCCTATGCCACCAGCTGGGCGCACGGCCCGGCCGGGTAACCGGCCTCGACCGGCGCGGTACCGTCCCGGGCGTGCTGGTGACAGCCACCCGGGACGGGCGTTCAGCAGGAAGATCTCAGCTGTGGTCCGGCTGGTACTGCTGGGCGATGTCGGCCAGCTCCTCGGCCAGGTCCGCGGCGTCCAGCCGGGCCTCCAGCCGGCGCAGGTCGTCGATCCGGGCCCGGGTTTCCACCTGGCGCGGGGTGAGCAGCGTGCAGCAGTCCTGGTCGGGCAGCTCGGACAGGGCCAGGGTGCGGATCCGGCGCGCCTCGGCCATGATCTCCAGCTTGTCCAGGCCGATCAGCGGGCGCAGGATGGGCAGCGTGACCGCGTCGTCCAGCGCGGTCAGGTTGGTCAGCGTCTGGCTGCTCACCTGGCCCAGCGAGTCGCCGGTCACCAGCGCGGCCGCGCCGAGGCGGCGGGCCAGCACCTCGCCGGTTTTGAGCATTAGCCGGCGCTGCGCGACGATCTGCAGCCGGCTCGCACCGGACGAGGCCAGCTTCTGTTGTGTCTTACCGAACGCCACTACCCACAGCCGGGAGTCGCACTGGAAGCGGTCCAGCTGGTACATCAGCCCATACGCCTTGTACACGGACTCGGGTCCGGTCAGCGGCATGCCGGAGAAGTGCAGGAAGTCGCAGCGCAGCCCGCGCCGCATCATCCGGTACGCGGCCACCGGTGAGTCGATCCCGCCGGACATCAGCACCAGCGCGCGGCCGCTCATGCCGACCGGCAGCCCGCCCTGGCCGGCCGACGCGTCGGTGTACACGAACACCTCGTGGTGGTCCACCTCGACGAAGATGGTGAGATCCGGGTGCTTCAGGTCAACCGGGTAGCCGTAGGCCTGCTGCACCTGGGCGCCGATGCGCTCGGCCAGCTCCGCCGAGGTCACCGGGAACCGCTTGTCGCGGCGCCGGGCCCGGACCGCGAACGAGCCGGCCCGGCCGGCCGCCAGCGCGACGGCGGTGGCGGCGGCCAGTTCCGCGTCCTTGGGCACCCGGACCGCGCGGCAGACCCGGGCGATGCCCATCACGTCCCGGACCCGCTCGGCGATCGTGTCCATGGCCGCCTCGGCGGCCGGGCCGGCCGCGTGGCCATGCTCGGCGGCCAGCCGGAGCACGATGAGGCCGTTGCGGTTCCACAGCCGCACCGGGGTGTCGAGATCGCGCAGCGCCCGGCGCAGGTTGGCTTGCAGCAGGCGCTCGAAGTACTGCCTGTTGCCGCCTTTGAGGACGATCTCGCCCACCTTGAGCAGCACGCAGGGCTCATAGCCGGTGCTCACGTCTGGCGGCACGCGGCCGGTCATGATTGCCGACATCTGCCCAGTCTGCCAGCATCCTGGGCCGCCGCGGGTGCCCCGAACCAGCCGATTCGAAGGTACGGTGCCGAAATGACGGTCAAACTCGTGGTGCTGTACACCCACCCCGCGGACCCGGACGCCTTCGACGAGCACTACCTGGGCGTGCACGTACCGCTGGTCCGGGCGATACCGGGGCTGCAGCGCGCCGAGTCGGGCCGCATTGACGCGCCGCTCGACAGCGGCGAGCACTCCTGGTACCGCATCGCCGAGCTGTATTTCACCGACCGGGCCGCGCTGGACGCCGCGTTCTCCACCCCGGAGGGGCAGGCCACCGCGGCCGACTACGGGAAGATAGCGCCGCCGGGGTCGCGGATGTTCGTCGAGGCCATCGACGGCTAGCACCTGTCGATCCTGGCCTGGGCCGTTCGACTACCTGGCGGAAGCCGTGACGGCCACGGACGACGGGAGATCACCATGAGGTACCTGTTCCTGCTGTACGGACCCGACCAGCCGCTGCCCGCCCCGGGCAGCCCCGAGGGCCAGAAAATGATCAGCGACTGGCGGGCCGCCACCGAGGCGATGGCCCGGGCCGGGGTGCTGATCGACTGCGGGCCGCTGCAGCCGCCCGCCAGCGCGACCACCGTCCAGGTGCGCGACGGCGAGACGCTGCTCACCGACGGCCCGGCCGCCGAGATCAAGGAGCAGTTCGGCGGCTACACGCTGATCGACTGCGCGGACCTGGACGAGGCGTTGCGCTGGGCGGCCACCGTGCCGACCGCGTTCGACGGCAAGGTGGAGGTGCGCCCGGTGGTGCAACTGCCGGAGTCGGCCCCGGCCCGGGCCGCCGCGGCGGCCCGGATCGACGCGCAGCGCGGCGCGGCGGCCAGCGATTCGGCGGGGGTGCCCGGCTGAGCGAGCAGTACGAGGCGTTGTTCCGCACGCACTGGTGGGCGGCGGTGGCTACCGTCGCCCGCCTGGTGGGCGACCTCGAGGCGGCCGAGGACGGGGTTCAGGACGCGTGCGCCACGGCGCTCCAGCAGTGGCCGGCCGAGGGCGTGCCGGGCCACCCCCGGGCCTGGCTGATCAGCGTGGCCCGGCACAAGGCGACCGACCGGTTGCGCCGGGACAGCCGCCGCGGCGCGAAGGAAGCGGCGGCGGCCTGGGATAGCGCGGTGCGGGCCGGTCCGGAAGGGCCGGCCGGGCTGGACTGGGCGTCCCGGGCCGATGACGAGCTCGGCCTGATCCTGGCCTGCTGTCACCCTGCCCTCGACCCGGCGGTGCGGGTGCCGCTGACCCTGCGCACCGTGTGCGGGCTGCCCACGGCGGACATCGCCGCCGTGTTCCTCGTCCCGGAACCGACCATGGCGCAGCGCCTGGTCCGGGCCAAGCGCAAGATCCGGGACGCCGGGATCCCACTGCGGGTGCCGCCGCCGGCCGAGCTGCCGGACCGGATCGGCGGCGTGCTCCGGGTCGTCTATCTGGTCTTCACCGCCGGGCACAAGCCGGTCAGCGGGGACGCCCTGGTCCGCGGCGACCTGTGCGAGCAGGCGATCCGGCTGGCCCGGGCACTGGCCGGCCTGCTCCCCAGCGACCCGGAGGTGGCCGGGCTGCTCGCGTTGCTGCTGCTCACCGACGCGCGCCGGCCCGGGTCAGCGACACCGGCGACCTGGTGCTGCTGGCCGACCAGGACCGGTCGCGCTGGGACCGGGCCAAGATCGCCGATGGCGAGGCCCGGCTCGGCCAGGCGCTGCGGCTCGGCCGGCCTGGCCGCTACCAGCTGCAGGCCGCGATCGCCGCCTGCCATTCCTGCGCCGGGTCGGCCGCGGACACCGACTGGCGGGAGATCGCCGCGCTCTACGGTGAGCTGCTGCGCTACGAGCCGACCCCGGTGGTGGCCGCCAACCGGGCCGCCGCGGTGGCCATGGCCGAGGGGCCCGCGGCCGGCCTGGCTATGCTCGACGGGGTCAGCGCGGACCGCCAGCTGGCCCGCTGGCCGCAGCTGCACATCGCCCGGGCCGAGCTGCTCGGCCGGCTCGGCCGCGCGGCGGACGCCGTCTCCGCCTACCGCACCGCGCTGGAGCTGGCGCCAGCCGCGCCGGAACGTGCCTTCATCGCCAGCCGTATCGAGGAGCTCAGCCGATGACCTCGACCCTGGTGCGCGCCGCCACCGCGGCCGACGTGCCCGCCATCGCCAAGGTCGCGGTGGCCACCGGGCAGGACGAGGAGTGGGCCGGATCGGACCCGGCCTACCTGGACTGGCTGCTGGCCAACGGCCGGCTGCTGGTCGCCGTGCGGGACGGCGCGCTGGCCGGGTTCGGCGCCACCCGGCGGATCGGGACCGGCCCGGCCGCGGTGAGTATGCTCTGTGACCTGTTCGTGCACCCGGACGCGCATGGGCAGGGCATCGGCCAGGCCGTGCTGGCTCAGTTGTGGCGGGATGAGCCACGCCGGATGACGTTCAGCAGCCTGCACGCGCACGCCCTGCCGCTGTACACCAGGTTCGGCGTGGACGCCTGGTGGCCGCTGCTGTACCTGGCCGGGCCGGTGGCCGCGGTAGCCCCCCCGGCCGCGGTGGCCGGAGTGGCCGTGGTGGCTGGAGTGGCCGTGGTGGCTGGAGTGGCCGCGGTGGCCGCCCCGGCCGGCTGGTCGGTGGCGGCGGTCGACCCGGCCGTGGTCGCGACGGCTGAGGCGCGCTGGACCGGGGTGGACCGGGCCGCGGATCACCGGGCCTGGGCGGCCCGGCCGCACGGGCAGTCGGCCCTGGTGTTGCGCGAGGGAGTGTCGCTGGAGGGGGTGCTGCGGGAGCGCCCGGTGCGGGCGGGCGAGGTGCTGGAGAGCGGGGTGTGGGAGGGCGGGGTGCTGGAGAGCGGGGTGTGGGAGGGCGGGGTGTGGGAGAGCGGGGTGCTGGAGAGCGGGGTGCTGGCCGCGGGCACGGTAGCCGGGCACGGGGACGAGTACGGCATCGTGCACCTGGCGGTGCCGCCCGGGGCGAGTGACGCCGACGCCACCGCGGCCGTGCTGGGGCTGCTGGCCAGCCTGGACGCGCCGGAGGGCCGGGCCCGGGTGTGCCTGCCCGCCCCGCACCCGGCGGTCCGGCCGCTGCTGGAAGCGGGCTGGCACGTCACCGGCAAGGACCTGTTCATGGCGTCCGAACCGGATCTGCTCGATCCGCGTCGCGCGGTGCCCTGCCCAAGCGCAGCGTGACCCGCGAGCGCAGCGTGACCGGCGAACGCAGCGTGACCGTCCGGGCTGGCACCGTCCTGTCGCTGACCGGCTTGCCAGCCGTCACCCGGGGGATGCCATCATGCTCTGTGTGGCTAAGCAGACGATTCAGGTGCCACTGGAGGACCACGAGTACGAGCTACTCAGGGTGACCGCCGCGGCGGCCGGCCGCAGCGTGCCGGAATACGCCAGGGACATCCTGATCGGCGCGGTGTACGCCGACGCCGACCGCCGCCGGGAGGAACTGCTGCGGGTAGCCCGGATCAGTGCGGCCCTGAACAAGCGCCTGGCCCAGTGACGTACTTCCTGACCACTGACGACGCGCTGGAAGTAGCCAGCCTGGTCACCGGCGAGCCCGCCCGGGTCCGCGATTTCTCCGATCTCACCGCCGCGCTGGCGCGGCCGCAGCAGACCGCCAGCGGGCAGGACGTGTACCCCGGCATCTGGGACAAGGCGGCCGCCCTGATGGAGGGGCTTGGCCGCAGCTACGCCCTGGTCAACGGCAACAAGCGGCTGACCTGGAACGCGACCTGGTTCTTCCTGGGCGTGAACGGCTGCCCGCTGGCCGAGCCGCTGGACGAGGACGCCGCCCAGCAGTTCATGTACGAGCTGATCCGGGGCAGGCTGACGATGCCCGGCATCGCATCCGGACTGCGCCGGTTCGCGGCCTGACCCGCTCCTGCTCCGGGCCGCGCCGGTTCGCGGCCTGATCCGCTCCTGCTCCGGGCCGCGCCCGCTCGCGGCCTGATCCGCTACTGCGGGGCCAGGTTCGGCGCGCCCTGGCGGAGCACGAATTTCTGGATCTTCCCGGTCGCGGTCTTCGGCAGCTCGGTGACGAACGTCACCCCGCGCGGCGCCTTGAAGTGGGCCAGCCGCTCCCGGGTGAACTCGACGATCTCCGCCTCGGTCGCGGTCTCGCCGTCCTTCAGCACCACGAACGCGTGCGGTGTCTCGCCCCACTTCTCGTCGGGCAGACCGACGATGGCGGCTTCCCGGATGGCCGGATGGCGCAGCAGCGTGCCCTCCACCTCGATCGAGGAGATGTTCTCCCCGCCGCTGATGATCACGTCCTTGATCCGGTCCCGGATCTCCACGTACCCGTCCGGGTGCACGACCGCGGCGTCCCCGGTGTGGAACCAGCCGTCGCCCATCGCCCGCTCGGTGGCCTCCGGGTCGTGGTAGTAACCGTCCATC
Source organism: uncultured Actinomycetes bacterium (assembly GCA_963717125.1). Classification (GTDB taxonomy): domain Bacteria; phylum Actinomycetota; class Actinomycetes; order Streptosporangiales; family Streptosporangiaceae; genus RYN-230. Next base: position 606,681 of record CAVQVG010000007.1, read on the forward strand.
ACGACGTTGCCGCGGACCACGATCTCGCCCAGGGTCTGCCCGTCCGCCGGAACCTCGGCGCCGTCGGTGTCCACCACCCGCAGCTCACCCGAGGTGATCAGCTCGACCCCGGTGCGCGCCTTCTGCACCGCCCGCTCGGCCGGGGTGAGCTTCTCGTGCTCGGGCAGTGGCGCGCACACGGTGATGAACGGCGCCGTCTCGGTGAGCCCGTAGACCTGCGTGACCTCCCAGCCGAACTGCTCTTCGAGCCGCTCGATGGTAGCCGCGGCGGGCGGGGCCCCGGCGGTCACCACCCGGACGCCGGGCGGGACCTGGCCGCGCACCTCGGCGGGCGCGTTGGCCAGCGAGATCAGCACGGTGGGGGCGGCGCACAGGCTACCTACCTGCTCCTGGCGGATGAGCTCGAAGACCGTGCCCGGGTCCACCTTGCGCAGGCATACGTGGGTGGCCGCGGCGGCGGTCACCGTCCAGGTGTACGTCCAGCCGTTGGCGTGGAACATCGGCAGCGTCCACAGGTACCGCTCCGCCACCCCCATCGGCAGGTGCAGCAGGGTGCCGATGCTGTTCATGGCCGCGTTCCGGTGGGTGATCATCACGCCCTTGGGACGGGCCGTGGTCCCGCTGGTGTAGTTGATCGTCAGCAGGTCCCGCTCGCCGATCTCCGGGCGGGTGAAGTCCGGGCCGGCCGCGGCCACCATGGCCGGATAGTCCAGCCAGCCGTCCCGGACGGCGTCGAAGGCCACGAAATGCTTGACCCCCGGCAGCTGATCCCGGATCTGGTCCACCGTGTCCAGGTAGTCCCGGTCCACACACAGCACGCTGGCCCCGGAGTGGTTCACGATGTAGCCGAAGTCGTCGCCGGACAGCCGGTAGTTGATCGGCACCAGCACCGCGCCGAGTTGCGGTACCGCGTAGAACGAAGCCAGCTGAGCGTGCGTGTTCGGGGCAATGGTGGCCACCCGGTCGCCGGGCTGGACGCCGAGCCCCTGCAGCGCCGCTGACCACCGGTCGCAGCGGTCGAAGAACTGCTCATAGCTGAGCCGCAGGTCGCCATCCACCACCGCCTCCCGGCCGCCGTGCAGCCGGCGGGTGCGGCGCGCGAAGTCAAGCGGGGTGAGCGGCGTTTCCATACTGCGCCTCCACAGTGACGCGCGGTCGTCGGGCGGCGCGGGCCGGCCCGGCCGGGCGGCACGCGCTATGACGAACCGTAGTCCGCCAGGTCAGCTCGTGCCATCGGGCAGATCGGCCGGGTACGGCAAGCCGGTACTAGGCGGCAATCGCCAGTGGTGCGAATTTTCGCCCTTAGAAGGGCAAAAATTCGCACCCTTGATTGTTAGCAGCTCAGCCGGCGGACAGGTCGGCCGGGTAGGTGACCGCTATCTCGGTGATCGTGGTCGGGAAGTCGCGCTGGTTGTTGGTGATGAACCGGTCGGCGGCCACGCCCACGGCCGTGGCCAGGTGGATCGCGTCGGCCGCTTTCAGCCGGTACCTGCTGGCCAGGGCAGTCGCGAGCTCGGCGGTGGCCCGGTCGGCCGGACGCAGATCGAGCCGGGCCAGCAGGCCGGCCAAGAACCGGACTTCGTCCGTGGCGCCATCGCGCAAGGGCTTGCCGAGCACCTCCGGCAGCAGCAGCACCGAGCCGGTGCCGGCCAGCGTTCCCGGGCCGACCGTCCGGAACAGGGCGGCCACCCGTTCACCGAGCGGATGACCGGGTACCGCCGCGTAGATCAGCGCGTCGGCGTCGAAGGCGTCCATCAGCGGGCATCTCGCCCGGCCCTGATCTGGCCGATCAGCTCCTCGGCCCGCTCCGCGGTCAGCCCGGGGCCTCCGGGCAGGTCGGTGGCCGCGGCGTCGGTGAGCAGTTCGTGGATCCGCTCCGCGTCGTCCAGCACCACCGCCGCGCGGCGGCTGCGCAGGATATCGGGGCGAACCAGGACGGCGACGGGCTGGCCGTGCCGGGTTATCGTCACTTCCTCACCATCCTGGACGCGGGACAGTAGCTGGGGCAGCGCCGCCCGGGCCTCGGAGACGGACATCGACGTCATGGCGACAATTGTACGTTGCTGTACATGGGAGTACAACGACCGTGCCCGCTGGCTACACCGGGTAGCCGGCAGTTAGCTCCGCGGGCAGCTGAGCGGGTAGCTGAGCGGGTAGCTCAGCTGGCGGCCACCGCGCACAGGATCCGGTTGTTGCCGGCCTGCCACAGCGTGCCGACCTCGCTGAACCCGGCCGCCTGCAGCGCGTCCACGTGGGTGGCCAGCCAGCCGGACGGTGAGCCGTGGTGCGCCGCGTCCAGCGCCAGCCGCTCCCGCCGGGCCGCCAGCTCGGCCAGCTGGGGATCGGCGGCCACCGCCGCCCACCAGCCGGACCACGTCTCGCCGTGGCCGAGCGGGAAGCGGCGCAGTTCGGCCCGTTCGGTCAGCGCCTCGCTGAGCTGGGCGATCACCGGCCCGGTGTGCTCGCCGCCGGTGAAGTGGTCTCCGTCCAGCAGCAGGCCTGCGGGCCGCAGCACGCCAGCGAGTTCCGCGTACATGGCGCGCAACGCGGGTTCGGGCAGCCAGTGCAGCGCGGTGGTGCTCACCGCCAGGTCTGCCGGGCGGTCCAGGCCGAGCGCGGCCGCCCAGCCCGGCGTGCGCAGGTCGCCTTCGGCGAACCGGAGCCCGGGCCGCCCGGCGTAGGCAGCCTGGCCCAGCGCAAGCAGCAGGGGGTCGGCGTCGATGGCCAGCACGGAGGCGGCCGGGATCCGGTCCAGCAGCCGGACGGACAGCGAGCCGGGGCCGCAGCCCAGGTCCAGCACCAGCGGATCGGGGCGGCCGGCCCGGCCTCGACGGCGTCGATCAGGGCCGTGAAGCGTTCTTCCCGGTCCGGCAGGTGGTCCTGCTGCTGCAGATCCCACCGGGCGATCCAGGCCTGAGCGGTCTCCGGGGCCAGCTCAGGCAGCCGGGTCACCACAGGTCGCCGCCGGTCAGCACGTAGAGGAACGGCACCAGCGGGATGAGGCCGAACAGGGCCCAGGCCACCTTGCCGACGGTGGACAGGTCCGGCCGGTCGGTCACCAGGTCGATCCACATCAGCACGACGGCCAGCGGATGAAGCAGACATACCACGAGTTCCAGAAGCTTCTTCACGCGACTACGCATACCCCAGCGGCGGCTGGCTATTCGGTCAACTGGCCGGCCGGGCCAGAGCGGACCTGGCGCACCGCCCGCACGGCCAGGACCAGCGCCGCGCTCAGCACGCACCAGGCCGCGACGAAACCGAGCACTGGTGCGGCGCCGAACCAGGCGGCGGCTGGCCCGGCGGCGGCAAACGCGACTGGCCCGGCGGCGGCAAACGCGACCGGCCCGAACGCGAACGCGGTGACGACCTGGAACGCGCTGACCTGGGCAGCGCGCTGGCCGGCAACTGTTCCTGCTCTGCCGTGGTGGTGAATACGCCCCCAGGGCAGACCCGGTCCCGGCGGGCAGTGGGCGCGCCGCCGGGCTCTTCACCGCCGCGACGGCGCCGCTGGACCTGGCCAGGCGCGGCTGGACCCGGCATCAGCTCCACCAGGCTGGCCGGCTGGCCCGCGGCCAGGCCCGATGACCGGCCCGGTGACCGGCCCGGTGACCGGCCCAGCCAGACGGCTGTCCTCCCGGCGCAGGCCGGCGGGCAGGTAGGCGGCGCCGGGACCGCCGGCCCGGGCGGTGTCGCCGGGGTTGGAGATGGCGCACCGCTGCAAGGACAGGCAGCCGCAGCCAATACATGAGTCCAGGCCGTCGCGCAGCGCGACGAGCGCGTCGATCTGCTCGTCCAGCCGTTCCCGCCAGCCGCGGGACAGCCGGGTCCAGTCGGCCCGGGTGGGCGTGCGGCCGGCCGGCAGCGAGGCCAGCGCGTCGGAAACCTCGGTCAGGCTCAGCCCGACGTTCCGGGCGGCCCGGATGAACGCCAGCCGGCGCAGCATGCCGCGCTCGAACCGGCGCTGACCGCCCGCCGTCCGGGTCGCGGCCAGCAGGCCGAGCCGTTCGTAATACCGGATGGCCGACTCGGCGAAACCGCTGCGCCGGGAGATCTCGCCCACGGTGAGCAAGTCGGTGGTGCGCATCCAGCCCCCTGGCCCAGTTGACATGAAGTTAACTTCAACTATGAGTATGGCAGCAGTCGACGGATCTGGAGACGTACATGCCTACTGCCGTGATCACCGGCGCGTCCATGGGCCTGGGCCGCGCCACCGCACACGCCCTGGCCGAACGCGGCTGGTCCCTCGTTGTCGATGCCCGGCGGCCGGACGTGCTGGCCAGCGCAATGCGCGGGCTGGCCGGCGTGACCGAGCTGCCCGGTGACGTGACCGACCCGGCGCACCGCGCCCAGCTCGCCGCCGCGGTGCGCCGGATGGGCCGGCTGGACCTGCTGGTGAACAACGCCAGCCGGCTCGGCCCCAGCCCGCAGCCGGAGCTGAGCGGCTACCCGCTGGCCGAGCTCAGCCGCGTCTACGAGACCAACGTGTTCGCCCCGCTGGCCGTCATCCAGCTGCTGGCCGGCCCGCTGGCCGCGGCGGCCGGAACCATCGTCAACGTGAGTTCCGACGCGGCCACCGAGGCCTACCCGGGATGGGGCGGCTACGGCTCGGCCAAGGCCGCCCTGGACCAGCTCACCGCCATCCTCGCGGCCGAGCAGCCGTCGCTGCGCTGCTACGCGTTCGACCCTGGCGACATGCGCACCGACCTGCACCAGCAGGCCTTCCCCGGGGAGGACATCTCGGACCGGCCGGAGCCGGAGGTGGCCGCGGCGGCCCTGCTCCGGCTGATCACCGGGCGGCCGCCCAGCGGGCGCTACCGGGCCGGCGACCTCAGCGTGCCGGCGGTGTCCCGGTGAGGCGCGCGGCCGGCTCCCCGCCGGAAGCGCGCGGCCTGGCCCGGGACGGAGTCCGGCTGCTGGTCGCCACGCCGGACGGCGTGCTGCATGCCCGCTTCTGCGACCTACCGGGCTACCTGGCGCCGGGTGACCTGCTGGTCGTCAACACCTCGGCCACCGTGGCCGCGGCCGTGCCCGGGCGGCGCGCCGACGGCCGCCCGGTGCTGGTGCACTGGTCCGGCCGGCTGGCCGACGGGACCTGGCTGGTGGAACTGCGGACCGAGGAGCCGGCCGTGGCCCGGGTGACCGACGCCGCGGCCGGGGAGACGATCAGCCTGCCCGGCGACGCCACGGTCACCCTGCTGCACGCCCTCCCGGGCCGCGGCCGCACTGGCCCGGGCCGCCGCACTGGCCCCGGCCGTGGCCGCGCTGGCCCGGACTGTGGCCTGGCTGACCCGGGCCCGCCCGGTCCGCGGATGTGGGCGGCGGCGGTGGCCGGGGACGTCGCGGCGCTGGAGGCCGGGCATGGCAGGCCGGTCCGCTACGGCTACGTGCCGGACCGGTGGCCGCTGTCGGCCTACCAGACCGTGTTCGCCCGCTCCCCCGGCAGCGCCGAGATGCCCAGCGCGGCCCGGCCGTTCACCGCGGAGCTGGTCACCGAGCTGATCTCGGCCGGGGTGCTGCTGGCCACGGTGACGCTGCACGCCGGGGTGGCGTCGCTGGAATCGGGCGAGGCGCCGCTGCCGGAATGGTTCTCGGTCCCGCCGGCCACCGCGGATCTGGTGAACCTGACCCGGGCGGCCGGGCGCCGGGTGGTGGCGGTCGGCACGACCAGCACCCGGGCGCTGGAAAGCGCCGCGGTGCCCGGCGGCCGGGTGCGGGCCAGCAGCGGGCTGACCGAGCTGGTGATCGGCGCGGCCCGGCCGGCCCGGGTAGTCACCGGCCTGATCACCGGCTGGCACGACGAGGGCGCCTCGCACCTGGACCTGCTCACCGCGGTGGCCGGGACCGCGCTGGTGCGGGCGGCCTACCGGGCCGCGGAACAGGCCGGCTACCTGTGGCACGAGTTCGGGGACAGCTGCCTGCTGCTCCCGCCGTCCAGCCGGCCTGCTCAGCCGCCGGCTGGCCGGGGCGCGAGCCACCGGCTGATGCAGCCGAGCAGTTCGTCGGTGTCCACCGGCTTGGTCACGTAGTCACTGGCCCCCGCGGCCAGCGCCTTGTCCCGGTCCCCCGGCATGGCCCGCGCGGTGACCACGATGACCGGCAGGTCGGCGAACTGTGGCATCTCCCGGATCGCGGCCGTCGTGGAGTACCCGTCCATCTCCGGCATCATCACGTCCATCAGCACCAGGTCGATACCCGGATCGGCGCGCAGCGCCTCGATGCCGTGGCGGCCGCCGACGGCGTGGCTGACCGACAGCCCGTACAGTTCGAGGACGCTGCTGATGGCAAAGGCGTTCCGCAGATCGTCGTCCACGATCAGCACCTTCTTGCCGCGGACCTGGTGGTGCGCCCCGGACTCGCCCGGGGCGCCGGCCGGTGCCAGCACCTCCCCGCCCAGCCCGGGCACCGGCTCGGTGGCCGGCTCGTCAGCACGGTCCAGTCCTTCGGCGCCGACCAGTCCCCCAGCGGCCGCCAGTCCATCCGCAGCCGGCAGCCCATCGGCGGTACCCCGGTAGGCCACCGGCAGGTACAAGGTGAACGTGCTCCCGCCGCCCGGCTGGCTCTCCGCGCTGATCCGCCCGCCGAGCACGGCCGCCACCTCCCGGCTGATGGCCAGCCCGAGCCCGGTGCCGCCGTACCGGCGGCTGGTGGTGCCGTCGCCCTGCTGGAACGCCTCGAAGATCGTTTTGAGGCTGTCGTCGGAGATGCCGATCCCGGTGTCGGTCACCGAGAACGCGACCACGTCGTCCGGGCCGCCGGCCTGGGGCCCGGCCAGCCCGATGCGCAGTTCCACCGTGCCCTGCTGGGTGAACTTGACCGCGTTGGACAGCAGGTTGTGCAGCACCTGGCGGAGCCGCTGCCGGTCGGTGAGCAGCTCATCCGGCACGTCCGGGGCGGTGCTGACGGTGAAGTGCAGCGCCTTCTCGGCCGCCAGCGGCTCGAACACGGTGCGCAGGTCCTCGGCCAGCGCGCCCAGCGGGAACCGCTCCGGGTGCATGTCCAGCTTGCCCGCCTCCACCCGGGACAGGTCCAGGATGTCGTTGATCAGCAGCAGCAGGTCCGACCCGGACGAGTGGATCACCTTGGCGTACTCGACCTGCTTGGCGGTCAGGTTCTCGGCCGAGTTCTCGCCCAGCAGCCGGGCCAGGATGAGCAGGCTGTTCAGCGGGGTGCGCAGTTCATGCGAGACGTTCGCGAGGAACTGCGACTTGTACCGGGAGGCCATGTCGAGCTGCTTGGCCCGTTCCTCGATCTCCTGCCGGGCCTGCTCGATCTCAGCGTTCTTGATCTCGATGTCGCGCTTCTGCCGGGCCAGCTGAGCCGCCTTGTCCTCGAGGTCGGCGTTGGACCGCTGCAGTTCCTCCTGCCGGGCCTGCAGCTCCCCAGTGCGCGCCTGCAGCTCCCCGGCCAGCCGCTGTGACTCCTGCAGCAGGTGGTCGGTCCGCGAATTGACGATGATCGAGTTGACGATGGCCCCGATCGTCTCCATCAGCTGCTCCAGGAAGTCCTGGTGCACCTGGGTGAACCGGCTGAACGAGCCGGCCTCGATGACGCCGAGCACCTGCCCCTCGAACACAATGGGCAGCACGATCAGGCTGGCCGGCGACCCGTCGCCGAGCCCGGAGGAGATCTGCACGTAGTCCGGCGGCGCGTCCTCCACCACGATCGTCTTGCGGGTCTTCGCCACCTGGCCGATCAGCGACTGGCCGAGCCGGAACTGACTGGGCGCGGCCAGGTCCGCACGCTGCCCGTACCCGGCGATCAGCCGGAGGATCGCGCCCTCGCTGGTGTCGTCCTTGATGAAGAACGTGCCGTGCTGCGCGCCGACCAGCGGGATCAGCTCGTCCATGATCAGCTCGGCCAGCGTGGGCAGGTCCCGGTGCCCCTGCAGCAGGCCGGAGATCCGGGCCAGGTTGGTCTTCAGCCAGTACTGCTCCTGGTTGGCCTTGGTGGTCTCGCGCAGCGACTGCACCATCGCGTTGATGTTGTCCTTGAGCTCGGCCACCTCCCCCTCGGCCTCCACCGAGATGGACCTGGTCAGGTCCCCGGTGGCCACCGCGCTGGTCACCTCGGCGATGGCCCGCACCTGCCGGGTCAGGTTGCCGGCCAGTTCGTTGACGTTCTCGGTCAGCCGCTTCCAGGTGCCGGAGACCCCTTCCACCTCGGCCTGCCCGCCGAGCCGGCCCAGGCTGCCCACTTCCCGGGCCACCCGGGTGACCTCGGCCGCGAACGACGACAGCTGATCCACCATCGTGTTGATCGTGGTCTTCAGCTCCAGGATCTCGCCGCGCGCGTCCACGTCGATCTTCTTGGACAGGTCGCCCTGCGCCACCGCCGTGGTCACCAGCGCGATGTTGCGCACCTGGCTGGTGAGGTTGCCGGCCATGAAGTTGACCGAGTCGGTCAGGTCCCGCCAGGTCCCGCCCACCCCCGGGACCTGGGCCTGACCGCCCAGGCGGCCCTCGGTGCCCACCTCGCGGGCCACCCGGGTCACCTCGTCGGCGAACGCGGACAGCTGGTTGACCATGGTGTTCAGGGTGCCCTTGAGGGCCAGCATCTCGCCCTTGACGTCCACGGTGATCTTCTGGGTCAGGTCGCCCCGGGCCACCGCGGTGGCGACCTGGGCGATGTCCCGGACCTGGCCGGTCAGTTTGTCGGCCATCGCGTTGACCGACTCGGTGAGGTCCTTCCACGTGCCCGCGACCCCCGGCACCTGCGCCTGGCCGCCGAGCTTGCCCTCGGTGCCGACCTCCCGGGCCACCCGGGTCACCTCCGAGGTGAACAACGCCAGCTGATCGGTCATGGCGTTGAACACGTCGGCGATCTCATCCATCAGCGGGTCACCGGTATGTGGGAGGCGGGTGCTGAAGTCCCCGCCGCGTACCGCGGTCAGCCCATCCAGCAGCTGTTGCAGCCGCGGATCGGCGGGCTGGCTGCCCAGCGCTGCCTGCGCCATGGCGGACTCCTCATGATCCATTGCAGGTAACTGTGCCAGTCCCTGCAAGCCGACGAGGCTAAAAATAGGCGTTAGGGACACTCCCCGCCGGTAGCCTGGTCAATCAAGCCGCTTAATCTCCGGAAGGTCAGGTACGTGACACCCCCGAGCGGCGCAGACTTCGCGCGATTGAGCGCGCTGATCGCGCGCCAGCGGTATGAGCTGGACGGACTGCAGTCCGCGGCGGCCGCCCGGTCCGTGGTCGACCTGGCCCGGGGCATGCTGATGGAACGACTGGGCTGCTCCCCAGCCGACGCCCAGGAGCAGCTCGAGCACCTGTCCGCCGAGTCCGGCACCAGCCTGGCCGAGCTGGCCGCGAACATCACCGGCCAGCCGTCCCCGGCCCGGGCCAGCAACGGCCACCGGGCCGCGGCCGACGCGGGCGCGGCCGCCGCCGACGCCGGCCCGGCCGGTGCGGTCCCGGCCGTCAACGGCGGGCCGGGCGGCATGCTGGCCGCGGCGGCCATGGAGACCGCGGCGGACGGCACCGGCCTCGCCACCGCGCTGCTGGAGGAGGCCCTGGCCGACGCGGGCGCGGCCGCCGTCGCGGTATGGCTGGCCGAGCCCGATGGCGGCCTGGAACTGGCCGGGCAGGCCGGTTTCGCGGCGCGCGACGCCAGCCGGTGGCGGCGCATCCACCCGGACCTGCGCACCCCGGCGCTGTGGGCGGCGGACGACGGCACCGACACCTGGTGGCCCGCTGGCCCGCCGGGCGGCCCGGACGCGGGCACCCCGCTGCTCGGCGACTGGCCGCGGGGTGCACGCGCCGTGCTGCCGCTGCCCGGTCCCGGCGCCCCCATCGGGGCCCTGGAGATCTGCTGGCCCGGGCCGCTCAGCGAGTTCAGCCGCCCGCTGCGCCGCCAGCTCAGCGCGCTGGCCGGGGTGTGCGCGCAGGCCGTCGGCACCCGGCTGCGCACCGGCGGGCTGGCCGCTGACCAGCGCGCGTCCTGGGCCTTCAGCCTGCTGGACGGGCTGCTGGGCAGCGCCATGTACGCCAAGGCGGTGCGGGCCGGCGGCCAGGTCACCGACTTCCTGATCAGCTACCTCAGCGAGGGTTTCCGCGATCCGGCCTGCCTGCCGCCAGCGGACATCGCCGGCCGCCCGCTGCTGGAGATGTACCCGGGCGCCGCGCTGGCCAGCGGGCTATTCGACCAGGCGGTCCGCGTGCTGGCCACCGGCCGGGCCTGCCGCGTCTCCGGGGCCGTCTTCAGCACCCCGGTCGGGGACAGCACGCTCACCCCGATGCTGAAGGTTCGCATCAGCCGGCTGTACGACGGCGTGGTCATCGCCTGGCAGCGGGCCGACGAGGTGGAACGGCTCGGCGGGCTGCTGCACCAGGCGCAGCGGCTCGGCCGGATCGGCGGCTGGGAGGAGAACCTGCTCACCGGGGATGTGCTGTGGACCGAGCCGACGTACGCGCTGTTCGGCCTGGCGGCCCGATGACCCGGTGCCGATCGGCCAGCTGACCGCGCACGTCCCGGCCGACGACCGGGCCTCGGTAGAGACCTTCCGGTCCACCCTGCTGCGGGACAGGCGGGAGGCGGCCGCGGTGTTCCGGGTCATCCGGGCCGAGGACGAGAGCGTCCGGCAGATCCGCGCCTTCGCCGAGCCGATCATGGACCAGGCCGGCACCCTGATCGCCGTGCGTGGCGCCTACCAGGACGTCTCCGCGGACTATCACACCCAGGTGGCCTTCGCCGCCACCCGCGACCGGCTGGCCGACAGCGAGGAACGCGCCGCCGAGGAGCACCGGCTGGCGGTCCGGCTGCAGCAGGCCATCACCCCGCAGGCCGCCGCGCCGGCCGAGATCCCCGGGCTGGACGTGGCCGCGCGGTACCGCCCCGCTGGGCCGGGGAACCTGGTCAGCGGCGACTGGTACGACACGGTGCCGCTGCCCGGTGGCGACGTGCTGCTGGTGGTCGGGGACATCGCCGGGCACGGCATCGACGCGGTCACCGGCATGGTCGCGCTGCGCAACTGCCTGCGCGGGCTGGCCATCACCGGCGCCGGGCCCGCCGCGCTGCTCGGCTGGCTGAACGAAGTGGCCTGCCAGCTGACCGACGGGATCATCGGCACCGTGGTGTGCGGCGTGTTCCGCCCGGCCGACCGGACGCTGCACTGGGCCCGGGCCGGCCACCTGCCGCCACTGCTGATCCGCGCGGGGGTGGCCAGCGAGCTGCAGCTGCCGATCGGGGTGCTGGTCGGCGCCGACCCGGCCAGCCGTTACCACGAGGTGACGACCGAGCTGGTCCCGGGCGACGCGCTGCTGCTGTACACCGACGGGCTGGTCGAGCGGCGCCATGAGGCCATCGACGACTCGCTGCAGACGCTGTGCCGCCTGGCCAGCCAGCCGGTCGAAGATATCGGCCGCTTCGCCGACCATCTGCTGACCAGCTCACGCGCGGACACCAGCGACGACGCGTGCCTGGTCGCCGTCCGGGTCCGCTGAGCCGCTAGCCGAAGAACACCTCGGCTTCCGCGTAGCGCTCCGGCGGCACCGTCTTGATCTGGCGGGTGGCTTCGGTCAGCGGCACCCGAACGATGTCCGTCCCACGCAAGGCCACCATCATGCCGAACGCCCCATCGTGTACGGCGCCGATGGCATGCTCGCCGAACCTGGTGGCGAGCACCCGGTCGAACGCCGTCGGTGTGCCACCGCGCTGGGTGTGGCCGAGCACCGTGCAGCGGGCTTCCTTGCCGGTCCGCTTCTCGATCTCGTCGGCCAGCAGGTTGCCGATCCCGCCCAGCCGGACGTGACCGAACGCGTCCAGCCGCTGGTCCGACACCTGGATATCGTCGTCCTGGGGGGTGGCGCCCTCGGCGACCACGACGATGGGCGCGTACCGCGTCTCGAACCGGTGCTGCACGTACGCGCACACCTTCTCGATGCTGAACGGCTTTTCCGGGATGAGGATGACGTTGGCCCCGCCGGCCATCCCGGCGTGCAGCGCGATCCACCCGGCGTGCCGCCCCATCACCTCGCAGATCAGCGCGCGGTGGTGGCTCTCGGCGGTGGTGTGCAGCCGGTCGATGGCCTCCATCGCGATGTTCACCGCGGTGTCGAAGCCGAACGTGTAGTCGGTGGCCCCGAGGTCGTTGTCGATGGTCTTGGGCACGCCGACCACCCGGACGCCAGCCTCGTACAGCCGGGTCGCAGCGCCCAGGGTGTCCTCGCCGCCGATTGCCACCAGGGCGTCGACGCCGAGCGCGGCCAGGTTGTCCTTGATCCGCTCCACGCCGGAGCGGCCGCCCGCGCTGGCGCTGTCGGCCAGCGGGTTGGTCCGCGACGAACCCAGGATCGTCCCGCCTCGCGGCAGGATGCCACGCACCGCCTGCACGTCGAGGGGTACCGTGTCCCCCTCCAGCGGCCCGCGCCAGCCGTCCCGGAAGCCCACGAATTCGAACCCGAATTCCGGCGTCCCCCGGCGAACCAGCGCCCTGATGACCGCGTTCAATCCTGGGCAGTCTCCGCCGCCCGTCAGCACTCCGACTCGCATAGAGGCAACACTAGTCCCCATGAGCGTCCTCGCTATTGATGCCGGGACAACCGGCGTGACCGCGTTGGTCGTCACCGAGGCCGGCCTGGTGGCCAGCCGTGGCTATCAGGAGTTCCGCCAGTATTTCCCGCAGCCGGGCTGGGTCGAGCACCTGCCCGAGGACATCTGGCAGGCCACCCTCACCGCCTGCCGCCAGGCCCTGGACCGGGCCGGCGGCGCGGCGGTGCGCTGCGTCGGCCTCACCAACCAGCGGGAGACCGCGGTGCTCTGGGACCGGGTCACGCTGGCCGCCCCGCGCCGGGCCATCGTCTGGCAGGATCGGCGGACGGCGCGGATCTGCGCGCAGCTCCGCGAGGCCGGCCACGAGGCCCGGGTGGCCACGCTGACGGGGCTGCGCCTGGACCCCTATTTCACCGGTACCAAGGTGACCTGGCTGGCCGAGCACGAGCCGCCACCTGGCAGGGCCTGGCCGACGGCACGCTGGCCGTGGGCACCGTGGACTCGTACCTGGTCGCCCGGATGACCGGCGGCGCCCGGCACGTGACGGACGCCTCCAACGCCTCCCGCACCCTGCTGTTCGACATCCAGGCGGGCGAGTGGTCCGCCGAGCTGTGCGAACTGCTGCGGGTGCCGCCGCGGGCGCTGCCCGAGGTGGTGCCGTCCACGGGGGTGGCCGCGGTCACCGACCCCGGCGCGTTCCTCGGCCTGGCCCTGCCGGTGGCCGGCCTGGCCGGCGACCAGCAGGCCGCGCTGTTCGGCCAGGCCTGCTTCGCCCCCGGCGACACCAAGTGCACCTATGGCACTGGATCGTTCGTGCTGGCCAACACCGGCCCGCACATCGTCCGCTCGGAGGCCGGCCTGCTGTCCACGGTGGCCTGGATGGACGGCGCCGGCCACCTGACCTTCGCGCTGGAAGGCTCGGTGTTCGTGACCGGGGCCGCGGTGCAATGGCTGCGCGACGGCCTCGGGCTGCTGGACAACGCGGCCCAGAGCGAGGCACTCGCGCGCAGCGTGCCCGACTCGGGGGGCGTCGTGTTCGTGCCCGCGCTGACCGGGCTGGGCGCGCCGGACTGGGACCCGGACGCCCGCGGCGCGGTGTTCGGCATCACCCGCGGCACCACCCGCGCGCACCTCGTCCGCGCCACCCTGGAGGCGATCGCGTTCGAGGTGCGCGACGTGGCCGCGGTCCTGACTGAGGCCACCGGGCGGCACGGCCGGGCGCTCCGCGCGGACGGCGGGGCCAGCGCCAACGACCTGCTCATGCAGATGCAGGCGGACCAGCTCCAGCTGCCGGTGGAGCGGCCGGTGGTGGGCGAGACGACCGCGCTCGGCGCCGCGTTCCTGGCTGGCCTGGCCACCGGGACCTGGTCCTCCCGGGACGAGCTCGCCGCCACCTGGCGGCTGGACCGGCGTTTCGAGCCCGGCCCCCGGGATGAGGCGGATTATGCCCGCTGGCGGCGCGCGGTGGACCGGGTCAAGGGCTGGGCCAGCCTGGAGGAATAGCGTCAGGCCACCCCCAGCGTCCGGCCCAGGCTGCGGTAGTCCGCGTCGAACTGGTTCAGCAGCCCCTCCAGGCCGGTGCTGGCCACCGTGTGCTGGTACTGGCTGACCGAGGAGGCGGTGGACAGCCGCTGGAAGTCGGTGGCGATCTGGTTCGCGTTCGACTGCACCGTGGCCGACGACGCGCTGGACGCCGGGGTAGGCATGGAGATCCCGTGCAGGTCCGAGCCGAACTTGCGGAACGCCTGGGACATCCGCGCGTCCACCCGGTTCACGCAGCTGAGCTTGCCGCCGCAGGCAGAGACGTTGGAGTCGAAAGTGGCCACGGTGGTGCTGAGTGACGCGTACGCGCTCTCCACGGACAGCGCGGCGTCGGCCTTGCTCACGGTGTTGTTGGACGAGACCGCCACGCCGATCAGCACCGCGTAGAGCACCAGGACGAGCACGCCGATGGCCAGGAACATGCCGACCAGGCTCTTGGCCCCGCTGGACAGCACCAGCCGCCACGGCTGGGCGCCGCCCAGCCAGCCGGTCACGGCCGCGGGCTGGCCATAGGCCGCCGGCTGGTCGTAGCCGGGACCAGGCTGGCCATAGCCAGGCTCGGCATAACCGGGACCCGGCTGGCCGTACCCGGCCGGTGGCTCGTACCCGGGCTGACCGTACCCGGGCGCGGGCTGGCCGTAGCCCGGCGCGGGCTGGCCGTAGCCCGGCGCGGGCTGGCCGTAGCCGGCGGGCGGCGTGACCCCTGGCGGCGCGGTCGTCAGGTCCGGCTGATCGCCGAACAGTCCCCATGGGTACGTGCCGGTGACCAGGAACATGTATCCGGCGAACCGGATGTAGTAGCGCAGCCCGGCCGCGATGGCCTCGTGCAGCGGCCTGGGCATCCGCCCCGCGATGAGCACGATCAGCCAGGTCACGAACATGACGATCGTTTCCATGCCGAACAGCACCAGCAGGGTGAGCAGGTAGGCCGGGATGGCCAGGATGATCCGGAAAAAGACGGCCAGCCGGTTCAGCGGACCCGGCCGCAGCAGCAACTGCACCGGGTAGTCGGCCTCATCCAGCTCGAACGGCGGGTACCGGTCGGTGAGCAGGAACAGGTACGCCTGCACCCGGACCAGCCAGCGCAGGTAGCCGGTCAGGAACCCGGCCAGCCCCTCCGGCAGGCGGCCCAGAACCAGCGCGGCGAACCAGCAGATGATCACGACGATCTCGGCCGCGATGCCCAGCGCCCACAGCACCACCAGGTGCGGGATGGCCAGGATGATCCGGACCAGCACGGTGAGCCGGTTCTGCTGAGCCGGCTCGGCGAAGGCAACGAGTATCTCATCGGGGGACGCGGTCGGACCGCCCGGCGCTCCAGGGCGACTTTCCGTCCCCAGCGGCGTGTCAGTCATGCACCCAACTCCTTAATCAAGGGCCGTAACCCTAGCGTTCGCTGAGTGGCCCGGGAAAGCCGGTTGATACGACACGCCGGGCACGATCTGGTCTCTGCGCCGAGCTGGCCAGCGGATACCCAGGGGGGTCTGTGAGCCAGCCGGTGAACCAGAGATGTACAACGGGTATTGCGGGCGAGCCGGACGGGGATCGGACGGGGATGGAGACGCGGCGCCATGGTGGACCTTGAGCTGTCCTGGCGGGCGGCGGCTGTGACCGCGGCCTGCCTGGCGGGTGCGGCGGTGGGCTGCCGCCGGGCCAGCCGGCCACGGCTCAGGTCCGCGGCCGGTTTCCTGCAGGAGGCGGCCGTGCTGCTGGCCCTGTTCGCGCTGTGGCAGCTAGCCGGCAGCTACGCGGTGCTGGGCCCGGACGGGGCCATCGACCGGGCGCAATGGATCTGGCACGCCGAACGCGCCGTGCACCTACCCAGTGAAACCGGGGTCCAGCAGGCGTTCCTGAGCCACCCGCTGATCGTTCAGGCGCTGAACCTCTACTACGCGGGGCTGCACTTCGCCGTGGTCATCGGCTGCCTGCTCTGGGTCTATATCTGGCATCGGCGGCACTACCCGCAGGTGCGCACCACGCTCGTCCTGTTCACCGCGGGCGCGCTGCTGATCCAGCTGGTGCCGGTGGCGCCGCCCCGGATGCTGCCGGGTGACAACATGATTGACACCGCCGCGCAGTACGGCCAGTCGGTCTACGGCTCGGTGGCCGGCTTCAACGCCGACCAGCTCTCCGCGATGCCCTCGGTGCATGTCGGCTGGGCGCTGCTGGTGGCGCTGGTGGTGGTGCACGTGTCCGGCAGCCGGTGGCGCTGGCTCGCACTCGGTTACCCGGCCCTCACCCTGCTGGCGGTGGTGGTCACCGCGAACCACTTCTGGCTGGACGGCATCGCGGCCGCGGCGCTGCTCGCGCTGGCCCTCCTGGTGCAGCGGGCCGGGCGGATCGCCCGGCACCGGCTGCTCGCCCGGGGCCGGGCCCGTGCCAGGCGGCGCCGGGCTAGCCGCCCGGATGACTCTGCGTCGCCGCGTGTGCCAGCCGCTCGGCCTTGACCTCGGCCGTTAGCCGCGCCTTGGCGTGCTGCGCGTCCTCGTCCACATATTCCTGATGGGCCAGGTTCATGATCGCGTACATGATCTCGTCGGTCACGGCGCGCAGCACCAGCCGGTCTGATTCGAGCCCGGCGTAGCGGGAGAAGTCGAGTGCCTGGCCGTATCGCACGCCGGGCCGGAAGCGCAGTCGCGGCAGATGCTTCCCCGCTGGCATCAGGTCGAACGTGCCGAACATGGCGCACGGGACGACCGGCGCACCAGACTCCAGCGCCAGCCGGGCCACTCCGGTCTTGCCCCGGTAGAGCCGCCCGTCCGGGGTCCTGGTGCCCTCCGGGTAGATGCCGAGCAGCTCACCCTTGGCCAGCACGCGCAGCCCGGTGTTCAGCGCGCGCTCGCCGGCCAGGCCGCCGGCCCGGTCCACCGGGATCTGCCCGACGCCGCTGAAGAACGCCTTGCTGACCAGGCCCTTGAGCCCGCGCCCGGTGAAGTACTCGGACTTGGCCAGGTAGATGACCTTGCGCGGCAGCGGCAGCGGCCCGAAGAAGTGATCGGCGAAGGACAGGTGGTTGCTGGCGATGATGGCGGGCCCGTCGCGGGGGACGTTCTCGATGCCCTCGGCCCACGGCCGGAAGATCAGCCTGAGGAACGGCCCGAGAATCGCCTTGACCACCCAGTAGAACACGCCCCAATCGTGCCACGAGATGGGCCGAAAGCGGATGGCCCTGTTGCGGTGCGTGCGGGGGCGCCGCGTGCGACGATGCCAGAGCGCTCGGCGCAGCCGGCCAGCGCGGGGAGGACGATGCAGTCATGCCAGTCATGCCAGGCGCGGAGCCCTACTTCCACCGCGGTGGCCGCACCGGCGTGCTGCTCTGCCACGGATTCACCGGCTCGCCTGGCTCGCTGCGGCCGTGGGCCGAATACCTGGCCGGGGCCGGGCTGACCGTGTCGCTGCCCCGGCTGCCCGGGCACGGCACCACCTGGCAGGAGATGGCCCGGACCCGGTGGGAAGACTGGTACGCGGAAGTGGACCGTGCCTTCGAGGAACTCCGCGGGCAGGCCAGCGAGATCTTCGTCATGGGGCTGTCCATGGGTAGCTGCCTGGCGCTGCGGATGGCCGAAATCCGCGGCCCGGCGGTGAGCGGGCTGGTGCTGGTCAACCCGTCGGTGGCCGCGGACACCAAATTGTTCCTATTGGCCCCGGTGCTGAAGCTGGTGGTGCCGTCGCTGCCCGGCATAACCAGCGACATCAAGAAGGAAGGCGTCAGCGAGCTCGGCTACACCCGGGTCCCGGTGCGCGCCGCGGCCACGCTGCCCGCACTGTGGAAGCTGACCAAGGCACGATTGGGCGACGTGACCCAGCCGGTGCTGATCTACCGGAGCACCATCGATCATGTCGTCGGGCCGGCCAGCATGCGGGTGCTGCGGGCCGGCCTGACCGCTACCCAGGTGGACGTTCGGGATTGCGCCGATAGCTACCATGTGGCCACCCTGGATAATGACGCCCCGGCCATCTTCGCCGGGAGTCTCGAGTTCGTCCGCGCGCACTCGCCCGCGGAGACGGAGTGAACGGGGAGGGGGTATCGCGTGGCCGCCGGCGCAAGCGGTGAGGAGTCCGCCTGGCACGACCTGATCGCGAACTTCACCGTCGAGCCCGACCCGGCCAGCGGCGAGCCGCCGTGGCCGGAGCGCGAGAACCTGGCCGTGCCGCCGGACGCCGGCCCGGCCGCCGACCCAGGGCCGGACACCGATCCAGCCATGATGCTGGACCTGTCCGACGACCCTAAGCCGCGGATCATCCGGCCGGCCAGCGCCGTCCCGCCGCCGCCACCGGCCTCGGACGAGGAGAACTTCGTCCCTCCGGAGCCGCCGCCGCTGCCCTCGCTCGATCCGGTCGCCAAGGGCGCCTGGGCCGCCCTGTTCGGCGGGCCGGCCTACCTGCTCATCGCCACCGTGGCGGGCTGGGTCATCCCCGGCTGGGGCGCGTTCCTGGCGGTGGCCGCGTTCGTCGGTGGTTTCGCCACCCTGGTCATGCGGATGGGCGACCGGCCGCCGCGCGACTCCGGGCCGGACGACGGCGCCGTGCTCTGACGGTTACCGGTCCCGCGGGCCCGGGGCGCCGTCGTCGGGCGAGCCTGGCCGGCGCCTGGCGTCCTGCCTGCGCCGGGAGCGCAGCACCAGCCACATCGCCACGGCCAGCACGATCAGCAGCAGGATGACCGGGCCGAACGTCTTGATGTGCCAGATCAGCAGGCTCCAGCGCCAGAAGAGCCGCCAGATGAACAGCCGCCAGATGAAGTGAACCACCCCGCCTACACCGAGCGCGGCGTGACCACTGAGCGCAGCGTGGCCGGTGAACAGCCGACCCGCGGGCAGTACCTGCGTGTGCGCAGCCATGCCTCACTATGCCACGCGATCGAGAGTGCCCGCACCGGCCGCTCGGCGTAGCTGCCGGACTTCGGGCACGCAGAACACGGCCGCGCTCAGCAGGACGATCAGTACCCCGCCCCCGACCAGCACCACCGGCGTGCCCAGCGCCAGCGCCAGCGGTCCAGCGACGACGGTGCCGACCGGCGCCAGCCCCCAGCTGCCCATCGCGTCGTACGAGGACACCCGGGACAGCGCGGCCGGCGGAACCTCCTGCTGCATCGCGGTCGCCCAGTTGACCTCGAAGACCTCGATGCCCACCCCGGCGGCAAACGCGGCCACCGCGATGACCGGCACCGCGAGCGGCACGGCCAGCGTGAACAGCAGAGCCGAGGCCGGCGCCACGCCCAGGCTGCCGATCAGCAGCATCCGCCGCGGCCGGAACCTGATCATCCCGAGCCCGCCGAGCACCGCCCCGGCGGACTGGGCGGCCAGCACGATTCCCCAGCTGTGCGCGCCGCCGAGCTGGTCGTGCGCGACCACCGGGCCGAGCACGTCGATCGCCCCGTCCCACACCGCGACCAGCAGCGAGAACTCCAGCACGATGGCCCACAGCCAGCGCCGGGAGGAGAATTCCTGCCAGCCTTCGCGCAGCTCGTGCAGCATCCGGCCGGCCTCGCCGCGGGGCTGGGCCGGGATGCGCATGCCGATGCGGAGCAGGGCGGCCACGGCGTAGCTGGCCGCGTCGAGGACCAGGCCCCAGCCCGGCCCGGCCACTCCCACCAGCACGCCACCCAGTGCCGAGCCGGTGATCAGCGCGGTGTTCCGGCCGATCCGGTCCATCGCGTTGGCCTGCGCCCGGTGCTGCTCCGCGACCGTCTGCGGCAGCAGGCCCGTGGCGGCCGGGTAGTAAAAGCCCAGCCCGACGCCGCGGACCGCGGCCAGCGCCATCAGCTCCCAGACCTGGGCCCGGCCGCTCAGCACCAGCGCGGCCGACCCGGCCTGGGCCAGCGCCTGCAGCACGTTCGCGCCCGCCACCACCTGCTGCCGCGGCAGCCGGTCCGCGATCACCCCGCCAAGCAGCAGGAACACGATCACCGGCAGCATGCCCGAGGCGGCGACATAGCCAACGTCGGCGGCCGAGCCGCCGATGCTGAGCACCGCGAACGGGATCGCCACCAGCGCGACCGCGGTGCCGAACGTGGACACCACGTCGCAGGCCAGCAGCAGCCGGAAATTACGGCTCGCCAGCGCTCCCCGGATCGGCCTCACCGCACCTGACCGGGGGCGCGCGCCGACCAGGCCGGGCGGTTCCGCACTGCGTCCACCTTCCGTATCCTCCGCCACCCACGGCAGCCGGGGAAAACGCTTTAACCCGCCGCGGGCGCGCCAGCGGCGGGCGCTCCAACGGCTGGTGCTCTAGTCGGTGGGCTCGTCCGGGGTCGCCGGGGTGGGCTTGTCCGGTGGGGTGCTGGTTTCCGCGGCTGAGCCACCAGCCCGGGCCGGCGGCTTCTTCGGCGCCGCTGGCGGCTTCTTCGGACCGGCTGACGGCCGCTTGGGCACCGACGATGGCCGCTTGGGACCGGCCTGCCGGGGGGCGCCGCCGTTGGCCGCGGGCCGGGTCGGCACGGCTGGCTCGTCGGTGGCCTCGTCCCAGACCTCGCCGGGCGGCTGCGGCGCGGTGTCACGCGGCCGGGCCTGGCCCGCGACGGACACCGCGGCCTCGAACGCGGACATCGCGTCCTGCATCACGACGCCGACCGCGTCGGCGGCGGCCGCTACCCCCGCGCCCAGCCCCGGACCTGACTCCCGGAGCCGGCGCCTGGCCCGGCAGATCGGGCACCAGGCGCATTCCGGCGCCTCGTCGTGGTCGGCGGTCGCGGTTTCCCACACATCGGCGGCGCTCTGCTTCTTGCCGCTGCCGCCCAGCGCGGTGCGGACCTGGCCGCTCAGTTGCCGGGTCACGCTGCGCGTCCCGGAGCGGACGAGCCAGCGCTGAAACTCGCCGATAGGATCGTTGCCTGGCTGCTTGGCTGGCTCCGTCACGTGCTGCCTTCCTTCATCGCTATCTCCGGCACCGGCGTGCGCGGCTACGGCGTGGTGCTCGTACCCGCCGCCCGCAAGCCCTCCACCCGGGCCTTCAGCCCTTTCAGGGCGGTGTCGATGATCATTTTTTCCGCCCGGCGCTTCAGCATGCCGAGCAACGGCACCCGGACGTCCACGCTGAGCTCGTAGGTCGCTTCGGTGCCGGCCTGCTGCTTGACCAGAGCGTAGCTCCCGCTCATACCACTCACGACCGACCCGGGCTCGGCCAGGTCCCAGCGCACCCCGGAGTCACCGTCCCAGTGGTAGCCGAGCACGTAGCTGTCCTTGATCATTCCCGCGTCCAGGCTGAACCGGACCCGGCTGGGCCGCCCGTCGGCATCCCGGCTGACCACCTCGGCCGACCGGACCGCGGACGCCCACTGCGAGTAGGCGGCGAAATCGGCGATCACGGCCATCACATGCTGCCGGTCCGCGGCGATGGAGATGCTCGACGTCGTCCTGTCGCCCATGCTCGGAGCGTACCGCGCCCGCTGGGCCGGGCATTCCGGCCGCGCCGCGCGGGCCGAGCGCGCCGCCGCGGGCCGGGCCCGGCTAACACTCCAGCACGTACGGGATGCCGGTGGCCCGGAAGTGACCCACGTTGATGCATTCGGTCCGGCCGATCCGGACCCGGCGGGCCAGCGGCTGGTGCACGTGGCCAAAGAGCGCGTACCGGGGCTGGGTCGCCTCGATGTGCCGGCGCAGCGCTTCGCTGCCCCGCTCGACCCGCCTCGCCACGGTGTCGTAGAGCAGTTGCGGGACGGCGGGCGGGATGTGGCTGCACAGCACGTCCACCTCACCAATGGCGGCCACCTTGGCCGCGAACGTGTCCTCGTCGATCTCGTAGGGCGTGCGGTAGGCCGAGTACAGCCCGCCGCCGACGAAGCCGAACGTCCAGTCGCCCAGCACGGCCCGCTGCCCGTCCAGGACGTGGTGACCGGGCCGCAGGTGCGGCGCCCACAGCCGGGGCAGATCCACGTTGCCGTAGGTCAGGTAGGCGGGCTCGGGCATGGCCGCGAACAGCTCCGCGTACTGGGCGGCGGCGGCCTGCTCCACGTGCCCGGACGGGTCGCCGTCCAGCTGGGCCCACAGCTCCCGGGACATCCGCCGGGCGTCATCGAACCGCTTGAGGTAGCGCAGCTCGACGAACCGGCGGGCCTGCTCCGCGCCGAACAGGTCGGCGAAGATGCCCTGCCCGTGGTCGGCGTAGTCGATGAACAGCAGCAGATCACCCAGGCAGATCAGTGCGTCCGCGCCACCCGCGCCGGCCAGCGCGTCCGCGCGGCCATGCACATCACTGACCACGTGAACCCGCATGAGCACACCGTACAAGCCTGGTTATTCGCTCTGCCGCGACAAGGGCAGCCGGGGTGGGCCGCCGGGGTACGCTGAAATTGCTACCAGCTGGTAGCTGATGGCGCAGTACCGGGGTACGGTCCATGTCGTTCGGCGTTGAACCTGACCGGCAGGAGCTGGCATGCGTGAGTACAGCAGTCCCGCGGTAGCGGAGATCCCCCCGACCGCGAACCTGGCGGATGTGGTCTTCGAGCGCGCGGAACGCGAGCCGCAGGCGGTGGCGATCCGGCGCAAGGACGCGGCCGCCGGCGGGGCCTGGCGGGACGTGACCGCGGCCCAGTTCCGCACCGATGTGACCGCGCTGGCCAAGGGCCTCATCGCGGCTGGCATCGGCGCCGGGGACCGGGTCGCGCTGCTGTCCCGGACCCGGTACGAGTGGACGGTCGCCGACTACGCCATCTTGTCGGCCGGCGCGGTCACCGTGCCGATCTACGAGACCTCCTCCGCCGAGCAGGTGGAATGGATCCTGGGCGACTCGGGCGCCCGGGCGCTGATCGTGGAGACCCCAGCCCACCTGCAGGCGATCAGCGACGTGCTCGGCCTGGCTGCCCGCCGTGGCACCGGTCTGGCTGATCGAAGGGCCTGACGCGGCGGGCACGGCCAGGCAACTGGACGGCCTGGCCGCCGAGGGCGCCCAGGTCAGCGACGACGAGCTGGCCGCGCGGCGCGGGGCGCGGCAGGCCGCGGATGTGGCCACCATCATTTACACCTCGGGGACCACGGGCCGGCCGAAGGGCTGCGAGCTCAGCCACGCGAACCTGCTGTCCAACGTGCGGAACGCGATCGGCGCGCTGCCGGATATCTTCACCGAGCCCGGCCGGTCGGCGCTGCTGTTCCTGCCGCTGGCACATTCTTTCGCCCGGATCATCCAGATTGGCTGCCTGGAGTCGGGCACCGTGCTCGGGCACACCGCCGATGTCGCCCACCTGGTGGATGACCTCGGCACGTTCCAGCCCACGTTCATCCTGGCCGTGCCCCGGGTGTTCGAGAAGGTCTACAACGGCGCCGAGCAGCAGGCCTCGGCCAGCGGGGTGAAGAGCCGGATCTTCGCGGCCGCCGCGCGGTCCGCGGTGGACTGGAGCAAGACACTCAGCGCCGCCGGCGCAGCCCGTGCCAGGCCGCCAGAGCGTGCGGCTGCGCGCCGAGCACGCGCTGTACGACCGGCTGGTCTACGCCAAGCTGCGGGCGGCCACCGGCGGCCGGGTACGGTACGCGGTATCTGGCGGCGCGGCGCTCGGCGAGCGCCTCGGGCACTTCTTCCGCGGCGTCGGCATCACCGTGCTGGAGGGCTACGGGCTGACCGAGACCAGCCCGGTGATCAGCGCGAACCGGCCCGACGGCAACAAGATCGGGACAGTCGGGCCGCCCGTCCCGTCGGTCAGCGTGCGGATCGCCGACGACGGCGAGATCCTGGCCACCGGGCCCAACGTGTTCGTCGGCTACTGGCACAACGAGGCCGCCACCAAGGAGCTGGTCGACCCGGACGGCTGGCTGCACACCGGCGACCTGGGCGAACTCGACGACGACGGCTACCTCCGGGTCACCGGGCGGAAGAAGGACATCATCGTCACCGCGGGCGGGAAGAACGTGGCCCCGGCCGTGCTGGAGGACCGGCTGCGCGCGCATCCGCTGGTCAGCCAGTGCATGGTGGTGGGTGACGGCCGGCCGTACGTGGCCTGCCTGGTCACCCTGGACGAGGAAGCGATCGGGCCGTGGCAGGCCCGGCACCCGAACCTGGCGCACGCCTCGATGGCCGAGCTGGCCGAGGCGCCGGAGCTGATCGCCGAGATCCAGGCGGCCGTGGACGAGGCCAACAAGGCGGTGTCCCGGGCCGAGTCGATCCGCCGGTTCCGGGTGCTCCCGGTCGATTTCACCGAGCAGAACGGCTACCTCACGCCGTCGCTGAAGGTCCGCCGGGGCGTGGTGGCCAAGGACTTCGCCGCGGACATCGACGCGCTGTACGCGTAGCCCGCCGGACGAGTAGCGCGCCGGAGAGTAGCGCGCCGGTCAGCCGGCCAGGATCTGCTGCAGCCGCCGCGCCATCAGGTCCCAGCGCCACTCCCGGTCCACCCAGGCCAGGCCCTTCTCCCCCATGGCCCGGGCGCCGGCCGGGTCGGCCAGCAGCTGGCTGATCCGGCCGGCCGTCGCGGCCACATCGCGGCCCGGCACCACGTAGCCGGTCTCGCCCGGGAGCACGGCGTCCGGCGCGCCGCCGGAATCGCCCGCGATCACCGGCAGCCCGGTGGCCGACGCCTCCAGGTACACGATGCCGAGCCCTTCCACATCCAGCCCGCGCCGCCGGGTCCGGCACGGCATCGCGAACACGTCCCCGGCGTCGTAGTACGCGGGCAGCTGCGCCGCGGGCACCTGGCCGGTGAACAGCACGGAGTCCGCCACCCCGAGCTGGCTGGCCAGCCGTCGCAGCCGGCCGTCGGCCGGGCCGCTGCCGACCAGCAGCAGCGCGGGATCGCCGCCGGCCGCGCGCACCGCGGGCCAGGCGCGCAGCAGGGTGTCCTGGCCCTTGCGGTGCACCAGCCGGGACACACAGACCACCACCGGCCGGCCGGTCAGGCCGAGCTGCGCGCGGATCGCCGCCCCGCCCGCGCCGGGCCGGAACGCGGCGGTGTCCACCCCGGGGGCCAGCCGGGCCAGCCGGGCCGCGGCCGCCGGGGACAGCGCCCGGGCCAGCCGGACCCGGACGTACTCGCCGAGGTAGGTGACCACGTCCACCGAGTCGCCGATCCGGCGGAGCAGGGTGCGCGCGCCGGGCAGCGCCGCCCAGCCGGCCTCATGGCCGTGGGTGACCGCGACGATCCGCCGGGCGCCGGCCGCGCGCAGCGCGGGGGCCAGCAGGCCGAGCGGTGCGGCCGCGCCGAACAGCACCCGGTCGCAGCCGTGCTCGGTCAGCGCGCGGACGGCGCGGGCCCGCACCGTGGGCACCGGGAGCATCAGCGACGTGGGGTGCCGCAGCACCGGGAACGGCTGCTGCTGGTCGAACTCGGCCGCGCCCGCCCAGGCGGGCGCGTACACCACCACACCGTCCGCGGGCAGCCGGACGGCCAGCGCGTGGATGAACGACTGGATGCCGCCCGCCCGCGGCGGGAAGTCATTGGTGACGATCAGGACCTTAGGCATCAGGCAGTGATCATATCGCCGCCCGGCGCCCTCGGGACCGGCCCGGAAGTGCCCCACCGCAGCCCGGACGTGGCCGGGGAAAGCCCGGTGCCCCCTGGACATAGTCCAGGGGGCACCGGATGAATCTCAGCGGCGCAGCGCAGCTCAGGGCCGCGCGGCGCTGTCCAGGTTGGCGCTGTACCAGCCGGCCAGCGCCACCTTCTCGACGTCCTGGCCGGTCTGCGGCGCGTCGATGAGGAACCCGCCGCCGACGTACATGCCGACGTGGCTGTCCCCGGCGAAGAACAACAGGTCACCGGGCTGCAGGTCGTTCGTCGAGACCGCGGGCAGCGCCGCCACCTGCTCGTAGGTGGTGCGCGGGATGGACACCCCGGCCGACGCCCAGGCCGCCTGCACCAGCCCGGAGCAGTCGAACGAGCTCGGGCCGGTGGCGCCGTACACGTACGGGTCGCCCAGCTTGGAGTAGGCGTACGCGACGGCCTGGCCGGCCGCGCCGCTCACCGGGACCGGGTCCGTCGCGGTGGTGGTCCCCTGGCCACCCAGCGAGGAACTGGTGACCTGCTGCTGCTGGGCCGCGGTCAGCGTGGCCAGGATGGCCTTCTGCTTGTCCAACGTCGCGCCGATGGACTTCTTCCGGCCCAGCCGCTGCGACTCCAGGGTGGCGATGCCCTGCTCGGTCCGCCGCGCCATCTGCTGCGCGCTGGTCAGCTGGGCCGCCGTGGCGATGAACTGCTTGATCTGCGCCGACCGGTCGCTGGACAACTGCAGCAGCACCGACGCCTGGTTCAGCACGGCCTGCGGATCGTCCGAGGTCAGCAACGCACCTACCGAGGACATGGTGCCGTTCTCGAAGGCGGTGGACGCGATCGTCGCGATCTGGATGCGCATCGCGCTGAACTTGGCCTGGTCCGTCCTGACCTCACGGTCCACCAGGTTCAGCCGCTGCTTGGCGCTGGTCAGCTGCTCGGCCGACTGGTCGTACATCTGCACGGCCACGTTCTCTTCGGCGGTGAGCTTGTTGACCATCTTCTGCACCTGGTGCATGGTCGGCTTGGGCGCCGCCCCGGCCGTGCTGGCCATCATGGCCAGGCCACCGGCGGTGGCCAGGCTCACCCCGGCGGCTACTCCGCAGCGCAGCGCCTTGCCGTGCGCGAGGCGCACCGCACGGTCGCATTTATCCCGCCAGCCGCCGCGTTCACCACCTGGACGCGTACTCACCTGCGTGATCACGCTCCTTCTTCCACCCCGCCTACCGGGTGAGCTGACGGGTTCGGGCTGTGGAAGATGCCCTACGGCCTGGCTGCGTCGCAGCCCAGCCGATTCACCCCTGGAGGACCCGTGGCCCGGGCGGTTGCCCGGCGAGTTCTCCGGTGGGTCCCCGGCTCTCCGGCTGGCCACTTCCGGCCAGCACAAAGACTCGGCGGTGACCGGACGCCGCCACCGTAGTGGTGGCTGGGGAGCGAACCGGCCGGGGCTGACACTAGCGAAGCCGGTGCGGTGAATTCCACCGCTTCGCGAACTCCGGCGATCTGGCTGTCCGCAATAGGTGTTTCTGTTTCCGCATATCCGCCCGGGGCTCAGGCCACCCGGCCGGTCCGCCGCGGTCCGGCCGCCCGGGCCACCGGGCGCAGCCGCAGCGGCGCAATCAGCCGCGCGTCGGCCAGCACGCGGAGCGCACGCTGTTCCGCCGCGTCCAGGTCAGGCTGCGGCTGGTCGTGGCCGAGCAGCGCGGTGACAACGCAGTCCGGGCAGGCGATGCCGCGCATCTCGCACCGGTCACAGTCGATCAGCATCTCTCCTCCTGAGGCTGGCTTCCGGGCCTGGTCAGGGCCAGGACCGGTCGTCGCGGAGCACCCATCAGGGGTACTGGGGAGACACGCTAAGCGGGGGCACTGACACTCCGCGCCACGCCGCCGCAACTCACCCGGTACGCAGCCCCAGGCACCGGCCGCACGGGCGAGCCTGGGATGATTCCGGCATGCCCGCCGACAACACCCGCCCTGCTCACCGGCCCATCGACGAGTCCCGGCGGCGGGCACAGGCCGCCTCGTTCGGCGCCGCGGCCGACGCCTACGAACGCGGCCGGCCGCCATACCCGGACGAGGCCATCGACTGGCTGCTGCCGCCCGGCGCGGCCCGGGTGCTGGACGTCGGCGCGGGCACCGGCAAGCTGACCCGCCAGCTGGCCGAACGCGGCCTGGACGTGGTCGCCGTCGAGCCGCTGCCCGGCATGCGCGAGCAACTGGCCCGCGCGGTACCCGGCGTGCCGGTGTACCCGGGCACGGCCGAAGACATCCCGCTCCCGGACGGGAGCGTGCACGCGGTGCTGGCGGCCCAGGCCTGGCACTGGGTGGACCCGGCCCGCGCGGTGCCCGAGGTGGCGCGGGTGCTGGTCCCCGGGGGCCAGCTCGGCCTGGTCTGGAACATGCGGGACGAGCGGGCGGACTGGGTGGGCCAGCTCGGCCGGATCCTGCACGACCCGGGCGAGACGGACGGCAGCCGCGGCGGCGCCATCGTCGTCGGCCCCCCATTCGGGCCGGTGCAGCACCGCACCATCGAGTGGACGCACCGGCTGACCCGGGACCAGCTGCTCGACATGGTCAGCTCGCGCAGCTACATCATCACCAGGCCGGCCGCCGAGCGCGCCGAGGTGCTGGCCGAGGTGGGCCGGCTGGCCGACACCCACCCGGACCTGGCCGGCCGGGCCGAGCTGGCGCTGCCGTACCGCACTGAATGCTTCCGCGCCCAGCTGAGCTAACCCCCAGACCTATTCCACCTAACGCCGGTGCGCCGCAGTGACGCTGGCCAGGCCGGCGTGCCAGGGGTGGAATGGCCCCGCCGTGCTGACCTGCCCAGGCCGGCGTGCCTGGGGTGGAATGTCGGTACCCGGGCCTACCGTGAACATCGTGATCCTCTGGGACTGGGCGGCAGCGGTCCGGGCGCGGCTTCGCCGGCCCCGGGCCGGGCGGCGCGCGTTCGACGCGGTCGAGTTCGTGATCGTCAACGTGGAGACGACGGGCTGGTCGCCGGAGGAGGCCAGCATCACCGAGATCGGCGCGGTCCGGATGAGCGGCGGCCAGATCCACGGGGAGTTCAGCACCCTGGTCAACCCGGGCCAGGCCATCCCGCCCGACATCGTGGCGCTGACCGGGATCAGCGACGCCATGGTCACTGCCGCCCCGCCGCCGGCCGCGGCGCTGGCCGGCTTCCTGGACTTCGCCCGGGGCGCGGTGCTCACCGCGCACAACGCGCCGTTCGACATCAGCTTCCTGGCCGCGGCCGGGGCCGGCTGCGGCCTGCCCGGCCCAGCCGGTCCGGTGCTGGACACCGTGGCGCTGGCCCATCGCCTGCTGGCCACGGGCGGGCTGGCCGCCGATGACGTGCCCAACTGCAAGCTGAGCACGCTGGCGGGCTATTTCGGCGCGCCACCCGGCCCGCAGCACCGGGCGCTGGCCGACGCCCGGGCCACCGCCACCGTGCTGGCCGGCCTGCTCAGGATGTTCTCCGCGCGCCGCGTGCGCACCGTCGCCGGGCTGCTCGCCGAGCAGGAGTACGCTCTGCTCGCAGAAGCTCCGCGTCATTCAGATCCTCAGGATGGTTCCGTCCGCGCCACCTGCACCGGCCGCTCGCCCGGGCCTGCCGGACCGGGCTCACTAGCCGGTTCTGAATGACGCCCGGGGCTCATTCGCCCGAGGTGGAAGGCTACGAGAGTGCCGGCGAGGAGGCATCAGGTGATCACCGCGATCGTTCTGGTGAAGGCCGACGTGGCCCGCATCCCGGAGACGGCCGAGATCATCGCGCAGATCCCCCAGGTCTCCGAGGTGTACTCGGTGACCGGCGAGTTCGACCTGGTGGCGCTGGTCCGGGTGCGGGCCCATGAAGAACTGGCCGATGTCATCCCGGGCGCGGTGAACCGGGTCGCCGGGGTGACGCACACCGAGACGCACATCGCGTTCCGCACCTACTCGCGGCACGACCTGGAGGCCGCGTTCTCGCTGGGCTACGAGACGGACTGAGCCGCCAGCCGCTGGCTGACCGACACCCAGCGGTCCAGCAGGTCCCGGGCCGCACCGCTGTCCACCGCGGCGGCCGCGCGGGCGTACCCGTCGGCGAGAGCCTTGTCCAGCCCCTCGGCCCCGGGCACCCCGGCCGCGGCGGCCAGCGCGGCAGCGGCGTTAAGCAAAACGGTGTCGCGGACCGGGCCGGCCTCGCCGCCGAGCACCGCGCGGGCCACCGCCGCGTTGTGCTCCTTGCCGCCGCCGCGCAGGCTGCCCGGCTCGGCGCGGGGCAGGCCCAGCGCCGCCGGGTCGAGCGTGGTCCGGGTCACCGCGCCGTCGTGCACCACCCACACCGTGGAGGTGGTCACCGGGGTCAGCTCGTCCAGGCCGTCGTCGCCGTGGAACACCAGCGACGAGCAGCCGCGGCCGGCCAGCACCCCGGCGATGACCGCACCCCCGCGTGGGTCGGACACGCCGACCGCCTGGGCGAGCGGGCGGGCCGGGTTGGACACCGGGCCGAGGAAGTTGAACACGGTGGGCACGCCGAGCTCGCCGCGCGCGACCGACGCGTGCCGGAACGAGGGGTGGTAGAGCGGCGCGAACAGGAACGCGATGCCCGTTTCCTCGGCCAGCTGGGTGGTGGCCTCCGGCGGCAGGCTGATCTCCACGCCCAGCGCCTCGAGGACATCGGCCGCGCCGCAGGCCGAGCTGGCCGCCCGGTTGCCGTGCTTGACCACCCGGACACCGGCCGCGGCCGCGACGATCGCGCCCATGGTGGAGATGTTCACCGTATGCGCGCCGTCTCCGCCGGTGCCGACCAGGTTGACCAGCGGGCCCGGCACGCTGATCGGGGTGGCCCGGCTCAGCATGACGTCGGACAGGCCGGCCAGCTCGCCGGCCGTCTCGCCCTTCATCCGCAGCGCCACCGCGAACCCGGCCACCTGGACCGGGGTGGCCGCGCCCTCCATGATCTCGTTCATCGCCCAGGCCGTCTGGTCCGGGCTGAGCGTCTCACCCTGGATCAGCGCGCCGATCAGGCCGCGCCACGACATGGCTGGTTGCATTGCCGCCCCTTTTCCTGCGCCGGCCCGGCCGGCTCGAGCCTGGGCGGGCAGCTGGCCGTTCGCCTGCTGCCGCATCAGCCCGGCTAGCGCCGCGGCGAACGGCACCGGGTCGATCGGGTGGCTGGTCACCGCGTCCGCGCCGGACCAGGTAGCCAGCCAGCCGTCGTCCACCCGGCCGACGACGAGCAGCACCGGCGGGCAGTTGTGAATCTCGTCCTTGGCCTGGCGGCAGACACCCATGCCGCCGGCAGGCTGTGCCTCGCCGTCCAGCACCATGACGTCCGCGCCACCCGCGTCGAGCAAGCGGAACAGGGCTGGCTCGGTGGCCACCGGGATGATTTCCGCCTCGGGCACATCCGGCGCGGGGCGGCGGCCGATGGCGAGCCGCATCCGGGCCCGGGTGTCCGCGTCATGGCTGTAGACAACGACCTTCATAGAACTGGATGGTACCGACACGGGGGGTCGGCCGACGCTCGCCTACGGGTTGTCGTAATAATGACCCCGTGGCCACCGCATCCGTAGCCGAGAAAGCACCCACCCCCAGGCCGCCGTCAGCCCGGCCGAACCTGGTCAGCGTGGGCACCATCGTGTGGCTTTCCTCGGAACTCATGTTCTTCGCGGCGCTGTTCGCGATGTACTTCACGATCCGCTCCGTGGACAAGGGCGAGGGCCTGCGCTGGCCGGGCGCTCACCTGGACCTGACCCTGGGGTCGATCAACACCACGGTGCTGCTGCTGTCCAGTGTGACCTGCCAGCTTGGCGTGTTCGCGGTCGAGCGCGGCCAGCTCCGCCGGGCCGGGCGGATCTGGCAGCCGGCCCGCTGGGGGCTGCGCGAGTGGTACTGGCTGTCCTTCCTGATGGGCCTGTACTTCGTCTGCGGCCAGGGCTATGAGTACCTGGACCTGATCCGCAAGCAGCACCTGACCGTCGCGTCCAGCGCCTACGGCTCGGTGTTCTACATCCCGACCGGGTTCCACGGCCTGCACGTGACCGGCGGCCTGATCGCGTTCCTGTTCGTCCTCGGCCGCACCTACGTGGCCAAGACGTTCACCCACGAGCAGCAGGTCAGCGCCATCGTCGTCTCCTACTACTGGCATTTCGTGGACGTGGTCTGGATCGCGCTGTTCACCACGATCTACCTGATCCAGTAACCACCCTCGCGACGAATACCTGAGCGAGGCGCAGCACATGCCGACCCAGAAGAGCACAGACCAGAAGATGAGGGCTCCATTGAGCTGGATCACCGCCCGGCGGCGGCGCCCGGTCGCCGGATACGCCGTTGTGCTGCTTGGGCTCCTCGCGGTGGGCGGGGGATACGCGGCGGTCACCGCCACCGGCAGCCCGGCCAATGCGTCCTCCCCGGCCGCGAACTCGACGCAGATCGACCAGGGCCGCCAGATCTTCGTGCAGGACTGCGCCAGCTGCCACGGCCTGGACGCGCAGGGCACCAGCACCGGCCCCAGCCTGATCGGGGTGGGTGCGGCCGCGGTGGACTTCCAGGTCAGCACCGGCCGGATGCCCGCCAAGGAGATCGAGGCCGAGATGCCGCGCAAGCCGCGGGTGCTGGACGTGGAGAAGACGCACGCGGTGGCCGCCTACATCCAGTCGCTGGGCGGCGGGCCGACCATCCCGTCCCCGGAACAGGTGAGCACGGCGGGCGCGGACACCGGCCTGGGCCAGGAACTGTTCACCGAGAACTGCTCGCAGTGCCACAACTTCGTGGGCGCGGGCGGAGCGCTGACCTACGGGAAGTACGCGCCCGCGCTGACCCAGTCCACGCCGACCCAGATGTACGAGGCCATGCTGACTGGCCCGGAGGCCATGCCCGTGTTCAACGACACTACGATTACTCCCAGTGAGAAGCGCGACATCATCGCGTATGTCTCGCAGACCCGGAGCGAGCCCAACCCCGGCGGGTTCAGCCTCGGCCGGATCGGCCCGGTGACCGAGGGCCTGGTCGGCTGGATCGGCGGGATCGGCGGCCTGATCCTGGTCGCCATGTGGATCACGGCAAGGCGGCGCGAGCACTCATGAGCGGCACCGAGGACTATTCAGCAGAGCTTCCCGGCCACGGCGGGGAGCCCGAGCCGTCGCGGACGCCGCACCGGGTGATCGGCACGCCCCCGCCCGCCGAGCAGCGCACGCTGCTCGGCACGGCCGCGCAGGACAGCCCGCCGCCCGCCCCGCGTGAGCTGCCCGCCGACCCGCCGGACCCGGTCACGGCCAAGAAGGCGGAGCGGATCGTCGCCGCCCTGTTCATCCTGTCCATGCTGGCCGGCATCGGGTTCATCGCGGCGTACATCGGGATCGAGCTCAGCCCCACATCGCTGGACTCGGTGCTGCGGTCCAACTTGGCCCTGGGCGTCTCCATGTCGGTCGCGTTCCTGGCCCTCGGCGTGGGTGCGGTGATCTGGGTCCGGTCGATCATGCCCGACGTGGAACTGACCGAGGAACGCCACCCGCTGGCCTCGTCCGAGGCGGACCGGGAGGCGTTCGCGGAGACGTTCAAGGAGGGCGCGGACACCAGCCAGTTCGTCAAGCGGCCGCTGCTGCGCCGCACGCTGATCGCGGCCACCATCCCGCTCGGCCTGGCCCCGCTGGTGCTGCTCCGCGACATGGGCCCGCTGCCCGGCACCTCGCTGCGGCACACGGTCTGGCGCAACGGGCTGCGGCTGCTCATCGCGGGCAGCAACCGGCCGCTCAAGCCAGCGGACTTCGACACCCCCGGCGGGATGATCACCGTCGTCCCGGAGGGCTACCAGAACAACGACGACGAGATCGCCAAGGCGGCGGTGATCATCATTAAGCTCGGGCCGGGTGAGCTGAAGCACCCGACCAACATGAACTGGACGGTGGACAACATCGTCGCCTACTCCAAGATCTGCACCCACGTGGGCTGCCCGGTAGCGCTGTACGAGCAGACGACGCACCACATCCTGTGCCCGTGCCACCAGTCCACGTTCGACGCCACGACGGGCGCGACGGTGCTCTTCGGCCGGCTTCCCGGCCGCTGCCCCAGCTACCCATGGGCGTGGATGCCGAGGGCTATCTCATCGCGACGCACGACTTCTACGAACCGGTCGGCCCGAGCTTCTGGGAGCGGGGATGAGCACTAGCAACGGGGCTCAGCCGAACGGCCAGGTCGAGGGCCCGGTCGAGAAACTGCTGGGCGAGACGGGCGTCTTCCTCGACGACCGGCTGCGGGCCGCCAAGTTCAACCCGCACCTTCCTGCGGAAGATCTTCCCGGACCACTGGTCGTTCCTGCTCGGCGAGATCGCGCTCTACTCGTTCATCATCCTGCTGCTGACCGGCACGTTCCTGACCCTGTTCTTCAAGCCCAGCATGAGCCCCGTGGTCTACCACGGGGTCTACACCAAGCTGGACGGCGTGCGGATGAGCGAGGCCTACGCCTCGACGCTGAACATCAGCTTCGACATCCGCGGCGGGCTGCTCATGCGGCAGATCCACCACTGGGCCGCGGACCTGTTCATGGCCGCGCTGATCGCGCACATGCTGCGGATCTTCTTCACCGGCGCGTACCGCAAGCCGCGCGAGTTCAACTGGCTGATCGGCATCGTGCTGTTCACCCTGGGCCTGCTGGAGGGCCTGTTCGGCTACTCGCTGCCGGACGACCTGCTGTCCGGGACCGGGCTGCGGATCACCGAGGGCGTGCTCCTGGGCATCCCGATCGTCGGCACCTACGCGTCGTTCTTCCTGTTCGGCGGGCAGTTCCCGGGCACCGACATCATCCCGCGGCTGTACGTCATCCATATCCTGCTGATCCCGGCGTTGCTGCTCGCCCTGATCACCGCGCACCTGTTCTTCATGTTCCACCAGAAGCACACCCAGATGCCGGGCCTGGGGCACACCAACACGAACGTGGTCGGCCAGCCGATGTACCCGTACTTCATGGCCAAGACCGGCGCGTGGTTCATGTTCATCTTCGGCTTCCTGGCCGTGCTGGGCACGTTCGCCCAGATCAACCCGATCTGGCTGTACGGGCCGTACAACCCGGCGGAGATCTCGGCGGGTTCACAGCCCGACTTCTACATGGGCTTCCTCGAGGGCTCGCTCCGGATGATGCCCAGCTGGACCTGGGACATAGCCGGGCATTACACCGTCCCCTGGGACGTGGTCATCCCGGCGCTGGTGCCGCTGGGCCTCATCTTCACCGGGGCCGCGCTGTGGCCGTTCCTCGAACGCTGGGCCACCGGAGACTACCAGGAGCACCACGTCAACGACCGGCCCCGGAACGCGGCCACCCGGACCGCGATCGGCATGGGCGTGATCACGTTCTACGGCGTCCTCTGGCTGGAGGGCGCCAACGACGTCATCGCCGACCACCTGGACATCTCGCTGTATGTCACGACCGAGATCGCGCGGTACGCGATCTTCATCGGGCCGGTGGTGGCCTACTGGGTGACCAAGCGGATCTGCCTCGGCCTGCAGCGCAAGGACACCGAGTCGCTGGCGCACGGCTACGAGACCGGGATCATCGAGATGACCCCGGAGGGCGAGTTCATCGAGCGGCACGCACCGGTGCCGGACGAGCAGCGGGCCGTGCTGCTCGCCCAGCGCCCGGTCGCCGAACTGCCCGCGCCGTCGGACGGCGATGACGACGTGCCCGCGCCCGCCACCCGCGGCCCGATCGGCAAGGCCCGGCTGGCGCTGGGCCGGGTGATCACCGAGCAGGTCCCGCCGGAGACTGGCGACGGGCACGGCGACGGGCACGGCAACGGCCACGGTGACGGTCACCACGAGCCCGAGCGGGCCGCGGTGACGGCGGGCGAGCCGGGCAAGACGGTCCTCGGCCAGGGCGAGGCCCCGGACCCCGAGGACTCCGCCGGCCAGTAGGGTCAGGCGGGGGCGAGCCGGGTGACCTGCACCGGGGCGGCCGCCCCGGCTGGGCCGGCCGCCGTGGGCGGCGCCACCGCCGAGGCGGCCACGAACTGGCTGCCGCTGGCCGAGGCCAGCACCGCGTCGCCGGTGGCACTGCCGGCCAGCAGCTTGCGCCAGCTCAGGAAGTAGATGGTCCAGCCGTTGTTCCAGGTGCCACGGACCGGGCTGCCCACCACGCTGATCGGGTCGCCGAGCATGGAGTGGTCGTAGTACCAGACCGCGTTGGCCGGGCCAAGGTTGACGCAGCCGTGGCTCACGTTGACGATGCCCTGCTCGCCGACCGACCACGGGGCGCTGTGGATGTACGTCCCGCTGGCGGTGAACTGGACCGCGTCGTACACCAGCTCGTTGTAGGAGCCCGGGCTGCCCGCCGGGATGCCGATCGTGGCCGAGTTCATGTCTACCGGGTTGGCCATGTCGAAGGACAGGTAGCGGCCATCGGCGGTGTCCATTCCCGGCCGCCCGGTGCTGATCGGCCAGTTGCCGATCGGCCGGCCTTTCCACCACACCTTCATGTAGTGGGTGGCGGTGTTGGCCACCACGACCAGCGAGTTGCCGATCCGGAAGCTCTGGCTCAGATTGGCCCGGCCGAACACACCCGGCGCGGCCTGCACCCCGGCCAGGTGCGCGGTGAACCGCACCTCGGTGTGCGCGGGCCAGTACCGCTCCGGCCGGAACCACACGCTCTTGCGGTTCAGCCAGTACCACGCGCCGGTCACCGGCTTGCTGGCGGTGATCTGGAGCGACCGTTCGACGGCCGCCTCGTCCGTCACCGGGCGGCTGAACGAGACCATGATCGGCATGCCGATGCCGTAGGTCTGGTGCGGGGTCATGGTCGTGCTGGCGGCGATGCTGTGCGCGGGCCGGAAGGTGCGGAACGTCCCGCTGATCTCGGTCCGCTTGTGCCGGCTGTTCACCGCCGTGGCGGTGACCTGGTACGTCTGCGACGGCGCCAGCGCCCACCCGGTGTGCCAGCTGCGCGCCCCGCGGCTGTACCGGCCGGTCACCGGCTTGCCCTCGGCGTTGCGCACGGTTACCGCGCTCAGCGTGCCACGCTGCGCGGTGACCTGCACGCCCAGGTCCGGGCGGCTGTCCAGCTGCACCGCGGGGTGCGCCGACCCGGCCGCGTGCAGGGCCTGCCCCGGCCCGCTGGCGGCCGAGCTGAACGTCACGTTGCCGCTGGTGATGGTCACGTTGGCAGGCGGATGCAAGGCCGCCTGGTGGGCCGTACCAGCCCCGCTGCACGAAGTGGCCAGCAACAGGCCGGCCAGCCCGGCCCCGGCCACGATGCCCTGATTGAGCCCGCGATGGATACGCTTGCGGGCCGTGCCTGAATTGTCCCCCGACATTGAGCTACCCCCATAGCCCGAAGTGACTCTAGCTAACTCCCCGTAGCCACAGCAGGCAAAACCCCCACACCGGCCGATGATCAAACGATTGGTGTCGCTATAACAACAGCAAACGTTTGATCACGTCTCGGGTATGGCCGGGGCGGTTAGTGCGCGTAGATGCCGCGGTAGTACTCGAAGACGAAGCCGATCACCGTGAGGAAGAGGAACAGCAGCCCGATCAGGAACAGCCACCAGCCGATCGCGACGCCGAACGCGGCCAGCGCGGCGGCCAGGCCGACGTACAGCGGCCACCAGCTGTGCGGGCTGAAGAAGCCAATCTCCCCGGCGCCCTCGCTGATCTCGCCCTCTGGGTTGTCCTCCGGCCGCGGTGGCAGCCGGCGCCCGGTGAACAGCAGATAGAACCCGGTCAGGAACGCGAGCCCGACCGACAGCGCGAGCGCGGTGGTGCCGGTCGGGTCTTTGGAGAAGTACCAGTACACGATGTCCGTCGCGCCGAAGAACACCGCGCACCCGATGAACAGGGACCCCTCAAACTTCATCTGACACCTTCTTGCCAGTAAGCCACGTGCGCGTCATTTGTGGGCCGTGATGCGCTGCTGATGCGTCCGTCCCGACTGGATGTGCGGGTAGTGCAGGTCGAACGCGGGGCGCTCGGACCGGATGCGCGGGATCCGGGTGAAGTTATGCCGGGGCGGCGGGCAGGACGTCGCCCATTCCAGCGAGTTCCCGTAGCCCCACGGGTCGTCCACCGTGACCTTCTCGCCGTACTTCCAGGTCTTGTACACGTTGTAGAGGAAGAAGAACGTGGACGCGCCGAGGATCCAGGAGCCGATGCTGGAGATCTGGTTCAGCGTGGTCACGTTGCCGGGCAGGAACGGGTAGTTGGCCACCCGGCGCGGCATGCCCTCGATGCCGATCCAGTGCTGCACCAGGAACGTCATGTTGAACCCGATGAACAGCGTCCAGAAGTGCCACTTGCCCAGCGTGTTGTCCAGCATCTTCCCGGTCCACTTGGGCCACCAGAAGTAGAACCCGCTGAACATGCAGAACACCACGGTGCCGAACAGCACGTAGTGGAAGTGGGCGACCACGAAGTAGGAGTCGCTGACGTTGAAGTCCAGCGGCGGGGAGGCCAGGATGACCCCGGTCAGGCCGCCGAACAGGAACGACACCAGGAACCCGATGGAGAACAGCATCGCGGGCTCGAACGTCAGCTGCCCGCGCCACATCGTGCCCACCCAGTTGAAGAACTTCACCCCGGTGGGCACCGCGATCAGGAACGTCATGAAGGAGAAGAACGGCAGCAGCACGGCGCCGGTGGTGAACATGTGGTGCGCCCACACCGTCAGCGACAGCCCGGCGATCGCGATCGTGGCGCCGACCAGGCCCTTGTACCCGAAGATCGGCTTGCGGCTGAACACCGGCAGGACTTCGGTGGCGATGCCGAAGAACGGCAGCGCCACGATATAGACCTCGGGATGGCCGAAGAACCAGAACAGGTTCTGCCACAGGATCGCGCCGCCGCTGGACGCGCTGAACACCTGCGCGCCGAGCTTGCGGTCGATCTCCAGCACCAGCAGCGCCGCGGCCAGCACCGGGAACGCGAGCAGCACGAGCAGGCTGGTGAGCAGGATGTTCCAGGTGAAGATGGGCATCCGGAACATGGTCATGCCGGGGGCCCGCATGCAGATGATCGTGGTGACGAAGTTGACGCCACCGAGGATGGTGCCCAGCCCGGACAGGGTCAGGCCCATGATCCACATGTCGGCGCCGATGCCCGGCGAGTACACCGCGTTGGTCAGCGGCGAGTAGGCGTACCAGCCGAACGAGGCCGCGCCGCCCGGGGTGAGGAAGCTGACCAGCAGGATCAGGCCGCCAAACAGGAAGAAGTAGTAGCTCAGCAGGTTGAGCCGGGGGAACGCCACGTCCGGCGCACCGATCTGCAGCGGCATGATCTCGTTCGCGAACCCGACGAACAACGGGGTGGCGAACAGCAGCAGCATGATCGTGCCATGCATGGTGAACAGCTCGTTGTACTGCTGATCCGACACGATGTGGTTCTGCGGGCCGAACAGCTGGGCCCGCATGATCATGGCCATAAGGCCGGCGATCAGGAAAAACCCGAACGAGGTGATCAGGTACAGGTGCCCGATGACCTTGTGGTCGGTCGACGACAGCCAGCTGGCCAGGATCGAGCCCTTACGTTCCCGCGCTACTCCGGTGCCCGGGGTCAGGACCGGTTGCTCGACGGTGGTCACGTCACGCACCCCCTGCTGAACTCTGCGCGTGCTGCTGCGCACTGATCCAGGTACGGAACTGGGCCGGGGTGACGATCTGCACCCGGAACAGCATCCGGCTGTGGTAAACGCCGCACAGCTCGGTGCAGCGGCCAGTGAACGTGCCGGTCCTGATCGGGGTCACCTCGAAGTGGTTCGGGTGCCCGGGGATCACGTCCCGCTTGAACTCGAACGGCACGATCCAGAACGAGTGCACGACGTCTATCGAGACCAGGTTGAACCGGACCGTCTCGTTGTCCGGGATGACCAGCAGCGGCAGCCGCCCGGGCCAGGGCTGGCCCTGCTCGGTCACGATGCCGGTGCCGGAGCCCGGCGACGGGTACTGCGGGTACTGGAACTCCCAGCTCCACTGCCAGCCGGTCACGTTCACCGTGACGTCCGGGTGCGGCGCGAGCTTGTCGATGTAGTTCTCGTCCCGCGCGGTGAAGAAGAAGAACACGCCGACCATGATGAACGGCACGACCGTGTACATGATCTCGATGGGCAGGTTGTAGCGCACCTGCCGGGGCGGCCGGTCCGAGTTCTTCCGGTGGAAGATCACCGCCCAGAGGATCATGCCCCAGACGACGGCGCCGACGGCGAACGCCGCGATCCAGCTGCCGCGCCACAGCGTGACCACGATCTCGCCCTGCTTGGTCACGGGCACCGGCAGGCCGAGCCGGGTAAACGTGGTGGACTGGCACCCCGCCGTGCCCAGCACGACGGCGCCGAGCAGCACCGAGCGCAGCGCCCAGCGGCGCACCCGGCGGCTTGCCTCGGGTCCGGGCATCCGGCCCGGATCATGCGCGCCCCGTTGGTCTGGGGCGCTGGGGGTGGGACTCACAGGTTGCCTTCCCAGCGGAATGATTCCCGGCTGCACGGGCAGGTCAGGGTTCGTCCTACAGGCTGTCGTGCAAACAGTATCGTGCAGCGTCCCGCGGCCACGCGGGGGACCCCGATTGTCCGGCTCAGCGTGTCCTGCTCCACAGTGCTTGCTCCACAGTGCTTGTTTGCTAAGCGGTGCTTGCTAAACACAGGGCTTACGGACCGCAACGTGCGGGTATCGCTTCTCCGTGGCACCATGCATGCGGAGGACTCAGCAGAGAACGGGGTTGCTACGGAGTATTGTCACCGTCTTAGTGGAAAGGGCGACGATCGGTACTCCCGCAGACCCCCGGTCTGATCGGCCCAGAGAGGCAGGCGCATGACTCCCCCGACGCGCCCGGCACCGATGCTGACGATCGACGCGCTCGGCCGGAAGTGCCCTATCCCGATCATCATGCTGGCTGAGCGGATCCGCGAAGTCCCGATCGGGGCCACGGTGGCCGTGCTGGCCGACGATCCCGCCGCGCAGACCGACATCCCGGCCTGGTGCATGATGAAGTCCCAGGAGTTCGTGGTCGAGACCGCGCTGCCCCGCGGCTGGGCCTTCCTGGTCAAGCGCACTTACTGAGCGCGCCGGAACCGCTCCGCGAATCTGGGGTCCTTCTCCCACCAGGGTTCGGTCCCGGTGGGCTGCTCAGCGGGGGCATCAGGCTCGGCTGCGGCGGCGGCCGCGGCCTCATCCAGTTCCGCGTCCACCGTGGCCGCCTCGGCGCTGTCCTCCCGGATCATCTGAATGAACTGAGCGGCCAGGAACGGCAGCCCGACGATGTCGCCGAGCACCCACAGCGCTCCCCCGCCGATGATCTGGTCGCTGCGCAGGCTGGGGCCCCACGGGCGGGCCAGCGCGTGATAGTACGCCCCGGCCAGCAGCGTCTGGCTGGACAGCACGGCCAGGCCGAGGACGGCGTCGCCGACCACCTCGCCCGCGCTGACCCACAGGCCGACCAGGTACGGGTACTCCTTCGGCACCGGATCGACCCGCAGGAACGTCCAGAAGAACACGAACCCCGGGGCGAGCAGGGCCAGGTAGGTGACCTCGCGGACCACGTCATTCTGCAGGCTGGCCGCGTACCAGGGCGA
Source organism: uncultured Actinomycetes bacterium (assembly GCA_963717125.1). GTDB lineage: Bacteria > Actinomycetota > Actinomycetes > Streptosporangiales > Streptosporangiaceae > RYN-230. The sequence continues at coordinate 647,657 of CAVQVG010000007.1, forward strand.
GAAGTACAGCACGAACGGCACCACCACCAGCACCAGGGTGGTGATGGCCGGGAAGGTGAGCAGCCGCGCGGGGCGGCTGCGGATCAGCGCGGCCAGCCGCGGGCCGAGCCGCGGCAGCGTCGCGATGGCCAGGGTCAGCGGCCGGCCCAGGGCGGTGAACAGCGGCGCCACGAGCAACAGCAGGACAGTCTGCACCGAGCGGATATAGAACAGCACATCCTGGTACACGCCGAGGAACGACATGGTCGCGATGACCAGCGTGCCGAGCCCGCCCAGATAGAAGCACCACAGCCGGCGCCGGCCAGGGCTGCCCGGCGCGGCGCAGCCGCCGCACCCCGGCCAGGTACAGGCCGCCGGCGAGCAGCACCGCCAGCAGCACCGGCAGGTCGAGCGTCCACGAGGTGAAAACCCGGGCCGCCGTGAGTTCCGGCGGGCCCTGGTAACCGGCCGCCAGCGGGCCAGCCAGGGCTCCCTCCCGGCCGGCCAGGAGGGAAAGGGAGAGGGAGGCCGCCACACCGCCACGCTATCGTGTGCCTCGCCATGCCAGCCGCCGCGATCATCATCAACCGGTTGCGGGTCCGCGACGCGGCCGGGTTCCGGCGCCGCTGCCGGGAGGCCGCGCAGGCCAGCGGCCTGACCGTGGAGTTCTTCGAGACCACCCGGAACGACGAGGGCCTCGGCCTGGCCCGCCAAGCGGTCGCCGCGGGCGCCGGGCTGGTCGTCGCGGCGGGCGGCGACGGCACCGTCCGCAGTTGCGCGCAGGCGCTGGCGGGCGGCCCGGTGCCGCTGGCCATCGTGCCGCTGGGCACGGCCAACCTGGCCGCCCGGGCGCTGGGCCTGCCGCGGCGGCTGGACGCGGTGCTCGCGGTGGCGTTCGGCGGCCAGCCACGGCGGATCGATCTGGCCGCGGCGGACGGCATGCCGTACGTGGCCATGGCCGGCATCGGCCTCGACGCCACCGTGGTCGGCGCGACGCCGCGGCTGCTCAAGGAGCGGTTCGGCTGGCTCGGCTACGCGGCGGCCGGGGCCGCCCGGCTGCCCGGGCGGCGGCATGAGTTCACCCTGCGGGTGGACGGCGGCCCGCCGCTGACCCGGCGGGCCCACTCGGTCGCCGTCGGCAACGCCGGGCTGCTGCCCGGCGGTTTTGCCCTGCTGCCCGACGCGCGGCTCGACGACGGCGTGCTCGACGTGGCCATCCTGGCCCCGGCCGGCCCGGCCGGCTGGGGCCGGGTGGCGTACCGGGTGCTGACCGGCAGCCGGCACGACGACCGGCGGCTGGAGCGGTACCGGGCCCGCCGGGTGGACATCCAGGCCGGCGCCGACCTGCCCCGCGAGGTGGACGGTGAGCTGATCGCACCGGGCCGGACGCTGACCACCGAGGTCCGTCCGGGCGCGCTGCTGGTCCGCGCCCCCAGACCAGGTCAAGGCCGGGTAATAGCGTAGCGTAATTCTCTTTTCACAAAGAGCCAATGCCAGGTAACAGAACCACGCATTATGCGCGTAAGACCTTGCGCGGGATACGGCCGGAGGAACAACCTTTACGGGTTGTGGCCTGTTACCCAGGACACATCGGATCTGGCGCCATGGTCAGCCCCCTAGGGAAGGATTGCGCATGCCGCATGTCACACGCCTGCGTGTGGTCAGTGCCGCGGTCGCTGCCGGAGCGTTGACGCTCGGCACGCTCACGGTCGCCACAGCCGCGCAGGCGGGCACCACGAGACGAGCGATCGCCGACACCCACCCCCGGTGGGCCGTTGCCGCGAAACGCCTCAGCAGCAAGGCCGTCACCAGCGGAACCGTCAACGCGAAGGTGTACCTCGCCCCGAACAACAGGGCCGAACTCGCGCAGCAGGCGACGGCCGTCTCCACCCCGAAGAGCAGCACCTTCCGGCGCTACCTGACCGTCACCGCGGCGCGCGCTAAGTACGCTCCGACGTCGGCCGAGGTCTCGTCGGTGCGGCAGTGGCTGGCCTCGTCCGGCCTGGCCGTGACCCGGGTGAGCGCGGCCAGCCCGGCGGGCGCCTACATCGCGGTCCGCGGCTCGGTGGCCGCCGCCAGCAAGGCGTTCGGCGTGTCCTTCGCCACGTACCGGGGCCCCGGCGGCCAGGCCGCCCGCGCGCCCGAGTCGGCGGCCACGGCGCCGTCCTCGGTGGCTAACTACGTGCTCGCGGTGGCCGGCCTGGACACCGCGAAGAGCGCGATCAAGCCAGCGCTGCCGCCGCCTGGGCCGAACTACTGGGTGGCCAGCCCGTGCTCGACCTACTACGGCCAGAAGGTGGCGACCAACAAGCCCCAGGCGTACGGCAAGTACCAGCCGTGGACCAACTGCGGCTACACGCCGAGCCAGGTGCGCGGTGCGTACGGCGTCACCGCCTCCGGTGAGACCGGCGCCGGCCAGACGGTGGCCATCGTGGACGCCTACGCGTCGCCGACCATCAAGAACGACGCCAACCAGTTCGCCACCGTCGTCGGCGACAAGGCGTTCGCGTCGGGCCAGTTCAAGCAGTTCAAGGCGGGCCCGTACACGCTGGCCGCGGCCAACGAGTGCGACGCCGCGGGCTGGTACGGCGAGGAGACCCTCGACGTCGAGTCGGTGCACGGCATGGCCCCGGACGCCAACGTCCGGTTCGTGGCCGCGGGCAGCTGCCAGGACTCCGACCTGGCCCAGGCCGACGCGCTGATCGTGAACAACGACCTGGCCAGCATCGTCAGCAACTCCTGGGGCGAGCCCGCCAGCTACTCCGCCATCGGTGACGTGTTCGACTCGATCTTCGAACTGGGCGCCGTGGAGGGCATCGGCTTCTACTTCTCCTCCGGGGACAGTGGCTACGAGAGCCCAGGCGAGGACCCCGCCTCGCCGAACCGGCAGGTCGACTTCCCGACCTCCAGCCCGTGGGTCACCTCGGTGGGCGGCACCAGCCTGGCCATCGGCAAGACCGACAACTACCAGTGGGAGACCTCCTGGGGCACCCTGCTCGACCCGCTGGTGCACACCAAGACCGGCAAGAAGTGGCAGTTCACCCCGCCCGGTAAGTACCCGACGTACTACGACGGGTCCGGCGGCGGCGGCGTGAGCACCGTGTACCAGGAGCCGTCGTACCAGGCGCAGTCAGGCGTGGTGCCCACATCGCTGGCTGAGTCGCTGCCCAACGGCACGAAGAGTTCCACTCCGATGCGGGTGATCCCGGATGTGTCCGCGCTCGCCGACCCGAGCACCGGCATCCTGGTCGGCCAGACGACGCTGCAGCCGAACGGGAAGACCTACGCCTTCTCGCTCAGCCGGATCGGCGGCACCAGCGTGGCCAGCCCGACGTTCGCCGGCATCCAGGCCGACGCGCAGCAGGCATACGACCAGAAGTACAGCAGCACGGTTCCGTTCGGGTTCGCCAACCCGGCGATCTACTACCTGGACGTGAACAGCAACTACAGCTCGTCGTCTCCGGCGTTCCACGACGTGACCGACCACCCGCTGGGTTCCGGTTACCTCGCTGAGGTGCGCAACAACTACACCAACCCGTACACCAAGCAGGGCCCGCTGCTCACCTACCTGCGGACCCTGGGCCTGGACGGCGTGGGCGCGGACCGGCTGAAGGCCGTGGGCGGGTTTGACGACGCCACCGGCGTCGGCTCGCCGGCCAACTACATCCAGGACGCACCGACGCTGCCCGCGCCGGGGTCCTGACCTCACGCAGTTAGCAGGCGGGGGCGGCCCACACCAGGGCCGCCCCCGCTGGCGTTATCAGGCTCGGTTGCCGCAGCGGCGTTAGGCAAAAGTCAGCTGTAGCAGGCGCTGACCTCGGCCGCCGCGGCCGGGCCGTACGCGGCGCCGAGCCGCTCGGCCACTGCGCCGGGCTTCAGCTCGTACTCCTGGGGGCCCACCGTCTCCAGCACGTGCACCGCGAGCATGTTGCCCAGCTGGGCGGCCCGCTCCAGGGACAGCCCCCAGGCCACCGCGGCCAGGAACCCGGAGCGGAACGCGTCCCCGGTGCCGGTCGGGTCCGCCTTGCGGATCTCCGGCACCGGCCCGACCAGCACCGGCGCCTCCCCGGCCCGCTCGATCCTGGCTCCGTTCGGGCCGAGCGTGGTAATCCGCACCCCGACGTTGTCCAGGATCTGCGCGGCGGTCCGGCCGCTCTTGCGCTCGATCAGCGCTTCCTCGTACTCGTTGCAGAACAGGTAGGCCGACCCGTTGACCAGCGCGCACACTTCCTGCTCGGCCAGCCGGGGCAGCTGCTGGGACAGGTCGGCGGCGAACGGGATGCCGAGGTCCTTGCACTCCTGGGTGTGCGCGAGCATGGCCCCGGGGTCGCTCGCGCCGATCAGCACCAGGTCGAGCCCGCCCACCCGCGCGGCCAGCGGGGCCAGCACGATGTCGGCGTCCTCGCTCATCGCGCCCGGGTAGAACGAGGCGATCTGGTTGCCGTCGATGTCGGTGGTGCAGACGAACCGGGCCGTATGCCGGACCACGGACGCGCGGACCCCGCTGCAGTCCACCCCGTGCTCGGTCAGCCAGCTCTGGTACGGCGCGAAATCCGCGCCCACCGCGCCGATCAGCAGCGGGTTCAGGCCGAGCACCCCCAGCCCGAACGCGATGTTGGCGGCGACTCCGCCGCGCCGGATGTCCAGGTTGTTGACCAGGAAGGACAGTGAAACCCGGTCCATCTTCTCCGGGATGAACTGCTCCACGAACCGGCCGGGAAACGTCATCAGGTGGTCGGTCGCGATGGACCCGGTGATAGCTATGCGCACGGCGGCACTCTAGGCCATCGGCCCGCCGGGCGAGAAGTCGCCCGGCGGCCCGTCAGCGCAGCCGGCCGATCAGTGGAACGAGTCGCCACAGGCACAGGAACCGGTGGCGTTCGGGTTGTCGATCGTGAAGCCCTGCTTCTCGATGGTGTCCACGAAGTCGATGGTCGCGCCCATCAGGTACGGCGCGCTCATCTTGTCGGTGACCACGTGCACGCCGGAGAACTCGGCGTCGATGTCGCCGTCCAGTTCCCGCTCGTCGAAGTAGAGCTGGTAGCGCAGCCCGGAGCAGCCGCCCGGCTGCACGGCTATACGCAGCCGCAGGTCGTCACGGCCTTCCTGCGCCAGGAGAGCGCCAACCTTGCTGGCCGCCGTGCCGGTCAGGATGACGCCCGACGTGGTCTCTGTCGTGCCCTCGTGCTGGACAGTCATATGTGATTTACTCCCGCGTTGGACTGCCGCCGCGTCCGCGGCGCTGCCTGATCTCCGGCTACAACCATATGCTGTCCGGGCTCATTCCGGACCAGCCGGGCCCAGCTCAAACCCCGGCGAACTCCATGCCCGGGGTCCACGTCTCGCTGCCGTCCGGCCGGATCAGGTAGGCCTGGTAGCCGGCCAGCCCGCTGATCAGCTCGAGGGCGGCGTCCCCGCCCACCGCCAGGCCGGTGGCCAGCGCGTCCGCCCGGGCCAGGCTGGGCCCGGTGACGGTGGCCGAGGCCGCCTGGCTGGCCGGCTGGCCGGTGCGCGGATCCACCAGGTGCGCGCCCCGCTCGTAGCCGGCTGAGGTAGCCACCGCGCCGTGCACCTCCACGACCGCGGCCAGCCCCGTAGCCCGCCAGGGATGGCGGATACCGGCCCGCCAGCAGCGGCCAAGCCCCGGCATGCCGAACGCCGCCAAGTCGCCGCCGCCGTTGACCAGCGCCGCGGGGATGCCCGCCTGATCAAGCATGCGCAGCGCCTTATCCACCGCCCAGCCTTTGACCAGCCCGGTGGGGTCGTAGCCGCCGGGCATGGCCCACGGGTCGAACCAGCCGCCGGAGGCGTCCCGGGCCTGCTGGCAGGCGGTCAGCACCTCGGCCATGACCGTCGGCTGGGTGGCGGGCGGGGCGCCGCGGCGTAGCCTGCTCAGCGGGCTGCCCGGGTTCCAGGTGCTGAACACCGCGTCGGCGTCGCGCAGCACGGCGCACGCGGCCCCCAGCGCGGCCCGCACGTCCGGGTCGGGCAGCTCCCCCGGGCGCAGCGCGAACGAGACCACGGTGCCCATCACCGGCTCGGCGTGGGTGACCAGGCCATCCTGGGCGGTCAGGCCAGCCCCGGCGGCGCGGCTCACCTGCCGTGCGCCTTGTCCAGCGCGGCCTGGACCGACTGCGCGTAGGCCTCGCTGGTGTAGGTCGCTCCGGACACCGCCTGGATCCGCGCCGACTGCGCGGACAGCACCTCGTTGCGCAGCATGGGGATGACCTGCGCGGCCAACTGCTGTGAATACTGCTCGGCGGTCTTCAGTACCGGCACGCTCACCCCGGTGATCCGGCCGCCGCTGACGTTCACCTTAGTGCTCAGCTCGCCGTACCCGTACGGCACCACCGGACCGCTGAACCCGCCTGCGGCCAGGCTGGCGCCGGCCTGCGGGCCGGCTACCCGGGCCGCGCCCGGGCTGGCCTTCGCGGTGGGCTGGGCCGGGTGGTTGGCCAGCACATTGGGCGTGGCCGGCTTGTGCAGCCCCAGCACGCCCAGGAATCCCGCCAGGGTGCCGCCCAGCACCAGCCACGGTGCACTCCTCATGACCGCTCTCCTCCGCCTGTCACAGGGCGAACGCCTCGTGATGGATGGCGTCGCTGGGGATGCCCAGGTTCGCCGCGACGTCCACGATGGCGGCCACGAAATTCTCCGGCCCGCACACATACACGTCGCGCTGGTTCAGGTCGCGGACTAGCCGGGGCAGCGACACCTCGTCGATCGCCGCCTCCGCCCGCGGTCCGACCAGCTCGTGGATGGTGCCGCGGCGGAGCCGGACCAGTTCCCGCACTTCGGCGCTGAGCACCAGATCCTCCGGGCGGCGGGCCCGCAGTAGGACCACCGGCGCGCTGGCGCGGGGCAGGTCCTCGAGCAGTGACCGCAGCGCGGTGACCCCGATCCCGGCCGCCACCAGCAGCGCCCGCGGCCGCCGCTGCGCGTACCGGGTGAACGCCCCGTATGGCCCCTCGACGGCCACCCTGGTGCCGGGGCGCAGGCCGGCCACGGACCGCGAGAAGTTGCCCACCCCCTTGACGGTCAGCCGCAGGTAGGGCGGCTGCGGCAGGGCGGAGAGGGAGAACGGGTGCGCCTGCCACCACCGGCCCGGGGTGAGGAACCGCCAGAACAGGAACTGCCCGCCGTTCACCGGCAGCCGGTCCAGGTGTCGGCCAGTCAGGATCACCGACACCACGCCCGGCCCTTCGGCCCGCACCTCGACCACCCGCAACTGGTGCCGCACGGTGCGCAGGATGGGCAGGCCGAACCGGTAGCCGAGGACCAGCCCCGCGGTGGCCGCCCAGATGACCGACCAGACGACCTGGGTGAGCGGGTGGCCGACGAAGGACGGCCCGAGCACGATCTCGTGCGGGAAGGCCAGCGCCAGCGCCAGGTACATCCACAGATGGATCAGCCACCAGGTCTCCCGGGACAGCCGCATCCGGATGGCACGGATCGAGATGATCCCGATCGCGCACATGATGCCCAGGGCGACCGTCGCGATCAGCACGTCGGGGTACCGGCCGAGCAGCACGCCCACCTCGTGCCACAGCCCGGCCCGGGCCGCGGCCGCGTAGCCGAGCGTGAGGAACAGGGCGTGCGCGGCCAGCAGGCTGATCGGCCAGGGGGCGAGCAGCCGGTGCAGCCGGAGCAGGCCGTCCTGGCCCGCCACCCGTTCCACGACCGGGATCCGGCTGACCAGCAGCACCATGATCAGGGCGAGGTACGTGCCGACCATCCCGGTCAGGCTGCCGACGAAGGTGAACAGGCCACCCGGCGCGGACAGCTGGCTGGCCGTCTCGGCGGTGATGGTGAGCGCCGCGGTGGCGCCGAGGCCGACCCCGGCCAGCACCAGGGCGACACGGGCCAAGGCGGGACGCGGCCGCGGAGCGGCCAGGCGGGCGACGGGCTTACGCTTCCGGTTCCGGTCGGCGGGCGACGCCGACCCGCCGAAAGCCACCGGTGAGGCGCTCATAACGGTAAACCTGGCAGGCGATACTCTCGGGCTAGTCGCTAAACCCTCTGTACTTCCTCTGAGCCACCGGGCGGTTACAGGCCGGGGGCGCCCCAGACCGCGAACCAGCGGCCGAGATCGGGCTCGACCTTCAGATCGGTCCCGACCGCGCCGCGCACCTGGAGCTCCAGCGCGTTGTCCCGCTGCTGCCCCGAGGTCGGCGCGAACGGGTAGAACGTGCCGCGCTTGTACAGGTACACGATGCCCAGCCGACGGCCGGAATCGTCTTTGAAGCTGACCAGGGTGCACAGTAGCTGCGGCCCGAAGCCGCCGTCGGCCAGCGAGGAATTCACCGCGTGCAGGTCGGTGACCAGCGCCTCGAAGTCATCCGCGGCGTGCTGGCAGGTCAGCCACGTGAACCCGTAGCTGTCCTTGGTGACCTCGACCGACGCGGTACCGGAACCCATACCGAGCAGCTCGCGGACGTCCGACTCGATGTCGCTGAACGCCTTGCCCTCCGCCGCGCGGAAGCAGACCGAGCCGATGCCGGTGGGCACCAGGTTCATCCCGGCCTGCAGCGTGATCGCGGCGGTGGGCAGCTCGAACAGCTCGTCCAGGTTCGGCTGGGCCGGCTTGGTCCGGCCCAGCAGCGTGTCCAGGAAGCCCACCGGTTAGACCTGCTTGTTCAGCTGGTCGGAGATCTCGGACAGCTGGCGCAGCCGCCGCTCCAGCGTCGGGTGGGTGGAGAAGATGTTGGCCAGCGCGACCTGCTTGCCGCCCGCCTTGAACGCGGGCACGAAGTAGAACGCGTTCAGCGGCTCAGCCGAGCGCAGGTCCTTCTGGGGGATCCGCGACATCGACCCGCTGACCTTCTGCAGCGCGCTGGCCAGCGCGGACGGCTGGCCGGTGAGCAGCGCACCGGACCGGTCCGCGGCCAGCTCCCGGTACCGGGAGAGCAGCCGGATGAGCAGGAAGCTGATCGCGTAGGTCACGATGCCGACGAGCAGCACGATGAAGATGACCGGCAGCGCGCCGCCGTTGTTGTTGTTCCCGCCGCGGCCGCGGCCGCCGCCGCCGAACAGCTCGGAGTAGAACGCGAACCTGACCAGCAGGCCGGCGATGATGCCGAGGAACGAGGCGATGGTCATCACCACCACGTCCTTGTGCGCCACGTGCGACAGCTCGTGGGCCAGCACGGCTTCCAGCTCCTGGTCGTTCAGGTCGGGGTTGTTCAGCAGGCCGGTCGTCGCGACCAGCACCGCGGTCTTGCTGTTCCGCCCGGTGGCGAACGCGTTCAGCATCGGGGACGGCGCGATGGCCAGCCGCGGCTTGGGCATGTTGGCCAGCGCGCAGAGCCGGTCCACGATGCCGTGCAGCCGGGCCGCCTGCGGCCCATCCTGCGGCGTGACGATCTGGGCCTGGGCCGCGCTGAGGGCGATCTTGTCGGAGTAGAACAAGGAGCCGACACCGAGGATCAGGGCGAGCAGGACCGCGAAGAAAACGATGCCGCCGCTGCCAACCGCGTGCGTCGCGCTGAGCACCAGCACGAGCACGGTGACGAACGCGACGAACACGAGCCCGAGAAGGAACATCGTGAGGGTCATCCGGGCGGTGAGTCCTCTGTCTGGCGCATAGCGTGTCCTCGCCATGGCGCCGCCTCCGTTCCGTCAACTGGCCTGGCCAGCTGAGCGCTTGCTGGCTTCACCCACGGAAGCCATGTCACTTCATTATCGGGCAGCAACCAGTGTGCGCAGTCAGCCTGAGAGCCAGCTGAGCGTCAGCTCAACCCGGGATGAGTCCATCGTCAGTAAGCAGGGCTCGCACGTCGTCCATGCTCGCCTCGGAATACGGCAGGATCACATCCGACGCTTCCAACGAATCCGCCGGGACTGGTGTTCCCGCGGCCCGGACCCGGGCCAGCAGGTCGGCCAGGACGGGCCGGAAGGCCTTCTCGTCGCCGGCGTTCACCGCCGCCTCGAGCTTGCCGTCCAGCTCGTTCAGCTCGGCGGACATCGCGTCGTCCACCGCGAGCTGGCCCTCACCCAGGATGCGGACGATCATGCTCCCTCACCGGCCTGCGGCTGATCCGCAGCCTTCCCGGCCTGGCCGTTCCCGGTGCTGCCGGCCGCACCCGGCGCGGCGCCCTCGATCTCCCGCGGCGCCTCGCCGCCGCCGATCTCGGCCTTCATCTGCGCCAGCTCCCGGTCCACGTCGTGGCCGCCACCCATCTGGTCGAGCTCACGCTGGATGTCGTCGTTCGGCTGGGCGGTGACGTCGTCCAGCGCGCCGGAGGCCATCAGCTCGTCGATCGCGCCGGCCCGGGCCTGCATCTGGGCGGTCTTGTCCTGGGCGCGCTGCACGGCCATGCCCACGTCGCCCATCTCCTCGGAGATGCCGGACACGGCCTCACCGATGCGGGTCTGCGCCTCGGCCGCGGTGTAGGTGGCCTTGATGGTCTCCTTCTGGGTGCGGAAGGCCTCCACCTTGGCCTGCAGCCGCTGCGAGGCCGCGGTCAGCTTCTCCTCGTCGGCTTGCAGCGACTGGTACTGGGTCTGCAGGTCGCTGATCTGGCCCTGCAGCGCCGACTTGCGAGTCAGCGCCTCACGGGCGAGGTCGTCCCGGCCGCCGCCCAGCGCCTGCCGGGCCTGCTTATCCAGCTTGTCCTGCTGCTGCTGCAGCGTGTTCATCTGCAGCTCGACACGCTTGCGCGACGTGGCCACGTCAGCGACGCCGCGGCGGACCTGCGTCAGCATCTCCAGCTGGCGCTGGTAGGAGTAGTCCAGGGTCTCGCGCGGATCTTCCATCCGGTCCAGGGCCTTGTTGGCCTTGGCCTTGAAGATCATCGATACCCGCTTCACCACGCTCATCGGCGCGACCATCCCCTCATCGTGTAACGCTGCCGCCAGCCACCTGCGGCGCGCGAGCCTACATCCCGCGGCGTGGCAGCGGCGCTGCGCAGGCTGGTGAACACAGCCTACGCGGTGTTAGCCCGGGGGGACGACCCCCCAGGAACCCGCTGTGCTAGCCGGGGGGACGACCCCCCGAACCCCCCGATCGCCGCTCCGCGCCGAACGCCGGCTCGGCGGGAACACGCCTGCGGCGCGCCCCGCCTCGCCTAAGCGCGAGACCTGGGGACCCCTCGGATCGCTGGCTCGGGGAGGACACGCCGGCGGCGCGCCTCTCCTCGCCGGCGAGATGGTGTTGCGCGGCCTTCGTCCCGGTAGGCTGACCTCGTGTTCAGACGACGTAATACGGCCACCGAGGACGTCCCCGCCGAGGGCGCCGCTGACGGCGCGGCCGACGACGCCGCGGCCGCGCGTGGCGCGGTGACCGCGGGCAAGGGCCGGCCCACGCCCAAGCGCAGCGAGGCGGAACGCCGCCGCCGGCACACTCTCGCCCCGGAAGACCGCAAGCAGGCGTCGAAGCAGGCCCGGGGCCGGGACCGCGCCGAGCGGACGCGTAAGACCGAGGCCATGCGGCGCGGCGAGGAGTGGGCGCTGTCGGCCAAGGACAAGGGCCCGGTCCGGGCGCTGGCCCGGGACTACGTGGACTCCAAGCGCCGGTTCAGTGAGTTCTATATGTACGGCCTGGTCGTACTGTTGTTCCTGTTGTTCCTTCGCAATCCGGTGGTGCAGACGGTGCTGCCGGGGGTGCTGATCTTTATGGTGCTGATCATGGCGGGCGAGGGCTTCTGGATCGGCCGCAAGGTGTCCGCGCTGGCCGCCGAGCGGTACCCGGGCCAGAGCACCCGGGGGATCAAGATGTACTCGGGCATGCGCGCCCTGCAGATCCGCCAGCTCCGCTTCCCCAAGCCCCGGGTGAAGCCCGGCGAGACGGTTTAATCCGGGGAACGACCCCCCTTTACCTGCTCCGCCGCGCGCCCTGACTAACCTCACCCACTATGGAACATCGTCATCTCGGCCGGAGCGGCCTGAAAGTCAGCGAGATCGCCTACGGGAACTGGATCACCCACGGGTCCCAGGTGGAAGAGGAAGCGGCCCTGGCGTGTGTGGCCGCGGCGCTGGACGAGGGCATCACCACGTTCGACACCGCTGACGTGTACGCCGGCACCCGGGCCGAAGAGGTGCTCGGCCGGGCGCTGGACGGGGTGCGCCGGGAATCCATCGAGCTGTGCACCAAAGTCTTCTGGCCTACCGGCCCGGGTGTGAACGACCGTGGCCTGTCCCGCAAGCACATCATGGAGTCCGCGCACGCTTCGCTGCGCCGACTGCGGACCGACTACCTCGACCTGTACCAGGCCCACCGGTACGACCACGAGACCCCGCTGACCGAGACCATGCGCGCCTTCGACGACCTGGTCCGCCACGGCAAGGTGCTGTACATCGGGGTATCCGAGTGGCGGGCCGAGGAGATCGCCGCTGCGCTGCGCATCGCCGACGAGATGGGCTTCGACCGGCTGGTCTCCAACCAGCCGCAGTACAACATGCTGTGGCGGGTGATCGAGTCCGAGGTCATCCCGCTCAGCGAGAAAGAAGGCGTCGGCCAGATCGTCTGGTCCCCCATCGCGCAGGGCGTGCTGACCGGCAAGTACCAGCCGGGCCAGCCGGTGCCCGCAGGGTCACGGGCTACCGACCCGAGCGGCTCCGGGTTCATCCAGCGCTGGCTGGACGACGATGTGCTGCGCCGGGTGGCAGACTTGGCCCCGATCGCCGCGGACGCCGGGCTGAGCCTGGCCCAGCTGGCCGTGGCCTGGGTGCTGCAGAACCGGAACGTGTCCGCCGCGATCATCGGCGCGACCCGGCCGGAACAGGTCCGGGAGAACGTGCGCGCGTCCGGCGTCGTGCTGGAGCCCGCCCTGCTGAAGCGCATCGACGAGGTGCTCGCCCCGGCCATCCAGCGCGACCCCGCCCTCACTCAGAGCCCGCCCGGCCGCTCGTAAGCGCCGGGACGGTTCGTGATCAACCGATTGGTGCCGCTATTGCGCAATGCCGCGTAGTTAAGGGCTTGGTGGGTTTGTCCAGGTTAGGGCGGAGCGGGCAGGGCGTAGGTTCCGGGGCTGGTGCGGGTGAGGAAGCCGGTGTGGGCCCATCTGGCGAGCTGGGTGAGCAGGTTGCGCTGGGGGACGTGGAGTGCGGCGGCGAGTTCGCGGCCGGTCCAGGTCTGGCTGGGGTGGGTTTGCATGAGGGCCATGATGTGGTGGCGGCGGGTGGCGGGCTGGGGGCGGCGGCGTTTGCGGGGGCTGGGGCGGGTGTTTTTGCCGGTGGGTGGGGTGGTGATGGTGATGTCGATGGCGGTGATGGTGGTGGGGTGGGCTGGGCGGGGGTCATCGGGCCGGCCGGGGTAGCGGGATCTGCTGTTTTTGACTTTGCGGCTGCTGTAGCGGGGGCGGCGGGGTGGCAGCAGGCTGGTCAGGACGGTGTGGGTGATGACGCCGGGTGTGGTGAGGGCGGTGGCGGTGGTGAGCTGGTCGCGGGCGGCTTGCAGGGCGGTGGTGAAGCTGGCCCGGTCAGGGTCGGTGCCGGGGCGGGTGGCGGTGGCGTCGGTCATGGCCCTGCGCAGCAGCTGGTAGAGGGCCAGCAGGGCCCAGGTTTCCTGTTCCAGGCCGGGCCGGTCGCCGGAGCGCAGGACGTGGCCCTGCAGCAGGGTGTGGCGCAGGGCGTAGTAGGCGGACTCGATTTCCCACCGTTCGTGATACAGCCGCACCAGGATCGCAGCGGGGTAGCGGTGGTGGTCGAGCAGGGTGGTGATCAGCCGGTAGCCGCCGCTGGTGGTGCTGCCGTCGCGGCCGGTCACGCTCACGTGCGCGTCGATGATCCGCACGTCGCACCCGGCGATGCGTGAGCGGTAGGACCCGTCGGGGAAGACTTCCAGGACCAGCGGGCTGCGGGAGGCTTTGGCCCGGGCCAGGAAATGCGCCCCGGTGGCGGCGAGGTCAGCGAGGAAGGCGCCGTTGTCGTAGGCGCGGTCGGTCAGCACCAGCATCCCGGGCCCGAGCAGGGGCAGCAGGCGGCGGGCCAGGGCCGGCTCGTCCCCATCCGCTGCGGCGCCGATCACCGCGCCGAGCAGCCCGCGGGTGCCGGTCTCGGCCAGGGTCAGCAGCCGCAGCGCCGGATAGCCGGCATACCCGTGCGGGTGGCGGATCCGGCCCAGCCAGGCCCGGTTGCGGGCGGTGTCGGGAACACGCAGTGAACTGCATCCATCGAACGCGACCGTGCGCAGCCCGCAAAAGCTCACCCCAGGCGCGTAAGGCCGGGCCAGCGGGCCGGCCAGCAGCTCGAACAGGGTCCTCAGCGGTGCCGGGCCGAGCCGGCGGCGCAGGTCGCGCAGCGCCTTCTCCGACGGGCAGGCCACCTCCAGGCCGGGCAGGCCGGCCAGCCCGGCGGTCAGCTTGCCCCATACCCGCGCATAGCCCAGCTGCGGGAACAGGCCAAGCGCGAGCACGAAGTACACCCCAGCCCGCGAGGGCAGGCTGCGCAGCCGCCGCTGCACCGTTTTCGTCTGCTCCAGCACATCATCGACCAGCTCGAACGGCACCAGCTGGGTTAACTCCCCCAGGTGCCCGGGGGCGAAGACCCCGCCAGCGACCGTAACCGCGCGGGTGAACGTGACCATGCCAGGCGTGGCAGACTGAGCGCTCAACGGGACCTCGGGTAATCGGTGATCTTGGCAGATTCCGATCTACCAGAGGTCCCGTCCCATGCCACCCCGCCACGCCACACCCGAACTCAAGACCCGCTTGACCCCAGCCAAGATCTCTTAACTACGCGGCATTGCGCTATTGCGACACTGATCGGTTGATCACGAATGCGGGGCGCGGTGTCAGGTCTCCGGGCGGAGGCTCATCGGGCCGTATTCGATCCGCCCCTCTTCGAGCAGGGTGACCTGGTCTACGCCGCTGGCCAGCAAGTCCCGCCAGTTCTCGCCCAGCCAGCTCTCCGCGTCGCCCTGACTGCTGAACGTCTCCCGCGGCATTCCCCGGGACGGCACCAGGCTGCCGTCAGCCTGCTCGAACTGCCAGCTCCAGGCCATGCTGTTCACCGCCTCCTCAAGATCCGCGCGCTTAGCGACAGTAGCTCACCGGCCCGGCGTCACAGCGGGCCGGCCCGCTGTGACCAAGGTCACATCAGGCCGCGCCGGACCCGGGCCGGGATTCCCGGCATGCCGCATCCGTCCGCATCTGTACCCACCCGGCAGAACGCCAGCCGGAGCAGCCCAGGAACTGTTAAGTTCTATGAGCTAGCCTGAGCCGTTGGGTGTGCCGTCCCCTGGCTCAGCCCCGGGAGCAAGGTGGTGACGACATGGCGCGCGTCGTCGTCGTTGGTGATCTGATGACGGACACGGTCGCTCATGCGGCCCTTCCACTGGCCAAGGGAAGTGACACTCCCGCCACAGTGAGCATGCACGGCGGGGGGTCCGGCGCGAACATAGCCGCCTGGCTGGCCGCTGATGGTGGTGACGTGGCCTTCATCGGACGGCGCGGCGCCGACATCGCCGGCCGGAACCGGGACATGGAGTTGATGGGCTACGGCGTGGACGCCCGGCTGGTGATGGACCCGGACCGGCCGACCGGGACCTGCGTGGTGATGGTCACCCACAAGGGCGATCACACCATGCTGTCCGACCCGGGCGCGAACGCCGCGCTGCACCCGGATGACCTGCCCAAAGACCTGTTCGCCCCCGGCGCGCATCTACATGTGTCGGGTTACACGCTGCTGAACGAGGGCTCCCGGGGCGCCGCGCTGGCCGCGTTCCAGCACGCCGGCCGGGCCGGCATGACGATCTCGGTGGACGGCGCCTCGGCCGCGCCGCTGGAGCGGGTCGGCGCCGAGCCGTTCCTGGAGATGACCAACGGGGTGACCCTGCTGCTGCTCAACATCGACCAGGCCACAGTGCTCACCGGCCGCGAGGACCCGGAGTCCGCCGCCCGGGTGCTCACCGCGTGGTACCCGCAGGTCGTGGTGAAACTCGGGCCGGACGGGGCGCTGTTCGCGAACGGCCGCCCGGACCCGATCCGGGAGCACGCGCTGCCGGTGGAGACGTTCATCGATGGCACCGGCGCGGGTGACGCGTTCTGCGCCGGGTTCGTGCCCGCCTGGCTGGACAAGAAGCCACCGCTGGAGGCGCTGGCCAGCGGCTGCCGGCTGGCCGTGCAAGCGCTCGGCATGGTCGGTGCCCGGCCCGCACTCTAATCCCAACCACGGCGACCCCAACCACGGGGAGCCCAGCCGCCGGGCCGACTACCTGGACGGGCTCTTTTCCCTGGCCGGACGCGTCGCGCTGGTCACCGGCGGGAGTTCCGGCATCGGCCAGGCCATGGCCACCGCGCTGGCCCGGGCCGGCGCCCAGGTCGTGCTGCTGGCCCGCGGCGAACCCAGGCTGGCGGCTACCGCCGCGGCGATCCGGTCGGCCGGCGGCCAGGCGGCGTGGGTGCGCGCCGATCTGGCCGGCCGGGCGGCCACGCTGGCCGCGGCTGAGCAGGCGGTGACGCCGTTCGGCGAGCCGGACATCGTGCTGAACGCGGCCGGCGTCAACCTGCGGCCGCCGCTCGGCGAGCTGACCACCGGGCAGTGGGACGAGACCATGGCGGTGAACCTGACCGCCCCGTTCCTGCTCGGCCAGCGGTTCGGGCCGGTGATGGCCCAGCGTGGCTGGGGCCGGATCATCAACGTGGCCTCACAGCAATCCTTCCGCGCGTTCGGTCACAGCGGGGGCTACGGGGCGTCCAAGGCCGGCCTGGCCGGGCTGACCCGGTCGCAGTCCGAGGCGTGGGCGGCCCGCGGGGTGTGCTGCAACGCGGTCACCCCGGGCTTCGTGGCCACCCCGCTCACCGCGGCCGTGGCCAGCGACCCGGTCCGGTCCGCGCAACTGGCCGCGCGCACCATGATCGGGCGCAACGGCGAGCCGGCCGACTTCGCCGGCATCGCCGTCTACCTGGCCAGCCAGGCCAGCGACTACGTGACCGGCCAGCTCATCTGCGTGGACGGCGGCTTCTCCGTCAGCTGAGCAATAGCTTGGCAAAGAGCTGGGCTCGACACGTCCTGGCATTACTGTTCGGAGACACGCAGCGACCAGCATGGCGTTTCGTGACAGATGCCCCGGCCCCGGTCGTCGCGGCGGCTGCGCACCCGGAGCCGGCCGCCGCGCGGCCAGCCCGGTGGCGGCCGGGGCGCCGCTGGCTGGCCGGCGCCGCCTGGGCGGCCGCCGCGCTGCTGGTGTTCGCCTGCTACCTGCGGGTGTCCCAGACCGAGCCGGGTGATTCCTACGGCGCGGTGTTCACCCTGCAGGCGTGGGACATGCTGCACGGCAACCTGCTACTGCACGGCTGGTGGCTGTCCGACGTCTCGTTCTACACCACCGAGCTGCCTGAGTACCTGCTGGTCGAGCTGGCCCTGGGGCGCAGCCCGGACGTGGTGCACGTGGCCGGGGCGATCACCTTCACCATCGTGCTGCTGCTCGCGGTGCGGCTGGCCCGGGGGCAGGCCACCGGCCGCACGGCCGTGCTCCGGATGGCCATCGCGGCCGGCATCATGTGCTCCCCGCAGCCGGGCGCGGGCGTGTTCCTGTTCCTGCTCGCGCCGGACCATTACGGCAGCACCGTGCCGGTCCTGCTGGCCTGGCTGATCCTGGACCGGGCCGCGCGACGCTGGTATATCCCGGCCGCGGTCGGCCTGCTGCTCGGCTGGGCCCTGGTGGCCGATTCGGTGGTCCTGCTCACCGGGGTGCTGCCGCTGCTCACGGTGTCCGCCGTCCGGCTGTACCACCGGGCCGTCCAGCAGCGGCAACCGCTGCGAGCGCAGTGGTTCGACGCGGCGCTGCTGGCCGCCGGGCTGCTGGCCACGGCGGGCGCGGTCGCCACGGCGCACCTGATCGGGGCGGCCGGCGGGTTCCGGCTGAACCCGGTGAGCTCGCAGCTCACCTCGATCGGCGCGCTGCCCGGCCACGTGTACCAGATGGTGGCCGGCCTGGCCCTCGTGTTCGGCGGCGACTTCTTCGGCCAGCCGGCCGGGCCGGCCACGGTGCTACTGCTGCTGCACCTGGCCGGCCTAGCCCTGGTTGTCTGGGCGGTCGGCGCGGGCCTGCGCCGGCTGCGGGACACCAGCCTGCTGGTCCAGCTGCTGCTGGCCGGAATCCTGGTCAACCTGGCCGCGTTCGGCGTCTGGACGGACGTGACCAGCATCTCTACCACCAGGGAGATCGTCGCGGTGCTGCCGTTCGGCGCCGTGCTGGCGGCCCGGCTGCTGGCGGACCGGCTGGACGCGGTCCGGCTGCTGCCGGTGCTGGCCGCGGTGGGGGCCGGCTACCTGGTCAGCCTCGGCGTCCTGCTGGCGCACTCCCCGGTGGCACCGCAGGCGCAGCCGTTGACCAGCTGGCTGGAAGCCCATCACCTCCGGTACGGCCTGGGTAACTCGGCGCTGGGCAGCGTGGTCACGGTGTCCAGCGGCGGCCGGGTGGCGCTGCGCCCGCTGCAGGTGGACGGCCACCAGCTCGCGCCGGGCCGGTGGGAAGCTCAGCAGTCCTGGTTCGACCCACGACAGCACGACGCCACGTTCGCCGCGCTGGCCGGCACTCCCCCATCGCCGTCAGTGGCGGACCTGCGGCTCGCGTTCGGCCCACCAGCCGCGATCTACCACGTAGGCCGCGACACGGTGCTGGTCTGGCGGCACGAGAACCTGCTGACCCGACTGCATTAGGCGATGTGATGCAGCACGTTGTGGCGTTGAGCATCTTGGTCGTTGGCAGGCGGCACAATGGCGGACATGGCACGACGCACCGCGACACCCCCGCCGCCCGAGGACTTCGAGGAAAACATCGTCGATATCGATGTTGCCGAGGAGATGCGGGGCAGCTACCTGGAGTACGCCTACTCCGTGATCTACCAGCGCGCGCTGCCGGACGCCCGGGACGGGCTGAAGCCGGTGCAGCGCCGGATCCTGTACCAGATGAACGAGATGGGGCTGCGGCCGGATCGCGGGCACGTCAAGTCCGCCCGGGTGGTCGGCGAGGTGATGGGCCGGCTGCACCCGCACGGGGACAGCGCCATCTACGACGCGCTGGCCCGGATGGCGCAGCCCTGGGCCATGCGGCTGCCGCTGATCGACGGGCACGGCAACTTCGGCTCGCTCGGCGGCGACGACTCACCCGCCGCGATGCGGTACACCGAGGCCCGGCTGTCCGCGGCCGCGATGGAGATGGTGGCCTCGATCGACGAGGACACCGTCGAATTCCAGCCGAACTACGACGGCACCGAGACCCAGCCCGAGGTGCTGCCCGCCGGGCTGCCGAACCTGCTGGTGAACGGCACCGCGGGCATCGCGGTCGGGATGGCCACCAACATGGCCCCGCACAACCTGGGCGAGGTGGTGGCCGCCGCCCGGCACCTGATCGCCAACCCCGAAGCGACCCTGGACGAGCTGATGCGCTTCGTGCCCGGGCCGGACCTGCCCACCGGCGGCAAGATCGTCGGGCTGGACGGGGTCCGGGAGGCCTATGAGACCGGCCGGGGCATCTTCCGCACCCGGGCCACCGCGCGGGTGGAGAAGATCACCCCGCGCAAGGACGGCATCGTAGTCACCGAGCTGCCGTACGGCGTCGGCCCGGAGAAGGTGATCGCCCGGATCAAGGACCTGGTCGGCGCCAGGAAGCTGCAGGGCATCAGCGACCTGAAGGACCTCACCGACCGGCAGCGCGGGCTGCACCTGGTCATCGAGATCCGCGGCGGGTTCCACGCCGAGGCGGTGCTCGAGGAGCTGTACCGGCTGACGCCGATGGAAGAGACGTTCGGCATCAACAACGTCGCGCTGGTGGACGGCCAGCCGCGCGTGCTGGGCCTGCGCGAGCTGCTGCAGATCTACGTCAACCACCGGATCGAGGTGATCCGGCGGCGGTCGGAGTTCCGGCGGCGGAAGCGGGCCGACCGGCTGCACCTGGTGGACGGGCTGCTCATCGCGCTGCTGAACATCGACGAGGTCATCCAGGTCATCCGGACCAGCGACGACTCCGGGCAGGCCAAGGAACGGCTGATGTCGGTCTTCGACCTGTCCGAGATCCAGGCCCAGTACATCCTGGACACGCCGCTGCGCCTGGCTGACCCGATACGACCGGCTGGAGCTGGAGCGGGAGCGGGAGAACCTGCAGGCGGGGATCGCCGAGCTGACCGCGATCCTGGAGTCCGAGGCCAAGCTGCGCGCGGTGGTGTCCGGCGAACTGGCCGACGTGGCCAAGCGGTTCGCCGACCCGCGGCGCACCGTGCTGCTGGAAGGCAGTGGGAAGCCGACCCGGGCCGCGGCCGTCCCGCTGGAGGTGGCCGACGACCCGTGCCTGGTGCTGCTGTCCACGGCCGGGCTCATCGCGCGGATCGCCGCTGGGCCCGGTGACACGCTCGACTTCGGCGGGGACAGCGAGTCCCGGGCCGAGGGGCCGCGGGCCGCCCATGACGCGATCGTCTCGACGGTGCCGACGACCGCCAGGGGCAGCGTCGGGCTGGTCACTTCCCGGGGCCGGCTCATCCGGATCGCCGTCCTGGAAATCCCGGCTCTGCCGCCGGGCGCGCACTCGCCCGCGCTGACCGGCGGCGCCCCGCTGGCCGAGTTCGCCGCGCTGGATCCGGACGAGACGGTGGTGGGCCTGGCCGCCCCGGACGGCACACCAGCCGGCCTGGCGCTCGGCACCGAGGCGGGCGTGGTCAAGCGGGTGGCGCCGGACTACCCGGCGAACGCCACCGAGTTCGATGTGATCTCGCTCAAGGACGGTGACCGGGTGGTGCGCGCGGTGCAGCTGGCCACCGAGGATGCCGACCTGGTGTTCATCACCAGCGACGCCCAGCTGCTGCGGTTCCGGGCGGGCTCGGTACGGCCGCAGGGCCGGGCGGCGGGCGGCATGGCTGGGATCAGGCTGTCGCCCGGAGCGCGGGTGATCTGGTTCGGCGCGGTCCCCGATGACGCATCCAGCGGCCACGGCGGCGGCGGCGGCGATGGCGACGCGGCCGCGGAGGCCGTGGTGGCGACCGTCGCCGGGAGCAGCGGCGCGCTACCCGGGGCGGCCGCCACTACCGTCAAAGTGACGCCGTACCGCGAATACCCGGCCAAGGGACGGGGCACCGGCGGGGTCCGCTGCCACCGTCTCCTCAAGGGCGAGGACTCCCTGGTGCTGGCCTGGGCCGGGCCGGGCCCGGCCCGCGGCGCCACGGAGGCGGGCGTGCCGGTGTACCTGCCGCCCGCGGAAGGCCGGCGGGACGGTTCCGGGGAGCGGGCGCGCCAGCAACTCGCCGCCCTCGGCGGCCTGGCGGCGCTCGGCTGATGCTCCGGGCCGGCTAGCGGCGGGTGGCCGGGGCGCCGGGCTGGCGGGCCGGGGCCGCGGCGGACAGCGCGGCCAGCAGGTCACGGGGGGCCGCGTAGGGCGGATCGCCGAACTGCCACCAGCGGCAGATCAGCACGCCCTCTTCGCCGGGATCGAACGCGTCGCCCTGGAAGCAGCCGGCCTGGTCAAGCGTGGCCAGGTCGGTGTCCTGGGGGGTTAACGTGGCCACGAACGCGGCCGCGTCCAGCAGCGCCGCCGCGCACCGCGCGGCCCGAACCGGGTCGCCGTCGGCGCGGGCCAGCCGCCAGGCCGCCTGAGCACGGAAGAACTCCGCTGCGAGCATCTCTTCTGTCACTCTCAGTATCGTACGCTTAACGAAGCGTAATCGAAGCGAACGCCTCAGGATCCGGCGCTTCGTGATCAACTGATTACTGTTGCTTGGGCAACACCAATCGGTTGATCACGAACACAAGCGAGGTTTTGCGGGGGCGGAGCGGCGCGCGCCGGTTAGGTGTCGATGCGGGACAGGTCCAGCTCGGCCGCGCCGCCGACGATGAAGTCCCGGCGCGGGCCCACTTCGCTGCCCATCAGCAGGCTGAAGATCCCGCTGGCCGCGGCGGCGTCGGTGATCCGGATCCGGCGCAGCGTGCGGTGCCGCGGGTCCATGGTGGTCTCGGCCAGCTGACCGGCGTCCATCTCGCCCAGCCCCTTGTACCGCTGGATGGGTTCCTTCCAGCGCTGCCCGCGGCGCTCCAACTCCAGCAGCGCGCGGTGCAGCTCGCTGTCGGAGTACGTGTAGTGGTACCGGGCCTGGTTCTTGCGCGGGCTGGACAGCTCGATCCGGTGCAGCGGCGGCACCGCGGCGAACACCCGCCCGGCCTCGAGCAGCGGCCGCAGGTACCGGTGGAACAGGGTGAGCAGCAGGGTACGGATGTGCGCCCCGTCCACGTCGGCGTCGGACATGAAGATGACCCGCTGGTACCGGGCCGAGTCGAGGTCGAACGAGCCACCGGAGCCGGACCCGATGACCCGGATGATGTCCGCGCACTCGGCGTTCTTCAGCATGTCGGCCAGCGACGCCTTCTGCACGTTGAGGATCTTGCCCCGGATCGGCAGCAGCGCCTGGAACTCCGAATTCCGGGCCAGCTTGGCCGTGCCCAGCGCGGAGTCGCCCTCCACGATGAACAGTTCGCTGCGGTCGTCGGCGCTGCGGCAGTCCACCAGCTTGGGCGGCAGCGCCGAGCTGGCCAGCGCGGTCTTGCGGCGCTGGTTGTCCCGGTGCTCCCGGGCCGCGATCCGGGTCTTGGCCGCCGAGATCACCTTGTCCAGCACGGCCCGGGCCTGCTGCCGGCCGCGGCCCCGGGCCTCGAAGAACGTGCGCAGTTCGCTGGCCACCACCTGGGCCACGATCCGGGACGCGGCCGGGGTGCCCAGCACCTCCTTGGTCTGCCCCTCGAACTGCGGTTCTGGCAGCCGGACGCCGACCACCGCGGTCAGCCCTTCCAGCACGTCTTCCTTGGTGACGGGCTCGTCGCCGTTCTTGAGCAGCCGGGCCGCGCGAAGCTGCTCGTTGAGCGTCTTGTGCAGCGCCCGCTCGAAGCCGGTGACGTGCGTCCCGCCCTTGGGCGTGGCGATGACGTTGACGAACGACCGGGACACCGTCTCGTAGCCGGTCCCCCACCGCAGCGCGATGTCCACCTGCAAGTCCCGGTCCACCTCGGTGGGCGTCATATGGCCCTGCTCGTCGAGCACCGGGACGGTCTCGGTGAACTGGCCCGAGCCGGCCAGCCGCAGCACCTCGGTGAGCGGCTCACCCGGCGCCAGGTAGGCGCAGAACTCGCTGATCCCGCCGTCGAACCGGAACTCGGCCTCGTGCGGCCCGGGCCCGCTCCCGGTGTGCGGATCATGGTCGGACAGCTCGGCGGCCACGTCCGGGCTGGCCGGTGCGCTCCGGTCCGCGTCGGACCGGTTGTCGCGGACCCGGATAGTCAGCCCGGGCACGAGGTAGGCGGTCTGCCTGGCCCGCTGCACCAGCGCGTCGAAGCTCCACGACGCGTCCTTGGTGAACACCTGGCGATCCGGCCAGAACCGGATCCGGGTGCCGGTCACCTTCCTGGCCACCTTCCGGGTCTTGCGCAGCCCGGACCCGCGGCTGAACCGGGCGGTGGGCCCGTCCGCCGCGAACTCCCCAGGCACGCCCCGGCGGAAGCTGGTCACCCATTCGGCGCCATCCCGGTCCACCTGCACGTCGAGCCGGACGGCCAGGGCGTTGACCACCGAGGCGCCGACCCCGTGCAGCCCGCCCGACGCGGTGTACGAGCCGCCGCCGAACTTGCCGCCCGCGTGCAGCCGGGTCATCACCAGCTCCACGCCGCTCAGCCCGGACTTGGGCTCGGTGTCCACCGGGATGCCGCGCCCGTTGTCCCGCACCTCGGCGGACAGATCGGCGTGCAGCACGACCTCGATCGACGTGCAGTGCCCGGCCAGCGCCTCGTCCACCCCGTTGTCGAAGATCTCCCACAGGCAGTGCATCAGCCCGCGCCCGTCGGTGGAGCCGATGTACATGCCGGGGCGCTTGCGGACCGCCTCCAGGCCTTCCAGCACGGACAGGTGCCGCGCGGTGTAGCCGTCCGCGGCGGACGCCCCGGCGCCCTTCCCGGGCACGCGGGCCAGCGATGCTGCTGTCCCGACTGGGCCGGCCGGATCGGCGCGGACGGCGGTCACAGGGCCCTCCTCGGGGGCTGGTGCCGGGCGGCACAGATGGGTGGACTGCGGGCAGGATAGCCCCCCGCGCCGGGTGCTCGCCTCAGCCACGCCGCGGACATACGCGACCACCTGGGACAACGGGCACGTTAGAGTGGATGGACAGGGCGGCTCACCAGCCGCCCGAACAGGGGCGTTCGCTGTGAGCGTATGCCAGGGTCTTTCGGGAAGGGGCTGGCCTGACACAGTGTTTGCATAACACGAAGGGTTCAGCCCGCCGGACACCCAGGACCGGCGGCATGACGCGAGGGAGGCGACATGACCGAAGCTCTCGCACCGAGCAGGCCGCTGAACGCTACGGACCTGTGTGACCGGTGTGGCGCCCAGGCGTACGTGCGCGTTGTTCTCCCTGACTCCGGGGAGTTGCTGTTCTGCGCCCATCACAGCCGCCAGCACGCTGAGGCGCTGGCCAAGATCGCCGTCGAGATTCAGGACGAGACGGGGCGGCTGGCACCGGGCACCGGGCAGCACGACGGATAGCCAGGGCCGCGACCCGCGGGCCACACCTGGCCGGCCTGGCGTCGGCACGGCAGCGTAGCCGCGCCACGTCCAGGCGGCACCCGGGGACGAACCCTCGCGAATAACTAGACAGACGTTAAAACGGCCGACGGCCGCCCACAGACTTCTGTGGCCGGCCGCCGGCCGTTTAACCGTCTGCCTCAGCCGGGGACTCTCGCCGACGAAGCGGGGCGCGCCGAAGGCGTGTGCCCGCTGAGCCGACGTTCGGCGCGAAGCGGCGATCGGGGGGGTCCAGGGGGTCGTCCCCCCGGACTAGTCGAGCCTCAATCCAGATAGTCGCGCAGGACCTGGGAGCGGGACGGGTGGCGCAGCTTGGACATCGTCTTCGACTCGATCTGCCGGATGCGCTCCCTGGTCACCCCGTAGACCTTGCCGATCTCGTCCAGCGTCTTGGGCTGACCGTCGGTCAGCCCGAACCGCATGGAGACCACGCCGGCCTCCCGCTCGGACAGCGTGTCCAGCACCGAGTGCAGCTGCTCCTGGAGCAAGGTGAAGCTGACCGCCTCGCCGGGCTGAATCGCCTCGGAGTCCTCGATCAGGTCGCCGAACTCACTGTCCCCGTCCTCACCGAGCGGCGTGTGCAGCGAGATCGGCTCCCGGCCGTACTTCTGCACCTCGATGACCTTCTCCGGGGTCATGTCCAGCTCCGCCGCCAGCTCCTCAGGGGTGGGCTCGCGGCCGAGATCCTGCAGCATCTGCCGCTGCACCCGAGCCAGCTTGTTGATGACCTCGACCATGTGCACCGGGATCCGGATGGTCCGGGCCTGGTCGGCCATGGCCCGGGTGATGGCCTGCCGGATCCACCAGGTGGCGTACGTGGAGAACTTGTAACCCTTGGTGTAGTCGAACTTCTCCACCGCGCGGATCAGGCCCAGGTTGCCCTCCTGGATCAGGTCCAGGAACAGCATGCCCCGGCCGGTGTACCGCTTGGCCAGCGACACCACCAGCCGCAGGTTGGCCTCCAGCAGGTGGTTCTTGGCCCGCCTGCCGTCCTCGGCGATCCACTCCATGTCCAGCCGGCCGGCGGGCTCTAGCCCGTCCAGGCCCTCGGCCAGCTTCTCCTCGGCGAACAGGCCCGCCTCGATCCGCTTGGCCAGCTCGACTTCCTGCTCCGCGTTGAGCAGCGGGACCTTGCCGATCTGCTTCAGGTAGTCCTTGACCGGGTCGGCGGTCGCGCCCGCCGACGCCACCTGCGCGGCGGGAAGGTCGTCGTCGTCGTCGCCGTAGACGAACGCCTCTTCCTCGGCCGTGCCCGGCGGCCGGGCCACCGGGCCGGGAGCGGCGGCGGCCGGGCTGTCCGGCGCGGCGCCCTCAGCCACCACGGTCGCGGCGACCGCCGTCGCCGGGCCTGACCCGTTCAGCGAGTCGGCGGCCTCGTCGTCCTCGTCTTCTTCCACGGCCGTCTCGTCGTCGGACACGTCCGTGTCCACGACATCGACGTCCACGACATCGACCACGACGTCCTCGACGTCCAGGTCCTCTTCCACTGCGGCGACGTCGAAATCTTCCAGTTCCGCCGAGGCCAGGGCCTCGTCGGCCAGGTCTACGTCACCCGGGCCGGCCTCGGCGTCCAGGTCGGCCACATCTGCCAGGTCAGTCACTTCTGCCAGGCCCACCGTTTCCTTGCCCACAGCTAGATCCGGATCCTCACTCACAACGCCTGACACCCCCCGGCCGCCTGATCCCGCGCTGTCGCCGGATCGGCCGGCACCGTCGCGCGGCGCAGGCCGCCCACCGGAATTCTTCTTCTTGCCCCGACGCCGCGAGGTGGAGCCTTCGGCGCGCTCCACGGACGGGGCGGCGTCCTGCCCGGCAGCTGCCCCGTCCGGATCCACGAGCGAGACGTCCGGCCTTGGCTGCCTCCGCGCTGCGGAGCCTGCAGCGCTTGCCAACGCGGTCACCCCTTCCTTCGCTGGACGGCGGCCTGCCGAGCCGCGAATGACACCTGACGGCACGAACTGGCAGGCGACACTGGCACCTCTCCTGCATATGTGAGCGGGAAATGGACCCTACCTCGTGCACCCCGCTGTTGGGGTCAAGCCGGAAACCGCACCCGGGCCGCTGTACCCCGCGGCCGTAACCGGACTGGCTCCCGACCACCACCTTAGGCGGAGTCTGTGGGTGGCTCGACCCGCCGTTGCGCCTCGGGGCAGCGCCGCGGCGCCGGATTTGCGGCACCGTGGCACGTCAGCGCTGCCATTTCTCATACCTTCCCCTTCCGGGCCGCGGGAATGACACCGCCGCTCCCCCGGTCCGCCGGGGGGCCGTCGCGGCGAGGCACGTGCAGCACCAGGACAGTCACGTCGTCATCCTGCTCGTATCCCGTGAGCATCCGGTCTACCAGGTACTCGAGCAGCCGCGCCGGGTCCTCGACCATACCCGGCCGGGCCTGCGCCGCGACCGAGACCAGCTCGTCCAGCCCGGCATCCAGGCCGCGGCGGCGGTTTTCCACCAGCCCGTCGGAGTACAGCACCGCGGTGGTCCCCGGCGGCAGCCGGAACACGTACTGCTGCCGCGGGCAGGCCCAGCCCAGCGGGGTGCCCGCCTCGGTGGTGTCCAGCCGCGGTGGAGCGTCCCTGGACAGCAGCAGCGGCGGCAGGTGGCCCGCGTTGCCGGCCAGGCCCTCCCCGGTGACCGGATCGACCACCAGGTAGGCCACGGTGGTGACCTGCTCGTCCAGTTCGGTCGCGGTGAACAGCCGGTCCAGGCCGGCCAGCACGGCGGCCGGCCGCGGGTCGGTCAGGGCCAGCGCGCGCAGCGCGTTCCGCACCCGGCCCATGCCGGCCGCGGCGGTCAGCCCCTTGCCCATCACGTCCCCGGCGGCGACCGCCAGGCGGCCGTCGGCCAGCCGGAACGCGTCGTACCAGTCGCCGCCGATCTCCATGTTCCGGGTGACCGGCAGGTAGCGCGCCTCCAGGATGATCCCTGGCACGCTGGGCAGCCGGTCCGGCAGCAGGCTGCGCTGCAGGGTCTCCGCCGTCGTGTGCTCGCGCTCGAACAGCGAGGCGCGTTCCAGGGCGAGCGCGCACTGGCCGGCCAGCGCCTCCAGGAAGACCCGCTCCTCCTCGGTGATCCGCCGCGGCTTGGTGAAGGAGAACCGCAGCGCGCCCAGCGGCGCGCCCGCGGCCAGCAGGGGCAGCCCGACCCAGGCCCGCTCGTCGCTGTGCGCGAGGAACAGGTCCACGTTGGGCACCCCGTCGAAGTGCCGCCGCAGCGACTCTGAGTTCTCCACCAGCACCGGACGCCGGGTGGTGATGGCCAGCGTCATCACGCTGGGCGCGTCCAGCGGGAGGTCAGCGGGCGGCGTGCCCGGCACGTCCGGCAGGCCGCCGGGATTGACCGTGTGCAGCCGCAGCCGCTCCCGGTCCAGCAGCGCGACCGCCGACCGTTCCGCCCCGATGGCTGAACGCCCCACCTCGGTAATCACCTCGACTACCTGGAGCACCGTCAGGGCTTCGGCCAGCATGGAGGTGGCCTGCTGCAGCCGGGCCGTGCGCAGCGCCGCGGCCGACAGTTGCTCGGTCAGCCGGCCGCGCATCTCCTCGGCCTCACGCTGCCCGGTGACGTCGGTGCTGGCGCCCACCCACTCGATGATCTTGCCGTCCCGCTCGATCGGCACCGCGCGCACGTCGTAGTGCCGGTACGCGCCGGTCTTGGTGCGCACCCGGTACCGGCTGTCGAACACCTTGCCGGCCTGCACGCACTCGCGCCATTCCCGGTCCACCCGCTCCCGGTCCTCCGGGTGGATGGCGTCCAGCCAGCCGTTGCCCAGGTACTCCTCTACGCTCTGGCCGGTGATCCAGCGCCACTCCGGGGAGTCCTCCGCGATCTGGCCGGCGGGCGTGGTCACCCAGACCACCTGGGCGCCGGCCTGCACGAGCGAGCGGTACCGCTCCTCGCTGCGGCGCACCGCTTCCTGGGAGTTCTGCCGGTCGGTGACGTCCACGGCGATCAGCGCCACCCCGGCGACGTTGCCCTCCGGGTCGTGCGAGGGGAACCAGGAAAACGCCCAGTGCCGGTCATCACGGGGCCGGTCATCACGGGGCCGGTCGTCGCCGATGTGCTGGGCGCCGTTGGCCGCGCTGGGCGGCGCTGGCTCCGCGGCTGGGCCCGCACTCGAATCCGCCGGTGTGACCGGCTGGTTGGACTCGTACAGCGGCTGGCCGTCGGCCAGCACGTGCCGCACCGCGGACTCGGCCCGGGTGGCTAGCGACCCAGACCAGACCTGGGAGGGCAGCAGCCCCACGTGAGCTTCCAGATCCAGGCCGTCCAGCCCGGCGAGGGTCTCGTTGATCCGCCGGAAGCGCAGGTCCGGCCCGAAGAATGCGAACCCGATGGGAGCCTCGCGGAGCAGCGTGCCGAGCAGCGCGGAGTCGGAGACGTCCAGCCCGGACACCCGCGGCTGAGGCACTGAGGTGTCAGTGCTCATCGCCCGCACTCCAGTCCCGTTGCTTGCGCCATGCAACGGCTCCTTCCTGCTCACGGGCGGACACAAGCAGGCTAGCGGCAACGCCAGCGGTCAATAACGCACAAGCGCAGCGCCACGCCCATGTGCCTGGCCGCGTCCCGGATACCGCGGACACCTACAGTGGCCACGCAGGCGAGCTTCCCACATCCTAGGCGATTTAACGTCGGCCCGAGGGCATCCCGGTGACTCAGCCAGCGGGAAAGACGTGCCAGGCCAGCCCGGCGGACCGTGCCAGGGTCGCGGCGGCCGGGCCGCGGCGGTGGCGGTCCACGGCCGCCGGGGAAATAATTGCCCGGAATGTCGGCCGCTACTGCGCCGGGATGCCCGTAATATCTGCCACACGCGGAAACATGGCCACCATCCGGCGCGGACGTGGCACGACACCGCGAGAATCTGGAAAGCTGTCCATGTGAGCCCGCAGAGCCGACGACGAGAGCCCCCAGGCGGGCCGGGCCACCCAGGCCATGGGAAGGGGACGCGGTCAGTGATCCCCAGCCCGGCGCCGCCCAATGCGCTCTTCGCCGAGATGCTGCGCGCCGCCCGCGAATTGCTGGCGGTGCGCAGTCCGCTGGACGCCGAACTGATGGTCAGCGAACTGCTCGGCACCTGGTGGGGCGAGCGCCCGCCGCGCAGCGCGCAGGGTGATGTCGAGGAACTTGTCGGCGAGGGTCTGGTCGGCTACGCGGCGGGCCAGCGCAGCCCGGCCTCGCTGGCCCTGCTGTCCGGCATCGCCTGCCTGGGCACCTCGCGGCAGGCCATGCAGGCCGAGGCGGCCGCGCTGGCCCTGATCGAGCGGGGCGTGGTCCGGCCGCCGTGGGCCGAGCACGTGGGCGCGGTCACCGCGGGCGACTGCTACGTGAACTCCGACCTGTTCGGCGACCGCGATGAGGTCGTCTGCGTGTACAGCTACGCGGGCGAGGACCCGCACGCGCTGGTCATGGTGGTGGATTACAACGCCGCCGGGATGCTCCGGGACGGCTGGGTGACCTCCCAGGTGGACCGGCTGCTCGAGCGCTGCCGCGCCGCTAGCGGCGGGGCCGACGGGCAGCCCGCGCGGGTGTCGTTCAGCCAGGTGGAGGCGCCCCAGGCGCGGCGGCTGCTGGAGACCGCGCTGGCCGTCACCGAGGCGGCCAAGGGACCGCAGCCCAGCGAGTCGTTCGCGTCGTACCACGCGTTCATCCGGTCCCGGATCCGCACGCTGCCGCCGGCCCGGGGCGGTCACTCCGGGCCGGGCGCCCGGGGCAGCCGCCCGGCCCCATGGGGTGACGGGCACGGCTCCGGCTGGGGCGGGGCGACCGCCCGGCGGCACGCCTGGACCCGGGACCGCCGGGCCATGCTGGTCGCCGAGTTCCTCGCCTCGGACGAGGCGGAGGACCTGTCGGACACCCAGGCGGCCAGCCGCTGCGCGGATCACATCATCGACTACGGCTGCGACCAGGACTTCGGGCGTCCGCTCCGGATGAGCCCGGCCAAGGTGGCGACGTACCTGCTCGACTGGCTGCCGCGCAAGGTGCTGCTGCTGGCGGCCGAGCAGCACGCCATGCCGCACGTGCTCGCGGCCTGGGTGCGCTGGGCCGGCCGCCGCCAGGGGGTGGCTGCCGAGATGATCGCCGAGACGCTGGACGCGGTGTTCGATTCGATGGGGAAGTTTGCCCAGGTTTATCACGATCCGACGTCGTTCGGCCTGGACGCCTCGCTGGTGGCCAGGCTGCTGCCGGACGGTGACCTCGAGGCGCTGCCCCGCCGGGCGTTCGCCTTCCCGGTGCTGCGCGGCATGTTCGGCGGCATCGACCTGGCCGCCCTGGACCCGGCCACCCAGACCGACCGGCGCACCCTGCTGGCCGCCGATCACAACGACGCCAACGGCCGGCCGAGCGGCCCGCTGCACATCGACCGGCATCTCGCCCTGGCCGACCGGCTCTGGCGCGGTGACCCGCCCGAGCTGTGGGAAGCCGCGCAGCGCCTGCTCGACCTGGGCGAGGACCGGCACGCCGTGCTGCACACGCTGATGTACGCGATCCGGGACGCTGGCAGCGACCCGGCCAGCCTGATCGCCGGCCTGCGCGACCTGCCGCCTGCTCCCCCGGTCTGAGCCCGGTCACCGCACGCCGGAGCCTCCCGCCGCTACGGCCGCGGGCCGGCGTGGGTCAGCCGGGGGCAGGGGCGTTCGGCAAAGGGGGGCTGCTCAGCCCGGTGCGGTGCCGGGGCCGGCCAGCTCACGGAACGCGCCGCGGAGGTCGGCCGCGGACACCGTGGTGAGGTCGGCCGCGCTGGCCGCGTCGTCCAGGTCGGCCACCCGGAGGTCGCGGGCCGCGCAGGCCCGCTCGAACAGGCTGCGGGCGAACCGGCCGTTGCCCAGCTCGTCGATCTTGCCGCGCTGGGCCGCCTCGGTGAAGATCTCCTCGAGCACCGGCCGCGCGTCTGGCTCGAACGTGTCGCCGTGCTGCTCCGCGATCACGCCCGCGATCTTGCACAGCTCGTCCGACGAGTAGCTGGGGAAGCCGATCCGGACGCTGAACCGGGAGGCCAGCCCCGGGTTGCTGTGCAGGAAGCGGTCCATGTCGGCCGGGTAGCCGGCCAGCACGATGACCAGCCGGTCGCGGTCGTCCTCGGCCCGCTTGAGCAGGGTCGCCACCGCTTCCGAGCCGTACGCGTCGCCGCCCGAGTAGCCCATGTTGTACAGCGAGTACGCCTCGTCGATGAACAGCACGCCGCCGAGCGCCGAGTCGACCAGCTTCCCGGTCTTGATCGCGGTGGAGCCGAGATGCTCGCCGACCAGGTCGGCGCGGTGCGCCTCGATCACCTCCGGCCGGACCAGCAGGCCCAGCGCGGTGAAGATCCGGCCCAGGATGCGGGCGACGGTGGTCTTGCCAGTCCCCGGCGGCCCGGTGAACACGAAGTGCCGGGCCGGCGGCTGGCTGGCCAGTCCCTGCCGCTCGCGCTGCCGGGCCACCCGGAGCTGAGCGGCGATCTCGCGCACCTGCCGCTTGACGGGCTCCAGCCCGACCAGCTCGTCCAGCTCGGCCAGGGCGTTCTCCAGCGTGGGCGCCTCGATGTAGCCACGGAACCGGGCGGTCAGGTCGGCCCCGGCCTGGTTCAGGTCGGCTTCCTCCAGGGTGACCAGTTCCGCCGGGGTGGGATCGGCACCGCCGGCCATCACCCGCACGTCGCGGGCCCGGCCGGCCTTCTCCAGCAGGCTGCGCACGAACCGCCCGTTGCCCAGCTCGTCGGCCAGCCGGCGGCGGCCAATGTCCTCCATCATCCGCCACAACGCCGGGCGGGCGTCCGGGTCGAGGATCTCGCCGCGGTGCTCCAGGTACAGCTCGGCCAGGGCCATCAGCTCGGCCGGCGTGTAGCTGGGGAACTTGACCCGCAGCCCGAACCGGGAGTTCAGCCCGGGGTTGCTGGCCAGGAACGTCTCCATCTGCTTCTCGTAGCCAGCCAGGATGATGATGAGTTCGGTGCGGTCGTCCTCGGCTCGCTTGAGCAGCGCCTGGACCGCCTCGTGGCCGAACCGGTCGCCCTGGCCCTCGCTGTCGTTGACCAGGCTGTACGCCTCGTCGATGAACAGCACGCCGCCGAGCGCCCGGTTCACCAGCTCGTTCGTCTTGATCGCGGTGGCCCCGAGGTACTCGCCGACCAGGTCGGCGCGCTGGGCCTCCACCACGGTGGGCGTGTCGAGCAGCCCGAACGCGTAGAAGATCTTCGCGATGACCCGGGCCACCGAGGTCTTGCCGGTGCCGGGCGGGCCCAGGAACACGAAGTGCTGCATGGGCTTCTCGGCCTTGTAGCCGGCCAGTTCGCGGCGGCGCGCCGCCTCGACGGACGCGGTGATCTGCCGGATCTGATCCTTCACCGAGGCCAGGCCGATCATGTTCTCCAGCTCGGCCAGGGCCTGGGCCAGCGTGATCTCCGGCTGCTGCTGGTCCGCGGCGGTCCGGTCCCAGCCCGCCGCGGCCTCCGCCGGGCGCATCCCGCCCTCCGCGGTCTGCAGCACCCGGGACGGCCCGCCACCCGGCTGCCCCTTGCGGCCAGCACCCGGCTGGCCCGTGCCTGCGGGACCGGCGCGGCGGGACGGCCGGGCGGCCACCGCCGGGCCGCCGGGCAGATACGGGGCGGCCAGCGCGCCGGTCCGGCTCTGCTGGCGGTTGAGCGCCCGCGCCTCCTGCTGGGCCTTGCCGAACCGCCAGCCGACCACGATGAGCCCGAACGCCCAGGCGATGACGTAGCTGATCACCGGCTCGCTGAACGCCAGCCGCCAGGCCAGCAGCGCGGGCGGCAGCGCCCAGAGCATGGTCCAGGCCACCGTGCGGCACGGCACGTACCGGCGGGACAGCGCCGGGATGTGCCCGGCGGCCACCGCCGCGCACGGCAGCAGCAGCAGCGGCACGATGCCGGCGCCGAGCCGGTTGGACACCGCGGCCACGGCGAGCACCGCCGCCACGCCCCAGGCCGCCACGAACACCGAGGCGACCACCGACGTGCTGCCCCGCCAGACGGCGACCGGGCCGTACCCGATGGCGATGAGGATGAGCAGGTCGAGCACCCGGGGACCCAGGCTGAAACCCAGCACGACGATGATCACCAGGGCGATGACCAGCAGGATCTTGACCGGCAGCGATGCTGCGGCGACGGCCTGGCGGGCGCGCGCAAACCCTTCCTGCGCCATTCGCCTACCAGGCAGCGACCCGTCGTCTGGCCTCATCTCGCTCCCTCGTGCCGTTCCCTGTATAGCGCAATACCACGCGCTTACAGCGACACACAACCAGATACCGGCAGAGAATGGCCAGGCCAGATTCTGCCCCGCCGGCCCCAGCGGCAGCGGCTGGTGGCCAGTGGCGGTCGGCGCCGCCGCCCATGCCAGGGTAATGGCCAGCCAGCGCTGAGCGCCGTTACCGGAGTCGGCCAGCGGCCACAAAAGTGCCCCTGACCTGGCCGTTCATCTGACCAGATGAGGTTTCGCCGAGGCGGCGTGGTGCGGTCAGGCTTCCAGCCCGTCCAGGAACGAATAAGGCGGCCAGGGGCCGTTCACCTCGGCGCGCATGCCCACGCCCGCCCCGCTCAGCGTGTGCGCCACCGCGGCGAACTCGGTGGCCATGTCGGCGCGCAGCAGGTAAGCGCTGTTCAGCACCAGCCACTCGGCACGCTCGGTGAACCGGGGGTCCTCGGCCGGCTGCCGCCTGGAGTCCACGGCGAAGTCGCTCAGCGCGGCGTCGATCGCGTCGGCCACGTCCTCGGCGCGCTCGACCGCGTCCGCCGGGCCCGCCGCACCGTATATCTGCACCCCCCACTCGACCGTGTTGCGAAACCGGTCGAGCATCCCGGCGAACTCGTCGCGGCGCCAGGCCAGCAGGGCCCGGACGGTCTCGTCGTCCGGATGCACGGTGGCCAGCCGGAGGGGCAGCACGGGGCCGCCACCCGCCGCGGTGCCCGCGATGACCCGGTGATGCGCGCGGCCGACCCGCTCGATGTTGTCCAGACCGCCGAGCAGGCTGGCCAGGGCCTCCTCACCGAACGACTGCGCGGCGACGGTGCCGACGACGGCGGTGAGGCCGGCCTCGCTGACCGGCCGGACCGGTTCCCCGCCCACCCCGGTCAGGCCGGCGAGCCGTCCTGGGCCGAACTGGTCGGTGATCGCGTATACCCAGACCACCGTGTCCGGTACCCAGCCCGCGTGCGGCTCATCAAGCCGCAGCTGCGGCCCGGCCGACAGGCCATCGGGGGTCATCAGGGTCGGTGCCATCTCACTCCTTCCGGGCAGCGTGCGGTTCCAGCCACGCATGCGGCGGCAGGCGCCGATCCGGCTACCCGCTGCCGATGGGTCACGGCACCGTTGCTCGGCGAGAACACCGGCACCGCGGCACGGCGGGTGGTGAGCCTGCGCTGGCCGACAGCCAGCCGGGCCCGGGGACGGCCTCTCGCTGACCCCCCAGCCTGGCTGTCCACGGCCGGCACCACCGGCGGAACAGCGAGCAGATCATTCATCCGTAATCTGCGGCTCCCCCACCGCACCCCACGAGATTACCGTGCCTCCTAAGGTGATTAAGCCGGCTCACCCCAATTGAGCTAGTCCGTAATCATCAGGCGCGCTCACTCGTCCGGCGTCGGCCGGGGCCGACGCTGTATGCGGGTTCAGACGTGCACCACGGCGATGCGCTGCGCCTTCGGCAGGCCTGCCTCATGGACCAACCTGTTCAGGCACGTAGCAACGTTCCGCTAGCGGGCCGCGAACGGATCCAGTAGACGCACCCCGGTTGACGCGACGTCGCTAACGTTGCGGGTGACCAGCGTCCAGTCGTGAACCAGTGCGGTCGCCGCCAGCAAGCCATCCACGACGGGCACGGGGTCCGGGACGTTGAGACGTCCCCAGGCCTCGGCTATCGGGACGGTGACCGGGACAACGCGGTCGGCATAGCCGTTAACGAGCTGACCGAGCCAGCGCTCGAAGATCTCGGCTTGAGCCGGGTCCCGCCGGGCCAGCCGGTCAATGCCCTGCCTGATTTCCCCGACTACCAGCACGCTCAGGAACAGCTTGTCGGCCGGAACCGAGCCGAACCAGCTGGCGACACCTGGGTCGGGCGCTCGCTTCCGGATCTCCGACAGCACGTTGGTGTCGAGCAGGAAACTCACTCGTCGCCCACGTCGACCCAACGGGCCGGCTGAGCGGATCGGCCGATTTCCAGGTCCACGTCCGGAGCAGACCGCAGGAACTCCTTGAAGTCCTCCCCCGCATTCCGGAGATGCCGGTACTCGGTAATGCTGACCACGACCGCCACCTCCTCGCCATGCCGGGTAACGAACTGCGGCCCATCGGCCTCGACCGACCGGATCAGTTCGCTGAAGCGCTGCTTGGCTTCCTGAAGCTGCCAGTGATCATGCATCGCATCCTCGCCCCATCTAGACAGACTAGACAGAGCTCTCAGTCAGTTCAAGGCTACTAACCGCTAG
Organism: uncultured Actinomycetes bacterium; assembly: GCA_963717125.1. Lineage (GTDB taxonomy): Bacteria > Actinomycetota > Actinomycetes > Streptosporangiales > Streptosporangiaceae > RYN-230. The sequence continues at coordinate 683,542 of CAVQVG010000007.1, forward strand.
ACGGTCCCCCGGCTCCGGGAGACCGTCTAGCGGTTGCCTTACGGGCTCGCACCGACACCGTGACGAGGTTCTCTAACGGTCAGGCGGCCACTCCTATTGCCCGCGAGACAACGTCGGCGATCTCAACCGCGATCTCTTCCAGGGTGCACTCGGACGTACTCCTGGCGAGCTTGTCAGCCAACGATGGGCTGCTGGCCAAGGTCCCAGTAATTGAAGTTCATCGATTTACTCCCGTACTACTGGCGCAGTGCACTTATTCGGAGGGTGCGGTATTCGGGATCCGCGTCCAGGTGGCAGAGCGGCCTGTTCCGTCGGCCTGGACTTTGCCTTCGCCCCGCAACTGCTCCAGGGCGAGCCGGATCGTCTGGTCGCTGACGCCTGGCACTGCCGTCCTGATGTCAGCGAGGCGGAACGTGGCGGGCGCGTGACGCAGTATGTGCTCGCGGACGCGCTCCTGCTTGGTCCCCGGGGTCCGGGCGGCCGCGGCGCGGTCGGCGAAGACAGCGTAAGCGCTGGCGATCATGCTGGTGAAGTAGCCGAGCCAGGCCCACGGGTCGGCTGTCCCTTCGTGCCAGCCGTGGGTGGAGTCCAGGAGCGCCTGGTAGTAGGCGTCGGCTGACTCGGCGATCTCCTGCTCAAGGCTCACGTAGCGGCCCACCGTGTAGCCGTGCTCGCCGAGCAGGGCGCCGGTGAGCAGGCGGGCGACCCGTCCGTTGCCGTCCTCGAAAGGATGGATGACGAGAAGGTCGAGGATGAACAGGCCGGATAGGAGCACCGGGTGGTGCTCGCCCGCCGCGACCGCTTCCTGGTAGCGCTTGATCAGGTCATCGATGGCGAACGGGGTGCTCGCGGCAGGCACCGGCTTGAAGCGGACGGTTGTCGAGCCGTCCGGCGAGCGGTCCACGACAAGATTGTCTTCTGTCTTGAAGCCCCCGCCGGGCATTGCCGTGTGGGCAAACAGCAGCCGGTGCAGGTGCAGAATCAGGCCGGCGTTCAGCGGTCGCCAGTCCTCCCGGAACAGGTAGTCCTGGGCGTCGCGATAGCCGGCGAGTTCCTGCTCGCTGCGGTTGCGCAGCGTTGTCGTCCGCCGGTCGATAATCCGCTGGGCGCGGCCGGCGTCGGCGACGATGACGCCCTCGATCGCCGATGAGGCGGTGATGCTCAGGACTCGGGCCCGGTCGGCGAGCTCGGTAAGCAGCCCCGGCATCTGGTCACGGTAGAGCGCCTCCGAGCCCCGGCCGAAGTCAATGGCGCTGAGCCGGGTGACGACCTGCGAGGGCACCATCCCGATGAGCGCGTCAAGGTCAGTGAAGCTGCGCAAGGAACCTCCCAACCAACCTAACAAACAACCTAATCTTAGAGGCGATTGGCATGTTTATCGGGTTGGGTTAGCAAGTTTCCGGCTGCCGATGCCTCTTCGGTCATCGGCCGTGCGCTGGCCGACATAGGCAGCCCAGTCTCGCTCAGCCCACTGGGACCAGCGTTCGGCGGTGCCGACGCTGATGCCCGTCAGGTCAGCCAAGACCGAGGCAGGAAGTTCTGCAGCCAGCGCAAGGCGGGCAGTGTTGCGCCCGGCATGCGCATCTATGCCGTACTGGCGGAGACGGACGCCGAAGAGGATGTCCACGGCCGGGTGTGCCGGGCTCTGGCCAGGGAAGAGCCATGGCACCGGGGTTCCCAGGCGGCCGAGTGTCCACCGCTGCTCGTCCTGGTCACAGAGGTGGCGGGCGAGGTGCGCCAGCCTTGCTGGCAGCATGAGGCGATGACCGTCGATGGCCAGCCAGGTGGCCTGGCTCTCTTCGATCACGTCGTCCTTGGTCAGCTGGGTGATCCTGCTGACCAGCATCCCGAAAAGCAAGACGAGCGCTCCCCCGACGCGGAGGTCCAAGGGCATGGCCTCGTCCGTGAGGCAGCGGTCGAGCTGATAGATATGGTCGTCCTCAGCGAGCAGGCGCTCTGGTTCCTGACGCGGGGGAAGCGGCACGTTCAGGTCACTGACCAGGCCGCGGCCATGTGCCCAGTTGAGGAAGTAGCGCACGGCCCGGCGGGTGGTAGTGCCGTCGGTCAGCCACCGGTCCAAATCGGCCTGGGTAAGGCCGTGCAGGTCCTGGGCGTGCTGATCCAGCCAGGACAGCAAGTCGAGGGCGGCCAGGATGCGGGCCCGCGCGAAGTCGGCCGATCCCCGGGTGAAGGTCCGGCGGGCGGCGGTCCGGCGGGCGCGGCGAAGCACGAACCAGTGCGCGAAGGGCCTGATGAGCCGGGCGTGGTGGGCTGGCTTGTCGTCCAGCAGGTGCTCCAGCCAGGGTGTCAGTCGCTCCAGGTGCTCGTTGCGAGCGGGCAGGACGCCGGAGCTGACCAGCATGTCCCTGACGTAGCGCAGCGCCTGGGTCTGCGGCAGGTTATCGAGCAGGTCGTGAGTGACGGGGCTGCCTGTCCTGGCCAGGCTGCCGAGCAGCTGGGCCGACCGGCTCTTGCCCAGCCAGGTCACCACGGTGGCGGGGTTGGTGACCGTGGTGAGTGCCGCGAACAGCGGATGCAACTGCGCAGACCTCCCCACCGGGACCGGCGAGCAAGGCGTGAGCACGCTCAGCCAGGACACGGCTGAAACAGCGACCGCCGCTGTGGATCTCTCCTCCCCGCCCGCATTCGCGGCAGGTGTAGTCCAGCCCCGGAGTTCCGGCGCACAGGCCACAGACCGGCCTTCCCCGCTCGTCGCTACCGACCAGCGGCCGTACCGCTCCGCATCCTGCGCACTCGGCTGGGTGGCGGCGGACATGCTCGTAGCAGCCGGTGCAGACCGGTCCGGCGGGCCATTCCGCCTGGACTGGACGATCGCGCCCGCACCGGAAGCAGGTCCAGGGAGGACGGGCCCGGCAGCCCAGGCAGATCGGGCTGCCGGAAGAGATCCGCTGGCAGGGCCTGGTCTCCCCGCAGACCGAGCAGACCGCCGACGTGCCTTGGTAGCAGCTGTAGCAGAGGTCAGGGGTGGATGCCGTCGCCCGCCTGGCGATCTTGCGGGTCCGGCCGCAGTGCCCGCATGGCCGCTGCGGAGCCTGGTAGCACGAGGCGCAGACCGGGCCGGCGTCAGTGGTCCCGGCGACAGTGCGCTGATGGCCAATCACGAGGTTGCCCCGCGCGTCAGCAATCTTGTTCTTGATGTTCACAGTCTCCCCATGATTCGTCGGCCCGCTCGCGATCGTAATAGGCGAGTTCTGGAAATTTCCCGAGACAGCAACCTGGAACGCGTCGTTCGTCTGACCTGGAGATGGCAGTTCCTCGCTCTCGCCAACCGCAGCCCGCAGTTCAGCAACGAACTCAGTGAGAACCGTCCTCACCTGCCCCAGGACCCCCCGGATCACGCTCGGGTGAACCGACCAGTAAATCGCCTGTATCTGCTGGTACGGGTCGCCAATCTGATAATTCGTATATGAAGCTATTTCGGCTGCCATCGGCGGCGCCAGCTTCAGATACTCGCCGGAGGCCTCGAACCGCGCCGCTAGCGCCTCCAACTCGTCAACTGCCTGGGTCAGCGGAAGGCGCTCGCTCACGTGCTCTGAAACGAAATCAGGCAGCGACCTTGAACTGATCGGCTGGCCCTTGATGACGGCTCTCGCGGTCACTGCATCGAGGTGGAGACCAGCGGCGATGACACGGTAATCCGGAACTTCGACAGGAACCGGATAACCCTTGAGCTCCAGGGTCGCCCACTCGCGCAACTGCGACGACCCCGTCCGACTGCCCAGCAGCATGCACCTTCGCAACGCCGACCCAATCGACTTCCCGTCATCAAGCACATCCTGCTCGATCTGGCTCAACAGCCCGGCGCGCCGACCCTGGACACTGAGGCTCAACACCCACGTCCTTGTTGCATTCAACGCAACATCATTGAACTAGCCAAGCCGCGATCAGCACCTCATCCGGAGGGACGAACGGGAGACGGGCTCCTGTTCGCCCCTCCTACCTGCGACTACTACACCGCCCTGCGAGGTGTATCGGATGTTGCATCTGATGCAATATCGCTCAGTTTCAGCTGCAGCCGCTGGTGGCGCCGCAGCCTTCGCAGACGTAGCAGCTACCCGCCGGGCGCATCTTGGTGCCGCAGGTCAGGCATAGTGGGGCGTCCGCGGTGCGGCCCTGCTGCGCCTCGATCAGCTCGGTCGAGCTGTGCGGCTGGCTGGCCTGCCCGGCGGCGTGCGAGTCCGGCTCGTCCTCGTGCCGGGACTGTGGCCGCTGCTGCACGGGTGCAGACTGGGCCATCTCCCCCGGGTCCTGCTCCTCGGCCAGCGCCGCCGGGTCTTCGCCGGCCAACTGGGCGGCCCGCTCGCCCGCGGACAGGATGCCCAACTCGGCCCGGGTCTCGTAGGGCAGGTGATCGAGGGCCAGCCGCCGGAACACGTAGTCCAGCACCGAGCTCGCGATCCGGATGTCCGGGTCGTCGGTGATGCCGGCCGGCTCGAAGCGCATGTTGGTGAACTTCTCCACCCATTTCTCCAGCGGCACCCCGTACTGCAGGCTGATGGAGATCGCCATCGAGAACGCGTCCATCACACCGGCCAAGGTGGACCCCTGCTTGCCGAGCTTGAGGAAGAGCTCACCCACGCCGTCGTCGGGGTACCTGGACGCCGTCATGTAGCCCTCGGCGCCGGCCACCGAGAAACTGGTCACGCTGGCGGTGCGGTTCTTCGGCAGCCGCCGCCGGACCGGCCGGATCTCGTGCGGCGAGCTGTCCGCTTCGGCCGCTGCCGCCTCCGGCTTCTTCCTGGCGTCGGACAGCGGCTGGCCGACCTTGCAGTTGTCCCGGTAGACCGCCAGGGCCTTGAGCCCGAGCTTCCACCCCTCCAGGTAGATGGACTCGATGTCCTCAACTGTGGCCGACTCAGGCAGGTTCACGGTCTTGGAGATGGCCCCGGACAGCGCGGGCTGCACCGCGGCCATCATCCGGACATGCCCCATCGGGCCGATGGCCCGCTCGCCCATGGCGCAGTCGAACACCTCGTAGTGCTCCGGCCGCAGGCCGGGGGCGTCCACCACGTGCCCGTGCTCGGCGATGTACTCGACGATCGCCTCGACCTGCTCCGCCTGGTAGCCGAGGTTCTTCAGCGCCCGCGGCACGGTCTGGTTGACGATCTGCATCGAGCCGCCGCCGACCAGCTTCTTGAACTTGACCAGGGCCAGGTCTGGCTCCACCCCGGTGGTGTCGCAGTCCATCATCAGGCCGATGGTGTTGTGGCTCACCATGCCGTTGGCCACGTACGTCACGTTGTCCGGGACGGACAGGTCATAGGTGGGCTGGATGCCGCCATCGTCGTTACTGGCCACGCGCTCGAAGAGGTAACCGAGCGCCTGGCCAAGGCGTGCGTCGAGGGTCTCGGCGAACAGTTGGTGGGCCAGCATCCGGGCTACCCCGCCAGTCTTCCGGACCGATTGCAGCACGGCGTCGTGTGCGTGATGGCCGACCGGGGCCAGACTCAGCCAAGCCTCGTCAGGCAGGAAGATGCGGTCATTCTTGGCGGACCGTTCCGGCTCCAGGAACGCCAGCCGACCCGACTTGCGCTGTCCGATGAAGCCGATCGCCTCACCGAAGTTCAGCGCGTGATCGACATTGCGCAGCCGCACCTGCTGGATATCGCCGCCCCATCCGCTGGTCGTCGCCCTGGTGGTCGTGGCCAGGCCCAGGGCCAGCAGCAGGCTGCGGATCTCCGCGGCGAACGAGTTGTGGGCGGTAGAGACGCTTGGCACGCCCTCCTGAACCGTCCCGTCCGCTTCGAACAGCCCCCTCAGGAACGCCGCGTAGATAGCAGGATCGTTCGCTTCCAGGATCGCGGACGGAATCCGCGGCACCCAGCCTTTACCGGTGTGGTCTGCCTTGGGCAGAGTCTTCGCGAATCCCGCGGCCTGCCACCACCGGGCCAGCCGCACCGACTGCAGCGTCACCTCGCGGTAGCCCTCCTGCTGGGTGACCACAGGAGACAACCCGAAAAGTTCCTTGCTCAGCACGCCGAGCCGTTCCGCGACGTCGAGGTCACCGTCGGACACACACAGCCGAACGCCCTTCGCGTGCAGACTGCCGTCGCCCATGAAATAGCCGACCAGTTCGGCCAGGTCCGCATTCAGGTCGTCGGGGACCTGCAGGTACCGATCACCGGCGTAGTAAGCCTGGTCGAGGACTGGGAGCGGCACCCGACGCGGCTCACCAGGCAGGACACCCATCTGCAACGGCAGCAGATCGCCGGGCGAGATGTCGGCCAGCCGCTTCCACACCCAGGCGCCGGACCGAGGCTCGACGGCCTTGACCCGGTGGGTGAGCGTGCCCTGGATGCGGTACCCGCCCTCGGTGCGGATCGCCCGGGTGGGCTCCTCGCCGTTCACGAAGAACTTCGTGGCCCGCCGGGGGCCCTCGTCCGTCGAGACGAGGAGATCGACATCCTGCCAGCGGTCGCCATACGGGTCACCCAGCTCGGCGAGCCGCGCCAGCCCGCGATCTGTACCGACCAGGGTGTCCCCGGTGAGGCAGCCGGTCGGTGCGAGCAGTGAGGCCTGTGCGTTCCGGTAGCCGTTCTTCTCACCCAGCGTGAGGCACTTGTCCCAGGCCTTGTTGGCGGCCGCGAGGATTTCCTCGTCCATCCCGCCGAACGTGCTGATCTGGTGGCTGGCGTCCGCGTGCTTGCGCATCACCCGCTTGTGCGCGGTGGCGTTACGCTCATATCCGTCGTAGGGGCCGACCACGGCGGCCAGTTCCGCGGACCGGCGGTAGGCGGTGCCGGTCATCAGCGAGGTGATGGCGGCCGCGATGGCCCGGCCTCCCGTGGAATCGTAGGCGTGCCCGGTGGCCATCAGCAGCGCGCCCAGGTTGGCGTAGCCGATGCCGAGCTGGCGGTAGGCGCGGGTGGTTTCGGTGATCTTTTCGGTCGGGAAGTCCGCGAAGCAGATCGAGATGTCCATCGCCGTGATGATCAGCTCAGTGATCTGCCGGAACCGCGCGACATCGAAGCTGTCGTCGTCGCGGAGGAACTTCAGCAGGTTGATGCTGGCCAGGTTGCACGACGAGTTGTCCAGATGGACGTATTCGCTGCACGGGTTGCTGGCGGTGATCCGGCCTGATTCCGGGCAGGTGTGCCAGCCGTTGATCGTGCTGTCGTACTGGATGCCCGGGTCGGCGCAGTCCCAGGCGGCCTGGGCCATCTTGCGGAACAGCGTCTTGGCGTCGATCGTCTCCACGGGCTCGCCGGTGAGCCGGGCCAGCAGATCGAACGTGCCGCCCTGCTCGACAGCCCGCATGAACTCATCGGACACCCGCACCGAGTTGTTGGCGTTCTGGTACTGGACGCTGGCGATGTCCTTGCCGCCGAGGTCCATGTCGAACCCGGCGTCGCGGAGGACCCGGACCTTCTCCTCCTCGCGCGCCTTGGTCTCGATGAACTCTCCGACGTCGGGGTGATCGACGTCGAGAACGACCATCTTCGCGGCCCGGCGGGTGGCCCCGCCGGACTTGATGGTGCCGGCCGACGCGTCCGCGCCGCGCATGAACGAGACCGGGCCGCTGGCCGTGCCGCCGGAGGTAAGCAGTTCCTTGCTGGACCGGATCCGGGACAGGTTCACCCCGGCCCCGGAGCCGCCCTTGAAGATCAGCCCCTCTTCCTTGTACCAGTCCAGGATCGAGTCCATCGTGTCATCGACGGCCAGGATGAAACAGTTGTGCACGCGGAGGTTGCCGGAGAGGTATTCGCCACTCTCGGTCTGGATGTCGAAGACCTCCATCGCGCCAAGCTGCTCTATACGCGCGATCTCCAACTGGCGGCGATCAGAGCCACCAACCTCGGGTTCCACATAGAGCAGGAAGTCGCCTGCTCGTAGTTCGCCAGCCTGGATAAAGGCGCCACCGACAAGATCCTCCGCACGCCAGACCAGGTGATCTGCGGTGACGTCAAGCACGTAGCCGGCCTTGGTGTGCAGTCGCAGGACGTCCTTCACCCCGTTGGCCTTGGTCGCGACGATCTTCGTCAGGCCATGGGCGTCGTAGACCTTGGTCCCGACCGAATCGTCCGCTATCAGCTTGCCGATAGGGATCAGCCCGGCCGGGGTGCTTACCAGGGCGTCGTAGGGCTGGCACGCCGAGACCTGCTGCGGGGAGTTTGTGCCGACGTTGAACCAGACCGGGGAGTTGAAGGCGAAGACCTGGTGGATGAGCGCGTAGCTGAGCTCGTGCTCGAAGATTTCGGCGTCCTTGGCCGTGGCGAAGTAGCCGTTCTCCCGGCCCGCCCGGACGTAGCTGCCAACCACCCGGTCCACCAGCTGCCGGAGGCTCCACTCGCGCTGCGGGCTGCCCACCGCACCGCGGAAGTACTTGGTGGTGACGATGTTGGCCGCGTTGACCGACCAGAAGTCGGGGAACTCGACCCCGCGCTGCTCGAAGTTGACCGTGCCGTCCCGCCAGTTGGTCATGACGACATCGCGGCGCTCCCAGGTGACCTCGTCGTACGGGTGCACGCCCTCCTGGGTGTAGATGCGCCCGATCGTGAGTCCCTTGCGCGAGCCCTTGCCGCCCCGGGGCGTGGTCCCGCTCGCCGTCTCCGTCATGTCATTCCCCCTTCTGGGATCCGCTGGATCCCTTGCGGGCCCGGCCAGGCCCATCCGTCGAAATGAAGTAGTGCTCGTTCAGCTCGGTCCGTGCTGTGGACCCCGTGCCGGCTCACCGCGTCAGCGCGGCCGCCTCCTCGCGCGCCGCCCGCAGCGCGCTGATTTCTGCCTCGAAATCGGTCAGCGACTCGAAACCGCGGTAAACCGAGGCGAAGCGCAGATATGCCACCTCGTCCAGCTCGCGCAGTGGCCCCAGAATGGCCAGCCCCACGTCGTGGGAAGCCACCTCGCCGGACCCCCGGGCCCTGATCGTGTCCTCTACCTGCTGGGCCAGGATCGCCAGCTGATCCTCGCTCACCGGCCTGCCCTGGCAGGCGCGCCGGACCCCGTGGACGATCTTTTCCCGGGTGAACGGTTCGGTGGTGCCGCTGCGCTTGGCCACCATCAGGATCACTGTCTCCTGGGTGGTGAACCGCCGCCCGCACCCCGGGCATGACCGGCGGCGGCGGATCGCGGCGCCGTCGTCGGCGGTCCGGCTGTCGATGACCCGGCTCTCCGCATGCTTGCAGTACGGGCAGAACACGCGATCACCTCCACCGGCGGGCAACACGGAACGCAGCTACCGCCACCACAACTTGTGCATGAACTACAGCTATGTAACTACTATATCTTGTGGTTACGGTAGAGCAGACACCGCGCCGAGTGCAAGCGCCAACGCGCCGGCCCGGCAAGTTTCCTCGGCCGGCCCGGGAACTGGCTTTAGCCACTGGCCGCGCCACTCCCAGTTGCGGCGGCGCCGCGGGCCGGTCAGTTCCCCGGCACCCACAGGCTCTGGCCGGGCACGACGACCCCGCCGCTCAGGGCGTTGACCTGCATGATCTCCTGGACGACGACCCGTGGGTCGGCCGTCGGCTCGGCCGCGTTGGCGATCGACCAGAGGGTCTGCCCAGGCCGGACCACGACATGCCGCATTCCGGCGTGCACGGCGGCAGGCGGCAGGCCGTGATTCGACGCCTGGGCCCCGGTCGCGGCGATCAGCCACACCGGGGTGAGCACTGCAGCGGCGATCAGCGCGGCCAGCGTCCAGACCACCAGGCGGCCGCGCCGGGTGAGCCGGACCCTCCGCCGGGCCTGGCCGCGACGAGCGCGGGCGGGCCGGGCGGACGATCCGGGCCGGCGGGTCGCCCGGCCGGGCGACCCGGGCCGGCGCCGTCGTTGCGGCCGGTGACATCACCGGAGCCGGGACCGCCGACGGAACAGGAGCCGCCCCCGCGGCCGGAACCCGTGCGTCGGCCGGCACTGGGGTCCGGCCGGGGGGCGGGGTCGCAGGCCGGCCCTCAGCCGGTCCGGTGGGCAGCGGCGCAACCAGGTGCAGCCGGGGACGTCCCGGCCGCGGCCTGGGCTTACTGCCCGCGGGGCCGGGCCGCCGCAGCAGCGAGTATGCGTCGCCGGGACTGAATCGGCGGACGGCCGCCCCGGGCCGCCGGCCCGTGCTCATCACGCTCATACCAGCCTCCAGTATCGAATTCCCGTTCTACCGTACAGCAGTTCGATCGATTGTGCTTTCGATCGAATGACTGTACGGTACAGATGTAGCGCAGGGGTACGACACTTTTTCGTCCATCGAACAGTTGTTTGAGATACTGGGGCGTAGGTACTAGCGTCTGCTCTGGACTCAGCCACCAGATCGGGAGGTCTATCGATGGACAGCACCACCGGCGACGACGGCGTGCCGGGCAGCCATGAGATCGGCGCGCCTGCGTCCCGCCCGAAAGGCCGGCCAGGACGCAAGCCGAAAGGGAGCATCCCGACAGTGGTCACAGAAATGCCGGACCGGCCCGACCCGGATCACGTCCTCACCTGGCGGCAGCGCAAGGTACTGCAGGTCATCCGGGATTCGGTGCAGCGCCGGGGCTACCCGCCTTCGATGCGGGAAATCGGTGAGGCGGTCGGCCTGACCAGCACGTCCAGCGTCTCGTACCAGCTGTCCACACTGCAGAGCAAGGGCTATCTGCGCCGTGACGCGGGACGGCCGCGCACGGTGGAGATCCGGCTGCCCGGGCAGCCCGCCGTCCGGCCCGAGGCCGAACTCGACGACGAAACACCGCTGGACATCCCGTCCCAGGAGGCCACCATGGTGCCCCTGGTCGGCCGGATCGCCGCTGGTGGCCCCATCCTCGCCGAGGAAGCCATCGAAGACATCTTCCCCCTGCCCAAGCAGATCGTCGGTGAGGGGACGCTGTTCCTGCTCAAGGTCGTCGGGGATTCAATGATCAACGCCGCCATCGCGGATGGGGACTGGGTGGTGGTCCGGCAGCAGCCCGTCGCGGAGAACGGCGACATCGTGGCCGCCATGATCGACGGCGAGGCGACGGTCAAGACGTTCAAGCACTCCGGCGGTCATGTCTGGCTGATGCCGCACAACCCGGCGTACGCGCCGATACCTGGCGACGAGGCCGCGATCCTGGGCCGCGTGGTAGCCGTCCTGCGCCGCGTCTGACCTGGTCCCGGCCCGAGCGGAACGGAGGCCGAGCGGAACGGAGGCCGATCGGCCGGCCGGTCAGGCTGGGACGATGTTGACCAGCTTCGGGGCCCGCACGATCACCGCTCTGGTCGGCCTGCCCGCCAGCGCCCGGACCACGCCCGGCGCGGCCAGCGCCAGCGTGCGCAGTTCGTCCTCGCTGATGCCCGGCGGGACCTCCAGCCGGTCCCGCACTTTGCCGCCGACCTGCACCACACAGGTCACCAGATCCTCGACCAGCAGCGCCGGGTCCGCGGCCGGCCAGCCGGCCGTGGCCACTGACGCCTGACGGCCCAGCAACTCCCAGCACTCCTCGGCGGTGTACGGCGCGAACAGCGACAGCAGCACGCTCAGAGTCTCCGCCGCCTCGCGCACCGCGGGATTGGCCGCGCCCGGGCCGGAGTCGATGGCCTTCCGGGTCGCGCTGGCCAGCTCCATCAGCCGGGCGACGGCTACGTTCAGCCGGTAGGCCTCGATCAGCCGGGTGACCTCTTCGATCGTCCGGTGGGTGACCTTGCGCAGCGCCAGGTCGGCGACGCCCTGGCCGGACCCGGATGGCGCAACCGAGTCCGCGGCGCCAACGTCGGCCGCGATCCGCCACACCCGGCCCAGGAACTTGACCTGCGCCTCCGGCTTCATGTCCGCCCAGTCGATGTCATCTTCGGGCGGGCTGGCGAAGATCATCGTCAGCCGGATGGCGTCCACCCCGTGCGCGGCCAGTTGCTGGCCCAGATCCACCCCGTTGCCCAGCGACTTGGACATGGCCCGGCCACGGTTGATCACCTGGCCCTGGTTCAGCAGCTGGGTGAACGGCTCGCCGAAGTCCACCATGCCCATGTCCTGCAGCACCTTGACGAAGAACCGGCTGTACAGCAGGTGCAGGATGGCGTGCTCAACCCCGCCCACGTACAGATCGACCGGGCACCACTGGCGTACCGCGGCGACGTCGAACGGGCCATGCTCGTAGTGCGGTGAGCAGTAGCGCAGGAAGTACCACGAGGAGTCCACGAACGTGTCCATCGTGTCGGTGTCCCGGCGCGCCTGGCCACCGCACTTGGGGCACTCCGCGGTCACCCAGTCGCTGGCCGCGGCCAGCGGCGAGACACCCTTCGGGGCCAGATCCTGGCCACGCAGGTCGGGCAGCACGACCGGCAGCTGCTCGTCGGGAACCGGGACCTCGCCGCACGATTCGCAGTACAGGATGGGGATCGGCGTCCCCCAGAACCGCTGCCGGGACAGCAGCCAGTCGCGCAGCCGGTAGTTCACCGCGCCCCGGCCCTGCCCGTCCGCTTCCAGGATCTCGATGGTCCGGGCTATCGCGTCCGCCTTGTTCAGCCCGTCCAGCGGGCCGGAGTTGATCAGCGTCCCGTCGCCATGCGTGGCCACCCCGGTCTCGGCCGGGTCTGGCTCGCCGGTGTCCACCACCACCCGGACCGGCAGGCCGAACTTCCGGGCGAAGTCCAGGTCCCGCTGGTCGTGCGCGGGCACGGCCATGATCGCGCCGGTGCCGTAGTCGGGCAGCACATAGTCAGCCGCCCACACCGGCAGCCGTTCCCCGTTCACCGGGTTGATCGCGTAGCGGCCCAGGAACACCCCGGTCTTCTCCCGGTCGGTGGCCTGCCGCTCGATGTCGGTCAGCTTCCGCACCTGGCCCAGGTACTCTTCCAGGGCCTCCCGCTGCCCCGGCGCGCAGATCTCGGCGGCCAGCGCCGAATCCGCCGCCACCACGAAGAACGTGGCCCCGTACAGCGTGTCCGGCCGAGTGGTGAACACCGTGACCGGGTCATCCCGCCCTTCGATAGCGAACCCGACCTCGGCCCCTTCGGACCGACCGATCCAGTTCCGCTGCATCAGCAGCACCCGGTCCGGCCACTTGCCGTCCAACTGCTCCATGTCACCCAGCAGGCGTTCGGCATATTCGGTGATCTTGAAATACCACTGGGTCAGCAGGCGGCGGATCACCTCGGTGCCGCAGCGCTCGCACTTCCCCGCGATGACCTGCTCGTTGGCCAGCACGGTCTGGTCGTGCGGGCACCAGTTGACGTAGCCGTCCTTGCGGTAGGCCAACCCGCGCTCGTAGAACCGCAGGAACAGCCACTGGTTCCAGTGGTAGTAGTCCGGATCGCAGGTCGCCAGTCGCCGCGACCAGTCAAAGGACACCGCATACCGGCGGAACGACGCGGCCTGGGTCTCGATGTTCCGGTAGGTCCAGTCGGCCGGATGGGTGTTGTTCCGGATCGCGGCGTTCTCCGCAGGCAGCCCGAAAGCGTCCCAGCCGATCGGGTGCAGCACGTTTTCGCCCCGCTGTACGTGGTACCGGGCGATCGCGTCCGCGATGGCATAGGCCTCGGCGTGCCCCATGTGCAGGTCGCCGGACGGGTACGGGAACATGTCCAGCAGATAGCGGCGCGGCCGGCTGTCCGCGGGGTCGTCGCTGGCCCGGAACAGGTCCAGCTCATCCCAGCGCGCCTGCCATTTCGCCTGGACATCGCGTGGGTCGTAGTGGGCTGCCCGCTCGGCACTTTCGGCGGCTGTCATGGTTTTCCTTCGGCACGTGGTCGATCCGGCTCCGGCAACAGAAAAGCCCCCCGCTCACGAGGGGCAGCCGCGCACGAACGACGTGGTCGGTCGGCGCGGCTAAGTAAGGAGCAGCCGGGCGGAACGCATGGCACCAGGGTAGCGCACCCAGCCCAGCGAATTGTGCTAGCTGGCTACGGGGGCGGTCCCGGCCGCGGCGCCGGCCAGTTTGGCCAGCGCCCCGCGCATCGCCTGCACCGCCTGCGCGCTCGGCTCACCCAGGCCGTGCCGCTGCGCGATCCATTCCGGGTCGTTGTAGCCGAGCCAGGTCTTTCCGTCCGCATCGGTCCAGGCCAGCGCCTTGAGCGGCAGGTCGATGCCGGCCGTCTGGTTCTCCTGCATCAGCGGAGTGCCGCCGCGGGCCTGGCCGAAGATGAGCAACTGGGTCGGCCGCAACGGCATGCCAACCTGCTCGGCGCCTGCCGCGTGGTCCACCCGGGCGAAGATGTGCAGCCCGGCCTGCGTGACGGTGTAGGCGAGCCGGTCGATCGTCTCCGCCGCGGAGTGCGCGCTCTCCAGGGTGATCAGCCCATCTGCCACGACGGCACCTCCGTGCGGACGTTGCGATACGGACCCGCCGCCAGGCGCACCGCCGGTAACCCCGGTGCGGCCCGGCATCCCTGAGTATCGCGTGCCGCCCTGCGGGCCCGGTACCCGGCCCGCCCGCACCGCCCGCACCCGGCCCACCCGGCATAATTCCGGCGCACGTCATGCACCAGGACCAGACCAGGCAATAGTGCCGTTAAATGCGCCCAGCGGCACATAATCGCATGTCCTGCTAACGAGATTGACCGGCGGAACGGAACCTTAATAAGGTCGTCCAGGCCATCACGGCAGGTGCCTCGGGGGGTGGCCGCCAGACTGGGCGGATCTCAGCCGAGCACGACGTCAGGCGCTGCGCACGACGAAGCCTGAATCAGTTGCTGCGCCAAAAATGGACGTTGCGGGACGAGTAGCAGTTCCCGTGACCAGGAAAGAGATAATGGCTAGTGCATACGATCGCAAAACCAATTGCGCCGACACCCGAGGGAGAACGCGCAACCCCGATCGCCATCGTCGGCCTAGCCTGCAGGTTCCCCGATGCGGATGATCCGCTGACCCTGTTCGAGAGCGCGCTGGCCGGACGCCGCTCGTTCCGCCGCCTGCCCCCGGGCCGGCTCGGCGCCGCGGCCACCGATGGCCAGTTGCACCGGGCCGCCCTGCTCGAAGGATGGCAGTTCGGCCGGGCCGAGTTCGGCGTGCCGGAGGCCGCGGTCCAGGCCGCGGACCCGGCGCACTGGCTGGCCCTGGAGACCGCCGGGCGCGCGCTGGCCGACGCGGGCTTTCCCGGTGGCCAGGGCCTGCCCCGGGACCGGGCCGGCGTGCTGGTCGGCAACACACTCACCGGTGAGGTTTCCCGGGCCGCGGCGCTGCGCACCCAGTGGCCGTTCGTGGCCACGGTGCTCGAGGCCGCGTTGGCCGCCGGCGCGGTGCCGCCCGCCGGGCGGCCCAGGATCCTGCGGCACGCGGCCGGCGCGTTCGCGGCGCCCTTCCCGGAACCTGGCCCGGCCACGCTGGCGGGCAGCCAGCCCGGGGCCATCGCGGACCGGATCTGCCGTCAGTTCGGGTTCCGCGGCGGCGGCCAGGCGGTGGACGCCGCGCACTCCTCGGCGCTGCTCGCGGTGGCCACCGGCTGCGCCCTGCTGGCCGCCGGCGAACTCGATTTCGTGCTGGCCGGCGGGGTGGATATCAGCCTGGACCCTTTCGAGCTCGGCGGGCTGGCCCAGGCCGGCCTGCTCAGCACCGGGCCGATGCGCATCTACGACGCCAGCCCGACCGGGTTCCTGCCCGGCGAAGGCTGCGGCATCATCGCCCTGATGCGGGCGACGGACGCCCGGGCGGCCGACATGCCGAGCTACGCGGACATCGTGGGCTGGGGGATGTCGTCGGCCGGGCTGCCCAGCGATCAGCTGCTGGCCCTGCAGCGCGCGTACCAGCGGGCCGCCGTGCCGCCGGGTGACGTTCAGTTCATCGAGGGCGACGGCCGGGGCACGGCCGACGCCGACCTGGCCGAACTGACCGCGCTGACCACCATTCGTGCGGGTGCGCCGGCCGCCGCCGCGCTCGGTTCGGTGAAAGCCAACATCGGGCACACCAAGGCCGCTGCGGGCGCGGCCGGGCTGATCAAGGCCGCGCTGGCGGTGAACGCCGGGGTCATCCCGCCGGTCACCGGCTGCGCGCACCCGCATCCGCTGCTCAGTGACTCCGGCGCGGTGCTGCGGGTCCCCCGGTCGGCCGAATCCTGGCCCGGCCGGACCAGGCTGGCCGCGGTCAGCTCGATCGACCCGGCGGGCAGCACCGTGCACCTGGTGCTGCGCCGGGAACGCCATCAGCTGCCCGGCCCAGCCCAGCCGCCCAGCGCCGCGCCGCAGTCCGGCACCCCGGAGCACGACGGCGCCCCGGAGCACGACGGCGCCCCGAAACAGGCCGGCCACCCCGACCAGGCCGGCACCGGCCAGCAGCCCAAGCATGGTCAGCCGGTGACGGCCAACCCCGGCAGCCGGACGCTGGCCTCGTGGTCGGTGCCCAGCGCCCCACGGGGCGAAGCGTTCACGTTCAGCGGGCCGGACCGGGCCACGCTGGCCGCCCTGCTGTCCCAGGTGGCCGAGGCCGCGCCGGACCTGTCCGACGGCGAGCTCAGCGATCTGGCCTGCCAGTCCGGCCGGGACGCTGACCCCGGCCCGGTCCGGGTCGCTCTGGTCGCCACGCATCAGGAGGAGCTGAGCCGGCTCAGCCGCACCGCGGCGGGCCTGCTGCCCACCCTCCGCACCGGCCAGCTGATCATGCGGCCCGGCGTATTCGCGGCGGACCGTGCGGGCGGCCGGGTCGCGCTGCTCTTCCCGGGCGAGGTCGCGGCGGCCGGCGATGGCCGGGAACCGCCCGGCCCAGCCGCCGCGCCCGCAATCGCCCAATCTTCACTTAACGCCCTCCGCTGGCTGCACGGGCTTGGCCTGCGCGCGGCCGCCGCGGTGGGGCAGGGCGTGGGCGAGATCACCGCGCTGGTCTGGTCCGGCAGCCTGGCCGAAACCGCTGCCGTCCGGTTGATCGCGGAGCGCACCGCGGTGCTGACCACGCCCGGCACCCGGGCTGACCGGTCGGCGGCGCTGCGCGAGGTGCTTGCGGGCATCGCGTTCGCCGCGCCGGCCAAGCGGCTCGTCTCGGCGGTGACCGGCCGCGAGATAACCGCCGGCGCTGATATCCGCCGGCTGCTGTGCGACCAGATCACCGAGCCGGTGCGGCTCGCCGAGGCGCTGCGCGCCGTCGCGGCCGGGATGGACCTGCTGCTGGACACCGGGCCGGGGCAAGCGATGGCCGGGCTGGTGGCGGGCTACGGCCCGGTGCCGACGCTCAGCCTGGCCGCTGGCCCGGACAGCCCGGCCGCCCCGGCGGTGGCCGCGGCCCTGTTCGCCGCCGGCGCGGTCGCCAGCCTGGGCCCGCTGCTGGCCGGACGGCCGTCGCGCCAAATCGACATAAGTAGACGTCGGGTCTTCATCACCAACCCGTGTGCCCAGGTGGTCAGCGCGGCCAGCGCCACCGCTTCTAGCGCCGCCGGAACCTGCGCCGCCGGAACCAGCGCCGCCGCAACCACTCCAGCCGTGACCAGTGCCGCCGCAAACCGTGCCGCCGCAAACAGTGCCGCGGGTGCCAGTGCGGCCGCCACCAGCGCGGTCACGACCGCCCCAGCCAGCACCGCCCCAGCCAGCCCGGCCCCGGCGAGCGCGACGGCGAACAGTCCGGTCGCGGGCGCCGATCCGGCGGCCAGTGGCCAGCCGGCCACCAGCCGCGGCGCCGAACAATCCACCGCTGGCCCGGACGTCCCAGCCGACCCGTATCCCGGCGTCGGCCCCTGGATCCGCTGCTTCACCGAGGAACTCCGTCCGCCCGAGCCGACGGTGCAGCCGGTGGACGAGGAGCCGTGGCGGCTGCACGCCACGACCCGGCAGCCGTTCGGCCGGATGGCGGCGGAGGTGTTCGAGGACGATCCGGCCGCCACCGGCGTGCTGGCCGTCATCGGCGACCTGGCTGACCCGGACGGGAGCAGCACGCTGATCGCGGCGGCCCGCGACGCCGCCGGGGCGGGCAGCCTGGTGGTGATCACACCCACCGCCGGGCTCGCCGGTTTCTGCGCCAGCCTGCAGGCCGAGAACCCGTCGCTGGGCATCACCCTGATCCGCACGGCGGACAGCATGGCCGGGCTGCTGGCGGCGCAGCGGTTCGCGGTTACCGAGCCGGGCCGGTTCCGTGAGCTCGTGCTTGACGCGGCCGGCGAGCCGCGGGCCCCGGTCATGCTGGCGAGCCCGCCGCCCGGCCGCCCGGCCGGGGTGCGGCTCGGCCGGTCCGACGTCGTGCTGATCAGCGGCGGGCAGCCGGGCGACATCCTGGCCACGGCCCGGCTGCTGGCCGGCTCTGGGGCCCGGCTCGCCCTGGTCGGCGGGCCAGCCGGGCCCGCCGAGGCCGCGGCCGTGGACCTGACGCTGGCCAGCTTGCGCCGCGCGGGCACGGTGGTCAGCTACGCGACGGCTGACATCAGCGACCCCGACGAAGCCGAGGCGGTGATCGCCCGTATCGAGCAGCAGGCGGGCGCGGTGACCGCGGTGTGCTATCCAGCCAGCAGCACGTTGCGGTCCCTGGGCACCGAATTGCCCGGTGATGAGGTCCGCGCGCTGATCTCCGTGCAGGCGGACGGTCTGAGCAACCTGCTCGGCGCGGTCAGCGCGGCGCGGCTGCGGCTGCTGGTCACGGTCAGCGCGCTGCCCGCCCGGTACGGCGCGGCCCGCCGTGGCGCGGTTGGCCTGGCCGCCGCCGCTCTGGCCGAACAGGCCCGGCGGCTCGGCCAGGGACTGCCCGGCTGCCAGGTGATCCACGCCGACCTGCCCTGGCCGCCAGGCAGTGGCCCGACGGCCCCGGCCGAACTGGGCCGGCTCCTGCTGAACGCGCTGGCCCACGGGACGGGGGCCGCGCGGGTCGCCATCCACGGCCGGCTCGGGCGCGAGACCGGCCGGGCTGACCGGGATAAGCTCAGCGGCCGCTTCCTGGAGACGGTGCGGGTGCACTGCCCCCAGGTGGAACTGGTCGCCGAGGCCCGGGTATCCACTCGCACCGACCCGTACCTGGCTGACTACCTGCTCGACGGGCGCGCCGTGCTGCCGCCCGCGATCGGGCTCGAGGCGATGGCGCAGGCGGCCGCCGCGCTGGCCGGGCGGCCATTGCGCGACCTGGCTGACGTGTCGATGGAGGCGCCGGTGGTGCTGCCCCTCGGCGATCAGGGCACCACGCTGCGCGTCTGCGCACTGCTCCGGGACGACTCAGTCGAAACCGTGTTGCGCGCCGCGGGCACCGGCTTCAGCCTCGACCACTTCCGGGCGTTCTTCCCGCTCCGCCCCAGCGAGCCGGGCGCGGGCCACCCGGGCGGCGGCCAGCCGGCCGGTGGCCGCGGTCAACGGCTCAGCCTGGCGGCGGCCGTGCCGGGCAGCATCGTGGACGGGACCGACGTGTACGGCCCGATCTGCTTCCAGCGTGGGCCGTTCCGCCGGGTCGCCTTCCTGCCCGAGGTGACCGCCCGGTCCTGCCGGGCGCTGATCCGCGGCGCCGACGACCGGCCCTGGTTCACTCCCACTCCCGCCGGGCCCGGCACGCCAGCCGGGCCGGCCTGCGCCCCGGACGCCGCGCTGATCCTGGGCAGCCCGGGGCTGAACGACGCGGCGATGCACATGCTGCAAGCCTGCGTCCCGGACCGCCGGGTGCTCCCGGCCGGATTCCGCTCGCTCACCGTGACCGGCCAGGAAGTGCGCGGCGCGGTCCAGGTGCGCGCGGAGCGTGCCACCGGGCCCGCGGGCAGCTGGCAGGTGACGGCCCTGGACGCGACCGGGCTGGCCGTGCTCACGGTGACCGGCCTGCGGCTGCGCGAGGCCGGCCGCCTGGCGCCGGGCACGCCCTGGCACCCTGCGCTGCTGGCCGCCGCCATCGAGGGACGTGGCGCGGAACTCGGTCTCGATCCGGCGCTCCGGGTCACCGTGCGCTGCGGGGTGCCCTTGCCCGCTGGGCCGACGCCGCCCACCGACCTGCCGTGGATGGACGCGTCGGCCGGCACCGGCCCGCTCACCGGCTTTCAGCTGACTGCCCAGGCCAGCATGCCGGTGTCCTGCCACTGGGAGACGATCGGGCCGCACCCGGCCGGGCAGCGGGGCGCCGGGGCCCCGCGCGGAAGAACCGGAAGAACTGGCCCGGCAGCTACGCGAGCGCTATGCCGGACAGCCAGAGAAAGTCAGTGCCCGGCTGCGGGTCATCACCGCGTGCCTGGCCGCCGCGGGCGGGGCGGACGGCACGCCGCCACGGCTGGAAGCGGCTCGCGACGCGGACTGGGCCCGGATCCGGGCTGGGAAGGTCACCGTGGCCTGCACGGTCGTGGTCCTCGATGGGGTGCCACAGCCGGTCGCCATCGCGTTGGCCACGTGGCCCGCGGGCGACAAGCCCGCCGTCGGCGGCCCCGCGGGCAGCGGCCATGGCGACAGCGAGGACACCAGCACCACCAGGCAGGCCGGGGCGCCCTGCCCCCCGGCGGGGACAGGTGGCACCCTAGGACGGCGCAGCGTGGCGAGCTGACCTCAGAGCTTGGTCAGCTTGGTGTACGGAGCGACGATCCGCTCCTGCTGGGTACCGAAGTCCACCAGCACACCGGTCTCGTCGGTGCTGATGACCCGGCCGAGGCCGTACCGGTCGTGGGTGACCAGTTCCTGCGGCTCGAACGTCTTCACCGGCCGGACGACGGGCGGGGTGTTGAAGGGACTTCCGGGCAGGTAGCGCCGGGTCGCGGCGTGGGGAGTTTTCATCACTACCAGTATGCGCCTTATCAGGCGTTCATTGGTGGCACAGACGGCAGACTGACACCTTCACAGATCGGTAACGAGATGATCATCACGTCCCGGGTGATCAGGCGGGCAGCCGTTCCGGCCCGTCGTGGCGAGCCCGCCAGGCCGTCTCGGCCACGCCTATCGGGGTGGCCGGCGGCCCCTGGACGAACGGCCAGATCTCCTCGGCGATGGCCCGCCAGTCCGCCGTAGCGGTCAGCTCGCCGAGCACCGCGAACAGACCCAGGTTGATCCGCTGCAGGATGACGTACGACCGGGGCACGCTGACGTACTGGGCCAGCGGGCTGCGCACGTCGAAGAAGCGGCGCACCACGGCCGACGCGTAGTCCCCCGTGATCTGCCGCGGGCCGGGCCGGCGGACCGTGTCGTAGAACACCGCCATGTGCTCCACCACGGTGTCCGTGCTCACTGGCGCGTCCGGGATGAGGAAGCCGGCCCGCACCATGGCGGCCCGGAAGCCCTCCGGGTCCTCGTCCACGCACAGGTAGCGGACCATGTCGATCAGCGGCTGCAGCTCAGCCGGGCTGAAGGACTTGACCAGGCCAAAGTCGAGGAAGGTGACCCGGCCGCCGCCGTGGAACAGGTAGTTGCCGGGGTGCGGGTCGCCGTTGAACAGATGCGCCCCGTACAGGCTGCGAAAGGTGAATCGGTAGATCGTCTCGGCGGCCAGGTCGCGCTCCTGCTGTGACCACCCGGCCAGCTCGGCGAACCGCGCCCCGTCGGCCAGCTCGCTGGTCACCACCCGCCGGGTGGACAGTTCGCTGACGATGCCCGGGATGTGGATGGTCGGATGGCCGGCGAAGTGCGCCGCGATCGTCTGCTGGTTGCGGGCTTCCCGCCGGTAGTCGAGCTCCTCCAGGACGCGGTCACGCAATTCCGCGATCAGCGCGTCCACGTCCTGGCTGGGCGCGGTGATGCGCAGCATCCGGCGGAGCAGCGCCACGTTCTGCAGGTCGGCGGCGATGGTTTCGGCGATACCCGGGTACTGCACCTTCACCGCGACCGCGCGGCCGTCCCGGGTGATCGCGCGGTGCACCTGCCCGATGGACGCGGCCGCGATCGGTTCCGGGTCCCAGCGGCCGAACACCTGCTCCGGCGGCAGGCCAAATTCTTCGGTGACGACCTGGGCGGCCAGCTCGGCGCTCATCGGCGGGACGCTGTCCTGCAGCCGGCTCAGCGTGCGGCGGACCGCCGGGGACAGGCCGTCGTCCACGTAGCTGGCCATCTGGCCGATCTTCATCAGCACGCCCTTCATCGCGCCGAGCGTGGTCGCCACGTCCTCGGCGGTCTGCAGGGCCAGGTCGGTGCGCAACTGCTGCCGGTGCTCGCCGGCCGCGGCGAAGAGCCGGGGCGCGCTGCTCGCGTACCGCACCCCGCCACGCACCGCGAGCTGAATCGCGGCCCGCCCCCGCTCCACCCGCAGCCGGGTCGTCCCGGCCAGATCACTCCCGGGGCGGCGCCGCCGCCTGCGGCCCAGCAAGACTGCCGCGGTGATCAGTCCTCCGATAGTGAGCGCGCTGGCCAGCCGCTTCACGGGCGCCGCGCCGCGCGCACCCGCAACTCGATCCGCTGCCGCGCCTCGAGCACCCCCGGCTCGCCGAGGAACACCGTGTCCAGCACCCCGAGCGCCTGCCGGAGCTCGGCCCGGCGGCTGTCAGTGAGAGGTTCGGGTTCCGGGTATCCGTACAGGCCACGCGCCCAGGACGGCAGTGACGCGGTACTGGCGTTACGTATGTCTTGCCAGATCTCGGCGATGTCCTCGGCCAGCCCCGGCGGGTCGAGCAGGTAGGCCATGGATTCCTGGGCCGCTGGCGTGCAGCGCAGCTCGGGGCGCACGGACCTGAGGTAGCCGTCCAGCTCGGCCACGCTGGCCGGGACCTGGCCGGCGGGCACCCCGAGGAGCTCCGCGGCGACCACCATCTCCGCCACGTAGCGGTCGCTGTCCGCCGGGCTCAGCGGCGTGCCGAACAGCGCGGCGGTCACGATGCCCGACTCGACCAGCGTGCTGTGCACCCAGAGCAGCAGCGCGGGGTCGCCAGCGGCGTAGCGCCGGCCGGTCACCGTATCCACCCCCGTGACCCGCTCGTGGATGCGGCGCACCCGGGCCGCGGCCCGCTCGGCCACCGCCCGCTCGGCGAAGTTGATCGTGGCCAGGTAGGCGGACGTCGCGGCCAGCCGGCCGACCGGGTCGCGCCGCCAGTCGCTGTGCTGGTCCACGCCCGCCATGGCCAGCGGGTGCAGCGCCTGCAGCAACAGCGCCCGGAGCCCGGCCACCGGGCTGGACAGGTCCGTGCTGACCCGCCACGCGACGCTGCCGGGGCCGAAGAATCCTTCGTCCGTGGGGTCTTCCGGAACGCTGGCCGCGTAGGCCGCCGCCGACCGGGCGACCAGGTCCGCCGCGGTGGCGTACGGATCCTGCTCAACGGTGCTCATACCAGTCAACGTACCCGCCCCGGACCAGGTCTCCGGAGCGCCCGGGCGGACCCCTGATCACCATGGTGGCTCAAACTGAGAAACGCCGCACCCCAGCGGCGGCGGTACGCATGAGGAGGGGCCCGCGTGACCTGCCGGGCCGTACTCCTGCGAAGGAGCTGCCATGACCGCAACCACCGGCGATTCCGCCACTATCCGAGAAACCGCGGAGGCGCCCGCCGTACCGGCGCCGCTGAGCGGTAACCCAGCGCTGCTGGGACTGCCAAGCTTCATCGTCGGATCGCTCGCCTTGGGCATGGTCCTGGTCGGCGTCGTGCCGCCGCTGGCCGTGGGGGCGTCCCTGCCGATCATCCTGGCGGCCACCTCGGTGGGGCTGATCCTGGCCACGATCTGGGCCGCTGCCGTCGGCCAGAGCGCGGTGGCCAGCGTGTTCGGCATCTTCTCCGGCTTCTGGCTCAGCTACGCGGTGCTGGTGCTCGGGCTGGTGCACAACTGGTTCGGCCTCGGCGTTGTGGTCAACGCCGTGTCCACCCAGGAGCTGTACCTGGTCGCCTGGCTGGTCATCATCGTGCTGCTCACGCTGGCCACGCTGCGGCTGCCGCTCGCGTTCACGGTGCTCTTCGGGCTGATCGACGTCGCCCTGCTGCTCGTCCTGCTGGGCACGACGCAGGCGTCGAGTGGGCTGCTCAAAGCCGGCGGCTATCTGGTGTTCGCGTTCGCCGCGGTCGGCGTCTACCTGTTCTACGACGCGACGACGCAGGCCACCGGCGGCCCACCGCTGCCGCTGGGCAAGCCCATCCTGCACGGCTGAGCGGCGGCCCCTCCCCCACATCCCCCCCGGGGGAGGGGTCACCATCCGGGCCGATGGCTGCGGCACCCGCCGCCGTCAGGCAGCATGAATGCGTGACACAGGCGGTGCAGGACACCCGGCTGGCCGCGCTGGCCGGCCTGATCGCGGCGGGTGGCGTGACCATCCTGAGCGGGGCCGGGCTGTCCACCGAGTCCGGCATCCCCGATTACCGCGGGCCGACCAGCCTGGCGCGGCGCGCGCAGCCGATGACCTACCAGACGTTCACCGGGAGCGCCGCCGCCCGGCAGCGCTACTGGGCGCGCAGCCATCTCGGCTGGCGGCAGGTCGCGCGGGCCGTCCCTAACCGCGGTCACCAGGCGGTGGCCGAACTGGAGCGCCGTGGCCAGCTCAGCGGGATCATCACGCAGAACGTGGACGGCCTGCATCAGGCCGCGGGCGCGCGCGAGGTGGTCGAGTTGCACGGCAGCCTGAGCCGGGTTCGCTGCCTGGGCTGCGGCCAGCGGACCGCGCGGGCCGACCTCGACCGGCGGCTGCGCGCGGCCAACCCGGACTGGGACGCGCTGCCCGGCCAGCTCAACCCGGACGGTGACGCCGTGGTGGACGCCGCAGCCGAGGGCCGGTTCCACGTGGTGAACTGCGCCGGCTGCGGTGGCGTGCTCAAGCCGGACGTGATCTTCTTCGGCGAGAACGTGCCCCGGCCCCGGGTGGACGGGTGTTATGAGCTGGTGACCGGCTCCCGGGCACTGGTCGTCCTCGGGTCATCGCTGACCGTGATGTCCGGCTACCGGTTCGTCCGGCACGCGGCCAAACTCGGCATCCCGGTGGTCATCGTGAACCAGGGGCCGACCCGGGGGGACGGGGAAGCGCTGTTCACCGTGGACGCGCCGCTCGGCCGCACGCTCAGCGCGCTGGTCGACTGAGCCGCTCAGCCCGGTCAGTTGGGGCTGTACGGCGAGTTGCGCAGTTCCGGGGCCGGGGCGGCGGTGAGCGACCGGAGCATGGTGATCTCCCGGACCAGCAGCGCCCGCTCGCTGGCCAGCCGGCGCGCCGCGTCGGGCTCGGCGAGCAGCGCCTGCCGGGCGGGCAGATCCAGGATCATCGACCCCGCGACCACGTAGGACAGCAGGATCGGCTCGTCCGGCAGCTCCGGCGCGCTGGTCTCGATCCCCTCCCGCCGCCCCAGCGCCTCGACATAGGTGCCGAACGCCCGTTGCACCGCCTGGGCCGCCAGCGCGGCCGCGGCCCGGTCCCCCGCGCTCTCCTCGAGCAGCTCCACCTCGGCTTGCAGGTACGGCCGGGACTCGTCCAGCCGGGCCAGCCGGAACCGCTGGCTGCCTACGGTCACCAGGTCGAACCGGCCGTCGTCGTACCGGGCGATCTGGCGGAGCGTGGCGGTGCAGCCGATCTCGTACAGCGCGGAGATCCCGTCCACGCCCGTCTCGCGGCCTTTGCGGATGGCGAGGACACCGAACCGGCCCGGTTGTGGCCCGGCCAGCAGATCCTGGACCAGCTGCCGGTACCGCGGTTCGAAGATGTGCAGCGGCAGCGGCCGTCCCGGATAAAGCACGGTGCCCAGCGGGAACAACGGCACCATCTCGGTCGTCATGCTGTTCGCCGGAAATCAATCATCGTCAGGCTCCGCTCACCGGGCGTAGTGCAGCTGCTCGGCCCAGCCTGACCAGCATCATTCATGCTCGACGGTACGGCAACCAGCCCATCTGTCATCATCTCAGTACGTTGGGTGACCTTAAGGTCGGCACTTGACCACCTGGACGTCCATGAACACGCGGTTGGTGCTTGCGGGGCTGACGTGGTGGGCTCAACCTAGCCGACGGCCGCTGTGCGGTTACTTTTGGCACGTATTTGGTAAAAACCCACCGCGCAACGGGCGTCTAGCGCTGGCCGCCCGCGACAGCGCACTGCGTGAATGAAGCATTCAGTGACTCCGGTGTGTATGGCTGAATCATTCATGTAGTTGGCGGCGTGGGGGTGAACCGCTTGAGTGAAAGTTTTGGTCTGTTCTGGGGCGGTTCAGGTGGCGCCGAGGGCGGTGAGCAGCGCGAGCAGGATGGTGGTCATGGCGAGCAGGCCGTGACCAATTGGGATGACCACGGTCAGCCAACGGGACGGCCGTTGGGCGGCCGGGGTCAGGCCAGGCGCGGCCAGGCCGGGCGCGGACTGGCCAGGCGGCGACTGGCCGCGCACTTCAGCTACCTGCATCTGGCCCGGCGCACCAGCCGGGGGCACTGGGCCGGGAGCCGCCAGGGACAGCCCGGCACCAAGCAGGGACGGGCCGGACGCCGAGGACGTCTCGGATGGCCCACCCGACGTCCCGGACGGCAGTCCGGACGTCCGGGACGGTTCGCCGGACGTCCGCGACGGCACATCGGACGTCCCGGACGCGGACCGGGACGTCCCGGAGGTCCAGGCGATCAGGGTGCCCATGCCGAAACCGATCACCGGCAGCAGCAGGGCCACCGCGACCCAGGCCAGCCACAGCCAACTACTTGCCAAGTACGAGGCCCACACCAGCAGCCCGGTCGACGCCAGCCCGAAATGGGTGAGCAGCACGGCCCGGCCGGTGCGGTCCCCGCCGCGCGCGGCGCAGCCCGCCGCGCTGTCGGCGCAGCCCGCCGCCGACCACGAACCGGGCCAGCATGTATCCGCCGCTGGCCACGGTGAGCAGCCAGGCGGCCAGCGCGGCCAGGCCGAGCGGGCGGCGGTCCACCGGCCCCGGCCGGGCGCCCCCGCCCGCCGGCGAACTGGCAGCAGCAGGCCGCCCAGATTGGGCCAGCGCGGTGATCAGCCGGGCCAGCCGGGCCCCCGCGACGGCCGCGTCGCGCCGCCAGATGACCTTGTGGTGCCCGCTCCCGGCCACCAGGTAGATGGCCCGGCCGAGGGCGAGGTTGACGTCGGCCCGGCTCAGCCCGCGGCACGCGGCGGGCACCTGGGTCACCGTCCGGTGATCATCGATGGCCCGGACGCCGAACGCGATGCACGCCTGGACCGACCCCCGTGGCGCGGCGGCGCTGCCGCCGGTGGCGCACCCGGCCGTGAGCAGCACGGTGAGCCCGGCGACAGCCGCCAGCGCCGTCTTGGCCAGCATGTTCATAGCGTCTCCAGGCGGCCCGGCGACCGGCGGCCGGTACTGGCAGCGTATCCCCGGCCGGCTGGCCCGATCGCCCCGGCCTGCCCAACCTTCCGCCCCCCGGGCCGGATGTGTCACCATGGAACCGAACGTGGTTCTAGTTGCCGAGCTGCCTACCCTGAGGTGGTTCCCGTGGTTACCGCCGAGCCTCCTGGAATGACCGGCATAGATCTCTCCGACACCGAATTCTGGCGGCTGCCGCTCAGCCAGCGGCACGCGGCGTTCGCCGAGTTGCGCCGCCTGCCCACGCCGCCGTTCTTCACCGAACCGGAGACCCCGTTCCCAAACCCGGGCCCCGGCTATTACGCGCTGGTCCGGCACGCGGACGTGGTCGAGGCCAGCCGGAATCCGGCCGTGTTCAGCTCCGGCCGCGGCGCGACCAGCCTGGTGGACCTGCCCGCCGAGTTCAACGAGTTCTTCGGCAGCATGATCAACATGGACGACCCGCGGCACACCAGGCTGCGCCGCATCGTGTCCCGGGCCTTCACCCCCCGGATGATCAAGAAGTTCGAGGACGACGTGCAGGACGTCGCGGCCCGCATCGTGGCCGACCTGCTGGACACCGGCCCGTGTGACTTCGTGCAGCACGTCGCGGCCCGGCTGCCGCTGACCATCATCTGCCAGATGATGGGCGTCCCGGACAGCAGCTACGACATGGTGCTGCGGGACACCAACATCATCCTGTCCGGCGCCGACCCGGACTTCCTCAGCGAAGACCCGGACGAGGCCGTGCTGCAGTTGCTCACCGCCGGCCAGGAACTCGCCGACCTGGTCACCGAGCTGGGCGACGCCCGGCTGGCCAGCCCGGCGGACGACCTGATCACCGCGCTGGTCACGGCCAACATCGACGGCGAGCAGCTGACCAGCGCGGAACTCGCGTCGTTCTTCATCCTGCTCGTGGTGGCCGGGAACGAGACCACCCGCACCGCCATCTCGCACGCGCTGGTGCTGCTCACCGACTACCCGGAACAACGCGCCCGGCTGCTGGCCGACTTCGAGGGCCGGATCGCCGGCGCGGTCGAGGAGATCGTCCGGATCGCCTCGCCGGTGATGTACATGCGGCGCACGCTGACCCAGGACTACGCGATGAATGGCCAGGACTACCGGGCCGGCGACAAGGTGGGCCTGTTCTACTGGTCCGCCAACCGCGACGAGTCGGTGTTCCCCGACCCGGCCCAGTTCGACATCGGCCGGGGGCCGAACCCGCACGTCGGTTTCGGCGCGGCGGGCCCGCACTTCTGCCTGGGCGCGCACCTGGCCCGGCGGGAGATCACCGTGGTGCTCCGTGAGCTGCTCGGCCGGATTCCGGACATCCGCGCGGCCGGCCCGCCCGACCAGCTGCTGTCCAGCTTCATCAACGGGATCAAGCGCCTGGACTGCGAATTCACCCGCTGAGTGGCGCCCCCGGACGGGCAGTAGGACCAGCTCACCGCCGGTTGACACCTATCGGTCGGCCTCAATCCGATAACGAACTGTGATTACTAGAACGCAGAGTGTATAACTAGAACCCCGGCTTTACCGGGGGACCGCGCGTCGAGGAGGGGGGCGCCGCCCGGTCCAGCCAGGCCAGCCAGCGCGCCCCGGG
Organism: uncultured Actinomycetes bacterium; assembly: GCA_963717125.1. Classification (GTDB taxonomy): domain Bacteria; phylum Actinomycetota; class Actinomycetes; order Streptosporangiales; family Streptosporangiaceae; genus RYN-230. The sequence continues at coordinate 712,102 of CAVQVG010000007.1, forward strand.
CGGTGCGGCCGGCGGCCGCGGCTGGGCCTGCCGGCGCAGGCGCGAGAGGCCGAGGGGGACCTTCGTCCATTGGGCGGCGCTACCCGGGGGCGTGGCGCCGCCCAGGACGAAGGTATCCACCCGGCGCCGGCGTCAGGACAGCGCGCTGATGCTCCGGGCCAGCGCGAAGTCAGCCTGGGTCAGGCCGCCGGCCGAGTGCGTGGACAGGGTCAGCGTCACCCGGTTCCACTGGATCAGGATGTCCGGATGATGATTCGCCTGATCCGCCAGGTAGGCGACCGCGCCGGTGTACAGCATGGCGGCCCGGAAATCGGCCAGCTCAACCACGACGGTGATGCTGCTCCCGGCCCGTGTCCAGGCCGGCAGGCTGGCGAGTTCCGCGCTGATGTCGGTGTCCGAGAGCAGGTCCATGTCCGCTGAGCCTAATCCCGCGCTCATGGCAGCCACCAGACACGCGAGCTGACCTGGCTGCACGAGCCCACGTTCAGCGCCGCGCCGATCACGTTCGACCCGCCCGGATCGCGCAGGCAGCGCCCAGCCAGGGCGCTGCGCAATAGGCCGGTGCCCAGCGCCCTCCACCGCTGGTAGCTCGATCCATTGCAGCGGCGCAGCCGGACGTTCGCCGTGGCGCTGGCCGACGCCACCGCCAGGCAGAACCGGCCGTCCTTGATCGCCTGCCCGGCGATCCGCCACTCCTGGCGCCGGGCCCCGCTGCCGCACCGGGCGATGACCGCGGCCGCGTTGGCGATGTATTTCACCCGGGACAGGCACACCCCGGGCACGCCGCCCGGCACCGTGCCGTGCCGCAGCGCGCTCACCGCGGCCTGCGCGGCGCTCAGGTAGCTGCCGTACGCCCCGCTGGTGTAGGTGGCCCACGGGGTGAAGCTCAGCCCGTCCTGGCTGATCCCGTACGCCCCGTCCGCGTTGCACTTGGCCGCGAACGCGCACTCGTTGCTGATCGACGCCCAGGCCTGGCTGTCCAGCTGCCAGAGCCCGCGGTCGTACAGCCCCGCGCAGCTCACCGGCGGGTAATAGCCGTCCGTCCCGGTCGGGTTGCAGTAGTACACGGTGGCCTGGCCGCCCGACTCGGCCACGCAGATGGCGCTGGCCACCACCAGCGTGCTGGCCGGCCCGGCCGTGTTGGCCCAGCCCGCCGACGTCGCGTAGCGGGCACAGGTCTGCGCGGCCGTGGCCGCCTCCGCCGCGCTGAGAATCCGGCCGAACGCCCCTCGCGGGCTGACCGACGCCGGCCGCATCGTGGGTGGCCGGTGGCTGGTGTGGCCAGCCGGCCGCGAGCTTGGCTGGCCGGCCTGTCCAGCCGCCGAGACGCTACCGAGTGTGATGGCAGTGATGACGACGGCCGCGACGGTGCACAGGCGGCGAACCGTCGCCCGGGCGCTGAGCGCCATGGTCGAACCCCCTCGGTTCCGGACGGGACACGAGGTCCCGCCAGCCGGGCCCGGCCTGCTGAGGACGGGCCGCAAGGGGTTCGATGCCGGCCGCTGAGCCGGCGCCGTGATGCCACCAAAAGTGCCATACCCAGGCCAAACGGCGGCGGAACGCGCCGACGCTGACAATGCACTCCCCTGGGTATGAAACCTGTCACTTTGAGTGACGAGTTTCAGTCGCGGGGGCGGGCCGGCCCGGGCGGTACGGTCCAGCCGCAGGGGCAGGCGGCCGCAGCCGGTATTCTGGCCGGGCCCTATCCCGGGCAGGCCCTGGAGCGCACCCGATGACCACGCCTGATCCCGCCAAGCCGCGGGAGACGCCGCTGCGCGGCGTGCATGACCGCCTGGGCGCGTCGATGACCGAATTCGCCGGGTGGCTGATGCCGCTGCGATACCGCAGCGAGACCGCGGAACACCAGGCCGTGCGGACCGCGGCCGGACTGTTCGACCTGTCGCACATGGGCGAGATCAGCGTCCGCGGCCCGGGCGCGGCGGCCGCCCTGGACTACGCGCTGGTCGGTCACCTGTCCGCGGTGCCGCCCGGCCGCGCGCGGTACACGATGATCTGCGCGGCCGACGGCGGCATTCTCGACGACCTGATCGTGTACCGGCTGGCCGATGAGGACTTCCTGGTGGTGGCGAACGCGGCCAACACCGGGGTGGTGCTGGCCGCGCTCACCGAGCGGGCAGCCGGGCAGGACGCCCAGGTCGCCGACGAGACGGCCGGTTATGCGCTGATCGCCATCCAGGGGCCGGCCGCGGCGGGCATCCTCGGGCCGCTGGCCAGCGTCCCGCTGGACGGCATCCGGTACTACGCCAGCCACCCGGCCACGGTGGCCGGCCGCGGCATCCTGCTGGCCCGGACCGGGTACACCGGCGAAGATGGCTTCGAGCTGTTCACCGCGCCGCAGGACGCGGAGCACGTCTGGTCCGCGCTGGCGGCGGCGGGGGCCGGGGCTGGCCTGGTGCCGGCCGGGCTGGCCGCGAGGGACACCCTCCGGCTGGAGGCGGGCATGCCGTTGTACGGCAACGAACTCGGCCCGGACATCACGCCGTTCGACGCGGGCCTGGGCCGGGTGGTGAAGTTCGACAAGCCCGGAGACTTCGTCGGCCGGGACGCGCTGGCCGCGGCCGCCCAGGCCGCGCCGCGCCGGGTGCTGGTCGGCCTGGTGGGCGGCACCCGGCGGGTGCCGCGGCACGGCTACCCGGTGCTCTGGGACGGCCAGCGGTGCGGCGAGGTGACCAGCGGCGCTCCCTCCCCCACCCTGGGCGTGCCCATCGCCATGGCCTACCTGGCCCCCGCCGCGGCCAGCGCCGCCGAGCACGCGGACACCGGGCTGGCCGTAGACGTCAGGGGTCGCGCCGAGCCCGCCCGGCTGACCCCGCTGCCCTTCTACCATCGGACCAGCAGCCGGACATGACCAGCCGCCGGGGCGGCTTGGCCTGGGGACCACAGACCTGCACAGGAGAGCGACTTCCATGAGCATCCCGGAGAACCTGATGTACACGGCGGAGCACGAGTGGGTGTCCATCGAGGGCACCACGGCGTCCGTCGGGATCACCGACTTCGCCCAGCAGGCCCTCGGTGACGTGGTATACGTCTCGGTGCCCGCCGCCGGGTCCGAGGTGACGGCGGGTGAGCCGTGCGGCGAGGTGGAATCCACCAAGTCGGTCTCTGACATCTACGCGCCGGTGGACGGCGAGGTGATCGAGACCAACCCGGAGATCGACGACGACCCGGGCCTGGTCAACACCGACCCGTACGGCGCGGGCTGGCTGCTCCGGATCAGGCTGGCCGACGAGGCCGAGCCGGGCGGGCTGCTCACCGCCGAGGAGTACACCGCGCTGACCAAAGAGGCTGAGTGAGCGCTGCCCGGCCGCCGGGTCCGGCCGGGCTGGACGACCTGCAGCGTTACAACGCGGCCACCGCGCACCTGGAGCCCCCGTTCGCCATCGTGGACCTGGCCGCGCTGCGGGCCAACGCAGCGGACATGACGCGCCGGGCCGCCGGCAAGCCGATCCGGCTGGCCAGCAAGTCGGTCCGCTGCCGGGCCCTGCTCGGGCAGGTCCTGGCGCTGGACGGGTTTCACGGCATCCTGGCGTTCAGCCTGCCGGAGGCGTTGTGGCTGGCCGATCAGGGCGCCAGCGACGACATCGTGGTCGCCTACCCGACCACCGACCGGGCCGCGCTGGCCCGGCTGGCCAGTTACCCGGCGGCGGCCAGCGCGATCACCCTCATGGTCAACGGCCCGGACCACCTGGACCTGATCGAGAAGGCGGCCGCGACCGTGCCCGGCCCGTCCCCGGTGCAGGTGTGCATCGACATCGACACGTCCTACCACGGGCTGGGCGGCCTGCTCCGGGCGGGCGCACGCCGCTCCCCCGTGCGCACCCCGGCCGACGCGGTAGCGCTGGCCCAGGACATCGCGGCGCGGCCCGGGCTGCGGCTGGCCGGCCTGATGGCGTACGAGGCGCAGATCGCCGGCGTGGGCGACAAGCCGGCCGGGCGGCCGCTGTACGGCATGGCCGTCCGCTTCATGCAGGGCCGGTCCGCGGCCGAACTCGCGGTGCGCCGCGCGGCCATCGTCAGCGCGGTGCGCGCGGCGGCCGAACTGCGCTTCGTCAACGGGGGCGGCACCGGGTCGATCGAGCGGACCGCGGCCGAGCCGGCCGTCACCGAGATCGGCGCGGGCTCCGGGCTGTACCAGCCCAGCCTGTTCGACGGCTACCGGGCGTTCTCCGGCCGCCCGGCGGCGCTGTTCGCGCTGCCCGTGGTGCGCCGGCCGGGGCGGGGCGTGGTCACCGCGTTCAGCGGCGGGTTCGTCGCGTCCGGCCCGGCTCAGCCGAGCCGGCTGCCGCGCCCGTTCCTCCCGGCCGGGCTGCGGCTGGACGCCCAGGAGGGCGCGGGTGAGGTGCAGACGCCGCTGCTCGGCCCGGCGGCTGACGCGCTGCGCATCGGCGACCGGGTCTGGTTCCGGCACGCCAAGGCGGGTGAACTGTGCGAGCGGTTCAACGACCTGCACCTGGTCGACGGCACCGCGATCACCGCCACCGCGCCGACGTACCGCGGCGAGGGACGGGCGTTCGGCTAACGGAATGTGGGGCTAGCGGAGCCGGCGGCGGATCAGGTAGGCGATGCCACCGAGGGCAACCACCGCGACCGCGATCCCACCGGCCAGCCGCACTTCCGGGCGCTCCGCCTGCTCGCGGGCCCGGTCCAGGGCCCGGCGCGCGACGTTGGCCGGGCTGGCCCGCTCGGTGATCGCGTCGATGGTCCGCGCCAGATTGGCCCGGGTCGCCTCGATCTCCTTGAGCAGCGCGTCCGGGTCGCGGACCGCGACCGTGCCGTTCGGCTCGGCCATCGCTGGTATCCCTTCTCGGCACGGATTCGTTGCGGGTAAGTCAACCAGGCACGGGAGCGGAGCGCACGCGTGGCCCGCCGGGTGTCGCAATTGTCCCCAGCTGCCCCACTGGCCCCGCGGCCCGCGGGACCTGGGAGGCGGAAACTGGCGGCTACCCGCGAGTAGGCCCGCGGCGTAGGGTCGGGGCAGTCGGCGGAAAGGACCAGGCATGTCGGCCCCCCTGGTAGATGATCTCGAGCTGCCGGTGTTCGACTACAGCGAGCCCGGGCTGACCGGCGAGGTGTACCACCAGCGGCTGGCCGCGGTGCGGCAGCAGGGCTGGCTGGCCCGCTCCCCGCTGAGCTACGTGGTACTGGACCGGGAATCGGGCGAGTTCTTCCTGCGCGCCCGGCAGACCGCGTTCCCCGGAGGGGAGATCGCGGACCTGTTCGGGGTCACCGGTGGCCGGCTGCGCGAGCAGATCGACGCCAACATCCTCAACCTCACCGGGGACCGGCATCGCCGGCTGCGCCAGCTGGTCAGCCCGGCGTTCACGCCGCGGGCCGCGGACCAGTGGCGGCCGGCCATGCGCGGCTTCCTGGCCGGGCTGTGGCGGGATCTCGGCGGCGCGGCGGACTGCGAGTTCGTGGCCGCGTTCGCCAAGCCGTACCCCTCGCTGACCATCGCGGCCGTGCTCGGCGCCCCGGCGGACGACGCGGCGCAGCTGCACGAGTGGTCCGGCTGGGTGCAGCGGCAGTTCGACATCCGGGCGCTGGCCAACGAGCCGGACCGCATCGAGCGCGCGGTCCAGGAGCTGTACGACTACGTCGAGGCGCTGCTGGAGAAGCGGCGCGCCGAGCCGTCCGACGACCTGATCGCCGCGCTGCTGGCGGCGGAGGCCGAAGGCGACCGGCTGTCCCACACCGAGTGCGTCAACCTGGTACTCAACGTGGTGGCCGGCGGGGTGGACACCACCCAGGCGCAGCTGTCGCACGCGATGCGGCTGTTCGCCGGCCATCCGGGGCAGTGGGCCGCGCTGGCCCGCGATCGCGGGCTGGTGCCCGCGGCGGTCACCGAAGTGCTCCGGTTCGAGCCGATCACCCCGTTCACCGCGCGGATCTGCCTGGAGCCGGTCGAGCACCGCGGGGTGACGTTCCCGGCCGGGTCGATCGTGGCCATCTGCGCCGAGCGGGCCAACCGCGACCTGCCCGGCGGTGATCAGTTCGACATCAGCCGGGACGGCGCCGACCGGCTGCTCACGTTCGGCGCGGGCCCGCATTTCTGCCTGGGCTCCAACCTGGCCCGGGCCGAACTGGAGGAGGCGCTCACGTTCCTGTCCGCGCGGATGCCCGGCCTGCACCCGGCCGGCCCGGTCCAGCTCGGCAACGTCGAGGGCATCTACGGCGTCGAGTCCCTCCCACTCGCCTGGTCGGCCGCCCAATAGCACGTCATTTGCCGGGCGCGCAGTAATTGTGATGCGCGGGAACCGCGCGGAGCCTTACGCTGGTATCTCCTATCGGGGCGAAATGGGAGTTCAGCCGTGGAGCGGCTCAGCAAGAAGCTGATGAACTGGGCGTCAATCCTGGACGATGCGACCCGCGAGCAGGCACTGCGGACCGCCCAACTGCCGTTCATTCACCCGTGGGTGGCTCTGATGAGCGATGCTCACCTGGGCAAAGGCGCCACTGTCGGGTCGGTAATTCCGACTCTCGGCGCCATAATTCCAGCCGCGGTTGGGGTTGACATAGGCTGCGGGATGATCGCGGTTCGGAGCCAGTTCACCGTGGAGGATATGCGTGGCCGGGGCGCGCTGCGGCCATTGCGCGAGTCCATCGAGAGCGTTATTCCGCTGTCCGCTGGCAAGTACAACACCGCCATTTCCGGCCAGCACACCGCGGACCGGATCGCAGAGCTGGAGCAGTTGGACGGCGCGGACAGCGCCGAGCAGGCCAGCCCGAACTGGCGGCTGCAGCTGGGCAGCCTGGGCTCGGGTAACCATTTCATCGAGGTCAGCCTGGATGAGGAGGACCGGGTCTGGCTGTTCCTGCATTCTGGGTCGCGCGGGGTGGGCAACCGGCTGGCCCGGACGCACATCAAGGTCGCCCAGGAGCTGGCTAAGAAATGGTGGATCCCGCTGGCCGACCCGGACCTGGCCTACCTGGTCGAGGACACCGACGAGTTCTGGGCCTACTTGCGCGACCTGCGCTGGGCCCAGCACTTCGCGCTGCTGAACCGGGCCGAGATGATGGACCGGGTCATCGGCTGCCTTTCGGATTGGCTGGGCCAGCCGGTGCAGGCCAGCGAGACGGTCAACACGCACCACAACTACACCGAGCGGGAAAAGCACTTCGGCAAGGAGGTGTGGCTGTCGCGTAAGGGCGCCATCGACGCCACGGCGGGAAAGCCGGGCCTCATCCCCGGCTCGATGGGCACCCGGTCGTATGTGGTGACCGGGAAGGGCAACCGGCTGGCGCTGAACTCCTCGCCGCACGGCGCGGGCCGCGAGTACAGCCGGAACGCGGCCCGCAAGACGTTCAGCCGGGCCGAGCTGGACGCCGCCATGCAGGGCATCGAGTGGCGGCACACCAGCGCGTTCCTGGACGAGATCCCAGCTGCCTACAAGGACGTGGAGGTTGTCATGCGCGACGCCAAGGACCTGGTGGAGGTCCGGCACACGCTGCGCCAGATCGTCAACGTCAAGGGCGACTGACCAGCAGCGGTCCCCGGCGCACGGTACGCGCCGGGGACCGTGCCTGTCCCGGCCTGGTCAGCTGGTGGCCGCCAGGTGCTGGGCCGCCTTGATGAGGCCCTGGCAGGCAGCGAACTGGACCGGTGCGCCGGGCACCGGCGTGTCGCTGAACGCCGCCGCTTCCAGTTCGCCCTTGATCCGGCCGGCCAGCGCGTCGCGGACCTTGTCCAGCCCGGTCAGCGCCTGGTTGACATGGATGTAGGTGGCATCACCGGGACTGGTGCTGTCCACCGCGTTGGTCGAGGCCACCAGGGTGGCCGCGCCGAACTGCCCCACGCTGGAGTTGAGCTGCTTGTAGCACTCCCCGAGCGCGGTCACCGCCGGGTCGCTGAGCGCCCGGTTCGGGTTGGCCAGCACCTGGGTGATCACCCGGCCGTCGTGCTCGTAGTCGTCGCGCAACCCGGTCAGGTACATCAGCGTCGGCCGGATGTCGGTCTCGTCCACCCACGGCCCGGGCAGGTGCTGGTCGGACACCTCGATCTGGCCGCTGTTGGCACCGGCCGAGCTCGGGCCCTGGCTGGCGGTGGGACCGTCCAGCCCGAGGTGCTTGACGCCGGGACCGACGAAGCCGACGTAGTTGGTGTTGATCTCGGCGGCGTAGTCGCCGTGGTCCCAGGCAAAGCCGGTCTCCTGCTGCACGCACGACCCGCTGCACGTGGCCGAGCCGTTGTACAGGTAGTAGTCGGGCTTGGCGAACATCGCGAACGTCGGCGTCCGCGCCGGGTCGGCGTTCACCATGTGCAGGATGGCTTCCTCGGCCGGGTCGGCGATGTAGTTGTCGATCTTCTGAGTCGTGCCGGTGTACGGGTTGGCCGCGGTGATGCTGGCCACGCCGTGTTCCAGGGTGCGCACCGAGGACGCGTCCGGCCCCGGATCACCGGTCACGTAGAACTCCGGCGCGGTGTCGGCTTCCAGGCTGAACGGCACCGTGTTGTGCTCCTGGGTGGCCAGCAGCCCGGTGACGTTGGCGTCCAGTTCGCCGAACGAGCCGGCCGGGTAGCTGCACTCGACGTCCGGGGTCACCGTGCCGCCGCTGACCGTGGCGCCGTCACAGCTCGCCGGGGAGGGCTGGATGGCCCGGCCGACGTTGGCCCCGGCCTCGTGGTCACCCTCGTCCGAGCTGAAGATGAACAGCGTGTTCTTCGGCGTGATGCCGGCCGCGGCCAGCCGCTTGAAGAAGGCGCCGAACGCCTGGTTGTAGTACTGCGCCTGCTCGATGTAGCAGGCACTGCCGCTGCCCAGCGCGTCTGGCGCGCTGGTGCACGCGGACAGGCCCGGGATGTCCTCGTTCCCGTGCAGGTCCGCGATGTAGCCGTTGACCACCGGGACGCCCTTTTGCAGCAGGTCGGCCATGTAGGCCAGGGTCTGCGAGGCGTTGATGGAGCCGAAGCCGGGGAACCCGGGGTGGTTGGTCAGGAACGCGCCATTGATCTGGTTCCCGTTCAGGTCGACCAGGTTCCCGGCCGCGTTGGTCACCTGGTAGCCGTTCTCGGTCAGGTTCGGGGTGCCCGCGCCGAGTTGCGGCGCGACGTACCGGTGGCCGAACAGCCCCTGGTAGCCGGTGTACCCACCCGGCTCGCTGGGCAGCAGGTCGGGCACGGCGGTGTGGCTGGGGCTGGTCTGGCCATACTTGACCCCCTGGGCGTCGGCGCAGAACGCGCTGCCCCGGGCGCAGTGCACGGCCAGCCCGACGTAGTCCGCGGTCTCCGCGTCCTTGAACGAGTCCGGGTCGGCGGCCAGCTGCTGCTCTTCTGGCGAGTTGGCGCCGAACACCTTCGGGATGTCCACCGAGGTGTTCTCCAGCTCCTGGTTCACCGTGGAGACGTCGCCGACGTCACAGCCGGCCCGGGTGAACGGCACCCATGGCGCGGGCGTAATGCTGTCCGGCTTGGGGGCGGGCGATGTGGTGGCCGGCGGGGTGGCCGAGTACACCAGCGACGGGTTGGTGTCGTGCCCGGCGTTCGGCTTCGACGCGGTGTCGAAGATGGGGTCGGTCCAGTACGCGAACGAGCTGGCCGGGTCGGTCGTCCCGTCCGGGTTGTAGGCCTGGTAGCCGTTGCTGACCGGCATGCCCGCCCGGTCGCCGTACAGGCCGGTGAACGTGGTCAGCAGGTCATCGGCGGTGTGCGCGATGAGTGGCGTGTGGTTGTTGGAGAGCAGCGTGCCGTTGTTCTCGATGAAGTTCAGCAGGTTCGGCATCAGCTGGAGGTCGGACGGCACGTTCGGGTTGTCCCGGAAGAAGTGCACGTTGTCGAAGCCGATCTCGACCACGTGCCGGACTCCGTTGCCGAGATGGCAGCCGTTGCTGCCCGCGTGGTGCGGCGGCGCGCTCCGCACTAACGGCGCGCCGGTCGCCGCGAGCCCGGGCACGGCACCGGCCAGGGCGATCGTACTCAGCAGCGAGACGCATCCGGTGACGGCGGCGGCGCGCACAGCCAGCCTCCGTCGGCCTGGGTGGTGTGGCATCGGTCCTCCTCTTCCCCTGCCCGGGGTGAACCTCCGGGCAGTCCTGCCGTGACCCTAGGGACAAGGGCCGAATTCCCGGGTGGAGGAAAAAGAAACGGAAGCCAAATCTTGGGCTAACTGAGCTGGCCCGCCGGGCGCCCGACCAGCGGCTGCGCCCAGCGGTTATTGGCGCGACCGGGCGCGGCGGCTGGCATAGCATGCGAGCTGTGGCCATCCAGGCAGTGATCTTCGATTGGGGCGGCACGCTCACGCCCTGGCATTCGGTGGATCACGACGCGATGTGGCGCGCGGTGTGCGCGCAGCACTTCCCTGGCCGCGGCGACGAGGCGGCGGCGGCCATCGTGGCCGCCGAGCTGGCGCTGTGGCAGCTCGGCGGCGAATCGCAGCGGAGCGCCACGCTGGCCGAGGTGTTCGAGCGGGCCGGGGTGACGCCGACCGACGCGCTGCTGGAGACGTACTACGCGGCCTGGGACCCGCACACGGTCACCGACCCCGACGTGATCCCGCTGCTCGGCGAGCTGCGCGCGCGGGGCATCAAGGCCGGGGTGCTGTCCAACACGATGTGGCCGCGCAGCGCGCACGAGCGGGTGTTCCGCCGGGACAACGTGCTCAGCCTGTTCGATGGCGCGGTGTACAGCAGCGAGATCCCGTGGACCAAGCCGCATCCGGAGGCGTTCCGGGCGGCGATGGCCGCGGTCGGCGTGGCCGACCCGGCCGGCTGTGTGTTCGTCGGCGACCGGCCCTATGACGATGTGCACGGCGCGCAGCGCGCGGGGATGCGCGCGGTGCTGATCCCGCACAGCGCGGTGCCGCCCTACGACAGCGCCGTGCCGGACGCGGTGATCAGCCGGCTGGCCGACCTGCCCGCCCACCTGGACGCCTGGTCAGCGCCGGTCCGGTAGCGTCGCGGGCATGGCCACGCTGGTTTCCTTCCACGCCCATCCGGACGACGAGTGCATCGCCTGCGGCGGGGTGATCCGCAAGGCGGCCGACGCCGGGCACCGCGTCGTGCTGGTCATCGCCACCCGGGGCGAGGAGGGCGAGATCCCGGCAGGCCTGCTGGCCGACGGCGAGGAGCTCTGGCAGCGCCGGGTGATCGAGACCCAGGCGTCGGCGGACATCCTGGGCGCGCAGCGGGTGGAGTTCCTCGGTTACCGCGACTCCGGGATGATGGGCACCCCGGCCAACGACCGGCCCGGGTCGTTCTGGACCACCCCGGTCGAGGAAGCCGCCCAGCGGGTGGCCGGGCTGCTCCGCGCCGAACAGGCCGACGTGCTGACCTGCTATGACCACCACGGCGGCTATGGCCACCCGGACCATATCCAGGTGCACCGGGTGGGCATCCGGGCCGCCGAGCTGGCCGGCACGCCGCGGGTCTACCAGAGCACGATCAACCGGGATCACGTAGAGCGCAGCATTCAGCAGTTCGCCGCGCAGGCGGCGGCGAACGGGGCCGAACTGCCGGAGCGGGATCCGGACACGTTCGGCCTGCCGGAGTCGGTGATCACGGCCGCGGTGGACGTCACGCCGTACCTGGACTACAAGCGGCGCGCGATGCGGGCGCACGCCAGCCAGATCAGCGAGCAGTCGTTCTTCCTGGCCATGCCGGACGACCAGTTCCGGGTCGCGTTCGGCACCGAATGGTTCATCCGGGATGGCCAGGGCCCGGGCATCACCGAGACCGACCTGCTCTGAACCAGGCAAGACGGGGCGGCCAGGGCGTCCGCCGCGGGATTGGCCATCCCCCAGCAGTACCAGAATGGCGGTATGGCTGCTGACCGACACACCGCGCCTGCCGACCAGGACCCCGGCGCGGCGGAACTGGCCGCGCTGCGCGACCAGTGCACCCGTTTCCTGCACTATCACGGGCCGGTCCGGGCGGCCGACCTGCTGGCCACCGTGCCGCCCGACACGGTGCCAGACCGCTACGGGGACGGCGGCGTGGTGGCTGACCTGGAGGGCCGGATCGCGGCGCTGCTCGGCAAGCCGGCCGCGGTGTTCCTGCCCAGCGGCACCATGGCCCAGCAGGCGGTGCTCCGGGTGCACGCCGACCAGCGGGAGCGCCGCGGCATCGTGTTCCATCCATGCTGCCATGTCGACGTGCACGAAGGCCGCGGCTACGAACGGCTGCACCAGCTCACCGGCCGCCCGGTGGGTGATCCGCACCGGCTGCTCAGCGTGGCCGATCTGGCCGCTGTGGCCGAGCCGCCCGCGGCGCTGCTGGTCGAACTGCCGCAACGTGACCTGGGCGGCCAGCAGCCGTCCTGGGCCGAGCTGGAGACGCAGGTGGGCTGGGCCCGGGACCGCGGCGCCGCGGCCCACCTGGACGGGGCCCGGCTGTGGGAGTCCGCCGCCGGGTACGCACGGCCGCCCGCCGACATCGCGCAGCTGTTCGACACCGTGTACGTGTCCTTCTACAAGGGCCTCGGCGCGCTGCCCGGCTGCTGTGTGGCGGGCCCCGGCGACATCATCGGGCAGGTCCGGGAGTGGCGGCACCGGATGGGCGGGACGCTGTTCGGCCTGTGGCCCAACGCCGCCTCGGCGCTGACCTGCCTGGACCGGCGGCTCCCGCTGATGCCGCGGTACCTGGCGCATGCCCGGGCCATCGCGGACGCATTGCGCGACGTGCCCGGCGTCCGGGTCATCCCGGACCCGCCGCACACCTCGATGATGCACCTGCTGCTGAACACCAGCGCGGCCGGCTTCCGCGCCGCCGCCATCCGGCTGGCCAAGGACCAGGGCATCTGGACCTGGCCGGAGCCGGCCAGCACCGTGGACCCGCAGACCCAGCGGGTCGAGCTGACGGTGGGTGACCAGACCCTGGGTATGCCGCCCGAAGAGGTGGCTGGCATCGTCACCGACCTGGTCGCGGGCTAGCGGCGCCAGAAGCCGGCCGGGTCCCGGGCCGGCCGGAACCCAGCCGCGGCGGCGATCCCGGCCGCGGCCCGGAACCGCGCGCCGACGTGCCAGGGCAGGTGCGCGTCGCTGCCGAAGGACAGCGCGGTGCCGCCCGCCTCGACCCACCAGCGCAGCAGGCTGACCGAGGGCAACGGGCTGGCCGTGTTCAACTCGAGGACCCGCCCGGAGGCGGCCAGCGCGTGGAGCACCGCGCGGTACTCCTCCTCGAACGCGGCCTCGGCGTACTCCCCCGCCGACGCGGGCCAGTTCCGGCGCGGGAAGTCCAGATGGGCCAGCACCTCGAACAGGCTGCTGCCCTCGATCATGGTGACCACCTCGGCGAAATACCGGCGCATCACCTCGTCCGGCGGCTCGCGGTGGAGCAGCCACCCCGAATACACCAGCCGGCCAGCCGTGGGCAGCGTGTGCACCGAGCCGAGCACCCGGTCGAACCGGCCCGACCCCAGCACGGCGGCAGCACTGGCCGCGAACAAGTGCGGCTCGCCGGCTTCCACTCCGGACAGGATGCGCAACGCCTTAAACCGGTCGCGGCACTCGGCCACTGCGGCGAGGTACCCGGGCACATCCAGCGGCCGGATCCCGGGCGCGGCGTTCGGATCGACCCCGGTTGCCGTGATCGGGTCAGCCGGCCCGGCCACGGTGAAATCCAGGTGCTCGGTGAACGCCACCGTGGGCAGCCCGAGCTCGACGGCGTGGGCACAGGCCGCGGCCATCGACGCCTGCGGGCCGGTGTCATGCGACCACTGCGAATGAACGTGATTGTCCGCCAGTATCCCGGTGCCCAGTATCTCGGTCCCCGGGCCGACGCTATTCGTGGGGCCGATGGGATTTGAACCCATACTTGCAGGATCCTAAGTCCTGTGCCTCTGCCGTTGGGCTACGGCCCCGGTTGCCCGCCGCCGCGGGCGGTGCATCAGGCGGCCAGGTCCTTGCGTAGCCGCTCGACGTGACCGGTCGCCCGGACGTTGTAATAAGCCCGCTCGATCGTGCCGTCCGGCCCGATCACGAACGTCGAGCGGATCACGCCGACCGTTTTCTTGCCGTACATCGTCTTCTCGCCGTAGGCGCCGTAGGCGCGCAGGACCGCGCGATCCGGATCGGCGAGCAGGGTGAAATTCAGTGACTCCTTGTCCCGGAATTTAGCCAGCTTTGCCGGGCTATCCGGGGAAATGCCGAGAACCGTCAGCCCGGCGTCGGCCAGCACGCCGAGATTATCCCGGAAATCGCAGGCCTCTTTGGTGCAGCCGGGGGTCATCGCGGCCGGGTAGAAGTAGACGATCACCCGCTGCCCGCGCAGCCCGGACAGCGTCGTTGTCTGGCCATCCGCGTCGGGCAGAGAAAAGTCCGGCGCCACATCGCCGGGCGCCAGTTTCTGGTCGGTCACGGTGCTCCCTCCGGTACGACGCACCCACGTTACCGGCCGCACTAGCCAGATGTGAACGGATGTTACGACCCCCTTACCGGGGGCGCGCCAGGGCCCTGCCCGGCACCGGGCCGCGCGTAAAGTCACCGACGGGTGGCGGGGGATTGCGTGACATACGGCAATCGCCAACCCAAGGAGGACCAAGCGTGTTCTCGCAGTTGAAAGCCCGCCGGACGGGCGATCCCCAGCAGGGGACCAGCGCCAGCCGGCCAGCCCAGTCCGCGCGCTTCGGCGTGCCGGCCCGGGCCGTTCGCCCGCTCGGCATCGCAGCCGTGGCGGTAGCGGCAGCAGTGACCGTTGCCGGGTGCAAGCCAGGCAGCTACAGCGGTGCGACCGGGAGCGGCTCGAACGTCGGGACCACCTCATCCTCGTCAGCGGCCCAGGTCCTGACGCTGGCCGCGCAGCAGGCCCAGCAGGTGAACACGTTCTCAGCGAATGTGCAGATCACCGCGACCGGCGCCACCAACGCCAACCTGTTCGGCACGATGAACGAGGTGGCCACCACCCCCACCTCGCCGACGATCTCCATCATGGCCAACGCTGGCCAGCTCGGTAACGTGAAGATCATCCTGAGCAACGGCATGGCCTACATGCGCAGCCCGTTCTTCATGAGTGCCTACCACCACCGGTGGATCGAGGGCACGATGAACGGGCTGAGCAACAGCTCCGGGCTGAACTTCGGCCCGCTGCTGGCCCTGCTCGAAGGCAGCAGCCCGCTGATGCAGACCCAGCTGTTCCCGTACGGCACGAACATGCGCTACATGGGCAGCTCGCTCTTCGGTGGCTCCCGGATGCGTGAGTACGGCGGCCATTACATGCTGGCCAGCATCCTGAGCCAGCTGCCCTCGAGCATGCAGCCGACCGTGCAGTCCTGGATGAACAGCGGCCTGTCCATGACCCGGTTCCGGGCCTGGATGGACCCGTCGCACATGGTGCGCAAGCTGGTGCTGATCGAGACGGTGAACGGCACCACGTTCACCATCACGCTGACGCTCAACTCGCTCAACGAGCCGATGCACATCGCGATGCCGCCCACCACGGTGGTCTTCATCCTGCCCGGCACGGGCACCGTGACGGCCACCCCGACCCCGACGATGGCGGCCACCGCCACCGCGCGGCCGACCGTCGGGATGACGCCGACCCCGGTCAGCACGGTGCCGGCCACCGGCGCCACCCCGGGTGCCACCGCCGCGCCGAGCGGCATGCCGACGCACTGGTGAGTGACGCGGGCTGACCAAACCACGGAAAGGCCCGCCGCGTCCTGGGCAGCAGCCCGGGGCACGGCGGGCCTTTCCGCGCGTGCGGCGCTAGCCGAGCAGCGCCGCGATGACCGGGCTAGCCGAGCAGCGCCGCGATGACCGGGGCCAGCGCGCGCAGCGCCCGCCCCCGATGGCTGATCTTGTCTTTTTCCGCCGGGCTCAGCTCGGCGGTGGTGAGTTCCCCGCCCGTTGGGACGAAGATCGGGTCGTAGCCGAAGCCGTGGCGGCCGCGCGGCTCGCGGGTCAGCGACCCGTCCAGCACGCCCTCGGTGACCTGCTCGGCGCCGGACGGCAGGACGAGCGCGGCCGCGCAGGTGAAGTGCGCCCCGCGGCGGCCGGCCTGCACGTCAGACATCTGGCCCAGCACCAGCCACAGGTTGGCCTCGTCGTCGCCGTGCTTCCCGGACCAGCGGGCGGACAGCACGCCGGGCATCCCGTTCAGCGCGTCGACGCACAGGCCGGAGTCGTCGGCCACCGCGGGCAGGCCGGTGAACGCGGCCACCGCCCGCGCTTTCAGCAGCGCGTTCTCCGCGAAGGTGAGCCCGGTCTCGGCCACTTCCGGCATCCCGGGATACTCCGCCAGGTCACCGACCTCGACCGGGACCCGCCCGGCTTCCAGGATGCGGCGCAGCTCGGTCAGCTTGGCCGGGTTCCGGGTGGCCAGGACGAGCTTGCTGCTCACCAGCCGAGCGCTTCCCGCTGGATCCGGGTCAGCTCGGCGCACCCGGCCACGCCGAGGTCGAGCAGCTCGGTGAGCAGCTCGCGGCTGAACGGCTCCCGCTCGGCGGTGCCCTGGATCTCCACGAACCCGCCGTCGCCGGTGCACACCACGTTCATGTCGGTCTGCGCGGCGGCGTCCTCCTCGTAGCACAGGTCCAGCCGCGGCTGCGAGTCCACGATGCCGACACTGACCGCGGCCACCGAGCCGACCAGCGGGTCACCCTTGCACCGCTTGCGGGCACGAAGCCAGGCCACCGCGTCGGCGAGCGCCACGAACCCGCCGGTGATAGCCGCGGTGCGGGTGCCGCCGTCGGCCTGCAGCACGTCGCAGTCGATCACGATGGAGTTCTCGCCCAGCGCCTTGGCGTCCACGCTGGCCCGCAGCGAACGGCCGATCAGCCGGGAGATCTCGTGCGTCCGGCCGCCGATCCGGCCCCTGACCGACTCCCGGTCCCCGCGTGTGTTGGTCGCCCGGGGCAGCATCGCGTACTCGGCGGTCACCCAGCCCTGCCCGCTGCCGCGCCGCCAGCGCGGCACGTCCTCGGTGGCGCTGGCCGCGCACAGCACCCGGGTGCCGCCGAACTCCACCAGCACCGAGCCTTCCGCGTGCTCCAGCCAGCCGCGGGTCATCCGTATCTCGCGCAGCGAAGCGTTGCTGCGCCCATCGGGTCGGGACATGAGAGTTAGCCTATGGCAGCCCGCGGCGGGCAGGGGTCGCGGCGGGGCAGGCGGGGGCGACCGCATCTCGCCGGCGAGGCGGGGCGCGCCGCAGGCGTGTTCCCGCCGAGCCGACGTTCGGCGCGAAGCGGCGACCGGGGGGGTCCGGGGGGTCGTCCCCCCGGGCTAACACTGCTAGCAGCTCGCGCGGTCCGCGGCGCCGGCCTCGATCCAGCGGTACACCGCGCCGACGCCCGCGGTCAGCTGGGTGCGCGCCCGCCAGCCCAGGTCCCGGCCCACCCGGCCGACCGCCAGCGCGCTGCGCAACAGCTCACCCGGTCGGGGCTGGCTGAACCGTGGGGACACCGGGCGGCCGGCCACCTGGCCGATGATGGCCACGATGTCCAGCACGCTGATCTCCACCCCGGTGCCGATGTTCCAGGTCCCGGGGCGGCCCGCGTCCGCGGCGGCCAGGAACGCGCTGACCGTGTCACCGGCGTACACGTAGTCGCGGGTCTGCGTGCCGTCGCCGTAGATCGGCACGTCCTGCCCGGCCAGCACGCAGCCGCAGAAGATCGGGATGACCCCGGCCTGGCCGCGCGGGTCCTGCCGTGGCCCGTACACGTTGGCCAGCCGGAGCACGGAGTGCCGGGTGCCGTGCAGCCGGTTGTACAGCCCGATGTACTGCTCCGCGCACAGCTTGGCGATGCCGCAGGGCGACTCGGGCAGCGCCAGCACGTCCTCCCGGGACGGGATCGGGGCGTCCCGGCCGTAGATGGCGCCGCCGGACGAGGCGAACAGCACCCGGGCGCCGGTGGCCCGGGCCGCCTCCAGCACGTTGACCGTGCCGACCACGTTGACCCCGGCGTCCTCGGCCGGGGCGTTGACCGAGGAACGGACGTCGATCTGCGCCGCGAGGTGGCAGATCAGCTCGGGCCGGGTCTGCCGGACCAGCGCGGTGAGCCCGGCCGCGTCGGCGATGCTCACCTTGTGCAGCGGGACCTGGCCATCCAGGCGCCCCGCCCGGCCGGCCGAGAGGTCGTCGGCCACGATGACCTCATCGCCCCGGGCCAGGAACCCGTCGGTCAGATGTGAGCCGATGAACCCGGCGCCGCCGGTCACGAGTACCCGCATGGTTGTGCATCCTAAGCGCAGCCTGGCCGGGCCCCGGTCAGCCGGACCGGCCCCGCCTGGGCGGGTCAGCCCAGGTCGACGACCAGCCCGGAGGTGGCCAGCTCCAGCGGCCCGGGGAACGCGGCGGCCGCCTCGGCCTGGCTGCGCTGCCGGTCGTGCCACGGCGCCAGGTGGGTGAGCACCAGCCAGGCCCCGGCCCGCGCCGCGTGCTCGGCGGCCTGCTTAGCCGACATATGCAGGTTGGCCGGCAACCCGGGGCCGTCCAGGAACGTCGCCTCGCAGAGCAGCAGGTCAGCGTCCCGGGCCAGGCCGACGAGGGCGTCGGACGGCCCGGTGTCGGCCGAGTAGGCGATTACCCGGCCGCCGGCCGCAACCCGGAAGCCGTACGTCTCCACCGGGTGGTTCATCCGGGCCAGGGTGATCTCGAACGGGCCGACGTGCCAGGTCCCGGGCCGCAGCGTGCCGAACTCGAACGCCCCCGTCATGCCCGGTTCCTCGGCGAAGCCGTAGGCCCGGGCCAGCCGCTCCGGGGTCCCGTCCGGGCCGGACACGGGGATGCGCGGTCGCGGGCCGTCCGGTGCGTAGATCTGGGCCACCCACAGCGGGCACAGGTCCAGGCAGTGGTCGGCGTGCAGGTGGCTCACGCAGATCGCGTCGATGCCGGTCAGCGGGATGTGCCGTTGCAGCGGTCCGAGCGCCCCGCTGCCCAGGTCGAGCACCAGCCGGAAGCCCTGGTCCTCGATCAGGTAACAGGAGGCCGGGCTATCCGGCCCAGGGATGGAACCGGAACAGCCGATGACGGTGAGGCGCACGGTGGTCAGCCTATTCCGGGGGACGGAGCCCCGGACTAGCCGCGGCCTACCAGGGCGATCTGGCGGCTTTGCGCGACCAGGCGGCCCGCGCTGTCCCAGACCTCGGCTTCCTCGTCGAACCAGCCCCCGCTGACGTGCCGGCAGCGGGCCGCGACCCGCAGCGGCCCGGGAGCGGGCACCGCGCGCATGTACCAGGTCAGCTCGACCGTGGGCGACCAGCCGACCACCTCGATGCCGAACACCACCGGCGGCAGCGAGTCCACCGCCAGCGCGAGCAGCAGGGCGTCCGGGTCCCGCTCCTCGGTCAGCTGGAAGTACCCGCGCATCTCCGGCACCCCGGCTGGCTGGCCGCGGGTCCAGCCCGCGGTGGCCGGGTCCAGCCGGAGATCCACCTGCTTGGCGTAGCCGGTGAACACCCGGTGCGGCACGTTCCGCGCACCCTGGCACTCCTCGATCGGCGGCAGCCAGGGCGGCTCGCCGGTCCAGGACAGCCCGACGGTGTCGGCTGGATCGCCGAGCGCACCGGTGGTCACCGTGGTCTCCAGCACCGGCCGGCCGTCCTGCACCAGGGTGGCCCGGGCGGTGGCCGCGACCTTGCCCCGCTTCAGCCAGCTCACCTCGGCCTGGGCGGGCTCGGGGCGCGGCGCCCGGAGGAAATGCGCGCTGGTCGCGATGGGGTAGGGATGCGGCGCGGTGTCCAGCACCGCGCGCAGCATGCTGGCCAGCAGCACCCCGCCGTTGACCGCCCCGGCGATGGCGAACCGGTCATCCGGCGTGACCTCGTACCGCCCCTCCCCCACCCGCCGGACCGCGGTCGCCTCGTCAAAAACGCTCACCGCCGCCCTCCCGGGTCACTGCGCCTGGGCTTGACCGCGCCGAAGGGGGCGCGCCGCCGACTGGACTGAGGAGCGACGGAGCGAGGAACGAGCGACCGAGCGACGAGGGAAGGAGGCGGGCTAAGCGCCCCCGGAGGCGCAAAGCAAGCACAGTGCGCGGGTGGGGGCGTTAGGCCCATAGTTGCCCTTCCAGGCGGTCCTCGGCTTCTTCCAGCGTGCCGGAGTACGCGCCGGTGGACAGGTACTTCCAGCCGCCGTCGGCGACCACGAACGCGATGTCGGCGCGCTGCCCGGCCACCTGGGCCTTGGCCGCCATGCCGAGCGCGGCGTGCAGCGCGCCGCCCGCGGAGATGCCTGCGAAGATGCCTTCCTGGTCCAGCAGTTCCCGGGTCCGGCGCAGCGCGTCCGCCGACGACACGGAGAACCGGGTGGTCAGCACCGACTCGTCGTACAGTTCCGGGACGAAGCCCTCGTCGATGTTGCGCAGCCCGTAGACCAGCTCGCCGTACCGTGGCTCGGCGGCCACGATGGACACGTCCGGCACGTGCTCGCGCAGGTAACGGCCGACGCCCATGAGCGTCCCGGTGGTGCCGAGCCCGGCCACGAAGTGGGTGATACCGGGCAGATCGGCGAGGATCTCCGGGCCGGTGGTCTCATAGTGCGCGCGGCTGTTGGCCTCGTTGCCGTACTGGTACAGCATGATCCAGTCCGGGTGCTCCTCGGCCAGCCGCTTGGCTACCCGGACCGCTTCGTTGGAGCCGCCCGCGGCGGGCGACGAGATGACCTGGGCGCCGTACATCTCCAGCATCTGGCGGCGTTCGGCGGAGGTGTTCTCCGGCATCACGCAGATCATCCGGTAGCCGCGCAATTTGGACACCATGGCCAGGGATATCCCGGTGTTCCCCGAGGTGGGTTCCAGGATGGTGGACCCCGGGACGAGCAGGCCGTCCTTCTCCGCCTGCTCGATCATGAAGAACGCCGCGCGGTCCTTGACCGAGCCGGTCGGGTTTCGGTCCTCCAGCTTGGCCCACAGCCGCTGGTCCGGCCCGGGGGACAGCCTCGGCAGCCCGACCAGCGGGGTTCCGCCGAGCGAGTCGAGCAGCGAGTCGTAACGCATCAGGTTCCCCGCAGGGTCAGCGCGCCCCGCCTGCCACGGCCGGCAGCACGGTCACCGTGTCACCGTCCTTGACCGGCGTCTTCAGCCCGCCGAGGAACCGGACGTCCTCGTCGTTCAGGTACACGTTGACAAAGCGGCGCAGCCCGGACTCGTCCTGCAGCCGCTCGCGCAGCCCGCCATAGCGGGTGTCCAGGTCGCCGAACAGCTCTTCCAGCGTCGTCCCTGAGCCCTCCACCGTCTTGGCCCCGCCGGTATAGGTGCGCAGGATGGTCGGAATGCGGACTTCGATGGCCATGAGGAACACTCCAGGTCTGGCGGTCTGTCTACGGGCGCCATCCCGGCGGGGCCGTCCCCCGCGGGCAAAGGCGCTCACCGGGTGCCAACGCCGGCCTCCCAGGGGATCATTCCACGGCCGGCGTGGCCGCGTCGGCGGTGATCCGGACCTCTTCCTCGGTCACCACTCCGTCCACGATGCGGAACGAGCGGAACTCCACCTCGTCCGGGTCCCGGGTGGAGACCAGCACGTAGTGCGCGCCGGGTTCCTGGGCCAAGGCGATGTCGGTGCGGGACGGGTAAGCCTCGGTCGCGGTGTGCGAGTGGTAGATGACCACCGGCTCCTCGTCCCGGTCGTCCATCTCGCGCCAGACCCGCAGCAGTTCCATCGAGTCGAACTCGTAGAACGTGGGTGAACGCGCGGCGTTCAGCATCGGGATGAACCGCTCCGCGCGGTCCGTGCCGGCCGGGCCGGCGATCACCCCGCACGCCTCGTCCGGGTGGTCGGCGCGCGCGTGCGACACGATCTTGTCGCGCAGCGCGGAATGCAGCGTCAGCATGTCTGCGAGCGTATTACCAGAGCGCACGTACCAGCGTCTCCTGCAGGTAGGTGAGCCAGTCGTAGACCCACATATAGGCCGACCGCGGGTCGGCCGGGTCGAGATCCTGGGTGCGCTGCGCGGTGTCCTCGGTGATCTCCAGCCGCACCCCCAGGGCCAGCCGGACATCGTTCAGCGCGCGCAGCCAGATCTGCCCGTCCTGCTCGGACAGCTCCACCTTGCCGCCCTGCTCGGGCAGCGTGTCCAGCACGGTCCGGGCCGCGGCCAGCTTGCCGGAGCGCAGGTCCTGTTCGGTAAACCGGCGGAATTCCCCGGCCGCCTCGGTGTCGTCGCGATAGGCGTCCGGCAGCAGCCGGGCCAGCACCGGGTCGTCCGGCGGGGTGGCCGAGCCGGGATGGCCGAGCAGCGCGGCCACGTCGTCGAGCGGACTGCCCGCGGCCGGGCCGCCGAGGCCGGGCGCGACCGGACCGCCCGCGCCGCCCGGGCCTGGCGCGGCGTCGTCCGCGTCCGCCGGGTCGCCGACCAGTTCCTCGACCTGGCTGACCAGGGCCCGGATGATGCCAGCCTGGGACGCGGCGAAGCTGGCCGTCACCCCGCCCTTCCGCCGCGAGCGGAAGCCTCCCACCAGGTCACCTGCTTCCCCCGTGCTGGCCGGGTCCGGTCCGCTCACTTGTCGTGGCTGACCGTAGCCCACAGGCCATAGCCGTGCAGCACGGCCACGTCGCGCTCCATGGACTCCCGGGCACCCGCCGAGACCACCGCCTTGCCCTTGTGGTGCACGTCGAGCATGAGCTTCTCGGCCTTGCGCCGCGAGTACCCGAATACCTGCTGGAACACGTAGGTCACGTAGGACATGAGGTTCACCGGGTCGTTCCATACGATGGTGACCCAGGGCGTGTCGGGGACGGCTTCCTGCCGCACCTCCGGCCGCTCAACCTCGGCTGGTGCCACGCTCACCGGCGCTCACCTCCCGGCATGGTTGTCTCCTAGTCTCTCAGCCCGGTCCGTCGGCCTTGTCCCCAGTACATCAGGCCCCGGCACCGGGCCGGCGCCATCATTACCGACTGTAGCGGCCATGGTGGCTGATCCGGCGCGGTCGGGGCATCCGTAGTCTTGCTGCTCGTGACGGCTAAATCGAGCACGGCCCTGCTCACTGATCGCTACGAGCTGACGATGCTGACCGCCGCGCTGGGCAGCGGCGCCGCAGGACGGCGCACCGTCTTCGAGGTATTCGCCCGCGCGCTGCCGCACGGCCGGCGGTACGGCGTGGTCGCCGGGACCAGCCGGTTCCTCGACGCGCTGGAGCAGTTCACGTTCGGCCCCGAGGAGCTCGCTTTCCTGCGCGACGGCGGGATCGTGGACGAGGCGGCCCTGCGCTACCTGGAGACATACCGGTTCAGCGGGAACATCTGGGGCTACGGGGAAGGCGACTGCTACTTCCCCGGCTCGCCGATCCTGGTCGTGGAGGCCCCGTTCACCGAGGCCGTCGTGCTGGAGACGCTGGCCCTGTCCATCCTCAACCACGACTCGGCCATCGCGTCCGCGGCGTCCCGGATGGTGACCGCGGCCGACGGGCGGCCGATCATCGAGATGGGCTCCCGGCGCACCCACGAGCGGGCCGCGGTGGCCAGCGCCCGGGCCGCCTACATCGCCGGGTTCGCGACCACCTCCAACCTGCGCGCCGGGCACGACTACGACATCCCGACCAGCGGCACCAGCGCGCACGCGTTCACCCTGGTGCACGACAGCGAGCGGGACGCGTTCGCCGCCCAGCTGGCCGCGCTGGGCACCGGCACCACGCTGCTGGTGGACACGTTCGACGTGGAGCGGGCGGTACGCACCGCCATCGAACTGGCCGGGCCCGGCCTGGGCGCGGTGCGCATCGACAGCGGCGACCTGCCCCGGGTCACCGGGCGGGTCCGCGCCCTGCTGGACGAGTTGGGCGCGACCAAGACCCGGATCGTGCTCAGCGGCGACCTCGACGAGTACTCGATCGCCGCGCTGGCCGCCGCGCCGGTGGATGGGTACGGGGTGGGCACGTCGCTGGTCACCGGGTCCGGCGCGCCGACCGCGGCGCTGGTCTACAAGCTGGTGGCGCGGGCCCTGGAGAGCAGCGGGGACGGCCAGCTGCGCCCGGTGGCGAAACGGTCGGTCGGCAAGCCCGGCCGGGGCGGGCGCAAGTGGTCGGCCCGGCGGCTCGACGACACCGGCACCGCGGTCGCCGAGGTGATCACCACGAACGGGGCGGAGGACGCACTGGCCCGGCCGCCGGCGCGGCCGTTGCTCCGGCCGCTGGTGCGGCGCGGCGAGATAGTCGGCCGGGAGCCGCTGCAGGCGGCCCGTGACCGGCACCGCGCGGCCCTGGCCGAGCTGCCGGTGCACGCGGTTCAGCTGTCCCGGGGCTACCCGGCTATCCCGACCGTGTTCCGGCCGCTCGACGAGGACGAGTAACCGCCCGGTGCCGACGGCGGGTGGCCGTCCAGCAGGGACGAGGGGTGACCGTCCGCGTCGGGCCCGGTGCCGTACGGTCCCGGGGCGGTGGCAGCTGGGCAGAACGCCCGCCGGTAGGCCTGCGGCGTGGTGCCGCGCCAGATCCGGAAGTGATGCCGCAGCGTGGCCGCGTTGCCGAAGCCGGCCCGGTCCGCGATGAGGTCGATGGAGGCGCCGGTCTCCTCCAGCAGCTCCTGGGCGAGCAGGATGCGCTGGCCGGTCAGCCAGCGCAGCGGGGTGGTCCCGGTCTCCTGGACGAACCGGCGGGCGAACGTGCGTTCGGACATGTGCGCCCGCCCGGCGAGCTGGCGGATGGTGACCGGCTCGGCCAGGTGGCGCTGCATCCAGCCGATGACCTCGCCGAGCGTGTCGCAGGACGGCACGGCCACCGGCTGGTCCACGTACTGGGCCTGGCCGCCGTCCCGGTGCGGCGGCACCACCATCCGCCGGGCGATCCCGTTGGCCACCCGGGTGCCCTGCTCCTTGCGCACCAGGTGCAGGCAGGCGTCGATGCCGGCCGCGGTGCCCGCGCTGGTGATGACCAGGCCCTCGTCCACGTAGAGCACGTCGGGGTTGACCATGGCCTCCGGGTACCGCTTGGCCAGTTCCGCGGCGTGCCGCCAGTGCGTGGTGCACCGCCGCCCGTCCAGCAGGCCCGCCGCGCCGAGGGCGAACGCGCCGTTGCACACGCTCAGCACCCGGGTGCCGCTCGCCACCGCGGCCCGCACCGCCTCGATCATCGGCACCGGGAACTCCGGGCGCCGGCTGGTACAGCCGGGCGTCACAGACCGCGGAGACCACCACCAGGTCGGCGGCGGCCAGCCGGTCCAGGCCGAAGCTTGGCTGCACGGTGAACCCGGTCGCTGACTCGAGCGGCCCCGGCTCCCCGCCGACCACCGCGAAGTCGTACCTGGGCAGCCCGTCGTCGGTCCGGTCGACGCCGAAGACCTCGCAGACTACGCCCAGCTCAAACGGGGTGAACCCGTTCAGGATCACGACGGCCACGTTGCGGAGCATGGTCCCCATCATGCGGTGGCAGGATCTTTCCGTCAACTGTCACGACTGCCACTGGTAGCGACGTGCCGGGCCGGGCAGGCTGGACCTATGTCTCGCACCGACCAGAACTCACCAGACGCCCGTCGGGGAGTCGGGCACGTGCTGCACCAGCTGGCCCGGGCCCTCCGCCGGGCGGTACGAGCCGTGGTGGCCACCATCGCCGAGTGCAACCGCGCGCAGCGCCGGATGGCCGAGCTTCGGCTCACCCCGGACCGGTTCCTGCTGGACGGCGGCGCCCAGCCGCCGGACACCTACGCCGAATTCCTGTTCCGCACCACGGGGCTGCTGCCGCACGAGCCACCCGCGGATAAGCGTTTCTCGGGCGGGCACGCCCGCCGCTAACCTGGCGGCATGTCTGGGCGCCCGGCCGGGCGCGGATGCCGGGCCAGGCAGGGGATGCCGTAGCCTCGGGCTGTGCGGGCGCTTGTGATCGTGGACGTGCAGAACGACTTCTGCGAAGGCGGTTCGCTGGCCGTGGCCGGCGGCGGCGAGGTGGCCAGGGCGATCAGCCGGTTCGTGGCGGACGATGGCTACCACCACGTGGTGGCCTCCCGGGACTACCACATCGACCCGGGCACCCACTTCTCGGCCAGCCCGGACTACGCGAACTCGTGGCCGCGGCACTGCGTGGTGGGCACGCGGGGCGCGGACTTCCACCCGGACCTGGACACCAGCCGGATCGAGGCGGTGTTCAGCAAAGGCGCCCATGAGGCGGCGTACAGCGCGTTCGAGGGCAGCGACGAGAGCGGCACGTCGCTGGCCGACTGGCTGCGCGCCCGCGACATCAGCGAGGTGGAGGTGGCCGGCCTCGCCACCGACTACTGCGTCGGGTCCACCGCCCTGTCGGCCGCGCAGGCGGGGTTCACCACCCAGGTGCTGCTCTGGCTGACCGCCGGGGTGGATCCGACCACCACGTCGGAAGCCCTGCGGGCCATGCGCGAGGCAGGCGTGACCGTCACCGGCACGCCCATCGAGCACTGGTCCGCTCAGGCGTCCCCGGACGGCAGCAACTCGTAGATCCGCTTGCAGTCTGGGCAGATAGGAAACCGCTTCGGATCTCTGTTCGGCACCCACACCTTGCCGCACAGCGCGATCACGGGCGTGCCGGTCACCGCGCTATCGACGATCTTGTCCTTCTCGACGTAGTGCGCGAACCGCTCGTGGTCGCCGTCGCCGAACGACACATCCGACGTGGTGCCGGTGTCTTCGCGGGTGCCAGTATCAGGAAGAACTTCGGTACTCATGAGAGCGGAGTCTACTGCGCGCCCGCGCCCGGCCTGCGAGGCTGCGTGCCCGGCTCCGCGCCCGGCCTGCGAGGCTCCACGCCCTGCCCAGCGCACCCGGGCGGACCCCAGCGCCGCGTGCCTAGTTGAGCGAGGGGTCGTCCGGGTAGTTGGCCACCATCGCGAGGTTGCCGCCCTGCCGGCGCAGCACCGCCTTCCAGAGCTGCTCCGGCTCGGCCATGAACGCGTCGGTCGGCTCGCCGGACAGCACGTACCAGGCGCCTTCGTCGATCTCCGCCTGCAGCTGGCCAGGCCCCCAGCCGGCGTAGCCCGGCGAAGACCCGGAGGGAGGCGATCCCGCCCGCCAGCAGCTGGGGCGGGGCGTCCAGGTCGACCAGCCCGACCCGGGACATTACCGCCGAACCGTCCAGCGCCCGCCAGCCGACCGGTTCCGCGTCGCCCGGCGCGATGGCCAGGGCAAGCGCGCTGTTCGGGGCGACCGGCCCACCCCGGAAGACCACCGACGGCCCGGTCACCAGGTCCGTCCAGGACTCCAGCACCTGCCCGACGGGTACCTCCGTCGGGCGGTTCAGCACCACGCCGAGCGTGCCCTCCTCTGGTTCGTCCTCCACCACGAGAACGACGGTCCGCCGGAAATTCGGGTCACCGAGCAGCGGGGTGGCGACCAGCAGCCGACCCGAGAGGTCCTCCTCCATGCCTCCATTGTGGCGGACATGGCGGAGATGAGCAGACCCCGAGGCAGCTCAATTCAGGACCGGGCCGCAATTCAGGACCGGGTCCGGTGACTGCCGGCCGCGTCCCGGACCGCCGCGGCCACCGCGGCGGTGACGTTCGCGTTGAACACCGACGGGATGATGTAGTGCGGGCCGAGCTCGGCCGCGGAAACCACCCCGGCCAGCGCCCGGGCCGCGGCCACCAGCATGTCATCGGTGACGGTCCGGCTCTGCGCGTCCAGCAGGCCGCGGAACACCCCGGGGAAGGCGAGCACGTTGTTGATCTGGTTCGGGTAGTCGCTGCGCCCGGTGGCCACGACCGCGGCGTGCTGGGCCGCCTCGTCCGGATCCACCTCGGGGTCCGGGTTAGCCAGCGCGAACACGATCGCGTCCGGGTTCATCGCCGCGATGTCCGTGCCTTGCAGGATGTGCGGCGCGGACACCCCGATGAACACGTCCGCGCCGTGCACCGCGCCGGCCAGATCGCCGTCGTACCCGGCCTCGTTGGTGTGCTCGGCCACCCAGCGCAGGCTGTCGTCGAGCCCCGGCCGCCCGCGGTAGACCGCGCCCTTCTCGTCGCAGACCACCACGTCCGAGGCGCCCGACGCGATCAGCAGCCGGAGCACGGCCGTGCCGGCCGCGCCCGCGCCGGACATCGCGATCCGGACCGTGCCGAGCTTCTTGCCCACCACGCGCAGCGCGTTGGTCAGCGCGGCCAGCACCACGATCGCGGTGCCGTGCTGGTCGTCGTGGAAGACCGGGATGTCCAGCAGGCCGCGCAGCCGGCGTTCCACCTCGAAGCACCGCGGGGCGCTGATGTCCTCCAGGTTGATCCCGCCGAAGGCGGGCGCGATGACCTGCACGGTGCGCACGATCTCGTCGGTGTCCTGGGTGTCCAGGCACACCGGCCAGGCGTCGATTCCGGCGAACCGCTTGAACAGGGCGGCCTTCCCCTCCATGACCGGCAGCGCCGCGTACGGGCCGATATTGCCCAGGCCGAGAACAGCCGAGCCGTCGGTGACCACCGCGACGCTGTTCCGCTTGATGGTGAGCCTGCGCACGTCCTCGGGGTTGCCCGCGATGGCCATCGAGACCCGGGCCACCCCGGGCGTGTAGGCCATGGACAGGTCGTCCCGGTTGCGCAGCGGCACCTTGACCGCGGTCTCTATCTTCCCGCCCAGGTGCAGCAGGAAGGTCCGGTCGCTGACCTTGCTGAGCGTCACGCCGTCGATGGCGCTCAGCGCCTGCACGATGGCCTCGGCGTGCTCGGAGTCCCGGGCCGCGCAGGTCACGTCCACCCGGAGCCGCTCGTGTCCCAGCGGGGCGACGTCCAGGGCGGTGACCGCGCCGCCGGTCTGCTCCACCGCGTGGGTGAGCCCGCTGACGGCCCGCCCGCGGGACGGGACCTCCAGCCGCACAGTGATCGAATAGGACACGCTCGGCGCTACCGACACGTAACTCCCGCCTTCCCGGCCGCCATGTTGCCGCACCCAATCGTGCCACCTGGGATCCGATGACCGGGCCGTAGCCCAGGTCACCGGGCGTCGGGGGACGCGAAGCGGGCCGCGGCCACGTACCCTGCAAGGGTGTCCAACGCAGGAACGGCCGCCAGCGCGGCCAGCGTGGCCGCCCCGGACGAGGCTGGCCCACCGCCCGTCGACGTGACCCGGCTGCGGGTGGCCATCGCCCGCGTGTCCCGCAGCCTGCGGCGGCACGAACTGGCCGGGCTCACCCCGACCCAGCTGTCCGCGCTTTCTACCGTGGACAAGGCCGGGCCGCTCCGGCTCGGTGACCTGGCGGCCGCGGAGAAGATCGCGCCCTCCACGCTGACCCGGCTGGTCACCGTGCTGGAAGACCGCGGCTACGTGCGGCGCGGCCCGGTGCCCGGCGACGCCCGGGCCAGCACGCTAGTGGTGACCGCGGAGGGACACGCGATCCTGGAGCGGATCAGGCAGGAGAGCACCATCCTGCTGGCCGGCAGCCTGCGCACGCTCAGCCCGGATCAGCTGGCCGCGCTGACCGCGGCGCTGCCCGCCCTGGAGCAGCTCGCGGACGCCAACCCGGCCTAACCCGGCGCAAGCTGATCCGCCCGCCCCGGCGGGATCCGGCCGCCCCGCACCCAAGCTGCCCCACCTGCCAGCTGAGCCCCATCAGCCACAACGCCAGCTGGTGATCATGGGATTACTGCCGCTATGACGACACCAATCCCATGATCACGATAGGAGTGGCGGCCGCCGGCCGCGGGCGGGGTGGTCAGAAGAGCAGGCTGGACAGGGTGGCGCGGGCCTTGGCTACCGCGGGGTCACCGGGCGGGAACACGTCGAACAGCTTGACCAGGTTGACCCGGGCCCGCTCCCGGTCCTCCCCCGAGGTGCGCCGGATGGCGCCGAGCAGCCGGTCGAAGCCCTCGTCGGGGCGCCCAGTGGCCACGTCGAGATCGGCCACCCGCGCCTGCGCGTCGACGTCCTCTGGATGCTCCGCCGCGGCCCGCCGGACCTGCCCCTCGTCATAGGAGCTCACCCGGCGGATCAGGTCGACCTGAGCCAGGCCCACGGTAGCCACCGGGTGACCGGGGGTGGCCGCCAGCACCCGCTTGAACGCGTCGGCCGCGGCGTCCAGGTCGCCGCGCTCCATAGCCTGCTGAGCCTCGTCGAAGGCCGGGTCGGACGGCAGGCCGGGCCCGCGGCCGCCGGGCATGCCCGGACCGCGGCCGGGCTGGCCGTTATCCGGCTGATCATCATCCGCCGCCGGGGCCGCCGCGGCCGCCGCGGCCGCCCCGGGCAGCCCGAGCTGCCCGGCCACCTGCATGACCTGGCCGAGCCACTGGCGCACCTGCGCCTCCGGCATGGCGCCGAGGAAGCCGTCCACCACCTGGCCGCCGGCCACGGCCATCACCATCGGGATGCTCTGCACCTGCAGCGCGGCCCGCAGCTGCGGGTTCGCGTCGATGTCCACCTTGGCCAGCACCCAGTCGCCGTCGGCCTCACCGGCCAGCTTCTCCAGCACCGGGCTGAGCTGCTTGCAGGGCTCGCACCATTCGGCCCATAGGTCCAGGATGACCGGCACGGACCGGGACCGCTCAACGACGTCAACGTTGAAGGTCTCCTCGGTCACGTCCATGACATTGCCGCCCGGCGAGTCACCTTGCCCGCCGGCGCGTGCGGCGGCCTGCTGACCGCGCTGCGCGGCGGCCTGCCGCGCGCCCAGGTCAACAGCGCCGTAGAGGGAAAAGTCCCGGGGCTGCTGCATACCTCTATCCTGCCGCATCCCCGCCATGCCTTGACCGCCCGTCCCCATCGCTGGCCCGGCCTAATGTAGCATGTTTGTGCTACTGTAGTCCCATGGGTGGTACATACCAGGGACACCGCGCACTGGCGCCCGCCGCCGAGCGGACCATCGGCATCCGTGAGCTGCGCCAGCACGCCAGTGTCTACGTCGATCTTGCAGAGAAGGGATACACCGTGGACATCACCAACCGGGGCCGCCTGGTAGCCCGCCTCATCCCGGCCGGGGAACCGGAGAGCCCGCTGGAACGGCTGATCGCGGCGGGCATACTCCAACGGGCCGAAGATCCCGGCAGCCTGCTAGACATCGAACCGGCCCCACCTGTGCCGGAAGGCCAGCCCACGGCTTCGGAGATCCTGCAGGAACTGCGGGAGGACCGCCTGTAGTGCTCTACCTCGACTCGTCTGCGCTGGTGAAACTGGCCATCACTGAAGCCGAGTCGGCGAGCCTGCGCAACTGGCTTGCCGAGCGGCCAAATCTGGTTCTGGTGTCCAGTTCGTTGATCCGGGCCGAGGTGCCACGCGCCGTCTGGCGGACTGACCCGTCAGCTTTGCCCGAGAGCTACCAGGTCATTCGGCGCATCACAGAAATTGAGGTCACCGATAGTGTGCTCAGCAAAGCTGCTAGCGTGCGGCCGGCGATACTCCGCGACCTCGACGCTATACACCTCGCCTCAGCACTGATCCTGCGACCGGATCTCACCGCGTTCGTCGCCTACGACAAGCGGCTCCTGGCGGCGGCCCGCGACGCTGGGCTGCCGACCGCCAGCCCGACCTGACCCCTCACCCAGGCCATACTGTGCCCGTGGGTGGCGACCTGGTGGGACGGGCGGTCAACGCGGTCCTGGTGCCCCCGCAGGCAGCGCGGTTCGCGGCGCTGGCCGGCGTGGACCTGGACCGGCTGGTGCTGAACGTGGCCGGGTGGAACAAGCTGGTCCTGCTCGACCGTGACCGAGTGTTCCTGTTCCCGCGGTCCGCCGCCGGGGTCGAGTGGTTCGAGCGCGAGATCGCCGCCTACCGGGCGCTGGCTGAGACCGGGCTGGCCGTGGTTCCGCGCCTGCTGGGCCGCTGGCAGGACCCGGAGATCTACGCCTTCCCCTTCGCGGCCGTAACCCGCCTGCCCGGCGAGGTGCCGGCCGAACCCGAGGCGCTGGTGGAGCAGGTTGGCCGGGCCATCGCCTGCTGGCATGAACTCGAGCCGCCGCTGCTGGCCGGGG
Source organism: uncultured Actinomycetes bacterium (assembly GCA_963717125.1). Taxonomy (GTDB): domain Bacteria; phylum Actinomycetota; class Actinomycetes; order Streptosporangiales; family Streptosporangiaceae; genus RYN-230. The sequence goes on from CAVQVG010000007.1 coordinate 743,820, forward strand.
CGCGGCCGCCCCAGCATCACGACGCCGCCCATCATCGCTGGCTGCGCCGGGCCCTTGATCCGGCCACCAGCGCCGCGGCCGCCGCTGAGGCCGCCGGCGGGCTACGCCGGCCCGATCGCGGCGCGGCGTGGACGCGCTTGCTGGCCAGCGCCGCCCGGCTGGAGCCGGTCCTGGTCCACGGCGACATCCACGAAGACCAGCTGCTGGCCGAGGGCGGCCGGCTGACCGGCATCCTCGACTGGGAGACGGCCCGGGTGGACCATCCGTTCTGGGACTTCGACCTGGGCGAGTGGGGCACCGGGCTGTGGCGGCGGCACCGCCGCGAGTTCAGCGCCCTCTGGACCCGTGGCTGGCGCGCCTACGCCACGGCACGCGGGCTGGACACCGATTCCCGCCCGGTGGAGACGGCCTTCCGACTCCGGCAGGCGCTTCGCCTGCTGGACGATCCCGGCGATCCGGCTGTCGTTGGCACGATCGAGGAGCACCTCGCGCGCCTCTAGCATCCTGGCCAGGCCACGGGCGGATCCCGGGCCGGCGGTCAGAACGCGGGCACCTCGCAGTAGCGGTCAGAACGCGGGCACCTCGGAGTAGCTGCCCCACTCGGCGCGCAGCGTGTCGCAGATCTCGCCCAGCGTGGCCTCGGCCCGGGCCGCGTCCAGCATCGGCGGGATCATGTTCGCCCCGGACCGCGCCGCGTCCAGCATGCTGGCCAGCGCCGCATCCACCGCCGCCTGGTCCCGGGCCGCCCGGCGGCGGCCCAGCTCGGCCGCCTGGTCCCGCTCCACCTGGTGGCTGACCCGGAGGATCTCCACCGGGGAGCCGACCGTGCCGGTGTGCACGTTGACCCCGACGACCTTCTTGTCGCCCTTCTCCACCTTCGACTGGTAGACGAACGCGGCTTCCGCGATCTCCGCCGAGAACCAGCCGGTCTCGATGCCGTGCAGGATCCCGCCGGTCATCGTCCGGTCCGGGCTCATGCCCAGGATCCGGGCGAACACGCCCTCGGCCTCGGCCTCCAGCCGGTCGGTGAGCGCCTCCAGGTACCACGAGCCGCCCAGCGGGTCGGCCACGCTGGTCACCCCGGTCTCCTCCATGATCACCTGCTGGGTGCGCACCGCGATCTCGGCCGCCCGCTCGCTGGGCAGCGCGAGCACCTCGTCGAGGGCGTTGGTGTGCAGCGAGTTGGTCCCGCCGAGGACCGCGGCCAGCGCCTCGATGGCCGTGCGCACCACGTTGTTGTCCGGCTGCTGCGCGGTGAGCGACACGCCCGCGGTCTGGGTGTGGAAGCGCAGCCACTGGGCCCGCGGCGAGGTCGCGCCGTACCGGTCGCGCAGCCAGCGGGCCCAGATCCGCCGGGCCGCGCGGAACTTGGCGATCTCCTCGAAGAAGTCGATGTGCGCGTCGAAGAAGAAGGAGAGCCCGGGCGCGAACTCGTTGATATCCAGCCCGCGGGACAGCCCGAGTTCCACGTAGCCGAATCCGTCGGCCAGGGTGAACGCGAGTTCCTGGGCCGCCGTGGACCCGGCCTCCCTGATGTGGTACCCGGACACCGAGAGCGGTTTGTAGTCCGGGATCTCCCGCGCGCAGTACTCCATCAGGTCGCCGATCAGCCGCAGGTGCGGCTGCGGCGGGAACAGCCACTCCTTCTGCGCGATGTACTCCTTGAAGATGTCGGTCTGCAGCGTCCCGTTCAGCGCGGCCAGGTCGGCGCCCTGCCGCTGGGCCGCCGCCAGGTACATGCAGAACACCGGGACGGCCGGGCCGCTGATCGTCATCGAGGTGGTGACGTCGGCCAGCGGGATGCCGTCGAACAGCACGTCCATGTCCGCCGCCGAGTCGATGGCCACGCCGCAGTGGCCGACCTCGCCGAGCGACTGCGGGTCGTCCGAGTCGCGCCCCATCAGCGTCGGCATGTCGAAGGCCACGGACAGCCCGGTGCCGCCCGCGCCGAGCAGCATCCGGTACCGCTCGTTGGTCTGCCGCGCGTTGCCGAACCCGGAGAACTGCCGGATCGTCCAGGCCCGGCCGCGGTAGCCGCCCGGGTACAGGCCCCGGGTGAACGGGTACTCGCCGGGCCAGCCGATCCGCCCGAAGCCCGGGACCACCGCCCCCGGCGGCGGCCCGTACACCGGGTCCACCTCGACGCCGGACAGCGTGCTGAAGTCCGCCGTGCGGACCCGCGAGTCGTCGAACCGCCGCTGCCAGCGCCGCCGGCCGGCGGCCAGGTCGTCCGGCGCCGGCGGCCCCGCCGTGTCCGCGTCCATGCCGGTCCTCCCGCTGTCTCAGCCCAACCAGATACTAGGACGTCCAACTATCTACCTACACTGTACCGTGCCCGCCGGCACCGGGGCCCAGCCGCACCGCAGCCCGGCCGGAGCGGGGGGCCAAGCCGCACGGCACCCGCCGGCGCGGACGCCCTGCGGCGGGCCTGAGACGCCGTCGATAGCGCGCGGATCACGCATAGGTAACAGGTCGATATCGGCACAACCTGGCGCCCCGCCGCGCCGTCTCAGAAGCGCAGGGGCATTGCGGGGGCACGCCCTTGCGACTGGATCCGCATCCGACCGAAGGTGTGGTAGATCTGTGCAATCCCTAGCCGTGGACGGGCCCGCGGTCACTGCCGCGGGTGACACCCTGACTCTGGCCAGGCCGTGGAGCATGCCGGCGGGAACCGCCAGCCGAGGGGGTTCCGTGGACAGGCTGCGCACGAGCGACCGTGCCGCGGCCGAGGAATTGTTCAGCACCTGCTATCCGCGGCTGGCCGGGTGGGTCCGGCGGCTGGTCGACGACGACGACACCGCGCACGAGATCGCCGCCGAAGCGTTCACCCGCCTGCTCGGCCGGTGGTCCCGGCTGGACAACCCGCAGAGCTACCTGTACATGATCGCGACCAACCTGGTCCGGGATCACTGGCGGAAGACCGGCCGGGAGCGCCGGGCGCTGCAGAGCGTGAGCGCCACCGCGGTGGCCGACCCGGCCTACCACCCGGCCCAGGACGTGCACGTGCGGGAACTGCTGCAGGCGCTGCCCGACCGGCTGCGCAGCCCGTTCCTGCTGCATTACTATGCGGGTTTCCCGGTCCGTGACGTGGCCGCGCTGCTCGGCCTGCCGGAGGGCACCATCAAGGCTGACCTGTTCCACGCCCGGGCGCGATTGCGCGCCGCGCTGGGGGAATCAGATGGCTGATCCGCGCGATGAGCTGGACAGCTGGATGCGCGCCCAGATCCAGCCGCTGCCGCCCCCGCCGGGCACCTTCGAGCTGATCAGGAAGCGCGCCCGGCGGCGCAAGGTGACCAGGGCGGCGGTCGCGGCGGCCACGGCCGCGGCCGTCATCGCGGTTATCGCCACCGTGCCGCGGCTGGTCATCACCCAGCTGAACCTCGGCCCGGGGCCGAATCCCAGCGGCGCGCAGGTCGGCGAGACCTCCTCGGCGGGCAGCCACCACCACCGGCAGCAGGCGTCAGCCACACCGCAGCCCACCCCGGACACCGCCCCGCCCAGCGCCGCTCCCCCGGCCGCGCCGCCAAACTTCGCCGCCACCTCGGTGACCTTCGTCGCCGCGGCGACCGGCTACGTGATCGGCCAGGCCGGCACGCCCGGGCACTGCGGACCACCGTCCGCGTACATCTGCACCTCCCTGGCAGGCACCAGCGACGGCGGCAAGACCTGGCACGGCGTGCACGCCCCGGTGACCGGCGCCCCGCAGGGGCCGTCCGGGGTAAGCCAGCTCCGGTTCTACGACACCAGCGACGGATGGGCGTTCGGCCCGGAGCTGTGGGCCACCCATAACGGCGGGCGCAGCTGGCAGCGGATCCGCACCGGCGGGCTGCGGGTGACCGCGCTGGAAACGGCGGGTCAGCGGGTCTTCGCGGTCTGGGCGCAGTGCTCGGGCACCGGCGCGAGCTGGGCCGCGGGCTGCACCGGGCAAACGCTGTACTCGGCCGCCCCGGGCCGCAACCGGTGGGCGCCGGTGCCGGGCGCGGGGACCAGCCTCAGCCTGAACGGGACGGCCAGCGCGGCCGCGCTCGTGCTCACCGGCAGCCGCGGTTACCTGCTGCCGCCGGCCGGCGTGCTGGTGTCCGGGCCGGTCAGCGGGGCGGGCGGCTGGCAGCCGGTGACCGGTAGCGCCGCGCCCTGCCTGCCGGGGACCGCCCAGGCCGACGGCCAGCCGGCGCGCTGCTGGCCGCGACCACCAGCAACGGGCTGGTCCTGGTCTGCCCGGACGACGCGGCCGGCCGCGTCGTCTACACCTCCTCCGACGCCGGCCAGACCTGGCGGAAGGTGGGTACCGCACCCGCCGCGGGTACGGCGACCTCGGTGGCCGGCACGAGCACCGGGACGGTCGTGCTGGCCACCACCGCGGGCCTCAAGGTGTCCAAGGACGCCGGGGCGACGTGGACCGCCGCCCAGGGCTCGCCGCCGCCGGGCGGGTTCAGTTACGTGGGGATGACCACCCCGGACCAGGGCGTCGCCGTGCCGGCCGATGCCTCGGTGCACGCCGTGTGGTTCAGTTACGACGGTGGCGCGACCTGGCAGGAATCGCCGATCAATTAATACCGCGCTAGCTGGTGGCGGCCGGCGCGGGCGCGAAGTCGCCGGCCGCTACCCGCAGCCCGCGGAGCAGGTCGAACAGCTGGTCCCGCTGGGTTTCGCCGAAGCCGGCCAGGCCGAAGTCGGCGTCCATCAGGTCGGCGGTGGCCCGGCTGACCACCTCCCGGCCCCGGTCGGTGATCTCGGCCAGCTTGCCCCGCCCGTCCTGCGGGTTGGGCCGGCGGACGACCAGGCCCTGCCCCTCCAGCCGGTCGATGATGTTGGTCGCGCTGGTCGGGTGCACCATCAGCCGTTCGCCGATCACCCGCATCGGCAGCGTGCCCCGGCTGCTGAACGTGAGCAGCACCAGCGCCTCATACCGCGCGAACGTCAGCTCGTGCGGCCGGAGCACCGCGTCGAGCTGGGCCAGCAGGATCTGCTGCACCCGCATGATCGAGGTGACCGCGGCCATCGCCCCGGACGGGCCGAATCGCTCCGCCCACGTCTGGGCGGCCCGGGCGATCGGATCGAACGGTAGTTCCAGCGGCTTCGACACAGGGTCACGGTACCCGGGAAGCCGGGCCAGCGGCAGCCGGGACGGGCCCCTGATTGTCCCCCTAGGCTGGCTAATTATGCCTAGTTACCTAGCGTGACAATGGAGTATCTAAGAGTTATATTTCCTGTTGAGACGCTTCCCGGGTTAACGGGGGTGCACGTGCGGTCTAGTTATGGCACCACCGGAATGGCCCCGGTCCTCGCCGCCGGGGTCGGCGTCCGGCACGGCTGGACCTGGGTGCTCCGGGCGGCTAGCTTCCGCCTCGACCCCCCGGCAGCCGGCCGCCCCGCGGTGGGCATCGCGGTGAAGCGGGACACCGCCCGGTCGGCCGTGATCGACCTGCTGGGCGGGCTGACCCGGCCGGCCTACGGGGAACTCCGGGTGCTCGGCCAGGACCTGACCACCGCGCAGGGCCGCGCGGCGGTGCGCCGGTACGTGGGCATCGCCCGGGCCTCGGCCCGGGTGCGGCCGGTGCGCCGGGTGCGCGGCCTGGTCGGGCACGCCGCGCGGCTGGCCAACCTGCCCGGCCGGGACTGTGACGTGCTGGCCGCCGCGATCCTGGACCGGCTGGCGCTGACCCCGTGGGCCGACGTGCCGCTCCGGGCCGCACCCGCGGTGATCGCCCGGCGGGCCAAGCTGGCCGCGGCCGCGGTGCACGAGCCGGAACTGCTGCTGCTCGACGGCCTGCTCGACGGGCTCGGCCCGCGGGATACGGCCAGCGTCGCGGACAGCATCCGCGACCTGGGCCGGGACACCGCCATCATCGCCATCGGCGGCGACGCCGCGACGCTCGCGCTAGCTTGCGACGAGGTGCTGACGCTGGCCGACGGGATCATCGTGCGGGATTTAACCCGGCGCGCCCGGCCGCCCCGGCCGGAACTCAGCGAAGCCGCAGAAGTTGCTCCCATAAGCTGCGCTAGGTGAACTGGAACCTGCTGATGTGCGCGCTCCGGCCGCACGTCAGCTACGCGCCCACCGAGCCCGCGGTCCGCGCCCGGTTGCGCACCGAGACCCCGGTTGGCGAGGCCTGGCGGTGCCTGCGCTGCGGCACGTTCGTGCCCGGGCCGGCCGTCGCCAGCGGGCCGGCCGCGGCCGCGCCGCGGGTGCGCCGGGACGACGAGCTGCGCAGCGCGCTGATCCTGCGGGCCTTCGCGGTGGAACGGTTCCTGCGCGGGATCCTGTTCGGCTTCATCGCCTACGCCATCTGGCGGTTCAAGTATTCGCGGTCGTCCGTTGAGCACGCGTTCGACCGGGAGTACCCCGAGGTCAGGTCGCTACTGCACGAGCTTGGCTACAACATCGACGGGTCCGGCCTGGTCGGCCTGATCCGGCACACGTTCGCCCTGGACCAGCGCACGCTGACCTGGCTCGCCCTCGGCGCGGCGGCGTACACCGTGGTGGAGATACTGGAAGCGATCGCGCTGTGGCGGCTGCGCCGCTGGGGCGAGTACTTCGCTTTCGTGGCCACCTCAGCGGGCATCCCGTACGAGCTTTACGAGCTGGCCGCCAAGGTCACCGCGCTGCGGCTGACCGCGTTCCTGATCAACGTTGCGCTGGTCGCCTACCTGGTGCTGGCCAAGCGGCTGCTCGGGGTCCGCGGCGGCAAGGCCGCCTACGAGGCGCGGCTGCGCAGCGAATCGATCATGCAGGCGGCCATCGACGCGGCCGCCGCCGAGCAGCCCCCGGCGGACGCCCCGGCGCCCCACCCGGCCGGGGAGGCGCCGCCGAAGGACGCGGCCGCGGCGGCGCCACCCCCGGGCTCGGGCTCGGCCCCAGCCCCGACCTCGGCCCCAGCCCAAACCCCAGCGGTCGCGCCAAACCCAGCCCCAGCCCCAGCCGTCGCCCCAGCCCCAGCCCCAGCTGAGGCCGGGCAGCCTAGCTCGCCGCCGCGATGAGCTCGTCGGCCGCCGTGTAGGGGTCGAGCTCGCCGGCCGCGACCCGGCGGGCCAGTTCGTCCACGGCCGAGTCGCCGGGCAGCGCGCCCAGCCGCTGGCGCAGTTCGGCCAGGGCCAGCGTGGTGATCTCGCCACGGGCCCGCGCCAGCCGCCTGCGCTCCCCCTCGCCCGAGGAGTCCAGCCAGGCCTGGTGCGCGTCGAGCTTGGCGGCCAGCTCGGCGATGCCCTCGCCGGTCGCCGCGACCGTCCGCACGATCGGCGGCGTCCAGTCGTCCGGGCCGCGCTGGGCCATGGCGATCATGCCGCGCAGGTCCCGTACCGTCTCCTGGGCGCCTGGCTTGTCATCCTTGTTGACCACGAACACGTCGCCGATCTCCAGGATGCCGGCCTTGGCCGCCTGGATCGCATCACCCAGCCCGGGCGCGACGATGACCAGCGTGGAGTCGGCCATCGAGGCGACCTCCACCTCGGCCTGGCCCACCCCGACCGTCTCCACCATGATCAGCTCGAAGCCGGCCGCGTCCAGCACGTGCAGCGCCTGCGGCGCGGCCCCGGCCAGGCCGCCCAGGTGCCCGCGGCTGGCCATCGACCTGATGAACACGCCCTGGTCGGTCGCGTGCTGCTGCATCCGGACCCGGTCGCCGAGCAGCGCCCCGCCGGTGAACGGGGAGGTCGGGTCAACCGCGAGCACGGCGACCCGCAGGCCGCGCTCACGGTAGGCAGCCACCAGCGCGCCGGTGACGGTGGACTTGCCCACGCCGGGCGCGCCGGTCAGGCCCAGCACCCGGGCCCGGCCGGTCAGCGGGGCCAGTTCGCGCAGCACCGCGCGGAGTTCCGGGGCGCCGTTCTCCACCAGCGAGATGAGCCGGCCGAGGGCCCGCACGTCGCCGTCGCACGCCCGCTTGACCAGCCCGGGGCCAGCCTCCTGGCCGCGCGGGCCCAGGTCAGCCCCGCTCACTGGGCGCGGGCACGCGCAGCAGCAGCGCGCTGCCCTGCCCGCCGCCACCGCACAGCGCCGCCGCGCCGACCCCACCACCGCGGCGGCCCAGCTCGCAGGCCAGGTGCAGGGTGATCCGCGCGCCCGACGCGCCGATCGGGTGACCCAGCGCGATGGCCCCGCCGTTCACGTTGACCTGCTTCGGGCTGACATCGAGATCGCGCATGGACTGGATGACGACCGCGGCGAACGCCTCGTTGATCTCAAGCAGATCCAGGTCGGCGACGGCGAGCCCGGTCTTGCCGAGCGCGCGCCGGATAGCCGCCGACGGCTGTGACTGGAGCGACGTGTCCGGCCCGGCCACCGTGCCATAGGCGCCGACCGTGGCCAGCACGGGCGCACCGCGCGCCGCCGCCACCTCGGCCGCCATGACCACGACCGCGCACGCCCCGTCGGAAATCTGCGACGCGGTGCCGGCCGTGATCGTGCCGTCCGGGCCGAAGGCCTGCCGCAGCCCACTCAGCGCCGCGGCGGTCGTCTCCGGCCGGATGCCCTCGTCGGCGTCGAAGATGACCGGCTCACCGCGCCGCTGTGGGACGGGGACGGCGACGATCTCACCGGCCAGTGCGCCCTCCTGGGCCGCGGCGGCAGCCCGCTGCTGCGAACGGGCGGCGAACTCGTCCTGCTCGGCCCGGCTGATGCCCAGACGCACGTTGTACCGGTCGGTGAGCTCGCCCATCGGGGAACCGTCGAACGCGTCGGTCAGCCCGTCCCGGGCCAGCGCGTCGAGCACCTCGATGGAGCCGTACTTGAGGCCAGCACGGTCGGCCGGCAGCAGCCGCGGGGCGCCGGTCATGGACTCCATGCCGCCCGCCACCACGACGTCGAACTCGCCGGCCCGGATCAGCTGCGCGGCCAGCGCGATGGACTCCAGGCCGGACAGGCACACCTTGTTGATCGTCATGGCCGGCACCGACATCGGCAGCCCGGCGGCCACCGCCGCCTGCCGCGCCGGGTTCTGCCCGGCGCCGGCCTGCACCACCTGGCCCATGATCACGTAGTCGGCCTGGTCGGCGGAGATGCCGGAGCGCTCCAGCGCCGCCTTGATCACGATGCCGCCCAGCTGGGCGGCCGGAAAGTCCTTGAGCGAGCCGAGCAGGCGTCCGATGGCGGTCCTGGCTCCCCCGGTGATGACTGCTTCCCGCATGCCTGCCCTCCGCGACGTCCTGGCTGGGTGTCTGCCACGATAACCCAGGGGAACACCCGGCCCAGGATGGAGGCATCCGTGCTGCTCCGGATCGACCATGTTGGCATCGCCTGCCGTGATCTCGACGCGGCGGTGGCCCGGTATGAGTCGGCGTTCGGGCTGACCGTGGCCAGCCGGGAGGTGATCGCCGAACAGGGGGTCCGGGAGGCGATGCTGCGGGTCGGCCAGCCGGGTGGCGGGGCGTCCTGGGTTCAATTGCTGGAACCGCTCGGCCCGGACACCCCGGTCGGCAAATTCCTGGCCCGGCGCGGCGAGGGCCTGCATCACGTCGGCTACGCCGTGGCGGACATCGGCGCGGCCCTGGCTGAGCTGGCGCCGAAACCATTCCGGCTCATCGACCAGCGGCCGCGGCACGGCTCGATGGGCGCTTCGATAGCCTTCCTGCATCCTGCCGACCTGGGCGGGGTGCTGACCGAGCTGGTCGAGCCGGCCGCGGGCTGAGCCGGGCCGCGTCAGGGCGGCCAGCGCCGCAGTGGGCCGGCCTCGCCGTCCGGGGGGTCAGCGGTGGGCCAGCCTCGCACTCCGGGGGTCAGTCGTCCGGGAGTATCCCGATATGTACGCTATTAACGGTGCCGCACGTTCACCTGGCCCTGTCCGGCCCGGCCCGGCGGCCATCAATACCGCCAAAAAGCCCGGATCCGTGCCAAGAGGAAACGAGAAGCCGCCGCTAATGCATGCGGGTTAGGAGTACGCTGCGAGCACTGGGCAAGCGGCACACTCTCCGCGCCTGCCGGGTTTCGGGACGGTCTGCGACAGCGCCCGGCCTGCGGAGCGGATCGCGATGCCCTGTTCGCCCCCGCATGTCACCCTCGTCTACCCAGGATCAAGCCACATGCAGCCTGAAATTGACGCTCAGCTAAGCAACTTCTTCGAGGAAACCACCCCCCGCGAGTTCGCCCGGGTGATGCGGGGCTACGACCCGCATCAGGTTGACGAATACTTCAAGCAGCTTGACGGTGAGGTCCGGCAGCACCGCGAGCAGGTTCAGGCACTGCAGCAGGAGCTGTCCGACGCGCACCGGCAGATCCGGGAGCAGGAGCGGCCGACCTACGCCGGCCTCGGCTCCCGCATCGAGCAGCTGCTCCGGCTGGCTGAGGAGCAGGCCACCGAGATCGCCCAGGAAGCCCGCTCCGCGGCGAACGAGCTGAACGCCGCGGCCAAGGTGGACGCGGCGGAAGTGCGCGCAGCGGCCGAGAACGAGGCTGGGGAGCTGCGGGCCAACGCCAAGCGCGAGACCGACGAGCAGCGGGCATCGGCGGAGCGCGAGGCGGACGCGATCAAGACCGGCGCCCGGCGCGAGGCCGACGAGCTGACCTCCACCACCGAGCGGGAGGTGGCCACGCTGCGCGCCACCGCCGATCACGAGGTGGCCGAGAAGCGGGCCGCGATCGAGCGGGACATCGCCAAGCTGCGCACCACCACCGAGCGCGAGGTGGCGCAGCTCAAGGCGTCGGCCAAGCGGGAGCGGGACGAGATCCTCACCACCTCCAAGCGGCAGGCTGACGAGATGCGCAGCCAGGCTCAGCGCATCCTGGAGGAGAGCGAGGCGCAGCGCGCCCAGGCGGAGGCCGAGTTCGAGATCCAGCTGGCGTCCCGCCGCGAAGAAGCCGAGCGGCAGGAGGCCGAGCGGCTGTCCGCGGCCCAGTCGGCCACCCAGAAGCTGGTCAGCGAGGCGGAGCAGCGGGCGGCCACGGCCGAGCAGCGGGCGGCCAAGGCCAGCGCGCAGGCCGAGCAGACCCGGCGCGAGGCGGACCAGCACTCCCGGCAGCTGGTCACCAACGCGAAGAAGAACGCCGACCAGATCGTCGCCCAGGCCAAGGCCCAGGCGGAACAGCTGCTGGCGGACACCAAGTCCGAGATCGAGCGGCACCGGGTCAGCGCACAGCGCGAGGTTGACGACCTGAGCAAGCAGAAGGAGAGCATCTCCAGCCACCTGGCCCAGATCAGCCAGCTGCTCGGTACCCAGATGGGCGGCCTGGCCGACGCGCTCAAGCCGGGCGGCGCGGAGCCGGCCGCCCGGCCGTGGGCGGGAGCGCCCCGCAGAAGGCGGTCGGGCCGGCGCAGAGCGCCCCGACCCAGGCCGCCCCGACCCAGGCCGCTCCGGCCGCGCCGCGCAACAGCGGGGCCCCCACGCAGGCCGCCCCGCCCGCGCAGCCCCGGCAGGCGCCGCCAGCTCAGGGCCAGACCCAGCAGGCCCCGGCCAAGCAGCCGGTCTCGGCCAAGGCCAAGGCCAACGACGACGAGTGGTGGACCGAGTAGGCACGGCTCAGGCAGAGCGGGGGCCGGCGCACACGCGCCGGCCCCCGCTGGCTTTTCTGCCCCTAGGCCAGCGCGGTCTGGCCGCCGTCGAGCACCAGCACCTGGCCGGTCATGTACGAGGACGCCTCGCTGGCCAGGAACACCGCCGCACCGGCCATCTCCTCCGGCCGGGCCCAGCGCCGCATCGGCACCGTCGCCACCGTGGCCGGGCCCGCCGTCTCGTCTTCCCACAGGTTGCGGTTCAGCGCGGTCGCGGTCCACCCCGGGCACAGCGCGTTGACCCGGACACCGAGCGCGGCCCACTCCACCGCCAGCGACTTGGTCAGCGAGACGAGCCCGGCCTTGGCCGCCCCGTACGGGGCCAGGAACGGCGCCGCGCTCACCCCGGCCACCGAGGCCACGTTGATCACCGAGCCGGTGCCCCGCTCCACCAGATGCGGGCCCGCCGCGTGGCAGACGTACATGGCCGAGTCCAGGTTCAGCCGGAGCAGTTTGTCCCAGCCGGTCAGCCGCAGGTCCAGGAACGGCACCATGAAGCTGGACCCGCCCGCGTTGTTCACCACGATGTCCAGGCAGCCGAGCTGGTCGATCGCGCTGGCCACCGCGGCGGCGACCGACTCCTGCTCGGTCACATCGGCGGGCAACACGAACGCCTTCCGGCCCAGCGCGGTGATCTGCGCCGCGGTGTCCGCCAGCCCGTCCTCACTCCGGGCCACCAGCGCCAGGTCAGCGCCCGCGCCGGCCAGCGCCACCGCGATCACCTGGCCGATCCCCCGCGAGGCGCCGGTCACGAAAGCCTTCTTGCCAGTCAGGTCGAAGAGCGGCACGGTCAGTCCTTCCACTCGGTGGGCAGCGGCGCAGCGGGAGGGTTGACCCGGCGCACGATCTCGTTCAGCACGATACGGACATAGGGTTCGCCGACCCATAGATGCTTGGCCCGGTCCACCGCGATCAGCTCGGCCTGCGGCACCCGGGCGAACCGGCGGCGCGCCTCGTCCGGGCGCAGGTAGTCATCCAGCTCCGGGACCAGGACCAGCAGCGGCTTCCCGGACGCGGCCCACTTATCCAGGTCGGCGTCCCCGGCCCGGTGCAGCGCCGGGGAGAGCAGGATGGCCCCTTCCACCGCCGGATCGGCGCCCCACATCAGGGTCAGTTCGGTGCCGAACGACCAGCCCACCAGCCACAGCCTGGGCAGCCCGGCCGCCTGGCAGAAGGCGATAGCGGCGGCCACGTCGAACCGCTCGGTCTGGCCCTCGCCGAACTCGCCATGGCTGCGGCCCTGCTCGGACGCGGTGCCCCGGGTGTTGAAGCGCAGCACGGCCAGGCCGGCCAGCGCGGGCAGCCGGTAGGAGGCCTTGCGCTGCACGTGGCTGTCCATCATCCCGCCGTGGGTGGGCAGCGGATGCAGGAAGATCAGCGTCGCCACCGGATCCCGGTCCACCGGCCGGGCCAGCTCGCCGACCAGGTCCAGGCCGTCCGCGGTGTGCAGGGTCACGGCTTCCCGGCGGGCCGGCAGCACGGTGGCCGCCCTGATCTCGCTCATCGAGGTCCTCTGTTCCTACCTGCCGACCCGCCGCCCGGGGCGGCGCTGTATCCGCCGGTCCCAGCACGGCCGGTGCCAGTGCCGCCGCTCGCTCGGTCCCGGGCTCAGGCTAGGCCAGGCGACCAGATGCGCGGTGCCAGCCGGGATCTCCTGATCACATCCGGGGCAACGATAGCTCTTCACCGACGCCGCTCCCGGCACCAGGCGGACCACCCAGTCCCCGTCCGGCCACGACTCGAGCTGCTCCGGCCCGACCGCGCCATCCAGATCCCCGCCGCGCCCCTGGTCGGCGCCTGCACCACCCGCGGCGCCGCCCCGGCGGCCACGGCGTGGGGTCTCGTCCGGCCGCCGCCGGGCGCGGCGCGGGCTCATGCCCGGTCCTTCCTCATGGCGGCGACCCTACCGCCGGGGCCGGCCGCGGCCGCCCGCCCGGCGGTGCGGAGCCGGGCCGCCTAGGCGCCGCCGCCGAGCAGCCCGAGCGGACTCGGCGCGGAGAATTCGACCTGCAGGACGGTCTGGCCACCGCGCAGCCGCACGGCGGCGATGTGCGACGGGCGGTACACCGGGCTGCCCGTGGCCACGGCGGCCAGGCCATCCAGCAGCGCCTTCTTGCCCGCGCTGCCGGAGTAGGCCAGCTCAGCCGAGCGCAGCGGGGCGCTGGGCGCGCCGGGGCCCCCATCGCCGAACGCCACCACCTGGACCGGGTGGTTGGCCGCGAGATCCACGATGGCCACCATCAGCCGCACGTCAACCTGGCCCGCGGCGAGCTGCTTCTTCTCCGCGGCCGACCAGTGGATGGAAGACTTGCTGACCAGCACCTGCCCCGAGCTCCTCCGCTCGGACAGGTCGGCAGCCACGGCGGACCGATAGGCCGCGGCCCCCTGGGGCGCCATCGCCCGGATCACGATCTGCCGGTTCCCGGCGCCGAATCTGGCGATAATCCCCGGCGCGTCCACGGTGTCCAGCCGGGCGCCCAGGTGGCTCTGCACGGCCGGCGTGGCCACCACCACTGCGGCGCCGGCCAGGTTGTCCGAGCCCGGCCAGAGCACCCGGAGCCGGGCCGCGGCCATCCCGCGTGTCTCCAGGGCCCGGCACATCACCGGGTCGCAGGCCACGACATCCCCGGTGGCGACCTGACCGGCCACCCAGGTCGCGGCGCTGTTGCGGGTGGCCATCGGAAGGTCGGCCGAGCTGATCGCGGCACTAGCTTCGGGGCGGTGGCCGTAGTGCACGAACGCGAACACCCCAGCGCCCATGGCCACCAGGACAATGGCTACCAGCCCGGCCACCCGGTAACCCCGGCCGCTCCGGGGCTTCCGCGCGCCACTTTTCGGCGTTTTCCTGGGGGCCTTTGGCTTGGCTGGCCGCTCACCCTGGACCACGGACAGAGCAGATGACCGGCGCGCGGCGGGCTTGGCCCGCGTGGGCGTGGGCGCCGGCGCCGCCGCCGCGGCCGCGGCCGCGGCCGCGGCGTTTTCGGTGTCCTGCTCGCCTGGCGGATGATTTCCGCTGCCTTTTCCACCCAGCCCGCGAGTTATCGCTGAAATTGGCTGTGTTATTTCTCCAGGGGCACCGTCAGGCTCCCAAGGGTCCCTTAAGGGAAATGGCGGACTGACCGTTTCGAGAGGCTTTCCGGCACCCTTCGCACCGAGCGGCTGGACCGGCGGTGAAGCAGTCTCCTGGGCGCGCTCGTGGGCCGATTCCTGGGCGGGCTCGTGGGCCGGCTCCTGGGCGGGGTCACCGGTGGGCTCGGGCGGCCCGGGCGACCCGAAAAGATCCACGTGCTCGCCCGGATCCCGGGGCGGCGCGAGCTCATCCGGCTCGTCGCCGGATTCCGCGGCGACCGCGGCCCGAACCCGTTCCAGCATCGAGTCGGAGAACGCCGGCCGCTCCACCCGGACCGGCGGCCGCAGCCCGTTGGTGCCGCGGACCCGGCGGGGCAGCCCGGCTGGCTCGCCGGGGCCGCCCTGGCCCCGAGCGGCCGGGCCGGCCGTTTCCAGACTCGGCTCATCCGGCGCCAGCGATGCCGCCAGCACCTCGTCCCCGGGCCGGTCCGCTTCCTCCGGCGAACGCCGGGAAGGCGGGACGCGGCTGTTTTCGCGCATGCGCAAACCCCCCTGGAGGCGTGAGCGAGACGCCTTCAACTGCGCTACAGCGGAGCACACAGCGCGTTACATTTCAACCCACACTACAGATAGTCAAGGCACGGCTACGGACTGCGTCCGGTGTGGGGGGTCGGCGGCGGCGCCACGCTCCGCCGGTCCCGGGCCCACCTCCCGGCCGGTGACTAAATCAGCAAAAACACCACCATCAGCCGGTTAGCTCAGTACCTTCTCCTATGCGGGCTTCCGCCAGGGGGGAGATCGCACCGAGACGCTGCCGTGGCAGAACGTCAGCGTAATTTCCGCGCAGGCCGCTGAGGGGTTACGAGCAGGCCTGTCAGCGCAGGCAGGGTGCGCCATGAAGCACAGCAGCGCGGCGGGCCCCGGGGGGACTGCCGTGACCGAACCGGATCCAGCATCCGGCGATGCCGCCATGGGCGGACGCGCGATGAGCTGGTTCCGCGCCCACGCCACCGCAGTGATCTGCGCGGTGGCGGTGGCCGTCGTGGTGGTGGCGTTCGCTGTCACCCGGCTGGCCAGCGCACCCAGCCGCCCGGCTGCCCTGGAGCCGCTGCGCTACCTGGGCGTCTACGAGCGCTCGGCGCCAGCCAGCTATGCGGGTATCGACCAGTTCGCGCAGGCCATCGGGAAGCAGCCGGACCTGGCGCCCTACTACAGTTCCTGGGGTAAGCCGTTCCAGGCCGGGTTCGCGGCGGCCGCGGCGCAGCAGGGCGCGCTGCCGCTCGTGCAGATCAACCCCGGCCACGTCCCGCTGGCCGCGATCGCCCATGGGCGGTACGACGCCTACCTGCGGCGCTTCGCTGACGCCGTCCGCGGCTATCAGCACCACGTCATCCTGGGCTTCGGCCATGAGCCGAACGGATGGTGGTTCCCGTGGGGCTGGCGGGACGCCTCCGCGGCGTCGTTCGTCGCCGCCTGGCGGCACATCGTCACCGTGTTCCGGGCCCAGGGCGCGGCCAATGTCACCTGGCTGTGGACGATCAATATCGTCGATGCCCGGGGGGGCATCGACCCGCCCGCCGCGTGGTGGCCGGGCAGTTCGTACGTGACCTGGGTCGGCATCGATGGCTACTACGCCAAGTCATCCTGGGCCTTCGCGCCGCTGTTCGGGCCGACCATCAAGGCCGTGCGCGCGCTGACCCACGACCCGATCCTCATCTCCGAAACCGCCGCGGGCGGTGCCGACCAGCCCACCAAGATCACTAATCTGTTCGCCGGCACCCGGGCCTACGGACTGCTCGGCTTCATCTGGTTCAACGTGGATAAGGAACAGAACTGGCGGGTGACCAGCCCACGGGCGGTGGCCGCTTTCCGCCGCGGGGTCACGGCGTACCAGAGGCCTGCGCCATGACCGCGCGACGTGTCGCTGAGGGGGGCGTCACGTGGAACTTACTGTGCTTATGCCGTGCCTCAACGAGGCCGAGACCGTCGCGACCTGTGTGCGCAAGGCGCGCCGGTTCCTGGGCGACCATCACATCGACGGCGAGGTGCTGGTCGCGGACAACGGCAGCACGGACGGGAGCCAGCGGCTGGCCCTGGACGCCGGGGCGTCGGTCATCACCGTCGCCGATGTCGGCTACGGCAACGCGGTGCTGGGCGGTATCGCGATGGCCCAGGGCCGGTTCATCATCATGGGCGACTCCGACGACAGCTATGACTTCACCGCGCTGATGCCCTTCCTGGACCGGCTCCGCGCCGGGATCGAGCTGGTCATGGGCAACCGGTTCCGGGGTGGTATCGCCCCGGGGGCCATGCCCGCGCTGCACCGCTACCTGGGGAACCCGGTGCTCAGCGCCATTGGCCGGCTGTTCTTCCGTAGCCGGATCGGGGACTTCCACTGCGGGCTCCGCGGCTTCCGCCGGGACAGCGTGCTCCGGCTCGGCCTGCAGGCCTCGGGCATGGAATTCGCGAGTGAGATGGTCGTCAAAGCCACCCTGGCCGGGCAGCGGGTGGAGGAGGTGCCGACCCGGCTGTCCCGGGACGGGCGCAGCCGGCGGCCGCACCTGCGAAGCTGGCGCGATGGGTGGCGCCACCTGCGCTTCCTGCTGCTGTTCAGCCCGCGCTGGCTGTTCCTGATCCCAGGTGCGCTGCTGCTGATCGTGGGCCTGGTCATCGGCATCGCCGCTGTGCCCGCCCCGCCGCCGGGCGTCCCGGCCGGCGCCGTGCTGGACGTCCTCGTCGCGGCCTCCGCGATGACCGTCATCGGTTTCCAGGCCATCTTGTTCGCCGTGTTCACCAAGGTCTACGCCAATGCGGAGGGATTCCTGCAGCAGCGGTCCAGGCTGGACCGGCTGCTGTCGGCGTGCAGCCTGGAGCGCGGCCTGCTGGCTGGGGGCCTGCTCGCCGCGGTCGGCGTGGCCGGCCTGGCGGTGTCGGTCCCGGGATGGCACGCGGCGGGATCCGGCCTGGTCAACGGCGACAGCACCGCCCGGGTCGTGGTTCCAGCGCTGACCGCCCTGGTGCTCAGCTGCCAGGTGGTCCTCGGTACCTTTTTCCTCAGCATCCTGGGTATCCGCCGGGCGGGCCATGCCGTGATCCTGACCAGCGGCGACAGCGGGAGCGGCGCCCGCGCCGACCCCGCCCAGGCCCAGCTGGCCCCGGCCTTCGCCGAGCTGGCGCCCGACGCTGACTGCCGGACCGGGCTGAGCGACGTGCCGCTCGATGCCTGGCGCCTGGACCAGGCCCGGAAGGTCTCTGGCGCGCCAGACGCCGGCTAGCCCCCGCGGCCCGGGCGCCGCCGCGCTGAAGGGATGCACGGTATGAAGCGCCGGATAGCGCTGCAAGCCAGCAAGACACTGGCGGTGTACGGCTTCGCGGGCTGGGTCTACATCGCGCTGGTCGCCCTGGTCCATCCAGACACGCTGGGACTGCAGCTGACCCATTTCGCCAGCGTCCCGCATGAGGACACGTTCGGCGAGACCTGCTTCGTGGTGTCGCTGGTGAGCTTCTTCGTCTACAACCTGCTGCGCGCCGCGGATGCGGAGCGGGAGTAGTCCGCAGCGGGCCGGCCTGCGGAGCTGGCCAGCGAGCGGTGCCGGCCGATCCGCCCGGTGGCCAGTACGGCCAGGCCGAGCAGCAGGGACAGGCCCTGGGCCAGGGCCCAGCCCGCGGCCGCGGCGGTCAGCCCGCGCGGCAGCGCCGCCGCGACACAGCCGACGACCAGCGCGGCATTGGCGCCGTTCATGAAGACATAAGCCCGGGTGCGGTCGCGCGCGATGAGCAGCGAGTTGACCAGGTACGTCCCCCCGGTGAGCAGCGCGCTCAGCGCCAGGATGCGCAGGCACGCCGTGGCCGGCACATACGACGCCCCGAACAACCGGAGCAGCAGCGGCGCGGCCGCGACCACCACCAGCACCGCGGGCACCACCAGCCCGTAGACCCCCCGGACGGCCTTGCGCAGCTGGCCGCTGAGCGTCACCCCCGGCCGGGACGCCTCGGCAAACAGCACCTGCGCGATCGTGGATGGGATGAAGTTGAGGAAGCCGGCGATCAGGAAGGCGACCGCGAACCGGGCCGTCTCCGCCGCGCCCCGGATGATGAGCACCTCCACCGGGACAATGCTGATGGGCACGATGCCCATGACGGTGGCCAGGTAGTTGCCCGAGGTCATGGACAGATAGTGGGGCAGCGCACGGAACGAGCTGAGCCGGACCCGCCGGCCGCGCAGCCGCAGGCTCAGCGCCAGGCCGCTGAGCGTGGTGGCCAGTACCAGCCCGAGCCCGTAGGCGATCAGCAGCCCGGAGGACCGGAACGCGGTCAGCAGGACCAGGGCCGCCACCTTGACCAGGCTGCCCAGCACGTTCTTGATCAGCACAACATGACTGGCCCGGATGCCGACCAGGCAGGCGTCCAGCGTGCTGCCCACCGCGGTGAACACCACCAGCGCGGTGAGCAGGAACGCCATCCGGCCATGCTGCTGAAGGTGCAGCGCGGCCGGCAGCAGCGGCCCGACGAGCACGACGGTGAGCAGGCACAGCGCGGTGCCGACGGTGGCGATGGCCGCTACCGCCACGGCCACCAGCTCACGCGGGTTCACCGCCCCGGCGACGCGGCGGATGGTGGTATTCGACAGGCCCAGCGCGGCGATGGCCGCGAGTAGCCCGACCCCCGAGATCACGCTGGCGAACACGCCGACCGCCGAGGCCGGATAGCGCCGCGCCGCCAGCGCCCAGAACACGAAGCCAATGGCCGAGGTGGCCGCCGTATTGATGAGCAGGAACAGGGACCCGCGGTACAGCGCGTCGCTGGCCATGCCGCGCAGCCCGCTGCGGATCCGGGAGCGGAGGCTGGCTGGCCCGGACAGCTGGGTCATGGCGTGCCGACCGGCTGCCGGGCCGGGCCGGCCCGCGCCGGGCCGAGTATCGCGGTGATCTCCGCCATGGTCCGCTCCGCGATGTCCGGCCAGTCCAGGCCGGCCGCGTAGCTCAGCGCCGCCGCCGACATGGCGGCCAGGGTCCGCTGGTCGGCACCGGCCAGCCGGGTCAGGGCGCCGGTCAGCCCCGGGATGCCGCCGGTGTAGCGGAGCACCGCCGGCCCGGGCAGACCAGCCAGCCCAGGCAGATCAGGCACGATGAGCGGGCGGCCGTGGCAGAGCGCCAGGATGGCGCTGCCGCTGGTGGTGACCCGCCGGAACGGCAGCACGACGACGTCGGCCGCGGCCAGCAGAGCGGTCAGCTCGCCCTCGGGGACGCGGTCCAGGCGCAGCGTCACCTGATGGCCAGCGCCTCCGGCCCGCGCCCGCAGCTCGGCCCGGAGCTGCCCGTCCGGGCACGGCCCGGCCACGGTCAGCTCGGCGGGCACTCCCGCGGGCAGCGCGGCAAACGCCGCCAGCAGGTCAGTGACACCTTTGTAGCCTTGCACCCGGCCGAAGAAGAGGAACCGGCGCGGCCCGTCCGCCGACCCCGGCCGGCGCAGCGCGGCGGCCGGGCCAGCCGGGTGCAGCGGGCCGTGCGGGACGACCGCGCTCCGCCGGGGCACCGCGCCCAGCGTGGCCAGTCCGGCCAGCGTGGCGGCGGAATGCGCGAGGACCAGGTCACTGGCCCGGACCAGCGCCCGGCGAGCCGTCACGTCGTCGGCGAACACCTGGTCGTGCGGTAGCACGTTGTGCGCGGTCCAGACCAGCCGCAAGCCGAGCGCCCGGCAGACCCGCAGCCAGAGCAGGAACCAGGCCTGCCCGATCCGGCGCAGCACCGGGAACCGCCGCGCACCGGGCAGCGTGAACCCGGCCACCCAGTGCAGGTGAACCACGCGAGCCCCGGCCAGCCGCTGCCAGGCCAGCTCGGCCGGCAGCAGCAGCAGGTTGACCGTGTGCGAACGGGTCAGCTCGCCCACGTAGCGGACCTGCACGCCGAGACGGCCCAGCGCGCCGTAGAGCAGGCCCTGATAGGGGTTTGGATCCCGGGGCAGCACCAGAATCCGCATCACCGCAGCAGCTCCGACAGGATCCCGGCCCCGTAGCTGAGGTGGTCGGCCAGCACCCGGACCGCGCCGTTGGAGCGGTTACGCCAGGCGGGAATGAGCAGCAGGGCGGGATACAGCGGGAAGACCAGGGTCAGCGGCAGGCCGAGCAGGAAGGCCGGATAGACGACCACCATGGGCGCGTCACGCAGCACGTGCCTGAGCCGGGACCGGTGCTTGCGGTATAGCCGGGCCCGGGCCTGGCCGTACACGTAGGACCGGCGCAGCTGACGCCGCCAGCCGCCCCAGTCATGCCGGACGACCGCGTCGGGCACGTTGCGGATGCGGTAACCGCGGTCCACCAGGCGCCAGCTGAAGTTGACGTCGGACCCGTAGGCGAAGCCCTCGTCGAACCAGCCGACCGCGTCGAAGGCCGCGCGCCGGAAGGCCAGGTTGATGGTGGGGCACTCGGGCAGGTACCGGGTGCCCCGGGCCGCCTGGGCGGACTGGTCGTAGAGCCCGCTGCTGCCCGGCGTGGCCAGCGTCAGGCCGGCCGCGACGTGCTCGTCCTCCTGGAGCGGCGCCACCAGGTGGCCTAGCCAGCCCGGTTCCGGCTGACAGCCGGCGTCGGTGAACACGATGATGTCGCCGCGGGCCGCGCGCACGCCCGCGTTGCGCTGATGCGGGATGGAGACCCGCACCCCGGCCGGCGGCTCGAACGGTATCCACCGGACCCGGTCCGCGTGCCGCCGCCTGATGTGGTCCAGCCGGGACTCCGATGCGTCGACCACCAGCACCTCGGCCGGCCCGGCCGCCCGGGCCTGCGCGGTCACCTCGGCCAGGGTCGCGTCCAGGCCGGCCTCGTCCTTGCTGATGATGACGACGGAAATCACCGGTGGAACACCTCCGACGAGCCATTGGTGTACACCAGGTCGTAGTTGGCGTTAAGGAAGGCGGCTGGGAACACATACGTGGCCAGGTGCTCGTTGTACAGGGCAAACGCATACCCGTGCCGTACATTGGCCTGGCTGGCGTAGACCCAGGCATGGCTGCTGAGCGTCTTCGGGGTCAGGTCGGTCAGCAGCCCGGTTGAGATCTTGGTAGCTGCGGCCAGTGGCACCTGGCCGTATTCGTCCGCGTAGACCAGGTTGCCGAACTGATACTGACGGCCCAGCCAGCGGGCGGAGGCGAGCTCCGCGCTGGTGGTGTAGAAGTACTGGAACGCGGGGCCGCTGTTGGACAGATTGACCGACGTCGCACCGCCCAGGACCGCACCCACCAGGTAGACGGTGTTGACGAACACCACGGCCAGGCAGCCGGCCGCCAGGACCCGGGCCCGGACCTGACGTCCGGTTCGCAACCCGGTGAGCGCCTGGAAGGTCCAGCACAAGGTGACGGCCAGCAGCACCATGCCCTGGAGCTGGGCCCGTTCCTGGCCGTAGGCCACGGCCAGGGTGCCGCTGAACCGGATCACCGTGAGCAGCAGCGTGGCGGCCAGCGCGGCTAGGCCGAGCTGCCGGGTGAGCAGCGATGCCCGGCGGCGCAGGACCATCAGCAGCGCGCCGATCGCGGCCAGTAGGTTGGCCAACTGCTCGATGATCAGCAGGCCGAGAGTGAGCGCGGTATACCCGGCCCGCCACTTGACCGGCGGCTCCGGCACGGTCGTGTTGCGCAGCGCATACCGGGGGCTGTTCGCGTCCGGCAGGGGTGTCACATAAGTCTTGGTGCGTTTGTAGTAGCCGGCGATGTCGTTCTCGTACACCGCCGCGCTGATCGGCGTCCTGGTGTTGCCCTGCAGGTACGCGGTGACCAGGCTGCTGCCCGGCGTCCGGTTGGGCAGCACGTTCAGGCCCTGGGCGTCCACCGTCTGGGCCACGTCGAGCAGATGCGAATCTGAATCGGTCACCGGGCCGTACCAGATGACGGCGCCGACGAACGTGGCCAGGAACGCTACGACGACCGCGCCGGTCACCCGGGGCACCCGCCGGATCCAGGACAGCGCGAACTGGAGGACGAGCAGGAGACTCAGGACCGTGATCGCCACGTAGGTGGTGGAGTAATGCGAGAGGGCCAGCGCCACCCCGAGCAACCCGGCCAGCCGCCACCGGGGCCACCGGGGTATCCGGTGATCCAGCATGGCCGCGACCAGCGCGGCGAAGATCACCAGGGCGATCTCCTGCCGGGCGAAACCCGCCAGCTCGGTGAACGCGTACTGCGCAATGGTGAAGGCGGCCGCAATAAACGCCCACGGCCGGGTCAGGATCTTGCGGGCCACGCCGAAGATCGCCACCGGGAACAGCGCGTAGATCATCGGGTAGATGACCTTGAAGATCAGCAGGGCCGGTACCCCGGACAGGGCGTGCAGTTCGGCCGGCATGACGGTGATGCTGAGCATCGCGCCATAGGCATCGTTCGGATGGGCGGGGTGCCAGACACCGCTGGTGATGGTGAACTGCAGCCGCTGGTACTCGGTGGCGATGTCGAAGCCGTACAGCGGGTCACCGCGCAGCGAGGAGGCCCAGACCGTGGCCAGGCCCGCGGCGTAGAGGACCATCTCCAACAGCGCTTTGTCCAGCCGGGCGGACAGCGCGGCGGACACGCTGACCATGACCACGATGACCGCGACGGTGCCCACCGCCACCGCGTTGCTGTGGTTGTTGTTCAGCCGGATCGCACCCGCGGCCGCGGCCAGCGGGAGGACGAGCGGCAGGGCCACGCGCACCGGCCGGCGCGGCGCTCGCCACTCGATGGTGACGTCGGCCGGCGCGCTGGCGGAAGCCACCAGCAGGCCGAGGCAGACGACCTCGAACCCGACCAGCAGCGGCACCGCGCGCAGCGGCTCGGCCACCCCGGCCAGCGGCCCGAGGATGTCCACGGCCAGACCCGAGCCGAACAGCACGATGATCGACGCGCACGGAACGTAGACCGGGAACGACTTCACCACCCGGCTGGGTACCCGCAGGGCCTGGAGCAGGATCGAGCCGGGGACGATGAGCAGCAGCGGCACCAGCAGCACCTCGGCCGCCCACCACCGGTGCAGCGGCACCAGCACGGCCACCGCCGCCAGGGCCAGGCTGTACGCGCCGAGCCCACGGCGCACCGCCGGGGCGGCATGCCGAGCCGGTGGCCGTCCCGCGGGCCGCGCCACCCGCGGTGGCGCAGCCGTGACGGCCAGCACCGGCTCCGGCGGCCCGGGTGGCTCAGCCCGCCGCATCACCCCGGTCACTGGGCGTAAACCCCGGCCAGCTTCCCGGCCACGGCCGGCCAGTCGTAGCCGGCCAGCCAGGAATCCGCCGGCCCGTCCGTGTCCGGGGCCGGGCCGTCTGGCCCGGCCAGCAGGCCGGCCACCGCGGCGGTCACCGTGTCCAGGCCGGGCTCGCACACAGTCCCCCGCGAGTAGTCCCGCACCAGGTGCTGCGCGTGGTTGTCCGGGGCGGACGTGGTCAGCACCGGCAGGCCGCACGCGATGGCCTCCAGCACGGCCATGCCGAAGCCCTCGCGGACAGACAGGGAGACGAACAGCCGGGCCGACTTGAGCAGGGCGTAGAGCTCTTTCTGCTCGCCGACGTCAGCCCGGAACTCCACCGATGGCCCGATGCCCAGCGCCTGCGCCTGCTGCTCCAGCGCGGCCCGCTCCGGGCCGTCACCGACGATGCGGCAGGTGGTGCGCAGCCCGCGCGCGTGCAGCCGGGCCATGACGTCGAGGACCGTGCCGACCCGCTTGTGCTCGATCAGCCGGCCGACCACGATCAGGTCGGCCGGGTCGGCCTCCGGGTGTGCGGCGCGGATCGCGGCCAGGTCGATACCGTTCGGCACCGTCGTGATCGGGGCACTCGCGCCGAGCACCTCGCGCAGCCGCCCGGCCGTCTGCGGCGAAGCGGCGATGATCATGTCCGGCAGCCGCATGGCCAGCCGCTCCACCGACCAGGCGGCCCAGCCGGCCAGGCCGAGGTACTCCCGCCAGTACGGCCGGCTCCACACCTCGTGCCAGGTGACGGTGAACGTCGTCCGCTTGAGCGTGGCCACCAGGCGGAGCACGAACAGCTGGAAGTACGGGATCTGGTCGGCCTCCAGCACGTCGAACCGGCAGCGCAGCAGGCGCAGGCTGGCCACCGCGAACCAGGCCGCCTGCCGGACCGACCGGCGGCCATGCCGGTACAGCGGGTGCAGCCGGGAGATGGCGTGGTAGGTGACCCCGTCCGCGCAGCGCACCGGGGGGCCGTCCCACCACTGCATGGTGTACACGTGCAGGTCGGCGCGGTCGGCCAGCCGGGGCAGCAGTTCCTGGTTCCGCAGTTCCCGGCCCCCGCGTGAGTAGGGGTAGATCACGTCGCACACCACGGCGACCACCGGGCGCTGGCCCACCCGCTCAGACCCGCGGCCGGTGACAGGTCGCCCAGGCATGAATCGCCGCTGGCGGCCGCGACCCGGCCAGTTGGACAATGAATTCCACAAGGTGGTCCCGTTCACAGGTGATCGATCCAGCTAGCGGAATCGAGGCCGTTTTCCCGGGCCCGACGAAAGCAGATGATCTTGTTTTGATCCGGCGGGCGTGGCCCGGGCGCTGCACGAGGAGCACGGACAACCGGTAGCCACGCGACGTGGTGTTCGTGTTCTGGATGTTGACCGTCAGCGCGTAGTGCTCTCGCTTGCCCGCTGACGTCACATTCACGGGCGTACCCGGCTCCTTGAAGGAAAGCGCGGTGTAGCCAGTCGGCCGCTGGATCAGTCCGGCCTTTTCCAGCAGTGCATGACCGGCCCCGGTCTGGCCAATTCCGGCGGCCGCCGCCGCGACCACCACGAGGGCACCCACGCTGCGCCAGCCGCCTAGGCGGAGCAGCGATGCAGGCATGGCCAACCCTCCCCCGGGCACAGACACCGCGAGTCTAGGGTTGGGCCGGCGCATACGCTGGCGGATCCGCCATATTGGCCCGAACTATGAACTCATAGCACTAGGTAGGACGTCAACTGCGCTGGGTCATACCCCCGCTGTCCAGGATTCGGATGTGATAGGGCAGGGGCGTGCCCGACGACATGGTCAGCTTCGTGGTGATCGCCTATAACGAGGCGGCCAACATCGGGCAGGCCCTGGCCGCGATCACCGGCCTCACCGGCCTCGGCCCACACGAGATCATCGTGGTCAACGACGGATCCAGGGACGGCACCGCCCAGGTGGTGGCGGGACTGGCCGCCCGGAACCCGCGGATCCGGCTCATCGACCTGCCGGCCAACCGCGGCCGGGGCTATGCCCGGAGTACCGGGATCGCCGCCGCGCGCGGCAGCCTGATCGCCACCGTCGACGCGGACGTCGTCCTGCCCGCTGACTGGCTGGACCGCACCGGGGCCGCCCTCGCCGGGCACGACGCGGTGGGCGGCACCGCAGTACCGGATGGCGACGTAGCCTACATATGCAGGCGCTTCCGGCTCACGCCGCGGGTGGTCGGCGCGACGACGGCGGTGGCCGGGAGCAACGGGCTGTACCGGCGCAGCGTGTTCGATGTGGCCGGCTTCGACCAGACGCTGCGCGAGGGCGAGGACAGCGCGCTGAATCAGGCGATGAGCCAGCTGGGCCTGTCCGCGGCCACCGTGCCCGGCCTGCTGGTCCAGCACCGGGAGAGCAAGTCCTTCGGCACATCGCTGCGCTGGCTGTTCGAGACCGGCCAGGGTGCGACCCGCCAGCTGATTACCTATCGCCAGGTGCGCCAGCCGGACCTGGCGTCCGGCGCCTTCGCCGCGTCGCTGGCGGCGGGCCTGCTCACCGCGGCCGCCCGGCGCCCGCTGCTGGGCGCGGCCATCCCGGCCGGCTTCGTGCTGGCCGCGAGCGCCCAGCATGTGCGTAGCCGGTTCCAGACCCGCCGGCCGGACTGGCCCAGGCTGGCACCGGCCGTGGCGGTGGACGCTGCGCTGCTTACCGTGTATTTCGCTGGGCGGCTGGCGGGCCTGGCGGCAGCGGGGCAGCGGGTGGCGGGTCGGCGGCCGGGCCGGGCACCAGCCACCGGAACCGCCATAGCCCCTCGATGAAGCCCAGATCGGCACAGCCTTCCTCGGCCAGCTGCAGGTAGGCGTCCAGCAAGCAGCTCGGCCGCCGCTCCCGGATCGCGGCGCGCAGCCCGGCCGGGTAGAGCAGCTGCGGCGCGAGTACCGTCGCCGCCAGCAGGACCGGGAAGAATGCCGACACGGCCAGCATGGCCAGCATGGCCACTGGCCACGGGAACACCGTGGGTGGTACATCCGGCCACTTCCGGTGCATGCGGGCCGCCCCGTGCCCGTAGGCCCGCCGTCGCCGCAGGGTGTCCCACGGTGACGGCTTGAAGTGGTGCACGGCCCTGGCACCGGGCGCGAAAACCAGGCGGCCAGCTGGGAACGCCTGCCGCAGCCGCCGGCACAGATCGTCGTCCTCCGAGGCGAAGCGGATGCGCTCGTCGAAACCGCCCACATCGCGGAACGCGTCCTGGCAGACCGACATGTTCGCGGCCGCGCACGAGTAGATGTCACGCAGCCCGCGCGGCCGGGTCGGCGCCCACTGCCGGGCCAGATACAGATACAGCCGGTACCCCAGCCGGCTGCTCCGGGCCAGGTTCAGTTCCTGCGGTTCCAGCGGGTTGTGCCGGGCCAGGTAGCCAAGCATGAATCCAGGGCGGCCACCAACCGGCAGGGCCCCGGCTACCCCGATAACGTCGGCGCGGTACGCGCCGACGAGCTGCTCTGCCCATTGCGGCTCCGGTTCACAGTCATCGTCCAGGAAGGCCAGGATGGGCGCGCTGGCCACCTGGGCACCGGTGTTCCGGGCGGCGGCCGGGCCCCGGCTGGTCTCGTGCCGGAGCACGATGGCGCCGTGGCCGCGGGCGACGCCCCCGGTGCCGTCGACCGAGCCGTCATCCACCACGATCACTTCCGGGGCCGGCCGGATCGTCTGCGCGGCGAGCGCACGCAGGCACCGGTCTACCCCTGGCGCACCGTTCCGTGAGCAGATGACGACACTGAGCCTGGGCGACACCGTTGCCTCCGGTCAGCAGCAGCCGGTCATGGCTGCGGCCTCTTGTACGTCCGCGCGCCCTGGCGGAACGCGGCCAGCGCGGCCGGGCCGGTGACCCGCCAGTCCTGCTCCTTGTCCACGTTGAACCAGACGAAGCCGAGCAGGCCGTAGGCGCGGATGCCGGCGAACAGGTTGGCGATCTTGGCGGGCTGGTCCTCGGTCGTGCCCGCGGCGGTCTCGGAGACGAGGATGGGGTCGTGGGTCAGCGCCCGTACGGCCTTGATCGTCGGCCCGAACAGCGGCGCGAACGTCCAGGACCGCTCGAAGTAATAGCCGTCGATGCCGACCCAGGTCACGTACGAACTCCCCGGCCACCACGCGCGGGGGGAGCGTACCGGGCGGGCTTGCTGCTGCCCGACCACGTTGACGGTCCACAGCCAGGTGACGTTCCATGCCCCCTGCGCGCGGAACACGGTGACGATGTGCCGCCACGCGGCGACGAACGACGCCGGCGAGGCGTGCGGGTAACCCCACGAGTACCACCAGGCGTTCATCTCGTGGCCGAAGCCGATGATGACCGGGTGCTGATAGGCGCGCACCGCGCTGGCGAAGCTGCGCAGGTAGGCGTCATACCGTCCGGAGGCGATCGCGGGGAGCGAGATGTTCTCCGGGTCGATCTGCACCAGGGGCACCGCCCCGTGCCGCATCGCCGCGGCGGCGAACCCGGTCTGGAACGATTCCCCCCAGCCGATGTAGCTGGACACGAGGTTGGGCTGCCGCCCGATGCCGTGCGCGAACTGGTTCACCGCCGTGTACGAGCTGATCGTGCTGCGCTCGTAGAGGCCGAGGTAGGACCGGGATTCGGCCGGGAGCATGATGGCCTGGGCCCGGGGGGCGGACGACCCCCAGTCGCGGGCGACCGCGACGACGACGGCGATCACGACCAGCAGCACGGCGCTCGCTATCACGACCGGCCTGGGCAAGTGGTGCGAGGCCGCCGCGCTGGCGGGCGGCCGGGCCGCATCCACCGTTTCCCCCCGCCGGTGTTTCATCGGGTCGCTCCTTCTAATCGTGGAAGTGGCGCGATTCGGGGCGGGGGGCTCCCACCATATTCACGTCGGCCACCGGCCGGCCGCGCAAATCAGCAAACACGCCACATGGGGGCGGAACCGGACAGTACCGTGCCAATGCGGTACTTCTGCTCCGGGGGGAGATCGCACACCGAGACGCTGACGTGGCAGTACGTCGCGTGACTTCGCGTGGGCTGGCGGGGGGGTTACTCGCGGCGCCCGCGCCCACAACAGGGTGCGCGTATGGAGGAAAGTCCAGCAGGCTGGGAGTTGTTTTCGCCGTCCGGTTCCGCGGGAGCAGAGCCGGCGGCCGACACCGCGTCCGGGCGGCACATCGCAAGTGAGCCCCGGCCGTCCACGATGGACCGGCCGGTCCATCGGGCCCCGCGCCGGACAAGCCTGGCCCTGCCGGGGTGGTTGCCACTGCTGGCCGTGCTGGTGGCGCAGGCGCTGCTTTCGGTCCGGCTGCTGGGGGCTGATACGGCATTCCAGGACGAGGCCACGTACTTGTGGGCCGGGCACCTGGAGTGGGCCGGGCTGCTGCACGGATCATCGGTGCCGCCGTTCGCGACGTATTTCTCTGGCGCGCCGGTCATCTACCCCCCGCTGGGCGCGCTGGCCGACAGCGTCGGCGGGCTGACGGGGGCCCGCCTGCTCTCCCTGGCCTTCATGCTGGGCTCGACGGTGCTGCTGTGGGATCTGACCCGGCGGCTGTTCGGGCGGCGGGCCGCGTTCTTCGCCGCGGCGCTGTTCGCCCTGCTCGGCCCAACGCTGCACCTGGGGGCGTTCGCGACCTACGACGCGATGTCCATGTTCCTGCTCGCGCTGGCCACCTGGTGTGTGGCTGGGGCCGGGGCGCGCGGCGAGGCGACCAGCCGGATGGCGGTCGGCGGGGTGGCGCTGGCGCTGGCCAATGCCACTGCGTACTCCACCGTGCTGTTCGACCCGGTGGTAATCGCGCTGGCGCTGCTCATCGCCTGGCCGGCCGGGCGGCGGGTGGCGGTCCGGCGCTGCGCGACGCTGCTTACCGTTACCGTCGCGCTGCTGGTCGCGGGGTTGCTGCTCGGCGGCGGCAGCTACCTGACCGGGGTCACCGAGACCACACTGGACCGGGCGGCGGGCAGTGACCCGGTGCTGTCTGTGCTCGGCAACGCCTGGTCGTGGACCGGGGTGGTCCTCGTGCTGGCCTGGTGCGGCGTGTTCTCCGGCTGGGCGGCCCGGCGCGGCCGCCGCCAGATCTGGCTGCTCGCGGTCCTGGCGGTGGCCGCGCTGCTCGGACCGCTGGAGCAGGCCAGCCTGCACACCTCCGCCTCGCTGAACAAGCACACCGACCTGGGTGCCTGGTTTGCCGCGATCGCCGCGGGCTACGCCGCCGATGCGTTCATCGCGGCCGCGCCGCCCGGCCGATCCCGGCTGCTGACCGCCGCCGGGTGCGTGCTCGCGCTGGCCTTCCCCGCCTTTTTCGGCCTCACCCAGTCCTGGACGTTCGCCACCGCCTGGCCCGACTCGGCCAGCTTCGTGGCGATCTTCCGGCCGCTGGCCGCGCACGGCAACCTGCTCGTCGAAACACCTGGCCCGGCCCGCTATTACCTCCCGTCGGGCACCCAGTGGCGACGCTGGTCGTCCACTCGCAACATCATCCTGCCCAACGGTGCCAGCACCGGCGGACCGGCCCGGGCCGGCGTGGTGGCCGGCGGTGACCCCGCCGTCTTCGCCCGGTACATCAGCCAGGGCTACTTCTCAGTCGTCGCGCTCAATTTCGCCGACACCACCGCGCTGGACCGCCAGATCCGCGCCGACCTCACCCGCAGCCACTACCACATCATCCAGGTCGTCCCCTACAACCCGCCGGGCACGAGCGGCACCGACCTGGACGGCACCTACGTCATCTGGCGTTACCGGGCGCCCCAATGACCACTACGGAGCACCCGGCACCGCGGGCGGGCCGGGCGGCTGCCGCGCCGCGCCGGCCCGGTCAGACGCGGCTGGTCCTGCCCCAGCCGCCTGATGACACCGAAAAGTATTCCTACCTGCACCGCAACCTGCCCTACCTGACCACGACCATCGTGATCAGCGCCGGCTGCCTCATAATCAGCCAGATCCGGTTCGAGATACACGACCCGGCGCTGTGGCCGTTCATGGTGTTCACCGCGACCTACGTCCTGTACCTGCTGACCGGCCTGCCGGTGAACTTCACCGGGCGGGGCTTCGATTTCGCCGCGCACCAGGCGCGGGTCAGCGCCTGGCACCCAGTCCGGTATCCCGGCGTGGACATCTTTCTGCCGATCTGCGGTGAGCCGGTCGAGGTGCTGCGCAACACGTGGACGGCCGTGTGCGCACTGCTGGCCAGTTACCCGGGGGCCGCCCAGGCGTACGTACTGGACGACGGGCCGTCCGATGAGGCGCAGGCGCTGGCGGCGTCGATCGGCCTGGACTACATCCGCCGCCCCGGCCACCGGGTGCACAAGAAAGCCGGCAACCTGCGCTACGCGTTCGCGCGGACGAGCAGCGAGTTCATCGTCATCTTCGATGCCGACTTCGCGCCGCGGCCCGATTTCCTGGCCGAGACGCTGCCCTACCTGGACGATCCGGCGCTGGGCATCGTGGTGACCCCGCAGTACTTCCGGCAGAGCCCCGAGCAGACCTGGATCGAGAACGCCGCCGGAGCCATCCAGGAGGTCTTCTACCGGTCGATCCAGGTGGCCCGTGACCGGTTCGGCGCGGCCATCTGCACCGGGACCTCGTCGGTCTACCGCCGGGTGGCCCTGGAGCCGGTCAAGGGCGCGACCCTCATTCCCTACGCGGAAGACGTGCACACCGGGCTCGATGTGCGGCTGGCCGGCTGGTCGATCGGCTACGTGCCGTTGCTGCTGTCCACCGGGATCTGCCCGGACAACCTGGACTCGTTCGTCCGGCAGCAGTACCGGTGGTGCACCGGGAACGCGGGCATCGTGTTCTCCCATCGGCTGTGGGGGATCCGGATGTCCATCGCGGCCCGGCTCACCTTCCTGTCCGGCTTCTTCTACTACGCGTATACCGGCCTGCTCAACTTCGTCGGGCCGCTCATCCCCGTCGTCATGCTCGCGTTCCTGCCTGGCCAGATCCGGCTGCGGAACTTCGTCATCCTGCTCCCGGCGGCCTTCGCGGGCTTCGTGCTCTACGCGCTGTGGCACCGGTCCAGCTACCGGCCCTCGGTCTGGCCGCTGGGCATCGCGCGGGGCTGGGCCCACGTGTTCGCGCTCTGGGACGGCGCCCGCGGGAAGACGATGAGCTGGCACCCGTCGCGCACGCCGGGCAGTTCGCTGCGCCGCTTCCGGCTGGCCGTCACGTGGTGGAGCGGCGGCATGGCCGTGCTCTGGGTCCTGCTGGCCATCTGGCGGTCGGTCACACCCGGCTCCGCGCAGTTCGCCGTCCTGCTGGGCTTCGGCCTGCTCAACCTGGCCGTGGTGGGCCGCGTCATCTTCCCCGGAAAGAAGGCAGCATGAGGGCGCGCCTGGTGACGCTGCTCGGCTTCGTGATCGCGGTGACCGCCATCGCCATCACCGGCCAGCGAATTCACCTTCAGTACCAGATGCCGGTGGTACGCGAGAAACTCACCCCCAAGCTGTCCTCCTACCTGGGTGTCTACGAGCCTGGATCACCACCGGCGTTCCAGCCGGTGGCGGAATTCTCCGCCATGGCCGGGCGGCGGCCCAACCTGGTCGAGTACTACAGCGGCTGGGCCGAGCCCTTCGACTTCTCGTTCGCCGACATGATGCACAAGCACGGTGTGATCCCGTTCGTGCAGATCGACCCCACGTTCGCCTCGATCTCGGGCATCGCCAACGGCGCCTACGACGACTACCTGCGTTCCTATGCCGAGAGCGTGCGCAACTTCGGCCATCCCGTGGTCATCGGGTTCGGGCACGAAATGAATGGCTCGTGGTACCCCTGGGGCTATCACCACGTCAGCCCGGGCACGTTCGTGGCCGCGTGGCGGCACATCGTCTCGCTGTTCGCGGAGCAGGGCGCGCAGAACGTCACCTGGCTCTGGACGGTCAACCAGGACCGGCACGGCACCGGGCCGATCGAGTCCTGGTGGCCGGGGGCCAGATACGTCACCTGGGTCGGCATCGACGGCTACTACCTGCGGCCATCGGACCGCTTCGCCAGCGTGTTCGGGAGCACCATCCGGCAGGTCCGCACGTTCACCAGGAAGCCGGTACTGCTGTCCGAGACCGCCGTGGGGCAGCAGTCGAATCCGTTCGCCGAGATCCAGGATCTGTTCGCCGGCATGCACCAGTACCAGACGCTGGGCCTGGTCTGGTTCGACCAGAACCAGAGCGGCGACGTCCTGCGCCAGCACTGGCGCCTGGAAGGCGACGCCCCGGCCGAGGCGGCGTTCCGGCTCGGGGTATCGACCACGCTGGGGCCGCTGGTGACTACCGGGCGGACGTCAGGCCGCTAGGCGCTGCCGCAGCGCGTCCAGGATCGGCACCTGGCCCTTGACCAGCTTCTGGGCCGCCCGCTCGGCCGTCATCCACTCGGCCCGGTCCATCTCGGGAAACTCCTGGACCACTCCGGATCCCCGGGGCCACTCCAGGCTGAACGTGTTGCTCCGGAACGCGGAGAGGTCGAAGTCACCCTGCACCGCGTAGGCGATGATGATCTTCCCGCTGGACTGCCGCCACTCCCCCAGGTACACCGGCTCGCCGCCAGGCGCGGCTGCCCCCATCTCCTCGGCGAACTCGCGGCGCGCCGTGGCCAGCGGATCCTCGCCGTTCTCGCACTCCCCCTTGGGAATCGACCAGGCCCCGGCGTCCCGGCGCGCCCAGAACGGTCCGCCCATGTGGGCGACGAGAACTTCCAGCCCGTCCGCACCGCTCAGCCGGTAGACGAGCAGGGCGGCACTGCGCTTAGCCACGCGGGCGATCTTACCCAGCCGGGACATCCGCCCGCGCTGGGCCGTCCCGGCCCTTCGAAGTCACTACAGTTGGCTTCCGTGCGTCTCGTCATCGCCCGGTGCAGCGTCGACTACGCCGGCGGCTCTCGGCCCGGCTGGCCTCCGCGACCCGGCTCATCATGATCAAAGCGGACGGCTCGGTGCTGGTGCACTCGGACGGCGGCAGCTACAAGCCGCTGAACTGGATGTCGCCGCCCTGCCGGCTGGCCGAGGAAGAAGGCCGGTGGGTGGTGACCGGCAAATCCGGCGAGACGCTGACCATCACGATCGAGGAGATCCTCAGCGACACCGCGTTCGACCTGGGCGTGGACCCGGGCCTGGTCAAGGACGGCGTGGAAGCCCACCTGCAAGAACTGCTGGCAGCCCACGTCAGCCTGCTCGGCGAGGGCTGGCGGCTGGTCCGCCGGGAGTACCCGACCGCGATCGGCCCGGTGGACCTGATGTGCCGGGACGCCGCCGGGGGCAGCGTGGCCATCGAGATCAAGCGGCGCGGCGAGATCGACGGTGTCGAACAGCTCACCCGCTATCTCGACCTGCTGAACCGGGATCCGCTGCTCGCCCCGGTCCAGGGTGTGTTCGCCGCCCAGGAGATCAAGCCGCAGGCCCGGGTGCTGGCCGCGGACCGGGGGATCCGCTGCCTCATCCTCGACTACGAGTCAATGCGCGGCACCGACGACGGGGCGCTGCGGCTGTTCTGAGCCGGGTCAGGCCGCAGGCGCCGGGCGGGCGGATGCCCCGGCTCACCGATGCCCCGAGGGCGCCACCAGCCGTGGCATCGCACCGAACATGGCTCGCGATGTGCCGCAACTCCGGGCAAAAGGTTTCCGGGCTGGCTACGATAGCCCGGTTATGGGTATTGATCAGGACCCCGCACCTGGCCTTCCTGGCGACGAGCCGGGCCTGCCTGCGCGCGATCCAGGGTTGCCCCGGCGCGATCCCGGGCTGCCTAAGCGCGATCCGGGACTGCCCGTTCGCGGTTCCGGGCGGCCCGCACCCGAATCGCC
This sequence comes from uncultured Actinomycetes bacterium, assembly GCA_963717125.1. Lineage (GTDB taxonomy): Bacteria > Actinomycetota > Actinomycetes > Streptosporangiales > Streptosporangiaceae > RYN-230. The sequence continues at coordinate 778,319 of CAVQVG010000007.1, forward strand.
GTTGCCGACCCGCGGCGGGCTGCCGTCCCGCGAATCGCCGTTGCCGACTCGCGGCGGGCTGCCGTCCCGCGAACCGCCGCTGCCCACCCGTGGTGCCGGCGGTGCCGGGCGGCCAGCCCGCGAAACGCCGTTGCCGACCCGCGGCGGCGGGCTGCCGACCCGTGGTTCCGCGCTGCCGACGCGGACCACGCGCACCCGCCCGCCGGGCCGGCACCGCAGCCCGGACCGGCTGTCTGTGCCGCCCGACGCGCCCGCGCTGGTGCTCGCCGTGCCCGGTGCCGTCACCGAGAGCAGCATCGAGATCGCGGCCGGCGTCATCGACGTGGCTACCCAGTCCTGCCCGGGGGTCACCGTGCGGGCCGGGTTCGTCGAGGGCACCGAGGAAAGCCTCAGCGCGGTGCTGGCCGACTGCCAGGTCCCGGACGGCCTGCCGGCCGCGGTCGTGGTGCCGCTGCTCATCTGCCCGCGGCCGGACGTCGCCTCGGCCATCGCCGCCACCATCGCGGCCGCGCCGGTGCCCGCGCTGCAGGCCGAGCCGCTCGGCGTGCACCCGCTGCTGGCCGGGGCGCTGCACGCCCGGCTCGCCGAGGCCGGGCTGGCCCGCGGTGACCGCATCGGCCGGATCAGCATCGTCACGACCGCCGCGGAGGGGCTCCTGGTGGCGGCGGTCGGCGAGGACGCGGTAGCCGCCGCCGGCACGGTGGCGGTGCTGCTGGCCGCGCGGCTGGCCGTCCCGGTGGCGGCGGCCTCGTTCGGCGACGCCAACAGCATCCGCAATGCCGCCGGCAGGCTGATGGACGCCGGCGTGGCTGGGCTGGCCCTGGCCCCGTGCGTGATCGGGCCGGAGATCGGCCATCTCGACCTGACCGCGGTCGCCGACGCGGTCGGGATGAAGACGGCTCAGCCGCTCGGCGCGCAGACGGCCATCGGCCAGCTGGCCGCGGTGCGCTACGGAGGTGCCCTGCAGGACCCGCAGCTGGCCGGCACGTCAGGCTGAGCCGAAGGCGGCCAGCACCGACGCTGCGTCCGGGTAGCTGGTCCTGGCCAGCTCCGCCTCCTGGCCCGGCTGGGCCTGCCGCAGCGCATCCCGGGCCGCGGTGATCGCGTCCCCGCGGTGCTCCTGGATCGCGTCGCCGCCATCCAGCACGGCGATCAGCAGCGCGGTGCCCGGTGGCTCGACCGCGAACAGGATGCTGGTCTCGGCCGCGCGGCCCCGCCGCCCCGCGGGCACCTCGGGCCGTAGCTCCAGCAGGGCGGGTAGCCCGGCTGCGCCGGCCGGCTGGTCAGCCCGGCGCAGCTCGCGCTCGATCTCGGCGGCGACCGCCTGGAGCTTGGTCCGCGCGATGGCGGCGGCGGTTTCCGGGTGCGCGTCGCCCTGATCCGGGGCTGGCCCGCCGCCCAGGTCGGCATCCAGCGCCGCGGTGGCCCGGGCCGCCATGCACTCGCCCTCGGCGGCCGTGTATCGCGCCTTCAGAGTCTCCTTCCTGACCCGCAGCTGCTCGGTGCGCACCTGCCGCTGGTAGCTCTGCCGGTCCAGGGCCTGCTCGGCCGACGTCACCTGGGGCTGCCGTTCGCGCAGCGAGGCCAGCTGGCGGTCCACGTCGGCGATGGCCTGCTGCACCGCCTCGGCCCGGCCGGCGTCGCCTGCCGCGCTGGCTTCCTGGTGCTGCTCGGCGAGCCGGAGCCGCAGCGAGCCCAGGTCACCGATCTGGTCGCTGAACTGCCGGGCCAGCGTGGCCGCGTCCGCGACGCGGCGGCGCAGCACGCCCAGCTCGGCCAGCTGGTCCTGGTAGGCCTGGTCGAGCTGGGCGCGCGGATCCAGCTCAAGCTCGGCCGGCCCGGGCTGGTCCGGGTCAGCCGGCTGGACCAGCGGCCGCCCCAGGCTGGCCCCGCCGGCCGCCAGAGCGGCCAGCGCCTCCGCGACCAGCCTGGCCCTGGGCGGGTCGGCGGCGCGCAGGCTGCGCAGCCAATCCTGGATCTCACCGGACATCCGCAGCTGATAGCCCACGATCAGTCCTCCCAGCCAGCCGCGCTGAGCACGGCGACGTTCACGGCCCGGGCCGCGGCGGCCAGCTCGGGGATCTCCAGCACGGTGACGCCTGCCTCGCGGAGCCGCTGCTCGCCGCCGCCCGGCGCGAGCACCGGGGGCTCCAGCCAGGCGATGACCACCCGGCGCAGCCCGGCCGCGATGATCAGCTCGGCGCACGGCACCGGCCGCGACGCGCGGAACCGGCACGGCTCCAGCGAGCTGTACAGCGTGGCCGACGGCAGCCGGGGGTCCGCGGGGTCCACCGCGGCCAGCGCGGCCTCCTCGGCGTGGTCGCGGCGGTCGCGCTCCCGTGAGAACCCGGTGGCCAGCACCGACCCGTCGCTGCCGACCAGCACCGCCCCGACGCAGTACGCGGACGCCGACGGAGGGCACCGCCGGGACAGCCCGATGGCCTCGCCCAGCCAGAACCGGTCGGCCGCGGTCACCTGGCCATCCGGTCCCGGCGCCAGCTCAGCTAGCACGATCCCGCCCATTCCTGCATACATAGCGAAGCAACACCATCCCACCCACCTCGCGGGACTCAGCCAGGATCAGCCGTCTATCCGGCCCGGCCGGGTAGTGGCCCGGCCCGGCGAACCGCGGCGCGGCCGGATCGCCGACGAAGAACGGGGCCAGCGCCAGCTGGAGCTCATCCACCAGGCCCTGGGTCAGCAGCTCGGTGCCCAGCCGGGCGCCGCCCTCCACCATGAGCCGGCCGACGCCCCGCCGGGCCAGGTCGGCCAGCACGAGGTCGAGCCGCACCCGGTCGCCCATCCCTACGATCTCGGCCCGCGCGCCGGCCCGGCGGCGCAGTTCACCGGCGGCCCCCGCCGGGCCGTATACGAGCCGCTGGGCCGCCGCGGGCAACACCGGCCCGTCCGCCCCGGCCCGGGTGAAGAACCGGGCCGCCGGGTCCAGGTCGCCGGTGGCCGTGATGGTCACGCCCATCGGGTGCTCGGGCTGCCCCCGGGCCACCCGGGCGGCCCGCCGGGCGGGTGACCGGATGAGCAGCCGGGGATCGTCGCGCCGGATGGTGCCCGCACCGACCAGGACCGCGTCCGCGGCGGCGCGTTCCGCGTCCACCCGGTCCAGATCCGCCGCCCCGGACAGGATCAGCCGGTCCGGCCCGGTCGAGTCCAGGCAGCCGTCGAGTGAGATGGCGCAGCTGAGCACGACGTAGGGGCGTTCGGTCATCAACGGGCTCCGGTTGGGCGGCCAATGCGCCGCCAATGCTGCTCCCACGCTACCTGGCGGGCGGCAGGCGATGATTTACTGTCCGGCAAAGCACGCGAGCAGGGCGGAATTACGCCTATCGCGGGCAGCGGACGCGACGCGTGGGTGAGGGTAATGGGCACGTCGGTATGGGAGCAGGGCCAGTCCTGGGTCGCGGCGAATTTCGACTCAGTCAATCCGGCTACCTCCGAGGTCATCGGGACATTTCCGGTGCACGGGCGGAGCGAGGTGGACGCGGCCGTCGAGCGGGCCGGCCAGGCCGCGGTGTGGTGGGCCGGGCTCGGCTACGCGCAGCGGCGGACCCGGCTGCTGGCCTGGAAATCGCATCTCACCCGCTATCTGCCCCGGCTGGCCGAGCTTGTGCACACCGAGACCGGAAAGCCACTGGCCGACGCCCAGCTGGAAATCCTGCTGGCCATCGTGCACATCGACTGGGCCGCGAAGAATGCCCGGAAAGTGCTCGGCCCACGCCGGGTGCGCAGCGGGCTGATCGCCATCAACCAGACGTCGCTGCTGGAGTACCAGCCGCTGGGCGTGGTCGGCGTGATCGGGCCGTGGAACTACCCGGTGTTCACCCCGGTCGGCTCCATCGCGTACGCGCTGGCGGCCGGCAACGCGGTGGTGTTCAAGCCCAGCGAGTTCACCCCGGCGGTCGGCGGCTGGCTGGTCAGCTCGCTGCGCGAGGTGGTGCCCGAGCAGCCGGTGCTGCAACTGGTCACCGGCGGCGGCGAGACCGGCCAGGCGCTGGCGCAGAGCGCGGTCAACAAGATCGCTTTCACCGGCTCGGCGGCCACCGCGAAGAAGGTCATGGCGGCCTGCGCGGAGAACCTGACCCCGCTGGTGGCCGAGTGCGGCGGCAAGGACGCGCTGCTGGTCGGGTCGGACGCCGACCTGGACGCGGCGGCCGACGCGGCCGCCTGGGGCGCGATGTCCAACGCCGGGCAGACCTGCGTGGGCATCGAGCGCGCGTACGTGACCGACGACGTGTACCACACGTTCCTGGAGAAGGTGGCCGAGCGGGCCGCGGCCGTCCGGCCCGGCGACGACCGGGAGGCGGACTACGGCCCGATGACCATGCCCGGCCAGATCGAGATCATCGAGGAGCACGTGGCGGACGCGCTGGCCCGGGGCGGCCGGGCGGTGGTCGGCGGGCTGTCCAGCATCCGGCGGCCCTACGTCGGCCCGGTCATCCTGACCGACGTGCCCGAGGAGAGCCGGGCCGTGTCCGAGGAGACGTTCGGGCCCACGCTGACCGTGACCCGGGTGGCCGACCTGGACGAGGCGGTGCGGCTGGCCAACGCCAGCCGGTACGCGCTGGGCTCGGCCGTGTTCAGCAAGAACGCCAAGCGCGCGCTCGGCGTGGCCCGCGCCCTGCGCAGCGGGATGACCTCGATCAACGGGGTCATCACGTTCGCCAGCGTGCCCTCGCTGCCGTTCGGCGGCAGCGGCGATTCCGGGTTCGGCCGGATTCACGGCGCGGACGGTCTGCGTGAGTTCTCCCGGGCCAAGGCCATCACCAGGCAGCGGATGCGCCCGGTCGCCGACCTGACCACCCTGAACCGGTCCGACAAGGACATGAACCGGGTACTGCGCCTGGTCACCCTCCTGCACGGCAAGCGCTACCGCTGACCCGCGCTGCCCCGGCCCGGCTACGGCGCTGTTAGCTCGGGGCGGGAGCGGGGTCGGGAGTGAGGACCGGGTCCACCGCGGCCAGCGGGGCCCGGCCGCAGATCAGGTCGGCGGCCCGCTCGGCGATCGCGATGACCGGGGCGTTGGTGTTGCCGCGCGGCACCACGGGCATCACCGACGCGTCCACCACGCGCAGCCCGGCCACGCCCCTGACCTGAAGTTCCGGGTCAACCACGCTGGTCAGCTTGCTGAACGCCAGCCGCGAGTCGCCGCCCATGGCGCAGGTGCCGACCGGGTGGTACAGCGTGCCCAGGTCCCGCCGGACGAACTCGCGCAGCTCGGCCTCGGTGCGCACGCCGGGGCCGGGCGCCAGCTCCACCGCGGCGTGCCGGGCCAGCGGCCCGGCCGCGGCGAACTCGCGGGCCATCCGCAGCCCGCTGACCAGCGGCTCGATGTCCTCGGTGGCGTACAGGTAGCCCGGGTCGATGGCCGGCTTGTGCCGCGGGTCGGCGCTGCGCAGCCGGACCGCGCCCCGGCTGGCCACGCTGACCAGGCCGATCAGGATGGAGACGGCACGGACGGCCGGGTCGGCCAGGCCCTGCCGCTGGTACGGGGCGGGCAGCACATGCCACTGCAGGTCCGGCGCGGGCAGGGACGGCATCGTCCGGGTGAACCCGCCCGCCTCGGCGATGTTGGAGGTGAGCGGCCCGGAGCGGAGGTACTTCCACCGCGCCAGGTTGACCGGGCCCGCCTGTTCCCACAGCCCGGTGTCCTTCGGGGTGTGCCACATCGCGGTGACGATCGGGTGGTCGGACAGGTTCGCGCCCACCCCCGGGCTGTCCGCCACCACCCGGATACCGTGCTCGATCAGCTGCTCCGCCGGGCCGATGCCGGACAGCAGCAGCAGGTGCGGGCTGCCGATGGCGCCGGCCGACAGGATGACCTCCCCGTCGGCGCGGGCCTCCTCCTCGGCGCCGCGGCGCAGGTAACGTACGCCGGCCGCGCGGCCCGCCTCGACCAGCACGCTAGTCGCCAGCGCGTCGGTGTGCACGGTGAGGTTGGGCCGCCCCAGCGCCGGGCGGAGATAGGCGTCGGCCGCGGACCAGCGCCGCCCGTCCCGCTGGGTGACCTGGTAGAAGCCGGTGCCGTCCTGGGTCACCCCGTTGAAGTCCTCGTTGGCCGGCAGCCCGCACTCCCGGGTGGCGGCCACGAAGGCCCGGGTCAGCGCGGACTTGTGCTTGAGGTCCTGCACGCTGAGCGGGCCGCCCGCGCCGTGGTAGGCGGACTGGCCGCGGGAATTGTCCTCGGCCCGGAGGAAATAGGGGATCAGCTCCGGGTAACCCCATCCGGCGCAGCCGTAGTCGTCCCGCCAGGTGTCGTAGTCCAGCCGGTTGCCGCGCATGTAGATCATCGCGTTGAGCGACGAGGACCCGCCGAGGGTGCGCCCGCGCGGCCAGTAGATCGACCGGCTCCCCGCGCGCTCCTGCGGCACGGTGTGGAAGTTCCAGTCGTACTGGCTCTGGAACAGCATGTTCATCCCGGCCGGGAGGTGGATCTCGTCCGCGTCATCCGGCGGGCCCGCTTCCAGCAGCAGCACCCGGGTGGCCGGATTCTCGGTGAGCCGCGCGGCGAGGACGCATCCGGCGCTGCCGGCGCCCACGATGACATAGTCGTACACAGGGGACCTCATGAGCACAGTTCGGGGACCGGCGCCGTGTCCCAAGATCGGCGGGACAGGACTTAGCGGACACCCTACTCGTGCCGGAACCACCCGCGCGGCATGCTGAGCGCGCTCCCGGCCGGATTGGCCGGGAGCGCGCTCTCCCAGGGCCACCGCGGGCTCTGGCGGGCCCCCGAGATCCGCCAGGCACCAGAGGCAGCGGCCTCATGTTCGGTGCGGCAGGTCAGCCCGCCGCCTAATTACTCTTCGCTGTTACACGATGCCACACTGTGGTCAATATGTGAATACCCCGAGGTCAGGACATTGATCGTCTTACTCCGTCACGGGCGTCCGCTACCGTGGACCCCATGCCAGCTGACCGCAGCGACCAGCCCGTCGTGCTCTCCCGCATCTACACCCGAACCGGGGACGACGGCAGCACCGCGCTCGGCGACATGAGCCGGGTGGCCAAGACCGATCCCCGGCTGGCGGCCTACGCCGACGTGGACGAGGCGAACTCCGCGATCGGGATGGCGATCACGATGGGCGGCCTGCCGGCCGGGCCCGTCGCGCTGCTGTCCCGGGTGCAGAACGAACTGTTCGACGTCGGCGCCGACCTGTGCACCCCGGTGACCGAGAATCCGGCCTATCCCCCGCTGCGGGTCACCCCGGATTACATCGAACGGCTGGAACAGGACTGCGACACCAGCAACGAGGGCCTCCCGGTGCTGCGCAGCTTCATCCTGCCTGGCGGCACGCCGGGGGCCGCCCTGCTGCACATGGCCCGGACCATCACCCGCCGGGCGGAGCGGACCACCTGGGCCGCGCTCGAGGTGTCCGGTGACTCGATGAACCCGCTCACCGCGGCGTACCTGAACCGGCTGTCCGACCTGCTGTTCATCCTGGCCCGGCGGGCCAACGAGGAGCACGGGGACGTGTTGTGGAAGCCCGGCGGCGAGCGCTGAGCGGGCCGCAGCGGGGCTAGCTCGCCCGGCCCAGGTAAGACCCGGGCGAGCCGGGCGGCGCCGCCTCAAGCCAGGCCAGGAAGCCGGTGAGCGCGGCCTCGCCCATGGCCAGGTCCACCGTGCCGGGGCGCTCGGTTATCTGGCAGCGCACCACCACGGTGCCCGCGCCGAGGCTGGCCACCTCGGCCGGGTCGGCCGGGCGCCGGGACAGCACCATCAGCGTCCGGCGGCTGAACACCTTGTTCGGCCGGAGCAGGAAGCCGAACACCTGGAACCAGGACAGCTCATCGGGCTCGTAGCCGGCCACCCCGAGGCGCCAGGCGCCGCCCGGCATCCGGAGCGCGCACTCCACCATGCCGCCGCCCCGCTCCAGCAGGTACCGGCGCAGCGTCACACCGATGGCCAGCAGCACCACGACGATCAGGAACACAGCGAAGATCCAGGCCGCGTCGAAGGCCAGGTCTCCGCTCATCCCGGGGCCTCCGCGCGGCCCGCGTCAGGACCCGTCGCCAGCGACGCGCAGCCGGGCCCGGGAGTACTTCACGTCAATAGTCTCTTCCTCAGCCGGGCGCGCCTCACTGGCCGAGGCATCGAGTTCGGCCCGCACCGCGGCCCGGTCCACCTGGCTGCCCAGTTCGGCCTGCCGGGCCAGGACCGATACCAGGTCGTCGTGCACGGACAGGAAGCCGTTGCTCACCGCGGCCCGCACCTCACCGGCCGGGCCGGCCGCGCCGGCCTGACCCTGCTCCGGATCGAGGATCCGCACTACGCTGCCCTCGGCCAGCAGGCCGAGCACATCGGGGTGTGAGGTCAGGATCCCGATTTCGCCTTCCAGGGTCTTGGCGATGACCATGCGGGCACGCCCGGACCAGATCTCCCCGTCCGGCACGACCAACTCAACCCGGAGACTCACCGCTCCCCCTGATTCGCTTCTCGGCCCGATCCGCTCACTGGCGCTCCAGTTCCGCTGCCTTCTTCTCCACGTCCTCGACCCCGCCGACCATGAAGAACGCCTGTTCGGGGAGGTTGTCGTACTTACCCTCGGTGATCGCCTTGAACGAGGAGATCGTCTCGCTGAGCGGTACGAACACACCCGGCTGCCCGGTGAACTGCTCGGCCACGAACATCGGGTGCGACAGGAACCGCTCGATGCGCCGCGCCCGGCGGACCGTGACCTGGTCTTCTTCGGACAGCTCGTCGATGCCGAGCAGCGCGATGATGTCCTGCAGCTCCTGGTAGCGCTGCAGGATCCGGAGCACCTCACGGGCCACGTCGTAGTGCTCCTGGCCGACGTACTTGGCGTCCAGGATGCGGGAGGTGGAGGCGAGCGGGTCCACCGCCGGGAAGATGCCCTTCTCGGTGATGGCCCGGGACAGTGCGGTGGTCGCGTCCAGGTGAGCGAACGTGGTGGCCGGGGCGGGGTCGGTGTAGTCGTCCGCGGGCACGTAGATCGCCTGCATGGAGGTGATCGAGTGGCCGCGGGTCGAGGTGATCCGCTCCTGCAGCTGGCCCATCTCGTCGGCCAGCGTGGGCTGGTAGCCCACGGCTGACGGCATCCGGCCGAGCAGCGTGGACACCTCCGAGCCGGCCTGGGTGAACCGGAAGATGTTGTCGATGAACAGCAGCACGTCCTGGCCCTGTACATCGCGGAAGTACTCGGCCATGGTCAGCGCGGCCAGGCCGACCCGCAGCCGGGTGCCCGGCGGCTCGTCCATCTGCCCGAACACCAGCGCGGTGTCGTTGATGACACCGGACTCGGTCATCTCGACGAACAGGTCGTTGCCCTCACGGGTCCGCTCGCCCACCCCGGCGAACACGGACACACCGCCGAAGTTCTTGGCCACCCGGGTGATCATCTCCTGGATGAGCACCGTCTTGCCCACGCCCGCACCGCCGAACAGGCCGATCTTGCCGCCCTGGACGTACGGGGTGAGCAGGTCGAGCACCTTGATGCCGGTCTCCAGGATCTGGGTCCGCGGCTCCAGCTGGTCGAACGGCGGCGGATCGCGGTGGATCCCCCAGCGCTCGGTGATCTGCAGCGACCCGGTGTCAACATCCAGGGCCTCGCCGAGCACGTTCCACACATGTCCCTTGACAACATCGCCGACCGGCACCTCAAGCGGGCCGCCGACGTCGGTCACCTCGGCGCCCCGGACCAGGCCGTCGGTCGGCTGCATGGAGATGGCGCGCGCCGTGTTGTCCCCCAGGTGCTGCTCGACCTCCATGGTCAGCGTCCTGGTCTCGCCGCCCAGCGTGATGTCCACCTGCAGCGCGTTGTAGATGTTCGGCATCTCCTCGTTAGCGAACTCCACGTCCACCACGGGCCCGATGATGCGCGCCACGCGGCCGGTCGCGGCGGCCCGGGCCTCGCCACCCGAGGCGGGGTTTTCAACGGTTGTGGTCATGATGGCACTCACTCTTTCCCTGCGACGCTCTCGGCCAGCGCGTTGGCGCCGCCGACGATCTCGCTGATTTCCTGGGTGATCTCAGCCTGGCGGGCTTTGTTGGCCTCCAGGGTGAACTGCTCGAGCAGGTCGTTGGCGTTGTCCGTGGCCGACTTCATGGCCCGGCGGCGGGCCGCGATCTCCGAGGCCGCCGACTGCAGCAGCGCCTGGTAGATCCGGCTTTCCACGTACCAGGGCAGCAGCGCGTCCAGCACCACCGGCGGTGAGGGCTCGAACTCATACAGCGGCAGCGGACCGCCGGGCGCCTCTTCGGTGGTTTCCTCGATGACCAGCGGGATGATCCGGCGGACCACGGCGTTCTGGGTCAGCATCGAGACGAACTCGGTGTAGACGAGGTGGATCTCATCCACCCCACCTTCCTCGGTCGGCCGGCTGAACACCTCGAACAGGGTGTTGGTGATGTCCCGGGCGTTGTCGTCCCGCGGCTGCTCGGAGAAGCCGTGCCACTCCCCCGCGATCTCCTGGCCGCGGAACCGGTGCCAGGCGATGCCCTTGGTCCCGACCACGTAGTTGACCGGCTCGACACCCTGGTCGCGGAGCAGCCCCCGCAGCCGCTGCGCCTCGCGCAGCACGTTGGCGTTGTAGCCGCCGGCGAAGCCACGGTCACTGGTCAGGATCAGGATCGCGGCGCGTTCCGGGTGCTCCGGCTCGTGGATCAGCGGGTGGTCGATCTGCGGGGACCGGCTCACCACCGCCTCGACGGCCTGGGTGACCTCACGCGCGTACGGCCCGGCGTCGCGCACCCGCTGCTGGGCCTTGATGATCCGCGACGCGGCGATCAGCTCCTGGGCGCGGGTGATCTGGGCAATGGACTGGACACCCCGGATCCGTTGCCTGATGGCGCGAAGCTGTGCTGCCATGCTGGGCCTTCCGCCTTAGCTCTGCTGTCCGGAACTCTGCTGTCCGGAACTCTGCTGACTGGAGCTCGGCTGACTAGAGCTCGGCTGGCTAGAGCTCGGTGGCCCGGAATCCTGCTTCTCCGGACGCACCCGCCGGGCCACCGTCTCCTGGCCGACCTCCGCGTCGGTCATCGGCTTGTCCTGCTCGTCCTCTTCCGGGACCAGCAGCCCACCGCCGGTGATCTCGAACGTCTGCCGGAACTCCCCGACCGCCTCCTTCAGCGCGCCGGCCGTGTCGTCGGACAGCACCCGGGTCTCCCGGATCGCCTGGTAGACGCCAGGCTGGTTGCGCTGCACGTAGTCGAGGAAGTCGCGCTCGAAGCGGCCGACGTCCTCCAGCGGCACGTCGTCCAGGTAGCCGGAGGTGCCTAGCCAGATGGAGACGACCTGCCGCTCCACCGGGTACGGGTTGTACTGCGGCTGCTTGAGCAGTTCGGTCAGCCGGGCGCCGCGGTCCAGCTGGGCCCGGGATACCGCGTCCAGGTCGGACGCGAAGGAGGCGAACGACTCCAGGTCGCGGTACTGGGACAGCGCCAGCTTGAGGCCGCCGGCCACCGTCTTCATCGCCTTGATCTGCGCGTCGCCACCGACGCGGGACACCGAGCGGCCCACGTTGATGGCGGGCCGGACACCGGAGTTGAACAGGTCGGTCTCCAGGAAGATCTGCCCGTCGGTGATCGAGATGACGTTGGTCGGGATGTAGGCCGAGATGTCGTTGGCCTTGGTCTCCACGATGGGCAGCCCGGTCAGCGAGCCGCCGCCCATCTCCTTGGACAGCTTGGCGCACCGCTCCAGCAGCCGGGAGTGCAGGTAGAACACGTCGCCCGGGTAGGCCTCACGGCCCGGCGGGCGGCGCAGCAGCAGCGAGATGGTGCGGTACGCCTCGGCCTGCTTGGACAGGTCGTCGAACACGATCAGCACGTGCTGGCCCTGGTACATCCAGTTCTGGCCGATGGCCGAGCCGGTGTACGGGGCGATGTACTTCTGCCCGGAGGGGTCGGAGGCAGGCGCGGCCACGATCGTGGTGTACTCCATCGCGCCCGCGTCCTCCAGCGACTGGCGCACCTGGGCGGTGGTCGAGCCCTTCTGCCCGACCGCCACGTAGATGCACTTGACCTGGCGGGCCGGGTCGCCGGACGCCCAGTTCTCACGCTGGTTGATGATGGTGTCGATAGCGATCGCGGTCTTGCCGGTCTGCCGGTCGCCGATGATCAGCTCCCGCTGGCCCCGGCCGACCGGGGTGATCGCGTCGATCGCCTTGATGCCGGTCTGCAGTGGCTCGTTCACCTTGCTGCGCTGCACCACCGAGGGCGCCTGCAGCTCCAGCTCACGGAGCGTGGTGCCCTCGATGTCGCCCTTGCCGTCCAGCGGAAGGCCGAGCGGGTCCACCACCCGGCCCAGGAAGCCGTCGCCGACCGGCACGGACAGCACCTCGCCGGTCCGGCGCACCTGCATGCCCTCGTCGATCTTGGTGAAGTCACCCAGGATGACCACGCCGATCTCGCGCTCGTCCAGGTTGAGCGCCAGGCCACGGATCCCGCCCGGGAACTCGAGCAGTTCGCTCGCCATCGCGGAGGGCAGTCCCTCGACGCGCGCGATGCCATCGCCGGCCTCTGCGACGATGCCGATCTCTTCCCTGGACGCCCCGTCCGGCTCGTACGCCTGGACGAAGCTCGCCAGCGCGTCCCGGATCTCTTCGGGCCGGATTGTCAGCTCCGCCATGGTCCTCGTGTCTCTCTGTAGTTCGGTGGATCAGGTCTGTTGGTGCCGGCTACCTGGCCTCGCGTGGCGCTGGCGGTCAGGCGGCCAGCCGCCGCCGCAGCGTGGCGAGCCGGCTCGCCACGCTGCCGTCGATGAGTTCATCCCCGATACGGACGGATATGCCACCTAGCACACCAGGATCGAGCAGGACGTCAAGGTGGACGCCGTGCCCGAACGCCGCGGCCAGCGCGGCGGCCAGCCGGTCCCGCTCGCTGTCGCTGAGTGGGACGGCGACCCGGACGACCGCGATCAGCCGCTGCCGCCACTCGGCCACCAGGCGCGCGTACTCAACCAGGCTCGCATCCAGGCTACGTCCTCGCGGGTGCACCGAAGCCTGCGTGATCAGGCGCAACGACGTGCTGGTCACCTTGCCTTCCAGCAGCGTGTCCAGCAGACGGCGCTTGAGCTCGGCCGGGGCCACCGGGCTGGACAGCGCGGCCCGCAGCGGCGGGGTGGCGGCCACCAGCTGGCCGAACCGGAACAGCTCATCTTCCACGTCGTCGAGCTGGCCCGCCTCACTCGCGGCGGCCGCCGCCGCCAGCACGGCGAGCTGCTCGGTGGCCGTGGCCAGGTCACGCGGCGCGGACCAGTGCGCCCCGGCCAGGCCGCCCAGCAGGTCGAGTGTGGCCGGGCTGACCTTGCCTTCGAGCAGGGTGCGGGTCAGCCCGGTCCGGGCGGCCGGCGGACGCGTCGGGTCGGTCAGCGCGCGGCGCAGCGGAAGCTGCGCGTCCAGCAGCGTCACGACCGCGAACAGCTCGTCGCTGAGCACGGCCGCCGTGCCCGGCTGGGCCACCGCCTCGACCAGCCGGTCCCGGGCCTCGCTGAGCGACGCCCGGCTAGCTCCGCGCATGCTCGCCTCCGGCCGACTCGCGCTCCAGGTCGTCGAGGAACCGCTCGACGACGCGCCGCTGCCGCGCCTCGTTCTCCAGGGACTCGCCAACCACCCGGCTAGCCAGCTCGACCGCCATCGTGCCGACCTCGTTGCGCAGCGAGTTGATGGCCTGCTGGCGGTCGGCGTCGATCTGCGCGTGGGCCGCCTCGACCAGGCGGCGGCGTTCCGCCTCGCCCTGCTCGCGCAGCTCCGCGATGATCTGGGCGCCCTCCTCGCGGGCCTTCTCGCGCAGGCCGGCCTCCTGCCGGGCCTCGGCCAGCTGCTGCCGGTACTCGGCCAGCGCCCGCTCCGCCTCGGCCTGCATGTGCTCGGCCCGCTGGATGCCACCCTCGATGGCCTCGGTGCGCTCCGCCAAGGTGCGCTGGAGGCGCGGCAGGAGGAACTTGGCCAGCACCCCGAATACGACGAAGAACGCGAATATCCCGAGGATCAGCTCGGTCGTGTTAGGGACGAGTGGGTTCTGCGTACCACTCTGTGCGAAGTGGAACATATTCGGTTGCCTCTCGGATCCCTCATTTAATGAAGAACGGCACAGCTATGCCGATGAGCGCCAGTGCTTCCGCGAGCGTGAAGCCGATCCACATATACCCTGTGATCGTCCCCTGCGCCTCCGGCTGCCGGGCCATCGCCTCGATCGCGTGCCCGAAGATCAGCCCGATGCCAACACCGGGGCCGATGGCGGCTAGACCATAGGTGAGCGCGCCCAGGTTTACGATTTTGAAGGTGGTGGTGGTATTGCCCACAGCGACGAACAGCAAGTGATGCACCAGGAGATGCATGTTACGGTATCCCTTTCTCTGGCCCAGCGGCTCTTGACGCCGGGTCTGGCTTGGGTGAGTGCGCCGCTCAGTGCGCCGTCTCGAGCGAATCGGAGAAGTAGAACGCGGTCAGCGTCGTGAAGATGAACGCCTGCAGCAGCGTGACCAGCACCTCCAGCACCGTGACGAGCAGGTAGACGGTCAGCGATGCCGCCGCGTAGAGGAGTCCGACCGACAGGCTGAACAGGTACCAGGCCCCCAGTCCGAACACCAGGAGCAGAACATGCCCGGCCAGCATGTTGGCGAAGAGCCGGACCGACAGGGTGAACGGCCGGATGAAGATGTTGGAGAGCAGCTCGATGGGTGACAGGATCGGCAGGATCCACCATGGCGCACCCTGCGGTACCGCCATGTTCTTGAAGTAGCCGATAGGGCCCTGGGTACGGATCCCGAGACCCATGTAAGTGCACCACACGATCAGCGTCAGCCCCAGCGGGAAGGCGAATTTTGAGGTCGCCGGGAACATGATCCCCGGGATTATCTCAAAGACATTCATGATCCAGATGAAGAAGAACATGGCAACCAGGAACGGCAGGAACCCATCACCTTTCTTGCCAAGCTGCGGCCGCACTATCTGGTCACGGACGAAGAAGACCCCCAGCTCGCCAAGGTTCTGCGTGCCCCGCGGCACCAGCTTGGGGCGTCTGAACGCCACGCCGAAGAAAATGAGGACGATGGCCGCGGCCATCAGCATCAGCAGGATCGGCTTGGTGAACTCGAAGCTGCCGATGGTGAAGATCGGCTTGAAATAGAAGTCGCTGATCGATGGCGCCGGATAGCCGCAGCCGCTGAAGATGTGGCATCCGCCCGGGAACCCCGTAGCCAGGACGTCACTCACAATGCACTCCTTGTTGTTCTCGCACGCTGCCGGCCGGCCCAGGGCCAGCGACGGTCACCGCGCGCGCAAGCGGAAGATGACCAGCGCGATGGCGAACCCGAGGCCCGCGACCATCCCGATCGGAAAGAGGACAGGCAGGTGCGCCCAGCGGCCGGCGAACCAGCCAATGGCACCGTAGATTGCCATACCGGTGATCAGGTAGCTGAACACCGCCAAGCCGAATCGCTCCTCGTCCGCGCTCACCGGCTGCCCGGCGCGGCCCCGCTGCGGCTGGCCAGGCTCCAACCGCGGCCGGCGCTCCCACTGCTGCCGGCGCTCCCACCGCTGCTGGCGCCGATCCGGTTGCGGCCCACGGCCACCATCGCTCACCACGGCCGGGACCTTGCCGCGCCAGCACCACAGCGGTGCTTACCGCGGGCCGCGATCCGCTGTCCGGGAGCGATAGAAGCGTCACGCGTCACCGTTCCCCGTCCGGTTCCACGTACAGCATCTTGAGCCGCATCGACCAGACGACCTGGTTACCGCACCACACCAGGATGCAGACGACCGCGGTCACCCCGAACAGCCGGCTGTTGAACGCGGTCGTATCGGTGAACCTCGATACCACGATCACCAGCGCGAGTATCTTGAACACGTAGGTGCCCAGCGCAGTGGCCATCATGGCCTGTGGGCTGATCCTGGCGGCCGACCCCACGGCGACGATGCTGATGGCGAAGAACGCGGTGACCAGGGCCACCGCAAGCACGCCGCCGAGCAGGCCCTTGGTACCGCCGATCACGGTGGCGATCGCTACCATGATGACCGCGGCAACGGCGGTGACCGCCGCGGACCGCCAGGCGATCGGGCCATATCTCGCCAGCATCTCAGGTGGCTCCGGAGGGCTCGGTAGGAGGACACTTGACTCGCGGACGAACCGGCCCGCCTGCCGCACGGGACTGGCAACGAGCCCGCGTGCCGCCGATGCGGACCTCGGAGTAGTCCGCCGGGTCAAGGAAACCTATCACGGACCCCTCACTCGTCTTTGAGCGACTGCTCGTGAAAGATATCACAAGCTCTTATAGCCGGTCGTCACCAGGCGGCCTGGTGTGGTGAAGTTTACCAGAACCGCCCTTTACTCCCAGTACATCGTTAATTTGCACAGAGTTCACATAAAGGGACGAATCGGGCCACCGCGCCACCCGGCCGGGCCGGGCACCCGGCAAGCTAAGTCAAGCTAGCTGGAACGCCACGGCAGCAGCGGATCTTGCGTCTCCGGGTACTCGCCGGGCCAGGCTGGGCGGCCAGGCTCGGGCTGCTCCTGGGCGTCCTCCGGCTCGGTCTCCCCCGGCTCGGCCGGGGCGTCCCAGCGCCTCTCCACGGGCGCCTCCCAGGGCGGCTCGGCTCGGCTAGCCTCCCCGGCCGCGGTCGGCCCAGCTCCGCCGGGTGCCGCCGGACTCGCCGGGTAACCGTCGGGATACCCCGTGTCCGCCGGGCTCCCACCCGGGAGTCCGTTGCCCACCCCGTCGCCTGCCGGGTAACGGTGGCCCGGGCGGCCGGCGGCCGCCGCCGTCCGGGGGTCCGTGACGCCATAGCCGGCCAGCGTGTCGTACCGAGCCGGCGCATCGTAGGCATCGGGTGGATCGTAGGCGGCCGGCCCGGCATAGCCAGCCGTCCGGTCCCGGCCAGTCAGCGCCGCCTCCGGGGCCGGCCTGGCCAGCCTCGGGTCGGCGGGCGCCGTGACGGCGGGCGGCCGGATGGTCCCGGCCGGCGTCAGCCGGGGTGCGCTCCGCCGGCCCCAGGGCCGCAGCCGCGGCATGGTCAGCCACAGCAGGACCAGGAACCCGGCCAGCGTGACGACGCCCAGCACCGGCAGCTTGGTGCGGATGATCGACAGCAGCACGACCGTGCCGGCGAACAGCGTCGCCCACAGGTACATGATGAGCACGCTGGTCCGGTGCGAGTGCCCGATGTCCAGCAGCCGGTGGTGCAGGTGCTTCTTGTCCGCCTGCCACGGGGACAGCCCGGCGCGGGTCCGCCGGACCACGGCCAGCAGCAGGTCGACGTACGGGATGAGCAGGATAGTGGCGGGCAGCAGCAGCGGCAGGATCTCCGGGAACCGGTTGACCGTGCCGCCGCTGTAGGCGGACGGGCCGACCAGCGACTGGGGATTGATCAACGCCAGGCTGGAGATAGGCGCGTAGGCCAGCAGCAGGCCGAGCAGCATGGCCCCGGTGTCGCCCAGGAAGATCCGGGCCGGGTGGAAGTTGTGCGGCAGGAAGCCCAGGCAGACCCCGGCCAGCACGGCCGAGGCCAGCGCCGGGTCGGCGAGTTCGCTCAGCCCCAGCCGCTTGGCCAGCGTGTAGTAGTACAGGTAGAACGCGGCCGCGCCGATACCGACGACGCCGGTGGCCAGCCCGTCCAGCCCGTCGATGAAGTTGACCGCGTTGATCGTCAGGGCGACCATCAGGATCGTCAGCGCGGTCCCCTCATCAGAGGTCAGCACCAGCGTGCCGCCGCCGGGCAGCGGCAGCCAGTCGATCACCGCGCCGCTCCAGACCAGGATCGCGCCTGCCCCGACCTGGCCGACCAGCTTGGTCAGCGCGCCCAGCCCCCAGCGGTCGTCCACCACGCCTATCACGACCACGACGCCGCCGGCCAGCAGCAGCCCGCTACTCACCCGGGTGCCGGCGAAGACGCCGCTCAGCGGGAACATCCGGGAGGCGACCAGCAAGGCGGCGGCGAGCCCGCAGTAGATGGCCAGCCCGCCCAGTTCCGGGACGGGATCGGTGTGCACGTCCCGCTCCCGGGGTTCGTGCCAGGCCCCGAACCAGATAGCGAATTTGCGGACCAGGGGGGTGAGCAGGTAGGTCACAGTAGCTGCGATCAGTACCGTGAGACCGTACTCTTTCATCCCGGCTCACCCGGCCCGCCTGATTGGCTGTCCATCAGCAATCAACTCTAGAGCACTTGACCGGGGCCCTCAGGAGCAGCGCCGTTCTCGTCGGCCGTTAACTCGCTGGCCGGCACGCCGTCCGATTCATCCGCCTCGCCCGGTACGTTTGCCACCTTACCCGGTTCGCTGCCACTGGCGGCCGCAGCGCGGCCGGTGGCGGCCGCAGCGGTGTCGGTGGCAGCCGGGGCGGTGTCGGTGGCAGCCGCAGCGGTTTCGGTGGCAGTCGGCGCGCTGTCCGGAGTGTCCGTCTCGTCCGGTATGACCGGATCTTCCCGCTCCGCCGGATCGGGCGCGAACGCATCCGCGTCCACCAGCGGGACGACCTCACGGAGCCGGTCCGGCGGGATGACGCCGGGCCGGAGCAGCCTCGGCACCGAGCCGGTCAGGTCCACGATGGTGGACGGCACGTCCGCGGCGCAGGACCCGCCGTCCAGGTAGACCGCCACGCTGTCGCCGAGCTGGGCGACCGCCTCGTCGGCGGTGGTGGCGGGCGGCTGCCCCGAATAATTGGCGCTGCTCACCGCCAGCGGGCCGGTCTTCTTGAGCAGGCCGAGCGCGACCGCGTGCAGCGGCATCCGAATCGCGACCGTGCCCTTGGTCTCGCCGATATCCCAGACCAGGGTAGGGCTGGACTTGAAGATCAGGGTCAGCCCGCCGGGCCAGAACTCGTCGATCAAGTCCTTGCCCATCTCGCCGAGCTCCTGGATCAGCGCGATAGCCGCGCGGACCGTGCCGACCAGCACCGGCGGCGGCATGTCGCGGCCGCGCCCCTTGGCCGCCAGCAGGCGGTCCACCGCGATCGGGTCGAAGGCCTCGGCCGCGACCCCGTAGACCGTGTCGGTCGGCAGCACGACCAGCTGGCCGCGGCGCAGCGCGGCTTGCGCTTCCTGCAGGCCCTCCGCTAGCTGCGCCGGGTCCGTGCAGTCAAACCGCTCGCTCATCCTCTTGCTCCAGCTCGCTCATGGGCGTTCATCCTCCCACCTCTGCGGCCCCGGCCAGACCGCGGTGACGAAACGGTCCCGGCCGGCCAGGTCGCGGTGGTTGCGGGTGTCCCGCCAGCCCCGCTCCTCGGCGAAGACCCAGTACACCGCGGTACCCTGCGGGGCGCCGTGCTCCACCGCGACGATGCCGCCGCCGCGCAGCAGCCGGGCCGCGGTCCGCTCCACGACCTTGACCGCGTCCATGCCGTCGGCGCCGCCCCACAGCGCGGTGGCCGGGTCGTACTCGCCGACCTCCGGCGGCACCGAGGCTCCCCACGGAATATACGGCGGGTTGCTGACCACCAGATCCACCGCGCCGTCCAGGTCGCGCAGGGCGGCGCCGAAGTCCTCGCCGTGCAGCGTGACCCGGCCCGCGGTGTGCGGCGCGGCGGCCGCGCACCGGTCGATGTTGCGCTGCGCCCAGCTCCGGGCCAGCGGGTCCACCTCGACCGCGTGCACCCGGGACCGCGGCACCTCCTGGGCGATGGCCAGCGCGATCGCGCCCGACCCGGTGCCCAGGTCGGCGACCAGCGGCTCGGTCACGTCCATCTCCCGCAGCCGGTCGATCACCCAGCCGGTCATCACCTCGGTCTCCGGCCGCGGCACGAACACGCCCGGCCCCACCGCCAGGTCCAGATACCGGAAGTAGGCATGCCCGGTGATGTGCTGCAACGGCTCCCGCGCCTCGCGGCGGGCTATCTCGTCCCAGAACCGGGGGTTGAACTCGGCGTCCGTGACCCGGTGCAGCTCGGTCCGCGACACGCCTTGCACGTGAGCCGCGATCTGCTCCGCATCTGACCGCGGCGAATCCACGCCGGCCTCGGCCAGCCTGGACGAAGCGACCGCAATTTCGTTAAGCAGCAAGGTCATCGGTGCCTCGGGGAAGCCGCCCGCGGGCGTCAGCCGGCGCGGACGGGCGCGGCCTGGCCAGCTCAGCTGGCATCGGACGCTGCCGCGCGCTCGGAGCGGTCCGCGTCCACCAGAGCGGTGATCACCGCGTCCAGGTCGCCGTCGATGACGTGGTCCAGGTTGTACGCCTTGAAGCCGACCCGGTGGTCGGAGATGCGGTTCTCCGGGAAGTTGTAGGTGCGGACCCGCTGCGACCGGTCCACTTCCTTGACCTGGTTGCGCCGCTCGGCCGAGGCCTGGGCGTCGGCGTCCGCCTGCGCCTGGGCCAGCAGCCGGGCGCGCAGGATGCGCATCGCCTGCTCCTTGTTCTGCAGCTGGCTCTTCTCGTTCTGGCAGGAGACCACGATGCCGGTCGGCTTGTGCGTGATGCGCACCGCCGAGTCGGTGGTGTTCACGCTCTGCCCGCCCGGGCCGGACGACCGGTACACGTCCACGCGCAGGTCGTTCGGGTCGATGGTGACCTCGACCGGGTCGGCCTCCGGCATCACCAGCACGCCCGCGGCCGAGGTGTGGATCCGGCCCTGCGATTCGGTGACCGGGACCCGCTGCACCCGGTGCACGCCGCCTTCGTACTTGAGCCGGGACCAGACGCCGTCGCCGGCCGCGCGCCTGCCGCCCGACTTGACCGCGACCGTGACGTCCTTGTAGCCGCCCAGGCCGGTCATGGTGGAGTCGAGGACTTCGGTCTTCCAGCCCTGGCGCTCGGCGTAGCGCAGGTACATGCGCAGCAGGTCCCCGGCGAACAGGGCGGATTCCTCGCCGCCCTCGCCCGCCTTCACTTCCAGGATGACGTCCTTGCCGTCACTGGGATCCCGGGGCGCGAGGAACTCGTTCAGCCGGTCCTCGAGCTCGGCCCGGTGCCGGCCCAGCTGCTCGGCCTCGACCGCGAACGACGGGTCCTCGCCGGCCAGTTCGCGCGCGGTGGCCTCGTCGGCGGACGTCTGCTGCCACTCGCGGTAGGTCTCGACGATCGGGGTGATCTCGCCGTAGCGCCGGGACAGCGCCCGGGCGCGCTCGGGGTCGGCATGCACGGCAGCGTCCGCGAGCGTGCGCTCCAGGTCCGCGTGCTCCGCCGCCAGCTCACCGAGCCGGTCGAACACCGTCGTCCTCCTCTAGTCGATCCTGCCCCAAACGGACGATCACCGTGCCGCGACCGCATGGCTGTGCCATGCCGTCCCAGCACGGTGACCGGGTAAAGCTACTTGGAGCCCGTTGCCTGCTTGCCGAACCGGCGCTCGAACCGGGCCACGCGGCCGCCGGTGTCGAGGATCTTCTGCTTGCCGGTGTAGAACGGGTGGCAGCTGGAGCAGATGTCGGCGTGGATCGCGCCGCTCTTGGCCGTGCTCCGGGTGGTGAACGTGCTCCCGCAGGTGCAGGTCACCTCAGTCACTACATAGTCAGGGTGGATGCCTGGCTTCACTTCGCTACTCCTAGCTCCGGCGGTCGCCGGGTCGCCGCGGGCGGGCAGTGCCGCCGGGCGTGAACCGGTACCGCGCTATTGGTGGTCTCAGTGTGCCAGACCCTGCAACGCGCTGCGGGGCCTGGAGATTCCCTGGCCGGCCGCGGTCAGCCGTGGTCAGCCGCGGTCCTGGCCGACGGTGGTCTTCTGCACGTGGAGCAGGAACTCCGCGTTGCTCTTGGTCTCCTTCATCCGCTCCATCAGCACTTCGAGGGCCTGCTGCGGCTCCAAGGCGTGCAGCACCCGGCGGAGCTGCCAGACGATCTTCAGCTCCTCGGGGGTCATCAGGATCTCCTCCTTGCGGGTGCCGGAGGCATCCACGTCGATCGCGGGGAAGATCCGCTTGTCGGCCAGCTCACGGCGCAGCCGCAGCTCCATGTTGCCGGTGCCCTTGAACTCCTCGAAGATGACCTCGTCCGCGCGGGACCCGGTCTCGATGAGGGCGGTGGCCAGGATGGTCAGCGAGCCGCCGTGCTCGATGTTCCGCGCCGCGCCGAAGAACCGCTTCGGCGGGTACAGCGCGGTGGAGTCCACACCACCGGACATGATCCGGCCGCTGGCCGGGGCGGCCAGGTTGTAGGCGCGGCCCAGCCGGGTGATGGAGTCCAGCAGCACGACCACGTCGTGGCCCATCTCCACCAGGCGCTTGGCCCGCTCGATGGCCAGCTCGGCCACCGTGGTGTGGTCCTCGGCCGGGCGGTCGAAGGTGGAGTGGATCACCTCGCCCTTGACCGAGCGCTGCATGTCGGTGACTTCCTCAGGCCGCTCGTCCACCAGCACGACCATGAGGTGGCACTCCGGGTTGTTCTTGGTGATCGCGTTGGCGATGGCCTGCAGGATCATCGTCTTGCCCGCCTTGGGCGGCGACACGATGAGGCCGCGCTGGCCCTTGCCGATCGGGCTGACCAGGTCCATGATCCGCGTGGTCAGCACGCCGGGGTCGGTCTCCAGGCGGAGCCGGTCCTGCGGGTACAGCGGGACCAGCTTGGAGAAGTCGGGGCGGCCACGGGACTGCTCCGGGTCCAGCCCGTTGATCTTGTCCAGGCGGACCAGGGCGTTGAACTTCTCCCGGCGCTCGCCGTCGCGCGGCTGCCGGACCGCGCCCTCGATCACGTCGCCCTTGCGCAGCCCGTGCCGGCGCACCTGGGACAGCGACACGTACACGTCGTTGGAGCCGGGCAGGTACCCGGTCGTCCGGATGAAGCCGTAGTTGTCCAGCACGTCGAGGATGCCGGCGATCGGGATCAGCACGTCGTCCTCGGCGATGACCGGCTCGGCCTCCGCGCCGCCGACCCCCCGCTCGCGACGGCGGTTGCGGTTGCGGAACCGGTCCCGGCTGCGCCGGCGGCCCGACCCGTCGTCGTCGTCGCCGCGGTCGATCATCTGCCCACCGCGCTGGCCACCGTCCCGCTGGCCGCCGCTGTCCCGGGCGCCGCTGTCCCGGGCGCCGCTGTCCCGGGCGCCGCTGTCCCGGGCGCCGCTGTCGCGGCCACCATCGCGCTGGCCGTCACGCTGGCCGCCGTCACGCTGGCCGCCGTCACGCTGGCCGCCGTCACGCTGGCCGCCGTC
The DNA here is from genome assembly GCA_963717125.1 of uncultured Actinomycetes bacterium. GTDB lineage: Bacteria > Actinomycetota > Actinomycetes > Streptosporangiales > Streptosporangiaceae > RYN-230. Next base: position 801,357 of record CAVQVG010000007.1, read on the forward strand.
ACGCTGGCCGCCGTCGTCCGCCGCGCGGGCCTGGTCGTCCCGCCGCCCGTTGCGCCGGCGGTCGCGCCGCTGGCCGTCACCCTGCTGCTGTCCGCCGTCGGCCGCGCGGCCACCGCCCTCGGCCTGGCCGTTCCGGCCCGGCTCGGCGGCGTCCTGCCCGCCGAAGGCGAGCTGGCCGTCCGCGGCCTGTCCCTGGCCGCCCCGTCCCTGGCCGCCCTGCGCCGGGTCCCCCTGAGCGGGGCCACCGGCCCGCGCGCCCCCGCGGGACCCGTCTCGCTGCGCCTCACGGGTCGCGGCGGCTGCTTCTTGCGCCGGCACGGATGCGTGCCCGGCGTCGCCCAGAGCGGGCTGAGTGGGTGTGTCTGAATCCATGGCGTCCTGCTCACGCTGGCGAGGTGCGCCGGCTCCCGCAGGCGCGCCACGCTGGACTGAGTTGTCGTATGCCCCGCTCCCGTCGCCAGCCGGCGAGTTAGCGGCCTGCTGGCCGTTGACAGACTCACCGCCCGGCTGGGGGTAGCCGGCTCCGCCGTCCTGCCGCGGTGTAGACGATGCTGCGTAGGCGGCGCCGCCTGCCTGCCTGGCCTGGATGGCTTCGACGAGCTGGCCCTTGCGCATCCGGCCGGTGCCGGTGATGCCCATCGACTGCGCGATCCGCTGCAGATCGGCCAGCAGCATGCCGGACAGCCCGGAACCGCCGCGGCGGGTGGGCTTGTCGGTCACCGTCTCACCGGCGGGGGATGCCACGCCCGACGGACCGTTGTCCGGTCCCGACGGGGACGCCTCAGGGGTGCCTGAGGAGCCGGTGAAGATTTCGGTGGTGTCGCTCACGAGGGGTCCTTCCCAGGGAGCGGGCTCCGGCCGCGCATGCGGCCGGTTGACCCGGTGTCACGGCCCGGCGAATCGGCCGGGCCTGGTACTGCAGTTTTTGCCATGCCCGTACTGCCACGACGCGGGCTGTCGCCTGTTTCTCGCCCCGCTACCCTGCGTGCCTGGCGGCTGCCTGCCTGCCCGATGGCTACGGCTGGCAACCGAGGGACTAACCCGGATTCCATCGCCGGGTCAGGGGTTTCGGAACGAGCCCAGACGGCTGGGGTAGCCCGCCTTGGTACTCCGTCCGCTTCCGGTTCACCAGAACCACTCCGTGTTCTGTGTACGCGGAGGGGAGGTGGTGAACCAGAGAGTTGACGGAGCGTCACTGGCCCCGCCCGGCGGTAAGGCCGGTCAGGCGACAAGTGACGGGCGAGCACCTGACCCCATGGCGGGGTATCTGGTGCAGTGCCTACCTTAACACTAGGAGCGCCCACAGCATTCCCTCGGCACCGGTCCGTGTGTCGTAGCGGATCCTGGCCAGCCGTCCGGGAGTATCCCGTGCGGCTCGCCCGAGGCAGGTGTGCTGGGCGTCCGGGAGCCGGGCGGCTGGGGGCCGGGCATCCGGGTGCGCTTGCCGCGCGCTGTCTCAGGAGCGTTCGGCTGGCACGGCGGTCTGGAGGGTTGCGCCGTGCCGGTCGATGTCCAGGGGGCTTATACGCCATCCGATACCCGTTTCAGCAGCAATTGAATCCACCAGGTCAGGCCCAGGTTGCGCACCGGCGACGGTGAGCGCGAGGACGGCCGGCCCGGCCCCGGACACGGTGGCCGCCACGCCGGCCGCGCGGAGCCGGCCGAGCAGGCCGACGGTGCCCGGCATGACCTCGGCCCGGTATCGCTGGTGCAGGTAGTCCTCGGTCGCGTCGAACAGCACCGACGGATCCCGGGTGAGCGCCGCGACCAGCAGGGCGCTGCGCGCCGAGTTCGCGGCCGCGTCCCGGTGCGGCACCGTCGCGGGCAGCGCGCCGCGGGCGGTGGCCGTGGCCAGGCCCTGTTCCGGAATGCACAGCACCGGGCGGATCTCGTCAAGCACCGGCAGCCGGATCATCCGGGGCGCGGCCGGCTGGGCGCCGTCACCGGGTCCGGCCCGATCCGCGGTCCAGGCGATCGTCAGGCTGCCGTGCAGGCAGGCCGCCACGTTGTCCGAATGCCCATCCAGGGCAGCGGCCAGTTGCAGCACGGCGGGGTCCGGGAGCAGGTCGGCCCCGCCCCGGACCAGCGCCCGGGCAGCCAGGATCCCGGTGCTGATGGCGGCCGCGGACGAGCCGAGCCCGCGGCTGTGCGGGATGGCGTTCAGGCTGCGTAGTGCGAGGCCGGGCGGCTGGCCGCCGAGCTGGTCGAACGCGGCGCGGATGGCCCGCACCACGAGATGATCCTCGCCCGCGCCCGCGGTCTCCCGGCCCTCGCCGGACACCTCGATGTCGAGCCCGCCGCCGGTCACCCGGACCACGGCCACATCGTGCAGGGACAGCGCGAGGCCGAGCGCGTCGAAACCGGGGCCGAGATTGGCGCTGCTGGCCGGGGCCCGGACCACCACCGGTCCGTCCAGCCAGCGGGACTCCGTGGTTGCGCCCGTGGTCACGCGTGCGGTCCCCGGCTCAGGCCAGGCCCAGCGCGGCCGCGGCGGCCGAGGGGTCGGCGGCGATGGTGATCGGGGCCGGAGCCGCGGACACCGCCCAGTCCGGGTCCTTGAGGCCGTTGCCGGTCACCGTGCAGACCACCCGCACGCCCGCCGGGACCTGGCCCTCTTCCCGCGCCTGGAGCAGCCCGGCCACCCCGGCTGCGGAGGCCAGCTCGCCGAACACGGCTTCCTTCGCCGCCAGCATCCGGTACGCGGCGAAGATCTGCCGGTCGGTCACCGAGCCGATCAGCCCGCCGGACTCGTCCCGGGCGGCCTCGGCCAGACTCCAGGACGCCGGGTTGCCGATCCGGATCGCGGTCGCGATGGTCTGCGGGGCGCGCACCGGCTGGCCGCGCACGATCGGCGCCGCGCCGCTGGCCTGGAAGCCGCACATCCGGGGCGCCCGGCTGGCCCGGCCCGCCGCGGCGTACTGCGTGTAGCCCATCCAGTAGGCGGAGATGTTGCCCGCGTTGCCGACCGGCAGGCAGTGCACGTCCGGCGCGTCGCCCAGCTCGTCGACGATCTCGAACGCGGCCGTCTTCTGTCCTTGCAGCCGGTCCGGGTTGACGGAGTTGACCAGGGCCACCGGGTACTCGGCGGCCAGCTTCCTGGCCAGCTCCAGGCAGTCGTCAAAGTTGCCGTCCACCTGGAGCAGCTTGGCCCCGTGCACCAGGGCCTGAGCCAGCTTGCCCAGCGCGATCTTCCCGCGCGGCACCAGGACGGCGCAGGACAGCCCGGCCCGGGCCGCGTAGGCGGCCGCGCTCGCGCTGGTATTCCCCGTGGAGGCGCAGATCACCGCCGTAGCACCACGTCCAACCGCCATACTCAACGCCATCGTCATCCCGCGGTCTTTGAACGAGCCGGTCGGGTTGGCCCCTTCGACCTTGAGGTAGACATCACACCCGGTCTGCGCGGACAGCACCGGGGCCGGCAGCAGCGGAGTGGCCCCTTCGCCGAGGGTGATGACCGTCCCGCCATCCGGCAGCGGCGGCAGCCACTCCCGGTACTGCGTGATCACGCCGGGCCACGGCCGGTAGCCCGGTGCGGCGGCCGCGGACTGGGCGGACCCCGCCGCGGCCTCCGCCGTGGCGGCTCCTGCCGTGGCGGCGGCCGCCGCTGCGGTCGCGGACTTGGACTTCAGAGTGGCGTTCATTCGTCGGCCTCCCCCTCCACACGCATCACACTGGCCACCGCGCGGACGGAATCCATAGTGCCGAGTTCTGCGACGCAACGCGAGAGGGCGGCGTCCGGGGCGATGTGCGTCACGATGACCAGCTGCGCGTCGTCGCCCCGGCCCTCCTGGCGCACCGCCTTGATGGACACGTCATGCCGGGCGAAGGTGTCCGCCACCCGGGCCAGCACGCCGGGCCGGTCGGCCACGTCCAGCGCCACGTGGTACCGGGTCAGCGTCTCGCCCATGGGCAGCGCGGGCAGCTTGGCGTAGGTGGACGCGTCCGGCCCGCGGGTGCCCGCTATCTGGTTGCGCGCCACCGCGACCACATCGCCGAGCACCGCGCTGGCGGTGGGCACTCCCCCGGCGCCCGCGCCGTAGAACATGAGCCGGCCCGCCGACTCCGCCTCGACGAACACGGCGTTGTAGGCCTCCCGGACGCCGGCCAGCGGGTGCGATCGCGGGATCATCGCCGGGTGCGCGCGGACCGAGACCCCGCCGTCCCGGCGCTCGCAGATGGCCAGCAGCTTGACCACCCGGTCCAGCGCCTTGGCGCTCGCGATGTCCGCGGCGGTCACCGCGGTGATGCCCTCCCGGTACACGTCCGCCGCGGTGACTCCGGTGTGGAAGGCCAGCCCGGCCAGGATGGCCGCCTTGGCCGCCGCGTCGAAGCCCTCGATGTCCGCGGTCGGGTCCGGTTCGGCGTAACCCCGCGACTGGGCCTCGTCCAGCGCGTCGGCGAACCCGGCGCCGGAGGTGTCCATCCGGTCCAGGATGTAGTTGGTGGTGCCGTTCACGATGCCGAGCACCCGGTACACGGCGTCGCCGGCCAGCGATTCGCGCAGCGGCCGGAGCAGCGGGATGGCCCCGGCCACGGCCGCCTCGTAGTAGAGGTCGGTGCCGTTCTCCCTGGCCGCCTCGTGCAGCGTGGCGCCGTCCTCGGCGAGCAGCGCCTTGTTGGCCGTGACCACCGACTTGCCGGACTTCATCGCGGCCAGCAGCAGCGACCGCACCGGTTCGATGCCGCCGATCACCTCGATCACGATGTCCACGTCCGGCCGGGTGACCAGGGCCATGGAGTCGCCGGTGAGCAGGCGGGGATCTATCGGCACCGCGCGGCTGCGGCCGGGCAGGCGCACCGCCACCCCGACCACCTCGAGGCGGGCGCCGATCCGCGCGGCCAGGTCGTCCGCCTGCTGGCCGAGCAGGCGGAACACCTCCGAGCCCACTGTGCCGCAGCCCAGCAGGGCTACCTTCAGCGTCCGCACGACGGCCGCTCTCCTCTCACCCGGCGCTGCCCGCTGGGCTGCATCGTGCGCTGCACCGTGCGCTGCACCGTGCGCTTCACCCTGCGTCCAGCCGGAGCAGATCCTCGATAGTCTCCCGGCGCACCAGCAGCCGGGCCGCGCCGTCCCGGACGGACACCACGGCCGGCCTCCCGATGTGGTTGTAGTTGCTGGCCATCGACCGGCAGTACGCACCGGTGGCGGCCACCGCGAGCAGGTCGCCGGGGACCAGATCGGACGGCAGGTAGCAGTCCCGGACCACGATGTCCCCGCTCTCGCAGTGCCGGCCAACGACCCGGGACAGCATCCCCGCCGCCGCCGACTCCCGGGACGCCAGCACGGTGGTGTACTCCGCGTCGTACAGCGCGGTGCGGATGTTGTCGCTCATCCCGCCGTCCACGCTCACGTAGCTGCGCAGCCCGTCCACGTCCTTGACCGTCCCGACCTCGTACAGCGTAACGGTGCCAGGCCCGGCGATGGCGCGCCCCGGCTCGACCGTGAGCCTGGGCACCGGCAGCCCCGCGCTGGCGCACTGGGCCCGCACGATCTCGTTCAAGTGCTGCGCGATGATCTTGATGTCGGCTGGGTCGTCCTCGTCCGTGTAGGCGATACCCAGCCCGCCGCCCAGGTTGAGCTCGCGGATCGCCGTCCCGTGCTCGTCGCGGATCGCGGCGGCCAGGCCGAGCACCCGGCGGGCGGCCATCTCGAAGCCGTCGGTGTCGAAGATCTGCGACCCGATATGCGAGTGCAGGCCGGCCAGGTCCAGGCCCGGACAGGCCAGCACCCGGCGGACCGCCTCGGCCGCCGCCCCGGAGGACAGCGAGAAGCCGAACTTCTGGTCGTCGTGCGCGGTGGCCACGAACTCGTGGGTGTGCGCCTCGACCCCGGTGGTCACCCGGACCAGGACGCTCGGCCGCCGGGCGGGCTGCGTGGTCACGCTGGTGACGTCCGGCTCGGTCAGGTAGGCCAGCCGGGCGATCTCCTCGAAGGAGTCCACCACGATGTGGCCCACACCCACGTCCAGCGCCCGGGTCAGTTCGCTGGTCAGCTTGTTGCTGCCGTGCAGCGTGATCTGGCCGGCGGGCACCCCGGCCTGCAGCGCCACCTCCAGCTCGCCGCCGGTGCACACGTCCACGCCCAGGCCCTCGTCGGCCACCCAGCGCAGCACGCCCCGGCAGCAGAACGCCTTGGCCGCGTAGAACACCCCAGCCGCCTCGCCGAACGCCTCCCGGTAGCCACGGCAGCGCAGCCGGAAGTCGTCTTCGTCGGTGATGAACAACGGGGTGCCGAACTCGGCGGCCAGGTCCCGCACGTCCAGGCCGCCGATGGTGAACACGCCACCGGCCCGCTGCGCGGTCCGCGGCCAGATGGCCGGGTCCAGCGCGTTCAGCTCGCGCGGCGGCGTCGGTGGGTGCTCCGCGGGCAACTGGTCGGCGTGGCGCGGGCCGGCGGGGTGGGCGACACGGCTCATCGGGCTTCCTTGCTGGTCGGTTGTGGTCGGTCTGGCTGGCGTTGCACTGTCTGGCTAGTTGCACTGTCTGGCTAGTTGCACTGTCTGGCTAGTTGCGCTGTCCGGCTAGACGCCGCCGGGCGCGGCCACGCCGAGCAGCCCGAGGCCGGTGCCGAGCACGGTCCGCGCCGCGTCGGCCAGCACCAGCCTGGCCTGCCGGAGCGGCTGGTCCGAGCCGGGCGGCGGGTCGGGCTCGGGCGGCGGGTCGGGCTCGGGCAGCGGGTCGGGCCCGGGCCACCGGTCGGGCTCGGGCGGGAACGCGCCGGGCTGGCTGAGCGGGCAGAATTCTTGCCAGTCCAGGTACCTTCCGGTCAGGTCTTCGAGGTAGGCGGCCAGCCCGTGCGGCTGGCCGCGGCGCGCCGCCCCGGCCACCCGTTCTGGCAGCCAGGACATCGCGTCGAGCAGCGTCTGCTCGCGTGGGTGGGCGAGCAGCCGCGGCTGGAACTGGGCCACGTCCGCCGCTGGCAGGCCGAGGTCAGCGGACTGCCGGAGGATGGACGCAGCGTGCGCATGCGCGTACCGGACAGCATAGAAGGGGTTGCCCAGATGCTGCGCGGCCGCGCCGCGCGGATCGATGGCCCGGATGTGGCGCTCCAGGCCGGCGCCGCTGAGCCCGGCCCGGCTGGGCCCGGCCCGGCTCGGCACGGCCCCGCTGGGTACGGCCCGGCTGAGCGCGTACCGGATGGCGTCTAGGCCGGCGAACGCCACGGCCGCAGCGACCACGCCCGGCTCACTGGGTGCGGACCCGTCCGGCGGATCCGTCCAGGTGACCTCGGCCCCCGCCGCGCCGGACAGCCGGCCAGCCAGTTCCGCGGCCAGCCGCCGCCAGGCCTCGTCCCAGCTGCCCGCGGCGGCCAGCACGATCCCGGCCGGGGCGGCCACCGTGGTTCCGCGCAGCGCGTCGCTGCGCGCGCAGGCCGCGCCCGCCTGGCTGATCCGGGCGGCCAGCCGACCTAGCGCCTCTTGGGTGACGGTGAGAGACAAGTACCCCGGCCCGGTGACCGAGGCGCGGCAGATGCCAGCCGCCGCCCCGTCGTGGGTGAGCCGGGCCGCGAGCACCGCGGCGATGTGGGCGGGGTCGCCCGGCGACCGGCTGGCCAGCAGGAACGGGATCGTGGTGGCGTAGCTGCCCGGGCCGCCACCCGCCGTGGCCGGGACGGGACGCCAGCTGCCGGCCAGCGCGATCGCGCCGCCAGGCAGCGGGGGTCCGGCCAGCTCACCGGCGGCGCGGGCCGCGTCGGCCGCCGCGGCCACGGCCGCGCTGAGCTCGCCGGTAATCACTCAGAGAAGGGTATCCGGGCTGGCCCGGGGTGCCCTCAGGCTTTCTCCGGCCGTCCCCCGGCCGCGTCATCAGCCGCCTGGTCGGCCGGCTCCCCGGCCGCCAGCTCGCGGACCACCCGGATCATCTCGCCCGGGTCGAACGGCTTGGTCAGGTAGGCGTTGACGCCGATCTCCCGGCCGCGGCTCTTGTCGTCCTCCTGGGCCCGCGCGGTGATCAGCACCACCCGGATCTTGCTGGTCTGCGGGTTGCGCCGGAGCTGCCCCGCGGTCACCCAGCCATCCAGCCGAGGCATCATCACGTCGAGCGTGATGACGTCTGGGTCGATCGCGGTGACCTTGTCCAGGCAATCCTGGCCGTCCACCGCGGTCGCCACGTCGAACCCTTCCAGGGTGAGGTTGACGGCGATGAGCTGACGAATTACCTCGTCGTCGTCCACCACGAGTACGCGTCCCAGAGCCTCCGCCACGCCGCGAGGCTAGCGCGTCCCGAGGACTTCCCGCGCCAACACGCCGGACGCGTGGCCCGTTCAGCCGGGTGCGGCCAGGCACGTTGGTTCCAGAGCGACGTCCCGTGCTGGTACTCTTTTTCCGTCCTAGAGCCCCCGTAGCTCAGGGGATAGAGCACCGCCCTCCGGAGGCGGGTGCGCACGTTCGAATCGTGTCGGGGGCGCCTCTCAGATCATCCGGAACCCCGCCTGACCAGCGGATCTTTGTTCCCACGTGAGTTCGATCACATGCAGCCGCATGCCGGGAGCATAGTCACCCTCTCCGACGCCCAGGGTTCACAACGCGGCTCCCTCAGTTCCGCTCGCCTTACCCGAGTTCAGGGCGAGGCGCCCTCGCGCGACCGCCCCCAACGACCACCGGCCCGCGGCAGTGTCAGGCCACCGTTCGCGAGACAGCAGCAAGAGGCGTTCGTAACCCTCTTTGCCGCCCCGGATCACATACCGCTCCACCGGCGATGCTACCGAGCATGACCTGCGGGAGTTGCGTCCGGCAAGGTGTACCGGCCGGCCTGGTGACGGGCATGGCGTAGGCGGGTAAGGCGGCCACCGCGTGATCCTTCGCTAGTGTCAACGCCAGCCGTCGCAGCACCGGACACCCCTGCCTGATTTCCGCATCAGGGCCTATTCGGCATCTGCTGTGCCGTATCAGGGGAAGGCTGTTCGCCATAGTCCTTGCTATCTCAGTCTTGATCGCGATTCCCCGGCAGGCGTACCCCACGCTCGGCGTCGAGTTGATCGTTCTCGCCGTGATCACCGGTGCGGGCACCCACATTCTGGACCGGCGCGCGCAGGGCGAGCGGAGTAATCAGGCGATCGCGCCCGTACTCGAGGCTGTAACTCCCACCACGATCACCTCGTTGCTGCTGCTGGCTGCCGGCCTGGTCCTGGCCCTCGGAGTGCACGCAGGACTCTACGTCCTCGTTGGGCCGGTATTCGTAGCTCTTGCTGGCGGCGTCACGAGCGCCTGGCTGCTCCTAACCAAGATCACGGAATAGTTCTCACGCTCACCGTCTTCTGCCACGTGACGGTCGCCGCGGGCATCAGCCCTGGAGCGTGATCACCACGCCGGTGTCCGCATAGGGAAAGGGGCCTTTGCCCAGGTGTCGCAAACGGTCCATCAGCCGGCTGATTGGCACCATCAGGCCGTACTTGGCCTTCACCCTGGACGTGATCGTCTCGAAGTCCGGACCGGAGGTCACCAGCTCAACGGTGCCGGTCACCGGCGTGGTGCCGGCTTTGACCCGGCCTCGGACGTCGCTCGGCTGCAGTGTCACGCTCGGGTTGTTCCGTAGCCGCTTGGCCTTGCCGGAGGCCGAGGAGGTCAAGACACCGACCTGGCCGCCGTCGAGCGGGACGATCCAGGTCGCCGTCGCGACCGCCACGCCCGTCTTGCGGAAGGTGGCCACGGACACGTACTTCTCCTGCGAGATCGTCTGTCCGGGGTTGCTGCCAGTCATGTCCTTTTCCTCTCTAAGTAATGTGATCTCTCCGAGATCGGGATCTGGGTTCGGTGAAGGGACGAACGGCGAAACCAGTAGAGGACACCTGCAGCCCTGGAATTTGTCAGGCGGGCTCGGACCTCACGTCGAGGAGACGGGACAGAAGCAGCCGCCGTTCTCCCTCGGTGGGCGCCAACGCGGCGGCGGTTTCCAGCTCCTCGGCGGCCTCTGCCGTCCGGCCAAGCCGTCGCAGGTTGTCGGCCAGTGCGGCGTGCCAGAGATGGGACCGCTCCATGCCGACGATGGCCCCTAGCGCAGCAAGCCCGTATTGCGGCCCGTCGCGCTCCGTGATCGCAACGGCCCGGTTGAGCGCCACCACTGGGTTGGCTGCGACCGACCCGAGCAGGTCGTAGAGCTCGATGATCCGATCCCAGTCCGTCTCGGCCCAGCTCGTAGCGGTGGAGTGAGCCGCAGCCAGGTGAGCCTGAAGCTGGTAAGGCCCCGCCTTACCACCCGACCAGCTGACAGCTCTTTGCAACCACCGAGATCCTTCCGCAATGGCTTCTCGGTTCCATCGATCGCGGTCCTGATTGGCGAGGGTCACGACGTGGCCCTCGGCGTCGCTTCGCGCCGGAGTGCGAGCTGAGGTGAACAACAACAGAGCCAGCAAAGACAGCACCTCGGGCTCGTCGGGCATCAACTCCACCAGCAATCGGGCCAGGCGAACGGCTTCGGCCTCCAGATCCACCCGGGCCACCGAGTCCCCGCCGGTTGGGGCGTGGGCCTCGGTGGCGATCAGGTACACCACGGCCAGCACCGCGGCCAGACGATCGGGGAGCTCCGCGTCGGAGGGAATGACATAAGGGATGCGCGCGGTGGCGATCTTGGACCTGCCCCGCACCAGGCGCTTGGCCATGGTGGCCTCGGGCACCAAGAAGGCTCGGGCGATGGCATCAACTTCGAGGCGGGCCAGCGTGCGCAAGGCCAAGGCCACCTGGGCCTCTCGGCTGAGAGCGGGGTGGCAACAGGTGAAGATGAGGCGCAGCATGTCGTCTCGCAACTGGCTCTCGGTCTCCATCGCGTCGATCACCTCCTCTATCTCGTCTTTCGCGCGCTCCGTTCCCCATCGGTACGCCGCGGTCTCCTTGCCCGCTCTGGCCGACTCCCGTCTTAGGAGATCGAGCGCCTTGCGCCGTGCCACCACGGTCAGCCACGCCCGGGGGTTGTCCGGGATTCCCGAAGCGGGCCAAGCTTCCAGAGCGGCGATCGTGGCCTCGGAGAGGGCGTCCTCGGCCACCGGCAAGTCGCCGAGGTAGCGGACCAGGGTGGCGAGCACTCTCGGGCCTTCCTCCCTGAGCACCTTGACCAGGGCGGCGCTGGCGTCCATAGGGGACGCCTAGGCGTGGTGTGGCGCGATCGGGCGGAGTTCGATCTTGCCCCTCCAAGCGGCCGGGATCTGGACCGCCCAGCCGATCGCCTCGTCAAGATCGGCCGTCTCCAGCACGAAGTAGCCGGCCAGGACCTCTTTTGCCTCCGCGTACGGACCGTCTGTCAACATCACGTCGCCGCCCCTGCCGCCCGAAACGGCGATGGTGGTCAACATCGTCACCGGGTGAAGCGCCTCACCGCCGCGCATCACCCCAGCTTCGGTAGCCCGCCGAGCGAACTCCGTGTACTCGGGAGAGAACTCGGTCTCGGGAGGCTCGTCCCAGTACCGGTCCCGGTCGTAATAACACAAAGCCACATACAGCGCCATCGACAGAACTTCCTTCCTCTACTCCGCGGATATCTAACGTCTACTAGACGATCAAGGCTGTGCCCTCGTTGAGGAACCGGACGTCTTGGGGCTGGTCGATCACCCGCGATCCCTTGAGTGGGCCCGCGAACGCACCGGCCATGCTGCTCTGGATCTCTTGCCGGTCCTTCCTGTAGACGCCGGGCTGAACCACGCTGGCATCGTCCAGGTAGTCGGCCACGAACGCCTCGGCGTCGTTCGCCTCCCACGCCTCGCGCACGCCCTTGAGGACGCCGAGAACCGCCTGCTGATCCACCTTTGATCCAATTGTCTTGCTTGTCATGGATTTCCTCGTTTCTCTCCCCGGAGCGGCGATCGCCACTCGTCTGATAGACGGACGGGCCCGGTGACAGAGGACACCAGCCTCGCAGGAACCCTCGCGGACCTCGGCTTCACCGGACGCTTACAGGCTGGCGTGCTGCGAGGTGGCGGACTGGCAGCGGTTACGGCTGCCAGGACCGCTAGCTCATTCCAGGAGAGCCGCACCCTTCTCAGTCCCGTGGGTTGGTGCGCGCTGTACGTGTTAGCCGTCGCCCGATCCGGCGTGACGTCCATTTGCCCGCTGCCGTTCTGGGGCACTCCCCTCCCTCCTTTCCTCTATTATTCAGGTTGTTTAGGATCCCTTGGGGAGGACGGCTTGGGCGCGGCAACGACGATCGTGAACGCGAAGGTATTTGACGGGACGAAGTCGCAGGACTGGACTTCGGTCCGGTTCGCTGACGGCCTGATCACCAAGTGCTCGGTCGCCTCGGCCGCCCAAGAAGGCGACGAAGTTATCGACGCGGGCGGCGGGACGGTGCTTCCCGGTCTGATCGACGCGCACGTGCACCTCGTTCCCGGCGCTCTCGCACAATCGTTGACCTTCGGCGTTACCACCGTTCTCGACATGTTCAGCAAACCCGACCTGGTGGCCAGCGCTAAGGAGCAGGCCGGCTCCGTCCGGACGTGGCCGACGTGCGTTCCTCGGGTGTCGGTGCCACCGCGCCCGGCGGGCACCCGTCGATGATGTACGCCCCGTTCCCGACGTTGACCGCCGCTGACCAGGCCGGGCAATTCGTGGCGGAACGGATCGCGGCGGGCTCGGACTATCTGAAGATCATCTCCGGCACCGGGGGTCTATGGCCCTCGCTGGACCCCGAAACCATCCAGGCACTGGTCATTGCCGCGCACACCCGCGGCCTGCTCGTCGTCGCTCACGTGAGCTCGACGGCCGGTGTCGAGGAGGTCGTGTCCGCCGGTGTCGATGTGGTGGCCCACGTCCCTGCGAACGCCGAGCTGGACAAGGCCCTGGTCGAACGCATGGCCGAAGCCGGAATCGTGGTCGGTCCGACGCTGGCCACCATCGAGAACACCCTCGGCGAACCGGGTGGCGCAGCAGTGGTAGGGGACCCACGGCTCGCTGAAGCGCTCGGCGACGCCTGGGCACGCCGGCTGACTTCGGATGCCTCGGGATGGCATGGCCGGCAAATGCCGCCCTACTCGCGGGCCGAGGACAACGTGCGGCGACTGGCCGATGCGGGGGTCACTCTGCTGGCGGGCACGGATGCTCCGAACCCGGGGACCGTGTTCGGAGCAAGCCTGCACCGAGAGCTCGAACTCCTTGTCCGGTGCGGCATCAGCCCGGCGCAGGCCCTGGCCGCTGCCACGGCGCAGCCGGCACGAGTGTTCGGCCTCGCCGACCGAGGACGTGTCGCCGGCGGGCAGCGCGCGGACCTGGTCCTCGTGTCCGGTAACCCGTTGACGGACATCACCGCGACGCGCGCCATTGAGCGGATATGGCGCGGGGGCATAGCCTGCGATCGGCACGCTTTCGTCGCGAGCGCTGCCGAAGCTGAGCAGCTTGACGCTTTCGACGCCCAGCTCGCCAAGGTCGTGGCAGCCGTGCGCGAACGCCGGTCCAACTGATTAGGCGAGCCTCGAGCCGTCGGGCTCGTGCAGACTCACATCCGGGACCTCAGCACGTCAACCTCGCAGCCTGGCGCGAACGGGTCGAAGCCGTGCTCGACCAGCCAGCGGACCCCGCACAGGCTTCGCAGCGACCACCACGCGCGGATCACGTCGAGGTCGACGTCGGTGCCGTAGCCGGCGACGACGTCGCCAAGGTTCTCCTCGTGTCCGAGCGTCAGGACGGCGAGGTCGTACAGGGCGTCGCCCCGGCATGCCTCGGACCAGTCGACTACGCCGGTGATCTTGTCACCGTCGACGAACACGTGGTCGACTTGCAGGTCGCCGTGCGTGAACACCGGCGTCCACGGCCGGAGCGCAGCCTCGGCAATCTGGCGGTTGCGCGTGACCATGCCGGTGGGAAGGACGCCGTTGGTGACGAGCCACTCGCATTCGCCGTCGAGTTCCGCTGCGATCGCGTCGAGGCTCTGGCCGGCCCATGGCGGCGGCGCGTTGTGCAGCATCCGTGCGGCGGCACCCGCCGCGGCCCACGCCGCCGGCGACGCGGTCGACGGCTCGCCGAGTCGGCCGAGTGCCGTTCCCGGGAGGGCGGCGAGCGCGAGCACGGGCGGCTTCCGCCACAGGATCTCCGGAGTCGGGATCGGCGCCATAGCCATCGCCTCGACCTCGACGTCGGTGCGGGCCTGGTCAGCGTCGATCTTCAGGAACACGTCGCCGACGCGCAGGGTCGCGCGCTCGTTATGCGCGACGACGACCTCGACCTCCTCCACGTCGGCCATTGTCGCGGGATGACCACCGAATGTCGCCGGGTTTATCGCGTGCGACTGCGCCGCTGACCGCGTCCCGCTGCCCGCAGGCCTCATGCACGACGCCGACCGCTGACGGGCCGGGCACTGCCTCGGCCCGGCCGCTCGATCGGCGCCTATCGGAAGGATGGACCACCCCGGACGCTGTCGGTAGCCTTCTCAAAGGCTGACCGAGTTGGTTACAGCTGCGCCTACTCAGCCAGCGGTCTTACTAGAATGTCAGAGGTGGATGGGTGACCTTAAATCCAATATCGCACTAATCTGGGTTACTGCCTTCCCTCCGCACCGTGATCCGACAATCATCAAGGTTCCGGCGCCGGTCGTGACTATCATCCAAAAGACAGGTACGAGATAGCTAGCGGCTCAGTGCTTGATTACCGCCGTGAACGCTGCCCACTCGTGCGGGGTGAAGACCAGCGCCGGGCCGTGCGGGTCCTTGCTGTCCCTGACGGCCACGACGCCGGGCAGGTTGCGGGCAACCTCGACGCAGGCCCCGCCGTTGTCACCGCTGTAGCTCGCCTTGCGCCAGTCGGCGCGGGTTAGGTCTGGTTCCATTTCTCTACCGCCTTCAATAGCAGGTCCCGGGAGTCGTCCCTGGGCAGGGCCACGGCGCGCAGGATGTCGAAGCGCAGCGTCACCTGGGCGACCACACGGGGCATATCAGAGACCTGGCCATCCGCTGACGTCTCCAGGTAGACGATATCCGAAGCGCCGTCGGAGCTCGCGACGATAAACGCGCCGAGCAGCCCCGCATGAGTGCCCGTCCTGGCCGGCACGACCTGGACAGTCACCCTCGGCCGGCCGGCCGTCTCAGCCAGATGCAGCAACTGCTCATGCATGATCTTGGGCGAGCCGACGCACCGGTGCAGCACCGCCTCATCCAGCACGACCCACAGCAGCGGAGGCGCATCCCGGTCAAGGATCGACTGCCGGTCCATCCGCGCGGACACCATTTGCACTACTTCATCCGCGACCGCTTCCGGTCCGGCCCCCAGGATCGCCCGCGCATAGTCAGCGGTCTGGAGCAAGCCAGGAACCAGCATCGGCTCCCACCAGCGCAAGGCAGTAGCCTCCCGCTCAGCTTCCACCCAGTCGCGGAACCAGGCCGGGAACGGCGCGGCCCGCAGGTGCTCCTGCATCCGCCCGAACGTGCCGGTTGTCTGTAACACCTCGTCCAACCGCTGGGAGAACGTCAGGGTCGGCACCCGGATCATGGACTCGATCATGCCGACCAGGCTGCCGCTGTAGTTGATCCGCGCCGCCAGCTCATCCCGCGACAGGCCAGCTCTGGTCCGCGCAGCGCGCAACTCGGCCGCGAACATGGCCAGCGCCGACCGGTCTCCGTTGATACGTCCAGGGGCCATCTGTCACACATCCCCACCGAAGCGTTACACAGCGCATGTTTTTCTTCCGCATCGTAGCCCTGGCCGAAAGGCTGGTCACCAGACCAGGCCGGCGGTACCCGCAACAAACCCGCGCCGGCCCCGCCACCGACTACTCCCGTGCGGCCAAGGTCCCCCGGCTAGCGGCCCTGATCGCGCGGAACCCCACCGCCAGCAAGAGGGTGTGCCCCCACGATGACAGCCGCCGGTTCCGCCAGGACAGCCCCGCCGTCCACCGACGCGCCCTATGAGCAGACGTTCCCCGCCCACCCCCAGCACATCCAGGCCGCCCGCACGTTCCTCGGCGCCCTCCTGGAAAGCTGGCCCGCCGCCGACGATGCCATCGTGTGCGTCTCAGAACTTGCCTCCAACGCCGTGCTGCACTCAGCCAGCCACCATCCAGGCGGGACCTTCACCATCCGCGCCGGATTCCACGACGGGCAACGCCTACGCGTCGAAGTCTGCGACCAGGGCGGCCCCTGGCGCCCGCACGCAGGCGACGAGCACAGCCCCCACGGGCGCGGCTTACTCATCGTCAGCGCGCTGGCCGACGACTGGGGCCGCACCGGGGACAGCCAGCACGGCTGGACGACCTGGTTCGAAATGGGCACCCGGCCAATAGCCCCGCCACCCGCGCCCATCCACCGTCACAGGCCAGCCCCACCACGCGAACCCAGCCGCTACGCCGCCAGCGAGGCGGCCCGGTGACCAGGAGCATTGACCCGGCGCGGGACGACGCTGGGGTGCGGCTGCGCCTGGCGCGGCTGCGGCGCGGCATGTCCCAGATCGCGCTCGCCGATCTGGCCTGCGTCTCGCCTGCCTTTATCTCCATGGTCGAGACCGGGCAGCGCGAGCTCACCCGCGTCTGCGACATCGTCGCCCTGGCTGACATTCTCAAGGTCTCCCCCCTCTACCTGGCCGACGGCCGGGAAGACGCTGTCGCAGCGGCCCCGCGCGCCCCACGGATGGTGCCGTTCCCGGCCGGGTGTGACCCCATCACGCTCGACCGCCACGAGCAGCTCGCCCGCCAGTTCATCCAGGTCGCCCGCCACGACGGCCGCACCGCCGGGGACTGGCTGCGCCGCCTGGCCCGCGAGCCCACCGTCAGCCCCTGGCTGCTGCTCGACCAGCTCGCCACCTTGCACGCCCACCCCAGGTCGTCATCGTCAAGGAGATGAGCCACCCATGACCGGCACACGCAGCCCCGCCGGCACCAGTGATCGCTGGTTCACCGTCGTGGACGGGGCACGGCTGCGGGAGTTACGCCACCAGCACGGCCTGACGGCGGCCGAACTCGCGGGCCAGGCCGGCCTCGGCCTATCGACCGTGATCCGGCTGGAACGGCAGCCCTGCCGTTCGTGCCGGACTCGTACCCTGGCCCGCCTGGCCGCCGCGCTCGGCCAGCCCACCGCCGCCCTCATGCCCACCCAGCCAGCACCAGCCGATGCCGCCCCCTAAGACGCCGCTTACTGATTTGCCGGGTGCGGGTCGAGTTGCGGGTCGCGGAGTTCGATCTGGCCGCGGCCGTTCAGGAAGACGCCGAAGATGATGCTGATGGCATCGGCCGGGATCTCGGCGGTGACCTCGTGGCGGGTCCAGTCGCGGGTTCCGGTGACGGGGGTGAAGTGGTTCTCGGGATCGTGCCAGGGATCCGGTGGGGCCGGTCGCCGTCCGTGACGGGGGATGCGGAGCACCAGTCCGGCGCGGTCGGCGATGTCGGTGGTGCGCAGGTCGCCGCGGAAGGTGACGGCGCGGCCGCGGTAGTCGTCGGGTTCGATCTCCTGGCTGAGGAAGGCGAATCCGGCGGGTCCGGGCACGGCCGCGGTCAAGATCACCCGCCCGTCTTCGGTGGTGCAGGAATAGTCCTGGTCGTGGGACCCGGTCACCTGGCGCAGGAAGGTGCCATCGAGC
Source organism: uncultured Actinomycetes bacterium (assembly GCA_963717125.1). Classification (GTDB taxonomy): domain Bacteria; phylum Actinomycetota; class Actinomycetes; order Streptosporangiales; family Streptosporangiaceae; genus RYN-230. The sequence goes on from CAVQVG010000007.1 coordinate 818,837, forward strand.
TGCCATCGGTGCAGGCCGTCGGTGAACGCCAGGTTGCGCGGCTCGAACCGCGTGTGCTCGGCCTGCCGGGGGGTGCCTGCTGGCGGCTGCGGAACTGGCTGAGCGGGTCGGGGCCGGTGACGGGCTCGGCGAGCCGGTCCATCACCGGGTCGTCGACGGCCAGCGGCGCGCCGGTGATGACCGCCAGGGCCAGGCCGTCGGCCAGGCGGGTGGTGACCTGCCGGGTCCCGCCGGGCACGGCGATGTCTACCCGCGTGGCGGTCACCGCCGGGCCCAGGTCGGTGACGGTCACGGCGGTCACGGTGATCCCGGCCGCGTGCAGCAGTTGGCCGGTCATCTCCCCGGGGTCGCCTTCGGGGTGTTCCTGGTCGCGGTCGCCGGGGCGGGCCCGCAGGCGCCAGAACACGCCGGCGGCGGGCAGCCGGACTGGCAGCGCCCGGTGCCCGCCATCCTCGGTAGGCACTGTGTCGGCGAGCACCACAAGGCCGACTGGCTGGCGTTCTGGCCAGGGGTCGGCGTGCGCGATGCGGACGGCAGTCATGGGGGTCCTCCGGGAGGTGGCGGGGATGAGGTCGGGGCGGTGCGCGGTGATGTACTCGCGCAACCGGCGGCGGGCCTTGTGCAGGCTGGCCTTGGCGGCGCCGGGAGTGCCGGCGATCTGCCCGGCGGGCTGGTCGGCGTAGTAGAACAGGGTGACGGCGTGGCGCTGCCCGGGGGGCAGGCCGGCGACCGCGCGGCCCAGCGCGTCGGCGCGGTCCAGGTCCTCAGCCGATGGCAGGTTGCTGGCCGCTGCCGGGTGCAGGTTTTCGGGCCAGTCGCCGAGCAGGGTGAGTGGTGCGCGGCGCCGCTGGGCGCGGCAGACGTTGGCCACGATGCCGCCCAGCCAGCCGGCGAACCGGTCGGGGTCGCGCAGCCGGTCCAGTGCGATGAATGCCTGCAGGAAGGCGTCCTGCACGGCGTCGTCGGCGTCGTCTGGCTGCGGGCACAGCCGGGCCGCGCGGGCGCGCGCCATCGGCAGGTGCCGTTCGACCAGCAGCCGGAACGCGGCGGGATCGCCGTCGCGGGCCAGCCTGACCAGGTCGCCGTCCTGGATGTCCATGCTCTGCTTTACTCCTGGGTTTCCGGCCGTGCCGGGGACAGTTCCGGGTTGCGCAGCTCGATGCGGCCGCGGCCGGCCAGGGAGATGCCGAACCGGATGACGCCAGCGTCGCCGGGGACGGGCAGCGTGACCTCATGCCAGGTCCAGTCGCTGCTGCCGGGGCCGGCCAGGCTGCTGCCGCCGCGGTCGCGCAGGTGTTCGCCGGGAGGGTTGACGGGCCTGCCCGCGGCCAGCTGCAGCCCGGCCTGGCCGGCGACGCCGGTGGTGCGCAGCTGCCCGCGGAAGGTGACCGCGGCGCCGCGGTAGTCGTCGGCGTAGATCTCCTGGACCAGGGCGGCGGAACCGGAGGGCTCGGGGACCGCGGACGCCAGGATCGCGGACCGGTCTGCGGCGGTGCAGGAATAGTCCTGCCAATGCGGCCGCCCGGCAGCCAGGAAGCTGCCAGCCAGTTCCCACCGGTCCAGGCCGTCGGTGAACGCCATGTTCCGCGGCTCGAAACTCTGCCGCTGCCCGGGATCGCCCGGCGGCCGGACGGCCGAGGGCAGCAGGAACGGCGCATGCACGTCCTCGCCGTGGACCGGGACCGCGCGCCGGTCCATCACCTCATCGGCCACCCGGACCGGCGCCCCGGCCGCGACCGCCAGCTTCAGGCCGTACCCGGCGCTCACCGTCACATGCCGGGTTCCGGCCGCCGTGGCCAGCTCGACCCGCGCCGCGGCCGTGTCCGAGCGCAGCTCCGGCACGTCCTCGCCGGCCGGCTCGATGTCCACGGCGGTCACCGCCACCCCGGCCGCGTGCAGCAGCCGGGCCGCTGTCTCCTCCAGGACACCGGCCAGCACGGCGTCCCTGGCAGGCCGGTCCAGCAGCCACCACAGCAACTTGAAATCCAAACCCGGCAGCCACAGCGGCACCGCCCGGTGACAGCCATCCTCGGTAGGCACTGTGTCGGCGAGCACGATGAGCTGCTGGCCGTTCACGGCACCGCCGTCCGGCGGCGATCCGGTCCGGGGATCAGCAATCACGATGCGGACAATCGTCACGACGGTCCTCCAGGAGCAGCAAGACAGCGACTGGGCCCACACTCCTTAGTGTCCGGCGACCACGCCACGGGTTACCCGCCGCCGGCAGATCAGGGAACAGACGGCGCCGGAGCCAGTCCACCGGACACCCCACGGCCCGGACAGGCGAAGCCGAGCCCGGCGCTCACCCGCCCGGGCCGCATTCGTCCTCGGCCGCAAACCTCCCGCCAGATTCATCCGCCGAGCCACTGGATGCGGACGACAAGCACCAGGTCAGGCCGTCAAAATCCCACTCGTACCCGTTTCAGAGACCGTATTGGGCGCGGATCTCCTGCCAGCTAGTGCGTTCCGCCGCGGGCGGGGGCCCCTCGCGCTGGTAGCGCTCGATGCGGGCAAGGAACTCGCGCTGGGCATCGGGGTCGCGCCAGGCGTCGGCCTCGAACCACCAGCGCCGGACGGTTTGGACGAGGGGCGTGAGGTCGCCGCCCTCGCGGGCTTGCTCATATGCGGCGTCCAGCTCAGCCTCGTAACGTCGCAGCACGGCCGCGTCGGCGTTGGCGGCCAGAACCGCGCGGATAGCCGAGGGAGTACAGGCCGGGCGGTCAAGGACCTGCGGGTGCCCGGGATCCGGTGCGGTCATCGCTACCTCCCGGCCGATCGAAGTCAGAGCCAGCATAAGCACACCTGCTGACAGTGTGCCCGCAGGCGATGCAAAACCCCGCCACCCGATTAGCGGCTCGCTACCGTGGGCCAGGTGCAGACGGGCGGCGAGCCGACGCGGCTGATCGTGCTGCGCGGCAACTCCGGGGTGATGCTCGACACGCTGCACGGTGACCACCCGGGGCCGTCCCGCTTCTACTACCTGGACGTGCCGTTCGAGGAAACCATGCGCCGCCACGCCACCCGCCCGCAGGCCAGCGAGTTCGGCCGGGCCGAGATGCGCAGCTGGTACCGCGAGCGCGATCTGCTGCCCGCCCGGATCGAGCGCATCATCCCCCCGACCAGTTCACTCAACGCCACTGCCCGCCTGATCATGGCCGACGCAGGCTGGCCGATGGGGGACGGTCAAGCCGTGCCCGGCGACGACGTCACGGTGCGGAAGTGAAGCAGCCGAGCCGCGACCCGGACGTCCCGGTGCTCTCATCACCCATCGCACCCGTCACTCCCCCGGCGCCAACCCTCGCGCGGTTAGGCTCGCTGGCGTGGACGTCACCTCGCTGGGATTCCAGACCGACCTGATGGTCCGCGGCCTGGAGGGCAGCGAGGTCATCGACCATCCCGACTACGTGACCGTGCGCAGCCCGGCCAACCCGGAGTTCTGGTGGGGCAACTTCCTGCTGCTGCCGGCCCAGGCGGCGCACAGCGAGGCGAGGCCGTGGCTGTCGCGGTTCCGCGCCGAGTTCCCGGACGCGGGTCATCTGGCGCTCGGCCTGGACGGCCCCGGCGACCCGGGGGCGGATCTCCGCAGCTTTGCCGCGGCCGGCCTCGAGCTGAACCGGGAGACCGTGCTGACGGCCGCCGCGCTGCGGGCGCCACCGCGGCCGAACCGGGACGCCGTGATCCGGCCGCTGGCCACCGGCCGCGACTGGCAGCAGGCGGTGGAGTTGCAGGTCACCTCCGACGCGGCCGACGGCGGGCCAGCCACCCGGACGTTCACCGAGGCTAGGTACGCGGCCCGGCGCCGGGCCGCCGGTGCCGGTCACGGGGCCTGGTTCGGCGCGTTCCGCGACGGCGAACTCGTGGCCCAGCTGGGCATCTTCTCCGCGCAGGGCCCGCTCGCCCGGTACCAGGACGTCGGGACGCACCCTGCCGCCCGGCGCCAGGGCCTGGCCGGGACGCTGGTCTGGCACGCTGGCCGGTACGCCGTCGATCAGCTCGGCGCCAGCACGCTGGTGATCCTGGCTGACCCCGAGGAGGCGGCCATCCGGGTCTACCGCTCGGTCGGCTTCGCGGACCGCGAGACGCAGCTCAGCATGCAGCGCGCGCCCAGCTAGCGCCCGCGCCGCGGCTATTGACCCCACGGCCGACGCACTACGATGAAACCAGCCGATTGGCGGATGGAGTGAGCGATGCAGCCACTGGCGATAGCTGTCCTCGCCGTCACCGTGGTGATGATCCTGGGCGTCGTCACCACCCTGTTCCTGACCCGGAACAACGGCGCGACTGGCCGCTTGGCGATCAGCCGCTGGCACCAGCACGGGAGCATCCCGCTGGCCGGGGCGGGCCTGGTGTTCGCCGCGATATCCCGGGCCAGCGGCCTGGTCCCGGCCACCCAGAACGTCGTCTACGCGGCCGCGACCACGCTGCTCATCGGCGCGCTACTGTGCGCGCTGACCGGCGCGGTCGCCAGTACCCGGCGGCAGCACGGCGACGACCGCGCCTGAGGCTCAATGCCGCCGGTGGCCGTGCCGCCGGACCGAGGTGAGCGACGCGAATACCACCGTGGAACTCAGATAATGGTGAGTCGCATAATCGAACGCGCCGCCGCATGTTATCAGGTGTAGCGCCGCATAGTTGCTCGCGCCGTAAATGACTTTAGCCGGGAACCTGGATTTGAGGTACTGGCGGACGCCGGTCACCCGGAAAATAGCGGTAACCCCGTCGGCCAGCCGCACCACGACCCGGTCGCCTGGGCGCAGCGCGCCGAGCCGGAAGAAGATGGCCGGGCCCTGGTAGGAGTCAACGTGGCCTTCGATGACCGAGGTCCCGATCTGTCCCGGTGTCGGGGAGTACTTGTACCACGCGGCCCGGCTGACCGGCGCCGTCAGCGACGGCACCGTGATCGTGCCGTTGGCATTCTTGCCCAGGTGGAGCAGCGTCGAGTCCACGCCAATAGCCGGGATCGCCACGGACACCGGCGGGGACCGCCGCAGCCATGGCCCACGGGCCTGCGGGCCGACGTCGCCCGCGGCCGACGCGGCGGGCTGCGGGGCATGCTGCTGGGCACCAATCGCGACGACGACCGCGATGCATCCGGCCAGGATGAACACGACGCCGCCCAGGCCGGCCAGCCGGGCCAGGATGCTGCCCGGCGGCCTGGCGTCCACCAGCGGGGCGTACCGGCTCTGTGGCCACGACTTGACCACTTGGAACCCGGCTACCCGCCGCCATCCGGGCTGCGCCAATGCCTCGCCCCTCGCCGCGTGTCTTCCCTATGCCGTTCTAATCGCGTAGCCTAATATTTCAGTGGTGAAGACGCCATTGCACGCCTGTGTACCGCATGGGCTACACCTTTTATTGCGGCCAGCGCTTTCGGGGACCTGCCTTCAGCCGACCTGGGCAGCGACCGGCCGCAGGGCGATTTGTTACCGATGCCGGTTTTCGGGCGGGGACCGGGACGGGGCCGCCAGCCGCCGGGCGCATGAGGAGGTCTCATGAAGCCGAGCACAGTCGTGGCGGCGGCCGGGCGCAACGCGAGACTGGCCGCCGTCGGCGGTGTCGCCGCCATAGTCGTTTCCGTGTCGGTATCGGCCTGTTCCACCGGCCGCTCACCCTCGGGGTCGCCGACGTTCTCCCCGGGCGGCACTGCCTCACCCACCGGAACCGTCACGCCGTCCAGCACGGTGACGCCCACCAGCACGGTGACGCCCACCGGCACGGTGACGCCTACCACGCCAGCACCGAGTGACACGGCCACGCACACCCACTCGGCCAGCCCGTCCCCGTCGGCGTCCCCGTCGCTGACGCCCAGCCCGACCCCGAGCTCGACACCCAGCCCGATCCCCACCGTGGCCCCGGCCACCGGTGGCGGCGGCACGGCCGGGTTCCAGGACGCGCTGCTGCTGACCCTGGGCGCGGCGGCGATCCTGGCCGGCGGGGGCAGCCTCGCCTACCGCAGAAGGGTGATCAGGAACCGTCAGTAGCACCGGGCAACTCCGGGACGAAGGCGGCGGCGGTGGCGGCAGCCGGCGTTAGGCATGCGAAACTGCACGAATGGATGACGTCGCCGCCCGGACGGAGGGCCGGGCCGGGGCCAATGGAATCGAGCTGGCCTACGAAACCTTCGGCCACGCGGGAGACCCGGCCGTCGTGCTGGTGATGGGCTGGGCGACGCAGATGATCGCCTGGCCGGACGAGATGTGCGCGGCGCTGGCCGGGCGCGGCCACTTCGTGGTCCGGTTCGACAACCGCGACTCGGGCGGGTCAACCCACCTGGCGCACGTCCCGCCGCCGCCGCTCAGCCAGGTCCTCACCCGTCGCCGGCCGGCGACGTACGCGATCAGCGACATGGCGGACGACGTGGCCGGGCTGCTGGACGGGCTGGATCTGCCCAGCGTGCATCTGGTCGGCGCGTCGATGGGCGGGTTCATCGCGCAGACCGTGGCGCTGCGCCACCCCGGCCGGGTCCGCTCGCTCACCCTGATGATGACCTCGACCGGGTCGCTGCGCGTCGGGCTGGCCAAGCCGCGGGTGTACGCCCGGCTGCTGCGCCGCGAGGTGATCTCGGGGCGGGACGCCGCCGTCGCGTCGGCCGTCGAGACGTTCCGGGTGATCGGCTCGCGCGGCTACCCGTTCGACGAGGCACACGTGCGGGAGGTGGCCGGCCGGAGCTGGGATCGGGGCTTCGACCCGGCCGGCTCGCTGCGCCAGCTCGAGGCGACCGTCACCCAGCCGAACCGCACCGCGGCGCTGCGCCAGATCACCGTGCCCACCGTGGTCATCCACGGGCTGGACGACCCGCTGGTCGGGCCGAGTGGCGGCCTGGCCATCGCCCGGGCCATCCCGGGCTGCCGCTTCGTCGGCTACCCGGGGATGGGTCACGACCTGCCCAGGCCGCTGTGGCCCGAGTTCGTCGAGCAGATCGCGGCGCTGGCCGCCCGGGGCGAGCGGGACCCGCGGCCGGGGCCAGTCAGCGGCTGAGGCTCAGCGGCTGCGGCTCAGCGGCTGCGGCTCAGCGGGTGAGCGCGCTGTCCGCCGTGCCCGCGTAGAGTTCCGCGGCCCGCCAGCAGTACCAGGTCAGCACCGAGCGGTAGGGCCGGTAGGGGTCGCCGAGCGGGTCGAGTTGCTTCGCCGTGGGGGTCGGTATCCCCCAGGCCAGCCCGTAGCCCTTGCGCACCCCGAGATCACCGGTCGGCCACACATCCAGCCGTTGCAGCTGGAACATGAGGAACATTTCCGCGGTCCACTTCCCGATGCCGCGGACCGTGGACAGCCGGGCCACCACCTCGTCGTCGCTTTCCGTCCATACCTGGTCCGGGTTGAGCACGACCGTGCCGTCCAGCACCTTGCTGGCCAGATCGTGCAGCGAGGCGGTCTTGGCGGCGGACAGGCCGACCGAGCGCATCGTCTCCGGCGACAGCGACAGCAGCCCTTCCGCGGTGACCTCACCACCGAGCGCGGCGAGCAGGCGGCCGTGGATGGCGGCCGCCGCCGGGCCCGCCAGTTGCTGGTAGACGATGGCGCGGACCAGCGAAGCCAGATGCGACTCGGTGGGCGGCCGCAGCTGGATCGGGCCAGCCTCGGCGATCAGCCGGCGCAGCACCGGATCGCGCTCGGCCAGGATGGCAGCGGCGTCCGCATGGCCGACGGCCCCGGGGCTGGCTGCTGGCTGCCCTGGCATGAGCCAAGTCTGCCACGACCTGCGCGAAGGCTAACTGTCGGCACCGGCTCGTACGCTGCGGCCATGGCGCATTTCGCGGTGACCATGGTGCACGGGCCGGGCTGGGACCCCGGTCGCGGGATCCGGGAACAGGACGCCTGGGACGAGCACGCGGCGTTCATGGACCGGCTGGTCGACGACGGTTTCGTCATCCTCGGCGGCCCGGTGGGCGACGGGCAGCACGTGCTGCTCGCCATCGAGGCGGCCGGCGGGCCCGCCATCCGGGCCCGGCTGACCGCCGATCCCTGGGTGGCCAAGAGACTGCTCCAGATTGGGGCGGTCGAGCCGTGGGCGCTCTGGCTGGACGGACGGCAGCTGGGTGCGGCCCGGTGACCCCGGCGGTCAGGCCAGGCAGGTGAGCGGCGCCCCGCCGTTGTAGCTGACCATGTCGCCCAGCGCGGCGGCGATGTCGATGGCGGCGCCGCGCGGGGTGCCGCCGAGTTCGGCGCAGGCGCGGTGCAGGTTGCCGACGATCCGCTCGGCGTCGGCCCAGCCCGCGAACCGGCCCAGGTCGGTGTCCCGGGCCGCGTCCAGCGGGGACACCCCCGCGGCCCGGGCCTGGGCCGCCACGTCGAGCACGAACCTGAGGTAGTCGAGCGTGGCGTCGATGGGCCCGGAGTCGTGGAACACCGGGCCGTGACCGGGCACGATGGTCTGCGCGCCCAGCGGCCGCAGCACCTGCTCCAGCACCTCGACGGCACCGGCCACCGAGCCCATGAGCAGGAACGGCGTGCCGCCGTTGAAGATCAGGTCGCCGCAGAACAGCACGGACCGCTCCGGGATCCAGACGATCGAGTCATTGGTGGTGTGCGCCGCCGTGCCCACGTGCCGGACCCCCGCGCGCAGGTCGCCGGCGTGCACGGCTATCTGGTCGGTGAACGTCACGAACGGCGGGTCGAGGCTGAGATCACCCCAGTCGGGGCAGGCCCAGAACGGCAGCTCGCGCGGCGGGCCGAACGCGATAGCCTCCTCCCGCGCTCGTTCCTGGGCCACGATGGCCGCGCCCGGGAACAGGCAGTTGCCGAACGTGTGATCGCCGTGGTGATGCGTGTTCAGCACGGTGCGCACCGGCGCCGGGGTGACGGCCGCGATGGCGGCCTGGTAGGCCCGGGTCCGGCGCTCGGTGGAGCAGGAATCGATGCTGATCACGCCCTGCGGGCCGACCAGGAACCCGGTGTTGTTGATCCACCAGGTGCCATCCGGCTGTACGTAGGCGTACACCCCGGCCGACACCTCCTGCACCTCCGGCCGGCCCGGGACCGTGATGTCGCTGCCCAGGCTGCTCATCCGGACTCCTCCCACCCACGCACGCCGGTGCCGGTGCCGGTGCCGGTGCCGGTGCCGGTGCCGGTGCCGGTGCCGGTCCAGCATGGCACGCCACGGCGTCCTGGCGCGGCACGCATTAGCGCGGTGCGAAATGCCGCACCGGCGGGGCAGAATGAACCGCGCTGATGGCGTACCGCCACGCGGTGCCCGGCACGGTGCATGAGGTGTGCGGTGGACAGGAGGGGACCGCAGGTCTGAGGATCACCGCATGCAACGAGAGGCCATGACCGAGAACCTGGCCCGCTTCCAGCGCGTTGCCGCCAGCTCAGCCGGCCTCGCGGCTGGCCCGGCAGAGCTGCCAGCCAGCCCGGCCGGGCTCACAGCGGCGGCGGTCGCCGTGTGCGTGGTGTTCCAGCACGGCACGCCGGCCCTGCTGATCACCCGGCGCGCCGACACCCTGCGCAGCCACGCCGGGCAGTGGGCGCTGCCCGGTGGGCGGCAAGAGCCGGGCGAATCGGCCGAAGACGCGGCGCGCCGGGAACTGCACGAGGAGACGGGAGTATCGGTCGGGGCTGGGGACGTCCTCGGGCTGCTGGACGACTACGTCACCCGGTCCGGTTACCTGATCACTCCCGTGGTGGTCTGGGGCGGCCCGGCCGATCAGGCCATGCACGGCCCAGAAACCGAGGTGGCCGGGGTCCACGTGATCCCGCTGGCCGATTTCGACGTCGCGCCCCGGCTGGTGCGCATCCCGGAGTCAACCGCGCCGGTCATCCAGTTGCCGCTGCTCGGCCAGTACCTGCACGCGCCGGCGGCCGCCATCATCTACCAGTTCTGCCAGGTCGCGCTGCACGGGAACATGATCAGGGTGGCGCACTTCGAGCAGCCCGTATTCGCCTGGAAGTAGGCCTCGCGGGCGCGGTCTAGCCGCCGCAGTGGCAACATCTGCCTCTCCGGCCGAAAACGCAACCCGGCCCGCACGTCCCTGGGAAACTCGTGGCGATCACGCGGGAGGTGCCCGGATGACGGATCGGCGCACGACGGCCGCTGCTGCGGCGGCGGCCGCTGTTGCCGTGGCGGCGGCTGGCCGGGCCCTGCTCACCCGCGCCCAGAACACGCTGCGCAGCATCGCCGCCATCGTCCGCCGCGCCCGCCCGGCTGTGCGCTGGCGCAAGCCGCTCGCCGCGGCGACCATGGCCTGGCAGACGATCGCCACCAGGACGCTCCCAGCCGCCCGCGCCCGGACGGCCACGACCTGGCACAAGATCATCACCACCGCGGCGAAAGCCCCCCGCGGCTGGCCCGCGGCCCGCCGCACCTCGCCCGCCGCCCGCCGCACCTCGCCCGCCGCCTCCGGCACCTGGCCCGCCGCCTCCGGCACCTGGCCGGCCGCCTCCCGCGGCAAGATCCTCGTGGCCGCGGGCGTCACGGGCTGCGCCCTGCTCACCGTGCTCGCCACGGCTGGCGACAGCGGCACGGTGGCCGCGGCCGCGCCCGGACCGGCCGACGCCCCCGGACCGGCCCAGCCCCGCCCGGGCGGCGCCCCGCACCCGGCCCCGGCCAGCCCGTCCGGCGCCACCGGCACAACCGGTGTTGCCCCCGATCCCGGCCACCTCGCAGCGCCGACGTCGGCGTGGTGCGTACGGGCGTTCGGCATCAATTGCTATTCGCCACGGCAACTGCAGCAGGCCTACGACCTGCCGCCGCTGTACGCGCGGGGGCTGGACGGCCAGGGCCGCACGATCGTCATCGTGGACGCTTACGGGTCCCCCACCATCCGGCACGACCTGCGCGTCTTCGACGCGGGCAGCGGCCTGCCCGGGCCGCCGTCGCTGCGCATCATCCAGCCCGTCGGCCGGGTGCCCCGCTACGACCCGGACGACCCGGACGTGGTCTCCGCGGCCGCGGAGACCACCACCGACGTGGAAGCGGCGCACGCGATCGCGCCCGGGGCCAGCATCCTGCTGGTCGAGACCCCGGCCGACGAGACGCTCACCGGCGGCGGCTTCGCCCAGTTCATGGCGGCCGAGAACTACGTGGTCGCGCACGGCCTGGGCGATGTGATCAGCCAGAGCTTCGGCCTGCCCGAGCAGAACTTCGGCAGCCAGGCCACCATCCGCCGCCTCCGCTACGCGTTCCAGAACGCCTACCGGCACCGTGTCACGGTGCTGGCCGCGGCCAACGACTTCGGGGTGACCGGCCCGAACCGGATGGGCGGCGGGTTCCGCACAGAGCCGGTCGTCAACTGGCCGGCGTCGGACCCGCTGGTCACCGGGGTCGGCGGAACCCGGCTGCAGCTCACCGCCACGGGCCGCCGGACCGCCCCCGACTCGGCCTGGAACGAGGACGGCGACGCCGTGGTGGCCAGGTACGCGGGCGCGCTGCCCTGGGCCGGCAGCGGCGGCCGGTCCGCGGTATTCACCCGCCCGGCGTACCAGGACCCGGTGCGCGCGGTGACCGGCAGCCGCCGCGGCGTCCCGGACGTGGCGCTCAGCGCGTCGTTCCGCGGCGGGTTCCTCAGCTACGGGTCGTTCACCGGCCGCGGGGCGTGGAAACCGGCCGCCGGGACCAGCGTGGCCACCCCGCTGCTGGCCGGCCTGGTCGCCATCGCCGACCAGGACGCGCACACCCGGCTCGGCCTGATCAACCCGGCGCTGTACCGGCTGGACCAGGCCCGCGCGCCCGGCATCGTCCCGGTCACCCGGGGCAGCAACACGGTCACCATCAGCGCCGGCGGCAAGACCGTCACGGTCCACGGCTACCCGGCCCGCGCCGGGTACAGCCTGGTCACCGGGGTCGGCACCATCGATGCGGCCCGCTTCGTCCCCGAACTGGCCGCTGCGGCCACGAAACCCTAAGCTGCCGAACGCCCCTGCCCCCCACTGGCTCTCCGCCGCGCCCCGGACTTTGACGCCGGCCCTGGACTCCGCGACGCCAGCCACCCGGCCATTCTCTAGAGTGAGCTGGTGGACGTGGCACAACGCCAGCTGAGCGATCAGATCGACGACGCGACGCAGCGGCTGCTGGGCACGGCCCGGGTCATCGCCGAGCCGGAGCTGCGCGCGCCGTCCCTGCTGCCCGGCTGGACCCGGGCGCACGTGCTCGCCCACCTGGCCCGGGGCGCCGACGCGATGCGCCACCTGCTGGTCGGGGTGCGAGCCGGGGAGGACCATCCCGCCTACGCCAGCGCCGCCGCCCGCGACGCCGGCATCGAGCAGGGCACGAAACTGAAGCCGGTCGAGCTGGTGGCGGACGTGGCCGGCGCGGCGATGGCGTTCCGCACCCTGACCCGGCAGCTCTCCGGCGACGCCTGGCAGTACCAGGTGCACATTCTCGGCTCGGCCCGGTTCCCGGCCGGGCAGCTGCTGATCCGGCGGCTGGTGGAGGTCGAGCTGCACCACTGTGATCTCGGCCTCGGTTACACCCCGGCCGACTGGCCGGCCGCGTTCGCCAGCATGGACCTCGCCGAGCCGATGCTCTCCCAGCGCCAGGACCGCCTGGCCCGCGCCAAAGGGGCGCGCCCCGCGCCGAAGGGGGGCGCCGCCGACTGGACTGAGGAGCGCGGAGCGAGGAACGAGCGACAAGCGACGAGGGAAGGCGGCGGGTCCAAGCCCCCCGGAGGCGCAAAGTAGCAGAGCACGAGCGACCGAGCGACGAGGGAAGGCGGCGGGTAAAAGCGCCCCCGGAGGCGCAAAGAAGCACTGTCGGTGGCCGCGCGTAGACAGGGACCATGAAGTGGTCAGAGATAGCGGACCGGGAGCCCAAGCTCGGCGCGATCGCCACTGAGCGGCTGATCCAGCCGGGGGTGCTGCTCGTCGGCACGACCCGGCGGGACGGGTCAGCCCGGATCAGCGGCGTGGAGCCCCTGGTCATGGACGGCGAGCTGTGGCTGTCCATGATGCGCGGCTCAGCCAAGGCCCATGATCTGGCCCGGGATCCGCGGATCGTGCTGCACAGCATCGTCACCAGCCCGGAAGCCGCGCCGGAGGTCAAGGTGCGCGGCACGGTGCGCACCGAGACCAGCCAGCTCACCCACCAGCAGTACGCGGATGCGGCCGCCGCGGAGCTCGGCTGGCGGCCGGTGCCCGGCGAGTTCACCCTGTTCGCCGTGGACGTCGGCGACGTCACCTACATCGGGTACGACGCGGCGACCGGCAGCCAGCACGTGGCCCGCTGGCCGGCAGGTGAGGAATACCTCCGCCCGGCGACCACCCCGACAACCCTGGGGCCACGCGAGCCGGTGCGCCGCGTGCTCGGCTGAGCCGCGCCGCCCGCCCAGCCCGCACCGAAGGGGGCGCGCCGCCGACTGGACTGACGCGCCAAAGGGGGGCGCCGCCGACTGGACTGAGGAGCGCGGAGCGAGGAACGAGCGACAAACGACGAGGGGAAGTCGGCGGGTACAAGCCCCCCGGAGGCGCAAAGCAGCAGAGCACGAGCGACCGAGCGACGAGGGAAGGCGGCGGGTTAAGCGCCCCGGAGGCGCAAGGAAGCAGAGCGGCGGACAAAGCGCCCCCGGAGGCGCAAGGGAACAGGGCGTCACTGCGTCCACGGCGGGCTGATCCAGGAGCCGTCCGGCAGCACGCCGAGCAGGCCGACGCTGGTGGTGACCCACGCGGTGGCTGGCTCTTCAGCCGGGTTGTCCACCCCGAACTGGGCGCCCGCCGGGACCAGGATCACGTCGCCCGCGGCCGCCTCCTCGGCCTGACCGTCCAGGCTGACCTGGACGGTCCCGCTGAGCACATACAGCACCTCCTCGCGGGATACGCGATGCCGGACGCCCTCGGTGTGCCCGGGGATCTCGATGTGCCAGGCGCACAGTTCCCGGCTGCCCCGGGTTGGGCTGGCGTAGGCGGTGAAGCTGGTGCCGTGCATCTCGTGCACGGCGGCCTGGTCGGCGTGGATGACAGGCACGGCTGGCTCCTTCAAAAATAGGCAAGTAGGTTGCTTATATGTTCAAGTAGCTTGCCTAATCTGTCAAGCTGGAGCGATGCAGAACGACGACGCCCAGTCGCTGGCTTTCGGCCTGCTGGCGGCCAGCCGCGCCCTGGTCGACGGGGTCTCCGCCGGAGTCCGGGCGCGCGGTTTCGAGGACGTGCGCCCGGCACACGGGTTTGCCTTCACCCGGCTCTCGGCGGGCGGCGCCACCATTACCCAGCTGGCTGAGCACTTGGACGTGACCCGGCAGGCCGCGGCGCAACTCGTCGACGAGCTGATCGCCAAGGGCTACGTCGAGCGGTGCCCGCACCCGAGCGACGCCCGGGCCCGGCTGATCGTGCTCACCGCCAAGGGCTGGGCCTGCACCCGGGCCGCCGAGGCGGCCATCGCCGACACGCTCCGCCGCTGGGAAGCGACCCTGGGCCCGGAGCGCCTGCTCGGCCTCCGCGACGACCTGCTCCGCATCGCCCCCACCGGCCCGCTCCGCCCCACCTGGTGATTGGTTCGGGCTGCTTCGTCCCGTCGCTGACCTGGCCGGGCCACGGGCCGCCGGGTAGCGTTGGCCGAGCGGGCGGGACGGGACAGGTGGTCAGCGTTGCGCACATGGGGGCCTTCCGGGGCGGCTGATGCGATCCGCCGGGCACAAGCCGTCTCGCAACTGGCCCGGCAGACCGGCTGCGGTCTGGACGAGGCAGCGGAGCGGCTCGCGCGGCCGATGACCCGGCGTGCGTTTCTCGGCGTGGCGGGTGCTGGCGCCGTCGCCGGAATGGCCGGGGCGCCCCGCCGCGCAGCACCGGCCGGCGCTGGCCGGAACGCACCGCGAGTCGTCGTCGTCGGCTCGGGAATCGCCGGGCTGGGCTGTGCTTACCGGCTGAGGGCCAGGTATGGCATCGAGGCGGAGGTCTACGAGTACAACACCGTGCCGGGCGGCCGGATCAGGACGCTGCGCGATTACTTCGCCGACGGCCAGATCGTCGAGGAGCACGCCGAGTTCATCAATCCCGAGCACACCGCCACGCTGGCGCTGGCCAGGAGATTCGGCCTCCGGCTGGACAACACCGACAAGTCCCGGCCCGGGACCCATCCCGGCCGCGAAACAATGCGTTTCCACGCGCGCAAGTGGCCGCAGGCCGCGCTCAACCGCGACTGGCACGAGTGGGGCTGGAAGCTGTTTCATCATGCCGCGTTCGTGACAGCGCCCTGGCCACAGCTGTACAACACGAACAACGCGGGTGGCCGCCGTTTCGACCACATGTCGGTGACCGAGTGGATCAATACCTACATCCCGGGTGGCGTCAAATCGGACTTCGGCGCCGTGTGCGTTGCGGCGGTACTTGACGAGTTCGGCGGCCCGGCCGATGAGACGTCCGCGCTCAACCTCGTGTACCTGCTGGGTCAGGACGCGAGCACCGCCAGTGGCGCCCAGCCGCACGGCGTCCCGCAGCTAGCCGGCGCGGACGAGAAGTGGCACATTCACGGCGGCAACGACCAGCTGATCACCGGCATCCTGGCACGGCTCCCGGCCGGGGTGCTGCACCTCGGCGAACGGCTCGTCGCTATCCGGCCACGGCCGGGCGGCGGCTACCGGTGCAGCTTCGAGTGCGCCGGCACGACCCGCGACGTGACGGCCGATCACGTCGTCCTGGCCATTCCGTTCACCCTGCTCCGGTCGGTTGACCTGAGCCGGGTCGCTGTCGCGCCGCGGCACCGCAAGGCCATCAACGAGGAGCCGCTGGGCAGCAACTCGAAGATGTTCCTGCAGTTCTCCTCGCGAGTGTGGAACGCGGAAGGGATGACAGGGAACTGCTTCGATGATGGCGTGGTTCAGGGTGGCTGGGACGCGACGTCCTACCAGCCGGGCCGCGCGGGCATCCTGGCCGCATTGCCCGGCGGCGCGAACGCACTGGACTGGGGACGGCGATACGGCCTGACGACCCATTCCGGCGCACCGCCGGGGCACATGACCGACGCTTACCGGCACGACTTTGACGTGCTGTTCCCGCGCGTCGCCGCGGCGTTCAACGGGCGCGCGTACTTCGTGTGGTCACCGGGTGACCCGCACATTCTCGGCGCCTACTCGTATCTGGCCGTCGGCCAGTTCACGGCGTTCAACGGCATCCAAGGCAGGCAGGAAGGCTCGCTGCACTTCGCGGGCGAGCAGACCTCGGTGAACTACCAGGGCTACATCGAGGGAGCTCTGCGCAGCGGCTATCGCTGCGCCGCCGAAGTGGGCGCCAGCCGCTAGCCCGCCGTAGCGGACGCGCTGACCTGCACCGGGTGGGCCAGCGTCTGGTAGACCACGCAGTACCGTTCGGTCAGCCGGAGCAGCGTCGCCAGCTGTTCCGCACTGGCCTCAGTCTCTAGCTCGAAGGCCAGCCGGATGGCGCTGAACCCGACCGGCGCGTCCTTGGCCACCCCCAGGGTGCCGCGGAAGTCCAGGTCACCCTCGGCGCGCACGGTCCCGCCGGGCACCGGTATCTCCAGCGACGTCGCCACCGCCCGCAGCGTGACCCCGGCACAGGCGACCAGTGCCTGCAGCAGCATGTCCCCGGAGCAGGCCAGTGACCCGTCGCCGCCGGTGGCCGGGTGCAGGCCCGCCTCGGTGAGCGCCTGGCCGGTGGCCACTGAGCAGCTGATGCCCTCGTCACCCAGTTCGCCGCTGGCCCGGAGGGTGATGACCGCCTGTCGCGGGTCCTCCCGGTAGGCGTCCTTCAACGGCTGCTGCACGGCACGCAGGCTGGTGCTGTCCACCATGGTCCCCTTTCCTGGAGCTTCGCCCACGAGGCTAATCCGGCCAGTAGGAGGCCGGTGGCTGCAGGGCGCAGAACTCGTTGCCGTCCGGGTCGGCCAGCACGTGCCAGCGCCAGCCCGATTCGACTACCGGTTCGGCGCTGAGCACCCGCGCGCCCAGCCCGGTGAGCCGGTCCACCTCAGCGTCCAGGTCCCGGGTGCGCAGGTCCAGGTGCACCCGGTTCTTGCCCTGCTTGGCGTCAGGCACCCGCTGCAGCAGGATCTCCGCGCCGGCCCCAGCCGCGGGCAGCAGGCTGAGGTAGCGGTCGCCGCCGTCCCCCTCCCGGACGTAGCCAAGCGCGGCCGACCAGAACTCCGCGGCCCGGTCCAGGCTGGCCACGTCGATCACGATCACCAGATCACCGCGCAGGTACGAGTGCGGCGTATGGCTCATCCCCCAATTCTCCCCCGGACCCCGATCAGCGGCGAATAATCGGACGTGCTGGAGCGCCTCGGCAAGGACACGCCCGGCCCGGGCTGAGCGCAAATCGCACCCTGAGACCCCAGTGCGCCCCGCCGGCGCCGAGCCAGTAGCAGTAGTTTTACAACTACGGTCAGTGACGATGACCGGGGTGGCGCGTAGGCTGGCCGCGTGCTGAACCGGCGGATGCGGGTCATCGTCCCTAGCATCCTGGCGCTGTTGCTGGCGGCCTGCACGGCGACCGGCCAGACGCCGGACGCTGTCTCGACCCCGGCCCGGACGGCCGCGCACCCGGCGAGCGCGGCGGCCACCGGCACCCCAACGGCCGCGGGCCGCCCGGCGGGCACGGTCACGCTGGCCTTCGCCGGGGACGTGAACTTCGCCCGGCGCACGGCCCCGCTGCTCCGCGACCCGGCCACCGCGTTCGGCCCCATCTCCTCGGTGCTCAAATCGGCCGACTTCACCGCGCTGAACCTGGAGACCGCGGTCACCAGCCGCGGCACGCCGCAGCCCAAGACGTACCACTTCCGCACCCGGCCGACTGCGTTCACCGCGCTCCGTGACGGGGGCGTGGACCTGGTCACCATGGCCAACAACCACGTACTGGACTACGGCCGCGCCGGGCTGGCCGACACCCTGGCCGCGGCCCAGGCGGCGCACTTCCCCTACGTGGGCATCGGGCGCAACGCCGCCGCCGCCTGGGCGCCGTACCTCACCACCGTCAACGGGGTGCGGATCGCGATCATCGGAGTCTCCCAGGTGGCCGAGCTCGCGTCGTCCTGGGTGGCCACCGGCACCCGGCCGGGCGAGGCCAACGCGATCAACCAGCGCCGCACCCTGGCCGCGGTGCGCGCGGCGAAGCAGCTGGCCAGCGTGGTGATCGTGTTCATGCACTGGGGCACCGAGGGCGAGGCCTGCCCGGACCCGAATCAGCTGGCCCTGGCCCCGAAGCTGGCCGCCGCGGGGGCCAGCATCATCGTCGGCGCGCACGCGCACATGCTGCAGGGGTCGGGGTGGCTCGGGCACACGTTCGTGGCCTACGGCATGGGCAACTTCCTGTGGTGGGAGCGCTCTTACAGCACGGCCACCGGGGTGCTGGAACTCACCCTGCACCCGCACCACCCGCTGACCGCGCGGTTCATCCCCGCGACCGTGTCCCGCACCGGCCAGCCCATCGTCGACCGCGGCGCGCGGGCGCGGCAGGCCGCGGCCTATTACGCGAGCCTGCGCGGCTGCGCCCAGCTGGCCGCGCACCCGTCCTGACCGCCCTTTATTGCCGTGCCGCGGGCCGGGCGGCTCCGTAGGGTGGGGGCGTGCAGCACCCGCCGGACGACATCGGCGAGCGGGACCTGGCCCGGGCGCTGGCCGACGGCTGGGGGCTGGCGCCCGCCGGGCTGCGCTACGCCGCGGTGGGCTTCGGCGATCACCACTGGGAGCTGACCGACACGTCCGGCGGCCGCTGGTTCGTCACGGTGGCCGGCCTGGCCGGTGGCTGGCGCGGCACCGGCCCCGCCGAGGGCCTGGCCGACTTGCGCGCCGCGCTGGGCACCGTAACCGCGCTGCACCAGGCGGGCCTGGACTTCGCGGTGGCACCGGTGCCGACCCAGGCCGGCCAGCCGCTGGTCCCGCTCGGCCCCGGCCACGCGGTGACCGTGTTCCCGTGGCTGGACGGCGAGGCCGGCGACTTCGCCGAGCCGCTGCCCGCCTGCGACCGGCTTACCCTCATCACCCTCCTGGCTACCCTGCATAACGCAACTCGGGTGGCCGGTGCCGGCGCCCCGGTGCGCGGTCCCGAGCTGGCCGACCGGGCTGACCTGGTCGCCGCGCTGGGTGACCTCGGCCAGTCGTGGCTGGGCGGCCCGTACGGCGAGCCCGCCCGGCGGCTCCTCGCCGAGCACGCAGCCGTCCTGGACCGCGCCCTGGCCCGCTTCGATGGGCTGATCGACCAGGCGGGGCGCACCGGGCCGCCGGTGCTGACCCACGGCGAGCCGCATCCGGGCAACATCGTCCGCGGCCGGTCCGGCGCGCTGCACCTGATCGACTGGGACACGGCCGGCCTGGCCTGGCCCGAACGTGACCTGTGGGACGTGGCCGAGCCCGGCTCGGCCGAGGCCGCGCACTACACCGAGCTGACCGGGCACCCGGTCAGCCGCGTCGCGGCCGAGGCGTACCGGATCCGCTGGGCCCTGGACGACATCCGGCTGGCCGTGCGCGACTTCCGCCGCCCGCACGAGCGCACCCCGGACACCGAGCTGACCTGGACGACGCTCCGCGAGGAGCTGGGCAGGATCGCTGACTGAGCTGGCCTGCTCACCCCGGCCCAGCCGGTCAGGCCGGCCACACGACCGGGAAAAGCGGATGGTCCATCGGCGCCCCGGCGAACAGCTCGGCGTCCAGCCGGTCGAACGGCGGTGAGGTACGCCAGGCGCGCGGCGCGTGCCGCACGTCCGCGGACAGGTAGCGCAGCGACAGCACCCGGCGCCGGGTGTCGTACGGGAAGCCGGGCGCGCCGTGCACGGTCAGGAAGTCGAAGAAGATCGCATCGCCGGGGGCCAGGCTGAACCGCCGGATGTCGTAGCCGTCCCGCCCGGCGTCGATATCCGGCAGCTCGGCCAGGGCGCCTTCGGGGAACCAGCGCGCCTCGGCGGTCAGGAACGTGCGCGGCATCAGCCACGGGCCGCGGTGCGTGCCCGCCACCAGTTCGAGGCAGCCGTCTTCCGGCACCGGGTCCACCGGGATCCACGCGCTGACCCCGTGCCCGTCCACGTTGTAGTACGGCTGATCCTGATGCCACGGGGTGCGCTGCCGGGTCCGGCCCTCCTTGACCAGCACGTGGTCGTGGTAGAAGCGGACCTCCGGGGTGGCCATCAGCGTGGCCGCGATCGCGGGCAGCCGGGAGCGCAGCGCCAGCTGGCCTATGTCGGACTGCTCCTGCCAGCGGCAGAAGTCCTCGGCGAACGCGCCGGGATCGTCCGCGCCGCTGGCCACCTGGGCCAGCGGGCCCGGGCTGGCCAGCACGGCGTCGATGGCGCGGGCCGCGGCCGCCAGTTCGCCGGCGTCCAGCACCGACCGGACGCACACCACGCCGTCCCGGGCAAAGTCCGCCGCCAGCCCGGCCGCCGCATCTACAGGGTCCATGGCGGCACCCTAACCATGGTCCGCACCATCAGCGCGGTGCATTGTGCCTCGCCCGCGAGGTAAAAAGCACCGCGCTGATGAATGAGGTGCCGATCAGCCCCGGGCTTTGAGCTTGCGCCAGCCGCCGGCCCGGTTGTTGGCGATGATCTGCCGGAACATGGCCGTGAGCGCGGCCACGTTGATGGTCTCGCCCTGGCGGACGGCCACCGTGCGGGCCGTCTTGTTGTCATGGCCGGCCGTGATGATCCGCTCCGGGTCGGGCACGATGCCGCCGTCGTACAGGAACACGTTCACGTGGTCCTTGGCCGCCAGCAGCGCGCAGATGTTGCCGTCCAGCACGAAGTACGGCTGCCGGGCGCGCTTGATCGTCTCGGTGACCTCCGGGTCGGCCGCGTGCACCAGGTTGCGGACCTGCTGGCAGATGGTCTGCTGCCAGCCGGGCAGCGCGCCGATGTAGGTGTCCACGCGCGGGTCAGTCTGATACGGCATGGTCGTGTCCCCCGCGCGCGTCGGTCCCGTAGGCAGCGAGAAAAGCCGACACCCCGGCGTCCGCCTGCGCGCCGAGTTCGGCCGCGGTGAACGGCGCGTCGCCGCAGAACAGGCTCTTGTCCAGCGCGCGGCCGAGGATCAGGAACGCGAAGTGCGCGGCCGCGGCCGGCGGGTCGCTGATCCGCAGCAGGCCGCGGCCAGCCAGTCGCTCGAAACACCCAGCCAGGGCGCGCATGGTCTGCTCCGGCGCCCGCTCGTAGTACGCCCGGGCCACCTCGGGCAGGTACGGCGAGGCGCCGATGACCAGCCGGCGCAGTTGCAGCACCGGCGGCTGGATCACGGTGCTCAGGTAATCCCAGGCGAGCTGACGCAGATCCTCGGTGAGCTGTTCGGTCCCGGCCAGCGCGGTCAGCCGGGCGCGGAACGGCTCGCCGACCTGGTCCAGGCGGCCGAGCACGATCTCGGTGAACAGCCGCTCCTTGTCGGCGAAGAACCGGTACACGGTCGGCTTGGACACCGCCGCGGTGGCCGCGATCTGGTCCATGCTCGTGCCCGGGTAGCCGTGCCGGAGAAACAGCGCCGTCGCCGCCTCGACGATCGCGCGCCGCTTCCGCGCCGAGCGGTCCTCCATAACTGGCTGGACGAGTTCCACCACGCTACTGTACCGTGTAGTAGATCGTACTATACGGTTTAGTTTAGTAAGATGTTGAAGAGGAGGAGGAGCAGAGATGCGCTTCCAGGCGGTCATCAGGCTGGACGGCAAGACAGCGACCGGCATCGAGGTCCCGGCCGACGTGATGGCGGCGCTCGGGCCGGGCAAACGTCCCCAGGTCCGGGTCACCATCAACGGCTACAGCTATCCCAGCACGGTGGGCTCCATGGGCGGGCGGTCGCTTATCCCGGTCAGCGCTGAGGTCCGCGGCCAAGCCGGGGTATCAGCGGGCGACGAGGTGGCTGTGGACGTCGTGGCGGACGACACCCCGCGGCAGGTGGAGGTCCCGGCCGATCTCGCCGCCGCCCTGGACCGGGAGCCCGCCGCCCGGGAGGCGTTCGGCCGGCTGTCGTACAGCGGGACGCAGCGCTACGTGCTGCCCGTCGAGCAGGCCAAGACCCCGGAGACCAGGCAGCGGCGGATCGACAAGGCGATCACCGACCTGTCCGCCGGCTGAGCTAACCGCCCGGCGGCGGCGTGGCCGGGCGGTCTTTCTTCGGCAGCTTGCGCAGCACGGTCTCGTAGGACGAGTCCACCGCCTCGAGCACCTCGTCGTCCGGGATCGCGCCGCCGAACTGGAGCGAGTTCCAGCCGGAGCGGCCGATGTAGGGCAGCACCGACGCGTCGCCGGGGTAACGGACCAGCCACTCGTCGGCCACCGTGCGGTCCGGGCCGCACTTGACGCCCACCGTGCGGCCCGACTGGTCACCCAGGAACGCGAAGATCTTGCTGCTCACCTTGACCACGACGTCGCCCTCCCAGGGCTCGTCCTGCCACGCACCCGGCTTGGCCAGGCAGTAGGCCAGCAGTTCCGCTCGGGTCAGCACGGTCTCCTCCTACCTGATCTGGAACGCGCCGAGTCCCTCGGGCGGCTCGGTCTGTACCGCCACGTCCGCCACCACGGCCGCGCGCGGGCCCTGCCGGGCCCAGTCCACCAGGTGCTGGACGTCGCCGGCCGGGCCCTCGAAAACCGCCTCGACCCGGCCGTCGGGCAGGTTCCGCACCCAGCCGCGTATGCCGCGCTCGACGGCCAGCCGCCAGCAGGTGTCCCGGAAGTACACCCCCTGGACCCGGCCTGACACCAGCACCCGGTAACGGACCACAGCCAGACGCTACCGGGTGAGCGCGTACACCTGTCCGCCGTTGCTGCCCGCGAACGCGACCCGGCCGGTCACCCAGCCGGCCGCGGATCTTCCGCCGCCAGTGGCTCCATCGTCCACCTGCCCGCCCGCCCCTGCTGCCCGGGCAGCAGATCCTGGATTTCCCGCCCTCAACACGGGGCCGGCTGCCGGGAAGTTCAACCGGGCGGTGCGAGCTGGCCGGGGCCGCCGCGGATCAGCTCCGCGGACGGCCCCGGACCGGGTCAGCCGTAGTTGACCGAGTAGCTGTTGACCTGGAAATTCTCGTTGGTGTTGTTGGTCGAGGTGATCTCCCAGCCGAACTGGACCGTGCTCAGCGTGGCGTTCGTCAGCCAGCCCTCGCTGGACAGCCAGTTGAAGGTGGCCTTGATGTCTACGCTGCCCGACGTCTCATTGCTGGTCCGCACGAAGGAGAACACCGCGTTCGAGCCGTTGCTGCCGCGGTACACGTTCCAGCTGCTGCCACCGATCGACACCGTTGTCTGGTAGCTGCCCAGCGGGCCGACGTTCTGGGTGTAGGTCCAGAGCATGATCTCGTCAGCGGAGCCGTTGGCCCAGATGTCGTACGCGGACTCGAAATCGCCGCCGGATGGCATGCTGTCGCTGAAGCTGCTGGTGACATGACTGAGCGAGCTCAGCGACTCGCCGATGCTCTTGCTCACGTTGGGGAAGGACTTCACGCCGCCGGTGTTCGGCTGGTCCGACGTGACGCCCCAGTTGCTGTAGGAGTTGGCCCAGATGGTCTGCGGGCCGGCGCCGCTGCCCCAGACGTCGTTGTACAGCGTGTACCCGCCGTTGGACCAGGAGGCGTACTGGGCAGAGGAGGACCACACGGCGGCCATCGCCGCGTTGGCCCCGAGGACCAGCACCACCAGGCTGGCCAGCGCGGGCAGGGCTAAACGCATCTTCCTGATCATGGGCGGGGTCTCCAATCTGGTGCCGGGGATGGGTGTGAGGCGAAGCGCTTCGATAATCGCTTTGTTACCAGAATGTGTCAAGAAGTTACCCAAATACCCAGCTCATCCGCACACCACGCGGCCTACATATGTAGGAATGCTGACGGCCGGTCAGAGGCGGACAGCCGGGCGGACGTATTTAGTCGAAGCGCTTCGCCATCCCGTACCGGCTGGCCGGCGTCGCCCTGGCTGGCCCCGGCTGGCCGCGTCGCCCTGGCTGGCCCCGGCTGGCCGCGTCGCCCTGGCTGGCCCCGGCTGGCCGCGTCGCCCTGGCTGGCCCCGGCTGGCCGGGGTGGCCCCGGCTGATCGGCGTGGCCCTGGTTGGCCTGGGCTGGCCCCGCTGGCCCGGGCTGGCCCGGCGTCAATTCTCTGACTAAGGTCAGAGAATGGATGCCGGCATGATTGGTCAGGTGCGGCGGTTCAACCGGACGGTCACGCAACGGATCGGGGCGCTCGATGACGCGTTCCTGTCCCGGGCCGGCCGCTCGGCCAGGCCCGGCTGCTCTGGGAGATCGGCCCGGACGGCAGCGATGTCCGGCGGCTGCGCGCCCGGCTCGACCTGGACTCCGGCTACCTGAGCCCGGCTACTGCGCTCGCTGGCCGACGGCGGGCTGATCACGGTAACCCCGAGCGAGGCCGATGGGCGGGTCCGGATGGCCACGCTGACCACCGCGGGCCGGGCCGAGCGAGCGAAACTGGACCGGCTGTCCGACGACGCGGCCGGCTCGATTCTCGGCCCGCTCAGCGACCGCCAGCGGGATCGGCTGATCAGGGCGATGGCCGAGGTCGAGCGGCTGCTGACGGCGTCGGCCATCCAGCTCACCGGAACCGATCCCCGGCTCCCGGCCGCCCGGACCTGCTTGCGGGCCTACTTCACCGAACTGGCCGGCCGCTTCGACCGAGGGTTCGACCCGGCGCAGAGCATCTCCGCCGACGACGCGGAGCTGACGCCGCCGGCCGGCCTGCTGCTGGTCGCCTCGCTGCACGGCGAGCCGGTGGGCTGCGGCGCGGTCAAGCTGCACGGCACCGGCCCGGCCGAGATCAAGCGGATGTGGGTCTCCCCCGCGGTCCGCGGCCTTGGCCTCGGCCGCCGGATCCTGGCCAGCCTGGAGACGCACGCGGCGGCCGCCGGAGCCAGCGCGTTCCGGCTGGAGACCAACGGCGCGCTCACCGAGGCGATCAGCCTGTACCGGTCAGCCGGTTACCGCGAGGTGCCCGCGTTCAACGCCGAGCCGTACGCGCACCACTGGTTCGAGAAGCCGAGCCGTGGCCGGTCAGCCGAGATCGGTCCGCGGGTCGATGAGCCAGTGGTTGGTCCGGAAGGTGCGGCCAGCGAACAGGGTGTCCACTTCCCCGGCCAGCCGGAAGCCGACCGACCGGCATAGCGCGTTGGACGGCGCGTTGGTCACCGCGGGGAACGCGTGTACGACTCCCCAGCGTTCCTCGTCCCGGGCTAGCGCCAGCAGCGCCCGGACAGCCTGCTTAGCGACTCCGTGCCCCTGGAACTCGGGCAGCACCATCCAGCCGATCTCGGATAGCTCCGCTCCCGCGTCCTGATGCGACCACAGCGCGACCGAGCCCGCCACTACGGCGGGCTCGGCGGGATCAGGGATGATCATCTTGATCAGCGACGTGCCGGCCGCCGCCTCGGCCGTGTCGCGGCGCACCTTGTCCTCGATGCCCTCCCGGGGCTGCGGGCCGCCAAGTTCGGCCATCATCACCGGGTCACACCGCATCCGGACGTAGGCCGCCACGTCACCCGGGCCGACATCGCGCAGCAGCATCGCCGACCAGGCTAGCCGTCCTGGTGCACGGACAGTATGTTGCCCGCCGGATCGGTGAACCAGGCGATGAGCGGCCCGTCGCCGCTCCGGTTGATCCCCTTGGCGTCCTGCCCCATGCCCGGGTACCGGAGGAACTGCACGCCGCGGGCGGTGAGTTCATCGACCGCCTGGTCGATGTCGGCGACCGGGAAGTTGAGGATCGTGTAGCTCGCCGCGATGTGATCCGGCTTCGGGTAGACCAGCGTGTCCCGGTCCCCGGCCAGGTGCAGGGTCAGCAGGCCGTTGTGTTCCGAGGTATTGAGGCCGAGGGTGCCGCCGTAGAAGTCCTGCGCCTTGGCCAGGTCGTCCACGGCGAACCCGCTGTAGGCCTTGGTGTTTGCGAACATGGGCCGATACTCCTCTCAGGTCTACCGGTAGAGACGGCTGAGGCGCCCGCGACTCATCGCCCGGCAGGCGGCAGTAGCGTGCCGCGGCTGTCCTGGTCGGACCGGTCAGGCTGGCCACGGGGCATGGATAAGATCAGGCTGTTCTGGGCGGACGGGCCAGGAAATGTGCCCCTGCTCTCGGTTCGCCGACCGTCCAGAGAGAGGCGGTGCGGGCGTTGCACCAGAAAGAACGCCGGCCGGCCGGGCTGCTGACCTCACCTGCGCTGACTGAAAAGCTCCGCGACATCCAGTCGATCACGGATGCCGCGCTCTCCGCGCTCGACCCGCAAACGCTGCTCGACGTGCTGGTCGAGCGGGTGAAAGAAGCCCTCCAGGCGGACACGGCCGCCGTCCTGCTGCTCGACCGGCCGTCGGGCCAGCTCATCGCGACGGCGGCCAGCGGGCTGGAGGAAGAGGTCCAGCAGGGTGTCCACATCCCCCTCGGCAAGGGCTTCGCCGGACGGATCGCGGCGCAGGACCAGCCCGTGATCCTGACCGAAGTGGACCACACGACAGTGGTCAACCCCATCCTGCTGGACAAGGGGATCCAGTCCCTGATGGGCGCCCCGCTGCGGGCCGACGGCGCGGTGATCGGCGTGCTGCACGTCGGCACGCTGAGCCCCCGGAGCTTTACCGGTGAAGATGTGGACCTGCTCCAGCTGGCCGCCGACCGGGCCGCGCTGGCGGTGCAGGCCCTGGCCGCGCGGGCGGACCGGGCCGCCGCGGCCGCGCTGCAGCACAGCCTGCTGCCGTCGGCCCTGCCCGCCGTAGGCGGCCTGGAGATGGCTGGCCGCTTCGTTCCGGGCAGCGGGAACGTGGGCGGCGACTGGTACGACGTGTTCGCCTTGCCCTCCGGCAGCGTGTGCGCCGTCATCGGTGACGTCACCGGTACCGGCCTGAACGCGGCTGTGATCATGGGCCGGATGCGCAGCGCGCTGCGGGCCTACGCGCTGGAGACCGAGGACCCGGCCGACATCCTGCAGCGGCTGAACCGCAAGATGGGCCACTTCGAGCCCGACGCGATGGCGACCGTGCTGTGCGCCGTGATCAGCCCGGCGCTGGATGAGATACGCATATCCTGCGCCGGGCACCTGCCGCCGCTACTCGCCCACCCGGGCCAGCCAGCGGAGCTCGTCAACGTCGCCGCTGATCTGCCTATCGGCCTGGCTACCCCGCGGCCACGGCGGGTAAGGACCGTGCTCCTCCCGCCGGGCGCTGTGCTGTGCCTGTACACCGACGGGCTGGTCGAGCGGCGCGACCGGCCGCTCGATGACGGCATCGCCCGGCTGAGCGCGGCCACGGCGGCCATGGACCCGGAGCGGGCGTGCGCGTCGATCATGGCAGCGATGGCCGGCTACGTGACGCACGCCGATGACGTCGCCGTCCTCATGCTGCGCCGTCAGCCTGCCTGACCTTGAACTTCGGCCGGCTCGCTCATGTGTAGCGTCGGCCGTCGCGGGTACCTGCGGCGGCGTGACCCACCCCTGCCATCAGCGGCCGGCGGCTAGGAGCCGGGCGGCCGGCCAGCTCACGGGCTGGGCGCAGACTGGGCCGACCCGTCGCTGTCCTGGCCCGCAGCAAGGGCGCTGGCCAGGTCCGGGTGGATCTGGACGAGCTCTCCCGCGCCGATGATGGAAAACACCCGGTGCACTCCCGGCGAGCTGATCACCAGCCGCAACTCGCTGCCCTGGGCAGTGGCCTGCCGGTGGCTGAGCATGATCGCCCGCACCCCGGCCGAATCACAGAACGTCGTCCCCGTCATGTCCACCACGAGCACGGCTGGCTGCTGGCCCAGCGCGGCCAGCAAACCCGCCTGGACCTCGGCGCCATTGGACATGTCAATTTCTTCGGGCATCGTGATGACTGCGAGCTGCCCGTGCCAGTTCACCGGCAGATGCCCTGACTTCACGATCTATCACCCGCCTGAGCGAGATTGGAAACTGACCCGGCCTGGTCCGGCGGACCAGGCACTTTACACCGATGAGTGGCGCCGGTGATTATCCTATCGGTGTCCGTCGCGGCGCAAGTCGCAGCCGAGCCGCGCAGCCCGGCCAGCCGGTATGCGGCGGCGGCGCGCGCCGGCGCCGAGGAGGAGGGGCGGTCGGGCCGATGATCGGTACCGGGAGCCCCGAACCGCTCTTCCCCGGGTCGGGCGTGATGGCCACCCAGATGCGCGAGCACGACTGGGCCCGCTCCCCGCTCGGGCCGGTCGCGCAGTGGCCGCCCAGCCTGCGCATCGCCACCAGGATCTGCCTGACCTCCCGGTTCCCGATGATCGTCTGGTGGGGCCCGGACCTCCGGATGATCTACAACGACGCGTACCTGCCGCTGATGGGCGGCAAGCACCCCGCGCTGGACCAGGCGGGCGCCCGCGTCTGGCCCGACATCTGGCACATCGTCGGGCCGATGCTGCACGGCGTGCTCGATACCGGCCAGCCGACCTGGTCGGAAGACCTTCTGCTGCCGATGGGCCGGCACGGCTACTGGGAAGAGACGTACTGGACGTACTCCTACAGCCCGCTGCATGACGATGACGGCCGCGTCCGCGGCGTGTTCACCGCGGTAACCGAGACCACCGAACGGGTCATCGGCGCCCGGCGGCTGGCCGCGCTGCAGGACCTGGGCGCGCAAGCGGGCGCGGCGTGCACCGTGGCACAGGCCTGCGGCCTGGTCAGTGAGTCGCTGAGCCGGGTACAGGCCGACGTCCCGTACTTCGCCCTGTACCTGAGGGAGGCCGGCGCGGCAGGCCTCAGCCTGGCCAGCGTGACACAAGGGGCTGAGGTAATGGCCGAGGCGGCGCGCTGGCCGCTGGCCGAGGCGTTGCGCCAGTCGCGGCCGCTGCTGGTGGACGACCTGGCCGGCCGGGTGGGCCGGCTGCCCACCGGCAGCTGGCCGGAGCCGCCGGCCGAGGGCATGGTGCTGCCGATGTACGCGGCCGCCGAGCCGATCGGGGCGCTGGCCCTCGCGGCCAGCGCGGGCCACCGCCTGGACGGCGAGTACCGGACGTTCATGGGCCTCGTCGCCCGGCAGACCGCGTCGCTGATCAACGGCGCGAGCGCGTACCGGGCCCAGCAGCGGCGCGCGGAGGAACTGGCCGAGCTGGACCGGGCCAAGACCACCTTCTTCTCCAACATCAGCCATGAGTTCCGCACTCCACTGACCCTGATCATGGGGCCGGTGCAGGAGCTGCGCACCCGGCTGCGGGACGCGGATCCGGACGTCCGGGAGGACCTGGGCGTCGCGCACCGCAACGGGCTGCGGCTAGGCAAGCTGGTCAACGCGCTGCTCGATTTCTCCCGCATCGAGGCCGGCCGCAGCCATGGCCACTTCGAGCCCGTCAACCTGGCCGCCTTCACCGCCGACCTGGGCGGCGTGTTCCGGGCCGCGTTCCAGCGGGCCGGCCTCACCTTCGAGGTGGATTGCCCGCCGCTGGGTGAGCCGGCCTACGTGGACCGGGAGATGTGGGAGAAGGTCGTGCTCAACCTGCTGAGCAACGCCCTGAAGTACACCGTGGCCGGCTCGGTGCGGCTATCCCTGGCCGCCGCTGACGGCCAGGCCGTGCTGCGCGTCACGGACACCGGCGCCGGCATCGCCGCCCAGGACATGCCGCACCTGTTCGAGCGCTTCCATCGTGGGAGCAGCCCAGAGGCCCGGTCCAACGAAGGCAGCGGCATCGGGCTGGCCCTGGTCAGGGAGCTGGTCGGGCTGCACGACGGCAGCATCACCGCGGACAGCCAGCCGGGCACCGGCGCGACGTTCACGGTGTCCATCCCGCTGGGCCGCGAGCATCTGGCCGACGGCAGTGTGTTCCCGGCCAGCCAGGGGGCAAGCCCGGCGGTCGCCGATTCCTTCCTCGAGGAGGCCCTGCGCTGGGTGCCCGTGGCAGCTGGCGCGGCCCGGGCCGGCCAGCCGGCGGCGCCGCCGCGCCGCAGCCCTCAGGCGGGTCGGTGCTGATCGCCGACGACAACGCAGACATGCGTGACTACCTGCAGCGGCTGCTCCAGTCGCACTACCAGGTGACCGCGGTGGCCGACGGGCGGGCCGCGCTGGACGCCGCCCGGGCGCAGCCGCCGGACCTGATCGTCAGCGACGTGATGATGCCGGAGATCGACGGCCTCGGCCTGGTCCATGCGCTGCGCGCGGACCCGCGCACGGCCGGGCTCCCGGTCCTGCTGCTGTCCGCCCGGGCCGGCCAGGAAGGCGCCGTCGAACGGCTGGCGGCCGGCGCGGATGACTACCTGATCAAGCCGTTCGCGGCCCAGGAACTGCTGGCCCGGGTGCGGGCCAGCATCGAGCTGACCCGGATGCGCACCCGGCAGGCCCGGTGGCGGTCCGCGCTGACCGAGTCGCTGCACGACGGGTTCTTTCTGGCCAGCTCGGATGGCACCATGCTGGAGGTGAACAGCGCGTTCCGCGACATCCTCGGTTACGGCCCGGACGCGGAGCTCGACCAGCTGCCCCGGCTCTGGTGGCCCGGCGAAGCGGCCGACCCGGAAGCGCACCAGCTGGTCGCGGCGGCGTACGCCAGCACCCAGCAGCAGCCCACCGGCAGCTTCACCGTGCCACTGCGGCACCGCCGGGGGCACCAGATCTGGGCCGTGGTCACTTTCAGCGCCGTCGACGACCCGGACAGCCGGGGCCGGATGCTGGTAGGTACGATCCGGGACGTGACCGCGGAGCGGCTCGCCGCCCAGCGAGAGACAGCCGTGGCCGAGATGACCAGCCGCCTGTCGGCGGCGGTGACCCGGGACGGGGTGCTGGAGGCCGGGCTGGCCGAGCTGCGCGGACAGTTCGGTGCCACCCAGGCCATCGCGGCCGTCTGGGGCGAAGACGAGGAACCGGCGGTCATTTCCGAGCCGGCCGGCACCGAATGGGATGAGCTGCTGCCGCAGCTGCGGACGAGGCTTGGATCCCTGCGCCGCCAGCCCGCGCTGCAGATCACGGCCACGGCCGGCTCGCCGGGCGGGGCCGGCACCGCCGTCGAGTTCGCCGGCAACGTGGCGATCCTGTGGGTCGAGCTCGACGACCGCCCGCCGTTCGGCCTGGAGGACCGGACCCTGCTGGCGCTGCTCTGCGGCCGCCTGGGCCAAGCGCTGAACCGGGTGCACCTGCTCGACCAGCAGCGTGAGGTCGCGCTGGCCTTGCAGCACGCCCTGCTCGGGCCCGGCCTGCTGCCGCCCGGATTCGCGGCCCGCTACGAGCCCGCCACCCCGCCGCTGGAGATCGGCGGCGACTGGTACGACATCGCGGAGCTGCCCGACGACCGGATCGGCATCATCGTCGGCGACTGCGTCGGCCGGGGGCTGCCAGCGGCCAGCGTGATGGGGCAGCTGCGCAGCGCGTGCCGGGCCCTCCTGCTGGACGCTCAGGGGCCGGCCGCGGCGCTGACCGCGCTGGACCGGTTCGCCACGCTCATCCCGGACGCGCTGTGCAGCACGGTGTTCTGCGCGGTTCTCGACCCGGCGACCGGCCAGCTCAGCTACGCCAGTGCCGGGCATCCACCAGGGATCCTCGCCCATCCCGACGGCCGGGTCGAACTCCTCGACGAGGGCCGCTCCCCGGCCCTGGCGCTGGTGCCGGACCACCCGCGCAGCGAGGCGGTCGTGCGCGTCCCGGAGGGCGCCGCCCTGCTGCTGTACACCGATGGGCTGGTGGAGCGGCGTGGCCTCGACCTCTCCCTGACCACCATGCAGGCCGCGGCGTTGCTCAGGGACGGCCACCAGACACCGGTGGCCGAACTCGCCGAGCGGATCATGACCAGCCTCGCCCCGGGACAGGGCTACGAGGACGACGTCGCGCTGCTCCTGTACAGCCGGCCTGTGCCGCTCAATCTCAGCTTCCCCGCCGACCCGGACGAGCTCGCCCTGGTCCGCCGGCAGCTGCGCGGCTGGCTCGGGCGGCTCAGCATGGACTCGCTGGTCGCCCAGGACGTGCTCATCGCGGCCTGCGAGGCGTGCGCCAACGCCATCGAGCATGGCTACCGCGATTCACCGGCCGGGACCGTCTGGCTCCGGGTCGAGGTCACCGGCCCGGACGTCGTCATCACCGTGTCCGACCGTGGCCGGTGGCGTCCGCCGATCCCGGCCCGGGACCGCGGCCACGGCCTCAAGCTGATCCGGGCCACCATGCGCGACGTGGAGATCACCGCCAATGATCTCGGCACCACCATCGAGATGCGGGCGGGCACGTCGTGACCTGCCCGCTGAGGCCAGCGCCCGGCCGGGATCCCCCGGCAGCGTAGAATGCCGCTGCGGCGGGAATCGACGCGGCCGGGATCAGGGCAGCGAACTTGCCCGGCCGGACGCCACAATGCTGAGGAAAGCTGGATGAGCGCGGAACCGGACCAGCCGGAGTCGGAGAACCCAGGCGGGTTCCAACACGAGGCCCTGCTGTACCGGGGCACCGAGCAGTTCGTATCCGGCATCGTGTCGTTCGCCCGCCCCGCGGTGGACGCCGGCCATCCAGTCCTCGTCCTGCTCACCCCGGCCAAGATCAGCACGGTGCGCACCGCCCTGGGGGCGGCCGCGGAAAAAGTCGAGTTCGCCGATGTGACCGACGTTGGGGGCAACCCGGGCCGGCTCATCGGCGTGTGGCGGCGGTTCGCCGACGCGCATGCTGACGCGAGCGGACTGCGCGGCGTCGGCGAGGCCGCGTTCCCCGGGCGCTCGGCCGCCGAGCTGGCCGAATGCCGGCTGTACGAGGAGCTGCTCAACGTAGCGTTCGACCCGGCCACGCCGATGCGGGTGCGCTGCCCCTATGACCTGGCTGACCTGCCGGCGTCAGTCATCGAGGACGCCCGGCGTACCCATCCGTTCCTCACCGGCGGCGTGCCAGGGGACGAGCGCGCTTCGGCTGACCTCCAGCCCCCCGACCTGGCTGCGCCGTACGCCCGGCCGCTGCCAGCCGGCCCCGGGGATGCGCCCGGCATCAGTTTCCAGCGCGGCGGTCTGGGCGGCCTGCGCGCCTTCGTCACGGCCCAGGCCCAGCAGGCGGGCCTGGGTCAGCGATCGGGCAGCGCGCTGGTGGCGGCGATCAACGAGCTGGCCACCAACAGCCTCCAGCACGGCGGCGGCCAGGGCGAGCTGCGGATCTGGACGGACGACGGCTGGCTGCTCTGCGAGGTGTCGGACCAGGGGCACCTGACCCAGCCGCTGGCGGGCCGGCTGCCGCCGGCCGCGGATGCGGAGCCGGCCTGTGGCTGGCCAACCAGCTCACCGACCTGCTGCAGATTCACTCCACGTCGAGCGGCACCGTCGTCCGGGTGCACCAGAAGCTCTAGGTTTGCCAGGTCGGTCCCGGGTAGCAACACGCGGGTGACCCCGCTGAGCAGCGCCTGCGGCGCACCGGCAGCCATGGCTAGCGGCAGGCCGCGGCCAGCCGACCGGCTCTCGCTGGCCCGCCGGGCCCGCGGCTGGCTGGCCTGGTGGGCCGGGCTGATGGCGCTCTGGATCGTCGTGGACTACTCGGTGGCCACCGATGAGCTACTGGCCGGGGCGGGCGCGGCGGCCATCGGCGGGTTCTTCGCCGAACTGGTCACCTACCAGGCGTCCACCCGGCTGCGGATGCGGGCCGGCTGGGTTGCCCCGGTGCTCCGGCTGCCCGGGCAGGTGGCCACGGACACCGGGATCGTGTTCGCCGCGCTGTGGCGGCGGCTGGCCCGGGGTGAGCAGCCACCCAGTGGGTTCCGCGAGCTGCCGGTGCGCTATGGGGATGACACCCCGGCGGGTCAGACCCGGCGCGCGCTGCTCGTCGGCGGCACCTCGTTCGCGCCCAACTCGTTCGTGCTGGGTCTCGACCGGGACCGTGCGGTCATGGTCATCCACCAGCTCGTGGTCAGCCAGGGGGAGGTGGAGCGTTGAACGGCTTCGTCATCGCCGCCATCGCGATGCTGGTGGCCGTGGTCCCCTGCGGAATCGCGGTGGTCCGGGGCACGGTGCTGGACGCTCTGGTGGCCTACGAGGCGATCAGCGCGATCATCGTGATGGTGCTCATCCTGCTGGCCGAGGGGTTCCGGCGGTCCGGCGAGTTCGAGCTGGCCGTGCTCCTGGCGGTGCTGCTGTTCGGCAGCGGGCTGGTATTCGCCCGGTTCCTGGAGCGCTGGCTGTGACCCCCCGGGAGATCATCGTCTACCTCCTGCTGGGCCTGGCCGCGCTGATCGTGCTGGCCGCTTCGGTCGGCATCCTGGTCATGCGGGACGCCTACCAGAAGCTGCATTACGTGACCCCGATCGCGGTGGTCGCGCCGGTCGTGGTCGGGCTGGCCGTGCTGGTCCAGTCGGGTTTCACCGAAGATTCCGCGCAGACCTGGCTGGTGCTGCTGTTCGTGCTGGCCGGCGGGCCGTTCCTGGCCCACGCCACGATCCGGGCCGCGCGGATCAGGGCGGAAGGCGACTGGCGGGGCAGCGATGACTGACCCCCGCCTCCTGGCCGTGGTCACCCCGTACACCGTCCCCGTGCACCTGATGGACGTGCTCCAGGTGACGGTCCTGGTCCTGGTGGCGGCGGGCGCCACCGCCGTGGTGCTGGTCCGCGACCTGCCCCGGCAGGTGATCGTGCTGTCCGGGTACGGGCTGCTGCTGGCCGCGCTGTTCCTCGTCTTCCAGGCGCCGGACGTCACGTTGTCCGAGCTCACCGTGGGGGCGGTGGTGCTGCCCATGCTGCTGCTGCTCGCCCTGGCCAAGATCAAAAGGCGGGAGAAATGACCCCCGGGGAGCGCCGCCGGGTCTTCCTGGCCGGATTCGCGGGCCTGGCCGCGTTTTACCTGTGGGGGCTGTCCGGGCTGCCCGGCTTCGGCAACTACCCGGGTCCGTACGGCTACCTCATCAACCGGCTCGCGGTACCCCAGACCAAGGCCACCGGCGTGGTCTCCGCGGTCAACTTCGAATACCGCGGCTTCGACACGGTGGGCGAGGAGTTCATCCTCTTCATCGCCGTGGCCGGGATGGCCGTGGTGCTGCGCCATCTGCGCAATGAACGGCAGCGCGATCCGCGCGACGCGGGCGAGGACTGGGCGATCCCGCCGGCCAGCGACGCGGTCCGGCTGGTCACGCTGTTGTTCACCGGGCCGATCGTCGTGCTGGGCTGGTTTCTCGCGTCGCACGCGCAGACCAGCCCGTCCGGCGGCTTCCAGGGCGGGGCGGTACTGGCCAGCAGCCTGATGCTCGTCTACCTGGCCGGCGAGTACCTGCTGTTCCAGCGGATCAGCCCGGTAGACCTGATCGACGCGGTGGAGGCGGTCGGGGCCGGTGGTTTCGCCGCCGTCGGGCTGACCGCCGTCGCCCTGGGACTCCCCTACCTGGACAACTTCCTGCCCCAGGGCACCACCCCCGGCGCGGTGAGCTCATCGGGCACCATCGCGCTGATCAGCTTCTTCGTCGGCCTGGAGGTGGCCGCCGCGTTCGTGCTGATCGTGGCCGAACTCGTCGAGCAGACCCTTCTCGTCCAGCCGGGAGACCGGTGATGCACATCTTCCCGTTCGTCGTGGTGGCCTGGATCCTCGGGGTCGGCCTGTACGGCATCGTGACCAGCCGCCACCTGGTGCACCAGATCGTATGCCTGATCGTGGTGCAGTCGTCCACCTATGTGCTGCTCCTCGGGGTGGGCTACCGGACCGGGGCGGTGGCGCCCTACTTCTACGACGTCCCGCTGCACACCCCGGCGGTTGACCCGGTGGTGCAGGCGCTGGCCCTGACCGACGTGGTGGTGGAGGCCGCGGTGACCGCGCTGCTGCTGGCCATCGCGATCCAGGCGCAGAAACGGTTCGGCACGCTGGACCCCCAAGAACTCGTCCAGCTCAAAGGCTGACCGGGGGCCACCGTGGACCAGTTGCTGCCGCTGGCTACCGTCATCCCGCTGATCGTGGCGGCGGGCATCTCCGCGCTCAACCCGGTACTGGGCCGCCAGCGGCGGGTGCTCGACGTCGTCGCCATCCTGACCAGCGTGGCGGTGGCTGGCGTGCTGGCCGCCATCCTCGTCCAGGTGTGGCACCAGGATCAGGTCTACTGGTTCGCGGGCTTCCACCCGAAGCACGGCGTGGTCATCGGCATCGACTACGCGGTCGGCCCGCTCAACGCGGGCCTGGCCTGCCTGGCCGCGGTCCTGGTCACCGTCTCGATGATCTTCTCCTGGCGGTACTTCGAGCGGGTGGGCACCTACTACCACGCGCTGATGCTGGCGTTCCTGGCCGGCCTGACCGGGTTCTGCCTGACCGGAGACGTCTTCGACCTGTTCGTCTGGTTCGAGCTGATGGGCGTGGCCGCCTACGCACTGACCGCGTACCGGCCGGAGGAACGCGGTTCCATCCAGGGCGCGCTGAACTTCGCCATCACCAACAGCGTCGGGGCCTACCTGTCGCTGTCCGGCATCGCGCTCATCTACGGCCGGACCGGCGCGCTGAACATGGCCCAGATCGGCCGGCACATCGCCGGGCACCGGCCCGACGGGCTGGTGGTGGTGGCGTTCCTGCTCATCATCACCGGGCTGCTGGTCAAGGGCGCGATCGTGCCGTTCCACTTCTGGCTGGCCGACGCGCACGCGGTCGCGCCCACCCCGGTCTGCGTGCTGTTCTCCGGCGTCATGGTGGAACTCGGCCTGTACGGCGTGGCCCGGGTGTACTGGTCCATGTTCGGCCAGGCCCTCGGGCACCGGTCCACGATCACCGCGGTCTTCCTCGCCCTCGGCGTGCTCACCGCGGTCGTGGGCGCGCTGTTCTGCTTCCGGGAACGGCACCTGAAACGGCTGCTCGCGTTCTCCACCATCAGCCACGCGGGCATGTTCCTGGCCGGCATCGGCCTGCTCACCCCGCTCGGGCTGGCCGGGGTGTCGGTCTACGTGCTCAGCCACGCCCTGGTCAAGGCGGCGCTGTTCCTGTGCGTGGGCATCGTGCTGCACCGGCTCGGCTCGGTGAACGAGCCCTGGCTGCACGGCCGGGGCCGCCGCCTGCCGGTGACCGGCGTGGTGTTCACCCTGGCCGCGTTCGGCCTGGCCGATCTGCCGCCGTTCACCACCTACCTGGGCAAGGGCTGGATCGAGGACAGCGCGGCCAGCCGCGGGATGGCCTGGATCAGCGTGGTGTTCATCGCCTGCTCGGTGCTGGTCGGCGCGGCCGTGCTCCGGGTGGCCGGGGGCGTGTTCTACGGCCTCGGTGATCCGCCCAGCGAGTCGATGGAGATGGCCCGGGAGTCGTCGGAGGAGACCAGCGAGACCGAGGCGGCCAAGCAGCGCACCCCGCTGTCGATGATCGTGCCGCCCGCCGTGCTGGTGATCGCGGCGGCGGTTCTCGGGTTCCTCCCCTGCCTCGGCGCGGCCGTCGAGGCGGCCGCGGTCCGGTTCCAGGACCAGTCCGGCTACACCGCCCGGGTGCTGTCCGGCGCACCGGTGCCCCATCCGGCCGCCCCGTTCCCGGCCGAGACCGCCGGGATCACCGCGGCCGACGTGCTCACCGGCGTGGCCTCGGCCGCCGGCGCGGTGGTCCTCGCCTACCTCGCGCTGTACTGGCGGCGGCTGCCGCTGCTGCGCCGCGGCTTCGAGCCGGGCACCGGCCTGGTCGCGCCCATCCGGCGGTTCCAGAGCGGAGTGGTGAACGACTACGTCACCTGGATCGTGGTTGGCGTCGCCTGCCTGGGCGGCGCGCTGGCCTTCTCCCTCCGCTAAGGCGGCCGATAGGCGGTAACGGCAGATCGCCGGCCAGCCCAGCGGGTAACGGCATGACGACGCTCACCGGCCAAGCTCGCTGGCACACATTATCCACCGGGCCGGGCAATTACCTCTCGCGGCGGGAGTAACTGCCCGGCCCAGCGGTCAGGCAACGGCCTGCCCGGTCACGCGGCCAGCCGGGAGCGGAGCAGCTGCTTGCCAAGCTCGGCGCCCTTGCGGCTGTCGGCCCGGGCTTTGCGGAAGAACTCAGCCAGCTCCGCGTCGTTGTTCCGCTCGGCGTCCTGGATGAACGTCCCCAGCCGGAGCACGTTGTCCAGGCAGTGCTCCGTGTACCAGATGATGTCGTAGTCCTTGTCCGCCGTCCCGGTGCTGTGGCCCGTCTCCGTGTTGGTCATAAACTCCTCCAGTCCAGTAGTGATTGCTGTCGGCCAGCCGGCCGCCACGCCTGCTAGCGGGCCGCCTCACCGGCTAGCAGCCGCCAGGTCAGTCCCCGCCCCGGCCAGTGGCCGCGTCGCGGGCCCGGTCCGCCGCGGCGACCGCTGGCCCGGCGCCCTTCAGCACACCCGGCGAGGCCGGCGTGTGCGGGTGCGGCCTGGTCGGCGCCGTCTTCTTGCCTTCCGCGATCTTGTCCCCGATGGTCCGCGCCTCGTCCGGCGTGAGCCGGCTGCGGAGCTGAGGCCAGACCTGGCCCTCCTCGTAGCCGATATGCTCCCGGCCGGCCGCGATGAACGTGCTCACCAGCTGCTCGAACTCGGGCTGGTCGGCATCGAGCTTGTCCAGCTGGGCCAGTACTTCCTTGCCTTCCTGCTCCTGCCCGGTGGCCGTGTCCGCGAGCTGGTCGCCGTCGGCCAGCTTGTCCCGCACCGCGGGCCAGAAGTACATCTCTTCCAGGGCCTCGTGCTTGGACTCCTCGATGATGAGCTGCTCGACCATCTTCTTGCGCAGCGCCAGGTGATTGTCGCTGGCCCCGGTCGCCGCGGTCGGCCCCTTCTCCAGCTCGGCCAGCATCCGCTTGACTTCCTGATGATCCTGGCCCAGAACCTCGAACACGTCCGGCATGGTGTCCCTCCTTCTACCGTTCCCGTGCTCGGTGCGGCTTCCCGCCCGGCCCCGGCTAAACGCCCGGCCAGGCAAAAATTCCGGCCGGTACTCAGGACCGGGTGTCCACCTCGCCGTCGGGCTTCCCGGGCACGGCATTGGACACGCGGCGGACCCTGGTGACCCGGCCATCAGCGCCATCTGCCGAGGTGACCTGCACCCCGGGCGCGTCGGGCACCGGGCCCTGCGGCGCGGGACCACCCATCAGTTCCTCCGCCGCGGCACCTGGTGCCGCGGGTGCGGCCTGGCCGGGTGGCTCGGCCAGCCGGTCCAGTGCGGGCGTCCGGTCCTCCGGCATGGATCCGCCCCCGCCCTGCTCGACATGGTGTTGTACGTCCTCGCTCCGCTGGGCGGCCGCCTGCGGGCGTTCTTCCTGGCGGCTGGCGGGCACCGGCTCGTCCCGTGTCTGGTTCAGGTTGGCCTCATGCCCGGCTTCGTGTGGTG
This sequence comes from uncultured Actinomycetes bacterium, assembly GCA_963717125.1. Lineage (GTDB taxonomy): Bacteria > Actinomycetota > Actinomycetes > Streptosporangiales > Streptosporangiaceae > RYN-230. The sequence goes on from CAVQVG010000007.1 coordinate 857,805, forward strand.
CGGGCTGCCGCGCCATGGCTGCTCCTTCCGGATGGATCTGGAATGATCTGGCCGCGGCGCTGTCCGAGCTGAAAGACGTCAACGCCGTCCTGGCCAGCGACGCCCACTCGGTCAACGAGTAACGCCGCGCCGCCGCGTCAGTGATTGCGCAGGGCCTTGATCAATTCACTCTTGCTCATCGAGGACCGTCCTTTGATACCCACCTGACGCGCCCGCTTCATCAGGTCTTCCTTGGACATGTCCTGGTAGGAACCGCTCTTGCCGCCCTTAGCGGCCACCTTCCGGCGGGAACTCCCGGCCGCGGCGTTCGCGATGCGGGCTGATTTTTCCTTGCTCTCGCCGCGGTCGCGTAGTTTCTGGTAGGTCTTCTCGTCCTTGATCTGCGCTCTGGGCATCGCTGTTACCTTTCTGCCCGCCGCGCGCCGTCAGCGCGCGTCGAATCGTCCCGCGCAGCGGGCTCATTGCCCGCCTCTGGCCATTCCCGGTCAAGATCCGGCTCGGCGTCCCGCCGCGGCGTGACAGCGCGTCCCTCACCGAGGAACGCGCCACCCCGGACATCGCCGGGACGCGTGCTCGGCCCGCGCCCCTTCCAGAACGGGTGCCTGCCCGCCCAGAACACCAGCACCAGCCAGGTCGCCAGCCCCACGACGATCACGGCACAGATGATGAGCAGGCCAGCCAGCGACGTTCCACTCATCTGCCCTCACCCCTCCCGCAGGCGCGGCAGCACCTGCTCGGCGTAGAACTCGAAGAAGCCGTCCTGCTCGCTGCCGACCTGGCCGACGTACACCTCGTCGAACCCAGCGTCGGTATAGGCCCGGATCGCGCTCAGGTGGTCCTCGACGTCGGGCCCGCAGGGCGCGGCGATGTCGTCCTCGGAGATCAGCTCGCCCAGCTGGCTGAACTGCCGGGGCAACGGGAGCAACTGGACGGCCTCACCAGGGATCTGGTCGGTTCGCCACAGCCGGTGCATGGTCTTGCGCGCCGTCCCGGCGTCCGGCCCCCAGGAGACCTTCAGCCCGCCCTGCACCGGCCGGTCGCCGCCCCCGGAATCCCGGTAGAGCCGGACCAGGTCGGCGCTGGGCTGCACGCAGATGTACCCGTCGGCGATCCGGGCCGCGAGCTGGACCGCCTTCTCCCCGAAACCGGACATGAACACCGGCGGCGGGGAATCGGGCACCGAGTACAGCCGCGCCGTGTCCACGGTGTAGTGCGTGCCGTGCTGCGTGACGAGCTGGCCGGTGAACAGCTCCCGGACCACCTGGACGGCCTCTTCCAGCATGTCCAGCCGGTCTTCGGCGGATGGCCACCGGGCGCCGGTGATGTGCTCGTTCAGCGCTTCACCGCTGCCCACTCCGAGGGTGAACCGGCCGGCGCTCAGCAGCGCCGACGTGGCCGCCGCCTGGGCGATGATCGCCGGGTGCAGCCGCACTGTGGGGCAGGTCACCGCTGTGGTCACGGGCAGCGCGGTAGCCTCGGAGATCGCGCCGATCACGGACCAGACGAAGCTGCTCTGCCCCTGCTCATCCAGCCACGGGTGAAAGTGATCCGAAATCCACAGGCCATCGAAGCCAGCCTGCTCCGCCAGCTTCGCCTGGCGGACCAGCTCACCCGGGGGGTGCTCTTCCGAGGCTAGGAAATAGCCGTACCGCGTCACCGATCGTCCTCCCTCTCCGGCGGGTACCGGCCCGCTGGCCAGCCCCGAAACAGCCGCTACCCAGGTGGAACTGACCCATGCACGGCGGAACGACGACTCCACTGGCCGGCCGGTTTGCCGTCCCCGCGCCGGGGTAGCCGCGCCTCGCGGGAGTTGCCCGCGCACCGGAGGAGACTCAATGACCGCACCATCGGAGCAGCACCCGCCGCCGAAGCAGGAGCAGGACTACCCGGGCCACACGGCGGCGATGGACCCGCGACCGCGCGACGAGATGCGCGATTACGAAGGCAGTGGCCTGCTGGATGGCCGGCGAGCGCTGATCACCGGCGGCGACTCGGGCATCGGCCGGGCCGTCGCGGTCGCCTTCGCCAAGGAAGGCGCCGACGTCGCCATCAGCTACCTGTCCGAGCAGGAGGACGAGGACGCCCGGCACACCGCCGAACTGGTCGCCCAGACCGGGCACCGCTGCGTCACCATCCGTGCCGACCTGGCCGAGGAAGCCAACTGCCACCGCATCGTCAACCAGGCCATGCATGAGCTGGGCGGCCTCGACGTGCTGGTGAACAACGTCGCGACGCAGCAGCCGGTCAGCGACTTCACCGAGCTGAGCACCAGCCAGCTGGAGCGCACGTTCCGGGTGAACATCTTCAGCTACTTCTGGACCAGCCGGGCCGCCATCCCGCATCTGCCGGATGGGGGCGCCATCATCAACACGTCGTCCATCAACGGGCTGCGCGGCAACAAGACCCTGATCGACTACGCCGCGACCAAGGGCGCGGTGCTGGCGTTCACCTACTCGCTGGCCCAGGCCATGCTGGACCGCGGCATCCGGGTCAACTCGGTCGCACCGGGGCCGGTATGGACCCCGCTGATCCCGGCCACGTTCGACGAGGAGAAGGTGAGCAGCTTCGGCAGCCAGGCGCCGATGGGCCGGGCCGCGCACCCGGATGAGATCGCCCCGTCCTATGTGTTCTTCGCGGCCGGGCTGTCCAGCTACTACTCCGGTGAGGTGCTGGCCCCCGTCGGCGGCGAGACGCTGCCCGGTTAGGAGTCACGATGGCCGATGGTTCGCTAGCCCGGGACCTGCGGGCCCAGGTGGACGGTGAGGTCAGGTTCGACGGGGGCAGCCGCGGCGCGTACTCCACCGACGCGTCCAATTTCCGCCAGGTGCCGATCGGGGTGGTCGTGCCGTCGAGCCAGGCATTGTCCTCGATCAGCTGAACGCCAGTCTGGCGCCGGTCGGGCTGCGGTTCGGCCCGGAGCCTGCCACGCACATGAACTGCACGCTCGGCGGGATGATCGGCAACAACTCGTGCGGGGCCACCGCGCAGCGGACCGGCAAGGTGGTGGACAACATCGCAGCGACGTTGCAGTCATCTGTGATCACCTTCCCCGCAGGCACCGCAGCACCCGCTGTCGGCAGCACGGCCCGAGACCGGTCCCCGATGCGCTTCCGCTACCCAGAGCGAGGTAACCCATGCACTCCGAAATCACGGACGCCGTACCCGACCCGGGAGGTGCTGGCCGGGCCCGCCCGGGGGAGACTCGTGTCTGGAGGTGACGCACCATGGACCTGGATTTCCTGCGGCCGCTATACCGTGGCATCGGCGGGTACGTCTCGGTGTACCTGGACACCACGCGGGATCATGAGAATGCCCCGCTCGAGATAGCGGTGCGCTGGCGCGACGCCCGGGAGCAGCTGGCCAGCGCCGGCGCCGACGCGCCGACGCTGGACGCGGTGGGCGAGGTGTTCGCCTCGGGGCGGGCCGCGCCCGGCCGGGCCGCGTTCGGCCGCGGCGGCGCGGTGCTGCTGACCGAGGCGCTGCCCAGCCGGCCTCGCCGCGAGTTCGCCCGGCTGACCCCGTTGCCGCACGTGATGCCGCTGCTGGCCCAGCGGGATCCACACGTGCCGCATCTGCGGGTGACCGCCCGGCACGACGGCGGCGACGTGGTGGCGGTCAGCGCGGCAGGCGGTGAATACGACGAAGAGGTGATCGGCACCGGGTGGCCGGTACACATGGTCTCCAGCGGCGGCTCGTCCCAGCTGCGGTACCAGCGCAGCACCGAGGAAGCGTGGGAGATCAACGCCAAGGAGCTGGCCGAGCGGGTCACCGCCGAGGCTGGCCGGATCGGCGCCGATCTCATCCTGCTGGCTGGCGACCCGGTGGCCCGCACGCTGCTGGTGCAGCAGCTCGGCAGCGCGCTAGCCGCCCGTACCGTGCTCATCGAGCACGAGATCCCGGCCGAGAGCGAGGCGGCGGCCCGCGCCGCCGGCCAGGCGATAGCCGACTACGTCACGCAGCGCAGCCGGGAGCGGTTCGAGCACTGGCGGACCCAGCAGGCGCACGGCCACGGCGTGGCGGGCCTGCCCGCCACGATGGCCGCGCTGCGCGACGGCGCGGTCGCTGAACTGCTGCTGGCCGACCACCCGGAGTCCACCGCCACCGCCTGGATCGGGCCGGCCCCGGCCGACCTGGCCGGTTCCGCCGCCGACCTGGCTCAGTGGGGCGTCGCCGCCGACCCGGTCACGGACCGGGCGGACGCTGCGGTAGCCCGGGCGCTCGCCATGACCGGCGGCCAGCTGTACTTCCTGCCGGATCAGGAGCAGCCGCCGGAGGGCGGGATCGCCGCGCTGCTGCGCTTCCCCGATCCCGGCGTGGGCTGACCAGTTACGGCCGAGCGCGGGCGACGGCCGTGCGGGGCAAGGGCGTTAGGGAGGATGGGTCAGCGCATCACGTGGGGGCTGCTAACTTTGCGTGTCATGACTGATTCGAGACGGGTTCTGGTGACCGGCGGGGCCGGCTTCGTGGGCGCCACCCTGGTCCGCCGGCTCATCGCCAGCGGGCACACCGTCCGCGTGTTCGACAACTTGTCGAGCGGCCACCCGGACCATCTCACCGGGGTGGACACCGAACTGGTCGAAGGGGACATCCGGGACCCGGACGCCCTGGACAAGGCGCTGGCCGGGATGGACTCGGTGATGCACCTGGCCGCGGCCGGATCGGTCGTCCAGTCAGTCGCGGACCCGGCGGCGAACTTCGACGTCAACGTGGCGGGCACGTTCCGGGTGCTGGACGCGGCCCGGCGGGCCAGCGTGGAGCGGACCGTGCAGGCCTCCACCGGGGGCGCGCTGATCGGCGACGCCACGCCGCCGGTGGACGAGCGGTCGCTGCCCAAGCCGATCTCCCCGTACGGCGCGAGCAAGCTGGCCGGCGAGGGCTACGCCTACGCGTTCGCCCAGGCCTATGACCTGCGCACGGTCGCGCTGCGGTTCGCCAACGTGTACGGCCCGTGGAGCGCCCGCAAGCGCGGCGCCATCACCACTTTCTTCAACCGGCTGCATGCCGGCGAACCCCTGGTGATCTACGGCGACGGCTCGTCGTCCCGGGACTACATCCACGTGGACGACATCTCCACCGCACTGCAGCGGGCCCTGGAACTGGACCTGCCAGGCGGCACCGTGCTGCACATCTCCTCCGGCGTGGAGACCACGGCCCAGGAACTGGCCGAGCTGTGCCGGACCGCGGCCGGGCGCCCGGAGCACCCGATCGAGTACGAGCCGACCCGGCGCGGCGAGGTGGACCGCAACTTCGCCAACTACGAACTGGCTGAGAAGATGATCGGGTACGCCCCCACGATCTCCCGTGCGGACGGCCTCCCGAGCACCTGGGAGTGGTTCAGCGAGTACGTGTTCCGGGGGTGAACGGGGATGCGGATCGCGGTCACCGGGACCGGGAAGGTTGGTGGCACGCCCGGCAGCCGCTGGCGTGCCGCCGGGCCCGACGTCGGGTACGGCTCGCGCAGCGGAAACGGTGCGGGCCCCGGTGGCGCGCCCGTTCGGCCCGTCGCCGATGCACCGGCTGACGCCGGGGTCGTGGTGCTGGCCGCCGAGCTACGGGATCAGCACGATCTTGCCGGTGGCGTGGCCGCCGCTGATGTCCCGGTGCGCGTCGGCCACCTGGCTGAGCGGGTATGTGCGGGCCACGAACACGCGTAGCGCACCCTCGCCGGCCAGCCCGGCCAGGTCCAGCCGGGCCGCACTGCGGATCTCGCGGCCGGGGTCCGCGCCTGGCGCGCCGCCGAGCAGCTTGATCCCGGCTTCCCGGGCGCGCGGGGTGACCACGGTGGTGGCGATCCGGGCGCGGTCCTTGACCATGTCCAGCGAGACGTCGAGCGCTTCGTCGGTGCCGATCAGATCCAGCGCCACGTCCACGCCGCCGGGCGCGGCCGCGCGGACCCGGCCGGCCAGGCCGTCTCCGTAGGCCACCGGGACAGCGCCCAGCCCGCGCAGGAAGTCGTGCCGGGGCGGGCTGGCCGTAGCGAGCACGGTCGCGCCGCGGCCGACCGCGAGCTGGATGGCCATGATGCCGACACCCCCGGCGGCGCCGTGCATCAGCACGGTGTCCCCGGACCGCACATCCGTCGCGGCCAGCGCGTGCCAGGCGGTGACCCCGGTGACCATCAGCCCGCTGGCCGGCGCCCAGTCCAGCCCGGCCGGCTTGGGCACCAGGGCGTCCGCCGGGACGACCAGGTCGGCGGCGTACGCGCCGGGCGCGCGGTATGCGATCACCTCGTCGCCCACCTGGACCGGCCCGGCCGGGCCCACCGCGTCCGGGCCGGCCGCGGTGACCACGCCGGCCGCCTCGGAGCCGAGCCGCATCGGCAGCCGGGCCGGGTCGGCGCCCATCTGGCCGCTGTATACCTTCCAGTCGATGGGGTTCACCCCGGCCGCGCGGACCTGGATCCGGGCCTCGCCCGGCCCCGGGTCACCCACCGGCTGGTCCACGACGGACAGCACCTCAGGACCGCCGAACGCGGTCGCGATCACGACAGCTGACATGACAACCGCAACATCACCCACGGCGCGGCTGATTCCGCCACGCCAGGGTCGCCCGGCGGGACAGCCCGGACAGCACGGACTGCGCGCTCAGCACGGAGCCGACGGAGAACAACGACGCCGCCGACGCCACCGAGCCGATCGACAGCACGGATCCGGCCGAGCCGATCGACAGGATCGAGCCGGACGAGCCGATGGACAAGATGGAACCGGACGACCCGATGCTGAGGATCGAGCCGCTCGACCCAGACCGGTCACGAGTACTACGCATGACCGCATTGTCGCAGCACCGCGCCGACGCTGGGCGGTGCGACCCGGCTCAGCCGGGACTCAGCCGGAACGCTCGGCCGCGGCCTCGAGGGACTCGGGGTGCACGCGCCGGTAGTGCTCGGTCAGTACGGCGGACGCCTGGCCGGGCCGGTGCGCGATAGTGCGCTTGCAGATCTGGCAACGCAGAACCGGAAGCTGGGTGACAGTAACAGGAAAGCGGGGTGTGCTCATCGCTTCCCATCATGCCAGATCCGGGCCCCCCGCCTGCGCAACGCCGCGCTTACCGGCTGGCCGGGCAGCTGATCAGGTGGTCGTTGACCACGCCGACGGCCTGCAGGTAGCTGTAGCTGATGGTGGACCCGACGAACGTGAAGCCGCGCCGCTTGAGGTCCTTGCTGACCCGATCGGACAGCTCGGTCCGGGCGGGCAGGTCGGCGGTGGACCGGGGCCGGTTGCGCACCGGCGTGCCGTCCACCCAGCCCCACAGGTAGCTGGCGAACGACCCGTGCTGCTGCTGGGTGGCCAGGAAGGCCCGGGCGTTCTTGACCGTGCCGGCCACCTTGAGCCGGTTCCGCACGATGCCGGGGTCGGCGAGCAGGGCGGCGAGCTTGGCCGCGTCGTAGCCCGCGATCCGCTCCGGGTCGAACCCGTCCAGCGCCCGCCGGTAGTTGTCCCGCTTGTTCAGGATGGTGGCCCAGGACAGCCCGGCCTGGGCCCCTTCCAGCAGCAGCATCTCGAACAGGTAGCGGTCGTCCCGGGACGGGACGCCCCACTCGGTGTCGTGGTAGGCCCGCATCGCGTCGGAGCTCTCCGCCCAGTCGCACCGCCGCAGCGCAGCCGACTGACTCAGCGCAGCGGGCTGGTTCAGCGCAGCGGGCTGGTTCATGAGCCTGGAGACTACCCGGGGGTGCCGTCAGTACCGGCCGGCGCGCGGCTGACCGGGACGCCGAGCAGCTCGATGTACCGGTCCACCATCATGTCCCGGCCCTTGAGCTTGGCCACCACCTCGGCCGGCACCAGGGCGTCCTGGCCGCCGCGCTGGCCGGCCCCGCCCTCCGGGCCGATCGGCACGATGATCCCGGGCGGCGGCGGCTGGTAGTGGTCCAGCTCGCCCTGGCCGGAGATGAGCGCCCGGATGTTGCCCGCCACGATCGCGGCCTGCCGGGTCGCGGCGCCCGCCATTTTGTGGTCGGCGGCGGCCACGTCGCCCAGCGCGAACACCCGGTCCTGGCCGGCGACCTGCAGGGACGGCGTGACCGCCACGAACCCGTCCGGCTGCCGCGCCCCGGCCAGGCCGCCCGCCAGGTAGTCGCTGACCGGCCGGATCCCGTAGCAGCGGAACCAGACGTCCGCGGTCAGTTCCGCGCCCGACCCGGTGCGCACCGTGAACGAGCCCAGCTCACCCGGCTCCCCCGGCGGGTCGGCGGCCAGGGCGGCGCCCAGCATGAGGTGCACGCCGAGCCCGGCCAGCTGGCGGCGGATCTCCGCCTTGAGTTCGGGGCGGAACCGCGCGCCGAGCACGTCCCCGGCTGGGTCAAGGAGCGTTATGTCCTTATCGGGCCAGATCGCGGCGATCTCGCCGGCCAGCTCGACGCCGACGGGACCCGCGCCGAGCAGCAGCACCCGCCCGGCGGCGGCCAGCGCGGCGTGCGCGGCCAGCACCTGCTCGTGCGCGGCGGCGGTGCTCTCCAGGTCGCTCTTGGCCGGGAACGGGTACGCCGACCCGGTGGCCAGCACGATGTAGTCGGCCTGAATGACGTCGCCGGAGGCCAGCTCGACCCGCCCCGCGTCCACCTTGGCGGCGCGGTCCCTGATCACCCGGCCGTGGCCGAGCAGCCCGGCGTAGGGCAGGTAGATCCGCGGCAGCCAGGACGGGGCGACCAGCGCCCGGAGCGCGGCCACGTTGTGCACGAACGCGTCCTTGGGCTCGATCAGCAGCACCTCGGCGACGTCGTCCAGGGACTTGGCCACGTTGACTCCGGCGTAACCGCCGCCGAGCACGGCGACGACCGGTCTGGCCTGGGCAGGCTCGCCCATCTGCGGCTCCCGTTTCAGCAGTAGCCGGCCCATCGAACGCTGGGCCGGGCAGAAACTAATCTGTATCACCCCGGCCAGCAGCACGGCACACGCGGAGGAATCGTGACGGTACTGGACAGCTTCTCGCTGACCGGCAGAAAAGCTCTGGTCACCGGCGGTAACCAGGGGCTGGGCAAGGCGTTCGCGGCCGCCCTGGCCGAAGCGGGCGCCGACGTGGTCATCGTGGCCCGGGACCCCGGCCGCAACGCGGCGGCGGTCACCGACCTCCGCGGCCAGGGCCTGGCCGTGTCGGCCATCGACGCCGACATCACCGAGGACGCCGGCGCGATCACCGATCAGGCCGCCCGCGAGCTGGGCGGGCTAGACATCCTGGTGAACAACGCCGGGCTGTGCATCCACAAGGAATCCTGGGACGTCACCGACGACGAGTGGGCGGACGTCTTCGACCTGAACGTGCGCGCGCTGTGGCAGTGCAGCCGGGCCGGCGGCCGGCACATGGCCCGGTCCGGCGGCGGGTCGATCATCAACGTGGGCTCGATCTCGGCGCTGATCGTCAACCGCCCGCAGTGGCAGCCGGCGTACAACGCGTCCAAGGCCGCCGTGCACCAGCTGACCAAGTCGCTGGCCGCGGAATGGGCCGGCCTGGGCATCCGGGTCAACGCGATCGCGCCCGGCTACGTGAAGACGGACATGGCCCCGGTGGACCGCCCGGAGTTCCGCCGGCACTGGATCGAGGACACGCCGCAGCAGCGCTACGCGCTGCCAGCGGAGATCGCTCCCAGCGTGGTGTTCCTGGCCAGCCCGGCGTCGTCGTTCATGACCGGCTCCGTCCTGGTCATCGACGGCGGCTACACGCTGTGGTGACCCCCCCCCCCGCGCCAAAGGGGGCGCGCCGCCGACTGGACTGAGGAGCCGAGGGAGCGAAGCGACCGAGCGACGAAGGAAGTCGGCGGGTATAGCGCCCCCGGAGGGGCAAAGAAGCAGAGCGCCCCCGGAGGCGCAAAATAAAGCTGTGGCAGCACCAAGTATCCGCCCGGCCGTGCCGGAGGACGCGGAAGAGGTGGAACGGCTGCGGGTGGCCGGCTGGCAGACGGCGTACCGGGGCATCCTGCCGGATGACTACCTGGACCGGATGCGGGTGGACGGCGAGCGCCGCCGTCGGCACATGACCGGGCAGGCGGCCGCGCGGGAGGCCGCCGCGCGCAGCGGCGCCGGTCAGGCTGTCGCGGTGGAGAGCGTCGCGGTGCAGGACCGGGCGATCGTCGGCTGGGTAGCCGCCGGCCGCTGCCGGGACGCCGACCGGGCCGGCCCGGGGCAGGGTGAGATCTACGCCATCTACGTGCTGCCGGAATGGTGGGGCCGCGGCGCCGGCCGCCTGCTGATGGCGCACGCGGTGCGCGCGCTGACCGAGGCGGGCGCGGATGACATCACGCTGTGGGTGCTGCAAGACAACCAGCGGGCCCGCCGGTTCTACGAAGCGGCCGGGTTCCGCGCGGACGGCACCCGCCAGCTGCTCGAGCTGGGCGGCCCGGTGACCGAGGTGCGCTACCGGCTGCTGGCCGGCCGGTGAACCGGGCCGGCCTGCTCCGCCGCCTCCGGATCCTCGGTCAGCTCTTCCTGTTCCGCCAGCCGCGCTTCTTCGGGCGAGACCGGCAGCGGGACGGCGGTGGTCTGCCATAGCTCACGCGCGATCACCTGCAGCGCGCCGGCCACCGGGATGGACAGCAGGGCCGCCACGAACGCGCCGAACGTGCCGCCGATCCAGTCGCCGATGGACGCCCCGATCAGGATGGACAGCAGGACCAGCAGCGGATTGACTTTCACCGTCTTGCTCATCACGACCGGGTTCAGGATGTGGTTCTCGACCTGCGTGTAGACCAGGAACACGACCAGGGTGATGATCCCCGCGGTCAGCGAGTGGAACACCGCGAACAGCACGGTGGGGATGCCGGCCAGCGCGCCGCCGATCATCGGCAGGAAGTTGACCAGGGCCACCCACAGCGCCCACAGCAACGGGTACGGGACGCCCGTCACCAGCAGCGTGACGAAGACGACCACCCCGGCGATGACCGAGGTGAGGATGTCGCCCAGCATGTAGCCGGTCACCGAGCGGTTCACCTCATGCCCGATCCGGCCGTACCGCTCGGCCCGGGCCGGGGACATGTTGCCCAGCAGCCACTTGCGCATCTTCGGCCCCTCGAGCATCAGCAGCAGGGCCAGGATGAAGATGGTGAACAGCTCGAGCAGCAAGGACACGGCGCCCTTGCCCAGGCTCAGCGCGGGCTTGGTCAGGCCCTCGCCGAAAGTGACCAGCTTGGGGGTGTTTTTCTGCACCCAGGTCTGGATGTGATAGTGCCGCGCCAGGTGCCCGATCCACCCCCTGCCGTTCTCCGCCGCGTTCACATAACCAGGCAGCTTGTCGGCCAGATGGGTGATCGCGCCGGTCAGCGGGTAGCCGAACGCCACCGCCAGTCCGATGAAGACCAGCACGCCCCAGGCCGTGACCACCGCGACCGCAAAGCCGCGCCGCTTGATCTTCCACCGCTGCAGGGCGATGACCAGCGGATTCAGGATCACCGCGATGAACGCCGCCACCAGGATCAGCAGGATGACGTCCTTGAGCCGGTAGACGACCTTGCCGAGCATGTAGGTCAGGACCACCACGCCGACCGTGGCCAGGATCGCGCGCAGCGGGATCCCCCGGACGTCGGCCGCGGCCCACAGCCGGGCCCGCCGGGTGGGGGGCGGTGCGTCGTTGCTCACCGGCCCATCATCGCAGCCCGCCGGGCATTTCGGGTGTGGCACCCGTGGCGGCCGGGCCGGAATACCGGAAGACTTGACTCCGGAATCGAGGGCAGTAAGGACTTGGACCCTTGCTACTCAACGCCCCTTCGTGGCACTGCCCCGGGGACAGGAGCTGACGTTGCCGGTAAACGAGCGGGCCGGCCAGCCGGCCGCCGAGGCTGACCTGGTCGATGTGGCCAAGCTGGTCACGGCCTACTACGCGGAGCACCCGGATCCCGGCGTCCCGGAGCAGCGAGTTTCGTTCGGCACGTCAGGCCATCGCGGCTCGGCGCTGCGCTGCTCGTTCAACGACGATCACATCGCCGCCACCAGCCAGGCCATCTGCGACTACCGGGCCCAGGCGGGCACCACCGGGCCGCTGTACCTGGGCCGGGACACGCACGCGCTGTCCGAGCCGGCCTTCGTCACCGCGCTCGAGGTGCTCGCGGCCAACGACGTGACGGTGCTGGTGGACAGCCGGGACGGGTACACCCCGACGCCGTCGCTGTCCCTGGCCATCCTGATGCACAACGCGGACCACGGGCCCGCCCAGGCCGACGGGATCGTGATCACACCGTCGCACAACCCGCCCGAGGACGGCGGGTTCAAGTACAACCCGCCGGACGGCGGGCCGGCCGGGTCGCAGATCACTTCGGTCATCCAGGACCGGGCCAACGAGCTGCTGGCCGGCCTGCGCGAGGTGCGCCGGCTGCCCTACGCGGTCGCGCGCCGGGCGCCCACCGTGGGCCCGTTCGACTTCCTCGGCCAGTACGTGGACCAGCTGCCCACGGTGGTGGACCTGGACGCCGTCCGGGACGCCGGGATCCGGATCGGCGCCGACCCGCTGGGCGGGGCCAGCGTGGCCTACTGGGGCGAGATCGCCGGCCGGTACGGCCTGGACCTGACCGTGGTCAACCCCGTCGTGGACGCCACGTTCCGGTTCATGACGCTGGACTGGGACGGCAAGATCCGGATGGACTGCTCCTCCCCGTACGCGATGGCCTCCCTGATCGGCCGGGACGCCGAGTTCGCCATCGCGACCGGCAACGACACCGACGCCGACCGGCACGGCATCGTCACGCCGGACGCCGGGCTGCTCGACCCGAACCACTACCTGGCCGTGGCCATCGACTACCTGTACCGGCACCGGGCCAACTGGCCGGGCGGCGCCGCGGTGGGCAAGACGATGGTCAGCTCGTCGATCATCGACCGGGTGGCGGCCGCGGCCGGGCGGGAGCTGACCGAGGTGCCGGTCGGGTTCAAGTGGTTCGTGCCCGGGCTGCTGGACGGCTCGATCGCGTTCGGCGGCGAGGAGAGCGCCGGGGCGTCCTTCCTGCGCACCGACGGCCGGATCTGGACCACCGACAAGGACGGCATCATCCTGGCCCTGCTCGCCTCCGAGATCGCCGCGGTGACCGGGCGGTCGCCTGGTGAACGCTACCGCGAGCTGGCCGGCCAGCTCGGCGACCCGGCCTACGCCCGGATCGACGCGCCTGCCACCCGGGCGCAGAAGGCGCTGCTGGCCAAGCTGTCCCCGGAGCAGGTCGATGTCGCGGAACTGGCCGGCGAGCCGGTGCTGGCCCGGCTGACCCGCGCGCCGGGCAACGGCGAGCCGCTCGGCGGCATCAAGGTGATCACCGAGTCCGGCTGGTTCGCGGCGCGCCCCTCGGGCACCGAGGACGTCTACAAGCTGTACGCGGAGTCGTTCCGTGGTCCGGGCCAGCTGGCCCGGATCCAGGCAGAGGCGCAGCAGATTCTGGATGGCGTGCTCAAGGAATCATCCGGAGGCTGACTCCGGCCGCTCGTGAGGGGTGGAGGATGGCAGACAAGCGAGTTCTGGGCATCGTGCTGGCGGGCGGGGCGGGCAAGCGGCTGGCCCCACTGACCGCGGACCGGGCCAAGCCGGCCGTGCCGTTCGGCGGCATGTACCGGCTGGTCGACTTCGCCCTGTCCAACCTGGTCAACGCGGGGATCTTGCGGATCGCCGTGCTGACCCAGTACAAGAGCCACAGCCTGGACCGGCATATCAGCACCACGTGGCGGATGAGCACGCTGCTGGGCAACTACGTGACCCCGGTGCCGGCCCAGCAGCGGCTCGGCCCGCACTGGTACACCGGCTCGGCCGATGCCATCTACCAGTCGCTGAACCTGATCTATGACGAGCAGCCGGACCTGGTCATCGTGTTCGGCGCCGATCACGTGTACCGGATGGACCCGCGGCAGATGATCGACCAGCACGTCGAGCACGGCGCCGGCGTCACCGTGGCCGCCATCCCGGTGTCCCGCCACGAGGCCAGCGCGTTCGGCATCATCCACGCTGGGGCGGACGGGCTGACCCTGGAGGAGTTCCTGGAGAAGCCCGCCGACCCGCCCCCGCTGCCCGGCCGGCCCGAGGAGTGCTACGCCTCGATGGGCAACTACCTGTTCTCCGCCGACGTGCTGATCGAGGCGCTGCGCAAGGACGCGGCCAGCCCGACCAGCCGGCACGACATGGGTGGCGACATCATCCCGATGATGGTCGAGGAGGGCACCGCGCAGGTGTACGACTTCCAGACCAACCACGTGCCGGGCGCGACCGAGCGCGACGCCGGCTACTGGCGCGATGTCGGCACGCTGGACTCCTACTTCGACGCGCACATGGACCTGTGCGCCGTGCACCCGGTGTTCAACCTGTACAACGGCCGCTGGCCGATCCTCACCGACGTGCCCTCATTGCCACCCGCGAAGTTCGTGCACGACTCCGGCGACCGGGTCGGCCGGGCCATCGACAGCCTGGTCAGCAACGGCGTGATCGTGTCCGGCGGCCTGGTCCGCGAGTCAGTGCTGTCGCCCGGGGTCCGGGTGAACAGCTGGTCCCGGGTAGAACGGTCGGTGATCCTGAACAACACGATCATCGGCCTGGCACGCGGTGATCAGGAACGCGATCATCGACAAGAACGTGACCGTTCCTGAGGGCGTCGTCATCGGGGTGGACAAGGAGCAGGACCGGGCGCGTGGCTTCGCGGTGTCCGCGGGCGGGATCACCGTGGTGGGCAAGAGCCAGAAGGTGACCGGGTGAAGGTCGCCCTGCTCACCAGGGAGTACCCGCCGGACGTCTACGGCGGGGCCGGGGTGCACGTCGCCTACCTGGCCCGGGAGCTGGCCAGCCGGGTCGAGCTCACCGTGCACTGCGAGGGCGGCGAGCGCCCCGGCGCGGTGGCCCACCAGCCGTGGGACCGGCTGGCCGGGGCCAACCAGGCGTTGCGCACCATGTCCGTGGACCTGGCCATGACGGCCGCGGTCAGCGGGACCGACCTGGTGCACTCGCACACTTGGTACGCGAACCTCGGCGGGCACCTGGCGTCGCTGCTGTACGGCGTGCCGCACGTGATGACCGTGCACTCGCTGGAGCCACTGCGGCCGTGGAAGAGGGAGCAACTGGGCGGCGGGTACGCGCTGTCCAGCTGGTGCGAGAAGGTGGCGGTGGAGTCGGCGGCCGCGGTTATCGCGGTGTCCGACGGGATGCGGGCCGACGTGCTGGCCGCCTACCCGGCCGTCGCCCCCGAGCGGGTGCACGTCATCCGCAACGGCATCGACAGCGCCGAGTACGCCCCCGATCCCGGCACGGCGGTGCTGGACCGGTACGGCGTGGACCCGGCCCGGCCGGCCGTCATCTTCGTCGGCCGGATCACCCGGCAGAAGGGCGTGCCGGTGCTGCTCCGCGCGGCCGGCCACCTGGCCCCGGAGGCGCAACTGGTGCTGTGCGCCGGGCAGCCGGACACCCCCGAGCTGGCCGCCGAGGTCACTGACCTCGTGACCAGCCTGCAGGCGATCCGGTCCGGGGTGGTCTGGATCCCGGAGATGCTGCCCAGGCGGGAGATCGTCCAGCTGCTGTCGCACGCGACGGTGTTCGCCTGCCCGTCGCTGTACGAGCCGCTGGGCATCGTCAACCTGGAGGCGATGGCCTGCGGCACGGCGGTGGTCGGCTCCCAGGTGGGCGGCATCCCCGAGGTGGTGGCCGACGGCGAGACCGGTCTGCTGGTCCCCCTGGGCGACCCGGCCGCGCTGGCCGCCGCGCTGAACGCGCTGATCCTCGACCCGGCCCTGGCGGCCGCCATGGGCGCCGCCGGGCGCAAGCGCGCCGCCGCCGAGTTCGGCTGGGACACCATCGCCGCCCAGACCGCCGACCTGTACGCCGCCCTGCTCCGCTAGCGCGAGGTGGCCGGCTCCACGCTGCCGCTGGCGATGGTGGCTACCACGCGCTGAGTGGTCTCGCTGCCGGTGAGCGCGGCCACCATGCTGTCCCGGCAGACCTCGTAGGAGTAGGTCACGCCTTCGCCGTTCGCGTGCATCTGCGCCCAGTTGCGGATGGCCTGGATCTCGGCGCGGTCGTTCCCCTCCTGCCCCTCGGTGGCGCTTTCCGGGCTGGACATCTCCGACTGCTGCATGTTCGGCGGTGTGGTCCCGGCTGGCCAGATCCGCACCAGGTACTTGGTGACCAGGGGAGCGCTCACGGGGTCACCCCACGAGCTGGGCTGTGCGCGGCTGGCACGCGGCGCCGCCCATCGCAGGCCACCGGGACAGGGGACATGCGGCCAACGGTACCGTCTGGGCGAGGTCGGCTCTACCTTGCCCGCAACCGCCGCATGTCCGGGCAAATTCGCCCGGCGGCATAGCCGATAAGCCGAAAACCATCAGCGCGGTGCATTGTGCCTCGCCGGCGGGCTGTGTCGGATTCGTTTTGGCTGGCGGGGCGCGAGGTGGCGTTGCCGGGCTGGCTGGGCTGGGCGGCCGGGATTCGGGCTGGGCGGGCGGGCCGGGCTGGGCGGCCGGGGCCCTGGTCGTCAGCCGGGCAGGGCGGCGAGGGCAGCGGGGGTGAGGTTCCCGGTGGTGATGGCCTTGAAGAGGTTGTGCACGGTGACGGTGAATCGCCATTCGGCGCTGGCTTTGGGTTTACCGCGGGTGGCCAGCTGGCGGATGCCCATGTTGTGCTTGATGTGCCCGTGGGGGGTCTCGGCGATGTGGCCGCGTTTGCGGTAGGCGGTGATGCCTTCGCTGGCGGCCAGCCGGGCGGCCATCGCCGCGATCGGCCCGCCATTATCGTCGTGGGCGTCCCGCTCACCGTCCCAGGCGGTGGTGTCCTGGGCGGTGGCGGCCTGGCGTGCGGTTTTCTCCAGGTCGCGGTGCTTGCCGACGGCGATCAGCCGGTCGGGGCCAGCGGCGGTGAGGTTGTCCCCCGACAGGTACCCGGCGTCGGCCAGCACCAGCCCGATCCTGCTGCCGTCGTCGTCCTGGGTGGCGCTGGCCGGCGCCGGCTGGTGGGCCGTGATCAGCGTGGCGGCGTCTTCGGCCTGGCGCAGCATCGGGGTGAACCACCCGGTATCGGTGGTGTCGCAGGTGAGCTCGGTGGCGATGATCAGCCCGTCTTCGCTGGTCATGTTCTGGGCGTTGTAACCCTGGATGAACCCGCCGCCGCGGACCGGCATCAGCCGCGAGTCCGGGTCGGTGATGTTGCGGACCGGCCCGCAGGAGCTCGCGGCGGCCTGGCGCTGCGCCTCAGCGGCCCTGGCTTCTGCCCTGGCCAGGCGGGCGCGGGCGGCCCGCACGCGCCCGCAGTCCTCCACGCCCCTCCTGGGACCGTCCCGGCGGCTGCCCGGCACCCGCGGCCCCGCGGCCCGCGCTTCCAGCCGCGTGATCTGCGCCGCCCGGTCAGCGCGGGCCCGGTCCAGCCGCGCCCGGGCCGCGGCCACCGCCGCAGCCAGTGGCGGCGGCCCCGGCGCGCGGCCCCCGCGGGCCAGGTAATCCTGCGCCTGCGCCTCCCGGGCCGCCTCCGCGGCCTGGCGTTCTGCTTCCAGGTCCGCCAGCGCCGCGGCGATCCGGGCTGCCCGGGCCGCCGGGTTCACCGCATCCGGCGGCACCTCGTCACCACGCCGTCCTTCACCGAACAGCTCATCCTCGGCCTCATCCGCCGCCGCGTGCGCCGCCACCGCTTTGGCTGCTTCCTCCGCGGCCAGCTTCCGCAGCGTCTCCTCGCGCCGGTTCGCCGCCTTCGACGCGTTCGCGGTGACCTTCGTGCCATCCAGCGCGATCGTCCCCAGCTTCCCCATCCCCAGCTTCGCGCACAGCACCAGCACCTCAGCGAACAGGCTCCCTGCCGCCCCGGGGAACGCCGCCCGGAACCGGGCGATCGTCACGTGATCAGGGGCATTGCCCGCGCAGATCACCCGGAACGCCACATCGGCCAGGCACGCCGCCTCGATCCGCCGCGAGGAGGTGACCCCCTGCGCATACGCCCACATCAGCAGCGTCACCAGCATGTCCGGGTCATACCCCGCCGTCCCCGGCCCGCCGGTCCGCCGCCGCGCATGAAACACCGACGTGTCCAGATGATCGCTGACCGCCCCGATCACCAGCCACACCGGATGATCCGCCGGCAGCCACTCCCGCATATCCGGCGGCAGCAGGAACGGCTGATCCCGCTGCACCGGCCTGTAGCCCTTCGCCATGGGAAAATCATCCCAAAACATCATCTACCAGCACAAACAACACGCCGCAGGACACCAGCCGATTCTGCAACAGCCCGCCGGCGAGGCACAATGCACCGCGCTAATGATGGGGGCGCAGAGGAACGGATCAGGAGTCACAGCAGCACCGGAGTTGCCAGGCTCCGGCGGCGGAGGGTTAGGCGGAGAGGGACTCGCGGTGGTGCGGGGCGGTCCAGTCGAGGATGGGACCGGCCGGGACGATGCGCAGCGGGTTCAGTTGCGGGTGCGTCCGGTAGTAGTGGTTCTTGATGTGCTCGAAGTTGGTGGTCTGGCCGAACGCCGGGATCGAGTACAGGTCGCGGGCGTATGGCCACAGGTTGGGGTAGTCGGCCAGGCGGCGCAGGTTGGCCTTGAAGTGGGTCACGTACACCGCGTCGAACCGGGCCAGGGTGACCCATAGCCGCACGTCCGCCTCGGTGATCGCGTCGCCGAACAGGTACCGCCGGGTGGCCAGCCGCTCGTCCAGGTCGTCCAGCGTGGCGAACAGTTCGGCCACGGCGGCCTGGTAGGCCTGCTGAGTGGTGGCGAACCCGCACCGGTACACCCCGTTGTTGACCGTGGCGTAGACCCGCTCATTGAGCGCGTCGATCTCCGGCCGCAGCGGCACCGGGTAGAGGTCGATCCCCGGCGTCGCCCAGGCGCCGAACTGGGTGTCCAGGTCGATCGTGATGTCGGGGAAGTTGTTCGACACGATCCGGCCCGTCTCCTTGTCCCACAGCACCGGCACCGACATGTGCCCGTCGTAACCCGGCTCGGTCGCGTCGTAGGCGTCGCGGAGCAGGGTGAAGCCGTTGACCGGGTCCGGCGTGTACCCCGGGCCGTCCCGGAACGCCCAGCCGCGGCCGTCCCGGACCGGGTCCACCACGGACAGCGAGATCGCGTCCTCGAGGCCGAGCAGCCCGCGCACGATCGCCGACCGGTGCGCCCACGGGCAGGCCAGCGAGATGTACAGGTGATAGCGGCCGGGCTGGGCCGGGTACCCGCTGGATCCGTCTGCGGTGATCCGGCCCTGGAACGGGTAGCGCGGCCGGACGAACGCGCCGTCCGGTCGTGGCGGGGCCTTCAGCCCGTAATCGCCGAACGTCTCGAAATCGACCGGGCTCGCCACTGCGGCGGTGCTTGTCATAGAGCCGAGGCTACTTGGCGGCGAAGCGCAGGCCCAGCCGCGCCCAGGCGACCAGCACGGCAAAGCGCGGGTTTCTGCGGGCGGCGCCGGGGCCTGGCGGGTCCCGGGGGGCGAAGAGATCGGCCCGGGACCCGTTTGGAGGCTACCTCCGCAAGCCGCCCGCTGGAAGAGGCAGCCGCCAGCCAGCCGCCCGGCCCCGTTCGGCCGCCCCTCCCCCGCTTGCCCAGCCGGACCTGGTTAGCCGGGTCCTGGTTAGCCGGACCTGGTTAGCCGGACCCGTTGCGGCCGCGGGCGCCTGAGCTGGCCGGAACCGAGCGGCGGAGCAACTGACGGGCGCGCAGCGCGACCTCCAGGTCGAACCGGGCCGCCGGGTCGGCCAGCGCGGCGCCGAACAGCTCCTGGATCTGGCGTAGCCGGTAGCGCACCGTCTGCGGGTGCACGTGCAGCTGGCTGGCGGCGAGCCGGGCGTTGCCGGCGTTCTGCAGCCAGGCCAGCAGCGTCTCGGCGATGATGTCCTGCTGGCTGGGCCGCAGCCGGCTGAGCGGGTCGAGCCAGATCGAGCTGAGCACCCGGGCCAGCTCCTCGTCGGACAGCAGCACCAGCGCGGTCAGGTGCCCCTCGCAGTGGATCAGGCCCCGGCCCGCCCGGATCGCGCCGCGGCGGGCCAGGGCCAGCACCTGCCGGGCCCAGCGCAGCGAGCAGCCGGCCCGGCTGAGCGGCACCGCCGGGCCCAGCGCCCCGGTCCAGCCGCGCAGGCCGCGCTCGATCATGTCCACCCGGCCCGGGCCGTCCGGGTCCGGCACCAGCAGGCACGGGTCCTGCCGGGTCATGTTGACGAGCACGTCCGGGGGCAGCGCGGGCAGCGGCCCGAAGCGGTCCTGGCTGCGGTCCTCCAGGGCGACCACGGCCACCTTGCGGGGCACCGGCCAGCCGGCCGCGCGGGCCAGGTCGGTGATGGCGTCCCTGGACACCGGCGGCTCGGTGACGATCAGGTCGAGCAGCCGCCGCCGGCGCCGCTCCAGCTCGCCCGCCACCTCGGCGCTGGCCCGCGCGAACCCCTCGGCGCAGGCGGCCGCCAGCTCGTCGATGTACAGGAACAGCGCCTCGCCGACCGGGCCGATGACCCCGACGCTCAGGCTGCCCCGGACGGCCTGCTCGCACAGGGTGCGCCAGGTGACCCGCGCGCCCAGGCGCAGCGCCGCCTGGAGCGGCTCCAGGCTGCGGCCCTCGGCCGCCTCGATCCGGCCGATGCCGGTGAACAGCTCGGCGGTGGTCTCGCGGGAGGTGGCCGGGTCGGCGATGCGCTGGACGAACTGGTGCACGGCCTGGTGCACCGCCTGGCGCACGACGGCGGTGTAGTGGTCGTCGTTCGGCCGGGCGTACTCGGGCACCTCGCGCTGGATCGCGCCGATCACTTCCTCGGTCGCGCGGTCCAGCTCAGGCCGCAGCACCTCGGCCACCTCGCGCGGCACGGCCGGCCAGACGCCGCCAACGCCGTTCGCCGTGGCCTCAGTCACTGACCGCATGCCGCCTCACCCACCCTGGTCCCGGCGACGCCAGCACGGGGGTGACCGCAGCGTCGCCCGCTGCCCAGAACCTACACGAGACCGCCCGGCCGGTCATTACCCGTCAGTAGATTTGTTGTCCGCGCTGGACAAAGCGGGTGCCGAGCTGGCTGAACCGGGTGAGCAGACCGCACGGCCGGCCCGATGTCTAATTTGAGCACCGGAGCATCGGGGGGACCGGATCCCAGGTCCGCCGAGCATGGGAGGCAAGGATGCCTTTCCGCACGCTTACCCGACGAATCGCTGCGTTCATCGCCACCGGCAGCGCCGCGGCGCTCACCGCGGGCGTACTGGCCGCGGCCGGCCCCGCGGCCACTGCCTCCGCCACCGCCTTACCGGTCAACTATGACTTCCTGGCCGGCGCGCTGGGCACGTTCAACTCCCCCACCACGCCGCCGCCCGGGGCCAACGATTTCTCCTGCCGGCCCAGCGCGGCGCATCCGTACCCGGTGATCCTGGTGAACGGGACGCTGGCCAACATGAACGACAACTGGCAGGCCGCCTCGCCCATCCTGGCCAACCACGGGTACTGCGTTTTCGCGTTCAACTACGGCGGCAGTTCGGCCACCTCCGACCTGCAGGGCACCGGTGACATCGCGGCGTCCGCGGGCCAGCTGGCCACGTTCGTGAATACCGTGCTGGCCGCGACCGGGGCCGCGAAAGTGGACCTCGTCGGCCACTCCCAGGGCGGCATGATGCCGCGCTATTACCTCAATTTCCTCGGCGGTGCGGCCAAGGTGGCGACGCTCGTCGCGCTGGCCCCCTCCAACTACGGGACCACCCTGGACGGGCTGACCGTGCTCGGCGCCGACCTGGGCTTCATCTCCGGGGTGAACACGCTGCTGTCCACCACCTGCACGGCCTGCGTGCAGCAGGAGGAAGGCTCGGCGTTCCTGGCCAAGCTCAACGCGACGCCCACCGTACCCGGGGTGAACTACACGGTCATCGAGACCAAGGGCGACGAGGTGGTCACCCCGTACACCAACGCGTTCCTGCCCGCCGCCCCGAACGTCAGCAACATCACGCTGCAGCACCAGTGCCCGCTGGACGCCAGCGATCACCTGGAAATCGCCAGCGACCCGGTGGCCATGGCCGACATGCTGAACGCCCTCGACCCGGCCCAGCCGGTCAAGGTGCCGTGCCTGGTGGTGCTGCCGCTGACCGGGCCGGTCGGCCCGGTCCCGGCGTTCTGAGCTGTCCCGCCGGCTGGTCGGGTATCGATCCGCCGCATCGGGATTTGCTGCCTGAGCAGGTGCGCATCAGGGCAATTTACCCTAGAACCTGGCGACCGTGTGCCTTTAACTGATTGCCGGTAATGCAGGGCAGGACGGGCCGAACAATTCCCCTGTGCTAACAATTCGCGCTGGCACGGGTGTCGATATAGGCGCCGGGCCCGCTCGCCCGCGATCATCGTCTCGAACGTCTTCCTGAAAAGGCATGGCAGAACCCATGGAATCCTTTCGGCCGGAAAGCCGCAATGGATACGGAAGGAACGTTAATGGACGAAACCGATGCGGGCGGAAGCGGGATCACCCGCGCCGAGCTGCTGAAGGCCGCTGCTGTCGCCGCGCCAGGACTCCTCCTCGGCCGGACCGCGGCCGCCGCAGCCGCGGCGAAACCGGCCCCTTCGCGGCGCCTGGGGCGAACTCGCGGTCTCGGGGGCATGAACGTGCTTCTGTTCCTGACTGATCAGCAGCGTGCCATCCAGCATTTCCCGCGCGGCTGGGGCAGGCGCAACATGCCGGGCCTGACCCGCCTGCAGGAGCACGGCATGCTGTTCGAGCACGCCTTCACGAACGCGTGCATGTGCTCACCCGCCCGCTCGACGCTGATGTCCGGGTACTTCCCGGCCCAGCACGGCGTGAAGTACACGCTGGAGATCGACATGCCCGCGCCGCAGTACCCGCAGGTCGAGCTGTCTACCAGCTTCAAGAACCTGGCCAGCGTCTCCCGGGCAGCCGGCTACACGCCGGTCTATAAGGGGAAGTTCCACTGCAACAAGCCTGCGAACGGCTCGGACTGGGTGCCCGAGGACGTCAACAAGTACGGCTTCACCCGGTGGGACCCGCCGGACGCGGGCGCTGACCAGAGCATCCCCGAGGAAGGGGGAGGCCTTTACGACAATGACGGCCGGTTCATGAACTCGGTGGGCACCCCGGAAGCCGGCACCGAGGGCGCGGTTCAGTACCTGCGCGACACGGCCGCGCAGAGCCAGCCGTTCTTCATGGTCGTGTCGCTGGTCAACCCGCACGACGTCCTGCTGTACCCCAAGACGTACGAGAGCGGGGGCTATGACCCGGCCTGGCTGGCGGGCGAGATCGGCCTTCCGGCGACGGTGGACGAGGACCTGTTGACCAAGCCGGCCGTCCAGGCGGAGTTCCTGCGGCTGTTCAATGCCAGCGGCCCCATCCCGACCCCCCAGATGAAGCTCAACTACCTGAACTTCTACGGCAACCTGATGAAGGCCTCAGACGAGTACCTGGTCAAGATCCTCGACACGCTCGAGGCGCGCGGCCTGCTGGACAACACGCTCGTCGTCGCGACGGCCGACCACGGGGAGATGGGCACGGCCCACGGCGGCCTGCGCCAGAAGAACTTCAACTTCTATGAGGAAACGACCCGCGTCCCGCTGGTCTACTCAAATCCCCGCCTGTTCCCCAGACCTGAGAAAAACCGCTCCATCGTCTCGCACGTCAACTTCCTGCCCACCCTCGCTGGCCTCCTCGGCACGCCGTCGCACGCCCGGGCCAACTGGCAGGGGGTCGATTACTCCGACCAGATCCTGCGCCGTTCCGCCCGGCCACCCCAGACCTACACCGTCTTTACCTACGACGACTGGCAGTCCGGGCAGGCCAGCGGCCCCTACCCGAAGCCACCGAACCACATCGTCAGCATCCGCGAGCACCGGTACAAGATCGCCCGGTACTACGACGCCAACGGGAAGGTGCCGCCCCAATGGGAGATGTATGACCTCAAGACCGACCCGCTCGAGCGCACCAACCTGGCCTACAAGCAGCACCGGCGTACCCCCGAGCAAGAGCGGGAGTACCGGCGGCTGAAGCGCAAGCTGGCCCGCGTGGAGCGGACGCGGCTACAGCCGCTGAGCTGGTGAGCACCAGCACCCGGTCGCCCACGTAGACGTTCTCGTCAACGTCAGCTATCCGTTCCGCGATAGGCCGGGCGAAATGGCGGCCGCGGTCAGTTATCCACGGGCTGGCCAGCGCGGAGATGGCCGGCGAACCAGTCCCCGGCCAGCGCGGCCACCCGGTCCAGGGTGCCGGGCTCGGCGAACAGGTGGGTCGCGCCGGGCACCACCGCGAGCTGGTTCTCGGTACGCAGCCGGGCCTGCGCGGCCACGTTGAGCGCGAGCACCCGCTCATCCAGCCCGCCCACGATGAGCAGCGTGGGCGCGCGGACCGCGCCGAGCTCCGGGCCGGCCAGATCCGGCCGGCCGCCGCGGGACACGATGGCCGCGACGTCGCTGCCCGGTTCCGCCGCGGCCCGCAGCGCCGCCGCCGCGCCGGTGCTCGCGCCGAAGTAGCCGACGCCGACCCCGGCCAGGCCAGGCTGGGCGCGGAGCCAATTGGTGGCGCCGGCCAGCCGCCCAGCCAGCAGGCCGATGTCGAACACGTTGGACCGGTCCGCCGCCTCTTCGGGCGTGAGCAGGTCGAACAGCAGGGTGCCGAGCCGGGCCAAGTGCAGCGCCCGGGCCACGAACAGGTTGCGCGGGCTGCTCCGGCCGCTGCCGCTGCCGTGCGCGAACAGCACCACGCCGCGGGGGTCCGGGGGGACGGTCAGCCGGCCGGGCAGGGTGACCGACGCGGCCGCCACCCGCACCTCGCGGTCCGTGCCGCCGTTCGCGGCCGCCCGCAGCAGCCGGACCACCTCGGCGTCACTGGTCTGGGAGAAGTCCTGGTACCACTGGCCGATGGCGTAGAACGGCTCCGGCGACTCCAGGCAGACCACCTGGTCCGCCACCTGGCCCAGCATGGCGACGGTGGCCCGCGGCGCGACCGGGACGGCCAGGATGACCCGGGCCGCCCCGTGCGCCCGGGCGACCTCGCAGGCGGCCCGGGCGGTGGACCCCGTCGCGATGCCGTCGTCCACCACGATCGCGGTCCGCCCGGCCACCGCGGCCCGGGGCCGGTCCAGCCGGTACCGTTCCGCCCGGCGGCGCAGCTCAGCCCGCTCCCGCTGCTCGACCTCCGCGAACTCCTGCTGGCTGACGTGCTCAGCCTGCACCACCTCGGTGTTGATCAGCCGGATGCCGTCCTCACCGATGGCCCCCATGGCCAGTTCGGGCTGGACGGGCAGGCCCACCTTGCGGACCAGGACCACGTCCAGCGGGACGCCAAGCGCGCGGGCAATCTCGTAGCCGACCGGGATGCCGCCCCGGGGCAGGCCGAGCACGACGGCGTCGGCGTCGCGCACCTCCGTCAGCGCACCGGCCAGCCGCCGGCCCGCATCGGCCCGGTCGAGGAACGGCATGATCCTCCAACCCCTCCGGTTGCTCCCAGTCTGCTCGCCGGCCAGCGCTGGCACCAGGTCCGAAGGTCCATGGAGACGTCAGCTGAGCTGGGAACGGAGGAACTCCCGGGTGCGCACGGCGTCCTCGCCGCGGCTGAACTCGCCGGCCACGAAATCGGTCACCCCGGCGTCGGCCAGCGCGGCCAGCTGGGTGCTCACCGCCACCTCGTCGCCGACCAGGGCCACGTCCGCCGGGCCGGCCGCGCCCTCCCGGTCCAGCATGGCCCGGTAGGACGGGAGGTCGCCGTAGATGGCGAACACCCGGGCCGCCGCGGCGCGGGCCCCGTCCGGGTCGCTGGTCACGCAGATGGGCAGGAGACACACCACCCGGGGGCTGGGTCGGCCGGCCGCCGCCGCGGCCGCGGTGATGGTCGGCACGATGTGCTCGCGGACCGTGGCCGGCCCGGTCATCCACAGCACCGTGCCATCGGCCTGCTCGGCGGCCACCCGGAGCATGGCCGGGCCGAGCGCGGCCAGCAGCAGCGGCACCGGGCCCGGGGCCGGGGTGCTCAGCGTCACATGCGCGCTGAGCTGCTGCCCGGTGAACGAGGCGGGCTCGCGGTCCAGCAGCGGGCGGAGGATGGACAGGTACTCCCGGGTGTGCTGGACCGGCTTGTCGAACCGGTACCCGTACATGTCCTCGATGACGATCTTGTGCGATGGGCCGACGCCCAGGGTCAGCCGGCCGCCGGTGGCCGCCGCCACCGTCAGCGCCTGCTGGGCCAGCGCCGCCGGGTGCCGCGGATAGGTGGGCACCACCGCGGTGCCCAGCTCGATGCCCGGCACCGCGCTGCCCGCCACGGCCAGCGCGGTCAGCGCGTCCAGGCCGAAGATGTTGTTCATCCAGGCGGACGGGAAGCCGTCGTCCGCGGCCCGCTGCAGCTCGTCACGCACCCGGGCCAGCGCGTCCGGCCCGGTCGCGTCGCGCAGTGTCACACCGATCCGCATGTCTGACCTCCAGGGTCCATCCGGGGCGGGCGGGCCCGCCTGCCGCTACTCTGCCAGCTCCGCGTGCGCCACCGCGACCTCGGCGGCCAGCGCCGCGTTGTCCTCGATCAGCCGCCGGTTGACCTCGGCGCTCCGGCCGCCGCTCAGCTCGTGCACCAGGGCCAGCACGGCCGGGGTCACCGCCTGGCCGCGTACCCCCTGCCGCTGCACCCGGGCGACGGCATCGGCCAGGATCGGCTCGATATCCAGCGACGGCTCGGGCGGGCGGGCCAGGAGGAGGCCGGTGGGGGCGTTGAGCAGCCAATGGGCCGCGGTGATGCGGGCCACCTCGGATACCGCGGTCACCACGGCGGACACGGGCGGCCCGCCCGCAGCGCGGTAGAACATGGGCAGCGTGCCGGTGCGCCAGCCGAGCACCGGCACGCCCAGGCTCTCCAGCAGTTCCGAGGTGGCCGCGACGTCCAGGATCGACTTGACCCCGGACGACACCACCAGCGCCGGGGTGCGGGCGATCTGGGCCAGGTCGGCGGACACGTCGAGGGTGGCGGCGAAGCCGCGATGCACCCCGCCGGTGCCGCCGGTGGCCATGAACCGGATCCCGGCTCGGCGGCATACGGCCAGCGTGCCGCCAACCGTGGTCGCGCCGAGCGCGCCCTGCACCAGGGCGGGCGCCAGGTCGCGGGCGCCGCACTTGCGGGCGGACTCGCCCGCGGCGGCGAACCGGTCCAGCTCGGCCGGGGTCAGGCCGGCCTTCAGGACCCCGTCCACGATGCCGACCGTGGCCGGCACCGCGCCGGCCGCGCGGACCCGGCGCTCGCTGGCCAGCGCCACGTCGACGCCCTGCCCGCCCGGGAAGCCGTGCGAGACCAGGGTCGTCTCCAGCGCGACCACCGGCCGGCCCCCCGCCAGCGCGTCGGCCACCTCGCCGGTGAGCTGTGGTTGTGCTCCGTTCGTCACGGCATCGCTCCCATCTTGGCCACCGCCCGGGCCGCCGCGTCCAGCCCCAGGCTGACGCCGCCGACCAGATAGCCCGCGGCGAACGCGTCGCCCGCCCCGGTCGGGTCCACCGCGCGGACCGGGCGCGCCGGGTACTCCCGGCCGCCGGCCCGCACGCCACGCGCGCCCAGTTTCACCACCAGGACCGATCCGGGCAGCTCGCCGATCAGCGCGGCCTCCTCCTCGGTGCCGAACACGATCTCCGGCCGCAGCCGGCCCAGCAGGTCGCGGAACCGGTCCGCGCCGTACTCCCGGAGCAGCGCCGTCGAGGACAGGTCGACGCTCAGCCGCGGCACGCGGGTGGCGGCGGCCAGCGCGGCCGTGCTGACCGGCTCGCTGGCCAGGCTGTAGCCGGGCAGGTGCAGCCGGTCGCAGCCGTCCAGCCAGCCGGGATCGAGGGTATCGGCGGACAGCCGCGGCCCCACCCCCCGGTCGGTCAGCATGGACCGGCTGGTGCCGCGTTCCGACAGCGAGACCACCACGCCGGTCGGGCCGTCCAGCACCGGGCCTTCGACGGCGACCCCGCGGCGTTCGAGTTCCTGCGCGACCAGGCCGGCCGCCAGGTCGGTGCCCCGGGCCGCGATCAGCCGGGCCTGGCCGCCAAGCGCGCTGATCCAGGCGGCCACGTTGGCTGCCTGGCCGCCCACCCCGACCCAGGTGCGCGCGGGTGTGTCGGTGTCCGCCGCGACCGGCCCCTGCGGGCGGACGACGACGTCGAGGTGCGCGTCGCCCAGGACGCAGATCAGTGTCACCCAGTTCTCCCCCCACCACGGGCAACTGATCATCTCACCGGCCACCGCAAGGACTAGCCAGGGCTAGGCTGAGCCCGGACCAGCCGCCCGGCGGCGCAGCAGGCCGCCCGGCGGCGCAGCAGCTACGGGAGGAACCATGCCCCTGTTCGGCAGTGGCTCGAACGACACGCAGACCTGGGAGCCGCAGGCGGCGGACACCCGGCTGGCGCACACCGCGGGCGCCGAGCCGGGCGCAGTGTTCACCTCCGACCTCTCGGTATCCGAATACGCGCTGCTCGGCGAGGCTGGGTTCGAGCCGCTCGGCTTCGTCGTCGGCTCGTCCATCTACCACGTCGGCCTGCAGATCGGCCGCTGGTCGCAGAACGCCGAGCTGGACGTTCTGACCCAGGCCATGTACAACGCCCGGGAGCTGGCCATGGCCCGGATGCGGGCGGAAGCCGACCACCTCGGCGCGGACGGCATCGTCGGCGTCTCGCTGCGGATGCAGATGTACGCCTGGGGCCAGGAGGTGCTGGAGTTCGTGGCCACCGGCACCGCGGTCCGCGCGCTGGCCGGGACGGGGGCGCACCGCGCCCCGGACGGGCGGGCGTTCACCTCGGACCTGTCCGCCCAGGACTTCTTCCGGCTGCTCGCGGCGGGCGCGGTGCCGGTGGCGTTCGTGCTGGGCACCTGCGTCTACCACATCGCGCACCAGTCGGCCATGCAGTCGCTGCGCCAGACCGGGCGCAACCAGGAGATGATCCAGTTCACCCAGGGCGTCTACGAGGCACGCGAGCTGGCCCTGGTCCGGATGCAGGCCGAAGCGTCGCAGGCCCAGGCGTCCGGCATCGTCGGGGTGAACATAGCCGTGTCCAACCACGTCTGGGGCGAGCACGCCACCGAGTTCCTGGCCACCGGCACCGCGATCCGCCGGCTCAGCGAGGAGCACCGGCTACCCGCGACCACGCCGAAGCCGACCTTCACCCTGGGGCTGGACAACTGACCGGGGTCATGCGCTCGGTCTGCGTGTTCTGCGGGTCCAACCCGGGCCGCCGCCCGGAGTACCGGGCGGGCGCCGCCGCGCTCGGCCGGTACCTGGCCGAACGCGGCATCCGGGTCGTCTACGGCGGTGCCCACGTGGGCACCATGGGCGCGCTGGCCGACGCGGTGCTGGCCGCGGGCGGCGAGATCACCGGGGTCATCCCGGCCCAGCTGGCCGACGCCGAGGTGGCCCATCCCGGGCTGGCCGACCTGCGCGTGGTGGGCTCCATGCACGAGCGCAAGGCGGCCATGGCAGCGCTGGCCGATGGCTTCATCGCGCTGCCCGGCGGGGTCGGCACGCTGGAGGAGTTCGCCGAGGTCGTGACCTGGTCCCAGCTCGGCCTGCACGCCAAGCCGACCGGGCTGCTGAACCTGCTCGGTTACTACGACGACCTGCTCCGCTTCCTGGACCATGCGGCCGCCGAGCGGTTTCTCCGGCCCGCGCACCGGGCGCTGATCCTGGCCGACGCGGACCCGGCCGCCCTGCTGGCCGCCATGGCGCGGTGGCGCCCGGAGCCCGGGGCCGCCGTGAAATGGATGGACGCCGACGGCGCCGACCTGCACCCAGGCGCGGGACATAATCCGGCAAACCGGTAACAAAGGTCTGGAAATCGCAGTCCCGGGCATAACTGGCGGGCCAAGCTGGCTACTAGGGGTATCCCCGGGAATGCGCCGCCACCACCTCTGGTTGCATACCCCGGCGGGTATCCCAGTGTGGGATGCCCGGTGAGACGAGGAGAGATTCCATGGCGACGGTCGAGCTAACGGGCGAGAACTTCGAGTCCGTGGTCGGCAGCGCGGACATGGTCCTGGTGGACTTCTGGGCCGCCTGGTGCGGTCCGTGCCGGATGTTCGGGCCGATCTTCGAGCGCGCGTCGGAGCGGTACCCGGACGCGGTGTTCGGCAAGGTGGACACGGACGCCGAGACGGACCTGGCGCAGACGTTCGGCATCTCGTCCATCCCGACCCTGATGGTGATCCGGGACAACGTGGTGCTCTACGCGCAGCCCGGAGCGCTGCCCGAGCCGGCGCTCGAAGAGCTGATCACCAAGGCCCGCGAGCTGGACATGGACGAGGTCCGGGCCAGCCTGGCCAAGGACGAGGCCGAGGACCACGACCACGACCACGACCACGAGCACGAGCACGAGCACGAGCACGACGAGGCCGCTCAGCAGAGCTGACCACTCCATGCTTAACGCCCGTGCCGCGGGCGGTTGAGCGTCGCTGACTGACCACGCTCTGCCAGGATGACCCTGGCCGCGATGACAACGGAACGTCATCGCCATCACACGAGCGGGGTTGTGAATGCCCGATATCCGAACCGCCGGCCTGCGCGGCCGGCGGCCGGTCAAGCCACCGGCGGAACGGTTCAACATCCAGTACGTGTCCGGTTACCTGAGCACGCCGTTGCCGCCGCCGGTCTACCCGGTCGATGTGTCGGCGGGCATCACCGATTGGGGCATGCTGGGCAACGGCCCAGACAAGACGTGCACCACGCACCCCGACGGGGTCGGTGACTGCAGTTTCGCGGGCCGTCAGCACTATCGGATGGCCAAGGCCGCCGCGGGCCACGAGCAGGAGACGTGGGAGACCGCCAACCAGCTCGTCGCCGAGTACCTGGCCTACGACCACGGCCAGGACGTCGGCGCCAACCTGGCCGACGTGCTGCTGTCCTGGTACCGGGCGAGCAAGATCCTGGCCTTCGCCCCGGTTGACCACACCGATCCGGCCGCAGTGGACTCGGCCATGGCCGCCTTCCACGGCGCCTACGTCGGCGTGAACCTGACCGACGACGCCGACAGCCTGTTCGTGCAGCACGAGCCGTGGACGGTCAGCGGCGGCCAGCGGCCCGACACCAATGACGGGCACTGCATCGTGAAGGTGGCCGCCGACGGTCAGCGGTTGGACACGTGGGTGACCTGGGGCGCGGAACAGCAATCCACGCGGGACTGGACCGCTTCGTGCCTCGACGAGGCCTGGGCCATCATTAGCCAGGAAGACGCCAGGGCCGCGAACCTGGACATCGCCGCCCTGCGCCGGGACATCGACGCCCTGCACGGCACCGGCGGCTAGCCGGTTTTTCATCAGCGCGGTGCATCGTGCCTCACCGGCGAGGCACGATGCACCGCGCTAACGCACTTCTGGGCCTAGCCCGTCTCCAGGGGGACGGCGGGCCAGTCGAGCATCCGGGCGCCGATGACGGCGACCCGCAGCGCCAGCCCCTCGGCCGGGTCGGCCGGGTCGTACCCGCTGAGTTCCCGGACCCGGGCCAGCCGGTAGGTCACCGCGCGCACCGACAGGTGCAGCCGCCGGGCCGCCTCGGCCGCCACTCCCCCGCTTGCGTAATACTCCTGCAGCGTCTCCAGCAGCGGGACGGCCCCGCCCCGGGCCCGGGCCAGCGGCGTGAGCAGCGCGCCGACCAGGTCGGTGATGGCCGGCCGGTCGCGCAGCAGCACCTGATAGACGAGCAGGTCGGCGGCGTCCACCACCGGGTCGGGCATGCCGAGCCGCTGCGCCACGTCGAGCGCGTCGCCCGCCTCGTCGTAGGACCGGCGGACGCCGCCCGGCCCGGGATAGGCGCGGCCGAACGCCACCCGCCACGGCCGCGGATCATCGCCGGCCTGGTCCGGCTGCCCCCGGGTGAGCGCGCGGACCAGGGCGACCGCGACCCGGCCGGCCTCACCGCCGTCGGTCACCCCGGTGACGGCGACCAGCCGGCCGCCGCGGGTCACGGTCAGCGACGGCGACGGCGCGGCGGCGTCGGCGACCAGCCGGTCGATGTCCTTGCCCAGCGGCCGGGTCGCGGCGACCCCAGGCGAGTACGCCGCCAGCACCACCTGATGCGGGCCGGCCAGCCGCAGCCCCAGCCGCTCGCCCCGGGTCAGCAGGTCGGCGGCGGCCCGGCCGGACAGCAGGTCGTCCACGAACTCCAGGCGCTCCGCCTCCTCGCGGCGGGCGATCGACAGGTGCGCCCGCTCGAAGCCCTCGGCCGCGGCCGCGACCGCGTCGTCGGCCGCGTGCAGCACGCCCAGCCCGGCCGCCCGCGGGTCGGCCAGGCCGGGCAGCTCACGCCACAGCCGCCAGGTCGCGGACAGGTACAGGTTGACCAGGCCGCGCAGCGCCACCCCGCGCTCCGCGGCCTGCTCCCCGGACCGGCCGTACCTGGCCAGCTCGGCCGCGGTCAGCCGGCGCCCGGTCCGGGCCGCGTCCAGCACGGCCGGCAGGTAGTCGCCGAGCAGATCCGGCGGCACCCCGCCTGCCTCCCGGCTGGCCGCCGTGGCAATGACCTCGAGATCGGGGGATTGCGCCTGGTCAGGCTGGTACGGGCGGCTATCTGACGGGCTCACCGGGCTGGCCTTCCGGGTAGGTTCTTGCCGGGAAGCGGCAATCCTGAACCCCGATGTTAGCCGGATCAGGCGGCTGACTAGCGCTTCCCCGGCAATGGATAGTGGTCACAGTCGGCCAATGAGGAGGCCGGCCGCCGAGGAGAGCGCAGTGACCATGATTCGCCCGCCCGCCGATGCGCCTGTTGAGCCATCTCCCGATCCAGCCCGCCCGGGTGGCCAGCGGATGGCTGGCCTCCAGGTCCGGGTGACCAGCGGCGGCTACCTGCTCGGCGTGCTCGCCGCCGGGTCCGGCGCGCTGATCCTGCCCGCCGTGGCGCCGGACAAGCCGGTGCTCAGCTACCTCACCGCGACCGCGGCCGTGGTCGTCATCCTGCTGGCCAGCATGATCGCCCATGAGTTCGGGCACGCGGTCGTCGTCCGCCGGTACCGGGGCAGCGCCCAGGCCACCGTCGGTTTCTTCGGCGGCGTCAGCCACGGCCGGGCCGAACTGCCCAGCCCGCGGGCCCAGTGGCAGGTAGCCGTGGCCGGGCCCCTGGTCAGCCTGCTGCTGGCCGGCGTCAGCCTGGGGATCCTGGCTGGGCTGGGTGGCCCGGCGCGGATCAGCACCCTGCTGCCGGCCACGGTCGCCGCCGCCGCGGTCTGGATCAACGGCCTGCTCGCGGTGGCCAACCTGATTCCCGCCGCCGGCCTGGACGGCGGGCGGATCGTCCGAGCGCTGGCGTGGGCGCGCTCGGGCGATCCCACCCGCGCGATCCTCATCTCCGCGCGGTTCGGCCAGATCACTGGCGCGATCCTGACCGCCGCCGGGATCACCGCGATCGTGCTGCACCACCTGACCGGCGTCTGGGCCGCGCTGCTCGGCATCTTGATGATCACGGCGTCCCGGGCTGAGGCCGGGCAGGCGATGACCTCGGCCGCACTGGCCGGGCTCCGGGTCCGGGACATCCTGCCGGCCGGCGAGCCGGCCCGGACCGCCCGCGGCTGGCAGAGCGTCCAGTCGTTCCTCGAAGGCGACAGCGAGCTGGGCCTGGCCCCGGCCCCGCCCGGGGTCACCGCGTTCGCGGTCCGCGACTTCGACGGCCAGCTCACCGGCCTGGTCACCCGGAGCCAGCTGAGCGCGGTGCCGCGCGGCCGCCGGCCGGTGACCCGGCTCTCCCAGGCCGCCACCCCAGTGGACCACCTGATCTTCACCACGCTCGACGAGCCGCTCCCGGTGCTGCGCGGCCGGCTCAACGTCCGCCCGGCGGGTCCGTCGGCCCTCTACACCGCTGGGCATGTCCTGGTCCTCGGCGCGGACGGGGAACTGGCCGGGGTGCTCACCCCGGCTGACTTCACCCGGGCCGCCCGGTACGGCACCCGCCGTCCGGCCCCCGGGGCCCCGCCGGTCCCACCGGCGTCACCGGCCCCCCGGGCCCGGGAGGTGAGCTCGGCTGAGCGCCGCTGCGACCTCGCCGATCCACACCCTGCCCGTCCCGGCGTGGCTGTGGGGGGTGGCTCTCGGCGTCGTCGTCGCGGTGGCCGTGGCCGACCTGATCGTCAGCACCCGGCGCGACCGCGAGCCCGGGCTGGCCCAGGCGGCGCTGTGCACGGCGGGCGTCGTCGCGCTCGGCGCGCTGTTCGGCGGGGCGGTCGCCGCCACCGCCGGGCCCCGGGCTTCCGGCCAGTTCTTCGCGGGCTGGCTCACCGAGTACAGCCTGTCCCTGGACAACCTGTTCGTGTTCGTCCTGCTGATCGGCCGGTCCGCGGTGCCGCCCCGGCAGCGCAGCCGGGTGCTGCTGATCGGCATCGGGCTGGCCCTGGTGCTGCGCGCCGGGTTCATCGCGGCCGGCGCCGCCGCGCTGAACCGGTTCGACTGGGTGCTCTACGTGTTCGGCGCGATGCTGCTGATCACCGCGGGACGGCTGGCTTACAGCACGGCCAGCCAGTCCGGCGCCGGCCAGCCCATGGTGAGCGTGCCCCGGCCGCCCGGTCCGCTGCGCCGCTTGCTGCCCCGCGACAGCCGGCTGCGCCGGGCGCTGCCCCCGGTGCTGGCGCTGGCCGGCGCCATCGCCGTGACCGACCTGGTGTTCGCGATGGACTCGATCCCAGCCGTGTTCGGGCTGACCCGGGACCCGCTGATGGTGCTGGCCGCTAACGCGTTCGCGCTGCTCGGCCTCCGTCACCTGTACTACCTGATCGGCGGCCTGCTGGACCGCCTGGCCCACCTGTCCGCCGGGCTGTCGGCCATCCTCGCGTTCATCGGCGTCAAGCTGCTCATCGAGGCGCTGGCCCAGTCGGGGGTCTATCGGCTCGGCCCGGTGCGGCTGCCGCACATCAGCACCGCGCTGTCGCTGTGCGTCATCGGCGGCGTGCTGGCCGTCGTCACCGCGTCGAGCCTGCTAGCCGCCCGGCGCAGCCCAGGCCAGCACGGCCAGCTCAGCCGGCCCGGAGAAGCGCGGTCAGCTCGGCCACCACATCGCCCAGCGCGACCTTCCGAGTCTCACCAGTGAGCCGCTGCGTCAGCTCGGCCGAACCCTCGGCCAGGCCGCGCTTGCCCACGGTGACCCGGTACGGGATGCCGGTCAGCTCCGCATCGCTGAACTTCACCCCGGCCCGCTCCGGCCGGTCATCGATGATCACCTCGACGCCGGCCGCGCGGAGCTGCCCGTAGAGCGACTCCCCGGCCGCGGCCACCTCGTCGTCGTTGGACTGGGCCACCACGATCACCACGCTGAACGGCGCCACGGCCAGCGGCCAGACGATGCCGCGCTCGTCGTGGTGGCACTCGACGATCGAAGCCAGCGACCGCTCCACGCCGATCCCGTAGCTGCCCATGATCGGGTGCACCCGCTCGCCGTTGGCGTCGAGCACGGTGATGTTGAACACCTTGGTGAATTTGTAGCCGAGCTTGAAGATGTGCCCGATCTCGATCGTGGTGAGCAGTTCCAGCGGGTGCCCGCACCGGACGCACGGCTGGCCGGCCACCACCTCGCGCAGGTCGAACCAGGACCCGACGCTGATGTCCCGGTCCACGTCCACGCCGCGCAGATGCTGGTCGTCGATGTTGGCCCCGGTCACCATGTCCCGGCGGCCGCGCAGCGCCTCGTCGGCGAGGACCGGGAAACCACTCACCCCGACCGCGCCGAGGCTGCCGGGCAGCGCGCCGAGCGCCTCCCTGATCTCGTCCGGCTGGGCCGGGCGGATCGTCGCGGCGCCGGTCGCGTCGGCCAGCTTCTGCTCGTTCAGCGCGTGGTCGCCGCGCATCAGCACCAGGGTCAGCTTGCCGTCCAGCACGTAGACCAGCGTCTTGATCTGCCGGTCGGCCGGGGCGTCGTACCCGGTGGCCAGGTCCTCGATGGTGCGCACGCCGGGCGTGTCGAACCGCTCCGTAGCGGGGCGGCCCGGGCCGTCGGTGACCGCCACGAGCTGCGACGTGGCCTTCTCCACGTTGGCCGCGTAGCCGCACTCCGGGCAGTAGGCGACCAGGTCCTCGCCGGCCTCCGAGGGGCACATGAACTCGGTCGAGTCCTGGCCGCCCATCGCCCCGCTGGACGCCTCCACCGGGATGGCCGGGATGCCCAGCCGCTCGAAGATGCGCAGGTAGGCGGCGCGGTGCCGGTCGAAGGCCACGTCCAGCCCGGCCGGGTCGAGGTCGAAGCTGTAGGAGTCCTTCATGGTGAACTCGCGGACCCGGAGCAGGCCCGCCCGGGGCCGCGGCTCGTCCCGGAACTTGGTCTGGAACTGGTACCACACCTGCGGAAGCTGCTTGTGCGACTTCAGCTCCCCGGCGAGCAGCCCGAAGATCTCCTCGTGGGTCACGCTGAGCACGTTGACCGCGCCCTTGTGGTCGATGACCCGGAACATGACGTCTTCCATGGTTTCCCAGCGGCCGCTGCGCTGCCAGATCTCCGCCGGGTGCATGGTGGGCAGCAGCACTTCCTGCCCGCCGATCAGGTTCATCTCCTCGCGGATGATGCCGATGATCTTGGCGCGGACCCGCACCGCGAGCGGCAGCAGCGAGTAGTGCCCGGCGGACAACTGCCGGACGTAGCCGGCCCGCAGCAGCAGCCGGTGACTCGCGGACTGGGCGTCCGCCGGGTCCTCCCGCAGGGTTGGGATGAACATCTGTGACCAGCGCATACTCGCGGGCTTTCCGTGCTGAGGTGATGGCGGGCCGGGCGTCGCCCGGCGCGGGAACAAGTTACGAGCTTAGTGCCGGTCGGCCGGGCGCGGTGCGGGCACCGGCTCGGCTGGCTCCAGCGGCGGCGCCCCGACCGGGCAGTTGGTCAGGCATTCCGGCTGGGTAACCGGCCCGCCGGGCCTGACCTTCAGCACATCGTTGCTGACCAGCACGGCCGACAGGCCGGCGGACAGCACCATCAGGGCGGCGCAGATCGTCATGGCCTGGTGGAACCCGGTGTTCAGCTGCCCCTTGTCATGCAGCGCCGCCCCGGTGAGCCCGACCGCGGCGGGCAGCCCGGCCACCGACAGCAGCCCGGCGGCCCGGGCCGTCGCGTTGTTCACCCCGCTGGCGATGCCCGCGTGCCGGTCATCGGCGCTGGCCAGGACAGTGGCCGTCAGCGGGGCGACGGTCATGGACAGGCCCAGCCCGAACAACAGCACCGCGGGCAGCACATCGGCCACGTAGCTGGCGTTGGGCCCGATACGGGTTAGCAGCAGCAATCCGGCCGCCGCGGTCAGCAGACCGCCGGTCATCAGCCAGCGCGGGCCGAACCTCTGGGCCAGCGCGCCGGCCCGGGCGGACAGCAGCAGCATGGCCACGGTGGACGGCAGCAGCGAGATGCCCGCCTCCAGCGGCGAGAAGCCGGCCACCACCTGCAGGTCGAGCACGAGCAGGAAGAACACCGCGCCCATCGCACCGTAGACGATGAAGGTGATCACGTTGATCGCGGTGAACTCCCGGTTGCGGAAGATACTCAGCGGGAGCATCGGCGGCACCCGGTCCGGATGCCGGGCGCGGTGCTGTTCCAGCAGCACGAAGCCGGCCCCGGCGGCCACGCCGACAGCCGCGGATACCGTCACGACGAGCGGGCGGCCGGACTGCGCCTCGATCAGCGCTTCGGTGATGCCGGCCAGAGCCAGCGCGGTGAGCACCGACCCGGCGATGTCGAACCGGCCGTGCGCGTCCGGGTCCCGGCTTTCCGGCACATGCCGCACGCCGACCGCGACCACGACCGCGGCCAGCGGCAGGTTCAGCAGGAAGATCCAGCGCCAGCCGATCGTGCCGACGATCAAGCCGCCGAGGAACGGGCCGACCGCGCCCGCCACCCCACCCAGCCCGGACCAGGCGCCGATGGCCCGCGGCCGGTCATCCCGGGCGAACGTGGACTGGATGATGGCCAGCGAGCCCGGGGTGAGCAGCGCGCCGCCGATACCCTGTACGCCGCGGGCCACGACCAGCACGGCGATGTTGGGGGCCACCCCGCAGACCGCCGAGGCCAGCGCGAACCAGATCACCCCGATGAGGAACACGCGGCGCCGCCCGAACCGGTCGCCGAGCGCCCCGCCGAGCAGGATCAGCCCGGCCAGGGTGAGGGTGTACGCGGTCACCACCCACTGCAGGCCGGTCAGCGACGTGTGCAGTTCCCGGCCGATGGTCGGCAGCGCGACGTTGACCACGGTGGCGTCGAGGAATGCCATGCTCGACCCGAGCACGGCAGCGGCCAGCACCCACCGTCCCCGGGCTTGCCCGAGCTGGATCTGGCCAGCGTCAGCGGTGGCCATCACCCGATCTTCCCACCGCGGGCCCGCAGTGCCCAGCTCACGAGTCACACAGCTGGAGCAGTTTGGTCACCGTCGCCCAGTTTCGCGCCGTGCCCGCGCCCTTGGCGGACATCGGGCCGGCCCGGCGGGCGAGCTGGATGGCCAGCTCGCTGCGCCCGAAGCCGTCCGGGGTGTGCAGGAACAGCACCCGGCCGACGTAGCGCGCGGTGTCCCGGCCGCCCTTGCCCGCGGCCTTCTGCTCCGCCTCGGCCACGGCCGCGAGCTGCTCCGGGCCCGGCTCCTCACCCAGGAACACCGCGTGCACGGCCTTGGGGTTGGTCTCGTCCCGATACGGGTTGTCCTGGAGCACCTGGGCCACCTCGTCCCGGGTCAGCACCAGCACCCGCGGCCGCATACCCAGCTGCTTGTCCAGGGCCGCCTCGATGTCCGCCGCCAGCGCCGCCGGGTCGGTCCCGTCGGCGCTGAACAGGGCGTTGCCGCTCTGGATGTAGGTGCTGACATCGGCGTAGCCGAGCGAGCTGAGCACCGTGCGCAGGTCCGCCATGGCGAGCTTCACCCCGCCCACGTTGATCCCGCGGAGCAGCGCGACATGACTGGGCATTTCCCCAGCCTAACGCCCGTGCCCCCGGATGATCCCGCGCCACTGCGACGCCGCCTGGCGGCTGTCGTGGAAGCGGCCAGCCCGGTGCCCTAGTCTTCAGGCGTGACTGAAACCGACACGGCGGACGATACCGGGCTGCCGGT
Organism: uncultured Actinomycetes bacterium; assembly: GCA_963717125.1. Lineage (GTDB taxonomy): Bacteria > Actinomycetota > Actinomycetes > Streptosporangiales > Streptosporangiaceae > RYN-230. The sequence continues at coordinate 896,663 of CAVQVG010000007.1, forward strand.
GCGGCACGCGGGCCGGGTGATCGTGCTCGACCCGGGCCATCGCGTGCTGTTGTTGCGGTACGACGACGACCTGCCCAACGGGCGGCACTGGACCACGCCCGGCGGCGGCCTGGACGACGGCGAGGACTACGCCGCGGCCGCGGCCCGCGAGCTGGCCGAGGAAACCGGCTGGCACGACGTGGTGCTGCTGCGCGAGGTGCACCAGCGCAGCCTGACCATGCAGTACGGCGGCCACCTGGTCCGGCAGCACGAACGCACGTTCCTGGCCCGCACCTCCCGGCCGGCCCGGCCGCTGGGGGACGTGGCCCAGATGCACGCGGCCGACGGGATCGCCGCCTGGCGGTGGTGGACGCTGGCCGAGCTGGACAGCACCGCCGAGGTGATCTGGCCGGCCGAACTGCCCGGCCTGATCCGCCAGGCGCTGGCTGACGAACATACTGGCTGAGTGGCGAAGTACTCGCGGACCCACAGGGAAGGGCAGGGCGATGGCAATGGAGCCGATGCCGGAGGACTGGAGCCGGGCGGTGGCGGTGGTCGCCCACCCGGACGACCTGGAGTACGGCGCGGCCGCCGCGGTGGCCCGGTGGACCAGCCAGGGCAAGCACGTCGCGTACCTGCTGGCCACCCGCGGCGAGGCGGGCATCGAGGGGCGGCCGCCGGCTGAGGTCGCGCCACTCCGGATGGAGGAAGAGCGGCAGAGCGCCGCCGTGGTCGGCGTGCACGAGGTGTACTTCCTGGACCATCAGGACGGGCTGGTCGAGTACGGCCTGCCACTGCGCCGCGACCTGGCCCGGGTGCTGCGCCAGCAGCGCCCGGACATCGTGATCACCATGAACTTCGACCTGACCTGGGGCGAGAGCGGCATGATCAACCATGCCGACCACCGGGCCACCGGGCTGGCCACGCTGGACGCCGTCCGGGACGCCGCCAACTCGTGGGTGTTCCCGGAGGCTGGCCCGGCCTGGAACGGCACCAAGCAGATCTACGTGGCCGGTTCCGGCGACCCGTCGCACTTCGTGGACGTGACCGAGACCATCGACGCCGGGATCTCCTCGCTCCGCGAGCACAAGGCCTACCTGGCTGGCCTCGGCCGCGACTTCGACCCGGACGAGTTCCTGCGCAACATGTCCGGCTATCTCGGCATGGCCGCGGGCTGTGAGTATGCCGTGGGTTTCCGCCGATACTCCGCAGGCTGACCCGGGTGGCCGGTACCGTGCCGGGATGCGCTATGCGGTGCGGGAGCGGATCTTCTCCATCGGCGACGACTTCTGGATCACCGACGACCGCGGTGGCAAGGCGTTCCTGGTCGACGGCAAGGCGCTGCGGGTGCGGCAGACCTTTGAGCTCAAGGACGGTTCCGGGGCCATCGTCGCGGTGGTGCGCAAGAAGCTGATCGCGATGCACGAGACGATGGAGATCGAGCAGGGCGGCGAGCCGGTGGCCACCGTCCGGAAGGCACTGGTGTCACCGCTGCGCCATCGGTCGGTCATCGAGCTGTCCGACGGCAGCGAACTGGAGGCGGTCGGCGACATCCTGGACCACGAGTTCGAGATCCGCCCGTCCGGCGGCGGGGCGCCGCTGGCCCGGATCTCCCGCGCCTGGTTCACCATGCGCGACCGCTACGGGGTGGACGTCGCCCCCGGCCTGGACGACGCGCTGGTCCTGGCCATGGCGGTGGCCCTGGACCGCGTCGAGCACGACGAGGCCGAACGCCACCACTAACCCATGCCGCCTCCGCGGCTACCTCCCCGCCGCCCGTTACCTGGCTAGACCGGGCAGGTCCAGCCGGCGTGGCCGGGGCGCGGGGTGGTGTCCGCCGCATCGGGCGGCGGGAACAGCATCTTCAGCGTGAACGCGCGCGCGGTCGGGCCGTGCGCGCGGAGCAGCCGGATCCGGTCCTCGGCGTCCTGCGTGGACGGGACCGTGCCGCGCGGGATCCACCACAGCGCCGTGTACGCCTCGGCCATCCGCTCGAACCACTGCCGGCGCCGCTGCAGCACGGCGCGGTGCGTGGCCGAGTACACGAAACCGGCCAGCCGCGGGCTGTCCAGCGGCTCGCGCAGCCGGCCGATGTTGACCTGGGCCAGTACGTAGTCCATGCCGTCATGCTGCCAGCCACCGCCTGCCCAGACCACCGGTGCCAGCGGGTCACCGCCGCCGCTGCCGACTTTGCACGCATCCGGTGCACTGGGATCGTGACAAATCCGTGGGCCTTCGCTGGCGTGCTGGCGCACGGCAGCCGCCCCCTCATCCTCTGGCGGAGTCCTTACATGCCTTGACAGTTATATGCCTTGCCAAGCATGCTTGCTCGGGTGACGACGGTGTTCGAGGTGCTGGCCGAGTCGCGGCGGCGGCGGATTCTGGACCTGGTCCGCGACCGGGAGCGCTCGGTGGGCGAACTGGTGGCCGCGCTGGCCATGAGCCAGCCCGCCGTGTCCAAGCACCTGCGGGTGCTGCGCGAGGCCGGGCTGGTCGAGGTGCGCGCGGCCGAGCAGCGGCGGCTGTACCGGCTCCGGCCTGGGCCGCTGCGCGAACTGGACGCCTGGCTGGCGCCGTACCGGCAGGCGTGGGACACCAGCCTGGACCGCCTCGAGCGGCACCTGGACGAGATGGCCCGCGACGAGGCTGGCCCCGACGATGGGAGGACGCGCTGATGATGGGCAGCCTGGAGCAGGCCGGCGCCGGCTGGCGGCTGCGCTTCACCCGGGACCTGGCCCACCCGGCCGAACGGGTGTGGCGGGCGGTGACCGAGGCCGAGCACCTGACGGCCTGGTTCCCGATGCGGATCAGCGGCGACTGGGTGGTCGGCGGCCCGCTGACGTTCGCCGACCCGGAGGGGCGTGGCCTGGAGTTCACCGGGAAGGTGCTCGCCTACCAGCCGCCGTCCGTGCTGGAGTTCAGCTGGGGCCCGGACGTGCTCCGGCTGGAGATCGAGGCCCGCGGCGCGGGCTGCACGCTCACCCTGCTCGACACGTTCGACGAGCTGGGCAAGGCGGCGCGGGACGCGGCCGGCTGGCACGTCTGCCTCGAACTGCTGACCGCCCACCTGGACGGCGACGGCGCCGGGCCGGGCTCGGGCCGCCGGTGGTCCGAGGTCCACGCGGACTATGTCACCGCGTTCGGGCCGGCGGCGGCTACCATCGGCCCGCCGCCCGGCTACGGCCCGGACGATAACGACTGAGCGGGCCGCCGGCCCGGGCCGGCAGGCGGCCCGGTCCGCGGCCCGGGGCGGGCAGGCGGCCCGGGGGCCGGGTCCGTAGCGCAGAGAGCAGCCGGGCCGGCAGCGCATAGAGTTGCGCACCGTGGCAGGACGCGGCACGCCGGCGACCACGCTGCTGGCCAAGCAGGGCATCGCGCACACGGTGCACGTGTACGACCATGACCCCCGCCGCGGCAGCTACGGACTGGAGGCCAGCGAGGCGCTCGGCCTGCCGCCGGAACGGGTGTTCAAGACCCTGGTCGCCCAGGTGGACGGCGCGCTGACGGTCGGCGTGGTGCCGGTCGCCAGCCAGCTCGACCTGAAGGCGCTGGCGGCGGCCGCCGGCGGGCGGAAGGCGGTCATGGCCGACCCGGCCGACGCGGAGCGGGCGACCGGGTACGTCGTCGGCGGGATCTCCCCCCTCGGCCAGCGCAAACGGCTGCCGGTGGTGCTGGACTCGGGCGCAATGGCGTTCAGCAGCATCTTCTGCAGCGGTGGGCGCCGCGGGCTGGAGATCGAGATCGCCCCGGCCGACCTGGTCCAGGCCGTGCGAGCCGTGGTGGCGCCCATCGCGCAGGGCTGACCCCATGGGTCAGCATCCGAAGCCTGGGCGGTGTGGTCGGATGGGACCATGTCGGATGCGAGCATGAAAGTCCGGATCGGGGTGGCGCTCGGCGAGGCTGGGGTGCCCAGCCAGTTCGGCGCCGCGGTGGACATCCTGGAGCAGGCCGGCATCGACTCGCTGTGGCTGCCGGAGATGGTCTACGGATCGCTGGTGGATCCGTTCATCGGCATGACCTACGCGCTGGCCCGGACGTCCCGGCTCAAGGTGGGCACCGGCGTGGCCGTGCTGCCCGGACGCCATCCGGTGCTGGTGGCCAAGCAGCTCGCCTCGCTGGCCGGGCTGGCGCCGCGCCGGGTGCTGCCGGTGTTCGGCCTCAAACCGGCCCGGCCGGCCGAACTGGCCGCGTTCGGCGTGCCGGCGGGCCGCCGGGGCGCGGTGTTCGACGAGTCCCTGGAGCTGATCCGGCGGCTGCTGCGCGAGCCGGAGGTGACGTTCCGCGGCGAGTTCTTCACCGTCGAGTCCGCGCACATCGGCCCGCAGCCGGCCAAGCCGCTGGACATCTGGGTGGGCGGCAGCGCGCCCGGCGCGCTGCGCCGGGCCGGCCGGCTGGCCGACGGCTGGCTGGCCAGCTTCCTCACCCCGGCGGAAGCGGGCGTGGGCCGCCGCGCGATCGAGGCCGCTGCGGCCGAGGCCGGGCGCGAGATCGAGCCGGACCACTTCGGCATCAGCCTGGCCGTGGCCACCGGGCCCGGACTGGACACGCTGCGCGCGGTAGCCCGGCAGCGCCGGCCGGACACCGACCCGGCCGAGCTGGTGGCGGACGGCTGGGCCGACGCCCGGCACAAGATCGAGGATTACGTGGCGGCCGGCCTGACCAAGTTCGTGGTCAGGCCCGGCCCGGCGCCGGCCGACCCACAGCAATTCGCTGACGAGTTCGCCCGCGAAATGATCCCGCTGCAGACGTGACGCGGCCAGGCAGCCGAGCGGCCGGGCCAGGCGACGGCCCGGCCGTCCGGGTGACCATCCGGGTCCGGCCCGGCTCCGGCCGGATCCAGGTGGGCGGCGAGCACGCCGGGGCACTGCTGGTCCGGGTCACCGCACCCGCGGTTGACGGCCGGGCCACCGAAGCCGCGCTGGCCGCCGTGGCCAGCGCCTTCGGCGTCCGGCGGCGCGCGGTCACGCTGGTCTCCGGGGCCACCAGCCGGACCAAGGTGATCGACGTGGCCGGGGCCGATCAGGCCGCGCTGGACCGGCTGCTCGGCTCAGCCGGCTGAGTCGTCTGGCGACTGGTCAGCTGCCCGCCGGCCAGCTGTGCACCGGCTCGTTGCTGTGCATGTGCTCGATGTAGCGCTGGGTCATCCGGCGCAGCGCGGTGTGCCGGTCCACCCGGCCACGTTCCAGCAGGTGGACGGTCTCGGTCTGCCAGGTGGCGCCGGTCCGCCGGGACCGGCAGCGCTGCTCGATGATGCCCAGGCACCGGTCGGCATGGCGCGAGTCCACCCCCCACCGGCGCAGTCCCTCGCTGGCCAGCGGGAGCAGCACCTGCAGGGTCAGGTCGGCTACCGGCAGCACGCCCAGTTCCGGCCAGTACACGCAGGCGTCGATGCCGTGCCGGGCCCCGGCGACCAGATTTTCCGCGGCGGCGGCGAACGCCATCTGGGTCCAGACCGGGCGGTCCGCCTCGGCCAGCGAGCGGACCAGGCCGTAATAGAACGCGGCGTTCGCGGTGACGTCCGCGACCGTGGGGCCAGCCGGCAGCACCCGGTTCTCCACCCGCAGGTGCGGCCGCCCGCCGTCGACCGCGTACACCGGCCGGTTCCAGCGGTAGACGGTGCCGTTGTGCAGCGTCAGCTCCTCCAGGGCCGGCGTGACGCCCTGGTCCAGCCTGGCGAGCGGGTCGTCGTCGGTGGACAGCGGCAGCAGCGCGGGGAAGTAGCGGATGTTCTCCTCGAACAGGTCGAACACCGAGGTGATCCAGCGCTCGCCGAACCACACCCGGGGTCGCACCCCCTGGGCCCGCAGTTCCTCCGACCGGGTGTCAGTGGCCTGCTGGAACAGGGTGATCCGGGTTTCCCGCCACAGCTCCCGGTCGAACAGGAACGGCGCGTTGGCGCCAAGCGCCACCTGCACCCCGGCCACCGCCTGGGCCGCGTTCCAGTAGCTGCCGAACGTCTCCGGGCTGACTTGCAGATGACACTGCAAGCTGGTGCAGGCTGCCTCCGGCATGATGTTGTCCACGTGCATGAGCAGCCGCTCGGGTCCCTCGATGTCGATCCGCGCGTCCTCCCCGCGGGCGGCGCAGATCTGCTCGTTGAGCAGCCGGAACCGCGGGTTCGCCGACATGGCGTCCTCGCTGACGTCGGCCTGCCGCAGGCTGGGCAGGATGCCGATCATGGCCAGCCGGCTGCCCACGTCGCCCGCCCGCTGGTCGGCGTGCTTCAGGCTGGCCAGCAGGTGCGCCTCCAGCTGATCCAGCACGTCGGCGGTCAGCGGTCGCGGCGGGACGTTGATCTCCACGTTGAACCGGCCCAGCTCCGGGGCCCAGTGCGGGTCCCCGATGGCCGCCAGCACGTCCGGGCTGCGCATCGACGGCGCGCCCGACTCGTCCACCAGGTGCAGTTCGACCTCCAACCCCACCTGCTGGGTTTCGGTCTCGAACCAGGAGTCCCGCAGCATGCGAGCCAGCGCGTCCAGGCACTGCCGTACCTTCTCGCGGTAGTGCCGCCGGTCGTGCTGGCTCACCGTGATCGGCGGAACATCCTTACCCATCGGCCCCCTCCGCGCCGCGACCATGGGAGATGGCCTCCACCACACCCTGACACGTCGTTTGCGTCCTGACCAGACACGATGCTGGGGGGAAAGGCCAAGCGGAGGCAAATTCCGGCTGCCCGGCAGTTAGTGCGACAGCCCGGACCGGGTCAGCCGACCGTATTCCGCGGCGGCTCACCGCGCATCAGCACCCGGTGCGCGTTGTCCCAGGCCCCCGTGTAGAGCCGCCAGGCCGCCTCGCGGGCCACGCCCGCGATGTGCGGGGGGTACGTTTCTGGCCACAGAAGAGGTCTGACCACGGAGGTCTTTCGGTGACCGAACCAGCTTCCTCCCGGCCGCGGCGCGGCGTCGATTTCCTGGCCCACCGGCGTGGCGACGACGTGGCCGTCGCCGTGCGGGACACCGGCCCGGGCAGGGCCAGCGCCGCCTATCTCGATTCCGGGGACCGCTTCGAGATCGTCGCCCGGGACGCCATCCCGCTCGGGCACAAGATCGCCTTGCGCGACCTGGCCGAGCGCGAAGACGTGCTCGAGTACGGCGTGCTGATCGGCCTGACCCGGGCGCCGGTGGCGGCCGGCGAACTGGTGCACACCCACAACCTGAGGAGCGCGCGGTGGCAGAAAAGCGTCTGACTGGCTACCGGCGGCCGGATGGCCGGGCCGGCATCCGCAACCACGTGGTCATCCTCCCGGTGGACGACCTGTCCAACGCGGCGGCGGAGTCGGTGGCCCGGGCCATCCCGGGCACGCTGGCCATCCCGCACCCCTACGGCCGGCTTCAGTTCGGCGCCGACCTCGACCTGTTCTTCCAGACGATGATCGGCACCGGGGCGAACCCGAACGTGGCCGCGGCCGTGGTGGTCGGCATCGAGCCGGCCTGGACGCAGCGGATCGCGGACGGCATCGCGGCGACCGGCAAGCCGGTGGCGCAGTTCTCGATCGAGCGGCACGGCGACCTGCGGGTGCTGGAGATGGCCGCGCGCCGGGCGGCCCAGCTGCTGCAGGACGCCAGCGAACTGCCCCGGGTCCCGGTCGAGCGCGGCGAGCTGGTGATGAGCATCAAGTGCGGGGAGTCCGACACGACCAGCGGCCTGGGCGCCAACCCGGCCACCTCGGAAGCGGTGGACCGGCACATCGCGGCGGGCGGGACGGTGATCTTCGGTGAGACCACCGAGCTGACCGGCGGCGAGCATCTCATCGCGCAACGCTGCGCCACCGCCGAGGTGCGCAAGAAGTTTCAGGCGTTCTTCGACGAGTACCTCGCCATGGTCGAGCGGACCGGCGCCAACCTGCTCGGCTCGCAGCCGACCCAGGGCAACATCCGGGGTGGGCTGTCCACCATCGAGGAGAAGGCGCTGGGCAACATCCAGAAGACCGGCACCGCGCCGGTGGTCGACGCGCTGGCCCCGGCCGAGCGGCCCACCCGCGCCGGGCTGAACTTCATGGACACGTCCTGCGCGGCCGCCGAGTTCATCACGCTGACCGCCGCCGCCGGGGCGGTCATCCACCTGTTCCCGACCGGTCAGGGCAACGTCGTCGGCCACCCGGTGGAGCCGGTGATAAAGATCAGCGCGAACCCGCTGACGCTGGCCACGATGAGCGAGCACATCGACGTCAACGTGACCGGGCTGCTGCAGCTGGAGTTCGGTTTGGCCGCGGCGGGCGACAGGCTAGAGGATGTTATCGACCGGACCGTCAACGGGCGCCTCACTTGTGCGGAAGTTCTCGGCCACCGGGAGTTCGCGCTGACCCGGCTGCACCCGAGCGCCTAGGCCGCGCCGCACCGGTGGCGGAGGACCGCGGCCGCCCGTCATGATGAGCGCGTGGATATCTCCGTGGACGCGCTCACCAGTTACGTGGACCGCGCCGTCAACGCGCTGACCAGCATCGTGGCCAGCCTGGGCGACGACCTCAGCAACCAGCGGCCGGACCTGCCCGGGGCCAACTCGCCCTACGCGCTCTTGACGCACTGCCTCGGCGTCCTGGCCTACTGGGGCGGCTACGTGGTGGCGGGCCACGACGTGCCGCGGGACCGCGCCGCGGAGTTCACCGCGACCGGCCGCGCGGCCGACCTGGTGGCCGCCGCGCAACAGGCCAAGATCCAGTTCCGGGCGGACGCGCTGACCGCGGACCCGCCGGCCCCGCCGCGCCGGCCCGCCGCCCGCCGCGACCCGGACGCGCTGGAGGTGCGCAGCCAGGGGCACGCGCTGCTGCACGTTCTGGAGGAGCTCTACCAGCACCTCGGCCAGGCCGAGCTGACCCGGGACGTCCTGCTGGCCCAAGAGGCTTCCGGCTGAACGCCCCTACCCGACGGCGGCCGCCATCCGGTGCACCGCCTCGGCCAGCAACTCGGGCGAGGTGCCCATGTTCAGCCGGGCGAAGCCAGCGCCCTGACGGCCGAAATCCGCCCCCGGGCTGAGCGCCACCCGGCCGCGGTCCAGGAAGGTGGCGGCCGGGTCGCCCGCCAGGCCCAGCCCGCGGCAGTCGATCCAGGCCAGGAAGCTGGCCTGCGGCGGCTGGTAGCGGGCCGCGGGCAGGTGCTCGGCCAGCAGGCCACGGAGCAGCCAGCGGTTCTCGTCGAGTTGCGCCCGCACCGCGTCCAGCCAGGGCAGCCCGTCGGTGAAGGCAGCCACCGAGGCGAGCACGCCGGGGTGCCCGGGCAGGAAGGCCTCCCACCGCTCGGCCAGCACCTTGTCCCCGGCGGCGGACCCGGCCACCGCCAGCCCGCACTTCAGCCCGGGAATGTTCCACCCCTTGGAGGCCGAGGTGAACACGAACGCCCGGGAGGTCATCTCGTGGTCGATGGACAGGAACGGCACGTACTCCGCGCCGGGCAGGACCAGCGGCGCGTGGATCTCGTCCACCAGCAGGGCCGCGTCGTGCCGCTGGCACAGATCCGCGACGGTGCGCAGCTGCTCCCTGGTCCACACGCTGCCGGTCGGGTTGTGCGGGCTGCACAGCAGGTAGGCGGCGACACCTGGCTCGCCGAGCGCGCGGTCCAGCGCGGCCGGGTCGAGGTCGTAGCGGCCGCCGCTGTCCCGGGCCAGCGGCGCCTCGACGATGCGCCGGCCGGAAAACCCGAACCGGAACCAGAACGGCGGGTACACCGGCGGGTTGATCACCACTCCGGCGCCGGGCGGGGTGAGCGCCTGCATCACCTCGGCCAGCCCGGTCATCACGTCCGGAATAGCGAACACCCGGGCCGGGTCGGCCGCCCAGCCCAGCCGGTCCGCCGCGAACGCGGCGAACACCTCGCCGAGCAGGCCGAGGTGCCCGTACCCGCAGTCGCCCAGGGCCAGCGCCCGGGTGACCGCCTCGATGACCGGCGCGGCCAGGTCGAAGTCCATCTCGGCCACGAAGGCTGGCAGCACGTCAGCCGGATAGGTGCGCCATTTGAAGCTGCGCCGCTGCCGCAGCGTGTCCAGCGCGCAGGTCCCGAGCAGAGCATCCACCCGACGCATGCTATGCGGGGCAGCCGCGGCCGATCCATTACGCTGACCATGCGCAAGGTGGCTGACGGCACGGCCGGCGCGCACAGAAGGGTGCGGTGATGGCGGGCAAATGGTTTCGCGGCATCACCCCGCGCCGCGCCAAGTCACCCGACCTGAACACCGGCGTCGCCCACCCGGCCCGGGTGTACGACTACTGGCTGGGCGGCAAGGATAACTTCGCCGCCGACCGGGAGGCGGCCGAAGCGGTGATCGCGGTCCGGCCCGGCATCCTCCGTGACATCAGGGAGAACCGCCGGTTTCTCATCCGCGGCGTGCGCTACCTGGCCGGCGAGGTAGGTCTCCGGCAGTTCCTCGACCTCGGCACCGGCATCCCCACCTCGCCCAACGTGCACGAGGCCGCGCAGCAGACCGCCCCGGAGTGCCGGGTCGTCTACGTGGACAACGACCCGATCGTGCTCGCGCACGCCCGGGCGCTGCTGGCCAGCTCGGCGGAGGGGGTGATCGCCTACCTGGACGCCGACCTGCGCGATCCGGAGCCCATCCTGCGCGCCGCCGCGCAGACCCTGGACTTCAGCCAGCCGGTCGGCGTCATCCTGGTCGGGGTGCTGCACCTGATCTCCGACGAGGAGAAGCCGCAGGCGATCATCGCCCGGTTGCTCGCCGACCTGCCGTCCGGCAGCTACCTGATGGTGACCCAGCCGGCCAGCGACGTCGACGCCCAGGCGGTCGCGGCCGGCGCGCAACGCTACAACAGCCGGGTGACCACGCCGCAGACCCGGCGCAGCCGGGATGAGGTGACTCGCTTCTTCGACGGGCTGGACCTGGTCGAGCCGGGAGTGGTGCAGCCGCACCGCTGGCGGCCGGACCCGGACGGCCCGCCGCCGACCGTGGAGTCGTCGAACTGGGTCGGCGTGGCCCACAAGCCGTGATGCTCAGCCCAGATCACCCGTCAATCCCGGCTACCCCATGAGTGCGGTGAGTTGGGCCCCACCCGTGGGGCCCAACTCACCGCGCTGATGAAAACCGCCCCGCCCCGGGACCCGGCTGGCTGGAACCGGGGGGATCTGATTCGGTAGGGACATGAGGCGAGCGAGAGACAGCGGATGAGCGTGACCCGGCACCGTGGCCGGTGGACTCCTGAGGACCGCTGCGCGTCGCCCTACTACTACCCGCCGGTATCCGTGCCGCCAGGCACCGCCGGGCTCCACGTGACGCTGGATTACGACCGGTCCGGCGCCGTGCTGGACCTGGGCTGCTTCGGGCCGGCCGGGTTCCGCGGCTGGTCCGGCGGTGCCCGCTCGGAGTTCGTCATCACCGCCGATCAGGCCACGCCCGGCTACCTGCCCGGCGAGCTGGAGCCGGGCGAATGGCGGGTGGCACTGGGCCTCTACCAGCTGCCGGCCGAGGGGGCCAGCTACACGCTGACCGCGGAAGTGACAAGCACACCAGGGACGTTCCGGCCAGCGCCGGCCCCGGAACCGCCGGGCCCGCTCACCGACCGGCCGCCCAGGCGGGAGCTGCCCGCCCGGCCCGGGCACCGCTGGCTGGCCGGCGACCTGCACGCGCACACCGTGCACTCGGACGGCGCGCTGACAGTGCCGGAGCTGGCCCGGCTGGCCGCCGAGCAGGGGCTCGACTTCCTCGCCGTGACCGACCACAACACGGTCAGCCACCACGCCGAGCTGGGCTGGGCGTCCGCCCGGTACGGGATCACCCTGATCCCCGGCCAGGAGGTAACCACCGACACCGGGCACGCCGGCGCGCTGGGCGACCTGAGCTGGGTGGACTTCCGCGAGCCGGCCGACTCGTGGCTGGCCGCGACCGAGCGCGGCGGTGGGCTGCTGTCGGTCAACCACCCGATCGGCGGGCATGTCAGCTGGCTCAAGCCGATGCGGCGAAAACCGCCGCTGGTCGAGGTGTGGCACTGGAGCTGGCTGGACCCGCGGTGGACCAACACGATGGCCTGGTGGCTGGCCTGGGATGCGGGCGCGGTCCCGGTCGGCGGCAGCGACTGGCACCGGCCCGGCGCGGACGCCGTCCCGGGCACCCCGACCACCTGGGTGGAATGCGCCACCGGCGGCGGCGCCCAGGACGGCAGCGGCGCGGTGCTGGCCGGGCTGCGGGATGGCCGGTGTGCCATCTCCGCCCGGCGGGACGGCCCGGTGCTGCTCCGGCTGGACGGGGAATTCGCCGCGGTCGGCGGCGACGGCACCATCCTGGCCGGCCCGGACGGCCCGCGCGCCGTGGTGCGCGGCGACCTGGCCCGGTTCCCCGCCGCCCCCGGCTGCCACCGGCTGCTGGACCCGGCCGGCGGCACCCTCGCCCTCACCGGCTAGCGCGGCTAGCGGCTGGTGCTGATCCGGAACACCGGGAAGCCGGGGGCGATGCCGAGCAACTGCTCCTCGGTGGCGTCCTTGGTGACGCCTTCGAAGAACCGGCCCACCTCCCAGCCCCACTTCCGCAGGTACTCGCGGAGCACCGGCGGCTTGTCCGCGTCGGCCACCTCGGTGGCGGTGAACCGCTCGGCGCGGCGGCCGACCCGCAGCTCGCCGTCCCCGGCCACCCGCAGGTTGCGCACCCACTGGGCCTGGCCCCGGGGGGCGACCAGGTAGCGCTGCCCAGCCACGGTGAGCAGGTTGACCGGCGTGGTCCGCCACTCCCCGGACTTGCGGCCGCGCACGGCCAGCACCCGGGAGCCGTAGACGCTGATCCCGGCCCGGGTCAGCGCGGCGACGGTGTTGTTGAACAGGCGGTCCATGCCAGTCGGGGCAACGTACCGCGGCTGCGGGGTGGCGTTCATCGCAATCTCCTCTTAGCCCGGAGAGCAGTGCTCTCGTCTAAGAACAGTATGCACGCAAGGGCGTTCAGAAGCAAGAGCAGTGCTCTCGATTTAGTCGGGCACTCTCTAGAGGTCGGCGAGCAGCGCGACGCGGGCGCGCAGGATGGCCCGGGTGGAGGCCACGCTGCTGAACTCGTCTGGCTGCCCCGGGCACTCCCCCGCGGCGATGGCCCGCTCGGCCCGGCGGCGCGCGTCGGCCGGGCTGATCATCTCGAACGTCATGCCGGGATCGGCGGCCGCCATGGCCTCGGTCCGGGCCAGCACGTCGCCGGCCTCGCCGACCCAGACGTTCTTGATGCCGCCGCCGAACGAGTGATCGAGCAGCAGCGAGACCACGTGCAGGCCGGCCGGGTACTCGAAGCTCATCGTGACCGCTTCCTGCACGCCCCGGTCGTCCCCGTACCGCCAGCACTCACGCACCTCCGGCGTGCCCAGCCCGGCCGCCCAGGCCGGGTCCGGCACCCCCTTGGCGGCCAGCCGGCCCGCCGCCGCGGCGGCCTCGGCCCGCAGCTCAGCCCAGCCCAGCCCGCTCAGCACGCGCAGGATGGCCAGTGCTTCCGGGCTGCCGCTGCGCTCGGCGGCGGGCACGATGGCCTGCGCGGCCGGGCTGCGCATCCCGCCCAGCGCGGCCAGGATGTCCGAGCCCCACCGCTCCGCCTCCAGCGGGCTGGCGATCTCCGCCAGCACCATCCGGGCCTCGGTGAGCACGGCGGCGAACGCGTCGTCCGGCGATGACCTGCCGAACACGGCCTCGAGGTCCAGGTCACCGGACATGACTGCCGCCCAGGGCGGAATCGTATTCCAGGTCCATGCCGGGCATCCTGCCACGGCCGCTGACATGATGGGCTGGAACCGCAGGAGGTACTGTGCCGCCAATCTCACGATGGGGCATCACTTTGCCGCTCAGCGGGCTGCCGCTGCCCGCCCAGCGGGATCTGGTCGCGGAACTGCCCGGGCTGGGCTACACCGACGCCTGGTCCTCGGAGGTCAACGGGGCGGACGCGTTCACGCCGCTCGCGCTGGCCGCCGGGTGGGCCCCTGAGCTGCGGCTGGGCACCGCGATCGCGGGCATCTACAACCGCGGCCCGGCGCTGCTGGCGATGAACGCGGCCACCGTGGCCGCGCTGGCGCCGGGCCGGTTCGTGCTCGGCATCGGGGTGTCCTCCCCGGTCGTGGTGACCGCGTGGAACGGCGTCCCCATGCAGCAGCCCTACCAGCGGGCCCGGGACATGCTCCGGTTCCTCCGGCCGGCGCTGGCCGGGGAGAAGGTCAGCATGACCGGCGACACGTTCACCGTGACCGGGTTCCGGCTGGCCACGCCGCCGGACCCGGCGCCGGCCCTGGCCCTGGCCGCGCTGCGCCCGCAGATGGTCGCGCTGGCCGCGGCGCTGGCCGACGGGGCGATCACCAACTGGCTGGCCCCGTCCGACGTGCCGACGGTGCGGGCGGTGGCCGGGCCCGGCTGCGAGCTGATCGCGCGGATCTTCGTCTGCCCCACGCCGGACGCCGACGCGGCCCGGCAGATCGGCCGCCGGCTGATCGCCGCCTACCTGACCGTGCCCGCCTACGCCGCGTTCCACGACTGGCTCGGCCGCGGCCCCCGGCTGGCCGCGATGCAGCAGGCCTGGGCGGCCGGCGACCGGAAAGCCGCGCTGGCCGCGATCGACGACAAGCTGGTGGACGAACTGGTGGTGCACGGGCCGCCCGAGCGCTGCCGGGAGCGGGTCGCGGAGTACCAGGCCAGCGGGCTGGACACGCCGGTGATCGCGGTCGTGCCCGGACCCGGCGTGGACGAGGCCGCGGCCGTCCGCCAGCTCGCGCCCGGCTGAGCGAGCCGGTCACCAGCCGGTCACCAGACCCCGGGCAGCTCCTCGCCGTACCACGCCTGGATCAGCTGGTGCGCGATGGACACGGGCGGCGGCAGCAGCACCTCGCGGGCGGCCAGCGCGGCGCGCAGTTCATCCCGGCTGAACCAGCGCGCCTCCGCGATCTCCTCGTCGTCCACCTGGAGGTCGAGCGGGCCGCTGGCCACCGCGCGGAAGCCGAGCATCAGGCTCTGCGGCATCGGCCACGGCTGGCTGCCCACGTAGCGGACCTGGCTGACCACGATCGAGGTTTCCTCGGCCACCTCCCTGGCCACCGCCTGCTCGGCCGATTCGCCCGGTTCCACGAAGCCCGCCAGGATGGACACCCGGCGCTCCGGCCAGCGCTTGTTGCGGGCCAGCAGGCACCGGTCGTCCGGGTCGGTGACCAGCATGATGACCGCCGGGTCGATGCGCGGGAAGTGCTCGCTGCCGTCCGTCGGGCAGCGCCGCGCGTGCCCGGCCGCGATCGGCTGGGTCGGCGTGCCGTCGCGCGGGCAGTGGGTGTGGCTGACGTGCCAGTTGGCCAGCGCCACCGCGTGCGTGAACAGGCCCGCGTCCCGGTCCCCGAGCAGCGCGGCCGCCTCGCGCAGCCCGGCCGGCCGCACGCCCGGCTGCTGCCGTTTGAGCCAGGCCGCCTGCTCCGACACGGTCTGCTGCTCGGCCGCTGGCTCGGCCGCGTCCGGGTCCGCGCCGTGCGTGTCCAGCCAGCCGGGCGGGCCGAGCACGCCGAAGTAGGCCACCCCGGCGTCATCGACGCCGAGCAGGAAGTTCAGTCCCTCCGGCGCCTCGTCCGGCCCGACCAGCACCAGCTCGGCGTCGGTGTCGCCGAACCGGACCAGCGCCCGGCCCTGGTCCAGCACCAGCACCCGGGTCTGCGGGTCGGCCCACGTCGCGGCCAGCCATTCGGTGTCCCCGCGCCGGGCGCTCATCCGGTCCACCGTGCCCCGGGCCAGCACGAAGCCGCCCAGCTCAGCGGCGTAGTCCTGGGCCTGCCCCGCGGTCTGGCCGGCCGCGGTCTCCTCGGCCGCGCTCACTGGGCTGCCGCGGCGCTGCGGCGGGCCAGCTCATCCCACAGGTAGGCGACCGCCGCCGCCCCCTTGAGCAGCAGGCCCATCTCCACCTTCTCGTTGGGCGCGTGGATCCGGTCCGCATCCAGCCCGACCGCGACAAAAACCAGCGGCGCACCCAGGATGTCGGCCAGGTCCGCTTCCGGCCCGCTGCCCCCTTCCCGGGTAAACAGCACTTCCTGGCCGAACGCCCGTTCCATCGACTGTTTCGCCGCCTGCACGGCCGGTGCGTGGACGGGGGAAAAACACGGCCGTACCCCCGGACCGCCGAACGTCACGGTCGCCTCGATGCCGGGCGGGGTGTGCGCGGCCACGTACTCCCGCAGGGCCGCCGCCACGTCCGCGGGTTCCTGGTTGGCGACCAGCCGGAACGACAGCTTGGCGTGCGCCTCCCGGGGCACGATGGTCTTGGCGCCGGGGCCGGTGTGCCCGCCCCACATGCCGTTGATCTCCGCCGTGGGCCGGGCCCAGATCCGCTCCAGCGTGCTGTACCCGGCCTCGCCGGCCGGCGCCTGGCTGTGCCCCGCGTCGGCCAGCCAGGCCTTCTCGTCGAACGGCAGCCGGGCGAACAGCTCCCGCTCGGCGTTGCTCAGCGGGAGCACATCGGCGTAGAACCGGGGCAGCGTGACCCGGCCCTCGGCGTCGTGCAGGCCGGCCAGCAGCGCGGCCAGCGCGTGCAGCGGGTTGGGCACGCCGCCGCCGAACGAGCCGGAGTGCAGGTCGCGCTCCGGGCCGCGCACGTCGATCTGGGCGTCCACGAGGCCGCGCATCCCGGTGCACATGGACGGCACGTCCGCGGCCCACATCGTGGTGTCGGAGATCACGATCACGTCGCAGCCGAGCTGGCCGGCCCGGCGGCGTAGCAGGTCGGCGAAGTGCGGCGAGCCGGACTCCTCTTCTCCCTCGATCAGGAACTTGACCGACACCGGCGGCGCGGCCGCGCCGCTGGCGGCCAGGCCGGCCCGCAGCCCCAGGGAGTGCAGCAGCACCTGGCCCTTGTCGTCCGAGGCACCACGGCCGAGCAGCTGGCCGTCCCGTTCCACCGGCTCGAACGGCGGCGAGTGCCACTCGTCCAGCGGCTCGACCGGCTGCACGTCGTGATGCCCGTAGACCAGCACGGTGGGCGCGGCCGGGTCCGCCGCGGGCCAGTGCGCGAACACGGCCGGCCGCCCGGCGCGCCGGCCGCCCCGGTCTCCCAGATCTCCACCGCCGGGAACCCGATGCTGGACAGGTGCGCGGCCAGCCACCCGGCCGAGGCCCGGACATCGTCCCGGTGCGCCGGGTCCGCCGAGATAGACGGGATGGCCAGCCACTCCTTGAGCTGGCGGAAGAATTCCGGCGCCTGGTTGTCGATGTATTCGGCTACTTCCATGAAACGGTGGCCTCCCGCCGTCGGCGCTACTACCACAGGTGCACGCCCGTCTTAGGTCGATGCCGGAAATCCACCTCCGGCATGACGACCTAACCGGGCAGTTCGTCGTAGCGTGGTGACACATGACGCTACCGCTGACTCGCCCGCCACGCGGCGGCGGGCAGGGCACCGGTCGCCGGGGGACACGCTGGCGGTACTGGGTGGCCCGGACCGCCGCGCTGGCCCGGCGCCGGGCCGCCGCACTGTGCGCGGCGGTCGAGCATGAGTGGCCGGCCGCGCTGCTGGTCGCCTGTGCGCTGTTCGCCTGCGCGGTCGCCGCGATCAGCTCGGACGAGCCGCAGCGGCTCTGGGGTGAGCTGGCGGCCTGCTCCTACGGCCTGGCCGCGGTGGCGGCGCTGGCCGGGCGGCGCCGTGGGCTCGCGCTGGCCGTCGGCATCAGTGTGGCCGGGGCCGCGCTGATCCCGCTGGCCTGGATGGCCTCGTCGCGGATGGGCCAGCCCGAGGTGAGCGTGATCATCCGCTCGGCCCAGCTGTTCCTGCACCGGGGCACCCCGTACGAGGGCGCGGGCGCGATCGCCGCGGCGCACAACCCCGATGCGTACAACCCGTACCTGCCCGCGCTGGCGTTCTTCGGCCTGCCGCACGCCCTATTCGGTGGCGGGCTGCTCACCGACCCGCGGGTGTGGTTCGGCGTGGTGTTCGTGGCCGCGTTCGGCACCGCGCTGAAGGTCAGCGGCGTGCGGCGGCCGTGGCTGTGGACCGTCGTCGTCACCGCCTCGCCGATCGTCGCCTACCCGCTCAGCACCGGCGGCGACGACCTGCCCGTGCTGGCGCTGATCTGCCTCGGCCTGGCCCTGCTCCGGCCCCGTGCTGCGATAGACGGTGCCGCGATAGACGGTGCGGCACCAGACGGTGGGGTATCAGACAGTGCCGCGCCGGGCCAGGCGGCGCTGGCCGGCCAGGGCGGGCTCACCGCCCGCCGGGTCATCCTGGCCAGCCTGGCCCTGGGCCTGGCCGCGGCCATGAAAGCCACCGCCTGGCCCGCGCTGGCGGTGGCCCTGGCCCTGGTCGCGGTGCGCAGTGGCCGCCGCGCCGCGGCCGGGCTGGTGCTGATCACGCTGTGCGTGCCACTGGCGGTGGACGGCCCGGTGCTGTTCGCCCAGCCTGCCTCGGTGGTGTCCAACACGATCCTGTTCCCGCTCGGCCTGACCAAGATCAAGAGCCCGGCGGCCAGCGTGCTGCCGGGCCACCTGATGGCCGAGGCGTTTTCCTGGGGGCACTGGGCCGCGATCGGGCTGATCCTGCTGGCCGGCCTGGCCATCGCGATCTCCCTGGTGGTGGCGCCGCCGCGGGACGAGCGCGCGGCCGGCTGGCGGCTGGTCATCGGGGTCACCCTGATGTTCGCGTTCGCCCCGGCCAGCCGGTTCGGCTACATCGTCTACCCGCTCGGTCTGGCCGCCTGGCTGGTGCTCAGCTCTCTCCCGTCCGCTGCCTGGGTGCCGGAACCTGGCTGAGCCGGGCGCGGATCCGGGCCGCGTCCGGGTGCCGCAGCTCGTCCAGGATGGCCTGGGCCTGCTGCCAGGCCTGCTGGGCCGCGGGCAGATCGCCCGCCGCGTGCCGCGCGTCGCCGAGCCGGATCAGCACGGTGGACTGGTTGTAGGCCTGGCCGAGTTCACAGAGCAGGCCCAGTGCCTCCAGGTAACAGGCGATGGCGGCGACGTTATCGCCCAGGCCCAGGTGCGCCTCCCCGAGCGCGGCCCACGACTCCGCCGCGCCGTCCCGGTTGCCCAGCTCGAGGTGCAGGTCCAGGCCCTGCGTGCAGTAGGCCAGCGCCTCTGGGTAGGCGCCGAGCTGACCGTGGCAGTCGCCGAGGGCGGTGAGCGCGGCCGCCTCGCCGGCCCGGTGACCCACGGCGCGGTACAGCGGCAGCGCCTGTTCGGCGTGGGCCAGCGCCTCGGCCCGGCCCTGCCGCTCCAGCGCCATGACCAGCGCCAGATGGCTGCGGGCCTGGCCGAGCCGGTCGCCGACCGCGGCGAACAACTCCATCGCCTGCCCGAGGTGGGCGTAGCCGTCCGGATAGGCATTCAGCCGGATCAGCGACCGCCCGAGGAAGCGGTGCGCCCGGGCCTGGCCGAGCCGGTCGCCGCGGCGCTCCGCCGCGGCCAGCGACAGCCGCTGGACGGCGGCGCTGTCCAGCGAGCGCCCGCGCCGGTCCAGGAACGTGGCCAGCACGTCGGGTAGCTGCTGGGCGTACCGGTCGAAACCAGCCTCGGCGGCCTGGCCGGCCACCGCCAGCAGGACCTGGTATTCGGCGCCGAGCCAGGCCAGCCCGGCCGGCGGCGACGCCAGCTGCTCCGGGTGCGCGCCGGGCGGCGGCGGCGGGAACTCGATCCGGTCGCGCGCTGGGTAGACCTGCAGGGTGGCCGCGTAGGCGCTGTACAGGTAGTGATCGAGCATCCGGTGCACGGCCGCCCGCCGCTCCGGTGCACAGTCCTGGCTGGCGGCCAGTTCGGCGGCGTAGGCCCGGAGCAGGTCGTGAAAGGCGAACCGGCCCGGGGTGGGCTCGGCCACCAGGTGCGCGCGGCTGAGCTCGTCCAGCGCCCGGCCGGCCCGGGGCAGGTCGAGCCCGGCCAGGCTGGCCGCGGCGGGCGCCGCGATGTCCGGGCCGGGATGCAGGCTGAGCAGCCGGAACACCTGGGCGGCCGGCTCGCTGAGCTGCCGGTAGGACCAGGACAGCGCGGCCCGGACGCTGGTCACCCCGTCCCCGGCGTCGAGCGCGTCCAGGCGCCCCCGGACGTCTTCCAGCTCGCCGACCAGCGCCGCTATCGGCGACGAGGGGCGCTGCGCGGCCCGCGCCGCGGCCACGCTGAGCGCCAGTGGCAGCCGCGCGGTCACCTCGATGAGCCGGGTCACCGAGTCCGGTTCGCGCAGCACCCGGTCGGCGCCCAGCCGGCCGCGGAGCATGGCCCGCGCCTCGGGCACGGTGAGCACGTCCAGCGTGATGGGCTCGGCGGCCTCGGCGGCGATCAGACCGGTGAGCCGCTCCCGGCTGGTGACCAGGACCAGGCAGCCACCGCCGCCGGGCAGCAGCGGCCGGACCTGGCTGACGTCGCGCGCGTTGTCGATCAGGATCAGCATCCGCAGGCCGGCCAGCAGGCTGCGGTACAGCCCGGCCTGGGCGTCCAGGCTGGCGGGCGGCGGCCCGGCCGGGACGGACAGCGCCTCCAGGAAGCCCAGGATGGCCTGGGCCGGGCTGACCGGCGGGCCGGCCGGATCGAAGCCGCGCAGGTTCACGTACAGCTGGCCGTCCGGGAACCGGTCGGCGACCTGGTGCGCCCAGCGGACGGCCAGCGTGGTCTTGCCCACCCCGGCGGTGCCGTGGATGACCGAGATTGGCATGGCGCCCTGCGGGCCGCCGCTGTGCCGGTCCAGCCGCCGGGTCAGCTGCTTCAGCTCCGCGCTCCGGCCGGAGAAGTGCTGCACCGCCGCGGGGAGCAGCCGGGGCGGCTGGCTGGCCGCGCCGCCGGCGGCTGGCGGGCCGGTTTCGCGCCGCTGGCTGTCGGGCGGCCCGGTTCCGCCTCGATGACTGGCCGGCCGCCCCGTTCCGCGCCGCCGGCCAGGATTCGCTCGTGCCACCCGCGCAGTTCCGGACCCGGCTCGATGCCCAGCTCGGCGACCAGCACCCGGCGGGCGTCCTGGTAGGCCTGCAGCGCCTCGGCCTGCCGGCCGGAGTCGGCCAGCGCCTGCATGAGCTGGGCATGCAGGTGCTCCCGCAGCGGGTACTGCGCGGTCAGGTCCCGTAGCTGCGGTACCAGCCTGGTGTGCTGGCCGCGCTGGAGGTCAGCCTCGATCCGGTCCTCCAGCACTTGCTGCCAGAGCCGGTCCAGGCGCGGCACGAATTCATCACGAAGCACCTGGCTGGGCACGTCGAGCAACGGGTCGGTGCGCCACAGCCGCAGCGCCTGGGCGGCCGCGCCGGACGCCGCGCGCCACCGGGCGGCGCGCACCGCGGCACCCGCGTCCCGGCATAACGTCTCGAACTGGAGCACATCGAGGTCCGCCTCGGCCAGTTGGATCAGGTACCCGGGATCGCGGGTCAGCAGTTGGGCCGCGCCCGGCCCCAGGGCATGCCGCAGCCGCCGGACGTGGCTGCGTAGCGTCACCGCGTACCCGGGCGGCGGCCTGCCGTCCCAGACCAACTCGGCCAGCGCGTCGGCCGGGACCGGCCGGTTGGCGTGTAACAGCAGCGCGGCTAGCAGCACCCGCTGGCGCGGCCCGGGCACGGACAGCCGCTGCCCGGCCGGCCCGGTGATGACCAGCGGCCCCAACAGCCCAAACCGCATGTCCTGCCCCCTAGCACCAAACCGTGCGGTCCCATCGCGGAATCCGGCAAGGGATTACCAGCAGCGATGCTACGTCGCTGGCACGCAAATGCCACAAAACTGCCACGCGCCGCGCTGAGAGTCGTTACCGGCACCACCGGCCGCGCGGGCCCGGCCCCCCTCACAGCACCGGGCTCGCGCGGCCACCCAGGCGCCGGGCTGCTCGCCGCGGGTCACCACCGCCCGGGGGCGGCGAGCGGCCCAGCACCAACTCCGAGTGGAACGCAACGCCGCCGCCGGCTTAAAGGGCCGCGCAGGCGCCAGCAGCGTGGGTGGCCGCTATCCCCACTAACTCCATGATCACCACCGCCCGGCCCGCTGGTCACACCAGCACCACAGTGCTCAGCAGGGGCGACCGAGCTCCCTGCGCGTGGCGCTTAGGCTCTGGCCCCACACGGTCAGGCCCGCCGGACCGGCCATAATGACCGGATCGGACGGACCAGGGACGGAGTACCCAATGATTGCCGCGTTTTCGATCACCCCGCTCGGTGTGGGCGAAGGGGTCGGCAGCTACGTGGCCGACGCGGTCCGGGTGGTCCGGGACAGTGGGCTGCCGAACCGCACCGATGCCATGTTCACCACCGTCGAGGGTGACTGGGCCGAGGTGATGGACGTGATCAAGCGGGCGGTGGACGCGGTGGCCGCGCAGGCGCCACGGGTCAGCCTCGTGCTCAAAGCCGACCTGCGGCCCGGCGTCACCGACGGGCTGACCAGCAAGGTGGCGGCGATCGAGCAGCACCTCCAGGGCTGAGCCCAGCCCGGCCCGGTCAGCTCGCGGCCGCCGGGACCCGCTCGATCAGCGCGGCCAGGCCCGCCTCGTCCAGCAGGTCGGCCGGGCGCAGCGTGAGATCCTGCCGCACGTAATAGAACGCCGCCCGGACCTGGGCCGCGGGCACCCCGGCCAGCTGCGCCCAGGCCAGCCGGTAGGCGGCCAGTTGCACGGCGGCGGCCTGATGCTCCGCGGCCGAGCTGGGTGGCTGGCCGGTTTTCCAGTCGACCACGTCGAACCGGCCGTCCGCGGCGTCCCCGAACACCGCGTCGATCCGGCCGCGGACCGGCCGCCCGGCGATCAGCGTCTCGAACGGGATCTCCACCTCCACCGGCCACCGGTTGCCCCACTCGCCCGCCTCGAACCGGTCCCGCAGCACGGCCAGGTCGTCCGCGTCGCCGTCGGCCAGGTCGCCGGCCGGGTCGTCGGCCGCGCCGAGCAGGTCGTCCGGGTCGATCAGCCGCTGCTGGCTGAACCGCTCCTCCAGCCAGCGGTGGAAGGCGGTGCCGCGGCGCGCCTGCGGGGCCGGCGGCCTGGGCATCGGCCGTCTGATCTGCTGGGCCAGCTCGGCCGGATCGCGCGCCATCAGCACCAGCGAGGACACCGACAGCCGGGGCGGCAGCCAGACCGCACCGGCGGTTTCCGAGCGGCGCTCTTCCCGCTCGGCCAGTAGCAGCCCGGCGTCGGTGGCCCAGGCCGCCATCAGCGCCCGGTCCTGCTCGGTCACCGGGTCCGGCTCCGGGTCCGCCCCGGCCGGCTCGATCAGCGGGTCCGGGCCCGCCCCGGCCGGCTCGGCCAGCGGGTCCGGGTCCGCCCCGGCCCGCTCGATCAGCGGGTCCGGGCCCGCCCCGGCTCGGTCAGCGGGTCCGGGCCCGCGCGGCTGCCTCAGTGACCGGGTCCGGACCTGCCCCCGCCGGCTCGTCCGCGCCAGCGGGCTGGCGGTGACGCCGGTCCGCGGCGGCGGCCATCGCCTGCCGGACCAGGCCGGCGGCTTCCCGCACCGCCTCGTACCTGGCCCCGTGGGGCGTGGCCGGCCAGCTGGCCGCGGGCGGCTCGGCCAGCACCGGGTTCTCGGTGCCGTCCGCTGGCGGCGGCGCCCACTGCGCGACGATGCCGGCCCCGGCTTCGCACGCCGCCCGCACCTCGGTGAGAAACACCGACGGGCCCAGCGGGGACGCCGCGTCCGCCCACCAGTAGCCGCTGCAGGCCAGCCAGAACGCCGCCCGGGTGGCGGCCACGTAGGCCAGCCTGCGTTCTTCACCGAGGTCCCGGGCCGCGCAGGCGGCGCTGAACGAGGCCAGCGAGTCCGCGGTCAGGTCGGCCAGGCCGGGCAGGTCAGCGGCGTCCCCGCGCAGCCCGAACGGGAGCAGCCGGGCGTTCTCCGTCCACCGGCTGGCATACCTCGGCTTGGCCGGGAAGACCTGGGCCTTCGGCCCGGCCGCCAGCCCGGGCACGACGACCGCGGCCCACTGCAGGCCCTTGGCCGCGTGCACGGTGGCCAGCGTGACGCTGTCGCTGTCGCCGACCCGCCCCGCCTCCAGGCCGAACTCCTCCTCCTCGGCCGCGGCCAGGTAGGCCAGGAACGCGCCCAGCGTCGGCTCGTCCTGGTCGCCCGCGAAGGCGGCCGCGGCGTCCGCGAACGCGTCCAGGTCGGCCCGGGCGCTGGCTGGGTCGGAGCCGGGCCGCGCGGCCACCTCGATGTCCAGTCCCAGCATCCGCTCGACCTCGCCCACCAGGTCGGGCAGCGGGCGGGCCACCCGGGAGCGCAGGTCGCGCAGTTCCGCGCCGAGGGCGGCCAGCCGGGCATGCCCGGCTGGGGAGTAGCCGGCCGGGTCACCCAGGTCGTCGAGGGCCTCGACCAGGCTGCCCGGGTCGGCGGTGAGGTCGGTCACGGCCCGGGCCAGCGCGTCGCCGCCGTCCAGTGCGCCCGCGCCGCCGGATGCGCCCGGACCGCCGGATGCGGCCGCGCCGCCCGGTGCGCCCGGACCGCCGGGTGCGGCCGGGCCGCCGGATGCGGCCGCGGCGGCACCGCCTGGCCCGGACCGGGCCGGGCTGTGCGCGCGTTGTTCCCGGGTCAGCACCCGGGCCCGCCGGCCTAGCGCGACCAGGTCCCGGGGGCCGATCCGCCACCGTGGGCCGGTGAGCAGCCGGGCTAGCGGGCTGGACGCCCCCGGGTCGTGCAGCACCCGGAGGGTGGCCACGATGTCGGCCACCTCGGGCACGGTCAGCAGCCCGCCCAGGCCGACCACTTCGACCGGGATGCCGCGCGCCCCCAGCGCGGCGCGCAGCGCGGGGAACTGGGCGCGCTTGCGGCAGAGCACGGCGATGTCACGGGGGTGCACTCCGTCGGCCCGGCCGTCCGGCCACGGCTCGCCGTCCGGCGCGAGCCCCGCGGGCAGCGCGAGCAGCGTGGCGACCTGCAGCGCCACCCAGTCCGCCTCGGCCGCGGCGGTCTCGGTCAGCGCGCAGATGACCCGCCCCCGCCCGGCCCGGTCCGGCGGCGGGACCAGCCGGGGCACCTCCGGGGCGGCCGCGCGCAGCCCTTCCTGCAGCACGGCCGCGACGTCGAGCACCCGGCCGGTGTTGCGGAAGCTGGTGGACAGCATCCGCACCGGCGCCGGGCGGGCGGCTCGCCGCGCACCGGCGCCGCGGGCCGCCGGGGGGAGCGGGAAATCACGCCCGAACCGGCGCAGGTTCCCCGCGCTGGCCCCGCGCCAGCCGTAGATGGACTGGCACGGGTCGCCCACCGCGGTCACCGGGTGACCGCCGCCGAACAGCGCCCGCAGCAAGACCAGCTGGGCGTGGCTGGTGTCCTGGTACTCGTCGAGCAGCACGACCTGATACCGGCTGCGCTCGGCCGCGCCCACCTCGGGGTGCGCGGCCGCGATCCGGGCGGCCAGGGTCACCTGGTCGCCGTGGTCGATGACCTCGCGCTCGGCCTTGGCCCGGGCATAGCCGACCACCATCGGCAGCAGCTGCTCCCGGGTCCGCTGGCAGTCCAGGACCTTGCGGACGGCAGCGGGCAGCCGGCCACCGCGCGGCGTCCCGGGCAGCGCGGCGGCCTGCGCGTCCAGCCGCTCCCCCACGACGGTCACCTCGTCCGGCGTGCGCAGGTGCTCGGCCAGCTCACCGGCCAGCATCAGCACGGCGGCGGTGACGGCCGGCGGCGACCAGCTGATCGCGTCCATCGGTCCGCCGTAGCCGGCCACCACCCGGGCCGCGATCTGCCAGGCCACCGCGGGGGTGATGAGCCGGAGCGTCGGCTCCAGCGCCTCGCGCAGCGCGTGGTCGGTGACCAGCCGGGCCGCGTAGGCGTGGTAGGTGGACACCACCGGCTCGCCGTCCAGGCCGGGCTCGCCGGCCGCGACCTGAAACCCGGCCCGGCGCAGCCCGTCCAGCCGAGCTCGGACCCGGTCGCCGAGCTCGCCCGCGGCCTTCCTGGTGAACGTCAGGCCGAGCACCCGCTCCGGCCGGACCATGCCGTTCGCGACCAGCCAGACCAGCCGGGCCGCCATCGTCTCGCTCTTGCCCGAGCCGGCCCCGGCGATCACGGCCAGCGGCTGCGCCGGGGCCGCGATCACGGCGGCCTGCTCGGCGGTGGGCTCGGCCAGCCCGAGCAGCCGGGCGAGCTGCACCGGGTTGTACGACACGGGGTTGTGTGACACGGGGTTGTCAGACACTGAGCCGTGCGTCAAGGGGTCACCTGGCCACCGTCGGGATGCACTGGGCAGCAGGACCGGACCGGGCACACCCGGCAGCCGGGGTTGGCGGTGGCGCCGAACACCGGGCCGGACATCCCTTCGGCGACCGTCTCGACCAGGCTGGCCGCCCAGCCCGGGTCGGCATCGTCGGCCAGCGCCCGCTGCCGCTGCACTTTGACCTCCGCCTTCAGGCCCGCCTTGCCGACCTGCACCAGTTCCGCGCCACCCGGGTCGATCAGGCCGAACCGCTCGAACGCGCCGAGCAGCACGGCCAGCTGGTACACGCCGAGCTGGGGATTGCGGTCCAGGTCCGCTTCGGCCGGCCGGGCCGAGCCGGTCTTGAGGTCCACGATGACGCCGGCCCCGTGCTCATCGCGCTCCAGCCGGTCCACCCGGCCGGTGATCTCGACCTGGCCGATCCGCACCTGGAGCGCCTGCTCGACCGCGACCAGCTCCCGCGGGTTGCTCCGGTGCCAAGCCAGGAATTTGGTCACCATCCGGTGCGCGAGTTCCCGCTGCTTGCCGCTGTACCAGGCGCTGCCGAAGTCCAGGTGATGCCAGATGTCGTCGATCCGCTCGCCGATGCCCGCCTCGTCGGCGCCCTCCGCGGCCAGCACCGCGGCGGCGTGGATCACGGTGCCGAGATGCCGCAGCACATCCGTGCCGCCCGCGCCCGCCGCCGCTTCCAGCAGCCAGCGCAGCCCGCACTTGGTGAACGACTCGACCTGGGACGGAGACAGCCTGATGGGGCCGCCGGCCAGCGGGCCGGGATCGGACAGCGTGCTGAGCGCGTACCAGTGCCGCGGGTGAGCGCCGCGCACCCCGGCCGCGGCCAGCCGGGCCAGCTGGGCCGCGGCCGCCCGGCGCACCGGCAGCGGGCGGCCCGGGTCCGCGGCGGCCCGGCGCAGCTCGGCGGTGAGCGCGGGCAGCGACAGCCAGTGCCGGCCGGCCGCCGTGACCGGCTCGATGGGGATCTCGTCGCCGGCCAGCTCAGCCAGGAAGCGGGACGGCCGCTCGTCGGTGTCGCTGCCGCCGGCCGCGGTGACCACCAGGGTGCGCCGGGCCCGGGTCACCGCGACGTAGAACAGCCGGCGCTCCTCGTGCAGCAGCTGGGAGGTCAGCGCGGCCGCGGCGGCGTCGTCGCCCGCGGCGCCGGGCCCGGGTGCCTGGGAACGGCCCGCCGCCGCCTCGACGAGCTCGTCCATGCCCAGCAGTGAGGAGCGCATCCGCAGGTCGGGCCAGGTGCCCTCCTGCACCCCCGCCACCACGACCAGGTCCCATTCCAGACCCTTGGCCCGGTGCGCGGTGAGGATGCGCACCGCCTCGCCCTGCGGGGCCCGGTCGGCCAGCGTGTCGCCGGGAATCTCCTGGCCGCCCAGGCTGTCCAGGAACAGCCAGGGCGAGCCGGGCGGCAGCCGGGCCGCGAACCGGGCCGCCGCGTCGAACAGCGCGACCACCGCGTCCAGGTCACGGTCGGCGGCGTCACCCCGGGCACCGCCCGCCGCGCTGGCCGCCTGCCAGGCCGGGCCGAGCCCGGACCGCTGCCACACCGCCCACAGCACCTCGTACGCGGTGCCCGGCGCGGCCCCGTCGCCCGTGCTGCCCTGGCCCGCGCTGCCCTGGCCCGTGCTGCCCTGGCCCGCGCTGCTGCCCTGGCCCGCGCCGCCCTGAGCGGTGCGCCGGGCCAGCTCGAGCAGCGCGGCCACCCGCCGGGCCGCGTCCGCCGCGGGCCCGCCGACCAGGTCGAGCTGCCGCGGGTCGCGCAGCGCGCTGGCCAGCGGCCGCGGCCCGGGCGGCTGGCCGGCCGCGGTGTCCGCGGCGTGCAGCGCCCGGCGCAGCCGGCGCAGGCCGAGCGCGTCGGTGCGGCCCAGCGGCCCGGTGAGCAGGTCCGCGGCCGTCTCCTCGTCGAGCGCGCCGGGCTGCAGCGCGCAGCGCAGCAGGGCCAGCAGCGGCCGCGCGCCGGGCTCCGCGGCCAGCGGCAGCTCGTCGCCGGCCACCACCGCCGGCACCCCGCCGGTGGCCAGCGCGCGGCGGAGCAGCGGAACCTGCTGCACGGCCGACCGGACCAGGACCGCCATCGATGACCAGGGCACCCCGTCCACCAGATGCGCCCGGCGCAGCGTGTCGGCGATAACCGCGGCTTCCTGGCTGGCGCTGGCCGCGACCAGCACCCGGATGGTGCCCGGCGCCAGGCCGGCCAGCGGGATCAGGTCCCGGTGCACCCGGCCGGCCGCAGGCTGCGCCGGGCCGGGCGCGGGCTGCGCCGGGCCGGGCGCGGGTGTTGCGGACAGGCCGGCCGCCACCGGCAGCCGACTGGCCACCCGGCGCGACGCGGCCAGCAGTACCGGGCCGCTGCGCCGGCTGGTGCGCAACGCGATCACGCTGGCCGGGCGGTCGTCCGGGGTGCGGAACAGGTCGGGAAACCGGCCCATCGCGTGCGTGTCCGCGCCGCGGAACGCGTAGATCGACTGGTCCGGGTCACCGACCGCGATCAGCTCCCGGCCGTCCCCGGCCAGCGCGTGCAGCAGCGCCTCCTGGGCCGGGTCGGTGTCCTGGTACTCGTCCACCAACACGACGTCGTAAGCTTTGCGCTCGCGGTCCCGGACGCCCGCCCGGCTGAGCAGCGCCGCGGCTATCCGGACGATCTCGGCGTAGTCGTAGGCGGGCACCGGCGCGAGGTCGAACCGGGCGATGTACCGGTCCAGGAAGCCGCCCGCCGCCACCCAGTCGGCGCGGCCCTGGGCGCGGCCCAGCCGGGCCAGACCCCGGCCGTCCAGCCCGCGCTCGGCCGCGCGGAGCAGGAAGTCGCGCAGCTCGGTGGCGAACCCGCGGGTGGCCAGCGCGAGCCGGAGCTGCTCCGGCCAGCGCGCGGCCAGTGCCGCCTCGCGAGGGCCCGGAGGCCCGCCCCCCGGGTCAGCGCCGCCCTCGGCGCGCAGCATGCGGCGCACTTCCAGCAGTTGCTCCGGGCCGGACAGCAGCGTCGGCGGCTGGTCACCGGCCAGCACGAACTCCCGGCGGACCAGCGCGTACGCGTAGCTGTGGAAGGTCAGCGCCAGCGGCTGGCGGGTGGTGCGGCGCAACCGGGTGGTGATCCGCTCGCGCAGTTCCTGCGCGGCCTTGCGGCTGAACGTGAGCACCAGCACCCGTTCCGGGTCGATCTGCCGCTCGGTGATCCGCTGCACCACCGCTTCCACGATCGCGGTCGTCTTGCCCGTGCCCGGCCCGGCCAGCACCAGCAGCGGGCCACCCGGATGGCTGACCACGGCCTGCTGCGCGGCATCGAGGCGCGGCGGGCCCGGCGGCGGCGCGGGCCGCCGCCGGAGCCGGTAACCGCCTGGCTGATAGTCCATGTGGGTTGAATTCCAGCAGAGGGCACCGACATCCGCAGCCGACTCGCCGGGGCTGGCCCGGAGCCGGATTTATCCGGGCGCCGGGGACTGGCCGTCCCAGCGGGCCAGGCGCATGTCGATGCGCGGTACCGCCCCGGCCCGGGACACCCGCAGCGGGGTGCCCTCGGCCCGGTAGGCGGCCAGCGCCGCCCGCTCGTGCCCGCGCAGCAGCGACCCGTCCGCGTGCACCACCCGCCACCACGGCGCGCTGCCGCCCCACAGGGCCATCACCCGGCCCACCTGACGCGGCCCGCCCTGGCCCAGGTACTCGGCCACGTCCCCGTAGGACAGCACCCGGCCCGGCGGGATCATGTCGGCCACGTCCAGCACCCGGCTGGCGAAATCGGGCAGCGTCCCCGGGGCCTGCGGGCCGGCGCCCCGGGTCAGCCCGGCTCCTCAGCGTCCGGCCAGCTGGCCTGCACGTGGCCGCCGGCCCAGGCGGGCCCGGCCGGGCGGGGCACGGCCGCGTGCTGGCCGCGGCCGCCCGGCCGGCGCACGGTGGCCAGCCCGGCGCCGGCCATCCCCGCCAGCGCCAGGCAGGCCAGCCCGGCCAGGCTGGCAGTGATCAGCCCAGCGCTCCCGCGCGGCCGGACCGGAACGGCCGGGACGGCCGCGCCGCCGCCGCCGAACTCGGTGCGCACCGGCAGGCCCGCGGCCGGCCGGAGGTGGCCGGCCAGCCGCCCGGCGGTGGCCAGCGCGCCGGCCGCGTTCACGGTGCCGAAGCCGACTTTGTCGTCGTAACCGCCCGGCGGCCGGTGCCGGGTGCTGGACGTGATCGCCCGCACCACCAGGGCGGGCGCCAGCCCGGGGTATCTGGCCTTGATCAGGGCGGCCACCCCCGCGGCCAGCGCACAGGCCGGGCTCGTCCCGCTGACCAGCCAGTACTGCCCGTCCCGGCCCTGCGCGGGCACGTTGACCCCAGGCGCCGCGACCTGGACCGAGAGGTTGTCGCTGGAGAAGCCGGCGGCCGCGCCGCTGCGGGATACCGCGGCCACCCCGAGCACCCCGGGGTAGTCGGCCGGGAACGAGTACGGCGCCTGGCCCATCGCGCGGGCGCCGACGGATTCGCCGGAGTTCCCGGATGAGGCGACCACCACGACGCCGTGATCCAGCGCGTTCTGCAGCGCGGTCCGGACCACCGCGCTGGGCTGGCCGTATCCCAGCGACATGCTGATCACGCTGACCTTGTGCCGCACCGCGTACCCGATGGCCTGGGCCAGCGCGTTCTGCACCCGGCTGTCCGACTCGTGCTGGTAGGCGGCGTACCCGGGGTCGTGCCGGTCGGTGACCACCCGGATGGACAGCACCCTGGACCGCGGCGCGATACCCATGATGCCGCTGCCGCCGCCGGCGTGCCCGTGCCCGGCGATGAGCGAGGCCATCCAGGTCCCGTGCACGCCCCAGTTCGGGTTGGCCATCGGGGTGCGCACCCCGGTCAGGTCGGGGCCGGTGATGACCGACCCAGCCAGGTCGGACACGTGGGGGTTGACGCCGCTGTCGATCACCGCCACGGTCGCGCCCTGCCCCTCGGTGACTTGCCAGGCGGCGGGCGCGCCGACCGCGTTGAGCACCCACAGCTGCGCGTCGCGCACGGTGTCCGCGCCGGCCGGGGCGGCGGTAGCCGCACACCAGGCCGCCAGGGCGGCGAGCAGGCTGACGACGAGGAAGCGGGCGCGAGCGTTCAGCATGCTGGGCCGCCGGGGCAGTGCGGCACGGGCGGGGCAGCGCCGATCCGGGCGCCGATCCAGGCCGATATCCCCTCCGCCACGCTGAGCATCTCGTCCTTGTCGTACGGATCGGCGGACTCGCGGACGTGGTGCCTGCCGTCCGCGTACCCGACCGTGGACATGATCAGGTACGGCCCGGCCGTGGTGGCCGAGGACAGCTGGCGGGCCGCGTCGCCGAAGCCGGCCATCAGGGTATGGCCGAACCGGACCGCGCGTACTCCGCTGCCTCGCGGCAGGTCATGGCCGGACCGGCTGGCCTGGTTCAGGCCGGGCAGCACGGCGACCCCGACGGTGACTGCGAACGTGCCGGTGGAGTCCTGGTAGGTCGCCCGGAGCACGGCCCGGCAGCCGTGCCGGGCCAGCACCCGCCAGGCCGCCGGGTCGGTGGCCGACCGGCAGGACGCCTGCGGGGCGATGCCCACGCGGCGCGCGTCCAGCCGCACGACGGTGCCGCTGTCCAGCGCCGCGGCCGGCAGCTGATACGGGATACGGGCCGGGAAGATGCGCCCAGCGGGCCAGGTCCGCCAGCGCTTGCCCATCTCCCAGCCGATGATCTGCTGCTGCTGCGCCGCGCTGAACGTGCGCGGCAGCAGGTGCACGGCGACCGCGGCGACCGAGATGGCCAGGCCAGCCAGGCCGGCGATCAGGCCGGCCAGCAGGACCCGGTACCGCCACCGGGCCGGCCGGGGTGGCTGACCGTGGGCCGCCGCGTGCGCGCTGCGCGCCGGGCCGGCCGGCCAGCGCGGCCAGCCGGGCTGATGATCCGCGGCGATATCCTCATCCGGCGCTGGGGGGCTGCCATCACCCAGACTTCCCGGACGCATTGCCACACCGGCATGGTACGGCGGCGGCCGGCCTGGCACCGGGCGCACTGCGAGGTTGGCCCGATAACGCCCGCCCGGAACCGGCCGCCTAGCCGGTCCGCGGCCCGCTCAGCATGCCACTCAGCGGGCCCGCGCAGCCAGGACGGCTCAGTAGGACGGCAGCGACGGGTCGACCTGGCTGATCCAGGCCAGCACACCGCCGCCGACGTGCACCGCGTCGGAGAATCCCGCGTTCTGCACGATGGCGAGGCATTCCGCCGAACGCGCGCCGGACTTGCAGTGGAGCACGACCCGCCGGTCCTGCGGCAGCCGCTCCAGCGCCGCCCCGGACAGGAACTCGCCCTTGGGGATCAGCGTGGCGCCGGGGATCGAGACGATCTCGTACTCGTTCGGCTCGCGCACGTCCACCAGGAAGATCTTCTCGTCGGCGTC
Source organism: uncultured Actinomycetes bacterium (assembly GCA_963717125.1). GTDB lineage: Bacteria > Actinomycetota > Actinomycetes > Streptosporangiales > Streptosporangiaceae > RYN-230. Next base: position 929,014 of record CAVQVG010000007.1, read on the forward strand.
CAGCATCTCCTTGAGCTGCTGCGCGCTGATCGTCGATCCGGCCGCCGCCTGCTGCGCCTCCTCGGACACCGCGCCGCAGAACGCCTCGTAGTCGATCAGCTCGGTGATCGTCGGGTTCTTGCCGCAGACCGGGCACTCCGGGTCTTTCCTGACCTTGACCGAGCGGTAGGTCATCTCCAGCGCGTCGTAGATCATCAGCCGTCCGGCCAGCGGCTCACCGATCCCGGTGATGACCTTGATGGCCTCGTTGACCTGGATCGAGCCGATGGACGCGCAGAGCACGCCGAGCACGCCACCCTCGGCGCAGGACGGCACCATGCCGGGCGGCGGCGGCTCCGGGTAGAGGCACCGGTAGCAGGGGCCGTATTCGGCCCAGAACACGCTGGCCTGGCCGTCGAAACGGTAGATGGAGCCCCACACGTAGGGCTTGCCGAGCAGCACGCACGCGTCGTTCACCAGGTAGCGCGTGGCGAAGTTGTCCGTGCCGTCGACGATCAGGTCGTAGTCCGCGAAGATCTCCATCGCGTTGTCGGAGTCGAGATGCACCTCGTGCACGATCACGTTCACGTACGGGTTGATCTCGCGGATGCTGTCCCGGGCCGACTCGGCCTTGGGCAGGCCCACGTCGGACTGGCCGTGGATGATCTGGCGCTGCAGGTTGGACTCGTCGACCACGTCGAAGTCAACGATGCCGAGGGTGCCTACCCCGGCCGCAGCCAGGTAGAGCAGTGCGGGAGAGCCGAGGCCGCCTGCGCCCACGACGAGCACTTTGGCGTTCTTCAGCCGCTTCTGCCCGGTCATCCCGACATCCGGGATGATCAGATGGCGCGAGTAGCGGCGGACTTCGTCCACGGTCAGCTCAGCAGCCGGTTCGACCAGCGGTGGCAGCGACAAGGCAACTCTCCAGGAGAAGGCGGGTCCGGGCTTGGCAAGGTGACCCGGCTTTCAGAGACAACCGAGTCCTGCCAGGCCACATTCCCACCCTCGGCCGGCCCCCGGCTGCCGCAGACCATGATGGCGCACGATCGGTGGCCACGGAAGGACCGGTCCCGCCGTCGCCGGAAATGTCACTGCCTGCCGGTACAAATCGTGGTGCGGCGCAGAGTCCTTCCCCGGCCCTGCGCCGGGCCGCGCCTCGTCGCTGACCGCCAGGGAGGTCTCATGCCCACTCCGCCCGCACCACCACCCGGCGGGCCGCCGGGCGCCCAGCCGGGTGGCAGCAGGCCACCCCGGCGGCCGTGCCCGAGAGTGGCCGGGCCGCCGCTGCCCGACCCGGCCGCGGTGCGGCTGCACGCGGTGCCCGACTGCGCCCCGCCGTACGACGACGAGTTACCGATACTCAACGCCAGCGCGGGCCAGCCGCCCAGCCCAGGCCGCCCGGCCGCCAGCACCGGGCCACCCCGGCCTGCGGCCGGGGAACAGCCTGCGGCCGGGGAAGTGCCTGCGGGCACCGCGGCCAGCCGGTCCGCGGCCACCGGCCAGCCCGCCGCGCCGCCGCACCCGGCCACGGGCCAGGGCCAAGGCCAGGGTCAGCCGCCGCTGCCCGGCCAGTTCGCCCGGGTGCTGGTCGAGACGCTGGCCGGTACCCGGCCGCCCCGCCAGCTGACCAGCTGGACCACCGAGCGGGCCAGATCCCGGATCCAGCGGATGGGGCCGCTGCTCACCGCCGGCCAGCGCCCCCAGCTGCGCCGGGTGGTGGCCCGGCATCCCGCCGTGGACGTGATCGAGATGACCGTGCTGCTCAGCGTCGGCCCGCAGATCAAGGCGCTCGCCGTGCGGCTGGAGCACACCGCCCCGCGGCCCGCGTCCGTGGGCCGCCCGACCCGCCCGGGCCGATGGCTGTGCACCCAGGTCGAGGCCGCGTAGCCGTCCGCGCCCGGGCGCCCTGCGGGTCAGCCCTCGGACCGGTTGCGCGGGTCGCCGTGGCAGCGCTTGTACTTCCGGCCAGAACCGCACGGGCACATGTCGTTGCGGCCGACCCGGCTGAACGGGTCGCCGGACGACTTGTCGGCCCGCTGCTCCACCTGGCCCGGGTCATCCGCCGACGGCGCGCTGTACTGCAGCTGGGTGGGCCGCTTCGGGCGTTGCAGGCCCGGCGCCACGACCGGGCCATCGTCCTGCGCGGCGGCCGGCGCGGACGCCGCGGCGCCCGGCGTGCCGCCGGCCCGGCCCCGCGCCGCTGCCCGGGACCGCCGCGACCGGCCGGCCTGGGCCTGCTGCCCCGCTGGCCGCGCTGTCCCCTGCTGTCCTGGGCCGGACGGCTGACCAGCGCCGTTCCCGGTGGGCTTGGCGTGCGCGCCGCCCGGCCCGCCCGGCTTGGCGTGCGCGCCCGTGGGGGCGGGGGCCAGGCCGGCCGTGCCGTCGTCGTCCTCCGCCACGATCGGGTTCTCCTGCACCTCGACCTGGAGGTTGAACAGGTTGCCGACCGACTCCTCCTTGATGCCCTCCATCATGGCGCTGAACATGTCGTAGCCCTCGCGCTGGTATTCCACCAGCGGGTCACGCTGCGCCCAGGCGCGCAGGCCGATGCCCTCGCGCAGGTAGTCCATCTCGTAGAGATGCTCGCGCCACTTGCGGTCCAGCACGGAGAGCACGACCCGGCGCTCCAGTTCGCGCATGATCTCCGGGGTCAGCTCTTCCTCGCGCCGGTCGTAGGCCTCCTGCGCGTTGACCCGGAGCGTCTCGACCAGGAACTCCTGGGACAGCGCGGACTGCTCGCCGCCGGCCTCCTCGATCACGTCGTCGGTGGTGAGCGTGGGGTGATACAGCGTGCGCAGCGCCGTCCACAGCTGATTCAGGTCCCACTCCTCGGCGAAGCCCTCGCCGGTCGCCCCGGTGACGTAACCCTCGATGACCTCGTCGATCATCTCCCGGATCTGCTCGTGCAGGTCCGCGCCCTCCAGCACCCGGCGCCGCTCACCGTAGATGACCTTGCGCTGCCGGTTGAGCACGTCGTCGTACTTGAGGACGTCCTTGCGGATCTCGAAGTTCTGCTGCTCGACCTGGGTCTGCGCCGACCGGATGGACCGGGTCACCGCCTTGGACTCGATCGGCACGTCCGGCGGCGTCTTCAGCCACTCCATGAAGTGCGCGACCTTGTCCGCGTTGAACATCCGCATCAGGTCGTCTTCCAGGGACAGGTAGAACCTGGACAGCCCGGGGTCACCCTGACGGCCGGACCGGCCACGCAGCTGGAGGTCGATCCGGCGCGACTCGTGCCGTTCGGTGCCCAGCACGTACAGGCCGCCCGCGGCCACCACTTCCTCGTGCTCCTCGGCCACCGCCGCCTTGGCCTTATCCACCGCCTCGGACCAGGCCGCCTCGTAGTCCTCCGGCGTGTCCACCGGGGACAGCCCGCGCTGGTGCAGCTGAATGTCGGCGATGAAGTCGGGGTTGCCGCCGAGCATGATGTCGGTGCCACGGCCGGCCATGTTGGTGGCGACCGTCACCGCGCCCTTGCGCCCGGCCTGCGCGATGATGGCGGCCTCCCGCTCGTGGTACTTCGCGTTCAGCACCTCGTGCGGCACGCCGCTGCGCTTGAGCAGCACGGACAGCATCTCGGACTTCTCCACGCTGGTGGTGCCGGCCAGCACCGGCTGGCCCGCCTCGTGCCGGTCCTTGATGTCCTCGACGACCGCCTCGAACTTGGCCGCCACCGTCTGGTAGACGACGTCCGCCTCGTCGTCCCGGATCATCGGCTTGTTGGTCGGGATCGGCACCACGCCGAGCTTGTAGATCTGCGCGAACTCGTTCGCCTCGGTCATGGCCGTGCCGGTCATCCCGGCCAGCTTGTCGTAGAGCCGGAAGTAGTTCTGCAGGGTGATCGTGGCCAGCGTCTGGTTCTCGTTCTGGATCTGCACGCCTTCCTTGGCCTCGATGGCCTGGTGCATGCCCTCGTTGTACCGGCGGCCGTGCAGCATCCGGCCGGTGAACTCGTCCACGATCAGGACCTCGCCGTTGACCACGACGTAGTCCTTGTCCTTCTTGTACAGCTCCTTGGCCTTGATGGCGTTGTTCAGGAAGCTGACCAGCGGGGTGTTGACCGGGTCGTAGAGATTGTCGATGCCCAGCCAGTCCTCGACCTTCTCCACCCCTACCTCGAGGATCCCGACGGTCTTCTTCTTCTCGTCAACCTCGTAGTCGCCCTCGCCGTCCTCGCCGCGGCGCAGCCGGGGCGCGATCTTGGCGAACTCGGTGTACCAGCGGGCGCTCTGCTCGGCCGGGCCGCTGATGATCAGCGGCGTCCGGGCCTCGTCGATCAGGATCGAGTCAACCTCGTCCACGATGGCGAAGTTGTGCCCGCGCTGCACGCACTCCTCCAGGCCCCAGGCCATGTTGTCGCGCAGGTAGTCGAAGCCGAACTCGTTGTTGGTGCCGTAGGTGATGTCCGCCTCGTACTGCTTGCGGCGCTCCTCCGGCGGCATCTGGGACAGGATCACCCCGACCTCCAGGCCGAGGAAGTGGTGCACCCGGCCCATCCACTCCGCGTCCCGCTTGGCCAGGTAGTCGTTGACCGTCACGACGTGCACGCCGTTGCCTGTCAGCGCGTTCAGGTACGCGGGCAGCACCGAGGTCAGGGTCTTGCCCTCGCCGGTGCGCATCTCGGCGATGTTGCCCAAGTGCAGCGCACCGCCGCCCATCAGCTGCACGTCGAAGTGCCGCTGGCCCAGGGTGCGCCGGGCCGCCTCGCGCACCGTGGCGAACGCCTCGGGGAGCAGGTCGTCGAGGGACTCGCCGTCGGCGTACCGCTGCCGGAACTCGTCGGTCAGCGCGCGCAGTTCCGCGTCGCTCAGCGCGGCGAAATCGTCCTCGATCGAGTTGACCTGATCCGCGATCCGCTTGAGCCGGCGCAGGGTCTTGCCCTCGCCGGCCCGCAGCATACTGTCGATGATGGCTGGCACTTCTTGTCGCGCTCCTCGCGGATCTTGGCGGGCACCCGCCGGTGCCCCATCGTCACTGTCATGGTAGGCGAGACCGGCAACGAAACCGAGCCGCACGCCTGGACCCGGGCCGGATCATTGTCCACCCGGAACTCGCCGGACCCGGCATTCCAGGGGGCCGGGCGCAGGCCGCGTGGTGGTTCCGCCACAATATGGGGAAAGCGCGGGCCGCGCGGCCGGGCTACCGGGCGTGGGATACTGCGGCCAGCGGATGACGAGAGGAGCAGCGCCCATGGCGGACCAGGTGGGAACGGACATCAAGTCCGGTGCCCAGCCGGACGACGGCGCGCTCAGCGGGACGACGGTAGGCGGCTCAGTCGCCGAGGCCGGTGCCCAGCCCGGGCATTACGAGCCGTTCCACGGCCGCCCGGTGTCCTGGGTGGCGGTCAGCATCATCATGGTTGGCTTCGTGGTCGGCGGCCTGGCGCTGATCTTCGGGCCGACCTGGTGGCTGTTCTGGGTGGCGATCGGGCTGGTCGTGGTCGGCGGCCTGATCGCCCTGTCCAACGACATCTTCGAAGACTGGTACTGATCCTGTTGCTCCGGGGGGACGACCCCCCTGGACCCCCCGATCGCCGGCGCTGGCTGCGGCAGCCAATACTGTCGGTGGCTCCGGCTAGGCTGCACGTCTTGTGGTGAGCACTGTCCGGCCAGACGTCACGCATCCGGCCGCTGAGCTGTCCCTGTCCGCCGACGAGGCCCGGCTGATCACGCTGCGCGCCCAGGGCTTTCTCGGCGCGGAGGGCCGCCGCGGCGGCGTCCCGGCCATGCTGCGCCGGGTCGGTGCGGTCCAGCTCGACACGATCAGCGTGCTGGCCCGGTCGCACGAGCTGGTCGCGTACGCCCGGCTCGGCGCGGTGCCGCGGCAGCGGATCGAGCGGGCCTACTGGCATCCGGGCCGGCCGGCCGCGTTCGAATACTGGTCGCACGCGGCGTGCGTGCTGCCGATCGAGGAGTGGCCCTGGTATGCGTTCCGGCGCCGCGCGCTGCGCGCCCGCGGCCGCCGCTGGCACCAGAGCCATGAGCGGACCTGCGCCGACGTGCTGGCCCGGCTGCGCGCGGACGGCCCGCTGAACAGTACCCAGCTGGGCGGGGCCAAGGCGGGCGGCCTGTGGTGGGACTGGTCGGATACGAAGATCGCCGTCGAGTGGCTGCTGGACGTGGGCGACGTCGTCTGCGTGCGCCGGGACGGCTGGCGCCGGGTGTACGACCTGCCCGGACGGGTGCTGCCGAGCGAGCTGCTGGAGGTCGAGAAGACCGACGCGGACTGCCTGGCGCACCTGGCCGGGGTGGCCGCCCGAGCGCTCGGCGTGGTCACCCGGGCTGACCTGATCGACTATCACCGGCTGCGCGAGCTGACCAACGGCCAGGCCGGGCACGCGGAACGGGCCGCCGATTCCGCGCTGGCCGCCGGGCTGACCCCGGTCACCATCGAGGTGGCGGGCAAGCCGGCGCCCGGCTGGGCCGACCCGGCCGCGCTGGCGGGGGTGCCGCGTGGACGGCACCGGGTCACCCTGCTCTCCCCGTTCGACTCGCTGGTCTGGGACCGCAAGCGGACCCGGCGGATGTTCGGCTTCGAGCACAGCCTGGAGGCCTACGTGCCCAAGGCCAAGCGGGTGCACGGGTACTACGCGATGCCGCTGCTGGCCCGCGGCCGCCTGCTCGGCCGGGTCAACCCGGCGCGCCGGGGCCAGACGCTGATCGCCCGCCAGCTGTCCCTGCACTCCGCGGCGGCCGCCGCGCCGATGGCCCAGGCGCTGCGCGAGGCGGCCAGCTGGGTCGGCTGCTCAGCCGTCGAGGTGGAGCACGTCAGCCCGCCGCAACTGGCCGAGCGGCTGCGCGCCGAGTTGAGCTGACCGCTGTCAGCTGAACTCGATCAGCTTCTCCCGGACCGCGATCATCACGGCTTCCATCCGCGAGTGGATCTGGAGCTTCTCCAGGATGTTGCGGACGTGGTTCTTGACCGTGTTCTCCGAGATGAACAGTTCCTTGGCGATGTCCCGGTTGTTCATCCCCTTGGCCACCAGCTTGAGGACCTGCATCTCCCGGTCGGTGAGCTTGGGCGGGGGTACCTGCTCGGCGCGCTCCTCCTGGTCCCGCTTGTTCAGCGCGGCGAACTCGGTGAGCAGCTTGGCCGCCATCGACGGGTTGATCAGCGACTGCCCGCCGTGCACCGCGCGGACCACGTCCGCCACCTCGTCCAGCGGGATGTCCTTGAGCAGGTAGCCGCTCGCCCCGGCGCGGATCGCCTCGAAGAGGTCCTCCTCCTCGTCGCTGATCGTCAGCATGACAATCTTCGAGCTGGGCGCCACTTCTTTCATCGCCCGGCACGCCTCGATGCCGCTCGACTTGGGCATCCGGATGTCCATCAGCACCACGTCGGGCAGCGACTCACCGGCCTTCTGCACCGCTTCCGCGCCGTCGCTCGCCTCGCCGACCAGCTCGATGTCGTCCTCGGCGGCGAGCACCATCTCCAGGCCACGGCGGAACAAAGCGTGATCGTCCACGATGAGGGCGCGGATCGGCTCGGCGGCGGAGGAAGCCACCGACCCCGAAGCCGCACCGGGATCGGTGGACATCGCGGGATCTCCGCGCATGGCACCTCCTATCGACCCTGCGTGCACTGCCGGCGCGGATGCCACCCGCCGCGATCAGTGGTCAAACTCTGGCGCAGCGGGGGCGGCCGCGCAAACCGGGGGCGCCGGTGGCCGTGCGGCGAGCACAGCCCGGGGACCGGATACCGCCTACCCGGTAGCTCGATTCTCCCCTACCCGCTGATTGACGCCGACCGTGGAGTGCCGGGATGGCCGGGCGGGTGGCCGTGAAACCTCCTCCACCAGCCGGATGACCCCGTAGTCGTAACCCCGCCGCCGGTAGACCACACTCGGCAGCCGGGTCGACTCGTCCCGGAACAGGAAGAAGTTGTGCCCCACCAGTTCCATCTCGTGCAGCGCCCGGTCGATGCTCATCGGCGTCGCGGCGTGGAACTTCTCCCGCACGATCAGCGGGCCGTCCCCTTCCATCGGGATCGGCACCACGGCCTCGAGCTGCACCTCGGTGTCCGCCCAGTAGTCCAGATCGGTGTCATCCGCCGGGCCCGCCGGCCCGCCATCCGGCCCGCCGTCCAGGGCCGGGCTGGCCGGCGGCAGCGTACTGGCCCCGGCGGCCACCGCCGCCGCCTCGGCGGACGCGCCGTGGCCGGGCTTGCGCACCTTGCGCCGGTCACAGGCGCGCCGCATATGCGTCTCCAGCTTGGCCACCGCCCGGTCGAACGCCTGGAAGCGGTCGTCAGCGGCCGCTTCCGCGCGGATGACCGGGCCGCGTGAGTACAGGGTCAGTTCGACCCGCTCCCGCTGCGCAGACTGGCGCGGATTGCGTTCCAGGGTGATTTCCACATCGATGCTTATCGTCTTCTGGTCCAGCTTCACGACCTTGTCGAGCTTGGCCGTCGCGTAGTCACGGAAACGCTCCGGCACACCCGTCCGCCGACCCCTGAAGATGATGTCCACGTGGGATACCCCCTTCGACCATCTGTGTGGGTGGCACCCGTCCGGCCGACCTGGTCTTCGTCCCCACATCCGCCTGCTGAGGGTTTCGCGGGCCTGTTGCCACTACCGCCCTTCTCCCGGTCCGGGGGACATCTGATCCCCCGGCGGGGCAGGACTTACCTCTAAGCCGCACCGTGATCGGTCGACGACAAGTCGCCTTACGTGGGCCGTTTCGCCTGCGGCTGGCATCGGCTTGCCAAGCCGGGCACCCCGCTGCCGGGGTACCCCGCACGGCGCAACCACGGACCCGGACGGGTGCCATATGACGACGCTAGCCTGCCCGGGCCCGGATGTCAGGAGCCCGGACTGTCTTCTTGCCCACGCGGTGGTACCTGGGCAGATGCTGCACCGGGAGGAAACACGACAGCCAGGCGCAAAGCGCGGCGGCGGTGGTGCGTTTAGCCCGGGTAGGTGGCGTCCCGGCCGTTCAGCGGCGTGCTCCACAGCTCGCCCAGGCCGGCCGACCGGCCCAGCTGGCCGGTCTGCAGGCTGGCGAACAGAGGGGTGTGCGGGCCGCCCGCGGTGATCGAGATCATCCCCGGCTCGACGCTCTGGAACGTGGACCGGTCGCCGTTGACTGGCACCTCGAACAGCTGCGGCCCGATGTCGGCCTGGTCCACCACCAGCAGGTGATCGGCGTCGTACCAGCTCAGCGCGCTAGGCGAGGTCAGGTCGGCACCCAGCTGGCCGGCGCTGGACAGGGTCAACTGGTCAGCGCTGCGGACAACCGCGGCCAGCAGCACTTGCGGACCGGCCTTGGTGGACACGATCAGCGCGACCCGTACCCCGTCCGGGGCCACCCGGAGCGCGGTGATCTGCTGGATGCCGGGCGGCAGCGTCACGGTGACCGGCCCGCCACCGCTGCCCCGGAACATCCGCACGACTGGGCGGCCGTGGCTGGTGCCCGCGACCCACAGCTCGTCCTGGTAGTCCCAGCTGGCCGCGCTGACCTTCATGCCGCTGAGCCGCACCCGCAGGTCCCGCGCCGACTGGCTGGCCTGCGGCTGCGCGGCCGCGGCCAGGTTGGCGGTGTACAGCGTGCCCCCAGCCGACTGGCCGATCCCGGCCAGGTAGTGCTGGTCCGGCGAGACGGCGATGCTGCTCAGCGGGATCTCGCTGGTGCCCGCCTGGCCGGGCACCGGCACGCTGGCCGTGCCGTGGCCGGGCAGCACGCGGGCCGCGCCGCTCGCGGTCAGGAAGTAGAGGCTTTGCTGGCGTCGCGGTGGCTGCAGGCACGGCTGCGGGTAGTCGGTGCGGTCCTGCACCGCGCTGCCGCTGCCCCGCGGGGTCCAGGCCCGGCCGTTGACCTCGAGCTTCACCGCCTGAATGGTCCGCGACCCGTACGAGGTGCTGGTCAGCGTCCAGACCAGCTGCGCGGACACGTCGGCCAGGCTGGACCGGGTCGCGGCCGTCCTGGGCATGCTCAGGTCGACGATGGCGGTCTTGCTGCCCGGCGGGATCTGCACCCGGACGGCGTGGGTGCCGGCCGGGAACGCGGAGTACGCGGCGCCTTCCAGCCAGCCCTGCGGATCGGCCCGCAGCGCGTCAACCAGGACGGTGGCCGGGTCGGCTGTGATCACCGGCAGGAACACCGGGTCCGGCACCAGGTTCTTGTAGGCCGGGTCGAAGTAGTACAGGTTCCGCGGCTGGTAGGCGAGCTGGAAGAAGGCCTTGCTGAGCAGCAGCTCCCGGGACAGCCCGGCCCGGCCGGCAGGCTGTCGATCCGCCACTGGTGGTTCACGAGCCGCAGGCCGAACCGCTGGGTCAGGGATTTCTGCCCCCCGGGGGCCGGGATGTACTGCCCGGTCGCGTTGACCGCGCCCAGCTCCTCGGCCGTGATCTCGACGATCGAGGTCGTCTGCGAGTTCAGCTGCGGCGGCAGCACCGGCGCCGCGTTCGGGGCCTGGGAGATCACGGTGACCGCCGGGCCCGGGCCAGGCTGCCACGAGGAATTCGCCGCCGCGGTCAGGTACTGCCGGGCGATCGCGTGGTCCTGCGCGAAGTCCGCACTGGCCAGGATGAAGTTCGTCACCATCTGCGCCGGGCTCCAGCCCGGCTTGGGCGGGCTCATGATCAGCGCGCAGCACGGGGTGCCCTGCTGCTGGCCGCCGACACTGGCCGGCACCTTGGTGGACTGGAGCGGCCCGCTGACCGGCACGTCCGCGCAGCCAGCCAGCGCGGCCAGCACGGTCAGCGTGGTCAGCGCGGTCAGCAGCCAGCGCAGCGGCGGGCGCCGGTTAGCCACTGGCCGGGCCAGCGCCGGCCGGGCCGTCGGGCTCGGCGGCGGCGAATCCGGAGCCGGACTGAGCCGGCTGAATGACATCGTCCAGCCGCAGCGCCAGCGGCGACCGGACCAGCTCGGGCCCGGGCTCCGCCTCATCCGGGCCGAGCGGCAGCGGCGAGCCGATCAGCTGCTGACCGGCGACCCGGGGCACGGTGAGCCGGAACACCGACCCCTTGCCGTGCTCCCCCCAGGCCTGCAGCCAGCCGTTGTGCAGCCGGGCGTCCTCAAGCGCGATGGCCAGGCCGAGCCCGGTGCCGCCGGTCGTCCGGGCCCGGGCCGGGTCGGCCCGCCAGAACCGGTCGAACACGAGCTGCGCCTCGGCCGCACCGAAGCCGCAGCCGTGGTCCCGCACGGCGATCGCGACCGCGTCCCGGTCGCCGGCCACGGTGACCACCACGTCCCGGCTCTCGCCGTGCTCGACCGCGTTGTCCAGCAGGTTGCGCAGGATCCGCTCGACGCGGCGCCGGTCCACCTCGGCGACGCACGGCTCGGCGGGCAGCCGGAAGTCGATCCGGGTGCCGCACCGCGCGGCGAGCTGCTCGGCGTCGGCCGCGGCCCGCCGCACCAGGTCGCACACGTCGGCCGACTCGGGGTCCAGGGTGGCCGCGTTGGCGTCGTACCGGCTGATCTCCAGCAGGTCGGCGAGCAGCGACTCGAACCGCTCCAGCTGCCCCTCGAGCAGCTCCGCGGACCGCGCCGCGGCGGGCAGCAGGTCCCGGCGGGCCGCGAACAGCACGTCCGCCGCGATCCGGATCGTGGTCAGCGGGGTGCGCAGCTCGTGTGACACGTCGGAGACGAACTGCCGCTGCACCTGGGACAGCTCCTCCAGCTCGCGGAGTTTCTCCTGCAGGCTGGCCGCCATGTCATTGAACGACCTGGCCAGCGCGGCCAGGTCGTCGGTGCCGCGGACCGGCATCCGCTGGTCGAGCTGGCCGTCGGACAGCCGCTTGGCCGCCTCGGCCGCCTCCCGGATCGGCACCACCACCCACCGGGTGACCAGCGAGACGATGCCCACCAGCAGCACGACCAGAGCCAGCCCGCCGCCGAGCATGGCCCGCTGCACCAGGGCCAGCGTCTGCTGCTGCTGTGCCATCGGGAACAGGTAGTACAGCTGTGCGTGCGGGCTGATCACGCCGCCGATGGCCAGTCCGGGCACCGGCGCCCGCCCAGCCAGGTAGCTCATCTGCGTCGGGGCGGACACCAGGTCGTCGGTGCGGCCCTTCTGCTGCTCCTGGGTCACGCTGGCGACCAGCTTCTTGGGCAGGCTGGCCGGGCTGAGATTCCGGTTGCCGTAGACCCCGGCGAACGCGGAGCTGTCCGATGTCTGGGTCAGGATCACCACGTCGAACGTGTCACCGGGCCCGCTCAGCGCCTGCAGGTCGGCGGCCAGCTGGAGCAGCGACCTGGCCTGGTCCCCGGCTGGGCCCTCCAGGCCCACGTCGTTCTTGGCCGTGTCCAGGCCCTCGCTGATCTGGTGCGCGGCGGCCGTCCGGGTGCTGTTCAGCAGGCCGCTGGCGATCTGCTCGACCAGGAAGAAGCCGAGCACCGCGGCCACCACCACGCAGATGACCAGGGTGGTGGCGACCACCCGGAGCTGCAGCGAGCGATGCCAGCGGCGGCGCAGCCGGCCCGCCAGCAGCCGGGCCCGGCGCTGACCGGCCCGGATGGCCGAGCGGGCCTGCGGCGGCAGCCGCCGGGCCGCCCGCCGGACCAGCAGGGTCAGCCGGGAGCGGCAGGCCGGCGAGTCCCGGCGCGGGCCTCGTCCCGCCTCGCTGCTGCTCGCTACCCCCTCCATGGCCCTTCTCCACGCTGCTGGGGAACCTGCCGGGTCACCGCGGGCAGGCCCCTGATCAGGCAGGCCCTGCTTTGTAGCCCACGCCGCGTACCGTCACCACGATCTCCGGATGCTCCGGGTCCTTCTCGATCTTCGCGCGGAGCCGCTGCACGTGCACGTTGACCAGCCGGGTGTCCGCGGCGTGCCGGTATCCCCAGACCTGCTCGAGCAGCACTTCCCGGGTGAACACCTGACGCGGCTTGCGGGCCAGCGCGACCAGCAGGTCGAACTCCAGCGGGGTGAGGCTGACCGGCCGGCCGTTCCGCTTCACCGAGTGCCCGGCCACGTCGATCTCGACGTCCACGATCTGCAGCATCTCGGGCGCGGGGTCGTCGGTGCGGCGCAGCCGGGCCCGGACCCGGGCGATCAGCTCCTTGGACTTGAACGGCTTGACGATGTAGTCGTCCGCCCCGGACTCCAGCCCCAGCACCACGTCAACAGTGTCGCTCTTCGCGGTGAGCATGACGATAGGCACACCCGATTCGGTGCGGATCTGGCGGCACACATCGATACCGTCCGCACCCGGCAGCATCAGGTCGAGCAGGACCAGGTCGGGATGTGTATCCCGGAATACCTCCATGGCCTTGTCCCCGTCGGCGACGAAGGTGGGCTCGAAGCCCTCGCCGCGGAGCATGATGCCGAGCATCTCGGACAGGGCAGCGTCGTCATCGACGACGAGCACACGACCTTTCATGGGCCTCATAGTTCCACGGAAACGTCAGGGACGGCACACTTCGGCTGGGCGGTAAGATCGCCCAGCACACGCAGGGTACCGCTGTTCACCGGCTGAGCAACACCACGCTCTGTCACCAGCGCCGTGATCAGGCCACTGGGAGTAACGTCGAAGGCCGGGTTGTACCCGGCGCTGCCGGCCGGCGCGATGATCTGCCCGGCCAGCGTGGTCACCTCGTCAGCCGGGCGGTGCTCCAGCACGATCCCGCTGCCGTCGGCCGTGCCGAAGTCGATGGTGGACACCGGGGCCACCACCACGAACGGCACCGAGTGATGCCGGGCCAGCACGGCCAGGCCGTACGTGCCGACCTTGTTGGCCACGCTGCCGTCGGCCACGATCCGGTCCGCGCCGGTGAGCACCACGTCGACTGCGCCGCTGGCCAGCAGCCCAGCGGCGGCCGAGTCGGGCAGCACCGCGTAGTCGATGCCGGCCCGCCGGGCTTCCCAGGCGGTGAGCCGGGCGCCCTGGAGCAGCGGGCGGGTCTCGTCCACCCACAGCTTGGCCAGCCGGCCCGCGCGGTGCGCGGCCAGGATGACCGCGAACGCGGTGCCCTCGCCGGAGGACACCAGCGCCCCGGTGTTGCAGTGCGTCAGCACCCGGCCGCCGGCTGGTATCAGCGGCAGTCCGTAGCTGGCCATCGCCGCGCTCGCCGCGGCTTCATCAGCCGCGATAGCCCGGGCCACGGCCAGCGCCGCGTGGGCGCACTGGCGTTCGGTATCGGGGTCGGCTGCCTGCCGCGCGGCCTGGTAGGCAGCGAGCGCCCGGCCGGTACCCCAGGCCAGGTTCACCGCGGTCGGCCGGGCCGCGGCGAGCGCGCGGGCCGCGGCCGCCACGTCCTCGCCCTGGTAGGCGGCCAGCGCCACGCCGAACGCGCCGGCCAGGCCGAGAGCCGGGGCGCCGCGGATCACCAGGCGGCGGATGGCGTCGATCAGTTCGGCGACGCTGGTGCAGGTGACGACCGTCTCCTCGGCGGGCAGCCGGGTCTGGTCGAGCAGCGCGATGCCTGGTCCCCCGTCGTCGCCGAGCCAGCGCAGCGTGGGCACGTCCATGTGCAGAGTCTGCCCCTGGCCAGGGCCGTGGGTCGACCACGGGCCGCCCGGCGGCGGGCGCGGGCCGTCCGGCGGGCGCGCGGGCGGCCGTTCCGCTGCCCTGGCTTCATGCGTGGCCGGCTTCGTGCGAGTATGGGCGCCAGCGGAGACGCGGGGGGCGCCCGCCCAGCAGCGAGCATCCGGCGGCGAGGCGCCGCGCAGGCAGCCGCGGCGGCAGCGCCGCGAGGGAGAACCATGACAGACAGTCCGTCGTCGGACACGCCAGGGGACGGGCCGCCCGGGCCGCCGCAGCCCTGGTTCCCGCCCGCCGACCTGGGCGCGCCCGCCCCGCCGCCACCGGCGCCGGGCACCCCCGGGCCCCCGCCCGGCCAGCCCGGCTACGGCCAGCCAGGCTACGGGCCGCCGGGATACGGGCCGTCCGGGTCCGGCCCGCCGGGCTACGGTTCTCCCGGCGGCTGGCCGCCGGGAGACCGGCCACCGCCGCCCGGCCCGGGGCCCCGCTATGGCGAGTCCGCCCCCAAGCCCGGGGTGATCCCGCTCCGCCCGCTCGGGCTGGGCGAGATCCTCGACGGCTCGTTCGCGACCATCCGCCGCAACCCCAAGGCCACCCTGGGCATCGCCGCCATCGTCATGACGGTCTCGGCGGTCATTTCCAGCTCGGTCACGCTGAGCCTGATCAACGTGCCCAGCGCGGGCCAGAACCTCAGCTCGCAGCAGGCCGCCCACCTGCTGCGCCAGATCTTCGCCGACGCCCTGCCGGCGCTGGGCGTGACGGTGCTGCTGACCATCATCGTGCAGGCCGTGCTGGCCGGGCTGCTGGCGCCGATCATCGCCCGGGAAGCCAGCGGCCAGCGGATCAGCGCCGGGGACGCGTGGCGGGCCGCGGCGCCGCGGCTGCCCAGCGTGCTGCTGGCCACCCTGCTCGTCCTGCTGGCCGGGCTGAGCCCGCTGCTGGTGCTCGGACTCATCCTGCTCGTCGCGTTCGCGGCCGGCGCGCCGGTGGCGGTCTACGCCATCATCGGTGTGCCCGGCTTCTTCGTGGCCGTGGTGCTCACGATCTGGTTCTCCACCATGTTCAGCCTGGTCACCCCCGTGGTCGTGCTGGAGCGGGAGCGTCCCGGCCGGGCCCTGGCGCGGTCCTGGCGGCTGGTCCGGGGCAGCTTCTGGCGGGTGTTCGGCATCCTGCTGCTGGCCAGCATCATCTTCTCGGTGGCGGCCGCCATCCTGCAGCTGCCGTTCACGTTCCTGAGCACGCTGTTCGGCGGCGCCGCCGGGTTCTCGGCCGGGACGGTCATCAGCGTGCTGGGCAGCATCGCGGCCGGCACGGTGACCCGGCCGATCGGCGCGGCGGTCACCGTGCTGCTCTACGTGGACATGCGGATCCGCAAAGAAGGGCTGGACCTCGCGCTGCGCACCGCGTCGGGCGGCGGGCCGCTGGCCGACAGCGACTTCGCCGCCACGTGGCAGCCGCCCGGGCCTGGCCAGCCGGCCGGACCTGGCCAGCCGCCCGGGCCTGGCCAGCCGGCCGCGGGCTCGCCGGGGGCTCCTCCGACCGCCGCGGGTGCCCCGCCGCCGTGGTGAACCGGGCTCTGCTGGGCACGGGCGGCACTCCCCTGATCAGCCGGCCGGACGGCCAGAAACTGGCCCGCAGCGAGCTGTCCAAGGCCATCTACCACCCGCACGAGTCCCTGGCCCAGCGGCTGGCGGACGGGATCAGCCGACTGCTGAACACGCTGTACGGCGCGGGCAAGTCGTTCCCCGGCGGCTGGTGGGCGGTGGTCGCCCTGACCGCGCTGGCCGTGCTGGCGGTCGCGGTGGTGGCGGCCCGGCTGGGCCCGCTGGCCCAGGCCCACCGGGCGCCCGGCCAGCGGGCGCCCGGCGGGCAGCCGCTCACCGCGGCCGATCACCGGCAGCGGGCGGCCCGGCTGGCCAGCGCGGGCGACTACGCGGAAGCGATCCTGGAAGCCGTCCGCGGGATCGCCCGTCAGCTCGAGGAACGCGGCGTGCTCAGCCCCCGGCTGGGCCGGACCGCGGACGAGATCGCCGCCGAGGCCGGGCTGGCGCTGCCCGGTGAGGCGGCCGCGCTGCACGACGCGGCCCGGCTGTTCGACGACATCTGCTACGGCGAGCGGCCCGGCACCGCCGCGGGCTACGCGCTCGTGCGCGCCCTGGACACCCGCATCCAGGCGGCCCGGCCCGGGACCGGTTCGGCAGGCACCTCCCCGGCCCTGCCCAGCGCCAGCGACGCGGCATGACCGCCCCCGCCGCGCCGAAGGGGGGCGCCGCCGACTGGACTGAGGAGCGAGGGAGCGAGGAACGAGCGACCGAGCGACGAGGGAAGGAGGCGGGTCCAGCCCCCCGGAGGCGCAAAACTAACAGAGCAATCCTGCTGGTGGTCGCGGCCGTGCTGCTGGGCGGGATCCTGGTCGCGCTGCTCACCCCGCCCCGGCCGCCGTCCGGCTACCTGGACCCGGCCAACCCGGCCGGGCAGGGCACCCGGGCGCTGGCCCAGATCCTCGGCCGCCGCGGCCAGCCGGTCAGCGCGGTGACCAGCGCCGCCGCCGCGCAGGAGGCGGTGCGGGACGCGGCCGGCCGCCACCCTGGACTCGTCCTGACCAGCCCGTACCTGCTCACCGGGAGCGAGCTGGCCACCCTGGTCCGGATGCGCGCCAACCTGCTGGTGGTGGAGCCGGACAGCCGGAGCCTGGCCGCGCTGGCTCAGCTCCCCCCGGCCCGGGCGCAGTCCGCCGCCGCGGCCAGCCCGGGCACCCGGGTGGCCGGCGCCACGGACGAAGGTCCGGTCCGCCCGGGCTGCCCGCTGCCGGCCGCGCAGGCCGCCGGGAACGCCGTCCTGGGCGGCGTCCTGATGCGCGACACCGCGGCTGGGGCCTGGCAGTGCTACCGGGTGGACGGTCGCCCGTCCCTGGTGCGCTACCAGTCCGCGGGCCGGTCGGTCACCCTGCTCGGCACCGGGGCGCCGCTGACCAACGCCCACCTAGCCAGCCGCGGCGACGCCGCCCTGGCGCTGAACCTGCTCGCCGGCAGCCGCCGGATCATCTGGCTGGTGCCGAGCCCGCCACCGGTCAACGCAGCGGCCGGCCCGGCCCCGGCGAAATCCCTGCTGCAGGAGATTCCGGGCCCGGCCTACCTGGTCGTGCTGCAGGTGTTCCTGGCCGTCGTGCTGGCCGCGGTCTGGCGGATGCGGCGGCTCGGCCCGCTGGTCACCGAGCCGCTGCCGGTCGTCGTGCGAGCATCGGAAACGGTGGAGGGTCACGGCCGGCTGTACCGGTCCCGGCACTCCCGCGACCGGGCCGCCACCGTGCTCCGCGCCGCGGCGGTGCACCGGCTCAGCACGCGGCTGGCGTTGCCTGCCACCGCGGATCCCGGCACGGTATGTGCCGCGGTGTCCGCCCGGACCGGCCGCGAGCCGGCCAGACTGCGGGAAGTCCTGTTCGGGCCGGTTCCGCGCGACGACGCGGCGCTGGTCGCGCTGGGCCGTGATATCGATGCCGTCGAGGAAGAGGTACGTACCCAGTGACCGCCGAACACCCGCCCGCAGCTGGGCTGGCCGAACTCCCGGGCCACGGCGCCGCGAGCGCCGGGCCGGATACCGTGCGCAGCGCGCTGGAAGCGGTCCGCGCCGAGGTCGGCAAGGCCATCATCGGCCAGGACTCCGTGCTGACCGGCCTGGTCATCTGCCTGCTGTGCCGGGGGCATGTGCTGCTCGAAGGCGTGCCCGGGGTGGCCAAGACCCTGCTGGTGCGCTCGCTGGCCGCCGCGCTGGCGCTGCGCAGCACCCGGATCCAGTTCACCCCGGACCTGATGCCCGGTGACGTCACCGGCTCGCTGATCTACGACGCGAAGACGGCGCTGTTCCAGTTCCGCGAGGGCCCGGTGTTCACCAACCTGCTGCTCGCCGACGAGATCAACCGGACGCCACCCAAGACGCAGGCCGCGCTGCTGGAGGCGATGGAGGAGCGGCAGGTCTCGGTGGAGGGCACGCCGCGGCCACTGCCCGAGCCGTTCCTGGTGGCCGCCACCCAGAACCCCGTCGAGTACGAGGGCACCTACCCGCTGCCCGAGGCGCAACTGGACCGCTTCCTGGTCAAGCTCAACGTCGGGCTGCCCGAGCGGGACGAGGAGATCGGCATCCTGGCCCGGCACGCGGCCGGTTTCGACCCGGGCAACCTGGCCGCCACCGGGATCAGGCCGGTGGCCGGGACGGCCGAGCTGGCCGCGGCCACGGCCGCGGTCCGTGACGTCCGGGTGGCCGCCGACGTGGCCGGATACATCGTGGACCTGTGCCGGGCCACCCGGCAGTCCCCGTCGCTGCGGCTCGGCGTGTCGCCGCGCGGGGCGACCGCGCTGCAGGCGACCAGCCGGGCCTGGGCCTGGCTGGCGGGGCGCGACTACGTCACCCCGGACGATGTGAAGGCGCTGGCCCGGCCCACGTTGCGGCACCGGATCCAGCTCCGGCCCGAGGCGGAACTGGAAGGCGCGACGCCGGACGGCGTGCTGGAGGCCGTTCTCGCTTCGGTGCCCGTCCCCCGGTGAGCAGCACCCCCGTGGTCAGCACGCCCGCGAGCAGCACCCCGGCGAGCAGCCGATGGCTTTGACCGGGCGGGCGGCGCTGGCCGCGCTCGCCGGCGCCCTGGTCGTGCTGGCCGTCCGCACCGTGGGCGCGCTGCTCGCGGTGAACCTCCTGCTGGCCGCCGTCATCGTGACGGATCTGATGCTGGCGGCCAACGTGCGGCGGCTGCTGATCACCCGCTCCGGCGACACCCGGGTGCTGCTGGGCGAGACCGCGGCCGTCACCGTCACCGTGCGCAACCCGGGCCGGCGGCCGCTGCGCGCCGTCGTCCGGGCCACCTGGCCGCCGAGCGCGCACGCGGTGCCCGGCCGGGCCGCGCTGCGCGTTCCGCCGGGCGGGCAGGGCTCGGTGACCAGCACGCTCACGCCGGACCGCCGCGGCGACAAGGTGTCCGCGGCCGTCATCGTGCGCTCGGCCGGGCCGTTCGGGCTGGCCGCCCGGCAGCGCCGCCAGGCGGTGACCTGGTCCGTCCGGGTGCTGCCGCCGTTCCGCAGCCGCCGTCACCTGGGCGCGAAACTGGCTCAGCTGCGCCAGCTCGACGGGCAGCACCGGTCGCTGCTGCGCGGGCCGGGCACCGAGTTCGACTCGCTGCGGGAGTACGTGCTCGGCGACGACGTCCGGTCCATCGACTGGCGGGCGGTGGCCCGCCGCGGCGACGTGATGGTCCGCACCTGGCGGCCGGAACGGGACCGCCGGATCCTGGTCGTGCTGGACACCGGCCGGACCGCGGCCGGCCGGGTCGCCGGGATCCCGCGGCTGGACGCCTCGATGGACGCGATCCTGCTGCTCACCGCGCTGGCCTCGCGGGCCGGGGACCAGGTCAACCTGCTCGCGTTCGACCGGCGGCTGCGGGCCCGGGTGCTCGGCGCGCCACGCTCGTCCGTGCTGGCCTCGGTCACCACGGCGCTGGCGCCGCTGGACGCCGAGCTGACCGAGACCGACACCGCGGCGCTGGCCAGCGCGGTGCTCACCGTGGCGCGGCGCCGCTGCCTGGTCGTGCTGCTCACCGACCTGAACCCCGTGGTGATCGAGGAGGGCCTGCTGCCCCGGCTGGGTACGCTGGTGGCCCGGAACCAGGTCATGATCGCGGCGGTGGCCGATCCGCGGCTGGCCGAACTGGCCGCCGCCCGGGACGACGCGGACCGCGTCTATAGCGCGGCCGCGGCCGAGGCCGCGCTGGCCGAGCGGGACCGGATCACCGCGCTGCTGCAGCGGCAGGGCGTGCGGGTGGTGGACGCGCCACCGGACCGGCTGCCCCCCGCGCTGGCCGACGCGTACCTGGAGCTCAAGGCGGCCGGCCGGCTCTGACCGGCAGCCCGCCAGCCCCGCTCAGCCCACCGCCACCGCCAGCCGGTCAGCCCCCTCAGCCGGTCACCGGCGCGGTGTCCGGCGCGTGCTCCATGTCCGGGGTCCGGCCGGCCGCCGCGGCGCGCCGGCCGAGCAGGATGACATAGCTGAGGAACGCCGCCTCGGCCACCGCGCCGATGCCGATCCGGGCCCACGGCGGCAGCGGCGAGGGGGTGACGAACGCCTCGATCACCCCGGACACCAGCAGCACGACGATCAGCCCCAGCGCGATCGTCAGCGCCGAACGCCCCTCCTCGGCCAGTGCCCTCCCCCGGGGCCGCGGTCCAGGGTCGATGATGCACCAGCCAAGCCGCAGCCCGGCCGCCGCGGCCAGGAACACCGCGCTGAGCTCAAGCATGCCGTGCGGCAGGATCAGGGTGACGAACAGGCCGCCCTTGCCGTGCGCGAACATCAGCCCGCCCTGGACCCCGCCGTTGGCCGCGTTCTCGAACAGCACGAACAGCGTGGGCAGCCCGAGCAGCACGCCGAAGATGAGCGACTCGGCCGCCACCCACACGTTGTTCGTCCACACCTTGGCCGCGAACGAGGTGGCCGCGTACTGCGAGTAGTAGTCCTGGAATTCGTGGTTCACCAGGTCGCGGACCGCGGCCCGCGGCAGCAGCGCGGCCTGCACCGCGGGTGACCGGGCCACCCACCAGCCCAGCAGCACGGCCACCAGGAGGGAGCCGCCTGCCGTGCCAGCCCACCACCAGCGCAGCCGGTAGGCCATGGCCGGGAACGAGACCACCGCGAACCGGGCCAGCACGGACCAGGCCGGCGTGTGCGCGCCGGTGACCGCGGTCCGGGCCTGCGCCACCCGGCCGGACAGCCGGGCGACCAGGGCCGGGTCGTGCCCGGCCGCGCGCAGCGTGGACAGGTGCGTGGTGGTCCGCTGATACAGCGTGACCAGTTCGTCCACCTCGTCGCCGGTCAGCCGGCGCCGCCGCCGGACCAGGACGTCGAGCCGGGACCAGTCGGCCTGATGCGCGGCCACGTACGCGTCAACGTCCACCCCTGGAGGGTAACGGGGCCGCCGCCAGCCCGGTGGCGCCGTCTGCGGCTAGCCTTGTGCCGGAATCAACCGGACTGGGGAAAATACGTGGCCGAGGTAGTCACCGGCGAGGCTGTGGTCATCGATGTGCCGTGCGCCCGGTTTCCCAGCCGTGCCGTGGCGCTGGCCATCGACCTGATGGTCCAGGTCGTGCTGCTGCTCCTGCTGACCGGGATCGCCGTCGGGGCCGCGGCGGGCGGGGCGCTCAACCCGGCCGCGCTGGCCGCAGTGGGGGTGACCGTGTTCGTGCTCGTCGTGGTCGGCTACCCGGCCACCTTCGAGACGCTGAGCCGCGGCCGGTCGCTGGGCAAGCTGGCCCTGGGGCTGCGGGTGGTCAGCGACGACGGCGGCCCGGAGCGGTTCCGCCAGGCGCTGATGCGGGCGCTGCTGGCCGTGCTGGAGATCTGGCTCACGCTCGGCTTCCTGGCCCTCGTCACCTCGCTGCTGTCGGCCAACGGCAAGCGGCTGGGCGACATCTTCGCCGGCACGTTCGTCATCACCGAGCGGATGCCGCAGCCGCGCGGCCCGGCCACAGCGCTGCCCACGATGCCGCCCGCGCTGGCCGGCTGGGCCGCCACGCTCCAGCTGTCCGGGCTGGACGACGGCACGGCGGAGACCGCCCGCCAGTACCTGAGCCGGTACTACACGCTGACCCCGGCGGCCCGCACCGAGTTCGGCCGGCGCATCGCGACCGCGGTGGCCGCCCAGGTCAGCCCGGCCCCGCCGCCGGGCACCACGCCGCCCGACTATCTGAGCGCGGTGCTGGCCGAACGGCGCGCGCGGGAACAGGCCCGGATCATGGGCCGGGTTACCCTGGGTGACAGCGGGCCAGTGGCGGCCCCGGAGCCCGGGCCGGAACCTCCGGGGGCAGCTCAGCCAGGGCCGGACCAGCCCGCGGGCCGCCCAGGAGGGTTTCTTCCGCCCAGATGAGCAGCCCAGCAAGATGAGCAGCGGGGGGACCGCGAAGCGGTGGCGACGGATCACGGTCGCGGTCATCGCGGCGGCCGGCCTGGCCGCGATCATCGTCACCAACGAGCACATCCTGCTCCAGTCGCTGCACACGCTGGCCCACCTCAACTGGTGGTGGGTGCTGGCCGCGCTGGTGGCCGAGGCGATCTCGCTGACCGCGTTCGGGGTCAGCCGGGTCATCCTGCTCCGGGCTGAGGGCGACCAGGCCACGCTGGGCACGGTGATGTCGATCACCTACGCGGGCAACGCGCTGTCCATGGCCGTCCCGTTCGCCGGCGCCCAGCTGGCCGCCGTGTTCTCCTACCGCCAGCTGCGCGGCCGCGGCCTCGGCCCGGCCATCACGAGCTGGGCGCTGGCCGTGTCGGCCATCGTGTCCTCGGCCGCGCTGGCGCTCGTCCTGCTGGTCGGGGCGTTCGTCGGCGGCCAGCCCGCCGCGACCGTGGCCGGCCTGATCGGGGCGGCGGTGTTCCTGGTCCCGGGCGTCACCGTGCTGCTCGCCCTGCGCTACCGGGCCGCGCGGGCCTGGATCCACCGCACCGCGGCCGTGCTGCTCCGCCCACTGCAGCGGCGGTGGGGCAAGCCATGGATGGAGCCGGCGGCCCTGGAGGGCTTCCTGGACCGGGTGGCCAGCATCAGCCTGCCGGGCACCCGTTATGTCCAGGTGTTCGCGCTGGCCCTGGTGAACTGGCTGGGCGACTGCGGCTGCCTGGCCTGCTCGATCCTGGCCACCGGGCGGCCGGTGCCGTGGCACGGGCTGCTGCTGGCCTACGGCGCGGGCGCCGCGGTGGGCAGTTCGGGGCTGTCCCCGGGCGGGTTCGCGCTGGTCGAGATCGCGCTGACGGCC
The DNA here is from genome assembly GCA_963717125.1 of uncultured Actinomycetes bacterium. Taxonomy (GTDB): domain Bacteria; phylum Actinomycetota; class Actinomycetes; order Streptosporangiales; family Streptosporangiaceae; genus RYN-230. The sequence continues at coordinate 952,204 of CAVQVG010000007.1, forward strand.
GCGCTGACCGCGGCCGGGATGACCGCCTCGGCCGCGCTGGCCGCGTCCATCGCGTACCGGCTGATCAGTTTCTGGCTGATCCTGATCGGCGGCGGCGTCTCGTTCATCGTGCTGGCCCGCCGGGGCGCCGCGCCGGTCGCCGAGGACACGCCCCCGCCGCAGCCTGCTGCCCACTCCCCCGACCCCGGGTAACGCCGCGCGCCCCTGGATCAGGGGATCAGGTCTGCTGCCAGGAACTCAGGTAGTCCCGCTGGGCCGGGGTCAGCTCGTCGATGGCGGCGCCGGTGGCGGCCAGCGCGAGCCGGGCCACCTCGTCGTCGATCTCCGGCGGTACCGGGTGCACGCCGGGTAGCAGCGACTCGTGCGCCCGGGCCAGCCAGGCCAGCACCAGCGCCTGCCCGGCGAACGCCACGTCCATCACCGAGGCCGGGTTGCCCTCGGCGGCGACCAGGTTGACGATGCGGCCCTCGGCCAGCAGCAGCAGCCGCCGCCCGTCGGCCAGCACATACTCGTCGGTGTGCGGGCGCACCTCGGGCAGGACGCTGACCGCCAGGCCGGCCAGCGCCCGCACGTCCACCTCGACGTCGAAGTGGCCCGCGTTGGCCAGGATGGCGCCGTCCCGCATCGCCGCCATGTGCTCGGCGGTGATCACGTCCCGGCCGCCGGTCGCGGTGATGAACACCTCCCCGAGCGGCGCCGCCGACGCCATCGGCAGCACCCGGTAGCCCTGCATCATCGCGTCCAGCGCGCGCACCGGGTCCACCTCGGTGACGATGACCTGGGCGCCCAGCCCGCGGGCCCGTTGCGCGATGCCGCGGCCGCACCAGCCGAACCCGGCCACCACCACGGTCCGCCCGGCCAGCAGGATGTTGGTCGCCCGGAGCAGGCCATCCACCACGGACTGGCCGGTGCCGTGCGTGCTGTCCAGCATCAGCCGGGTGCCGGTGGCGTCCGCCGCCACCGCGGGGAACGCGAGCGTGCCCTCGCTGGCCATCCGGTGCAGCCGTATCACCCCGGCCGGGGTGGACTCGCAGCCGCCCGCCACCTTGCCTAGCAGGTCCGGCCGAGCCGTGTGCAGCGCCTCCATCAGGTCGCCGCCGTCGTCCACCACCAGGTCCGGCCCGGCGTCCAGGGCCCGCTGGATGTGCTCGTCGTAGCTGGCCCGGTCCGCCCCGGCCCGGGCGTACACCACGGCCGCCCCGGAGGTCTCCAGCGCGGCCGCGATGTCGTCCTGGGTGGACAGCGGGTTGGAGGCGGCCAGGAACACCTGGGCGCCGCCGGCCCGCAACGCCCCGACCAGGACCGCGGTCTCGGCCGTGACGTGCAGGCAGGCCGCCACCCGCAACCCGTCCAGCGGCCGCTCGGCGGCGAACCGCGCGGCGATGCCGCGGAGCACCGGCATGGACCGCTCGGCCCAGCCGATCCGGGCCAGCCCCGTGCTGGCCAGCCCGGGGTCCGCGATGTCCCCGCCCGGCCGCTCGCTCACCGCACCGCCCGCACGCGCCACCGCACCAGGCCGGTCAGTACCGGTAGTGGTCCGGCTTGTACGGGCCCTCCACCGGGACGCCGATGTAGCTGGCCTGGTCCTTGGTCAGCTCGGTGAGCCGCACACCCAGCGCGTCCAGGTGCAGCCGGGCCACCTTCTCGTCCAGGTACTTGGGCAGCACGTGCACGCCCACCGGGTACTCATCGGCCTTGGTGAACAGCTCGATCTGGGCGATCACCTGGTTGGTGAACGAGTTGGACATCACGAAACTGGGGTGCCCGGTCGCGTTGCCCAGGTTCAGCAGCCGGCCCTCGGACAGCAGGATGATCGAGTGCCCGTCGGCGAAGAACCACTCGTCCACCTGCGGCTTGATGGTCAGCTTGCGGACACCCGGGATCTGGCCCAGGCTGGCCACGTCGATCTCGTTGTCGAAGTGACCGATGTTGCCCACGATGGCCTGGTGCTTCATCCGGCTCATCTGGTCCGCCGTGATGATGTCCCGGTTGCCGGTCGCGGTGACGAAGATGTCCGCCGAGGTCAGCACGTCCTCGAGCAGCGCCACCTGGTAGCCGTCCATGGCCGCCTGCAGCGCGCAGATCGGGTCCACCTCGGTGATGACGACCCGGGCACCCTGGCCGCGCAGCGACTCGGCGCAGCCCTTGCCCACGTCCCCGTAGCCGCACACCACGGTCACCTTGCCGCCGATCAGCACGTCGGTGGCCCGCTTGATTCCGTCGATCAGCGAGTGCCGGCAGCCGTACTTGTTGTCGAACTTGGACTTCGTCACCGAGTCGTTCACGTTGATGGCCGGGAAGGCCAGCGTGCCGGTCTGGGCCATCTCGTACAGCCGGTGCACGCCGGTGGTGGTCTCCTCGGTGACGCCGCGGATGCCCTCGGCCATCACCGTCCACCGGTCGTCGCGCTCCGCCAGCGAGCGGCGCAGCAGGTCGAGCACGACCCGCCACTCCTCCGGGTCGTCCTCGGCCGCCGACGGCACGCCACCCGCGCCCTCGTACTCGGCGCCCTTGTGCACCAGCAGGGTGGCGTCCCCGCCGTCATCGAGGATCATGTTCGGGCCCCCGCCCGCCTCCCCTGCCCCCTTCTCTGGCCAGCTCAGCGCCTGGTTAGTGCACCACCAGTACTCCTCCAGCGTCTCGCCCTTCCAGGCGAACACCGGGATACCCTGCGGGTCGTCCGGCGTGCCGTCCGGGCCGACCGCGACCGCCGCCGCGGCGTGGTCCTGGGTGGAGAAGATGTTGCAGCTCGCCCACCGGACCTGCGCGCCCAGCGCGACCAGCGTCTCGATCAGCACGGCCGTCTGGATGGTCATGTGCAGCGACCCGGTGATCCGGGCCCCGCGCAGCGGCTGCGCGTCGGCGTACTCGGCGCGCACCGACATCAGGCCGGGCATCTCGTGCTCGGCCAGCCGGATCTCCTTGCGGCCGAAGTCAGCCAGGGACAGATCGGCAACCTTGAACGGAACGGGTTCCGTGGGCATGACACTCCTCAGCAGGATCTCGGGGTAGACACCCCGACGCTACGGCACCGCCCGGCCCGCCCGCACCACCGTGGTCCCATTTCTGACAAAAATTTGTTAGCTTAACGCTCATGCGTATCTCAGCCGCCGCCCAGCAGCTCGGTACCTCGCCGCGGATGTTGCGGTACCGCGAGATTCTCGGGTTGCTGCCGCCGGTCCGCGAGCCGGCCACCCGGTGGCGGTCCGCCGGGGCCCGGCTGGCCCGGGGCCCGGCGCACCGCCAGTTCACCCGGGACGACCTGGCCGCTGTGTCACTGGCCCTGGATATCGAGCGGCGGCTGGACATCAGTCCGGCGGCACTCGCGTTCGGCCTGCGGGTGCTGAGTGATCCCCGGGTCCGGGCCGAGGTGGCCGAGCTCGGCCGGCGCATCGGCCGCATCCCGGCCCCGCCCGGCCAGGCCCTGGACTTCGAGAAAGAGCGCGCCCTCCGCCTGCTGAACATGACCCGCCGCCCCCCGCACCCCCCAACCCCCGCGCCAACTCCCAGCCGCCCCGCCCCCGCCAACCCCCCCGGCCGCCCCCGCCCCGGCTAACCCCCCGGCCGCCCCGCCCCCGCTAACCCCCCGGCCGCCCCCGCTAACCCCTCCGGCCACTCCCGCCCCGTCAACCCTCCGGGCCGCTCCTGTCACCGGTCAACCCCCCGGCCGACCCGCCCCGTCGTGTGCATGGCTGAAGCATTCACGCAGTTGGGACTGCGTGAATGAATCATTCATGTAGTTCGGGGCGGGCGGTGGGGGCCGTGGCTGAAAGATTGGGGTAGTTCAGCGGCGGGGGCGGCGGACGGCGCGGATGGCGGGGTCGGTGGCGTCGGCGCGGCTGGGGCGGTAGAGGTCGGGCTCCAGGTAGATCATCTCGGCGATGGGGACGGCCTGGCGGACCCGGCGTTCGGCCGCGTCGATGCCCGCCGCCACCAGCGCCGCGCTGTCCGCGCCGCTGATCGCGATCTTGGCCGCGACCAGCAGGCTTTCCGGGCCTATGTGCAGCGTGCGCAGGTGGATCACGCATTGCACCTCGGGGCCCGCCTCCAGCGCGGTGACGATGGCGCGCTCCGTCTCGGCGCTGGCCGACTCCCCGATCAGCAGGCTCTTCATCTCCACCGCCAGCACGGCCGCGACGCAGCCGAGCAGCACCCCGATGGCCAGCGAGCGGCCCCGTCCCAGACTCCGTCGCCGGTGATCACGGTCAGCGCGACCCCGGCCGTGGCGAACACCAGGCCGGTCAGCGCCGCGATGTCCTCGAGCAGGATGGCGGGCAGCTCCGGCGCCTTGGCCCGGCGGATGAACGCGGTCCAGCTGATCCGCCCGCGCACCTGGTTACTCTCGCGCACCGCGGTGCGCAGCGAGAAGCTCTCCAGGCCCATCGCGATGACCAGCACCACGAACGCGACCGCGGGCGAGGTGATGTGCTCCGGGTTGAGGATCTTATGGATGCCCTCGTACAGCGAGAACACGGCGCCCACGGTGAACAGCACCACCGCGACCACGAACGCGTAGAAGTACCGTTCCCGGCCGAACCCGAACGGGTGCTCCTCGGTCTCCTCGCGCTGCGCCCGGCGGCGGCCGATCAGCAGCAGCGCCTGGTTGCCGCTGTCGGCCAGCGAGTGCACCGACTCGGCCAGCATGGACGCCGAGCCGGTGATGACGAACGCGACCAGCTTGACAACCGCGATGCCCAGGTTCGCGCCCAGCGCGGCCAGCACCGCACGCAGCCCGGCACCGCGGGATTTCTGGTCCTGCTCCGTCCCGGCGGCCTGCGCGGCCTGGTCCGGGACGGCCTCGCTGTCACTGCTGATAGCTACGCGATCCTGTCTTTGAGGTCGCCGATGGCGGCGACCGGTCCGGGGTCCACCCCGGTGGCGATACCCAGGTACACGGCGGCGTAGTCGATGAGCTGGATCAGGCTGGCCAGCCGGTGCAGCGGCCGGTCCCCCTCGGCGGCCAGCTCGCTGACCTCGATGCCGCGCCGCCCGGCGAGTTCCGCGGACACTTCCCGCCGCCGGGCTACCTGCGGGTGCTCGGCCGTGTCCCGCAGGATGACCAGGCGCAGCGGCACCGGCGGCCCCGCTTCCTCTTCCTCGTCCAGGCCGGGCTCGTCCAGGACCGGAGCGGCCAGCACCGGGTCGGCCAGCACGGTGTGGCTGCCGGCCGGCCACGGCGCGAACGGGCCGTCGAACGTGACCACCTGGTTGTGGTTGGCCTCCGGCAGCACGCCGTGCACCGCCGGGTACTTGGCATCTTCGTTGAGCTGGCAGGCGAACCGGAGCGCGGCCGTGCCGGCCAGCGGTGAACTGCCCCAGATCATCGGCAGCGAGCCGGCCAGCTCCAGGGCCAGCGTCTTGGCCGGGTTGACGAAAGCCTCGCTGTCCGGGCGGCACAGGTGGGAGATCCGCTCCAGGGTGACCGCCGTCGCCTCGAACTCGTCGGCGGTCACTTCGGTCAGGCCGAGCCGGGTCGCGATCACCAGCAGCGGCACGGACAGGCCCCACAGGCCGGCCCGGTCCATGCCGGGCCGCTCGATGGGCACGTACGGCGCGCGGGCCTGCTCGGCGATCAGGGCCAGCGGGGTGCGGGCCGCGCCCGCCGCGGCCAGCGGGCAGCCACGGCGCACCGCCTCGGCCGCCACCGTCAGCGTCTCCTCGGCCGACCCGGAGCTGGACACCGCGAGGACCAGGTCGGCGGCGCCCACCCAGCCGGGCAGCTGGTAGTCGTGCACGACCACGACCGGGACGGCGCAACCCGGGCCGCAGACCGCCTTGAGCACCTCCGCGGCCAGCCCCGACCCACCCATGCCGCAGGCCACGATGGCCCGCGGCCGCCCGGCCGAGAGCGCCGCGGACAGCTCGGTCTCCTCGGTGGCCCGCAGCGCCCGGCGGATCTGGGCGGCGCCCGAGGCGACGTGCCGGAGAATGCCGCTGGGGTCGGCCGCCTCCAGTTGCGCCACCGAGTCCAGGCGCTCCTGGGCCGCCGCGGTCATGAACCTGCAGCGGGCCGCCGCGCCTCGTCCACCAGCAGCACCGGGATGTCGTCCCGGACCGGGTAGGCCAGTCCGCAGTCCGGGTTGGTGCAGACCAGCTCGCTGGCGGCCGCATCGGCGCGCAGCGGCGCGTGGCACTGCGGGCAGGCCAGGATCTCGAGCAGCCAGTCGTCGATCTTCACAACGCCCTCCCGGAGCGGTGGTGGTTCCCTGCGGCGGGCCGGTTACCGGGGCTGGCTGCGCACCATGCCCAGCACCTCGTCGCGCAGCCTGAGCATAGTGTCCTCGTCGGCCGCCTCGAGATTCAGCCGGAGCAGCGGTTCGGTGTTGGACGGCCGCAGGTTGAACCACCAGCCGTCCCCGGTGATGGTCAGCCCGTCCAGCTCGTCGGCGCTGATCCCGGGGCGGCTGGTGAACTCCGCCCGGACCTGGGCGGTCACCCCAACCTGATCCGCCACCTCGCTATTGATCTCGCCGGACGCGACGTACCGGGAATACTCGGCCAGCAGCTCGGACAGCGGCGCGTCCTGGGTACCGAGAGCGGCCAGCACGTGCAGCGCGGCGAGCATGCCGGAGTCGGCGTACCAGAAGTCGCGGAAGTAGAAGTGCCCGGAGTGCTCGCCGCCGAACACGGCGCCGGTCTCCGCCATCCGGGCCTTGATGAACGAATGGCCGACCCGGGTGCGCACCGCGCTGCCGCCGTGCTCGGCGATGATCTCGGGCACCGCCTGCGAGGTGATCAGGTTGTGGATCACCGTGCTGCCAGGGTCCCGGGCCAGCTCGCGCACCGCGATCAGCGCGGTGAGCACGGACGGCGAGACGATGTGCCCGCGCTCGTCAACCACGAAGCAGCGGTCCGCGTCGCCGTCGAAGGCCAAGCCGATGTCCGCACCCGCGTCGAGCACCGCGCGCTGCAGGTCACGCAGGTTCTCCGGGTCGATGGGGTTGGCCTCGTGGTTGGGGAACGTGCCGTCCAGCTCGAAATAGAGCGGCACCAGGGTGAGCGGCAGTCCCTCGAACACCTTCGGCACGGTGTGCCCGGCCATCCCGTTTCCCGCGTCCACCGCGACGGTGAGCGGCCGGATGGCGGACACATCGACCAGCGTCTTGAGGTGGTCCGCGTACCCGGACAGCAGGTCGCGCCGGGTGATCGTGCCGGGCGGGCGGCCCGAAGCCGGCACCCCGGCGGCGGCCATGTCGCGCAGCTGGATCAGTCCGGTGTCCGCACCCACCGGCCGGGCGCCGTCGCGGCACAGCTTGATGCCGTTGTACTTGGCCGGGTTGTGGCTGGCGGTGACCACCGCGCCGGGCATGCCGAACGTGCCGCTGGCGTAGTAGAGCATGTCGGTGGAGCCCAGGCCGCCCTCGATGACGTCCGCGCCCTGGGCGGCGGCGCCGCGGCCGAACGCCTCAGCCAGCGGCGCCGACGAGGTGCGCATGTCGTGCAGGGTGACCACGCTGCGCGCCCCGGTCAGCCGCACGAAGGCGGCACCCACCGACTCCGCGACCTGCTCGTCGAATTCGTCCGGGACGATCCCGCGGATGTCGTAGGCCTTGAAGATCTTCTGGTAGTCGCCCACTGAGCGTCTGCCTCCCGTGCCTGTAGCTGCCCCGTCATGCCGGGCGGGCGTTGTTTCGACGGAACAATGCCCTGGCTGGCGCCGATCCGCCCGGCTCTTTGTCCGATGTTGGGGATAGCGGTGCGCGGACAACGAGCCTACCGGCCCAGCCAGCGCGGGACCCCGGCTACCTCATCCGGTCCCGGCTGTCGGGGGCCGAGCGCAGCACCCGCAGGTGACCCCGGCGGCCGACTTCGACGCCCTGGCCGACCGGCTCGGCGGCCGGCGGCAGCCCGGCCTCGCGGACCGCGTTGGCCAGCGCCTCCAGGTCATCCGCTTCGGCAGGCGCCGGGTCCACCGGCAGCCGGACCACCTCCCAGCCGCGCGGCGCGGTCAGCCGGTCGGCGTGCGCCGAGCACAGGTCGTAGCAGTGCGGCTCCACGTACGCGGCCAGCGGGCCGAGCACGGCGGTGGAGTCCCGGTACACGTACGTGAGGGTGTATACGGCGGGATGTTTGCACGCGGGCCGGGAGCAGCGGCGGGGGGTCACCGGGGCATCCTGCGGACGGCGCCGGGCCGGTTCGCGGCGTAGCGGCGCGCTGTCGCGGCGTAGCGACGCGACCGGCCGGGGGAGGGGTCACGTGCATCGCTCACAACGGCTGACCGTACCCATCCGCGGGCGGTAACGCCACCACCCGGGGCACACTGTGCGATCGTGTCTCGCCGGGAGCCCGTTTTGCCGCTCCATGAGGCCGCTGGCGGGCCGCGGCGGGGCCGCCCCGGCCCGCCGCAGCACACCGGGCGATACGCTCGGCAACTGTGCGTACCGGCAGTGCGGACGGCGCGGGCCGCCGTCCGCCGATCAGGCGGCGGGACCGGCACGGGCGCGGGCTGCGCGGCGTGCTGGCCCCGCCCGGGGTGCCGCTGCACCGGAGCCGGTCGGAACGCTTCGATGAGCTCATCCTGGAGGCGGTCGCGCGGCTGGAGCCGCGCTGGGAGACCCAGCTGTCCGGGGTCGAGTTCGCGGTCGAGGAGATCCCCCGGCCCGGCCTGCCCGGGGCGGGGGGCGAGGGCGTGCCGCTGGCCCGGCTGGACCCGGGCTCGCCCGGGGTGGCGGCCGCGGCGGGTGCGGCGGCCCGGCCGCCGCGGATCGTGGTGTACCGGCGGCCGCTGGCCGCCCGGGCGGACAGCGAGGACGAACTCGGCGAGCTCATCTTCGAGGTGATCGTGGAAGAGTTCGCCCGGCTGCTCGGCCTGGACCCGGAAGAGATCGACCCCGGCTACGCGACCGACGAGTAACCCGGCTTTCCCATCAGCGCGGTGCATTGTGCCTCGCCGGCGGGTTGTGTCGGAATGGTTCGGGCTGGCCGGGCGTGTGGCGGGGCTGGTGGGCGGGCCTCGTTGCCAGCTGGCTGGGCGGGGCGGCCGGGCCTGGTGGTCAGGTAGCCAGGGCGGCGAGGGCGGCCTGGGTGAGGTTCCCGGCGGTGATGGCCTTGCAGAGGTTGTGCACGGTGACGGCGAAGCGCCATTCGGCGCTGGCTTTGGGCTTGCCGCGGGTGGCCAGCTGCCGGATGCCCATGTTGTGCTTGATGTGCCCGTGCGGGGTCTCGGCGATGTGGCCGCGTTTGCGGTAGGCGGTGATGCCTTCTTCGGTGGCCAGCCGGGCGGCCATCGCCGCGATCGGCCCGCCATCATCGTCCTGGGCGGTGGCGGTGTCCTGGGCGGTGGCGGCCTGGCGTGCGGTTTTCTCCAGGTCGCGGTGCTTGCCGACGGCGATCAGCCGGTCAGGGCCGGCGGTGGTGAGGTTGTCCTTGGACAGGTACCCGGCGCCGGCCAGCACCTGCCCGATCCCGCTGCCTTCGCCGTCCTGGCTCGCGCAGGTGGTGCTGGCCGCCGTGGGCTGATGGGCGGTGACCAGGGCGGCGGCGTCTTCGGCCTGGCGCAGCATCGGGGTGAACCACCCGGTGTCAGTGGTGTCGCAGGTGAGCTCGGTGGCGATGATCAGCCCGTCTTCGCTGGTCATGTTCTGGGCGTTGTAACCCTGGATGAACCCGCCGCCGCGGACCGGCATCAGCCGCGAGTCCGGGCCGGTGATGTTACGGGCCGGCCCAGGAGCCGGCGGCTGGCTTGCGCTGCGCCTCAGCAGCCCTGGCTTCCGCCCGGGCCAGGCGGGCGCGGGCGGCCCGCACGCGCCCGCAGTCCTCCACGCCCCTCCTGGGACGGTCCCGGCGGCGGCCCGGCACCCGCGGCCCCGCAGCCCGCGCTTCCAGCCGCGTGATCTGCGCCGCCCGGTCAGCGCGGGCCCGGTCCAGCCGGGCCCGCGCCGCGGCCACCGCCGCGCCCAGCGGCGGCGGCCCCGGCGCCCGGCCCTCCCGGGCCAGGTAATCCTGCGCCTGCCTCCCGGGCCGCCTCCGCGGCCTCGCGTTCTGCTTCCAGGTCCGCCAGCGCCGCGGCGATCCGGGCTGCCCGGGTCGCCGGGTTCACCGCATCCGGCGGCACCTCATCCCCGCGCTTGCCCTCGCCGGACAGCTCATCCCCGGCCGCATCGGCCGCCGCGTGTGCCGCAGCCGCTTTGGCTGCTTCCTGCGCGGCCAGCTTCCGCAGCGTCTCCTCGGTGCGGTTCGCTGCCTTCGACGCGTTCGCGGTGACCTTCGTGCCATCCAGCGCGACCGTGCCCAGCTTCCCCATCCCCAGCCGGGCGCACAAAACCAGCACCTCACGGAACAGGCCCTCTACCGCGCCGGGGAACGCCGCCCGGAACCGCGCGATCGTCACATGATCCGGGGCATCACCCGCGCAGATCACCCGGAAGCACACGTCAGACCAGCACGCCGCCTCGATCCGCCGCGAGGACGTGACGCCCTGCGCGTACGCCCACATCAGCAGCGTCACCAGCATGTCCGGGTCATACCCCGCCGTGCCCGCCCCGCCGGTGCGCCGTGCCGCGTGGAACGCCGAGGTGTCCAGGTGATCGGTGACCGCCCCGATCACCAGCCACACCGGGTGATCCGCAGGCAGCCACTCCCGCATGTCCGGCGGCAGCAGGAACGGCTGATCCCGCCGCACCGGCCGGTATCCCTTCGCCATAAGAAAATCATCCCAAACCATCATCTACCAGTACAAACAACACGCCGGGCACGCACCAGCCGATTCTGCAACAGCCCGCCGGCGAGGCACAATGCACCGCGCTAACGCTTGGCCGCTTACGGGGAGGCGGTGATGGCGGCCTGATGGACCGCTGGCAGCGGCACCGTGGTCAGCGCGCTGGCCACCGGGAGCATGGCCTGTAGCGCGGCGCCGGCCCCATTGCCCATGATCACCCGGCCGGCGTACACCGGCCCGGAACCAGCCTGCGGCGTGATCACCACGGCGAACGGGGCGCCGCGGGGCGCACCGCGTATCGCGCGGAGCGTGACCACGACGCTCTTGCCCGCCGGGACCGGAACGTCCTGGGTCTGGTGGGCGGCTGACCCGGCTGCGGCGATCTCGGCCACGCTGACCCGGGCCGCGCCACGCGGCGCGGACAGCACCAGCGTGGAGGACCGGCCCGGCCCGGTCAGGTTGTCCGCGACCACCCCTTGCTCCTCGATGGCGGGCGCGGCCGCGGTGAACGTGCCCACCGCTCCGCCACCCCCGGGGATCAGCACCGACGCGGTGATCGGGGTGTTGGCGGTCAGCCGGAGCGCGGCGGGGATCCCGCCCAGCGAGGGCACCGTGATCTCCGCGGCGGAGCCGCCGGGCAGGTCGATCCCGCTGGCCCCGGTCGGCTGGTAGCTGCCCCGTGAGGTCACGGCCGTCACCTGGACGGTCGCGTCCTTCACCCCGGGCACCGCGATGTACAGCTCCCGGGTGCCGGCCACCCCGGGCAGCCCGGGGATGACCAGGTGCTTGGCGGGCACCTGCGCGGGCGGCAGCCAGGTCCCCTGGCCGCCGCCGGTGCTCTCCTCGACGGCGGCCGCGACCTGGCCGACGCTGGTCCGCACGTGCAGCGCGATAGCCCGGGAATTGCGCAGCGTGGTCGCCAGCGACTGGACGATCATGCCGTGCGGCGGCACGCTGATCCCGGTGTCGGTGGTCTCCTGCAGCGGCCCGGCATCGGTGGCGATGTCCACCGCGACGTCGGCCACCTGGCTGCCGGCGTTCATCAGGTACAGCTCGATCCGGCCCGCCGTGCGCTGGCCCGGCCCGGAGAACCAGAAGTTGGTCCCCGGGCTGGAGCAGGCGGCCGTGGGCAGGCTGCCGGCGCTGGTCTGCTCCGCCTCCAGGCCCTGGGCCAGGGAGCCGCTGGCCTGGATGACCACGCCGCCGCTGAGCGCGGTGCTAGCCAGCGCGCTGCCCGGCTGGGCTGTGTTCGGCTGCGTCCCGGTCTTTTTCTTGGTCCCGTTGCCCGGCTTGGTCCCCGCTCCGGCGCCCGGCTGGGTCGTGCTGCCCGCCTTGGTGCCGCCTGCCTGCTGGGTTCGCGCCGTCTTGCGGGCCGTCACCCGGTCCACCGTCACCTGGGCCAGTTTCGGCACCCCGGCCTGGGTGACGCTGAGCACCCGCGGGCCGGGGGCGGCGCTGCCGGTGCCGGTCAGCCGGGTCACGCTCAGCGCCGCGCCGGCGCTGGCCGAACCGGAACTGGCCGGGGAGGTCATCACCGCGATGCCGCCGCCCGGGCTGGTGCTGGCGCCGGGGGCCGGGCAGACCCGCTGCACCGAGGTGACCGCCGCGACCCGGGCAGCCGGCGGCACCGACCCGGCGGCGAGGGACATGGTGTGCCGGAGCCCAGCCAGCCCGTACACCGCGCCGAGCAGCAGCACGACCACGCCCGCGGCCAGGATCCGGCTGCCGCGCAGGTTCCTCACCACTCAGCCTCCCCGGGCTCGTCCCGGGCCTCGCCGCCCCACGCCGCGGGCACGCCGCCGGCGTCCGGGTCGTCCTGGCCCGGATACTCCCGGCCCAGGTAGTCACCCGATGCCGGGTACCCGCCCTGATCCGGGTACCCGCCGCTGTCGCCGTGCCGGCCGCCGCCGGAGTAGCCGCTCTCGTCCGGGTACCCACCGCTGCCCCGGCGGCCGGGCCGGCCGCCGGTCGGTTGGGCCGGGGCCTGCGGCGGCAGCGGCGCCAGTTCGTCCCCGGCGGCCGGGTAGCCGCCACGGCCGGAGTAATCGCTGTCGGGGTAACCCCCGCCGGAGCGGTCGCCGCCCGGGTAACCCGGGTCCGGGTAGTCCCCGCCGCGGTAGCCGGGGTCCGGGTACCCGGCCGGTCCGGTGCGGCCGCGGCCGCCCGGGCCGGGGGTGCCCGGGCTGGGGGCGCCGCGCCGGGGCGGCGGGAGCGCGTCGTCGTCGCCGGGCAGCCGCCCGCGGCTCACGTGCCGGCCGCCTTCCGGGTAGTCCGCGCCGCGGTACCCGGGGGCGGCCCGGCGGCCGCCGGTGCCCTGGGGGTACCCGCCGCGGTCCGCGTTGGGGTACCGGCTGCCGGCGCCAGCCGGGTAACCGCGGCCGGGCTCAGCCGGATACGCGCCACTGTCCTCGTCGGGGTAGCCCCGGTCCGGCCGCGCCGGGTACCCACCGCTGGACTCGTCCGGATACCTGGGCCGCGGATACCCGCCGCTCGACTCATCCGGGTACCCACGGCCCGGCTGCGCCGGATACCCGCCGCTGGCCTCATCCGGGTACCCACGGCCCGGCTGCGCCGGGTAGCCGCCGCTCGAGCCGCCCGGGTAGCCCTGGGCCGGGTACTCACCGCTCGACTCATCGAAGTAGCCGCGGCCCGCCGTGCCCGGATAGGCGGTGCCGGGGTACTGGTCGGCTGGCCCCGGCTGGCTCGGCACCGGCTGGCTCGGCACCGGCTGGTCCGCCGCGCGGCCGGACCGCCGCCGCGGCCTGCTCTCGGCCTGGGCCGCGCGGTCGGACCGCGCCCGCCGACCGCTCTCGGCCTGGTCCGGCGCGCTGGTCTCGGCGGCCTTCCCGCCGCGGCGGAAGCGCCGCCGCTTGCCGCGGCCGTCGGCTGCGTCCTGGTCCGGCCCGGCCTGATCCGCCCCGCCCGCCCGCCGCGGCGGCGGCCCGGGCACCGCGCCCGGCCGCCATCGCCCGGCCAGCCGCGTCCCGGCCGAGCAGGCCGGTGCTGGCCACCGCGGTGCTGGCCGCCCGGCCACCCGCCCGGGACTCGGCCGCGAACTCGGCCTCGGACTCGGCCGCGAACTCGGCCCCGGACTCGGCTGCCGCCGCGCTGGCCAGCACGGTGGTCGTCCGCCCCGCATCCGACGCGGCCGCCCGGGTGGCCGCGGCCGGCTCCGCCCGGCCCGCGGACATGGCGGCCACCGGCGCGTCGGCGGCCCGCCTCCGGCTGCCTTCCCGGCCGCGTTCGCGGCTGCCCTCCCGGCCGCGTTCCCGGCTGCCCTCCCGGCCGCGTTCCCGGCTGCCCTCCCGGCCGCGTTCCCGGCTGCCCTCCCGGCCGCGCTCGCGGCGGCCCGCGGGCTCAGCCGGGGCGGCCGCGGGGGCGCCGCTTTCCGCGGGCGCCCGGGTGCCGGGCAGCGCGAGCACGGCCACCACCAGGAACGCGAGCGCTTCCAGAGCCACGATCAGGTCCCGGCCAAGCTGGCTGTGCGAGACGTCCAGGGTGCCGCCACCGGACGGCAGCCGGAACGCCTGGGCCCAGCCGTCCACCGGCGCCAGCGACTGCAGGGCGGCGCCGTTCAGCGTGGCCGACCAGCCACCGGACGGCTCAGCCAGCACCAGCGTCCCGCCGCTGCGCGGCGCGGCCGCGCCGGACACCCCCACCGGCCCGGCGGGCACCGGGACCACCGTGCCGTCCGGCTCGATGACCCGGGCCTGGGCGGTGGTGTCGGCGATCCGCCACAGCTGGAAGGACCCGGTCTTGCTCACCGGCCGCAGCGCCGCGACGTCGTTCAGCGTGCCGGCCAGCGTCCCGTTCACCGGCGCGGGCAGCAGCACGTAACCGATGCCCAGCGCGGCCAGCGCCCGGCCCTGGTCCCGGGCATCCCCGCCGCTGGGCGCGACCAGCGTGGACACGGCGCTGTCCAGCGCGCGCTCCCCGGCCGGCGGCTGGTTCAGGTCCGTCGCCCCGATCAGCGGGTCGCTGTCCCTGAGCACCTCGAACGTCACCCCGTCAGCGCCCTGGCGCAGCACCAGGGTGCGCAGCCGCAGCCCGGTGTCGGCGGACACGCTGACGAACGCGGGCAGCACCGGGCCGCTGGACGCGGTGACCGGCCCGTGGACCCCGGTGGTCAGCCACTCGCCCGCGGCGAGCAGCGGCGCGCTGGCCGCGGCCACGGTCAGCACCAGGACGCCGAGGCCGGCTGGCTGGCGCCACCGGCCCTCGCCGAGCTGGCCGGGCAGCACGTCGGCGGCCACCGCGGCCGCCAGCACCAGGCCCGCGGCCGCCACGGCCAGGGCGATCCCGGGCCAGGCGGCGACCGGCCGGATCGCGCCGTCCGGGGTGACCACCACCCGGCTGGCGGCGACCGCGATCAGCAGGCCGAGCAGCGCCACGGTCCAGCCGGCCAGGACCAGCGAGCGCCGCGCGGTGAGCAGCAGCGCGGCCAGCGCGGCCAGCGCCAGGCCGCCGGTCACCCAGTACGGGGGCAGCCCCGGGCCGCCCGGGGACAGCAGCAGCAGCGACCGGGCGGGCAGGCCGGCCGTGGCCAGGCCGGGCACCTTCTGGCCGGCCTCCAGGAAGAGCAGCGCGGGCTGGCTGGCGACCCGCAGCGTCCACGGCAGCAAGAGCAACGGCGGGGTGACCACGGCGATGCCGAGGTTGATGGCCGTGCCCCGGCGGCCGCGGCGGCCCCGGCCCAGGGTGACCGCGGCCAGTACCGCGGCGGCCAGCGCAACCACCCAGATCAGCGGCACGAACGCGGCCGCGATGGCCAGGAACAGGCCGGTGGCCCAGGCGGCGCGCCGGGCCCGCCGCCCGGCGGCGGTGAAGATCCGCGCGGCCAGCATGCCGATCAGCGGGATCAGCGCGAACACCACGGCGGCCCCGAACCGGCCGGCCGCCACCGCGCCCATGCCCACCGGCAGCAACGCGTAGGCCGCCGCGGCCCAGACCCGGACCCACACCGACGAGGTGATCCGGCGGGCGGCGAAGTAGGCGGTCAGCCCGGCGAGGGGCACGCAGCCGATCAGCATGACGTCGATGGCCAGCCACGGCTTGCCGCCCAGCACGGTGGCCACCGCGGCGATCAGCGCCACGTACGGCGGGGTGCTGCTGGCCGAGCCGATCCCGGCCGGGTGGAAGCTCTGCAGGTACTCGTGCCACAGCCCGGACACGCCGCCGAACGCCGGGGTGAGCGCGCCGCCGGTCAGCGTGCCCGCGGTGACCAGCGACCGCTCCGCGACCACGGTGATGACGGTGAGCGCGGCGAACAGCAGCACCCCGGGATTGGTCAGGATCCGCTGCGCGAACCCGGTGTCGGTGAGCAGGTACTCGTCTTCGTCGGGGTCGTCCGTGGCGTGGTGACTGCCCCTGGTGTCGATCTGGGTCGAGGTGTAGAACACGCTCGCGGCGAACTCGGCCAGCCGCCGGAACGAGTGGCCCGGCGGCAGATCACTGCGCAGCTTGCCGTACGCGGACCGCCGCCCGCGGGCGCGCCGCCGCCGCGCGCCGAGCAGCCGCAGCGGATGGGCCAGCACCGAGCCGACGCCGGCGAAATCGTCCAGGGCCGCCCGCGGCCGCTTGGCCAGCAGGAAGAACAGCGTGCGCAGCGCGGACAGCACCACGCTGCCGGCCAGCGCGGACAGCGCGGGCCGCAGCGGCAGGTTGCCCAGGAGGGTCAGCAGGGCGTTGTGCCGGTCCATCCGGCGCGGCCGGGGCGCGGCCGAGGCGGACCGGCGGTTCCGCGCGGTGGCTTCCAGGTGGTAGACGACCGCGTCGGTGATCACCCGCACCCGGTGCCCGGCCGCGTGCACCCGCCAGCAGAAGTCCACGTCGTCGCGGAACAGGGGCATGGCCTGGTCGAACCCGCCGAGCTGGTCCCAGACGTCCCGGCGGACCAGCAGGCCGGCGCTGCCCACGGCCAGCACGTCGCGGTCCCCGTCGTGCTGGCCCTGGTCCACCTCACGCGGCTCGATGCCGGTGATCCGGCGGCCTACCGTGTCGATGGTCACGCCGGTCTCGAGCAGCACCCGGCGGTCCGACCAGTCCATCACCTTGGGGCCGAGCACGGCCGCGGTCCGCGCCTCGGCCGCGCCGCGGAGCAGCTGCTCCAGGGCGTCGTCGGCCGGCTCGCTGTCGTCGTGCAGCAGCCAGATCCACTCGGTCCGCTCGCCGGACGGCAGGCCGGCCGGGCCGGGCACGTTGGTGTTGGCCGCCCGGTGCCGCAGCGCCTGCCCCACCGCGGCGCCGTAGCCGGTCCGCCGGTCCATGCCGAACACCACCGAGCGGCCGAGCAGTTCGGCCAGCACGGCCCCGCTGCGGTCCCGGCTGCCGGTGTCCACCGCGACTACCCGCTGTACCGGCCTGGTCTGGCCGAGCAACGCCTCCGCGATGCGCGGCAGCCACGCGGCGCCATCATGGGCGACGATGACCGCGGTAACGACGTGCTGGCCCTGCGGATTACTTGACGACACGAGTCCGCTTGCTGCTCAGGATGGCCGCCCGCCCGGCACCGCGTGACTGCCCGCTCAGCTCCGGGCAGGCGCGGGTACGCGGTGAACAATACGCGAACCGATGCCGGCCAGGCAGGCACTCTGGGCGCTTCCGTGCAGACCCCTGTGACCCGGGCAGCGCCGACCGCGGCGGGCACGCCGCGGCTGACCTGCGGCCCGGTCGTCAGGACGAAGCGCTAAATGGCTTCGCGCTTCATCCGGCGCCGTTCGCGCTCGGACAGACCGCCCCAGATGCCGAACCGCTCGTCGTGCTCGAGCGCGTACTCCAGGCATTCGGCCCGGACCTCACAGCCCCGGCAGACCTTCTTCGCCTCCCGGGTGGAGCCGCCCTTCTCGGGGAAGAAGGCCTCCGGATCTGTCTGCGCGCAGAGCGCGCGATCCTGCCAACCCAGCTCCGCAGCGTCATCCACGCCGATTCCGAACCCGCCGCCGGGCGCTAGCGCAACGATCACGTCGGTCATAGCGCACCTCCTACCCCTTCGATCCGCGCCCTCTCCCCCGGAGCGCGAGAACTACACGGTTGAAATTACACCCGCGTGTCTTGCTTCGCGTCAAGCTGGATACGTGATAGAGGCAGTGTTCTTGACCCTGATGACGGGAAAGTCCGCCGAGAATCCTGGGGTCCCAGGCCGTCAGCGAGCCGAAAGGGCGCGCCGCCGACTGGACTGACCCGCGCCGAAGGGGGGCGCCGTCGACTGGACTGCCGCGCCGAAGGGGGCGCGCCGCCGACTGGACTGAGGAGCGAGGGAGCGAGGCACGAGCGATCGAGCGACGAGGGAAGTCGGCGGGTATAGCGCCCCCGGAGGCGCAAGAAAGCAGAGCTGTTCCCGGGGGGCGCACCGACCGGGTCCGGGCCCGGGTTGCAAGACTGGCCGGCATGCGCATCACCGTGCTGGCAGGCGGAGTCGGGGCCGCGCGCTTCCTGCGCGGGCTGACCGCCGTGGCCCCGGACGCCCACATCACCGTCATCGGCAACACCGGCGATGACATCACCCTGTTCGGCCTGCATGTCTCGCCCGACCTGGACACCGTCATGTACACCCTGGGCGGCGGGATCAGCGAGGAGCAGGGCTGGGGCCGGGCCGAGGACACGTTCGGCGTGCTGGCCGAACTGGCCGCCTACCGGGCCGGGCCGGACTGGTTCTCGCTCGGCGACAAGGACTTCGCCACGCACATCGCGCGCACCAGCCTGCTGGCCGCGGGCCAGCCGCTGTCCGCGGCCACCGCGGCGCTGTGCCAGCGCTGGCAGCCCGGGGTCACCCTGATCCCGATGTCTGACGACCCGGTGCAGACGCACGTCGCGCTGGCCGACGGCCGGGTGGTGCACTTCCAGGAGTGGTGGGTGCGGCTTCATGCCGAGGTGCCCGCCACCGCCATCCGGTTCGAGGGGGCGGCCCAGGCGGCGCCCGCGCCCGGGGTGCTGGCCGCCATCGCCGCGGCCGACGTGGTCGTGTTCCCGCCGTCCAACCCGGTGGTGAGCATCGGCTCCATCCTGGCCGTGCCGGGCATCGCGGCGGCGCTGCGGGACAAAACGGTCGTCGGCGTGTCCCCCATCATCGGCGGCGCCCCGGTCCGCGGCATGGCCGACGCCTGCCTGGCCGCCATCGGGGTGCCGGCCACCGCGCGGGCGGTGGCCGCGCACTACGGGCCCGGCCTGCTGTCCGGCTGGCTGGTGGACGACCAGGACAAGGACGCCGTGGACGCGCCGGAGCTGGCCGGGATCGCGGTGCGCGCGCTGCCGCTGTACATGACCGATCCGCCGGCCACGGCCGCGATCGCCCGGGCCGCCCTGGACCTGGCCGTGGAGCTGGCCGGATGACCGGGCACGAGCCGGCTGGGACCGGCGCGGCGAGGGCGTTGGGCGGGAATGGGCCTGGGTTCGCGGTGACCGGCCTGCCCGGCTTTCCCGAGGTCGGGCCAGGCGCGGACCTGGCCGGGCTGATCGCGGCGGCCGGGCCGGCGCTGGCCGACGGGGACATCGTGGTGATCACCTCGAAGGTGGTCAGCAAGGCTGAGGGCCGGGTCATCCAGGCCGACCGGGAGAAGGCCATCGACGCGGAGACGGTCCGGGTGGTGGCGCGGCGCGGCCCCACCCGCATCGCGGCGACCCGGCACGGCCTGGTGCTGGCCGCGGCCGGGGTGGACGCCTCCAACCTGGCGCCGGGCACGGTGGCGCTGCTGCCCGAGGACCCCGACGGGTCGGCGCGGCGGATCCGGGCTGGGCTGCACGAGCGGCTGGGCGTCCGGGTCGGCGTGCTGATCACCGACACCATGGGCCGGCCGTGGCGGACCGGCCAGACCGACCAGGCCATCGGCGCGGCCGGGGTGCTCCCGGTGCGCGACTACCGGGGCGAGCCGGACACGTTCGGCACCCCGCTCGAGGTGACCCTGGCCGCCGTGGCGGATGAGCTGGCGTCCGCCGCCGACCTGGTCAAGGGCAAGGTGACCGGGCTGCCGGTGGCCGTGGTCCGGGGCCTGGCCGGGCTGGTCACCGAGGACGACGGGCCGGGCGCGCAGGCGCTGATCCGGCCGGCCGAGGAGGACATGTTCCGGTACGGCTCGGCCGACGTGCTGGCCGCGCGGCGCACGGTGCGCGAGTTCACCGCCGACCCGGTGGACCTGGCCGTGGTGCGCCGGTCGATCGCGGCCGCGCTGACCGCGCCCGCGCCACACCACTCCACGCCGGTCCGGTTCGTGGTCCTGGCCTCGGCGCCGGCGCGGACCCGGCTGCTGGATGACATGCTGGCCGCCTGGATCGCGGACCTGCGCGGCGACGGGTTCACCGAGGAGCAGATCACCCGGCGGGTGCGCCGCGGCGAGCCGCTGCGCCGGGCGCCGCTGATCATCGTGCCGTGCCTGCTGGCGGACGCCGCGCACACCTACCCTGACCAGCGGCGGAACGCGGCGGAACGAGAGATGTTCCTGGTCGCGACCGGCGCCGCGGTGCAGAACCTGCTGGTCGCGCTCGCCGTGGAGGGCCTGGGCTCATGCTGGGTGTCCAGCACCATGTTCTGCCGCCCGGTGGCCGCCGCCGCGCTGGGCCTGCCCGGCGGCTGGGAACCGATGGGCGCGGTCGGGGTCGGCCACCCGGCCGCCCCGGCCCGGGACCGCCCCCCTCGTGACCCAGCCGACTTCCTGCTGCTGCTCTAGAGACCCAGGCGCCGGGACAGGTCGGAGGCGAACCGGCCGTCCGGGTCCAGTTCGGCGCGCAGCTGGCGGAACTCCGCCAGCCGCGGGTACATCTGGGCCAGCACCTCGGGCCGGACCCGGGAGTCCTTGGCCAGGTAGACCCGGCCGCCCGCGTCGGCCACCTCGGTGTCCAGCTGGTCCAGCAGGCCATCCAGCCCCGGCGTGCGGGCGGGGAAGTCGAGCGCCAGCGTCCAGCCGGCCAGCGGGAAGGACAGCAACCCGGGGTCGCCCGGGCCGAACCGCTTGAGCACGGTCACGAACGACGGCGCGCGGGCCGCGCTGATCCGCTCCAGCGCCCAGCGCACCAGCTGGTCCTGCCCGAACGGCACCACGAACTGGTACTGCCGGAAGCCGCCCGGGCCGTACACCCGGTTCCAGTTCCGGATCGCGTCCAGCGGGTGGAAGAACTGCCCGATGGCCTGGATCTGCGCGTCCAGCCGGCGCGGCGCCCGGCGGTAGAAGACCTCGTTGGCCAGCGCGACCGTGCTTCTGTTCAGCAGCCCGTTCGGGAAGACGGGCGGGGCGCTGAGCCGGCCCGCGGGCCGGAACGCGAGCGGGTCCCGCTGATCCCACGGGGCCAGGTCGCTGACCCGGGCGAAGTCCCCGCTGGTGATCACCGAGCGGCCCAGCTTCGCGCCCCGGGCCAGGCAGTCGGTCCAGGCCACGGTGTAGCCGTACCGGTCGTCCGTGGCGGCCAGGTAGGCCATCGTCTCGTCGATATCCGCGGTGCGCACCGTATCCACGGTCAGCCGCGACGTCTCAACCCTTATCAGCTGAACGCCAGCACGGAGCATGATGCCCGTCAGCCCCATGCCGCCTGCGGTGGCCCAGAACAGCGCCGGCTCCGCGTCGGGGGTCACCCGGCGCTCCGAGCCGTCCGGCAGCAGGAGGTCGAACCAGGGCACGTGCGTGGCGAAGCTGCCGGCCCGGTGATGGTTCTTCCCGTGCACGTCGGCCGCGATCGCGCCGCCCACGGTCACCTGCCGGGTGCCCGGGGACACCGGCACGAACCAGCCGGCCGCCAGCCCGGCCACCATGAGCCGCTCCAGGCTGACCCCGGCCTCGCAGACGGCCAGCCCGCTCTCGGTGTCCAGGCTGATGATCCGGTTCATCGCCTGGGTGCCGATGACCAGGCCGCCGCCGTTCTGCGCCGCGTTGTTGTAGCTGCGGCCCAGGCCGCGGGCGATCACGCCGCGGCCGGCCTGCGCCGCCGCGAGCAGCGCCGCCACCTGGTCCGGGCCGGCCGGCTCGGCCAGCTGCGCGGTCGAGGGCGCGATCCGGCCCCACCCGGTGAGCCGCGCGCTCCGGGTCGGCGGCGCGACTGGCGTGGCAACCCGATCGGCCATCCTGGTCATCCCCTCTCCGCGGCGGTCACCCGCCGCCGCAGCATCCTGCCCGGCACCGCAGCATCATGCCCCCTGCCGGGCCCCGGTGCGGCCGCTACGGCGTGAACACCGCGCCCGCTACGGCGTGAACACCGTGCCCGCTACGGCGTCACCAGCGGGAGCGGGGCGCGCACGGCCGCGGCCACGCCGTCGCTGGCCGCCGCGGCGGCCAGCCGCTCGGCCGGCGGCTGCCCGTAGGTCGTGGTGCGCTGCCGCAGCGGCCGCTCCAGGGGGGCGACCAGCGCGGCGAACTGGCTGATCGTCTTGTACGAGCCGTGCTGCGACCCGGCCATCCGGCTGATCGTCTCCTCCATCAGCGTGCCGCCCAGGTCGTTGACGCCGCCCTGGAGCACCGTCCGGCACAGGTCGTCACCCAGCTTGACCCAGGAGCACTGGATCGAGCTGATCGCGCCGTGCAGCATGATCCGGGACAGCGCGTGCACGGCCCGGTTCTCCCGCCGGGTCGGCCCGGGCCGGGCCAGGCCGGCCAGGTAGATCGGCGCGCTCGCGTGCACGAACGGAAGCAGCACGAACTCGGTGAAGCCGCCGGTGCGCTCCTGGATGCCGCGGATCACGCGCAGGTGCCCGACCCAGTGCGCCGGGGTGTCTACGTGCCCGTACATCATCGTCGCGCTGGTCGGGATGCCGAGCTCGTGGGCGGTCGTGATGACCTCGATCCAGGCCGCGGCGGGGAGCTTGCCCTTGGTCAGTACCCAGCGCACGTCGTCGTCCAGGATCTCGGCGGCGGTGCCGGGGTGCGACCCGACCCCGGCCTCCCGGGCCGCCACCAGCCAGTCCCGGATGCTCAGCCCGGTGCGGGACGCGCCGTTCACCACCTCCATCGGCGAGAACGCGTGCACGTGCAGGTCCGGGCAGCGCCGCTTGACCTCGGCGGCGATGTCGAAGTAAGCCGTGCCGGGCAGGTCCGGGTGGATGCCGCCCTGCATGCACACCTCGGTCGCCCCGGCCGCCCAGGCCTGCTCGGCCCGGTCCCCGATCTGCGCCAGGGACAGCGTGTAGGCGTCCGCGTCGGTGCGGCGCTGGGCGAACGCGCAGAACCGGCAGCCGGTGTAGCACACGTTGGTGAAGTTGATGTTCCTGGTGACGATGTAGCTGACGTCGTCTCCCACCGCGTCCCGGCGCAGCCCGTCGGCCAGTGCGGTCAGCGCGTCGAGTTCGGCCCCGTCGGCGTCCAGCAAGGTCAGCGCCTCGCTGTCCGAGATCCCGGCCGGATCCCGTTCCGCACTACGCAACGCCGCCGCCACCTCAGAGCGCACCCGAGACCGCGGCGGCTTGCCGCCGCTCGCCGCGGAGCGGCGATCCGGCCCCAGCCCGGACGGCCGGCTTGCCCGGCCTCGGCGCGGAGTGGCGATCGGGGGGTTCCGGGGGGTCGTCCCCCCGGGCTGGCAGAGCGGCCGGGGCGATCCGGGTCGCTACCTCGGCCCAGTCCCCGTACACCTCGGAGAAGTCCGCCCGCCGGTCCGTGGTCCGGCCCGTGCTGTCGATCGTCGTATGCAGGTCGGTCCGGCCGGACGATTCGCCCCAGCCGCCGTCCGGCTCCTGCCACGGCCGCCCGGTGGGCCGCGCGCCCGGCTGAGCCAGCCCGGTGCTGGGGTCGGCCAGCGCGGCCACGTGCGCGGCCAGCCGGGGGTCCAGCCACGGCTCCCGCTGGTAGCCCGGGTAGATGGTGAGCCGCTCGTGCAGCGTCAGGCCGGCCGCCGCGGTGCGCCGGGCCAGCTCGTCGATCTGCGGCCAGGGTCGCTCCGGGTTGACGTGGTCCGGCGTGAGCGGCGACACGCCGCCCCAGTCGTCGATGCCGGCCGCCAGGATCAGCCCGTACTCCTCGCCGATTAGGTTCGGCGGGGCCTGGATGCGCAGCGCGGGCCCGAGCACCAGCCGGGCCACCGCGATGGTGGCGGCCAGGTCGTCCAGCTCGGCGTCCGGCGCGGCCCGCATCTTCGTGTCCGGCTTGGCCCGGAAGTTCTGCACGATCACTTCCTGGATGCCGCCGTACTCGCGGGCCACCCGGCGGATGGCGAAGATCGATTCGGCCCGCTCGGCCCGGGTCTCGCCGATGCCGATCAGGATCCCGGTGGTGAACGGCACGCTGGACCGGCCCGCGTCCTCCAGCACCCGGAGCCGGACCGCGGGGTCCTTGTCCGGGCTGCCGAAGTGCGGCCCGCCCCGCTCGGTGAACAGCCGGGCCGCGGTGGTCTCCAGCATCATGCCCATGGACGGCGCGACCGGCTTGAGCCGCTGGAAGTCCTGCCAGCCGAGCACGCCGGGGTTGAGGTGCGGCAGCAGCCCGGTCTCCTCCAGCACCCGGACGGCCATGGCCCGGACGTAGGACAGTGTGTCGTCGTAACCGTGCGCGTCCAGCCACTCCCGGGCCTGCGGCCAGCGCGCCTCGGGCCGGTCGCCCAGCGTGAACAGCGCCTCCTTGCAGCCCAGCGCGGCGCCGTCTGAAGCGATCTTGAGCACCTCGTCCGGGGACAGGTACGGGCTGTCCAGCCGGCCCGGTACGGTGACGAACGTGCAGTACCCGCACCGGTCCCGGCACAGCCGGGTGAGCGGGATGAACACCTTGCGCGAGTAGCTGATGATCCCCGGCCGGCCCGCGGCGGCCAGCCCGGCGTCCCGGACCCGGGCCGCGTAACCCAGCAGCTCGGTCAGCTGCTCACCCCGAGCGTGCAGCAGGATGGCCGCTTCCCCCGGGTCGAGCGCCTTCCCGTCCCGGGCCCGGGCCAGCACCCGGCGCAGCGCGGTGGCGGGCGGCGCTGGCTCGGCAGACGCCGGCTCGGCGGGCGCTGGCTCGGCGGGCGGCGGCTCGGCGGGCGGCGGGGATGGGCGGCGGGCGGCGGGGGTGTCGCTCATCCCACCACCCTAGGCGGCCTGGTTGGGCTCAGAACGAGCGGCCTGGTTGGGCTCAGAACGAGCGGCCTGGTTGGGCTCAGAACGAGCGGCCCGGTCGAGCTCAGAACGACCGGTAGTCGCGCACCGACATACGCGGCCCACGGCGCGGCGGGGCCAGCCCGCCCAGCTCCACCAGCCGGGCCGCCCGGTGCCGGTGCCCCGGGTACGGGGCGAGCAGTTCGAGCAGGCCGGCGTCGTCCACCACCCGGCCGGCCAGCGCCCAGCCAACCCGGGCGGGCAGGTGGTAGTCGCCGACGGACACCGCGTCCGCGTCGCCGCAAGCCCGCTGGCGCACCTCCGCCGAGGTCCACACGCCGATCCCGGGCAGCGCGCGCAGCCGCCGGTCGGCCTCGGCCGAGCCCATCGTGACGATCTCCTCCAGCCGGCCGGCCACCTCGGCGGCGCCGATGATGGTGCGGGCCCGCACCCCCTCCACCCCGGCCCGGTGCCACTCCCAGGACGGGATCCGCCGCCAGACGGCCGCGGGCGGCGGCACCCGCATGCCCGCCGGGGCCGGCCCGGGCGCGGGCGTGCCGAACCGGAGCAGCAGGTAACGCCACGCCCGCCGGGCCTCGACGCCGACCACTTTCTGCTCCAGCACGGCCGGCACCAGGGCTTCCAGCACCCGGCCGGTCCGGCCGACCCGGACGCCCTGGAACCGGGTGGACAGCTCGCGGAGCACCGGGTGGGCCGGGTCGAAGCCGGCCTGGTCGTCGGCCGCGCCCAGCGCGCCGGGCAGCGCGCCCAGCAGCCAGGACGCCCCCGGCCCCCAAGCCTCCGCCGTGAGCACAGTGTCCCCCTGGGCCGGCCCGGCCGACTGCGCCGACCTCGGCGCGGAGCGGCGATCCGGCCTCAGCCCGGACGGCCGGCCTGCCGGCCTCGGCGCGGAGCGGCGATCGGGGGGTTCCGGGGGGTCGCCCCCCCGGATCAGCACTGTGCCTGGGCCGTCCGGAGTTAGTGAGGTGCGCCAGATGCGGCCGGCGGCGTCCACCTGGTACGCCGGGTCGCCCGGGCCACGGGCGTGCACGCCCAGCGTCCGCGGGACGTCCAGCACGAACGGCACCCGCCACTCGCCGACCGCGTCTGGGTCGGCGGCATCCGCCGCGTACGGGCGTTCGGAAAAGGGCGGGCGCTCCGGCCCGGGCGCCCGCGCCTCCCGCGGGGCCTGCCCGGCGCTCACACGTCCGTGGAGAAGCGAACGCACGTCGGGCCCAGTTCCTCACCGGGCCAGACGCGCAGCCCGGCACACAGCTCGTTTCCGGGGTCGATGCGCGCCGCGTCGCCGATGACCACCCCGTCCAGGATCACGCCCTCGCCGATCCGCGCGCCCCGGCCCACCACGCTGCCGGTCACCCGGGCGCCCGCGCCGATGCTGGCCTCGTCGAACAGCACGCTGCCGCCGACGTGCGCGTCCGCGGCCACCCGCGCGTCCGCGCCGACCGTGGTGCCGCCGTGCACCCGGGCCGACGGGTGCACCTCGGCCCCGTCCAGCACCAGCCGCTCCCCCGGCGCGCCCCGGCCGGGCGGCACCGCGGTGGACAGCAGCCGCCCGCGCACCAGGTCACACGAGCCCTGCACGAACGCTTCCGGGGTGCCCACGTCGAGCCAGTACGCGGACTCCGGGTAGCCCATGACGATCGCGCCCGCGCTGATCAGCCCGGGAAACGTCGACCGCTCGACGGAGATCACCTGGCCCGGCGGTATCTCATCGATGATCGACCGGCGGAACACGTAGCAGCCCGCGTTGATCCGGTTCGTCACCGGGTTCGGGGTCTTCTCCAGGAATGCCGTCACCCGTCCGCTGCCATCGGTCGGCACGCAGCCGAACCGGGCCGGGTCAGGCACCTCGACCAGGTGCAGGGTGACCGCGGCGTCGGTCTTGCGGTGCAGGTCGATCTGGGCCGGGATGTCGTGCCCGGACAGCACGTCCCCGTTCAGCACCACGACCGGGCTGTCCGGGCCGCCGCGCAGCCCGGCCGCGGCGTTCCGGATGGCGCCGCCCGTGCCCAGCGGTTCCGCCTCCTGCACATACGAGATCTCCAGGCCGAACGCCGTTCCGTCGCCGAAGCACTCGGCGAACATCTCGGCCCGGTAGGCGGTGGCCAGCACGACGTGGGTGACACCGGAGGCCGCCGCCTTGGCGAACTGGTGGGCCAGGAACGGGACCCCGGCGGTGGGCAGCAGCGGCTTGGGCGTGCCGATCGTGAGGGGCCGCAGCCGGGTGCCCTGCCCGCCCACGAGCAGGATGGCTTCGAGCGGTTCGCGGTCCGCGGGTGCGTGCGGCTGGCCTGACATGAGCAGCGAGATTACTCTCCGCGCTGCGCTGCCGCACGCTGGTAGGAGGCCATGTGCGCCTCGGCCGACGCGGTCCAGCTGAATTCCTGGGAGCGGGCGTGGCCCGCCGCGCCGAGCGCCTCCCGGCGCGCCGGATCGGCCAGCAGCCCGCGCAGCGCCGCCTCGATGTCCGCGGCGTCCGGCTCGGTGTACGCGACCGCGTCCCCGCCCACCTCGGGCAGTGACGTGCGGTGCGTGGTGAGCACCGGCGCGCCGCAGGCCATCGCCTCCAGCACCGGCAGCCCGAAGCCTTCGCCGCGGCTCGGGAACGCCACCACCAGCGCGCCGCCGAGGAAGCCGGGCAGGTCGGTGAAGCGCAGGTAGCCGGGGCGGACCAGGCGCAGGTGCGCGGGCACCGCCGCCACCGCCTCGTCCACTTCCTCGCTCCACCCGCTGCCGCCGCCGAGCACCAGCGCGGGCGGGTCGGGCAGGTCGGTCACCGCGGCCGCCCAGCCGGTGATCAGCGCGGGCACGTTCTTCCGCGGCTCCAGCCCGCCCAGGTAAGCCACGTACGGGTGGCCGTGCAGGCCCAGCCGGTCGGACACTTGGTGTATCCGCTCCGGGCTCGGCCGGTGGAAAACGGTGTGGTCCACGCCGTGGTACGCGACGTCGATCCGGGTCGGGTCGGCGCCGACCACCCGGACCAGCTCGTCCCGGGTCGCCTTGGACGGGACGATCAGCCGGGTGGCCCGCCGGGCGGCGGTGCGGATGGCCGACTTGAAGAACGTGGCGGTGACCGCGTTGTGCGCGTCCGGTTCGGTGAAGAACGTCAGATCGTGGATGGTGACTACCACGGGAACGCCGGGGCGCAACGGCATCGTGTAGTGCGGCGAGTGCAGCACGTCCGCGTTCACCTGCTGGGCGACGAGCGGCAGGCCGGTCTGCTCCCAGGCCAGCCGGGCGGGGCGGTGCGCGATCGCGGTCGGCCCGGCCACCACGGTGGCGCCGGGGACGAGCCTGCCGTAGCGTTCCTCGTCGGCTCGCTGGCAGGCGACCGCGAGGTCGGCTCCCATGGTCCCCAGCGCCGCGATCAGACCGTCCACGTAACGGCCGAGCGCGCCCCGGTCCGCTGGCACAGCGGTGGCGTTAACCAGCACCCGAGGTGCCACGAGCAGTCTGTCTCCTTCCCCCCGTCTACGGGCCCGAGGTGCCAGATAACTGGCAAATCAGCATTCATGGATTCCCGTCACGACCGAGCGTACGCCCTCCGTCAACCTGCCGGTGAGCATCGCCGCTGATGTTCAACCACGCCGTGTCGCGCCGCACCGCGCGACCTGGGGACCGGGGCCGGACCGCTATGGTCTAGACCAGATTAGCCGCCCAGGCGTGGTCCCGCGAGGGGCCGGCCAGGGCGGGCTCGGGCCGTTTTAGGGCGACGCGGACGGCGCCGGGGTGGCGCCGCGCGAGGCCGCCGGGTGCGGCTGGGCCGCCCGCTGGGCCTGGTCGAGCGCGGCTTTCATCTTGGCGATGTCCTTCTGGTAGCTGCCCAGGTCACCGTGCTTGAGCGCGGCTTGCGCCTGAGCGTAGTCCGTCTGGGCCTGCTGCAGGTCACCGCGGACCGCCGCGCTGACCGAGCCCGTCCCGGTGCCGCCGCTGCCCTGGCTGCTGCCCGATCCCCCGGGGGCGGCGTAGCCCGGGATCACCTGGCTGAGCGCGTTCTGCACGGTGGGGCCGAATCCGACGTTCCCGTCGAACGACACCGCGATCCGTTTCAGCACCGGGTACGAGCCGCTGCTGCTGCTGCCCGCCGCGCCGGCCGCCTGGATGTAGAACGGCTCCTCGTAGATGAGCCCGCCGGCCACCGGCAGCGTGATCAGGTCGCCTTCGATGACCTTGGACCCGTTCTGCCGGTACAGCGATAGCTGCGAGGAGATGCCCGGGTCGGACTCGAACGTGCTCTGCACCTGCTCCGGGCCGAGGATGGCGATGTCCTGGGGTAGCTGCAGGACCCGGATCGTGCCGTAGTCCGGTGACCGCGGGTTGCTGTCCACGGCCAGGTAGGCGGCCATGTTCTGGCGGCCCCGCTGGACCAGCGAGGAGGTCAGCGAGAACTCGGCCGGCGCCCCCGGCATGGTCATCGTCTGGTAGTACGGCGGCTGGCTGCCCGAGTTGCCCGAGTTGCCGGAGTTGGGCACCGCCCAGAAGTTCTGCCCGCCGTAGAACGACTGCGCGGACAGCACGTGGTACTGGGCCAGCACCTGGCGCTGCACCTCGAACAGGTCCGGCGGGTAGCGCAGGTGCGGCATCAGGTAGCCCGGGATGTCCCGCTTCGGCTTGATGACGCCGGGGAACGCCCGCATCCAGGTCTGCAGCACCGGGTCGTGGTCGTCCCAGGCGTACAGCGTGACCGCCCCGGTGTACGCGTTGACGACGGCCTTGACCGAGTTGCGGATGTAGTTGAGCTGGCCGACCTGCTGCCCGGCCACCGAGCCGCCCGGCGCGTCGCTGGTCGAGGTGGCCTGGGCCAGGCCGACCCGCTGCGAGTAGGGGTACAGGTCGGTGGTCGTGTACCCGTCCACCACCCACCAGATCTGCCCGTTCGCCACCACCGGGTAGGTCTCGCCGTCCAGGGTGAGGAACGGCGCGACCTTGGCCACCCGGGCCAGGGGCTGCCGGTCGTAGAGGATCTTCGAGTCGCTGTTGATCGCCCCGGACAGCAGGATGTTCAGCTCGTGGAACTTGATCGTGTAGAGCAGCCGGTTCAGCGGCGATCCGACGCTGACGCCGCCGCCGCCGCGGTAGGTGTTGTTCTGCTGGCCGCCGTTCGACGGGTAGTCGAGCTCCTGCTGGTGGCTGCCGGCCGGGCCGCCCACGATCGCGTAGCTGTTCTGCTGCTGGCCGAAGTAGACCCGGGGCTGGCGCAGCCCGAGCACTCCGGTGGGCGGGATCTGGCTCTCCACGAACGCCGGGTTGCCGTCCGGCTGCACGTCGTTGGCCGTGGCGGCGACCACGCCGAAGCCGTGCGTGTAGACCAGGTGGGTGTTGATCCAGTTGCCCTGGCCGGGCGGCGGGCCGCCCATGCCGCGCACCGCGACCACGGTGTCCTGCGGCAGCGGGCCCGCCCCGGGCAGCGAGTACCGGTCCATGGCCAGCTGGCCGGGGAACTGATAGTAGCTCTTGACCTGCTGCAACTGCTGGAACGTGGGCGACACGACGTCCGGGTCGAGCAGCCGGAAACCGTGCAGCCCGGCGACCTGGCTGGGCAGCGAGGACGAAGACGTGTCGGCGATGGCCGGGTAGCCGTGCACGGAGACGGTGGCCGCGGTGATGCCGTAGGCCTGCCGGGTGCTGTTGATCTCGCGCTGGATGTAGGGGGTCTCCTTGGCCAGCTCGTTCGGCTTGACCACGAACTGCTGGATGATCGCCGGGTACAGCCCCCCGATCAGGATCGCGGACAGCACCAGCAGGCCGAACCCGACCGCGGGCAGCATCGCGCTGCGCCGGGCCGCGCCCGCGAAGAACAGCAGCGCGCACAGGATGGCGATCACCGCGAGCACAGTCTTGGCCGGCAGCACCGCGTTCACGTCGGTATAGGACGCCCCCGTGGTCACCGCGCCGCGCTGGGAGAAGTCGATGCCGTACCGGTCGAACCAGTACGCGACCGCCTTGAGCAGCACGAAGATCCCGACCAGCACGAACAGGTGGGCCTGGGTGGCCACCGTCACCCGGGGATGCCGGCCCTGCATGCGCAGCCCGCCGTAGAGATAGTGCACCAGCGCGGCCAGCACCAGCGACAGCAGCACGGCCCAGAACAGGTAGCTGAGCACCAGCCGGATGAACGGGTAGGTGAAGACGAAGAACGACAGGTCCAGGTGGAACTGGGGATCCTTGACGCCGAAGTTGACCTGGTTGACGAACAGCAGCCAGGTCCGCCAGGCGCCGGCCGCCGAGACGCCGGAGATCAGCCCGATCACGGCGAGCAGCACGCCGAGCAGCAGCCGCCGGTGCGGGTCGATGGCCAGCCGGTAGCTGTCCCCGCCCGCGCCCGCCGTGGGCACCGGCCGGTAGATCGGCCGCAGCCGGTAGGCGAGAACCGCGTTGACCCCGGTGACCAGGGCCATGAACAGCCCGGCCACGAAGAACATGGCCCATCTGGTGCCGTAGGTGATGCCGAACACCGACGGGTAGTGCACGGCGCTGAACCACAGCCAGTCGGTCCAGATCCCGGCCACGATGGCGACCAGCACGATGAGCCCGACCAGCCCGGCGAGGACCGGCAGAACCAGCCGCGGCAAGCGGGTCAGGGCGAGCGCCGGGCGGCCAGGCGGCCTGGCCGGTGCGGGTGGCCGGATGCTCACGCACTCCCCCTTACGTCGCCGCCGCGCGGCGCCAATCTACCGTCGTTGCTGCCTGCCGCGTCGCAACCGGACGTGGCCGGTGGTCTGCGGCCGCCGGTCTGCGGCCGCAGCGTTCCCGGCCGCCGGTCAGCAGCCGGGAACGCTGTGGCCCGCCTTGATCGCGGCGAGGTCGGTCAGCGCCTGGTGCAGCGTGGAGACCTTGGCCAGATGCAGCCCGGCGGGCACCGCCCCGCTGGTGTCCGGGCAGTTCGCCGCCGGGGTGAGGAACCAGGTCGCGCCCGCCGCCCGGGCCCCGGCCATCTTCTGCTGGATGCCGCCGATCGGCGAGACCGCGCCGTCAGCCGAGATCTCGCCGGTGCCCGCGATGAACCTCCCGCCGGTCAGGTTGCCCGGGGTCAGTTTGTCCACGATGCCCAGCGCGAACATCATGCCCGCGCTAGGCCCACCGATGTTGCCCACCTTGATGTTTATGGTGAACGGGAACCGGTAGCTTTCGGTCAGGAACACCCCGATCACCGAGTGCCCCTGGACGTTGGCCGTCTTCAGCCGGATGTGCTCGGTCCGGCCCTGCCGCAGCACGGTGAGCGTGACCAGGCTGCCCGGGGGGTGCTGGCGGATCAGGGTGCCGGTGTCGTGGGTGCAGCCGACCGGCGTGCCGTCCACCCCGGTGATCTGGTCACCCGGCTTCAGCACCCCGGCCGCGGGCAGCCCCTTCTCGGTCTGGGTGACCGTGTCCAGGGTGGTGAAGTGGATGCCCAGCGCGCACAGCGCGGCCGCCTCGGCGGTCTGCTGCGAGCTGACCATCTGCAGCGTGTCCTGCCGCTCCACCTGCTGCTCGGACTGCCCGGTCGGGAAGAGTTCCTGCTCCGGGACGACCGCTTCGTGCGGGGTGAGCCAGGCGCGTAGCGCGGTGAACACGTTGAACCCGTCGCCCGGGCCGCCCAGGAAGGACACCGTGACCAGGTTGAGATGCCCGTTGGTCGGATAGGTCCGGTGCCCGCTGATGCTGATCAGCGGGCCGCTGGAGGTCCGCCCCAGCGTGTTCAGCGTCGGGCCCGGGCTGAGGATCACGTACGGAACCGGCAGCAGGGCCGCGGCAAGCGCCGCCACCACCACCCCGATGCCGGCCACCAGCAGCGTGACGGTGCGGCGGGACATGGGGGGAAGACTACGCACTGTTCACCCATTCGCTCACGCCGTCGCCGAATACCTGGTGCTTCCAGACCGGGACGCTCTGCTTGAGCTCGTCGATCAGGGCCCGGCAGGCGGCGAACGCCTCGGCGCGGTGCGGGCTGGACACCGCCACCACGACGGCGAGGTCGCCGATCGCCAGGTCGCCGGTCCGGTGCACCGCGGCGATCGCGGTCACCGGGTGGTCCGCGGCCACCTTCTCGCACACCTGGCGGAGTTGCGCGGCCGCGGACGGGTGCGCGGAGTAGGACAGGTGGCGCACGTCGCGGCCGTCGTCGTGGTTCCGCACCGTGCCGGTGAACAGGACGATCCCGCCCGCCGCCGGATCGGACACGGCGTTGTGCACCTCGTCCACGGACAGCGGGGCATCGCGCACCTCGGCCAGCCGGATCACATTCACGGAGCCAAGGTAGCGCCTGAACCTGGAAGCCCGGGCCGGCGGTGCCGGTTCGCCGGGGCTAGCTGACCGGGGTTAGCTGCCGCGCTTGCGGCGCCGGGCCGCCCGCACGATGGCCGCGGTGCCGATGACCGCCACGGTGGCCCCGGCCGCGGTGATCGTCGCTTCCTTGCGCGGCAGCCGGCGGCCGGCCACGGCGTGGTGCCCGGCCCGCTGCTTGAGCAGGACGCCGAGCGCGGTCGCGTTGTCGTACGACGGCCGCCAGCCGACGTCGCGGAGCGCCCGGCAGTCCACCACCCACGGGTACACCACGTAGCGCAGGTCGGAGACGGGCGCCGGGGTGATGCCGATCCGGTGCAGCCGCTGCACGGTGCCGAACGTCAGCCCGGCGGGCAGCTCCATCCGGCGCAGCCCGCTGAGCTCCTCCACCTCGTCCTGCTCCAGCCAGCCGTCGCAGCCGACCGCGAACGCGCCGGAGATAGTGCCGGTCACCGCCAGCTCGAGCGCGGACACCAGGTCCTCGATGTGGCAGAACTGCCAGCGCGGCGCGGCGCCTTTCACGGTGAGCAGCCGCGGTGCCTCGAAATGCCGGGTGACCAGGGTGTCCACCCCCTCGCCGACGAGTGCGGCGGGTCGCACCACGGTGATCGCCATGCCCGGGTGCGACCGCGGCGAGCGGCGCGCCAGGTGCTCGATCTCCAGCAGGTCGCCCGCCACGCTGCCGTCGTGATCCAGGCCCAGCGGCGCGTCCTCGGGCAGCGGCACCGGGTTGTCCGGGTCCGCCCCGTACACCATCGCGCTGGTGATCAGGATCACCCGGCCCACCCGGCCGGCCGCCGCCGCGGTCAGCACGGTCTGCGCGGCGCGCACGTTGAACGCCCGGCGGGCCCGGTGGTCGGTATCCGCCGACATGTCGATGTCGGTGTGCACCAGCACGTCCACCCCGGTCAGCAGGCCCGCCAGCGCCGGGTCGCGGACGTCGGCCAGCCGCCAGGTCACCCCGACGACGTCACCCCGGTGGTCATCGATGGCGATCACCCGGCGGGCCGCCGGCGACGCCGCCAGCCGCAGCGCCAGGGCATGGCCGAGACCGCGGGCCGCGCCGGTGATGGCTACCACCGGGCCCCGCTCGGCAGGCTGGGCGCGCCCGGCCGCCGGCTGGGCCGCCGGCTCGGCTTTGGCGGGTGGGGCGGACGGCGCCCGCGCACCGCGGTCAGCCTCGGGCGCGCCGCCGCCACCAGCCCGGTTACCGCGGCCGGTACGCGGCGCCGGCTCAGTGCGCTTGCGGCGAACCTGGGCCTGTGCAGTGCTCAACGTGTGCCGCTCCCGGGATAACGTGGCGGGTGTGACCCTTCCATCCTGCCTGAGAGGTCGCGGAGATGGCTGATCCTCCCTTCGGCTTTGGCCGGCCTGGCGGTTCCGGAAGTTCCGGAGGCCAGGGTAGATCCGGTGGTTCCGGCGGTCCGGGTGGTTCCGGCGAGACGCCAGGCGAGGGCAACCCGTTCGGTGATCCGCAGCAGTTCGCGGACGCGCTGCGGCAGTTCGCCGAC
Organism: uncultured Actinomycetes bacterium; assembly: GCA_963717125.1. GTDB lineage: Bacteria > Actinomycetota > Actinomycetes > Streptosporangiales > Streptosporangiaceae > RYN-230. The sequence continues at coordinate 986,627 of CAVQVG010000007.1, forward strand.
TTGATGTCCTGGCAGGGCGGCCCGGTCAACTGGGACCTGGCCAAGAACGTCGCCCGGCACACAGTAGCCGCCGAGGGCGACCCCAGCGTGCTGGATAGCGACCGGCAGAAGGTCGTCGAGGCGATCCGGCTGGCCGACTTGTGGCTGGACGAGGTGACCGCGTTCCCCAGCGGGGTGCGCACCGCGCAGGCCTGGAGCCGGTCGGAATGGGTCGAGGCCACGCTGCCGGTCTGGTCCAAGCTGTGTGACCCGATCGCCGACAAGGCGGTCGACGCGATGGGCGGCATGCTCACCATGGACCCCGGCGAGGGCGGTGAGCTGCCCGGCGAGCTGAACCAGGCGCTGCAGGCCGTGACCGGCGGCATGGGCGGCCTGGCCGGGCTGGGCAGCATGGGCGGCCTGGGCGCGATGATGCGCCGGATCGGCGGCATGATGGTCGGCGGCCAGACCGGCGCCGCGGTGGGCGCGCTGGCCCAAGAGGTGGTCAGCTCCACGGACGTGGGCCTGCCGCTCGGCCCGGAGGGCGTGGCCGCGCTGCTCCCGTCGGGGGTGGCCGAGTTCAGCGAAGGGCTGTCGGTGGGCGCGGACGAGATCCGCATCTTCCTGGCCCTTCGCGAGACCGCCCACCACCGGCTGTTCGCCCACGTCCCGTGGCTGCGGTCCCGGCTGCTGGCCGCGGTCGAGGACTATGCCCGGGGCATCGCCGTGGACACCTCGGCGCTGCGCGACGCGATGCCGCAGATCGACCCGTCCAACCCGGAGGCGCTGCGCGACGCGCTGGCCGACGCCTCGCTGTTCCAGCCCGAGGACACGCCGCAGCAGAAGGCCGCGCTGTCCCGGCTGGAGACCCTGCTGGCGCTGGTCGAAGGCTGGGTGGCCACGGTGGTCGGCGCCGCCTCGGCCGACCGGCTGCCGCAGGCCGGCGCGCTGGCCGAGGCCATCCGGCGGCGCCGGGCCACCGGCGGCCCGGCCGAGCAGACCTTCGCCACCCTGGTCGGGCTGGAGCTCCGGCCGCGGCGGCTGCGCGAGGCCGCGGCGCTATGGCAGCAGCTCACCGAGGTCCGCGGCGTTGCTGGCCGGGACGCGGTGTGGTCGCATCCCGACCTGCTGCCCACGGCTGAGGACCTGAACGACCCAGCCGGGTTCGTGGCCGGCCGGCCGGAACTCGACATGTCCAGCCTGGACGAGGAGATCGAGGCGGTCGAGACGGCTGCCGACGCCGCCAAGCCGGACGAGGACGGCTCCGACGCGGGCGGCCCAGACTCGAGCGGCCCCGGCCCGGACCGCCCGGACGAAGGCCCTGGGCCGGAAGGCAGCAGCCCAGGCGGCGCGGGCTGAGCGGCGCGGCCCGCTGGCCCGGCCCGGGCGCCGCGGACCGATCCCACCGGTCCGCGGCGGGCCACCCGGGTGCCGTCATGCACTGACTGGCACCCGGTGACCCGGTCGGCCGTGTGCGGAGCGTGTTAATCACCCGTCGTCGGCGGCACCGGAAATTGTCTGTTATCCACAGCCAGTGCACAGAGTATTGCCAGGTCGGGAGCGGTCAGATCGCCGCCAGGTCGGGGAATTCACCATCATCCCCCGCTCTATCCACAATGGCTCTCCGCAATCTCCCCAGGAATTCCACAGCCTTATCCACAGCCCGCTTTGACTGTCCGGGCCGGCCCGCTTAGCCTCACCACCCACGGGTCCCCCGGGTGGCGGGCCGCCGTCACTCCGGGGAAGGGGGCGCACGACCCGCCGGGAGCCGAGGCAGTCACTGGCTCACCGCACGCACCCGGGGGCCTCGCCCCGGAGTGGCGTTCAATCCGACATCGTGTGGATCCTGGCTGGATCGACATGCGCTGGCGGGGTCCTGGGGATGGCAGGCACCAGCCGGACGACGCCATAAGCGAGGATCGATCCCACCAAGACGGTCCAGCAGACGATGGCCAGAGCGGGGTTGGCGGCATAGCAGCGCGCACTTGGCACATCGGCGAAGCAGGCCACCGCCGACAACGCCAGGAGCAGGCGCAATGTCCACGCCTCTGCGATCACGGCTAGGAAGACGAATCCCCACGTCTCGTACCAGGGCCATACCACCGGTCCGAGGAGCACGAAGGCGAGAAGGCTCCAGCCAAGAGCCTGCATCGCCCCTACCCGAGCGGAACGCAGGACCAATCCGATCGAGATGACCGTGGCCAGCGCGAAGCCCACCGCCCGGGCGGACTGGACATAGGCCGCCGAGTGGCCCCCGAAGCCCAGAGCACCGGAGACATGGCTGAGCAATAGGCCGACGGCGGTAACCGGGTCCAGCCAGGACACCACGACGCCGGGATTGCTGAGCCCGTCGAGCCAGCGCCAACCGAACCCTGAGACCAGTCCGATCACCGCCATCAGGGCCACCGCGGTCAGCATCGCCGCAGCGATCCGCAGAAGCCGCTGTCGCCAACTCGCGGTCCCCTCGCTCCACCACCATCCGATGAACAGGGCGCCGATCAGAGCCGGGACCTTGACTTCGGCAGCCAGTGAGCACAGCAGCAACCCGATCAGAACGTGATTGCGCCGGGCGGCGGCGCAGCCAGCGACGAGCAGGCCGAGCATCAGCGCGTCGTTGTGAGCGCCACCGAGGAGCACCAGCAAAACGAGGGGGTTCAGGACAGCAAGCGCAAGGGCCGCCGCAGGATCACGTCCGACGGATCGGGCCAGAGCAGGGACTCCCAAGGCGATCAGCACGATCCCGATCAGCGCAACGAACCGAAATCCTACGATCGTCACGATCACGTCGTGGCGGGCAAGCTGGACGATCCCGCCGGCTAGTCGCTCCCAGGCCGGTCCGTACGGAGCGTGGGCGTTTCGCCAGATCGGGTTGACCAGGGTGAGATAGGGATTCGGACCAAGCGCCGTTGGCCCGTGGGCATACGGGTTGAGCCCCCGACTGACCATTTCGCCCTGCGCTGCGTAGCTGTACACGTCGCGACTGAACAGCGGTGGCATCACCAGCACCGGAACCGCCCACGCGGCCATAATCGCCACCACCGTCCTGACCGGGGTGGCTGGATTGCGGCGCAGCGTCCGGACGACCTCGAACCAGGATCCGATCATGAGGGCGACGCCCAGATACAAGACCATGATGGCCAGGAAAGTGCTGTTCTGGCTCGTACCCGACGCCCCATCGGCCGTACCGAAGAACCAGGCGCCGGGCAGCTTCGACGCGAAGGGCGAACCTCTCTGTGCGACGCCGACCAGGATGCAGACCGATCCGATGCAACCCGTAGCCCCAGCAACTCTCAGTGGAACCTGGCGAAGCGTTCGGTGCGCCTCAATGGCGGGGGGATCCTGAGGATCGGTCATCGCCGTCGGGCTTTGACCTGATGACCGGACACAGCACCATCGTTCGTGCTGAATGTCTTTGTCAACACCATGCAAACGTACCGTGTCAACGACAGACCGAGGTGATCAAGTGATCACGTCGTCACCCGGCCGGGAATGTCGGTGCGTCGTGGCACGATCACAGTATGCGGCCAGCGATCAAGCCAGGACTCCTGGTGGTCTGGCGGGACCGGGACACCCTGCAGATCGGCATCGACCCGAGACGGGCCGTCGCGCTGACCGGGATGGGCGGGGCAGCGGCGCTGATCGGGCTGCTGGACGGCAGCCGGGAGCACGGCCAGGTGCTGGCCGCGGCCGAGCGGCTCGGCATCTCGCGGGACGCGGCCGACCAGGTGATCGGCCTGCTCGCGGCGGCGGGCGCGGTGCAGGACTTCCCGGCGGCCGAGTTGCGCGCGCTGCCCGATGGGCCGCGGGCCCGGCTGGCCCGCGAGCTGGCCACGGTGGCGCTAGCGCATGGGCACACCGATGGCGGGGCCCGGGTCCTGGCGCGGCGGCAAGCCGCGTCGGTCCGCGTGTACGGCGCGGGCCCGCTCGGGTCGGAGATCGCCAGCCTGCTGACCGCGTCCGGGGTCGGCCGGGTCGCGTGCACCGGGCTGTTGGGCCAGTCCGCGTGGCGGCCTACCATCCCCGGCCGCCCGCCGCGCACCCGGCGCCGCGACAGCCCGCCGCCGGCCGCCGCACCGCGCCAGAGTCACAGCAGCGGCCAAAGCCAGAGCAGCGGCCAAAGCCAGAATCAGCGCCGGAACGGCGCTGGCGCGCGGCCGGATCTGGCCGTGCTGACCGACGCCTACCCGCCTGAGTTACCGGCGCAGCTGGTAACCAGCGGGGTGCTGCACCTGGCGGCGTCGGCCCGGGAGGCGATCGGGGTGGTCGGGCCGCTGGTGGTGCCCGGCCAGTCCGCCTGCCTGGGCTGCGTGGAGCTGGCCCGCAGCGACCGCGATCCAGCCTGGCCATTCATCCTGGCCCAGCTGGCCGGGCAAGCGGCCCAGCCGGTGGCCTGCGCGGCCACACTGGCCACCGCGGTGGCCGCCCAGGCGGTCAGCCAGGTGCTCGGCTGCCTCGATCTGGCCCGGCCGGCCGACGCGGTGACCAACGCCACGTTGGAGCTCGTATCGCCCGGCTGGCAGTGGCGGCGGCGCAGCTGGCCGCGGCATGGGCAATGCCGCTGTAGCACTCGCCCGGCAACCTGGCCGAGAATGTGAGAGTGAGCGATCTACCTCGACGAGCCGTGACCCGGACTGCGAAACTGGCTACCCTCCCCGCCGGCCTGCTCGGCCGCACTGCCCTCGGGCTGGGGAAACGCATCGGCGGCAAGCCCGCTGAACTGGTCGCCGCCGAGATCCAGCAGCGCACCGGGGAGCAGATCTTCCGGGTGCTGGGCGAGCTCAAGGGCGGCGCGATGAAGCTCGGCCAGGCGCTGTCGATCTTCGAGGCCGCGCTACCGCCGGAGATCGCCGGCCCGTACCGGGCCACGCTGACCAGGCTGCAGGAAGCCGCCCCGCCGCTGCCTGCCCGGACTGTGCACCAGGTGCTGGCCGGAGATCTCGGCCCGGCCTGGCGGGACACCTTCCGCGAGTTCGACGACCAGCCCCGGGCGGCCGCGTCCATCGGGCAGGTGCACCAAGCGGTCTGGCAGGACGGCCGCCAGGTGGCGGTGAAGATCCAGTATCCGGGGGCCGGGCGGGCGCTGCTCAGCGACTTCAACCAGCTCAGCCGGGCGGGGCGGCTGTTCGGCATCCTGATGCCCGGGCTCGAGGTCAAGCCGCTGCTGGATGAGCTGCGGTCCCGGATCGCGGAGGAGATCGACTACCGGCTGGAGGCCACCTCACAGCAGGCCTTCGCGACCGCCTACGCCGGCGACCCGGACATCTACGTACCACCGGTCGTGCAGGCCACCGACCATGTGCTCATCACCGAATGGATGGACGGGACGCCGCTGTCCCGGATCATCGAGGCCGGCACCCAGGAGGAACGCGACCGGGCCGGGATACTTTTCACCCGGTTCCTGTTCTCCGGCCCGGCTCGCGCCGGGTTGCTCCATGCTGACCCGCATCCGGGCAATTTCCGGATGCTTGCCGACGGCCGGCTGGGCGTGCTCGATTTCGGCGCCGTGGACCGGCTGCCCGACGGCCTGCCGCCGTTCATCGGCAAGCTGCTCCGGATCATCCACAGCGACGACGACATCCACGAGGCCGAGGACGAGCTGCGCGACCAGGGTTTCGTCCGCCCGGGCATCGAGGTCGACCTGGACGCGCTGTACGCGTTCCTGGCCCCGCTGGCTGAGCCGTCCCGGCAGGACACGTTCAAGTTCAGCCGGGAATGGCTGCGCTCCGAAGCGGTCCGGGTCACCGACCCGCGCTCCTCCAACCTAGGCCGGCGGCTCAACCTGCCGCCGTCGTACGTGCTCATCCACCGGGTATCCACCGAGGGCATCGGGGTGCTGTGCCAGCTCGAGTCGGAGGGGCCGTTCCGGGCCGAGATGATCCGCTGGATGCCGGGCTACACCACGGATGGCACCGCCCCAGGCCAGCCCGCCCCAGCCCAGCCGGGCCCGAACGGCGTGGACGGCACCGAGCCGGAAAGGCCAGCCGTCGCCGACGTGCTGGACCCCGGCCCGGAGGACCGGGACGCCCGCCCCGGGGATCTGGCCCCCCGCTGAACGCGGCGCGGGGGCGGCCGGTTACCGGCCGCCCCCGCTCCCCCGCAGGTTGGTCAGGACGTCTGCCGCACACCGTGCAGTTGCCGCGCGGCGTGCTGCGCCCGCTCCAGCCGGCGGGCGGCCCGGTCCACCCGGCGGACCGCCCGGCGCACCGCTCGCAGGTGCGCTATCTGACCATCACGGCGGGCCTGGGCCAGCAGCTCGCGTTGCCGCGCTGCTGGATAGTTGGCTGAGTACATGTCACTCCACCGCCCGTCTTCACTGACTTATTCGCTGGCCGACGACAGGTCAGGCCGCCACGTCGTGCTTTCGCGGACGTCCGCGCGGCCTCTTCCGCGGCACGATCTGGCCGCGCAGGAAGAGCTCGCCGCCCCACACGCCCCAAGGCTCCCGGCGCTCCACGGCCCCGGACAGGCACGCCATCCGGGCGGCGCAACCGACGCAGAGCGCCTTAGCCGTCTCCACATCCTGCGGAGATTCGGCGAAGAACAGCTCCGGATCGTCGGTGCAGGGCAACTCAGCACTGCGCGCCGCCGGCACCACAGTGGGGGTCACCCCGACCGGCACGCTGCGCGGCTGGCCTGACCTCACGGATTCTGGTGCCGAGACTGCCTCGAACCCCGCCGCGCCCTCTGCTACGGCGGCGGTACCGGGCCCGTACATTGTCCAACCCCTCTCGTCTTGCTCATACCGTCTCTCATGGGTCTGACAAAACGGGGCCCGACATAGCTAAGGCCGCGGACCCGGTGCGGGTCCGCGGCCTTTGGGGATCCAGGCCGGCCTTTCTAGACCGGATCCCAGGCTGGGAGCGAACCCGTTTGGCTGCCACCATCAGCGGCAGCGCTCATCGCGTGGGTGTACGTCTTGACGGAGGTGCTCGGCTGGCCGAAGATGCCTGGCTCGACCTGGGTAGGCGCCTGGTCGCGCCGCTGCGCGAGAACACCGGTGATGACGCGCGGTCGCGCCGTCAGGGGGTACTCGGCCGGGCCGAGGAGAGCCAGCACGCCCATCGGCAGGCAGGCACCTGGTGTGGCAGCAAAAGCTCCGGCCCGCGGCAGGTCCGCGACCGGAACCGAGTACATGTCGTTATTCACCAGGACACCTCCCTTCCTCATGGCGTCGTCAGCTCGCCCTGGACATGTGAGCAGCCTAAAGAACCCGGCCGGGGCGGGGCAACTCTTTTTCTGGCCGGTTCCGCAGCTGGTTCCTGGCCGCTACCCCAACTGGTTGCCCTGGTCGCTACCGCAACTGGCGGATCAGTCCTTCCTGGACTACGGACACCACTAGCTCGCCTTGGTCAGTAAACACTTGCCCGCGGGCAAGGCCACGCGCACCCGCCGCGGCCGGCGATTCCTGGTCGTAGAGCAGCCACCGGTCGGCCCGGAACGGCCGATGGAACCACATCGCGTGGTCCAGGCTGGCCCCGCTGACGTGGCCGTCGGCCCAGGAGATGCCCTGCCTGCGCAGCACCGTATCGAGCAGGGTCAGATCCGAGACGTAAGTCATCAGGCAGACGTGCAGCAGCGGGTCGTCGGGTAGCTCGCCGTCGGCCCGCAGCCACACCAGGCTGTGCCCCGCGCCCGGCACCGGGTCCACTACCGGCTCCACCACCGGCGCTACCACCACCGGCTCCATCACCACCGGCTCCTCCCCGGCCGGGGCAGCCGCGGCCACGCCCACCGGCGGGCCCACGAAACGCAGGTCGATCGGATTCCCGGCGAAAAATTCATGGCCGACCGGGGGGATCGACTCGGCCGGCGGCACGGCGGGCATCGGCGCGCCGTGCGACAAACCGGGTTCGTCGCGGTGGAACGACGCGGACAAGGTGAAGATCGTCTTGCCGTGCTGGATGGCCGACACCCGCCGGGTGGTGAAGGACCGGCCGTCGCGCACCCGGTCCACCAGGTAGACGATGGGCACCGCGGGATCGCCCGGGCGGATGAAATACGCGTGCAGGGAGTGCACCGGGCGGTCGGCGGGCACGGTCCGGCCCGCCGCGACCAGCGCCTGCCCGGCGACCTGCCCGCCGAACACCCGCTGCCGCCAGTCGCTGGGACTGCGGCCGCGGAAGATGTTCGCCTCGATCTGCTCCAGGTCGAGCAGCTCGACCAGGCTGTCCAGGGCCTTGCTCACCGTCGCACCGTACCGGTCAGGTCAGCGCGGCCGCCTGGCGGGTGTGCGGCTGCAGCCCGGCCAGGAACCGGGACGGCCGCCGGGACCGGCGGCTGCCCGCCGACCGGGCCAGCGGCCAGGACAGGAACAATTGCTCCCGGGCCCTGGTCACGCCCACGTAGAGCAGCCGCCGCTCCTCCTCGATGGCCGCCTCGGTCTGCGCGTGCACGATGGGCAGCGTGCCCTCGGTCAGGCCGGGCAGGAAGACCACATCCCACTCCAGCCCCTTGGCCGCGTGCAGCGACGCCAGCGTCACCCCGTGCATGACCGGGGCGTGCTCGATCTCCGACCGGTGCGCCAGCTCGGCCGTGAAGCCGCGGAGCCCGGCACCGGGATGGGCGGTGAAATAGTCCTCGGCCAGCTGGGCCAGCGCGGCCAGCGACTCCCAGCGCTCCCGGGCCGCGCCCCGGCCGGCCGGCGGCTCCGGGGTCAGGCCGGGCCCAGCCAGGATGTGCCGCACCTCCGCGGCCAGCTCCGACCCAGCCACCCCCGACCCAGCCAGCCCCCGCTCCGCCAGCTCCGATCCGGCCACCCCCGACCCAGCCGGCCCCGACCCAGCCACCTCCGAACCCGCCAGCCCCGACCCAGCCAGCTGCGACTCGGTCACCTCCGGCCCGGCCACCTCCGACCCGGCCGACTTGGCCGCGGCCCGGAGCAGCCCGACCGCCTGGCGCACCTCGGGCCGGTCGAAGAACCGTTCCCCCCCGCGCAGCTGGCAGGGCAGGCCGAGCGCGGCGAAGGCCTGCTCCACCGGCAGCGTCTGCGCGTTGGTCCGGACCAGCACCGCGACCCGGCTGAGCAGCACCCCCGCGGCGCGCAGCCCGGCCACCCGGGACGCGATCGCGGACGCCTCCGCCTGCTCGTCGGCGTACTCGGCGAACTCCGCCGCGGGCCCGGGCGGCCGCTGCGCGACCAACGCGGCGGTGCCCGGTGAAGCCGCCGGCCCGCGGCGGCCGTCGGGGCCCAACTGGGCGGCCAGCGACCGCCGCCCGGCCATCCCGGTGATCTGGTTGGCCAGCGCGACCACCTGCGGCGTGGACCGGTAGTTGCGGACCAGCCGGAGCAGCGTCGCGCCCGGGAAGTCAGTGCCGAACCCGGTCAGGTACCCAGCCGTAGCGCCCGCGAACGAGTAGATGGTCTGCCGCGGGTCGCCGACCACGCACACGTCGTCCCGGTCCCCAGCCCAGCTGTCCAGCAGCAGCTTCTGCAGCGGGTTGACGTCCTGGTACTCATCGACGACGAAGTACCGGTACCGGTCCCGGATCAGCGCCGCCGCCTCGGGGTGCTCGGTCAGGATGGCGGCGGTCAGCTCCAGCACCGACTCGAAGTCCACCAGGTGGCGCTCCCGGCGCAGCTCCTCGTAGCCGGTGTAGAGCCGGGCCACCAGGGCGCCGGCCAGCGGGGCGCTGCGCCCGGCCCGGGACGCCGCGTCCGGGTACTCCTCCGGGCGCACGCCCATCACCTTGGCCCATTCGATCTCCGCGGCCAGGTCGCGCAGCTCGGCGGGGCTGGACCCGGCCCGCTGGCGGCGCGCTACCTCGACTAGCAGCTTGACCTTGGAATCGAGCACGGTGGGCGGCCGCCCGCCCACGGTGCGCGGCCAGAAGTGGGTGAGCTGGCGCAGCGCGGCCGAGTGGAACGTGCGGGCCTGCACCCGGTCCAGCCCGGCCCCGCGGCCGGCCAGCTGGTGCACCCGGGCGCGCAGCTCGCCCGCCGCGCGGGTGGTGAACGTGAGCGCGAGCACATGGCCCGGATCCACCACGCCGGTCAGCGCGGCGTAGGCGATCCGGTGCGCGATGGCCCGGGTCTTGCCCGTGCCCGCCCCGGCGAGCACGCACACCGGCCCCCGGGTGGCCAGGGCGACCTGCCGCTGCTCCGGGTCCAGCGCGGCGAGCACCGACTCCGGGTCAGCCGGGCCAGGCCCCAATCCACCAGGTGACAGCTCACCAGCTTCCACTGCATAACCTCCGGTGCCCGCCATCCTGCCCCATCCCGCCGACACAAGCCTGCCGGCAACGGGAAGCTGGCGGCCCCGCGCCGCGTTGAGGGAGCGGAACAATTTCTTGTGGCGATAGGAGCAGATGCGTGTCTGAGCGGGTAACGATGTACTGCACGCAATGGTGCGCGTTCTGCCGACGGCTGAAGGGACAGCTGGCACGAGACGGGATAGAGGTAGCCGAGATAGACATCGAGCAGGATGAGGCGGCTGCGACGTTCGTGATCAGCGTTAACGGGGGGAACATGACGGTGCCGACCGTGGTCTTTCCGGACGGGACGGCGATGACCAACCCATCGGCGGCCCAGGTCAAGGAGAGGCTGCGCGGGCTCGCCGCGAACGCATGAGTCGCAGGCACGACCGCAATGACGCTGGTGCGCAGGCGCGCACCGGCCCGGTTGGCGTGCCCGCAGACGCCCAGGACCACGGCGCCGCCTCGGTCAGCAACTGGCCGGGCGGGGCCAGCGACAGTGACGCCGCGCTGCCCCAGGCGGTGGAGCGCACGCCCACCGGCTGGCGGGTCGGCGACGAGGAACTGCCCGACCTGACCAGCGCGATGGTGCTGGCCGACATCCTCAACGCCGAGCTGACCGCGGCGGAGCAGGCCGAGCTGGACGCGGGCGCGGCCAGCTCCGCGCCGCCCGCACCGGCGGCCCCGCAGGACGCGGCCGGGCGGAACTCGGGCTTTATCGCGACCCCGCAGGCGGCCGGCCCGCACGCCCCCGCCGCACCGGGCCGCGAGCCCCCCAGCGAGCCACGCGGCCGCCGGGCCGCCCGCCGCGGCGCGCACCGGGCCGGCCCGCGCGGCGGCACGGCCGCGCAACTGGCCGAGGCCGAGCAGCTCAAGGAGACCGTGGCGCAATTGGAGCGCGCGCTGACCGTCCGGGTCCGGGTCGAGCAGGCCATCGGCGTGCTGGCCGAGCGGCACCGGATCCGGCCCCGGCAGGCGTTCGAGCTGCTCAGGTCCGCGTCCCGGGCCCGCGGCCAGCGGATCATGGAAACCGCCAGCCAGGTGATCGCGAGCGCGACCAACCCGCTGCTCAGGCTGCCCGAGGAGCTGGCCAAGCCGCCCATCCCCCGCCGGATGCCCCGGCGCAGCCGCGGCGAAGCCTGACCCGTCCCGCGCCTTTTTCTGCTTAACGCCCGCACCTGCCCACTGCCGCCCGGCCAGCCCCGCCGTCCAGCGGCAGCCGCCCGCGCGGCGGTCTCGGCTGCGTTAAGCCGGGCGCCACCGCCCCGGAATCCGGCATAAGGTCCTTCATGCGGCGATTGCCCCATGATCGGAGGTGACGGTGGGCCTCGTCCCCTCGGCCGTCGAGCCGGCCCAGACCGCCGGCGGGCTCCGGGCGCGCACCGGCGGTCCGCGGGCCGGATGGCTGGTGCTGCTGCTGTACCTGCTCGGCGCGCTGGCGGTCACCTGGCGGCTGTGGGCCAGCCCGGCGTCCCGGATGCAGGTCGGCGACCCGACCGACATCGACCTGTTCGCCTGGTTCATCCGGTACAGCGCGGAGTCGGTGTCGCACGGCAGCCTGCCCGCCCTGGTCACCACCGCGATGAACGCGCCGCGCGGGGTCAACCTGATGTGGAACACCTCGCTGCTGCTGCCCGGCGTGCTGCTCACCCCGGTCACCCTGCTGGCTGGCGCGCAGGTCAGCCTGACCGTGCTGCTGACCCTGGGCTTCGCCGGCTCGGCGGCCGCCATGTTCTGGGTGCTGCGGCGCTGGTCGGTCCGCACCTGGCCGGCCGCGCTGGGCGGCGCGGTGTACGGGTTCTCCCCGGCCATGGCCGCCTCCGGGGTGGGGCACTACCACGTGCAGTTCGCCGTGCTGCCGCCGCTGATGATCGACGCGCTGCTGCGCATCCTGACCGGCCGGGGCCGCCCGCTGCGCACCGGCGCCTGGCTGGGCCTGCTGACCGCCATGCAGCTGTTCACCGGCGAGGAACTGCTGCTCGACACCGCGGTGGCCGGCCTGGTCATCGCGGTCGTGCTGATCCTGGTCGCCCCCCGGGAGGTAACCAGCCGGGCCACGGCGGCCGCGGCCGGCCTGGGGTCGGCTGCGGTGGCCGCCGTGGTGCTGGCCGGCTACGGCCTGTGGGTGCAGTTCCACGGCCCGCTCACCGAGCACGGCAGCCCGTGGAAGGTGACCCACTTCCGGAACCGGGCCGCGGCGTTCGTCACCCCGGACAGCAACCTGCTGCTGCACACCCGGGCGGACGCGGCCGCGACGGCCGCGCACCCGGCCTATGTCGTGGAGTACGTCGCCTATCTGGGCTGGCCGCTACTGGTCGTGCTGCTGGCGGCCACCATCCGCTACTGGGCCGACCACCGGGTCCGGGTCGCCGCGCTGTCCTGCGCCGTGCTGGAGATCCTGTCCCTGGGCACCGCCCAGGTGGTCCACGGGGTCACCGTACCGCCCGCCCTGCTGCCCTGGCACTGGCTGAGCCACCTGCCGGTGCTCAGCCAGGTGCTGCCGGACCGGCTGTCCATCCTGGCCGACGGCCTGGCCGCCGCCGTGCTCGCGGTCGCCCTCGACAGTGCTCTCCCGGGGGGGCGACCCCCCGGAACCCCCCGATCGCCGCTCCGCGCCGAGCGGCGGCAAGCCGCCGCGGCAGTGGGGGGGCGACCCCCCGGAACCCCCCGATCGCCGCTCCGCGCCGAGCGGCGGCAAGCCGCCGCGATCTGGCGGTGGGCCGTCCCGATCACTATCGCCGTCGTGGCGGTGCTGCCGCTGATCCCGCTGCCCTACCGGGTGACCTCAGTCAGCCAGCCACCGGCCGGTTATCAGGCGGCGTTCAGCCGGCTGCGGCTGCCCCGGGACGCGCCGGTGCTGGTGCTGCCGCTGGGCTACGGCCATGAGTCGGCACCGCTGCGCTGGTACGCCGACACCGGCGAGCCGGGGTCGATGAACGGCGGCTACTTCATCGGCCCGGAGCCGGACGGCCAGGCGCGCAGCTACGGCGGGCCCGCGCTGCAGAACTTCGCCATCTCCATCGACTCGCTGTGGGGCACCTCCACGCCGTCCCGGGGCACGGCCAAGCCGGTGCACGCGCCCACCCCGGCCGAACTGCGCGGCTGGGTGGCGCGCTGGCGGCCCGCGGCCGTGGTCGCGGTCACCCACCGGACCTCGCGGCTGGGCCGCCTGCTCACCGCGGTGTTCGGCCCGCCCGACTTCGCGGTCGGCCGGGTGCTCGGCTGGCGCAGGTAAAGCCCAGGTCTTGGCTGACCAACGGGTTGCCGACTCAAGAGGTTATTTCGGTCTTTCCTGGGATAAGGTCGAGTGCCCGAAAACGACGACAGGATGGCCCCGCTGTGAAGCTTACGATCCTGATGCCGGTGTACAACGAGGCCGAGACGGTCCAGAACGTGATCAAGCACTTGCTGGACGTCTCCTTTCCGTGCCCCATTGAACTGGTCGTCGTCGATGACGCGAGCACGGACGGATCGTCGGAAATCCTGGACGGCCTGGCCAACGACGACGAGCGGCTGAACCTGCTCCGGCACCCGGTGAACCGGGGCAAGGGCGCGGCCATCCGGACCGGGGCGGCCGCCGCGACCGGCGACTACATCATGCCGTTCGACGCGGACATGGAGTACCAGCCCGAAGACATCCCGGAACTGCTCAAGCCGGTGCTGCGCGGTGAGGCACAAGTGGTGTACGGAAACCGGACATTCGGCAGCCACTCCGCCTACTCGTTCTGGTACGTGATGGGCAACAAGGGTGTGACAACAGTCGCCAACATCCTGTTCAACGCGTATATCGCCGACCTGGAAACCTGCTTCAAGCTGATGCCGCTGGAGCTTTACCGCAGCCTCGACATCAACCAGCGCGGCTTCGGCATGGAAGCCGAGATCACCGGCAAGCTGCTGGCCCGCAGGATCCGCCCGTTCGAGGTGCCGATCACGTACCGGGCGCGCAGCCGCGAGGAAGGCAAGAAGATCACCTGGAAGGACGGCGTGGCCGCGGTGTGGCTGCTGACCCGCATCCGGATGTCCGCCGGCCGCGAGCAGCGGCGCGCGGCCCGCGGCTGAACGTGCCGCTACTCGCAACCGGCGGGGGGTGGCGGTGAGCTTGGTCCGCCGGCCGGTGGCCGCCTCGCCGGACGCGGAGCGCCCCCGGGTCCGGCTGCCCGCCCGCCCGGCGCTGTGGCTGGTGCCACTGCTGTATCTGCTCGGCGCGTTCGCTATTACCTGGCACCTGTGGGCCGACCCCGCCCGCCAGGCGCAGGTCGTGCCGGCCAACGGCGTGTCCCAGGACATCGACCTGTTCGCCTGGTTCATGCGGTACGCGGCCAACGCCGTCGCGCACGGCCACCTGCCCGCGCTGGTCACGCCGGTGGTGAACGCGCCCGAGGGCCTCAACCTCATGTGGAACACCTCGTTCCTGCTGCCCGCCACGCTGTTCGCCCCGCTGACCCTGCTGATCGGCCCGCAGGCGACCCTGACCGTGCTGCTCACGCTGGGCTTCGCCGGCACCGCGATGGTCACGTTCCTGGTCCTCCGCCGCTGGGCGGCCAGCCTGCCCGCGGCCGCGCTGGGCGGGGCGCTGTTCGGCTTCTCCCCCGCGCTGCGCATCGCCGCGGTCGGTCATTACCACCTGCAGTTCGCGGTGCTGCTGCCGCTCATCATCGACGCGCTGCTCTGCATTCTCACCGGGCACCGCGGCCTGGTGCGGCGCACCGGTCCCGGCACGCCGGACGGCGACGCCGGGGTGGCGCGGGCGGCCTGGGCGGACGCGCCGGGCCCGCCGGTCCGGCCGGTCCGCACCGGGGCCTGGCTCGGCCTGCTGCTGGCCGCCCAGCTGTTCATCGCCGAGGAGACCCTGGCCCTGCTCGGCGTGACCGCCGCGGTCATCGCCGTGGTGCTGGCGCTCAGCCACCCGCGCGCGGTGGCCGGGCGGATCCGCGGCACGGCGGCCGGGCTGGCCACCGCGGCGGGGGTCATGGTGGTGCTGTCCGCCTACGGGCTGTGGCGGCAGTTCCACGGCCCGCTGGCCGAGCACGGCAGCCCGTGGACCCCCAGCCACTACCACAACGTCCCGGGCAACTTCGTCAGCGCGCCCACCGGGTTCCTGTTCCCTTCGCACGCCACGGTCACGTACCTGAACAACCACCCGGTCAAGATGGTCGAGTACTTCGCCTACCTGGGCTGGCCGATGCTGGCCGCGGCGCTGATCGCGGCGGTGCTGTTCTGGCGGGACCTGCGGGTGCGCACGATGGCCGTGACGTTCGCCGCGCTGGAACTGTTCAGCCTGGGCAGCAAGACGATCACCAGCCACGGGGTGCGCTGGCCCGCCGCGCTGCTGCCCTGGCACTACCTGGCCCGGCTGCCGCTGCTCGACCAGGCCCTGGCCAACCGGTTCTCGCTGCTGGCCGACGGCATGGCCGCGGCGCTGCTCGCGTTCGCGGTGGACCTGGCCTGCCGGCCGCGGGCTGAGCGCCCGGCCCGGCAGGCCGCGTGGGCCCGCGGCATCGCCGTCGCCGCAGTAGCGGTGGCGATCGTGCCGATCATCCCGCTGCCCCTGCAGACGGCCCCGGTGCGGGCTGTCCCCACCGGCTTCCAGTCGGCGTTCAGCATGATGAAGCTCAGCCCGGACGAGCGGGTGGTGATCATCCCGCTGCTGCCGTCGGCGGACATGCGCTGGCAGGCGGACAGCAACGTGACCGGTGCGCTGGTCGGCTGCTACGGCATCGCGCCGGAGCCGTCCGGCAAGGCCGCGATCTGCCACACCCAGCGGCGGCCGACCGCGGCTTACCTGAACGCGCTGGAACAGGGCAAGACGCGGGCCAAGGCGGCACCGTCAGCGGGCCAGCTCCGGGCCGACCTGGGCTACTGGCGGCTGACCGCGCTGGTCGCGGTGACCGGCCGGGATTCGGTGCTCGGGAAGTACCTGATCCGCACGTTCGGCCCGCCCACCACGGCGCGCGGCAGCGTACTCGCCTGGCGGCACTATGGCGCGGGCTGGCTTACCGCGCGGACCGGCTGACCCCGTAAACCTGCACCCCGTCCGCGGTGTAGGCCGGCCGGAAGCCGGTCGCCCGCAGGTAGCTGAGCACCGCGGGCGCCGGGCTGCGGCTGGCCGGCCACTTCCAGACCAGCACCCAGCTGATCCCCATCCGGCGGGCGTCGGCCCGGGCCGCGGCCAGCTCGGCCGGGGTGCTGCGCTGCTGCCGCTGGATGGCCACCAATCTGGCGTAGAACGGGTGACGGCGGATCCCGTCGATGGTCGGCAGCGGCACCCGGGATATGTAGCCCACGGACCGCGGGTGGCCGTCGGCGGTGGCCAGCACCTGCGCCTCGGGGTCGAACCCCCCGCCGTAAATGTACGTCCCGCCGCGGATGCCGAACGGCACGTCCAGCACGATGGACCCGGAGTGGTCGGCGGCGATCGGGCCGTCCAGGCTGGGCAGCGCGGTCGGCATGGTGCCGATGAACGAGTTGCCGGACCAGCCCGCCTCCAGCACGCCGAGCGCGAGCACGGCCACGATGGCCGGGGCGGCGTGGTACCGCAGCCAGTCCACCGCGCCGCCGGCCAGCAGCGCGGCGGGCAGGATGCCGAGCATCATCATCCGGTCCGGCTCGCGGAAGCCGGACAGGCCGGGCAGCTTGGCGAACCAGGTGAACGGCAGCACCGCGGACACCCGCCAGTTGCCGACCAGCTGCGAGGCTGGAATCAGCAGGTGCGGCCCGACCCGCAGCGCCGGGCCGAGCGCCAGCGCCGCGCAGCCCAGCCAGCACAACGCCAGCAGCCGCGTGCTCACCCGCCGCCACGCCGCGGCCGTCCCGGCCACGGCGAGCACGGTCAGCAGCAGGCCGAACGTCGGGATGCCGTCGTTGAGCGGCCCGTGGAAGATGAACCCGAGGTGGCCCAGGCCGAAGTAACCGATCCGCGGCGACGGCGCGAACATGCCGGGCAGCGAACCCGAGTAGCCCCGGTAGGAGGCCTGCAAGCTGCCCGGGGGTGAAGTCATGCCGCCGTCTCGCGCCTGCTGGATGATGGCGGCCAGCTGCGGGCTGGCCAGCACCAGGGCCACCACCGCGGCCAGCCCGGCCGCCCGCAGCTTGACCACGACGGCCGGCTTCCGCCGGACCAGCCAGGGGATCAACGCCAGCACGGCCACGATGACCACCAGGACGGCGATCTCTTCGTCGGTGAGCACGGCCGCGCCCAGCACCACGCCGAGGACGACGGCCTGCCGCCAGCCCGGGCGGCGGGTCAGCCGGATCGCGGCCTCCAGCGCGATCGGGATGAACAGCTCGCCGGCCGCCAGGTTGAGGTGGTACCAGGTGCGCCAGACCAGCATGGAGGACAGGCCGAAGAACGCGCCCGCGGCGATCGCACCGGACTGCGAAGGCAGCCACAGCCGGGCCACCCGGTACGTCGCGTAGCACAGCAGCCCGGGCAGCGCGATGGACAGCACGTTGTACGACGCGCTCGGCCCGAAGACGAGGGTGACCGGCGTGAACAGCACGCCGGGCAGCGGCATCAGGGCGTGCAGGCCGAGCTGGGTACCGACCGGCGCGGCGATGGCCCGGGTGGTCCATGGGTTGCCGAGGTGCAGCAACTGGTGGGCTGTCCACCAGAAGTCCCAGACGTATGACCCCGCGTCCCGGGTCGCGGGCAGCGTGCCGGCCAGATAGCTGGCCCGCGGCCAGCTGACCGCCACCCCCGCGGCCAGGTAGCCGGCCAGCACGGCGAGGTGGACCAGGACCGTCCGGCGACGTCCCGCCGACTCAGTTTCCGGCTGCTGCGCGACCTGCGAGACGTCGGACAACGGCTGGTGACCGGCTACCGCCGGCGACTCCGTAGCCTGGTCTGGTGCTGTCTCGCTGGTGTCGTTCCCCCGGTGACCCGCTCCACCCATCCGCTCTCCCGCCAGCGGCAGCCAGCCCTACAGCCGTCCCTCGCGGACGGCCTGCTCGATCCAGGGGATGACCTCGTCGAGCATCTGGTCGAGAGAGGTGGTGGCTTCGTAGCCCAGCACGGCCTTGGCCTTCGCCACGTCCGGTACGCGCTTCTGGACATCGTATTCGTAGGGGTCGTCCGAGGTCAGCCGCAGCGGCACGGCCGGGCCCTTGATCTTCCGCCAGATCAGCTCGGCCAGCTCGGCCACGCTGGTGGATTCCTCCGTGGACAGGTTGAAATCCTCGTTGACCGCGGCCGGGTGCTCCAGCGTGGCCACGATGCCGCGGGCCAGGTCGCCGCCGTAGGTGTAGTGCCGGACCTGGTTGCCCTGGCCCAGGATGTGCAGCGGATCCTGCCCCTTGAGCACCTTCTGCACCAGGTCGGGCACCACATGGGACATGGCCAGCCGGACGTTGCCGGACAGCACCTCGACCTGGCCGAGCGCCCGGCCCTCGCCGACGCCGACGCAGTTGAACGGGCGGACGATGGTGTACGGCAGCTGGTACTGGTCCCACGCCGCCCGGGCGTAGTACTCCACGGCCAGCTTCTGGAAGCCGTAGGACGACAGCGGCGGCGGGATGGTTCGCTCGTCCCCCTCCGCCGACGGCCAGTGGTCCGTGCTCTCGTAGACCATGGACGAGCTGACGTAGGTCATCTTCCGCAGCGTGCCGGCCTGGTGCGCGGCCAGCGCGGCATCACAGCTGGCCGCCATGATCCGCTCGTTGGTGGCCAGCAGGTCGTAGGCGTAGGCGTGGAAGTAGGAGATCCCGCCGATCATCGCCGCCCCGGCGATGAAGTGGTCGCAGCCGTCCAGCAGCTCGGTGACCAGGCCGACGTCACGGGCGTCGCCCTCGACGAACCGGTAGTTGGGATGCTCGTCGTAGCTGTGCTTCACCGGCCCGTACTTCGAGAAGTTATCCAGGCCCACCACGCTGTGGCCGCCGTCGAGCAACTGCGCCGTGACGTACCCGCCGATGAAGCCAGCCGAGCCAGTGACCAGAACCTTAACCACGAACCGCTCTCCTCCTGTGCATGGGATCGGCTGGCCAGCCTGCCGGCCGGCCAGCCGTCTGGGCCATCCGCCCCCGGGCGGGTTCAGTCTTCCGCAGCTGGTCCGGTGCGTGTGGCCAGTCCGGTCAGGTTGAGCTTCGGCCCGAACGCGAACCGGTACCAGTGCAGGTATCCGGGCAGCCAGCGGACCAGCTCGAACCGGGAGTCGCCGAGGGAGCGGTCCAGCCAGATGGTCGGGATCTCGGCCACCGGCAGCCGCAGCCGGGTCGCCTTGACCGTCAGCTCCAGGCCGATCTCGAACCCGGTGCGTGAGTCGATGCCGACCTCGCGGACGAAGGCGGTCGAGTAGGCCTTGAAGCTGTTGGTAGCGTCCCGGGTGCCCACCCGGGCCAGCGTGTGCAGCGACTTGCCCGCGGTCCGGGACAGCGTCCGCTTCAGCCGCGGCCCACCCACCTGCTGACCGCCCGGCATGTACCGCGACGCGGCCGCCACCACCACACCGCGCTCCACCAGCCGGGCCAGCTCGTCGATCTGCATCGGGTCATCGCTGCCGTCGGCCATGGTGACCACGGTCACCGGCGACTTCGCCTCGTCGAAGCCGTACCGGATCGCGTTGGCTGGCCCGCGCCCGTACACGTTCAGCACGCCACGCACCCGCGAATCGGCCAGGCTGGCCTTCTCGATGTACGGCACCGTGGAGTCCTCGGGCATGTCGTAGACGACCAGCACCTCGCACGGCAGCGTCACCGCGCGCAGGATCCGCTCCAGGCAGGGCATGATCGCCTCGCCCTCGTTGTAGACCGGGATGACCACGGTCACATCGGGCTTCATGACTGGTCTCCACTCATATCCGGGTCCCCTTCCCGGTAATCCCCCACAGGTCGGCCACCGGCTTGTCGGTGGCCAGGTCGCGGTACTCCGGATGGGGCGCCGCGATCACCAGCACGTCCGCCCGCGTCAGGACCTCGTCCAGCGGGCTGAACCGCTCGTCAGCGATGTATGGGTCGGTGCACAGCGTCTCGTTCGCCTTCAGCAGCAGGATCTTCCGTAGCTTGTAGGACAGGCTCTCCCTTGGGTCGTCGCTGCCCGCCTTGAAGGCCATACCCAGCACCCCGACGGTCAGTGACGGCAGATCGAACCGATCCTCGAGCCGGGACACGATGTACAGCGGCAGGCCCTCGTTGATCAGCATCGCCGAGTGACCCAGCACGAACTTGTTCTGGTTGAACGCGGCCAGCTGCATCGTGTCCTTCAGCAGGCAGGGCCCGGCGGCAAACCCGGCCCCCGGCATATCCGCCGCCCGCGGATAGTCCTGCCGGATCGCCCGGCGAATCCGCTCGAAGTCCAGGCCATAGTCGTTGGACATCATCCAGAACTGATTCGCGGTGGCGAATTTAATGTAACGCCAAGTGTTGGTAAACAGCTTTGCCAGCTCGGCCTCTTCGGGCTCCAGCCGGATGATCTCATCGGTAAGGGTCCGGAAAAACTTCTCCGCCCGGTCGCCGGCCCGTGCGGTACGCGCCCCGACAATCTGCGGCAGGTCGAACAGCTCGGTCATGGCGTGCCCCTCAGCGATCCGCTCTGGGCAGAACGCCACGTCCACCTGCAGGCCACGCTTGCTCAGCAGCCGCTCGGTCAGCGCGGTCACGGTGGGGTGGACGGTGCTGCGCAGGATGACCAGCTGCCCGTCCACCAGGTGCGCGGCGCACCGGTCCAGCGCACCAGGGACCGCACCCAGGTCCGGGTTGAGGTGTTCGTCAACCGGGGTGCCGACGACGACTATCAGCACCTCAGCCGCGCCGACCACGGCCGGGTCGGTGGTGGCCTGCAGGCTGCCGTCCGCGACCGCGGCGCGCAGCGGCTCATCCGCCCCGTCCTCGGTGAACGGCATCCGGCCCTCGTTGACCGTGGCCACCGCGGCGGCGTTCAGGTCGTACAGCCGGACCGACAGCCCGCGTGACGCGAGCGCCACCCCGAAGGGCAGCCCGACGCGGCCACAGCCCCCGATGATCACCACGTCCGCAGAGAACACAGGAGTTCCCGCTTGCTCCGCAACCATGTTTCCTCGCCTCAGGCCCAGCCGCAGCGATCTGCCGGCGTTTACGGACGGCGGTGAGAATCCATCGCCGCACTTCCTGTAACCCCCGAAGCCCCCAGGCAGCAGGCCCGGCGTCCGATAGCATCCCGGAGGATGCACCCCGTATCCGACGCTGGCTACGGGCGGAGCGAATGGCAACAGCACCCGGTTTCCGGTTACGGCAAGATACCGCACTCTGGGCAGCACAGCCTAATTGCTAGGCTATTACCCAATAGCAATACCTGATCTTGGTAAATCCCGCGCAAAGGGGACTTGGTGCGCGAACAGCCTGACTAGCCAGCCGCCTGCGCGGGAAGCGTAACCCCGGAGTGCGCCCAGGGCCTGCTGAAGCCGACCACGGTGCCATCGCCGGCCGCCGAGCCGGGCGTGCCGAACTGCGAGATCCGGATCGGGAAGCCGGTCGCGTACGCCTCGATCATCGTGTTCTTGCCGATGACCAGGCCGACATGCCCGGGTGACGCGGGCGTGCCGTCCGAGCCCGCGAAGAACACCAGGTCCCCCGGCCGGACCTGGCTGGCGGAGACCCGCGGCCCCCAGGACCACTGCTCCTGCGACGTTCGCGGGATGTTGATGCCGGCCGCCCGGTAGGCCATCATCACCAGCCCGGAACAGTCGAAGGCATCCGGCCCGGTGCCACCCCACAGGTAGGGCTTGCCCAGCTGCTCCCGGGCGTAGCTGATCGCCGTGGCCACCACCTGGTTCGGCACCTGGCCGGTCTGCACGCTGGTGAGGCATTCCGGCGCGCTCACCGTGGTGGTGTTGCTCACCGTGTAGCCGCCGCGGCTGTAGATGGCCGCCCAGTTCAGCACGGCCTGGACGTAGGACTGGAGGTGGTTGTAGGCGAAGATGGCCGCGCTGGCGTTGCTCTGCACGCCGTGCTGCACGAGGTACTTGGCCGCCCCGGCGATGGCATCCGCGGGATCGTAGACGTTGGCCACGCCGTCGCCGTCCTCATCGGTCGCGACGCCGCTGACCACCTGGGCGGCCGGGTGGACGGGGGCGCCGCCCCAGGTATTGCCGGACGCCCCGCCGATGCCGATCTGCATCGGCCCGGCGGCGCCGAACCCGTTCTGCCCGGAGTGCACGCCGGGCAGGTTGGACCGGCCGTCGTCGCTCTCCACCATGCCGATCCCGGCCAGGATGACCCAGGGCACCCCGTCCTGCTGCCCGACCTTCTGGAACAGCGTCAGGTAGTTGGCCGGGATCGAGTTGTGCGCGGCGGTGGTGGCTACCGGCTGGCTGGTCTTGCTGCTGGCCGGGCTGGGGCAGCCGACGCCCGCGGCGAACAGCATGGCGCCGCCGCCGATCATCGCCATCGGCACCACCGCCACCCCGGTGACCAGCAGCCCGGCGAGCACGATGGCCACCAGTGCGGCCACCCGTCCCCGGCTGACGGACACGTGCCAGTTCACGTATTGCCCGCCTGCGCGGGCTCGATGTCGTTGACCAGCCAGGTTCCGGCGTTGTTGACCACGGTGATGGCCCATTGCGAGCTGCCCTGGCTGTTGCCCTGGGTCGTGTGCAGCCGCTGGTTGATGGTGACCACGAAGATGAGGCTGGACGCGCCGTAGCTGCGCAGCGAGTTGATCACCGCCTGGGCCGTGGCGACCTGCCGCTGCTTGACCCGCTGGCTGGCCACGCCGAGCGTGCTGTACCCCCGGGCCAGGGTGCCGGTGAGCTCGGTGGTGGCCAGGCTGCGCATCGAGGCCACGTAGCTGGCGCCGCTCTCCCGGTAGGAGAACGTGTCGTAGGCCACGCCGAACGCCTCGGTCACGCTGGCCGCCTTGGCCAGGTCGGCCCGGCTGAACGGGAGCCAGGCGTAGATGTTGGGCGCGGACGGGGCCGCGGTGCCGGCGGGTGGGGCGGAACTGGATGGCGCCGGGCTGGACGGGGCTGGCGCCGCGCTACCGGACGGGTGGGCCGATGCGGTCGGCCGCGCCGGGCCGCCCGGCGGCCCCTGGCCCAGGGCAGCCCGCACACCCGGGATCAGCAGGTACGCGCCGGTCCCGCCGAGCACCACGACGATGCCCAGGAAGGCCAGCACCCGCTGGCGCGGGGAAAGATCCATCGTGGCCCGCTACTTCTTCCGGCGCACCGGGCGCAGCCAGAAGGGCCCGGGCGGGCTGGCGTCAGCGGCGCCGTTGCCGCTGTCGGCTGGCGGCTCGCCCGCGGGCTGGCCGCCGCCGCCCGGCCCGGCGGACTGGCCGCGCGGCGGCGGGGCGGCGCCGCGGCCCGGCCCGCGGGCCGGGCTGGGGCTGCGCGCCGGGCTGCCGGCCGACCCGGCGCCTGCGCCGCGCGCCGGGCCCTGGGTGCGCGGCGGCCGCCCGCCGCGGGACGGCGCACCGAACCAGGGCGGCGCTGAGCCAGACGGCTGGGCGGGCGCGGCCCCGGACGGCTGGGCCGGGCGGGCCGACCCGGACGGCTGGGCGGCCCGGCCGGACGGCCGGGCGGGGGCGCTGGACGGCGGCGGGGCGGCCGCGGGCGGCCGCGGCGCCACCCCCGGCCAGCGCTGCCGGGCCGTGGACGGCGCGGCCGCGGCGGGCCGGGCCGGGGGCGGGCTGGCCGGGCCGCTGGCGGCGGCCGGGGGGCTGGCTGTCGACCCGGACGGCCCGCCGGACCGGGTCCGGCCGGTGCCGGCGCCGCCGGTGCCACTCCGGGACCAGCCCGAGGCGGGCCGCGGTCCGGTGCCGTCCCGGTCGGGCAGGTCCAGCGGCGGCGCGGCCGCCGGGCTGGTGTCGCTGCCCGGGGTGGCCCGGCCGCGGCCCCGGGTGGCCAGCCCGGCCCGCGCCGAGGCGTTCTGGTAGGCGTCCTCGGACTGGGCATCCCCCGTGGTGCCCGGCTGATCGGCGCCGGTCCTGTCCTCGCCGGATCCGGCCGCGGCCCCCGCCGCCGCCCCGGCAGCCGCGCCCGCGCCGCCCGCCACCGCCACCTTGGCGGCCATGCCAGCCGCCTGCGCGGGGTTGCGCCGGGCCCAGCGCGCGGCCCGGTAGGCCGCGAACCCGGGCACGCCCACCGTGGCCGCGTCCACCGTGTTCCGGCGGGCCACGTCGCCCGCGCGGCGAAGTTCGGTGTCGCCGCGATCCCGGGAGCCGACCATGCCGTAGCCAACCGCCGAGAACAGGTGCACGAACGGCTTGCGGTAGATGAACACGGCCACCGTGACCAGGGCGATCATCAGGATCTTCAGCGCCCAGGGCAGCGTCGCGTCGCTGGTGCCCATGATCAGCGAGTAGGCGTACAGCAGCACGCTCAGCACTAGCGCGATGGCCGCCTGTTTCAGCAGCACGCCGATCAGCATCTCGAACCAGCGCAGCGCGACCACCCGGCCGAAGCCGGGATGAGTACCCACGATCAGGAAGAACGGCCCGGCCACCAGCAGCAGCAGGAAGCCGAGCTTCAGGATGATCAAAGTGATCGCGATCAGCAGCACCAGCACGCCCGCGACCAGCGCGGCGAACAGCGCGGCGAACGCGATCTCCAGCCGGGTGGGGTACTGGTTGCCCTGGAACAGCGAGTAGACGGCCGGGTCGTTCTGCTTGATGGCGGCGGCGATACCGGCGTAGGTGTTCTCCTTGGCCGTGATCAGCGACGGGGTGGCGTTCTCGTTGGTCGCGATGGCCTGAGCCCACAGCAGCTGACGGCCGTACTGGTTGACCACGGTGGGCTTGGCGCCCTTACCGGTGGTGTATACGGTGGTGCCGAACTCCCCGTCCAGCCACGGCTTGCAGACCAGCACGGTCCATAGCTCGTTGGCGTTCTGGTCCACGATCGACGAGCCGCCGGTGTAGCTGAAGCTGGCCGTCTTGACCTGGGGGTCGGTGCCGCCGACCGGCACGCAGTTGCTCTGCGCCGGGGCGGGCAGCCCAGCGAACGCGACGTTCAGCGTCTGGGTGATCCCGTCGGACACGGTCTTGCCCATGCCGGTGAAGTCGGCTGGGCGCCCGATCAGCCAGATCGCGGCCGCACACGCGATGACCATCCAGATGGTGCCCTCGATGGTCCGGGTGGCCCGCTTGCGGATCAGGCCCTGCCAGGCCAGCCAGATCGCGCCGAGGATGACGACCGGGGCCAGGTACGGGAAGTAGATCGCGTTGCCCAGGCTGGTGATCAGCTGGTCCACCGAGTTGGTCAGCCAGGACAGGATGCCCTCGCCAGCCGCCGACTGGTAGACGGTGATGGTGACCCGGTCCAGCGCCTTGGACGCGTCGAACACCATCCCGGCGACGCTGTTACCGATCAGCGACGTCATGTCCGAGCACTGCATGTCGTAGGCGGCCCAGGACTGGCCCGCCATGCCGTAGCTCTCGTACAGCGTGGGCGTTGGCTTACCCCCGGTGGCGGGCGGCGCGATCAGCGAGTCGATGCCGCCGTTGGCCGGCTCCGGGGCCGGCACCGACGGCTGGCAGATGTTGTTCAGGTCGCCGATCAGGCCACTGGAACCCGCGTTGCAGAAGCCGAGCAGCCCGCCGATGTCGCCGATGCCCGGGACGCCGCAGATCCCGCCGGGGGCGGCCGGCTGGGTGACGGTGGCCGGATCGGCCTGGCCGGCGTGCTGCACCGTGCCGGCGTGCTGCGCCGTGCTAGCCGCTGACCCCGCCGCGCCCACCGCGGCCTGGGCGATGGCCGGCGACCCGAGCACGCCTGCGATGACCACGGCGATGATGATGCCGGGCACGGTCAGGGCTCTGCGGGCACGCGCGGCTGCCCGGCGGAAGAGTCTGGCCATCTTGAGCTCCTGAAGCCTGGGGGGCAAGGCTGGGACAGGCATGGGTGCTGAACGCCGGCGACCGGGCCGGCTCGCTGGGCGGTTCGGCGCCTAACAGGCCGGTATCAGGGTCGCTGTCCGGCGGCGCGGTCTGCTTCTCGGCAGGCCGGGCACGCGTGGGGTTGGTGTCCAGCCATTGCCGTACTTCATCGGAGATCAGGTCGATGCCGATGCGGCCCGCCCTGCCCTCCAGGTCACGGAAAATGCACTCGCCGTTGCCGAGCCCCCGCAGCACGGCCTTGTGTTCCTCCGACGCCTCGACGCCCAGCAGGGCCATCACGTTGGTCACCTCGACGCGTTCCGAGGACCGGAACGCGAACACGCTGGATAGGCAGTTGGTCACCTGCTCGTTCAGCAGGTCGCCCGCGTTCTGCGAGACCAGGATCAGCGCGGTGTTCCGCGACCGGCCCATCCGGGACACCTCAGGCACCAGCTTGGCCCCCTGCGGCGTGGCGGTGATCGCCCACGCTTCATCGAGGAAGATAGCTTTCGGCAGCCGCCGGTCCAGGGCGTTCAGCAATCTGCGGGCGAACTGGGAGACCAGGTAGAGCAGCGCTACGGACAGGCGCTGCTCGTAGGAGTAGTCTTCCCGGCCGGCCGCGGTATCCGGCAGCGTCAGGCCGGCCAGGGTGAACACGGTGGTCCAGCCGGCCGTGTCGATCTGCTGGCCGCCGGACGGGGCGAAGCACAGCCGGGCCAGCCGCATCTCGGACATGGACCGGAGCACCGCGCCGAGATTCTTCGACGCCGGGTTGACGGACTCCTCCAGGTGCCGGATGACCTTGCCCAGGCTGGGCCGCTCCCGGCCGGCCACGCTGGCCACCGCCTGGATCATCGCGCTCTCCCGCTCCTCGCTCATCCGCGGCAGCAGCAGGCGCAGCGTCTCGGT
This sequence comes from uncultured Actinomycetes bacterium, assembly GCA_963717125.1. Classification (GTDB taxonomy): domain Bacteria; phylum Actinomycetota; class Actinomycetes; order Streptosporangiales; family Streptosporangiaceae; genus RYN-230. The sequence continues at coordinate 1,013,493 of CAVQVG010000007.1, forward strand.
GGCCATGGTCCGCTTCTCGGCCAGGTCGTCGCCGAACGAGAACGGGTCGAGCAGCCCGGGCGCGGCCGCGCCGAGCGGCAGCACCCGCGCCTTCCGGCCGTGCTTGGCCAGCAGATCGACCAGGGGTTCCGCGTCACCCTTGGGGTCGATCACGGCGACCGTCACGCCGCGCAGCGCGCACTGCAGGATGAGCAGCAGGGCCAGCGTGGTCTTCCCGCCGCCCGGCTCGCCGGTGATGGCGATGGCGGTGGGCCGGTTCAGCGCCGCGGCCAGCAGCGGATCGAAGTGCACCACCGACCGCGCCCGGCCCAGCGTCTCGCCGATGTACGGGCCCACCCAGCCCTGCTCGTTGTTCGGCCGGTCACCCAGGCCCACCGTGGCCGTCGGCACCCCGCCCGCGATCGTGTACAGCGGCTGGCGCTGCACGTAGGAGCTCAGCCGGACCCGGTCCCCCGGCAGCGACTCGCGGAGCAGCGAGAACTGGTCGCCGGTGGAGTTCACCACGTCGATGCCCATGTCCCGGTAGTGCTCGACGACGGCCTCGACCCGGCGCTGGCACAGCTCCCGGGTCGGCGCGGCGACCATGATCCGGTGCCACCCGTAGACGAACGGCAGCCGCTCCTTGGTGATGCCGTGCTCCAGCATCCGGGCCGCGACGATCTGCTCGGCCAGGGCCAGCGGCGCGTCCACGCCCGCTTCCCGGATGTGCGCGTCCATGTCCCGGGCGTGCGCGAGCCTGCGCCCCACGTCCTTGCTCGCCTTGGCCGGCGGGATCAGCCGCATCCGCGAGCTGATCTCGACCGGGAACGGCAGCGAGTCGGCGAAATGCAGCCACGGCTCGCCGTCCGGGAAGGACATCACGTCGGGGAACCGGGAGAAGGACAGGAACGCCACGAAAGACTCCCCGCCCGCGTGTTCCAGGCCGAGGATCGAACGGCCGTTGTGCACCTGGCCCTCGTACAGCGCCTCGATCTCACCCGGCCCCCAGCGGCGGCGGCGCACCGCGGACGGCCGCGGGTCGCCGGCCGTGCCCATCAGCGTGTGCCGGACCAGCCAGGCGATCTCGTCGCTGCTGGCGTGCCGGGCGGCCAGCGCGCTGGCGCCCAGCGCCCGGCCGAGCCGCTCGGCGTGGTCGGTCCACCGGTTGATCTCGGTGTTGGACAGCGCCTCGTCGTCCAGGCCCATCGCCTGCTCGCCGGCCTTGTAGGCGTTCAGGAACTGGGCGAACACGCCGCCGGACAGCTGCGCGCCCATGCTCCGCTGGCCGAGCCGGACGCCCAGGTAGACCTCCTTGGTCCAGAAGTCCTTGGCCCAGACGTGCCGGTACATCTCGTCCAGGTAGTTGCGCCAGCCCGGGCCACCGTCCGAGGTCTCGTCGAGCTGGGCGGCCCATTCCGCCGCCGGGTAGGAGCGATGCACGATGCGCAGGTGCACCTCGGCGTCCGGCATCCGGATGGCGGCCAGCGCCACGGTGATATTGGTGGCCAGGGCTTCCCGGTCGACCGGGGTGGTGAACTCGTACGGCTGGGTGGGCAGCCGGTAGTACGCCCAGGCGTGCGTCTCGGTCAGCAGGATCCGGTCGTCGAAATAGCGCACGCTGAGCCGCGACCGGCCGCGGGTCCGGGAGCTCATGTGGCCGCCCCGTTTGGCCGGGCGGGCTCCACCGCGAGCGCCGAGACCAGCACGCCGGCCAGCGCCGTGTAGGCGTGCTGCACCGGCGGCCGCAGCTGCCCGAACCGGGAGGCCGGGCCGATGTCGCCGATGTCCTGCTCGGTGGGCGGCGCGCCGAGGTTGTCGTCCCACGGCACCCGGACGATCGCCCGGCACCGGCCGCGGACCACGAGTTCGGCCTGCTCGACATGGTTCATGCTCCGCTTGCTCACCCCGTTGATGACCGAGATCGAGTTGGTGCACAGATCGCCGTAGCCGTGCCCGTCCAGCCACTCCATCGTCATCGTCACCGCCTGGGCCGCGTCGGTGCTGGCCGGGGCGACCAGGACGAGCTGGTCGGCGGCGGCCAGCACCCGGGCCACCGCGGTGGCCCCCGGGTCGGCCAGGGTGAGCGGGTACCGGCTGGCCAGGATCCGGATGAGCCGGGCGTAATCGGCATCCGTGAGGTCCGGGCGCCCGTCCCCGACCGAGTCGTGCGTGATGAGGTCCAGCTGGCCCCGCCCGCGCGGGCCGCCGGCCTGCTGGCCGGCCAGCAGGCCGCGGGCGGTGGCGGCCGGGGCGGTGTCGGCCAGCTGGGTCAGTGCGGCCTGGCCGGGGTTGAGGTCCAGCGCGGCCACTGGTTCGGTGCGCAGGCTGGCCAGCACGTCCGCGAGCATCAGCGTGGTCACGCTCTGCCCGGCGCCGACCGTGCAGCCGAGCACCACGATCAGCCGGGGCCCGCGGACGGGCAGCAGCACCCGGGCCCGGTCCCGCCGCTCCATGTCCGGCCGGCCCGGCCCGTGCCCCCCGGGAACCACCCGGACGTACTCCCGCCAGCTGGTTCCGCCACGGTGCTGCCCGGGCGCGCCAACGGCCCGCTCGACGGCCGTCGGGCGGGCGCCGGCGCCGCCCCGGACCACCACGATCGGCGGGCTGGGCGGGGCTGGGTCGGCGGCCGGCGGGGCTGGTTCGGCAGGCGAGGCCGGGTCGGCGGCGAGGCCGGGTCGGCGGCCGGCGAGGCCGGGTCGGCGGCCGGCGAGGCCGGGTCGGCAGCCGGGGTCGCCGGGGTCGCAGCCGATGCGTCGGGCGGCGGGAAAACCGCCGGCGCCTGGGCTGGGACCCGCGTCGCCGCCTCGGCTGGGGCTGGCGTCGCCGCGTCGGCTGAAGCGTGCGGGGCCGCCGGAGGGACGTGCGGGACGGCGGGCGTTTCCGGGGGGGCGGCGCGCGGCGCGAACGCGGCCGGGTCCACCGCCGTGAAGCTCGATCGGTCCGGCCCGGGCCAGGCCGGGCGAACCGGCCCGCCCTCGCGGCCGACGCCGGCTGCGGCCGGGGCACTGGGGTCGGCCGCGGCGGGAGGGGCGGGGGCAGTACGGGCGGCCGCGGCGGGTGGGGCAGCCGGGCGGGGCGGCCCGTGCCGGTCGTCATGCGCGATCTCCGGCGGCCCGGTCAGCGGCATCGCCGCCGCGGACGTCTCCGGCCCGTCCGAAGCGGGCCGCGCCACCGGTCCGGGCTGAGCCAGCGATCCGGGTTGAGCCCCCGGTCCCGGCTGAGCTACCGGAACAGGCTGAGCGGCCGGACCCGGCTGAGCCACCGGAACAGGCTGAGCGGCCGGCCCGGCAGATCCAGCCGGGGCGGCCTCGGCCGCAGCTTCAGGCTGGGCCGACGGGCGTGCAGGGGCCGGCTGTCCGACCGGGAACTCGGGCGCGGCGGGACCGGGCTGGCCGGCCAGCGCTGGCGGCCCGGACGGCCTGGCTGGCTCGGGCGGCGCGGGCCGGGCGGCGGGGACGATGGGTGCCGGCGGGACGGGCAGACCAGGCTGGTCGGGCGTGCCCGGCCAGCGGGGCCGGTGCGCCGGGCCAGCGTGACCCGGCGCGCCGCCCGGGCCGTCCGGCCTGAACGGAGTGCGCGGCGCCGGCTCGGCCACCGGCCCGCTCTGGGCCAGCGAGACCGGCTGCCCTGGGGCTGCCGGGGCACCTGTGGCGCGAGGGGCGCTTGAGGCAGGCGGGGCACCTGTGGCGGGCGGGACATCTGCGCCAGCCGGGGCACCTGCGAGGGCACCGTGGCCGGGCCGGATGGCTGGATCGGGCGAGGCCGCCGGGCCGTCTACGGCGGGCTGCCCGAACGCGACCGGCCGGGACAGCTGGGCGGGCGGCGCGGCGGGCGCCTGGGCCGGCACCTGCTGCCCCGGATACGGCGCTCGCGACGGGCCAGCCGGACGCGACGGGCCAGCCGGACGCGAGGGGCGAGCCGCCGGCGACGGGGTCGGCGCCCGCGACGGGACGGAGGGCCGCCCGGGCATCGTCCGCCCGGCTTGGCCAGGCCGGGCCATCGGCAGCGCCGGGGCGGCAGCCCGGGCGCTGCCCGGAGCAGCGGCAGCCCGGGCGCTGCCCGGAGCAGCGGCAGCCCGGGCGCTGCCCGGGGCGGCAGCAGCCCGGGCGCTGCCGGGAGCAGCGGCGGCGCGAGCGGGGGCCGGGGTGCGGGCCGGGGCCGCGGCGGGTGCGGGCCGGGCGCGGGCGGGCGCGGGCCGCTTGGCCGGGGCCAGGGCGGGCGCCTCGGCGGGCTGCTTGGCCGTCCGGCGCCAGACCCGGCCGACGACGACGATTTCGTCCTGCTCCGCCAGCGGGCTCATCCGGCACCAGGTGCCAGGTTCGCCCAGGTAGCGCACCTGGGAGATGATCAGTTCAGGCAGCCGTTTGCTCTCCAGGACGGGCCGGGTGGCCAGCCAGGTCAGCACGCCTGGCGGCAGCACGTACAGCCAGAACAGCGTGTGGCTGAACGGCAGGCCGAGCACCGTGAGGATGATCACGTAGGGCACGGTGATGGCGGCGAAGACAGCGATCTGGCCGACCGGTACCGGCATAGGCAACCTGAAGTCGTACAGCTTGTACAGCCGTTTTTCGATCCGCCAGATGCTGGTATAGGTGGGCAGATCCACCAGGTGCTCTCCTTCCGGCCGGGGCGGAGATCAGTGAACGCCGAGCGCGTTGGCGATGCCCTGGGCGAGGGTCTGCACGATGCTCGGCGTGTAGAAGATCACCGCGATCGCGACGGCGAGCACGAGGAACTGCACGAAGCGGATGATTTCCCTGGTGAACAAGAAGAACAGGGCCACGATGCCGACGATGCCGAGGAACAACGGCCCGAATAGCCCCTGCAAGTAGCTGACCAGACCCGAGGTGCTCAGCGACGACGGGGCCGCGACGATAAGCGATTGGAACGACATCGATCTACTCCGGGTTATGGGGGATCATGCCTGGCCTGGCGGTGGCGTGGGGCCAGCGGAGTCGGGTCATGGCGACTCCGGCGGCGCTGTGGACGTGCTGATGTCACTCACGTACCAGGTGCCGTTGCTAGCCACGACCGTCATCGCATAGCTCATCTGCAACTGAGCGGGAGCGGCCTTGGTGACCTGTCCGTTTGCGGCCCGGTCCGGGACGCTCCAGGTGACCGTGGCAATGATATGGCGGGTGTTGCCCCCGGTGGGCACGGTGAGGCTGGTGATGGAGTGGAAATTTACCGCTCCGTTCAGCCCGGTGACCGAGCTCCCGCTGGCCAGGAACCTGCCCAGCGTCACCTGGTTACCGCTGGCATACGCCTGGAAGAACGCCGGCAACTGGTTCATCAGGGTGGCCTGCAGCGCGGAGTCGGTACTGGGCGGCGTGGCCGTGGGCAGGCTGGCCCGGGTTGGGGCGGGCAGCCAGGCGGGCGAACCCGAGACGACCAGCTGGCTGGAAGACGCGTAGATCGGCACGCCCAGCTGCATCAGCTGCCCGTTGACCCGGGCCAGCAGCGTCACCACCGCGTGGTGGGCATCCCGCACATCCGTGCTCGCCACCACGGCCGACTGCAATTGCGACGTACCAGTTCCATTCCAGCCCAGTTGCGGATCGGAACCAGAGGCCAGAAAAGTACTTAGTTCACTAGCTCTCTGGGTGGCATCATGCGGGCTGTAATTCAAGTACACCTGACCAAACTGCAACGCGTAGGCGTCGGCCTGAGTAACTGGGAACGAGGAAGACGGGGTACCCGAAGTAGCCGGTGCTGCCGGGGCGCTCGATTGCGTTTCCCCGGTCACGATGGCCAGCACCCCGCGATAGCCGATCACCAGCAAGACAGCCCAGGCGATGCCCCGGAACAGCCAGACCAGCCAGCGGCCGCCGGCGCCGCGCCAGGTCCGGGTGGGACGGCTGCGACCGATTGCGTCTGGTTGTGAGTACTCGGTCCCCGCTTCGTAGCCCAGGTCGTGCTCGACCGAATGCGGACTGCGTTCAGCGGTTGACCGGCGAACCATCGCACCTCCGCTCGCTCCTGCGCACGCGCAGCAATGAGTTGCGGTGCCTTCCTATGCCGTCTACCGAACTATTCTGCGCCATAAACCGCCGACGGGCGAGCCTCTTTGCCGATGCGCCTTGTGAGCCCTCGGCAAAGGGCCCGGTGATTGAGCAGTGCGTGAACCGCGCGATTGATCGTCTTCTGGTCTCTGACCTGGGCTTATGGCGATATGCAGCTTTGCCAGAACCGCTCCGGGCGGCGCTGCCGGGAGGCCAGCGGCACCCGGCGATTAGCGGCATTCCAACGCGATAAGCCAGGGTAGCGGGCCCGCTGCACGGTATCCAGGACCGCGCCGCACGTGTCTCGGCGCGTCTAGCGTGCCGTGGCGGACCGGTCAGGTTGCTGTGGCCGAGGCGGTGCAATTGACCATAGCGCCTGGTGGGACGCGCCGATACGATCATCAGATGAGCGCCTTGCGGCCGGTCATATCGCGGACCGCCTGCGCCGTTACGGCCGCGGCCGCGGCCGCGCTGCTGACAATGGCGGGGCCGGCCGCCAGCCCCGCCGCGGCGGCCCAGCCGGCCGGGCTGCGGCTGGGCACGATCACCCTGCGCAGGTGCGCGGCCAGACCGGTCACCTACTGCGGCCACCTGGCCGTGCCGCTGGACTACTCGTCGGCGGCCAGCCCCCGGATCCAGCTGGGCTTCCGCTGGCTGCCCGCCAGGAACCGCCCGGCCGGCACGATCCTCGCCGTCGAAGGTGGCCCCGGCTACGCCTCCACCGGCTCGGAACCGGAGTACCTGGCCATGACTGGCCCACTGCGGGCCAGCCGCAACCTGCTGCTGATCGACCTGCGCGGCACCGGCACGTCCACCCCGGTGAACTGCCGCGGGCTGGAGCGGGCCGGCGCCAGGCAGTACGGCCGCCGCTTCAACCAGCTGGTGGCGGCCTGCGGCGCGCAGCTGAACCACACCTGGCGCTACCGCGGCGGCGGCTGGGTGCACGCCTCCGACCTGTTCAACAGCGCCTACTCGGCGCGGGACGTGGCCCGGGTGCTGCATGCGCTGCGGCTGCCCCGGGTGGATCTGTACGGGGATTCCTACGGCAGCTGGTTCGCCCAGGTGTTCGCGTCCCGGTATCCCGGGCTGCTGCGGTCGGTCACCCTGGACTCCACCTATCAGGTGCTCGGGCTCGATCCCTGGTACACCACGACGGTGGTCACGGCACGGCGCGCGTTCGCGCAGGCCTGCCAGCGCTCGGCGGCCTGCGCGGCCGCCACCCGCGGCGGGCAGGCCTGGGCGCGGATCGGGGCACTGCTGCGGCGGCTGGCCCGGGCGCCGGTCAGCGGGCGGACCACCACGGTGGACGGCACCCCGGGCCGGCTGACCGTGACCCCGCTGACCCTGGTCAACCTGGTCAACAACGCGGGCTTCGACCCGGTCGTCGACCAGGACCTGGACGCGGCCGGCCGGGCGCTGCTGCGCCGTGGTGACGCGGCCCCACTGCTGCGGCTGGCCGCCCTGTCGCTGGGTTACGACGACACCAACGAGCCACTGCCCGGGTTCAGCGACGGGCTGTACTTCGCCGTGTCCTGCACCGACTACGTGCAGCTCTTCGACCGGTCCGCGCCGCCCGCGGTCCGGCACCGGCAGTATCAGGCCGCGCTGCGACGGGAGCCGGCCTGCACGTTCGCGCCGTTCAGCGTGACCCAGTGGACCTCGATGGACCAGTACACCGAGGCGTACAGCGGCTGCCTGGACTGGCCCACGCCGACCCGGCTCGTCCCGCCCATCACCCGGCGCCCGCCGCTCGTCCCGGCCCGGCTGCCGGTGCTGATCCTGTCCGGGAGCCTCGATTCACTCACTCCCCGGCTGGACGGCGCGACCCTGGTCGCCCGGCAGATGGGTCCCTCGGCCCGGCTGGTCACGCTGGCCAACCTGACGCACGTCACCGAGCAGGACGGCGACAGCGCGTGTGCGATGTCGATCTACCAGCGCTTCGTCCGCGATCCCGGCCACCTGCAGCAGCAGAACACCTCGTGCGCAGGCAACGTGGCACCGATCCATACGGTCGGCAGCTACCCGCAGCGGCTGCGCGACGCGGTTCCGGCCACGCCCCTGCCCGGCAACCGGGCCGGCCGCCAGGCGCTCCGCGCCGCCACCGTGGCGCTGGCCAGCGTGGGCGAAGAAGTGAGCCGCTGGCCGCTGCTCAGCGACGATCACGACCTGGGCCTGCGCGGCGGCCGGATCACCTTCTCCGGCGGCACCGACCTGCGCATCACGCTGCACCGGGTGCACTGGGTCAGCAACGCCACCATCGACGGCCGCGCCGTCTGGGACCAGTCATCCGGCTGGGTGACCGCCCGGCTGACTATGCATCCGGACGGCGCCGCGCCGGTCAGTGTGACCGGCCGCTGGCTGGCGTTCGGTAATCAAAAGCAGGTTGCGGTCGTGCACGGGATGCAGGGCGGCCGGCGGCTCGCGGCCACCTGCCCGGCCCCGTGACCGGGCGCGCTTCTATCCTCGGCGCATGGATGCCTGCGCTGCGGCCTGGGTGGTGGCCGGGCCGCCCGGTTCCGGGAAGAGCACGGTGGCGCGGCGGCTGCTCGCCGGGCTGACGCCCACCCCGGCCCTGCTGGACAAGGACACCATGTTCGGGTCGTTCGTGGCCGCGACGCTGGCCGCGGCCGGACGGCCAGCCGGTGAGCGTGAGGGGCCGTGGTACGACGAGCACATCAAGGTGCACGAGTACGCCGGGATGACCGCCACCGCCCTGGAGATCCGCTCGCACGGCTGCCCGGTCCTGCTGTCCGCCCCGTTCACCCAGCAGATCCACGACGCTGGGCGGTTTGCCGCCTGGGCGGCCGAACTCGGCGGCGGGACGGTGCGGCTGGTCTGGGTCCGCTCCGACGCGGCGACCCTGCAGCACCGGCTGACCGCGCGCGAGTCGGCCCGGGACGCCGGCAAGCTGGCCGGGTTCGGCCAGTTCACCGCCCGGATGCGGCTGGACGCCAGGCCCGCCGCGCCGCACACCGAGATCGACAACCGGCTGACCGCGGCCCGCCCACTGGACGACCAGATCGCCGCGCTGCTGGCGAGCCACTGACCAGCTCAGCGGCCGTCTGGGACGTGGGGGTTGCGGCGCGTCGAATCAGGCCCTCGACCCCGGTCAGGCGGTTCGCGCGAGCATCCGATGCTCGCTGGCTGAACCGGGCTCATCTTCCAGTTCGACGTGCTTGGCTTCGATGGGATAACCGCCGCTTCCCTTGTCATGGGGCAGCGTGATCGGCCTATGCCCACCGCGTTCCGTCACCGATAAACATGTGCGGGGCCGCCGGACCCGACGCACCTCAAGGCTCTTCGACATAAGCGGCTGCACTGTCCCGACATGCCGTAAGCAAGCGCTTGTCACGCGTCCACAGCCGTGCTCCGCCGACCAGCACGACGGAGCCGAGCAGGTGGACATCTACCGCACTCAGTCCACGTCCCCAGAGCTGACGCCCATCCACCAGCGCCATCACTTCCTCATGCGTCAGGACCGGGAACCCCTGGAGGCTCTCAAGGAGGGCCAGCACACGGTCGCGTTGCTTGATCGACCCGAGCGCCAGTTCCTCGATCACAGCACGATGACATCCGACCTGGTTGTCACGGAGGAGCGCAACGAGTGAAGGCTCGGAGGCATGGAAGTGGTCGATCCAGATCGAGGTGTCGACCAGGATCACTTGGCGCCGTCCCGCCGACGCGGCGCCGCAGTTGCGTGGCCGTCCGAGCCGCCTAGGGCCGCCAGGCGCTTGGCACTCTCCACACGGATCAAGGTTTCCAGCCCGTCGCGCAAGAGCGCGGACCTCTCCGTGATGCCCGTCAATTCAGTCGCGCGCGCCAAGAGCTCGTCATCGATGGTCACCGTGGTCCTCATCGAGGCCTCCACATCTAGAATCGCATCATCTGATGCTCTCAATGATGCCACACCTTAAGTGGTGCGTACGGCCTCCAGTCGACGGCGCCCTGATGTCAGGCCGGAATACGGCCGCACGTTGAAGCGGAACTCGACCTGGTCACGGCTTGCCTCATAGGCTTCTCGGACAGACTCAGTCGTGGTCCGCCCGCCCGGCGTTCCCTATGGTCACAGCGGCGTGAGGATCATCAGGATCTCGTCTCTGGTGTCGTCGGGGGCGAACCGGAGCTTGCCGGGCCAGCGCCCTGTTATCTGCCAGCCGAGCCGACCGTAAAAGTCTTCGAGGCCCATTCCGCCGCGCACCGCCAGGTGGAGCTGCTCCAGGCCCATCTCGTCACGGGCAACTTCCCTGAGCCGGCTCATCAGGGCCGATCCGGTGCCCGTGTTCCGGCGCACGAGCTGCGTCTGCAAGTGGCTGACCACACCCCAGTGTGCGATGAGCGGGCTGGGGTCGCGGCTGAGGGCTACCCAGCCCGCGAGGGCGCCGCCGACACGGGCAAGCAGTATCCGGCTTTGGCTGGGGTTGAGGCAGGACGCAAGAGCATCGACGGCCGGACGGACCTGACTAGCGTTCGACCGGGGGAAACGGGAATCCCGCCGCGCCGCCGGCGTTCGTGACCGCTATCCAGCATGAGGTCAGCTCCTGTCTCACCACCGGATCGGCCTCACCCGGATTAGTGAGCTGGATGATGTCGAGGTTCTCGCGGGTCGTCATGGTTAGCTGTGGCGGAACTCGACTACGTCGCCGTCGCGCATGACGTAGTCCTTGCCTTCTATCCGGACCTTGCCGGCGGCCCGGGCGGCGGCCATCGAACCGGCCGCGACCAGGTCGTCGTAGGCCACGATCTCCGCCTTGATGAAGCCGCGCTGGAAGTCGGTGTGGATCACCCCGGCCGCCTCCGGCGCGGTGGCGCCGACCGGGATCTCCCAGGCCCGGACCTCCTTGGGCCCGGCGGTCAGGAACGTCTGCAGGCCGAGCGCGGCGAAGCCGGCGTGGGCCAGCCGGTTCAGCCCGGGCTCCCCCATGCCCAGCCCGGCGGCCATCTCGGCCGCTTCTTCCTCGGGGAGTTCGGCCAGCTCAGCCTCGGTCTTGACGTCAAGGAAGATGGTCTCGGCCGGCGCCACCTGGGCGGCCAGCTTGGCCCGCAGGCCCTCGTCGGCCAGCTCGCCCTCGTCCATGTTGAACACGTACACGAACGGCTTGGCCGTCAGCAGGTGCAGCTCACGCACGTCGGCCAGGTCGATGCCGGCCGCGCCGCCCCGGCGTACAACGTGGTCCCGCCGTCCAGCAACTGCTGCGCGCGGGCGGCGGCATCGGCCATCCGCTGGCGTTCGGCATCCTTGCCGAACCTTGATTCCTTGGCCAGCCGGGGCACGGCCTTGTCGAGCGTTTGCAGATCGGCCAGGATCAGCTCGGTCGCGACCGTGTCGATGTCCCGGCTGGGCGACACGTCGCCGTCCACGTGGCTCACGTCCGGGTCGGCGAACACCCGGACCACCTGGACGATCGCGTCCGTCTCGCGGATATGCGCGAGGAACTGGTTGCCCAGCCCCTGGCCTTGCGACGCGCCCCGGACCAGGCCGGCGATATCCACGAAGCGGGCGGTGGCGGGGACGATCTTGGCCGAGTCGAACATCTCGGCCAGCACGGGGAGGCGCGGATCCGGGATGCCGACCACGCCCACGTTCGGCTCGATGGTGGCGAACGGGTAGTTCGAGGCCAGCGCGCTGGCCCTGGTCAGCGCGTTGAACAGAGTGGACTTGCCGACGTTGGGCAGGCCGACGATGCCGATCGAGAGACTCACTCCGGCGAGTCTAGGCCGTCCGCGCGGCCACCCGGTTCTGTCGGCACCCGCTGGGAGCATGCCAGGCATGGACGCGATCTCGGTGTTCGCCGGGCTGCTGCTGGCCCTGGCCATCGGTGCGGTGATTGGCTTCCTGTACGCGCGGAGCCGCCAGGCCGCGGCCGCGGCCGAGCTGACCGGCCAGGTCCGGGCGGCCGAGGAACGGGCCCGGGCCGCGCTGGACCGCGCCGCGCTCACCGACGGCCAGCTCGGCCAGCGCTTCGAGGCGCTCTCGGCGCAGGCCCTCGACGCCAGCGCGCGGCGCTTCATCGAGATGGCCGAGGGCCGGCTGAACGCGGCCAACGTGGCCGCGGCGGGCGAACTGGACGCCCGCCGGGCCGCCGTGGACCACCTGGTCGGCCCGCTCCGTGAGACGCTGAGCCGGCTGGAAGCCCAGCTCCGCGAGTCGGACGCGGACCGGCACCGGTCGCACGCCGCGCTGGCCGAGCAGGTGACGATCGCCCGGCGCAGCTCGGACGAGCTGCGCGCCCAGACGCAGGCGCTGGTGACCGCGCTGCGCCGGCCCGAGGCCCGCGGCCGGTGGGGTGAGATGCAACTGCGCCGGGTCGTCGAACTCGCCGGGATGAGCGCCCGCTGCGATTTCGAGGAACAGGTCAGCGTCACTTCCGACCATGGCGCCCAACGCCCCGACATGGTGGTCAGGCTGGCCGGTGGCAAGAACATCGTGGTGGACTCAAAAGTTTCACTGGCCGCGTATCTGGAGGCGGCCGAGACCACCGACCCGGATGTACGGGAAACCCGGTTGCGCGCGCACGCCCGGCACCTGCGTGATCACGTGGACAGCCTGGCGGCCAAGGCGTACTGGTCGGTGCTCAGCCCGACACCGGAGTTCGTCGTGCTGTTCATTCCCGGGGAGGCGTTCCTGGCCCCGGCCCTGGAACATGACCCGGGCCTGCTGGAACACGCGATGTCCCGCAGGGTGCACATCGCCACGCCGACCACCCTGGTCAGCCTGCTGCGCACCGCCCAGTACGCCTGGCAGCAGGCCGCCCTGTCGGAGAACGCACGGGCCGTGTTCGACCTCGGCCGCCAGCTCTACGAGCGGATCGGCCGGCTGAGCGGCCAGGTGGACAAGGTGGGCAAGGCGCTGACCAACGCGGTCGCCGCGTACAACCAGGCGGTCGGCGGGCTGGAATCCAGCGTGCTGGTCAGCGCGCGGCGGCTGAACCAGCTCGGCGTGGTGGACGCCGACCTGGACCCGCCCGCCCTGGTCGAGGCGACCACCCGGGCGCTGTCCGCTCCGGAGCTGACCACCCGGAACTGGCCACCGCCCCGGACCGGCTGATTGCCGTGCCAGACCAGGAAGGGACGGCCGGATAATAACCGGGTGGCATCAGCGAGCGAGCCCAGCAGCCCAGCAGACAACCCGCCGCCCCGGCTGAACATGCTGGCCAGGGTCGGCAACCTGGCGTACGACCGAGTCCTGTTCTTCAGTGACGCGATCTTCGCCATCGCGATCACCCTGCTGGTGCTGGACATCAAGATCCCGGCCGACGGCGTCTCCGCGGCCACACTCCACGACGAGCTGTCGAGCATGGTCAGCTTCGGGATCAGCTTCGTGGTGATCGGCCTGTTCTGGATCGGCCATCACTCGCTGAGCCGGTACATCGCCGCGTTCGACCGTCCCCTCATCGGCATCAACCTGGCTTTCCTCGGCACCATCGCGTTCCTGCCCTACCCGACCAGGCTGCTCAGCACCGGACAGAACAGTCCCAGCACGGCCGCGGTCGTGTTCTACGCGGCCTGGATCGCCGCGGCCGGCCTGGCCGAGAACGCGATCTGGGTATACGCGAGCCACGTCAAAGGGCTCCTGGTACCCGCGACCTCATCCGAGCTACGCCGCTACCTGACCCTGCGGATGCTGATCGCGCCGGTGGTGTTCCTGCTGTCGATCCCGCTGGCGTTCTACTCACCCAGCAACACGCCCTACTTCTGGCTGCTGATCGTGGTGGCTGGGCGTGCACTGCGGCGTTTCGGGCGGCACGAGGACGCCGCGGACGGCGCTGAGCGCGCCGCCGGCGCAGACCTCTGAGACTTGCCTGGTCGGCGTGTCATCGGCCCAGTGGCCAGCCACCCCGGGGTAGCGTGGCTGGGGTGCTGTCGCTGGCACGGCGTCAGCCTGGGAGGAGGGCGGGGTGTCTCAGCCATGGCACGAAGCATCCTGGACTCCGGCCCAGCCCGGACCGTCCTGGGCGCAGCCCGACCCAGCTGGGCCCGGCGATGAATCGGCCGCCGACTGGGTCGGTCTGACCGGGTCGGCTCCCATCGGCCGGCCGATGATCCGGCCGACGGCGGCGCACCGCCGGACCGGGCCCGCGGCGAGGCCGCCGGTCACCGGCGCGGGCCGCGGCTCACCGGGCGCGGCGCCATCGCGGGCATGCTGCTGGTCTTCTTCATCGGCGTGCTGGCCGCCAGCTGGCTGCACTGGGGCCCCCTGGCCGACGTGAGCTTCCTGGGCGGCAGCGTCGCGGCCGCCTGGTACACCAAGCAGCGCGACCTGCTCACCGTCGCGGTCAGCCCGCCGCTGCTGTTCTTCATCGTCGTGGTCTGTGTCAAGGCCCTCACCGCGGCGGGCAACACCGCGCTGTCCACGGTGGAGGGGACCGCGCTGACCCTGGCCAACGTCGCGCCCTGGCTGTTCGCCGGGGTCGCGGCGTCCCTGATCATCGTGTGGTGCCGTGGCCTGCCCCGCTGCGTGGCCGACCTGCGCCGCGGCCTCCGCCCGGATCTGGCCCGGCAGGCCGCCGACCACGCCGACCCCGGCAGTACGGCCGCCGACCCCGGCGACCCGGACAGCACCAGCAGCACGGCCGCCCTCGGCGGCTACCAGCCCGCCGTCAAGCGGTATCGCTGAGCAAGCGGGTCGTGCGGCGTCAGCGCGCGGCCCGGCGCAGTTCCGGAGGCAGCGCGAACACCAGCCGCTCCTCGACCGCCTCGACCTCTTCCACGGTGCCGTAACCGAGCTCGGCCAGCCGGGCCAGCACGCCGGACACCAGTTCCTCCGGGACCGAGGCGCCGCTGGTCACGCCGACCGTGCTCGCGCTGTCCAGCCACTTCTCGTCGATGTTCGCGGCGTCATCGACCAGGTACGCGGCCGTGGCCCCCGCTTCCAGGGCCACCTCGACCAGCCGGACCGAGTTCGACGAGTTGTCCGAACCCACCACGATGACCAGGTCCGCGTCGGTGGCGATCTTCTTGACCGCGACCTGGCGGTTCTGCGTCGCGTAGCAGATGTCGTCGCTGGGCGGGTCGATCAGCTGCGGGAAACGTTCCCGCAGCTTGGCCACGGTCTGGATGGTCTCGTCCACGGACAGCGTGGTCTGGGACAGCCAGGCCACCTTGGCCGGGTCGCGGACCTGCACGTCCGCGCCGCCGTCGGGGCCGTCCACCAGGTGAATGCTGGCCGGGGCCTCGCCGGTGGTGCCTTCCACTTCCTCGTGGCTGCGGTGCCCGATGAGCAGGATGTCGTAGTCCTGGGCGGCGAAGCGTCTGGCCTCGTTGTGCACTTTGGTGACCAGCGGGCAGGTCGCGTCGATGGTCCGCAGGCCGCGGCGTTTCGCTTCGTCGCGCACGGCCGGGGAGACGCCGTGCGCGGAGAAGACGACGACCGCCCCCTCCGGGACGCTGTCCGTCTCTTCCACGAAGATCGCGCCGCGCGCTTCCAGTTCCCGGACCACGTGCGTGTTGTGCACGATCTGCCTGCGCACGTAGACCGGAGCGCCGTAGCGCTCAAGGGCCATCTCGACGGCCTGCACGGCTCGGTCAACGCCTGCGCAGTAACCGCGGGGCTTGGCGAGCAGTACGCGTCGGGTAGTCACGGGCATGTCCCCTATGGTAGATGAGCCCGGGGTGCCCCATGCAGAGGCGGACGCCTCATCCGCCTCAGAGCTGGCCGCAGCGCCGGACTGAGTAGGGTGAGCGTCGCCGCTCGCGTAGCAGGGCCAGGCCGGATCTGGTACGACTGTGGCTGTCACGAGCCTGAACCGACGCGGCCGGGCCAGACACCCGGCACGCCTGCACAACTGCCCGCAGGCCGACCGAGCCGGGCGCGCCGGGAACAACCGAGCCCGGTGCGCCGGGAACTCAGCGTAGGAGAACGATCGCCATGCCTTTGCCCCAGGTCAGTGACCGCATCAAGGAACTCCCCGGACAGGCGCTACGGGCCGTGTTCGCCGGCGTCGGCCAGTTGCTGCTCGCCGCCGACAAGGTCCGGGCCCAGCTCGCCGCGCCACCGGACGCGCCGGCCGCGCCGGCCGAGCCGCCGGCCACCCCCGCGCCGCCAGCCACGTCCGCCCCGCCGGCTCCCCAGGCTGAGGCATCGCCGGCGGCGGGTTCGTCGGTGCCGGCCCCGCAGGCATCCGACCCGGCCGACTCGCGCTGGCGGAGTCTGGACAAGACCGGGAATGTCCGGCTGCTCCCCGACGGCGAGGAAGACCTGAGCGGGACGGCCAGCACGCCGGCGGCGGCGGCTGCGGCGGCTGCTGCGGCGGCGGCGGCGGCTGCGGCTGAGCCCGCGGTAGCCGCTGAGCCCGCCCCAGCCGAGCCCGCCGAACCGACCGCAGCCGAGGTGGCTGAGCCTGAGCCCGCCGACCTGGCCGAGCCCACGCCGGCCGAACCTGCCGTGCCCACCGCCGCTGAAGTGGCCGAGCCTGCGCCCGCGGAGCCGGCGGCGGCCGAGCCCGCCGCCGCGCTCCCGGTGGCCGGATACGACCAGCTCTCGGTGGCGTCGCTGCGGGCCCGGCTACGGGTGCTGGACGTGGCCCAGGTGCAGACGCTGCTGAACTACGAGAAGGCGAACCAGGGCCGGGCCGACATGATCACCATGTTCGAGCGGCGGATCGCCAAGCTGGAGCAGGGCGGCTGAGCGGTCGCCGCCCCGGGAAACCTGGCGGGTCATGATGGCGCTGGACACGTCCGCGGACGCGCCGGTCCCGGTCCGGACCATCCTCCGGCTGACCGGTGAGTGGATCAGCCGCCTCGGCCGGGTCTGGGTGGAGGGTCAGATAGCGGAGCTGACCAGGCGCGGCGGCACGGTGTTCCTGACCCTCCGCGACCCGGTGGCCGCGGTGTCGGTCCGGGTGATCTGCCCGCGCACCGTGCTGGACGCGACCGACCCGCCACCCGGCGAAGGCGCCCGCGTCGTCGTCTGGGCCAAACCCGACTTCAACACCAACCGCGGCGCTTTCTCCCTATCCGCGCTGGAAATCCGCGCCGTCGGCATCGGCGAGCTGCTCGCCCGGCTGGAACGGCTGCGCCGTGCCCTGGCCGCGGAAGGGCTGTTCGCGCCGGAACGCAAGCACCCGCTGCCGTTCCTGCCCGGCACAATCGGCTTGATCTGCGGACGTGACTCGGCGGCCGAAAGGGACGTGCTGCGCAACTCGGCTCGCCGCTGGCCAGCCGTCCAATTCCGGGTCGAACAGGTCGCCGTTCAGGGCCAGTACGCGGTGACCGAAGTGGTGGACGCCCTGCACCGGCTGGACGCCGACCCGTCGGTGGCCGTGATCATCATTGCCCGCGGCGGCGGCTCGATCGAGGACCTGCTGCCGTTCTCCGACGAAACCCTGATCAGAGCGGTGGCCGAGGCCCGCACGCCGGTGGTCAGCGCGATCGGTCATGAACAGGACTCGCCCCTGCTCGATCTGGTCGCCGACGTGCGCGCGTCGACCCCCACCGACGCGGCCCGGCGGGTCGTCCCCGACGTGGCCGAGCAGTTCGCGCTGATCGGACAGCTGCGCGGCCGGGCCCGCCGCTGCCTGGCCGGCCGGCTGGACCGCGAGCTGAGCTGGCTGGCCAGCATGCGATCCCGGCCCGCGCTGGCCGCGCCGGCCCGGGAGGTGCAGCGCCGCCAGGAAGCCATCTCGGCCCTGGCCGAACGCGGCCGGCGGCGGCTCGAAGCGATGCTGGACCGGGCCGAAGACGGCGTGTCACACACCCGGGCCAGGTTGCTGGCGCTGTCCCCGGCGGCCACGCTGAGCCGCGGCTACGCCATCGTGCAGCGCGCGGATGGCACCGTCGTCCGGTCCGCGGCGCAGCTGGCGCCGGGCGAGCGGATCACCATCCGGCTGGCCGAGGACGAGCTGACCGCGGTAGCGGAAACGGCCAATCGGTCCACGGCGGGGCAGGGTAACACACGGGACGCCTAACAAATCTGTTCCTGCCCATTACCTGCCCCGGCGTTTCTTCCCGCCGTGCAGTGGCGAAGATCAGATCATTGCTGCGAGCCGGGGGGAACAGCGCAATGGTGACAGAACAGGTCAGTAACGGCACGTCGGCCAGCCGGACGGCAGCGCGGCTACCAGGACTCGATGGGCTACGGGCGCTGGCCGTCCTGGCCGTTATCGCCTTTCATGAGCAGTTGACCGCGTTTCCGGGGGGATTTCTCGGCGTCGATGTCTTTTTCGTGCTGAGCGGATACCTCATCACGGATCTGCTCGTCGCGCAGTGGAACCGGCACGGCGGGCTCCGGCTGGGTAGCTTCTGGGCCCGCCGGGCCCGCCGGCTGCTGCCCGCCCTGGCCACCATGCTGGTGGTGGTAACCGCGGCCACCGCGGTCATCGAGCCGGGCCAGCTGGCGGCGCTGCGGCCGACTCTGCTCGCGGCGGTCACCTATTCGAGCAACTGGTGGCAGGCGCTGCACCACCAGTCGTACTTCACCCTGTTCGGGCCGCCACCCCCGCTGCAGCACCTGTGGTCGCTGGCCATCGAGGAGCAGTTCTACCTGATCTGGCCGCTGCTGCTGATCGCGATGCTGCGCCTGTGCCAGAGCAGCCGGCTGCGGCCGGCGTCGCCTGGCTGGGCGCGGCCCTGTCCGCCCTGGCCACGGTGCTGATCTATCTGCCCGGGGCCGATCCGTCCCGGGTCTACTACGGCACCGACACGCACTCGTCCGCGCTGCTCATCGGCTCGGCGCTGGCGCTCAGCTGGCCGCTGCGGCGGCTGCGCGCGCTGACCGCGGACCGGGCGCGGGTCGTCGACGGCCTGGGGCTGGCCGGGCTGGCCCTGCTGGGCTGGGCTATGGGTCATTACCGCGGCGGCGACCGGGCCCTGTACCCGGCCGGGCTGCTCATCGCCGCGCTCGGCGCCGGGGCGGTCGTGCTGGCCGCGGCCAGCCCGGGCCTGGTCGGCTGGGTGCTCGGCCTGCCGCCGCTGCGCTGGCTAGGCGTCCGGTCCTACGGGATCTACCTGTGGCACTGGCCGGTGATCGCGCTGACCACGGCCGCCCTGGCCCAGTCGCAGGCGCGTCCCGGCCCGCTGATCTGGGCCGCCGAGGCCGCCCTGGCCGTCGGCCTGGCCGCCGTGTCCTGGCGGTGGATCGAGGCGCCGATCATCCAGGATGGCTTCCGGGTCACCGCGCGGTCCCGGCTGCACACGCTGACCAGGTCGCTGCGGGTGGTGCACCGGGCGCCCGCCCGGATCTTCCCGGCGGTCGGCGTGCTGGCCGCGGCCGCGGTGACGTTCACCGCGGGCTACGGGGTGCTGCACGCCCGGTCCTCGTCCGGGCTGGCCGAGCAGATCAGCCAGGGCGTCCGGGTCACCCAGCACGACCTGGCCGGGCCGCCAGCCACCGCCCCGGCGGCGGCCACGCCGGCCACAGCCACGCCGACGACAGGAACGCGGACGACAGGAACGCCGGCCCAGGAACGCCGGCCCCGGCCGCATCCCCGGCCGCGCTCGCCGCGGCCCGGGTCTCCGGTGCCCAGGTCACCGCGATCGGCGACTCGGTGATGCTCGCCTCGGCCCCCCAACTACAGAACGCCCTCCGGGGCATCTCCATCGACGCCCAGGTCAGCCGCCAGGTCAGCGCCGGGCTCGGCGTCGTCCAGCACATGGCCGCGACCGGCCGGCTGCGCCACGTGCTGCTGTTCGCGCTCGGCACGAACGGCTCATTCACCGCCGCCCAGCTGCACCAACTGCTGGCCATCATCGGCCCGAACCGCGAGCTGGTGCTGGTCAACACGTACGAAGCCAGATCGTGGGAGGCCGCCGACAACCGGCTCATCGACACGGCCGCGCGCAGGTACCCCAACGTGTACCTGGCCAACTGGTTCGCCACCATCGAGCACCGCACCAGCCTGCTGTGGCCGGACGAGGTCCACCCGCAGCCATCCGGCGCCCGGCTCTACGCCCACATGGTCGCCGCCACGGTGCGTTCCGCGCTGTCGGCCGGCCCGGCCGCCGCCCCCACCGGGCCGTCCCTGGCGCACCACCTCAGGCCCATCTCCTAACGACCTGACCGCTGCTGTGACCCGCTCTTGACGCCGGGTGCCCGGGCCGTGGCCGGGAGCCGGCTACCTTGATGCCGTGAGCGCCAAGGAGCCCGGTAACCAGCCCGCCCCGGCGGCCGACCGGGCCGCCGACAGGGCCATCGACGGTTCGGCCGCGCTCAGCTACGAGCAGGCCAGGGATCAGCTCACCGAGGTGGTGCGCCAGCTCGAGGCGGGCGGCCTGACCCTGGAGCAGTCCCTCGACCTGTGGGAGCGCGGCGAGCGGCTGGCCGCGATCTGCGAGCAGTGGCTGGAAGGCGCCCGGGCCCGGCTGGCCGCGGCGGCCCCCGCCCGCCCGCCGGGCGCCGCTGCGGACTGACCGCCTCCGGATCAGGGCCGGGGCGGCACGTCGATCGAGGACATCACGTCGAGCACGCCGTCGGCCAGCCGCCGGGCGTGCCCGGCGTCCTCACCCAGCGACACCTCGGCCACGGCCAGCATGAGCGCCCCGGTCATCACCACGGCGAGCGCCTCGTCCAGCGGATCGGTGCCGCGGGCGAAGAAGTCGGCGTTCCGGTCGGCCCAGTCGCGCAGCCGCTGCCGCATGATCAGGTCGAAGCCCGGCGGCGCGTCGCCGCAGACGAACAGCCGGGACAGCTCCCGCTGCTGGACGCAGCCGTCCAGGTAGGCCCGGGCCGCGGCGAGGAACAGCGGCCGGGGCCCGGCGCTGTCCCCGCGCGCCTCCTGGGCGGCCCGGGCCGCCCGGACCGCCTGCCGCGCCCGCCGCGCCTGGGTCTCGTGGAACTCCTCGAACAGCGTGACGTAGAGATCGGCCTTGCCGGTGAAGTGGTGGTAAAGGCTGCCCACGCTGGCGTTGGCCCGGGCGACTATCTCGGTCACCCCGGCCTGCGCGTACCCCACCGAGGTGAACACCTCGCGGGCGGCCCCCAGCAGGGCGGCCCGGGTCGCCGCGCCACGGTCCGCGGACCGCACGGCAGGCTGCGGAATATCTGTCGTCATTCGCCTGTCACCGCCTGCGCAGCGCTCCCCACGTCCGGCGTCAGGGTGTGTCGCCCTCGGCGACAAGGCTACGCCCGCCCTGTTACCGGGCCGCCGCGGCCTCGCTGCGCTCGCGGCGCCGGGCCCGGGCCACCTGGCGGCCGATCATGCCGGCCAGCGCGGTGGTGATCCAGATGATCTCCCGGCTCCGGCCGGCTCGCGCTGGTGACGTCGTGCTGGGGTTGACTACATTGAGGCGCGACGGAACGTATGAACACGGCACGGCCACACCGGGAAGGCGGTCTCTGCATGACCGAGAACGGGGCCACGCTCCGCGGGGACGGCGTCCCCGCCAACCCGGCGCCGCCCGTGGGCATCGAGCCGGCCGGGGTGATCGCCGCGCCGGAACCCGAACGGCGGGCGCCCGACCGCAACCTGGCGCTGGAGCTGGCCCGGGTCACCGAGGCCGGCGCGATGGCCGCCGCCCGGTGGGTCGGCCGGGGCGACAAGAACGGCGCGGACGGCGCGGCCGTGCACGCGATGCGGACGCTGATCAACACGGTGTCGATGAACGGCGTGGTGGTGATCGGCGAAGGTGAGAAGGACCGCGCGCCGATGCTGTACAACGGCGAGCAGGTCGGCGACGGCAGCGGCCCGCTGTGCGACGTGGCGGTGGACCCGATCGACGGCACCCGGCTGACGGCCAACGGCATGCCGAACGCCATCTCCGTGATCGCGGTCAGCGCGCGCGGCTCGATGTACGACCCATCGGCCGTCTTCTACATGTCCAAGCTGGTCACCGGCCCGTCCGCGGCGGACGTGGTGGACATCGAGGCGCCCGCCGCGGACAACATCCGCGCGGTGGCCCGGGCCAAGGGCTGCTCGCCCCAGGACGTCACGGTGGTCATCCTGGACCGGCCCCGGCACCAGCAGCTGATCGCCGATGTGCGCGCGGCCGGCGCCCGGATCAAGCTGATCACCGACGGCGACGTGGCCGGCGCGATCATGGCCGCGCGCGAGGGCACCGGGATCGACCTGCTGCTCGGGGTGGGCGGCACCCCGGAGGGCATCATCTCCGCCTGCGCGATCAAGTGCCTGGGCGGGGTCATCCAGGGCCGGCTGGCCCCGCGGGACGAGGCCGAGCGGGACCGCGCGCTGGCCGCCGGCCTCGACCTCAGCCACGTGCTGACCACGGACGACCTGGTCACGTCGGAAGACGCGTTCTTCGCCGCGACCGGGATCACCGACGGCGAACTGATGGCCGGCGTGCGCTACCGGGGCGGCGGGGCGGTCACCCATTCCCTGGTGATGCGGGCCCGGTCCGGCACCATCCGCAACATCCACAGCGAGCACCAGCTATGGAAACTGCGCGCCTACAGCTCGGTGAACTTCGACTCCGCGGACTAAGCCCCGGACTAGCCCGGCCTGCCGGGCCAGCGGAACAAGCCGCCGCGGCGCGGCCGTGGCGTGCGGACGTGGATCCGGCCCAGCACGGTCATCGTGTGCAGCTCGATAACCGGCGAGCCAGGCGGCGGTGGCGGTGGCGGCGTGGGCGTGCCTCGCTCCGCCGGCTGATCCGGCCCGCTGCCCAGCGCCGCGAGGCCGGGCATCCCGTGCATCCGGACGGTGATCCCGGCCGGCACCAGCAGGTGCACCTGGCCACCGAGCGCGGTCGCGTACATCATCGTGCGCTGCCCGTGCAGCAGCGCCTCGCGCAGGTCGAGCACCACCTGGCCGCCGATGGCCGTCACCACCAGCCGGTCCGGCACCACCCAGCGGCCCTCCCGCCGCTCGGTGGTAAAGAACGCGGTCACCGCGCGGGAGGTGTCCAGCCGGAACGGCTGGGCATCCGGCCGGGCCAGATCCTGGGTCAGCTCGGCCAGGTCGCCCAGCGTCCGGGCCGTGTAGGCGCGCTCCACCCGCCCGGCGTGCTCCTCCATGGTGAGCCGGCCGTCCCCGGCGGCCTGGGCGAGCAGGTCCACTACCCGCTCCCGGTCAGCATCCGAGGCGCGGAGATCACGCGGGGCAGGCCGGGAGCTCACCCCCCTGACGATAGCCGCCTCGCCGCCGCCTGGCACCGGCGCTCGTCCGCACCCTGGTTGGCGTGGTGCCGGCGGCGAGCTGAACACCCGGCGGACGCCCGGCCAAGGGTGCCGCCCGGGTTAGGAATAAGCCTGGTCGGCCTGTTAGTTTGCCCTTAGCAAGTATCAGCCGTCGATGAGAGAGAGACTGCCCAGTGGGCGAATCCAGCAACGGCCGCACTCCGGCTGGTACCCAGGCGGACGGTGGGACACCGGGCGAGGACACGGGCGCGCTGCGCGTAGGCCCGAACTACAAGTGGCTCGCGCTGTCCAACACCACGCTCGGCATGCTGGCCGCGACGGTCAACGCATCCATCGTCATCATCGCGCTGCCCGCGATCTTCCGCGGCATCCACCTCGACCCGCTGACCCCCGGCAACGTGAGCTACCTGCTCTGGATGCTGATGGGCTACCTGGTGGTCTCCGCGGTCCTGGTGGTTACCCTGGGCCGGCTCGGTGACATCTACGGCCGGGTGCGGATGTACAACCTGGGCTTCACGGTGTTCGCGCTCGGCGCGCTGGCGCTCCCGTTTGACCCGCTGACCGGAGCGGGCGGCGCCCTGTGGCTGATCGGCTTCCGGATCGTCCAGGCCACCGGCGGCGCCATGCTGATGGCCAACTCGCCGGCGATCCTGACCGACGCGTTCCCGTCCGACCAGCGGGGCACGGCGATGGGCATCAACCAGGTCGCAGGCATCTCCGGCAGCTTCATCGGCCTGATCCTGGGCGGCATCCTGGCCGCGGTGGACTGGCGCCTGGTGTTCATCGTGTCGGTGCCGATCGGGGTCGGCGGGGCCATCTGGTCCTACTTCAGCCTGCGCGAGATCGGGCTGCGGACCAAGTCGCGGATCGACTGGCTGGGCAACGTCACGTTCGCGCTCGGCCTGATCGGGCTGCTCACCGGCATCACCTACGGCATCCAGCCCTATGGCGGGCACGTCATGGGCTGGACCAGCCCGGTCGTGCTCACCGGCCTGATCGGCGGCGTTGCGCTGCTGGTGGCGTTCTGCTTCATCGAAATGCGGGTGCCCAGCCCCATGTTCGACCTGCGGCTACTGAAGATCCGGCCGTTCGCCGCGGGCAGCACGGCCACGCTGCTCGCCTCGATTGCCCGGGGTGGCCTGCAGTTCATGCTGATCATCTGGCTGCAGGGCATCTGGCTGGTGCTGCACGGCTACAACTACAAGGACACCCCGCTGTGGTCGGGGATCTACCTGCTCCCGCTGACCTTTGGGTTCATCGTGGCCGGCCCGATCTCCGGCTATCTGTCGGACAAGCACGGGGCGCGCTGGTTCGCCTCCGGCGGCCTGCTGGTGTCCGCGGCGGCCTTCGCCGGCCTGCTGGTCCTGCCGACAGACTTCCAGTACGTGGACTTCGGCGTGCTGATCTTCATATCGGGGGCAGGCATGGGCCTGTTCTCCGCGCCGAACGCGGCCGCGATCATGAACAGCGTGCCCGCCCGGCAGCGGGGCGCCGCCTCGGGGATGCTGGCCACGTTCATGAACTCCGGGTTCGTGCTGTCCATCGGCATCTTCTTCTCGCTGATGATCGCCGGGCTGGCCAGCACCCTGCCGGCCACGCTGACCAAGGGCCTGACGTCGCAGGGGGTGCCGTTCGCGCTGGCCCACCAGGTCGGGCAGACGCCGCCGGTGGCCAGCCTGTTCGCCGCGTTCCTGGGCTACAACCCGGTCAAGGAACTGCTCGCCCCGACCGGCATCCTGGGCCACCTGCCCGCGCACAACGTGGCCGTGCTGACCGGCAAGCAGTTCTTCCCGCAACTGATCACCGGGCCGTTCCACCACGGGCTGGTGATCGTCTTCAGCATGGCGATCACGCTGCTCGTCATCGCGGCCGGCGCGTCGCTGCTGCGCGGCAAGCGCTACGTCCACGATGAGCACGCCATCGCGGGCCCGGGGTCCAGTGAGGCGGCCGAGGTGACCGCGGAGACGGCCATCGGCGCCACGCCCGAGATAGCCGTGGAGGTCGCCGCCGAGGCCGCCGACCAGAACGCGCAGCACCCGCAGCGCTAACCACGATTCCGCACCCACCATCCAGTAGCCAATCCCGGCGGGCTCAAATATAGTTAGCTCTGTGAAAGACATTCTTGCGGCTGCCGCCACCCCGGCGGCGGCTCCGGCGGCGGCGCGGGCGGAGGCGGCGGAGCTGCTGGCCGCGATCAGCGCGGTACGGCGCAGCGCCCGGCGGGCGGTGCGGCACGCTTCGGCCAGCGAACCGCTGCCGCCCGCGCGCGGCGAACTGCTCCGCCTGGTCGTGTCCCGGCCCGGGATCGGGGTGGCCGAGGCAGCCCAGGAACTGCACCTGGCCCCCAACACGGTCAGCACGCTGGTCGGCAAGCTGGCCGACCAGGGGCTGCTCAGCCGGGAACGGTCCCAGCCCGACGGCCGCTCGGTCCAGCTCGAAGCCACCGGCAAGGGCCAGGCCCGGATCGAAGAGTTCCGCGATCTGCGCGCCGAGCTGGCCGGCCGCGCGCTGGCCGAACTCGCCGGCGCCGACCGGCAGGCGCTGCGCCACGCCATCCCCGCCCTGGTTCGCCTAGCCGAGAACATGGAGGCACCTTGACCCCGGAATCAGGCGGCGCCGCGCTGACCGACCCGGCCCCCAGCGGCCCGCCCGGCACCAGCCCGCCCGGCCCCAGCCCGCAGGCCGCCGTCGTCTGCCAGGACGTCAGCTACCGGTTCGGTGAGCACACCGCGGTCGATCACGTGAGCCTGCTCATCCAGCCGGGCGAGACGTTCGGCCTGCTCGGCCCGAACGGGGCCGGCAAGACCACCACGATCCGGATGCTGACCACGCTGCTCAAACCGGTCACCGGCCGGATCACCGTGTTTGGCACCGACACCACCGCCCAGCCGATGCGGGTCCGCCGGATGATCGGCTACGTACCGCAGCTACTGTCCGCGGATGCCAGCCTGACCGGCTGGGAGAACATCGAGCTGTTCGCCCGGCTGTTCGACGTGCCCCGCGCCGTCCGCGCCGAACGGGTCAACGAGGCGCTGGTCGCGATGGGCCTGACCGAGCCCGCGCAGCGCCTGGTCAAGACGTACTCCGGCGGCATGGTACGCCGGCTGGAACTGGCCCAGGCGCTGGTCAACACGCCGCGGCTGCTGGTGCTCGACGAGCCCACGGTGGGCCTGGACCCGATCGCCCGGGCCGACGTCTGGGAGCACATCAGCCGGCTGCGGGAACGGGCCGGGATGACCGTGCTGATGACCACGCACCACATGGAAGAGGCCGACCTGCACTGCGACCGGGTGGCCCTGATGCACCGCGGCACGGTGCGGGCCACCGGCTCGCCCGCGGAGCTGAAGGCCATGCTGGGTCCGGAGGCCACGCTGGACGACGTGTTCCGCCACTTCACCGGCGGCACGCTGGACGAGGAGACCGGAAAGGGAGGCATCCGTGACGTCCGTCGCGCCCGGCGCACCGCCCGCCGTCTGGGCTGACCAGGACCCCGGCAGCGGCCGGGTCAGCATCCGCCAGCTGGCCAGCCGGATGGTCACGCTGTGCTGGGTGGAGCTGCGCAAGCTGCGGCACGACCGCACCGAGCTGTACACCCGGGCCATCCAGCCCGCGCTGTGGCTGCTGATCTTCGGCGAGACGTTCAACCGGATCCACGCCATCCGGACCCCGCACGGCGTCTCCTACCTGGCCTACCTGGCCCCCGGCATCCTGGCCCAGTCGGCGCTGTTCGTGGCCATCTTCTACGGCATCCAGATCATCTGGGAGCGCGACGCGGGCGTGCTGACCAAGCTCATGGTCACCCCCACGCCGCGGTCCGCGCTGATCACCGGCAAGGCGTTCGCGGCCGGGGTGCGGTCCATCGTGCAGGCTGCCGTCGTCATCATCCTGGCCGCCATCCTGGGCGTCTCGCTGACGCACAACCCGCTGAAGCTGCTGGCCACGGCCTGCGTGGTCGTGCTGGGCTCGGCGTTCTTCTCCTGCCTGTCGATGTCCATCGCGGGCATCGCGCTGAACCGGGACCGGCTGATGGGCATCGGCCAGGCCATCACCATGCCGCTGTTCTTCAGCTCCAACGCGCTGTACCCGACCGCGCTGATGCCCGGCTGGCTGCAGGCGATCAGCCGGGTCAACCCGCTGTCCTACGAGGTGGACGCGC
This sequence comes from uncultured Actinomycetes bacterium, assembly GCA_963717125.1. Classification (GTDB taxonomy): domain Bacteria; phylum Actinomycetota; class Actinomycetes; order Streptosporangiales; family Streptosporangiaceae; genus RYN-230. The sequence goes on from CAVQVG010000007.1 coordinate 1,040,656, forward strand.
TGCGCGCGCTGCTCATCGGGATACCCACCAACCTGGCCCTGGACGTGTTCGTGCTGATCGGGTCCGCCGTCGCGGCCATCATCGTCGCGTCGGCCCTGCTGCCCAGGCTGGCCAAGTAGCCGGTCAGTCCGCGTCGAGAGTGGACGCGGCCTCGCCGAGCACCGACCGGAGCAGCGTCTCGGCCGCGTCGGCCGCGGTCCGGGCGGTGATCGCGTTGGTGTGCGCCCGGTCCAGGTTGCCCAGCGCGATGCAGTCGTACGCCACCTGCGCGTCGTGCACCGCCAGCTCGAGCTGCCGGGAAGCCTCATCCAGGCTGATCGCCTGCTCGTCGCCGGTTGGCATGCCCACGGTCGTCTCCCTCCTTGCCCGGATCCCGCCCGCCGGCTCCACCGCTGACCAGCACTCCCGTCCGGGATGGCCAACCTTTACCCGGCCGGCCGCCCGCCATGCAAGCGCTTCCGCGAGTCGCCCGGCCCGCCGCGCCGCCCCGGCCGCGGCTCTACCATGAATCCGGCCCCGTATCCACCCACGAGGACGTGCCGCACATGCCCGAGTTCCAGTACACCGACCTGCTGCCGCTAGGCACCGACGCCACCGAGTACCGCCTGCTCAGCGCGGACGGCATCAGCACCCGGAGAGCGTTGGGCAGAGAATTCCTGGAGCTGGATCCTGGTGTGCTCAGCATGCTGGCCCGGGCGGGGATGCGGGACATCGCGCACCTGCTGCGGCCCGGCCACCTGCGCCAGCTGCGGTCCATCCTGGACGACCCGCAGGCCTCTCCGAACGACCGGTACGTGGCTCGTGACCTGCTGCAGAACGCGTGCATCGCGGCCGGTGGCGTGCTGCCCATGTGCCAGGACACCGGCACCGCGATCGTGCTGGGCAAGCGCGGCGGCGAGGTGCTCACCGACGGCCGCGACGAGGAGCACCTGGCCCGCGGCATCTACGACGCGTACACCCAGCTCAACCTGCGTTATTCACAGCTCGCCCCGGCCACCATGTACGAGGAGCGCAACACCGGCAGCAACCTGCCGGCCCAGATCGAGATCTACGCCGCGCCGGGCCGGGAGTACAAGTTCCTGCTGATGGCCAAGGGCGGCGGCTCGGCCAACAAGTCGTTCCTGTACCAGCAGACCAAGGCGGTGCTGAACCCGAGCTCGATGCTGGCCTTCCTCGAGGAGAAGATCCGCTCCCTGGGCACCGCCGCCTGCCCGCCCTACCACCTGGCCATCGTGGTCGGCGGGACCAGCGCCGAGTACGCGCTCAAGACGGCCAAGTACGCGTCGGCGCGGTACCTGGACACGCTGCCCGCGGCCGGGTCCGCGAGCGGGCACGGGTTCCGGGACCACGAGCTGGAGCAGCAGGTGCTGGAGATCACCCGCAAGATCGGCATCGGCGCGCAGTTCGGCGGCAAGTACTTCTGCCACGACGTGCGGGTGATCCGGCTGCCCCGGCACGGCGCGTCCTGCCCGGTGGCCATCGCGGTGTCCTGCTCCGCGGACCGGCAGGCCCTGGCCAAGATCACCCCGGAGGGCGTGTTCCTGGAGCGCCTGGAGACCGACCCGGCGCAGTACCTGCCGGACACCACCGACGACGAACTGGCCGACGACGTGGTCCGCGTCGACCTGAACCGGCCGATGTCCGAGATCCGCGCCGAGCTGAGCAAGTATCCCGTCGCGACCCGCCTCTCGCTGACCGGCCCGCTGGTGGTCGCGCGCGACATTGCACACGCCAAGATTGCCGAACGCCTGCTGGCGGGTGATCCTATGCCTCGCTATCTAGCCGACCATGCGATCTACTACGCCGGTCCGGCAAAGACCCCGGAGGGATACGCATCCGGCTCATTCGGCCCGACGACGGCCGGCCGGATGGATTCCTATGTGGCTCAGTTCCAGGCGGCCGGCGGGTCGTTCGTGATGCTGGCCAAGGGCAACCGGTCGCCCGCGGTCACCGCTGCCTGCCAGGAATACGGCGGCTTCTACCTGGGGTCGATCGGCGGCGCCGCGGCCAAGCTGGCCCAGGACCACATCACCAAGGTCGAGGTGCTCGAGTACCCGGAACTGGGCATGGAAGCGGTCTGGCGGATCGAGGTGCGCGACTTCCCCGCGTTCATCATCACCGACGACAAAGGTAACGACTTCTTCACCCCGGAGCCGGAACCGCCGCTGGTTACGATTGGTTCCCGGCCGTAACACGACACACCTGTTATTCTCACCGGCTTCCCAGGAAACTCGGGATAAAGCGCGTGTATCGTCCTTGGTCATGCACGTTGCGGCCAGCACGGGGCGGGTGGTCGCGGGACGCTACCTCCTGCAGCACCCCATCGGCCGTGGCGCGATGGGTACCGTCTGGCGAGCCCAGGATTCGCTGCTGGCCCGTGATGTCGCGGTCAAGGAGGTCCGGCTCCGCGGCCCGGCTCCCGACGCCCCCGGATCCCCGGGCGGCGGCCCGGTCACCGAGGAGACCCGGGTTCTGTACGAGCGCACCTTGCGTGAGGCGCGCACCGCGGCGCGGCTGAACCACCCCGCGGTGATCACCGTCTTCGACGTGATCGAGGAGTCGGACGGCTGCCCGTGGATCGTGATGGAGCTGATCCAGGGCCGCTCGCTGGAGCAGATCGTGGCCGAGGACGGCCCGCTGCTCCCGCGGCAGGCCGCCAACCTGGGCGGCCGCCTGCTCAGCGCGCTGCGCTGCGCGCACGCGGCCGGCATCCTGCATCGTGACGTCAAGCCGAGCAACGTGCTGCTCGGCGCGGACGGCCGGGCCGTGCTGACCGACTTCGGCATCGCCACCCTGGAAGGCGACACCGGGCTCACCCAGGCCGGGATGGTCATGGGCACGCCCGGGTTCACCGCGCCGGAACGGGTCCGCGGCGAGGCGGCCAGCCCGGCGTCCGACCTGTGGTCGCTGGGCGCCACCCTGTTCGCGGCCGTGGAGGGGCACGGGCCGTTCGACGACCGGCCGACCTCCCTGGCCATCCTGGCCGCGATCGCCAACGAGGACCCGCCCCGGCCCCGGCTGGCCGGGGCGCTGCGCCCGGCCATCGAGGCGCTGCTGCGCCGGGATCCGTGGGCCCGGCCGGACGCGGCCACCGCGGCCCGGATGCTGGCCGCGGCGGAGGATGACCGCGCCCCGGCCGAACCGGCGCCGCTCGGCGCGCCGGATGACGCGGCCACCCGCCCGGCGCCGTTGAATTCCGGCCTGGACCAGCCCGAGCCGCACGTGCTCAGCCCGGCTGATGAGCCGGCCGGGACGCTGGCCGCCGCCGCGCAGCCCTGGGCGGCCGGGGAACGGAGCTGGCCGGACGGCGAACGCTGGCCGGACGGCGAACGCTGGGGAGCCGACAGGGCGCCGGGCTGGGCCGGTACGACGCCGGACATGCCCGGCGGGCGGGCGGCCGGGCGGCACGGCGCGGCCGGGCCGGGCTTCTCCGTCCAGCTGCCCGCGGGCCTGCGCGACTGGCTGGCCAGCACGCCGCGCTGGCTGCTGGCCACGCTGGCCGGCCTGCTCATCGTGGCGGCCGGCCTGCTGGGCGGGCTGGCTTTCGCCGGCGGCGGCGGCACGGCGGGCGCGGCCGCGGGCAGCTCGCCCAGCAGCCCGGCGAACAGCGCCGCGCAGGCGGGGCGGTACCGCTGGTACACCGTGGCGGGCACCGCGACCAGCGCCGGGTTCACCCTCCGGCTGCCGGCTGGCTGGCAAGCTACCCAGCACGGCCGCAGCACCTACTTTCTCAGCCCGGACCGGACCGTATCCGTCGTGGTCTACCCGGTGCCGGTGGACGCCGCCGGGCTGCTGGCCGAAGCGCAGGTGCTCCGGGTGACCGAGGCTAAGGAGCATGCCTTCCCCGGCTACCAGGGGTCGCCGACCGCGGCGCATCCGGTCCGCTTCGCCAGCGGCACCGGGATCAGCTGGGCGTTCCCCTGGCAGCCACCGCAGCGCAGCCGCCGCGAGGTGGTGGAGACGTTGCTGCACCCGGTCGGCGCAGGCGCGCTGCAGCGGTTCGTGATCCAGGAGATCGCGCCCGCCACGGACCGCGCCGCCGAGCCCGCGTTCGCGTCCGCGCTCCGCACGTTCCGCCTCCAGCCCTGACCCGGCTTGTCCCGGACGCCACCTGGCGGCCTCCCCGGTATGGGGCAGGCCGCCAGGACTGGGCGGGACAGCCGGTCAGTAGCCGACGTAGGAACCGCCCTGGCGCACCGCCACCACGCCGGGGATGTTGTTCATCGAGCCGTACCGGCTGATCGCGTAGCGGAAGGCCGCGATCATGTTGTCCACCGGGTCCCAGATGTCGCCGTACCCGGGCAGCGCGTACGCGTGGAACGTCGGGCCGATGACCTGCGCGATGCCCTCGGACGGGTGCCCCTGGGCGGCGTTGATGTCCCAGCCGTTGTAGGCGTGCGGGTTCCCGCCCGACTCGTGCTCGACCACGATGTACGCGGCGTTGGTGCTGAGCTGGCCGCGTGCGGCGCCGTGCCGTTCCAGCACCCCCTCGACATGGCAGATCCACCAGTGCAGGGTCGAGTCCGCGCAGGCCCGGGCGGGCCTGGCGGGCGCGGGCCGGCCGCGCCCGTGGTGGGCCGGGGCCGGGTGCTGGCTGGACCGGCGGCTGTGGGTGCCGCGCACCGCGCCGGCCAGCTTGTCGCCGAAGTCCAGCCGCAGGCTGCCCGCTGGCTTCCGGTGCGCGGCCGGCCCGTGCTGGCGGCCCGGCCCGTGCTGGATGCGGCTGACGGCCGGACGGCCGCCCGCGGCCGCGACACCGCCGCTGACCAGGACCGCGACCGCGGCGACCGCACCGGTCACGGCCAGGGTGAGACGTGATGATTTCGATTGCAGGGATGTCCTGGGGATGGACACGTTGTGCTTTCTCTCGGGCGCGAGATACGCGCTCGCTTCCACCCGGGGGCACTGCGGGTCACAGGGGGTTGTGACCAGGCAGGGGCGCGCCGATGTGCCGCGGGTCAGGGCGGCGGGCTGCTGGGGTTGTCAGCCCATCGGGGACACCTGGGTGCTTCCGGACATCAACCATGCCCAATACGGACAATTAGTTCTGCCCGAAACCCGCGAATCGAAGCTGTGACCTGGTTCACGTACCACGATGCTTGACTCGAATCAGAGTTCGATTTATCGCTGCTAGCGCCAGCTTTGTGAATAAACGCGGTAGGCTGAACAAGTCATGTGAAACACATCACAATTTAACAGTGCGCACAGGTCCTCTCACCCAGAGAAGTGGAATTAGGACCAACGAAGAAGAACCCGGTCGCCCCGAAACGGGGCAGCCGGGTTCGAAAGGTGGTGACCCAGTAACACCAGGTTACCAACGAGTAGCCGCGATTAGTGAAATGAAATCAGCCGCCGTGGTGACACGACGTAGTTTAGTAGTAGCCGTGCGCCTGCCAGAACGACCACGCGTTGCACGGATTGCCGTACGTGGACTGGATATAACCGAGGCCCCAGACGATCTGCGTTTTGGGGTCCGTCAGATAGTCGGCCCCGGCGCTGGCCATCTTGCTGGCCGGCAGGGCCTGCGGAATCCCGTACGCCCCGCTCGCGTTCTCCGCCTGATAGTTCCAGCCGCTTTCCCGGGTCCAGATGTTGTTCAGGCAGCTGAAATACGTGCTGGGACTCCAGCCGTAGGAGGACAGCAAATCGTAGGCGGTGCGCTGCGCGGTACCCGGGTCAGGGGCCGGCAGGGTGACCGTAGGAGTGCCGCCGCCCGTGGAGTTGCTGCTGCCCCCGGCGGCGTCCTGTAGCGGCTGAGCTGCGACTTTCGGGGCCCCGATGAGGTGCACCGAGTGCGTGGCCGCGGACAGGACGATCATCTGCTGGCGCTGCTCCTCGAGCACCGCCATGGCCTGACTGCTGGACACGGCCGCGGCGGCGATAGCCGCGCCCGTATCCGGCGTCGTGCCGGGACGGAAAACCACGATGTAGCCTGCGATCGCGATGCCCGCTACCGCGGTAACCGCGGTAGCCGCCATTGGCAACAAAACGCCATTACGGCGTGCCGCCCGTCGTTTTCCGGGGCTTCGCCTCCGGTGCTCTGACAAGGCTGTCCTTCCGTCGGCCGAACTCATGAGCGGGATGCTCAGGAGCGGACCGCTGCGCCACGCGGCAGCGCATGGTCCCGCACTCCTGCCAATACCGGCCGCAGAAACTCAATCGCCCTGGAACCGCTTGACCGTAAGGCCTTGGACCATCGGCGCTACCTTGCCAGAGACGAGGGAGGGGTCTGCAACCACTTCTGCTGAAAAAGTTGTGTCGGCAGAGCAACCAGCGCTGTGGGCTAGATCACAAATGCACAACACGTACCGTCACAATTACCAGCTGTAAGGGACGGGCAAGCTGTGGTCACTGCCTTCGGCACGCCATACCGTGACGACACGCTGGTGGCGCACGAAAACACACCTCCGCAGCCCGTTTGTCCCCGGGGAAGATCCGGCGGCCCGGCGGTCCCCGCCACGCCGGGCCGGCCCGGCTGACGGCCGGTCCCGCCCGGCTGCGCTGCGCGGTCAGCACGGGTCACACGCCCATCGGGGCCGCGGCCGCGCCCGAGGTCTGCGCCTGGCCCTGGCAGGGGGCCCGGGCGGCGGCTGGATTGGCCGCTCCGGCCGTCCCAGCGGCGCCGGTGACGATCGGCCGGGTGGCGTTGCTGGCGGCGGCAGGGGCCGTAGTAGCGCCGGGCCCGATGAGCACGCAACTCATGTTGGTCGCCGCCGTAGCCGGGGTAGCCGCCATCGTCGGCGCCGGGGTGGCGCTGGGACCAGCCGCCGGGGTGGCGCTGGGGCTGGCCGCCGGGGCCGAGGTGGCGGGTGACGCCGGCGTCGAGTTGGCCGCCCCCTGGCCGGTGTTCGACAGATGGAGCTCCGCGTTCTTCTCGCTGACCAGCCGGATGCCCACGATCAGGCCGACCGCCATCGTGACGATCAAGGGAACCGCGATCAGCATGATCCGGTTCCTCGGGATCCGGTCCCCGGACCAACCGCTGTTGCGCATGACGTCACCTCCAACGCGGCCGATGGACGCACTCGGACGGTTACGTTAGTCCGCAATCCGGGCGCTAGTGGCGAAATAGCAAAATAACTGGCGTTAGCTGTGCTAATTCGCGTCGTAGCCAGGCCGTACTAAATATTGCGTAATTCTTACGTCGCAGGTAAAAGGCTCGGACTGAAACGTTCAGTAACGATCAGCGATGCCTGCCTGACCGGGCGGAGCGGGAACCGGATGGCCCGTAACCACCTACCCGGGGCCGCAACGCCCCAGGTCACCGTCGTCCGGCCGGGCCGCACCGGTCGGCAGCACCGGTGCAGGACCGGTGCTGCCGACCGATACCGGATCCTTTTCCGGCCCGATCACGGTGCGATCACTGGGCTCGGTGCGCGGCCCGCGACTGGAGTTCCTTAGCCACCGCCAGGGCCCGGTTGACCGGGATGGCGAAACCCTTTGCGTGCAGGCCGCTGCCCGCGCCGCCGACGTCGATCCCGACCACCTGGCCGGACAGGTTGACCAGCGGGCCGCCCGTTTCCTGGCCGGGCAGCACTTGCAGGCTCGACTCGAGCAATCCGGTCAGCTGACGGCCGGCCACGGTACTGGCAGCGTGGTGACTGTCCAGGTTGCCCAGGTCGAGAGTGATGGTCCGGGCGAGGCCAGCGCTGCCCAGCGCGGTGACCGCGTCGCCGACCGCGAAATACCGCGAGTTCCCCACCGCGACGGGCTTGAACGAGGTGGACGCGCCGTCGATCTGGATCAGGGCTAGATCGTCGGCCGCGCTGGCGCCGAGAACCCGGGCGGCGAACGGCCGGCCGGACAGCACGGTGCGCACCGACAGCTTGCCCCCGCCACTGACGACCTGGTCACTGGTCAGCACCAGGCCCGAGGGGGTAAGGATGATGCCCACCCCGCCCGGCTGCCCATTGGCCGACAGGACGTGCACCAGCCCGGGCGCTACCGATTCCAGCAGGTTCGCCTGGTTGTCCGCCCCGGTCCCGTTGTCGTCCTCGACGAAGAACTTGTTCTTCGACGGCGGGCTGGGGATCACCGACGAGGCCGAGGCCGGCCCGGACAGCCCGCCGACCGCGGCGAACATGCCGAACGCGACCAGCGCGACGGCGGCCGCCGCCCCGATCCCGGCCGCCAGCCTGCGCCGCCGCTGCCACCAGCCTTCACCCGGCTCCGTCCCGGGTTCGCCGGGCTGGGGCTGACCCTGTTCGCCGCTGCCGTCCCGCATGTCGCGCTCCCTGGGAAATGAGGAGGTGCGGTGGCCCCCAGTTGTTCCTGGAGGCCACCGCACCCGGGGGATTACCCGATTACTGCGCGGACTTCGTTACTGGCCAGACGGGTTGTCCAGGTGGCGCTGGCCGGTACCCGGACCGCTACCGCCACGCCCGACCCGGTGCCGGGCCGGCGGCATCGCGGTGCCGGTCGTCCCAGTCCCAGCGCCCGTCGTGGCGGCGGTCGCCGTCTGCTGGGCGGTGTTGAACGTTGCGGCGATCGCCACAGCGTTCCCATCGAGGGTGACCGTCACCGGGTTCGTCAGCCCGAAGTTCTGGCAGTTGAGGTTGGTGAAGGACATGTTCAGCCGGTTGGCCAGGAAGGTCAGCAGGTTGTTCCCCACCGCGGGCACCGGCGAGGTGCCCGTGGCCAGCAGCGCCTGGTTGGCGTTCAGGAACGGGGTCTGGATGTTGACCATGTTCTGGCAGTAGTTGGCCGGGCTGTCCGCGGCGTCCGTCGCCGCCGAAACCGGGGCCTGGCCGACCTCGGACCGGTACAGGTTGGTCTTGGTCACGCTGAACGCGTTGTTGACCAGGGTCATCTCGTCGTTCTCCGGGACGAGGGCAATGGGTGCCGTCTGGTTCTTGGCCGCGGACAACTCGTTCAGCGCCTGCGAGGTGCTCGCCGTCCCGCCCATGGTCAGGTCGGGCGCGGTGAACGAGGTGCAGCCGAGCGTCGGGTCCAGGAAGTCGGAGATCAGCGCGTTGTCACTGCCGTTGACCAGCTTGGTGGCGTTGGGGATCGCGGCCGCGTTGGCCGCGTTCATCTGCGCGGTCTGGCCATTGCCGTTGAGCAGATAGATCGACGTGACGTTGTCGCTCTGGTCCTGGTCGATCATGTTGAAGTTGCGCACGGTCGGGCAGGCCACGCCAGCGGCCTTGGTTGCCGTACCGGTGGCCGGCACCGTGAGCGTGCCAGCCGCCTCGGCGCGGAACGCGGCCTGGAAGAACCGCGTGCCGTTGCAGAACGAGACCTGGCCGAACACCGAGCCGTTGAGGCCGTTGACGCAGCGGCCCTGGGCCAGCGCGTTCGCGGTCGCCCCGACCTGGGTCAGGTCGGTGCCGTTGAAGCCGACGTCGATGGTGACGATGGCACGAGCCGGCAGGGTGGGCACCACGGGCGCCGCCGCCGGGGTCGTGCCCTGGGTGATCACCAGCGGCTCGTACACCGACAGCGCGCCGGTGGCCGGGTTCAGGATGGTCGCCTGCACGAACGCTCCGAGCGCGGCCGCGTTGGCCATGTTGCAGCCGGACGCCGCCGGGGTCATCCCGTTCGGCCCGGTGAGCTGCCACGGCGTGGCCAGGCCCTGCGCGCTGAGCGGGTTGGCCGGCACGATGATGTTGCAGTTCATGTTGGTGGTGGCGGCGGCTGCGGCAGCCGTCGGGCTGGCCGTCGCGGACGCCGTGGTGCACGGCGTGGCCGCGGCCGTCGCCGCCGTCGTCGCAGCAGTGGTAGCCGCAGCCGTGGCGGCCGCGGTTGAGGCGGCGGTCGGGGCGGCGGCGGTCGGCGCGGTCACGGCCCCAGTCGGGGTCGGCGCCGCGGTTGGCGCGGCCGCGGCAGCGGTCGCGGCGGCGGTGGCAGCGGTCGCAGCCGCAGCGGTCCCGGCTGCGGTGCTGGCCGCCGACGGCGTGGCGCAGGCAGCTACGTTGGCGCTGTTGCTGGCGCTGAACACACTGCTGACGCCTGGCACCAGCAGCGCCACGCCGACCCCGGCCACCACGGCAACGACTCCGCCAATCGCGAGGAGCCGCGTCCGTGACCGCGGCTCGAACTCGCGATCATGGTTAAAGACTCTACTTCGGTATGACACGACACCGTTCCCTTTTAATCGGGTATCGCTCCCGGTGGGTGACATTAGTCCCGCTACAGAGCCGGGTGCCACTGGAACCAAGATTTTCCGCAGTCGGCCCGTAACCCCAGTTGCGGACGCAAAATCGCCCGCACAGACCGGGGTGTAGGCATGTCTTCGCAGCTCAGAGGGCGTTAAGCCAAAGAGAGTCGCGGCGCCGGAGGGGGGGAATAGCGGATGTCCGTAATACCATCGTAAGAGCTGGCCGGGAGATAGCCCGGCATCGATAAAGCGCAGAAATAGGCGCAACGAGAATGGCAGCCTGGCGCGGCGCGGCGCGCCGCGGAGCCGCCTGCTCCAGCGTTGTGAACACTTCCATACACGTACTGCGGCGGGGTTCGGTTCACCCCTGACCAGCGATTACAAGCCGCGCTGCGCGATAACCCGGCCGGTCGCGGCGGCGGCGGCCAGCGCCTGATGGTCACGTTCGGTCTGGTCCGCGTAGCTGCTGACGAACTGCGCGATGGCCTGGTCGAACACGTCCGAGCTGCCGAGGTAGGCGGCGATCGCGACGGAGTCCCCGGACCGCGCGTGCGACCGGGCCAGCGTCCAGGCGCACAGCTCGCCATAAATCTCCATGCCGGACGGCCGCATGGCGTCGATATCGAAGAAGAATTTCCAATCCCGCAACTGGCGGACATAGAAATCGTGCGTTTTCCCGTCGCGCGCCGGGGCGCTCCGCTGCCAGCCCAGGAAGATGTCGCTCACCGGCTGGATCAGCCACTGGCCCTCGACCACCCGCTGGCCCTGGTTGCCGTACAGCGATGCAAAATTCCGCAAACGCGATGTATCGTGTTTCTGTCGGCCGCAGCGAGGGAACCAACGCGAGGAAGGCGGCGCTGAGCATGTTCGAGAGATTCACCGACCGGGCGCGGCGCGTCGTGGTCCTGGCCCAGGAAGAGGCCAGGATGCTCAACCACAACGAAATCGGCACCGAGCACATCCTGGTCGCCCTCATCCGTGAGGGCGGCGGGGTAGCAGCCCGGGCGCTGGAGTCACTCGGGATAACTGAGGAGGCGGCGCGCCAGCAGGTCGAGCGGATCGCCGGCCCGGGCCAGCCCGGCCCGCAGCGGGGGCACCTCCCGTTCACGCCACGGGCCAAGAAGGTACTGCAACTGTCAATGCGCGAGGCAATCGCGCTTGGTCATGCCTACATCGGGACCGAACACATCTTGCTTGGCCTGGTCCGCGAAGACGACGGGGTAGCCACGGGGGTACTGAACGGCCTGGGCGTTGACCCGAACAGGGTCCGTCAGCAGGTGATCCAGCTGGTGTCGGCCAGGCGGGTCCAAGAGCAGCCTGGAACCGGCCGCTCCGCTGGCCGGGGGAAGCGCAAGCTGTTGTCTGAGCTTCGCGGCCGTCTCGACTCGCTGGATTGGCGCTTGTCGGTGCTGGAACAACGCGTAGGCACCTCTCCGGACCTGGCCCACCTCGACCAGGAGATCACCCAAGTCCGCCACGACAAGGAAAGCGCCATCGACGTCCAGGACTTCGAGAACGCGGCGGTGCTGCGCGACAGGGAACAGCAATTGCTCGGTGACAAAGCCGCTCGCCAGCAGGAGTGGGCGGCCCTCCCGTCCTTGAGCGATGAGGTCGAGCGACTCCGTGATCTTCTCCGTCGGTACGGCATCGACCCGCAGGACGGCGCGGCGTAGCCGAAGGCCAAGCGGTGCTGGGCGACGCGCGATCCAGGTGAGGCTGCGTCCCCGGCTGAGGGCGGCTAGCCGAGTGCGCGGATAGCGAGGACGTTGCGCCTTCCCGGCCATTCGGTCAAGCTACTTCTCAAGAGTATATACTCGGCGCGTATATTCTTGGTTATGAGTGTTCCGCTGTCACTGCTGGGCTTGCTGGAGCGCGAGCCGAGCCACGGCTATGACCTGAAGCGAGATTACGACGCCTGGTTCGGCCAGGACGAGCCGCTGCGCGACGGCACCGTCAGCTCGCTCACCGCCGCGGCCCCTTCTCCCGGGCAGGCACTGTGATCCGCCTCGGCCTGCGGCTGGCGGTCAGCGGCGGCCGCGAGGCCGCCGTCCGCCTGGTCGTCCTGGCCGCCGCGGTGGGGATCGGCGTCGGCCTGCTGCTGACCGCCGTCTCCGCCGTCAACGCCGTCGGCGCGCAGAACGACCGCTACGCGTGGCTGGACACGGGGACCAGCAACCCAGCGCAGACGGGCTCCGGCAGGAGGCACGCTGGCCCGGCAGCACCATTGTGGGGGCTGATTACCACCGACGAATTCAACGGGCAGACCATTTACCGGGCCGACGTCGCCGCCACCGGCCCGGCCGCACCGGTGCCGCCGGGGATCCCCCGCGACCCCGGGCCGGGCCAGTACTACGCTTCCCCCGCGCTCAGCGCGCTGCTGCGCGCTACCCCGGCTGACGAGCTGGCCGACCGTTACCCCGGGCACCAGGCGGGCCTCGTCGGCCAGGCGGGCCTGCCGTCCCCCGGCGCCCTGGTTATCGTCGTCGGCCGCTCCGCCGCGCAGATGTCGCACCTGCCCGGCGCCGCGGAGGTGACCAGCCTCAACACCATTCCGCCCAGCAGCTGCGGCGATCGTGACGGCTGCATGAGCCGGGCAGGCATCAACTCGACCTTCATCGACCTCATCCTGTCCGTGGTGGCGCTGGCGCTGCTGCTGCCAGTGCTGATTTTCATCGGCACGGCCACCCGCCTGTCCGCAGCCCGCCGCGAGCAGCGGTTCGCCGCGATGCGCCTGGTCGGTGGGACACCCAGGCAGATCGCGGTCATCGCGGCCGTGGAGTCCACGGTGGCTGCGGTGACCGGCGTGGCCGCAGGTTTCGGCCTGTTCTTCGTGCTGCGGGTGCCGCTGGCGGCCATCCCGTTCACCGGCCAGCCGTTCTTCCCCGCCGAGCTGTCACTCAGCCTGCCCGACATCCTCGCGGTCGCCGTCGGCGTGCCGGCGGCCGCCGCCGCCGTGGCCCGGCTGGCGCTGCGGCGGGTGAACATCTCCCCGCTGGGCGTCACCCGCCGGGTGACGCCGGCACCGCCGCGGGCCTGGCGGGTGATCCCGCTGCTGGCCGGACTGGCCGACCTCGGCTTTTTCGCCGTGCACGGCCGCCCGGCCGGCATTTCCGGGCAGATTCAGGCGTTCGTTCCCGGCTTCGCGCTGATCATGATCGGCCTGGTCACCGCCGGGCCGTGGCTGACCATGACCGGCGCGCGGGTCATGGCCCGGCGCACCAGCCGCACAGCGACGCTGATCGCCGCCCGGCGGCTGGCCGACGACCCACGGGCCGCGTTCCGCGCGGTCAGCGGCCTGGTCCTGGCACTGTTCATCACCACCGTGGCCGTCGCGCTCATCACCACGCAGAACACGAAGCGCAGCGGCCCGCTCGACGGAGCGTCAGCCAGCCACGTCCTGGTGGACCAGTTCGCATATGGCACCAGCCACGGCTCCAGCAAGTCGCCGCAGGCAGGCGCCGTCGCCGGGCCGGCACTGGGCTCCGCCCCGGCTCCCCCAGCCGAGGTGCTGGCCCAGCTGGGCCGCATCTCCGGCATCCAGGGCATCGCCGAGTTCCGGGCTGACCCTGGGCTGACCATGTCGAGCCCGAAGCTGGGAATCCCGCCAGGCTTCCCCGCCGCAGCGGTGTCGTGCGCCCAGCTCGCGAGCACACCCGCCCTCGGCCGGTGCCCGGCAGGGGCCGCAGCGGCGAAGATCTCCCCCTTGCTGACGACCGGGCACTTCGCCGGCCAGAGCCTGGCCGGGGTCACCTGGCCGCCTGCGGATATCCCCGCAAAGCGGCTGGCCAGCCTCCCGCTGTACAGCCTGAACGCGGCCACGAACGGCTCACCGTCAGTTGTCGAGCAGGCCAGGACCGTCCTGGAGAACGCCTACCCGACAGGGGCGGGCTCGCTGCACACGCTCGGCGAGGACACCTCTGCGCAGAACACGGCCGACAACGCCTACCAGCATCTCGCCGACGTGGTGATCGCGACCAGCCTGGCCATCGCCGGCTGCACCCTCGCGGCCAGCGTGGCGGCCGGGCTGGCCGACCGCAAGCGCCCGTTCAGCCTGCTACGGCTCACCGGAGCCCCGCTCGGCCTGCTGCGCCGCGTCGTCGTCCTAGAGAGCGCCCTCCCGCTGCTCGTCGTCGCAGCGATCGCGATCGGCACCGGGTTCGGCGCCTCGGCGATGTTCAGCACCGTCCAGCTCGGGCATCCGCTGGTAGCGCCAGACGCCGCGTACTACGTTATGACCGCAGCCGGGATCGGGCTGGCCCTCAGTGTCATCGTGGCCATGTTCCCGCTGCTGCGCCGCAGCACCGGCCCCGAGACCGCCAGGAGCGAGTAATCCAGTGAGCTGGTGCTCCCGGTCACGGTGGGGGAGGTGGCCCCGGCGGGCTGGGCCGGTGGCAGTTGCCCCGGCGGGAGGTCACCATTAGCTCTGTCAGCCTCGTGGCCCAGACCCCCGAGCAATTGTGGACCTGGCATCCGGTGGCGCAGGTGCGGTTCGGGACCGAACTGCCGGTGGACGACGCGAAATAGCTTTCGTTCGGGTCGGCTGTCTGTACGTGCTGCTGAGGACTGTCAGCCTCGTGCGTTGCTGGACCCCATGGTTTCGGGTCTGCGCCGTCAGGTGTTCCTGACTGGCAGCCCGGCTTCCCCGAAAGCGCTGGCGAACGGGGAAGCCGGGCCCGGCTGGCGACCATTTATATCGTAGCACGACATATAACGCCGGTGCTGGCCCGCCGACGGCGGCCGCGCGCTCCGCACGCCGGTCCGGACCAGCCGACGTTAAGCTGGACGGGCAGCGCGCTGGCAGGCACGGGCCCGGCGGGCAAACCCGGGCGGTGACGGACGTGGATCGGCTGACCAGCGAGGACTACGAGAACCTGCTCGCCTTCCGCATCGGGCTGCGCCGCTTCCTGCGCTGGTCGGAGGCGCAGGCCCGGGAGGTCGGCCTGACCCCGGCCCAGCACCAGCTGCTGCTGGCCATCAAGGGCCATCCCGGCGCCGACCCGCCTACCGTCGGCGACCTGGCTGAGTACCTGCTGCTCCGGCCGCACAGCACGGTCGAGCTGATCGACCGGGCCGAGGCCGCCGGGCTGGTCGAGCGGTGGGGTGACGACGGCGACGGCCGGATCACCCGGGTCCGGCTCACCGCGGACGGCGCCGGCCGCTGGACCGGCTGGCCGCCGCGCATCTGGACGAACTGCGGCGGCTGGCGCCCATCCTCGATCACCTCACCGACCAGGCCGCCCGCCACCAGTCCCGCTGACCGGGCCGGACCGGTCTACTTGACCGGGCCCGCCGTCAGGCGAGGGAAGCAGGCGCGGTCACCGACTGCTAACGCCACTGGATCGACAGGTCGGCGAGCAGTGTCTTCAGTGCCTGCGCCGCACGGCGGAACTCCTCCGGCCCGCTGTACCCGCCGAACCGGCCGGCCTTCGCCAGGTGCGGCTCGAGGGACAGGTACCCCTCGAACCCGGAATCCCGGAGGGCGGCGAGGGTCTCGCGGACCTCGCCGTCTCCCTCGCCCGCAGGCACCACCTCGCCGGTGGCCGCCAGCGCGTCCTTTATCTGGACGTACACCAGGTGCGGCCGGAGCGGACCGTATCCATCGTGCTGCGGCCGGACCCCGCACTGCACGAAGTTCGCCGCGTCGAACGTGGCCCGGAGCGCCGGGGAGCCGACGGACTCGATCAGGTCGGCGCACCGCTGCGGGATGTCGCCGTAGATCTCCTTCTCGTTCTCGTGCGCCAGGATCACTCCGTGCTCCGCCGCGACCCTGGCGAGGGCGCCCATCCGGTCGATGACCTGCTCCCGGTAGCGGCCGGGCGGCTCGCCGACGGGGATGAAAAACGAGAAGACGCGGATGATCCCGGTGCCAAGCTGTCCGGCGATCTGCGCGATCCGCCGCAGCCGGTCCAGTTCCGGTCCCAGCGGCGCGTCCACTCCGATCTTGCCGACCGGCGACCCGATCGCCGAGACCCGGACCCCGGCCTGGCCGAGCGCACGGCCGATCCTGGCCACATCGCCGTCGCTGAACTCGGCGACATTGACCGACCACGCGCTACGCAGCTCCAGGTGGGTGATGGACTCGGCGGCGAGCGTGGCCAGCTGCTCGTCCGGGTCGGGTGAGATCTCGTCGGCGAATCCGCTGAGGACGACGGTCATCCGGCCGCTGCCTCCGCGTCGCCGGACGCGGCGGCCAGGACGACGGTCCGGCCCTCCCGGGCCGACTCGTAGACGGCGGTGGCCAGCTCCAGTGCGTCGCGACCGTCCTGACCGGTGACCGACGGCTCGCGGCCCGCATCGATCGCGGCCAGCAGGTCGGCGATCTGGGCCGCGTGCCCGGAGGTCCCGATCGCGGCAGCATCCGCGGCGGCATCCGCGGCGGCATCCGAGTCCGCGGCGGCCAGGCGACGACTCTCTGGACCCTCCGCCGCGAGCGCTCGCCCGGTGATCTCGCCATCCTCGATGACGACCGTCCCGTCGGTCCCGGTGATCTCCAGCCGCTGGGCAGAACCCGGGAAGGCCGCCGTGGTCGTAACGATCGTGCCGAGCGCGCCGGACGCGAAGGTCAGCACCGCCAGCGCGATGTCCTCGGCCTCCATGCGGTGCGCGCGGGTCGCGGTCCTGGCGGTGACCTCGGCGACCGGGCCCATGCACCAGCGGAGCAGGTCGGCATAGTGGATGCCCTGGTTGAGCAGCGATCCGCCGTCCAGGGCCCAGGTCCCCCGCCAGGCCGCGGTGTCGTAGTACTCCTGGGTCCGGTGCCACTTCGTCGCTGCCTCGCCGAGGACGAGCTGGCCGAGGGCGTCATCGTCAAGAAGCCGCCGCAGCGCCACGGGCCCGGGGTCGAACCGGTGCTGTGAGATGACCGTCATCCGCACGCCGGCGGCCCGGGCCGCGGCGATCAGCCGGTCGGCAGCATCCAGCGAGACGTCCATCGGCTTCTCGACGACGAGGTGCTTGCCCGCGGCGGCCGCCTCGATGCCGACCTCGGCATGCCTGCCGCTCGGCACGCACACGCAGACCACGTCGATGTCCTCGCGGGACAGGAGCGCGGTGAGATCCGGTTCCGCGGCGCAGCCGCGCGCGTGAGCGAAGGCAGCGGCATGGTCGGCCGCCACGTCGGTCACCGCGATCAGCCGTGCTCCGCCGATCTCGCTGATCGCGTCGGCGTGGGTCGCGGCGATCACGCCGGCGCCGACGATCCCGAAGCCGTGACTCCAGTCCCTGTCAGTCACCCGTGCCCTCCATCCACTGCGTGAGCACCGCTAGGTGCTGCGGCAGCGCGATCTCCGGCTCCTCGATCTCCGGGTGCCACCGCTTCTCCCATTCAACCGAGATCCAGCCCTGGTAGCCGGCCTCGGCCAGCGACGCGAGCATCTCGGGCACCGGGACCTCGCCGTGGCCGAGCAGCACGAGCTGCCAGCCGTCGGGCCGCTCCGGCGCCCGCCGCGCGTCCTTCACCTGGGCGAGCAGGATCCGCCCGGCCAGGTTGCCGGCGACCTCGGCCGGGCTCTCGCCCATCCGGTACGGATGGTGGCTGTCCCAGACCGCCCCCACCGGGTCGGCGGAGCCGGAATTCACCATCGCGAGCAGCTCGGCAACGACGGACGAGGCCGAGAACGCGTCGTGGGTCTCCACGCCGACCGCGACGCCGAGCCGCTCCGCCGCCGGGGCCACGGTCTCCAGCACCCGGGCCGCCGACTCCAGCCGGGCCCGGCGCCCGGCCGCGTTAGCTGGATCATCAGCGGGCAGCTCGCCGCCGAAGACCCGCACCAGCGGGGACTCCCACTCGCTCGCCAGCTGCAGGAACCCGAGCAGGCCGGGCAGCGGATCAACTCCGGTGAGCCGGATTGAGCTGTCAACCGCGACGACCGGCAGGCCGCCGTGGGCAAGAGTCCGCCTGACCTGGGTCCGGGCCGCGGCGTCCATGGCCGGGTCGATCAGCTCTCCGTCGATCAGCCGCAGCTCGACGCCGGAGTATCCCCAGGATCGTCCGAGTGACAGTGCGGTCGCGAGGGTGGCGGCGGGGAAGGCGAGGGTGCTGAAGGCTAGACGCGGCGCGGTCACGGGCGGCGGGAAATCCTTCTGAATCGGGCTGATGAGGAAGTGATGCCTGCCCCGTCCCGGGAGGGCGGGACGGGGCAGGCGGGCTGTCAGCCTGCCGGGCTCAGGTGCAGGATGACAACCAGATCGGTGCCGGAGCCAGGACCGTTGTTCGTGCCCGACGGCTGTCCGGACTCATAGGGGTTCGACTGGGTCGGCCAGCCGACGAAGTGCTGCGAGTTGTACTCGAACCACTCCGCGGCGGTCTCCAGCGGGATGATCGGCAGGTTGGCGGCCACATACTTCTCCAGCGGCACGAGCATCTGGGCCTGCTGGGCCACGGTGGCGGCACCGGCCAGCTTGTTCAGGTCCGCGTCCAGCGCCGGGTTCTTCAGCCGCTCGTAGTCGCCCGTCGCGGAACTGGTCGCGAGCGCGCTGTTGAGCCAGCCGTTGTACTCCGCGAACGGCGAGATGCCGCCGTTCGACCAGTGCTCGGTCATGTCGAAGTTGCCGTCAGAGACATCTTGGGTCCATGCGTTCGTCGACAGGCCCTGGAAGGTCGCGTCGATGCCCGCGGCCCGCAGTTCCTGCGCGGCGATCGAGTTGACCTCAGCCATGTCGGTGTACGCCGACGGGCTGATGATCGTGAAGGCGACGGTCTTGCCGTTCTTCTGGAAGTAGCCGTTGCTGCCCTTCTTGTAGCCGGCGCTCTCCAGTACCTTCGCCGCCGCCGCGGCGTTGGCCTGCCCCGAGATCGTCATGCTGGCGACCGGTGCGGCCCAGGCCTGGAACGCTGGCAGCGTCAGGCCGGTGGCGTTGGTCACCGGACTCTCCAGGCCGGCCTCGCCCTCGGCGCCGAGCGTCGTGCGGTTCACGGCCAGGCTGACCGCCTTGCGGACGGCCAGGTCGGACAGCGGCCACTTGGTCAGGTTCGGCTCGAGACTCTCGTCACCGTTGGCCGCCTCGTAGTAGTGGTGGTGGGCCGGATCGGTGTTCACGAAGTTCTTCTTCAGGCCGGGGATGTAGTTCCCGGTCCAGTCGATCTGGCCGGAGAACAGCGCGGACAGCGCGCCGGTGTTGGAGGTGTAGGCCGGGAAGTAGACCTTAGTGACCTTGACCTTCGACGGCTGCCAGTAGTGCGGGTTCTTGACCAGCGTGAACCCCTGCGCCGTGAAGGTGCCCAGCATGTAGGGCCCGGTGCCGACCGGCTTCGGATCCGTGAACGTCGCCGGGTTGCCCGCCTTGCTCCAGACCGACTCGGGCACGATGCCGACGCCCGCGATGTTCTCCAGGTTGGTGTACTGGGCCGTCGGGAAGGTCAGCGTGACGGTGTCTCCCGAGCTGCTGACGCTGGAGATGGTCAGGCCACCGAGGTTGATCGAGGCGTTCTTCTTCATCAGGTTGTAGGTGAACGCCACGTCGGCGGCCGTGAACGGAGTGCCGTTGCTCCACTTAACGCCCTGGCGGATGGTGAAGGTGATCGTCTTGCCGCCGTTTGACCACGCGTACTTCGTCGCCAGCCACGGGTACTGGACGGTGGTGCTGGCCAGGTTGAACTCGACCAGCGGTTCGTAGATGAGCCCGGTTGCGCCCATGCCATAGGCCGCCTGCGTGGTGGCGTACGGGTTGAAGTCGTCGGTGATGGAAGTCTCGGGGGAGCTCTCCATCACCAGCGACCGGTTAGCGTTCGAGCTCGCCGAGCTATTCGAGTTCGAGCCCGAGGATCCGCACGCGGCAAGCCCGACCGCCAGGACGCTGGCCGCCGCGACCGTCATGAGCCTTCTCTGCTCTACCAATCTCCTCATGTGCCTTCGTCTTTCCTGTCGTGGATAACTGGGGGGGTGACAGCGCGAGCCGCAAGCTAGGAATCCATATCCCCACCCCCCTGCGTTCGAGCGGTGAGCTCAGGAGCTGCGACGTCGAGCCGCCAGCAGGCGGCTGACCGCTGGGCGGAGATGCGCTGCAGAGCCGGGTTCTCCTGCCGGCAGCGGTCCTCGGCGAGCGGGCACCTCGGGCTGAACGGGCAGCCGGCCGACGTGACATCGGCGAGCTGCGCCGGGCGGGGTTTTCCGTTCCCGCCGAGCCCGCGCAGCGCGTCGCCGAGGTTGTCCGGATCGGGCGCCGAGGCGACGAGCAGCTGCGTGTAGGGATGCGCGGGAGTCTGCGTCAGGTCCTCCGCCGGGCCTCGCTCCACGATCTGCCCTGCGTACATGACGAGCACCTCGTCGGCGACGTAGCGCGCCGATGCGATGTCGTGGGTGATGTAGAGCATGGCGAGCTGGAACCGGCGGCGCAGATCATCGAGCAGGCTCAGCATCTCCAGCCGGATCGAGACGTCGAGCATCGAGACCGGCTCATCGGCGAGCAGCACTCTCGGCCGGGCGGCGAGTGCCCGGGCAAAGGAGACGCGCTGCCGCTGGCCGCCGGAGAGCTCGTGCGGGTACTTGCCGATGAACTGGTCGGCGGGTGTCAGCCGGACCTGCTCCAGCAGGGCGGTGACTTCCTTCCCGACCTCCTCTTTCGACCTCTTGCCCTGCCGCAGCCGCACCGGGCGCTCCAGGTGATAGCGCACGGTGTGCACGGGATTGAGCGATGCGAACGGATCCTGGAAGACCAGCTGCACGTGGCTCTTGTACTGCTGGAAAGCGCGGTGGGTTGACAGGTTGACCGGCTCGCCGTCTACCCGGATCGAGCCGGAGGTGAGCCGCTCCTGCCCGGCGAGCAGCCGGGCGGCCGTGGTCTTGCCCGAGCCGCTCTCCCCCACCAGCGCGACCACGGCGCTGCGGTAGAGATTGAACGAGACATCGCGGACCGCATGCAGGATCTGGCCGTGGCCGAGCCGGAAGTCCTTGCTGACGGAGATCGCCTCCATGGCGAGCGGCCCGCGGGTGGCGGCCGCGGACGTGACCTCGCTGCGCTGCGCTTCCTGGCCCGCTTCGGGTGCATCACTCATGGCGTCACCTCCTCGCTGGCCGTGGTTACCGGAACGGCTGGTGCGTCAGGACCCACGAACGGGCAGGCCGTCACGTGGTCGAGGCCTGTGGCGGCGGTGACCGGGGCGAGGGTCATAGTGACTTTTGTGCAGTCGTCCGTGCCGTAGCCGCACCGTGGCAGGAACGGGCAGCCGGGAGGCGGGCTGCGCAGGTCGGGCGGGGAGCCCGGGATGCCTGCCAGCTCGCGGCGGGCGCCGCGGAGCGACGGGAACGAGTTGAGCAGCCCCTTGGTGTAGGGGTGGGCAGGCGAGTGCTGGATCGCATCGGCCGAGCCGATTTCCAGCAGCTGCCCCGAATACATGACAGCGATCCGGTCGGCCAGCTCGAGCAGCAGGGAGAGGTCGTGCGTGATGAACAGGATCGAGAAGCCGAGGCGCTCTTTCAGCTCCACGATCTGGAGGAGGATGTCCCGTTGCACCACGACGTCAAGCGCGGTAGTCGGCTCGTCCATGATGACGATCTCGGGGTCAGTGGCCAGCGCCATCGCGATCATGACCCGCTGCCGCATGCCGCCGGACAGCTCATGCGGGTAGCTCTTCAGGCGGCCGCGCGGGATGCCGACGAGATCGAGGAGCCGGGCGGCCCGGTCCTGCGCCTCGGCCCGCGAAACTCGCAGGTGCGTCCGTATGACATCGACCAGCTGATTGCGGACGGACAGCACTGGATTCAGCGCGTTCATCGCGCTCTGGAAGACGATGGCAACCTCCCGCCAGCGCAGCTGCCGGAGCTCGTCCGGGCTCATCCGCAGGATGTCCGCTGACCCGGCTGTCCGCCGTCCGCGATAGCGGACGCTGCCGCTGGTGATGAGCGCAGGGGGCCGGAGCAGGCGGTTCGCGCCGTAGGCGAGCGTTGACTTTCCCGATCCGCTCTCGCCGACAAGACCGACCACATCGCCCGCGTTCAGGTCGAGGCTGACATGATCTACCGCCCGGACATCGCCTGCGTGGGTGCGGTAGACGACCGAGAAGTCGCTGATCTCGAGCACGGGCGAGCCCGGCGGCGAGCCGGGTTCGGGTGCCCATTCGCCGGGTACCGATGCGGGGGCGCCGTGTTCGGTCATCGCTGCTCACCGCCGCGGTCGAGGATTGAGCTGCGGGAGAACGAGTGCAGGAAGCCACCCACCCGGCCACGCCGTGGCGGTTCCGCCAGCAGCACGGGAGTCGGGTCGGTGGGCCGCAGCCTGCGCCCGGCGATGGTGCTGACATTGGCGGCGTCGCGCAGCCGCGGATTCCCCAGCTCGTCGAATCCGGTGTTGAGCAGCACCAGCGCCGTGCCCATCAGCGCCACGGCAATCCCGGGTGGCGCGAACCACCACCAAGCGCCGAGCTGCAGGGCCTGCTGGCTCTCCGCCCAGTAGAGCATCGTGCCGAGGCTCCAGCTGGACAGGTCGGTGACGCCGATGAAGGCCAGGGCAACCGAGGCGCCGATCGCGTAGAGCACAGTATTCACGAAGCTGGCCGCGATCAGGCCGGTCTCGTTCGGGATGATCTCGAAGGCCAGGATCCGCCAGGTCTTCTCGCCGGTCTCGCGGGACGCCGCGACGAAGTCCCGGCCCCGGATCGCCATGGTCTGCGCGCGTACCAGCCGAGCCCCCCAGGGCCAGCCCAGCAGGCTGAGCACCAGGATCGTTGGCGCCTGGCCCCGCTGCGGCAGGTATCCGAGCAGCACGATCAGCAGCGGCAGCGCCGGAATCACCAGGAAGACGTTGGTTAGCAGCGACAGCAGCTCGTCCCAGAACCCGCCGAGGAAGGCAGCCGTCACCCCGACGATGACCGCCAGCACCGTCGCCACGACCCCCACGATGAGCCCCAGCTCAAGCGTCAGCCGGATCCCGACGAGCAGCTGGGACAGGACGTCCTGCCCGCTCTGCGTCGTGCCGAGCAGGTGCGCAGCGCTCGGCGGCTGCAGGGACAAGCTCGGCGACGGGTTCTGGAACGAGGGGTCGTAGGGCGTGACCATCGGGCCGATGATGGCCGCCAGGACAAAGAACCCGAGGAGGATGACGCCCACCTTGGCGTTGGTCGGCAGCCGCCGCCAGCGGCCAAGCTGCTGCGGCCTGGCGGACAGCGAGGATGGCTCGGCACTGACGGGCAGCACGACGGTCATCTGGCCCCCTCTCGGCTACGGGCGCGGGGATCGACGGCCACGATGATGAGGTCGACGATCAGGTTGGCGATCAGGACGGCGAACGTGATGACCAGGAAGATCGCCTGCATCAGCGGGTAGTCGTTGGAGGAGACCGCGCTCAGCAGCAGCAGGCCGATGCCGGGATAGGAGAAGACGATCTCCATGATCAGTGCCCCGGAGACGACGAAGCCGAGCGCGAGGCCGAATCCCTGCAACTGCGGGAGGAACGCGTTGCGCGCCGCATAGCTGAGCACCACCCGGCGGCTGGGCAGGCCCTTCGCCTGCCCGGCGAGCACGTAGTCCTCGCCGATGGTGGTGACCATCACGTTCCGCATCTGCAGCATCCAGCCGGCCACGGAGGCGATCACGATGGTGAAGGCGGGCAAGATCGAGTGGTACACGGCGCTGCCGATGAACGGCAGGTTCCAGCCGGGGGTGACGGTCTGCGAGAACCCCTGGCCGATCGGGAAGAGGTGCAGGTTGACGGCGAGCACCTCCAGCAGGATCAGCGCGAGGAAGAAGTAGGGAATCGCCTGGAAGAACATCAGGCCGGGCAGCGAGCGGTCCACCCAGCCGCCGCGCCGCCAGGCCGCCACGATGCCGAGCCCGGTGCCGACGAGGAAGGCGATGACGGTCGCGGTTCCGACCAGCGTGAGCGTCCACGGGATGGTCTGCGCGAGCAGGCTGGACACCGACGCCGGGTACTGGCTGACCGAGGTGCCGAAGTTGAGATGGGCGACATCGTCGAGATACGACACGTACTGGTGCCAGAGCGAGCCGGGATGGCCGACGCCGAGCATCGCCTCGATCGCCTTATAAGCGGAGGGCTGCAGGTTAGGGAACTTCGCCATGATGGCCTGGACGGCATTGCCCGGCATCGCGCGCGGGATGAAGAAGTTGATGGTCAGCGCCACCCAGGCCGCGACGAGATAGAACGCCAGGCGGCGGAGGATAAAGGACATCGCCTGCTCCTAGCTCGCTCTGGGCCGGGAAGGCCGCGGACGCGGGAGGCCGGACGGGTGTGCGGGGTCGGCGGATGCCGGTCCGGCTCGGCTGCTGAGCCTGCTGCCGCGCACCGGCTTCACCGGCTCCCGGGTGACGGTCCCGGGCGGGCAGCCGCAACTGGAGCGCAGGACGAGTTCGGTGGGCAGCACCTCGACCTGGCGGCGCAGGCCCGGCCGGGCGATGCGGTCGAGCAGCCGGATGCAGGCCCGCTCGCCGAGCAGGCGCATCGGCTGGTGCACGGTGGTGAGCGGCGGCTCGCTGAGGCTGCCCGGGTAGATGTCATCGAAGCCGACCAGGGCCATGTCCCGCGGCACCCGGACGCCTGCTGCCGTCAGCGCCTGCAGGACGCCGATCGCCATCTGGTCGTTGCCGCACACGACGGCGTCCGGAAGGGCAGACCCGTGCTGTGCGAGCATGCTCTGCCCGGCTTCCTCGCCACTCTGCACGCTGAAATGTCCCTGGTAGGTGCCGATGAGGGCGCAGGCGGGATGGGCGCGCAGCACCTGCTCCAGGCCGAGCCGCCGCTCCCTCGCATCCGCGACACCGGCCGGGCCCTCGACGTGGAACAGCCGCCGCCGGTGATGGACCTCGATCAGGTGCGTAACCAGCGCAGCGGAGCCCGAGCGGTTGTCGGCCGTCACCACGTCAGCCGCGCTGTCGCCGGGGGCCCCGGCGATGACCACGACCGGAACCCGCTCGGCAAATCGTGCTAGCAACGGCGACGGGACCACGCTCTGGCCGATGAGGATCCCGTCCACCTTGCCGGTCAGCGCCTGCAGCCGCGGGAAATCTCGCTCGTCTTCGCCGTTGACATAGGTGATCAGCAGCGACCAGCCGCGATCGCTGATGCCAGCGCCGACGCCGCGCATGACCTCGTCGTAGTACAGCAGGTTCATGTTCTCCACGTCGTACTGCCGGGAATGGCTCTCGACGCAGACGAATCCGATGATCTCCTTGCGCCGCCGCGACAGGCTCTGCGCGGCGCCGTCGGGGACGTAGCCGAGCTGCTCGATCACCTGGTTCACGCGCAATCTGGTGCTGTCCCGCACCCGGTCCTGCCCGTGCACCACCCGGGAGACGGTGGCCGTAGAGACCCCGGCCTCCCGGGCGACGTCGTACAGGGTTACCACGTTTCCTCCCAGGTCAGCGGCGGTTGCTGGCGAGGCTGGGGCGGGGTCATCCACCTGGGGCTGGGGGTCGTCAGGCCCGGGATCTTCGGTCCGGGCTGAGGGCTATGCGGTTGCGCCGGCTCCGATGCGCCCCGTCCGGCAGGACGGCCGCATCCGTGGTGAAGCGCATGCAATGTTCATTTGTCTAAGCGCTTACATCCGGGAATCTAAGCGCTTACACTAAGACCCGTTATGGGGGCCGTCAAGGGTTTCCGGCTCGTTACCAGATGGTTACGGCAGTGCACAAAAGGAGTGGCTGATGACGACAGCAGGGGCGGACGCAAGCGGCAGGCTGTCCTTCCCCGCGGGCTTTGCCTGGGGAGCCGCGACCGCCGCCTACCAGATCGAGGGCGCGGCCGCCGAGGACGGCCGCGGCGTGTCGGTCTGGGATACCTTCAGCCGGACGCCGGGCAAGGTCCGCGGCGGCGACACCGGGGACATCGCCTGCGACTCCTACCATCGCTACCGGGAGGATGTCGAGCTGATCGCCTCGCTCGGCCTTAACTCTCACCGGTTCTCGATATCGTGGCCGCGTATCCAGCCCGGCGGCCGTGGGCCGGCGAACCAGAAAGGCCTGGACCATTACCGGGCGCTCCTCGACGAACTTGGCGAGCGGGGCATTTCCGCAGCCGTGACGCTCTACCACTGGGACCTGCCGCAGGAACTCCAGGACGAGGGGGGCTGGGCGGTACGCAGCACGGCACAGCGCTTCGCCGACTTCGCGGCGATCGTCGCCGAGGCGCTCGGGGACCGCGTCACCCGCTGGATCACCGTGAACGAGCCGCAGATCGTGGTCAGCCACGGCTACCGCGACGGCGTGCACGCGCCCGGGCTCCGGGATGCCGCGGCGGCCGCGGCCGCGGCTCATCACCTGCTGCTCGGGCACGGGCTGGCGACACAGGCACTGCGCTCGCTGCTGCCGGACGGGCCGGAGGTCGGCATCTCCCTCGACCTGCATCCGGTCAGGCTGCCAGCGGGGCAGCCGTCGGCGGCCTTGGAGCAGGCGCGGCTGATCACCGACGCCGAGGAGAACGGCATCTGCCTGGAGCCGCTGCTGCGGGGCCGCTACCCGGAGCACGCGCGGCCATCGGTCCTGCCGCCGGCGTCACTGATCGCTGCAGGCGACATGGAGACGATCAGCCAGCCCCTCGATTTCCTCGGCATCAACTACTACGCCCCTGTCCACTTGCGCGCGGGTGACCCCGCCGACCTCCGCCGGACCGAGAAGCCGGCTCACTGCGGGGTGCCCGGGGTGGTGGAGTACCGCCCGGACGGTCTCGAGGTGACGTCGATGGGCTGGCCCATCGACCCTGACGGCCTGCACGGCCTGCTGCTGCGGCTGTCGGCGGATGCGCCGGGCCTGCCGCTGTACGTGACCGAGAACGGCTGCGCCGCCGAGGACTACGTGAACCCAGAGGGCGTCGTAGATGATTTCGAGCGGGTCAGCTACCTGCACCGGCACCTGGCGGTTGCGGCCCGGGCCATCGGCGAGGGCGTCAACCTGGCCGGCTACTTCGTCTGGTCGCTGCTGGACAACTTCGAGTGGGGCTGGGGTTACCAGAAGCGGTTCGGGCTGGTCTTCGTCAACTTCGGCACCCAGCGCCGCATTCCCAAGTCGAGCGCCCGGTTCTACTCGGACGTGGCGCGCGCCAACTCCGTACCGTCACTCCCGGCCGGCTGACTCCGCCTGCCGGGCCAGCGCCGCAGCGGGGCCAGGCTCCACCATGCACCGCGCTCATGACACACTTCGCGCCGCGCTGACTGAGTAACCGGCCGGGGTGACCGAAATGGTCAGGTCGGCGCGCGGTTTGGTCGCTTCGATCAGCTCGGCGTTGCGCTGGTCGGGGCCGGTGGCCCGGGCTGCCGCCTCGGCGGCGCTCCGGCCGTAGCGTACGTGCCGGTCGGTCAGCCAGCGCAGCCGGGCCGGCTCGTCCGGGTCGAGGTACCAGACCTCGTCGAGCAGGCCGGCCAGCCCGGCCCACCGGCCGGACCGGACCAGCAGGTAGTTGCCTTCGGTAATGACCAGCCGCACGTCCGGCGGCACGCGGATCGCGTTCGCAACCGAGTCCTCGATCTCGCGGCGGAACTCCGGCGCGTACACGGTGCCCTCGGTGGGATCCCGCAGCCGGCGCAGCAGCGCCACATAGCCGGCCGCGTCGAAGGTGTCCGGCGCGCCCTTGCGGTGCACCGTGCCGAGTTTCTCCAGCACATGGTGGGCCAGGTGAAAGCCGTCCAGCGGGACGAGCGAGGCGTGCGGCGCCAGCTCGGCCAGCAGCTGGCCGGCCAGCGTGCTCTTGCCCGCGGCGGGCGGCCCGGTGATGCCCAGGATGGCCCGCCCCGGCTGGCCGGCCAGGGCGGCCGCGCGCTGCGCCAGCTGCTGGACCGCCGGATCCGACCGCACTGGGCCAGCATAGGGAATCGGCTCTGCTTCTTTGCGCCTCCGGGGGCGCTCTGCTTCCTTGCGCCTCCGGGGGCGCTATACCCGCCGCCTTCCCTCGTCGCTCAGTCGCTCGTACTCTGCTTCCTTGAGCCTCCGGGGGGCTTTTGCCCGCCTCCTTCCCTCCTCGCTCGTTCCTCGCTCGTCAGTCCAGTCGGCGGCGCCCCCCTTCGGCTCGGCAGTCCAGTCGGCGGCGCGCCCCCTTCGGCGCGGGCGCCGGGGCGGGCCAGCCGGGGCGCGTCGGCCAGCAGCTGCGCGGTGTACGCGCTGCCCGGCTGGGCCAGGATCTGTTCGGCCGGCCCGGCCTCGACGATCTGACCGTGCCGCAGCACCACCGCGGTCTGGGCCACGCTGCGCACCAGGGCCAGGTTGTGCGTGATGAAGATCATCGCCAGCTGGCGCTGTGCGGCCGCGGCCCGGAGCAGTTCCACGATGACCGCCTGCACCGAGACGTCCAGCGCGGAGGTGACCTCATCGCAGATCAGCACGTCCGGCTCGGCGGCCAGGGCGCGCGCGATGGCGACCCGCTGCCGCTCGCCGCCGGACAGCTGATCCGGGTAGCGGGCCAGGAAGCTGCCGCCCAGCGCGACGTCGTTGAGCACCTGGGCGACCCGGTCGGCCTGCTCCCCGCGGGGCAGGCCGAGGAAGCGCTGCACCGGCTCGGCCACGATCTGGCCGACGGTCTTCCGCGGGTTTAGCGACGTGTAGGGGTTCTGGAACACGTACTGAATCTGCTTCAGCACCTGCTTCGGGCGGTGCCGGGCGGACCGGGCCAGCGGTACGCCGCGCAGCGTCACCTCGCCGGTCCAGTCCTGCTGCAGCCCGGTGATGCAGCGGGCCAGCGTGGTCTTGCCCGAGCCGGACTCGCCGACCACGGCGATGCAGCCCGGCGCGGGCAGGTCCAGGTCGATGCCGGACAGCGCGGGCACGCCGCGGTACCGGGCCGACACCCCGCGGACCGAGAGCAGCGCGTCCGGCCCGGGGCCGACGGCGGCTGGCCCGGGCCGCGCCGGGCTGGCCAGCGCCACGCTCAGCTCCGGCGCGCGCCAGCAGCGCACGGCGTGGGTGGAGATGGTGTGGGACGGCGCCCCATCGCTGGAGATGGCATAGGCCGGCGCCACGTGGCTGGACCCGGCGCCGCCGGACAGCGTGAGCAGCTCCGGCTCGTGCTCGCGGCACTGCTCCAGGACCAGCTCGCAGCGCGCGGCGAACGAGCAGCCCGGGCCGCGCCGGCCGGGCGGCGGCTGCTGCCCGGGAATCCCGGCCAGCGGCCGGTCGCTGCCCGGCTCCGGCACCGCGGCCAGCAGCCCCCGGGTATAGGGGTGCAGCGGCCGGGCGAACAGCGCGGCCGCCGGGCCGGTCTCCACGATCCGGCCGGCGTACATGACGGCCACCTCGTCGGCCAGTTCGCTGACCACGGCCAGGTCGTGGCTGACGTAGACGGCGGCCACCCCGTAGCCGCGGCAGAGCCGCCGGATCGTGTCCAGGATGTGCCGCTGGGTGGACACGTCGAGGCCGGTGGTGGGCTCGTCGAGGACGATCAGCGCGGGCCGGCAGGCGAACGCCATGGCCAGCCCGACGCGCTGCTGCTGGCCGCCGGACAGCTGATGCGGGTACCGGCGCAGCAGGTCCGGCGTCGCGTCCAGGGACGCCTCGCGGAGCACCTCGCGGATCCGCGCCGCCGGGTCCGCGCTGCTCCCGGGGTGCACCCGGAGCGCCTCGCGGAGCTGGTAGCCGACCCGCAGGGCCGGGTTCAGCGCCGCCGCCGGGTCCTGCGGCACGTAGCTGACCATGGCCCCGCGCAGCGCGCGCAGCCGGGCCGGCTTGAGCCGGAGCAGGTCGGCGCCGTCCAGCCGGATCTCCCCGCCGGCCACGGACAGGCCGCGCCGGGTGTACCCGAGCAGGGCCAGGGCGACCGTGGTCTTCCCGGACCCGGACTCGCCGACCAGGCCGAGCACCGCCCCGGGCCGCACCGCGAACGAGATTCCGCTGACCACCGGCGGCCCGTGCCGCCCGCTCCTGATCTCCAGCTCACGCACTTCAAGGCGGTGCTTCTTTGAGCCTCCGGGGGGCTTGGACCCGCCGACTTCCCTCGTCGCTTGTCGCTCGTTCCTCGCTCCGCGCTCCTCAGTCCAGTCGGCGGCGCCCCCCTTTGGCTCGGCAGTCCAGTCGGCGGCGCGCCCCCTTCGGCGCGGCTCCTTCCCCTCCTCGCTCGTTCCTCGCTCGTCAGTCCAGTCGGCGGCACGCCCCTTTGGCTCGTTCATCCGCGCACCGGACCCTCAACCAAACTCAGGTCGTCAACCAGGACGGCTTCCGCGGGTTGGCGGTCCACCCCGATCGCGGCCCGGCCGATCGCGTCGGTCAGCAGGTTGGTGCCGATGGTGAGCAGGGCGATCATGGCGGCCGGGATGATCACCGCCCACGGATTGAGGGCCAGGCCCGCCCGGTTCTCGTTGATCATCATCCCCCAGTTGGCGGCGGGCGGTGGCTGGCCGAAGCCCAGGAAGGCGAGCCCGGACATGATGATGATCGAATAGGTCAGCCGCAATCCCGCCTCGACCGTCAGCGGGGTGCTGAGGCTGGGCAGGATCTCCTTGGCCATCACCGCGGCCGGGCGCATGCCCTGCAGCTCGGCTGCCTTCACGTAGTCGCGCTCGGCGATGTCCAGCGTGGCGGCGCGGATCACCCGGGCGACCGCGGGGGCGTGGGTCAGCCCGACCGCGAGCACGATCAGCCACAGCTGCGGGCCCAGGATGCTGAGCAGCAGCAGGGCGAACACGAGCTGGGGGAAAGCCAGGATGACGTCCACCGTGCGCATGATCAGCCCGTCGGTGTGCCCGCGCAGGTAGGCGGCGCTGATCCCGGCGGCCGCCCCGGCGGCGACGCCGAGCACGGTCGCGCTGACCGCCATCAGCAGCAGCACCCACCCCCCGTCCAGCACCCGGGACAGCACGTCGCGGCCGAGGAAATCGGCGCCGAACGGGTAGGCCCCGGACGGCTTGGCGAACGGGAACGTGAGCAGCGCCTGCGCCGGATGCGGCGTCACCGCCGGGCCGGCGATGGCGACCACGGCCACGAAGCAGGCCAGCCCCAGGCCGGCCGCGCCACGCGGGGTGCGTACCGCCTGGCCCAGGATGGCCAGCCACGGGTGGCGGCGCAGCCGCGGCGGGTCAGCAGCCGTCATCGGTGTCCCGGCCTCCGCTCTCACCTGGGGATCCGGTGCCGCGGCGTGGCCAGCAGCGCGATCACGTCGGTCACGATGTTCATGCACACGTAGAACGCGGCCAGCACCACGACGATGAACTGGATGACCGGGATGTCCCGGTCATCCACCGCGTACACCAGGCCCTGGCCGATACCGGGGAACGCGAAGACGTACTCCACGATGACCACCCCACCCGCCAGGTACAGGAAGGTCAGGCCGATGACCTGGATGATCGGCGCGGTCGCGTTGGGCAGCGCGTGCAGCAGCACGATCCGCCACCGCGGCACGCCCTTGAGCCGGGCCATCTCCACGTAGTCGGACTCCAGCGCCTCGATCATCGCGGCCCGGGTCATCCGCTGGATGTACGGCACGATCACGACGACCAGGGTGGCCACCGGCAGGACGAGCAGCCGCGGCGCGGTCCACGCGTAACTGCCCGGCGGCAGCACGGACACCGCGGGCAGCAGGTGCAGCAGCACGGTCGAGAACACGATGACCAGGCCGATCGCGACCACGAACTCCGGCAGCGAAGTCACCGCCAGCGCGCCGACCGCGGTGACGTGGTCGAACCAGCCGTCCTTGCGGAGCGCGGCGAGGATGCCGAGTGCGACGCCGAGCAGCGCGCCGATCACCCCGGTGACCAGCATCAGCACAGCCGAGTTGACCAGCCGCGGCGCGACGTAACCCCAGACCGGCTGCCCGTTGGCCAGGGAGTGCCCGAGATGCCCGGACAGCAGGCCGGAGAACCAGATCCAGTACTGGTCCAGCAGGCCCCGGTTCAGGTGCAGCGCGGCCTCCAGCCGGCGCACCGCGGCCGGGTCGCCGGCCGCGGTGCGGCCCAGCACGGCCACGGCGGCGTTGCCCGGCAGCACCTGGGTGGCCAGGAACACCAGCACGGACACCACGCATAACGTGAACACCCCGACCGCGGCCCGCTGGCCGACGAGGTGGCGGACCGGGTGCGGCGGCCGGGCTGCCCGGGCAGGTGCCACGTCGATCCCTCCTGCCAGCGTGGGCGGCTGGTTGGCCCCAGCCCTACCGTAACCGGGCGGCTACGCGAGGACAACGAGATGACCCCAGATCATTCCGTCCAGCACTATTGCGGCTCGTATTAGTAGTGGGCTTACTATGCGGTTATACCGGACTGACGGCCACGGACGTCAGCGGATTCCCAGGAAGGGAGCTATTTGCCAGGTTCCGCCCATATCCCATGCTTCGCGGAGATATTCTCGTGGCAGCACGACCCGACCACCGAGCAGCCTCGCCGTCCGCCAGCTCAGGCTGCCTGGCCTGGATCGATGGCCTTTTATCTGCGAATTGGCTTAGTAATTCGGTGTCACATCAGTGGGAGCTGGGGCAGCCTGTGTCTGACTTTAATGCTGAGCAGCGCGCTCATCCTGTGGCAAATGAAACAGGTGTTATGCCGGAACCGGCGGGCGCGGCCCGGTGAAAGCGGCGGCGTTCTATGAATACGGACCCGCGGAGGCCATGTGCTACGCGGACATCCCCGACCCGGAGATCGGCGCCGGGGACGTCCTGGTGCAGGTGCAGGCGTGCGGGGTCAACCACTCCGACCTCGACTCCCGGGCTGGCACCTCGCGCTGGCCGTTCGAACTGCCCATGGTGCTCGGCGCCGAGTTCACCGGCACCGTGGTGGCGGTGGGCAGCCAGGCTGGGGCCGTCCGCACCGGCGACCTGGTGACCGCGCTGCAGCAGTACAGCTGTGGCCGCTGCGCGCAGTGCGCCCGGTGGCGGCCCGATCTGTGCGCGGACTTCGAGATCTTCGGCACCACCCGGTGGGGCGGGTACGGCGAACTGGTCCGCGTGCCGGCCGAGGTGGTGGTCCCGCTCGAGCCGGGCGACGACCTGCTGGCCGTGGCGGCCGGGCAGTGCGTGGTGAGCACCGCGTGGCACATGGTGAACCGGCTGGCCCTGGTCCGGCCGGGCGACCTGGTGCTGGTCCCGTCCGCGTCCGGCGGCGTGGCGGGTGCCCTGGTGCAGTGCGCCAAGCTGGCCGGCGCCACCGTGCTCGGCACCGTCAGCACCGCCGCCAAGGCCGACCAGGTGGCCGCGCTGGGCGCGGACCTGGTCGTGGTCCGGGAGCACCAGGACAGCCACGGGGACATCACCGCGCAACTGCTGGATGCCACGGGCGGCCGCCACTTCGACGCGGTGCTGGACACCGTGGGCGGCGAGTTGTTCGGCGCCCACATGTCCGTGCTCCGCGAGGAAGGCACCCTCGTCACGTGCGGCGCGCACGCGGGCGAGGTGGTGCCGCTCGACCTGATCCCGCTGTTCCGGAACGGCTGGCGGATCGTCGGCTTCCGGGTGGCCCCGCCCGTTGACCTCGCCACGTCACTGGAGCTCATCCGGCGCGGCGCCATCACCGTGCCCATCGCCGCCACGTTCCCGGTCAGCGACGCCGCCGCGGCGCACCGCTTCCTGGAACAGCGCCAGCACGTCGGGAAGGTGCTCCTGGTGACCGGGTAACCGGCCACCACCCCAGACCAGACACGCCCACCGCACCAACAGGAAGAATCTCGTGGAGGTAGATCCCGTGGATCGATCGGATCAGAGCAGTACGCCTCGGCTGGCCGAGGGGCTGGGACGACGCCAGTTCCTTCGCGGGATTGCCGCCACCGGCGCCGTGGCCGGGGCCGGGGGTTTACTGGCCGCCTGCGGCGGGTCCAGCACCGGCGGCCAGAAGCAGCTGGCCTCGACCAGCCGCCGGCCGCGGCGCGGCGGCAACCTGAAGCTGGGCCTCACCGGAGGATCCAGCTCGGACACCATCGACCCGCACAAGAGCCTCACCTACATCGACACGTCCCGGCTGCAGTCGCTCTACCAGCCGCTGGTCCAGCTCGACGCGCAGGCCCAGATCGAGTACGTGCTGGCCGAGTCGATCACCGCGTACCACGGCTCGCTGGCCGAGTGGGTCATCGCGCTCCGGCCGGACGTCACGTTTTCCAACGGCAAGGCGTTCACCTCGGCCGACGTGCTGTTCACGTTCCAGCGGGTGGTCAGCAACAACTTCACCGGGAAGTTCGGCCTCGGCCCGATCGACATGGCCGGCACCAAGGCGCTGGACAAGCACACCGTCCTGGTCAAGCTGACCAAGCCGTTCTCCAGCTTCGTCGAGCAGCTAGCGGCGTTCTGGTACAACCTGTACATCGCGCCGGCCGTTCGACCCGGCCCACCCGGCCGGTACCGGGGCGTTCGTCTACCAGAGCTTCACCCCCGGCCAGCGCAGCGTGTTCACCCGTAACCCGGATTACTGGAAGTCCGGGCTGCCCTACGTGGACACGCTGACCATCATCGACTTCAGCGACAACACCAGCCTGCAGGACGCGCTGACCACCGGCGTCATCGACGGGGCCGGCGCGCTGGACGGGCCGCAGATCGCCGCGCTGGCCACCACCAGCGGGGTCAAGACCGTGGTGTCGCACTCCGGGGAGATCATCCCGTTCACCATGCGGGTCGACCAGGCGCCGTTCAGCGACGTCAACGTCCGGCAGGCGCTGCGGCTGCTGGTGGACCGGCCGCAGCTGATCGACTCGGCGCTGGACGGCTACGGCACGGTGGCGTACGACCTCTTCTCCCCGTACGACCCCGACTTCGACCACTCGCTGATCCGGCCCGCCCAGGGTGACGTGCCGCAGGCCAAGTTCCTGCTGAGGAAGGCGGGCCAGGACAACCTGACGGTGAGCCTGACCACCTCGGCCGTGGCCACCGGCACGGTGGCGATGGCGACCGTGCTGGCCGCCCAGGCCAAGGCGGCCGGCGTCACGGTCAAGCTGAGCAACGTCCCGTCCGGCACGTTCTTCGGGCCCAACTATCTCAAGTGGCCGTTCGCCCAGGATTACTACAACTACTACCCCTATCTGGCCCAGGTCGCGGAGTCGATGCTGAAGGGCTCGCCGTTCAACGAGACGCACACCGATAATCCGCACTACACCAGCCTCTACAACCAGGCGAATGCCACCGCCGACCCGGCGCTGCGCAAAGAGATCGTCTACCAGATGCAGAAGTTCGACTTCACCGAGGGCGGCTACATCATCCCGGCCTATATCGACGTGCTCGACGCGTACAGCGACAAGCTGACCGGGTACACCGCGGGCAAGGTCGGCCAGCCGCTATCGAACTTCGACTTCGAGCATTTCGGCTTCATCAGCTGACGGCCTGCAAACGGCTGACGGCCTGCAGGCAACTAACGGCCTTCGTCAACTGACGGCCTGCACTGGCTGACGGCATTGGGCGGGCAAGGGCGTTGAGCAAAACAAATGGCCGGCGCGGGCCGCAGGACCCGCGCCGGCCATTGCGCCAGCCAGCCTCACCTCTGGGCGGCGGCTACCGGAACAGCATGGGGCGCACCGCGATCGTGTTGGTGATCATCCCGGTGCCGTACATGAGGTCGGCGACCCGCTGCACCTGCCCGACGCTCAGGAAGGTCGGGTACTGGCCGACCGTGACCAGGTCAGCTTCTTGCGCCGTCATCCCGGGCAGCGTGCTCAGCACCGAACGCACCGTGCCCAGCTGGGCGGTGCTGGCCTTGGCCGTGGTGAGCGCGGCCTGGAAGGCGTGCAGCGCGGCCGGGTAATCGCGCGCGAACCCGGCCGTGGTGAAGTACCCGGACAGCGGCAGGCTGGCCGTGACGCCGCTGCACACGTCGAACAGCTCCACGGCGCCGAGCTGGGTTTCCGCCTGCAGGATGTAGGGCTGCGCGGCCACGATGGCGCTGACCTGGTGATCGCGCAGCGCAGTGATCATGTCGCCGGGCGGCATGGCCTTCCAGACCACGCTGGACGGGCTCACCCCGTCGGTCTGCAGCACCGCCTCGGTGGCCAGCGTCTCGATGTTGTACGGGGCATCCGTGGAGAACGGGGCCAGTTCCGGCAGCGGGGTGGCCACCGCCTTGCCCTCCAGCTGCTGCGGGTTGGTGACCGCCGAGCCGGGCAGCGTCAGCACCTCCATCACGCCAGATGTCGCGTCGTACCCGTCGGCGATCAGCCGCAGCCGCGCGCCGGACGGATGCGACTGCGCGTACAGCAGCCCGGCGTAGTCGCCGCTGATCACCTCGGCCTGGCCGCTGCCCAGCGCCGCGTAAGCCCGCCGCAAGGTGGGGTAGGTCTGCACGTTGACATCCACGTGATGGCGGGCGAACAGCCCGTCGCGGACCGCCACCTGGAGCGGCGCGTCGGCGAACCCGGGTACCGCGGCCACCGTGATCTGCTGGTTCATCGCCTGGCCCGGCCCGCCCGGGGCGGCGTGGCAGCCGGCCGCGAGCAGGGCCAGCGCGGCCGGCGCCAGGACCAGGCCGGCCCGGCCCAGCCGGCCGGGTTTCCGATGGCAAGACCATAGCCGTGCGCCGGCCCGAACACTCTCCATGAGGCCTCCTCTATGGTCCCCAGGGCAGTTACGCAAACGCCAGCGACATTTCCCGAATTAACGTAGTAGCGTCAATTTACGAGGGGCTATAGTAAATGCCGCAGGCGCGCTTCAGATAGGCTAACTGGTCTGGCTGGCCTGCGCGCCCGAAAAGCACGTTTTACCCCCGTGCCCAGGCGCCCCAAAGAATCTTTTTTCACAACAGTGGTAACAATTGCCGCGTACCGGCCGCCCGGGGGTTACAGTTGGCTCCTGACTCTGTTGAGACGGCGGCGCGCGGAATGGCGGTCCAGAAATCGTGCCGCTTTTCCGGGTCCCGCATCACCAGCCGCGGCTCGGTGGGTGCCTGCCGTTTCCCGGGTGAGAGGTGCAAATACTGTGCGGTCCAGGCGAGACAGGACAGACAGCAGCGCGGCTCCCGGTGCCGGCTACCGGCCCCCGGAGCTGGCCGCTGCCAGGCAAGCGGCCCCACGAGCCGCCGGCGGCGAGCTGGCGGTGGCGGCCTACCCGGGCTGGGCGGCGCAACCGTCCCCGCCCGGCGGGATCGGCGCCGGGCCCGGGACAGGCGGGCCGGGGGCAAGCGGGCCCGATGGCTCCGGACCGGGCGGCGCCGGGCCGGGCGGCGGGCCGCTCGCGGTCGGCGGGGTCCCCCGGGCGGCCTTCCGGTCGCCGCTGAAGAACTGGCGGGTGCGGTCCCGGCTGCTGCTGCTGGTCTTGCTGCCCACGTTAGCCGCGGTGGTGCTGGGCGGGTTCAGCGTGCTCTCCTCGGCGCGCAGCGCGCTGGCCTACCAGCGGGTGGAGCAGTTCTCCCGGCTGGGCAGCGGGATCACCAACCTGGTCCAGGCGCTGCAGGCCGAGCGCGAGGACACCATCAGGTACATCACGATGGGCGCGCAGGGCGGCGGCCGTGCCGCGTCCGGTGGCGCGGCCGCGCCGGAGCTGGCCGTGCTCGCGCAGGATCATCGCAGCACCGACGCGCTCGCCGCCCGGGTGCGCAGCCTGGCCGGCGGCATCGGCCCGGCCTACCCGGCGCTGGCCCAGGAGGAAGCCCGCGCGGCGATCACCGCGATCGAGGGGCTCCCGGCGGTGCGCGGCGTCGCGGCCAGCTCGCAGATCCCGTCGCTGACC
The DNA here is from genome assembly GCA_963717125.1 of uncultured Actinomycetes bacterium. Lineage (GTDB taxonomy): Bacteria > Actinomycetota > Actinomycetes > Streptosporangiales > Streptosporangiaceae > RYN-230. Next base: position 1,078,244 of record CAVQVG010000007.1, read on the forward strand.
GTGATCCAGGAGTACGCGGCCGCGATCAACCAGCTGAACGCGCTGGAGGACGAGATCGCGGCCGGCAGCAACGACGCGGCGCTGGCCGACACGGTCCGGGTCGTCGGGCTCATCTCGGCCACCAAGGAAGAGGTGTCGCAGGAGCAGGCCATCCTCACCTCGGCCCTCACCCCGGACCTGGTCGGCGCGGCCAAGCTCGGCCCGGGCCAGCTCACCGCGATCAACGCCGCGCAGGCCGAGCAGACCGCCGACCTGGCCCAGTTCGGCCTTATCGCCACCGCCGCGCAGCGCCAGCTGTACAACAGCGCGCTGTCCTCGGCCCAGGCCGACCAGGCCCAGGCGCAGGTGCAGCAGGCCATCACGCTGGCCCTGGATGGCGGCTCCTCGACGGAGAACCCGGCCTTCACCAACGCCGCCAACGGGTCCGCCTACCTGGTCGCCAGCCTGCACCAGGTCGAGCAGTCGCTGATGTCCTCGATCATCGGGCAGGTCGCCGGCCTGCGCGACCGGGCCATCACCAGCGCCCTGGTGGAGGGCTTCGGCGTGCTGCTCGTCCTGGTCCTGGCGCTGATCTTCACGGTGGCCGTGGGCCGGTCCATGACCCGGCCGCTGGCCCGGTTGCGGTCCGGCGCGCTCGAAGTGGCCGGGGTGCGGCTGCCGGACACGGTCCGCCGGATGAGCGAAAGCGGCGGCGCGGACTCGCCGCCGGACATCGAGCCGATCGACGTGGACTCCACCGACGAGATCGGTGAGGTCGCCCGGGCGTTCGACCAGGTGCACCAGGAGGCGGTCCGGCTCGCGGCCAACGAGGCCGCGCTGCGCGGCAACGTCAACGCGATGTTCGTGAACCTGTCCCGGCGCAGCCAGTCGCTGGTGGAACGGCAGATCCGGCTGATCGACGACCTGGAGCAGGGCGAGCAGGACTCGGACCGGCTGGCCAACCTGTTCCAGATGGACCACCTGGCCACCCGGATGCGGCGCAACTCGGAGAACCTGCTGGTCCTGGCCGGCCACGAGCTGTCCAGGCGGTGGAGCGAGCCGGTCGCGCTGGTGGACGTGCTGCGCGCCGCCGTGTCCGAGATCGAGCACTACGAGCGGGTCATCCCGAACATCCAGCCGGGCATCTCGGTCCGCGGCCAGGCGGTCAGCGACGTCGTGCACCTGCTGTCCGAGCTGGCCGAGAACGCGACCGCGTTCTCCGCCGCGGAGACGCCGGTGAAGGTGTCCGGGTACCTGCTCAGCAGCGGCGGCACGCTGGTGGACATCACCGACCAGGGCGTGGGCATGGGCGCCGACGAGATGGCCCACGCCAACTGGCGGCTGGACAACCCCCCGGTCGTCGATGTCGCGGTATCCCGCCGGATGGGCCTGTTCGTGGTGGCCCGGCTGGCCGCCCGGCACGGCATCCGGGTCCGGCTCCGGCCCGGTCCGGCCGGCGGCCTGACCGCCCTGATCTGGCTGCCGGACGAAGTGATCACCCGGGACACGGCCACGTCCGGCCCGGGGCTGCGCCCGTTCCGGCCGCCAGCGGCCGGCAGCACGGCCCGCTGGATGGAGAACGGGCTGGCGGTGGACGACCTGGCCGACCTGGCGCCGGCCGGATCCGGGCTGCCGCCGATGCGCCCGCTGCACTTCGAGCCCGGCCCGGAGGGCGGCGACGGGGCCACCGCACCCACCGTGCCGGGGGCCAGCCCGGACCCCAAGGGGGTTCTGTCCGCGCCGGCCGCGGACACCCTGGACGCCGCCGGGCCCACAGCCGCGGGCCCGGAGACCCGCGGCCCGGGCGAGACCGACGGCCATCCCCCCGCCGACGGCTATTCCGCAGCCGACGGCTACCCCTCAGCCGACGGCTATCTCCCCGCCGACGGCTACCCCCCGGCCGATGGCTATTCCGCAGCCGACGGCCATCCCCCAGCGGCCGGGGAGGCCGGCAGTCCCGGTGCCGCCTCCCCGGCGCACACCGTGATCGTGCCGCCGGCCCCGGACGGCGGGCCGGAGCACCGGCTGCCGATCTACGAGTCGGTGGAGTCCGACTGGTTCCGGCGCGGCCGCCCAGCCACCACCGCCGCACCGGACCGGACCGGCACGGACCGGACCGGCGCGGGCCGGAACGGCGCGGACCGGACCGGCAAGGACCGGAACGGCGCGGACCGGACGGGCGCGGACTGGAACGGCGGCGGCCGGACGGGCGCCGCGTCCAGGACCCCGGAACCGGCCTCCTGGACGTCGCCGGCCGACGCCGGCTGGCAGGCCGCCGAGGTGGCCTACGCCCCGGTCACCGCCGGCACCACCGTGGCTGGCCTGCCCAAACGGGTGCCCAAAGCGAACCTGGTGCCCGGCGCGGCCGGTCCCTCGCCGCTGTCCCACACGCTGCCGCCGGTGCGCACCGCCGCGCAGACCAGAGACCGCTTGTCCAGCTTCCAGCAGGGCGTCAGGAAGGCGCGCACGACGGCGCCAGAGGACGAGCCCACCAACCGAGAGGAGAACCCGTGAGCCCGCTGGCTGCTCCGGCGCACGACCTGAACTGGCTCATCACGAACTTCGCCGAACGGGTGCCCTCGGTCGCCCACGCGATCGTGGTGTCGGCCGACGGCCTGCCGCTGGCCTTCTCGGCCGGGTTCCCGCAGGACCGGGCGGACCAGCTGGCCGCGGTGACCTCGGGGCTGATCAGCCTGACCCAGGGCGCGTCCCGGGTGTTCGAAGGCGGCCCGGTCACCCAGACCGTGGTCGAGATGCGGCAGGGCCTGCTGCTCGTGATGGCTATCAGCGACGGGTCCAGCCTGGCCGTGCTGTGCTCGTCGGACTGTGACATGGGCCTGGTGGCGTACGAGATGGCGCTGCTCGTGGAGCGGGTCGGGCAGGCGTTCACGCCGCCGGTCCGCAACGGGCTGCAGCCGGAGGGCAGGTAGGTCCAGTGCCGCGGAGCATGCCCGGACTGCCCCGGCTGGAAGGGGACACCGTGAATACCGCACCAGCGCAGCCCCGGCCGGGCAGTCCGGCCGACGACCCGATGATGTCGGTCAAGATCGTCGTGGCCGGCGGGTTCGGCGTGGGGAAGACCACGTTCGTCGGGGCCGTCTCGGAGATCACCCCGCTGACCACCGAGGCCGTACTGACCGCGGCCAGCGCCAGCGTGGACGACCTGCGCCTGGTCCCGGACAAGACGGCCACGACGGTGGCCATGGACTTCGGCCGGGTCACCCTGGACGCCGGGCTCGCACTGTACCTGTTCGGCACGCCGGGACAGCAGCGTTTCTGGTTCATGTGGGATGACCTCATCCAGGGCGCCATCGGCGCGGTGGTGCTGGTGGACACCCGCCGCCTGGCCGACTCGTTCCCGGCCGTCGACTACTTCGAGTCGTCCGGCCTGCCGTTCCTGGTTGGCATCAACGGATTTCATGGCGACTTCCCGCACGGCGCCCCCGATGTCGCCGAGGCGCTGTCGGTGAGCCCGGACGTGCCGGTCATCGAGTGCGACGCGCGGCAGCGGAAATCGGTCAAGAACGCGCTGATGACCCTCGTCCAGCACGCCATGGGGGCGCGATTGGGGCGATGATGGCGGCATGGCGCTGGTTACCGCGTTCACCGAGATGTTCTCCGTGCGGCACCCGATCGCGCTCGCGCCGATGGGCGGATCGGCCGACGGCGCGCTGACCGCGGCGGTCAGCAACGGCGGCGGGCTGGGCCTGCTGGGTGGCGGCGGCGGGAACCGGGCGTGGCTGGACCGCGAGCTGCCGGTCGTCGCGGAGCGGACCAGCCAGCCGTGGGGGGTCGGCTTCCAGAGCTGGGCCGTCGACGTCGGCACGGTCGAGCACGCGCTGGCGCACGGGCCGCGCGCGGTCATGCTGTCCTTCGGCGACCCGCGCCCGTTCCTGCCGCCCATCCGCCAGGCCGGCGCGGCGCTGATCATCCAGGTCACCGATCTGGACGAGGCCAGGGAGGCGGTGGACCTGGGCGCCGACGTGATCGTGGCCCAGGGCACCGAGGCCGGCGGGCATGGCGCCCGGCGCGGGCGGTCCACGCTGCCGTTCGTGCCGGTCGTGGTGGACCTGGCCGCGCCCACACCGGTGCTGGCCGCGGGCGGGATCGCGGACGGGCGCGGCGTCGCGGCGGCGCTGGCGCTGGGCGCCGCCGGGGCGCTCATCGGGACCCGGTTCCAGGCCACCGCCGAGGCGCAGGCCGACCCCGCCATCAAGAAGGCCATCGTCGAGGGCTGCGGCGAGGACACCGAGCGGAGCATCGTCCTGGACATCGCGCGCGGCTCGCCCTGGCCCGCCCGGTACCCGGGCCGCACCCTCAGCCACCCGTTCCTCGACGAGTGGCGGGGCCGGGAGGCCGAACTGGCCGCCGACCCCGCGGCCCGGGCGGCGTACCAGGACGCCGTGGCCCGCGGCGAGTTCCCCCCGCTGCCGGTCTGGGCCGGCGAGGCCATCGACCTCATCACCGACCTGCCGCCCGCCGCCGATCTGGTGGCCGCCCTGGCCGGCCAGGCCGAGGACGCGCTCACCCGCGCCGGACGATACTGAACGCCAGTACCCGCCACTCGCCGTCAGCGCAGCGACAGGATTATCTCCCGGGGGACCGACAGCGTGCCTGCCTGCCAGTCCAGGCGCCCCGCCAGCCGGGCCGCCGGGTACGCGGCGAAGAACGCGGCCAGCGCGGTGGCCAGCCAGACCCGGGTCAGCGCGGCGCCGGGGCAGAAGTGCGGGCCGGCCCCGAACGGGAGGCTGCGCGGCGGCGGGCCGGTGGGGTCGTGCGCGGCCGCGATCAGCGACGGCAGCAGCACCGAGCCCGCGGTGACCAGCCGGCCGTCCAGCCAGCTGTCCGCCAGGGTGACCCGGGGCAGCGCCACCGGGAACATCGCCCGGCGGGTCAGCAGCCGATCCACCACCGCGGCCCAGGTCCGTTCGCCGCGCAGGCAGGACGCGACGATGTCGGGCCGCTGGGCCAGTTCGGCCAGGGCCACCGCGAGGACCGGGAGCACGGCGCCGAACCCGTTGCTGACCGTACCGATGACGTGCACCACCTGGCTGGTGGTGAACCCGTCCAGCACGTGGCTGAGCTGGGAGGTTAATGCCCCGTCCGGCCGGGCCCGTTTCGCCGCCAGCATCTGCTCGTAGTAGTCGTACAGGTCGGCCCAGGCCGCGGCGACCGCGGCGACCTCCGCCGAACTCGGCACCACCGCGAACGCGATCCGGGAGTATTCCAGCACCTCGTCCCAGTCGTGGCTGGGGATGCCCATGGCCTGGCAGACCGCCGCCGCGGTGAACGGCTCGGCGAAGCCGGCCAGCACGTCGGCGGCCGGCGCGGCGGCCAGGCTCGTGGCCAGCCCGGTGGCCAGCGCGTGCACGGCCGGCCTGGTCGCCTCGGCCGCCCCCCGGGTGAACAGCCCGTTGATCCGCTGCCGGTAGTCGCGCAGCCGCGGCGGGTCCATGTTGAGCAGCCCGCCGTCCGGCGACTGCATCTCGGCTCCCGTCAGCGGGCAACCGCGCAGCGCGCCGGACGCGGTCACCCCGGCCATGCCGAAGTGAGCGCTGTCGGCCAGCGTGCGCAGCACGTCGGCGCGGCGGCGCAGCACCAGCATCGGCTGGCCGCCCGCCGGACGGCAGGCGAACTCACCGGTGGCGCCGACCCGCAACACCGGCGGCGGCCCGCCGTCCGGCTCGGCCGCGAACGTCAGCACCGGGACCGCCGCGGGCCGCGGCGCGGTCAGCATGCGCGGTGCGGGCGCCGGACAACCGGACATCGCAGTCCCGTCCACCAGTACACGTCAGGCCCCTCTCCTTGGCACCCGGACAATGGTGGGCCGCCGGCCATTGCCAGTTGCCCGATATGTCTACGTAGGAGACCCTCGGTTATCTGCGGGATACCCAAGGTACTACCGGTTATGTGGAGACCAGCCATATTCGGAATGGCCAGTGCGCTCATTGTCAAAGATCAGGAATCAGGATGGGCTATTACGCCCCGAATCGGGGCCTTAGCGGATTTCCTAAATCGGCAATTGCGTCCGCAATTCGCCGTGCAATTTGTCTAAGTCGTCCCCCGGATCTGATGCTGGCCCGTCCAGTCATGTCGCCTCACCTTCCTGCGCAGCGGGGCTGCCTGCGGCCGGCTGGTGCGATCCAGCCGGTCATCCCAGCATGGCGGGCGGAACCTGACGGAAATATTGCAGTTTGCTTGATCGCTCAGTTAGCGCAGAACCCGCCGCCGTGACTCGCGTGACTCGCGGGGAGCGTCCAGTGACAACGCGTCGAACAAACTGGCTCACCACCGGGGTCCAGGTCACCACGGGCACGGTCAGGCCCGGATTGGCTCGATGCGTTCCAGTTCCCGGAGTTCGTTCTCGTCGTGGGAAACCCGGTAGAGCTCGATCGCGAGCTGGCTGTTGAGCCAGAAGTCGGGAGTAGTGCCCAGTGCCTTCGCTAGCCGCAGGGCAGTCGAGGGAGTGATACCGCGCCTGCCGTTGACAATCTCGTTCAGCCGCACGTAGGAGACCCCGATCCGCTCCGCAAACTCAGCCTGCGTCATCCCCAGCGGCTTAAGGAATTCCTCCAGCAACATCTCACCCGGCGGCGTGGGTGGCCGCTCAGCCGGTATCCGCATCTACGTCACCTCCTTGCAAGTCCCGGGGACCAGCCGAGCAACCCATTCAGTGATAGTCCACGATCTCGACGTCTTCCGCGCCTGACTCGGTCCACCGGGCAGCCTTCGTAGCGCGCCCGTCAAAGACATCTTCAGTCCCCTTGTCCGCGAATGACACGATCACTCGGCCTGAGTATAACGGATAACGTTACACATGGCAACCGACTGGCGTACGTCAGCCTAGACGTACAACGCCTGGTCGTTCGGTTGCGTGGAGGCCGGTGCCCTGGGCCGGCGCGCCGGCCGAAGGGATCGTGACCGTGATCGACAGGCCGCCGTCATGGCGGGGCCGGGCGGTGGCGGTGCCGCCGTGGATCGCGGCGACGGATGCGACGATGGCCAGGCCGAGCCCGTAGCCGTCATGGGACGTGCGGTCGCTGAGCCGCTGGAACGGCTGGAAGATGCGGCCGGCATCGGCCGGGCTGATGACCGGGCCGGTATTGGCCACGGTCAGCTGGCAGCTGCCCGCGATGGTGCGGGTGCCGATCCAGATGTCACCGGCGGCGGTGTTGTACCGGACCGCGTTGTCGACCAGGTTCGCGATGAGGCGTTCGGCCAGTACCGGATCGCCCGATATGACGGCGGGCTCCAGCCTGGCGTGCACCCGCCGGTCGCCCAGGCCGGCAGTGTCGAGGACGTCTTCGGCGGCCGTGGCCAGGTCGACCTCCTCCCGGACGGTGAGCCCGCGCTCGTTGCGCGCGAGCATGAGCAGCGCGCCGATGAGGTGCTCGGCGTGGTCCACCGCCGCGCTGATGTCCGCCGCCATGCCGCGCAGGTCGCCGGGCGTGCTGTCCGGGTTGCCCGCCGCGACGTCAACGGTGGCGCGCATGACGGCGAGCGGGGTGCGCAGTTCATGCGAGGCGTTGGCGATGAACCGCTGCTGGCCCTCGAACGCGGCCTGGAGCCGGCCGAGCATCTCGTCGAACGTCTCGGCCAGTTCGCGGAGTTCGTCGCGGGGACCTGTCGGCGCGACCCGCGCCGACAGGTTGTGTTCCGACGCGGCGCGGGCGGCGGTCGTGATCCGGTGCACTGGGCGCAGCGCCCGCCCGGAGAAGATCCAGCCGAGAATGGCAGCGAGCGCGACGACCACAGCCAGCGTGATCAGCGAGTACTGCAGCAGATGCGACAGAGTAAGGGCACGCTGGCCCTGCGCGCCCTGCTGCTGGAAGTACGAGGCGCATTTGGCCAGCACGTGCCCGTCGGGATGGACGCTCTGTTCCGCGGACCGGCACTGCGCTGCGAACGCGGCCAGAAGGCCGGCGGAAGGCGGCCCGCCATTCCCCTGCACCCGGGCCGGCAGCTGCGCCACCTGTGCGTAGCTGACCGCCACGACGATCGCCCCGCACACGGCGAACAGGCCGGTGTACAGCAGGGTCAGCCGGGCCCGGAGGGTGGGCCGCGGGCGGTTCACATCAGGTACCCCGTGCCCACCACGGTCTCGATCAGCGGCGGGTCGCCGAGCTTGCGCCGGAGCCGGGCCATCGTCACCGAGACGATGTTGCTGAACGGGTCGACGCTGGCGTCCCACACGTGCTCGAGCAGTTCCTCCGCGCTGACCACGGCGCCGGCGGCGGCCAGCAGCGTCTCCAGGATGCCGAACTCCTTGCGGGTCAGGGACAGCGAGCGGCAGCCGCGGCTGGCGCGGTGCCGGGCGCGGTCCACGGCCAGGTCCCCACGGCGCAAGACCGGCGGCGCGGATGGCGTGCGGCGGGACAACGCCCGCACGCGGGCGACGAGCTCGGCGAACGCGAACGGCTTGGGCAGGTAGTCATCCGCGCCGCGTTCCAGCCCGTCAACCCGGTCATCGACGCCGGCGGCGGCGGTGAGCATGAGGATCCGCGGGCCGGTGCCGGCCACCGTCCGGCACACCCGGTCACCGTGCACGGCCGGCAGATCGCGGTCGAGCACGATCACGTCGTAGGCCGCCTGCGCAGCAGCGTCCAGCGCCGCCGCGCCGTCGTGCACGGCGTCCACGGCCATCCCGGCCTGGCGCAGCCCCTGCGCGATCCGGCCGGCCAGCACCGCATGGTCCTCGGCCACCAGCACCCGCATCCGGCCATCATGCGCCGGCCGGCATGACATCCGCGCAACATCGCCGGTAGCGCTGCTGTCACCGGCCCAAGCGTAGAACTCCAGGCATGAAGCCAATCCCCGCCGTCATCGCCGCTGCCGCCCTGGCCCTGGTGGCGGCGGCATGCGGCGGCAGCCCGTCATCCACCGGTTCCGGCGGCTCATCGAATGCGGGAGGGTCATCGAGCTCCCAGTCAGCGGTCGCCTACTCCCGCTGCATGCGCTCGCGCGCAGTGCCGAACTTTCCCGACCCCAGCAGCGGCGGCGGGGTCCCTAAGGAAACCGCCCAGCAACTCGGGGTCAGCAACTCCCAGCTCCAGGCGGCGCAGAACGCTTGCCAGCACCTGCTGCCGAACACCGGCAACATCGACGATGACCCGGCCGCGCTGCACCAGTGGTGGAGCCAGATGCTGCACTTCGCCCGGTGCATGCACTCCCACGGAGTGCCGAACTGGCCCGACCCGAGCCCGTACCCCCAGGACCCCGTGCGGCCTACTTTCAACCTGCATGCCGCCGGCATTGGCTTTCACCTGGGAGCCCAGCCCGGGAACGTCGTGAATTCGCCGCCGATCGAGGCCAAGGTGCGGCAATGCGAGTCGGTGGTGCACCAAGACGTGTCGGGCTGGTTCGACTAAGGGGTTAGGTCGTGAGCGAGACGGTTTCGCCTGGCCGGGAGGCCGGGCAGCAGGCGGAGGCCCTAGCGGCCGGGGAGGCGCGGGGATCGCGTCGCCGCGGCGGCTGGGTGGCCGCGGGCCTGGTGGTGGTGCTGGCGGCCGGGGGCGCGGCGGCCGCGTGGCGGGTGGGGGCGTTTTCCCCGGCTGGCTCGTCCGGGTCCGGGCCGCCGGGGCTGCCGGCGCCGGCGACGCAGGCGGTGGTCCGGGAGGACCTGTCGGCGACGACGCCGGTGAGCGCGACGCTGGGGTACGCCGGGTCGTACCCGGTGACCGGGCCGGGCGGCGGCACGCTGACCTGGCTGCCGCGGACAGGGCAGGTGATCGGCCAGGGCCAGGTGCTGTACCGGGTGGACAACGGGTCGCCGGTGGTGCTGCTGTACGGCGGCGTGCCGGCGTGGCGGAACCTGGGCGAGGGGGTGACGGGGGCGGACGTGTCCCAGCTGAACCATGACCTGGTGGCGCTGGGGGACGCCGCCCGTTCGGAGATCTCCGCGGCGGGCTGGAATTACTTCTCCTGGGAAACGGCGTACGGGGTGCAGCAGCTTGAAGAACACCTGAGGGTCTCCAGCCCGCCGGGGATCCTGCCTTTGGGGCAGGTGGTGTTCAAGCCGGAGGCGATCCGGGTGTCCCAGGTGACGGGGCGCCTGGGCGGCCCCGCGGGCGGCCCGGTGCTGGCCGCGACCTCAGACCGCCACCAGGTGTCGATCCCGCTGGATGCCTCCCAGCAGTCGCAGGTGCAGGCGGGTGACACGGTGACCGTCACCCTGCCGGATGGCAAGACGACGCCGGGCGTGGTCTCCTCGGTGGGCACGGTGGCGGTCACGTCCGGCGCGACGACGACGATCCCGGTGCATGTCAAGCTGACCGATCCGGGGGCGGCGGGGACCCTGGACCAGGCGCCGGTGACCGTGAACATCACCACCGGCACCGCCCCTAACGCACTTGCGGTGCCGGTGACAGCGCTGGTCGCCCAGTCGCCAGGAGGGTACGTCGTGGAGGTCGTCGGTGTGGGGGGCACGCGGCGGTACGTGCCGGTGCGGCCCGGGCTCTTCGACGGCGCCTCCGGGCTGGTGCAGGTGACCGGGGCGCTGACCCCCGGGCAGCGCGTCGTGGTGGCGGCGTCGTGACCGCCCGCGCGCAGGCGGCCCTGGCGGCCGGGACCGGCCACGGCCCGGCGCCGGTGCTGGAGCTGGATCAGGTGGCCAAGGTGTACCCGGGGCAGCCGCCGGTGCGGGCCTTGGATCAGGCGAGTCTGTCGGTGGCCGCCGGGGAGCTGATGGCGGTGGCCGGCCCGTCGGGGTCGGGCAAGTCCACGCTGCTGCACCTCATGGGCACCCTGGACAAGCCGACGGCCGGGACGGTGCGCATCACCGGCCTGGACGCGGCGCGGATGGCCGACCGGGAGCTGGCGGCGCTGCGCGCCACCAGGATCGGGTTCGTGTTCCAGCAGTTCTTCCTCGCCGAGCACCAGAGCGTGCTGGGCAACGTGGCCGGCGGGCTGCTGTACGCCGGCGTCCGCCGCGGCCCGCGGCGGCGGCTGGCGCTGGCGGCCCTGGACCGGGTCGGGCTGGCGCACCGGGCCGCCGCCCGGCCGACCCAGCTGTCGGGCGGCGAGCGGCAGCGGGTCGCGATCGCGCGGGCGGTGGCGGGCTCCCCGCCGGTGGTGCTGGCCGACGAGCCGACCGGGAACCTGGACTCGGCCACCGGCGCCGCCATCCTGGCCCTGCTGGAAGAACTCAACCAGCAAGGGACAACGATCATCATCATCACCCACGACCACGCGGTCGCCGCCCGGACCCGGCGGCGCATCGAGATGCTCGACGGGCACATCGTCACCGACACCAGCCCCGCGCAGGAACGACCGTCATGACCACCACATCCGGGCGGCCGGCCGCCCTGTCCGCGGCCCGGCTGAGCCCCGGGGACCTGGCCGCCCTCGCCAGCGTCGGGCTGCGGACCCGCAAGCTGCGCGCCGGGCTGTCCGCGCTGGGCATCGCGATCGGCGTTGCGGCGATCGTGGCGGTGCTGGGCCTGGCCGCCTCGTCCCAGGCCGCGCTGCTGGCCGAGATCGCCAGGCTGGGCACCAACCTGCTGACCGTCACCAACGGGCAGACCTTCTCCGGCGGCACCGCCAAGCTGCCCGTGACGGCACCGGCCATGATCGCCCGGCTGCCCGGCGTCACGGCGGTGCAGGCCACCGGCAGCGTCGGCGGCGTCAGCGTCTACAAGTCCCCGCTCATCCCCGCGATCAACACCAACGCCGTCATCATCGACGCCGCCACCCTGGGCCTGCCCGCGGTGGCCGGCACCAGCCTCGCGGAGGGCCGGTTCCTGAACGCCGCGACCGCCCGCGAGCCGGTCGCGGTACTCGGCGCCGCCACGGCGCAACTGCTGGGCATCGACCGGATCCGGCCCGGGGAGCGGATCTGGGCCGGCGGCCAGTGGTTCTACGTGACCGGCATCCTCAAGCAGGCCACCCTGGCGCCGGAGATCGACTCGGCGGTCCTGGTCGGCTTCCCCGCCGCGGAAAAGTACCTGCACTTCGACGGCCACCCGTCGCAGATCTACGTCCGCACCGTCGACACCCCGGCCGCCACCACCGCGGTGGATAATCTCCTGGCCGCGCAGGCCAACCCGGAAAACACCAGCTCGGTAGGCGTCTCCCAGCCCTCGGACGCGCTGACCGCCCGGGCCGACGCCGAGGGCGCGCTCGACACCCTGTTCCTCGGCCTGGGCGCGGTCGCGCTGCTGGTCGGCGCGATCGGGGTCGCCAACATCATGGTCATCTCCGTGCTGGAACGCCGCCAGGAGATCGGGCTGCGCCGGGCGCTGGGCGCCACCCGCGGCCAGATCCGCACCCAGTTCCTGGCCGAGGCCATCCTGCTGTCCCTGGCCGGCGGCGCCGTCGGCGTCATCACCGGCGCGGCCGCCACCACCGGCTACGCCCGCGCCCATCACGAGGCCGCCGTCATCCCGCCCGAAGCCTGGGCCGGCGGCCTGGCCGCGGCTGTCGTCATCGGCGCCCTGGCCGGGTTGCTGCCCGCCATCCGCGCCGCCCGCCTGTCCCCGACCCAGGCACTCCTGACCGTCTGACAGGTCTGGAAATGCGCAGGTCAGCGGTGGTCAACTTCGGATAGGCCGCACTTCATCCGATTTGGGTGATGCCATCGCCTTCACGTGCTGCTTGCCTGGTATCAGCGCCAGAAAGCTGGGCTCGCCTGGGGCGGTCGGCCAGGGCAGGTTTGGATCTGGGGACCACGCTCACGCCATGTGTGGGGCAGGAGTGCGAAATGACCAGTGAAACCGGATCAGGGCGGGGAGCCATGATCCCAGGGGGAACCGATCGGGCAGCGCTGCGGCGGTCGCGGGCGGTGGCCCGGAATCGCCGTAGGGCGATGCTCAGGATCGGGTTTGGTTTTTTGCTGAGCCCCCCCGTCGTTGAGCTGGCGATCACCGCGGTGATCGGGGTGGCGGCGCTGGTGGCTCTGGCCCGGGAAAACCAGGCTCGCAGCGTCGCGCGCCTGGCCGCCTGGGACAAAGCGCAGACTCTGCGTCGTGAGGCCGCAGCCAAGATCCGGTCAGTCTGACAATCCGGATGGCCCTCACACGGGCCTGATCTACCGGCACTTTCCGCGGCTCACAGAGCTATTTCAGGAGCTGGCGGGAAAGCTCATCGTCGACGCAGCGCGGTAACCAGGCCGGCGGCCAGCACCACGACGCGACCGTGCGGGCCGCCCGGGTAGGGACGGCCCGCACGGTTAAGACCGGCTAAGTCCCGAGTCCCGCGTGTGGTCAGAACTTGCCGGCGGTGATGCCGGCCAGGCTGACCCGGGTCACCACGTAGGTGGTGGTGCTGACGAGCTTGCGGGCCGGGCCGAGGGCGACCGTGAACTCCAGCGGGATGCCGGTGCCGGCGTTGATGGTGATCGCCTCATAGCGGGCCGGCCCCTCACCCCTGGCCTTGGGCCCGTTCTTGGGGCCCGTGTACCCCGTCTCACCGGTGAGGGTGAGCGTGGGCTGGCCGCCAGCGGTGCCGCGGGTGACGGTGACGTCGGGCAGCCAGGACGCCAGTCGCAGCACACCGGCCCGCACCTGGGGGTTGCCGGAACCCGCAACCAGCGCGTCCACGCAGTTGTCAAAGGCCTGGGCGTCCTCCACCCGCGCCGAGGAAAACACGCCGACCGGGTGGCGGAAGGGCAAGGCCATCTTCAGCGCGGCGGTGTCCAGGTCGCCTTTCACCGCGTAGGTCGCTGCGGCGATCTCCAGTCGGAGTTCTTCGCTGCCCTGGCTGTTGTTCTCCCTAACCTGTGCCGGCAGGCCGGCCTCGGTCAGCGAGAAGAAGTACCGGCCGTCGTCGGCGTACAGGTCCCAGCGGTTGATGCCTGCCTGGCCCGGTGCGCCCATCTCGCTTTCCACCAGCGTGGCGTCGCCTTTCGGCCGCGGCTCGGAGGCCAGATAGGCGGCCAGCTTCACTAGCGGCGGCCGGGCATCGGCCGATCCGGCCGGCGAGGCCGACGCGCCGGTATTCGCCGGGTGCGTACCGCCGGCCTGGGCCGTTCCGGCCGGCGCGGACGGAACCGTGCTGGCCACGCCGACGGCCGCCACCGCCGCGACCGCGAGGACGCCGACACCGATGCCGCCCCGAGCGATCCGGTCGCGCCGGCGGGCCTGCCGGGCGCGCTGCTCGATGGCCGACACGTCAGGGATGAAGGGCTGTTCTGCGACCAGGTCGCGGAACGCCGCGCCCAGGTGCTGTTCGGTCGGGGAATTCATCGTGGCAACTCCTTGTGTTTCAGGCAGCCTCCGAGCGCGTTCAGCGCCCGAGCGGTCTGGCTCTTCACGGTGCCCTCACTGCACCGCATGACCGCAGCGGTTTCCCGCTCGCTCATCCCCTCCAGGTAGCGAAGGACGACGGTGGCCCGCTGCCGGGCCGGGAGGGTCAACAGGGCGCGCAGCAGATCGGCGCGGTTGACGACCTCGTCAGAGACGTCGGGGACGGCGGCCTCGAGGTGGTCGGTGTCGGCGCGCACGGGCAGCGCACCATAGCGTTGCCAGTGCCGGTTGAACTCGTTGATCAGGATGCGTTTGACGTAGGCGTTCTGGTTGTCGGCCCGCTGCACCCGCCGCCAGTGGCGGAAGGCCTGGACGAACGTCTCCTGTACCAGGTCGCTGGCCAGATGCCAGTCGCCGCATAGCAGATACGCGGTGCGATGCAGCGAAGCCGCGCGGCTACCGACGAACTCCCGGTACTCCGCTTCGGGGCGACTCATTGCCGCCAGCTTTCGGTGGTCACACTTGCCTAGAGGCCGACCCCACCGAAAAGGTTGTCAACGAATTTCAGCCTGTGCTCAGAGGGTGTGGTGAGAGCGGACCAGGGCGTCGACCTTGGCCTCGGGCCAGGACGACAGGTCTGGCCGCGCGCTGGACCCTTTCGGCCAGGTCCTGGCCGACGTTCTGATTCGACGCTATCGCCGCCCGCAGAAGGCGATTTCCATCGCCCGCGTCTCATCGCGCTGGAAGCTTGGCGTCGGGTTCTCGCTGATCAGGAAATTGTTGTAGACCATGACGGCCTGGCGGGAGCCGTCCCGGCTGGTGTAGGCGATGGTCTTGAAGCCGCCAGGCCACCCGCCGTCATGTCCCCACGCGGTGCCACAGGACAGCTGGACGCTGTAGATGCCCAGCCCGTAGTGCTCGGGGAACAGCTCGCCCGTGTCGTCAACGGGCATGGTGGTCAGCAGCTCGCGCTGCTCCGCAGGGGGCAGAAGCCGGCCGGTAAGCAGCGCCTCGTAGAACCGTGCGACGTCACCGACGGTAGAGACCATCGCCCCGGCCGTCCACGCGACTGACGGGTTGACCAGGTTGGTGACGTCGATGGGGCCGAAGTACCCGTGCGCGTACGGCGCAGGGATCTGCTTGCTGGTCAGCGGGAATGAGGCGTCGCGCAGGCCGAGCGGCACCAGGACCCGGCGGCTGATCTCGGTGATCGGGCTCTGCCCGGTCACCTTCTGGATGATCATGCCAAGCAGGATGTAGTTGGTGTTCGAGTACACCCAGCCGTGCACCGGCGGCCCGAGCCCCAACGCGATGTTGACGAGCTGCTGCGGCTGCCACGTCTGCTCCAGGGGCTGCGGGTTGTTCGGGTTCGTGAAGGCCGGATCGTCCAGGTAATCGCGTATCCCGCTGGTCATATGCAGCAGCTGGCGGATGGTAATCCGCGCGGGATTGTAGCCGTGGCCGGTGATGACCCCTGGCAGCCACTTCTGCACGCTGTCGTTCAGCGACAGCCGCCCTTCGGCGGCCAGCTGCAGCACGACGGTGGCGACGAAGGTCTTGGTGATGCTGCCGATGTGCACCCGGTCCTGCGCCTGCATGGGCTGGCCGGTCGCCGTGTCGGCCAAGCCGGCCACCACATCGGAGACCTGATGCCCGCGCCGGGTCAGGATGATCACGCCTGGTGTGCCGTCGGCGACCATCTGGCCGGCGACCTGCTGCAGCCCGGCTGGCGGCCTGCCGGAAGCCGGGCCGGAAACCTTCTGCCCGGACTCGGCACGCGGCGCGAACGTAGACGCCGACGATGCGGCGGCCACCAGAAGCACCGCAATCAGTACCCCCGTGACGCGCGGGACGCGCGGGACGCGCCGACGGGCCAGACTTCTCAGGAAACTCATGTCTTTGTCCCCTCGCTGCCCTTGCTTGCTGTGTGGCCCGAGTCTCGGACAGGCCTGATCGCCCGGACCAGTGCCGCCGGCACCGGGTTGGCGTGCACCACCCACAAACCGGATGTGCGTAATGCACGTCCGGCGGGTCGCCCGCAGGACGATGCGCTGGCTTCATCCGGCGGCCTGCTGGATATTGGAGGACAGCGAGCCGTTCTGGCTAGGCCCAGGGATACGCGGTAGGTCGCACGGTTGGAGGGCTTATGATCCGGGTCCTTGTCGCGGAGGACATGCGGATTTTGCGGGACACGCTGGTCTCCGTGCTGAACCTGGAAGATGACATCAAGGTGGTCGCCCAAGTGGCGGCCGGCACGGGCATCGTGGCCGCGGCGCTAGCGGAGCGTCCCGACCTCGCGGTGCTCGACATCGACCTGCCAGGCCTTGACGGGATTACCGCCGCCGCGCAGTTGCATGAGCGGATGCCCGCGTGCCGGGTGGTGATCCTGACCGTGCTGGGCCTCCCCGGCCAACTGCTCGCGGCCCTTGACGCGCACGTGGCGGGGTTCATGGTCAAGGACACCCCCTCGGACCATCTGATCGACGTGCTGCGAAAGGTCGCGGCGGGGGAACGGATCATCGACCCGAAGCTGGCCCTGGCCGCGCTGGAGATGAGGGAAAGCCCGCTGTCGGAGCGGGAGACCGATGTCCTGCGGCGGTTCGCGGCGGGCGCCGGGCTGCCCGCGATCGCGGCTGAGCTGTTCCTGTCCTACGGAACCGTACGGAACTACATGGCATCCGCGGTGACCAAGCTCGGCGGCCGTAACCGGGTGGACGCGGTGCGGATCGCGAAGGACGCCGGCTGGCTCTAAACAAGCGGCTTGCTCTCAACGAGCGGGAACCCGGCAGCCAGGCTGAACGTGCCCTTTTCCCGCGTGGTGCTCAGGTGCCCGCTCGCGGCTTCGAGGCGGGCCGCGAGGTTACGCAGGCCGTTGCCGGAGGGTTCGGCCGTGGCCAGTGGTGCGCTGTCATGGTTGTTGGCGCCGTCGTTGCTGATCAGCAGCTGCAAATGCCCGGTACCATCGGCGGTCAGCTCGAGCGTGCAGTAGCTTGCGTTGCTGTGCTTGAGGATGTTCGTGACTGCTTCCCGGACCACGGGGACCAGCACGGCGGCGGCCTCGGGCGACGGGTTCGCGCCCACGCGCATGCGGACGTCGATGCCCGCCGACGCCAGAACGTCACGAGCGGCCGCGAGCTCGGCGTCAAGCGGCAGGTCGCGTGCCTCGCCAGCCACTAGGCGCACGTCGGCCCTGGCGGTGGCGCAGATCCGTGCGAGCTCGGCGATCTCCTCACCCGCCCTGGCGTCGTCGCGGCCGATGAGCTTGCCGATCAGGTCAGCCTTCATCGCGACCGCGGACAGACCGAGGCCAAGGAGGTCGTGGGTATCCCGCGCCATGCGCAGCCGCTCGCCGGCCACCGCCTTACGGGCCAGCTCGCCGCGCAGGCGCTCCAGCTCCACAGCCAGCTGCGCCAGCCGAGTCAGCCCGTAGACCAGCAGGCCGAGCGCTGCGCTCTCCACGGTAAGGAACAGGATCCCGCCCACCGTCTCCTGCAAGGTTGTCACCGTTGGCGGGGGCATCACCGCCCACACCACGGGAATGCTTGCGATCACCGCGGCGAACGCGACCCAGCCGGGTGGGGCGGGGACGAGCAGCAGCGCAGACCCGGCGAGGAACCCGCACATGATCAGGGGGTGCCAGCCGGTCGCCGGGCACAGCGCATACGTGAGGACGGCCTGCAGGAGGAGCGTGGCGGGCCAGCCGCGCAGCCGGGCGACGCCACGGGACGGCCACGAGTGACGCAGCTGCAGGACGACGAGCGCGACCGCGTCCGCGATGGTCAAAGCGACGACCAGGGTGCTGTAGCCGCCCGGCACCCCGTTGTCGTTCTCCGCGACGAAGAGCGGGTACAGGACGGCGAGAGCGCACAGCGTCACCACGAGGACAGCCTGCGCCAGCCGGGGAGCCGGCAGTTCTCCCGGTTCGGCGGGGACGGCCTCCGGCCACGGCGCGCTCCGGTACCGTGTGGCCACTTCCCGCACCTCGCCGAGTGCCTCGCGGGCGGTCACCGCCGTGGCGGCGATGTGCTCGCGGGCCACCGACGGGTTTACGGCGATCGCTTGCAGCGCCGCCGCCGACCGGCCGGCGGCCTCGGCCAGCCGGTCGCCGGTCGCGGCCCGCAGGCTGTCGGCCGCCCTGACCCGTTCGGCGGTCACCGCCGCCTCGGCGAGCTCGTCCCTGGCCGCGTGCACCGCCGTGATCAAGTCGGCGAGACGCGCCAGCCCGAACAGGACCAGCGTGTCATAGACGAAGGCGATCATGGCCCATACCGCCGCCTGCGTCGAGGGCTGGCGCGCCAGCTCGACAACCGCGCCTGACCACAGGGCCGCTTCGAGCGCGGCCAGGATCGCCGCCACGAACCACGCCGCCGGCCAGGGAACCGTCAGCAAGACCAGCCCCGCCAGCCACCCAGACGGTGCCCAGTCCGCGCCGAATAGGGCGAACGGCAGGTAGGTCAGCGCCGCCTGCACGCCAAGCAGCAGGTACCGGTGCCGCAGCCACAGCGGCCTGGTCGCCGGGATCACGTACAGCAACGGCAGGACGGCCAGCGCCGCGATCATCGGCACCTCGCCGAGCCCGCCGTTGCCGGCGCCGTATCCCGCCTCGGACACAGCGACCAGGCAAATGATCACGATGACCAGCGTCGTCGCCCGCCGCACCGCCAGCTCGCCGGCGACGCCGGCCGTCCTGGTGTAGGCCGTCCTGGCCAAGGTCGTCACCGCGCCTGCCTAGCCCTCTGCTGCCACGCGGTCAGGCTAATCGCGGGCGTCAGGGCCGGACAAGGCGAAACGGCACGACGTGCATTTTGCACATCGGGCGCGTGGGAGGCCCATACCCAGCTCCTGGGCGGCCCACGCCAGACGGGTATCCGCGGCACTGCCAAGCGCGGCCAGCCCTGGCGGAAACTCGAACCCTGACCGGGGCAAAAGTGCTGATCCCGCAGCGCACGCCTTCGCTATGGAGAACAGCCATGAGCCACCCGCTGGGCGCGGGTGGCGCCGGGTCGGGTCGGCCTGGCAGGTTCGGCCTGGCGGGTTCGGCCGCATCTCCCCTAAGGGCTTTACTGCGGCGTGCCCTCGATCGAGTATGCCCTCAACCAGCAGATCGGGTCACGGTCCGCAACCGCAGGCGGTTCGCCGAACCGCTTGCTCTGCCCAGATCCTGTCCGCCATATGTGCGTGATCAACCGACCGATCGAACGCGACCGTAAACTGCGATGACCTCTGCCGTCGGACAAGATTTCCAATCGTCGCGCTGACCTGGTAGTACTACGAATCGTCACTGGTGGCAGGTGTTGGGTTCGAACCAACGTAGACTGAGCCTCGATCCACCGTGTAATTGTGAGTGAGCCCTTCCGGCCCGGGCCCGTCAGTATGTGTTCTTGAGCGAGTCGGCTGGGCATGGTCTTCCTGCCGATGGCGATGGCGAGGGCGTGGAGTCGCTGTCCACCGGCGGCTTTGGCGGGGTTGGGATGCGGCCCAGCGTCGATGAGCTTGTATCCATAAGGTGGCCGCCCGCCGAGGAACCGGCCTTCGAGTTGGGCTTGGACGGCCATGGCGGGGACGCGGATCTTGATCCGGTTCTGCTTCCCCTTTGAGACCCCGCCAGACACGGACATGATCAGGTCGTGGGCCTCGTTGTCTGGGTCGATCGGGCCGCCGACCTCCGGCACCCGCAGCGGCACCCGGTAGTGGGCAAAGATCGGGAAGGTATGCCGAACTGGTTGCCGTAGAACGCCCGCTGGGCCTCCGCAGGGACCGGCCGCGTCAGACGGCCGATAGGGGTAGGTATTCCCCACTGCGCCGGCGTCGCACCCTGTGCAGCGCCTGGGGTGCCAGGTCTGGTTGTTCTGGCGCGCCTTCTTTGCGCAGCTGCCGCGGGGGCAAGATCCGATACGGGAGTCGCTGGGTGACTTCCAGCTTGTGCCGGAGCGAGCAGCGCTGACTATGTCGGCTGTCGGTTGGACTGTCCGACTTCGATCAGGTGACCGTCGGGGTCGCGCAGGTAGCAGCGGATTTCCGGCCCGCGGTCGATCGGCGGGGTCAGGAACTCCCCGCCCCGGGCCGACCACTGCTGGTAGACCGCGGCGATGTCGGCCACGCGGATGTTCAGGAAGCTGCTGGTCCGGCTGGGATCTGGCGGGGTCTGAAGGGTGACGCCTGGCTTGTCATCGGTGGGACCGCCGCCCTTGTTGATGATGATCCAGCTGTTGGCGAGCGCGACGATCGACGGCTCGCCCTCCATCACCGCCTCGCCGCCCAGGACGTCGGTGTAGAAGCGCCGGGATCGGGCTACGTCGCCGGAGACGACGAAATGGGTGAGCACGATGCCTTCAGACGGTGCCGGGAACTCGGCCATGTGCTGTCTCCTTCTCAGTTCTGCTGGTCGGGGGTCGGGTCGCTTACGTTCCAGATCTGGCCGGATTGGGGGCCGGGGAGGCGAGCGAGCAGGCTCTCGGCGGAGTTCTGCGGGGTGATCAGCGCGCCTGAGCTGAGCATGCCGGTGAACTGTTCGTGGAGAGAGGCGCCGATCTGCTCGCGTTGCTGGGCGCGGATATAGGCCTGCATCGAGGTATCGACCGTGCCCGGCCGGTAGACGTTGACGGTGACACCGGTGCCGTCCAGTTCGGTGGCCAGATTGAGTGTGTGGGCTTCGAGGCCACCTTTCGATGCCGCGTAGGTGTTGATGCCGGCCAGCATTCCCGGGTGCTCGGCGATCGCAGCGGACACGTTGACGATCCGGCCGAGCGCTGCGCGCCTGGCCGGCGTCGCCGATGTCGGCGGTAAGCGGCACTGCGGTACCGCCGTCGTCCCGGATCTGTGCAACGACCTCATCGAGGTCACGCTGAGTGCGGGCGAGCAGTCCCACCCGTGCGCCCCGGTGGGCAAGGCCGATCGCGATCGCGCGGCCGATGCCGCGGCCGGCTCCCGTAACCAGAGCCGTCCGCCCGTCGAGCGTGGTGGTCATATGTGCCTCCTGGGGAGATATGGGCATCGTCGGTCATTGGTGTCAAGCCGTCAGCGGAGCCTTCCCGGCACAGAGACAAGACCGTCGACTGGCAGCGGGGGTGGTGGCCGGAGGGCGGCGGGCGCCGGCCCGCGGTTTGCCGTCACGGAGCGACGTCGACGTCGGCGGGCTCAGAGGTGATAGATAGCGTGGTCGTGCCGTTGGCAGCGGCCCGGACTCGGATAGCGCGCTGGGACGGGAGCAGGACGAAGGCGACCACCAGCCCGGCGGCGAAGATCACCCCTCCGGCGGTGAAGCCGACCGCGTACCCGTGCACTGCCGCGTTCCTGAGCAGGCTGGGCGTGCGCGCGTGGCTGGCCAGGTAACCAGACACGGCGCCGGCGAAGATCGTGCTGAGCAGGGCGGTGCCGATCGATCCGCCGATCTGCTGGGCGGTGTTGACTGTTGCCGAGGCGACGCCGGCGTCGTTGCGATCGACGCCGAGGGTCGCGGTGGCGAATGAAGCGGAGAACACGCAGGCGGCCCCGGCCCCGGCCGGGATGAGCCCCGGAAGCACCTGGCTGGCGTAGCTCCCGCCGGGAGTCAGCCGGGTGAAGATGATCATGGCGATGGTGCCTAGGATCATGCCGGTCACGATGACCGCCCGGGGACCGACGCGGGGCAGGATCTTGGTCTGGACCACGGGCGCGGTGATGACGACGGCGCCGGTCAGCGGCAGGAATCCCAGGCCGGTTTTCAGGGGTGAGAAGCCCAGGATCTGCTGCATGTAGAACGTCATGAACAGGAACACCGAGAACAGCGCGGCGCCAACAATGGCCATTGACGCGTAGGCGCCACCGCGGGAGCGATCGGCAATGATCCGCAGCGGCAGCAACGGATGCCTGATGCGGTGCTCGACGGCCACAAACAAGGTCAGTAGCACAGCGCTCGCGGTCAGGGCGGCGATGGTTATTCCAGCCGACCAGGCATGGTTCTCGGCGTTGGCGAAACCGTAGACCAGGAAGAAGAACCCGGCGGAGGCCAGGCCGACTCCGGCGACGTCGATGCGCGGGCGCGGGCGCTGGGCACCCGCTCCGTTCACCAGGCGCAGCGCCGCGATGGCCGCGGGGATGGCGAACAGCAGGTTGACGTACAGGCACCACCGCCACGAGAGGCTTTCGGTCAGCAGCCCGCCGAGCAGCAGCCCCACCGAGGTTCCGCTGGCGGCGATCGCACTGAAGATCCCAAAGGCCCTCGGACGGTCCGGTGAATTGTGAAAGGTGAGGGTCAGCAGTGACAGCGCCGAAGGGGCCAGCAGCGCCCCGAACGATCCCTGCAAGGCCCGGGCGGCCACCAGCACACCGAATGACGGCGCCAAGCCGCCGACAGCCGACGCCCCGGCGAATCCCAGGAGCCCGGCGACGAACGTCCATTTGCGGCCGAACAGGTCGCCGAGCTTGCCGCCGAGCAGCAGCAAGCTCCCAAAGGTCAGCGCGTAGGCGGTGATGATCCATTGCCGGTCGTCGGCCGAGAACTGCAGAGCCTGCTGCGCCGACGGCAGCGCGATGTTCACAATCGTCACGTCGAGCACGACCATCAACTGCGCCACACCCACGAGGACCAGGACCGCCCACCGGCTGGCAGGAACGTGGCTGCTGGGCGCCGCACAGGCGGCTGGCTGGGCACCGGGACCGTTCATTTCGTCACCGTCATTAGGGTCACCGTAGGATCTGTCGTTTCCGGTTCGGTGTGGATTTTCATTCACTACATGAGCGTCGGTGTCCGCGGCGCTCTTACCTCCGCTGTGCCGCCAGCCGCAGGACCGGTGGCCTGATCACCTGGGTGTGCTGCCGCGCGGATGCTAATCTCGCGGACAGGCCGGGTTGTCCTCGCGACCGCCAGCTTCGGCCAAGGGAGACATCGTCGCCAACCTGCCCATCCCTGCCAGTGGCGTTCTGCCCGACGCCACCAACAGCCAGATCGCGTCGTTCAGCATTGGGGCCCGCGCCCAGCTCAGGCCAGCGGGTCATCCCCAGCTGCTGCCCGCAGGGTGGGCCGGCATCGCTGCCAGCTGAGGCAAATCCCGCAGCACCTGCCGCAGGCCAAGCAGCGCCGGGCAGGGCTGGCCGCGCCGCGAAATCGCCTCATGTCACGCGGCTCGGCCGGCGCTCATCAGGGCGCATCTCCAGCGAGGGCCGCGAGCAGGCCGGCGAAGTCTTCGCCGCAGGGGCCGCAGGCGCGCAGATGCGCCGCGATGCCCCGGTAGCGCCGTTCGGTAACGTCAGCTCCCTCCCTGCTGACCGCCTCGACGTAGATGTCCAGCAACTCCATCGCCCGCTCGCATCCCACGTCCTGCGGATCGGTCCGCAGAAAGCGCTCGAGTGCCTGCCATCCGTTCATGACTCCCCCCCTTTCTCATCCAGATAGCCGTGAGCGACGAGATGGGCGCGGATCTTTCGCCGAGCATCGAACATCGTCTTATATAGGGCATTACGCGTCGAGCCCAGCTCGGCGGCCAGCGCGTCGAGGGGGATCCCGTCGACGACGATCGCGACGAAGATGTCACGCTGCCGCTCGGTCAACGCCTCAGTGACGGCCCGGCGGAGCGCGCCGGCGAGTTCGCGGGCCTCGGCGTGCTCCGCCGGGCCGGCGGAGAACCGGTCAGGGATGCGTTCCCAGCCATCAGCGTCCACCTGCGCCGGTGGATTGCGCCAGTAGTGGCGGCCAAGCTTGGATGACACCTCGAGGATGACGAACTTATACGCCCACGTGGTAAAGCGGCTTTCGCCGCGGAACCGGTCCAGCTTGCTGGTGATCGCCAGCAGCGCGTCGTCTGCGGCCTGGTGGGCGAGGTCATCCCGTTCACGTCCCTCGATGCCGACGGAACTGCGCCGCCGCAGCTCGGAGCGGGCCGCCCCGAGCAGCAGTTTATGCAGGCGGGCGAGAGCCTGGTCCCGGTCGGCGGTGCCGCGGCCCTCGCGGCCAGTTCCGGCCAGGCACCTCAGCCACTCGCGCGACTCCTCATCCAGAGAGCCACGATTGCTGAGGCTTACGGCGCCCGTGCAGTCAGCCGGAGACATGCCCCGAGTCTAAGAGGTGTCCCGCCACGGCCGCGCGCTGGTAAGACGGCGCTCGTTCACGATGCGAAAAAGGTGA
Organism: uncultured Actinomycetes bacterium; assembly: GCA_963717125.1. Taxonomy (GTDB): domain Bacteria; phylum Actinomycetota; class Actinomycetes; order Streptosporangiales; family Streptosporangiaceae; genus RYN-230. The sequence goes on from CAVQVG010000007.1 coordinate 1,102,505, forward strand.
CCGGCCCGGCAAGCGATAGGCACCGTGTTCACCACCGGGGACCATTCCCCCGCAGGCCGACGCGGGCTGGATTGGTGAGGCCGGCCCGGCCCGTCCTACCTCGACGCGGGTTCGGGCGGCCCGGAGAACGACTTCACCAACCGCAACACCACGTTCATGACGTGGAACCTGCTGCACGCGGCCCGGATGCTGAAGGACGCCGGCGGCATCCCCGACCACGGCAACCAGCCTCGGAGTGGACGCCGGCTCCGCTTCGGCTTCGAGAACCCTCGAAGACCGCCTGACCGGCCACAGCTTCACGCAGAGCCGCACCAACTGAAGATCTGCATCCACCCTCCCCGGGCCGCGATCCGTGGATCCTGCTATCTGCGGTAGCGGCCAGGAGGTAAGAACACCGCCGCTGGTGACGCTCACTTCGTAGCCGGCATGAACCTGGCTCCTGATAAGCCGATGATCTGTGAGGAAGGACCGGGCGATGACTGCTGTAACGATTGCCGGGCAGGTGGCTGCCATGGCGGACGCGTACGCCGGGCAGCCACCGGAAGAGGTGATGGGTGCGTTCGCCCGCGAACAGGCCGAACTGGCGACTGGCGGAATCCCGGAGGCGGTTATCGCGGCGGGTGCTGTGCTCCCCGACGCGGACCTGCTCGACCGGTTCGGCGCCCCGGCCACGTTGCATGATGCGATCGAGGACCGGCCCGCGGTGGTGGTGCTGTACCGGGGGGCGTGGTGCCCCTATTGCAACATCACGCTGAGGACCTACCAGTCTGAGCTCCTCCCCGAACTCACCCGTCGCGGAGTGGCCCTGGTGGCGATCAGCCCCCAGCGGCCGGACGGCTCGCTGACCATGCAGGAAAAGAACGATCTGACCTTCACCGTCCTGTCCGACCCGGGTAACCAGGTGGCACGCGCGGCCGGGGTCCTGTCCGCCCCCTCCAGCCAGGTGCGCGCCGCCCAACTGCAGCTCGGCCTGGACCTCAGGACAGTCAACGCAGACGGCACGGCCGGGGTCCCGATGCCGACGACGATGATCATCGACGCGCACCACGTTGTCGAATGGATCGACGTCCACCCGGATTACTCGACGCGTTCCGAGCCCGGGCAGATCCTCGCCGCACTCGAAGTAACAGCGCTCGACCGGACCGGCCAGTGACGCCGCTTTTTGATGGCGAGCTCGCCTTGGTGACCGGCGCTGCCGGGGCATCGGGCGGGCCATCGCCCTCGAGCTGGCCGCGGCTGGAGCCCGGGTCGCCTTGCTGGCGCGCTCGTTTGATGAGCTCGATGAGGTGGCCGCGGCGGTGCGGGACCGCGGGGGGACAGCCGGGGTGTTCCCGGCCGACGCGGCTGACCCCGCCCAGGTGGCTGGCGCGATGACCCGGATCACCGCCGAGATGGGCCGGGTAATCCACCCGGTCGCTCATGGATCACCTAGCCAGCGACGCCACCGGCGAAATCTGGAACGTGAACAGCAACCGACCTGTGAAGTGAGGCACGATGGCCGCAGTACCGGTCGCCACCGACCGCGACTACCCGCTGATGATCGCGGAGATCAACCACGTCGAGCCCGCGCCGCGCCGGGTGCGGGCCATGCTGGGCGGGGAGCAGATCTTCGATACCACCCGGGCGCGGTATGTGTGGGAATGGCCGTACTACCCGCAGTACTACATCCCGGCCGAGGACATCGACCCGCGTTTCCTGGTGGATGAACACCACGAGCAGCACCTGGGCCAGGGCACGGCACGCCGCCACGGCCTGCGCACGGGCAGCCTGGACCGGCCGGGCACCGTGCGGGTCTTCGGCGCCGGCGCGATCGACGGGGTGGCCGGCACGGCCCGCTTCGACTGGGCCGCGCTCGATGCCTGGTATGAGGAGGACGAGCAGGTCTTCGTCCATCCCCGCAATCCATATGTCCGCGTCAACGCACTTCGCTCGCACCGCCACGTCCGGGTTTCACTCGACGGGGTCACGCTGGCCGAGACGACCACGCCGGTGCTGGTGTTCGAGACCGGCCTGCCCACCCGCTACTACTTCGATCGCACCGATGCCGACTTCGCCCATCTCGTGCCCACCGGCACCCAGACAGCCTGCCCGTACAAGGGCGTCACCAGCGGCTACTGGTCGGTGCGAACCGGTGACACGGTGCGCGAGGGCCACCAGGACCTTGCGTGGGCCTACGACTACCCGACCCGCCAGCTGCAGCCCATCGCCGGCCTGGTCGCCTTCTACAACGAAAAGACCGACATCGACGTCAACGGCCTCCGGCTGTCGCGGGCCCGAACCCACTTCTTCAAATGACCACCACGATCGCAATGCGGCCGGCAAGCTAGCGCACCATCTGCGCGAGCTTCTGCTCCGGCTGTTGACCGTCCACGTCAGTGCGCCGGCCGGTACCTGCTCCCGTCGGCATGAGTTTGGGGACTGAGACTGACTGGGAGGTATCAGGACCTCTGGATGGGGCCGACGTGCGGACACATTCATGCTGGGTCCCCCGCCTACCAGAGGAACATCCAACACCACATTCATGGATCGGGAACGGGAAAATCGTGGAGACCACTCCAGGCGGCGCCCAAGTCGCCATCCGGCTCCTCGAGCGCATCCGGGAGCCTGGCCGGCGCCGGGGCCCTGTTCGGGCTGGCCGGCGCCGCCGGTGCCGTCTGTTAATCGGTGCGCCACGCGCGTGCCGGGTGAGCGGAATGTTCACCGCGGCTGGCCGGTAAGACTTGCCTGCGGTCAGGCGCCAATAGGTTGTGTCTATTTCCTCGAACGACATGGACGGTAAAACCGCCCTGGTGACGGGGGGCGGTAGATGTGCCGATCAATAACGCCCCGGTGGTCGCGCCTCTAGGAGCCAGCCCGGGCATCGAGCGGGCGCAGTGGGCGGCGGCGATCGGTGTCAGTGACGTCGCCGTCGCGAACCTGAGCTTCCTGCCGAGGAGTGACCCGGCGGACTGTTTGCGGGCTGATCAGGCGCCGCTGGTACCACACCTTCGATGGTTGGAGATCGCGATGGCCCTGCTCAGCCCCGGAGACCAGTTCCCGGTTCTGTCCCTGACGCCGCCTGGCGGTGAGATCCTCGCCCTGCCCGGCGCGCTGGCTGGCGGGTTCGGTGTGGTGCTGTTCTACCGCGGGTCGTGGTGCCCGTACTGCAACGCCCAGCTCCGGGCGTTCCAGCGCGCCACCGCTGGCCTGGCCGAGGTCGGCGCCAGGGTGGTGGCGTTGTCTGTTGACGACGAGGCCACCAGCCGGGAACTGATCGCCAGGCACGGCCTGACGTTCCCGGTGGGGCATAGCGCCGATGCCCGCGCGATCGCCCAGGCGACCGGGGCTTTTCTCAACGAGGACCCGCTGTATGTGCAGTCGACCGGGTTCGTCCTGGACCCGGCCGGGCGGGTGGTGGTCAGCGTCTACTCCAGCGGCGCCATCGGCCGACTCGTCCCCGAAGACGTCGTCGGTCTGATCCGCTACCTGCGCGAGCACGCCGAATCAGCGACGTCGGCGTGAGAAGGAGAATCGGTATATGAATGACGCGGATGTCCATTTTTACTTCGATCCGGTGTGCCCGTTCGCGTGGATGACCAGCAAGTGGGTGCGGATCGTGCAGGCCCAGCGCGACTACGCGGTCAACTGGCGGTTCATCTCGCTGCGGATGATCAATGCGGCGGTGGACTACGGCAGCCATTTCCCGCCGGGATACGAGGCGGGTCACACCGCGGGGCTGAGACTGCTGCGCGTCGCCGCCCGGACCAGGGCCGAACATGGCCGCGCCGTGGTCGGGCCGCTTTATGCGGCGATCGGGGCCCGGGTCTTCGACACTGCCGCGGACTCCGATCAGGCCGATGGCGGCTATCGCGGCACGCGGGCCTTTCTCGAGCGGCCCTGGCCGAGGCCGGTCTGCCGACTGAGCTGGCCGATGCGCTGGACGACACCTCGTTCGACGCGGAGATACGGCGCGAGACGGACGAAGCCTTCGCGCTGACCGGCAAGGACGTCGGGACGCCGATCATCCAGTTCCAGCCGCCGGCCGGCGTGGCGTTCTTCGGCCCGGTGATCAGCCGCCTGCCCAGCGAGACCGAGGCGGGTCCGCTGTGGGACAACGTGCTGGGCCTGGCCAGCTTCCCGGGCTTCGCCGAGCTCAAGCGCAGCCTGCGCGAGCGCCCGCAGCTACGCAGCTTCGGGGTGGAACCCGGCCAGGTCGGCGTTGAGGAGGACTGGCACGGCGGCAGCCGGCGCACCAGGAAATAGCGCCTGGCTCGTGGACGCGCCACGCATGGATGCCCGACTCTGTCCCATGGAGGATGCTGCACTACTGCATGCGGCTGCGGATGACGGTCGCTCGCTGCTGGCCGCGGCCCAGACCGACTGGGGCCGGGCGGTGCCCCACTGCCCCGACTGGGATGCCGCCGGACTGGTCCGCCACATGGGCAGCATCCTTATGTGGATGGGCGCCATCGTCACATCCTCCGAACGCGTCAGCCGGCGTACGCTCGCCCCCGGCCCAGGGGATCCCGCTGAGCTACCGCGCTGGTATCTCGCCAGCCTCGACCGAACCCTTGACCTGCTTGGCTCCGCCGACCCCGGCTCTGAGACATGGACCTTCTCCAGTACGGGGGACCGGCGTGTGGGCTGGTGGAACCGGCGTCTCGCGGTCGAGCTGGCCATCCACCGCTGGGATGCGGAGCACGCAGCCGCTGCCGATGGCGGGCCACCACCCAGTCCCCTGGACGGCGATGTCGCCGCCGCGGGTATCGAGGAGTTCATGATCGAGTTCCTGCCCGGCCTGCTGGCCCCGGAGACCCGCTCTGACCTTCTCCTCTGGCTGACGAACCGAAGCTCACCGGGCTCTATGGAAGTCTTTGGCCGCCGGGAGCTCCTTGACTCCTGGAAGCAGCTCAGGCGCTAAGGGCGGCGGACTTCCTGGACTCGTCTAGCTCCCGGCTCAAGCTGGGCGGGTTACTTGGCGGCGAGGATGTCGGTCATCCGGATGTCCGGGTCCTTGGCCAGCAGGCCGGGACCGCTCTGGCCGAGCGCGGCGGCGATCGGGCCGTTCAGGTGGGCCTGCCGCCCGTCCTCGCCGGCGAACGTGTCGAAAATGCCGTAGGTGGTGTCGCTGAGCTTGAAGGCGTACCAGGTGATCGTGCCCGGTTCGGCTACGGCCAGCGGCTGGGCCTTGGCCAGGAAGGCACCGAGCTCGTCTGCCTTGCCCGGCTTGGCCTCCAGGATGACCAGGAGTCCTCGGTCGACGCTCATGAAAGATCCTCTCGTTGGGTCCGCGACTAACGTTAGGCGTGGCCGGAAGCATGTGAAAGTGGCGGACCCGACGCGAATGATACTGTTCCCGACATGCATATCGCCGTGCTCGCCGTGCCGGACCTGTTCGACTCCGGGCTGAGCGCCGTGCTGGACGTGCTGGCCACCGCGAACGCCCTCCGCGAGGAGGTGGCCGCCTCCGTGCTCCCGTTCGAGGTCACGGTGGCCGGCACCGGAGCCTCGGCGCGGACGGGGCATGGGCTACGCCTAGCCACCACGCCGCTGACGGAGCTGGACACCGTCCCGGATCTGCTGGTCGTGCCGGCGGTGGCCTGCGGGTTCAAGGCGCCGCGGCAGGTGGTGGACATGGTGCGGGACCATCCCGTGCTGGCTCACGTCGCAGCGCTGCATACGGCTGGCAGTGCCCTGGCGGCGGCGTGCACCGGGACGTTCTTCCTGGCCGAGGCGGGCGTGCTCGACGGCCTGTTGGCCACCACCAGCTGGTGGCTGGGCCCGGCGTTCCGCCGTCGCTACACCGCCGTGCGGCTCGACGACAGCCGGACGCTAGCCCGCGACGGCCGGGTCACCACTGCGGGCGCCGCGTTCGCGCACATCGATCTGGCCCTGTCGATCGTGGCCCAGGAGAGCCCCGCGCTGGCCGAGATGGTGGCCCGTTACCTGCTGATCGGCGACCGCCCGTCCCAGGCCGTCTTCGCTGTCCCGTCGCACCTGGCCGGCACCGACCCGACGGTGACCGGTTTCGAACGGTGGGTCCGCGGCCACGTCGCCGAACCGTTGCAGATCAGCGGGGTGGCCGCCGCGATCGGCGTCAGCGAACGCACCCTGCAGCGCACCACCGCGGCCGTGCTCGGCATGTCACCGATCGACTTCCTCCACGAGATCCGGCTGGATGAGGCGACCTTCCTGCTCCGCACGACCAGCCAGACAGTCAACGCCGTCGCCGCGGCGGTCGGCTACAAGAACACCAGCACCCTGCGCGCCCTGGTCCGGCGGCGGCGCGGCACCACCATCAGCGCGCTGCGCCAAGTCCGCCGCGGCCACTGACCAGTCGGCGGCGACCACCCCGTTCGCCTCGGCGGCGATCATCACGGCCAGGACAGTATCCAGTGCCGGTGGGACAGCGCAGACCGAGATGATGACAGCCAGGCGCCCCGCCGGGCCAGCGTTCCCGGGTTCCCGCTCCACCTAGCGCGTCATCGCCTCACGGTAAGCCCGTTCCTCAGGCAGTTCCCGCGGGCGCCCTCGTTGGTTGAAGGCTTTGCAGTTCAACCCAAGCGACGAAGATATCGAGCTAGAAATCCCCGACGAAGAAGGTGGTGCGGAGGATGCTGGCGACCTCACCGGGTGAACGAGTGCGAACCCTTCGCGAACTGCTCGGCCTGACTCAGGTCAGGCTGGCAGAGATCGCAAACGTCAACCAAAGCTGACTCCGATCTGCCTTCATTAACGGCGAACAGGCGGCGCGAGATCGAGCCGCGCGGTCAGCACAAGCCAGGTGATCGATCCCACGGCCAGCGCCGGAACAGCAAGATCACCCGCCGCCGCAAACTGCGGCCCATCCCTGCCGCCAGTCAGGCACTCCTCGCCCCCGGGCTCGCCGCGTTCGGCAAGATCACCATGGGCTACATGCTGATCCTCATGCTCTGATCAGTCCCGCAGCAGTTCCCGGGCCCGGCCGATAGTCGCGGGCGGAGGCCTTGGCGGCGGTAGCGGGCTGGCTTAGCCAGACGCGAAGGGTCAAAGCAGTTCGATCCGGGGGAAGGTACGTCTGGCTACGATGCCGATCACATGCGGGCACTGGGGGAGAAGTGCATTACTCATCTAGGCCGGTGGGTCGCTGCGCGCAGCCAGGCGGTTAGCGTCGCGCCGGGATTCCTCAAGCCTGTCACCATGGACGCCTGCCTGCCGGCAGGGCGCTCCCGGCCACCCGGAAGAGTCCACTGGGTCACCCCGAACCGGACGGGGTACTTTCGTGCGGGCAGAATCCTGTGATCCCGGCGGTAGCCTGTCCGGTGTGGAACGCGCCAGGGTTGCGGTTGCGGACCTGGATGAGGAGTCGGCGGTCTGGCTGCGCCGCCTGGGCGGCGGTGGCGGGGAGCGGCAGGCGGCTGAGCGTGAGCTGCACGCGAGGCTGGTCCGCATCGCGCTGGCCGAAGTCTTGCGCCGGTCGGCCGGCACTCCGGTGACCGGCCCGGAGCTCGGCGACGTCGCGTGCCAGGCCGCTGGTGACGCCATGCTTGCGGTCCTGGCCAAGCTCGGTGAGTTCCGTGGCGAGAGCCGGTTCATCACGTGGGCGTACCGGTTCGTCATCTTGGAGGTGTCCAGCAAGCTCGGCAGGCACTACTGGCGCAACCCGCCGGTCGCGCTGGACGCCGGTCAGTGGGAGCGGCTTCCCGGCCGGCTCGGGATCGATCCGGCGCGGCAGGCGGAGGCGGCGGGCCTCCTGACGGAGGTGCGGCGGGTCGTCGAGGAGGAGCTGGCCAGCCATCAGCGGCGGGTCTTCGTGGCGATCGCGGTGGACGGGATACCGCTGGATGCGCTGGCCGCCGAGCTGGGCGTGCGGCGTAACGCCATTTACAAGGTGATTTTCGACGCGCGGCGTCAGATCCGCCGGGCGCTGGTCGCTAACGGGTACCTGGATGAGCCGGGGTTGGAGCGGCGATGAGTGAGCGGGGCAGGCTGGAGCGGTTCCTGCGGACCGACCCGCGCGACGCCGGCTGCGACGAGGCGCTGGCCGTCCTGCATATCTACGTCAACCTGGTGGCTGCCGGCGAGGACGCGGCCGGGCGCTATCCCGGGGTCGCCGCTCACTTGCTGGCCTGCGGTCCGTGCGATGAGGACTTCACCGGGCTCCTCATGGCGGTCACCAGTGGCTAGCGCGGCGGATAACCCGGCAGGCGCGGCGGGCGGCCGCGAGGTACTGGCGTTCGACCTGTACGGGACGCTGGTTGACCCGATCGCCATCTCCACCGGCCTCGGCCAGGTTCTCGGCGGCTGTGACGGCCGCGAGGCGGCCAGGCTGTGGCGGCTGAAGCAGCTGGAATACTCTTTCCGGCTCACGGCGATGGGCCAGTATGAGGACTTCCGCTGGGTGACGTCACGCGCGCTTGACTTCGCCCTCATCTCCATCGGGGCAGACCTGCCGGACGGGCAGGCCCAGCGGCTAGTCGAGCTCTATGACCATCTGCGGCCGTTCCCCGACGCCGTCCCCGCCCTGCGGGCGCTGGCCAGCCTGGGGTATGAGCTCGCGGTGCTTTCCAACGGGACCGCGGCCATGATCAGGAACTGCCTTGATAACAGCGGTCTTGGGGGGTTCTTCGCCGAGCGGATCAGCGTCGATGAGGTCCGCGTGTTCAAGCCGTCGCCCGTGGTGTACCGGCACGCGGCCGGGCGGCTTTCCCGGCCGATCGGGCAGCTTCGGCTCGTCACCAGCAACGCGTTCGACAGTGCCGGGGCCGCCGCGGCCGGGATGCGCACGGCCTGGGTGAACCGCTCCGCCGCCCCGTTCGACACGATCGGCGTGCAGCCAGACCTCACCGTGCCCGGCCTCGGCCTCCTGCCTGCGGCGCTGGGCGGCTGACGGGACTAGGGCCAGGCGGCGCCGCTCCAGCCCGCCGATGTCATCGCCGTCAGGTAATGGGGCAGCATACGCACGGTCCGGCCGGGCATCAGGCGCCGGCGCGGGCGGTGCTGACATCCCAGATGGCCCCGGTGTCTTCGCTGGCCAGATGGGTGAGCAGCGCCGCAGCGGAGTGCGCCGGGGTGATCAAAGAGCCGCCGGCGAAATTCCTGTTGAACCGCTCGTGCAGGCCGGCGCCGATGCGCTCGGGGTCCTGCCGGCGGATCCAGGCCTGCATGGCAGTGTCGACCCCGCCCGGCCGGTAGGCGTTGACGGTCACACCGGTGCCGGACAGCTCGGCGGCCAGGTTCACGGTGTGCGCCTCGAGCGCGGCCTTCGTGGTGGCGTAGGCGTTCCCGCGGACCATGCCTTCCGGGTGGGCGGCGATCCCGCTGGAGATGTTGACGACGCGGCCCCAGCCGGCGCCGAGCATGCCGGGCAGGACCGCGGCGGTCAGCGCGGCCGGCGCGACGACGTTGATCTCGAAGGCCAGGCGCAAGTCCGCCGCCGCGATGCCGGCGGTAGCGCCTAGCGGCTCGACGGTGGCCGCGTTGTTGACCAGGATATCGACGCGGCCCGCCGTGAGCACGGCCGCCGCCGCCTGGCCGCGCTGCTCCCCGTCGGCCAGGTCGGCCGGCACCACGCGGATCCGCCCGGCAGGTACGCCCTGTTCCCGCAGCCGGGCGCGGGTTTCGCCCAGCTGGCCTGTGCTGCGCGCGAGCAGGACCACGCGGGCGCCCGCGCCACCCAGCCTGAGCGCGACGGCGCGGCCGATGCCACGCCCGGCCCCCGTGATCAGCGCAGTCTTGCCAGCGAAGTCAGTTGCCACTGCGGTCTCCTCAACGGTTGACGGTGCGAGCGGGACGGCAGGCAACCACGGGTGACCGTTCCGCTGAATGCCCCCGAACTTCCAGTTAGCGGCGCACGGCGGCGATCTCTTACCAGGCGCACGCCCGCGTAAACCCACCGGTAAGACCTGGGAGGGAGGCGACGCTTACTTACCGGGCAGTCCCGTCCGGCACCGTCCCGGCAACCGTGCAGGAGAACCGCAATGCCTCTGCTCAACCCCGGCGACCCCTTCCCGCAGCTGACGATCACCACCACCGACGGGCAGGTGCTCACCATCCCGGACGCGTTCGGCGGCGACTTCGGCGTCGTGCTCTTCTACCGGGGCGCCTGGTGCCCGTACTGCAACGCGCAGCTGCGCGCCTTCCAGCGGGCCAGCCAGGCGCTGGCGGATGCCGGCATCCGCGCCGTGGCCCTCTCGGTCAACGACAAGGAGACCACCGCCGCGCTGGTCGCCGAGCACAAGCTGACCTTCCCCGTCGGCTACGGCGCGGCTGCTCCAGCCGTCGCCGCGCTCACCGGCGCCTTCGTCAACCCAGACCCGGTGTACCTGCAGTCCACCGGCTTCGTGCTCAACCCCGCGGGCAACGTCGTGGTCAGTGTGTACTCCAGCGGCGCGATCGGGCGGCTCGTCCCCGACGACGTCATCGGCCTGGTCCGCTACCTGCGCGAGCACTCGGCCTCCGCGACGGCGTGACAGGACAGAAGATGCCAGCAGGACGGACACGGACATCCACTTCTTCATGCGAGATAGGTTCGAGAAACCGCAGGTCAGCGGTCTGATTTAGGCCTTAAGGAGCTGCCGGGCCATGACGACGCGCTGGATCTGGTTGGTGCCCTCGTAGATCTGGGTGGTCGTGGACCGGGTGACAGTTTCCGCAGCTAGATGAACTGTATGGCAGGCCGGGTCAGCACGCATTCAGCACGCAGCCCTGGTGTGGGCGGTCGGGTCACTGATCGGTCTGTTCTACGTCAACGGGTGGTGGCTTTCCTGATACGCCTGGTCAAGAGTGGTGCGCGCGCGGTCGAAGGAGGAGGAGGAGGAGGAGGAGGAGGAGGAGATGAGGTGGCCGTAGATCTGGTGGGTGACCTCGATGCTCTTATGGCCGAGCCACCGGGATACCTCAGTGATCGGGATGCCCTCGGCTAGGGCGGTGGAAGCGTAGAGGTGGCGCAGTGAGTGCGGAATGAACTGGCGGCAGCCCCGCTTCCGCGGTGGCTCGCTGGAAGTCCTCCTGGTAGCTGCGGCGGATGACCAGCTTGTACTTACGCCCTCGGAACAGGTACCCGTCGGGGGTGGCGCCGTGCTCGGCGACGTGCTTGCCGATCGCCTCGCTGACGTATTCGGGCAGCGGGACGTCCCGGAACTCCCCCGCCAGGCGGAACTTTAATGGCCGCAGCTGCGCCGCGGGATTGACCTGCTCCTTCACCCGCAGGGTCTTGCCATGGCTGATCCGGCAGCGCAGGTTGACGGCGAGGGCCTCACCGATCCGCAGCCCGCAGCCGCGCATGAGCCACACGGTGGCGGCCCAGTCCGGCGGCAGCCCGGCAGCCACTGCTTCGATCCGCGCGTGCGCGGGGATGATGAAGTCGGCGCTGACCACCACGCCGGGCAGGGCGATGCCGGTGCACGGTGATTCGGCGAGCTTCTTATCGCGGACCGCTTCCAGTCAGCGGCAGTAAGACCACGCCCAGCCAGCACACAAGATCACATCTTGACACTCCCCAGCCAAAACCGATCACCGGCATTCACGCGGTGGATCGAGGCTAAGCCGACGGTTTTACAGTGAGCCGATCCCAACCCATCGGAATAGCCGCTGACCTGCTATTTCTCTATTTTCGCCGGGTGAATACCGCGTTCTGTCCGTGTCGCGTCCGTAGTCCCGGAGTGTGCCTGGTCAGCGCGGCGCAGGTTTTGGATCCATGTCCCATCAGGTCCAGCTGGGTTCCGCCGCATCTCATTGTCCCACTGCCGCCCCGGACCCGGCGGGCACGCCGCCGAACCAACGGCCTGCCGTAGCCGATGGCCGTACTCCCCGGCCGGACATGCGGCAGATGCTCTCACATCTGGGAAAGCCGATCGGCACGGCCATCTTTCACACCCTCGCCAAAGATTACCGGGCGAGGGGCCACCGCTACGGCAATGTCATCCGCGGGCCAGCGGGTAATCCCTGTCACTGGCGCATCTTCCTTCCGTCGCTCCTCTGACAGGCGGTAAACGGGAACGTGACCCTGCGCCGCCGGATGTTCCGGGAAGCTGCTGGTGTCGTCACCCCGGCGTCTGCGAACCACGGACGCCGGGGTGCGGCGGCGCGCCGGCCGCGGCGCCAGCGCGCATGCTCCCCGTCCTCTCTCCCTAGCCCCAGGCGCCGGCTACCTGCCTGGTGGGGGCATTGAGCCGGTTGAAGACGTTGGTCGTGGCGATCGACAGCAGCAGTGCGGCGAGTCCTTCCTCGTCGTAGTGCCGGGCGGCCTCGTCCCAGATTTCGTCCGGCACCGGGTCCGGCCGGTCGGCCAGCCGGGTGACGGCTTCGGTCAGGGCCAGCGCCGCGCGCTCCGCGTCGGTGAAATACGGCGCCTCCCGCCAGGCAGCTACCGTGGCTAGCCGATCCTCGCTCTCGCCCGCCTTCCTGGCCCCTGCAGCGCCAGCCTGAACGCACGAGCTGCAGCCGTTGATCTGGCTGGCCCGCAGGTGAACCAGTACCAGCGTCTCCTCAGGCACGCCTTTGTTGTGAAAACTGGCGCCCAGCGCCTGGATGGCCGCCATAGCCTCTGGGATGATCATGGCCGGATTCTTCATCCGTGCTTGCATCGTGGGTCCTCCATGGTGTCGTCTTCGATCAGGTACGCCGCGAGGCCGCGCATATCGCGCCGTCGTGCTCTCGCCGCTACCTGGTATGACAGGCGCCGACGGCGGAATGTGACCGACGAACGAACCGGGCCTAGCTGCCGGGCGATTACTTCACCGATCAGACGGCTGTCTCGAAAAGTCGTGCCGACCACCTGGCAGCCGGTATCCGGCGAGGCTCAAGCCCTGCTCAGGCTCGGACCCGAGGTGGCCCGATGTCCCCAACACCAGGGACTTTAGGTGTTTGTGGTGTTGGGAGGTTTTTCAAGCTTGTGTTCCATGTCTGTTCTGGAGTCCGTTTCTGTGATGGCGCAGCGGAACTACAGTCCGGGTTTGTGATCTTCGGTTTGATCGTCTGGATCAGGTCGGCGCACACGTTGCCATCGCAGCTTCGCTACTGGGGCCACCGTGGTGGCCTGCTCGCCGGCGGCCGCTGCTTTGACCGCCTGGCACGGTCGCCGGGGTGGGGTTGGTTTATTCCATCGGCTGCCGTTTTCCGCGGGGATCCCTGACGCCTGGACTCATGGTCAGCGCTGCGAGTCGCCTACCGGCCTGGTTCTGGCCCGTCGCCTATCGCGCGCACCCGGCAGATCTTCTTGCTGGACATGGTGAACAGGTAGACCGCCTGGTTCTCGAAGGCTCGGTCACCGGTGCCTCGGTACACACCCCGCTGGGTGACCAGCGCGGCGACGCGGGCGCCTTCTGCGATGACCTCCTCGATTTCCACCACGTAGGGGTCAAACAAGGCAAGCTGGGCGGGGATGCCGCCGAACGCATCCTGCGATCCGGCCTCGTCGCCGAGGAAGCTCTTGTTATCGTCAACGACGTCAACGGCCAAGTATTCGCCCAGCTCATCGAAGCGGCGTTCGTTGATCGCCCGAAACAGGCCTGCGACGATCGCCTTGTGGGCTTTGGCCTCTTCGTCTTCCACGCCTTGATCGTAGCTGCGTCATGTGCTGGCAGCCTTGGCCGCCTTGCTGCCATCTGCAGCGTGAGAGCAGGCGGGCGACTGCGGCCACGCTGACCAGGCCGGAGGCGCGGAGGGGTTGATGCCGGCCTGGAGGGCAGGCACCAGGGGACTACCACGCCCGGTGCCGGCCGGAGGAAGCCGGGACCGTGAGGGGTGCGAGGGCTGTCTGGCGCTATATCGTTCGCGTCGTGGTGAAAGCGCCTTTCGACGTGACTGCCTTCCTGCGGGAGGACCGCAGACCTGCTCAGGTTGCTTCGGTGTCAGCAGCGGGGACGCCACTGCTGGGCAGCTTGTGGTTCCTGTTTGAGCGGAAGCGTTTCTGGTTCAGCAGCGCCAAGGCCGCTCCGCTTCCACGAGCGGCACAGCATGGCGCTCCAGTCGCTGTGATCGTCAACGACTTCGATCCTCCCGCCTCCATCCGCCAAGTCCGGGTCCGAGGGCGGGCACAGATCGAACCACACGATTCCGCAGTTGTGCAGCGCATCTACCAGCGCTATCTCGGCGCCGACGTTGGCAGGTGGCCCCCGTTCTTCCGTTCGCGGGTCGATCAGACGGACGGCTGGGTGCTGTGGTCGGTGCATCCGGACAATGGCCTGGCCGTTACATTCCCGGGCTTCGAAGAACGCTCCTATCGCTGGGACCGCAATGGCGACGCTCCCTTCACGTGAGCGTTGACCCTTGCGCCGCACCCTCTCCGCGGCGTGCCCGTACTGCTACACCCGAGGGCCGGACAGTATGGGGCCCTCCGGTTGAGGCGGTGCGCCAGGCCTGGATCGCACATCGGCCTCTAGTGTTAGGACATCCTGCTGCTGGATTGATCGTGCGGGTCATGCTGCGGCCCCCTGGAGTCGTGCCTGGTAGTGATGCCATCGGGCGCGCGCTTGGTGTCGTCTTCGCCATCGTGACCAGGCGTGGCCGGAGACCTTCGCAGCGCGCATTATGGGGGTACTGGCCAGGTGGAGAGGCGGCAGGCTTCGGGCACGGTGACGCGGACGATGCCGATGTTGCACGGCGGTCTCTGGTTCGGCGTGCGCGGAGCGCGCCGGTATCGCGCCAGTGAGCGGGCTGGCCCGCGTTGCTGACAGCGAAAGGATCACCGTCGGCACTCGCGGCTGGGCCGTGCTGCGGCGCTGGCCGGGCGGTCGCAACAGCCAGCAGCGCGAGCGCGCACATCGACAGCACGGTGTGCCGGTGAAACGAGAGCCACAGGCGCAGCTGATGCTGGTCGAGGCCGGCCTGCCCCTTCCCCTGCTGGAAGCAAGATCGCCTCCGGGTCGGCAAGGTGCGTGCGGATAAAGCGCCGCAGCCGCGCCAGGACCATGCGCCATGACCGCAACGCCACATCATGTCGATCTTGCTTGTCACGATTACATGATCTTGAGGTACCCGTTCCGCGCCCAGCGTGACACATCGGGCACCACCCGTGAGCATCCAGACGTTAGATCACAAACCCGTTCTGTAGTACCGGGGTAAGGGCATGGTTTTGCCCGCGTGTCGCGGCGGAGGAGACGCGCGGTTCCCGCCGTGACCGTCCACCCGCCGCGAACCAGCAGGTCAGCGGCCCGCACCACGACCGTTCCCGCGGCAGTCCCCGGAACAGGCATATTTGGTGAACTCGCGGATGCTCGGTCGCTGCCTGAGCAGCTCGAGCACTGTTAGGCTTGGCAAGTTTTTCCGCCTGCGATTTAGCTGGGCACGGTATCGGGTTTGTCCGGGACGTCGGCCGCGGATGTCGCGCTCATATACAGAGGACGGGCGCGCCGCCCGTTCAGCGCCCACCATGCGGCCCCGACAATGACGGAGGCTGCGCCAGCGACTACGCCTACGGTCCTGACCCCGGTCACCGCGAGCAATCCGGCGAAGGCCGCCAGCGCCACCCTGGACGCCGCGCCATAGGTAGTCATGTGCAAGCTGGTGATCCTGCCTCTCAGGCGCCCAGGCACGGTAGCCAGCAGGATCGTCGTGTCAAGGGCGATGATCACGCCACTCGCGGTGCGCATGACCGCCAGCAGCGCCGCGCCCCATACGGGCCGGTCGCCCAGGAACATAGCGCCCCACGCGGCACCCTGCAGCACATAAGCCAGCGCGTAGGCAGCCAGATGCGACCCCCGCCTGAGGCGGACCGCCAGCACCGAGCCCAGGATCACCGCAGTGCCATCCACAACGTAAAACACACCGAGCAGCAATCCGCCGCCGTGCAAATCGTTCGTGACATAGGCGGCAAGCAAGACGTTGTAGGCACCCCCGATGAGGCCCCAGGAGATGCCTACCCAGATCACCGACCTCGCCAGGGGCAGAGCCCGCAGTGCGGTAAGGCCTTCAGCCAGGTCGGCATGCAGCGACCGGAGAGCACCGCGTGCCTGCGCACCCTGCGGGAATGCCGGCCGTGCGAGGGCCAGCAGGGGCACGGTCGCCGCGAACTGGAGCCCCGCAGCTGCTGCGAGCGCAGCGCTTGTGCTCCAGGCCGACAAGACCCCGCCCAGGGCCGCGCCAGCGATTGTCATGACACCGCTCACTGAGCCAATCGCGGCGTTGGCCGCGGCGCGACTGCGGTCCTCGCGGACCAGCGCATACAGCCACCGCTGCCGCGCTGGCGGCCATACCGCGCCGGCGGCCCCCTGCAAGCCGTAGCAGGCTGCGATCTCCCACAGGCCGACCCTCAGCATCACCAGCACGCCCAGCAGGCTCAGCGCCTGAACCATCATGGAGCCCAGCGCCAGCCTCCGGACATCGTGGCGATCGGTAATCGCGCCGGCGAACGGCATGCACAACAGGGCAGGCAGCGTGCCGACGAGTTCCACAATCGCGAGTGAAGAAGCCGAGAAATGGTGGAGCACGTATACGAAAACAGCTACCAGCATGATCCAGGAGGCGCCTTCGTTTCCCGCACTTGCTGCCCACAGCAGCATTACGTGCCGATTCCCGGGCCGCAGTCCGCTCAACGAACCTCCCTAACCATCCCGATGATGAAGCACGAGGGACAAGCGGCGTCAGGCCATGACGACAGCAGCTGTGCAGCCGGCCATTCCGAACGTGTTCTGGCCAGTCCTCGTCGTGGAAGCCGGCCAGAATCGTGACCCGCTGGCCCCGGTTCAGATTGCGCAGCCGCCTGGCCAGCCGCGGCCCTGTCCCGCGTCACTCGGCGAGCAGAAGACCTCGCCGTTGACCGCGAACACGCCCGGCGCCACATGAGCCCGCCCACGTTCGCCGATCGTGGCCAGCCGGACCACTTGCTCCCGCTAAATCCGGCCTCGCATCTCGTCCTGCCCGCGGATCATCACCACTCCTTGCCACCGGCGCTGAGAAAGACGATGTCAAGGTCGCGGAGCCGGTCCGGGTCGCCGTCCAGGGCAATACCGGTGATCCTCCCGTCGCTGATGGTGAACGTGAAGACGACCTTCGGCCGGCCGCCGGGCGCCCACACGGCCGCCGGAACGCCGTCAGCCAGCGCGAGCCGGGCTCCCTTAGCCCATCCCGCGAAGGTAGCCGCCACCGCGTCGGCACCGCGGACCTCGGCGGCCGCGCCCATCTGCACGGCCGCTGGGTCGGCCACGAGCACGGCGCCCGGATCGAGCAGCGCGAGCAGGGCGCCGAAATCCCCGCCCCGGGAGGCAGCCAGGAAGGCGGCGACCATTTCCCGCTTCCGGGACCGCGCGGCATCAGAGGCCACGGCCGCTCCCTGCACCCGGCGCCGGGCCCGGCTGGCGAGCTGCCGCGCCGCCACCGGGGAACGGTCAATAATGGCGCCGACCTCGCCGAACGACACACCGAAGACGTCGTGCAAGACGAGCGCGAGCCGCTCGGCGGGAGTCAGCGTGTCCAGCACCACCATCAGCGCGGCACCGACCGAATCGGCCAGCAGCGCCTCGTCCTCCGGGCCGGCCTGGCTGGCCCGCCGGAGGCTCGCGTGAAGCTCGGCCGGCTCGGGCGGCAGCGCCCCAGCCAGCTCCTCCCGCCGGGCCCGGCGGGACTCCAGCATGTTCAGGCAGACCCGGGCCACGACCGTAGTCAGCCACCCGGCCGGATTCTCCACCTGACCGCCGTCGGCACGGCTAACCCGCAGCCACGCTTCCTGCAGCGCGTCCTCGGCATCACCGCGCGATCCGAGCATCCGGTAGGCCAGCGCCATCAACCGGCCCCGGTGCTCAGCGAACCGCTGCGTCAGCCAGTCGTGCTCGGTCATCGGCCACGTTCCTCCGTCCCGCCTGTCATATCAGCTGACCGGCGGGACGGGCCCGATGTGACAGCCGCACGGTCACCTGTGGGTGCCGAAAACACGGCCACCTGTGCAGATGTCCTCTGGGCGCCCTCGGCTCGGTCGCATGTCCGGTACGTGGCTGGCAAGTCCTAGCTAGGGTCGCCGGGCGTGCGATGATCATCGGCTTGTGGGCTTGAGGCTGATCTTCCTGATTGTTACCCGTGCCGTGTCACTACTGGGTTTGTCGCGTCATGAGGCGTGGTGGAAGGATGCCGAGATCTTGATGCTGCGCCATCAGCTCGCTGTGGCCGAGCGCGAGCATCCTCGTGCTCATTCGCGTCTGACGTGGCCAGACCGGACGTGGCTGGCGCTGCTCGCCGGGACGCTGCCCATCGGGCGCCTCGCCGTGATGCGGCTGATCGTGACCCCGGGCACGATCCTGCGCTGGCACCGCGACATCGTCCGCCACCGGTGGGCGCGCCGGTCGCGCCAGAGAAGGTCCGGCCGCCCGCCGACGAGCCGCAACGTCCGGTCGATGGTGCTGAGGTTGGCGCGGGAGAATGAATCATGGGGCTACCGGCGGATCCACGGCGAACTGGCCGGGCTCGGCGTCACCGTGGCGCCGTCCACCGTATGGCAGATCCTCAAGCGCGCGGGAATCGACCCGGCACCGCGCCGGGACCGCCCTGGCTGGCCTGAGTTTCTGCGGTCCCATGCACAGGGCATCCTGGCGCTGGACTTCTTCACCACCGACCTGCTCAACGGCGCCAAGGTCTACGTCCTTGCCGTGATCGAGCACGGCTCCCGCCGCGTACGGGTTCTTGGCGCCACCGAGCATCCGGTCCAGACCTGGGTGGTGCAGAAGGCACGGAACCTGCTCATGGACCTAGAGGACGCCGGGACGCGGGTGAAGTTCGTGCGTTGTAATTCTGTGTCCTGGGGGCAGCGAGATCGGCGAATCGGCGCTGGACAGACCTCAGATGCAAGCCTCACGGGCCAGGCCCATATCAACCATTCCGGCGGCCGCATTTCGCTTACCCCGCATCCGGGGGCAGACGAAGCACCGATAATGCATAGCTGCCTCCTTCGGCCAGGTTTGATGATCTTGGATCGAGGGTCACCGCCGAAGGTAGCAGCCGATCCAAGATCATCGATGGGGCCTCAGTTAGTGCCCGGACCTGGCAGCTACTCGGGCTGGTGCTGCCATATCACCAGATCGAACTCGTTGCCCTCCGGGTCGGCGAACGTGGTCTGGCGGACCGCCGCCACGCCAGGTGGAAGCGCCTCAGGCGGGAGCTTGATCTCGTTGAGCGGCCTGGCGCCCAGGGCGGTCAGCCGCTCGATCTCCTCGTCGTAGTGGTCGGTGACCAGGACAGGATGGATGCTGTTCTTGGCCGTCCCGGGCCCGGGGGGATTGTGGAGAATCATCCGGGGGCCGTTCTCGGGGCCGGTGGCGTTGACCGCCGTGTCCCCGGCGACCGCGCCCGGGCTGACCGGGCGGCCGAGGGCCTTCCCCCAGAAGTCCGCCAGGGCGGCGGGATCGGCGGAGTCGATGGTCAGGGCTCCGAAACTCAGACTGACGGTGGTGGTCATGACTGCTTCCTTCCGGTGGGGTTCATTCATGGACGACCATGCGGGTGACGGCCCGCGCCCGGCGCTCTACTGACTTAAAGCGTTAACTGACGGTATCCCATATCACTTCACGATGCAAGTCATCTAAGCGTCAGTTCGCTTCAACATTTAAGTTATGCTGTCCTCATGGACGCCCCGCAGGAACCCCGCTGGCTCGACGCCGAGGAGAGCCAGGCCTGGCGCGCCCTGGCCAAGACGCTGGAAAGGCTGCCGGCCGCGCTCGATGCGCAGCTGCGCCGCGACGCCGGGATCAGCCACTTCGAGTACCAGGTGCTGGCCCTGCTATCCGAGGCGCCCGACCGCACCCTGCGGATGAGCGCGCTCGCGATGTGGGCCGGGAGCTCGCTGCCGCGCCTGTCCCAGGTCGTCGCCCGGCTGGAGCAGCGCGGCTGGGTGCGCCGTACCCCCGATCCGGCCGACGGCCGCTACACCCTGGCGATCCTGACCGGCCAGGGCCAGGCGAAGGTGACCCAGGCCGCGCCCGGCCATGTCCAGGAGGTCCGCCGCCTGGTCTTCGACCCGCTGACCAAGACCCAGTCCCGGCAGTTGCGCGAGATCGGCCAGCGCATCACCCGCGCCATCGACCCCGACGACCAGCCGGTGCCCGCCACCATGCCCGCACAGGCACCCCCGTGACCGGCATCCTCAGCCACGGCGCGCCGACGCTGCCGGGCGACGGCCCTGACTACGGCAGCTGTTCGACTGGCGCGGGTGCCGAAACCCTCACAGCCGCCCTGGAAGAAGCACGCTGAAGTCCGGGCCTGACCAGACGACGCAGCTTGCCCCGGACAGCACCGCAAGTCGGCTTGAAGCTGAGGCACCCGCGTGCCACGCCAGATCGGGACGTTCCCGGGCACCGTAACCGACGGACGCCGGAATTCTCTGTGAATCCAGATAACGGCGGGAGTGCGCGCGGTTATCAGAGAGTCTTCGCGGCCGTAACCGCTCAGCAGCCCCGAATGTGCCAATCGGACAGTCAGCTCAGCCGTATATTTATACATCGCCGCGTTCGGGGCGAACGTCCTCAATTGCCGCTGAGTGCTCGGCGGTCAGGCGCCAAAGGCGATGCGCAGCGTGGGGCCAGCGGTGCCCTCATCACACCTGCCGGACCGCGCGGTGGAGGGCTGGCAGGCCATAATCCGTCAGAGCACCGATCACCTCAGCAGACAGCGGCCCCAGTGGCTGGCCCGACCGCAGCCACCACCAGTGATCTTGCCCGTCGGGCATGAGGCTGCCGATGCGCGCCGACCATTCCGCCACCGGGTAGCGGGTGTTTGGGGCGGGCGTCTCCGGAAGCCAGGTCTTCTCCGTCCGGGCGAGCGTCCATACCTCGCGGCTCACCACCTTTAGGTTGACGGTGAACTGGACGGCCCTGCTGGTACTCCATTTCGATTTCTGGAAGCCCACGAGCGCGAAACAAGACGGGCTGGGCATGTGATAGCAGCCCGCGGACCCTTTCAGCCCCGCACGACGCATAGCCGGTGATGCCACGTCACGCAGGAAACCGCGGAATTCATCTTGAGCCGACACCACGCGCCCGAGCATGCCCAACCGGCCACCGAGGCGCAACGTCCTCTTCTGCCACCGATCGTTAGTCGTGCGTGCGTTCTTGCGCGGATGGCCGGAGCAGCCTGACGGACACCACCGCCCACAGGCCGATCAGGACAAGCCAGATGATCAAGCACAGCCATCCGGCCAGCCCGGTGCGCGGCGGATACACCGCCTGGCTCAGCGGCGCGTAGGCGTACCAGCCGACCCTGGGCCCATAGCCCGTCTGGCGACCGCTTCGACCCCGACTGAAGACCCTGACGGTGTCCAGCTCGAACTGACGACGCCCATGGCCCGGACTGTGGGCCAGAACTGACGCTTGCGACCGAGGGGTCTCCCAGCCAGGGTTGCCGTTGACATCGCGGCCGCACCTAACCGGCCGCACCTAACGCCGATTCGGCGCGGTCGGCCAGGGGACGGCTTGCCTTGCGTGGCCACTCAGATCTGCTGGTTCTGTGTGCGTGGCCGTGCAGCTGCGATTGAATTCAGCCGGGTTTACCGGCGCGGCCCTTGCGCGTCACGCAGGCGGGCTTCCGGAGTTCCAGGTCCCCCGAGCCGGACTCGGAGGCACGCGGTGACTTCACTGAGTGCCGCAATGAGTTCGGCCGCACGGTCCGCGGGTGTCACGCCGAGAGCTTCCGTGAGTAGTTCGTCCACCGGCGCCGCGCCGAGGCCGGCAACGACGGGCGGCAGGGAGTCGCTGACCTTCACCAGCGTGCGGCGGCGGTCGTCCGGGTCGGCTCTGGTCTCGAGCACGTCCAGGTCCCGCAGCCTGGCCACGACCGTGGAGACGTAGCTCTGGGGCAGCCCGGTGCGGGTGGCGATCTCGCCGACCGAACTGTCCGGGAACGCGAACGTGTCCATGAGAATGAGCCGCTGCCCCGGCGGGGACGAGGGAGCACCGAGGGGACGCATCGCGTCCTCCGCCAGTCGCGTGAGCCAGCGTCCTAGCTGGAACAGGTCGAGCGCATCCATCCCAGCACTTTACATTATCTACAGATGCATCTGTAGATAATGTAAAGTGCTGGGTGTGAACCGCCGGGGGGTCATTTACAACATCGGCATCGTCTTCTCCGGCCCGGCGCGGGGCGGCGCGGGACTGCCGGGCGCCGCCCATTAGCCGGCTGGGCCGCCGGAGGAAAGGAGATCACCACGATGAGGTTGCGGGGCGTGCTCTACGACCTGGGCCGTGTGATGGGCGGCGTGACTTGGCGGCCGGACTACAGCCCGGCGCTCGTGCACCGCGAGCTGGAGATCATCAGCACGGGCCTGCACTGCAACGCGGTCAGGATCTGGGCCCGGGACACCGGGCGGCTGGCCGCCGCGGCCGAGGACGCTCTGCGGCAGGGCCTGGAAGTGTGGTTCTGCCCGGAGCTGTCCAGCGGGTCCCGGGATGCGACGCTGCGCCACCTTGCGCGCTCGGCAGCGGCCGCCGCGGAACTGCGGGCCAGGTGGCCGGGGCAGCTGGTCTTTTGCGTCGGCGGTGAACTGACGCTGTTCATGCGCGGCATCATCAAAGGACGCACCTACAGCAGGCGCACCCGCATGCCGGCGTTGCGCGAGGTCCTCAGGTCCGGTGCCCACAACGCGCCGCTGAACGCGTTCCTGGCCCGCGCTGCCGCGGCCGTGCGTGAGGTGTTCGGCGGCCCGGTCACCTATGCGTCGCTGCCGGCCGAGCGGGTCGACTGGGACGCCTTCGACATCATCGGCATCAACCACTACTGGATGGAGCCTCACAAGGACCGCTACCTCCAGAGGCTGGAGCCGCTGCTGGCCACCGGCAAGCCGGTGGTGATCACCGAGCTGGGATTCCGCACCTGCACCGGCGCCGACCAGACCGGTCCCGCGAGCACGGCGAATATCGACCCGGTCACTTTTGCCCTGCACAAGCTGCCGCTGACAGGCCGGCTCGTCCAGCCGCGGGTCAAGACCACCGCCGAACGCGACGAGGACCTGCAGGCCCGCAGCCTGCTCCGCCAGCTTGAGCTGCTGGACTCGGCCGGGGTCGACGGCGCATTCGTCTACACCTTCACCGCCCCCCTGTGGACTCATGCAGACGACCCGCGGCACGACCTCGACACCGACAGCTACAGCCTGGTCAAGCCCTATCCCCGCGGCAGGCATGGCACCACCTACCCAGACATGGCATGGGAGCCGAAGAAATCGTTCACAGCCGTCGCGGACTACTATGCGAGACACCCAGGCAGCAAACACCGGTCAAGCTGACCAGGCACCACTTGTCTGGCGGCATGCGAGGCCACACCAACGCCTCGATCACCACGCAGAACAGGCGGATCTGCGCCGCGGTCACCAGCCATCCCGCCACACCGTCCCGCCGACCAGATCGGCGGGTATCGCGTGCCCTGGACATGTAGAAGCTCACTAGACCAATGATCATTTAGGAAGTTCAGAGAACAGGCCCTGCATACCGATCAGCGCCTCAGCGGCTTCGCCAACCTCTTCGGTCAGCTTGAGCAGCCG
This sequence comes from uncultured Actinomycetes bacterium, assembly GCA_963717125.1. Taxonomy (GTDB): domain Bacteria; phylum Actinomycetota; class Actinomycetes; order Streptosporangiales; family Streptosporangiaceae; genus RYN-230. The sequence continues at coordinate 1,125,915 of CAVQVG010000007.1, forward strand.
GATCTCCACCGGGACATCCGCATGATGTGCATGCAACTGCCCGACTCGCTCCCACATCGCGCCCCTCCAAAGGAATGACGGGCCAGCCCGCGTTGCCGCGCTGCTGGGCCTGGCACTACGAGTACCCCGGTCATCAACCTGCCTGCCCCGGTGACAGTACCGGGCCAGATGACCGCTCGGGGGTAGGCACGAATATGCGGCCGATCTGGTGGTGATGATGGAGCCGGTCAACTTTGCCCGGATTCTTCCGCTCTTACCCAGCGCCAGTATTGTCGCTGGGGACTGCCTGACCGGTGAGGTTATCGTTGCGGCCAGACGGACTGTTTCCCGGCACGACAGAAGTTAGCGTCACAAGGATGGCTGACACGATTGATGTGCGGCTGCTGGGATTCGCAGGCTTCGAGGCCAGTGAGCGGTTCCTGCGCAGTCTGGCCGATGAGATTTGGGTCTGCCGCTGGGACCTGCCGCAGATTCCGGTGGACCGTCCCGATGACGTGAGCACCGCCGATGCGATGCGGGCACAACTGCAGCAGCCCAGCCTCGTCACGGTCGTGTCGGCGCATGCTGGGTACTTCTGCGGTGGCCGCCGCCTTGGCCTATGCGGCAAGGACAACCAGCCGGTCTTACTGGCTGACTCGATCGGCCGCCTCGGCGCCGCCAGCATGGTGCTCATCGATGCTTGCTACGCCGCCGACCTGGCCACAGAACTCAGAAATCACGCGCAGCCCGGCAGTCTCCTGATCGGACTGCACACCAACCCAGGTGCCGACCAGGAAACCGCGGGCCGGGACAGCGTCACAGCTCTTGGCGCCGTCATCCGGGAACTGTGCTATCCCCGGGCCACCGACCTCAGTCCTCACGCAGCCAGAATTGCCGTGGAAAGCGTCAACGCCCAGATCAACGCCCGGAATCTCACCGAAAGCAGCCGCGGCGTTACCAACCCGAAGGCCAAGCGCCCGCTCATTGACGTGTACCAGTGCTGAACCCCGATCCAGCAGGCGCACGCAGCGTTTCCCATTGCCGGGGCTGCGGCGGTTGCAGGTTGCCCCGAGAAGGGTCACGTGCCTGTCTCGATGCACAGGTTCTGCTCAGGACGATTGCGGCGGGAGCACGGCAGCCCTGCGGCTCAGGAAGTAGCCGGGGCGTCTTTCGTGATGCCGAGCTTGGTGACGCGGGCGGCAATCCACCTGACCCGTTCGGCGGTGCTCATATTGGGCGGGATGTCGATGACGCGCTGGCCGACGGTGGCGCACGTCGACCGGACGACCCGGTCCGCGGCCGACTGCAGGTTCAGGACCTTGGACCGGTAGGGGTCGCCGGCTTGATGCTGGCCGAACCGGTCGCAGCAGTAGAACACCGCATCGTAAGTGCCGGCCCAGGCTTCGCGGAACATCTTCATCGCCTCCAGCACGGCAGCCTCGCGGCTGCCGGGTGGGGTCTGGAGCACAAGCCATGCGTAGGCCATCACATTGGGCGATGGTTTTGTCCGCGATGATCATTGTGTGCTGGCGGGCGGCGCACAACTGCGCCGACAGCTGGGCGGCGAACAGGTTGACCTCCGTTTCCAGGTCGAAGGCGCCCTTGTTGTGGACGACGATTTCCTCGATGAATGGGCTGTGCCGGGCGGGTTCTTCGACGGTGGCGACGTGGATGCCGCGCTCGCGGTAGTAGGCGGCCAGGGCGTGGGTGAGGGTGGTCTTGCCCGAGGCGTGGGTGCCCTCGATGGCCAGCACGGCACAATCACGCAGCATCTTGCTCCCCCAGCAGCGCGGTGAATACAGGGTGAGCCAGCCAGCCGAACGAGTGGCCCAGCTCGCGGGCCAGGAGCCGGTTGACGTTGAGGCCAGGCCGCCAGTGCGCCAGCCCGGCGGCGCGGGCGGCGACCAGAGCGGTGGACAAAGCGTGCCGCAGGTTCAGCACGGTGATCTTCTCCCGCGCCGTGACGTCGCCGGACTGGAGCCAGCGGCGGTGCAGCGCGGTCATGGAGATACTCCGCAGCTCGGGCTGGGTGACATCCAGGCGCAGGTCGGCGCAGACGTTGACCAGCCGGCGGGACTGGCATGCCAGGATGTGCCCGGCGTCGTAGCGGGTATCCACGAACCGCGGCCAGCTGGAAGAAGCCGCCCGCCGCTGCCGCCACGCGGTAGCCGCGGCCGCGACTGATTGATGCGATGCTGGGCCTGCTGCGGCCAGGACCCCCAGGTCGCTGCACAACTGGTGACCGGCGATCAGGCTGGCGCGTTTCATCAGGCAGGCCAGCGCGGCGTCGGCCCCGGCTACCAGTTCTGCGCCTTCGCTGGCGTCCTGGACGTAGGCCGATGTGTACCAGAACCGGGCCGCCTCCAGGCCGGTGCTGGCATCACCGGCTGGCAGAACAAGCCAGACCACCGAGTAGCAGAACGGCACACTGCCGCCCCGGATCCGGTAGTTCTTAGACCACTCCACGTCAACGGCTGCCAGCAGCCGCGCCCCCGGCGGGTGCCGGGGCACCGAGCCAGACTCGGTGAGGTTGGTGCTGGTGATCACCTCAGGCTCCCCGGTGAGGACGCCCAGTCTGGGCACCGCTCAGCGCCGCGGCCAGAGGGACGCGACCTCCAGGGGCCTCCGTTGTGGACTGCGGCAGGCAGTCCCAGGTGGCGGCAGCGAGAACCGGCGCGATGCGCAAGGCTCCGGCCCACTCGTAGCGGCCAAGGTGGCGGGCGCAGACCAGCGCGATCATCAGCGCCCGCTCCACTGCCAGCGTCACCGCCGGGCTGCCGTCCGCCCCGTCCGGGCCAGGACCGGCAGTGATCCCGGCCGACTGGCAGGCCACCTCCAGCGGCGGGGTCCCGGGCAAGTCGAGCCCGCAGTCAAAGGTGGCCGCCCGGCCAGCTGCCTGATCCCGGGTGCCCCACTCGCGCTGGACCGCTGCCAGTCCCCGCAGTGCCGCCGCATCACCAGCCTGGCGCAAGGCGGCCAGATCGCCGGCGAGCAGGTACCCGGCCAGGACGGCTGCGTGGCGGCGGGCCTGCATCAGGTCAAGGTCGGCCATGGCGGTCAGCGCGGGCATGTCACCTGGGCCGTCGGCGCTGGCAGCGCGGAACCCGAACGTCAGCGTCTGTTCCGTCGCGTTGATCGCCTGGGTGCGGTGCAGCGGCAGGTAGACGACCGCCACCGCAGAAGGCATCAGACGGCCGCTCATCACGGTTCGCGCGGCGGTGTATGCCGCCAGCCTGGGGACGGGCCTGCGATAGAGCTGCTGCCCGGTCCGGTAGGGGTCATCGGGCCAGGTCAGGTTGGTGTAGGTGCGCATCACGGGCCGCTGCGGGTGGCGGTGTAGATGCTGCCGCCGAGGTATTTGGCATAGTGGCTGGCCTTGTAGGGGTAACGCTCCCAGATCGCGGTGACCGGCTCCTCCAGCAGGTTGCCCAGCCGCAGAAACAGGTCCGGCTGGTAATAGACCGGCCACGCCTGCGCGTTCCCGTTCGGCTCGACCACGATCATGTGCCCCTCGGTCTCGGCCGTCCACGGGGTCATCCGCACCGCCGGCCGCCAGTCGTGCGTAGCCCGCAGTTCCGTCAGCCGCCCGAACACCTCGCCTGCCTCCTGCACGGTGATGAACTCCCGCTCGGCCAGGCCGAGCGCGTTGCCCTTGCGCAGCGGCAGGATCAGCTTCAGCTTCCCGCGTCCAGCACATCAGCGATCTGGTACAGGTACGGCAGGGCGTGAACCGTGGACCGCAGCACGACCGCCGACAGCGAGATCTCCAGCCCCGCAGCGATGAACGCCCGCACCCCGGTCATGGCCTTGTCATAGTCGCCGCGGACCCGCGAGAACGTCGCCCGGGGCCCATCAAAGCCGATGTTGACAAAGGCGACCTTCCCAGCCAACTGGGGCGCCATAACCAGGCCGCGGGTCGCGTTGGTGGGCAGCCCGATGATGAACGGCGAGTACATGTCCACGATCTCGGGCAGGTCCCGGCACAGCAGCGGCTCCCCACCGGACAAGAACACCCGCGCCACCCCGGCCAGGTTCGCGCGGATCGTATCAAGCTGGTCCAGCGTCGGGTCGGCCATCTGCAACGTCTCTGAGCAGAACCCGCAGTTGAAGTCGCAGCGCTTGGTGACCTGCACGATCACCGACGACGGCGCGGTGGCTGCCTCACCGAGCGCCCGTGGGTCAGCTGCGCCGCCGAGCGTGAAGTGATGGCCCGGGGTGAACGCCACCCCTGCGGCACCGGCCTGCTGATGATTCCTGGCGGGCACTTCGGGCACGGGCATAACGGGTGGACTAGAGGGGCCGGGTGACAAGGTAGCCATGGGAATTCCTGCCTTACGTGACACGCCGGGATCACAGTGACCGGGTTCCCAGCCTGACGGGCCGGTGGCCGGCGCGTCACTCCCGGTGCTGGGAAGGTATGGTTCCCGCCCTCCGGCGACCTCCAGCCAGCACCGATACTTCTCAGCAGCCCTATGACCTCCCGTGGTCGGGACGATGGCATGCACTGTGCACCGCGCAGCCGCCTTCCTGGAGTCAGGGAGTGGATGACACCCACCCCGGATAGTGTCACGATCGGTGCATGAACCGTCACAGGGATGCGTCGCGTGCCCGGGTCACGGACCAGGGCGCGGCAGGCACCAGGCCAGAACCGGCCACAGCGCACGGGCCCGCAGGGACGCCGCCTCCAGACTGTGACCGCCATGCTGCTGACAGACGACGAGTTCCCCGGTGAACTCGGTGAGAGTTTCGCGGCGGCCTGCGCGGCCGTCGGCGTGAAACCGGTCCCCCGCGGCTACGGGCTGGTGCTGGCCCAGGACGAGGACGGCGGGCGATGGACTCAGGTCACCAGCGACGCCCGCGGTATCGGCACCGTTCAGTCCATCTGGAACACGGGAGTTGAGTGCGGCTACGAGCCGCCCGATGGCAGCGTGGTGACGGTCCAGCCGGGCTGGCCGGTCGTCTGCGAGCTTGGGCTGGCTGGCCTTAGTGAGCCCCATGACCCAGCCGGTGCCGGTGACAAAGTGCTGCGCCCACCGCGGCGTGGCACTCCCGCGCGGCGCCGTAGCATGGCCGACATCATCGACCGTGAGCTGTCCGACCGGCCAGACCTCAGCATGCAGGAGTACATCGAGGCTGAGCGCTGGCACGCCGCCAACATGGGCGACACAGATCCCAGCCCGCCGGCGGCCCGGCTGATCGACACGCGCGGGCGCATCCCACCGGGCCATCCGGCACATCAGGCAGTTGACCGCGCCCTGGCTGGCGCATGGTCGCTGGCCGCCGCCACGAAGCCGCCACCCGGGTCAGTGCGTGTCCGGACAGTGCCACCGGATAAGGCCCGCCTGGTACGCGCGAATGGCGATGGGTGGACCCTGATCGGCCGCACCGGCGGCCTGATCCTGCTCCTGACCGATGCTCTACCCGGTATCCCTCTCGACGTCAGCGACGCCGCTCACCTCCGGGGACTACTCGCCGCCTTGACCGCAGCCGCGGAGCGCGCTGCCCGCTGACCCCTCCGCCGGCGTGACAAGCCACGCCGACCATGGCGATGGCCGCCTGGTTGGCGCCCTGGCGGCTAGCGGGCCGCTGTGGCCGTGGCTGCGCGGGTGACTTGTGGCCCCACCTGCGGAGGAGCGTTGGCCCCACCCCGCGATCGGCAGACGTGGGGCCAACGAGCTTTTGGCCCCACCCATGGCTCCCTCTCGGTGCTGCTTGGAGCTTTGGTGTCCAGTCTCCCGTAAGTCGGCCCTGTCTCACTTAAATCGGCCCATTATGGCCTGGGTCTCAATTAATGCGGCCCATTGCCGGAGTGCTGCCGTGGCCATCGCAGAGGATGCGTGGTCTCCGGTGCTGAGCCTCGCCCGGTGGCGTATCCGGTCAGCGCTGGCCGAGGGCTTGAATCTGACGTTACGTCAGGTGCCATGCTGGATTTATGGCGGCTGATGAGCGCATGTGGCGGATCGGTGAGGTAGCGACCGCGACCGGGCTGACCGTCCGGGCCTTGCATCACTACGACCAGATCGGCCTGGTGGTGCCGTCGGTGCGGACGTCCGGCGGTCACCGCCTGTACACCAGCGCGGACCTGGTGCTGCTCTATGAGGTCACGGCCATGCGGCAGCTGGGCCTGTCCCTGGAGCAGGTGGGCATCCTGCTGGCCAAGCGGACCGACGTGCGCCGGGTCATCGACCAGCAGCTTGAGCACGTGGACCGGCAGATCCGGATGGCGCAGCGACTCCGCAAGCAGCTCATAGCGGCCAGGGATGCAGATGACGCCGGCTTCGCGGAGATCATCAGGCTGACGGGTGACCTGACTGGCTACCTGCGGCAGGAGAAGATCGATGCGATGCACCGGCGGATCGGCGAACTGGGCGTGGTCGCCGAGCACGCGGTCGGGGTGGAGATGCCACGACTGTACGGCGAGGCGCTCGAGGAGATGCGGTCCGGGACGCAGCCGTCCGATCCGGCCGTGCGCAGGATCGTCGACCGGCTGGATGAGCTTTCGGAACTGATCCGAGGCCCGGACACTGAGATCGGCACGGCGGTCCGCGCGCTGTGGGTTAACCGGGGCAGGCAGCAGCCGCCCGGTCACGACGGCGCTGACTGGGGCGAGCTGGTCGCCTATCTGGACCAGGCCCGCGCCGCCCGCTGACCGTCCGCCCTCCCGCTTGGCCCGGCCTGTTTGGGCTGCCCGGAAACAGAAGGAATGACGATGACCATGACTGTCGAAACGCCGCCGCCGGACCGCATCCGTCCTGCGGCCGTCGCGGGAGTACTGCTCGGTGACCTGATCGCGCCGGCCGCCATCTACTACGCGGCCCGGGCGCTGGGTGCGCCGGTCGTGCTCGCCCTGATCCTGGGCGGCCTGGCCTGCCTGCCGCGGCAGGTGGCCGGGCTGGCCCGGCGGGGCCGGCTCGACGGGCTGGGCACCGCGGTGCTCGTGGCGTTCGCGCTCAGCGGGCTGCTATCGCTGCTGTCCGGCGACGCCCGGGTCCTGATCGTGAAGGATGCCGTGTGGCCGCTGGCCGCGGGGGTCGTGGCGGCGGGCTCGTGCGTGCGCGGCAAGCCCGTGACGTTTTTCATGCTCCGCCCGATGCTCAGCCAGGGCCTGCCCGAGAACCGCCCCTTCTGGGACCAGGTCTGGGCCCACGGGAGCGCGTTCCGGCGCTGCCTGCGGGTCCTGGCGATCGGCTGGTCCGTCATCCTGCTCACCGCCGGCGCGGTGGAACTGCTGCTGGCGGTATCCCTGCCGGTGAACGCCGCCGCGGCCGTGCCCGCGGTCGTGCCGGTGATCGCCGTTCCCGTTCTGCTGGGCGGTACCGCCCTGTACGGCCAGCGGACCGGGCTGGGCGTCCGCCGGTCGCTGGAGGCGATGAGCCAGCAGGCCACCGGCGGCGCGCGGTGAAGGTAGCGGTGGCCGGCGCGGGTATCGGCGGCCTTTGCCTGGCGCACGGACTGCTGCGGGCGGGTGCGGACGTCACTGTGTACGAGCGGGACCAGACCCTGGACTCGCGCGGCCAGGGCTACCGCCTGCACCTGAACGCCGGGCCGGCCCTGCACGCCTGTCTGCCACCTGACCTGTACGAACTGTGCGTCGCCACCAGCGGCCGACCGAGCACGGCGATGACGGTCATGACCGAACGCCTGCGGCCGCTGCGGCGGACCCAGATCAAGCCTCCGTCCGATCCGCTGGACCCGGCGACCCTGTCGACCTCGGTGAACCGCCAGACCTTCCGGGAGATCCTCGCCGCCCGGCTGGACGGCGTCATCGAGTTCGGCCGCACCTGCACCGGCTTCGAGCAGAACTCCTGCGGGGTCACGGTCTGCTTCAGCGACGGCCGGTCCGCCCACGCCGAGATCCTGGTCGCCGCGGACGGGATCGGGTCACCGATCCGTCGCCGCTACCTCCCGCACGCCCGGCTGGAAGACAGCGGGATCGTCTGCCTGTACGGCCGGACTCCGCTCACCGGGCAGACCCGGCCGCTCGTGCCGCCTTCCGCCTGGGACGGGTTCACCGCGGTCGTCGGGAACACGGCCGGCATGGCCATCGGAGTGCTGGACTTCAGCGAACCGCCAGAACGCGCGGCCCGGCGGCTCGTCCCCGATGTCCACCTCAGCCCTGCCCAGTCCTACCTGATGTGGGCCGTCACCGGAAGCGCTGGCCACTTCGCCTGCCGACTCGGCGGGCTCGGCCCCGCGGAACTGCACGCAGTGGTCGGGAACACGATCCGCCGCTGGCATCCCAATCTCGTGCGGCTCGTCCAGCTAGCGTCGATCCAGGAGACTTCCCTCGTCGCCATCAGGGCCGCCGTCCCGATCGCTTCGTGGCCGGCCAGCCGGGTGACGCTGCTCGGCGACGCCATCCACGCGATGAGCCCCGCCCGCGGCTCCGGCGCCAATACGGCACTGCGGGACGCCGCGCTGCTCGCCACCGAACTCGGCGCCGCCGCCCGGGACGAGAAGACGCCGGTACAGGCCATCGCCGACTACGAGCGGCAGATGGTCGACTACGGGTTCGCGGCAGTACGCGCCTCCCGCAGCGCGGAACGCGCCACAACCACGCGCCGCAGCGCCGTGCTCCGCTACCTCATCAGCCACCTGCCCGCCCCACGCTGAACCTCCCGCGCAGCACCGGGAACCCAGCAAAGTACCTCTAGCTCCCGATCCGGCGGACACGTCTACGGGTTGCCCCGGATGGCTCAGTACGCGCCAGGGGAGGCGCTGGACACATGTCCCTGCTCCGCGTCTTCGACGTGATGTGCTGGATGTTCAGATGGTTGATGTGCCGGTTACCTGGCCAGTTCTCAGCGATCGTGGCTGGTGGTGCCAGGTGGCGATGAGGGCCTGGATGGCGAGGTGGTCGTTGATAGCCCCAGCCGCCCCGCGGATCACGGCTCGACCCGTTCACGGCCATCATCGATGACATGCTCCAGGCCGAGCTGCAGGCATTCCCGCCGCAGCGTCAGCCCGTCATCAACATCTACCGTGAGCTGGTCACCAGGCACGGGACAGACGGAATCTCCTACCAGATGGTGCGCAAATACGTGGGCCGCAGGCGGGCAGTGGTGCAGCACCAGTCACTCTCCCCCGCTCATTAGGCAGTCACGGTGGGTCGCCGACCTGCTGGAAGGCCGCGCGGCCCTGCCACCCGAGCCAGAGATGAACCGCGAGATCGCGCGCTACCGTACCGCGACCGCCAGCCGGTACTCCGGGTCCGCCCGGCACCTTATCCAGGTCAACTTTCTCCCCTACCTCCAGGAAATCCGCCGGGAACGCGCAGCGAGCGCCCGGCGCAGCACAGCAGGAGCATCATGAAGGCGATCCGCTATCACCGGTACGGCTCACCCGACGTGCTCAACTTCGAGGACGCCCCCATGCCCGCCGTCGGCGACCAGGACGTGCTCGTCCGGGTCAGGGCAGCGTCAGTCAATCCGCTGGACTGGCACTTCATGCGCGGAATCCCGTACCTGCTCCGCCCCCAGGCGGGCCTGCAGCGGCCCAAGGCCAGCGGGCTGGGCACCGACATGGCCGGGCACGTCGAGTCAGCGGGCCGGAACGTGACCAGGTTCGCCCCTGGCGACGAGGTATTCGGCAGCTTCGCTGGGCTCGGGACCCTCGCGGAGTACGTCAGCATCCACCAGGACGGAGCCGTGCTGGCCAAGCCCGCCAGCCTGACCTTCGAGGCAGCGGCGTCGGTCCCGCTCGCCGCGTTCACCGCCCTGCAGGCACTGCGCGACAAGGGCGGCCTCCGCGCCGGGCACAAGGTTCTGGTCAACGGCGCGTCAGGCGGCGTCGGCACCTTCACGGTACAGATCGCCAAGGCGCTGGGCGCCGAAGTGACCGCGGTGTGCAGTACCAGGAACACGGAGCTGATCTCGTCCATCGGCGCCGCCCACGTCATCGACTACACCCGCGACGACTTCACCCGCACCGCACAGCGCCACGACCTCATGATCGACATCGCCGGCAACCGCAGCCTGGCCGAGTGCCGGCGCGTGCTGACTCGCCAAGCCGTCCTGGTGGGAGTCGGCGGACCGAGCAAGGGCCACTGGATCGGGCCGCTGATCCGCCCGGTCAGCATGCAGCTGCGCTCGCCGTTCGTCAGCCAGACGATCGTCTTCTTCCTGGCCCAGCGCAGCAGGGACGACCTCGTCGTCCTGCGCGAGCTGCTGGAGACGGGAAAGGTCACCCCGGTGATCGACCGGACCTACCCGCTGAGCGAGACTGCCGAGGCCATGCGCTACCTGGAAGAAGGGCACGCCAGGGGAAAGGTGGTCATCACCGTGTAAGCCGCCCGGCCCGGCGGCGGGGCTGTCCCGGCCACTGCGCCGGACCCGGCCGATACGCCGTGCCGGATAGCGGCTCGCTGTTCGCCTCGGTGGCTCCAGCCGGGCTCCGCGTCTCATACACCGGAGGGCCTGCTGGCGCGCACACCGAAAGCCCGACGCCGCGAGTGAAGCCGCGCCCGGACACGGGCCGGGTCAGCGTAGAGGCCTGCGGCGGCCCGCTGCTCAATTCCTGGCTCGACCGCGACCTCGGCCTGGCCGGCCGCGAGGTCGTCCGCAGGCCGCAAGGCCCCGCAAGCCCGGCTGGTGCCGCCGGTGCCGCAACTGCCGATCCACCCCGACCCGCAACTGCACGCCGGAGGGCGGCCCCGTACGGCCGGGCCGCCAGGCACCAATCCGTCCGGCAACGGAAAGTGCACGCCCTGATTGTTCACGAACCGCCGTTTGGGGCGGCCAGAGGCTGGCCGCACTTGCCGGCTGCGGCGCGCAGACCTGGTCGATCTGCGCGCCGCAGTGGGATATCAGGCGTCCAGTACGGTAGCGGGCTGGCGTTGAGCTAGGGAGAGGGGCGCATGTGGTACGGAGGTCACGTGCGTGGCAGGCTCGATGGCTAAAGGTCCGGTACACCCAGTGGCGCAGGTCCGGGCGGCCTGGCTGGGCGCCGTTGTACCGGCGGGCGCCGGGAGCGCGCGTACGACCCCGCCCGCCCGGCTAGCCCAGGGTCAGGGTGCCATGGTCGTGGACGATGTCAATGGCTGTGCCCTGTTGCGAGCAGCCCTGCGGGGTGCGGGTGGCGAAGAAGGCGCCGTGGAAGGTGAATGTTCCGCTGCCTGCGATCCCGGCGAAGCGGCCTGTCCCGTCGGAGATGGTCGAGTTCCCGGCGCCGTAGAAGGTGGCGATGCACGTCACGGGGTTAACGGGGGTGCCGCCGCCGCCGGTGTTCTGCAGGGTGAGCGTGATGGTTCCGCCGGGTAGTTGTACCTTGTCCACGCCCCCGTTGGTGTCGCCGGTTACCGGCACCGCCGTTCCGGCTGCGTCGAGCGTTCCCCGGGCGATGAAGAGCTGCGGCGCATTTCCCGCCACGATCACCGTAAATTCTTCGGGTCCTGGCACCGGCTGAGCGGATGCCGGGACTGGGATGCCCGCTGTCAGCGCTGCGGCGATGGCCGCTGTTCCCAGCGCTGTGGCCCAGGTCTTGGCCTTCATGATGTCTCTCTTGGTAGTGATTCTGGTTAAGAGCGAAAGCGGAAAGCTGTCCGGCACGCCCTGCGGGTGTTGCGTTCTGTCACCAGAGCCCGGGAACGAGCCGGCGGGTACGGCGGGCGTACCGCGTGTACTCCGGGCCGAGGGCAGTGGCGAGCTTTGCCTCTTCGACGTGGATGCGGACAAGGACCGCGAGCAGCGGGATGAACACGAGGGCCAGGACGCTCAGCCAGCTGCCGAGGGCGATGCCGGCGCCGAGGAAGGCAACCAGCCCGCCGGTGTAGCTGGGGTGCCGGAGCAGCCGGTACGGGCCCGATGCGACTACCCGGTGGCCATCCTGGATGACCACGACGAACTTGAACAGGCGGCCGAGGGTCAGGATCGCCCAGGTCCGCAGCGCCACGCCCGCGGCCAGCACGACCAGCCCGGCCGCCACTGGCGCCCAGCCGCCGCCGAGGACCGCCGAGTGCACGTGTGCGCCCCGGAATCCGAGGTTGAGCCCGGCCGCGACCGCGGCGACGACCAGCCAGAAGGTCCAGTCGAAGGTGGTCCGTCCGCCCATGTTGCGCAGCCTGAGCACGACCTCGACGGCGGCCCAGCCGATCAGCATGATCTGCAGCAGCAGATGGGCGGCACCTGGATGGATGGCGAGCGGGTTCATGGCGTTCTCCCTGCGTGAGCAGCAGTGGCTTCCCTTATGGGGAAACCCTGCGCCGCATCGCCTGCCCCGGTCGTCGTCCGCCGGTGCCGTCCCGGGATGGTCCGAAGGTATGACGTTCGGTGCCGGCCGGGTTCGGCGCTGGCAGCCGGTCAGCCGCGACCTGGTTCCACCAGGCCGCGCTCGTAGGCCAGCACGACGAGCTGTACCCGGTCCCTGACCCCGAGTTTCATGAGTACCCGCCCGACGTGAGTCTTGACGGTGGGCTCGCTGAGGTACAGCTCGTTGCATATCTCGGCGTTGGACAAGCCGCGCACAACCAGCCCCATGACCTCGCGTTCCCGGTCGGTGAGCAGGTCAAGCCCGGCGGGCGGCGCCATGTTGGTGATCTCCGGCCGGGTCGCGAAACGGTCAAGCAGCCGCCTGGTCACAGAGGGGGCCAGCAGTGCGTCACCCGCGGTGACCACGCGGATGCCCGCGATGATGTCGGCCGGTGGCGCGTCTTTGAGCAGGAACCCGCTGGCACCCGCAGACAGCGCGCCGACGACGTACTCGTCCAGGTCGAAGGTGGTCAGCACGATTACCTTGGGGCCGCCCACTGACCCGGGGGATCCGCAGATGCGGCGGGTGGCCTCGACGCCATCCATCCGCGGCATGCGGATGTCCATGAGAACGACGTCGGGGGTGAGCCGCGCGGCCAACTCGACCGCCTCGGCGCCGTCGGCCGCCTGACCCACCACCTGCAGGTCAGGCTGGGCGTCGACCATCATCTGCAGGCCGTGGCGCAGCAGCGCCTGGTCGTCGGCGAGCAGCACCCGCGACTTGGTCATGCCATGCCCTCCAGAGGAAGGCGCGCGGCCACCCGGTAGCCGCCGTGCGGGCTGGGCCCGGCTTCCAGTTCACCGCCGAAGAGCATCACTCGTTCGCGCATGCCGACCAGTCCCTTTCCGCCGCTATCCGCGCGTACTGGCGGGGGAACGGCGGCACCTGCGACTGGGCCGTCGTCGCTGACCTCCACGTCCAGGTGGTCGGTTGACCAGGACAGGCGGACCGTGGCATGCCCCGCGCCGGAGTGTTTCAGCGTGTTGGTAAGTGCCTCCTGGACGATGCGGTAAGCCGACAGCTCGACCCCGGCCGGGGCTTCGCGCTGGGTTCCTTCCATCTCCAGGTCGACATCCAGCCCGGCACTGGCGAGTCTCGCAAGCAGGGCGGGGATCTCGCCGACGGTCGGCTGCGGCGCGAGCGCGGCAGCTTCGTCGTCGTCCCGCAGCACGCCGACCAGACGGCGCATCTCCGCGAACGCCTGGCGGCCGGTCTGCTCGATGGTGGCCAGCACCGCCTTGGCGTCCGGCTCTTTGAGGACGGGTATGCTGCCGGCGCCGCCGGCCTGCATGACGATCACCCCGAGTGCCTGGGACACGACGTCGTGCAGCTCGCGGGCGATGCGTGTGCGCTCATCGGCGACCGCCTGCCGTGCCCGCAGCTCTCGCTGGCGCTCGGCCTCGGCCAGCCCAGATCGCACCGCGTCGCCGCGGATCCAGACGACAGCGGTGACACCGAGGAAGATCAGCGCCGTCTGCGCGGTGTTGCTGCCTCGGGCGGGCAGGGCCAGGTGGGCGAGGATTACCGCGACCCAGACAACCAGCGGCCAGTAGGCGTCGCGCCGGCGCCTGTGAACGGCATAGGAGTACACGGCCCAGTAGCAGGCCAGCCACGCCAGACCCGACGGGTAACCGATGGCGTCATAGCCGAGCAGCGCCGTTCCGCTGATCACCAGTACCAAGCCGGGGCGCTGACGCCGCCACAGCAGTGGCACCACGATAGCCAGCGTCAGCAGGACCCCGCCGGCATCCGGTGCCCGGTAGTGTGCGGTCTTCGACCAGCTCACCAGCCATAGGCCGGCGAGGGACACGGCCGTAAGGACGGCAGTGAGCACCCGGTCGGTAGCAACCGGGTGCTCACGAGCGAGAGCTAGCACACCACGAGGCGATCGTTCTGCCGCTTCAGGCGCGGTGGTCACGGTGCCGGCTGGGAGGTGGTGCATCCCGCCAGCCTGGCATGCCCTGTCCTGGTGGTCGAAATCTCGCGCGCTGCCGTGGGTCATGCCGTCGTGCGGTCGATATTGCTGGTGCCGGGCCGGCGTCCGTGCACCAGCCACAACAGCGCGCCGGCGTCCAGGATCGCGATCGGCAGGACATCGTTGATGTCATGGATTCCCATCACGGCGTGCGGATGGGTGATGCTGAACACGGCTGAGAAGAGGCCGAAGGCGAGCGCGATGACTGCGGCGACCGACACGCCGCGTCGCCGGCTGGGACTTGCCAGTGCTGGCACGAGGAAGACCATCAGGGCGACCAGTGGGAGGATGTGGATCACGAGCGCGGTGACCCCCATCGTCGCGGAGTGAAAAGGCTGCGCCTCCAGTCCGGCGTTCCATCCGATCCCGGTCACCATCAGCAGGCCGGCTACCACGCCGCTGGTTCCGGGCGAGCCGGTTGTGCCTGCGTGAGTGCCGGTGGGGGCGGTGGTGGGCGTCCGCTGCGCGCCGCGCGTGGTCGTGGTGGTCATGACGTTCTCCCTGCCTGAGTGGTGGATGGCTTGCATGCAGTAAGCCTCCGCCGCAGCAACCCCTCCGATCGTCGTCCGCCGGTCGCCTCCGCGAATGATGCTTTGGTATGACCCAGCGGATCCCCTCCCCACTGGGGCCGCTAGCGCCGTCCCAAGCAAAAAACACGGCAACCAGAACCCTGGGTTACCCCGGCCTCAGTCGGGCCCATGCCGCACCATGCCCGCAGAGCCCGTCAGCCGTGCGCCCGGTACCGCCCCGGCGCCCCAGCCCGGCCGACGCACGCCCCCGGCACAAGGATCACGCACCGGGACGGACGCCGGCCTCGGATAACCAAGCAGCCCGGCCCAACCCCGACGCGGCCGCCCGGCGTCAGCGGCCATGCCCGTCCAGAACCGGAGAATCTGTACGCGTCGAGGCCGGGAAGCTAGCCAGAACCGAGCCGCAAATATTCGGCAGGGAGAGTGTGGATAGTGCTTCTGGCAGGGAGAGTGTGGATGGTGCTTCTGGCGCGGCTTCCCCCGATGGTGACTGGGCGGGGGCTAGGGTCAGGGCACTGGGTCCCGGCCTGACCTCCGATTCGGCTGACGCCGCTTCGTGCTGTCCTGCGAGACGATCTGTCGGCCGGGCCCCAGGTTTTAGGCACCCACCGGCGCTGCCGGTCTGATCTGCCCGTCCTGTGGAGAGGCCGGGGTTCACAGGTCCGACGGCCAGCGGGTGCGTGCCACCCCTTCAACCTGAGAAAAGGGATGGCATTGACCATCGTAGAGACACGCGCCATCACCGGCGGCGTGGACACGCACGCTGACGTGCATGTCGCGGCCGCGCTTGATCCCATCGGCGGGCTGCTCGGCGTTAAGGAGTTCCCGGCCACCCGGGTCGGCTACGCGCACCTTCTCGGCTGGCTGGGCGGGGTTCGGGACCGTCTGCCTGGTCGGGATCGAAGGGACCGGCAGTTACGGCGCCGGCCTGACCCGCCACGTCACCACAGCCGGGGTCCGTGTCGTCGAGGTCAACCGGTCCGACCGCCAGGACCGCCGGCGGCAGGGCAAGTCCGACCCGCCGGATGCCGTCAGCGCCGCCCGGGCCGCCCAGTCAGGCCGGGCCCGCGGCGCGCCGAAGGGCCGGGACGGCAACGTCGAGGCAATCCGTGCGCTGATGGTCGCCAAGCGCAGCGCCACGGGGGAACGCACCCGGACGATCAACCAGGCCAGAGCCCTGGTGCTGACCGGGCCCGATGACCTGCGCGCCCGGTTCGCTAAGCACACCGCGGCTGCCCTGGTGGCCGCGACGGCTTCGCTGCGGCCCCGCCCCGGCGACGTCGCCGGCTACGCCGTCCGCATCGCGCTGCGGGAGCTGGGACGGCGCGCTGAGTTCCTCGACGGCCAGCTCGAACGCCTCGACGAGCTCATTGTTCCCCTCGTCACCGCGCACGCTCCCGGCCTGCTCGCCCTCTACGGGATCGGCCCCAACACCGCAGCACTGCTGCTCATCGCGGCGGGGGACCATCCCGAACGGCTGCGCAGCGAGGCCGCCTGGGCGCATCTGTGCGCTGCCGCCCCTATTCCTGCATCCTCGGGCAAGACCGTCCGCCACCGGCTCAACCCCGGCGGGGACCGTCAGGCTAACCATGCCTTGTGGCGGATCGTGTTCACCCGCATGGGCTCTGACCCGGCCACCCGCGCCTACGTGAAGCGCCGCACAGCCGAAGGAAAATCCAAGGCGGAGATCATCCGCTGCCTCAAGCGTTACGTCGCCCGCGAGATCTATCCCCACCTGCGCCATTCTGCCGGCTAAACGCACACTTCCGGGGGCGGCCTGGCCCAATATTCGGCTGCCGCACCTGCTGGCCTGCGAACGATCCGCCGGCCGTCCCCGGGGCACCACAAGACCTGCTGAGCGTGACCTAATAAGAGCTTTCCCTCCACACCCGGAGTGGTTCATCCCTGTCTTGTCCGCACCCAGCACCCCAGCAAATCACCGGGCCTCAAAGCCGAAAACCGAAACCAAAAGAGACCTTGACAAACATAAGAGCATCAGATCGCAGGCCCGCGCCGCCTCGGCCCAGTCCTTGAGTGCGGCCTCGTTCGCGGGGGCTGGCGTGAGCAAGCCGGCGAAGGAGCAGACGAGGGCGGCGAGACTGGTCATCTCGGGACAGGCAGCAGTCAGCTTGCTGAGCAGCGTCTGCTTGCCGTCGCTGAGGGAGTCCGGCAATACGGCCATAGCGGCGGCCTGCCCGCGGCGCCCGGATCTCATCCAGAGGATCCAGTCCCGGTCCACAGTGCGGGTCACCCAGCGCAGGCCGCCGCACAGGTCACCAGATCCGCTGACGTGCCGCCATCAGATGGCAGCCCCTCAGGCCGGCCTGGCAGCCAGGCCCCGCGATCTACACCTAGCAACATCGGCCCCGACACCGCCGCCGAGCTGCTCATCGTCGCAGGCGACAACATCAGCCGCATCCGGTCCGAGGCAGCCTGGGCCGGGCTCTGCCGGCGTCGCCCCGATCCCGGCATCCTCAGGCATGACAGCCGGGCACCGGCTCAACCGCGGCGGCCAACGCCGCGCTCTACCGCACCGTCATCGTCCGGATGCAGCACCACGAACTCCCCAGGGCCTACGTCGCCCGCCGGATCGCCGAAGGTAAGACCGAAGCCGAGATCATCTGCTGCCTCAAACGCCCACCTCGCCCGCGAAACCTGGGCACTCCAGCGCCCGCTTCGCCAGACCACCGCGGCACCCCCGCAGGCCAGGTGACAGCTATAGGGGCATCATCGCAGCAGGTCCCGTCACAGCCGGATAGAAAGGAAGAGCCATCAGCCGGCCTGCAATGCCCATGCCGGATGTCCCTCCCCGCCCCGAGCCGTTTAGCCCGAAGGCCGACCCCACGGCGCTGGAGGATCTGCGCGCGCGGCTGCGCGCGACCCGTTGGCCCGACGCGCCCGAGGACGCGGGCTGGTCGCTCGGCACCGACCTCGGCTACCTCCGCCAACTCGTCGCCTACTGGGCCAACGAGTTCGACTGGACCGCTCAGGAAGAAGCGCTCGCCCGGCTCCCCCGCTGGCGCCTCACCCTCGGCGGCCTGCGGATCCACTACGTCCACGCCCGTGCCGCCGCCACGGCGGCCGGGCCCGCCTTGCCGCTGGTCCTTACCCACGGCTGGCCCGACTCGTTCTGGCGCTACACCAAAGTCATCCCGCTCCTGACCGACCCCGCTGCCCACGGAGCCGACCCCGCTGACGCGTTCGACGTGATCGTCCCCGACATCCCCGGCTTCGGGTACTCCGACCGCCCTGTCGGCCCGCTCCTCGACGCCATCGACGTCGCCGGCCTATGGGCCGAGCTCATGACCATCCTCGGCTACCCGCGTTTTGGCGCCGCCGGGGGCGACATCGGCGGTCACGTCAGCCGCTACCTCGGACTCGACCACCCCGACCGGATCGTGGCCGTCCACCGCACCGACGCGGGCACGGCTGTCCACACCGGAGACCTGGCCGACCTTGCGCCCGAGGAGCGCGCCATGTTCGAGACCGCTGCCACGTGGGCCGCGGCTGAGGGCGCCTACATCGCCATGCACCGGACCAAGCCGCAGACCGCGGCGTTCGGCCTCACCGACTCCCCCGCCGGGCTGGCCGCTTGGATCGTCGAGAAGCTCCGCGCCTGGAGCGATAACGACGGTGATGTCGAGCGGTCCTTCACCAAGGACGAGATCCTCACCAACCTCACCATCTACTGGCTCACCAGCACGATCGGCTCTTCGATGCGCATGTACCGCGCCAACGGCCAGATCCCGGCCGCCCAGCATGCCCGCCGGGTCGAGGTGCCATCCGGCTTCTCTCTCTTCGCCGGGGATATCTCCCACCCGCCCAGGGCCTGGCTCGAGCGGTACGCGAACGTCGTCCGGCTCACCGAGCCACCCCGCGGCGGGCACTTCGCAGCATTCGAGGAACCCGAGCTCTACGCGGAAGAGCTGCGTGCGTTCTTCCGCCCCTATCGGGCCATGCCTTGATGCCCGATGCGGTCTACAACTGGCCCGTGACCTGCGTCTGCCGAACGGACCGCGCCTCCGTCGAGTTCGCGCAAGTGCACTAGGGCCGGGACGGCAGCGTTGAGCGCGGCCCGTTCGGCCGCCGGCAACATAGCGACCAGCTGGGCGAGCGACTGACTGGCTATGCGCCGGCGGTCACGCAGGCAGTCCCGGCCGGCGGCCGTGAGCGCGGCGAGCGACGCGCGCCCGTCGAGGGATCGCGGTGCCGCTCGACGTATCCGGCCCGCTCAAGAATGGCGATCATCTCGGTAATTGAAGGCTGGGCAACCCCTTGGATCGCTGCCAGGTCCGTGATGCGTCGCGGGCCGCCATCCGCGAGCGTCGGCAGCGTGGACAGCTGCGTGAGGCTCATGTTGCGGGGCACGCGGCCCACCACTACCGCCATGAGTAGGTAGAGGGCCTCCGAAGGGCAGAGGCTGCCGTCGGCTGGCTGGTGATGCTGCTGCTGCGCCACCGTCGGCAAGCCGGGCAACGTGAATCGCCCCGGGGTTTCTGGAGGCTCTGATAGCAGTTATCCGGGCCGGGCTAGGGATGGGCCAACCGCAAGAACCCAACTGGCAGCGGCATGCGATGGCTCCAGGCAGCCGAACGGGAACAGCTCCTGCTCGACGATGTTTCCGCCGGGCCTGCTCAGCTGAGCGGGACTGTAACTTTTTCTTACAGTCCCTTCCGGCACAGCCAACCGCCACCGGATGAAGGAAATGACAACTGGCCCGCACCAGAGACCGGCATTCAGCCTCTCCAGATGACAACAAGGCTGCGCCGAAATGACATCTTCGGTGAATCCCTACAGAAATCTCGCCGGAAAAATATTTGCGGGTCTTTCCGGGCGCAGCCGCGGCCCTTTACCACATGACTTGTACCTGGCGTGTACCTGCGATATACCTCGCCGGCCCGGCGCAGGTCAGCGCCCTGATGTACCTGGCCGCCGGGGCGGGTCACGCCAGGCGGGCCGCACGCGGCCCAGGCGCAGGTACATGCCAGGTACACGCGAGGTACACGGCAGGTACACGCGGCAGTGCGGCGGGCCGGCGCGAGGTACATCGCAGGTACACGCCAGGTAGATCGGGGGTGGCTGGATGGGGCCTCGTCCCCATCCGCCTCGCTCACCTGGAGCTTCCGCATGGACGACCACACCGCCTCGCCGGAGCCCTTCGACGCCGCCGAGACCGCGTTCCGGCTGCTGTGCGCCGGCCCGGCGCCGCTGGCCCTGCACGCCGCCAAGGTCGCGGCCGGCCTGCCAGGCCGGCCGGTGCCGCTCGATGAGCTGCGGGCGCTGCTGCTGCACCCGGCGACCAGCGCCCGCGCCCGCAACCAGGTGTGGGCCGAACTGGTCCGCCGCGCCCACGCCGGGAACCCGGCCTGGGTCATCGGCCTCACCGGGATCGCGATGCCAGGACTTCGCCGCGCCGCCGGCACCCTGGCCGCCGCCTGGCACGGCGACCCCGCCGACCTGCAGGCCGAGATCCTGACCGGCTTCCTGGCCGCCGTCCGCGCCCTGGACCCCGGTGACCTGGAAGCCGTGCCGCTGGCATCGCGGCTGGTGTGGGCCGCGTGGCGGGCCGGGCAGGAACACGACGACTACGGCGACGCCAGCTGGGCCAGCCGCCGCCGCGACCTCGCCGGGTGGCGCGACGGCCCGGACCTGCCCTGGGGGCACCCGGACCTGGTGCTCGCCGCCGCCGTCCGCGAGGGGATCCTCACCCGCGCCCAGGCGGAGCTGATCGGCCGCAACCGGCTCGAAGGCGTCCCGCTGTCGCAGATTCCCGCCGAGACCGGGATCAGCCACACCGCCCTGTGCAACCGGCGGAAAAAGGCCGAGAAAGCCATCACGCAAGCGATCAGGAGCGGATATCTGAGCGATATTGCATCCGATGCAACATGCGACACGGTGCGAGAACGCCGCCGCAGCGGGACAGTGTGATCGCGATGGTACTGAAGGAACGCGGGTGACTTGGGGGCGACACGCCGACAGCCTGCGGTTCCGCGCCTTCGAGTCTTTTAGTGCAACCATGTTGCATCTGGTCACCACCCCGGAGGTGCGGTTTGGCTCGTCAGGTGGATCTTGCTGGTGCGGCGCACCTGGTGCTCGCGGCCGGGGTGGTGCATCTCGATCCGCAGGCCGCGGTGTTCGAGGCCATGGTGGAGGGGTGGGCGCGGCAGCAGCGTTCCCGGCTGCTGGCCGAGGGCACTGTCGGGAAGCGGGTGCGGCTGGTGCGGCGGTTCGCCGAGTTCACCAGCGAGTACCCGTGGTCCTGGCAGCCAGGGGATGTGGAGGAGTTCAGCGTGTCGTTGCGCGGGGATGCGCGGGCGCCGTCAACGATCCGGGCTTATCAGCAGGCGCTGCGGCTGTTCTGCGATTTTGCTGCTGACCCGCGTTACGGCTGGGCTGCTGAGTGCGAGGAGCGGTTCGGCTCGTATCCGGTCCAGGTCTGTCATGAGTGGAATACCGCCGCTCATGTCGCGGACTTCGAGGGCGCGCCGGGGCGGCGGCCGTTTACCCGGGCCGAGCTGCAGGCGTTCTTCGACTTTGCCGATGCGCTGGTTAGCAGGATCGGCGCGGGCGGGCGGAAGGGGGCGCTGGCGGCGTTCCGGGACGCGGTGTGCTTCAAGGTGATCTATGCGTGGGGGCTGCGCCGGCGGGAGGCGGTGATGCTCGATGCCGGGGACTGGCATCCGAGCCCGGCGGCGCCGGCGTTCGGGAATCTGGGGTCGGTGCATGTGCGGTTCGGCAAGGCGATGCGGGGCAGCGCGCCCCGCCGCCGCACGGTGCTCAGCGTGTTCGGGTGGGCGGTGGAGGCGGTGGAGCAGTACTTCGCCGAGGTGCGGCCGCTGTCGGAGCCGGGGCCGCATCCGGCGATGTGGATTAGTGAGCGCGGTGGCCGGATCGCGGCCCGGACGCTGAATGACCGGTTCGCCGCGTACCGCGCTGAGCTGGATTTCCCGGAGGTGCTGGATTTGCATGCGCTGCGGCATTCGTATGTGACCCATCTGGCTGAGGACGGGTTCCCGGAGAAATTCGTGTCCGAGCAGGCCGGCCACGCTTATGTGTCAACCACGGCGCTGTATGCGTCGGTGTCGGACGATTTCAAGAACCGGGTGCTCGCCAAGGCCCTCGAACCAGCATTCGCAGCTGGGGCGGGGAGCGGGCGGTGACGCGGAAGATGGGGATCCGCTGGCACCTGCGGGAACTGATGGCCCTGCAGGGCATGTTCGCCACCACCGACCTGGTGCCGCTGCTGGCCGAACGCGGCGTGGTCTTGTCCCGTGAGCAGGTCTACCGGCTGGTCACCCGCACCCCCGAACGGCTGAACACGACCACTCTGGCGGCGCTGTGCGACATCCTCGGCGTCGGTGCCGGGGACCTGATCGAGGTCGTGGCCGAGGCCCGTCAGGTCCGCAAGAGCGCCGCGGAGGCGGGCAGCCCGGCCCGGACGGTGAAGGATCTCACGCCCCGGCCCGCCCGCATTATCGCCAGGGACGAGCCGGGCCGGTGACTGGCTGGCCGTGGTGAGCCGCCCGGGCATCATGCCCGCCGGGCAGGAACTGGGCGCGACCGCCCAGGCCCTCACCGGGCTGCTGTCAGGGCTGTCCGCGGATCACGCCCGGCAGGCCCTGGAAGCCGCGGTCGCCGGGAACGGCGAGGCCAGGTTCCACGCCGCCCGTTACTGCTCGCTCCGCCGGTTCCTGGCCGCGCATCCCGGCGCGCTGTTCTCCGGGGCGGTGATCACGGCCGCTGAAAGGCCGCGGCTGGTCGCCCCGCAGGATGTGAAACGGCTGGCCGCCGCGTTGCAGGCGGCAGGCCGGACAGACGTGGCCATCCCGGTCAGGCGCTGCGCCGCCGGGTGTCATGAAGTCCGGGACAACTGGCCTGCCCGGCAGGGCTGCATCCGCTGTGACACTGGACGCGCTCTGGCCGACTGCGTGGCCCTGGTCACCGGGCTGCTGGATGGCTTGCCCGGCGACCAGGCCCGCAGCTGCCTGCTGGCCGCCGCTGGCGGCGGGACAAGCCGCAGTACCGCCGCCTGGCTGCGTGTCATCGCCGCGCACCTGCGCGGCGATCCGGGCGCCCTGGCCAGCGGCGAGACCACCGTGCCCATCGACGTGCTGCGCCTGATCAGCGAGCTGCGCCGCGCGGGCCGCAGCGACGTGGCCCAGCCGCGGTGCCCCGACTGCGGGCGCGACCGGTTCTTGCGCGCCCACCGGCCCGACGGGCAGCGCGTCTGCGCCTCCTGCTCCCAGGCCTACCACCTGCCGGAGCGATGCGGCCGCTGCGGGCAGCAAGCCCGGGTCTGCGCCCGCGACCCCGACGGCGGGGCGGTCTGCGAGCGGTGCCGGCGCGCCGACCCCACAGCGTGGAAACCCTGCGGCATCTGCGGCCATAACGGCTGGACCCGCGTCACCATCAACGGCACCCGGATCGGCGACTGCTGCTACCTGCACCCGCACGAACGCTGCTCGGCCTGCGGTATCGGCCGCGCCGTCAGCCCCTACAAAACCCGGAAAGCCACCTGCGCCGCTTGTGCCACCGGCCCGCTCGCCGCGTGCAGTTCCTGCGGGCTGGACGCCCTGGTGCCGCAAGCGGGCGAGGCGCCGTTGTGCCTGCGCTGCGCCTCGGGTGCGACCCGCCCGTGCGCTGGCTGCCAGGCGCCGACCGTCAGCCGCGCCACTGGCGGGGAGCCCCGCTGCCCGGGCTGCTACTCCCGGCCCCAGCGGGCCTGCGGGCGGTGCGGGCGGGTGCGCGTCATCGTCCGCCTGGCGGCCGGAGATGACCCGGAACTGTGCGGAAGCTGCTGGACGGGCCCCGTGACCCGGTGCGGGATGTGCGGCAGGCAGCGGCCATGCCGCGGTGAGCGCTCGGGGCAGATGCTGTGCGGAAGCTGCCAGCCCCGGCCGAAACGGGAATGCGCCTACTGCGGTCACCGCCGTAAGGTGACGGTGGTCTGGCCGGACGGCCCGGCGTGCGCCTCCTGCTACCGGGCGGCGATGCGCGCCAAAGATGACTGCCCCGGCTGCGGACAGCACCGCCGCCTGCTCCCACGCCGCGGCACCAGCCAGGACCTGTGCGCCGGGTGCGCCGGCGGCCCGCCCGGGCCGGTCTGCGGCGACTGCGGCAACGAGGACTGGCTGTATCACAAGGGACGCTGCGCACGGTGCGTGCTGACAACCCGGCTGGCCAGGCTGCTCGGCAGCGAGCCCGAGCGCACCACCCGCGGGCTGCAGCCACTGCATGAGGCGCTGCTGGCGGCCGAGCGGCCCGAGGCCGTGATCAGCTGGCTCCAGCCCAGCCGACCCGGATACAAGATCCTCGCCCGGCTGGCCAGCGGCGAACTGGACCTGTCACATGCCGCGCTCGACGCCGTCGCCGACCTGCACCGCAACGCCACCGGGCACATCGCCGCGCTGCTCACCGCCCTGGGCGCCCTGCCCGCACGGGACACCCACCTGGCCTGCCTCGAACGCGACATCGCCGCCATCCTGGACGGCGCAGCGGACCAGGACACGCGCCGGCTGCTGCGCCGCTACGCCACCTGGGGACTGCTGCGCCACGCCCGCGCCAAAGCCCGCCAGGCACCCCTGACCTCCGGGATCCGCCACGGACAGACCGCCCGGCTCAAGACCGCCGTCCACTTCACCAGCTGGCTTGCCAGCCGCGGCCTGGACCTGACAGTCTGCTGGCAACCCGACCTCGACACCTACCTGCTGGCCTGCCCCGCCCGCCGCGACGAGGTCCGGCACTTCCTCGCCTGGGCACGCCGCTACCGCGACCCCGCACTCACCATCCCGCCCGCGTGCCGCCCGGACACCGTGGTCCCGCTCGCTCAGGACCAGCGGTGGGCGCTGGCCCGCAGCCTCCTGCACGACGACGGCCACGACCCCGGCGACCGCGTCGCCGGGCTGCTCGTCCTGCTGTTCGGCCAGCGCCCCGGCCGCATCGCCCGCCTCACCACCAGCCACGTCAGCCTCGACGCCGGCCACACCACGCTGACGCTCGGCACCACGCCAATCCGCATCCCCGAACCCCTCGCCGGCCACCTGCACCAGCTAACCCGCCACCGCCGCCACCTCAGCCAGGTCCCCGCCGGAGGACCCGGCCCGTGGCTGTTCCCCGGCCTGCATCCCGGACAGCCCGTCCTGCCCGCCACCATCAGCCACCGGCTGGCCCGCATCAGCGTCAACACGGTCACCGGCCGCGCCAGCGCGCTCCTCCAACTCGCCGGCGAGCTCCCGCCCACCGTCGTGGCCGACCTGCTCGGCCTGCGCCCCAAGACCGCCATCGCCTGGGGCCAGCTCGCCGGCCGCCCCTGGGCCGCCTACCCCGCCCTGCACGACCAGCAGCCATAACCAGCACGATCATGCCCGGCGCGTCACGCGCGTCTGCAGATCCTCCTGCGATGGCCAAGACGCATCGGCTGGCGGGATCTGGCACTTATGTGGGGCGCCGCTGGAGTATGTGCCAGCAGCGCTGCGAGGCGGCTGGAGCGTGCGGTGCCCCCTCATTCACCGGGCTGTTCGTCATCTGAGGAGCGGCCCGCCAAGGCCAAGGGCCTCTTTCGGAACGACGATGGGTTCGGTTGGCCCCTATGCCGTCGGCAAGCCCAATATTGGACATTGACACTTCTTTGCAACTGCCCGATCCCCCTTGGCGCAGGCCGGAGCAGTAGCCGGATGATCTCATCGCGCGTTCCCGCGTCGAGCCGTCGGCGAGCAGGACATCTTGCTTCTCGGCCGTGGCCCGGGCGGTGGAACGCACCGTTGCTGGCGGCCGGACAGAGGAGTCGCCAGGTGATGGGGCGGGTGCTCGACCGGATTAATCCCGATAGGCTCACCGGGATGCTCCGGGATCATGGCGACGAAAGCGCTCAACGTCAAGGGCACGGAGTTCGCGTTCACTCTACGTGTGGGATAACCTCCCCAGTCAAAGCGGACGGGTAAATCGCATGGCCGAGGTCAGCGGAGATTTCCCGGAGCCGACGGTGCTCATCGCTACCGCCGACGAGGCCGGACGGGTCCGGCGGACCATATACCCGCTGCGGCTCAACAGGCGCGGCCTCGCAGGCTTCCTGGTCGCGTGGCTCATCCTGCCCGCGATCGTGCTCGTGATCGGACTCGTGTCCGGCGCTGCCGGAGCGCTCGTCGTGGCCCTGTACATGCTGGCGGGCGCCACCGTCCTCATTGCCTACCCGCTCGGCGCATATGCCCGGACCCGGATCCGCGTCTGCGAGCACGGACTGATCGTCAGCAGTCTTCCTCGCAAGCGAACCCGGTTCTTCATCCCCTACGCCACCATTGACACTGGCAGCGTCATGGTGCATCCGGTGCCTCGCCGCGGCGGCGCCTACCGGTACAAGGCTCTCACCGCGATGACCGAGGAGTACCCGTGGCCCGCGATGAGCAGGCTCATCATCGCCACCTGCCCGGTCCGGCCCCGGCTCGCGACAGGACCGTCATACGGGCAGCCGCTCAACGTCTGGGGTGCGCCTTACAGCAAGCACGGGATCAGTTTCCGGGCGATGCACCCGGTGTTCGCCAGCCCATGGTGGCGCGCCCGCTCCGCCGTGCGCGGGCATCCGGCGCGCGCCCAGTGGGTGCTCGGCACGCTGCGGCCGCTGCTCGACTACCCCGAACTCCTCCCCATCATGCTCCACGATGACCAGCCAGTGATGCGCTGGATGTTCGGCACCGACCGGCCAGATCAGCTGCTAGATGCGATCGAGGAAGCGATGACGGCGGCCGGGATACCCGGCGCACAGGGGTTCACCGCCCATGCTCTCGCCCACCCGTATGACCGCCCGCGGAAGGACATCCCCGCCGACCCGGAACTCTGGTAACGCGTGGCTTACGAGGTCAGGGCGTCGAGGATGGGCGTGGCTCCACTATTTGCTGGTTGTACCCATCCTGGAGCTTGAGTTCGGAGGAAGAGGAGCCGGCATTGAAGCAGCTCGAGCTGACATCGATGGTGACGCTCTTCGCAAGGTCGCCGCCGGCGGGGTTATCGAACTCCACCAGTCGGATATCCAGGTTGTCGCGCCGGGCGACGTAAGTCGCGGCGGCGGGGTGCTCCGGATTGGGGGTGGGCGCGGACCGCAGGCGCCAGCCTGCCGCTTCCAGCTTCTGCACGATGTCACGGCCGAGTGTCGCCAGGGGCACTGAAACCGTCTTGCGCAAAAACCACTCCTGGGATGCCGTGTACTGCACCGCGTAGGCATCCTTGTCGGTGGCCAGCTCGTCGGACGTGCCGCACGGATAGAGGTTACCGGTGATAAGCACACTGGAGGAGATACGAACGCTACCCAGTTCGCTGTGGACGTTCTTCGCCGCGGCCATCGCCGATGCACGCGACGACTGGGCCTGCTGGGTAGGTGACGGCCCTGACGAGCAACCCGCCAACGCGGCACAAGAAACCGTGATCATACTCAGCGCCGCCATGCGGCTCATCTGTGCACTTGTCATAACGGGGCAATATATCAAGAACGATCATCTCTTCTGGGAGCTATACGAGCGCATGGTCTGACATTTGTTACGGTGAGGCCGCGGATCTGGCACGCGGAACTCGTGGATGGCGGCACTACAGCCGACCGACCAGCCCGCGCGAGCCTCGTGCCATGGTTACCAGCGACAATCAAGGCGACGGGATAATCCGATCCGGCCTTACCAGGTCTTACGGTCAGGTCCGAGCCGTTCGCGGCATCGACCTGTGCCATCGCGCGCGGTGAAACCGTCGCTCTTCTCGGCCCCAACGGAGCGGGCAAGACCAAACTCGGATATCGACACTTCTTTTCCACGCCGGGCTGCGGCCCAAGGGGCTGACCGATCTTCGCAGACATCCAGCATCCGTCCATGGAACGTCGAGTTCTACGCCGATGAGCAGGGACATGAGCCGTGCCGCCAGCGGGGCCCACGGTCTTTCCCCGCGGAAGCAGGCGGCGTTTACCGCAGCTGTTCGGCTCGTGCTGGGCCGGTGTGGCCTGGATGTCGCTGAGTCCGAGTTTGGCAAGGCCCGCCCCCACGGTGTAGCTACCAGCGACAACGCAACTCACGCGGAACGTATAGGCCAAAGGCGGGAGGTCACTGAAACGATCTTCGCGTCCAGCCTGGCTGCCGTTCGAGGGCGGCTCGGCCGGTAATCGCTCTGCCAAATCAGCCCCTGCGCGCACGGCACTCCGCGAGCAGCTGCTCGGCCATGACCACCTTGTCGCGGTCGCCGACGAGATGGAGGAGCGCGATCGTCCGCCGGAACGTGGCGTCGGCTTCCTCGCACCGGCCGGAAAGGTGCTGCGCGGCACCGAGGTAGGTCAGCGTCTCGCCCTCGCCGCGCCTGTCGCCGACAGTCCGGAAGCACGCGGCCGCCGCCTGGTGGGCCGTGATCGCGTCGTCAAGGCGGTGCAGCATAGCCAGCGCCCGGCCCTGGCCGTCGAGCGCGAGTCCTTCCCGGGCGCGATCTTTTGTGTCCCGGAAGATGGTGACGGCGTGCTCGCAGGCGGAGGCGGCCTCGGCGAAGCGCCGGGAGCCGTACAGGGCGACGGACAGGTTGTTGAGAGCGCAACCCTCGCCGTGGCGGTCGCCCTGCTCACGGAGCAGTGCGGCGGCCCGCTCGTGAGTCGCGATGGCGTCGGGGAACCGGCGTTGCTCCACGAGGGCGATTCCGTGGTCGGTCAGCGCGCCGCCGAGCTCCTGTACGGTCCGGCCGGTGAGGTCCCGGTCACCGGTGCCGTCCTCGACCAGGGTGAGGGCCTGGTCCAGGACGTCGATGGCCTGGTCTTGGAGACCTCGCTTGCGCAGGCAGATGCCGACGTTGCACAGAGCCACTCCCTCATCTCCGCGGTCACCTAGCCGCTGGAAGATCGCGGCGGCCTCGCGGAACGCGGTTTCCGCCTCCTCGAAACTGCCGGAGCGCTGCAGGGACAGGCCGCGATCGTTCAGCGCGTCACCGGCTAGGTGCGCGGGGTCGAGGCGGTCCTGGGGATCGTCCTGCGCGGTCCCGTCTCTGGCTGCCCGGGTGTCTTCCAGGTCGTGAGCGGCTGTTGCCTCCAGATCCCGGTGGCCGGCCTTCCGGGCGATCGCCGCGGCCGACTCGTGCGCCGAGATGGCCTCGTCAAACCGTCGCGCTCCGCGCAGCGCGACGCCAAGGTCCGTTAGTGCAGCGCCCGCCACAAGTTCCTCGCCGGCCGTCCGCAGGAGGGCGATTGCCTGCTCCTGGGCCGCGACGGCGTCACC
This sequence comes from uncultured Actinomycetes bacterium, assembly GCA_963717125.1. Lineage (GTDB taxonomy): Bacteria > Actinomycetota > Actinomycetes > Streptosporangiales > Streptosporangiaceae > RYN-230. Next base: position 1,154,867 of record CAVQVG010000007.1, read on the forward strand.
GAACTGGCGCGCCGCCGCGAGTGCCGCGCCCAGGTTGTTCATGGCCGTGCCTTCGCCGCGCGGATCCTCCGCCTTCCGGAAGATGGCGGCCGCAGCCCGGTAGGCGGTGATGGCCTCATCGATCCGGCCCGCGCCCCCGAGCGCCTTGCCGAGGCTGTCCTGCGTGCTGGCCTCGCCGGCCCGGTCGCCAGCCTCCCGGAAGAGGGCGAGGGCCCGCTCCTGGGCGGCGATCGCGTCGCGGTAACGATCTGCTGAATAGAGCGCGACGCCAAGGTGGTGCTCGACCAGGCCCTTGGCGATGGGTGCCCCGGCGAGGGGCAGGCTGCCGTCCTCGGTCAGCCGGAGGGACGCTTCGTAGGCTGGGATCGCGTCGCGGAAGCGGCCCAGTTGCAGCAGCACATCGCCCTTTTTAGCCAGCGCCAGGGCCTCGTTATCGGCCTCGGCGGCCTCATGGAAGGCGGCCGCCGCCAGGTCCTGCTCGGTGAGCGCCTCCGCCAGCCGGCCGACCCTGGCCAGGGCGATGCCGAGCCGGAAACGGATCTTCGCCTGGCTGCCCAAGTCCCAGCTGCGCACGGCCAAGCCAACGGCCCTGGCATGGACCCGGACCGACTCCTCGAAGGCCGCCATATCGTACAGGGCCACGCCGGCGTTGCTGAGCGCCACGGCCTCGTCGTGCGCGTCGCCGATTCGCCGGAAGATCTCCGCGGCCTGCTCGCAGGCCGTCCTGGCCTCTTGGAAACGGCCGCTCGCCATAAGGGAAACGCCCGTGTCGTTCAGCGAGTCCGCCTCTCGGCGAGCGTCGGCCATACGACTGCCCCGAGACCATTTCGGCATCCGTCACCTTCCAGATTCAGCGATGCGGAAGACGACACGCATCCCTAGAACATTGTCGGTCAGACACCCGGCGGAGCCGCAAGCGCCACACCTCACTTTGAGGGCTCAAACTGACCGAGATCGCACTCCAAGCCGGTTTCTCCGGCGGTGGCTCGCCTATCCACCTCGGCGCAGCTAACCTCGCTAGCCCCCGTTGCCTGTTCGTGGGTGTCGCGGCACCAGGCGAGCCTGACGGCCCCGGCGAGCAGGTCGCACTGCTGGTGCCAGTCGTCGCCGATAAGGCCGAGAACGATGTGCCGCGCGTAACCAGAACCTGCCGCCCCCAGACCGCGACCGCACCTTGCCCTGGGGCCTGAGCAAGCGACCTCCCGATGCCAGGCACCTGGTCATCCCGTCCCGGGAGTCATACCTCACGGTTCGGATACCGGCCGGTTCCCAGTGATCTGAGCGGATGATGCGTCCGGGACTTACCGCTGGCCTGCGGGTATATGACGGTCTTATTTTCCGATGCCACCGTGGTGCAGTTGGTTCGGGCAACGGGGATGGCGCGGATGAGTACGGGGTGCACGGAGCACTCGGCTACGTTTGCGGGCTATTATCGCGCGAGCACACACCACGAAGCGTCAATAGGGCCGTGATCCCCGTCAGCTGTAACTCGCATGCGCGAGCCTGCTCTGGGCGTGGACGCAAATGCGTCACACTGATTTGCGTGGAACCCGTTTACCTGTCAGCCGGGATGCGCCGTTGGACACCCCAGAACGAGACTGACCTCAGCGCAGCGGCACAGCGGGGACTGCTGGAAGAGACCCACTACCTCGATGTGAAGCGGGAGATATCCGCAGGCAGGGGGGCAAACAAGGAACTCGCACGCGATCTAGCGTCCTTCGCCGTCGATGGATGAACGCTCATCATCGGAATCGGCGAGGACAAAGAGACAAATTCACTCCACTTCGCCCCGCAGCCGTTGTCCGGGCTGGCCGAGAGGGTCGAGACGGTCGAGACGGTCGAGACGGTCGAGACGGTCGCCCGCATGATCCCCGATCCGCCGCTGGCGGTGCTGTGCAGTCCCATCTCCTCAGACCGAGGCAACTCGCTGGGCTACCTGGTAGTGCATATCCCACCCAGCGCGGTGGCCCCGCACATGGTCGAGCACAAGTACCTGGGCCGGGGCGACAAAACCAAGCTGTACCTGTCCGACCCCGAGGTCCGGCGCCTGCATGAACGGCGGCGGGCAACCGGACAGGACGGGCTGGCGCGGCTGCAGGAGCAGTTTGACCGCGACCCAGTGCCCGCCGACGTTCGCAAGCAGGCCCACCTGTTCCTTCTCGCAGAGCCGGCCGCTGCCCGGCCAGGCATGCTCCTCGACCTGGTGCACGGCGCCGGGTCACAGATGCGGTTGTCTGAGTTCGCCCGGCGGGCTGATGCACCCGATGTTCACAAGATCCTGCAGGCCGCGGGCGCGGGCGACTTCAGCCCACCCCTGACCTGGGCGAGCGACTTCGCGCTGCGTTCGGCCGGGGTTGCCCTCACATACGGACTGGCCAGCGACCGGTCCTGGTCAGCGGACGCCGGCCCGTCCCCTGAAGATGCTGTCGAACTAGAGGTTGACGAAGACGGCGGGTTGCGCATCTTCATGAGCCGACTCAGCGACAGCCTGCCATCTCCTGATCGCGCAGCGAATGGCCAGCGGCTTCTCCCGGTCGGGGCAGTCAGCTACTCCCGCCAGTTCGTAGCCTTGACCGCCGCCGCCGCAGAACACGCCGGCTACCTCGGCACCTGGATTCTCGCTGCAGGTGCGACCGGTATCGGGGGCCTTCCCGTCCACGACTACCTCCTGCGAGGGCGCGCAGGACCTCGCTCGGACGCCTCTACCTACCGGCGGGCCACCACAGCGTCCTACGCGGAACTTATCAAGCAACCCGGAACCGTGACCGAGCGGCTCATTGGACGGCTGCTGCGATCCACCGGCACATACGAGCTGCACGCCGATGCGTTCACCGATCCCGCCGATCAAGGTCAGCAGCCTGCCTGAGCAACGCCGTCGCGTCCGCCTGAATACCAGTAGCGGAGTGGGGCAAGTCACGGCAAAGTGAAGCGGGCTGATGGTAATCCCATAGCCGGTCGCGCGGACGTTGCAGGTCAGGCCGCCAGGGATTGCGGCGAGGAAGCGGATCAGGTGGCCGTAATGTGCCCCGAACCCAGGCGGTGGAGCGTCGAAAGCGCGGGCACCGGTCCTCAGGAGGGGGCTGGAAGGCCGAGCGCTCCGGCGGCTATGGTCACCTGCCACACGCAGAGAGGTACGAGCAGCAAGTACACGAGGAGGAAGACCCCGAAGGCCGGCTCCCATGCACGGGCGCCGATGGCGTCAACAACCGCCCAGGCAACAGGAAAGAGGCTGACAAGCGATGCGACCGACACGGCGGCGAGGGTAAAGGACAGTATCGCGATCCGTGGCTTCGCGCCGTTGTTCGGGCCGCCCTGTCGCGCACGCTCGGATTGCAGGGTGCTGGCCTGGGCGGAGGTGAACAAGGCGACGATGGCCAAGAGCAAGCCGAGTGCGCCCGAGGCGTCCGTGACCTGCTGAGACGCGCTCATAGCTGGCTTGCCTCAACGGCCGCGGCGGGCGGGCGGCCTGAGCCCGAGCATGGCCAGAATGTCTGCGTTGCCCTCCGCTGTGATGACTGACCGATCGAAGTCAACCGTCCGGGCAGAACTGTCAAGGGTGACGAAGTTCAGCAGACCGAGGCGCTCAAGCTCCGTACGCGCCGTGTCGTAGGCAGTCTGCTGAGAGAACTTCACTGCCCATCTGAGACCGCTGGCCGCCGATCCTGTGGCGGTCACCTCGGCAGCGGCGCGCATCTCGTTGATGAACTCTTCGTGCAGAGCCTGCTCGTAGGTGGCGGTCATGGTTGTCAAGATCGACCTCGCATTCGCCGGGGTCGTCCGGAACAGCACGCCAACCTCGCGCTGGCTGAGAACACGCCCCGCTTGCAGGCAGACGTACCGCAGCTCATCAGCCCTGGTGGCGGTCAGCGCCGACGGGACAGCCCCTGATCCGCCGATGGTCTCAAGCGTCTGTTTCACCGCCGCCTGGAGCGCTGCCTCGACCAGCGTCTCCGCAGTCGGTGCGGGCAAGCCGGCCAGCGAGACAAACCGGGCCACCGCTTGCTTGAGCGCTCCGTCGTCAATCTCGACCATCGGATCCCCCAGGCGAACTACACGATGCGACTACACAAAGCTATATAAGCGATACTCTACGTGGTCAACGTTGTGTTTTCCAGGCGTCTGGCCAGCTAAGCCAGCCTGGGCGAACGGCGGTTCGATGACATAGTCGATCAGTTTCTGAACAAACTGCACCGCCCGTGATCGCCGCATCGGAATCCCAGCGCAAGCCGCCTCAGCAGCACGTTTCTGGCCTTGCTCGGGCATGAGCCCAAGGGAATACCGCAGAGTCCGGATACCGGTGTAGGGGCTCACCGAAGATGTCGGTGCAGACCGGGGTACTTGTCGGTCGAATGGCGGTCCTCCCTTCGGCGGGGACCGCGATAGTTGTCGGTTTCTCCTCAAGCTCGACTTTCGCACTTTCTGGGTCCTGTCCGGTGATCCCGGCGGTTGACTCGGGGGTGCTGGCGGACGGGCAGATAGCGGGTAAGGATGACACGCGGTGTGATCTGGGGATACGGCAGGAAGCCGGGTAGATAAGGGAGCATCGGCGGTGCCTTTGAACCTTCTTGCATCGATCGCCGACTAGCGACCGGGATCTGATGCCGCATTTCGCGTCGCTGCAAAGGCCGACAATCGCGAAAGGGCTTGCCTGATCGCCAGAGCTGCGGTTCAGCACTCGCCCATCGTCTGCGGCCTGCGCGGTGGCAAGGCTCAGTACGCGATCGCGCTAGCTGGCTCGGGCAACGTCCGGTACTGCCGATTTCGTGCATCAGACGCGGTCCACCATGATCGGCCACCCGGCTGGTGGTTATTGCCTGGCCTGCCAGGTTGCAGGTTTCGGCGACGCGTTCAGGTCGCCGAAGCCGCGCCCGGACATGCGCGGGCCCGGCCCGGATCGAATGATCCCTGGGCCGGCCCGGGATTCGCCTGCCGGTCAGCTCGTCAGGCTGGTGAACATGCCCGGCTCGTAGGAACCCCCCTGGTTGCGCACGATCACCCCGAGCCGGTTGGCCGCGTTGATCATGGCGACCAGGTAGACCAGCGCGGCGATCTGATCGTCGTCGTAGTACTCGCGCACCTGAGCCCACGTCTCGTCGGACACACCCTGGTAGGCGTCGGCGAGCCGGGTGCCCTCTTCGGCGAGCGCCAGCGCGGCCCGCTCGGCCTCGGTGAACACGGTGGACTCGCGCCAGGCGGCGACCAGGTTGAGCCGGACCGCGGTCTCCCCGGCGGCCGCGGCCTCCTTGGTGTGGTAGTCGACGCAGAAACCGCAGCCGTTGATCTGGCTGGCGCGCAGGTTCACCAGCTCTAGGAGGGTCTTGGGCAGCGACTGCTCGATCGCCAGGCTGACGCTGGCGAACCGTTTGCTGAACTTGGCGCCGAGCTCGTTGGCGAACAGGTCGAAACGGGGTTCCATGACTTCGTCCTCACTCGTGGACTGGCGTGCCGCGCGGATCGTTCGCGCGGCATCCTGACGACCATGGAGATGCCGGCGACCCGATCCTTGTGACAGCGCGGCCCTGTGACGTAGGCCACCGGACGCGGGTGTCACAAGACGGCGGGTACCGGCGTCTTGTGCGTATGGCAAGGTCGAGATCAACAGGCAGGAGCCAGCTATGAGCGAATGCAACGAGCCAGCAGTGGACATGGCCGGGCTGCTCGCTGATGGCGGCCGGATGGACTCGGCCACCGAGGGGTTCGTCGCCCACCGCAACCTGCTGTTCACCGTCGCCTACGAGCTGCTCGGCTCGGCCGCCGACGCCGAAGACGTCCTGCAGGAGACCTGGCTGCGGTGGGCGGGCGTCGATCTGGGCACCGTGCGGGATCAGCGTGCGTACCTGGTCCGGATCACCACCCGCCAGGCGCTGGGCGGGCTGCGTACGCTCCGCCGGCGCAAGGAATCCTACGTCGGCCCCTGGCTGCCCGAGCCGCTGCTGACCACGCCCGACGTGGCCGAGGATGCCGAGCTGGCCGACAGCGTCTCGATGGCGATGCTGCTGGTGCTGGAGACCCTCACGCCGGCCGAGCGGGCGGTGTTCGTGCTGCGCGAGGTGTTCGATGTGACCTATGACGAGATCGCCGAGGCCGTCGGCAAGAGCCCGGCCGCGGTCCGCCAGATCGCCCACCGGGCACGGGCACACGTCGCCGCCCGCCGACCGCACGGGGTCGTTTCCCCGGCCGAGACCCGGGACGCGCTCGAAGCGTTCCAGCGGGCGGTCGAAACCGGCGACCTGCAGCGCCTGCTCGACATCCTCGCGCCGGATGTCGTCTTCCTGGGTGACGGTGGCGGAGTCGCGCAGGCCGCGCTGGCGCCCGTCGAGGGGCCGGCAGCGTGGCCCGCGTGCTGGGCAGGATCGCCGCCGCGGCGTCGCTGCAGCCGGCACAGGTCAACGGCTACCCGGCGCTGATCATCCGGCTCAACGGTGAGATCGACACCGTCATGGCAGTGCGCGTCGACGACGGCCTCATCAGCGGGCTGTACGCCGTGCGCAATCCCGAGAAGCTGTCGCATATGGAACGGGAGACCGCTCTGCGCCGCTGAGCCAGGGGCCTGGCCCCTCGGGGACGAACAACGCCGATGAAACGGGTTCCCGCCGATGCTCCCGGATGCCACGCTGCAGGTTCCAGTGTCGCTGATGACTCTGCTGACCGGTTTCGCGCCGTTGTTCACTGCTCCGTCGTTCCGCACGTTCACCATGCTGGCCTGCGGATTCGCGGCGCAGGCCGGGAAGCGGACGGTATGCGGGATGCTGACTGGCGCGGGTCTTTCCCGGGCGTGGAGCCATGACCGCGCGCACCGGTTCTTCTCCGGTGCCCGGTGGAGCCCGGACGAGCTGGGCCTGGCCGTCGCGAAACTGGTGGCCGCATTGCTGGTCCCTGCCGGGGCGCCGGTCACCGTGGCGGTCGATGACACCCTGTTCCGGCGGCGCGGGAAAAAGGTCTGGGCCGCCTCATGGTTCCACGACGGATCCGCGGCGGGACCAGCGAAAACCGGATACGGCAACAACTGGGTGATCGCGGCCGTCGTCGTGCGGCTGCCCATGATCAGCAGGCCTGTGGCTATCCCAGTGCTGGCCAAGCTGGTCATCAAAGGCACCAGCTCGGCGTCCCGGCTCTGGCTGGCCCGCCGCATGGCCGCAGCGATCGCCGGCGCGCTGCCCAGCCAGGACATCCACGTGGTGGCCGATTCCGCCTACGCCGGCGGCGAGCTGAAAAAGCTCCCCGCCCGCATGACCTGGACCACCCGGCTGCGCAAGGACGCCGCCTTGCACGGGCTGGCCGGCCGGACCGGGAAGCGCGGTCCGCCCCGGAAAGGGAGACCGGCTCGCCTCCCTGGCAAAACTGGCCGCCACCGCGAACTTCGCGCCGGTCACCGTCACCCGCTACGGCAAGCCACAACCATTCACGCCGCCGTGGTCACCTGCCTGTGGCACTCGGTCTTCGGTACCCGCCGGTCGCCGTCGTGCTCATCCGCGAGAAATCCAAGACCGGCCACGACCTGGCCCTGGTCACCGCCGATGCCGCCGCCTCCGCCGCGCAGGTCATCGAACGCTACGCCGCCAGGTGGGCATTAGATCGCTATCGAAGACGCAAAGCAGGTCTTCGGCACCGGCCAGGCCAGCAACCGCACCGCCCGCGCCGTCGAGCGCACCATCCCGTTCCAGCTCGCCTGCCAGGCCATCACTACCTGCTGGTACGCCACCGCCGGCTGCGACCCCCAGACATCGAAACCCGCCGTAACCGCCCTCCCTGGTACACCTCGAAACTCAGCCCTCGACCGCCGACATCGCCGCCAAGCTCCGCCGCGTCCTTATCGCCACCCCATTTAAGGATCTCGCCCTGACCAGCCAACACTCGAAGAAATCAGCGCCATCCGCCTGGCCTGGGAAGACCTCGCCGCATAACCGCGAAAGTCGAGCCTCAAGGGCAGCTGTCCTTGGTAGCACGCCAGCGGGCGTAAAGCGGCTGGAGTGAGTGACTAATGAGTGTCCATGGTCACTACGCTGCGTGCTCCTGGCGTTCTCGGTCGGTCCTGTCAGGAGGTCCGGTTGATGACGGGCACTGTCGTTTTCAGGGGGGCGCCGAGCCAGCCGGAGAGCGCTTCGCGCAGCGCGGGCTTGGCGGTGCCGGCGGGTTCGCCGGTGGCGGCGGCCCAGGCGATGCATGCGTCCGGGCGGATCAGGAGGGCGTCGGCCGGCGGGTGTCGGTGCGGGCGGTGCGGATGTCGACGCGGTGGCGCCAGTCCTGGGCGGTCTGGCGGAGGTCCGGGCGGTCGGCGAGGTCGAGGAAGACCGGCCGTGCGGTGCGCATGAGTTCCGCGACGCTGGTTGTGCCCTGGGTGGTGTGCAGGGTGAGGTCGGGGGCGAAGGTGCCGGCCAGGTCGTGCTGGCCGGGGCCGGGCATCGGGGCCTGGCGTTCGAGTAGTCCACCTGGCGGTCGATCTTCCGGCGCCGAACTCGGCGATGAAGCCATTTTGATGATCGGCTAGAGGTCAGGCCGTCGGGCTCACGCACCTGGTTGTTCAGGGCGAGCACGGGCGTGGCCCGGGCGGCGGGCCAGGGCACCGGCCCGTGATGACCACGGGTGCCAGGCGCCCCCCGCGAGTGCGAGGCTGAGGCCCAACAGCCAGCCCAGGCAGCTCACCTCGGCAAAAGGAGTAGGCAAGTGACACAGCTCAGCACCTCCAAGATCCCCGCGGGCTTCACCGAGAAAACGGCGCAGGCGAATGGCGTCACGCTCAACTACGCGATCGGGGGCGCGGGACCGGCTCTGGTGCTTCTGCACGGTTACCCGCAGACCTGGTACATGTGGCGGAAGGTGATGCCCGCTCTGGCCGGGCAGTACACGGTGATCGTGCCTGACCTGCGCGGCTCGGGCGGGTCGGACGCGCCTGAAAAGGGCTACGACAAGGCCACCCTGGCGGAGGACATCCACCAGCTGCTGCTTGCGACTGGCCACGCCGGCCAGGTCAACGTGGTCGGGCACGACGTCGGGACCATGGTCTCCTATGCCTACGCGGCCGCCCGCCCGGACTCGGTACGCCGCCTGGCGGTGATCGAGGGGCCGCGGGTCGACGAGAGCGTTTACCAGTCCCCGGCGCTCACCCCGGCAGGACCCGGCCTGTGGAACTTCGGCTTCTTCGCGCTCGGCAACGGGCTGCCCGAGCGCATCGTAAGCGGGCGCGAGGACACCTGGATCGCGGGCTTCGTGGACTGGCTCGAGGTCGTCAAGGGCGCGGTGGAGCCTGACGCGATCGCGGAGTACGCCGCGCAGCTGCGGCTGCCCGGGCACCTCGCGGCTTCTTACGCGTACTTCAGGACCTTCCACCGCGACGTCGAGGACACGATCCGCGATCTGCGAAACGCCGCTGTCCATGCCGGTGCTCGCGATCGGCGGCGAGGGCGCCCTCGGCCAGGTCGTCCTCGACCTGGCGCAGCGGTACGCCAGCGACGTCACGGGCGCCGTGTTCCCCTGCGGTCACTGGATCCCTGAAGAAAACCCGGAACTCCTGCTCAAACACCTGCTGCCGTTCCTCGGCTAGCCCGGCGAGCACAAGGAAGGGAGAGACATGCAGCTCCGGTACGGCATCCTGGGCGTCGAGGCGCGTGTGCGGCGAGAGGAGCCGGGTGACCGTTGTCTCAACCGTCCGGATCGAGGTCTGCTACGTGGCCGTCCTCGCCGGTGCGCTGGGCGGCCTGACGCTCGACCCGAAGGAAGTGCTCGAAGCCCTGCGCCGTGCCAGAACCGGTTGGTGGGCACGTGGCTTTTGACCTGCTACTCCCCGATTTAGGGCACAGGCGCTTACCCGCTTGAGGCCGGAGCGACGATGATCTTGTCGACATTGGGCGCGTAGTAGGTTGGGTTTCCGATCGTGATGGTGTTGCTGCCCGCATCGAGCCGGGCGGTCACCTCCACCGTGTCGAACTGGTCCCAGCTGTAGGTATTGCGCGCGTACGTCGTGACCGACGAGCCCGCCGACGTGGTGAGCGTGAAGGCACGGTCGATGAGGTTGGTGTTGTAGTTGCCGGAGCTCTCGCCGTCGGCGTCGGCGTAACTGATCATGATGCGGTAGGTGCCGGCGGATGGCACGGTCACCCCGGTGAAGGTCAGCGTGTTGGCCGTGCCGTTGCCGATCCAGCCGACGTACTGGCCTCCGTCGGCATAGGGGTCGGACTCCACCTTCGCCGTGCCGGACAGCACGTTCTGCGCGGCCGACGCCGCATAGGTGGTCGCATGCCCGCTAGCCGGTGTCACGGACAGCCCGCCCAGGATCCCGGTGCCCGTGTACGTCACCGGGTTGATCCCCGCGTGCAGGTAAACGATGCCGGGGGAGACCCTGGCCCCGTCGACGGTCAGCGCACTGTGTTGTCCGGAAGCCCGTGCCCGGCAGCGCCGGCCGGCGTGACCCGGTAGAACCCGTCGGGGCCTGCGTCCACCTCGAACGAGGCGGAGCCGCCCGAGCCAAGCACGACGTCCTGGGCGGCCAGGCACCCGGGGCCGTCGCACGGCACAGTGGACGCTCTGCCGGACAGGTCCGCATAAGCGGCGGCGTACGTGGTGCCGGGCCCGGTCACGCCTGCTACCGCGCCAGGGGCGTATGTCAGCTGGATGTCGTCCATCGTGACCTGGCCCTTCGCGGTGCCGATCGACGGGTCGGACACGCCGAAGGTGATGGTGTGCGTCCCCGCGGAGAGGTTCAGGTACACGTCCTCATGTGACCGGAACAGCCAGTTCAGCGTCGGCGGGTAGCTGATGAACGACCAGGAGCCGGAGTCGACACGCAGGATCTGCTGGGCGATCGTGCCGGTCTGGTTTCCGTAGTACACCGACATCAGGTACCGCCCGGAGGAGGGGACGCTGACGGTGAAGGCCACCCGGCTGCCCGGCTGGTCGATGGAGCCGACGTCCTTGCCGCCCGCGGTGGCGTAGCCGTTGTAGTTGGACTGAGATCCCTGGCTGTAGACGGTGGCGTCGGTCAGCGCCGCGTCCGCCGCGAGGTAGGTCTGGGTCTCCGCAGGGCGGCAGCGCGGTCACGGACGCTTTCGAGGCGGGCGTGACGATCAGCTGGTAAGCGTCCTCGGGTTCAGTTCGCCGAGCGGCACCGTGACGGTCCCGTTCACCACCCGGTAGTCGGTCTCCGCCACGTCCAGCGGCGTGTACGCGGATCCGTCGTACCCGGTCCAGCCGATGGACTGCACGGACACGTGCACCGCCTGGCCGAACACGGCCGGGTCGATCCCGGTCAGCTTCACCGAGTCCGTGCCGCCGGACGGATCGGCGAGCAGGACTCGGGCCTGGCGTTTCGCGGTGTCGAGCGCGGACAGCCCCTGGAGGGTGTCGAGCACGTCAGACTGCGGCGGCGTCACGGTCACGGTGCGGCCGGTGAGCTGGCCGTACCAGTACATGAGCCACCATTGCCCGTTCGGCTCGTCGTTGCGGACGGCCGTGTCGGAGTAGTTATCGGCGATGTCCCAGAACGGCAGGTCGGAGTAGACCTTCGCGTCCTCGAACTCGGCGAGCAGCTGCACCATCTCGCCTGGCACGGACAGCTGGTACCGGTCCGCGTACTCGTCGATGTCCACCGGGATCGGCGCGATGCCGTCCTGACGTTCGAGCGCGCGGAAGTTCGCGTAGTCGGCGGGGAACGACTCCTCCGTGCTTGGCTCGAGCACGTGCCAGGTGACGACGTCCGGCAGCACGTCGTGTGCCTTGGCGTAGCTGAGGAAGTCGCTCATCACGGTGGCGTTGTACACGGAGGTATTGGGGCCGGCGATAAGCGCGCCCGGGTCGTCGGCGCGTATCCGCTGGAAGACCGTCGTCCAGTCCTCTTCGAACTGGGTCATTTCTGTGCCGAAATTGGAGTTCGACGGATTGAGCGAGTACCAGATCCAGTCCGGCTCGTTGAACGGCACGAAGACGTACCGGCTGGCGTCCGGACCGTTCCGGACGCCGGTCACGATCGTGTCGACGACGGACAGGTAGCTGCTGATGCCGACGTTCTGGTAAGGCCATTGCGAGTAGTAGTCCTGCATGTAGTCGAGCAGCCACTTGCCGCCCATGCCGAAGAACTCGGGGGCGACCTGGTCCGTGTGCCCGGACGGGTGCTGCGCCCCGCCGGCGGGCCCGGCGGCGATCGTCTCGATGTGCAGCGGGCTTAGCAGGTCCGATCCCGGGACACCGTTCTCAGACAGCCCGTAGAGCGCACCGCTGGCACCGCCGAGCACCGGACCGGTCGAAGAGGCGAGGTTGACGGTGAGGGTTCCGCCGCTGGCCGCAGCAGCGGCCGGATGCGAGACGAGGGCGGCCATCGCGGCCGCGACTGCCATGGCGGACGCCGCCGCCACCGTTCGGTAGAACAGCACGACCGATCCCTCCGTTGGATCGCCGGTCTCCTGCCCGTGTGTGACGGCCCCGGTCTCACTTTTATGTGACCGCCCCACATCCAGGTTGATTGTGATCGTTCACATAACCCCCGTCAAGGGCTAGTTTGAGGGCCTGTGGGGGAGTGTGTGGCATACCGTCCCCATCTCGCCCGAACTCGTCAGGCTGCTGCGCGCCCACACCGAGAGGTACGGAATCATCACGGACGGTAATTGAATCCGCCGGGAAAACCGTTGGTGAGATAGCCCCGACGACGGAGTCGTGCCCTGGTGACTGCCCGCTCACTTAGCGGGTTGCGTGCGAGTCAACCGGATGAGTGGGATCTCTCGGCTGGTCCGCTGCTGGTAGCCCGCGTACCAGGGGGCTTCGACGTTGATCCTTTCCCACATTGCCTTGCGTTCGCCGCCGGCAAGGATTTCCGCATGAGCTGGTCCTGAGTCGGCGAGGTACTGCACGGTGACGCATGGGTTCGCGATGAGGTTGAGCACCCAGGCTGGGTGACGTTCGGCGCCTGAGGCCGACCCGATGACGATCATTTTGTCGCCGTCGGCGAGGTAGGGCAGCGGGACGGTGTGCAGTCGGCCGCTGCGGCGTCCCGTGGTAGTGAGCAGGAGTGCGGGCTTGCCGCGCATACGGGAGAGGACCTTGCCATCAGTGCGCTGGTACACCCAGCGGTGAAACCTCGTCCACGCCTTGAGCGATTGGGCCTGAAGCCGGCTGCGTCGCGCTTCACCCACGAGGTGTCTCCTTCAGTGGTCCCGATCTGAGTTGGACGTGTGCCACCAGCATCGCCGGGCCGGCCGGACCTCCGTGCGCGGATCGCGCCGGGTGTCAACCGACCAATATGGCCGCAGCCGGCACACCCTAACATGGCCGCCGAGAATCCAACGCGGGGGAGTGAGGAGGCCGAGCAGGCCCGCAGGCATTCGGGCGACCCGCAGGCAATCCTGCAGACTGGAGACGTCCCGACACGAAGCTGCGCTCGGGCTTAGCGTCGGGCACTGGCGGTATTCGTGGGTGACAGAGTTTTCGGCACCGACAACCCTGGACGGACTTACGAGCTAGGGATACTCGGCACGATCCACTGGATGACTCCCACTGATGCCGTGCCAGAGCTCTGCATTGAGATGCGCAGCCGGGTGGTCGTCTCCGGGTCGAAGCTGACCTGGTTGAACGTGTTGATCGCAGTCGGCTCGCCGCTCTGGTTGCTGACGTCGGCCCACGCGCTGCCGGTCCAGTACTGAACCACCCACGAGGACGGCGGCAGCAGGCCGCCACCGTCGTCGGCCCAGTAGATCTCGGTGCCGTTTGTCGTAATCGGCGAGCTCCAGTCCAGCTCGATCCAGTGGGTGCCTACCGCGGCCAGTCACCCCAGTAGGGGGTCAGGTCGTTGTCGTCGCTCGACTGGATGGGGTATATGCCGTTGTTGATGGCCGACACCGTGGTCCACGGCGAGGTATATGACGCCGAGGGGGTCGCGGACAGGGCGAGATCGGTCGCTCCGGCGGGAGCGGCAGCGGCTTCTGGGCGATGACCCACTGTTCGGAGCTGACCGAGCCCGGTGTGTTGTCCGGCGCGCTGTAAGTGGCGGTCGCGACCAGCCCGCTGCGCCGGCCGCGCTGGCGGACGGGGTCACGTCGAAGGTGACGGTCCCGGCCTTGCCAGGCGCGATGGCGGAGAAGCGGGCCGTGGTGGCGGCCTGGACCGTCCAGTCGGCAGGCACCTGGAGGCTGACCGTGACGTTGCTGATCGTGGTCTTGCCGGTGTTGGTGATGCTCGCGGTCGTCGTGGTCGGCGTGCCGGAGGTCAGCGTGGGCTGGCTGTGTGTTCCCTGCACCGTGCTGGCGGTCTGCACGGCGACCGCCGGCTTGCCGGACTGGCCGAGCGTGACCCGGATGCGCGGCCGTGCATCGTGACCGTGTGGGTGGCAGCGTCGTAGCTGCCTCCGGTCACGCTTCGCACGCGGGCGTCAGCGAACACCGGGAGCTGGACCGCACGTCATCGCCGGGCAGGTGGCCGCTGAGCGACACCTGCACAACGCGATTCCCGTCCTGCGAGGTCGTTGCGATCCGCACGCCGTAGCTGTCACGGTGACCGGACTTCTCGTTGTAGGACGCGGTGAGGTTCTCGACGGCGATGGCCTGCCCGGGCGTGATCCACGCGTCCGGGATGCCCCGGCCGACGTAGAGCAGGGTCTGGTAGACGTACGACCCGTCCTTGGCGGTGCTTGACTCGAGCCCAGGGGCGACAAGCGACTGAAGCAGGGTTTGGGTCTGCCCGGCCATCGGCCAGGCGTACGGGATCGCGCCGAATTGCGGTGCGGCGTGGCTGCCCGCCCAGGGGTTGTCCGGGTCCGGCGCGGAGCCGTTGGCCTCCCACCAGGCGTTAGGGCCGCCGGTGGTGCTGGCGATCTGCCAGGCGTAGCTGGTGATCGGCAGGTCGCGGTAGGCGTTGCCGTAGAGCGCGCCCTGCGAGTAGGCGGTGTTAAGCGCGACGCTGTACCCGGTGTACGCGCCGAACGACGGGTAGGGCACGCCCGTGCCAGCGAGCCGCTGAACCCGGTCTCGTACAGGTTGTCGGTCTGCGCGGGGTCGCCGAGGATGCCGTTCAGGTCGCCGCCCTGGAGCATGATGTCCCAGACGTTCTGGCCCCAGAGGTTCGAGCCGGCCCAGTTCGCGTCGCTCGGGGAGTTGCAGCGGTCGCCGGTCACCGGAACGTTGACCTCGCACGGCAGGAAGTCGAACGCGTTCGCCTTCTCGTTCGCTGCTAGGCCGGCGTTCACGGCGTTCAGCAGGCTGGTGTACGCGCCGTCGGCCCACTGCGCCTCGGCGGTGTTGCCGATCCGGGTGGCGATGTACTTGTACGCGGCGAGCCCGGCAAGCGCGGTCTCGTCGTCGAACAGCCAGGTGCCCCCGGAGTCATTGTCGTCAGAGGCCTTGAGATAGCCGGTCGTGGCGCTGAGCTGTGCCAGGTAGTCGGTGTGCATGAGGGTGTACACGCTCGGCCCCCACTGGCTCGGCCCGTTCGCGTCGTCGTGGAAGTACTGGCTGACGAACGCGGTGTCGCCGGTCCCCTCCAGGTACGCCGCCCAGGCGACCGGGGTCCGCCACGGGCCGTCCCAGTACCAGTTGGCACCGAGCTCGTTGAAGTTGGACGCCTCAGAGATCCGGCCGTTCAGCAGCAAGCTCTGCGCGCCGGTGAAGTCCCCCTCCTCGAACCGGTTGGCCAGGATGCCGGGCAGGTCGTGGTTGAGCAGGTACGCGTAGTTGTTCGCGCCGGAGAACGGCGCCTCGCCGACCTGGACGATCCTCGTGTAGATGAACGCGGCCTTATAGGCGTTGCCGATCGCGGTGCCAGGGTCCTTCAGGTTGCCGGTATTGGCCAGCGAGACGTCGGGCAGGGAGAGCTTCGGGGTGACCGAGAGCCGCTGGTTCCAGTAGTTCGCCATGTGCTGGTACGCGGCGTCATAGGGGAGCGCGCCGGGGTTGCCCTTCGCTGGGGTCAGCGACGCCACCGAAGGCAGTGGCGTCGTGGTGCTGAAGGTGTCGACCGCCGCCACGAAGTCGTGCTTGACGGTCTGGCCCGGCTGCACCGTGTCCGATGCGGAGTTCAATGCGACGAGGTTGGGCCCGGTCTGACCTGACGGCACGGTCACCGCCGCGGTGCCCTCGTTGGTCACCTTCACCCGCGTGTAGACGAGCTCGACCGGGCTGCCGCCTACAGACTGCTCGTTCGCAAAGTCAGTGATCGCGATCGCCACGTTGTTACGGGTAAACGAGGTGGTCATGGCGGGCAGGTACCCGTCGGCCTCGGTCCACTGCACGGACCCGGCGGGCGGCGCGTGGCCTGCCGCGAGGCCATAGGTGTAGACGCCGAACGAGTACATCGCGCCGCAGTAGGCCTGGCCCTCCCCGCCAGGCTGATAGGTGTCCGGAACGCCGCGAGCGAAATACGAGCCCGACAGGAACTCAAACGGCGCGTAGTAGTTACCCTCCCAGCCGATCACGGTCTGGTTGGCGAACCCGAACCCATCCGGGTCACCCGGGGTCGGGAAGTTGGTGCCGTAGTCGCGGGGCAGCGCGGAGTTCTGGCAGATGTTCACCGGCAGCGTCGGCATCGGCTGGAGCTGGCCGCGCCGGTGTCCCGCGGATGCGCTGCTTCCGTTCCGGTCGGCTTCGCCGCGGCTGGCGGTGCCATGCCGACGAGTGCGGCGAACGCAGCGATGAGAACTGTCATCTAGGTGAATCGTCGGCGCGTCGCTGCGCTCATCCGTGGTCCTTCCGGAGGTCCTTGGCTGACGGAGAGCAAGGAAAACCTTTTCTTTCTTGCGACGCTAGAGATCAGCTCAGGGTTGTCAAGACCTGCGCCGCGCAAAGATCGACGACACGGTGGTTAGCGTGATTTGCACGGAGACAGGCGCGTGCGTGTGTGCGAGCGAGCTTGTCCCATTGGTAAGCGTCCATGCCGCGCGGTGCCCCGCCCTGTCACGGATAGAAGCTCGCCATCTCGCGGGAAGCGCCGCTGCACTGGCTCGCCACTGAGGAAAAGGCTTTCCTATGACTGGCGGCCAGCGGGGCAGCGTGCTTGAGGCTGTGGGTGCCGATAACCATGTCACGGCCGCTGAGCTGGTGTCTTGCGCGCACCGTCCGGCGGCACTGCGCCTATCCGCGCGGGTGTGCCGGGCGGCCAAGGACATGGGCGTCCGTGCTGGAGATGGCGCGGGACAACCCATGCTGGGGCTACCGGCGCATCCACGCCGAGCTAGCCGCGGAGCACTCGCTGGGCTACCAGCTCGTCCAGGCTTGGTGTTAGCGCTCACATTTGTCTCAGTCAAGTCTTGACATTTGAGATTGCGTGAATTTGGTTGACCTTGTCACGCTTTATTGCCTCGTGCGATGCGGGTGAGCCCGAATGAACGATGGTGTTTTCCGGCGTTTCCGCATGGTCGCCGCTAGCGCGGCCACCCTGCTCCTTGTCTCCCTGGGGGTTCCGCAGCTAGCCCAGCCGGCTACCGCGGCGCCTAGCGCGTTGGCTCCCGCCGCGTCGGCTGGCGCGGCGTCCGCCAGTGCCAGGACAGCGGCGAGGCCGTCCGGCACCGACGCGTCGTGCCCGGCCGCCACCTCCGGGGCCGCGGACGACGCCACGGTCGGCGCACCCACGCTGGCCCGGGCGATACCCGGCAGTGCGTCCGCGACCGTCGTGTGGTGCCCGCCGAGGACCGGCGCGAGCCAGGTCGTCAGCTACACCGTGACGGCTTCTCCGGGCGGTCAGCAGGTCACGGCTGACGTGCCGAACGACTGGGCGATCATCGACGGGCTCACTGACGGTACCCCCTACACGTTCACGGTCACCGCGAACACGAAAGCCGTCAGCGGCACGCAGGCCGACACCACGAGCGCGGCAACGCCGGAACCGGTCCCCGAGCCGAAGGACATCCTGAAGACCGCGCCCCAGACCGTTAGCTACGACCAGTACTCCATGCTGATCGGCGGCAAGCGCGTGTACGTCACGGCCGGCGAGTTCGACCCGTGGCGCACCCCGAGCCCGAGCCTGTGGCTCGATGACCTGCAGAAGATGAAGGCTGACGGCTACACCGCCGTCACCGTCTACTTCGACTGGGACTACAACTCGCCCGCTCCCGGCGCCTACGACTTCAGCGGCGTGCGAGACTACAACGAGTTCCTCAACATGGCACAGGAAGCCGGGCTGTACGTGATCGCCCGCCCGGGCCCGTACATCAACGCGGAGACCGACGGCGGCGGCATCCCGTCGTGGGTCCTCACCGCGCAGAACGGCTACCGCAGCGACGTGCAGCCGTACCTGTCCGCCGCGCTGCAGTGGCTGTCGCAGATCGACCCGATCATCGCCGCGCACCAGGTCACCAAGGGCGGCGACGTCATCGCCTACCAGGTGGAGAACGAGTACGCCGCTCACGGCACGCCCGCCGACCAGTACATGGCCGACCTCGAGCAGCAGGCCACATCCGACGGTATTGACGTGCCGTTCACGTTCAACCAGTGCTGCGGCGCGCAGACATACACTTCCGGGCTTGGCGCGGTGAACATCAGCGGCACCGACAACTACCCGCTGGGGTTCGACTGCGCGAACCCGGAGAACTTCGGCCAGCCGCAATCCGGCTACCCGTCCTACCCCGGCGAGCCCGTCTACCTGCCCGAGTACCAGGGTGGTTCGTTCGACGGCTGGGGCGGTGCCGGCTACGACGACTGCTACGACATGACCGGCGCTGATTTCGAGAACGTCTACTACAAGGACAACATCATCCAGGGCTCGACCATGCAGAGCTACTACATGGGCGTCGGCGGCACGAACTGGGGCTGGCTGCCCGCGCCCCAGGTTTACACCTCATACGATTACGGGGCGGCGATCCGCGAGACCGGGGAGATCGGAACCCCGACCAACCCCAATGACATCGCCGGCTCCAAGTACGGCGAGAACAAGCTCATCAACGACCTCGAGACCTCGGTTGCCCCGCTGACGCAGACGGTGCCGGCACAGGCGCCGACAGCGGACAACCCGGCCATCACCACGCTCGACCGGGTCAACCCGAGCACCGGCACCCAGTTCGTCTACGTCCGCCAGTCCAACGCCACGTCCACGGCCACCGCCAGCACCCACATCGCCCTCAGCCTGACGCCCGCCACCAGCTTCACGTACGACGACGCGTCAAGTGCCCTGACCTACACCGGAACCTGGACGCACGCTAACACCGGCAACAGCAACTACACCGCCGGCGACTACGACAGCACCGAGTCGTGGAGCCAGCAGGCCGGCGCCACCATGTCCGTCACGTTCACCGGGACGGCCGTGCAGTGGATCGGGCCCAAGAACAACAATGGCGGCATCGCCGACGTGTCCATCGACGGCACTCAGGTCGCGACCGTCGATACCTACGACTCCGTAGGCAAGGAGTTCCAGCAGATCCTGTTCAGCCGCGAGCGGCCTGGCGAGCGGCACCCACACGCTCACGATCACGGCGACCGGGACCAAGGATGCGGCCTCGAGCGCGGCCACGGTCGTCATCGACGCCGTCAACGTGCCCACCGCCGCCGAACTCGCCGGCTACTTCCCGCAGGTCCCGCAGTCTGGCACGATCACGCTCGACGGGCGCGACTCGCGGCTGCTCGTCGCCAACTACGACTTCGGCGGCCAGCACCTGGTCTACTCGACCTCCGAGCTCATGACCCAGGCGACAATCGGCTCCCGCACAGCACAGCCAGAAGACATGGCGCTCCTGTACGATCCCGCGGGCACCGATGGCGAGACCGTGCTCCACTACGCCAGCAAGCCAGCCGTGGACGTCCTGTCCGGCACGGTGCAGAGCACCTGGGATCCCGCCAGCGGCAACCTGAGACTCGACTACGTCCATGACGGGCTCGCCAAGGTGGAGATCAACGGCGGCGGGACCACGCCGCTGCTGCTGCTCGTCGCGGACACGAACACCGCCGAGGACTTCTGGCCGGAGTCGACGGCCGACGGCACCGTGCTCGTCGAAGGCGGCTACCTCGTCAGGACCGCCCGCGTGACCGGCGACACCCTGGAGCTCACGGGCGACACGTCGAAAGCAGGAAACCTGGCGGTATGGGCACCGGCCACGGTCCGTTCGGTAACGTGGAACGGAGCTCCGGTGCGCACGACGGTGAGCCCCGACGGGTCCCTGGCCGGCGCCGTCGCAGGGCCCGCTCCGGTGACGCTGCCGCAGCTGACCAACTGGAAGTTCGCGAGCGAGGCACCCGAGGCGCAGCCCGGGTTCGACGACAGCGGCTGGACCCTGGCCGACCACCCGGTTTCCAACGCTAGTTCCCCGTCAGCGCCGGTGCTGTACGCGTCGGACTACGGGTACGACCACGGGTTCGTGTGGTACCGCGGGCACTTCACCGCGACCGGGTCGGAGACCGGCGTCACGCTGACTGCCGACGGCATCTCGCCCACCGGCGCGTATTCGGTGTGGCTGAACGGCGCCTTCCTGGGGTCTAGCTCGGCGGCGGGCGCGCAGACCCAGACGTTCACGTTCCCGGCCGGCGCGGTGAAGGCCGGCGCGGACAACGTGATCGCGGTGCTCGTGGAGAACACCGGCAACCCGGAGGGGCCGTCCGGGGAGAAGGTGGGACTGTACAACGCCGTGCTCGCCGGGTCGTCGGCCCCGGTCTCGTGGCGCCTGATGGGCGCGCCCGGGGGATCTACCCTGCAGGATCCCGTGCGCGGAGTCATGAACGAGGCGGGGCTTTCCGGCTCAGACAACGGCTGGAACCTACCCGGTTACCCGGACGAGAACTGGCAGGACGTGACACTGCCGGACAGCTGGTCGACTCGGGGCGTCCCGGCGGGCATCGGCTGGTACCGGACCAACTTCTCGCTGCACCTGCCGGCTAACAGCTACGTCCCGGTCGACGTGCAGGTCGGGGGGCCGGGGCCGGGCGCGGGAACGGCTGACTACCGGGCGTTCATCTACGTCAACGGCTGGCTGATCGGACGGTACGTGAACAATGCCGGGCCGCAGCACCAGTTCTACGTGCCTGCCGGCATCCTCAACGAGCACGGGACCAACACCCTCGCGATCGCGGTCTGGGGGCTTAACCAGGCGGGCGGCGGGCTCGACGCCGTGTCGCTCGTGGCAGCGGGGGACCAGGCGGGCGGCGTCCAGGTCGCACCGGTCCCCAGCCCCGGCTACAACCCCGCGGTGTACGGGGCGCCCGCCGCGCTCTCGCCCACGCTGGCCGCGGTGCCGTCGACCGCGCTGGCGACGTCGTCCTTCACCGTGACCGACACGCTGCGCAATCCCGGGAGCGCGCCGCTGCGCTCCGCGTCCCTGTCGCTGACCGCGCCGTCGTCCGGGTGGACCATCTCGCCGTCCGGCCCGGTTTCCGCGGGGACAGTCGGCCCCGGGCAGTCGGCGACGGCGACCTTCAAGGTGACCGCGCCGTCGTCAGGGCTGTCGGCGGGGGCGAACAGCCTGCTGGCCTCGGCTGCCTACGACGGCTCGCGGACGCTCACCAATACGGCGACGGTGAACGTGCCGGCACCCTCGCTGGCGGCCACGTTCAACAACGAGGCCGTGACGGATGACTCGGATCCCGGTCCCTCACCCGGGTTCATCGGGTTTGACGGCAACGGCACGTCGTTCTCGGCGCAGGGCCTCGCCGCCGACGGCATCACGCCGGGTGCTTCCGTCAACGCCGGCGGGCTTACCTTCGCCTGGCCGGGCGCGGCATCCGCGCAGCCGGACAACACGATGGCGGAGGGGCAGACGATCGCCGTCTCGGGGTCGGGCTCCGTGCTGGGCTTCCTGGCCACGGCCAACAATTCGCCTGAGTCCGGTACCGGAACGATCTACTACACCGACGGCACCACGCAGACGTTCACCCTCGACGTCGGGAACTTCTGGTACGCGTCCGGGCAGAACGGGAACCCGGCTAACACGCAGGTAGCGTCGGTGAACTACGCCAACTATCCCACCGGGTCGTCCGGTCACACGGTGTACTTGTTCGAGCAGAACGTGACCCTGCAGGCCGGCCGGACCGTCGAGGCCGTAACCCTGCCCAGCCTGGGCAGCGTCGCGGGCTACAACCCCGCGCTGCACGTCTTCGCCATGGCGGTCGGAGGCTAGCGGACGTCGTGAGCAGAGGCCCGGCAGCGGGGCACGCGGATCGAGGTCATCGCGGGCCTGGGCCGGGTCCGCGCCTTCTGCGGCGGGCAGGCCGTCGCCGACCACGAGCGGGCCTGGGCCTGGCACCAGGTGATCACCGACCCCGAGCACAAGGCGGCCGCGGCCGGGCTGCGCCGGCAGCGGGTCGGGATGCTGCGGCCCGTCGGCCCGGGCCGGAAGTCGAGCAGCGCAGCCTGGCCGTCTACGACGCCCTGGCCGGCGGCGACGACGGTGTCGGGCGGCAGGGCGGAGTCGGCCCAGACGAGCTCGGAGTGCTTGTGCGGCTCGGTGTTGGCGGGCTCTCCGGACCAGGTGCCCGGCTCGAACGCGAAGCCGATGCGGGCGTGGCCGCCGGGGTTGCGCTGGTGGACGGACACCGCGTGCCTTAGTGCTTGGGGGTCGAGGGCGATGCCGGTCTCCTCGCGGGTCTCGCGGACGGCGGCCACGATGCTCTCGCGCTGCTTGAGGTGCCCTCCCGGAGAAGCGCGCAGGTTCCAGGGATCCGGGAGGCTCCGAGACGGGAACCCGCGCGTCAGGCGCTGCTGTGGAGGGGGCAGCGGACGGGTTCATGGGGGACGGCCCGCCCCGCCCCGCTGGCTGCCGCTGCTCCGCAGGCGCGTCCTGCTCACCGCCCGAAGCCTGCCAGCGGCGCGGAAAATCCCGTGCGGACGGCAGGCGATCGCCGCACTATAGCCTGGTGACGGCAGTTCCCGAGCTGCGCAATGACGGCATCATCCTCAACGCGCACAACGACAGCGAGGTCGCGGCGCACGTCGCCGGCGAGGACGAGGAAACCGCGCGCCGCTTCGGCTGGTGGCCGCGTACTCGACGGAGGAGACAGTCCGGGCCGCCTACGCGAACTGGGCCACGAACTGGCAGGAAGACGGCCCGGTGCGGGCGTTCGCGGCCCGTGACCCGGGATCGGGTGCCCTCGTCGGCAACTGCGAGCTGCGCATCGGCCCTGACGGCACCGGGGAAGTGTCGTACTGGACCATGCCGGGAAGCGAGGCCGGGGGTATGCGCGCAACGCCCTGGTCCTGCTCGTCGGATACGCGGCCTCGATCGGCGTCACCCGCCTGGAAGCGCACGTCGCCCCCGACAACCACGCCTCACGGCACGTCGCCGAAGCCGCCGGCTTCACCCAGGCGGACACCTTCACAGACGGCGACGGAACCGAATTCATCCGCTACACGCGATGCCTCCGGTGACGGGGCAGCCCCCTTCACGAAATTAAGTCCAGATCCCAATGGAACCGTCGTAGCCAAGATCTCCGAGGACGAGGCCGGGTCCCGTGGATCAGATGACGGGGTGGCCATGCGGGCAGGCCGCATCGATGGTGGATGCGGCCAGGTAAATCAGGTGCGTCGCCCGGTGGCGTGCCGGTATGTTGCTGCGGTGCCTGAACTGAGTGCAGGCCTTCCTCGCATTCCCGGCCTGCCCTGGGAGTCGCTGTCTCATCGCCAGGTCCTGGCCGAGCTGGCGACAAGAGGCTGGGTGCCATGCGGGGTGGGCGACTGGGCGGTGGCGCTAAGGTCCCCGGAGGGAACCCTCGTCGCGCGAGTATGCCCGTTCGACCCGGCCTATTGGGCATTCGTGGACCTGTGCCGCGAGTGCGCGGGCAACCGGTGGCTGCCGAGGATCGAGCTGGCCGCCGGCCTCGAAGGCGGCGGTTCGGTCGTCTTCCTGGAGTTCGTCGCTCCCGTGGACCATCCGGTCGCCGGGCAGGTCGCCGAGCAGTGGCGGACCGGGCGGATGATCCGGAGTTCCAGGAGGTACGGCGGGCAGCGCAGGTGATCGATGCGGAGTACCGGAAATCGACGCCCTGGTGGGGCAGGTGCGACTTGGACGACGCCCATATCCGCCGGGCCGGCGACGGGCGGCTTGTGCTGATTGACGTCTTCTGCATGGATGGGGCGTCGCTGTACCGCGAGATCCTCGAAGACGTCGCCGGGGTGCACCGCCGGATTCCGCGCGAGCGGATGCGCTACGCACTGGACATCCCGTATATCGCCCGGGAGAACAGTACCGCCGAGATCCTTGCCCTCAGAAAGGCCTGGGCACGCGCTGGCGGGTGACCGCTCGCGGGTCTGCCAGGGAACAGCCGCCGATGCGCCAAGCCGCTCCCGAACAACGGACTGCCACAGTAGTCTCAGCTCTTCCCCAGCATCAGCAAATCCGGCTACCGGGCAAGACCCGCCACCTGTATTCCGACACATCGAATGAGAAAACAGCCCGCTACCGATAGATCAGATGAGTAGCCGCAGGCTCCCCGCCGCCCCCGCGCCGCGATCTCAGTCCGTCATTGCCAGTCCGTCGATGATGGCCCGGGCAACGGGTGACCGGTCAGTGCCGTCGAGCGCGAAGCCAGCGGGCGCGTTGACTGCGGGCTGGGCGATCATCCGGGGTCCGGTGCCCCGGTGCGGCCAGGTCGCCGTGTGCACGATGAACGGGTGGCACAAGAAGACGTCCCGGCCGTTCCTGTCGCGTGCGCGACCGGGCGGCACAGCGTCGAGGGATACCAGAGCTGGGTGTCGGCGTCCGTGCCCGCCTCGCCGTAGGGCGCCAGGAACCGCGAGACGGTCAGGTGCGAGCCGCACATCAGCCGCGTGGGCGCATCATCAGGCCCGACGTCGGTGAACAGGAACAGCGCGAGCAGCCCGCGGGCCCGGGAGCGGACGTTCACCCATCGGTGCTCGCCGGCCGGGCCAGGGTAGCTGCCCTCGATGTGGTAGCCGGCGTTCGCGCGGTCCTCGGACGGGAACCGAACGACCACCGCCTCCCCGATATCCACCGACGGCTTCCAGCGCCCCGGACCGATCAGCTCGTCATAGGCGGCGGTCAGCGCCGGCGCCATGTAGGCCGCTGCGAACGGCTCGCCCGACAGGCCGAGGCTGCCCGCCTCCACAAGCGGGCGCCAGGTGCCGCGGTCACCCTGGCGGACGCCGCGCTGCTCCATCGCGGTCCAGATCAGGTCCCGGCACGCCGCTACCGTGCCCGCGTTCACGGCCCGGCGGACGGCCACGAACCCGTCCCGCACAAAGGAATCGACGTCCACACGGACATGATGGCCCTGCCCGCGCGGGCCAGTCATCCGGTTAACCACAACCGGCCAGGAGGCCGGAGCTGCGTCAGCGCCGAGACCGCCCGCGCACAGGCCCGCCTCGTCGTGGAAAACACCGGAACCCATCCTGAGCCCTGAAGACGTCAGCCAGCTCGCCCGGCCCTTCCGGCGCCCGGGCACCGAGCGGACTGGCTCAGGCAGCGGAACCGGGCTTGGGCTGACCATCGTCAAGGCGATCGCCGAGGCCCACGGCGGCAGCCTCAGCCCGCACGCCCGCGACGGCGGCGGGCTGCGGCTTGTCATCACCCTGCCGCTGGCAGCCAAAGCAGCCGGGGACCGCGCATGAGAATCCTGGTCGTCGAAGACCTCCGGTCACTCGCCGACGGCATCGCCGAAGGGCTCCGCCACCAGGGCATGGCCGTCGATGTCGCCTACGACGGGCGGGAGGTGGCGTCGAAGCTTGACCTCAGCCCTTACCAGGTCATCGTCCTCGACCGCGACATCCCCGGCCTGCACGGCGACACGCTGTGCCGGATGATCGCCCTGGAAGCGGCAACCCCGCCATGGTGCTCATGCTGACCGCCGCCGGCGCCCCCGGCGACCGGGTCCGCCCGCCTCAGCCTGGGAGCCTACGCCTACCTGCCCAAGCCATTCCACTTCCCCGAGCTCGTCCTCAGGATCCGCGCCCTGGCCCGCCGCCAGCCAGCCGCCCGCCCCCGGATGTACCGGGCCGCCGGGCTGGAGCTCGACACCCTGCGCCACGCCGCCGCCCGCGACGCGCAGCAGCTCAGCCTGTCAGCCAGGGAATTCGCGGTCCTGGAGGCCCTCATGCGAGCGCACCCGGCCGTCCTGTCCGCCGAAGACCTCCTCGAACAGGCATGGGACGAGCACACCGATCCCTTTTCCAACATCGTCTCTGTCACCATCAGCCGGCTCCGCCACAAACTCGGGGAACCCCCCGTCATAGGCACCATCCCCAACCTCGGATACCACCTCATGGATCCCTCAGCCTGACAGCCCGCTGCAATAGCTGATAACTACGTAGCCAGGCACGCTGGCCTGCTCTTGACCGGCCACGAGCCCGGACAGGTGCGCAGGTGGACGGTGGGCAGGTCGAGGAAGAAGACCTCGTCGAACCTGCCGCGGCGCATCACCTCGGGGGGCAGCGCGGTCACGTCGTTGGCGTGCAGCCACAGCGCTGGGCCGGTTCACGTGTCTGCTGCGGCCCGCGGGCCGGCCAGCGGCCGATGACGGCGGCGGCGAGGCAGGCGGCGGCGCCGAGGGCGAGCGCGTACCGCGGGCCGGCGGTGTCGGAGAGAGCGCCGATGACTGGCGAGCCGATCGGCGTGGTGCCTACCAGCGCCATCGACCACAGGGCGGTGACGCGGCCGCGGTAGGTGGTCTCGGTGCCGTGGAAAGTGGTGCTCGCCAGCAGCGGCAGGCTCACCTCGAAACTGGAAGTGAAGGTGCCGACCAGTGCCATCATCAGCAGCGGGCGGGCGATCGCCGGGCAGAATGTGGCGTAGCGCAGCGCGGCTGCCCACGGCGGCGCGGCACCGGCGGGACCGGGTACAGCTTCCTGGCGTCAAGGCTGAGCAGCGAGGCGATGACGAAGACGAAGCTGGCGGCGTTGACCAAAAGCACCAGCCGATGCCAACCGTGGCGACGAGCACGGCAGCGATGGCGGGCCCGATGACCTGGGCGATGTTCACCGTGGTGGTGTTCAGCGTCACTGCGTTGCGGATCAGGTCGCGGCCGACCACCTCCTGGACGAATGCCTGCCGCGCCGGGTTGTCGACCGCGCTGGAGATGCCGAACAGCACCGCGAGGACGACCACCTGCCACAGCCGGATGTCGCCGGTAAGCACGGCCGCGCCAAGGAGGCCGGAGACCAGGGCAAGGCCGGTCTGCGTGGCGAGCAGCACGCGCCGCTTGGCGTAGCAGCGGTCCACCAGCAGCCCCGCGTACGGCGACAGCAGCAACAGGCGCGCGCACCTGGCGGCGGGTGCGAGCCCGAGGATGGTGCCCGAGTGGGTCAGCCGCAGGACGAGCAGCGCTCTGCGCGACCGTCTCCACCCACGCGCCGATCACAGGCTGAGCGCCTGACCGGACACGTAGCGGCGGAAGTTAGGCACCGCCAGGGCGGC
>CAVQVG010000008.1:0-424725 GCA_963717125.1 uncultured Actinomycetes bacterium
GTGGCCAGGTCCCCGGCACTCTCGCGGCGGCACAGATTCCGCCCACCCGCGGGTTTGGGCTGCATCCAGCGCGGAAGATGGCAGCCACCGGATCGTGGCGTGTCAGGCGACGAAGAGGAGTCGGTCATGGGTGTGGCTAAGAAGGCAAAGCACGAGGCGAAGGCAGCCAAGAGCAAGACTAAGAAGGATGCCGGCAAGGTTAAGCACAAGGGCAGAGAAAGCCAAGAATGCTGCGAAGCACTGACCATGCCCGCGTGCTGAAAAGGATCTGAGGACCAGCAGGACAGGCCGTCGGTCACCGCGCGCCATCGGCGAGGTCCGCCGGCCACATGCGGGCGAAATCGTCGCGCATGCTGAGCACCGTCCAGCCGCCTGCGGCGGCCGCGTTGAGTATCTGATGATCGTCGTAGGCGTATTCGCGCACATCGTCGTCGTGGTGAACCACCAAGGCGAAGCGGGCGGCCCGGAGCATGTCGATGTCTCCGGCTGCGTTGCCCGCCGCCAGTATCGGCTGGGTTCCGGTTCGATCCCACAGGTGCACCGTCTTGCCCGGCCCGTCGTCCATGGGGACCGGTGTGGCCGTGCGGACCAGCCGGCCGTCCACGGCCTGGATCTGGACCTCCGACCCGATCACCCGCTCACGCCGCAACCCGTAGGCCGGGCCGGCGATGACCCGCATGAAGTCGCGGGAGCTGTCGGTGCACATGAACACGCTGAAGTCCAGGGCCTGCAGCAGGGCCATGAGTTCCAGCATCGGCTGGTAGGTCAGCATCGGGTAGGGGCGGTGGAAGCGCGGATGCAGTGCTCCGGTGAGGTAACGGCGGGCCTCTTCCTGGTACTGCGCCGTTGTCTGGCCGGTGAACAGCACACCTAGCTCGCGCAGTACGTCGTGGCCGCTCGCCACCTCCGGCGCAGCTGAGCCGGCCGCGGCGACCCGGTCCAGGAGGAATCCCGCCAGCGCCGTATGGGGCTTCTCGCAGGCCAGCGTGCCGTCATTGTCGAAGGCAGCCACCCGGTCAGCCACGGGGAGAGCGTCCGGTCCCTGGGTGATCCCCTGCAGAAAGGCGATCACTGACCGCCTCGCGGAGCCGTCCCGCCAGGAGGGCAGGCTCACCTTCCACTCCTCCGCATCCGTCACGCCAGGTCCTCCTGTCAGGGCAAGCGAATTCAAGTACTGCGCTGGCACCCGGCCGGTCAGTGGGCTCGGGTAGCTCCACCGTTTCGGTGGTTGGCCGGGTTTCAGTGAAAGACTCGGCACATGAGCTTCTGGGCGATCCCGGCTCGCGGGAACCGCGGATGATTTCGCAGGGGCCGGCCTCGGCTAAGGGAGCGCGCGTGGATCAGTTGAGCCTCGGAGTGATATCGCGGTCACGGAAGGAGAACGAGCGGCGGCTCGCGATTCATCCGCTGCACGTCGAGCGTATCGATGCGGGGCTGCGGGAACGTGTCTATCTTGAGCGCGGTTACGGCGAGCGGTTCGGCGTGCCCGATGAGCAGCTGGCATCGTGTGTGGCCGGGCTTCGCACCCGTGAAGAACTCCTCGCGGAATGCGATGTCATCCTGCTGCCCAAGCCGCAGCCCCAGGACCTCGCGCGGATGCGGGACGGGCAGGTCCTGTGGGGCTGGCCGCATTGTGTGCAGGACGAGGAGATCACCCAGCTGAGCATCGAGCGGCGGCTGACCCTGATCGCCTTTGAGGCGATGAACTACTGGAATACCGACGGCTCGTTCGGCTTGCATGTCTTTCACAAGAACAACGAACTGGCCGGGTACTGCTCGGTCCTGCACGCCCTGGAACTCATCGGGACGACGGGTGAGTACGGCCGCCGGCTCCGGGCCGCCGTCATCAGCTTCGGGGCTACCGGCCGGGGCGCGGTGACGGCTCTCAACGCGCACGGCGTGACCGACGTTGACGTCCTGACCCATCGTGACATCAACGCCGTCGCCTCCCCGATCCACTCCGCGCACATGGTGCGCTTCGAGCAGGACACCGGCGATCCCAGCCGCTGCCACGTGCTGCGCGGGACCAGCCGGATACCGCTGGCGGCCTTCCTCGCCGAGCACGACATCGTGGTCAACTGCGTGCTGCAGGACACCGACGCACCGCTGATCTTCGTCACCACGGGCGAGCTTGGCTCTTTCGCGCCTGGCAGTCTCATCGTGGACGTGTCCTGCGACGAGGGCATGGGCTTTGGCTGGGCGCGGCCGACAAGCTTCGCCGAGCCCATGGTCACGGTCGGTAATAACGTTCACTACTACGCCGTCGACCACAGCCCGTCGTACCTGTGGAACTCCGCCACCTGGGAGATTAGCGAGGCCGTGCTTCCGCACCTGCGCCCGGTGCTCACCGGCCCCCGCGGCTGGGACGCGAACGAGACGATCCGGCGGGCCATCGAAATCCGCGACGGGGTCATCCGCAATCCGCGCATCCTGTCCTTCCAGCACCGTTCACCGGACTATCCGCACCCCCCACACCCGTACGAACGCCAAGCAGGCCACGACCGGCCCTGACATGGCAGCAGATCACGCATGGTCCTATTGATCAAACCGGCAGCCAGCAACGATCAGCAACTGCGCGGGTCACCGGCGCAGGCTGCCCGAGCCGGGCCACGGCCGCCGGGGTTTCAGGTGCCGGCCTCGTCCACCGAGGTCACCCGCGCCAGGTCCGGCTCAGCCCCCGGCGATCGCGGAGGCTGAGCCGGTCAGCTGGGGGGGAGGCACACTGAGGCTAGCGAGGACTGCCAGGAAGGGTGCAGTTGGTGGGGAATGAGGGCGGAGGGCCTGGCTCGGTGCGGCTCGCTTCGGCCGCCGGTCGCTGGGTGCTCGCGGTGGCGGTGCTGGGCGAGGCGATGGTGCTGCTGGAAGCGACGGTTGTCAACGTGGCGTTGCCGGCGATCGGCCGTGATCTCGGCGGGGGGATCGCGGGGCTGCAGTGGACGCTGAACGGTTATGTGCTCACTCTCGCGGCGCTTATCCTGCCAGCCGGTTCGCTCAGCGACCTTTATGGCCGGCGCCGCATGTTCATCCTGGGGGTGGGGGCTTTCGTGGCCGCCTCGGCGTTGTGCGCGGCCGCCCCGACAATTCAGCTACTCGTCGCCGCCCGGTTTGTTCAAGGTGTTGGCGGGGCTCTGCTCACCCCAGGGAGCCTGGCCATCATCGACGCGGTCTTTCATCCCGATGACCGGACCCGGGCGATTGGCGCGTGGGCAGGCCTGACCGCGGCTGCGGCCGCAGTCGGCCCGCCCGTCGGCGGCTACCTGACCGATGCACTGTCATGGCGTGCGGTCTTCCTGATCAACCTGCCGGTGGGGGCGTTCGTCATCGTCGCCGCGGTTGTCCGGGTGCCAGAGTCCCGGGACCCCACGCGTGCTGGGGGTCTTGATCTGCGCGGTGCGGCGCTTGCCACGCTGGCCATCGCCGGTTTGTGCTTCGCGCTGATCCAGGCCTCTGGGGGCCTGACCCCCGCGGTGATTACCGCTGCGGCGGTCAGCCTGACCGCCGCCGGCGCCTTTGCCGCCGTGGAGCGGCGCAGCAGCCATCCGATGCTTCCGCTGGAATTGTTCCGCTCCCGCCAGTTCGCCAGTGCCACCGTGCTCGCCCTGGTGACCTATGCGGCGCTCGGCGGCGTGATCTTCCTGTTCGTCGCGTTCCTGCAGATCAGCCTCGGCTACACCGCCCTTCAGGCGGGGGCTGCGACGCTGCCGATCACCATCCTGCTGATGATCGGCTCCCGCCCATCGGGGGCGATCGCCCAGCGCGTCGGCCCGCGCATCCCGCTGACCGCCGGAGCGGTCCTGACCGGCGCGGGACTGCTGCTGATGGCACGGATCCACCCCGGCGACAGCTACTTTGCCGCGGTGCTGCCTTCGCTGGCCGTATTCGGGGCCGGTCTCGCCGCGCTGATCACCCCCATCACCGCGACTGTGCTGGCGAGCGTCGATGCGCGCCACTCCGGGATCGCTTCCGCCGTCAACAACGCACTCTCCCGCCTCGGCCAGATGATCGCGGTCGCGGCTCTTCCCCTTGCCGCAGGGCTTTCCGGCGCTGACTTCGAGGACCCCGTCAAGCTGGCAGCCGGCTTCCCGGTCGCCATGACCATCGCCGCTGGGGCGTCGTTCGCGGCGGCGCTGCTCGCCTGGACCACGATCCGTGACGACGCGCTGAGCCGACCCGGAGCGGACACCACACCAGTAGCGAAGGAGCTCCCGCCGTCTCTTCAGCGACACTGCGCGGTGGCCGGGACCCCGCTGGCCACGTCCCCCAATCCGCGGCCCAGTTCCAGCCCGCCGACGGTCAGGAAGTCGTGACCGCCTGCCGACGCAACGCATCTAGGGCCGGCTCACACTTCGCACCCGGCTGGAACGCACCCAGGCCGTGGCCAGCTCACCGGACGAGCAGCGAGAACGCCCTGCCATGCCGCCGACGATGCTCCGCCGAAGTCTGTGCTGGGGGAGCCTAGCGTCGGTCGGCGCCCATCCAGGCCGTCGGCAGAACTCCCGCGCTACTGGAGGGTGAGGATGATGCGCTGATGGACGGTGCCGCTTTCCAGCTGGCGGTGGGCCTCGGCGGCCTGCTGCATGGGCATGGATGTGTGTGCGCGCAGGCGGAGCCGGCCATCGGCGAGCAGGGCGATCGTTTCATCCAGGGCGCCAGGAGCGCGGTCGGGCGTGGGCTGGGAGAGCGTGACGCCATAGTCAGCAGCGGCCGGGTCGGACAAGGTGATGACCCGCCTGGGTCCGCCAGCTAGGGCGATCGCGTCGGCCAGGACGCCCTGGCCGGCCGCGTCGAACACGGCATCCACTGCGCCCAGCGCGCGAACCCGGCTGGCCACGTCCGTGCCGTAGCGGACCGGTGTGGCTCCCAGCTCGCGGGCGAGCGTTTCGTCGTGCTCGCCGACCGCGCTGATCACCTTGACCCCCCGGGCGAGCGCGAGCTGCGTGGCGATGATGCCGACCGATCCGCCGCCGCCGAACAGCAGCAGCGTCTCACCGCTGGTGACGTTCAGCTGCCGCAGGACACCGACGGCCGCCTCGGCCGAACTGGGCAGCGCGGCGGCATCGATCCACGAGACAGTGTCTGGCTTGCGGGTCCAGATCGACGCCACTGCGTACTCGGCGTAACCGCCCAGGCTGAACAGCAGGGCTGTGACGCCGTCGCCGATGGACGTCCCGGTGACACCGGGCCCGGCCGCGTCAACGGTGCCTGCTGCCTCGAAGCCGAGCACGGTGCTGGGGGGCAGCGGGATGGCCTCCTTGAGATACCCGGCGCGTAGGGCGAGATCGGTCGGGCTGACGCCCGCGGCCTTGACCTTGATCCTGATCTGTCCCTGGCCCGGTTCCCGGAGTGGGGCCTCGGCCCATTTCAGCACCTCAGGCGGTCCGTATCCAGTCATCACAACCGCGTTAGGCATGCCCAGTCCCCGATGCTGGTGGTCACGTGTCCCGGCCCTGGCGGGCCGGTCACCTCCTCCTCGGCAACATACGTGACGTATCACGTAACTGTCAACGTGATGTGTCACGTAATGCGGACCGGGGAAGGCTGCCGGCGGACCAGGTCACCTGAGACGGCCCCGGCTCCCGGGACCGGATTCCGGCTTGGCGGTCCTGGCATGGGCACGGCAGGCGGGATCTCCGGTCGCGGGACTGAGGCGGCCGGGCGGGGCCTTGTCAGTCCTCCGCCGGAGTCCAGTCAACGGGGGGCGGGAGCGAGCCTTGTTTGATGATGTTGGCGTACACGCTTTCCAGAGCCTCGCTGAGCGGCTCCACGAGGCCGGCCGGCAGTCCCCCGAAGAACAGGCGCCGGACAAGATCGACGTGCCCGGGCGCCGCTTCCTCGAGAGCCTGCCGTCCCCGGCGGGTCAGCGTCACCTCGGTGACCCGCCTGTCCGCGGCAGACAGGCCGCACGTCACCAGGCCCCTGGCGCTCATCCGCCGCACGTGGTGGGACACCCGGCTGCGCTCCCAGCCGATCTGGGCGGCGAGCACCGTGATCTGCATCCGCCCCCCGTCAGCCACACTCAGCGCCGTCAGCACGTCGTAATCCGGCAGCGACATGCCGCTATCGGCGAGGAGCTGGCGATTCATCTCGTACGCCAGGCGCAGTTGGACCCTGATATAAGCCAGCCATGCCCGCTGCTGCGCACCGTCGAGCCATCCGCCGACGGGTGCGGGGGCGGCCTTGCCACTACGTGACATATCACCTGAGTTTACTGCTCGCGGCGGCCGCGCGGCCCACTACCCGGCATGATCTCGCTGGATGTACAGGTGGTAATACTGATCTTGAACCGAACTGCGTGAACGTCTCAAGTAGACTGGTGGACATCCACTCCGAGTCACTAGAGGCCCCGCCCGGAGGTACGAACGAGGACCCGGGTCTTGCGACTCGCAGGGACTCGCGTGATCGTACTCAGCTCATGCGGTCAGCAGCGGGCGGCAGTGCATGGGAAGAGATGATCATGACCGCGATAAAGACAGCGAGTGCCGCACCTCGCCAGCGCACCTCACCACAGAATGGCCTGCCTGAGCGTGTGCCATATGTTTACGGTCAGCAGACGCGCCGCAATACCTATGCCGCACGTATAGCTCGGCGAAATGCCCAAGGATGGTGGCAGCCACCTGCCGCTTTGCCCAAGCCAAACCTCACCCCGCGGCAGGTTCCAGCAGCAACCGCTCCGTGAATTAATCTTGTCCGCTCGGCCAGTGGCTGGGCTGAGATTCGGCGTGGCGATCAGCGGGACCGCGGCAGCCCGTTGCGGGCCTGCTCCTGCCCGCTGGGCCGCGCACCGACCAGCCCGCCGGTATCCCCGCGGGGTCCGAGCCAGTCGCCGAAGTCCTCACCGGTGACCGATTCCAGCAGCTTGATATCGGTCTCGAAGTGCGGGATCAGCTCTTGCCGCTCCCGCGAGGTCAGCGGTCTTCTCGGCGCTGCGTCGTGCTGCAGAATCCGCCCGAGATGGTCGATGACACCCGATCCGGTGTGACGGGGCAGCGCCCCGGTAACCGCGCTGCCTGCCCGCAGCGTCGTGGCGACGGCGCGGTGCCGCAGCGTCGGGTCGGGGTGCGCGGTCACGTTCTCGCGCGGCAGCTCGCTGAGCACTCCCAGGGGCACGCCAAGAAACGCGCAGACCCGATCCAGCGCCCTGGCCGGGTCGTCGATCAGCATGCGGTAGCGGAATACCAGGACCTGCTCGCGAGGGACGAGCCCGAACAGGTGCTCCAGCTGCTCCCCGTACCGGCCGAGCGCGGTGTAGTGCCAGAACACAGCCCAGCCTGCGGCAATCCGGCGGTCCTCCTCGGCGCACGCCCGGACGAGGTCACCTACCGGCTCTAGGCCGGCCGACCACAGGTGTGTCCAGTTCGAGTGCGCGCGCTCCACCGGGTCGCGCAGCACCACGATCAGCCTGGCGTTCGGGATCTGGGCCCTGATTCGCCGCTGGGCGTCCCGGCTGTGCAGGTAGAAGGGGGTCAACTCACCGCGCAGCTGGTCAGCGGACGCCGGGTCGAACAGCGCCTCGTAGTCGGCGCGCCGCCAAATGCGCTCGCGGTAGGTCTTGGCGTCGCCAGGGCCGCCGTGGGCACGCGGAGGGCCTTCGGTCAGGAAGAACTTCGGTTCCTTGACCGCTGACATGTACAGCGCCGGATGCCGCCCGAGAGCTACGTGCAAGGCGGTTGTTCCGGCCTTGGGCACACCAGCGATAAAGAAGTCTGGCATCGCCACGGCTTCTCCTCCCTAGGACTAGGGAAGGTCAGGGCCCTCGGGCGAGATTAGAAGGCTTTCCCGATCTTATTAGTAGGACATCTTCGACCATACCCCGGAAAGAGTTGCGGTCGCCCGCAACGAGCGCAGGCAGATCCCACGCCACGCCCGGGCTTGGCGGCTGATCAGCGAGAACCCCGGGATGGGGGAATGCCTGATTAACAGGGAGGCGCGGCGCTAGACGTCCGGAGGTTTGGCTGGTCACGCGCTCACGGAAGCGTGATCGGCCCAGTTCGACCAGTACAGCAGGAAAGTACAGCAACGCGTGAAGATCATCTGACCGTCAGCCGGGCATCACCCGTCAGGCGCTGAAGGGTCATGAACCGGCTGTGAACGACACAGCCTGCCTGGCGGCGTCCCGTCGGTGGCTACCAGCGCGACGGTGTGCAGGTCGCCGACGACGGCGTGATCCTCGATGGCCGGGTAACGGTCAGGCACGACGCCTCCCACTAGGTGCCGGTGGTGGTGCAGCGTACGGCCTGCGCGCGGGGGTCGTCGATGTCGGGTAGCTGGGCGCCGTAGACCCCGGCGACGACGGAGGCCTCGCGCATGACGTCTGCGGGGAATCCGAGGGTGGGTCGGCTGAGTGCGTCGAGGCAGTCCAGGTGCTGTTGGCTGAGGTGCACGTCGGTGGCGGCGAGGTTGTCGCGGAACTGTTCTTCGGTGCGGGCCGCGATCTGCGGGATGACCGGGCCGGGCTGCTGCCGCACCCAGGAAATGGCCACCTGCGCGGGTGAGCAGCCGATTTCGTGGGAGATGGCGACGACCTCGCGGACGATGTCGTCGTTGCCGACACTGGTGTAGGGCCGTGCGGCCCGCAGCCGCCCGTACCGCCGTACACGACATCGTGAAGCAGTTGGTCCAGCTCGCATGAAGGTGAGCACGACTGAGGCTGGGCACACCGTGCTGAGCCGGCTTGTGAGCCAGTTAGCTCAACGCCAGCCAGCTGGCTCTACGCCACCAGGAATCGGCGGCGAATCGTTGTATACCCACGTTCCGTCCCGCGCAGGCCGGAAACGGGTAGGGCTGCGACGAGAATCACCCCCTCCCGCACGGCGGATATCCTGAATGACATGGACAGCCGGGCGAGTGACAAAATCCCCGGAGCCAGGGTGCGCGTCAAACGACACGTGCCAGCCGAGTCCTCATCGGGTGCCAGGCCACGGGAGTGGCTGGCGCTAGCTGACGGAGCTGTCCAGGAAGCCAGGACCGAGGGGCCTGCTCTTGCCGTCGTCGGAGAGCCGCTACCGTACCGGCCGGGTCGCGCCGAGCGGCGCAGCGGCGTGCCTGCCGAGGTCATAACTTCCGATCATGTACCTAATTCGTGTACATGCTCGTGGGCGTATTCCCAAGGAAAGCTGACCTTGAAGTACTACAATGCAGCATGCCCGGTGCACCTTAGCCGTTAATGCCGCAAACGCCTGTACGTGCCATTCCTGGTGTGCGCCTGGCATCGCCACCCCAGACGTCACCCACATCCGCTACAAGATCAATGGCCGGCGGCCGCTTGTCCTCGACAGCAGAGGACGAGACGAGGAACCCGCCGCCGCCTGATGTGGACGGCCAGGAGAACAGAACCGGGGGTGCCAGCCGTGCGTCCGGGCGCGGTCGGCGGCGAGCAGGCCGAGGATGACCTCGTCGGCGAATTGCCCGTTGACCCAGGCTGAGCGGCGCAAGCGGCCTTCCGGCACGAACCCTGCCCGGGTTGCCGCGGCGATCATCGCGGCGTTGTCGGCCAGCGTCTCGGCCTGCGACCGCTGCAGTCCAAGGATGGCGAAGCCGTAGCGGCAGAGCACCCGTACAGCGTCGGTACCCAGGCCGCGGCCGCGGAAAGCAGGCCGAAGCGAGATCCCCACGTGGGCCGAGCGGTTGTGCAGGTCGATGCTCCACAGCAGTGCGTCGCCTGCCAGCTCACCGGTAGCGAGTTGCACCACCGGACGTCACTATCCTGCCGCGCCCGCAGCCCTGCCACTTCCCCGTGCAGCATGCGACGTTCCTACCTCCTCCAGCACCACACCTGAAGAACGCTCCCGAAGTCCCCCAGCCGCGCCGCCCGCCCAGATCAGGATCCGGCTTGCGGCCATCAGGGGGCACCGGGTCGGGACCAAGGGCTGTTATTCGGTCTCGGGCTTGACGTAGCCGAAGAATGCGCGGCGCTTGATGAGTTCGGCGACCTCAGGAGGGACCATGCTTTCCCAGGAGTCGTCGTTTGCCGCTATCCGGCGGAGCACGTCGCGGCTGAAGATCGGCAGGAACTCGGGGCGGTAGTTGTCGAGGTGAACGAAACTGCCCCGCCCGGCGAGATAGTCGTACAGCGGCTGCAACTCTGGCCGGACTTTGATGTCGTTGACGGTCTTAAGCTCATCGTCTGGCGATGGCTGCACGGGGTAGACATACAGCTTCAGGTCGTTCTTGAACAGCCGCCCGAAGCTTTCCAGGATTCCGCCGTGTAGCTGCGCGTGGTTCTTCTCGTCGAACAGGTCAATCAGGCTCGGCACTCCCATCACGATGCCGATGCGCTCGCTGGTCCGTTCGCCGAGGTAAGCGGCTAGGCGGTAGTAGTCGAAGTAGTCGGTGATGAGCACTGTCATTCCGCATGCGGCGAGCAGTTCCGCGCGGGCGAGGAAGTCCCGCCTGTCCACCTGGGGTCCTCCGGCGAGCAGGTTGCGCATCGTGATCTCGGTGAGTTCCAGCACCGGCTTGCCAGCCACGGCCGGATCAGCTTCGAACTTGGCCTTGGCCGTCTCGAGCATGTCGACGTTCACGTGCGTCGGCGGCCGGAAGCTGCCCCGCTCCACCAGGATCGCCTTCTTGCGCAGCACCTCGCTCGGCTGCAGCACCTCACGGTCGGGGCCGAACATCGCCACGCCGCTCAGCCCGACCTGCACGAGCTTGAGCGCCATCAGCCTGTTGTCCACGCGGCGGAACTCGATGCCGCGGAACTGGATCATGTCAATCTCGATGCGGCCCGTGGTCAGGCGGTCGAGGAGGCTCTCGATGAGCTTGTCCGGCTCGTGGTGCTGGAAGAACGCCCCGTACAGCAGGTTCACCCCGACGATCCCGAGCGCCTCTTGCTGCAGCCAGGCCTCGACGTCGAGCATCCGCACGTGCATGACGATCTGGCTCGGCTCGTCGTGCGGCTGGGCCTGGAACTTCACGCCCATCCAGCCGTGACACTCATTGCCGCCCTGGAAGCTGCGCGCCACGACCGTGTCGGCGAACGCGAAGAAGCAGTTTTCGTCACCGCGTTTATGGCCGAGCCGCTCTACGTTCAGCTGGAATTCCGTGTCGAGCATGCCCTGGAGCCGCCCGGCGGACACGTATCTGTCCGCCTTGCCGTATTCGGCGTCGCTCACGGCCATGTCGTAAGCGGAGATCGACTTCGCGACGGTGCCCGCGGCGCCGCCCACCCGGAAAAGCCAGCGCACGACCTCCTGGCCGGCCCCGATCTCGGCGATCGTCCCGTACCAGCGCGGATCAAGGTTGATGCGCAGGGCCTTCTGATGCGTGTCGGATTCGTGCGTGCCGACGATGAGCTCGGTCATCCGTCTCCCTGCCTGCTCACCCGGCCCGCGGCTACGGTCTGCCACCTTCGTCAAAAGGCCGGGTCCGACACCAGCGTCCGCCGCCGAAAGTGTACTAATTTCGCCGCGGCCAGCGCCAGCCCATGCTCGCGAGCACCGGAGCCGGCGAATGAAACCGCCGTGAAACCGTGCTGAATCCCGCTGCGTGCATCTTCGACGTGATCGTGGCCCGCCAGGCCGCGGTGATCCGAAAGGAGCAGCATGACCAGCGCGATCACGGCCACTGGACTGCGCAAGTCTTTCGGCGGCAAGGCCGTCCTCGACGGCATCGACCTGGAGGTCGGTGCCGGAACGACGTTCTCGCTGCTGGGTCCCAACGGTGCCGGCAAGACCACCACCGTGCAGATCATGTCCACGCTGGTCCACGCCGACGGCGGCGAGGTGCGCGTCGCAGGCCATGACGTGGCCAGGAACCCGGCGGCGGTGCGGGCCGCGATCGGGGTCACCGGCCAGTTCTCGGCGGTCGACAACCTGCTCACCGGCGAAGAGAACCTGCTGCTGATGGCGGACCTGCACCACCTGGGCCGGGCCGAAGGGCGACGGCGCGCCGCGGCCCTGCTCGACCAGTTCGACCTGACCGACGCGGCCAGGAAGACGGCGGCGACCTACTCCGGCGGCATGCGGCGCCGACTGGATCTCGCGATGACCCTGATCGGCGACCCGCGCATCATCTTCCTCGACGAGCCGACCACCGGGCTCGACCCGCGCAGCCGCCGCATGATGTGGCAGACCATCCGGGAGCTCGTGGCCGGCGGCGTCACGATCTTCCTCACCACGCAGCAGCTGGACGAGGCGGACGAGCTGGCCGACCGGATCGCCGTTCTCGACCACGGCAAGGTGGTCGCCGAGGGCAGCCCCGAGGAGCTCAAGCGCAGCATCCCCGGGGCGCACGTCCGGCTGCACTTCGCCGACAAAACAGGGCTCGACGCGGCCGGACGGGCCCTCGGCGGCACGTTCCGTCACGACGACGCACTGACGCTGGAGGTTCCCAGCGACGGCGGTGCGATCGCGGTGCGGGAGCTGCTCAACCGGCTCGGCGACACGGCGGCCGAGGTCAACGATCTCTCCGTGCACACACCCGATCTCGATGACGTGTTCTTCGCCCTCACCGGCCACCCGACGGCAGAAAAGACGGCAGAAAAGGAGAACGTGCGATGACGACCTTGGCCTTTGCCGCTCGGGACTCGGCGACGATGACGCGGCGCAGTCTCCGGCACGTGCTGCGCTACCCGGTGACTCTGGTCGTGTCGGTGGCCGTGCCCGTGTTGTTGCTGCTGCTGTTCGTCGGCGTCTTCGGCGCGCTGAAGTCGAGCCTCGGGGCGGGGCACGGCTCTTACATCGACTACGTCATGCCCGGGATCATCGTGATGACCGCCGCGTACGGGAGCTCGGTCACCGCCCAGTCCGTCAACCGGGACTCCACCGAGGGCATCATCGCCCGGTTCCGCACCATGGCGATCTCTCCCGCCTCGGTGCTGAACGGGCACGTCGCCAGCGCCCTGGCCCGCACGCTGGTCAGCGTGGCCCTGGTCATCGGCGTCGCGATCGGGCTGGGGTTCCGGCCCACCGCCGACGCAGGCCGGTGGCTGGCGGCGGCCGGCCTCACCGCCCTGCTCGTGCTCGCGCTCACCTGGCTGGCCCTCCCGTTCGGCCTGGCGGCCAAGACCGCCGAGGGCCTATCCGGCTTCGTCCTCATCGTTCAGCTGCTGCCGTTCATCAGCAGCGCGTTCGTGCCGCCGGACCAGATGTCGGGATCGGTGCGCTGGTTCGCGGTGCACGAACCGTTCACGCCGGTCATCGACACCCTCCGCGGGCTGCTGACGGGCGGGCCGATCGGCGGCAGCGCGCTCGCCGCCGTCGCCTGGTGCGCAGGCCTGGCGCTGGCCGGGTACCTGTGGGCGCGGGTCCTGTTCCGGCGGGACGTCAACCGCTGACCTGGGTTCGCGCCTGCAACGCGGCGCGGGCGGCGGCGCGCAGGCCTGCCGGGTCGAGGCCGGCGTACGACGACACGGCGTCGGCGTAGGCCGGCCCGTCCGCGTCCTGCGCGGCCCGCCGGGCGCGCGCGGCGGATATGGTCAGCTGGAGCTCGTTCTTGAGGCCGAAGCGCTCGGCCAGCGCGATCATCCTCGCTCCCGACCTCGCAAAGCCGGCGTCCGCCGCGCGCTGGCCCCGGTCGATGTCGGTCATGGCCAGGGCCAGCAGCAGCGAGCCGCAGACGGTGAGGCCATAGGAGGCGGCGAGCGTCCCGGGCGGCGGCCCCGGGTCCGCGGTCAGCGCCGACAGCGCGGCGGGCAGCCCCGCGGTGATATCCGCAACCAGGCCGAGCCGGCCGTGGTGCGCGTGGGCGACCACGGCGATGGCCTGAACCTGCAGTGCCCAGGGATCCAGGCGGGACACGTCGCCGCCGGGTCCGGGGCGCTGCGTGTCCCGCAGCGTCGCCGCGGCGCTGCGCCACAGGTGCAGGCCGGTATCGACGTCGCCGCGGCCGAGCGCGATCTCCGCGCGCATCGTGGTGTCGAACATCGACATATCCCAGGGCTCGTCCGCGCTGTGCGGCGTTGTCAGCTTCAGCTCGCGTTCCGCCTCGTCGTAGGCGCCCCGCTTCAGGTTGGCCGCCACGATTGCCTCGCGCACCCGGTTCGCGCTGGACCACGCCCCGAACGCCTCGAGCACCGACAGCGCCGCGCTCAGGTGACGCAACGCCTCGTCGCCCGAACCGGCCTCGTCCATCTGGAGGCACAGTTCGCCGATCCGGGCATGCGCGGCGGCCTGGAGCCACGCGCTGCCACGGCGCTCGACCGCGGCGAGCGGCCGCCGTGCCGCCGCCAGCGCGCCGTCCAGGTCACCGGCCTCCTCCCAGGCGTAGCTGGCCACGTAGTTGGCCATGCCCGCGACCAGCGGCTGGTCGCTCTCGCCCAGCGCCTGCAGGGTCGCGAGGCCCGCCTCGGGTGGCCCGCCTAGCGCGCTCAGCACGGCCTGCGCGGCCCGGGCGAAGGTATCCGGCGGAGCGGGCGGCAGCAGGCGCAGGCCTACCAGGAACCGCGCCGGGCTCGGTCCGCGCAGCAGGAAACCGCTCACCGCGCCGAGCACCAGGCTGGTCCTGGTGGCCTCGACGAGGGCGGTTTCCGGCCGGAACGACGGCAGGATCCGGACCGTGTCCCCGGCCAGGGCGGTCAGCCGGGCGAAACTCGACTCGGCCATCCACAGCCCGCCCAGCACGGCCGACACCGCGGCGACCGTTGCGGCATCCTTGTGGTCGAGCCCGTGGCGCAGGGCCTGAACCAGGTTGTCCTGCTCGGCCCGGACCAGCTCGAAGGCCGGGAGGTCGTCGCCGGTGAGCACCGAGTCGTGGTGGGCGACGCCGAAGTCGCGGGCCCAGGCGAGGAACCGGCGGGTCACGCGGTCGGTCTCGCCGGCGTCCTCCCAGTGCGCCGCGGCGAACTCCCGGACGGTCTCCAGCATCCGGTAGCGGGTGCCCGACGCTATGTCGACGACCTTGAGCAGCGACTGATCGGCGAGCTGCTCGAGGACCGGCAGGATGTTGGCGCCGAGCAGGTGCCGGGCGGCGTCGGCGGTGAACCCGCCGGGGAACACCGACAGGACGCGCATGGCCGCCTGTCCGGCCGGGTCGAGAAGGTTCCAGCTCCAGTCGATGACGGCGTGCAGCGTGCGGTGCCGTTGCGGTGCGTCCCTTGCGCCGCCCCGCAGCACGGCGAACCTGTCGTCGAGGCGGCGGGCGATCTCGGCCACCGACATGACCCGGACCCGCGCGGCGGCCAGTTCCGCAGCGAGCGGCAACCCGTCCAGGCGGCCGCACAGCTCCCGAACGGCCTGCGCGGGCAGGTCGGCATCGGGCCGCGCCGCCCGCGCCCGCTGCTCGAACAGCTCGGCCGTGGTGAGCAGGTTCAGCTCGGGCAGCGGGTACACCGATTCCGACGACAGACCCAGCGGAGCGCGGCTCGTGGTGAGAACGCGCAGGTCCTTGCTCAGCGACACCAGGGCGTGCACCAGGTCGGCGGCGCCGCGCACGACGTGCTCGCAATTGTCCAGCACCAGCAGCGCGGGGCCGGGACCCAGGGCGGCCACGATCCCGGCGGGAGGTTGCGGCGGGGCGCTGCGGCGGCTGACCGGGTTGCCGCCTTCCTCGCCGACGCCGAGGGCGGACGCGACCTCGGCCGTGACGTCGCCGTCGGCGGCGACGCCCGCGAGCTCGACGACGTGCACGACGCGCTGCTCCGCCTGGCTGCTGACCGCGTGCGCGAGACGGGTCTTGCCCAGTCCGCCGGTGCCCACGATCGACGTGACCCGGGACGTGCGCAGCAGGCCGGCCACGGCGGCGATGTCGTGGTCCCGGCCGAGCAGCGGATTGGGCTCGTGCCGGACGCCGCGGCGGATCATGGGCGCGTCGGCCTGCAGCAGCTCCTGGTGCACGCCCCGCAGCGCGGGGCCCGGGTCGCTGCCGAGCTCGTCGCGCAGCCGCTGCCGGTAACCGGCGTACCTGGCCAGGGCCGCCGCGGGCCCCGCGGTCGCCGCCTCGCATCGCAGCAGT
Source organism: uncultured Actinomycetes bacterium (assembly GCA_963717125.1). Taxonomy (GTDB): domain Bacteria; phylum Actinomycetota; class Actinomycetes; order Streptosporangiales; family Streptosporangiaceae; genus RYN-230. The sequence continues at coordinate 15,889 of CAVQVG010000008.1, forward strand.
TCGGCCCGGACTTCCTCGTCCCGCGGGCACCACAGGATCAGCTCGCCCAGCGGTGCTGCCGCCTCGGCCCGCCGCCCCAGACGTGACATCGCCAGCGCGCGGGCCCGCAGCAGCGACCGGTAAGCCGGAACCCGTGCCGCACGCAGCGCGGACAGCGGGTGGCCGTCCCCGGCGTCCCAGTCCGCGGCGCCGTCGCACAGCGCGAGCCCGGCCTCGGCATGCTCGAGCGCCGCGAGGTGGTCGCCGGCCCGGGACCGCTGCTCACTCTCGGACGCGCTGAGCAGGATCGCGGAGGCATCGATCTGGTCGCCGCGCAGCGAGAGGCGGTATCCGCCCGGCGTGCTGACGATGACCCCAGGGCCGAGGCGGGCCCGGGCCCGTGACACGAGAACCTGGAGGGCCTTGGCCGGGTGCTCGGGTTGCTCGTCTGGCCACAGCGCGTCCACCAGCCGGGAGGTGCTGCACCCCGTGTGCGGGTCCTCGGCCAGGAGCGCAAGCAGGCCCCGCAGCCGGGAGCCGGTGATCTCCAGGCTGCCGTAACTTACCCGCGACAGCAGGGCCAGCTTAACGGTCACTGCCGTCAGATTAGCCGGTCCCCGGCGAGACGACGCGGGTGACGGCAATGCCTCGGATGCATAACTGCCGGGCAGCCCGGACGGCCGGGCACAGCTCACAGCCCCCTTGCCGGGCACTCGGCCGGAGGCTGGCAGGTTCTGCGAGTATGGGTGGGGTGGGGATTGAGCTAGGGCGTCCGACTGCCGGTGACTACGAGGTGTGGGCTGCGCGCGCGATCGCCGGCTACGCCGCGGAGATCGCAGCGTCGGGTGCCCTGGGCGAAGAAGCGGCCTGGGACAAGGCCCGACGTGACCATGAGCGCGCTCTGCCCAACGGACTGGATACGCCTGGCCAGCTGATTTTCCGGCTTCTCGACGGCAGTCAGCCGGTCGGGTGGCTATGGCTGGCGGTGCCGTATGTCGAAGGGGATCCGTCGATGGCCTGGGTTTACGCGGTCGAGGTCGATGCGGCCTTCCGCGGCCGTGGCTACGGCCGGGAAGCCATGCTGCTCGCTGAGACAGAAGCTCGCGCCCGGGGCATGCGCTCGCTGGGGCTGAACGTGCACGGCAGCAACACGATCGCACGCTCGCTGTACGCCAGTCTCGGGTATCACGTGACCATGCAGCAGATGAAAAAGACCTTGTGAAGGCCATCCGCAGAGTATCCGCAGGAAGCTATCTACGGCTGATTCCCGCTGCCCGTCGCCGGCGCCCTGGCCGGCCAGTTGCGGGCTGACAGCCCGGGTGCCATCCATGATGAACGCCGATCACCAGCAGCGCCCAGGCCCCAGCGGCTACGACGCCGAACTGCCGCGGCATAACGAGGTACTGCGCCGGGCCTGCGGCATCCAGTTCCGCGACCACATCCTCGACATCGGATGCGGGACCGGGCAGACGACCCGGCAGGCAGCGCGCACGGCCCGGGCGGGGAGTGCGCTCGGGGTCGACATCTCCGCACCCGCGATCGAGCGTGCCCGCGAGCTCGCCCGGGCGGAGCAGCTAACCAACGTCACCTTCGAGCGTGCCGACGCGCAGGTCCACCGATTCCCGCAGGAGCGCTTCCACCTGGCGATCAGCAGGTTAGGCACGATGTTCTTCGACGACCCCGCCGCCGCGTTCGCCAACATCAGGCGGGCGCTGCATGGCCAGTTGCCACGGTACGCATGCAAGACCCCTTGGGCGCAGCAGACGTCACGAAACGCGAGTCGGTGAGTACTCTCCAGCTGGATGGCGCGCCAGAGATCGCCGACCAGCCACGGAACGCCTGATGGTGGCGGATGACGTGGGGGGCCGGTCTGCGTACTGTTGGTCAGGTCTGTTCCGCCAGGTGCTGGCCGCTGGACAGGCGGAGTGTGAGGGGCGGTAGGGCGGTGGTGGAGGAGCCTGCGCTTGCGTTTGCCGGGTTGCTGCGGCAGTTGCGTGCTGAAGCCCGGCTGACGCAGGAGGAGCTGGCGGAGGCGGCGGGCCTGAGCCCGCGCTCGGTCAGTGACCTGGAGCGGGGTATTAACCGGACCGCGCGCAAGGAGACCGCGGTGTTGCTGGCGGGGGCGCTTGGCCTGCCCGGGACGGTCGCGGAGTTGTTCGTGGCCGCGGCGCGTGGGCGAGGCCGCGCAGAGGACGTGGTGGCGGCCGGGCGGGGGAGGGCCCTGGGGGCGTTCGCTGCGGCGGCGACTCGGGGGCTGCCGCGGGATGTGGCCAGCTTCACCGGCCGGCAGGCCGACCTTGACCGGCTGGCGGGAGAGCTGGCGAGCCTGGCCGCGGGCGGTGGGGTGGTGGGGATCTGCGCGATCGGCGGGATGGCCGGGGTCGGCAAGACCACGTTCGCGGTGCATGCGGCTCACCGGCTGGCGGACCATTTCCCCGACGGCCAGTTTTACTTGCCGTTGCACGCCCACACGCGGGGCCAGCGGCCGGTGGATCCGGCAGATGCGCTGTCCAGCTTGCTGCTGACCGCGGGGGTGCCCGCGGCGGCGATCCCGCCCGGGCCAGAAGCGCGGGCCGCGCGGTGGCGTGGTCACGTGGCAGGCAAGAAGATCTTGCTGCTGCTGGATGACGCGGCCAGCCATGAGCAGGTCCGGCCGCTGCTGCCAGGTACCGGGGGCAGCCTGGTGCTGGTCACCAGCCGCCGGCGGCTGACCGCGCTGGACGACGCCATGGTCATCAGCCTCGACACGCTCGCTCCGCTAGAGGCCGGTGCGCTGCTGGCCCGGCTTGCGGGCCGCCCCGGGCTGCAGCCCGGTGACGCTGCGGTCGGCGAGATCACCCGGCGGTGCGGGTACCTGCCGCTGGCGATCGGGCTGATCGCCAGCCAGCTGCGCCACCACCCGGCCCAGACCGCCGGCAGCGTGGCGGCGAGCCTCGCCGCGGCAACCGACCGGATGGAACTGATGCGGGCGGAGAATCTGTCGGTCGCGGCCGCCTTCGACCTGTCCTACCAGGATCTCAATCCGGGCCAGCAGCGGCTGTTCCGCCGGCTCGGCCTGATCCCGGGCCCCAGCTTCGACGCCCATACTGCCGCTGCGCTGGACGGCACCAGCCCAGTCGAAGCCCGCCGCCAGCTCGATGAGCTGTATGACCAGCACCTGATCACCGAGCCCGCCCCCGGCCGGTACCAGCTGCACGACCTGCTCCGCGAACACGCCCGCGCCCTCGCCACTACTGACCACCAGGCAGACCGCGACGCCGCGGCCGGGCGGGTGCTGGATTACTACCTGCACACCGCCCTGGCCGCCGACCAATACTTCGTCATCCGGGCCAGCGCCTACCGCCGGCCGCGGCCGGGCAACCCGCCGGCGCAGGCCCCGGACCTGTCCACCCTCGGGCAGGCGGCCGCCTGGCTGGAAGCCGAGCGCGCCAACCTGCACGCCGCCGCGGACTACGCTGCCACCCGCGGCCACTCCCGGCATGCCATCGCGATACCCGCCGCGATGAGCGGCTTCCTCGCCGCCCGCGGTCACTGGGATCAATCCGCCGCCCTCCACCAAAGCGCCCTGACCGCAGCGCACCAGGCCGAAGACCGGCCTGGCGAGGCCGACACGCTGAGCATTCTGGGCGCACTGCAACGGGAGACCGGGGACTACCCGGCCGCCGCCGCCACCCTGGCCCGGGCACTGGCGCTCTACCGCGATGTCGGTGACCAGCCCGGCCAGGCTGACGCCCTCAACGAGCTGGGCTACCTACGCACGCTGACCGGGGACTACCCGGCCGCCGTCGCCTGTCACCAGCAGGCCCTGGTGCTGGTTCGCGGGCTCGGTGACCGGCGCAGCCAGGCATGGACGCTCAGCCCCCTAGGCCTGGTGCAGCATCTGACCGGGGACTACCGGGCCGCCGCCGCCAGCCAGCAGCAGGCCCTGGCGCTGTTCCGCGATCTCGGCGACCTGCACGGCCAGGCCCGCGCCCTCAACGATCTTGCGGTTGTGCAGCAAGAGACCGGGGACTACCGGGCCGCCGCCGCCAGCCAGCAGCAGGCCCTGGCACTGTTCCGCGACCTCGGTCACCTGCTCGGCCAGGCCCACGCCCTGAACGACCTCGGCCTCGTGCAGCAAGAGACCGGGCACTACCCGGCCGCCGCCGCCAGCCACCAGCAAGCCCTGGCGCTGTTCAGTGACCTCGGCAACCGGCTCGGCCAGGCCGAAGCGCTGAACCGGCTCGGCGAGCTCGCACTCCGCACCTCGGCCACCGGCCAGGCCCACGAGCAGCACACCCGAGCGCTGGCCATCGCCCGCGACATCAGCGCGGCCCCAGAGGAAGCACGTGCCCTGGAAGGAATCGGCAACAGCCACCTCCAGGAAGGCAACCCCGGCCAAGCCGCCGCACACCTGCAGCAAGCACTCACGATCTACCAGCGCATCGGCGCCCCGGGCGCCCAGCGCGTCCAGGAAATCCTCCGCAACCCAAGCCTGCCGGAAAGCACCGAACGATCCGAGCCGGGCGTCATAACGCCCACACCACGCTGAAATCGGTGTTCACCACGTCAGATGTCAAAGTGCGCCGACCGCGTCCGCGGCCGCTTCGCCGCTGCGGACGGCGCCTTCCATATAGCCGTTCCACTGCGGGGCGCACTCGGTGCCGGCCCAGTGGATGCGCCCGATAGGCGCGTGCCACGCCTCGCCGTAGGACGTCCAGACTCCGGGCGCGAAGTGCGCGCCGTAACAGCCACGGGTGAACTCCTCGGCCATCCAGTCCCGCTCGAGGTACTGTGCCGGGCGTGCCGCCGCCTGGCCGAAGTAGCGGACGAAGCAGCCCAGTACGGCTTCGCGCCGCTCGGCCGGGCTGCGGCGCGCCCAGATGCGCGCCTGCTTACCCTCCAGGAAGCCCATCAAGACACCGGGCGTGCCAGCTGGCGGTGAGTTGTCGAAGGTCACCTTCACCGGTCCGGTATCCGAGACGGCCTGCCCGTTGAGCCCGTCCTGGCGCCAGAACGGCTCGGGGTAGATGGCGAAGGTCTTGATGACCGAGCCGGCTGGCATCCGCTGGGTGAGCTGATCGCGCCACGATGGCAGCGGCGGGTCGTATTCCAGCCGGCCGGCCAGCGTCGGGGGCAGCGTCACGACGGCCGCGTCGCCACGGTACGCCGAGCCATCGCGCGTCATGACCTGGACCCCGTGGCCGTCGTGCTCGATCCGGCGCACCGGGCGGCCCAGGACAATCCGTTCGCCCAGTGCGGCGGCCATCGCGTCGGCGACCAGGACCGATCCGCCGGTCACCCGGTCCTGCTGCGCTCCCCGGTCGACCGCCAGGAGCGTGCTCAGGTTGGCATTGGAGTGCGTGTAGAACAGCGCGTGCAGCAGCGAGACATCACTGGCCTCGGCGGCCCACACCGCCTCGCAGGCGATATGGAAGTACGCGCGTCCCGCCTTGGTGCGCAAGTTGCGGCGGATCCAGCTCTCCCACGTCTGCCCGTCGAGCACCTCGGCGCCGGGTGTGAGCCACGGCCATTCCAGATCAGTGCGCGCGGCGAGCCGGCTGAAGCGCAGCAGGCCCTGGACGAGGTCGGCCAGCGCAAACGGGGACATCCGCGAGACGGCGCCCTTGGCCGGCTTCATCGTCGACCGCCTGCCCTGCAAGTCCAGCAGTAGCTGTCCCTCGTCGTTCCAAGTGCGGAACGTCGACAGGCCCAGCTCGCCGGCCAGCTCATACATGCGGGTGTGGCCCTCGCCGAGCCACTGCCCGCCGAGCTCGAGCGGCGTGCCGTCATCCAGCACCAGGCCCTCAGTGCGCCCGCCCACACGCCCGCGGGCCTCGACCACGGTCACCTCATGCCCGCTCGCCACCAGCCGCCGGGCAGCAGCCAGCCCCGCCAGCCCGGCGCCGACCACCACCACGCTGCTCATCCGCCCTCCTCCATCCCGCCACACCCTCCCACCCGTCCGCTGCCCGCTGAGCGCGACCCGACCAATGAATACCATTTCGCCCAGGCGGCCATGCCCGGGCTGGTGCACGCTGGCATGCCGTATCAGGCGTCATGCGTCGCGGGATTTCAGGACGAGTGCGCCGAGGAGGAGAGCGCCGGCGGTCCAGAGGGCGACGACACCGAGGCCCTGCCACGGGGTGCTCGCGGGCCACCTGGCTTCCGGCGAAGGTATGAGCCGCAGGAGGCCACGCTACGCTACCCCGGTATTCGAAACTTTCGATCGCATCCGAAACTTTCTCCCGATCTGTTCCAGTCGTGATTTGAGGGTGATCGGCCAAACCTTGGCCTCCTTCGCCACAATTTCATCTGTGGCCAGCGAAAAGAGAACTCTTACGAAAGCAAATGGCTTAAGGGTTCATCTCGAAACTTTTCCGAGAAGGATTGACGGCCAGGTCCGGCCAACTCACACTAACGCCATCGGCGGGCAACAAAGCTGCCGGTCAGGCTCCCATCGGCCTGGTCCCCAGGTCGTCGCCCACGACGATCCAGTCCAAGGAGGCACCCGCGTGAACGCCCCTCGTCATGTCCCCAGAGCTCCCGGCAGCGGCCGGCTCCGGTTGCTGCTGGGCGTCGTCTTCGCCTTGATCCTGGCCGCGGCTACGGCGGCGGTGCCCGGCACCGCCAAGGCGGCGACGAGCATCTGCTCGAACCAGACCGGCACGAACGGCGGTTACTACTACCAGATGTGGAGCGCCGGCACCGGGTCGGCCTGCATCACGCTGAACTCGGGCAATAGCTACTCCACCTCGTGGAGCGGCATCGGCGACTTCGTCGCTGGCGTCGGCTGGAATCCTGGGAGCAATCACACGGTGAGCTTCTCCAACAGCCTCAGCGCGTCCGGCGGCACCACGCTGGTGTCGCTCTACGGCTGGTCGACCAGCCCGCTCGTCGAGTACTACGTCATGGAGAACTACTCCGGCTCGCCGCCCACGGCCGGCACGTACATGGGCCAGGTCACCAGCGACGGCGGCACATACAACATCTACGAGCACCAGCAGGTCAACCAGCCCTCCATCGTGGGCACCGCGACCTTCGAGCAGTACCTGGCGATACGGACCTCGCCCACCAGCAGCGGGACCATCACCACGCAGAACTTCTTCAACGCCTGGGCCAGTCATGGGATGAACCTGGGCACGCTCAACTACCAGATCCTCGCGACCGAGTCCTTCGGAGGCGGCAGCGGCAGTTCCAGCGTCACGGTGAACTCCGGTGGCGGCGGCTCTACTGGTGGCGGTGGCGGTTCCAGCGGCTGCACCGCCACGCTGTCGGCCGGATCGCAGGGCAGTAATTGGTACAACCTCAACGTCTCGGTCTCCGGCTCCAGCAACTGGACCGTGACGATGAACCTCGTAGCTCCCGCGGTGATCTACTCCACCTGGAACGTCAACGCCACCTGGCCCAGCCAGTACGTGATGGTCGCCAAGCCCAACGGCAACGGCAACAACTTCGGGGTCACGATCACGCCCAACGGCCAATGGACATGGCCCTCGGTCTCCTGTAGTACCGGGTAACCCCGGGCAGCCCTGGCTACCGCAGCCGCCGCGGCCACCCCCACGGCTGCTCGTCAGGGTCCGGGTGCGGTTGTCAAGCCGCTGGGACGGCCACGGAGTTCCTGCTGGGACAGTGCCGGCCAAGGCTACTGAACCACAGGAACTCCGTTGACGTCCGGTCAGTCATCGCCGCCCCTGCTGCCCCGAGCCCAGCGCGTGCCTTAATGGCGACCGGTCGCCCAACCCGAATAATTGTGCAGCGCTGAACTCGCTACACGTCGCTGCGTGGTTGATCTTTTACGTCGCGTGGTATGCTGACAGCGCATGACGGAACGGGCCGAACGGCCAGCGCGGCCAGCAGCCCGGCAGTCCATAGGGCGTAAGTCCCAAATCGCGGTGAATGCGTGCCCGCCCGCTCCGTTGTGTGAGTATGGATCGCCCTCGGGTAACGGGGGTTTTTTGCTTTTCGGCCCTCATTCGGCCTGAATCTTCGTGATCACCACTGGGTGTGATCTGCTGGGGTCGCTCGTCTATCAGCGGGTGTCAAACTGTCCCGCTGGCACCACAGTGCCGGGGAGTACCACAGCACGACCACGACGATCGCGAGCATCCCCCCGCGATCATGTTCACGGCCACCCGGCCGGCCGTATCAGCTCAGCGCTCCTATCAGGTGATCTGGCTGCCACTGCGGCGATGGCCAGGGAGGCGGCAAAATAGGTCAGCCCGGCCAGGTAGGGCACCAGGGGCAGCAGTGCCCCGACGGAAAACGCGACCAGCGACGAGACGCCCGCCAGCGCGGCGGAGGGAAGCTCGAACGGGTCGACACCGAGTTCCTCGCGAGTATGCACCCGAAGCGCGGTGTCCGGATCCCGTGACACCGCGGCGGCCATCCTGGCCGCGGTGTCCGGGTCGGCGCCGTAGCCACGGAAGGTCTCAGCGAGCTCGGCCTGCTCGGCTGCCGGGAACTGGGTGTGCATCCTGCGCTCGACGGCGACCTCGGCGTGGACCAGTTCGTTCTGGTTGGTCACCGACACGTACTCTCCGGTGCCCATCGAGAAAGCTCCGGCGACCAGAGCGGCCACACCGGCCAGCACGATGGTATGCGGCGGGGCGCCCCCGCCACCCAGGCCGGCGATCAGCGACGCGTTAGTCACCAGCCCGTTGACGGCCCCGAACACGGTAGGGCGCAGCCAGCCGCCGGAGACGTCGCGATGCCGGTGCGACCACCCGGCGGCGAGCGCAGCCGCACCGACCACGTGGGCCGGCCCCGCCTCTCCTCGCTCATCTAGCCGGGATTATCCTCCCCGCCCGGCTTGGGGGGCTACCGGTGTGGCCACCGGCAAGCGCCAGGCCCGGAAGGGGAGACCTGCCGGTCACTGGCGGGCGGGCGCGTGTCGGATCTCGCCGCTGCAAGCGGCTTACGTCGTCTGCGGGGTCAGCGTGGTGGTCAGGCCGGACAGCAGGATGTCGAGGCCTCGTTCGAGTTCGGCGGCGCCGTCGTAGGCGGCCAGGACAGAGGCAAGGCTGCGCAGCAGCGGGAATTCGCTGATTGGCAGCCGGTGCAGGCCCAGGCGTAGCAGGTCGTCGGTCTCGTCCGGGTTCTCGACGAGTTCTTGCAGTTCGTTGAGGACGTGGCCGTGCAGGAAGCCGAACAGGGCACGGTAGATGTGCAGGGCGTCGGCCCCCCGGAACCCGGCCCGGGTAAGCAGCTCCAAGACTCCTTCGAGCGGGCGCAGGGTACCCTGCGGGCGGAGCCCGAGCGGGGTGGCGAGCGGACGCGTGACCAGCAGCGGGACCACGTGCGGGTGGGCCAGCGCCAGCCGGCGGTAGTCCCGGGCGATGGCGCGCAGCTGCCCGGCCCAGTCTGGGTCGGTTGGGTCGACCTTGAGCTGGGCGAGGACAATCTCGGCGACGCCGTCGAGTAGAGCCGCCTTGTTCTGGGCGTGCCGGTAGACGATCATCGGGTCACGGTCCAGGGCGCGGGCGAGTCGGCGCATGGACAGCCCGTCGGCTCCGTCGCGGTCGATGAGCTCCAGCGCGGCGGTCAGCACCACATTCCGGGTGATCTTGCCGTCCCGGTTCACGCTGGCGACCTGGCCGGTGCCGTCGGCCGGTGGTGATGTCATCGCGGGTAGCACCTTCCCTCTCGCTGTCCAGGTCAGCACCTGTCGATGTTATCAGTGTATGTCAACGACGTTGACAGCTATGGTTCTGCAGTGTTTACTGCAGATAGCGGGGTAAATCTCCGGAGCACATCATGATCATCATTATCGGGCACTAACCCGTCGCGCCGTGGGCTCGACCGCACGAACGCCGGCGCGCCCCGGTGTCACAGCCTGCCCGCACCAGCTCTTCAGGAAAGAAAACTCGCTCGCGTCTGCGCCCGAGTCCGCACCAGAAATCCCCCCGGAGGTACCGCATGGCTGAGCATGATCTGCATCAGCGTGTCGAGGTCAGCGAGGATAACCGCACCGTCGCCAGGGCCGAGGTGACCACCCCCGAAGGATCCGGCGGGACCGCCCGGGTGTCTTTGCACGCCGAGCCGGGGCACATCACCCCAGGACGCCGCGCGCGCCTGGTCGATGCCGTGCTGGATCTTCCCGAAGTACAGGAAAGCGCACACCTGGAAGCGGCCTTCCGTCTTGGCGACAGCGAGTCACTGCACCGGCTTCAGGAACGCTGTGAGGACGACGCCACCCGCCCAGCCGGATGGAGCGCGCTCTTCCACGCGAACCTTCCATCCATCAGCGCCAGCAGCACCTCCCGGCATTTCCCCCGCAAGGAACCCGTCGGTTGACGACCGCTACGGGGGGGCACGTGCAGGCACCCGGGCGGCCGGGAACCCTGCTCGCGCCGCCAGCAATGTTGCTATCTCCTTATTCTACGATGTAGGCTGAAAATGTAGGTCTACGACGTAGACACACTGTGACGTGCTGGCTGGCCGCAGTCCTTGGCTGCCCACCGCGCAACCAAGGGAGAAGAGCATCCATGACTGTGACCCTGGACCGGAATGTCGAAAGCTTCATCGGCGCCCCCCGGCAGCTATTCATCAACGGGCAATGGACCGACGCCGCGTCGGGCAAGACGTTCCAGACCCCCAACCCCGCGACCGGCGAGACCCTCGCCCACATCGCCGAAGGAGACGCCGAAGACATCGACCGCGCGGTGCGGGCAGCCCGCCGGGCGTTCGACGGCCCGTGGAGCAGGATGACGCCGTCCGAGCGCGGGCGGATCATCTGGCGGATCGGCGATCTCATCCTCGAGCACGTCGACGAGCTTGCCCAGCTGGAGTCCTTGGATAATGGCAAGCCGTTCGCCGTGGCCCAGGCCGCGGACGTGCCGCTGGCCGCTGACCTGTTCCACTACATGGCCGGCTGGGCCACCAAGATCGAGGGCAACACGATCGACATCTCGGTGCCCTACATGCCGGGCGCGAACTTCCACTCCTACACGCTGCGCGAGCCGCTTGGAGTGGTCGGCCAGATCATCCCGTGGAACTTCCCGCTGCTGATGGCCGCGTGGAAGCTCGGCCCGGCGCTGGCCACCGGGAACTGCGTGGTACTCAAGCCCGCCGAGCAGACCCCGCTGACCGCGCTGCGGCTCGCCGAGCTCATTGCCGAGGCCGGCGTGCCGGACGGCGTAGTGAACGTGGTGCCCGGCTTCGGCGAGACCGCCGGCGCAGCCCTGGCCGCGCACAATGATGTCGACAAGGTGGCCTTCACCGGATCCACCGAGGTGGGCAAGCTCATCGTCGCGGCTTCGGGGGCCAGCAACCTGAAGAAGCTGACCCTGGAACTGGGCGGCAAGAGCCCCAACATCGTCTTCGATGACGCCGAAGATGGCGCGATCGAGGGCGCGGCCAACGCGATCTTCTTCAACCACGGGCAGTGCTGTGTCGCCGGCTCGCGGCTGTTTGTCCAGCAGGGCCGGTTCGACGAGGTCGTCGACGGCGTCGCCGAGATCGCCAAGTCGATCAAGATGGGACCGGGGATGGAGCCGGGGACCCAGATGGGGCCGCTGGTCTCCGACGAGCAGTTCCGCCGGGTGACCGGTTACCTGGAGTCCGGGAAGTCCGACGGTGCCACCGCTCTGGCGGGCGGCGGCCGGTTCGGCGACCGCGGCTACTTCGTGGAGCCCACCGTGCTCACCAACACCCGCCCCGACATGAAGGTCGTCCGCGAGGAGATCTTCGGTCCGGTGCTGGTCGCCTCGCCGTTCACCGACCTGGACGAGATCGCCGGTGTCGCCAACGACAGCGAGTACGGCCTCGGTGCGGGCATCTGGACCCGGGACATCTCCAAGGCTCACGCGCTGGCCAAGAAGATCAGGGCCGGCACCGTCTGGATCAACTGCTACAACGTGTTCGACGCGGCGCTGCCGTTCGGCGGATACAAGCAGTCCGGCTGGGGCCGCGAGATGGGCCACCAGGCCCTCGACGCCTACACCGAAGTCAAGGCCGTCACCACCCAGCTGTAATCAACAGCCCTAGCCTGGGGGGCCGGATCGACCGATCCGGTCCCCCCGTCTTAGCCGCTGATCGGGGTGTTGGAGGGTGCGGTTGCCCGCGGGGCAGCGGTTCGCAGGGAGATCGGGTCGGACTCGGCGATGTGGTCGGCCCCGATGGCTCGCAGTCCTTCACCCAGGCGTTCGCGGGCCTGCCGCAGGAGCTTCAGTGAATTCGTGGCGGGGTTCTGCGCAGCGGCGCGATCCGGATCGGCCCCGTGTTCCTCGATGAGGTGTGCCTGAAGGGCGGCGGCGACTTCGTCGGCCGCCTTCAGCGCGTGGTAGATGGCCCGGTCCTGTGCGGTGTCGTCAACCATGCGGCCAGTATCTCCCGCGGCCTGCCTCGCAGTGCACACGTCGCGCTCGGACTAGTGATCTTCGGCGTCTATTCCGGCTGCAAAGGCCCGCTCGCGCCGCGTCTTCCGGGCCGCTGCCTGCGATGTTGCCCGTGGTATGTTTGTCCCACCGCTCCAGACCTTGGTGGCTGATGGTGTTCGCGGAGCGCGGCACCGCCGAGATGCCTGGAGCTATTTTCTTGCCTGAATCCGGTAAGCCGCCGGCCCTGAGCCGCGCCGCTGCGGCGGCAAGCGTGACTGACCGCCGGGACGGGGCCGTCTATGACCGCCACGCAGCAGGATTGTACCGGCAGGCGCTGCTGACCCTCGGTGACGCAGGCATGGCCGAGCAGGTCGTCAGCGATGTGATCCTCGGTGAGTGCCTGCGTTCCGCGCCGCCCGAGGGCGACGCGAACGCCGCCGAGTTGCGGCTGGGGATATCGGCCTGCCGACGTTGCCAAGATCTGTCCGGCGACCTGGCCTGGCGGAGCCGGGATTCCGGCCGGCGGCGGTCGGGCAGCGTCCTCGATTGCATCGCGCCCGCCGGGTTGAGCGGGCGGGAACGGGCAGCGCTCGCCCTGGTGATTTTCGGCGGCTCAGGATACGTGGAGGCCGCCCGTGAGCTGGCGATCGCCCCGGCGGACATCGCAGCACTGCTGTGTGCGGTGCTGTCCAAGCTGACAGCACCGGGCGCGCCTGCTTAACGCCATGCCCCGCGGGCGATCCCGGATTGGCTATCCCTCAACTGGGTTGATCGTGGTTGGGCCCGTCGTGGTGCGGATGGTCATGTGTGGCGGCTCCGCCCTCACGGGGCGGATCGGCCGGCATTCAACAGCCGGGCTGGCCGTGGTTGCCACAGCAACTTTGGTGTGTGCGCAGCTTGATCAAGGTATTGGAGGCAGCCATCCGTACCTTCGCTGCGAATGAGGCGTCGTAGGCGGCCCAGTTGGAAAACATGGCCGCGCGGCTTGGATGCGGCTGAGGTTCCTGATCGGGGCTCTGACACATAACGCCACTCTACGGCGGGCACACTCATCGCTCCAGTGCTGATCAGCCCGGCGGCCGCGGGCGGGGAGAAGCTGGTTGGTGGGCGTGGTTCATTCAAACCCGGAGGTATCGCCTGCTCCGCGCCGCAGGATCTCGGGCTTGTCCCGGGAGAAGTCGATGACCGTTGTCGGCTCGGTGCCGCAGTCGCCGGAGTCGATCACCGCGTCCACGGCGTGGCCGAGCTGGTCGGCGATCTCCCACCCCTGGGTCATGGGCTTGTCCTCGCCGGGGAGCAGCAGGGTGGTTGAGACGAGCGGCTCGCCCAGCTCGGCGAGCAGCGCCTGGGTCACCACGTGCCGGGGGATCCGGACCCCGACAGTCTTCTTTCCCGGGTGCTGCAACCTGTGCGGCACCTCCTTGGTCGCGGGCAAGATGAAGGTATAACTGCCGGGGGTTGCCGCCTTGATAGCCCGGAACACCGGGTTGGCGAGGTACACGAACTGGCCTAGCTGGGCGAAGTCCCGGCAGACCAGCGTGAGGTGGTGCCGGCCATCAAGGTGGCGGATCGATCTGAGCCGCGTGATGCCGTCCTTGTCGCCGAGCTGGCAGCCGAGGGCGTAGCAAGAGTCGGTCGGGTAGGCGATGACGCCGCCTGCGCGGACGATATCTGCGGTCGAGGCGATCGCGCGCCGTTGCGGGCTGGCCGGATGGACGTCGAAGTACCTGGCCATGCGACGAGCTTAGGGTCATCGCTCCTTGCCAGCCGGTCCATTCTCACGGAATGGCCGGTCACCGTCGGCACCGATGCCTGGGTCTTGCCGCACACAGCGCCTGCTCAACCAGAGCCGAAGGTGGGTTTCTCGTAGCCCCGGCGCGGGCAGAGGCACGAGATGAATCAGAGTGCCGGCGGGGGCGGAATCGTGATCGTCGGCGGCGCCATGGCCGGGGGCAACGCCGCGGTAACCCTGCGGGAGGAGGGTTACCGGGACCCGGTCACCCTGATCGGCCGGGAGCCAGGCGTCCCGTTTGGCCGGCCCCCGCTCTCCAAGACGTACCTGCGGTCGGAGGAGGATCTCGCGGGCTGGTACGTCAGGCCCGCCGGCTGGTATGAGGAGCACGACGTGGACCGCCTCGTTGGGTCCACGGTCGCGGCCATCGATACCGCCGCGCATACAGTGCGGCTCAGCTCGGGCCAGGAGCTGCAGTACCAGAAGGTCTTGATCGCCACGGGCGGACAGAACCGGCGGCTCGACCTTCCCGGGGCTGACCTGCCTGGTATCCATTACCTGCGCACGGTCGCTGAGTGCGATGCGATCAAGGACGAAGCGGTGGCAGGCCGGCGCGCGGTAGTCGTGGGCATGAGCTTCATCGGCTCCGAGGTGGCGGCCTCCCTGACGCAGCTCGGGGTGCACGTGACCGCCATCTTCCCCGGCAGATTCCCCCTGGAGCGGGTGCTCGGCGGGGAAATCGGCGCGATATTCGGTGCCATCCACCGCGCGAACGGCGTCGAGTTGCTCGCTGGCGAGCAGGTCGCCGCGTTCGAGGGGACGGAGCGGCTGGAGGCGGTCACAACCGTCAGCGGGGTTCGCATCGCGTGCGACTTCGCCGTGGCTGGTGTCGGGATTGAGCCCGTGGTCCCGGCTTTTGCGGGGCAGCCGGTCGCGCAGGATAACGGGGTTCTGGTCAACGAATTGTGCCGGGCCAGCGCCGCCGACGTCTACGCCGCCGGCGATGTCGCGAACATTCTTCACCCGCTCTTCGGCCGGGTCCGTGTCGAGCACTACAACAACGCTGAGAAACAGGGTGCCGCGGCGGCGAGATCGATGCTGGGCTCGGCTGCTCCTTATGACTACATCTATAGCTTCTGGTCAGATCAGTACGACCACAAGCTCGAGTACGTCGGCTATGTCACGAAGTGGGATGAGTTCGTGGTCCGGGGGAGCCTGCAGGAAGGCAGGCTGGTCGGGTTCTACCTCGTCAACGGCGTGGTGCGGGCCGCGGCCGGGCTCGACCGCGGCGGTGACCCCGAACTGGACCGTGGGGAGGAGATGGCCGCAGCTGCGCGCCTGGTGGCCGACCAAGCCCAGCCTCCTCCTGGACTGCTCGCTGACGAGCAGGCCGACCTGTGGTCGGTGGGGAAACAGGCATAAGCGTCGCCGGGGCTGCTCGCCTGACTCGCCTAGGCGTTCGAGAAGAGAGGGATGTTCGCGCCGCTGGCCGGAGCCAGCGGGCTATCGAGCAGCGCGAGGATCAGCTCCGCGACATCGCCGGGAGTCAGGCCCGGGCGAAGTTCGGGATTGGCCCGGCGCAGCATCTGCGTATCGACCGCTCCCGGGCTCACGCAGATAGCGCTGATGCCGTGTTGCCTGCCTTCTACGGCGATCGCCTCGGTCAGGCCGATGACCCCGTACTTGGAGACGTTGTAGGCGGTCAGCCCCGGGAACTTCTCGGTGGCGTAGATACCCGACAGCGAGGCGATGTTGACGATCCGTCCCTCGCCCGCAGCGCGCATGGCGGTGAATGCGGCGCGGCAGCACAGGAACGAGCCGGTCAGGTTGACCCCAAGCGTCTCTGCCCAGATGTCCCACGTGGTCTCGGCGAACGGCGCGGACGTCAGCACGCCGGCCGCGCAGACCAGGGCGGTGGGACGGCCGGTCTGCGCGGCGGTGGCAAACAGCCGCTCGACATCTTCGACCCTGCTCACATCGGTGGGTACGGGCGTGGCCAGGCCGCCGGCGGCCTCGATGCCGCTAGCGACGCTCCCGAGACCGTCGCGGTCTCGGGCCGCAAGAACGACGTGCGCCCTGGCGCCAGCCAGGGCCGCGGCGGTGGCCGCTCCGATTCCCCGGCTTGCGCCCGTGACGATCGCGACCCGCCCGGCCAGCCAGTGCCCCGGGTCACTCATGGGCTACGGCTCCGTCTGGCCGGCGGCTGACTCGCCGGTACAGCTGCTCGTGAACGTCCAGGCTCCGTTCCAGGTCGAGGTGCCTTTCTGCATGCTCGCGGCAGGCCGCACGCGAGATCTTGCTCGTCCGCCGGACGCCATCCGCGGCTGCCTGGATGTCGCCTGGCGCGACCAGGAAGCCGGTCACGCCATCCACGATAATCTCGCCGAGTCCGCCGCGCTTGAACGCGACGACAGGAGTCCCGCACGCCTGGGCATCAGCGGCCGCCATGCCGAAGGGCTCGTCCCACTTTGCCGGGCAGACAACGACCGCTGCGCGGGCCATTGCCGCCCACATGGCTGTTCGCGGCACTCCTTGATGAACGATCACGCCTGGCGCGTCACGCCGGGGGTCGATCTGTTCTCGTGCGTACTCGGCGTCATAGACGTCGCCGTAGACGTCGATCCGGGTTCCGGCCGCCCGGGCGATGTCGATCGCCTCGGCGGCTCCCTTCTCGGGACTCAGCCTGCCGGCGAACACAGCGCCGTCCCCGGCCGCATCCGACCAGGGGACGGAACGCGTCGGTACATAGGGCGGGAGAACCGCGTCGACTCGGGCGACCACGCGCCAGGTGCTCGCCTGGGACTCGGACACGCAGGCCACGGCCGGAGGCTGACCGCCCTGGGCGGCCTGATGAAGTGCTGCCGCGATCGCCGCGTCTGGCGGCAGGTGGAGCGTGTGCACGACGGGCGCGCCCAATGCTGTAGCGAGGCTAATCGCTGGGGCGTCGAAGGCGTGATTGTGGATAACGTCGTACCGGGCCTCCCGGACAGCGCTGTAAGCCCGGGCAAAGGCCGGCGCGGCCGCCGCCGGGTCGCGGGCCTGCGGTCCCGCGGCGCGGTACAGCGTGGCGGCCAGAGAACTCGGGTTGACCCCGGTATCAATGACCGTGACCCCTGGTATCTCCGATCCCGTGGCCGCGTAGACGTGGACTTCGTGGCCTCGGCCGCCCAGGCCACGGGCAAGATCGGACACGAAGGCCTGCGAGCCGCCGCCCTGCGGCTCGCGGATGGCTGATACGAGCGGCGCCACGATCGCGACCCTCATCGTGCGATCACCTTGAAGGCGAGGTCGCGCGGCGGATTGATGCCCAGCACCTCATAGGGGACTCGTCGGCTGCCGCGGCGGCGGACCTCCGTGACCGCGTGGGGATAGAAGATCTGGGCCAGCTCAACCGCCTCGCGATGGCTCGCGAACTCTACGGACATCGGCCCAGCGAAGCTTTGGTAGTGGTAATCGTGGGTGGCAAGCCAGCCGAGGTTGTTCGGCCAGACAATGACGACGGAGCCGCCGGGCCGGCAAATCCGCTCCATCTCGGCCAGGCCCACGTCGCCGCCATGACCGGCGTCGGGGGTAAGGACTGAGCAGGCGACAACCAGATCGGCGGATTGGCTCGCGACCGGCAGATCGTCGAAAAACCCGTGCGTCACACGCGCGCGGTGTCCGTTACTGGCTTTCGCGAGCTTCCGCTCAAGTATCCGCCGCAGGCCCGCCGCCGGCTCGATAGCCACCACCTCCCGCCCCCGCTCGACGAGCTCCAGCGTCAGGCGCCCTGAGCCGGCGCCGACCTCGACAATCCGGTCCACGCCGTGCGGCAGCCAGCCAACTATTCCTGGATGGAGCCGCTCCGCGCTGGCCATCCGCTCGTAAAGCTCCGGCTCGAGCCGGTACAGCAATTCCCACGCCAAGGTCACGTCGGCCTGCGGATCGCGGCCCTCGCCAGACGCAAAGCGCCGCGCCTCATCGTGGGTCAGTACCCTGAGGTCGGCAGCTGTGTAGCGGCTGTCCAACTTCTGGCCCAGGCGGGCAGGGTCCTCAGAAGTGGTCACCGACCTCGGCCCAGTTCTTGTCGGTCTCCGAGACTCGGACTGACCGCAGCGCCCCTTCAGCAAGCTCACACTGGAGCCTTTCCCAAAAGGTCACTGCGAGGTTTTCCGCGGTCGGTATGAGTCCTTCCAGCCATGGCACGTCGGTATTCAGGTTGCGGTGGTCAACGTCCTGGATGATCTGCCGGTACATGACCTCTGAAAGCCGCTTCAAGTCCAGAACATAGCCGCTGGCATCGTCGATCTTTCCGGCTACCACGACATCTAGCGCGTAATTATGGCCATGCAGATTGACGCATTTTCCGAACAGGTGCCGGTTCTCGTCATCTGATAGGCGCGGATTACGGAGCTGGTGCGCAGCGTTGAACGTCTCGCGGCGGCTCACCAGCACGGTCGACGGGCTGGTCATGGCTCTGAGTGGCGGCCACCACGTCCAGGTCCCCTATGGCCGTGATCAGCCATGTCATGCCTCCAAGCTCTCCGGTCGGCTCGTCGAGCCCGACGATGGCACCCCGGTCACGATAGCGCCGAAGGATCAGCAGCGGTCAAACCGGGGACCCGCCCTGAGAGTGCCGACGCCGATGCGATCTGCTAGGAGAACGGCATGGTTGTCAGACGAGGAGGAGGAACCCACTATGACTGACCCCTACGAGCCGCCGCCCCGGCCACGTGACGACGCCCTCCAGGCGGAACTCGACTCGCTGCACGAGCAAGAGCGCGAAGGGCACTCGACGCCGAAGGAGCAGCGTCGCGCCGAGCAACTGGAGCGCCGTCTGCGTGTCGATGAGCACGGGGCCGAGGTGGCTGAGCACCGGGAGCAGAATCGCGAGGCAGACCGCCAGGATGAGGAGGAACGCGCCCGGCATCGCCGCTGAACCAGCCCAAGGTGATCAAGCCGCGCTCAAGGCCGTACACGCCGGGGTAGGTAGGATCGGGGCATGCCGGGCCGAGTGGGTCGGGGTTGAATGAGCCGTCACCGGTGTCACGGCGACCCAGCGCGGTTTGAGATCGTGGCGGAGTTCATAGCCGAACGCTTCCCGCATGCGCGTTATGTCGCCGACGTGGGCGGCGGGCAGGGAATGCTGACCCGGATACTGCGCAAGCGGCTCGGACTTGATGCAGAGGTCATAGATCCACGCGGCTGGACCTTGAAGGGCGTGCCTGCGCGCGTGGAGAACTTCGATGCCTCGATGGCGGAGTACTACGACCTCGTCGTCGGGCTTCATCCCGATGAAGCCTTGCGCAGCGTGGTGGAGTCCGCAGCGAAGTCAGCTGTTCTCGTCATCCCATGCTGCAACTTCTGGAGCCAGGAGACCAGGCTCGGACGCGACCAGCTAATCGAGCAGATTTCCGGGTTCCACAATTCGCGCGGTGGAAAGTCGGAGCGCGTGGTGCTGGAATTCAGGGGCCCGAAGAATCATGCCCTGATTCTCCTGCCGTCGTCCGGCTCCGGAGCCGCGCGAGCGTCGTAACGCTCAGTGATAGCCGGAGAGACGGCTCAGTTTCCAGTGAGCTTCTCGGCGGCGCTTCGGCCGGCGTCGGCTGTGCGGCGCAAGAAGCCGACCAGGAGCTCGAGATCCTTGTCTTCATAGGCCGCGCAGATCTGGTCCATCGCGGCGTTCATTCCCGAGTCAACGAGGTAGAGGCGGAGAATCTCCGCACCCCGCCCGCGGGCTACCTGGACGACGACGCTGCGGCGGTCGGAGGGGTCACGGCCGCGGTCGATCCAGCCGCCGCGTTCGAGCCGGTCGAGGACGCCGGTCATGGTGGCGGGGTGCAGCCCTGCGTGCCGGGCCAGGGCGCTCGGGCTGAGCGGGCCGTACCGGGAGATGAGGTCAAGGCACTCCAGGTCGGTGGTCTTGAGGTCGAGGCGTGTACCGACGCTGTGGTTGAGCAGGGACAGCTGGGCGCCAAGGTCGCGTAGTGACTCCTTGACCTCCCGGTTCAGCCGCTTGCGGTGCCGCACCGGCCCGCCGTCCGCAGATCCTACCGATTCCATATGATATTGTCTCCATATTGTATGAGTTACGAATCCAACATACCGCAGCCTGACCCCCAAGAAAGGCGACCACCATGAAACTCACGATCCTGGGCGCGACGGGCGCCACCGGGACATGCCTCACTGAGCAGGCGCTTGCGGCCGGTCATGAGGTCACAGCGATCGTCCGGGACCCCGCCCGGCTGGCCGTCCCGGCTCACCGGCGGCTGCGGACCGTCACGGCCGACGTCATGGATCCAGCCTCGATCATCCCGGCCATAGCAGGGACGGACGCCGTCATCTCCGCGGTAGGCCCGCGCGGCACCGGGCCCACCACAGTCATCCAGGACAGCGTGCGCAGCATCATCCAGGCCATGCAGAAAACCGGTACCCGCCGGTTCCTCCAGGTCAGCGGCTCCATCGTCGCCGACGATGGCGAAAGCCCTTACCTGCGCTATCTGCTAAAGCCCCTCGTCCGCCGCACATTCCTGCGTCATGTCTGCGCCGACATGCGCCTCGCTGAGGACGAGATCCGGGACAGCAACCTGAACTGGACGATATTCCGCCCGCCCTCGCTGACCGGCAAACCCGCGAAGGGTACTTACCGCACCGCAATCGACCGTAACCTGCCACACGGGTTCAGCGTCTCCCGCGCCGACCTGGCCGCCTGCATGCTCACGCTGCTTGACGACCCGGCGACCGTGCACCGGCACGTATCCATCGCCGACTGACACCGACGTCAAAGATCGGCATCGCTGGCGGCCCGTATCGCCGGACGGCCGACAAGGGTGGTCTGTCTGAGGAAAGTTGCGACGGGAGTGTGTCGGTCGGTGTCTAACAGAGTGGGTACGGACTGACTAAACACACCCGGCTGTGCGGCCAACCTGGCTACCGGCAACGCCACTGATGCGCAGCCCAATGCGGGAAGAAGTCCCGCACATCTGCGCTGGGCGGCCAGGGGCCGGCCTCCAGGCGGCAAGAAGAAGGGACGCTGAGCATGATGGCCGAATCGTCCCCCTCAACGCCGCGCTGGCCCGGGCCACCACCGCTGCGATGCCTTGTCACCGGGGCATCTGGTTACATCGGCGGACGGCTAGTGCCGGAGCTGCTCGCTGCGGGGCATCCTGTCCGGTGCATGGCACGTGACCCGGGGAAGCTGAGTGACCGGCCCTGGTCCGGCGATGTTGAGATCGCGGCAGCTGACGCACTGGAGGGGGCCGGAGTGCGGCGCGCTCTGGAGGGTGTGGATGTGGCCTATTACCTGATCCATTCCCTGGGCACCGGCGCGTCGTTTGAGCAGCGGGACCGAGAGGCGGCGGGGATCTTCGCGGCTGCTGCCATGTCCGCCGGGGTCAAGCGCATCGTGTATCTGGGCGGTATCGTTGCTGGTGATGGCAGCGGCCTGTCGCCGCACCTGCGCTCGCGCGCGGAGGTTGGCGGCATCTTGCTGAGCGGTGGCGTGCCGGTGGCGGCGCTGCAGGCTGCCGTGATCATCGGCAGCGGGTCGGCGTCGTTCGAGATGCTGCGGTATCTCACCGAACGGCTGCCGATCATGGTCACCCCGAAATGGGTGGGAACCCGTATTCAGCCAATCGCCGTCCATGATGTGCTGCGTTATCTCGTCGGCTGCGCGGCGCTGCCTGCGGGCGTCAGCCGCCGCTTCGACATCGGCGGTCCGGACGTCATGACGTATGCGGAGATGATGCGCCGGTACTCCGAGGTAGCCGGGCTGCGGCCGCGGGTTCTGGTTCCAGTGCCGCTGCTGACGCCGCGGCTGTCGTCGCTGTGGGTCGGGCTGGTGACGCCGGTTCCGGCCGCCCTGGCGATGCCGCTAGTCGAATCGCTCCGGAACGAGGTCGTGTGCTCCGAGCACGACATCGCCTCGTACGTGCCGGACCCGCCCGAGGGTCTTATGCCTCTCGACCGTGCGATTGCTTTGGCGCTGCGGCACACCCGCGAAGGCGCGGTCTCCACCCGCTGGTCGTCGGCCGCCACGCCTGGCGCTCCCAGCGACCCGCTTCCCAGCGACCCGTCGTGGGCCGGCGGCTCGCTGTATGTGGACGCGCGGATCAGTGCTGTCCGTGCTTCGCCGACGGCACTGTGGCGGGTTATCGAGGGCATCGGCGGTGAGACCGGGTGGTATTCCTTCCCGGCCGCATGGGCCGCACGCGGGCTGCTCGACCGGCTGGCCGGCGGCGTCGGGCTACGGCGCGGACGACGTGATCCGCGCCATCTGCTCGTCGGCGACGCGCTGGATTTCTGGCGGGTAGAGGCCATCACGCCGGGATCGCTGCTGCGGCTGCGAGCGGAGATGAAGCTGCCTGGCCTGGCCTGGCTCGAAATGGCGATCGGCCAAGACCATCACGGCATGACCACCTACAGTCAGCGGGCTATCTTCCAGCCGCGCGGGCTCGCCGGACACGCGTACTGGCGGTCCATCTCACCCTTCCACGGCGTGGTATTCGGCGGGATGCTCCGCAACATCACCGCAGCCGCCGAGCGGGCCGCCCGGGCGGCGGACAAACCCGCGTTAGCCGGGCACTGAGCAGCGCCAGGCGACAACCGTGGTCTAGGCGATGACGTCGTTGACGGTGACGTTGACGGTGACGTCGTGGAGACCGGTTTTGGCGCGTAGTTCGGCGATGGCTCGCTGCTGGACTTCGCGGGCGATTGTGTCGAGTTGGGTGCCGTATTGGGCGGCGATAGCGAGGTCGACCACGGCGGTGCGGCCGAGGACGCCGGCTGCGGCGTGGGGGTGGTGATCCCGGAGGGTTGCTTTTTCGGCTGGGCCTGTGGTGGTGCCGTGGGTGCTGCGGCCGAAGGCGGCCCGGACTCCGGGGACGTTGCGGGCCGCGTCGCGCGCGATCGTAGCTACCACGTGGGCAGCGATGCGGA
Organism: uncultured Actinomycetes bacterium; assembly: GCA_963717125.1. Classification (GTDB taxonomy): domain Bacteria; phylum Actinomycetota; class Actinomycetes; order Streptosporangiales; family Streptosporangiaceae; genus RYN-230. The sequence continues at coordinate 38,815 of CAVQVG010000008.1, forward strand.
TGGCTCCGGTGTCGCTGAGCTGGAAGGTGTACCAGACGTCGGCGATGAGTTTGCGGATCTGTCTGGCTACTGCGGCTTTCAGGGTTGCGGGAACGGCGACGTGTTCGGCGGCGAGGCGGCGCACGGGTTCCCAGAGGCGGCTGAATTCCTGGAATGCGGCTTGGCAGTGGGGGCAGTGGCGCTGGTGCTCGGTGAGCTGGCCTGGATGCCCATCGGCGGCTTGTTCGAGCAGTTCATCGATGTCGGCGCCGCAGGCGAGGTGGCGGGTTGTGCCACTGAGCAGCTGGCGGATGTCGTGGACCGGCTGGCCGGGATCCGTCATTCCCGCTCACCTCCACTGCTCTAGCGTCTGACTTAGTGTGCGCCTTCCGCGGAACAGGTGGCTACGGACGGCCGGGATTGTACTTGCGGTGATGCGGGCGATCTCAGCGTTGGACAGTCCCTCGAAGTGGCGCAAGACGATTGCTACGCGCTGCGGCGGGGGCAGGGCAGCGACGGCGTCTGTTACAGCATCGATGGTCAGATCGCGTTCCGTCTGCTGGCCGGGCTCATCGGCTGCCTTAGGGACGTCGCCAAGCAGGTCGAGGGACTCGGTGGCCCGCGTCCGGGTGATCCGGTTCAGCGCCCTGCTGGTGACGATCCGGTACAGCCAGGTAGAGAAGCTGGACCGCGCTTTGAACCGGGGTAGTTGCTGCCATGCCGTGACGAGCGCTTCCTGGGCGACGTCCTCAGCGTCCTGGTGATTACCGAGCAGCCGCAACGCCACACGGTAGGCCAGCGGGCCGTGGCGGTCCACGAGTTCGGCGTAGGCATCAACGTAACCTTCCTGGGCACGCCGGACGAGGTAGCCGTCACTGACGTCTGCTCCCAACGCTACCCCCGTGCTGAACGCCGTGCCTGTCACGGCCTTGCCGGGTGACCTGTCCGGTACCGGCTGCCCGTTGACCGAGACCGGGGTCCCGTGAGCGGCACTCTCCGTCGTGCTGGCGTCACTTCCCGAGGATCGGCAAATGATGTGCGACGTTTCCGGCCGGAGTGTGTCTAACAGTGCAGGGACGGCTCGTGGGACTGTGCTGGCCCGGCGTAGCCGGTACATGGCCGCTCGCCACATCTCGACAGAGAGAGTGCTTCCTGATGACCCAGACAAGCTCGACGCCGTCGACCAAGCCGGCCAGAAGGATCAGCGACGCCAGCCCGGCCACCGCCGAGCGCATCTCAACTGATGATGGCAAGATCACCGTGGCGCAGGGCGTCGTGCAGAAGATCGCCGGGATTGCGTGCCGCGAGATCAGCGGCGTGCACGCGATGGGGGTTTCGACCAGCCGCGCGTTCGGCGCGGTCCGTGAGCGGATCCCGGGCAGCTCGGGCCCGAACGTCGCCCAGGGTGTGGGGGTGGAGGTCGGGGAGACCGAGGCCGCCATCGACCTGGACATCGTCGTAGAGTACGGCGTCAGCATCGCTGATCTGGGCCGGAGCATCCAGCGCAACGTCAAGCAGGCCGTGGAGCGGATGACCGGCCTGGATGTGGTGGAGGTCAACATTAACGTCGATGACCTCTACCTGCCGGGCAGCGACGATCAGGATGACGCCCCTTCGCGCGTGTCATGACCGTGCTCACCCTTCCTGTGGGAAGCCCTGTGGGACCGGCGGTGGCCGACGGCGTCGATCTCGATGCCGTCGCCGCGGCGGTCCGCAACTGCCCGGCTGTCGATGATCTGTGTCCGGGTCCGTGGGGCGGTGTAGTGACCTACCTGCCGGGGCGGCAGGTAGCCGGGGTGCGGGTGGCCTCCGATCATGTGGTGATCTCTGTCCGCGGCCAGTGGGGCGTTCCGGCCAGCGAGCTGGCAGGCCAGGTCCGGGCCGCCCTCACGCGGCTGGTCGGGGGACGGCGGGTGGACCTTGTCGTGGCCGATCTGACCGACGCTAGTGCGCAAGCTCCGGCCCGCGTGCAGCGCGAGGAGGTGAGTTCGTGGACGACGAGCAATCCCGGCGGCGTGCCCGGCGCGAATTCATCCGCGCCCACCACCCCGACCACGGTGGTGACCCCACCGCCTTCGCCGCCGGCCTAGCCGAACTTGACCAGCTCCCGGCCGGTGGGCCGGCCGCGCGGGTAGTGGTCGTCGCGGACACGCCCTGGCTGGTGAGCCTGCTGGCAGCGCTGATGCACCGGATCGGCTGGCGCCGCCCGCCACGGCGGGTCAGGTAAGGCCCCTTGTTGATTTTAGTGAATGTGAGATGACATGACACGTACCACTCTCGGCCTCGTGATCGGGCTCGCGCTCGGCCTGGCGCTGGCATTCGGCAGCTTCGGGCAGATGCTCATCGTGGCGCTGTTCGCCGTGATCGGATTCGTCGTCGCGAAGATACTGGACAATGACCTGGACCTGGGCCCCTACCTGGCGCGCTGGCGCGATAGCCGATGACAGCCATGGCCGTGCGCCCCGCCACCCCCGGCTCTCCGGCCGGGCGCACCGAGCTCGGCATGATCAGCATCAACGACCGCGTGGTGGAGAAGCTGGCCGCCGGTGCGGCGATCGAGATCCCCGATGCTGGCGCGGCTGCGCCCCGGGTCCTGGGCCGCTCCATGACCGGCGCCGCCGCTTTGGGGGCACGCCAGACGAGCCTGACCGCGCTGCCGAAAGCCTCAGCCGACGTCGACGGCTGGATTGTGATCTTGGACTTGTCGATCAGCGTGCGCTGGCCTGCGTCGGTGCCGGAGGTCGCCAGCGCGGTCCGTGAGCACGTCCGCAGCCGGGTCAGCGAGCTGACCGGCCTGACCGTTGCTGAGGTATCCATCTCGGTCACCGACCTGGTCACCCAGCTCCCCGCGCCTCCCCGGGTGCACTGACAGCAGGAAGGGCAGACCGATGAGACTTGCGAATCGTGTCCTGGCAGCCCTGCTGAGCCTGGCGCTGATCGCCGCAGGCGTACTGCTGATCATCGAAGTCATCGCCGACCGGGTCAGCCACCGGCCCGCGGCCATGGACTGGCACCCCGCCTATGACTGGGCCAAGCGCACCACCTGGAACGTGGTCAGCATCCGGGTGGCCTGCGCGGTGTTGATACTGCTCGGGCTGGTGCTGCTGATCGCCGAGCTGAAACCAGCCCGGGTGTCACGGCTGGCCGCGGACCCCGCCCAGGCTGGCGCGGACGGCATTGACACCGCCTACACCCGCCGCGGCCTGGCCGCCGCCATCCGGTCCGCCGTCACCGGCGTTGACGGTGTCCGGGGTGCCTCCGTGAAGGTGAAACGCCGCAAGGTGACGGTCGCGGCCACCGCCGCAGCGCAGGACAAGGCCGCCGCCCGCAGCCTGCGCGACCAGATCCTGGCCGCCGCCCGCCAGCGCCTGACGGCATTGAACCTTCGCCGGGCACCCTCGGTATCGGTTCGAGTCACACCCAGGAGCCGCTGATGCACGCCGACCGGACCAACCGCATCATGCTGCTGCTGCTGGCCGCGTTGCTAATCGCAGCCGGCGCCGGCGCCGGCGCCGCCTCCATCGGCGTGTTCGGGACCGCCACCCGGCACAGCTCCCTGATCGCCAACCCGACCGGGCGCTTCATCGGCGCTCACGGTGGCTGGCTCTGGCCCGCCGCCGCAGTGGCCGCGGCCATCATCGTGCTGCTCGCGTTGCGCTGGCTGCTCGCCCTGCTGTTCTCCACCGACCGCTCCGGTGACCTGCCGATCACGCCAGGCGGTTCCGCAGGCCGCACCACCCTGGCTGCCCGCGCCCTGACCGACGCGGTAGCAGAAGAGATCGAAAGCTACCGGGGCATCAATTCCGCGCGCGCCCGTCTCCTCGGCGACCCCGCCGACCCCGAACTCGTCGTCACCGCGGCCCTCGAGGAAACCGCGGATTTCGCCGCGCTGCGCCAGCGCATCGAAACCGGAGCACTCACTCACGCCCGCAGCGCGGTCGGCAACCCATCAATGCCCGCCCAGCTGGACATGACCGTCACCACCAAGCGTTCCACCCGGGTCGCTTAACAATCCGCTGCCCGGACCGCCACCGATAAGGAGACAGCACGATGAGGGAGTTTGGCATTACCGCGGGCGGGTAGCCGCTGCCGCACGCACACAGTCCGGCCAGGACTAGGGGAGTAACCCAGCCCGCGGCACGCAGGAAGGGAAGGTAGCGGTGTCAGTTGATGTTCTCGGACAGCTATCCGAGGCCGGGGTGTCAGTGTGGCTGGATGACATCAGCCGCGACCGGCTGCGCACCGGCAACCTGCAGGAGCTGGCCGACCACTGCCACGTGGTCGGCGTGACCTCCAACCCGACGATCTTCGCGCATGCGGTGGACCACGGGGACGCATATGACGGCCAGCTCGCAGACCTGAAGACCCGCGGCGTGTCGGCGGAAGAGGCGTCTCGCGCGATCACCACCTATGACATCCGCTGGGCCTGCGACGTACTCCGCCCCGTGTACGACACGACGGCCGGCCTGGACGGCCGGGTATCCATCGAGGTGGATCCGAGGCTGGCCAAAGACACGCACAAGACCATCGCCGAGGCGCGCAACCTGTGGTGGATGGTGGATCGCCCGAACCTGTTCATCAAGATTCCCGCCACGCCCGAAGGGCTGCCCGCGATCACGCAGGCCATCTCGGAGGGGATCAGCGTCAATGTCACGCTGATCTTCTCGCTGCAGCGGTACGGTGGGGTTATCGACGCCTATCTGGCGGGCCTGGAGCAAGCCAAGGCGGCCGGGCGCGACGTGTCCCAGATCCGCTCGGTGGCGTCGTTTTTCGTCAGCCGGATGGATGCCGAGGTCGATTCCCAGCTGGACAAGCAGGGCACCCCGGAGGCGACGGCGCTGCGCGGCCAGGCGGCTATCGCGAACGCCCGGCTGGCCTATGAGCTGTTCGAGCAGCGGTTCGCCGGGGAACGCTGGCAGGCGCTGCGGGCCGGCGGGGCGCAGATCCAGCGGCCGCTGTGGGCCTCGACGTCCACGAAGGATCCGGCATTCCCCGACACCATGTATGTCACCGAACTCGTCGTCTCCGACACGGTGAACACCATGCCTGAAGCTACCATCAAGGCCACGGCCGACCACGGTGAGCTGCGCGGCGACACCGTACACGGCACCTACGACGCGTCACGGCAGGTCTTCGCCGACCTAGAGAACCTCGGCATCAGCTACGACAACGTGGTGCAGGTCCTCGAGGAAGAGGGCGGGTCGAAATTCGAGGCGTCTTGGAACGAACTGCTGGACACGATCAAGAAGAACATGGGGCTCTAGTGCTGCGTTCCCTCTTGGCGCGCTGGAACCTGGCACGGAGTGGAGGCGTCATGACAGGGTCAGGCACTGCGACACGAACGAGGCGATCCGGGCACGACCTGCTCGGTATCTATCTTAATGATCATCTGGCGGGTGCGACCGGTGGGCTTGAGCTGGCACGCCGGGTGGCGGGATCACAGCGCGGCCCGGCGGCCGGCGGCGCCTTGCAGCGTTTGGCTGCTGAAGTCGCGCAGGATCGCGCCGCGCTGGAGGACATCATGGACGCACTCGGCATCCCGGTCCGCGCCTACAAGGTCTACGCCGCGTGGATCGGTGAGAAGGCCGCACGGCTGAAGCTCAACGGCTACCTGCTCGCCCGGTCGCCCCTCAGTGGCCTTGAAGAGCTGGAAATGCTGCGGCTGGGTGTGGAGGGCAAGGCCGCGGGCTGGCGCACGCTGCGGGTTCTGGCGGGGACAGACAAGCGGCTGGACCCCGGTCGGCTGGATGAGCTCATCGCCAGGGCCAGGCGTCAGGCGGATCTTCTGGAGGAGCTCCGCGTGCGCGCCGCGGGCCAGGTCATCGGCCTTGGGGCAACAGCCGGTAGCTCATGAGTGCACAGCTTTTACGCGCTGTGGGATGACGCTGTGGTCCGGCGGGCTCCAGGTGCGCGGCCGCGTTGGCGAACCGCAAGCCGATCTTCCTAGGTGGTGACGTTCATAATCGTGTTGGGGAAGACCTGCCCGAATAGGACGACGACCGCAACTCCGCGTGTCTCCTGCCTTCGCCAGGTGCCAGCCAGGCAGAGACGGTGGAGGAATCTTAAGATGATCACGACGAGCCATGCGGCCAGTGCTGATCGCGGCTGACCGCTAACATCACTGCAGTCGTCTCAAGGTGAGGTTCGGGTGGCACGAGCAGGGGCCGGGCGCAGCCGTCGTAGCCGGCCGGGTCGTGGCCTGTCGCTGGACCGGATCGTCACAGCCACCCTTGAACTGATGGATGAGCAGGGCATCGGAGCGACGTCGATGCGGGCGGTGGCGTCACGGCTGGGGGTCCGCTCGATGTCGTTGTACCGGTATGTACAGGACCGCGATGACCTATTCGACGCGGTCGTGGAACGGATCGTCAACGAGCTCGCCGATGACCCCCAGGTACAGCTGCGCCCGACGGACGGATGGCGGCCTTATCTCACGGGCATGGCCCGTGGGGTGCGCCGCTACGCCCGGGCCCATCCGCACGCTTTCCCGCTGGTTGCCACCCGGCCACCCACGGCTCCGTGGGTGAACCCGCCGCTCAGGTCGCTGCGCTGGGTCGAGGCGATGCTGACCGGATTGGGCGGAGAAGGGTTCAGCGATGAGCAGGTGCTGTTCACCTACCGCACGTTCAACAGTTTCTTGCTCGGTTACCTGCTCCTGGAGACCAGCGCCATGACCCTTCGGGACCCGAAGCCAGGCGACGGATCCTTCACCGGCACCGACACTGTTTCGGGTGACGGCGGTGAACCCGCGCGGCAGGCAGCCGCCAATCCGGTTCTCGGCGGCCTGAGCCCAGCGCGCTCGGCTGGGCAGCGGGAGACACTCCAGGACGCCGACAGCCCACGCGAGCTGCTTGATCCGGCCGATGAGATTGATGCCCGGCGTTTCCCGACGGTGCACCGCCTGGCGGCAGGGCTGGCCGAGGACCGCTGGGACACGGAATTCCAGCGAGGTCTGGAAGACATGCTCGACCGGATTGCCGCGTCCCTGGCCGGCGACCCGGACCACGGGCGGGATTGACGCCGTAGGCCCGGGCCGGGTCCGTGGTTTGCTGCGCTCGGCTGCCTGATTTCCCGGGCCAGAGCACGCCGGTTGAGTGGACGCCGTAAGCTTCACCATGAAGCTTCCTACGTAAGCTTCATGTGTAAGTCATCCGGCTGTGGGTAGAGGGGGCCAGCCGGACGTGATGAGGAACAGCCACGGGTCATCGGCTCGCGAAGCCGATGACCCGTGGCGTCTCAGGCGCCGGATTAGTCGCTGACCAGCAGCTTCCGCCGACCAGCACCGATCGCCGTTGCAGGATCGCCGATCCTGGCGGCCCGCAATTCGCTCACCCCGAGGAGATGACCCGGATGACAGACAAATATCCGCCCGCAGCTACGCCGCCGCAGGGCCGGAGTGCCCCCAGCGAATCCTCGCCGCCAGCATCGGCGCGGGAACATGGAACGGCTGACCTGGTCAAGGGTGAGGCGGCTGACCTGGGTCACGGCAGCGTTCAGGCCGGGAAACACGTAGCCGAGGTGGCCCGGGAGCAAGCATCAGGCGTGGTGGCCGAGGCCGGACGTCAGGGCAGGGACCTCCTCCAGCAGGCACAACAGGAGCTGGAAGTCCAGGCGGCCCACGGGCAGCAGCGGCTGGCGAAGCAGCTACTCTCGCTCAGTGATGAACTCCGTTCGATGACAGATGCCTCCGGCCGCGGCGGCATGGCCGCCGACCTGACGCATCACGCCGCCTCGCGGGTCCGTGATGCCGGGCAGTGGCTTGACGAGCACAAGCCTGGGCAGGTCGCGGAGGAGATGCAGTCCTTCGCGCGCCGCAGGCCAGCGGTCTTCCTGGCCCTGGCGGCCGGGGCGGGCCTCGTGGCCGGCGCTCACCCGAGGACTCAAGAACGCAGCTAGCGACAACTCCATGGCGGCCACAGCGCCCGCGGCCACGCAGGGGCTGAGCAGCCAGCCGGCCCAGCCGTCTGACCTGGCCGGCTACCCACCGGCCCAACCCGCCGTCAGCGATCCGACGCGGGGTCCTTCTGGCGCAGCCGGCGCCGCGCCGGCCACCGGCACTGATCCGGGCCCGCAGGTAGCTCCACCGTCCGGCGAGCCGAACCTTCTGGTCACTGATGACGAAGCGGGCCGGCAGGGCACGCCATGACCGCCCCGTTCGATCCGACTGTGCCGCCACCCGATTCGCGGCCATCAGTCGGCGAGCTGTTCTCCGAAGTGGCCGAGGATCTCAGCACGCTTATGCACCAGGAGGTGGAGCTGGCCAAAGCCGAGCTCCGCCAGTCAGCGACCCGGGCCGGCAAGGGCGCTGGGCTGCTGGCGGGGGCCGGGGTCGGCGGCTACATGGTCCTGCTGTTCGCGTCGATCGCTGCGTGGTGGGGCATTGGCGACGCCATTGGTCATGGCTGGTCGGCGCTGATCGTGGCGGCCGTCTGGCTGATCGTCGCGGCCGTCTTTGGGTTGATGGGGCGCCGGGAGATCAGCGCGGTCCCGGGCGTTCCGCAGACCGCGCAGACAGTGAAGAAGATTCCCGACGCAGTAAGAGGAAACGAGGGCACATCATGACCAGCGATCCGGACCAGATCCGCGAGCAGATCGAGGAAACCCGCACCAGCTTGAGCGAGGACGTCAACGCCCTGACCGGCACGGTCAACCCGGCGCATGCAGCAAAGCGCAAAGCAGCCAGCGCACGTTCTGCCGCGCTTGGAATAAAGGACAGGGTCATGGGCACCGCGTCCCAGTCTGCCTCCAGCACGACATCCGCAGCGGGAGAGATGGCATCGGGGGTCCAGGACAAGGTGGCGGCGGCTGAGGACAAGATGTCGCAGGCACCCGCCCAGCTGCGCCGCCAGACAGCGGGCAATCCGCTGGCCGTCGGCCTGATCGCGGTTGGGGTTGGCTGGCTCGTGGGGTCGCTTCTGCCCGGCACCAGCGCCGAGGAGCGGGCGGCAGCCAAGGTCAAGGAAACCGCCGCTCCAGCCATCACTGGCGCGGCCAAGGAGACCGCAGCCAGCCTCCAGGATTCAGCCCAGCAGGGAGCTGAGTCGGTCAAGGCTACGGCCGCCGATGCCGCCGCAACGGTCAAGGACGAGTCGGCCAGCTCAGCGCGCGACGTCCGCGATCAGGCCCAGGCCGCCCGTGACACGGTGACCGATGGCCGTCTGGGGACATGACGGGCGCGGCGCCGGAGGCCGGCGCGTCGCCGGCTGGATGGACGCTGATGGCGCGGGCCTTCCGCGCGGCTGTCGAATGTGGGCGGCTGGACCTGCCGCTGCCCGGGAGCGGCCGGACCTGGGAACGCTGGATGGCGTTCGCGGACCTGGCCGAAGAGGAGCTGTCGCTGGCCCGGCTCGCTGAGGGACACGCCGACGCGGTGGCCATCCTGGCCGAGCTCGGTGGGCCGCCGCCGCCGGGCAGCTTGTGGGGAGTATGGGCCGCGAACCCGCCCGGCCCCAGCCTAGAAGCCGTCCGGACCAGCACCGGCTGGCGGCTGCGAGGCACCAAGCAGTACTGCTCCGGGGCGCGGACCTGCACGCATGCCGTGGTCACGGCGGCCGCGCCGGATGGCGCGCGGTTGTTCGCGGTCAGCACCGAGGCGCTGAGTCCCCGGCCAGGAACCTGGCCGGCCGTCGGGATGGCGGCTAGCGACACCCTGGACGTCGGCTTCAGCGACGTCCAGGCGGAGCCGCTCGGAGCTCCCGGGGCTTATACCAGCCGCCCCGGCTTCAGTCACGGCGGCATTGGCGTCGCCGCGTGCTGGTACGGCGGCGCCCGCGCCGTCGGCCGCACCTTGCTGACCGCCGCGGCCAAACGGGACGTCGGGCCGCATGCGCTGGCCCACCTGGGCGCGGTGGACATTGCGCTGGGGACCGCCCGGACGGCTCTCCGCCAGGCAGCGGACGAGATCGACGCCGACCCAGGCGACCTGAGTAAAGCCGGCCCCGGCCGGGCGCTGCGGGTGCGGGCCATAGCCGAATCGGCCGCCGCCGATGTCCTGGGCCGGGTCGGCCGGGCACTCGGCGCCGGGCCACTGTGCCACGACGAGGCACACAGCCGCACCGTCGCCGACCTCACCGTCTACCTGCGGCAGCACCATGCCGAACGGGACCTGGCCGCGCTCGGCGCACTCGCCGCGGAGCGAGGGACCGAATGGTGACGGCACCGCCCCGCAACCCCATCGACGCACCAGGCACTGGCGAGGAGACCTGGCGTGCCTGGGACGGGCTCGCCCGATTGCCTGCCGCCGACATCAGCGGCTGGGCCAGCGCGATCATCGTGGCGGCTCACCCCGACGACGAGGTACTCGGCGTTGGCGGCACTATCGCGGTGCTGGCCGCCGCCGGTGCCCGCTTGCGGCTGGTCTCCATCACCGACGGAGAAGCCTCTCACCCGGGCAGCACCGACCCATCGGCCCTGGCCCGGCGCCGCGCCGCGGAGACCGCCCAGGCGTTGTGCGTTCTCGGCGCGCAACAGACCGAGGTGGTCCGGTTGCGGCTGCCCGACACCGGGCTGGCTGCCCGGCAGGACGAGATCAAGGCCCGCCTGGCCGACCTCATGGCCGGGTTCGATGTCTGCCTGGCGCCCTGGGTACGGGATGTCCACGCGGACCATGAAGCGGCGGGCCGGGCTGCCCGCCGGGCGAGCGAACGCACCCTGTGCTACCCAGTGTGGATGTGGCACTGGGCGGTCCCCAGCGATCCCCGGGTGCCGTGGCACCGCGCCCTGCGGGTCCCGCTCTCGGCTTCAGCCGCGGCTCGCAAGGCTGCCGCGATCGCCTGCTTCACCAGCCAACTGGAAAGCCGCGGCGGCGGCCTGGCGCCGGTGCTGCCAGCGCGCACCGTCGCCCATTTCACCCGTGGTACGGAGGTGCTCTTCCGGTGAGTGAGGCGCTCATAACGCTCGGCATGGACTACTTCGACAAGCTCTACGCCAGCTCGGTGGACCCATGGGGGTTCCAGACACGCTGGTATGAGGCACGCAAATACGCGGTCAGCCTGGCCCTGCTACCTGCCGAACGTTACAGCGACGCCTTCGAGCCCGGATGCTCGATCGGGGTGCTGACCGAGCAGCTCGCCCCGCGCTGCGACCGCTTGCTCTCCTGCGACGGGGCAGCCGCCGCCGTCCGCCGGGCCACTGCCCGGACGGCCCGGCTGCCGAACGTGCAGGTACAGCGTGCGATCATTCCCGGTGACTGGCCTCCCGGCCAGTTCGGCCTGATCGTGTTCTCGGAGATCCTGTACTACTTCGCCGGTGGCGACCTGGCCCAGGTGCTCGACCTGGGTGTGTCCGCCCTGCGCCCCGGTGGCACCCTGCTTGCTGTGCACTGGAGGCATCCGGTCGCCGAATACCCGCGCAGCGGCGATGAGGTGCACCAGGCGCTGGCGGCCCAGGCTGGGCTGGCCCGGCTCGTCGAGCACCGCGAACCCGACTTCATCGCTGAGGTATACATCCACACCGATGGCGAGCCGCTATCTGTGGCCCAGGCCAGCGGGCTGGCATGATCCAGGCCGTCGGCGTGGTGATACCCGCGCACAACGAAGAGGATTTGCTGCCCTCCTGCCTGGCCGCCATGCGGCTGGCGACCAGGAGCCTGCACCGGATAACGATCCACCTCATAGTCGTCGCCGACGCATGCACCGACCGGACCGCCGAGCGCGCCCGGCGAGCCGGGGTGGTTGTACGGGAGATCCAGGCCCGGTGCGTCGGCGCGGCGCGTCGCACGGGCATGCGCGAGGTGCTCCGCCGGACACGGCACCTTGATCCGAGTGCAGTCTGGCTGGCGACCACCGACGCCGACACGCTTGTCTCCCCAGAGTGGCTCGGCCAGCATCTGTACTACGCCGCCGAGGGCTGGGACGCCGTCGTCGGCACTGTGACAGTCGCCGACTGGGCCGAGCACCCGTCCGGGCTGCCCTCCCTCTTTCACCAGCGCTACCGCACCGCGAGCCCGGGAGCCCACCCGCACGTGCACGGGGCCAACCTTGGATTCAGTGCGAGTGCCTACCTCGCGGTCGGCGGCTTCCAACCCAGTCCCACCGCCGAGGACCACGCCCTCGTAGCCTCCCTCACCGCTGCGGGCCGCCGGATCCTGCGCACCACCGAGATCAGCGTGCTGACCTCAGCCCGGCGGCAGGCACGCGCACCACATGGCTTCAGCCACCTGCTGTCCACCCTGGGGGGCGCCGCCCAGGGGTGAGCGGGTAACCGTGTTTGCCGTGGGAAAGGCCGGGAAGCTGCCAGCTAGGAAACAGTTATGGCGCCGGCCCGGGCCCCGGGTCGGCGCCTGCTTTCTGAGGAGGAAGCCATGCCTGGTGCTGTCATCGCCAACTGGCCGATCGCCCTGCTCATCATCGCGCTAATCGTGGGCGTGCCGCTGTGGCTGACTTTCCGGCGCAGGCACGTAAGCCCGGACTACCGCGACGCCCGCGCCCACTACCAGGCCAAAACATCTGGCTCGGCGGCCGCTCAGACCGGGGAATACGTTCCGGCCGACCGGGTCAACGCGCTGGACGGGCTGACCGTCCCGCACCAGTCTCGCAAGGCCGCAGACAACGGCCCGGCAGCTCACCAGCACGCCAGCCAGGAACAAGTACGCACAGGTGAAGACGAATGACCGGAACGTGGCTGGCCGGGATCCTCATCATTGCCGCTGTGGTCGTGGCGGGACTGGTGATCTGGCTGGGGCTGGTGTTCTGGGCCGGCAAGCATCCGTACTTCAAGCATCCCACGCCAGACCAGCAGCCTGGTGACGTGCGGGGCGGCAGATTCTTGGGGGAAGGGCGCGCAGGCAGGCAATGGCATGGGGCGAACCGGAGCCCGCTGACCGCCCTGGATAGCCATCCTCGGCCTGCCACTGGCCGAGATTAACGCCCGAGTGCCCGCTGCAGCTGAGCTTTGTTCATCGACGACCGACCATCCACCTTCTCGTACTGCCGTTCCCGTTTCGGGCTGGATCCACGTGGCATGCTGGCTACCTTCCTTCTGGGATTCTCGCGGCGTCATCCTGATGCTCAGCTTGGCTGCCCGGCCTGAACCATCCGAAACGGCCATTGGGTCCCCAGTGATCAGCGGCGACGGCCTTGGCCAGTACGCCGGATCCGGCCCGGGAATCTGCCCGGTATTCCGCTCCGCTGACACGCCCGGACAGACCACCCGTGTTAGTGGGTACAGCTGCAAGGCAATCCTCCCCTGATCGCGGGGAAACTGAAGCGAGGAGATATGGCGACTAAGAAGCAGACGGCCACGCTCATGATCGCTCCGGCTGACCGTCAGCGGAGCAGGCCGCAGGTACGGGCCCCAGGGATACCGTGATGTCGCCAGCCAGCGGTACCGGCGTACTGGTGTGGGTGACCGCAGCGAGCTGACCGTCCGCGCGCACGACGAAGAGCAGATCGTGCCCGGCGGGCAGCTCGTTTCCGGTCCTCTGGACGACGATTCGTGCGCCGTCGTGGTACCGGTCGCTGACCGCCAACCGGGTCAGGCCGTCACCGAACAGGATCTCCCCGTTGGCATAGGGAGCGACCACCCCGTGGCTGCGCAGCGGTGGTGCGAGCCGGTAGACACGGCCCTCGGTGCTGCCGGCCAGCAGCACCGAGGCGAGTGCGTTGAAGTCGTCCTCGTCCGTGAGCAGGAACACGGCGGTGATCTCCTCGAGCCGCGCGCCACGCCCGGTGGCCGCGGCCAGCAGCTCACCGGGGGCCAGTTCGAGCCCGGCCTGGCGCACCTGCTGCCGCTGCTCATCCAGGCCCGCCCACATCAGCACCTCCAGGCCCGCGGACTGCAGCGCCCGCCCGAGGTCGATGACCCAGCGCTCGCCGCCGACCAGCAGCGGCCGGGTGCGGTCCGGCCGCCCCACGCGCAGCCGCCGGGCCACGGGCGCCGCGGTCAGGCCGTACAGGGTGACCGTCGCCACGATCACGAGGAACGTGACGGCCACCGACAGGGACACCAGCGGCTCGAAGGCGGGCCCGAGCAGTCGCTCCGGGTTGACGTCGGTGGTCAGCGCACCCGCGATAAAACCGGCGGGCAGCAGCACGATGATCGCGGGGATGCGCAACTTGCCCGCCAGTACCTGGGCGCCGACCGCGAGAACGAGAATCAGGCCTACGCCGGTCAGGATCTGGTTGGTCGTCACGCCGCTCTCCGGGGCTGGAGGCCAAGCTCCGCTCGTCGAACCGTTCAGCTGCGATGGCGGGCGTGCGGCCTTCACCGAGCGCCCAGGTTACCTGGAGGTAATATTCAGTTAAGGGTCAGGTCCGCGGGTGATGCTTCGTATGGTTCATTCTGGGCTTCGCCGAGAGGCCAGCCTGGGACGCGCCCGAGAGCGCGCCCCGCCGGCTGTCCCCTTCCCCCGAGGGCCCCACACGCCGGCGGGGTGCTTCGCCACGCAACCAGCCGCCCGGGTTCCGCCGATCACCCGAAGGAAGCAGCGTGGTTAGGCTCCTGCTCGGACTCGATGAGCCGCGAGACGGCTTCGATGAGGGCCAGGTGGGTGAACGCCTGCGGGAAGTTCCCCATATGCTCGCCGGTGCTGGTGTCGATCTCCTCCGCGTACAGCTGCAGTGGCCCGGCGAACGACAGCAGTTTCTGGCACAGAGCGCGGGCCCGTTCGGTCTCCCCGATCATGGCCAGCGTGGTCACCAGCCAGAAGGAGCAGATGGTGAACGTGCCCTCCTTGCCCTCGAACCCGGTGTCGGTTCCCTCGACCTTGTAGCGCAGGACCAGGCCGTCGTCGGTCAGCTCGTCGGCGATGGCCAGCACGGTGTCCCGGATGCGCTTGTCGTCGGGGGGCAGGAATCCCATGATGGGCAGGAGCAGCAGCGAGGCGTCGAGGTCGTCGGTGTCATAGGCCTGGCGGAACACGCCCCGCTCGGACACGCCTTTGTCCAGGATCTCAGCCTTGATCTCATCGGCGCCGGCCCGCCAGCGCTTGGCGCGGTCGGGCTCGCCCCGTTCCTCGGCGAGGTCGGCGCCACGCGAGACCGCGACCCAGCACATCACCTTGGAGGCCGTGAACTGCTTGGGGTCGCCGCGGACCTCCCAGATGCCCTGGTCGGGCTCCTGCCAGTGCTCCAGGGCGGCTTCGACGAAGGTGGCGAGCCCTTCCCACACGGGGGCCACGATCATGCCGGCGCCGGTGTGGAACTGGACGTCGAGGGCGTCGAGGATCATTCCCCAGACGTCGTGCTGCTGCTGGTTCCAGGCACCGTTGCCGACCCGGACCGGGCGGGCGCCGCGGTAGCCGGAGAGGTGGTTGAGGGTGTGCTCGGTGAGGTCGCGTTCCCCGCCGATGCCGTACATGATCTGCAGTTCGGGCTTGCGGTGCAGGTCTCCCCCCGTGACTGCGTCGAGGACGAAGCCCCAGTACTCGATCGCTTCCCAGTCGAATCCGAGGCGGTAGAGCGAGCGGAGCATGAACGCCGAGTCGCGGATCCAGGTGAAGCGGTAGTCCCAGTTGCGGGCCCCGCCCCAGGTTTCCGGCAGCGAGGTGGTCGAGGCGGCCATGATGGCGCCGGTGGGGGCGTAGCTGAGCCCCTTCAGGGTCAGCGCGCTGCGGTCCAGGTAGGTCTTCCACGGATGGTCGGGGATCTTGGCTGAGCTCAGCCAGTCACGCCAGAAGTCGACGGTGCAGTTCAGCGTGCGCATCGCCTCGTCCTGGCTGGCAGGAACCTGGCCGTCGCCCCAGGACAGCGCGACGTAGGCTGACTGTCCCGCAGCGAGGGTGGTGCGGCCGTAGCAGCGGGCGCCGAGGACGCCGAGCGGGACGGTGCCGCTCACTTCAAGCTTCAGGTCTCCTTCGGAGGGGGTGAGGATCATCGCGTCGTAGCTGTCGCCCTTGTAGCTCCACGTGCCACCGGCCCGGCCGTAGTCAAACAGCGGACCGCAGTTCACGGCGATCTCGACCCGGCCGCTGATGCACGTGGCGATCCGGACCAGCGCGCCGACGGCGCCAAAGTCAGCCGGCGCCCGGTGGTAGTCCGGCCGCCGTCCCTCGTGCTGGACCGGACCCATGGCCAGGAAGTCCTGGACGACCATCCATCCGGTGGGCGTCTGCCAGGTCGTTTCCAGCACCATGGTGCCCGGTACGTACCGGCGATGCTGGGGGACGAGCGTATTGCCGGGACCGAACCGGAACAAGCCGGCCGCCCGGTCCAGCAGCGCCCCGAAGACACTCGGGGAGTCGGGCCGCGGCAGGCACAGCCATTCGACTGAGCCGTCCGGCGCGACCAGGCAGTTCTGCTCGCAATTCGACAGGAACCCGTAATCGGCGATCGGCGGGAAGGTGCTCATCGTCTGAGGCCTTTCTCAGTCGGAATTGAAATGTCTGCCACCGGGCCGTCGTCGCATGGCCCATGCCGGGGCACGGTCATGCCATCCGGCTCAGCAGGTGCTCGCCGACGCGGATCGCGTTGGCCATGGCGGTGAGCGCCGGGTTCACGGCCCCGATGCTCGGGAAGAAGCTCGTGTCAACGACGTACAGGTTGTCAACCTCGTGTGCCCGGCAGTTGACGTCCAGCACCGAGGTGGCCGGATCGGCGCCGAAGCGGCACGTGCCCGACTGGTGGGCGACCCCCGCGACGGGCACGTCCATGCTCGCGTAGAAGTTCTTGGCCAAGACGTGATGGGCGGCGATCCCGATGTGGTTCAGGACCTTCCTGAGCTCCTGGTACAGCCCGTCCGCCTCGGTGTCGTTGGTGGGCTGGTAGGCGAGGTGTACCTGCCCGTCCCGGTCAACGGTGACCCGGTTGCCCGGCTTGGGGAGGTCCTCGGTGGTCAGCCAGAAGTCAACGGCGTGCCGGGCGACCTCCTCCAGGCTCCACCGGGGAGCCAGCTTGGTGAGCTTAGGCTCCTCGCCCTTCATGGCCAGGGCGTTGGACTTCCCGAGCATCTGGATATTGCCCAGCGGCCACTCGCGGCCGTTCCCCGCGAGGTAGAAGTCGTTCAGCCCGAGCGTCTTCTGGAACACCGTGTCGTTGCGCTCCTTGTCGAGCGCCACAATGGCCTTGCTGTTGTGGTACATGTAGTTGCGGCCGACCTGGTCGGAGCCGTTGGCGAGGCCGCCCGGGTGCTGGTCGGAGGCGGACCGGAGCAGGATCTTGGCGCTGTTGGCCGCGCCGGCCGAGACCACCACGACGTCGCCCTGGTAGAACTCCCGGTTGCCGTTGCGGCTGACCTGCACGCGGCTGACCGTCCGGCCGGACGGGTCGGTCTCCAGGCGCTCCACCTCAGCATTCACCAGCAGGGTCACGTTCGGCTGGTCGATCAGCGGGCGCACGGCGATGAGGTCGGCGTCGGACTTGGCGTGCACGAGACACGGGTAGCCGTCACAGGTGGCGCAGCGGATGCACGCACTCAGCGGCCGGTCGGCCTCGTTCAGCAGGATGCCGGCCGGCGCGTGGAATGGGTGGTAGCCGCCCGCCGCCAGCGCGTCGGAGATCTGCTGGACCCGCGGCTCGTGCGAGACCGCGGGCCACGGGTACTCCTTGGAGCAGTGGCCCTCGGTCGGGTCCTCGCCGTGCGCGCCGTGGACCTGGTACAGCCACTCGGCCTTCGTGTACCACGGCTCGAATTCGTCGTAGCTCAGCGGCCAGGCCGGCGACAGGCCGTCGGCGTGCTTGATCTCGCCGAAGTCCTCGGGGCGCAGCCGGTACAGCGCGGCCCCGTACAGCTTGGTGGCCCCGCCGACGTAGTAATGCACCTGTGGTTTGAACGCCTTGCCGTCGGCGTCGAACCAGGTGTCCGGTGAGATGTATCTCCCGTCCACGAACACCGCGCCGGGATCCCAGTTCTCGACCTCGCGCGGCAGGAAGTCGCCCCGCTCCAGCAGGAGGATTCGCTTGCCCGACGGGGCCAGGGTGTGTGCTAGCGTGCCACCCCCCGCGCCGCTGCCAACAATGATCACGTCATAGTTTTCTGCCACAAGACGGACTGTGCCGGGCTAGGGTGTGCGGCGCATCACACCTCGAGGGTGACTGCTGAGCGGGCAGGCGACGGCGGCCTGCGGGACCGCCTCACCCGAACCGGGTGATCCCGATGCCGGACAATTCGCCTACGTTGCCCCGGGTAATGAGCGAAGACCTGCCCACCTGGCGGGACACACCCGCGAAGCAGTCGATCGTAGAGTTCGCCGCCGCCGTGACCGATCGCGGCTCTCTTGATTTCGCCCCAGAGCCGGTAACCACCCCCGAGGGGCGATGCCCGGTTACTTCCGGGCCGTGACAGTAAGAATCAACGATTACCGTCCGGGATGGTGCCATGCGTTCCGAGGACCTCGTGGACCCGGGGGAGTAGATGACGAACGTCAACCTCGCTAGGTGGCAGTTCGCGTTTGTGACCATCAACCACTTCTTTTTCGTGCCGGTCACGATCGGCCTGGCCTTCCTCACCGCGCTGCTGCAGACCGCGTGGTACCGCACTCACCGCGACGAGTACCTGCGGCTGACCCGGTTCTTCGGCGTGCTGCTGGTCATCAACGTGGCGATCGGCGTAGTGACCGGCCTGGTCCAGGAGTTCCAGTTCGGGATGAACTGGTCGGCGTACTCGCGGCTGGTCGGCAACGTCTTCGGCGCCCCCCTGGCGATGGAGGGACTGGCTGCCTTCTTCCTGGAATCCACGTTCCTCGGCCTGTGGCTGTTCGGCTGGGACCGGCTGTCCCGGCGGGTGCACCTGCTGACCATATGGCTGGTCGCGCTAGGCAGCGTCCTGTCGGCCGCGTTCATCATGGCGGCCAACTCATGGATGCAGCATCCCGTTGGCTACAAGATGGTGAACGGCAAGCCGCAGCTCAACGACATCTGGGCGGTGCTGACCAACCAGGTGTTCGTCTGGGGATACTCGAAGGTCCTGCTGGCCTCGCTGGTTACGGGCGCCGTGGTCATGCTGGCGGTCTCCGCGTGGCAGTTGCGGCACGGTAGTGCCCCCGAGGTGTTCACCCGGTCGGCCCGGCTCGCGCTCATCGTCCTCGTCCCGGCGATCCTGTTCACCATGCTGGTGGGCGATGAGCTCGGGGTGATCGAGGCCAAGTACCAGCCGATGAAGATCGCGGCCGCCGAGGCCCAGTGGAGCACCTGCCAGCCGTGCTCGTTCTCGCTGTTCCAGATCGGCGGCGGCAACCAGGACCAGACGCCGACTCAGATCCTGGAAATCCCGCACCTGCTGTCGCTGCTGGCCACCAACCACTGGAACGGCAAGGTGATCGGCCTCAACCCGCTCCAGTCGCAGTACTCGAGCAAATACGGGCCCGGCTATTACGTGCCGAACGTGTTTATCCAGTACTGGTCCATGCGGGTGATGGCCTATGTCGGGGTCCTGGTCTTGCTACTCGGGCTGTACGGGCTCTGGCTACTCCGGCGTAAAAAACTTGCGACGTCCCGCCGGTTCCTATGGGTGGCGATCTGGGCCGCGGTGCTGCCTTTCCTGATGAACACGGCCGGCTGGCTGTTGACTGAGAGCGGCCGGCAGCCGTGGATCGTGCAGGGCATCATGCTGACCAAGAACGGGATCTCGTCGTCGGTCAGTGCCACGTCCATCGTGATCAGCTTGACGATTTTCGTCCTGCTGTACGGCATCCTGGCCACGGTCAACTTCATGCTGATGCTCAAGTACTCACGCCAGCAACTCCCGCCCGCGCGCGCCGAGGCCGAGGTGGACGCGCCCGTGCCGGCCGTCCAGTATTGAGGTTCCGATGCAACTCGTGCCGTTCTGGTTCATCGTCATCGCGGTTCTGTGGACGGGCTTCTTCGTCCTGGAAGGCTTCGACTTCGGCGTCGGGATGCTGCACAGCCTGGTCGGCCAGGACGAGCCCGGCCGTCGGGCGGCCATCAACACTATCGGGCCGCTCTGGGATGGTAACGAGGTCTGGCTGATCGTCGCCGCGGCCGCCATGTTCGCCGCTTTTCCCGGCTGGTACGCCACGGCGTTCTCGGGCTTCTACCTGCTGATGGTGCTGCTGCTGGCCGCGCTGATCGTCCGCGGCGTGGCCTTCGAGTACCGGGGCAAGCGCGACGCGGTGCGCTGGCGCCGCACCTGGGATGTCTTGCTGACGGTCGGCAGCCTGCTAGCCCCGTTCCTGATCGGCGTGGTCCTGGGCGACATGCTGCACGGGCTGCCCATCAACTCCCAGCAGGAATACACCGGGTCGTTCTGGGACCTGCTGCAGCCGTACGCCCTGTTCACCGGGGTCACCCTGGTGCTGATCTGCCTGCTGCACGGCGCGACGTTCCTGGCCCTGAAGACCACGGACGACATGCGCGTGCGGTCCGGCCGCCTGGCCCGCCAGGTGGCCCCGGTCACGGGCGCCGCCGTGGTGGCGTTCGCGATCTGGACGCACGTGACGTCCCGCAGCACGTTCTTTCTCAACCCGGTCGAGCTGCTCGCCGTACTGGCCGTCATCGCTGCCGTCTGGCTGACCTACGACCATCGCGAGGGCTTCGCGTTCGCCGCGACCACGGTCACGATGGCGGCCAGCATCGTCGCCCTCTTCACCGGCTTGTACCCCAACGTGATGGTCTCCAGCACCAACGCGGCCAACAACCTCACGGTGCACAACACAGCGTCGGGAGGGTACTCGCTCAAGGTGATGACGGTCGTCGCCGTCATCTTCCTGCCCGTCGTGCTCGCGTACCAGACCTGGACCTACTACGTGTTCCGGCGGCGTGTCAGCACGCGGGAATTCGGGCCTTCACCGGCGCGGAGCGCATCCCTGGGTGCGCCCCCTGCGCAGACCGCCACTCCGGACGGGGCGGGCCCGCCGGCGGGACACGGACAGTGACCAAACAGGGAGCGGAAATGACCACGAATCAAGTTGACGCACTCGTGATCTTCGGGGCCACGGGTGACCTGGCCAAGATCGAGACCTTCCCGGCTCTGGTGGGCCTGGTCGAGCGTGGCGTGCTCGACGTGCCGGTCATCGGCGTGGCCAAGAGCGGCTGGGGACTGGCGCAGTTCCGGGACTACGCGACCGCCTCGCTGCGGCTCAACCAGATGGACCCGGACAGCGCGGCCGCGCAGAAGATGCTCGGCCTGCTCCGGTATGTCGACGGGGATCTCGACGACGACGCCACCTACAAGGCCATGTCGGACCAGATCGGATCCGGCACCCGGGTGTTGTTCTACCTGGAGGTGCCGCCCCCGCTGTTTGGCCGCATCGCGCAGGGGATCGCCACGGCTGGCCGGGCCAAGGACGCGCGGGTCATGGTGGAGAAGCCGTTCGGTACCGACCTGGCCAGCTCACGGCGGCTCAACGACACCATGCACCAGTACTTCCCGGAAGACGCGATCTTCAGGGTCGACGACTGGCTGGCCTTCGACCCGGTGGAGAACGTGCTGTTCGTCCGGTTCGCCAACTCGATCATCGAGCCGCTGCTGAACCGCGACTACGTGGAGAGCATCCAGATCACGATGGCCGAGGCGTTCGACGTCGCGGACCGGGGCCGGTTCTACGACCGGACCGGGGCGATCCGGGACGTGGTCCAGAACCACATGCTCCAGGTGCTGGCCACCGTCCTCGCCGAGCCGCCGGACCGGCCGGGCCTGGCTGACTGGCGGGACGCCAAGTCGCGGGTGATCTCCGCGCTGCGGCCGCTGACCCCCGAAGACACCGTGAAGGGCCAGTACCAGGGCTATCTCGACGTCGAGGGCGTCGACCCGAAATCGACGACGGAGACCTATGTCGCGGTCCGGCTCGCCGCCGACACCTGGCGGTGGCAGGACGTGCCGATCCTGATCCGGGCGGCCAAGTGCATGCCGGTCACCGCCACCGAGATCGACATCCGCTTCCGGAAGCCGCCGCATGACGTGTTCGGGATCGACCCGTTCGCCGTCCGCGACTCGCTGCGATTCCGGATCTGGCCGGAGACCGCGGTCGGCCTGACGCTGGCGGGCAAGAAGCCCGGTGGCGGGATGGAGCCGCTACTGGAAGACCTGGCTTTCGCCGGCCAGGCGGGTTCGGACATGCGTCCCTACGACCGGCTCATCGGCGCGGCCCTGGACGGCGACCGCTGGCTGTTCGCCCGCCAGGACACGGTCGAAGCCGCCTGGGAGGTCGTGGACCCGGTGCTGGGCGACGTCGGGCCCGTGCACCCCTACGCCCGGGGCAGCTGGGGACCTGAGGAAGCCGACCGGCTGCTGCCTGCCCGGGAGACCTGGCACGACCCGGCTGAGTGAGGGAGCAGGCAATGACAGACACAGGCCAGCGGGGTAAGCGCCAGGTGGTCATCGTGGGGGGCGGCTTCGCCGGCCTGTTCGCGGTCCGCGCGCTGCGGCGCAGCGACGTCTCGGTGACCATGATCGACCGATCCCAGCACCACGTATTCGCGCCGCTGCTCTACCAGTGCGCCACCGGCATCCTGTCCGAGGGGAAGATCGCCACCCCGCTGCGTGATCTGCTCAAGAGGAAGAAGAACGTCAACTGCGTGATGGCCGAGGTCACCGATTTCGATGTGCCGGGCCGCCGGGTGATCGCCCGGCGGGTCGGTGGTGACCGCCTCGAGTTCGGCTACGACGAACTCGTGGTGGCGGCCGGGGTCAGGCAGTCCTATTTCGGCCATGACGAGTTTTCCCGCTGGGCGCCAGGCATGAAGACGATCTCGGACGCGATGAACATCCGCCGCCGCGTGTACGGCGCGTTCGAGATGGCCCAGACGGCAGCCACCCCTGAGGAACGCCGCGCGTGGCTGACGTTCGTCCTGGTGGGGGCGGGTCCGACCGGCGTCGAGCTGGCGGGCCAGCTTCGGGAAGTGGCCACCATCACGCTGCGCCACGAGTTCCGGAACATGGAGCCGGAGGACGCGCGGGTCCTGCTGTTCGATGGCGGCAGCGTGCCGCTGGCCGTGTTCGGCCCGAAATTGTCCCAGAAGGCCGCCAGGAGCCTGGACAAACTCGGTGTCGAACAGCACATGGGCTCGATCGTCACCCACGTCGATCAGGGCTGGGTGCTCGTCCGGGATCACGCCGGAAAGGAGACCCGCTACGACGCCAACACCGTGCTGTGGACGGCCGGCGTCGAAGCGCCACCCGTGGCCGCTGCGCTGGCCGCCGCCACCGGGGCCAAGAGCGACCGGAGTGGGCGCATCATGGTCGAGAAGGACCTGACCATCCCCGGCCACCCAGAGATCTCGGTCCTCGGTGACATGATGAGCCTGGACAAGCTCCCCGGGGTAGCCGAGGTGGCGATGCAGTCCGGGCTGTACACCGGCCGTCGCCTCCGCCGCCGGGCCGCGGGAAATATGGCCGAGAAGCCGTTCCGCTACCATGATCTTGGCTCAGCGGCCTACATCTCCCGCGGCCGCGCTGTCGTCTCGGCCGGGCCACTGCAGCTCGGGGGGTTCCCGGGCTGGGTCATCTGGCTGTTCATCCACATCGCGTTCCTGACCGGCTACCGGAACCGGGTCGGCGCGGTGCTCACCTGGTGGCTGGTCTTCGCCCGCAACCTGCGTCGCGAGCGGGCGTTCACCACCCAGCAACTCGAGACGCAGAACGTCTACACGGTCCCGCTGGGCCGCTCCGCGCCGGAGCCGGTGGCGGGCGAGCCGACCGCCACCAACGGGTAAGGCCGGGGCATTTCACGTCTTCGCCAGCGCCACCGGCCACCAGTGCTCACCCTGCCCGGCGGCCACAGTCGGCTTCGCCGGGGCGCCGCGGTTAACGCGGCGCACTGCCCTGGCGAAGATCGGGCTCCCAGGACATGTCCTCCCCCTATTCCCTCGCCAGCATCGCCTGGGCCTCCCGCTCGAGGTCAACGTAGGGGTCGCCGCTGACGTCAACCGCGACCCGGTTGATGGTTCCGCCGGTGAAAGCGTGCGGGTGATCACCTGGGTAGTCGCCCGTCACCGGTTCGCCGCTGTCGCGGCCGACGCACAGGCCCTCGCCCGCGAGCGAGAACATCCCGGGCTGGGTCCTGATGCGGCCCTCGCCGACTTTCTTATCCCCGTGGTACAGGGAAAGGACTCCGGTGGAAACGCCGGGCGGGTCCTCTCCGTCCTTGCTGAACGAGGCCGAAAGGATCAGGTTCTCCCCGGTCGGGATGTCCTGGTCGCCGTCGATCTTCTGCTCGGCCATGCCGACGAAGTTGTAGACGTAGTGCAGCCGGTTGTCCTTGATGTAAAGCGCGTGCCCGCCGAACCGCGACCCGTGCGCGAACAGGACGCCCTGCGCGCCGGGCGCAGGAATGCCGACCAGGGCGCCGATCGTGTACGAGCGGTTACGGACGTTCACCGCCTGCGCCTCCGGCACCTCTGCGGTATCGGGGAAGTAGACATACCGGTCACGGGGGGAGGCCAGTTGCGGTCTCGGCGTCGTGATGATCTCCACGGCTGACCGGTCGTCGAGTGGGAACGCTGCGTTGTTGCCGGCCTCGGCGAACCACAGGTTGACCAGCTCACGGAGCTTGCCGGGCTGCTCAGCCGCCAGGTTGTGCAGTTCCGCGCGGTCAGTATCGGTGTGATACAGCTCCCAGGTGTCGTCGTTGAAGTCGCTCCAGCCGCTGAGGGTCGGGTGGGTGGTGACGGCTTTCCAGCCGTCGTGCCAGATCCCGCGCGAGCCGAGCATCGAGTAGAACTGGGTCTTGCGGGCCGACGGCGCCGAAGCCATTTCAGCGCTGTAGCGCATGCTCACCCCGTCGAACCGGCTCTGCACGTGTCCCTTGATCGTCTCGGGTGGCTCAACACCCAAGGTGTCCAGGATGGTGGGCACGAGATCGATGGCGTGGTGGTACTGGTGGCGAAGCTCGCCGTTGCCCGCCGTGCCTCCCGCCGTCGCCGAGGGCCAGGAGATGATGCACGGGTCCGCGGTGCCGCCGTTGAACTCATACCGCTTCCACATCTTGAATGGCGTGTTGAACGCCATCGCCCACCCGTTGGGGTAGTGGTTGTAGGTTTTCGTCCCGCCGAGCTCGTCGAGCATGGCCAAGTTCGACTTCATGTCGTCGGGGATGCCATTCGCGAACTTCATCTCGTTGACTGACCCGTTGGGGCCGCCCTCGCCGCTGGCGCCGTTGTCCGAGACGACGATCACCATCGTGTTCTCGCGCTGCCCGGACTCCTCCAGGTAATCCAGCAGCCGCCCGATGTGGTGGTCAGCGTGTGCCAGGAATCCCGCGTACACCTCGGCCATACGCGCGAAGAGCCGCTTCTCCTCACCCGACAGTGAGTCCCATGACTTCGTGAAGTCGAGCGGCGGGAACGGCTGGCCGTTGGGCCCCGTGCGGGTCTCGGGGGTGCCGATCGGGTTGATGGGCGGCAGCCCGGTATCGGCCGGGACGATGTCCATCTCCTTCTGCCGGGCCAGCGTCTGCTCGCGGATCGCCTCGTACCCCATGTCGAAGTGGCCCTTGAACTTGTCCGCCCACTCCTTCGAGACATGGTGCGGTGCGTGGGCCGCCCCGGGCGCGTAATACAGAAAGAACGGCTTGTCCGGCGCGATCGTCTTCGCGTCCTTGATGAACTCGATCGCCTTGTCGGTCAGGTCCTCGGTCAGGTGATAGCCCTCGGCTGGGGACTTCGGCTGGTCGACCGGGTGGTTGTCGTATACGAGGTCCGGGTACCACTGGTTGGTCTCGGCGCCGAGGAAGCCGTACCAGCGCTCGAAACCACGGCCGGACGGCCAGTTCCGCCGCGTGGAGGCCACGTTCATCTCGATGGTCGGGCACAGGTGCCACTTGCCCACCATGTAGGTGTTCCAGCCCCGCTCGCCCAGGATCTCGGAGATCATGCCGTTCTCCGGCGGGATCGTGCCGCTGGCGTTGGGGAACCCGACCGCGGCCTCGGTGATGCAGGCCATCGAGTTACGGGTGTGATTGCGGCCGGTCAGCAGGCAGGAGCGGGTCGGCGAGCAGAGCGCCGTGGTGTGCCACTGCGTGTAGCGGATCCCGTCCGCCGCGATGCGATCAATGTTCGGCGTCTCGATTGGCCCGCCGTAACAGGACATGGCCGAGAACCCGACATCGTCGAGAACCATGTACACCACGTTCGGTGCCCCGTCGGGGGCCTTGGGCGGCTCGAACGGCGACCAGTCCGGGACCGAGTCACGGATATCAACGTTGATCGTTCCCTTAAACGGCACGCTCATCCTGCACCCCTCGATGGGACCTTGACGCCGGCGTTCACCGGCCGGCTGCGCCTAGCCGAGCAGCTTGGCCTTGGCCGAGCTGAACTCGTCGTCGGTCAGGGCACCCTGCTCATGCAAGGCCGTGAGCTGGTTCAGCTGGTCGAGCATCGAGGGCGCGGGCGCTGGCTGGTCCGGCTCGGGCGGCGCTTGCTGCTGCTCGAGGTCGCCAATCCGCTCGTTCTGCTCGTCCTCCTGCTGCCCCTGCTCGGCGGATCGCTGGGCAACCCTCTTGCCAGCGACGTATGCGCCGCCCCCTACCACCGCCGCGCGCATCAGCGGGCGCCGTCGTCTGAACATGACAGTCTCCTCACCAGGGGTCTTTCGCTGCGCGCGCGGACGGGAACGGCCGGCGCTCCAGGCAGGTCAACCGTCGCACCTCCCCAGGCGCGGGGGATCACCCATCGGGGATGGTGCCGGCTTCCGGTGCTCTCCCCCTCGGCGGGTGATCCAGTTACGCCGTGCTGGGTCATTCCGCGGGTGGCGGCGCTACGGCGCGCACTTCTATGAGCTCGAGCCCAAGCCCGGTGACCCGCTGCATCAGTTCGTGCAGTGCGCTCTGGTCTAGCCGCTCCGCACGGAGCGTGGTCGTGCCGGGGCCCACGCTGATCTCGCAGTCGTCGAACTCCGCGCAGACAACGCGACCCGCCTGGCCGACGAAAGTGATCTCGAATGTTCGTGTTTGCACGCTGTTCGCCTCGTAGTCTGCTCCCGCTCGCGCGTGCTGCGAGTCTGCGCGAAAGCCCGGTCCGCCTCATCCCCTTCGCAGGGTGACCGGCGGGCCAACCGGCTGGGACCGAAGCTTGCCTAACCACGGACTGAGCTGCGAGACTGAGGGTTCTCGTGCTGCTCCGGACCCCGGCGGCTAGAACTTCTTGGCCAGGGGCGTGGGTGAGCCGCAAAGACCGGCAGGGGGGCGCCGGCAGCCAATCAGCCGGCCTTCCGGGCGTCGTTCCGCTGGGGCGGGGAGCGCGTCATGCTCGCGACGGCGCTTCCCGTAACATGCGGTTCGCGCTGGCGAAGTTCCGCCCGACGACCCTGCCCACCACGCTGCTTACCAGGTCGGCGCTGCATGGACGGCTGGAGACGGGGGCAGGCAAGCGCCTGACAGTCGTCGTGGGGTCGGCCGGTGCGGGCAAAAGCGTGCTGCTGTCGAGCTGGGTGGCGAGCCGGGACGCCAGCGTGACGTCCTGGCTTTCGTGTGATGACGCCGACGCGGACCCGGTCCGTTTCTGGACGGGGTTCATCACGGCTCCCCAGGCGGTGGCGCCAGGGTTCGGCGCCGATGCGGCTGAGCTGCTCGCGGTGGACGGCGCGATGTCCGCCGACGTTACTGCCTCGATCGCGAACGACGCCGCGAGGCTGCCTGCCGGGTCGGCGATCGTCGTTGATGACTTCCAGGCTGCGGGAGCCACGGCCACCAGGACCATGACCGACCTTGTCGAGCGGTGGCCCGCCGGGACCGCGCAGCTGGTGCTAGCGGGCCGTATCGACCCGCCCGTGCGGCTGCACCGGCTGCGCCTGTCCGGTGAGCTGTGCGAGCTGCGCGACCACGACCTGTATCTCTCGCTGGCCGAGAGCCGCGTTCTCCTCGAGAAATTCGGCGTGCAGATCACCGACGCTGAGCTCGCGCTCCTTCATCAGCGAAGCGAGGGATGGGTCGCGGCACTGCAGATGGCCGCGCTGACCCTTCGCGGCACCAAAGACCCAGCGCGGGCGCTGGATGTCCGCAGCCATGCGATGGCTGAGTACTTCATCGGTGAGGTCCTGGAGCAGCAGCCGCCCGAGGTGGCGGCCTTCATGCTCGAGACTTCTATTCTGGACGAGCTGACCGCTGACGCCTGCACGGCCGTCACCGGCAGGCAGGACGCAGCGGCGCTGCTGCGCAGCATGGAGGCGGCCAATCTGTTCGTGGTGGCGCTCGATGATGAGCAGACGAGCTACCGGTACCACCATCTCGTGCGGGACGTGCTGCGCGCCGAGCTGCACGCTACGGACATGGCCAAGGAGCTCGCGCTTCAGCTCCGGGCAGCCGAATGGCTGGAGGCTTCCGGAGACACGCGGGGGGCGACCCGCCATTTCCTGGCGGCACGGAAGGTAGACCGGGCGCTGGCCCTGCTGCAGGATCGCGTCATCACCGACTTCCTGCATGATCCGTCAGCGGCCGGGGCGCTGGATCTCAGCGTGGTGGACGCGTCGCTGCTGACCGGCGTACCGGAGCGGCTGCTGGCGCTGGCGGCCGACGTGCTGCTGTGGGGTGACTGGGTTCGCGGCGGCGAGTACCTGGACCTGCTCGAGCGCACCCAGCCCGCGATCCCGGCGGACTCGCGGCTCGCGGCCCATCTCGCGGCGATGCGGTCCTTGCGCTGCGCGCTCATCGGCGAGGCAGGTGAAGCGGTGCGCTATGGCCTGACCGCGCGGGACATCGGGGAACGGGCCCTGCCCGGGGACGAGTGGATCGCCGCCATGCCGCTGATCTTGCAGCGTGCCTACACGTGGCTGGGGGACTTCGAGGCGGCCGACCGGGAGGTCGCGGCGGCGCTGGCGGCGCCCTCGCTCGCCGAGCCGGCCAGGCTGGTGGATTTGCGCGGGGCGCAGGCGTACGCATGGTTCGAAGCCGGTCACCTAACCGAAGCCGCCCAGGCCGCCCGGGACGCTGAGGCCGACGCGAGGCGCCTCGGGTTCGACCAGCACTTCTTCGCAGGGGATTACCTGCGCGTCCTGGCGGGCGTCGCACTGGAGCGAAGGGATCTCGACGAGGCGGAACATCTCACCGAGCGTGCGCTAACGATATCTGAGCGTGGCCGGCCGGCCTTTGAGTTTCTCGCCCTGCTCGACCGGGCCGCGATCTGCGCCGCCCGCGGGCAGTTCCACGACGCGCTGGCAAGCGTCGAAACGGCGCGCCTGGTGCTGGCCGGAACGAAATCCGGGCTCCTGGTGCGAGCCGACGAACTTGAGGCAGTGCTGCGCCTGTCACTCGGCGACCCGCGCTCCCCAGTCGAGCTCGCCAGCGCGCTGCCCGCCACCACGCGCGGCCTGCTGCTGGCCAGGGTCGCGCTCGCCGCCAACGATCACCAGGCCGCTGTGGGGTACCTGGACGCCGGGTCGCTGGGGGACCTGACGCCGCGCGCAGCACTCGTGCGCCAGATACTCCTGGCCGCCGCTGCGATCGAGTGCGGCGACCCCGCGGTCGCTGGCCTCGTCGGCGACATGCTCCGGGCAGCACGCCGTGGCGGCTTCCTCAGCACGGTCGTCACGACCGCGCCCCAGGTGACGCGGTACCTGGTCGAGCATTCGGCGCAGATGCAACCAGAGCCGTTCCTGGAGCGGCTCATCGGTGCGGCCCTGGAGATCCGCGCCACGCAGCCGGAACGGCCCGGTACCATCCTCGTCGCGCCACTGAGCCCGGCGGAGCGGCGGATCCTTACGTTGCTGCCGACTGCCAGTTACGTGCAGATGGCCGCCACTCTTTACATCTCCCGCAACACAGTCAAGACCCACCTGCAGTCCATCTACCAGAAGCTGGGAGTGTCCTCCCGCTCGGACGCGCTTCGGCGAGCCGTGGATCTGCGCCTGCTCTGAGACCGTCTCATCACGAGGGCCCTGCCGCCTCCGGCCGGGCTGGCGGTCGGCCGCCGATCAGCTCGATCAGCCCGAGGACCACCAGCAGCAGGACGGCGATCACAATGGCCACGGCGGCGGTCGGCTGGCCCCAGAACACGAAGATCAGCGCGGCCAGGGCCACGGCGCAGATGCGCAGCGCTCTGCGGTGCGCATAGGTCCACGTCCCCACCGGGCCGGCTTGCTCGCCGCGGTGGCGGATCCGGGCCAGTCCGCGGGCGAAAGCCCCGCGGATCCCGACCGCAGCCGCCGACGGCCCGGCCAGGAACGCGCCGGCGGCGACGACCAGACCCACCACCAGGACCGTGCGCAGGCTCTGCTTGATGAAGGCGACGAGCGCGTCGAACAACGCGGCCGCGGCGTCGGCGGGCAGCTTGCTGGCTGGCACGCTGTTCAGGTAGATGCCACGGAAAATGAACAGCCCGACGGCAAGCACCAGCATCGACGCGGCGAGGCCGAGGCCAGCGCCGATCAGCGCGCGGCGGCGGCCGTGGGCGGCGAACACACCGAGGGCCAGCAGCAGCAGCGTGAGCACCGGCAGCACGATCTTCAGGTCGTTGATCAGCCGGTATCCGGTCTGCGCCTTCACCAGGTACGTGGCCGAGAACAGCGTCAATGTCGGGTTGACGGCCGGGATCTTGCTGACGAGGCCAAAGCCGCGTTTGACCAGGTCCTGCTTGACGACGTCGATAAACGGACCCAGGTTCAGCACGACCTGGCCATTCTTGACGCTGACCGAGCTGCTGCCCTGGCCGGAGAGCACCTTCACCAGCTCCCGGTGGACGAGGGTATTGGCCTGGACCCAGGCGCTGGCGAACCGCGGCCCCGTGACGATCTTGCGGACCTCGCTGTGAATGGATCCGTCAACCCCGCTGGCGATCGACGGGGCTACCGACTTGAGCAGCGTCCCGGCTTTGGGCAGCCCGTGGCTGGAGAGCGCGGCGGCGGCCTGGTCGGCCTGACTGGTCACGTTGAGCCGGGTAGTGATCTCGGTCGTGATCTTGTTCGTCAGGGCATTCTGGATGGCCGGATCGTGGACCAGTGGCTCCATGGTCGCCACGTAGCGGCCAGTGTTGCTGACCTCGTTGGCCGCCCAGACGGCCAGCACCGAAACCGGCGCCAGCACGCAGCCGATCACGACGAGGATCGTCGCCGCCAGGGTCCGCCAGCCGATACGCCGACGCCGGACGGGGCCCGCGGGTTGCCCGCGCAGCTCGCCTCGTTCATCCTGCTGGCTGGGCCCCGGGCCTGCGGCCGCGGTCCCCCCCTTCGCGCCGATGTCAGACAGGACTACCCCCCAGTCGGCACCTCGCGGCCAACCCGCTCGCGTCGCGTCGCATCGCAACGCTCGCCGACGCTGCCTCCCACTCTCCATGGCCCGGCCCCGGCCCGGCTCACCTCACACGGGTGACTCCTTCCGCCGTCAGCTCAGGCGAACCAGGCCGCTGATCGCTAGGTAGGCGCCCAGGAGCAGGGCGATGCCGGCCATGAGCTGCAAAGCATGCCTGAGCAGCCAGTCCTGGCTGTGCTTGAGCAGCGCTTTGGTGGCCTCTGGCCGGAGCTCCAGGAACACGAAGGGAACGATGATCAGCAAGAAATCGATGAGGACGAAGATGAAGACAGCGACGACCTGGATTGCGGTCGGGGATTTCCCGGTGACCAGAATGTGCAGCGCGGTGAGATAGCTGGCGCCCGGGATGCCGACCAGCGCGCCGATGAGCATGGCGAGCCCCAGCCGGGGCTCACGCAATACCCGCTGCGCCCAGCCGTCCTTGTTCTGCGGCGGCACGTCTGCGGCCGGCACAGCTGCCTTCCGCCGGCCGTGCAGGCGGCCGGTTGCCAGCAGCCCGCCGACGGCGAGCAGAAGCAGGCCAACGGCCAGGTCGACGCCCGCGCTGACCTGGCCCTGAGCCTTGAGGGCATCGGCGTGGAAGACGAGCACATCCAGGAGGCCGACCGTCACCGCCACGGCCATGCCGCCGAGCAGCAGGCTCAAGAACATTGCCCGCGACCGCCGGTTCTCGATCAGCAGCAGATCGATGCCCAGCAGCTTCGGGTTCAGCGCCGCGGTGAACGCCAGCACGAAGAACTCGGCATTCACCGCCGGTCACCTCCGGGGATGCCTAGGCGCCGGAACTTACTGTCCGAGCCAAACACCAGCCACCCCCTGGCTGCATCACCTTGTTCGGATGGGATTCGGGTTGGTCGGCGGGATCTTGACTCACGTCCCCAACTGGGGTGAGTCCGGCGCCTAACTGGCCGGGTGCCAGGGCAGGCGGTAGGCGCGGTAGGTGCTGACGCCAGCCGGGAACTCTGCGTTGAACAGCAGCTGCCCGGATGGGCTGAACTCGGAGATGTAGGGCAGCTCGCCCCATCCGACGAACAAGTCCCCGTTGCGAGTGGTCTGCGCGTTCCCCTCAGCCGCGTGTCACCGTCCGACCCGTCCGACCCGTCCGCACGCCTGCGGCGACGAGGATAACCCCGGCCAACGCGCAGATCACACCGATGAGCGTCCAGATGTGCTGGCCGTTCATGCCGCCCGACTGGCCGAGCAGGTTCAGGCCCTGCAAGATCCAGACAACTCCGGCGATCGCCAGCAGCACGCCGGGGACCAACAAGATCCAACGCTTCATGTAGTCCTCACAACCAGGCTCAGGAGAGCCCCGGGCTCGCCGGCGCTCCTGACACATTAACGAGAACGCCGGCCAGGGGGTTCAGCCCGCGACTACCTCGACATCGCCGATTCCCAGGGCCCGCACGGGGGCCGTGATCTGGGATGAGTCGCCGACCAGGATCGTGACCAGGCGGTTTTCCGGGAACGCCGCGATGACCGCGGCTGTCGCCTCGGCGGTACTCGTCTCGGTCAGACGCGCGTACAGCTGAGCCTGGTAGTCGTCCGGCAGGTGCTGTTGGACCTGATCCGCCAGCGTGTCGGCGACCGGCGCTGCCCGCTCATACTCAAGCGGCGCGACACCTACCAGGTTCTGCACCGCCGTGTCGCGCTCCGTCTCGGTCAGGCCTTCCGCGGCGAGCGTGCGCAGCACCGTCCGCAGGTCAGCCAGCGCGG
Organism: uncultured Actinomycetes bacterium; assembly: GCA_963717125.1. Lineage (GTDB taxonomy): Bacteria > Actinomycetota > Actinomycetes > Streptosporangiales > Streptosporangiaceae > RYN-230. The sequence continues at coordinate 71,579 of CAVQVG010000008.1, forward strand.
GACCCGTGGACGCCGTGTCCACGGAACCGCTGATGGCGAGCACCGACGCCCCCGCCGCGCCGTCCCCGGCGCGCGGCGCCGGCGACCGCAGCACCTGCTCGAAGGCCCGGACCCCGTAGGTGTAGCCCTTCTCCTCGCGCAGCACCCGGTCCAGCCGGGACGTGAGCGTGCCGCCCAGGCAGTACGTGCCGAGCACCAGGGCCGGCCATCCCCGGTCGTGCCGGTCCGGGCCGGTCCGCCCGATGAGCAGCTGCGTCTGGACGGCACCAGGCCGGTCCACGATCACCACGCGGCCGGTGTCGTCGGCGGTCACCGGCGGCGTGGGCAGCGGCTCGGCGGCATCGCCGGTCCATCCACCGAGCGTGCCGGCGAGCACCGCGTCCAGGTCGACACCGGTCAGGTCGCCCACGATGACCGCGGTCGCTGTGGCAGGCCGCAGGTGAGCCTGGTAAAGCGCGCGGACACCCGCCGCGTCGATCCGCGCGACGGTGTCCTCGGTACCCCTGCGCGGCCGGGACAGCCGCGCGGACGCCGGGAACAGCTCCTTGGATAGCTGCTTGGCGGCACGCCGGCTGGGGTTGGCTAGCTCGAGCGGAATCTCGTCGAGACGGTTGCGCACCAGCCGCTCGATCTCGGTGTCCGCGAACGCGGGCGTGTGCAGCGCCTCGGCGAGCAGCCCAAGCGCCTTGGTCAAGCGGGAGACGGGGACCTCCAGCGAGACGCGCGCGCCCAGGTAGTCAGCGCTTGCGTCGAGTGTCGCGCCGCAGCGCTCTAGTTCGGCGGCGAACTCCTCGGCGGTGTGCTTGGCGGTGCCCTGAGACAGCGCATCCACCATGATCGTGGCGATCCCGTCGAGCCCCTCGGGCTCGACGTCGAGCGGGACGTCCAGGCAGATCTCCACCGCCACCACCTGCTGCCCGGGCCGGTGGCAGCTCAGCACGGTCAGCCCATTGCCGAGGCCGCCACGCTCGGGCACGGGGAACGCCCAGGGCTTCGGCTGCCCTGAGGCCGGCTGTGGATGGAAGTCCATGCTCACGGCTGCGTCCGTCACCGTCCCGCTCCCTCTGGCTTGCCGTTCGCCTCGGCTGCGCTGGCCTGGCCGGCCTCGCCGGCCGCCCGCCCGGCCGTGTCCGCCGAGATCACCTGGTCGTATACCAGCAGGGCCCGGTTGTCCGGGCGAAGCCGCGCGGCGGCAATCGCCCGGACCTCCTCGGCGCTGATGTCCAGGAGCCGGTTGATGGCGGTGAACGCGAGCTGCGGGTCGCCGAACAGCACCGTGTACCGGCACAGTGCGTCGGCCCGGCTCGCGACCGTGCTCAGCCGGTCCAGCCAGCCGCGTTCCAGCAGGGCCTGCGCCCGCTCCATCTCCTCGGCCGTTGGCGCCTCCGCGCCCAGCCGTGCCAGCTCCTCGTCAACGGCGGCCTCGATCTGCGGGATTGCGGCGTCCCCGGAGGCCTTGACGTCCAGCCAGCCAAGCGAGGGGGCACCAGCGAGCCGCAGCAGCCCGAAGCCTGCGGTGATGGCGGTGCGGTCGCGCCGCACCAGCCGGTTGTAGAGGCGGGACGACATGCCGTCGCCGAGCACGGTGAGCGCCACCTCGGCCGCGTCGCACTCCCGCGTGCCGTCGCGCGGCATCCGGTAGGCGGCCATCAGCGCGCGCGCCGGGACCTCCTCCTGGACCTCCACGCGCAGTTCCGTGCCGATGATGCCGGGGAGCGTGCCGTCGCGGGGCGGCACCTTGCCGTCGTGGGACGGGATGGAGCCGAAGTACTTCTCGACCCATCGGCGCGTCTGCTCCGGGTCGATGTCCCCGACGACCGCCAGGACCGCGTTGTTCGGCGCGTAGTTCGCGCGGAAGAACGCGCGCGCGTCGTCCAGCGTCACCGCGTCCAGATCGGCCATGGAGCCAATGGGCGTGTGGTGGTACGGGTGGCCCTCCGGGTAGGCCAGCGCGGTCAGCCGCTCGAACGCGGTGCCGTAGGGCACGTTGTCGTAGCGCTGCCGGCGTTCGTTCTTGACCACGTCACGCTGGTTCTCTAGCGACTCCTCGTCGAGCGCGGCCAGCAGCGAGCCCATCCGGTCCGCCTCCAGCCAGAGCGCCAGCTCCAGTTGGTGGGCGGGCATGGTCTCGAAGTAGTTGGTGCGTTCGAAGCTCGTTGAACCGTTGAGGGAACCGCCTGCGCCCTGGACCAGCTCGAAGTGGCCGTTTCCCTTAACCTGCGCCGAACCCTGAAACATCAGGTGCTCGAAAAGGTGAGCCAGGCCGGTACGGCCCGTGACCTCCTGCCGCGAGCCGACGTCGTACCAGAGGCAGACCGCCGCGACCGGAGTCAGGTGGTCCTCGGAGAGCACCAGGCGCAGGCCGTTGTCCAGACGGTGCTCGGTCGCTGTCAGGCCGCCGGAACCGGCCTGCTGGGTGGCCGCGTGATCCACGCGTGCACGTCCCTTCAATCGCATGCAGGAGGAGTACAGCCACTGTATGCAAGGAAGCTCCCAGGCCTGCCGCCGGCCGGGTGGTTCCGGTTCCTTCAGGCTCGCGCCCCCGCATGGCGTCTATAAGATGCCCAGCAGAAGGGCCGTTGGAGACGGGAGCACGGCGACGTGGATGCGTTCGACACGACGCGGCCGAACATAGCCCGCGTCTATGACTACTGGCTCGGCGGAAAGGACAATTTCATCGCGGACCGAGAGCTGGCCCGCATGATGACCGAGGTGAATCCAGGCATCCCGAGGATGGCACGCGCGAACCGGGAGTTCGTCGTCGCCGCTGTCGGGAAGGCAGCGGAGGCCGGGATCAGGCAGTTTGTCGATCTTGGAGCGGGGCTGCCGACTCATCCGGCCGTGCATGAGGCCGCTCGTGCCGTGAACCCGGACGCCCGGGTTGTGTACGTGGACAATGACCCGGTCGTGGTTACGCACGCTAGGGCGCTGCTGGCGACCATGCCGGGGATATCCGCGGTTGAGGCGGACATCACCCGGCCGGACGAGGTCCTTGCGCACCCGGCAGTAGGTGCAGCGATCGACTGGGCCGAGCCGGTGGCGGTGGTCTTGGCCGCCATCTTGCACTTCCGTGACGCCGCTGCGGCCGGGCGGCTCGTCGCCGCCTACGCCGACGCTATTTGTGCCGGGTCACGGCTGGCCATCAGCGTGTTCAGCGGCCGTGACGATGACATGGAGGCGGAGAGTCGCGTCACCTACACCGCCGCGCCGTTCTGGGTACACAGCACCGCGGATGTCGGCCGGTGGGTGGAGGGCCTCGAGGTGTTGCCGCCGGGGATCTGCGAGGCGCGACGGTGGATGTCGGGCGTCGGTGGCATCCCTAAGCGCGGCGGCTGGACATTGTGCGCCCTGGCCGTCAAGCCAGGTATTGACGCCTGAAGCCGTGCTCGGGGATGCTGCGGAGATGGCCCCCGAAACAAGCGCTTGCTTCGAGCTGTGTTCGGGTGAGACGTGGCGTGCGCCTTGGCCGATGTACGCCGCGCTCCGGGATGCTGACCCCGTGCACCACGTTGAGCCGGGCGACTACTGGGTGCTGTCGCGCTATTCCGATGTGCAGGCGGCGATGCTCGACACCGCCCGTTACTCCTCGGCCAACGGGCTGACCGTGAGCTATGGCGAGCGTGTCGCGGCTGGCTTAGCAGCGGTCACGCCGCTGGTCATGATGGATCCGCCTGAGCATAGTGAGTTCCGCGCGCTGATCGGCCGGGGCTACACCCCGCGCCGGGTCGCCGAGATTGAGCCGGCGGTGCGTCAATTTGTTCGCACCCGATTGGACGCCATCGCGGAACTGGGGGAGTGCGACATCGTCGCCGACCTGTTCCGGCCGGTCCCGAGTTTCGTCGTCGCGAGTTACCTGGGCGTACCTGAGGCGGACCGGGCGCAGTTCGACAGATGGACCCGCGGCATCGTCGAAGCCAGCGCCGCCGCCGGCCCGACGCAGGCGGCCGACACAGCCGCCGAGTTGTTCGGCTATTTCGCGGTGCTGATCGAACGTCGCCGCACCGAGCCCGGAGACGACACAATCTCGGACCTGGTGCGGCTGGTGGACAGTGACAAGGCAAGTGCGTTGCGCATCCTAGGTTTCGCCTTCACCATGATCGCCGGCGGAAACGACACCGTGACCGGCCTGCTCGGCGGCGCCGCCGAGCTGCTGACCAGCCATCCGGACCAGCGGCGGCTGCTGCTGGACCGGCCGGACCTGCTGTCCGGGGCAATCGAGGAGCTGCTCCGGCTGACCTCGCCAGTCCAGTGCCTGGCCCGCACCCTCACCAGCGACGCCACCGCACACGGGCGCACGATCCCCTCTGGACGCAAGGTCCTGCTGCTGTACGGATCAGCCAACCGCGACCCTCGGGTGTTCGGTCCCGGCGCAGCTGAGTTCGACATCCTCCGCGGCTCGCTGGGCGGGGCCCGTCACCTGGCCCTCGCCGTCGGCCCGCACCACTGCCTCGGCGCGGCCGCCGCCCGACTGCAGGCCCGCGTCGTCCTGCAGGAACTGCTCGCCCGTTTCCCTCGGTTCGCCGTCAACCCGGCGGCGGGCACCTTCGCCCGCGGGCATTACACCCGCCGCTACGCCACTCTCCCCTTCACCGTCGAGATGCGGTAGCGCATCACGGCTGCCGTCACTGGGTTGGGGGGCGGGGCTTGCCGGGGGCGACGGTGCGGGCCAGGATGCCGAGCGTGGCCCGCAACGCGCTCTCCGGGATCACCGGGAAGATGGCGGCGTCCTTCCAGCTCTGCTCCGTCCCCGACCAGTCGTAGTAGGACGTCACGAGCGTGCCCTCCTCGATTGGCTCCAGCCGGTAGCCGTATACGTGACCGAGATCCAGCTGGCCGTGGACGGTCCAGGCAATTTCCTGGTCCGGCTCGAACGTGACGATTTCGATGGTGACGTCGTAGAGACCGAGGGGATAGTCGTTGAGCGCTTCCCGGTCCATATGCACAACGAAGGTATCTCCGGCCTTGGCGACGATGTCCCCGCTGGCCTCCATCAACATGCCAGAGCTGTCTATGGCAACGTGCCCCCGGGGATCCCTGAGCACAGCGAAGATCTCGCCCGCTGGTGCGGCCACAGCCCGCTGCACCTCAAGTCGTTCCGGCATGGGCCGATTGTCGCACCCGCGCCGTGGTCGTGGACCGGGGGACACTGGTGCGGTGCCGTATGACCCGACCATCTACCTCGGTTCTGCTGCCTACTATCGCTACGGCCGCCCCGCGTACTCACCCGAACTCGAGGCCGTCCTGACGCAGGAGACGGGTCTGGATGGGAACGGCCGGCTTCTGGATGCCGGCTGCGGCCCTGGCGTGCTTACCGTCCGCCTCGCTCATCTGTTCGCGCAGGCGGTCGGTCTGGACCCTGACGCCGGCATGCTTGCGGAGGGCCGCCGCGCAGCCGGGGAAAAAACAGTCATGAACATCCGGTGGGTCCAGGGCCTGCTGCTTCGCGACCTCCTCGCCGGCTAGAGCACCGGGCCGGGCGCACCGGGAGTGTCGTCGTCCGTTGCCTCTCGCGAGCGCAGCGCCTGCCGCCGCCGCCAGGCCGCGAGGAACCGCATGCTGATTCCGAACCCGAGCGCATAGCCGGCAATCGTCTCCGCGGCGTCTGGCCAGCTGTCGTGATTGTGGCCCCAGCCTGTGAGCCGGTCGAGCACGTAGAGAAGGACACCGAACACAAGGCACTGCACCACCAGTTGGGCACGGCCCGTCTCGCGCGGCGCCCGTACGTCGACGCCCTTGCGGCTGGCCGTCCACCCGGCGTAGGCGGTGGATCCGAGCGCGATCGCGAAGAACACCGTCACGCACGGCCCGTACCGGCTGGAGTCGATGTTATTGAAGATGAAGCCGGCGGCGACGTTCAGGATGACCACCAGGTACAGCGTCCGTGCGGACACCTGGCCCCACACCGCCACCTGCCGCTCGTCGCCCCACGCCGCGCCGTCCCGCTCGCCGCGGCCCGGACCGCTGGCGTGCGCCTGGCCCCCGGCCGTTAACGCCGCGTCCCGCCCGCGCCAGCGGGCCGGGATCTGCCTGATCTGCATTACGGCAACTCCTTCACCTGGTTTGCGAGAGTGCTTGCTGTGCGTGAAGACCCGAACAGCGCCTCGACGGTTACACCCAGGCGATCACAGATCGCCATGGCCAGGTACACCGACGGCGCGTAGTCGCCGGCCTCGATCGCCACGATGGTCTGCCGGGTCACCCCGACCGCCTCGGCGAGCTGAGCCTGGGTCAGTTCCGCCAGCAGCCGCGCTCGCCGTACCCCGTTGCGCCGTCCTGCGGCTGATGTCCTGCCCACGGCCAGAACCGTAAGGGCTACTCGACATGATGTCAAGCTTACCGGACATAACGTCGGGTAAGCACGACATGGTAGCCAGCCTGAGCAGCGGCCGGCCCGAACGGACCGGTCACCAGTCCCGGTGCCACCCCCACCCGGCCCGGCCGTTCACCGGCGGGCTGCACGCTGAACGGCGACTGTCCTCGGCGCGGGCGTTAAGCATGGTGATTTCGACGCAACTACCGCCGGTTCCGTTGGCTGGTGCGAGCCAGCCAGGTCGTGATCGTGGTTTTGAGCAGAAGTTAGGTCACAGGTGGCTGAACCCGCCGGATTCTTCCTTGGACATGGGCACGGTGACCGGGTGCCTGGTGAAGTGGGCTACGGCGTCCCGGAAGTCGTTGATGAGCAGGGTGGCCATGTCCTGGCTGACTCCCAGGCGGACCAGGATGCGCTGGACGGTGATGTCGGCGGCCGTTCCGGTGAGGGTGTAGGCGGGCACCTGCCAGCCACGGGTGCGCAGCCGGTCGGCCAGGTCGAACAGGGTGTAGCCGGGGTCCTCGCCTTCGCGGATCCGCCAGGTGACGGTCGGGATCCCGGTGGCCGGGTTGCTGTCGCAGAGGAGCTCGAAGGGGCCCAGCTTGACGATCTCGGTGGCGAGGTAGCGGCCGATTTCGTAGGACGCCTCGTGGATGCGCTTGTAGCCCTCGCGGCCCAGGCGCAGGAAGTTGTAGTACTGCGCGATGACCTGCCCGGCCGGCCGGGAGAAGTTGATCTGGAAGGTCGGCATGTTGCCGCCCAGGTAGTTGCAGTGGAACACCAGGTCCTCAGGGAGCTCGGCGCGGTCCCGCCAGATGACCCAGCCGACGCCGAGCGGGGCGAGCCCGAACTTGTGCCCCGAGGTACTGATCGACTTGACCCGCGGCAGGCGGAAGTCGAACACCACGTCAGGCGCGCAGAACGGGGCCAGGAAGGCGCCACTGGCCCCGTCCACGTGAATGTCGATATCCAGGCCGGTGTCGGCCTGCAACTTGTCGAGCGCGGCGGCCATCGCTTGCACCGGCTCGTAGGCACCGGTGTAGGTGACGCCGAACGTCGGGACGACCATGATCGTGTTCTCGTCCACCCGTTCCAGCATCGAGGCGGGATCCATCGCATAGCTGCCGTGTGACATCGGGACCTCGCGCATCTCGATGTCCCAGTACCGGGCGAACTTGTGCCATACCACCTGCACCGGGCCGCAGACCATGTTCGGCCGGTCAGTCGGCTTGCCTTCGGCTCGCCGCTTGGCCCGCCACCGCCACTTGGCCGCCATGCCTCCCAGCATGCAAGCCTCCGAGGAGCCGATGGCCGAGGCGCCGACGGTGTTGGCGGCCCCGGGCGCGTTCCACAGGTCGGCCAGCATGTGCACGCAGCGCGCTTCTATCTCAGCGGTCTGCGGGTACTCGTCCTTGTCCCGGGTGGCCCTGCTTCGGGACCCAGTGGCTTGGCGCCGCTATCTGGCCCGTCGGCCCTGCTCACCCATCCTGGTAGGCGCCGGCCAGGGATGGCGTCACCCATCGTGGGTGGGTCCGCCCGATGCCACCACCTGAGGACGCATTACCAAACGCTGGAGGCCGGGTGCGAGCCCTGCGGCGGATCAGGGTGGTGTGGCGCATCGGGGCCAGGATCGCCGCGGTGGCGGCGGCGCGATGCCAGGAGCACCACAGACAGCACGGCCAGCGTCGGCAGGTAGATCAGTTCGAGGTCGCCGGTGGTTACCGGCCCGGTCGGCGTGAGGCCGGACACTGCGACGATGAGCGGGCAGGCGGGGATCGCCAGCAGCGCAAGGACACGCCGGCCTACCCGCGAGGACCTGATCGCGACGGCGGCGGCTGCTCCTGAGCCCAGGACCACGGCCAGGTCCCTGATGACCGGTATGGGCACCGAGGCACTGGCCAGGGCCAAGCCGAGCAGGGCTCCGGCCGCCACGGCGGCAATGGTTATGACGGCCATGCGCCGCCGCCCGAGCAGTTCCAGGCCGCGCCTTGGGCCAGGAGAGAAGACCAGGGCTGCCGCCTCCAGCGCGCCGAGCACAACCCAGAACATGTATCCGGCCGAGCCGTAGGCCGACGCGCGGACCGCGTAGAACGAAAGACCGGCGGTCACGATAAGAGCGGTAAGCGCACCCATGCGCCGGAGCCGGAGCAGCACCAGGGCCAGGAGCACGACAGGACCAAGCAGTACGGGGTCCGCTGGGATGATCTCCCACATGGACAGGAGGGAGCCCACGTGATCAGCGGCGAGGCCGAGCAGGGCTCCGGCAACCAGACCCACCAGCAGCAACGGCGCCGCCACGCTGCAGACTGCGAGCGCGTCACGCCAGCGCGGGTCAAGCGGCGGCAGCCCGGTGCGGGTCCTGATCCGCAGCGCACCCCAGATCAGGTTGACCGCGTCGGCCAGGCCTGGCCGACGCTGCCCGCCGCGCGTAGCCGCGAGCAGGACCCCGAGCATCTCGTCCTCGTGATCGCGCCGGTGCCCGGCCGGGTACCAGGCAAGCAGGCGCCGGTAGCGGCGTTCCAGTTCGCTCGGCCCGGTCATGGTGTCCCCGCGATGAGGCCAAGCCGCCGTGCCGCGACCGTGGTGTTGGCCCGCAGCCGGTTAACCTCAGCCGCGAGCCGCTCGGTACCGGCCCCGGTGAGCCGGTAGTAGCGGCGCAGCCTGCCGTCCACGACCTCCTCGTGATCCACCTCGACGAGCCCATCGCCCCCGAGCCGGTCCAGCGCCGCGTACAGGGTCCCGGCGCGTAGCCGGACCCGGCCGCCGGAGATCTGCCCGGCGTCGGTCATGATCCCGTAGCCGTGCTGGGCCCCGCCAGCCAGGGCGGTGAGGATCAGGAAGGCCGGCTCCTGCAGCGGACGTTCGCTCACGCCATCTTTATATACAGACGGGCGGTATATTGCAAGGCGAAGGCCGTCCTTGCCTCGCCTCCTCTTGGGGAGCCGAAGTTCTATCGGGTCCCTCCCGCCGCGATCACGCGGCGGGCCTGCCCGCTGGGAGCCGAGCGGGATTTATCACTGGCGAGCAGCTGACCAGGGCCACCGGAATCGCGTGAATCTCGTGCGCCTCAAACCACAGCCCGAAATCGGCGGCGGGAGCAGCAGGGTGCGCCGCGGCGGGCGCAGGGGCGGGCGCGGCGGCGGGCGCAGAGGCGGCGGGCGCAGGCGCGGCGGCGGGCGCAGGCGCAGGCGCGGCGGTGGGGGGCGCAGCTTCGGCCGCGGCTGCCGCCGTGGCCCTAAGTTCTGCCAGGCGCCGCCGGGATGGCAGCAGGACGATCGCGAGGATCACACCGAGACCGAAGATTCCCGCGGACACCGCAAAGGCCACGGTATAGCCGTGGGTGGCCGCGACCGCCGGCGCGTGCGGCGCCGTGTGGTGCGTGACGAGGTAACTGGTCGTCGCGGTCAGCGCGATGGTGCTCAGCGCGGCCGTCCCGATTGATCCGCCGACCTGCTGCATGGTGTTTACCAGCGCGGAGGCTACGCCTGAGTCCTGGCGCGGGACGCCGGCCGTGGCCGTATTGATGGCCGGGGCGAAGATCATGCCGAAGCCCAGGCCCAGGATGAGCAGGGGGGGCAGCACGCCGCCGACGTAGCTGGAGGTCACGGTGAGCTGGGTCAGGTAGATCATCCCGCCGGTGCCCAGCAGCATGCCGGTCGTGATCAGGACCCGCGGCCCGAGCCGGGGCAAGGTCACGATGCTGGACACATTGGAGCTGAGCAGGATGCACCCGATCATCGGCAGGAAGGCCAGCCCGCTGGTCACCGGGCTGTACCCCTTGACCTCCTGCAGGTAGTACGTGAGGAACAGGAAGATCCCGAAGATCGCGATGCCCGAGAGGCCGACCGCGACATAGGAGCCGCCCCGGGTGCGGTCGAGTATCACGCGGAGCGGCAGCAGTGGGTGACTGCTCCGCCGCTCGGCGACGACGAACGCGACGAGCAGGACCGCGCCGAGGACCAGGGAGCCGATCGTGAGCGTGGCGGTCCAGCCGGCGGTCTCGGCGTGGGAGAAGCCGAAGACGATGAGGAACAGCCCGGCGCAGGCCAGTACCGCCCCGGGCCAGTCCATCCGCGGCGGGTTGGCGGGCCGGCTGCTGTGCATGTACGCCAGGGCGCCGGCCACGGCGATCGCGGCGAAGATCAGGTTCACGAACAGCGTGTAACGCCAGGACAGGTACTGGGTGAGCACCCCGCCGAGGATCAGGCCCACGCCGCCGCCGCCGGCCGCGACCGAGCCGAAGACCCCGAAGGCCCGGCCCCGCTCACGCGGGTCCTGAAACGTGCTGACCAGGGTGCCGAGGGCGGACGGCGCGAGGACGGCGCCGAACGCGCCCTGCAGCGTCCGGGCCGCCACCAGCATCACGAAGGAGACGGCGGCACCCCCGATGGCCGAGGAGACGGCGAATCCGATCAGGCCGGTGATGAAGATCCACTTGCGGCTGTACATGTCGCCGAGCCGGCCGCCCACCAGCAGCAGGCTGCCGAAGGCTAGCGCGTAGGCCGTCACTACCCACTGCCGGTCGGAGTTCGGGAATCCCAGCGCACGCTGGGCCGACGGCAGCGCGATGTTCACGACCGTGGAATCCAGGACCACCATCAGCTGGGCGACAGCCACCACGACCAGGACCAGCCAGCGCCGGTCGGCGGGGGCTGCCGGACGGCCCTGGGTAGCAGATGACACAGGATCTATGCCCCTTCGCGTGGAGCGCACTGCATGGATCGCTACCGGGTCCGGAGCAACGATTGTCCAGTAACGCGGCTGGAGATCGCGGGCTCAATGCCGCCATCTCCAGCCACGATAGGCATACCGGAAACGCCACGTCTACCTGCGACGGCCACACCTGCCGGGTGAGTCCTAAGGCACGACCACGAGGGGCACCGGTGAGCGGCGCGCGAGGCTGACGGCGGCCGAGCCAACCACACGGTGCATGGCGTGCGAGGAGCTCCCGACCAGGATCACCACGATGTCGCCGGGGTGGGCTTCCCGGATGTCCGCAGCGGCAGCCATCAGCTCGTCCGGGATCAGGCCCTGGCGCCACTCGAACCGCCAGCGCTCATCGCGGTCGCGCAGCTGCTCGCTGGCCGCGGTCTCCACCTCCCGCGCGATATCGTCGAAACTGGCTTCCATTTCGGCTACGGCGCCTGGCGACAGCGCGTCGATGCTGGGCAGGTGGGCGACGTACACCACCTCGATGCTGCCACTCCGGCCGTACAGGAGCCTGACCGCGGCGTCGAGCGCCCGGACGGCAGGAGGCGAGCTGTCGTAGCCGACTACGAGGTACAGGTTCCCGGCGGGCGGCTCGGTGGTGTTCATCGCGGCTAAGGCTACTGGCCACCAGCCAGATCCGCATCGTTAACGGCCGGAGCCGGGGGCGCGGCGCCCCCGGCTCCGTGATGCGCTGGTGGATCAGCCGGTGACGACGATGCCCGCGGGTGTGGCCCCGGTGGGCAGTGCAGCCGGGGAGCTGGTCAGCTCGGTCAGGTTGCCGCCGTGGACGGCGAACGCGCCGACAGCGCCGATCTTGCTCTCATCGACGTACAGGTAGCGTCCGCCGGGGCTCAGCCGGGCGTTGACCGCGCCGACACCGCCACTGGCGCGGACCGGCGTGCTGCCCAGCAGCGTCAGCGCGCCATCCGGGGCGATCGAGTAGCGGGAGATCGTGCCCGACGCGGTGTTCACGGTGAACAGGAACTGGCCGTTCTGGGTGATCTCCACCCAGCACGGAGCCATCTGCTGGTCCGCGAACGGGGAGGACCCGATCGACGACAGCACGCCGTTGCCCGAGTCGCGGAAGGCCGAGACCGTGCCGCTGTCCATAGCCGTGTTGTGGGCGTTCGACACGAACAGCTGGTCAGGGCCGGTCGGGCGGAACTCGCTGCCGAACGGGCCCTAGGCCCTGCGCCGGGAAGGGTGATCCGGGGGCGGCGGTCAGCCGCCCGTCGCGGCGGACCGTGAAGCTGTCGATCATGGATGACGCCACGCGGGTCCCGGCGAGCTTGCTGCCGTCGCCGTTGAACAGCACGTCGCCTGGCTGAGAGCCATTGGGCAGCGCGACGGTCGAGCCGGGGATCGGCGCCAGGCGGCCGCCGCGGTGCAGCCGGAACCCGGTGTAGTTGCTGCCGGTGGTACCGGCGTTCGCCACGTACACCAGGTTGCCGTGGATCGCGACGCTGACCGGCAGGGTCCCGCCGGAGGAGACGACGCCACCGCGGGTGAGCGTGAGCGAGCCGTCGCGGGAGATCCGGAGCACCGAGACCTGGTTACTGCCAGCATCGACAGCGATCAGGGAGCGGCCATCCCGCGAGATCTGCAGCGCGCCTTGCGAGGCGAGCCCGGCTCCGGTTCCGGCGCCGCCCGCGGCGAACGGCGATCCGGCTTCCGGGGTCAGTGATCCGTCCGCATGACGGTCGAACGCCCCGATCGTGTTCGTGCCAGCCGTGTTGTCATTGACGTAGACATGTCCGACCACCGGCGACCAGTGGGTCGAGGCGGAGGCGGTGGCGGGGACGGCCGCCAGCGCGGCCGCCGCGGTGAGGCCGAGCAGAATCGGGCCCGGCTTCGGAATCCTCATGGTTCCCCCTGGGTAGGTGTTGGGTTTGCGTGCCGGTAGTCCCGCCGGGAGTCCCCCCCGTTACCGACTCAGCCGAGCAGTTGGCGAAGCGTGAGGAGCAGGTGCAAGCCCCCCGACGTGTCGGCACGCTTTCACGGTGTTATTCGGTGCCGCTGCCGTTCCGGATTGGGAAGCGCTCAGGTGAGATGCAAGATGGAGTCATGCTGACCACGATCGGAAACCTCGCCGACTTCCAGGCTCTGGACCCGTTCTTCCGGATCATCGAGCAAGGCGTGGCCGGGCTGGTAGACGGTGAGCACTTCTTCGACCTGCTGGCCGAGGACGTCGTCTTCGAGTACGTCATCACGGTCCCGGGCTACCCGCGCCGGGTCGAAGGGCGCCAAGCCGTAGCCGAGCTGTATCGCCCGTATGGCGCCACCTTCTCCCTCGATCGTTGCTATGACCTGGTCGTCCACCACGACCAAGCCACGGGCGTCGTCGTGCTCGAATACGCTTCGCAGGGCCGCGCCATCCCGACTGGAAACGCCTACCGCAACCGCTACATCTCGGTGCTGTCGATCGTCAACCGCAAGATCGCGCACTGGCGGGACTACCTCGACCCGCTGGCAGTCTTTGACGCGATCGGATGGCCCGCCCCGGCAACAGGCTGACCGCAGTGCCATCGCCACCGGGCCATCGCCACCGGCCGGGTAGGTCGTCTCCGGCGGGTGGATGTCTAGCTGGCCGGAGAAACAGGCTGGGCGGTCGGAGCGCCAGCACGTAGACCGTCCATGAGGATGTCGAGCAGCCGTCCGGCCTGCGCTCGCCAGTCGCCGGCCGGGTCGATCCTCCAGAGAAAGCCCAGGATGAGCAGCACGTCGTCGGGCACCAGCCCGCTGCGGATCGACGCAGCCCCGAAGCTCCTCGCGTCGCGTCCGCCTCTCGACGCGCTGCGCGAGTGGCTGGACTGCCTCGCCCACTACGGGATGACCAAGGCTGGTCTCGGGAGCGCGTTGAGCGCAGCGACGATGTCTCACGACGCGCTCTCGGCTGAGACGTACGGCCCAGTGATCAACGCCCTGACCATGCTGCTCCCCGGCGCGCAACCTGAAGACGGTCCCGCAAGGCGCAGCGACGATCGTGTGGTGCGCCACGAGCCCGCAGCTCGACGGCTTGGGCGGCGTCTACTGCGAGAACTGCGACATCGCGCCGGTCATATCCGAGCACATCGGCCAGATGTCCATGGGCGACGGGGCACGGCTGCGAGGCGTCATGCCCTACGCCGTGGACCCGAAGGGCGCCGATCAGTTGTGGGCCTTGAGCGAGCAGCTGCTCGACCTCAAATTCCTCTAGCCCGTCCAAAGTAGCCTACGGCCATGAGCGGCGAGGTTTGTGTGGTGACGGGGGCCACCTCGGGGATCGGCAAGGCGACGGCGGCCGCTTTGGCCGCGCGGGGCGCGCAGGTGGTACTGGTCGGCCGGGACCGTGGCCGTGGTGCGGCGGCCGCCGCGGAACCGGCCGCGGCGGGCGGGCCGGCGCCGCGGCTGGAAGTCGCCGATCTGGCCTCGATGGGGCAGGTCCGCGCGCTGGCGCGCCTATGCCAACAGCAAGCTGGCGGACATCTTGTTCACCCGCGAGCTGGCCCGCAGGCTCGAAGGCACCGCGGTGACCGCCAACTGCGCGCACCCCGGGCTGGTGCGGACCCGGTTCGGCCGCGAGACCCGGCTGCCCATGCGCGCCGCCGTGACGCTCGCGCGGCCGTTCATGCTCTCCCCGCGGCGTGGCGCACGCACCATCGTCTACCTGGCCACCTCCCCTCAGGTGGCAGGTGCGACAGGCGGCTACTACGTCAAGAGCCGCCGGCGCGAGCCGTCACCCGCCGCCCGCGACGACGCAGCCGCCCGCAGGCTGTGGCAGCTCAGCCAGGAACTGACCGGCCTCACCCCCGCGCGCCCCACCGGGACCTGAAAGACGCCAGGGCCGACCATCAGTCACGTCCCCTCGCCCCCCTCGGCGGTAGCCTCTGGATATCCGTACCGGTAGCAGCGCTGTCGTCGGCGGGGGGCCGGCTTGGCGGCGGAATCGGCGCGGGCTCAGCCCACCATCACGAGGGAGCAGGCCGGCATGACGATTTTCCAGCGGGCCCACGACATCGTCCAGGCAAAGACCAACAAGGCGCTCGACGCCGCTGAGAAGCCCGACGAGATGCTTGATCTGTCCTACGAGCAGATGCTCGATCAGATCACCCAGGTGCGCCGGGGACTGGTGGCCATCGCGGCGTCACGCAAGCAGATCGAGCTGCAGGAGCAGCAGTTCCAGCACTCGGTGGATCATCTCCAGGACCAGGCTAAGGCCGCGCTCGCCCAGGGGCGGGAGGATCTGGCGAGGGAGGCACTGTCCCGCAAGGCCGCCGCCCAAGCCCAGATCGACGCCTTGGATGCCCAGCACCAGCAGCTCGCAGAACAGGAGGAGAAGCTGGCGCACACCCTCGACGCGCTGCAGAAGAGGGTGAACCAGTTCCGGACGCAGAAGGAAGTGCTGAAGGCGCAGTACACGGCGGCCAAGGCAGAGAGTTCAGTGGGGGAGAGCGCCGCGGGGATCTCGCAGACCGCGGGTGACTCGGGAGCAGAACTCCAGCGAGCCCAAGACAAGATCGCCACGATGCAGGCTCGCGCCGGAGCGATAGACGAGCTGCTCGCGTCAGGAGTGCTCGAAGACGTCGGGGGTGACACCGACGATATCCAGCAGGAACTCGACGAAGCCGGAGCGGCCGCCGGGGTGGACAAGGAACTCGCCGCGCTCAAGGCCGAAATCGGCCCGGGCTCACCACCACCGCCAGAGATAACCGCAAGCTGAGAGGGCCCCGTCACCTCAGCCCACGTCCGGCCGCCTGATGCGCAAGCTCAACGCAAGCCCGGCCCGGCGCCTCATACCTCGCCGCGTTCGCGAAGGAATTCACGAAATTCGCCGAGGGCTTCCTCGTGATCTGACCCCAGATCCCCGGTGACGGCCATTTTGGTGCCGGCCCAGTAGGCCCCGGCGTACTGATCGCTGCCTGCCTGCAGGACCAGGACCGGGTGATGCGCGATCTTAACGTGGTCCTGCACGTCTTCCCACGAGACCCCGGCGGGTACCAGCCCGATCGCCGGTGACTCGCTGTCCTCGTATTCCAGATCCTCCAGCACTGGCCTTCTCCCCGTCACGGCAGTGGCCCCGCGCCGGTGGCCGCGTCCTTCCGTGCACACCACGGTAACGCCCATCTCCCACCGGTGGCACTTGCTCCCGCTGTGCTTGAGCGGGCGGCGATTGCCGTTGGCAGTTCGGCACCGAAATGGCCAGGGTGCGGCTGAAGCGAGCCCCGGAGCCTGGAGGCATGCGGTGGCCAGTGGCAGCGCGCCATGCCGCGTTACCTCGCTGTTCCTGGGGCATACAGAGTGCTACGATCGGCGCATCGTGGGATGAAAGGCCGTCTGTCAGTCGCTTGGGCCTTGGGGGGAATATGCGACGGAGATTATTTGTATTCAGGGCGCCCGCATTCGCTCAATGTGTGGGTCATGAGCGTTTCTGTGTTGCTAGCCGTACTTGGCCAGGCTGTCATAGAGCTCATAGTTCATATTGTTGGTGGCAAGACATCTTCCGGGGAAACCTGGCTCATTGGGGCTGTCCTGGTTGTTCTGGTGATCACGGTGGGAATGCTGTCAAATATCTACACTCGGGTGGACGAACTCGCAAACCGCCTCGGGCTATCGATCGAATACTATCGTCTCGACCCCGGGCCGCACTCGTCCAAACGTGATCAACAAGCCCAAGAACTATACGCGGCCTGCATTCGGCTCATAAATTCGATATCCGATCGAGCCGGATCACAGATTATTGCCGTCAACTCGTTCGTCGAGATTGGCAACCAGCCGGGGGACGGCCATGTCGAGGCCGCCAGCCGGCGTTACCTTTCCGCGCTTGACAGTAAAATTGGGCGCATTCCTTATCAGCGCGTGGTGCAGCTAAGCGATGAGGATCTGGCGCGGCTCCCGCACGGTACCATTGGCGACCTGATCGTTGCCAACTATCGTGAGCACTACCAGCACATCGTGAGCGCGGGAGAGAACTCCCATGGCCAGAGACCGGCGACCGTGGATGCGGTACGTGCTAAGTATCCAATTTCATTCGTTGTGCTCCACGATGCGAGCGATAGCGAGTTCGGCGGTCGTCTGATCTGGCAGATGCATGAGCACGTCTACAACGTCGAAACCATACTGACTCCATGCAGCTCACCGGGGTCTTTATCATAAAAGATCCTGACGGAATAATAGTCCAGACATTCTTGGAGTGGTTCGGGGAGCTCACTAAATCTCAGGACCGCTGGCGTCTGAAGAGCCAGAACCTTGAGGTGGATGAGAGTCTTCCCGATACAGGTAGTCCCGAGGTCCAATCTCGGCGTTTTGCTGGGCGCCCCTGGCGGAGGAGCGGGGATGTCACAAACGAAACAGGTCAATCTAATACGTGAATTGTTCGCGATCATCGACGACGGGAAGGATTGGGGCAGGCTTAACCAAGTCTTTGCGCCGAGCGTCGTCTACTTCCGGCCCGGCTACAAACCTATGCACGGCATCGCCGACATTCAGTGCTTTTATGCAGAAGCGCGTCAAGTAGATCTTGGCACACATTACATCTATCGCATTCTGTCAGAGGGCCCAAGGTGTTGCTGCTGGGGAATGTTTAGTGGCACCACGAAGGTCAACGGAAAGGTCGCCCTATACTTTACTGATTGGTATCGTTTTTCCGACGAGCTGATCACCTATAGGCGAACCTTCTTTTATCAGCCAATGATATAGGCAGATCCATAGACCCAGACGTGTGCCCTGTCGCCAGGCAGTTACCAGCTGGTTCGCCGGGACGGAACACCGTTCGCTGTCACGGAACAGGTCGCGCCATCCTGCGGCTTGTCGCTCCCACCGGCGCGGTCGGTCGGCCTGCCCGGTGGGTGGGCGGTGCGTACTCAGCCGGTGACCGCGGCACTATCCGGCGCGCTATATCCAGCCAGCCCGGCCGGCAGGCATCATGACAACCACGTGCTGGGGAGGCGATGGTGAGCGAAAATCCGGAAGTTTCTCGGGATGACGCGCACGAAGACCTGATGGCCAGGGTTGACACCTCGGTGCCTGTCTCGGCCAGGATCTGGAACTACTGGATGGGCGGCAGCGACTACTACCCCGTCGATAAGGAAGCCGGGGATGCGTACGCGCAACTATCTCCCGGCGTCTTCGACCTGGCCCGCTCGAGCCGCAACTTCCTCGCCCGCGCTGTCCGCTACGTGGCCGGTGACGCGGGTGTCCGCCAGTTCCTGGACATCGGCTCGGGCCTGCCGAGCCATGACCCCACCCACGAAGTCGCCCGGGCGGTCGCGCCGGAGTCGCGCGTCGTCTATGCGGACAATGACCCGCTCGTTCTCGTACACGCCCGGGCCCTGCTCGCCAGCCATCCCCACGGCGGCACCGACTACATCGAAGCCGACCTCTACGATCCCGGCACGCTGGTGAGCATCGCACGGACGAAGCTGGATTTCGCCCAGCCGGTAGCGATCATGCTGATGGGAGTCATGGGCCACATAGGCAACCCTGGGGAGGACGACGACGAGGTGGCCAGGTCGATCGTGGACCGGCTCAAAGACGCTCTGCCCTCCGGCGGCTACCTCGTGATGTACGAAGGTGTCGATACCGACCCCGCGCAGGACAAGGCGCTGGGGCAGTACAACGAGAGTGGGGCTGTCCCATACCGCGTCCGGCGGCCTGAGCAGGTCGTCCGGTTTTTCGACGGCCTCGAACTCGCCGATCCTGGTCTGGTGCCGATCCACCAGTGGCGCCCGGATCCCAGCCCGGCCAACCCCCCCGCCGTGCCCGCGCTGGGCGGAGTCGGAAAAAAGCCGTGAACCGCGGGCCGCTGAGCGTGCCACGACGGGCACGACTGGGCTGACTGCTGGACGCCCGGGCGATGCACAGATCGAGCCGGAGCTTAAATTGCCTGGTATGGCAACTGCTGACATTCGCGCGCCGGGAACGCTGCCCACGGTCATCGGCGTGCACGGGGCCCGGCATAACAACCTGCGGGACATCGACGTGGACGTGCCGCTGTGGCGGACGGTCGCGGTGGTCGGCGTGTCCGGATCGGGTAAGACGTCGCTCGCCATCGGCACCCTGTACGCCGAGGGCATGCAGCGGTTCCTGGACAGTCTGAGCACCTACAGCCGCCGGCGGCTGTCCCAGGCCCAGCGGCCGGACGTGGACCGGATCGAGCACCTTCCGCCCGCGCTGGCGCTGCGGCAGCGCCCTCCGATACCGGGGCCACGCAGCACGGTCGGCACCATGTCGGAAGTGCTCAACGTGCTGCGCCTGATGATGTCGCGGCTGGGCTCGCACCTGTGCCCGAACGGCCATCGCGTCGAACCGTCGATCGCCACCCAGGGCATGGACGTCGTCTGCCCGGTGTGCGGTGCGCATTTCGAGCCGCCCAGCGCCGAGTTCTTCGCCTTCAACTCCTATGGCGCGTGCCCGGCCTGCCACGGCCTGGGCGTGCGGTCCGAAGTCAACGTCGCCACCCTGGTACCCGATCCGGGCAAGACGATCGAGCAGGGCGCGGTGCTGCCGTGGAATTCCGGCGGGCGGCGGCTATCCATGTACGCCGCGGGCGAGCTGGGGGTCCGGCTCGACGTGCCGTACCAGGAGCTCACCGAACACGAGCGCGACATCGTGCTGCACGGTGAACCGGTCCGGCGGCAGGTGGCCCTGCGCTCAGGCCGGAACGGGCGGACGGTGCAGCTGTCGGTCAACTACGACAACGCGGTCGCCGCGGTGGAACGATCGGTGCGCAGTGACAACGAGCGCACCCGCCACCTGGTGCAGCGGTTCCTCATCACCCGGGTCTGCTCGGTGTGCCACGGCACCCGGCTGCGGCCGGAGGCGCTGACCTCGCAGCTCGGCGGCCGCAACCTCGCTGAGATCAGCGCGCTCGGCCTGGCCGAGCTGCGCGGGTTCACGGCTGGCCTGCCGGCCGGGCTGCCCGCCGAGCTCAGCCGGATGACCACCGGTTTGCTCGCCGAACTGGACGGCAGGCTCACGCCGGTGCTCGACGTCGGGCTCAGCTACCTGACCCTCGACCGGTCTGGGGCCTCGCTGTCGACGGGGGAGCGGCAGCGGATCGAGCTCACCTCGACGGTGCGGGCCAGCACCACGGGCATGCTGTACGTGCTGGACGAACCGTCGGTCGGGCTGCACCCGAGCAACGTCGTGGGGCTGCGCAAGACCATCGCCGCCCTGGCCGGGAACGGGAATACCGTCGTCGTGGTGGAGCACGAGCGGGAGCTCATCCGCTCCGCGGACTGGGTCATCGAACTCGGCCCAGGGGCCGGCGCCCACGGCGGCATGGTGATCGCGCAGGGCACCCCCGGCCAGCTGGAATCCGACCCGCGCTCGATCATGGGCCCGTTCCTGGCCGGCGCCCCGGCCGTTTCTCGTGACCGTCCGGCGCCGGACGGCGCGCTCGGGCAGATCACCATCGAGATCAGCGACCTGTACAACCTGCACGACCTCACCGCCGCCTTCCCGGTCCGCCGGCTGACCGCGCTGGCCGGGCCGTCGGGGGCGGGAAAGACCGCGCTCGTCCTGGACAGCCTGATCCCGGCCGCGCGAGCGGCGCTGAGCGGGTCGGCGCCGCCCGGGCACGTCCGCCGCCTCGACCTCGGCGGCATCCGCCAGGTCGTCCAGATCGACGCGTCGCCGATCGGGCAGAACGCGCGGTCCACACCCGCGACCTACTCGGGGGCGTTCGACCAGATCCGCCGGGTCTTCGCCGACTCCACCTACGCCCGGCGGCGGCGCTGGAAGCCCGGGCACTTCTCGTTCAACACCCGCGAGGGCCAGTGCCCGACCTGCCGCGGGCTGGGTCACATCGACCTCGACGTCCAGTACCTGCCCGACATCACCGTCCAGTGCCCGACCTGCCACGGCGCCCGGTTCAACGACGCCACCTTGGCCGTCCGGATCGACGGCATGACCGTCGCCGACGTGCTCGGCCTGAGCGTGCAGGACGCCGTGGAACGGTTCGCTGACCGGGCCCCGGTCGCCGCGGCGCTGCGGCCGGTCAGCGAGGTCGGGCTAGGCTACCTGCGGCTCGGTGAGCCCACGCCGTCCCTGTCCGGCGGTGAGTCGCAGCGGCTGCGGATCGCGTCCCGGTTGCGCAGCAGCCAGCGCGGCACGCTGTACGTCTTCGACGAGCCGTCCACCGGCCTGCACCCGCTCGACGTGGGCACGCTGGTCGGCGTGTTCGACCGGCTGCTGGACGCGGGGGCCACGATCATCGTGATCGACCACGATCTGGACCTGCTCGCCGCCGCCGACCACCTGATCGACATGGGGCCGGGCGGCGGCCCGGACGGCGGCCACATCGTCGCGGTGGGAACGCCGGAGGACGTCGCGCGGGCCCCGGACAGCGTGACCGGGCCGTGGCTGGCCGAGCACCTGGGCCTACCCGCGGGCATCTGACGTCGCTCAGGTCCGTGTGCTCACCAACGTCATTCACCGGTGACGCCGTCGATCCGTTCCCGGATGAGGTCGGCGTGACCGTTGTGGCGCGCGTACTCCTCGATCATGTGCAGGTAGATCCAGCGGATGTCGCGGGTGCGCTCCGGGTGGTGACCGTGGCTGGGCACGACATCATCAAGCTGCCTTCCGCCCACGGCGGCGCGTGCATGCGCCAGCTCCCGGTTGAATGCCTCGATGTTGGCGGCGGCGTCCGCGTCATCGAGCGCTTCGAAGTCCGCGCCGGTCTGGTCCGGGTCGTAGGGGAAGGGCATGTCGGCGTTCGCCGCGTGGATGCGGAACCACCAGCGCTCCATCTCCGTCATGTGCCGCACCAGGCCAAGCAGCGAGAGGCGGGACGGCGGAACCGCCAGCTCCTTGAGCTGGCCGGCGGTCAGGCCGGCGCACTTGAGCAGCAGCGTGTCGCGAAGGAAGTCCAGCCGGGCCTCCAGCGCCTGGCGCTCACCCAGAATGAGCCCCGGGTCAGTTCGTTCCACCTGCGGAGCCGTCCATGCCTCGGTCATAGACCGCCACGGTAGCTGCCATCGCCGAAGACCGATCAGGTGTTTGGCACGCGATGTAGTCGCCCTCGGCGACGATGATTCCTCGCCGGATGGTGCGGTCGTCGAAGGCCGCCCTGAGAGATCGGAAGAACTCGGTCAGTCCTGCGTAGTCCGCGTCGAACCCGTCGGGACCGTGGAAGGCGAAGTTCTCGGTGTCGAAGTACGTGTTCGCCTCGTCCTGGTCCTCGCCAGACACCTCGAGCTCTCCAGCCCGAACGAGGCGTTCCACCAGTTCATGGCGCGTGTAACAGCGGGGCATGACACTCCATCTCCATCATTTGTTCACGGTTCGTGCTGTTCACCAGCCTGATCCGCTCGGAGGTATCGCACAAGCGAGAGTTACAGATGTCAGCCATGCGCTCCAGGCATACCTCGGCGTAGGCTCGGGGGATGTCCGAGCTGACCCTGGTTGGTCTGCGTGTGGTGCTGGAGGTGGCGCGCACCGGTTCCTTCAGTGCGGCGGCCGAGCGGCTGGAGTACACCCAGTCGGCGGTGTCGCGGCAGGTGGCGGTCATCGAGAAGGCCGCCGGTGCGCCGCTGTTCGAGCGACACGCGCGCGGAGTGCGGCTGACCGCGGCCGGGGAGGTGCTGGTGCGGCACGCCGGCCAGGTGCTCGACGGCGTCGCGGCCGCGAGGCAGGAGCTGGCGGGGCTGCGAGATCGGCTCGCCGGCCGTCTGGTCGTCGGGGGGTTCCCCACGGCAACGGCAGTGCTGCTGCCACGCGCCGTCGCACGGCTGCTCACGGACCACCCCGGTCTCCAGGTTCAGCTCATGGAGGCCCCGACGCCCGCGCAGCTGCGGGCGCTGCGACGAGGGCGGCTCGAGGTCGCCATCCTCGCCAGGGGCGAGGGCTTGCCGGCGTACGACCTCGACGGGTTGCACGTCTCCGAGCTGCGCACCGGCCGGGGCGCAGGGGTCGCCGTGCCGGAGTCGCATCCCTTCGCCGTTCGCGACTGGGTCGAGCCGGAGGAGCTGGCGGGCCAGGCCTGGGTGGCCGGGGCCAGCCATGGGGACTCACCCGAGTTCGGTGCCTGGCCAGGCATCGCGGAGCCTGAGGTGTCGTTCGCCGTCCGTGACTGGCCAACACGCCTGGGACTCGTCAGCGCCGGACTCGGCATCGCCCTGGTCCCGGGCTTGGCCGCCCCAGCCGTGCCGCACGGCGTCCGCTGGATCCCCGTCCGCGACCAGGGCGACGGACTGCGCCGCCAGGTCTGCGCGGTCACAACCCACGACGCCAGCCCCGCCGCCCGGGCGATGGTCCGCGCCCTGGCGGACGAGGCCACGGAGAGCGTCTAGGACGGCAGCGCTGCCGCCATCAGCCTGCCGCGGCGGCGTACTTCTCGATTAGCTGGTCGGCGATGGCATCGAGGTCCTTGCCGATGTAGTTCGGCTGCGGGCCGACGTCGAGTGGGGCGTTGCCCGCGCGCAGGATGAGCCCGGCCTGCCAGCCGGCCGCGGCCGCCCCGATCGTGTCCCAGACGTGGCAGGCGATCAGGCACATGTCGCCCGGATCGGCCGCGAGCGCGGCGGCCACTGAGTGGTAGGCCTCCGGCGCCGGCTTGTGGCGCCGCACGGTCTCGTCGACGCTGAACCGGCGCTCGAACACGTCGATCACGCCCGCGTGCTCCAGTTGCCGCCCGGAGATCTCCAGCGTGTTGTCGGTGAGCGTGAACAGCCGGAACCCATGGTCGCCGAGTCGGCGCAGGGCGGCGGGGACTTCGGGATGGGGTGGCATGGTAGCGAACCGGTCGGTGAGCTCGGCACCGTCGGCGTCACTGATCGTGATGCCGCGGGTGGCGGCGAGCATCCGGAGCACGGCGCCGCCGATGTCGGTGAACGGAACGTAGACGTCGTTGAGCGTGAGCGCCTCGGAGTAGGTGATCAGATTGGCGAACCACAGGCGCAGGGCGGCGGGGTCGTTGAAGATCCGGTCAAAGATGGGGCGGATCGCATCCAGGTTGAGCAGGGTCTCGTTGACGTCGAAGACGATGATCGGCCGCTGGGGCATGACGGACCTTTCGTTCACGAGTGGACAGCGGACATGGACCTCCGCCAAGCCGTCGGGAGGCCGGTCTCCGTTAGTTGCGTGGCCACATCGTGTCTATGTGGCCCGGCCCCGCACACCGTCAAGTCGTGCGGTTGATAAAAATTGGCAGGCTTAACGCCCCCTCCGGGTGGCGGCCCTCAGCTAGGCGCCCGGCCGCTGGGCACTGGCCGGGTGAACGGGCGTGGCCGTGTGCGGTCTGGACGTGGGCCGGTCGTGCCGGTATATCAAGTTTGACGGTGTGCGCGGCGGAGGGCGCGGCGAAAGTGGGGCAGTGCCGGTCAACGGGCATCTCGCAGGAGGCGACATCGATGGTGGTGTGGGAACACGTGACGCGTGCTGACGTGGTGCGCGCGATACAGGAGTACGACCAACTCGGGCCGCAGCAATTCTTCGCCGCCCATGGGTTCGCCCCTACTACTACTTATGACCTGGTCTGGGACGAACGCCGTTACCCACCGAAAGCAATTCTGGGCACCGCTTATGAGTTCGCCACGGGCGAGCGCCTCGGCTCCAGTGATTTCGAGGGCGGGAAGAGCGGCGCGGTCAAGGTGCTCGGCAACCTGGGCTTCGACGTCCAGGCGCGAATGTGACTCGCGCGGTTCGGCCCCGGGACGCCAGCGGGCCACGCTAGCCAGCCGTCCTGGCCGCCAGCGGGCTCGTACTACGGTGAGTTGTCGCGGCAGACTCGCCGCGCCAGGGGCGTCCCGACGGGAAGAGTGACCATGAACGACGCTGGTGTCACCCGTGTCGCCGTCTACATCGACTTCGACAACATCGTGATCTCGCGGTATGAGCAGGTTCATGGCCGGACCCAGTTCCAGCGGGACAAGGTGCGCGACTTCGACCAGGCCGGCCAGGCTGATCCCGATATCGCGGAGAAGATCCGGCGCGCCACCGTGGACATCGGCGCGGTGATCGACTTCGCCTCCTCGTTCGGCACCCTGGTGCTCACCCGGGCCTACGCGGACTGGTCGGCCCCGGTGAACGCCGACTACCGCGGCCAGCTCGTCAGCCGCGCGGTGGACCTGGTTCAGCTGTTTCCCGCCGCCGCCTACGCCAAGAACGGCGCCGACATCAGGCTGGCCGTGGATGCGGTGGAGGACATGTTCCGCCTTCCGGACCTGACCCACGTCGTGATCGTGGCCGGGGACTCCGACTACATCGCGCTGGCCCAGCGGTGCCGGCGGCTGGGCCGTTACGTCGTGGGGATCGGGGTCGCCGGATCAACCAGCCGGGCACTCGCCGCGGCGTGCGACGAACTCGTGACCTATGACGCCCTTCCGGGCATCGAACCCGCCGATACCGTGCCACCGGCCACCGGCCCAGAGCCCGGTGCGCCGCCGCCGCCCGGCGAGTCCGGCTCAGCCTCGCCCGCGCGGGGCTCGCGCCGCGCCAGGCAGCCCGCTGCCGCGGCCATCGACGACACGGATCCTGATTCCGAAGACCCGCAAGAGGCGGCGACCAGGCTGCTGGAACGGGCCCTGCGGCTGGGCCAGGAGAAGGATGACGCGGACTGGCTGCACAGTTCGGCGGTGAAGAGCCAGATGAGGCGGATGGACCCGTCGTTCAGCGAGCGGGCTCTGGGCTACCGCTCGTTCTCGGATTTCGTGAAATCACGGGCCACCATCGCCGAACTCGATGAGACAGACCCGGTGCGGCTCGTCCGGCTCAAGCCCTGACCAACCTTCGAGCGTAAGGAGGCCGGGCAGTTATGGCAGCATCCCGCGGGCAGGACACCACCACGCGCACGCTGAGCGACGCCGATTTCGCAGTTGGCATCGCCGAGCGCTACTTCGAGGACTACGCGCCTGGCGCGGTGTATGAGTACGGTTACGCGAGCGTGAGCGAGGTGGAGATCATCGCCTTCGCCGAGCGTTTCGACCCGCAGCCGATCCACGTGGACGCCCAGTTCGCCAGCGGCGGCCCGTTCGGCGGGCTGATTGCCAGTGGCTGGCACACCGTCGGCATCGCCATGCGCCTGATCGTCGACCATTACCTGTCCCGGGCCGCCAGCCTCGCATCCCCCGGCGTGGACGAGCTGCGCTGGCCCACCCCCGTCCGGCCCGGCGATTCGCTCCGGCTGCGGACCACGATCCTGGAGACACGGCGCTCGCGGTCCAAGCCGGACCGCGGCCTGGTCCGAACCCGGGCCGAAGTGTTCAACCAGCAGGACCAGCTAGCCCTCAGCCTGGTCGCCATGAACCTGCTCCTGCTCCGCGATCCCTGACTGCAGAATGTCTACGGATGTATTGACAGTCGTGAGGGGAACGTAGAACATTCTCGTAGTCCGGCATGTCCGCCCGCCCGGGCGTGACCCGCTCGCGGCGGCGGTGTGGCGGATGGCAGCTGCGTCGAGCACACCTGTCCGTCCCCTCGGGTCCAATCCACAGGAGTCGCTGATGACTGTCCTGACGCATGCCCGGAAGCACCGCAGGCGCTGGCTGGCCTGGCTCGGCGGCCTGGCCGCGCTGGTCCTGCCCGTGTCCCTGCTCACCGCCGGGGCGGCCAGCGCCGCCCGGCCAGCGCCGCCGTCCGCGGCGCCGTCATCGCATTGCACCGTTCGCTACGTGGCTTCGACGATCGGCTTGCCCAGCGTCGCGGTGGACGCCGCGGTCTTCGACACCAGCGGCAGCTTCACCCCGCCCGGGACTACCAGCCCGATCACCGGGCTGCCGGACTTCTGCGCGGTCAGCCTCACCCAGACCGACCCGGCGGGCAACCCCATCCACATCGCTGTCTGGCTGCCGGCCAACTGGAACGGCCGGTTCCAGGGCATCGGTGGTGGCGGGTATTCCTGCGGGATCACCTACAGCAGCCCAGGGGTCGGCGGATCCCTGCAAGAGGCCGTTGACGCTGGCTACGCGGGCGCGTCCACTGACTGCGGGGTCCCGCCGGCTGATGGGGCCACCGGGAGCTGGGCGCTGGCCAGCAGCGGGCAGCTCGACTGGCCGCTGATCACCGATTTCGCGTCGGCCGGCATCCACGACATGTCGGTGGCCGGCAAGGCCGTCACCCAGGCTTACTACCCGGGCGAGCTGCGTGACTCCTACTTCTACGGCTGCTCGACCGGTGGCCGTGAGGGGCTGATGGAGGCGCAGCGCTACCCGGCCGATTACAACGGCATCGTCTCCGGCGCTCCGGCCATCAACTGGACCCGGTTCATCCCGGCCGAGATCTGGCCCGCCCTGGTCATGAACCAGATGCATGACAGCCTGCCGACCTGCAAGGAGGACGCGTTCACCGCGGCCGTGGTCAAGGCCTGCGACGCCAAGGACGGGGTGACCGACGGCATCATCAGCAACCTGGCGGACTGCCACTGGAACGCCGACCAGCTGATCGGTGTGCAGACCCCGTGCGGGACCATCACCGCGACCGACGCCGCCGTGATGAACAAGATCTGGGCCGGCCCGGTGAGCACCCGCGGGGTCCCGCTCTGGTACGGGCTGGAGCGCGGCGCGTCCCTGGCCGGGCTGGCCGCGACTACGACCACGAGCGGGGTGACCACCCCCAGCCCGTTCCCCATCGCGGCGAGCTGGCTGGGTACGTGGCTCCAGCGCAGCCCTGACTGGGACTGGCAAACCCTGACCTACGCCCAGTTCGACCGGCTCTTCGCCCAGTCGGTGCGTGAGTTCTCGGCCGTCATCGCCACCGACAACCCCGACCTCAGCGCGTTCCGCGACCACGGCGGGAAGATCCTTATCTGGCACGGCCTGGCCGACCAGCTGATCTTCCCGCAGGGCACCATCCAGTACTACCAGCGCGTCCAGCAGGCCATGGGCGGCCCGGCGGCCACGGATTCGTTCGCCCGGCTGTTCCTGGCCCCGGGCGCGCAGCACTGCGCCAGCGCGACCGGCCCAGCCCCGGCTGACCCGCTGACCGCCGTGGTGAACTGGGTGGAACACGGCCAGCCGCCAGCCTCCATCCTGGGCACGGTCACCGACCCGGCCACCGGCGCGGTGACCCTGTCCCGGCCGCTGTGCGCCTACCCCCTGGTGGCCCGCTACACCGGCCACGGCCCCACCAGCCAGGCGCAGAACTTCACCTGCGCCTGGTCCTACTCCCGCCAGTAACCCGGTCGGCGGAGGGCCGGGAGACCCCGGCCCTCCGCCGACCAGCGGTTTACCCGGCGCCTGCCGCTGATCCCTTAATCGCCGAGCACGGCACCGTGCTGTACCAGCCGCCGGAGGGCCTGCCCCGTCAGCCGGGCAGTGCGCCGCGACTGTAGCGACCCGCCCGCCTCGCGCCACCACCTCAGTCTGGGTACTCGGTCGGTGCGGTCTGGTAGCGGCGGCCACTGAGCGTGCACCAGGCGAACGTTGTCATCGGGTGCAAGCGTCACGAGCGGAACCCCGCCCACCTGCTGGCCTTGCGGAATCTCGGCCGTGCTGTTTCTGAGGATCCAGGCGAGCTGCTCATGCGAGTAGGACGCCCGGTCTGTCACTAGCCACGCGGGAAGGCGGATCAGTTGCGGCCATCCGGCACGCCCGCATTGTCTGAGTTCGGTCCACAGATCGGCCCAACGGATTACTGGCGGAGGATCAATCTCCTTTTTTCCCGGACCCCACGTGGCTTTCGTCTCCCGCTTCCGGCCGGCCCCGGAAATCGTCACCCCGAACCGGACGAGCGGCTTCGTTTGGCCGCGCTCTGTCGAGCCGTGCCGTGCTAGTTCCGCGTCCAGTAGAGTGGCCACTTGCCGGTGGTCATGGCGACCATCCACTCGGCGAACCACCTGAACCTTTTGTTGATGTACTGACTGGTCCAGTGCTCAAGCGTCTTCTCAGGGACCGATACGTACCGGGGCATAGTAAGGCGATAGATGCTCCGATAAGCCCACTGCAGTGCCCGCGGCCTACAACGCGGATCCGGTGCGGTCAGGTGCCTTCTCTAACGAGCGTGCCGAGCATCTCGCACATCGGTTCGGGATCGCCGCGCATGATCGCGGCGGAGGCCTCGACGTTGCGGAGAGGATCAAGGTGCTGCCAGGCGAGCGTGAACCCGGCATCGCGGGCGAGCTGCCCGAGGAAGGCCCGCTGCGCCCGGCCGTTGCCTTCGCGGAACGGATGCAGGGCGTTGACCTCGCCCAGGTGATGGGCCAGCCTTCCGACGAACGCGTTGCGGCGCAGACCGCGCAGGCACTCCTCGTCGCGCAACTGGCGGAAGATTACGGCCGCAGACGAATCTATGTACTGCGGCAGGCAAATCATGGCGCCCTTGGTGATGGCCACCGTCCGGATCTGCCCAGCCCACTCGTAGATGTCACCGAAGATCCGCTTGTGGATCTCCCGCAGGTGAGGCAGTTCATAGCTGGGGGAAACGGGTGACTCGTCCAGCAGGATCAAGGCCGCATGGGTGATCTCCCGCTCCGCCACATCAAGTGCGGCGGCGGAACGGAGCCCGAGCTTGTTGTACAGGACCCCGGTGACCGGGTCACTGTACGGGTCTTCCGGCATTTACGACTGCCGGTAGCGTGCGACCGTCCTGCGGTACAGCTCGGCCGCGCTGATCTCCCCGTCCACGTAAGCCGCGACTTCCAGGTCATGGTCCGGGCTGAACGGACCCGGTAGTTCCGCCTGCACGGACTGGGCCGAAGACAGGGCAAAGTCCAGTCGTGTGCGCTGCCGCGACAATGCTTCGTACCGTTCGTAGGCCTCGTACGGGAGGAGGACGGCCTCGGGCTTGCGATGTGACCCGAACGCGACCGGCTCCGCTGCCGCGCCCTCCCGCCGGAACCGTGCGAGGATCCCGGAGAGCCGCTTCCGTACCTCCGAGAGCGGGTGCACATGGATCACCGCTGGATCGCTCATGGCGATAGTGTACCAGAATTTGTACAAAAATCTGCTCACTCGGCACGCCGAGGCTGCGCCGACTACCGATGCGGGAGACCAGCGCAACCTGTGTGGTTATCACTTGCACGACGGGATCAGACGACATTGTCAATACGATGGCGTTGGTGACTGGCGGTTAAGTTCGAAAATCACGGTCCGCGGGATGCTCGACCATATCGCCAGAAAAATGCCCATCCACTATCTTCGTCCCAGTACGGCGGGCTTCACCGATGCGGGAACTGCCCCAGGAGGCGCCACGGTAGCGAAGAGGGTGTCTTCCATCGAGCGCATCCAGCGGCTGGAGAGGCTGGAGCGGGAGCGACTGGAAGAGAAGGACCGGAAGGAGGAGCGACGGCGTCAGACCATCGCCGGGGCCAAGCCGTCAGGCGGGCGCAACGATCTCGTCGACCGCATTGAGCGGGCCACGAAGTACCCAATGGCCTTCCTGGGGGTCGCCTGGCTGGTCGTCGCCATCGCCGTCGGCACGGCCGACATCAACGGCTCGGCTTCCATCCTGCTAGTCGGCACCCTTTTCGCGCTCTGGGCGATCCTGCTCGTGGAGTATGTCGTGCGCCTAGTGGTCACCCCGGACCGTCGCGGTTACCTTAGACGGCGCTGGGTGGAGCCGGCGACCGTGGCGGTTCCGCCCCTTCAGGGCTGGCGCCTCGTCGGGATCGAGAAGATGAGCCTCCTGGTACGGGAGGCGGAGCTGCGGGTGGAGGTCATCCTCAGGCACCACAGCCTCTTCCGGGTCCTGATTGCCGCCGCCGCGACGCTCTTCCTCGGGGCCTGGCTGGTGCTGCTCTTGGAGAACAACGCCAAGGGCAGCAATATCCACGACTATCCCGAAGCCTTGTGGTGGGCCATCGTCACGGTTACCACCGTTGGCTACGGGGACCGGTATCCCGTCAGCGAAGGCGGCCGGGCAGTGGCAGCGGTCCTCATGCTGCTCGGGATCGGCCTCATCGGCGTGCTCACCGCCACCGTTGCGTCGGTGTTCGTCAAAGAGCACACCGACGCCAGCAAAGAAGAGTTCAGAAAGGGCCACGCGGATCTCGGTAAGCAGCTGTCGGAGATCGGTGACCGGCTGGCCGACGTGGAACGCCGCCTCGGTGCCACGCCGGCCGAATTGGCCGCCGTGGACGCGGACGCCGAGGCCGCGGTGAACGGACCCATCGAACCAGATCAGGGAGTATCCGCATGATGCGCGTAGGAATATATCTCGCATGAAGGGCACCCTCACACAGGGCGGCGTAACCGCCGACGCAACCCGTGAAGGGATCGAACAGGCAGTGGCCGGAGGCGAATTTTTCTGGCTCAGCCTCGACATCCACGACCCTGGACCCGACGACGATGTCACCGGAATGTTGACCAACACATTCCGGTTTCACCCGGTGGCCGTAGAGGCAGTAGAGCGGTTCGGCCAGCGGGCCCGCATCGATGACTACGACGACTTCGTGCACGTCATCACCTTCGGTATGGCTTCCGACGGCAAGAACGTGGCCGAGGTGCACTGCTTCATCACCGCGAAATTCATCATCAGCCTCCACCAGGGCGACTGCGCGGCACTAGCCACGGTATGCGACCGCCTCGGCAGCCACCACTCCGCGACGGCGTCCGCCCCTCAGGTCGTCATCTTCTACCTGATCATGGACACCCTGATCGACTCGTTCTTCCCGGTGCTGTCCGACTTCGACGATGCGATCGACGATCTCGAGGGCGCCATCCTGAAGAACCCGACCGAGAAGCAGCTCGGGACGCTTTTCGCTATGAAGCGGCAGATTATGACGATCCGCAAGGTCGTCACGCCCCAGCGCGACATGATCTCGAGCCTCAACTCCGGCATGGTGGAAGTCCCTGGGATGACCGACCAGGGATCGGCCTACTTCCGCAACCTCTACGACCACCTCATCCGCATCAGCGACATGGTGGACGCCTACCGGGACCTGATCGGCGGCGCCATGGACACGCACCTGTCCATGGTGTCCAACCGGCTGAACGTGGTCATGAAGCAACTGGCCATCATCGCCACAATCTTCCTACCCCTCGGCTTCCTGACCGGGTTCTTCGGGCAGAACTTCGCCTGGCCGATCGCTCATCTGCAGGCTGGCTCCGGCTATTTCCTCTTCCTCGGCCTCGGCTCCGAGGTGGTCGCGATCGTGCTCCTGCTCATCCTCTTCAAGCGGCGCGGCTGGCTTGGCAGCGGCCCCACGGCCTGAGCATTACCTCGGCAGACTCCGGATGCTGACGCACACCAGTGCCGTTGAGATTGGCGCGCCCGATCGTGTTGTTGCTGGCCCAGTAGATGTACGCACTCGCCTGCGCGGCGCTGCCCGGGGCGGTCACACGGCCCGGCCTGCCCGAGGACCCGCAAGCTGTGATCGCCAAGGCCACGCTCACCGCCACTAGCGCTATCGCGTGGCTGCCCGGTGTCCTGCTGATAGCCGGACCGTGCACGCCGCGGAACTCCCTCGGGATTTGGCCGACGTCCGCGGTCGTCCGAGGTGACCGCAACGCCGTTACCTCCTTGCCATTTCAGGTCAGCCCCGCCCCCCGGGTCTCAGCCCGGCCCGGCCGGGCTTCACGTGTGCATCATAGGCTGCCGGTCGCCGCCGCGGATGTTCATACTTGTTAGGGTCAGCCGGCCGACAAGCCCTTGCCGTAAGTGTGTGGTGATGTCGGCAGCCGGGCGAGTCGATGCACTCGCAGATACACCCATGACCTGGATGAACAGTGCAGACCGATTTACTACGTCTCAGGGCGGGCCAGCCGCATTGAGTTCCGCGCGCAGACAAGTCAGTTCTGCACCGTGACGGTCAGCCGGTTGCGGCGGAGGGCTGGTGGCGCTGCCGGTAGGCGGCGGCGCGTGCCTTGCCGCCGCAGGTGTTGCTGGAACACCAGCGGCGGCGGCCGGGGCGGCTGAGGTCCAGGAACAGCAGGCCGCACTCGGGGCTCGCGCACTCGCGCAGCCGCCTGGCATCCGCGGTGGTGAACAGGCCGATGGCATCACGGGCCACCGCGCTCAGGGCGCTGGCCGCCGGATCCGGCCCAGCTGCCGCCAGCAACACCGCACCCCGGTCCATGCGCGGCACCGGCGGTGGCGCCGCCGCCGCGTGATTGATGATCTCCTCGTCGCCAGCGACTGGTGGCTGTCCGCCGAGGAGCGCCTTGGCGGTGCGGTAGACCGCTTCGCGCACCGCCCGCGCTTCAGCCAGGTCCGGTCCGGTCACCGGGACGGGAACGCTGGCCACGGAGGCCTCGGCATACCAGCGGGCGAGGTGGCCTGGGGTGCGCAGCCGCTCGAAGCCGCCGCGCCACCGCTCGCCGACGGTCGCGCAGAACGCCAGGCACAACCGCCCGGAACGGAAGACGAACCGCAAGTCCTCCAGCGGCGGCTCGCTGGCGGGGATTGCCGGGAGCCTCACGTCACGAGTATAACTTGTGACGTGAGCCCTGAATCGCAGAAGATCGAAGAGTTCCTGCTGGACCGCGAGGCCGGCCAGCTGCCCCACCCCGGCGGAACCCTGTATGAGCATCTGGTCCGCGTCGCCGCGCTGCTCGCGGAATGGGGAGCCGGCGAGGACCTGCAAGCCGCCGGGCTGTGCCATGCCTGCTACGGCACGGCCGGTTACCCTCACACGCTGCTGGGGCTGGACGAGCGCCCCGTTCTCAGCGCGCTCGCCGGCGCCCAGGCGGAGTCACTGGTCTACCTGTATGACAGCTGCGACCGGGCTGCCGTGCACCCAGCCCTCAAAGAGCCCGGACCGGTGCCGTTCCGGGACCGGTTCACCGGCCGCACGCACACGCCGCCTGAGCAGGATATCCGCGCATTCACCGAACTGACTGCCGCCAACGAGCTCGACGTTATCCGGCACAACCCGGACGTGGCCGCTCGGCATGGCGTGGCGCTGCGGCAGTTCTTCGCAGGCGCACGGCAGCGGCTCACCGATGCTGCCTGGCAGGCCTGGAGCCAGCAGCCCGGCACTGACCCCGCCGGCCGGCAGGAACACCAGCGGCAGAGGCCGCCGGTCACCATCACCGGCTTGGACCACCTGGTCCTGACCGTCACCGACCTGGACCAGAGCACTGGCTTCTACCAGCGGGTGCTCGGCATGCGCCCGGTCACCTTCGGCGCCGGGCGCCGCGCCCTGGAATTCGGCACCAGCAAGATCAACCTGCATCAGGCAGGGCAGGAGATCACCCCGCACGCCGCCCGGCCCACGCTGGGCAGCGCGGACCTGTGCCTGATAGCCACGACTGCGCCCGCAGCAGTCCTCGACCATCTCGGTGCCCAGCACGTGCCGGTTGAGGACGGCCCGGTACCGCGCACCGGCGCCCGGGGCCCGATCACCAGCATCTACATCCGCGACCCCGACGGCAACCTCATCGAGATCGCCAGCTACCCCGCGGACCCGGCTGCCGGGCAGGCCAGCTAGGCCATGACCCGCATCGGCTACAGCGACGCCGCGGCTGCGGCCTTCCAGGCCTCCCGCGAGCTGCCACCGGACGCGCTCAGCGAATGGCGGGCCGCGATCGCCCGTCACCTGGCTCCGCGGTCCGGCATGCGGGTCCTCGACCTCGGCGCTGGCACCGGTACGTGGGCCAACGCCCTGGCCAGCTGGTACGGCGTCAGCGTCGTGGCTGTCGAGCCCTCCGCCGCCATGCTCGCCCGCTCCCACTGGACGGGCATGCTCGCCGGGCATGCCACCGCACTGCCGCTCGGCCCCGCGACCATCGACGGCGCATGGCTGTCCACCGTCATCCACCACCCAGCTGGCGGATCTCTCTGCGGTCCGGGGAGACTGACCCGTATCCTAATGTGGTCATAATAATGACCGGTCTGTATACTGGTCTTTATGGAGACCATACCAATCACTGAGGCGAAGGCGCGGATCGCTGAGCTCGCCGAACGGGTGGCGCGTGAGCACGAGCATTTCACTATTACCCGTAACGGGCGCGCGGACGTCATGCTGATCTCAGTGGCCGAGTATGAGTCACTGCAGGAGACGCTTGACATCCTCAGCGACGAGGAGACTCTCGCGGACCTGCGCCAGTCCCGGGAGGACTTCGCAGACGGCGCCACCTACAGCCCCGAGCAGGTCCGCGCCGAACTGGAGCAGCGCCGGCGTTCCGGCCCGCAGTGACCGGCGACCCGCGGGAAGACGAGCCGTACAGCGTGATCCTCTCGGGGCAGGCTCGCCGCAACATCCGCGAGAACCTTCCGCTTGAGGTGGCCTTCGCCGCGCTGGACACGATGGAGAGATCGATCGCCGTGAACCCGCACCGGGCAGGTAAACCGCTGGACGACCCGTTCGACGGATACCACTCTGCACGCAGGGGGACGTACCGCATCATCTACCGTATCGATGAAGCTAAGCACCAGGTACAGATCCACTCGATCCGCCACCGCCGCGATGCTTACCGGGCCTGACGCCCCGCAAGCACCTACAGTCATCATTGCCCGGGCCGCCCAGCCTGCCTGCTGATGCGCAGCCCCACGGCAACGCCGGTAGACACGCCGACGAATTGAATCTTGACGGCTTCTAGCCGATCGCATCCGGCTGTCCCGGCTGCACGATGCCGGTCTCGTAGGCCAGGATCACGGCCTGCACCCGGTCCCGGAGCCCGAGCTTGGCCAGCAGGTTCCCAACGTGGGACTTCACGGTCGCTTCGCTGATCACCAGGTCGGCGGCTATCTCCGCGTTGGTCAGGCCGCGGGCCAGCCGCAGCAGGATGTCGCGTTCCCGGCTGGTCAGCAAGGCCAGCCGCGACGGCGCTGGCAGCGTCTGCGGCGGCCTGCGAGCGAACGCGTCGATCAGCCGCATCGTTACCGACGGCGCAAGCAGCGCGTTACCCGCAGCCGTGATTTTGACCGCGGCTATCAGGTCGTGCCGCGGGGCGTCCTTCAGAAGGAATCCGCTCGCCCCGGCCCGCAATGCCTCGTAGACGTAGTCGTCGAGGTCAAAGGTGGTCAGCATGACCACCTTTGACCTGGCCGTCCGGTCTCCGCCGGTGATCCGCCTGGTGGCCTCGATGCCGTCTATTTCCGGCATCCGCACGTCCATCAAGATCACATCCGGCTGGTGTTCGGCGGTAGCCTGGACGGCCTGCGCCCCGTCGGCCGCCTCCGCGACCACGGTGATCCCGTCCGCTGCCTCGAGGATCACGCAGAATCCGGTCCTGACCAGCTCCTGGTCATCGGCGACGAGCACCCGGATCGGGCAGGCGCTTGTCATGGCGCCGGCAGCCTGGCCGTGACCGCGAAGCCGCCTGTCCGGCCGGGGCCGACGGTCAGGCTGCCACCGCACGATGTGACCCGCTCGGCGATGCCGGCCAGGCCAAATCCGCCCGGTCCAGCCGGCCGCACCGTGCCGTTGTCCGGCGCGTCCCGCAGGCTGGCTGCGGCTGGCATCGCCGGCAGGCTGGCAGCCGCGGCGACCGGCCCGTTACCGGTGTCAGTCACCGAAACGGTGACATAACCAGGCTCATAGCCGACGGTCACCGCCGCCTCGCCCGCGCCGGAGTGCCTGATCGTGTTGGTCAGCGCCTCCTGCACGATCCGGTAGGCGGTCAGGTCAACGCCGGGCGCCAGCTTGGCCGGGCTGCCCTCCACCCGCAGATCCACGGCGATCCCGGCCTGGCGTACCTGCACGAGCACCTGATCGAGCTGGCTGATCGACGGGGACGGTGACGTGTTTGCCCGGCGGCCGGCCGGGCAGGCCGGGCCGCGCAGGACGCCGAGGAGGCGGCGGAGCTCGGTCAGTGCCTCGCGCGCGGTCTGCCCGATGATCTCCACGGACTTGCCCGCCTCGGCCGGCAGGCCGGGCAGCAGTGCGGCGGCGGCCTCGGACTGGACCGCCATCAGGCTGACGTGATGCGCCACCACGTCGTGCAGTTCCCTGGCGATCCTGGTCCGCTCCTGCGCAGCGGCCAGCGCCACCTCCCGGTCACGCGCGGCCTCCGCGTGCTCCGCTCGCTCCTCGACCTCCCGCAGGTAGGCCCGGCGGGTGCGGCTGATGATGCCAGCCATGCCGGCGGCGGTGAACTCCAGCACCCCGACGAAGAAGTCATAGGGCGTGTGACCAGGCAACAGCGCCGCCCGGCCGACGCCGACCACCGTCAGAACGCTCACCACCCAGCGCACCCGCGTCGAGCTGCGGTCCATCACCGTGTAGAAGCCAATCATGGAGGCGAGCGGCAGCGGCGCGAACCCGATGCCCAGATCGTCGTAGAGCGTGCGGGGAATGCCGATGAAGACCAGGTAGGTGGCGACCGGCCAGCGCCGCCGCCAGATCAGCGGCAATGCCTGCAGCACGACCAGCGCGAACGCCACGTCGGGCAGGCGCAGCTGCCTCGCCTCCGGGATCAGCGAGCCGGCGTTGTAAGCGGCCAGCGCCAGCGCGAGCGCAAGGTCCTGCATGCGCGGCGGGAGCGCGATAGCCCAAGCAACAAGCCTCTTCACCAGCTGATCGTAAAGGCGGCCAGACGCCCAGGCCATCCTCCGCACGGCTGAACCGGCGGCGCCTACCTGCGGCGGGTTTCTGTCGCAAGTAGGGCCCGGCCACGCCCCCGGGGGGATGGCCGCGGAAACGGGCATCGCGGCCGATGCGGAGTCGCTGCCCGCCCGGCGATCGTAACCGTTATGAGCCTTCCGGCAAGATCACGGGAACCCATCATCGAGCTGGACCGGGTGGAAAAGATCTACCGCAGTGCACGGGGCAGGGGAGGTGGGCGGGGCGTCGGGTTTCCCGCGCTGAGCGGCGTAGACCTGGCCATCGCCGCGGGCGAGATGGTGGCGATCACCGGCCCGTCGGGCAGCGGCAAGACCACCATCATCAACCTCATCGCCGGCATCGACCGGCCCACCACCGGGGCGGTGACGGTCAGCGGCAGCCGCCTGGACCAGATGACCGAGGAGCAGCTCGCCGTCTGGCGCGGCCGCACCATCGGCATCGTGTTCCAGTTCTTCCAGCTGATGCCCACGCTCACCGCGACGGAGAACGCCACGCTCCCGCTGGACCTGGCCCGGCTCGGCCCGGCGCGCGAGCGCAAGGCGGTGGCGAGCCGTCGCCTGGACGCAGTCGGGCTCGGCGATCGCGGCGACCGGCTGCCGCTCGAGCTGTCCGGCGGGGAGCAGCAGCGCGTCGCGATCGCCAGGGCGATGGCCTGCGAGCCGCCAATCCTGCTCGGCGACGAACCCACCGGCAACCTCGACACCGGCATGGCCCGGGAAATGTTCAAGTTGCTCAAGGGGCTGAACGAGAACGGGACGACGGTCGTGTACGTCACGCACGACCAGGCGCTCGCCGCGCTCGCCTCCCGGATCGTGTCCGTTCAAGATGGCCTGATCACCGGCGATACTGGGCGGCGGCCATGAGCACGCTGAACCGCAAGGCCAGGGGCGACCTGACCCAGCACCTGAGCCGCACACTGCTGGCCGTCTTCACGCTAAGCGTCGCCATCGCGAGCCTGGGCTTCCTCGCCGTGCCGAGTCTGCTGAACACGGCGATGAACCGCCAGGTCCAGGAGAGTCACCTATACGACGTCGGGATATCCACCAGCACCCTTGACCTGAGCCCGGCACAGCTCAGCGCGCTCGGCCACCTTCCGGGCGTGGCCGCTGTCAGCCCAGCCGTCGGCTACGCCACCACGGTAAGAACCGGCGCTGGCCCTCAGGACGTCGAGATCGCCGGCGGCGACCTGGCGTCCGCCACGGTCAACACCGTCCCGCTGATGTCCGGCCGGCTGCCCGGGCCGGGCGAGATTCTGGCCGACGCCGGCAACGCCCGGGCTACCGGCTTTGCCGTCCCCATTGGCGGCACGA
The DNA here is from genome assembly GCA_963717125.1 of uncultured Actinomycetes bacterium. Taxonomy (GTDB): domain Bacteria; phylum Actinomycetota; class Actinomycetes; order Streptosporangiales; family Streptosporangiaceae; genus RYN-230. The sequence goes on from CAVQVG010000008.1 coordinate 110,271, forward strand.
TAGACATGCGGGCCGCCAGCGGCCGGCTGGTACGGCTGCGGGTCAGCGGTACCGGCCTGAACCTGTACGCGACTCCCGGCGCGAGCGGCTCGACCACGCCGGTCTTTTACACCTCCGCGGCCACGGTGCAGGCGCTGCGCGGCGCCCGCGGGTACAACTACCTGGGGTTCCGGCTTACCGACGACAGCACGGCCGCCCAGTCCCGGGTGGTCGCCGAGGTGCGCGCCTACCTGACTGGGCAGACCGGCACGGACCCGATCACGGCGCTGCCCGCCGTCCGGGCCCCTGGGCAGTGGCCAGGCCAGTCCGGGTTCAACCACATCATGGCGCTGCTGTACATCATCACGATCCTGGCGTTCGCGTCCGCCCTGTTCCTCATCTCCGCCACCATGAGCACCCTTATCGCTGAGCAGGCCCGCGAGATCGCCATCCTCAAGACGCTCGGCGGCCGACGGCGGCAGATCGGCGGCATCATCGGCCGCACCGCGGCGATGCTCGGCGCGGCAGGCGCGGTCGTGGGCACGGTCGTCGGCATCGTCCTCGCCTACCTGCTGGCTCGCTACTTCGCCGAGAAGTTCATCGACGTGTCCTTCGGCTTCGGGATCGCCGCCGCTGTCGTCGTGACCAGCCTCGTGCTCGGCCCGGCGCTCGCCGTCGCGGCGTCGCTGCCCGCGCTGCGGCGAGCGCTGCGCAGGCCCGTGGCCGAGACCCTGGCCGGAACCGGAACCACAGGATTCGGCGCGGGCCGGCTCGACCGGCTGGTCGCGCGCAGCGGGCTGCTGGCCGGGGCCGCGGTACCGGGCAGTCTGCGGATGGGAGTCCGCAACGCGCTGCGGCAAAAGCGGCGCAGCGCGGCCACGATCGCGCAGGTCGCCGTCGCCGCGGGGCTTGCGATCTCCCTCCTCGCTCTCGGCCAGTCGATCACTGCCGTCATCAGCCAGACCATCGGCAAGCTGCACTTCAGCATCGGCGTCGGCGAGGCAGGGAGCCACGGCGCGCGGCCGTTCGGCAGCCGGGCGCTCGCCGTCGCCGCCTCAACACCAGGCGTCACGAGGGCCGAGCCCGTCGAGACGAGCTCCGTGCAGTACAACGGACAGGCCTACGTGGCGTGGGGGCTGGGGACCCATCCTCTCTACTCCTACCGGCTGAGTGCAGGCCGCTGGTTCACCACCGCGGATACCGCCACCGACGCCCGCGCAGCCATCACACCGGCGGTGCTCGGCCCCGCCGTCGCGCGCGTCGTCGGAGCCAGGGTCGGGCAGATCCTCACGCTCACCATGGCCACAGGACCCACCAGGGTCCGCGTCATCGGAATAGACACCGGCCAGACCAATAGCGGCGACACCGTCTACTTCCCGCTGCCCGCGCTGGAACGCCTGGACGGCGGGCCCGGTACCGCGGACTCGATGTGGCTCGCCACCGCCAGTTCCGGGCACGCCGCCATCGACCGGGCGACCATCGCAGCCACGGCCCGGCTGGCGGCCGCCGGGTACGCGGTCGGCACCCAGGAAATCTACGTTACCCAGGCGCAAATCACGGCTGCCGACCGCTCAGTCCTCACCATCGTCGAGCTCCTGGGCCTGGTCGTGGTGGCCATCATGCTCATGGGCCTGGTCAGCGCCCTCAGCATGGGCGTCATCGAGCGCACCCGGGAGGTCGGGATCCTGCGCTGCGTGGGTGCCAGGGCCCGCTACATCCGGCGGGTGTTCAGCGCCGAGGCGGTGATCCTCGCCATTGCCGGCTGGGTGTTCGGGGTGCTGCTCGGCTGGCTGATCTACCAGGGGCTGCTGGCGCTCGTGCGCCGCAATGTCGACCTCGCCCTTCCGCAGGAATTCCCGCCAGCCATCCCGCTGATCACGCTCGCCGCCGTCCTCGTGCTCACCCTCCTCGTCATCCGGGTGCCGCTGCGCCGCGCCACCCGGATCCAGCCCGGCACGGCCCTCCGGTACCAGTAACCCGGCGAGGACTCTTCTTGCTTAACGCCACTTCGGCGCCGGTGGTCTACCGGCGGCGGAATGCCGCACCGAGCGCCGGTGTGCCGATGTCCCACATGTTGTCGGCGACATTGATCGTGACCCCGGGGGGAACGATCTGGTCGATGCGATCAAGCAGATCGGTAGGCAGGTCGATCCCGTCGGCAGCGAGGTAGGTGTCCAGGTGCTCCATGAGGCGCGGGCCGATGATCGCGGAGGTGACCGCGGGATGGCGGGTGACGAACGCGATCGCCATCTGGATGAGGGTCAGCCCGGCCTCGTCGGCCAACGCGGCGAGCGCGTCGGCGGCGTCGAGCTTGGCGGCGTTCGACGGGTCGCTGGCGTCATAGCTCGCTGGGTGGCGCCGCAACCGCGCGGCGGAGCCCGGCCCACTGACCTCCTGGCCCTTGCGGTATTTGCCTGACAGCCAGCCACCGGCCAGTGGGCTGTAGCTCATGACGCCCATTCCGTGGCGCTGGCAGGTCGGCAGCACGTCGTATTCGATCGCCCGGGTCAGCATCGAGTAGGGGGGCTGTTCGGTGCGAAACCGTCCGTGGCCGCGGCGATCGGCGACGCATTGAGCCTCGACGATCTCAGAGGCGGGGACCTTTGACGCGCCGAAGTATCGGATCTTGCCGGCCCGCACGAGGTCAGTCAGGGCGCTGAGGGTCTCGTCGGTATCGGTGTTCGGGTCGGGGACGCCGACTTGGTAGAGGTCGATCCAGTCGGTTTGAAGCCGGCGCAGCGAGCCCTCGACCCCTTCGGTGATCCACCGCCGCGACGCTCCGCGGTGGTTGGGATCCTTATCGAAAGGAGGGCCGAACTTAACCGCGAGCACCACGTTCTCGCGCCGCCCGCCCGCCAGCGCCTTGCCGAGAATCAGCTCCGACTCGCCGGCGGAGTAGCCATCGGCGGTGTCGATGAAGTTGATCCCGGCGTCCAGCGCGCGGTGGATGATCTTGACCGCGTCGTCGTGATCGGGGTTGCCGAAGGCGCCGAACATCATCGCGCCCAGGCACATCTGGCTGACCGAGACGCCGGTGCGTCCCAGAGGCCGGTAGTCCATGAAGAAGCTCCTTGAGCCGCCGCGAGATAGTCGCGGCCGGTGGGTAGGATCAGATGCGCCAGCAGGCGGATAGCCTGTCCACTTCACCGTAGCGACTAGCGGATAGCCTGTCCACTTGGATGGCCAATGCCCCTGAACCAGCTCCCATCACCGGCCAGGCGAGCCGACGCCGAGCGCAACCGCGACAAGATCCTCGCCGCGGCCCGTGCCGCGTTCGCCGACCCTGAGGCCGAAATATCGATGGCCGAGATCTCGCGACGCGCCGGCGTCGGCATGGCGACCCTGTACCGCAACTTCCCCGGACGCCGAGAGCTCCTCGAGGCCCTCTACACCGACGAGGTCAACGCCATCTGCGCGGCCGCGAAGACCGTTAACGGCAAGACGCCGGGAGCGGTCCTCACGGCTTGGCTGCACCGGTTCTTCGCCTTCGCCACCAGCAAGCGCCACATCGCCTCCGAGCTGCTCGAGCACACGGACCGCAGCAACCCCATATTCGGCAACAACCGCGCCCGGGTTATCGCCGCCGGCCTGCCGCTACTCGCCGCCGCGCAGCGCGCTCACGAGGTCCGCGACAATCTCACGCTCGAACAGATCCTCGACATGGTCATCGCCATCGCCACGATCCAGGGCGACACCCGCTATCTCGAACCAATCCTCCAGACCACACTCGACGGCCTTTGCCCCCGGCCGATGTGAAGCCCACCCTGGCATCTCGCCCCCATCCGGTGAACGTTCATGGACGGCGCACTAGCCGAGCTCCCAGAGCAGCCGGTAGTAGCGGGTGCGCTCGGCGTCGGGCTTGATCCCGTAGGCGTCGAGCAGCAGCTGCTCCCAGCCGGGCCCGTAGTTCCACCCGGTGCTCCAGGTGGCGATAGCCAAGTCGGCCCAGCGATCCGCGACGCCAAGGTCGCCGAGATCGACGTGGCCGGACCAACGGCCGTCGTCGGTGATCAGCGTGTTCGGCGCGCAGGCGTCACCATGGCAGACGACGAGCTGGCTGGCCGGCGGGAGGTTTTGGACCTCGGCGAGCACACCCTCGATGCTCAGTTCCCGGTGTTCCGGGGCCCAGTCGGAAGTGTCGAGGCGCCCGGCCGCTGCCGCCCGCTCCGCGGCGGCGATCCGGTCCTGAGCCATCCAGGAGAACGGGCAGTCCGCGACCGGCAGGGCATCGTGCATCGCGCGGAGCCCTTCGCCGATGGCGATCACCGCGGTGCGCGGGTCGGCCAGCCACCGCGACGAGACCGCGCTGTGACCGGGCAGCGCCGCCGTGACCAGCCAGGAACCTTCGCTGTCGGCGCCGTGGCCGAGCACGCGCGGGACGGAAGAGTAGGCGGCGGCCCAGGTCATCCGGGCCGCCTCGGCGGCCAGGTCCAGCGGGGCACCGGCGGGTGCCCATTTGACGAAGCGCCGGTCTGGGTCGTCACCCGCCTCGAAGGTCAGCGCATCCTCGTTCTCCCAGACCAGGCGCACCTGACGGGCCGCGGCTAGATCCCGGACCGCCCGCGGCGGCGTCGCGGGTCGCCGGTGTGCCTCGGTGCTCACTCCGTCCACGGTGCCATACCACGGCGTGCCGGGAGCTGATCTGGCCGGCGCTGGTGACAGAAGTCCCGGCCGGACGGGACATGCAGCCCTGACCGGCTGGCCCCCATCGCGAAAAAATGATCATGTGTGCAGGGGTTCGCCCGGTAACGACCGGAGGAAGTTGGCCCGGCGGTTCTGGGCAATCCGCCTGGAGGGGAGGGGGACGCAATGAAGCCTCGCCGCGATGGCACTGTTGCGGTACCGCCGGGTGATCAGCGGCCGGAACCACCGGAAAACGTTCCGCAGCACATGGTGGAGGAATTGGTGGCGGCCGCCACAATGGCGCCCTCGATGCACAATACGCAGCCGTGGCGATTCCACTACCAGCCGGCCAGCCAGACAGTTGAGCTGTATGCCGACCCGGCCCGGATGTTGCGATTTGGTGATCCGGACGGGCGCGCACTGCATATCGCCTGCGGCGCTGCGCTGCTCAATCTCCGGCTGGCCGCGGTGGTGGCTGGCCGCCAGCCGCTGGTCCGGTTGATCCCGACCGTTACGGAACGGCTGCTGCTGGCGACGGTGCGGCTCGGTGGTCCGTGCCAGCCGCAGCCCGATGAGATCGAGTTGCGCAAGGCTATTCCCGCACGCCGCACCAACCGGTCCCCGTTCAGCGGCCGCCCGGTGCCGCCGGGCATCCTGGCTGAGCTGGCGGACGCGGCCCGGCGAGAGGGTGCCGTGCTGCACTTCCCGGACCATCAGGAGGCCATCCGGCTGCTGGAACTCGCCCGGGACTCCGAGCGTCAGTTGCTGAGCAACCGTGGCTATCGCGCCGAGCTGGCCCGCTGGGCGGGAGGAGTCCGGGACCGGGAGGGCATCCCCGATGCGGCCCTGGCCCCGCACGACCCCGGCGGCCGGGCTCCGGTGCGCGACTTCGCGGCCGCCCAGCCCGGGCCGGTTCACTATGCCTGGTTCGAGGAACGTCCCCAGCTGGCCGTGCTGTCCACGCCGTCCAGCAGCTGGTCGGACTGGCTACGCGCCGGGCAGGCGCTGCAGCGTGTCCTGCTGACGGCAACGCTCCGCGGCATCGCGGCCAGCCCGCTCACCCCGCCGCTGGAGACGCCCGATGCCTGGCTGGTCCGCGATCCGCGGTCCAGTTTCGAATACCCGCAGATGATCCTGCGATTCGGCTACGGCGTGCCGGTCCCGCACACCCCGCGTCGGCCCGTTTCCGAGGTGCTGGACATCACCCACACTCTGGGCACGGACTGAAAAAGGAGAATGACGTGGCACACGAGACTGATACCCACGGCCCAGCTGCTACGGACACGCGGTCCCTGGATGAGTCGGAATGCCTGCGGCTGATCGCTGCGGGCGGGGTGGGACGGATCGGGTATTCAGGCCGGTTCGGGCCCACCATTCTGCCGGTCAATTTCGCGCTGCATGAGCAGACGATCGTGTTCCGGACCGGGCAGCACAGCCCGATGGAAGAGGATCTGCGAACCGGGATAGCGGATGCGGAGTACAAGGTGGCATTCGAGGTCGATGAGATCAGCCCGGCCACGAAGGAAGGATGGAGCATCCTCATCCAGGGGTCCGCGCACCACGTTGACTCGGCAGCCGAACTCGCCGATGTGCGGCAATCGGGCGTCCAGGCCTGGCCGGGCGGCGAGAAGGAACTGTTCATCCGCATCATCCCAGCCCGCATCACGGGCCGACGCATCCGGCGGGGGAACGCGGCTCGCTGACAGGAACGTCTTCCGGTCCGAACGAGCTCTGACCTGGGCTATGAAAATGCACGGTTTCCCGGCCCGCCAACTCAACGGGCCCGGCCCGCCTGCGCTGCAGGGCGGGCCGGGGTCAGCTGATGGCTAAGGCTGGAGGACGATCCGCGCCTTAGCCTGGCCGTGCAGGACCTCGTCGATGGCCTCGTTCACCGCGGCGAGTGGCCGGGTGTCGGCCACCACTCGGGTGCGGCCCGCGCGGTGCAGGGCGAACACGGTGGCCAGGTCGGCCCGGGTGCCTACGATCGACCCGATCACCGACGTGCCGTTCAGCACGGTGTCGAAGACCGGGATCCGCAGGGTGCCCGCGGCGGGGAGCGCCACCAGCACCAGACGGCCCCCGCGGCGCAGGCCAGCGTACGCAGTGGCGAACGACTGCTCGTCCACCGCCAGCCCGACTGCCACACTGGCTCCACCATGTGCTTGCAGGACCTTGGCCGGATCGTCCCTCCGCGCATCGATGACCAAATCGGCCCCGAGATCCTTGGCCAACTGGAGCTTGTCGTCGGTGATGTCGATCGCGGCCACCGTGCCGCCGAAGATCTTGGCGTATTGCAGGGCCAGGTGGCCAAGCCCGCCGATCCCGGAGATGGCCACCAGGTCACCTGGGCGCACGTTGCCGACCTTCACGGCTTTGTAAGTGGTGACGCCCGCGCAGGTCAGCGGGGCAGCATCGACCGGGTCGATGCCCTCGGGCACGGCGGCGGCGAACGTAGCGTCGGCGCTGAAGTACTCCGCAAAGCAGCCGTCCACCGAGTAACCGGTGTTCTGCTGCTTGACGCAGAGGGTCTCCCAGCCGGTGAGACAGTGCTCGCAGGTACCGCACGCGTAGCCGAGCCAGGGAACTGCTACCCGCTGGCCTACCTCCGGGCTGGTCACGCCAGCGCCGACCGCGTGCACGATGCCGACACCTTCGTGGCCGGGCACGAACGGCGGGGTTGGCTTGACCGGCCAGTCGCCGTGTACCGCGTGGATGTCGGTGTGGCACAGGCCAGATGCCTCCATCCTGATCACCACTTGACCGGGGCCGGGTTGGGGAATGGGCCGGTCCTCGAGCACTAGGGGCTGTCCGAATTCACGGATGACAGCGGATTTCATGATTGGTTTTCCTTTCCAGAGGTGCCGGCTGGCTATGGAGTGCCGGCCGTCGCGGTGTCCACCGGCCCGGACGTGCCGGCTGCGGGCGGCGTCTCATCGCCCGACGGCTCTTTCCAGTCGCGCCAGATCAGCCGGTGCACCGGGATCAGCCGCGGGATGTCCCGCAGGCCGGGGATGACCGGCACCAGCAGCAGCAGGATCGTCGCCAGGCCGGTCATGTAGATGGCGATCAGGTCGGCGTTGGGGGAGTTGCCCCAGCTGGTCTGGTACCACAGCGTGTAGAGCCACAGCCAGGGCTGGCCGGGGTAGCTGCCGGTCTCGTTCATCACGCCCCACTGGTCGCCGCCCAGGTGCATGGCCTCGGCCTGGTTGGCGAAGTAGGAGCCGTCGTTGACGAACATCAGCGGCAGGGTGTAGTTGGTGCCGTAGAAGGCATTCTTCGCGAGGAGGTCGGCGTCCAGCGCGCCGCTGCGCGCCATGGTCAGTTCGTTGGCGAGCATGACCGGGACCGGCCCGTCAGCCGCGGGCGGGACCACCGGCACGCCGCCCGGGAACTTCACCTTGGTGACCGCGTTGGCGTAGGCGTTGGCCCACTTGAGCTGCTGGGCCGCGGGTGCGGCGCGGTAGGTGGCCAGCGCGGCGGCCAGCCTCGGGTTGCCCGCCACGGCCGCGTTCAGCGGCGAGAGCACGAAGTCCCGCGCCGCGTTGATCGGCTGGGTCACCCCGAGGATGTTCGCCGGGGCGAAAAGGATCTTCTGGGGGGTCCCGTTCGTGTTGTACGGCGGGCCGTAGGTGGCCGTCAGGCTGGTGCCGTTGAGCTCGGTTGACGCGGTGGCCAGGAAGTCGGCGGGCGCCACCCTCGCCCAGGTCTGCACGGACAGCTCCGGGACGTTGGGTGAGGAGAGCAGGGCGGCCAGGCCGAACGTCAGCGCCAGGATGATCACACCGGCGATCGTGCCTTCCTTGAGGATGTCGTAGCGGCGGGTCGCACCGCGCCACGGCGCGGCGTCCGCGGTGGCCAGCGCGCGGCGGCGCTGCCGGGCGGTGCCCCGGCCGGGCAGCTTGACTTGCTCAGGCAGCGGATGCGAGACCCCGCGCACCCGGACCAGCAAGATGTGCGCCCCGATGATGGCGGTCAGCACGATGGGCACCAGCACGATGTGCCACATCAGCATCTGGCCGAAGTTCATCGCATTCCAGATCGCGCCGATCCCGACCGCGTTGAAGGCGTCCTTGCCGCTGGTGGAGATCCACTGCGAGTCGAAGTTCTGCTGCGACAGGTACCCGGTGAAGCACTCCACGACTGACGCGACGAACGCGACCACGCCGGTGGTCCAGGTCCAGGCCCGCTTGCCGCGCCAGGCCGCCATCCAGAACTTGCCCCACAGGTGGATGACCAGCAGAGCCATGAACAGCTCGACGCTCCACAGGTGCAGGCTGTTGCAGAAGTGACCGACCGGGTTGTAGCGCCACCAGTCCGGACCACCAAGGGCCAGCGCGAAGCCGGAGACCACGGCCACCCCGAACGCGGCCAGGCTGCCCACCCCGAACACGTAGACCCAGGACCGCACGTACGCGGGCTGCCGGTCCGGCAGCAGCTTGCCCGGCGGCAGGATCCGGGTGGCGAACCGCCGGGCCTTGTTCGTCCACATGTCCCGGTCCTCGTCCTCGCCGTCGTAAGCGCGGCTGCCGGCGGGACCCGGTGGCTCAGCAGCGGGAGGGTATGTGCGGCCCTTGGGGAACGGCAGGATCAGGGCGAGGCCGAAGATCACCACCATGACCGCGATAAGCGCCAGGTTGGCCAGCGAGACGGCGAAGACCGACCAGTGCAGGTACGTTCCGGGCTGATCCAGGTTAATAACTCCGGAAGCTATGTCAGTGGGCGGTTGCATCGGGGTCTCCTAATGGCGCGCAGAACGAGTACAGCTCAACAATGTCCGGTAGCGGGTAAGCCCGGGCAGAGATATCAGTCACCTGGTGACGGTGACCTTGGTCCCGTGCCGGTTAAGAACTGGTTAAGACGGGGCGGCTCCTGGCTTGGATCAGGCAGCTGGACATGCCTCTGGCCGGCCGGGCTGGTCCCCGGTCGGCCGGATGAGGTGGGGCCGCGGTCAGGCAGCGACCGGGCTGGGGTGCACCGACTTGCCGAACACTTCGGACTCGGCGGTGACGTGGCGGCCGTGGATCAGGCCCGTGATGGACAGGATGAGCATCAGGCCCGCGCCGATGAACGAGGCGATCGCGGCGTATAGCGCGATCTGGCCGAACTGCCAGAACCCGTAGGCCTCCAGCAGCATCGAGCGCAGCGTGGTGCCGCGGAACACGGTCTGCACCAGGCCGGCCAGCGCGGTGTTCTTGGGCTGGGCCAGGGACTGCGCGGACAGCTGCGAGTAGGTCTTGCCGTGGCCCATCTCGGCCAGGTGGACGGCGATGAAGTGGTCGGCGTAGGTCTTGGCCTGCGCGCCGGTGGTCAGGGCCTGGCCCGCGTAGGCGCCCATGGCCGTCTGGTCGGCGGCGGGCAGGGCCTTGAACTCGGGGTTGCTCTTGGTGGGGAAGACGATCTTCTGGGCGATGAGCTGGTCGTGCACCTGGCTGTTGGCGAAGGAGTATCCCCACATCAGCAACCCGCCCGCGACGAGCAGCACAGCTGCGAGGACCAGCCCGCCGGTGCTGACCAGTAGATCAAAAGTCTTGCGCCGCATTGCAGTGCCTCCTTCTTGAGGCCGGGCCAATGGCACGGCCATTCAGTTCTGCCATATACAGCTTGCGATTGTTCCGGCACGGCAGGCAGGGTCGCGTGGCCTGGCCAGGGTGGGACTTCAGTCACTGCTGTGATGGGCCTTGGTCTGGCCGCTGAATTGTCCGTGCCCCTCTGGGGTCCTGGGACCCACGTCCGGTGGACCTTAGCCCCTATCCGTATCTTCGGGCCGAAACAACCCTGGCAACTACATGAGAAGGGAGACCGAACAATGAAGCGCATCGCATGGGCAGCGCTGGCTGCCACCACATTCCTGGCCCTGCTCGCGGGGAAGGAGGACATCCGCCGGTTCTACCGCATGTACAGCATGTGAACGGATCAAAGAGGGAGCCGGGCTATGCGAGTGCTCGTGGTCGAGGATGAATCCTGGATGTCCCGCGTTAGCCGCCGCGGGCCTGCCGCTGGCGGGAGCAGGCCATGACCGACCTAACCCGGCTACCCGACCTGGGCATGACGCGGCCCGGCCCGGCCCGGGCCGGGCCGGGCCGGGCCGGTGCGCACCCGGCGGCCGGTCTATCTGGGCCTGTTGCCGCCGTGCAACGCTGGCTGCCCGGCCGGGGAGAACATCCAGGCCTGGCTGGCGCTGATCCAGGCGGGCCGTGCTGAGCAGGCCTGGCGTCAGCTGGTCGTGGACAAGCCGCTGCCCGCCATCCACGGCCGCGTCTGCTACCAGCCGTGCAAGACCGCCTGCAACCGCGCCCGCGCCCCAGGGTAGTGGGGGTTACCCATGGATCTTTCCTGCCAGTATCTGGGCCTGGAACTGCGCAACCCACTGGTCGCGTCGGCGTCGCCGATAGCCGGCGGTCTCGAGGGAGTGACGCGGCTGGCGCACGCCGGGCTGGCCGCCGTCGTGCTGCCGTCGCTGTTCGAGGAGGAAGTGCGCCGCGAGGCGGCGCTGGACGCCGCCGCCTTGGCCGCGGGCAGCGACAGCTTCGCCGAATCGCTATCCTACTTCCCGCACGTCGGCAGCTTGGAGCCGCACCCGCGCCGCTACCTGAGCCTGGTCGAGCGGGCCGTCTCCGCGGTGGACGTTCCGGTCATCGCCAGCCTCAACTGCGTCACCGCCACCGGGTGGAATAGCTATGCGAGCCAGCTGGAGCAGGCGGGTGCGGCCGCCATCGAGCTGAACATCTATGACCTGCCAACTGACCCGGCGATCTCTGGGCGTGAGGTGGAAGACCAGCACATCGAGATACTGGCCGCGGTCAAGGCCGCGGTCAGCATCCCGGTCGCGGTGAAGCTGAGTCCGTACTACAGCGCGATGGGCGACATGGCCCTGCGTTTCGACCGGGCAGGTGCGGACGGCCTGGTGCTGTTCAACCGGTTCCTGCACCCGGACATCGATCCGGAACGGCTGACCACGACGACCGGCTTCGGGCTGTCCAGCCCAGCCGACGGACGGCTGCCCCGGGCCTGGATCGCCCACCTGGCCGGCCGGGTCAAGGCGTCGCTGGCCGCCAGCGGTGGCGTGGAGGACTCCGCGGATGTCGCGGCCTACCTGCTGGCCGGCGCGGACGTGGTGATGACCACGTCGGCCTTGCTGCGGCACCGGGCAGAGCACGCCATGGTGCTGCTCGGCGGGCTGACCGACTGGATGACCAGGAACGGGTTCACCTGCCTGGCCGAGCCCCGCGGCCTGCTGGCCAGCTCCGGCCCGGTCGCGGCCGCCCAGGAACGGGCCCGGTACGCCAGGTCGCTGCGAGCCGCCGACCGCGGCGAGCGATTGACCTGATGCCGCCCCGGTGTCCAGTCCGGCCTGAGCACGATGAGGAGCGGAAGGGAATCGGTCAACGCGCCCCGAGGACCTTCGGCCTGTCCCGGGCGGGCAGAGCCTGCTCCTGGGGCCCAGGCGGCGGTGCCGAACGTCCCGTTCATCTGGGTCAGTCAGCCGGTGCCCTAGCGGCCGGTCCCGGCCCATGCTGGAGCTATGAGGGCGAAGGTTGGTGACCTGCTCGTCGTACCCGGCCCGGAAAGCCGGGCCGGCCGGGTTATCCGCGTCCTTGGCCAGGACGGAGCCCCACCGTATGTGATCAAATGGCAAAAGGATGGTCACGTCGCCATGGTGACTCCCGGGCCCTACTCCCGGATCGTGCCAGCGGGCACGAACGGCGTCCCGGGTGATGTGGCTGGGGGTGGCCGGGCTGACCCATGATCGCGACCGCGTCCACCAGGGCTCCTGGAGGGAGGGTGCCCGCGTGGAATCTCCTGAGCCGCATTTGCTCCTGCCGCATCTGCGGCTAGACGACCTGCTCTCCGAGCTGCAAAGCCGCGTTCAGGCGGTGCTGGACACGCGCGACCGGGTCGGCGCTCTCCTCGAGGCCGTCGTCGCCGTAGGCAGCAACCTGCGACTGGAGGCGGTACTCCGCCGGATCGTCGAGGCGGCGGTGACGTTGGTCGACGCCCGGTACGGCGCGCTCGGCGTGATCGACCAGGATGGCCGGCTGGCCGACTTCATCCCGGTCGGCCTGGACGAGTCCGCTATTGCCCGGATCGATCACTGGCCGGATGGCTGTGGGCTGCTCGGCCTGCTGATCACCGACCCCCGCCCACTGCGGCTGTCCGACATCGCCAGCCACCCACAATCGTCCGGATTCCCCGACGGGCATCCCCCGATGAAGTCGTTCCTGGGCGTGCCGGTCCGGATCCGCGATGAGGTCTACGGCAACCTGTACCTGACCGAGAAGCGAGACGGCTCGGCATTCGACCAGGAAGACGAGACTCTGGTGACCGCGCTGTCCGCGGCGGCCGGCGTGGCCATCGAGAACGCCCGGCTGTACGACGAAGCACACCGGCAGCAGCAATGGCTGGCGGCTAGCTCCGAGGTGACTCGCCGGCTGCTGGCCGGGGCCGCGGTGGACGAGGTGCTCACCTTCGTGACGCAGCAGACCCTGCAGATGACCGCGGCTGACCTGGTCGTCCTGGCGCTGCCCGAGGCCGGCCGCCGGTACCTGATGATCAGCCACGCAGCCGGCCAGAGCGCGCAGTCAGCGCTGGGCCTGCGACTGCCAGCCGAGGAGTCCATCTCGGGACAGGTGCTGGCTACGGGCCAGCCCGTCACGGTGGAGGACTTCCGCCACGACCCGCGGGCATCGGAGGCGGCCAGGGAGACCCTGGAGCTGGGACCGGCGATCCTGCTGCCGCTGGGCGACGCGGGCAACGTCCGCGGCGTGCTGACGGTCGGCCGCGCGGCCGGCTCGATGCCGCTGCCGCGGGCGGCCACGCAGCTGGCCATGACGTTCGCAGCGCAGGCCGGTATCGCGCTGGAACTCGCCGAGCGCCGCGAGGATGCGGAACGGCTGTCCATTTTCGAGGACCGCGACCGCATCGGCCGGGATCTGCATGACCAGGTGATCCAGCGGCTGTATGCGAGCGGGATGAAACTCCAGGGCACCATCCCGCTGATCACCCGGCCGCTGGTCGCGGAGCGCGTGAACAGCGTAGTGGACGACCTGGACAAGACCATCACCGACATCCGGGCGGCGATCTTCAGCTTGCAGGCCCGCGGGACCGACGTGACCGGCCTGCGCAGGAAGGTCGCAGATGTGGTCGGTGAGATGACCGAGGCGCACGGCATGAGTTCCTCAGTTCAGCTGGATGACCGGCTGGATCAGGAGGTTCCCGGGGAGATCGGCGAGCACCTGCTGTACGCGCTGCGCGAGGCGCTGTCGAACGCCGCCCGGCACGGCCAGGCCACTCACGTGGACGTGACCATCCTGGTAGACGGCACGCTGAACCTGCTCGTCCACGACAACGGCACCGGCATCAAGGACGCCACCCGCCGGAGCGGGCTGGCCAACCTGGCTCAGCGGGCCGAGCCCTATGGCGGCACGCTCACTATCGGCGGGGCCAGCAATGGCGGGACGGAGTTGCGCTGGGAGGTCCCGCTGCCCAACCCCACCTCGGCGACTGCCTGACGGTGATCTAGGGTCAGTGGGCTGACTGCGGCGGGCGCGGCTGGCCGTGGTCTTCGAAGACCCGGGCGGCGTAGGCGGCGGCCTGGGTCCGGCGTTCCATGCCCAGCTTGGCGAACAACGCGGACACATAGTTCTTGACTGTTTTCTCGGCCAGGAACAGGCGCTCACCGATCTGCCGGTTGGTCAGCCCTTCGCCGATCAGCTCCAGGATCTTCCGCTCCTGGTCGGTGAGCCCGGCCAGCGGATCGGAGCGCGCCGTCTGGTCGCGCATCCGCTGCATCACCCGGCTGGCCGCGTCCGGATCCAGCATCGACTCACCCGACGCGACCGTGCGGACGGCGCCGACCAGGTCGGTGCCGCGGATCTGCTTGAGCACGTATCCCGCGGCTCCAGCCATGATCGCGTCGAACAGCGCTTCGTCATCGCTGAACGAGGTGAGCATCAGGCAGGCCACACCCGGCAACCTGGACCGGATCTCGCGGCACACGCTGACGCCGTCCCCATCGGGCAGCCGCACGTCGAGCACAGCCACGTCCGGCCGCAGCGCCGGGATTCTGGCCAGGGCCGACGCAGCGGTTCCCGCCTCACCGACGACCACGATGCCCGGATCGGTTTCCAGCAGGTCTTTCACGCCCCGCCGGACGATCTCATGATCATCGAGCAGGAACACGCCGATCTGCCGCTGGACCGGGGCTGACTCGTCCATGGGGCGCTTCTCCTCGCTTCGTCTGGCCATTAGCCAGAACCTTAGGTGCGCCAGCCCCGCTTGCGCATGGGACCGTGGTCCCGGACCGCCGGGGCAAACGGCCATGCCGGCCGGTGGCGCGTTGATCGTCCGGGTTTCGCATCTGCCCGGCTTCGACGCGGCTGCGGCGGTACTGTCTGGGGCCAAGGGGTCGGCGTTCAATCGATTGCGGATACGTCTTGGGGGGCGCGCGTGACATTTAGAACGCCATATTTACGGTCCTGTGAGCTGGACAGACAACGTGACCTGAGTCGTCTATGACCCAGCTCAGACGAGGCGCGCACGGGGCGGAGGACAGCCGCAGGCGCAGCCTGCTGGTTCTTGCCGTCTGCTGCCTGAGCCTGTTCATGGTCGGCCTTGACAACACGATCGTGAACGTCGCGCTGCCAGCGATCGCCAGGGGGCTGACCGCCTCCGTTTCGGGGCTGCAGTGGATCGTCAACGGTTACACGATGGTCCTGGCCAGTTTGGTGATGTCCGCGGGTGCCACGGCGGACCGGTTCGGCCGCCGCCAGGTCTTCCGGGCGGGGCTGACGGTGTTCACGCTCAGCTCGGCGCTGTGCTCCGTGGCGCCCAGTCTTGGCTGGCTGATCGCGTTCCGGGTGCTGCAGGCGATAGGCGGGTCGATGCTGAACCCGGTCGCGGTGTCGATTATCTCCAGCGTTTTCAAGGGCCGGGCGGAGCGTGCCTGGGCGATCGGCGTCTGGATAAGCATGTTCGGCGTGAGCATGGCGCTCGGGCCGGTCTTCGGGGGAATCCTGACCGGCACGGTCGGCTGGCGCAGTATTTTCTGGGTCAACGTGCCGGTCGGGCTGGTCGCCATCGTGCTGGTCTCCAGGTTCATCCCGGCATCCCGCGCCGGAGTGCAGCGCAGGCTCGACCTGGTCGCCCAGGTGCTGGTGATTGTCATGCTCGGGTCCCTGGTCTACGCGATCATCGAGGGTGCCCCCAACGACTGGCGCGAGCCCGGGATCCGCGGCTTGTTCGCGCTGGCGGCGGTGACGTTCGTGGTTCTGGTCCGGTGGGAATTGCGCCGGACGGATCCGCTGATCGATCCCCGCTGTTTCCGCAACCTGCCGTTCACCGGCGCCGTGCTGACCGGCATCTGCTCGTTCGGCTGCCTGGGCGGTTTCCTCTTCCTGAGCACGATCTACCTTCAGGACGCACGGGGCCTGTCGGCGCTGCACGCTGGCCTGCACATGCTGCCCACCGCCGCGGCGATGGCTGTCTGCCCGCTGCTGGCGGCGTGGCTGGTCGCCAAGAGAGGCCTGTGGGTGCCGCTGACGCTGGGCGGCCTGGCCCTGACCCTGAGCATGATCGCGATGTCGCGGCTCACCGTGTCCTCTGGGGAGGTCTATCTCATCGCGGCCTTCATGGCGTTCGGCGTTGGCCTGGGCATGGTCAACGGCCAGATCAGCCACGCAGCGGTCTCGGCCATGCCGGCCAGCCAGGCAGGCCTGGCGGCCGGCATCGCTTCGGCCAGCCGTCAGATGGGCCAGGCACTCGGGGTCGCGGTGACCGGCGCGCTGCTGAACGCGAACCTGCACGGGCCGGTGCCGACGCAGTTCGTACCCGCCAGCCGCCCGGCCTGGTTCGTGCTGACCGGGTGCGGGTGCATCGTGCTCTGTCTCGGCCTGGCGACGACGCGCACCCGGTCGGCGCAGCCCGCGGCGGATCCGGTCGCCGACGTGCCGCCCGCGCCGAGAGTGACGCGTCCGCTCTACGGCCTGCGGCTGCAGACCGTCCAGGAGCGGGAACCGGCGCCAGAACCCGACTGGATTCCGCGCTACCCGACCAGCCCGCCGCCCCCCGGCTACCCTGAGCCTGCAACTGGGCGCCCCACCGTGCTCACACGACGCGACCAGGTGTACTTCCGCCGGCAATGGCGAGCGGGTAACGAACAGGGTTAGCTCAGCCCCGATGGTCCGATGCTGGCTACCGTCGGGCTGGATCGCGGCGCCTCGGACGGGCGTAGCGTGACGGTATGCGTCTGATGGATTCCGGTACGGCGCTGCGTGAGCTCGGGGTGCACGCCGGGCAGTTGACCGCGGCGGAGCGGGCCCAGCTGGATGAGGACGGCTTCCTGCCGCTGCCGGGCATCCTGTCAGCCGGGCAGCTACGGGTCATCCGTCAGCGCCTGGCCGGGCTGTCCGCCGCGGAGGGCGACCGGGCCGGTATCGAGGTCCACCAGGAGCAGGGCACCGATCGGCTGGCCGACCTGGTGAACAAGGACCCGGTTTTCGACGTGTGCTTCACCTGCCCGCGGGTGCTGGCCGCGGTCGCCCACGTGCTCGGCGATTTCACCCTCTCCTCGCTGAACAGCCGGGCCGCGCTGCCGGGCGCCGGCCATCAGCCGCTGCACACCGACTGGGCCGAGCCGGTGTCGCCCGGCAACTACCAGGTCTGCAACTCCATCTGGCTGATCGACGATTTCACCGCGGATAACGGCCCGACCCGGGTGGTCCCCGGCAGCCACCGCCGCGCACGGCTGCCGCGCCAGGCGATGACCGATCCCGCGGCTCCCTACCCGGGTGAGGTCAAGCTCCTCGGCAGCGCCGGCACCGTCGTGATCTTCAACGCGCACCTGTGGCACGGCGGCACCCGCAACACCACCGACCGGCCGCGCCGGGCACTGCACTCCTACTTCTGCCGCGGGGGTCTCAAACAGCAACTAGACCAGCGGGCCTACGTCCGACCGGAAACGCTCGCCCGGCTCAGCCCCGCCGCCCAGCACATCCTCGGCCTCGGCTGACACCTTCGGTGCTGGCTGGCTTGACCGGCCTACTCGGGGGTTTCCTCGACTTCCGCCAGGACCTGACGAGCGGCGGCTTCATCGGCGCTGGCAACGAGCACGCGCACACCCGATATCTGCAACTGCGGGTCCTGTCCGCCGGCGTCATCGGCCAGCACAGCTGCCCGCAACCCGTTACTGCGCAGCAGGCCGGCGATCAGCTCCGCCTCGGTGCGGCTGGCCACCACCGCCACAGTCACCGTCGCGCCGTCCACGATGTCAGCTCCTCTGCACTGGGTGGTGCTCGCTCAGACAAGTATGCGGAGCGGGTTCTCCAGCAGTTCTTTGAGGGCGGCCAGCCACTGGGCGGCGACCACCCCGTCCACCGGGCGGTGGTCAACCGAGAGCGTCACCGTCATGACCTGGCCCGGAACAACGACCCCATCCTGGACCACCGGCTCGTCGCGGACGGCGCCGACGGCGAGAATCGCGGCGTGCGGCGGGTTGATGATCGCGGCGAACTCTGCCACGCCGTACATGCCGAGGTTGGTGACGCTGATCGTGCCGCCTTCCAGCTCGTCCTGGCGCAGCCGGCCGTCCCGGGCGCGCGCCGCCAGGTCCCGGGTCCGCGCCGCGACCTGCGTGATCGTCTGGGCCGTCACGTCGCGCAGGACCGGCGTGACCAGCCCGCGCTCGGTCGCGACCGCCACCGCGACGTCCACCGCGGCGAACGTGCGCACCGCATCCGGGGTCCAGATGACGTTCATCGCGGGCACCCGCTGATGCGCGGCGGCCACCGCCTTGACCACCAGGTCGTTAAGGGACACCCGGGCGCCGTCGTCCGCGGCGGCGTTGATCTCGGCGCGCAGCGCGACGAGGCGTTCGGCCCGGACCGTCGCCCGGACGTAGAAGTGCGGGGCGGTCTGCTTGCTTTCCACCAGGCGGGCGGCGATGGCGCGGCGGGCGCGGCTGTGCGGGATCTCGCCGCTCTCGCCGGGCCCGGGGACGGCCGCTACGCCGGGCCGTGCCCCGGCCGCGGACGCCGCGCCGGCCGCCGGGCCGGCCGCCGGGCCGGACGCCGAGACAGTGAGCGGGCCGGTGGCCGGCGGCGCCGCGGCGTGTGACTTGATGGCCGCGTCGACGTCGCGGCGCAGGATGCGCCCGCCGGGGCCGGTCCCGGTGATGTCCGCGACGGCGATCCCGGACTGCTTCGCGATCTTGCGGGCCAGCGGGCTGGCGAACACCCGGCCGTTGCCCGCCGCCCTGACCGGGGTGGCGGCATCCGGTGTGGCGGCACCCGGTGCGGCGACACCTAGCTCCGCGAGCAGCGCGCCGACGTCGGCGACGACCTCACCGGGCTGGCCGAGGACGGCGATGGGCGCGCCCACCTCGACGTGCGCGCCCGGTGCTACCAGCGTCTTGAGCACGACGCCGGCGTCCTCGGCCTCGACGTCCACCATCGCCTTGTCGGTCTCGACCGTGGCCAGCGTGTCGGCCGCGGCGAACTCGGCGCTTTCCGCCACGGTCCATTCCGCCAGCACGGCCTCGGTGGCGCCGGCGGCGACCTCGGGCATGCGCAGCAGCCGGGGCATGTCAGTACCTCGCGATCTCGGCCAGCGCGGCGACGACCTCGTCTTGCTGGGCGATGGCGGCGCGCTCCAGCACCTGGCTGATGCTCGGCGAGGCCTCGCCACCGGTGACCCGCCACACCGGCGCGTCCAGCAGGTCGAAGAACCGCCGGTGGATCTCGTCGGCCAGCCAGCCCCCGTACGAGGTGCCCAGCGCGCCCTGCTCCGCGATCAGGATCTGGTTCGTCTTGGCCAGCGACGCCCCGATCGTGTCCCAGTCGATGCTGGCCCGGTCCAGCCAGCGCAGGTCGATCACTTCGGCATCGACCTGCCCGAACTCGTCCACCGCCGCGAGCACGTGCGGCACCATCCCGAGGTAGCTCAGCACCGTCACGTCCCGGCCGGGCCGCCGCACGACCGCTTTCCCCACCGGCAGGTAATAGTCGTAGTCGTCCACCGGACCCGGCCCGGTGGAGTTGTACAGGTCAACCTGCTCCAGCACCAGCACCGGGTCCTGGCAGCGCAGCGCGCTGTTCATCAGGCCGACGTAGTCGTACGGGGTGGACGGGGCGACGATCCGCCAGCCGGGGCTGGTGGCGAAGATGCCGGCCGGGTCCATCGAATGCTGGGAGCCGTAGCCGGTGCCCATGGCCACCTTGCTGCGCAGCACGAGCGGCACGCCCGACTCGCCGCCGAACATGTGCCGCGCCTTGCCGATCTGGTTGAACAGCTGGTCCGCGGCCACCCACATGAAGTCGGCGTACATGAACTCGACCACCGGGGTGAACCGGCCGTCGAGCGCGATGCCGCCGGCCAGCCCGGCGAACGCGTTCTCGCTGATCGGCGTGCCGAGCACCCGGCCGGGGAACCGCGCGGGCAGGCCGCGGGTGGCGCCGTTGGTGCCGCCGTTGAGCCGGTGCACGTCCTCGCCCAGCACCACGATGCCCGGGTCGGTCTCCATCCGGCGGCCCATGACCGCGGCCACCGCCTCGATGAACTTGGTCTCCTGGACGGGCACCGCGTAGCCGTCCGCCGCGGCCAGCCGCACCCCGCCGAACTCGCTGAGATCACCGCGGACGCCAGCGTCCACCCAGCCCGGATCGGGCCACTCCGACGGCTTGATCTGCCGCTGGCCAGGCTTGCCGCCAGCCACCGGTTCCAGCAGGACCTGGCCGATCTCGGCCATGACCGCCTGGGCGCGGGTCACCGCCTCGGCGGTCTCCCCGGCGGTCATGATGCCGCGGCGCTCCAGCTGTGCGGCGGTCTGCCGGAGTGGGTCACGCTCCCGCCAGGCGCGCTCCTCGGCCTTGTCGCGGTAGCCGAACGCGCTGCCGGGGTAGCCGCCGTTCTGATGGAAGAAGCGGTACGTGTCGGCCTCGACGACGGCCGGCCCGGCGCCGCGGCGCATATGCGCCACCGCCTCGGACATGGCCAGGTGGACCGCGAGCGGGTCCATCCCGTCCACCCGCCAGCTGGCGATGCCGAAGCCCGGGCCCCGCGCGGACAGCCGCGGCTCGCCGGTCGCCTCCCGCACCGAGGTGGACACCGCGTACTGGTTGTTCTCGATGAAGAAGCAGACCGGCAGCGACCAGGCCGCGGCCAGGTTCATCGATTCCAGCGTCGACCCGATGTTGACCGCGCCGTCGCCGAAGTAGGTCACCGAGACCGCGTCGGTCCCGGCCTGCCGGTGCGACCAGGCGAAGCCGGCCGCTTGCGGGACGCCGCCGCCGACGATGGCGTTGGTGCCCATCGCCCCGGCTTCCTTCCACCGCAGGTGCATCGACCCGCCCCGGCCGTGCCCCCAGCCGCGGTCCAGCCCGCAGATCTCGGCCAGCGTGCGCAGCACCACCTCACGCACCGGCTCGGACGGTGCCGCGAGCGGGTCCATGCCCTTCGGCTCGACGTGGCCGAGGGCTTTGGCCAGGAACTGATGGTGGCCCCGGTGCGATCCGTTCACCGTGTCCTGGCTGGTCAGCGCCAGCACGCTGCCGACCGCGCCACCCTCCTGGCCGATGCTGGAGTGCGCCGGGCCGTGGATCAGGCCGGCCCCCGCCAGGTCGAGGACGTACTCCTCGAACGTGCGGATCCAGACCAGCTGGGCGTAGATCGTGCGCAGCAGCCCAGGTTCGGCCGCGTCCCAGTCGGCCTCGTCAGCCAGCACCTCCACCCATGGCGAGGCAGCTTCGAGGGCGCGGTGCTCGGGCACGGTAGCCTCCTTCACCGAAGACAGCATCAGCGGATTGGATCCAAAACTATACCTAACGCCCTTCACGGGCTACTCTGGACCACCGGAGCGGTCGAGTTGAGGGGTAATTGGATCCGAAGTGAGGTAAACATGGGGCTGCCCGGGTTGCGCCGGATGGATCACATCGGCTTCACCGTGCCCGACCTGGACGAGGCTCACCGGTTCCTGGTCGACGTGCTCGGCTGCGAGTATCTGTACTCGCTCGGGCCGTTCCGGCACGACGACTCGGACTGGATGCGCACCCACCTGAACGTGCACCCGCGCGCGGTCATGGTGCAGAACCGCTGGTTCCGCTGCGGCGACCAGGCCGTCTTCGAGGTCTTTCACTACACCGCCCCCGACCAGCGTGACGCGATCCCGCGCAACAGCGACGTCGGTGGGCACCACATCGCGCTGTACGTCGATGACCTGGACGCGGCCATCAGCCACTTGAGGGCGTTGGGCATCAAGGTTCTGGACGGGCCCACGGCGAGCAGGGGGCCGGCCGAGGGGAACCGGTGGATCTACTTCCTCAGCCCGTGGGGCATGCAGTTCGAGCTGGTGTCTTACCCCGGCGGCAAGGCGTGGAACCGGGAGCATCCGCCGGAATGACGGCCGCGGACAGCAACGTCAGCGCCCGGGTGGCATCGTACCTGCGGGAGGCCATCCTCGGCGGGCAGCTCCGGCCGGGGGACCGCATCCGGCAGGAAGAGGTGGCCGAGCAGTTCGGCGCGAGCCGGCTGCCCGTCCGCGAGGCGCTGCGGATGCTCGAAGCGGAGGGGCTCACCGAGCTCGAGCCGCACAAGGGCGCCCGGGTGCCGCGGCTGACTCAGGCTGAGGTCGAGGTGATCTACCAGATGCGGGAGCGCCTGGAGCCGCTCGCGCTGGCGGAGAGCCTGCCGCGGCTGACCGCCGGCGACCACGAGCGGCTCGGCAAGCTGCAGCAGCGGATCGAGGACAACGAGGACCTGGAGAAGTTCCTCGACCTCGACCGGGAGTTCCACATGCTGACCTACCGCGGCTGCCGCGTCGAACCGCTGAACTCGGCGGTCGCCCGGCTGTGGAACTCCACTCAGCACTACCGGCGCAGCTACGTCACGCTCGGCGGGCAGGACCGGATGTGGCTGGTGAACGCCGAGCACCGGTTGATCCTCGACGCGGTGCTGCGGTGCGACGCCACCGACGGAGAGCGTTACCTTCAGGGGCACATCCGGCGCACCCGCATCGAGCTGAGCCACCACCCGGAGGTATTCACGTGAGCACAGACACTGCCAGCAGCCGGCCGCTGGCCGCCCCCGGCCACATGGGGGTCGACTACGAGCGGCGGGTGGACTTCGCCCGGCTGCGCGAGTACCGGAACGTCCGCGCCCGGGCCGCGCTGGACAGCAGCGAGTGCGGCGCCTTCCTGCTGTTTGACTTCTACAACATCCGCTACACCACGCACACCTGGATCGGCGGCGCGCTCGGCGACAAGATGATCCGCTACGCGCTGCTGGCGCGCGGGCGGGATCCCGTGCTGTGGGACTTCGGTTCGGCGGTCAAGCATCACAAGCTGTACTCGAAGTGGGTGCCGGAGGAGAACTACCGGGCCGGGTTCCTCGGCTTCCGCGGCGCGGTCGCGCCCAGCGTGGGGCTGATGCAAGAGGCCGTCGCGGAGATCAAGTCGCTGCTCGTCGAGGCCGGCGTGGCCGACATGCCCGTCGGGGTGGACATCGTCGAGCCCCCGTTCCTGTTCGAGATGCAGCGGCAGGGCCTGCGGGTGGTCGACGCGCAGCAACGGATGCTCGACGCGCGGGTCATCAAGTCGCCGGACGAGATCATGCTGCTGACCCAGGCCGTCGCCATGGTCGACGGCGTCTACCAGAACATCGTCAACGTGCTCAAGCCCGGTATCCGGGAGAACGAGATCGTCGCCCTGGCCAACCAGCGGCTCTACGAGATGGGCTCCGACCAGGTCGAGGCGATCAACGCGATCTCCGGCGAGCGCTGCAACCCGCACCCGCACAACTTCACTGACCGGCTCATCCGCCCGGGGGACCAAGCGTTCTTCGACATCATCCATTCCTTCAACGGGTACCGGACCTGCTACTACCGCACGTTCTCGGTGGGCAGCGCGACACCCGCCCAGCGGGACGCCTACAAGCAGGCGCGGGAGTGGATGGACCGCGGGATCGACGGCATCCGGGCCGGGGCGGGCAGCGACGAGATCGCGGCGCTGCTCCCGGCGGCGCAGGACTTCGGGTTCGGCAGCGAGATGGAGGCGTTCGGCCTGCAGTTCGCGCACGGGCTCGGGCTGGGCCTGCACGAGCGGCCGATCATCTCCCGGCTCAACTCGTTCAAGGAGCCGGTCGAGCTCCAGGTCGGGATGGTGTTCGCGCTGGAGACCTACTGCCCGGCCGCGGACGGTTTCTCGGCGGCGCGGATCGAGGAGGAGATCGTCATCACCGAAACCGGGCCCAAGGTGCTCACGCTCTTCCCGGCGCAGGACCTGTTCGTCGCCAACCCGTACTAGCTGGCCTGCACGCAGCTGGCCCTCCTCTCCCGCCAGTCACACCAGTACCGGCCAGCCCTGCCACACCCACCCCGAGCAGGCTTGCGCGGTGGGTTTTCCAAATAGGACCACAAGCCACCGCATACCGGTAGCCGCGCCCGGCCGACCGCCTCACCTGCCACATCGGCACCGGCAGTCGCAAAGACACCGGCGAGCTGATCATCTGCGGGCGCCAAATCGGCGGCAAGTGGGATAGAGGCCGATGCCGCCGACTTCTCTGGCACACACCTGAAGGTTGGGCCGTGCCTGGTGAGCACGGTGGTGCTGGTGTGACCAGTGATGGCGCCCGACGGGCCGCCCAGTTCGGTGATCAGACGATTGGTGTCGGTATAGCGACACCAATCGTCTGATCACGAACCGGAATGATCAGGTGGCCTGCACGGCGGGCTTGAGGGCGTCCTCGCACCACCGCCGGAACGTGGTGGGGGAGTCGATCGCGTTCTGCGCGGTGCGGGGGATGCCGTTGTCCAGGCCGTTGTCCTTGGCGGTCATCATGTCCAGCGTGCCTTGAGCCATGGCATCGGATACGCCGTGGCCGGTGAGCTGGTCCCGGAACGCCTGGCCGGGGATCTGCCGGTAGCGCACCGAGGTGCCGAGCACGTCGGAGACGATGGCGGCCATGTCGTCGGGGGACGGGTCCTCGGGGCCGAGCAGCGGGACTTCCGCCTGACCGGTCCAGGTGGTGTCGAGCAGCAGGCGGGTGCATCGTCCGCAGCATGACTGCGGCATCGGCCCAGTCCGTATCCGGCATCGAGCCACTGGCCTTCGCTAGCCTGTAAAGCTGTCGGCTGTCGCACGTGCTTTGGCCGCTGATCCGTGCCAGAAGCAGACACAAAGCCGCCGTCTGCGGTCACCGGCGCGTCATCTAGCCTTACGTGCTTCGGCGAGCACGTCGGCAATGAAGCCGTGGAGTTCCTCATCGCTGAGCTGTTGGTGGCCGACGAGGGTCATGAGGGTTGCGACCTGGGTGTTGCCCTTGGTTGTCGCATCGGGTTCGGCAGCGGGATTACTGGCCTCTCCGAGGGCCGTCCTGATCAGGTTTTCGGCGCCGACGGGGTCGATCTCCTCGGCAACATCAGCCGAGGAGGCTCTGACGTCTGCGACTAGCTGGATCACGCTGGTGCTGCTATACCCGTCACGGAAGTAGCGGCGCACGACGATGATGAAGGCCACGGCTACCACCAGAGCGAACGTATCGGCGGCACTACGGCCTTCCACCTCATCGGCGAGGCGCCTACCAGTCGCTTGGTCGTCAGTTAGCAGCGCCCGCAGCATGGCTGCGGCATCGGCCCAGTCGGTATCTGTCATCGTTCGGCGTGCCCAGTCGAGCGCTTCAACCTGTCCGCCAGCGCACGTGCCTCGGCGAGGAAGGCGTCCAGCGCGGCATCGTCAAACTGTTCGTCCATGATGAGCACAGTTAGAAGCACACTCTCAGTGCGAAGGAGGGTTTCCTTGTCGATGCCACGTGTGGTTCCTTCGCCAAGAGCTTTGCGGATCAGCCGTTCCGCTACGTTAGGGTCGATTCCCCGATCTGGGTTGCGTAGCCGGGTACGGACCTCGGCCACGTATTGAACAATGTCGGCCAGGGTGTATCTGGTGCCGAAGCGCCGGTCGACAGCCTCGAAAAACGCGGCGGTCACCAGCTCATAGTAACCTGCCAAGCCGCCCACCGGTTTGATCTGGGCGATTACCCGCTGATGCTCATCGAAGTTCCTGGTCAGCAAGGCCCGGAGCGCGGTCACCTGCTCGGTGCTTATCACCTATCTCATCCTTTCGCTGGCGAAACGATTCTAGCCCTTGCCGGAAGGCTCTAATCATTAATGTGGCAATCAGGATCACGCCGGTCACAGCGGTTCCGGTGTCTGTTTCGCCATGTGTCAGGTGCGACACAGTTGGCCTAGAGTCAACAGCCGCATGGGCGGATGAGGCCGGTCGCGAGGAGACCTCGGTGAGGTCGTCGATGGCATCTTGTGTTACGTCTCCGATGTGGTCTGCATGTTCGCAGAGCTCCCGCGTGAGTCTGTCAGCGCGGGAGTCCCGGGCATCTTCCAGGTTGGCGATCAGGTCGCCGGCTCGTTCGCCCGGGGCTGCGTCGCCTGTCTCGCCGGCGGTGGGCTGCGCGTCTGGGCCGCTGGTGAAGTGGCCATCCTGATCCATGTACCAGTCGGTGTGAGTTCCCCTGAAATCGGCGTGGAAGTGCCAGAGCGGATGGCCGTCTGTCCCGCGATCCTCACTCAGAGCCGCCTTAGCTTGGTCTGGATCTCCTGGGGAGAGCCCGCTCTCCGCGTCTGCTTCCTTCGGCAGGTTTTCAGCCGGGGCTAGCCGTTCCTGGGCAGGTTCACTTACCGGGTCAGCCCGGCGGCCCTCGCGATCGCCGCCTTGGCTGTCGCTACCCCGCGGCTCGTTCCGGTCGCGCTCCCCAGGCTCATCCCGTGGCGGCCGCTCGACCGGCCGTTTGCCGTCATCCGCCGGGCCGGCTCGCGCTTCGCGCCCAGTGCTGGCCGGGATGGGATCGCCCCGGCTGCGGATACTCTCGCCATAATCCTCGCGGGTCTGCGTTTCCGCGGGCGCGCGGCGCGACTGCGCGTGTTCCTGGCTATCAGAACCAGGTTTCCGACGTTCAGGAGATGCGGGCCGGTCGCCACGGCTGCCCGGCGGAAGCTCACCTAATTCACCGCTGCCCATCGTCATGATTTCCGGAGTGCTAAACGGGACGGAGATAGTCGGCGGGCCAGTGGCAATCACGGAATTCGCTTAGCGCATTAGTGAGGCGCTGATCCCAGTCCTCATCCGCAATGCGTGCACCAACGGCTCGTTCGACTGCGGATGGCTCGCCATTGCCAAACGCCACCGCCCGCACGATAGCCTGGTCTCGCTGGTCGGCCTCGTACCAGCGCGCAACGGCCGCGAGCTCCTCGGCGCAGGTATCACCGGGAATGGCCCGGCCATAACCAGCAGCCCAGGCGGCGCTGTCCGGGTGGCGGCCCGCCGCGCTGTCCTTGCGGTGCAGCGTCTTGAGGCTGTCCAGGACCAGCGCCCAGCGGTAGCACGGTGCCAGGTAGGCCGGCTCGGCCCGCTCGCACAACCACCGCCGGTCATCCAGGGCCGCACGCATGGCCGCGGTGACGTGGGCGGCGAGGCCGGGAGCGCTCACCCGGCCGGCGATGACGGACGTGCGGGCGGCCGTGGCCGCATCGACCGCGTGCGCGAGCGCGCAGTCCCGCAGTCGCGTGTCCATCGCCCGCAGGACGGCCGCGAACGCGGTGCCGGGCATCGGCATGGTCCACCCGGTCAGGTGGGCCAGCACCGACAGCTCGGCCCACAAGGTGAGCCGCGGGTCCGTCTGGCCGGCCCGTTCGGCCGCCCGGATCTGACGCAGCGTGCAGGCCGCCGCGTGGCACGCTGGCCCGCAGCTGGGCGAGCGACGGCCAGCCAGTGTCTCTGCTGAGGTGGTGACGGCGGGGGTGCTGGTTTCCACGGCCGTGCCGTCTGGCATCCGGGTCAGCAACGGGTAGTCCATCCCGTCGGTGAACACCGCCGCCTCACCAGGGGTGAGGGTGACCAGATACTGCGACTGCGGCTCGGTCATATTCATCGTCGCGCCGACCACGGCGCGGTCATCCGCGGCGGGCAGCCGGTGCACGATCTTGACCGCGGTGTTCTTGATCACGTCGGGGATCAGCTTGGCCGGGATCTGCTCCGCGATGACCAGGCCCTCCCCGTAGGCCCGGACCTCGGCCAGCAGCCCGGCGAACATCTCCACCGCGTGGGCGGCCGGGCCGGTGCGTCCCTGCGGGTTGCGCAGCAGCCGGTGCGCTTCCTCGATAACCGTCAGGTGCCGCAGCCGGGGTGGGGCGGGTCCTTCCTCGCGCTGGCGCATCCGCAGATACCCGGCCAGCCGGATCAGCACGGTGCCGATCAGGAACGCCTTGTCGGCGTCGTCCCCGATGTCCTCGATCTCGAGCACGACGTTGCGGTCCAGCAGCGCGGCCATGTCGAGCGGGTGACCGCCTTCGAAGAACCGGCCGGTGGTGCCCAGCCGCAAACTGGACAGCCGCACGGTGATGAACCCGCGGACGTTGTCGGTAACCTCCCGCCCGTACCCGATCTCGTTCACGACCTGCCCGGCCGTGAGTTGCAGATCGCCCAGCGTGGGATAGCCGGGGCGCAGACCCGGGGCAGCGGGCTCACCCAGCGCCAGGTCCCACCCAGCCTCGGCGTAGCTGCGGGTCAGCGCGGCCGAGAGCACCTGCGGGAATGGCTCCTCCGCTTCGAACGCGGCCAGGAACAGGGCGCGCACCAGGTCCGCGTGGGCCTGCAGCGGGAACCGGGTCCCGCCCGGGCCGACGGCGGGTTCGAGCGGGTTGATGCCCGCGGGGACCTCGTCTGGGGATCCCGGCGCGATGCGGACCACATCGACGCCGCGCAACCGGGCGGCCATCAGCTTGTACTCGGCCTTGGCCGGCTCGACCACCAGCCACGGAATGCCCGCGGCCGTGGCCGCTTGCAGCAGGGCCCGGACCGTCTGGGACTTCCCCGCGCCGGTGGCCCCGCAGACGAAAACGTGCCGGTTCAGCGAGGACAGCGGCATCCGCAGCGGCCCGGCGGGCATCCGGAGCCGGTCCAGGACGTGCCCCAGCGGGATCCCAGCCGCCGCCTGAGCCCGGTCGGCGGTTCCCCCCGGGTACCCGTCGGGCCCCGGAGCAGGCGGGATCTCCGGGGTCATATCGAACTCCGGACGCAGCACGAAACGCACCCCGGGCACCTCCCTGGCCGGGGGCCGGGCCAGCGCGGCCAGCAGGGCCGAGGAAGCGGAGAACGGGGCCCGGGGGGCCGGTTCCGCGGGGTCGTCCGCACCCGGTGGCCGCGGCGCGGCCAGGATTTCCGCCGCGCTGGCGCAGCCGGGCAGCGGCTGTAGCCCATACGGCAGCTCGCGCAGATCCGCCGACGCGCATACCAGGCCCGCCACCTGCGCAGCCGCCGGCCGGGTGGCGGCGCCGGCCAGCAGGTGGACGCGCCACCAGCCGATGGCGCCGCACTGGCGCAGTTCGATATGCCGGTGCTCCAGCCGGCGCACCGTCAGCCGCGCCTTCGGGCTGTCGTATTTCTGCCCGCGGCCGAGCGCGAGGGTGGTGGCCGCGATCAGATCGGCAACCTCCGCGCCGGTGACCGGTTCGGCGAACAGCAGCCAGCCGAACGGCCCCGGCCACGTGGCCAGCAGCCCATCGTCGAGGGTCGGCCGGACGGCGCGCGCCGGGTCACCCGGTGGCGGCCGGCCGGCCAGCAGGCCGTCCGCCGTTCCGGCGATCCTGACCCAGCAGGGGAGCCGCTGCGCTAACGCGGCGGCGGCCGGCCCGCCGATCGCCTCGCCGTACCCGCCGGCGGGCACGGTCAGCAGGGCATGGCCGGCCTCGGACCAGGCGGCCAGGGCCTGCCCGGCGGCCAGCACCTGCACCGGCCCGCCCACTGAATCCCGGATCCAGCCGAACGCCATCGCGCTGCCGGTGTGATACGCGGAGGTGAATGCCGCCAGGCGCTGGTCCGCCAGCAGGTCACGTTCGTCCGCGGCTGAGTCCTGCGGGGTGGCCCGCCGCGGGATCGTCAGGACCCGCCAGGCCGCCAGTTCCTGCAGTGTTTCCCAGGCCGATGACATCGCGCTCCATGCCCACTGCCGGGTGCCTCACTTCACGGCGCCTTTCCGCCAGGCTAATGCCGGTCTGGTCAGCTACCCGTCGCGCACGGCGTGCGATCAAGCCAACTGCAATCTTTCCGTCAAGGTCCCTGGCACATGCTGAGTGACCGGCTTGGCCGCATCCGCGGGCATACGCCGCCTGGTTCCGCAGGGAAGTGACGTGACATGACCGTCTGGCCCGTGCCCGCCGCAGGTGAGCTGAGTGCAGGTTCAGCTGACCGGCGCGCGGCGCTGTTCACCGCTGGGCCGCGGCTGGGCTGGGCGTTCCGCGATCGCCGCCTGCTCGCCGCGCCCTTTCCCGAGCCAGAGCCCGACCTCGACGCGATGCGCACCGCCGCCGAAGGGCGGGCCAAAGACGCGGCCACGTCCTACCGCAAGTTCCGCCGGTTCCTTGGCCTGCCCAGCACCCTCCTGCTCACCGTGCTGCTGCTCGCCGACGGCTGCCAAGCCAACCTCACCGGCGCCGGGCCACCCGTTGCCCCGGACCTGTTCGCGCTGATCATCTGTGCGCCCGGAATCGCGATCACGGTCGGGAAGTGGCGGCGCGCGCAGGCGGCGGCCAGCTCGGTCAGCCAGGTCGGCGGGCAGCACCAGCAGGCGCTGAACGCCTGGCAGCAGCGTGCGACGGCCTGGCGGCACGCCGAACTCACCAGGCTGGAGACGGCGGCTGAGTGGGGCAGCGCCGTGCTTCCGGACGGAATCCTCCGCACCGACGTCTTCGGCGGGAGCCTGCGGGGCTGGCAGGCGCTGCTGACCACGCACGGCGCCTCGCTGCTGGCGGCGCAGCCGCTGCTGGTGGTTGACCTGACCGGTGAGCTGGTCGGCCAGGAACTGGCCGCGGTGGCCGTCGCGGCCGGGGTGCCCGCCGACAGCTGGCTACTGCCGGACCATCTCGGCCGCTCGGGCGTGCTGACCAGCCTGTCCGCGGCCCAGTTCGCGGACGCCCTCACCGAAGCCGTCCACGCCAGCGGCGCGGCTGGCGATGCCCGCGCCGAGCGGGGCGTGGACACCCGGGTGCTGGAACAGTTGCACGGCGCACTCGGCGGTGACGTCACCCCGGCGCGGCTGGCCGCGGCGGTGCGCACCGCGCTCGGACACACCCAGCACGGTGGCCCGCTGACCGCAGCCGAGCAGGCGCTGATCACGGAGGAGGTGTTCCCGGCCGGCTACCGCCAGCAGATCGAGCCGAACCTGGTGCGGATCGAGGCGTTCCTCACCACGGTGGCCCGCCAGGCCGGCGGCCCGGGGGCGCTGGCGCGGGCAGCACGCCCACCCGCGTATCTCACCTGCCTGGCGCTGGAGTCCGCGGCGCGCAGCGCCCGCCTCGAAGTGCTGGCCGCGCTCGCGATCCAGTGGCTGACCGTCCAGGTCACCAGCGGCACCGAACCCGCCCCGGCCGTCATCATCGCGGGCGCGGACGACATCGCCGCCGCGCACCTGGAGCGGCTTTCCAGCGCCTGCGAACGCCGCCGCGTGCCGCTCACGCTGCTGTTCCGGCACCTGCGCGACACCGGGCTGGGCCTGCTCGGCGGCGGCGCCAGCGCGTTCATGCGCCTGGGCAACCACACTGAAGCCCAGCAGGCCGCCGACTACATCGGCCGGCAGCACACGTTCGTGCTCTCCCAGCTCACCGCCACCCTTGGCGGCAGCCAGACGCACACCACCACGCATACCGAGGGGGAGACGGTCACCGACACCATCAACGTCGGCTGGAACACCGGCTGGAACACGTCCAGCTCCCACAGTGGGCAGGGCAGCGGGGCCAGCCACGGCGATTCCCATGGGCGGCAGCGCTCCGACGGCCGCTCGATTTCCCGGACCTGGTCCACCGCCCTGTCCTGGGCCGACGGCACCAACTGGAGCAACGCGGCCGCCAGCCAGCGGGTCTACGAATACACCGTCGAACCCGCCGTGCTGCAGAACCTCCCCGACCAGGCCCTGCTGCTCGTCACCCGGGGTTCCGGCCGCCCCATCCTGCAGCCGGTCGAATGCGACCCGGCCATCGTCACCCTGCCTGGAGTCAGCCTCTCGCCGTTGCCTGACCCCGCTGACCCCGCCCCAGCCTCGGCGCAGCCCGCAATGCCGGCGGTGCCGTCCGCGCCACCGCAGCCGGCCGGCGGCCAGCACCCGGCCCAGCCAGTGCCCCGGGTCCCGCCGGGTCCGTGCTGACCTGCGGTCACGCCACTGCTTGCTGCTGCATCCCGGTCTCCGTTCAGCGTCGCGGGCTCGTCAGGAGACCAGTTGCTGGCCGCCGTCGATGTCGTACGTCGCGCCGGTCAGCGCCGTGTTCGTCATGATGTGCACGGCCAGCGCGGCGACGTCGGCCGGGCCGACGACGCGGCCGATCGGGAGGGTTCTCCGCAGCTCGTCCCGCCGCGCCTCGAGCTGATCCCCGAGCAGCGAGGCCGATAGCGGAGTGTCCACGAAGCCGGCCGCGATCAGGTTGGCCCGCACCGGCGCGATTTCCAGCGCCAGGCTGGCCACGAACGCCGGCAGCGCGGCGGTGGCCGCCGGGAAGATGCCCGCGCCGCGCCCGATGTGGCGGCCGCTGGTACCGCCCATGAACAGTAGCGTGCCGCCCGGCCGCATCCTGGGCGCCGCGTTCCGCGCGACCTCGAGGTCCAGCGCCACATGATCGCTGAGCGCGTCGCGCACTTGGGCCGCGTCCATCTCAAGCAGCGGCATGTACGTCGGCCCGCCCCCGGTGACCAGGACATGGTCGATCGGTGCGGGCAGGTCCGCGAAGAATCCCCGCAACGCAGCTGGGTCGGTCGCATCGAACGCCGCGGTGCGCTGCGCGCCGACTTCCCCCGCCGCCTGCTTGAGCCGGTCCGGATTGCGGGCGGCCAGGATGACGTCGGCCCCCTCGGCCCGGGCCCGCCGGGCCGTCTCGAGCCCGATGCCCGAGCTGCCGCCGATCAGCACGACGGTCTGCCCGGCCAGTTCCCCGTCGCGCTGCGTTTGGCTGGTCATGACGGTCCTCCTCAACTCGGCAGTCTCGCCATCTGCGCGGCCATCGGACTGGTCGGCCGTGGCTTGCCCGCGATCTCCATGCGGAGCGCCATCACGGCCGCGCCGTAGATCCCGGAGAAGCTGGGGAAGGGCTGGATCGTGTCGCCCAGCACGTCGAGCGGGACGTGCGCCCGGATGGCCAGCGTCGCCTGCTGCAGCCATTCACCGGCCTCGGGCCCGAGCGCGTAGCCACCGGTGAGCCGCTCGCCGTCGCTGAGCAGCGTCAGGAACCCGTTGGACTGGGCGTAGGCGTGGGTGTAGGTGGCGGTCTTCGGCACCTCGGACAGGGGTGCGGTGCCGGTGTACCGCGCTTCGGTCGCGCCCACCGCCGCGGCCTGCGGATCGGTGTACGTGACGCGCGGGACGGCCTCGTAGTTGGCCGGCCACGCCTCCCCGGCGATGTTCGCCGCGACCACGTCGCCCTCGTACTCGCC
This sequence comes from uncultured Actinomycetes bacterium, assembly GCA_963717125.1. GTDB lineage: Bacteria > Actinomycetota > Actinomycetes > Streptosporangiales > Streptosporangiaceae > RYN-230. Next base: position 143,339 of record CAVQVG010000008.1, read on the forward strand.
GACGTGGGTGAGCGGCCAGATGCCGGTCACGTCGCCGATCGCCCAGACCCGCTCGGCTACCCGCAGGTGGTCGTCGACCGGGATCCCGTGCGGGGCCGCCGTGACGCCGACCGTCTCGAGGCCGATCCCCTCGACGCGCGGCCGGCGGCCGGTGGCCACCAGCAGCCGATCGCCCCGTAGCTCCTTACCGCCGCCGAGCTCCAGCACGAACTCGTCACCGTCCCGCCGCGCGGCGGTGGCGTGCATCCCGAGCCTCAGCTCGATTCCGTCCTGGCGGAGGGCCTCGCCGAGCGCCTCGCCGAGCTGCGCGGGCTCGCGGGGCAGCACCCGGTCGGCGCCCTCGACCACCGCCGCCTCGCCGCCGAGCCGCCGCACGATCTGCGCGATCTCGACGCCTGCGGCCCCGCCACCCAGCACGAGCAGCCGGCGCGGGACGGCCTTCATGCTCGTCGCCTCCCGGGTGCCCCAGACGCCCTCGAGCTCAGCGAGTCCGGGGAGCGGGGGCACGAACGGAGCTGAGCCGGTCGCTATGACCACGTGCTCCGCGGTGTGCCGGGCGCCGTCGACGTTGACCACGCCGGTGCCGGCCAGCCGGCCCGTGCCGCGCAGCAGGTCGATGCCCCGGGTCGCCAGCCAGCGTTCCTGGCCGGCGTCGGAATAGTCGGACACCATGAAGTCCCGCCAGGCCAGCGCGGCCCCGACGTCGACCTGCGCGGTCGCGGCGGCCTCGCGGGCGCCGTGCACCGCCTCGCCCGGGCGCAGCAGCGACTTCGACGGGATGCACGCCCAGTAGGAGCACTCGCCGCCGACCAGCTGGTGCTCGACCACGGCGACGTGCAGCCCGCGCGCGGCCAGTGCCCCCGCGCAGTGCTCACCGGGCGCCCCGCCACCGAGAACGATCACGTCGTAGTCATTGCCCGAGCTCATCGCTACCTCCGTCGGTTGCCGCCACCCTCAGCACCGGTCGTGCCCGCTGACAGCTGATCGATGCCTCGGTTTGGTTTGGACCTCAGGCCAGCCCGGTAGGAGGAACACGATGGACAGCCTGCCGATCGCCGACTACGCGCTGCTCTCAGACTGCCGGACCGCGGCGCTGGTCAGCCGGGACGGCTCAGTGGATTGGCTCTGCTTCCCGCGCTTCGACGGGCCGTCGGTGTTCTGCCGCCTGCTGGACCCGGCCGGCGGCCGGTTCGCGATCCAGCCCGTGGGCGAGTTCCAGGCCAGCCGCAGATACCTGGACCAGACGATGGTGCTGGAGACCACCTTCACCGCCCCGGGCGGCACGGCCGTGCTCACCGACGCCCTCGCGGTCGGCCGCAACGAGCGCGGCCACCAGCTGGGCGCGGCATCCCCCGGCATGCTGCTCCGCCAGCTCGCCTGCACCCGCGGTGCGATCGAAGCGGAGATCAGCTACTCGCCCCGGCCAGAGTACGGGCTGGTCCACCCGATCCTGATCCCGGTACCCGGCGGGATCACCGCCCGGGGCGGCGCCGACCGGCTGCTGTTGTCCACCTCGGTCAGCTTCGCGGTGGACGGGGCCACCGCGACCGCGCGGGTCCAGCTGACCGCCGGGCAGACGGCCGTCTTCGCGCTCGGCCACGGCGAGATGGCCGGCCCGCCGCTGGCTCCGTGGCCCGCCGAGGAGATAACCGCCCGGCTGGACGACACGATTGCGGGCTGGCGTTCCTGGTCGGCCATCCACCAGAACTACCAAGGACCGTGGCGGGAGCTGGTGCACCATTCTGGCCGGGTGCTGCGCGCGCTGACGTTCGAGCCGACCGGGGCGATCGTGGCCGCGCCGACCACCTCGCTGCCGGAGGCCGTCGGCGGCGAGCGCAACTGGGACTACCGCTACACCTGGGTGCGCGATGCCAGCCTGACCATGTCGGCGCTGTGGGTGGCAGCGTGCCCGGACGAGGCGAGCAAGTTCTTCGGCTTCCTCGCCGATGCGGCCGCGTCGCAGCTGCAGCAGGGGGTGGACCTGCAGATCATGTTCGGGATCGGCGGCGAGCGGGACCTGACCGAGCGGGAGCTGCCGCAGCTGGCCGGGTGGCGGGGCAGCCGGCCGGTCCGGATCGGCAACGGCGCGTGGCGGCAGCGGCAGCTCGACGTCTACGGCGAGCTCCTGGATGCGGCCCAGCGGCTGGTTGACCAGCTAGGTGATCTGGACCCGGTCACCCAGCGGTTCCTGGCCGCGGCCGCCGACACCGCCGCCAGCCGGTGGCGGGAGCAGGACCAGGGGATCTGGGAGATCCGCGGCGAGCCGCAGGACTTTGTCTACTCCAAGCTGATGTGCTGGGTGGCGGTGGACCGGGCCATCGCCCTGGCCGGCCGCCTCGGCGCCGAAGACCGGGTGGCGAGCTGGGCGGCCGCCCGGGACGAGATCCGGACGGCCATTCTGGACCAGGGCTGGAACGAGCGGGCCGGGGCCTTCACCCAGGCGTTCGGCCGCGACGACCTCGACGCGTCGAACCTGATGCTGGCGGCCACCGGGTTTCTGCCCGCGGATGATCCGCGGATCAAGGCGACCATCGACGCCACCGCGCGGCGGCTGACCGACCAGCGTGGGCTGGTGTACCGGTACCTGGGCCAGGACGGCCTGGCCGGTACCGAGGGCACGTTCCTGCTGTGCACGTTCTGGCTGGCGCAGGCGCAGGCGATGGCGGGTGAGGTCGAGGCCGCCACCGCCACCTTCGAGCGGGCCATCGCCGCGATCAGCGACGTCGGCCTGCTGGCCGAGGAGGTTGACCCCGGCACCGGCGAGATGATCGGCAACTTCCCGCAGGCGTTCAGCCACATCGGGCTGGTCAACGCCGCGTGGGCGATCAGCCAGGCTCAGCAGCGGCCGAGCGGCTCAGATAAGGCCCAGGCCCACCAGCAAGGCACCGCCCAGGACGCCCGTGGCGGCCAGAATCCCCGCTTTGCCGAGCCGGGCGCCGTCGAGCGGCCCCACCGGGAGCAGCGTCGAGGCTGACATGATCAAGGCGGCGACCGCCCATGACTCGGTGAGCGGGGTGTGCAGCCATGCCGATTCCACGAAGAGAAGCGCGCTGAGCGCCGCGAGGGTGACCGGCGCGGCCGCGTGCACCCGGCCGCTGTCTTTGCCTTCCGCCCGCACCACGGGAAGGGGTGCCCACGGCAGCCCGGCCGCCCCGGTGACCAGGCCGAACGCCAGCCCTGGCACCCACGACTCGTGGGTGATCGTGCTGCCCCGGCGCCGCGCCACGAGAATTCTCGCACCCACCGCGAGCAAGGCGAGGACGGCTACTCCGGCGCAGTACGCGGCGATCTCGGTCGGGCTGGCGCTCCTGCGCAGGTATGCGAACAGGAAGCTGGCGACGGTGGCGGCCAGGGACCAACCCGGGTGATGCAGCTTGCGCAGCAGCGGTGCTGACGTGAGCCGAGCCGACAGCGGGTCAAGCCACTGCGCCGCGAGGACGCTGCCACCATGCCCGCTCATCCTGGCCAGGCCGAAGCCGAGCAGCACCAGGGCGAGCAGGCCCGCCGCCGCGGCCGGGACCGGCTGCTGCAGTTGGGCGATGCTCCAGCGGGGCGGCAGCGGCTTAGACAGGTCCAGCGCCGTCCGGTACACCGAAGCGTCGATGGTCATCTCGGGCCGGCGGTCCTGCAGCGCCGGGTCCAGCGAGTAGGCCACCGCGAACGCTCCCTGCGCGGTGGCCAGGTGGGACGGTCCCAATGTTCGACTCGACGACGCCCAGGTTGAACCAGCCAAGCGGGTAACCCGGGCTGGCCCCCACCGCCTGCCGGAGTGCGGCCGCCGCCGCGCCGTCCTGGTGTCCCCGGGTCAGCTCGACCCCCAGGTCGTTCGCGGCCGGGAAGGCCCCCGGATCGCTACGCAGCGCCGCGCGGTCATACCGCGCCGCCGTCGCGACCCGGCCGGCCCGGTCGGCGATGAACCCGGCCGTCATGAGGAAGACCGGATCCTCCGGGTCCTCGGCCAGGGCCTTGCGCTCCAGCGTCGCGGCGGTCCTCGTGTCGCCGAGCCCCAGATACGCCAGCGCGGCGTTGTTGTTCAGCGCCTCAGAGAGGACGGCGGATTGGACGGCGAGCCGCGGCACCCAGTCGAGCGCGTTCGTGTAGTCCTCGACCGCGGCGTGCAGGTCGCCCGATCTGCTTTCGTAGTCCGCGAGCTGCTCGCAGGCGTAGTAGGAGACCGCCGCGAACTGGACCGCCGAGTCAGAGTTCGCCACCTTCGGCGAGTTCTGGTACGAGTACCCCTGCGCGCCCAGCAGATCGAGCGGGCGGAGCGTCTGGACCGCTTCGGCGCTGCGGCCGGCCGCGAGCAGAGCCGCGCCCCGGTCGAGTTCCGCCTGGGCGGCCGTCAGGTCGTCGTTGTAGCTCACCAGGCGCCAGCGCCGCGCCGCGAGACCGAATTCGGCCGCCGCGTCCTCGTAGTCGCGCGTCAGGAAGTCGATCTCCCCCAGGCGGAGCGCGGGCAGCGCGGAGTTGTCCCCCCGGGCGGCTTGCCAGTGCTCGGCGAACGTCTTCGCGGCGCGGAGCTGTCCGGCCCAGCGCAGCAGGTTCTGCCAGCCGTCGGCGACGTCGTCGCTGGTAAGGGCGTTATTTCTCATGATGCTCTGATCGGGAGTCCGGCCGGCTTCCAGCTCGGCGATCAGCTTCAGCTTGTCCGAGGTGAGGCAGTACCCGTTAGCGGGCCGGACACTCTGGAAGTGCGCCTGCCAGGCCGCGAGCGCCGTGGTAGCGCGCCCGAGGAGCAGTTCGTCCCGGGTCCAGGTCCACGACGCGCACGCTGGCTGGATTCCGGTGACGCCAGTATCGTCGCGGTACTCGGGGATGAAGGACAGGTCCTGCACCGACCCGCCCGCACCGCCGGGCAGGACCAGCTCGGTCGTCAACGGCGCCAGCCGCGGCCCCGAACGACAACGGGTACGACACCCCGTCCAGCCAGTTGACCGAGATGGACTGCGGCACCGGGATCAGGGCGGCGCCAGCTGGGTAAGCCGCGAATCCGAGCTGGCCGAGACGCTTGGCCGCGGTCACCGCCGGAGCGAAGTGGTGAGCTGCCTCATCGGCCCCGATGAGCAGCTCGAGGAGCGGCCCGGGGAACCGGCTGGACCTGGCCAGCGGCGACAGCAGCCGGGCCGCCGCGGCCGGCTCGCCCAGACCGATCATGGCGCGCGCTAAGCCCGGCGCGGCGTCGCTCTTCCCGCCGAGCGCCGATGCGCGGTCGTACGCGGTGATCGCTGACCGGAAATCCTGCCGCGCGGTGAACGGCTCGCTGGACCGCAGGTATGTCCCGGCGCGCAGGTAGCTGTCACCGAGTCCGGTCAGGACGCCGTCATCGTGGGGATATCCGGCAGCCAGGTGGCTGAACGTCGCGTGCGCGGCCCGCAGCGCCGCGACCATGGCGGGGAAGACGGTCGTTGGCGATGTCGAGAACTCGAGCTGTCTCAGCTGCGACTGGCCGACGAGCCACGCCGGCGTCGGATCGTCCGGGCACACCGCCTCGGTGCGCCGCTCCTCCGGGCCGAGGATGTTCCCGTTCGTGGAACCGTCGGCGGTGAGCAACAGCAGCAGGTCCAGTTGTGGCGCACAACGGCCGGTGGCGCGGGCCCGGTTCAGCACGCCGTACGCGGCCGGTCCGGCGTTGAGGATGGCCATATCAGCGGTGGTCGGCAAGGCGCTGCCGCTCTGCGGCTGCGCGGCCAGCACGGTGAGCGCGGCCCCCAGCGCCGTCGCCGCGGAGCCAAAGCTGGCTGGCGGCGCCTTGCTGAGCACAGCGTCCAGCGGCGGGTACTGGTAGGGGTACGTGGCGCCGTACGGGTTACTGGTATTACCAGATCCATAGCCGACCAGAGTGTTCGCCAGATACGACTTCGACTGCAGCAGTGCCATCAGCGCCAGGGCCTGCCGCTGGCCCAGCGCCGCGACCGCATAGGGAAATACGTTCGCGGCGGTCCGGATAGCCGCACCGTTCGGCAGCCCGGCTGGGACGGCCTGCACAGCCGTGGTATTCCCGTGCAGCGGCCGGGTCACGACTGGCGGGGAACTGCCCGGTACCCGCGGTAGTCCGTGCGCGGCCAGCCGGGATACCGGCGAGAACCCGAGGACGAGCAGCGCACCAGCGATGACGACGAGCCATCCGGCAATGCCGCCGGAACGCCCACGCGGCTGCGTTCCTCCCGGGGACTCAGCGCTTTCCTGGGCGCTTTCCGCCGGCTCCAGGTTCTGCTCAGTTCCCGAACTGCCTTCGGGCTGCGGCTCCTCTGGAGGATGCACGCCCGATTTCATGCCGCCCCCTGCCCCATGCGTTACCGGTTAGGCGCGGGGCGGCCGCGTATATGGTCAGCGCGCGGCCCGCGTAACTGGGAATGGATCATAGTGTCTTGGTAACGCCGTAAGCTCTAGCCAGATAGCTAGGATGTTCTCTCTGCCCGAACACTCCGGGGAAATGCTTAGTTTTTCCGGGAACGACGGCTTTCTTCCGGATTATGGCATTTCATTGCGCGCCGGTCAGCGGCGCAGCGTCATGACCAGGATGGGCGTGGTCGTTGGCTGCCTGGTGCCGCCGGCCGGCTCGACCGTGACCCCGATCCGGTCGGCCGCGGTCAGGCCGCCGGCCAGCAGTGGGCCGGTCCGGCCCCCGGCCGGCTGCGGGAGCAGCCCGGCCGGGCGCACCCGGCCGGGGGCCATGAACCACACTTCGTAGACCCGGCCGCCGGCCAGCGCGGGCAGCCCGGCGGTGCTGATGATCAGCGCGTGCCGGGACTGGGAGGCGACCACGGTGGCCGTCCCGCCGGCCGTGGTGGCCTGAACGGTCAGCCGGGCGTCCGGCGCGGCCAGCACCGCCGCGGCCGACTGGATGTGCGCCCGGGCCTGGTCCAGTTGGTGCTGGGTGGCGGACTGCACGATGCCGAGCGCGACGGCGGCCGCGATCGCGGCCGCGGCCAGGGCGGTCGCCAGCCGCGGGACCCTGGCCCGCAACCCAGGCCGGGCCAGCCGACCCGGCCTGGGGACCAGCGGCGGATCCTGCCGGGTGACCGCCACGGCCGCGCGGACCCGGGGCCGGAGCCGCGCGGGCGGCGCGGCGGCCACGGCCAGGGCCAGCCGCGCCCCGGTCTCGCGGAACCCGCGGACCTCGTGGTCGCAGGCCGGGCACCCGCCCAGGTGCCGCTCGAAGCGGGCGATCCGGCTCAGCCCAGCCCGGCTCAGGCCAGCCCGGCGCAGCCCGGTTCGGCACAGAGCAGTCCCGCACCGGTCCGGAGCTGGCGCGTCCCGGTCGGGCTCGGCGCCACGGCGGCCGGCGCCGTCCTGATCACCGGGGCGTTCCTGCCCTGGGTGACCACGTTCGCCGGGCTGATCGCGATCCCCGGGGTGCGCGGCAGCAACGGGCGCATCCTGGCCGCGATGGGGGCCATCATCGCGGTGGCCGGGCTGTGGCATGCCCTGCGCGGCGGCCGGTGGTCGCGCTGGCTGGCCGGCCTGGCCGGGTTCGCCGCCACCGGGTTCTGCGGCTTCCTGCTCCTCCAGCTCGCCGCCAGCCTGCGCGCGCTGAGCTCCGACTCCATGGTGGCCGCGCGCAGCGGCCCCGGGCTGTGGGTGTGCGCGGCCGGGGCGGCGCTCGCGTTCACCACCTTGTTCCTGCCCAGCTCGGGGCAGCAGACCCTGGTCCACCGGCGACCCGGCGCCGGTGTGCTGGCGTGGGCCGCCGACACCGGCTCAGCCGGGGTCCGGCGCGGTATCCAGGTCGCACTGGGCGCGGCCTGGCTGGCCGACGGCGCCCTGCAGCTGCAGCCGATCATGTTCACCCGCGGCTTCGTCACCCAGATCCTGATGCCCGCGACGATGGGCAGCCCAGCGGGCGTCAGTGGCCCGGCACTGGCGTTCAGCAGGCTGGTGCTGCATGATCCGGCGGGCTGGGATGCCGCGTTCGCCGCGACCCAGCTGCTGCTCGGCGCGGGCCTGCTGTGGCGCCGCAGCGTGCGCGCGGCGCTGGCCGCCAGCATCGGCTGGGCGCTGGCCGTGTGGTGGTTCGGCGAAAGCCTGGGCGGCGTGCTCAGCGGCAGCGCCAGCCCGATCACCGGCGCGCCGGGCGCGGTCATCCTCTACGCCCTGCTGGCCGTGGCGGCCTGGCCCCGCCGCGGCCCCGGGCGCCCCGGGGAATCCGTCGCCGCGGGCAGCCCGCTGCGGCGCGGTGGGGCGGGCCTGGCCTGGCTCCTGCTATGGGCCAGCGCTGCCTACTTCCTGCGGCAGCCCGCGAACCGCACCCCCCTCGCCCTGCATAACGCCCTCGCCGGGCTGGCCGCCGGCGAACCGGGCTGGCTTGCCGGGGTCGATCGAGCCGTGGCCGGCGCGGTGGGCAGCCACGGCGCGGCCGTCACGATCGCGCTCGCCGCGGCCTGCCTGGCCATCGGCGCCGGGGTGCTGTGGCGCGGCACCGCCCGGCCGGCCCTGATCCTCAGCGTGGCCGTCGCGCTGGCCATCTGGGTGCTGGGGGAGAACTTCGGCGGGCTGCTCACCGGACAGGCCACCGACCCCAACTCCGGCCCGCTGCTGATCCTGCTGGCCGCCGCCTACTGGCCGGCCAGGCGTGGACGGGCGGCGGCCGGACATTACGCTGACTAGACCAGGACGGGCGGCGCGTCCAGTTACCGGGCGGGGGGTTGATATGGAAGCACCGCGGCGGGTGCCCGCCGGGCTGCACGCGGCCTCGGTCCGGCTGCCGGTCGAGGGTGAGCTGCCGTCGCTGGACGGCGCGACCGGGTGGTTCAATTCGCCGCCGCTGACCCCAGCGGGCCTGCGCGGGAAGGTCGTCCTCGCCGACTTCTGGACCTATTCCTGCATCAACTGGATTCGCACCCTGCCGTACGTCCGCGCCTGGGCCCAGAAGTACGCCAGCCAGGGGCTGGTGGTGGTGGGCGTGCACACCCCGGAGTTCCCGTTCGAGCACGATGCCGATAACGTCCGCTGGGCCATCCGCGAGACGCGGATCGATTACCCGGTCGCCGCCGACAACGACTATGCGGTCTGGAACGCCTTCGGCAACCACTACTGGCCCGCCCTCTACTTCGCCGACGCGCAGGGAAGGATCCGGCATCACTACTTCGGCGAAGGTGCGTACGCTCAGTCAGAAATGATCATTCAGCAACTTCTGGCCGAGGCTGGAGCCGGCGTCGCCGGTGCTGACCTGGTCTCGGTCAACCCGGGCGGGGTGGCCGCCCCCGCCGACTGGGACACGCTGAGATCACCCGAGACCTACCTCGGTTATGACCGCGCCGAGAATCTGGCCTCGCCCGGCGGCCTGGTCCCCGACCAGGCGCACGCGTACGCCGCCCCGGCCCGGCTGCTGCTCAACGACTGGGCGCTGTCCGGGGACTGGACCGTGACGCCGCAGGCGGCCACGCTGAACGCGGCCGACGGGCGCGTCGCCTGCCGCTTCCACGCCCGCGACCTCAATCTCGTCATGGGGCCGCCCGCGCCAGCCGCCCCGGCGCCGTTCCGCGTGCTGCTCGACGGGCAGCCGCCGGGCACCGCGCACGGCCTCGACGTGACCGAGCAGGGCGCCGGCGTGGCCCGGCAGCAGCGGCTCTACCAGCTCATCCGCCAGCACGGGCCCATCACCGACCGCACGGTCGAGATCACCTTCCCCGAGCCCGGCATTGAGGCCAACGTGTTCACGTTCGGCTAGCTCGGGGCGCTGGCTGACCCGGGTCAGCCGACCTGGCTGGCATGACCGGCCCAGAATGGCGCCCTGAGTTCGCGCTTGAGCAGCTTGCCCGAGCCGGTGCGGGGGAGTTCGGCCAGGAAGGATACCGAGCGGGGGCACTTGTACCCGGCCAGTTGCTGGTGAGCGTGCGCGATCACGTCCGCCTCGGACAAGGACGCTCCGGGCGCGCGCACCACGGCCGCGTGCACCTGCTCGCCCCACTCCTCGGACGGGACGCCGAAGACCGCGACGTCGAAAATGCCCGGATGCTGTTCCAGGGCGGCCTCGATCTCGGCCGGATAGACGTTCATGCCACCGGAGATGATCATGTCGGTCTTGCGGTCGCAGATGTAGTAGTAACCCTCGTCGTCCCGGTAGGCGATGTCGCCCACGGTGTGGAAATCGCCGTGCGTGGCGGCCTGATAGCTGTCGGGCTGCTTGTAGTACTCGTTGAAGACCCCGGTCGATCTGACGTAGAGCTCACCGGAATGCTCGGGCCCGGTTCCGGTCACCTCGGCGCCGTGGGGGTCGAGCAAGCGGATCTCGACCCCGGGCGCCGGCAGGCCGCACGAGCCGGGCTTGCGCAGCTGATCCCTGGGCTCGAGCACGCAGTTCACGCCGAGCTCGGTCGATCCGTAGATCTCCCACAGCGAGCCCGCCGGGAAGTCCGCCAGGTAGGCCTGCTTGAGCGCCATGCTCCACGGCGCGGCGTTGGCCAGCATGATCCGCATCGAAGACCGGTCGTAGCGGGTCTTGACCTCGGCGGGCAGCGCACACACCAGCCGGATCGGCGGCGGCGCGGAGAACGTGGACGTGACTTTGTACGTGTCCACCAGCCGCAGCCAGTCCTCGGCCTCGAACCTGCGCTGGACGATGACCGTCTGGCCGAGCAGGAGCCCGGCGCTCATGAACGCCAGCGGGCCGCTGTGATACAGCGGCCCCGAGGTGAGATAGATGTCGTCGGGGGTGTAGCCGATGAAGCCGATCAGGGCGATGGCCGTGCTCTGGTCGCTCAGCTTGCGGTAGGCGCCCTTGGGCTTGCCGGTCGTGCCGGAGGTGTAGATCATCGTCGCGCCGGATTCCCCGGTCGCCGTGGCCGGGGGCGCGGCCGATGCCTCGGCCACGAACTCCTCGCCGAGCATCCCGGCCGGGGCCGCGCCGCCGTAGACCAGCACGTGACGCAGGCGGCCCAGTTGCCCATCCGGCGGGGCCGGCATCAGGTGCGCGTATTCGGCGTCAACATAAGCGGCCCTGGCGTCGGAATGGGTCACGATGTAGCGGGCTTCCGCGGCCGTCAGGCGGTAGTTCAATGGCACCGCGACCGCGCCGAGCTTCCTGGTCGCGTTGACGACGGCGACCACCTGCGGCGAGTTGGGCCCGCACCAGATCACTTTGTCGCCTCTGGCTACGCCGAGCGAGGCCAGCGCGTTGGCCAGCCGGTTGGCTTCCGTCTCGAGCTGGGCGTAGGTCCACGACACGACCCGGGCGCCGGCCCGGTCATCGATCACGGCCAGCTTGCCGGGCTGCGCTGACGCGTTGACCGTCAGGACATCAGGCATTTCCTCGGTGGCGGCCACACCAGTCATCCTCGCCGCCACCGGGCCTGGGCGCCACCCGCTGGCCGCTCCTTTGGGACGGCACGCTGGTCGGCTGCATGCCGCAGGTCGATGGCTCCACCCGCCTCCGCCCTGCCCCGCGAGGGCGGGGTGTTCCGCCGCTTCCTGGACGGCTTCCGGTACCGGTAGCCTCGGCTGACGACATCGGCGAAGGACTGCGGCGGCTCGGCCAGGCCTGCGCGCTGAAACGGTGAGGACAGTGATGAAGCGGATCGTGATCCTGTTGGCCGGCGCCGCGCTGCTGGGGGCCACGCTGTGGCTGGGTCCGGTCGCGGACGCGGCCAGCACGCCGGTCATGGACGCGCACGCCACCGGCTGGTCGCACCCGGTGCGATCACCCGCGGCCATCGAGATCGGGCAGGGTGGGTCGCCGTTTCTCACCCGGCTGACCTGGCAGCGGTGGCGGGCGACCTACGCCAACGGGACCGGCAAGCTGCATATCCTGCACAACCCCACGTGCGCTCCCATTTACCTGTGCCGGTACGACGTGTACAACGTCACGGTCTATCTGCACCGGGTGATCACGCACCGCGGCGCCGCCGTGTTCAGCCGGATGCGCTGGACGTATGGGCGTGCCCGTCACGTCCTGTACCTGAGAGTGACCAGCACCGGCTACTGGGACTACTGAGGCACCTCCCCGTTGGCCGGCCGGTGGTATTCCCCGTTAGCCGGCCGGTGGCGGGCTGGACAAAGGCCAGCACACGGTCCACGGCGGTGGCCGCCGCGCGGCGCTAGCTCGCGTGAACCGGATCGGCGAGCTGGGCTGTCTCCGGCCGGGGCGCAGCTTCGTGCCGCTCGGGGGATACGGCGGGCGGGGGCACTTGTGCCAGGCTGGTGATCGCGGCGACCAGGTTGACAGTGACCTGGCGCGCGCTGGCCCGCACCCGGGCGGCTTCCTCCATCTCCTTGGCCCCGGACAGGTTCTGCGCCCTGGAGTGGGTGGCATCGATGGCCCGGGCCATCGCGGCGGCTAGTACCTCACTCGGGTGCTGTTCGATCTCCTTGCGCCTGGTCTCCTGCCGGTCCCGGTACATGCGGGCGACCGCGCTCAGGCTCGCCGTGCCCAGGGCGGCCGCGACCGCGGCGATGAGCCATGGCCCGGCCCCCGGCCGCGGATGGACCGGCCACTCGAGGGCGCGCACAGCGGCGATCGCGGTGGCTACCGTCCCGCTCGCGAACAGCGGGAGCAGATAGCGCCACCCCCGCACGACCCGCTTCGCGATTCGCGTGTCGCGGTACGGAGACTGGGTCGGCGGCCGGTCTGGCGGCAGCCATGCCGCCGCCTCCGGGCCGGGCGGTTGGCGGACCGATGCCAGCATGGATTCCGGGCCCGCCCTCGCGTGCCGCGCGGCTCTGCCCCGGTTCTGGGCCTGTTGCGGCGTGTTCATTCGGTTAACCGCATCGTGCTGACGGCCAGGCTAAGCGTGTCCGGTCCACCGCGGCCGCGTTCCCCGGGGCCCGGGGGAGTGCCGCTGCCGGTGCTGCCGGTGCCATCGGTGCTATCGGTGCTGCTGCCGGTGCCGTCGGTGCTGCTGCCGGTGCCGTCGGTGCCGTCGGCGGGCCGGTCGATCGCGAACAGCCTGAGCTGGGCCCCGGTGAGGTGGCGACCGCGAGCCCAGTCGGTCAGGGCTTGCACCATGTCGCCGAGGTGGTCGGAACAAGCCTCCGCGCTGGTGTGCACTGGCCCGGTGCCATCCGCGGCATCCAGGTAGGCCTGGAAGCGTGGCGGCCGGCCGCAGGCGCCGTCGGCGTGGCAGGTGGGCACCGGCATCTGGTGCGGCGGGGAATTCATGTCAGGATCCTTTTCAGGAGTGTGTCCGGGAATGCTGGTGGCGACCGGTGCCTGCGGACGGTGACACCCAGCGCACGGCCGGATGGGTTCGGACTGCCGTGCGGGTCGCTCAGGAATGCGGATCTGTCGCGGTGTTCTGGCCGGTCAGGCCCCTAGGCGTGCGGTCTGCCCGGCGGGCCTTGCCCCTTCCCGGCCCGGGCGGCGCGGGGCGTCCCAGCGACCGCCCGGGGCGACTCGGCCAGGAGACTGGCCGCTCGCTCCTGAGATCTCGGGCCCGTGGGGCCCTTCACGGCCCGAATGCTATCCACTACCTTGTCCATTGGCTGAGTCCTCATCAGGGAACCGGCTGTGGTTAGGCGACGGCCCCTGTTGCACCAGGGGCCGTCGCCATATTCATCAATGAGCGCGTAGACCCGGCGCGATTGAGCCGATCCGCGCGGGTCATGTGTTTCGTGTTTCGTGTTTCGAACTCCCGAGTAGCTTTTTTGACATGTAGGCCCTTCTCCGCGTCCTCAACCCCCGTCGAGTCAGTCTGTCTACTCTGCTCGCAAGGGCCCCACATCGCCGCTCAGAGTATCGCGCACGGGGAGTGGCTGGGCGATTCTGTGAGAAGTTCTTAGTGGGTACATATCGGGTGTCCTATGCAATCGTGCGCAGTGCACGCGTATCTGCACGTGCATGATCTCGTGCACATGCGCCAAGCAATTGCACAAACGCTCAGCTGCGTGCGCCCGGTGCGGAGCCGGGCGCGCTTCCTTGGTTATGGCTCTGACCAGGGTCTCCGGCGTTGTGAAATACCGGTTCAGCAGGACCGGTCCCTAGATCACTTAGCAAATTGCCAGGAAATTTGGCCGGCAACTTCCCTGACGGCGCCGGGACTCGGGTCGTCTACTGGTGCGTAAAACGGGAATATACGACATGCTACACATGTCCCTTTGCCCGCTTAGCAGCTGCAATCGAATGCGGCCAGGCGATGACTGTACGTGCATGCACGTCCGGGCGGTCGGGCCCAATAGTCCACTTTATCGTCAGGGTATATAGCGAGACCCCGGGTCCGTCGCCGCTGCTTTCCGGCCGGTCATGGGCATCCGTGACGGCCGTGCCGGTGTGCCGGCACGGCCGCCGTGCCGGCGCGCCGGCGAGCCTGGGGCCGGGCCGGCGCCGCCGGTGTGCCGGCGTGCCTGCGCCGGCGGACGCGGCGTCGGTTCGCCGGTTCGCCTGCGTCGGCGGGGGGGGGGGGGGGCTGGTGGGCGGGGTGGCCACGGGGCGGGTGGCCGGGGCACGGTAGCCACGGGTGGGTTGGCCGGCGGGGTGCTGGCCAGCGGGGGTGCTGGTCGGCGGGCGGGTGGCCGGTGGGGTGCTGGCCGGCGGGGGGCGGGGGGCGGGCCGGGTGAAATTTCCCGGACTGCCGCGCCGTGTGGCCGGGGTATATGAGCAGGCAGCCCTGGTGTTCCTGGGCCGGAAGCGGCCGGCCCTAGGGCAGTCCGTTGACGCGGGGTTTGAGATCGCTCACAATCGGCGGCACTTCGTCCCAAGTTCCCAGGTCCTTAGCGAGCGAAAGTTGTTAACGCTAACGTGCGGTGGTTCTGGGCTCGCCCAGGTCTGCCATTGCAGCCGGAGCCCCAACTGAAGCCGAGCCACAGCCGAAACCGGAGCCCAGCCGGACCGGAGCCGATAGCCGACGCCGGCGGGGCCAGGGCGCTGCGTGAATTGGGAGGTGCCTGGAGCAGAAGTGCCAGGTGGGCTTAGGCCAATCCAGCCAGCAATGAAGCGTCGGATAAGGAAAGGCAGGTACACATGACCGTCCGGTCACCACTTCGGTCCCTGAGGCAGGCATTACTTCTGCTCGGCGCGGCGCTGACGCTCGCCGTCGGCGGCTTGGCCGCCGGGGGTGCGGCGCCGGCCTCGGCGGCGTCGCTGCCGTGCGACATCTATGCGTCCTACGGCACGCCATGCGTGGCGGCGCACAGCACGACCCGGGCGCTGTACGCGTCCTACGACGGGCCGCTGTACCAGGTGCGCCGCTCCTCCGACAACACCTACCTGAGCATCTACCCGCTGAGCACGGGCGGCGTCGCCAACGCGGCCGCGCAGGATTCCTTCTGCGCGGGCACAACCTGCGTCATCACGAGGATCTACGACCAGTCCGGGCATGGCAACGACCTCGTCCAGGCGCCTGGCGGCGGGGCGGCCAGCGGCCCGGACAACCTGGCCAACGCGACCGCGGCGCCGGTGACGGTCGGCGGCCATGAGGCCTACGGCGTCTATGTGGCGGCGGGCACCGGGTACCGCGATGACAGCACCTCGGGTATCGCGACCGGCGACCAGGCCGAGGGTGAGTACGCGGTCCTCGACGGCACGCACTACAACGCTGGCTGCTGCTTCGACTACGGCAACGCCGAGACGAACAACGATGACAACGGCAACGGTCACATGGAAGCCATCTACTTCGGCACCATCAAGGTCTGGGGTTATGGCACCGGCAACGGCCCGTGGATCATGGCCGACATGGAGAACGGCCTGTTCTCCGGGGTTAACGCGGGCTACAACGCGAACGACCCGACCATCAGTGACCGGTTCACCACCGCCATGATCGAGGGCGAACCGAACCAGTGGGCCATCTTGGGCGGCAACGCGCAGTCCGGCGGTGTCTCGGCGTTCTACAGCGGAGCACGGCCCAACGTGTCGGGTTACAACCCGATGCACAAGGAAGGCGCGATCATCCTCGGCATTGGCGGCGACAACAGCAAGGGTTCCGCCGGCACCTTTTACGAAGGTGTGCTGACGTCCGGTTATCCATCGGCTGCCGCCGAGAGCGCGGTCCAGGCCAGCATCGTCGCGGCTGGGTACGCGCCCTACTCCGGCAGCACCACCGGGGCGACCGGGCCGATCACCTCCGGTATCAACAGCGGCGACTGCGTAGACCTGGCCAATGCCAGCGCCACGGCCGGCAACAAGGTGCAGCTCTACACGTGCGACAGCGTCCCGGCCGCGCAGAACTGGACGGTGGCCAGCAACGGCACCCTGCAGATCGGCGGTGGATGCATGGACATCACCGGCGCCAACTACAGTAACGGCACCCTGATCGAGTGGTGGCCGTGCAATGGCGGCGCGAACCAGCAATGGCAGGCATCCGGCGGGCAACTGGTCAATCCGGCTTCCGGCAAGTGCCTGGACGACCCGGCTTCCAACACCACCCCAGGAACCCAGCTCATCTTGTACACCTGCAACGGCGGCAGCAACCAGCAATGGCACCTGCCGTAACAGGCGGCTGACCGACCCGGGGTGGCCGCCTTGGCGTGAGGCCCGCGGCTGGCCACCCCGGATCCGCCGATCCAAACGACCCGGCGCCCGGGACGGGCGCGCCGGCTGAGCGCGCCGCTTCCCGGGGTGCTCGTTACCTGAACGGCGATCGCGCCGTGCGCGCCCGCGCCTGCCCGCGAGCACCGGCTGTGCGCGCCCGCGCCTGCCCGGCCGCCCGCGCCCGCGTCTGCCCGCGAAGCGGCCGCCCGCCCGCGCCTGCCCGCGAAGCGGCCGGCCGCCCGCGCCCGCGTCTGCCCGTGAGCGCCGGCCGGGCCGGCCACCTCACCCAGCTCATCCGGGTGACCCGGGCCCGCCCGCAATTCACCGGCCCAGTCCCGGTTCCGGCCAGACTGTCGTAACGCTCGCCGAGAATCGTTGCAGCGGGCTGCCCACTACGAGTCTCCTTCGTAGTGAGTATTGCCTTTCTTGCCGACGTGCCGGTACGCGCTAGCCCGGGCTGAGCAATTCACGGTAACGGTTTGGCCGGTAATGTTTCGGCAGGATATTCTCTCTGTCTATTGACAGACCAGCTAATTCCTAACGCCTCGTAATTGCTAATGCTTTCACATTGGAATCTGAGTTTCCCTCGATATGAAAGGAAGACGCCTTGATGGCAGCGGAGACCACCGCCGGTCCCACGGTGCCCCGCCGGCAGCTCGGGCGGCACCTGCGCGCGCTGCGCAACCAGGCCAAGTTGACGACCAAGCTGGCCGCGCAGGCACTGGAGTGGTCCGAGCCCAAGTTGTGGCGGATCGAGACCGGCCAGACCGCGCTCCGCACCCTGGACGTCGAAGCCATGTGCCGGGTTTACGGTGCTACCGCCGAGGTCACCCAGGGCCTGATGCTGCTGGCCAGGGAGACCAGAGGGCGCGATTGGTGGCACGCCTACGACGACGTCGTCCCGGACTGGCTGAACCTCTACCTCGGCCTGGAGGAAGCCGCCTCGCGGCTGCTGCGCTACGAATCCGACCTGGTCCCCGGCCTGCTGCAGACCGCTGGCTACGCCCGTGCGCTGATCCGGGCGGACCGTCCGGACATCGGCGATGCGGAGATCGCCCGGCGGGTCCAGGCCCGGCTGGCCCGGCAGGCCCTGCTCAGCCGGGTGACCGCCCCGCTCACCGCCGAGGTGCTGCTCAGCGAGGCCGTGCTGCGCCGCCCCATCGCCGGCCCGCAGGTCATGGCCGAGCAGCTGCATCAGCTGGCCGATGCAGCCATGCTGCCCAACGTCAGCATCCGGGTCGTTCCGTTCAACGCCGGACTGCATCGCGGCATGCTGTCCGGTCCGTTCGCGATGCTCCGCTTCCCGGTCAACGGCGACGGGCAGGAAAGCGAACCGCCCGTCGTCTACGTAGCTGGCTTCACCGGTGCGCTCTATCTCGAACGGCCCGGCGAGATCCAGCGCTACCAGGATGCTTACGCTGACATCGCGGCCGCGGCCCTCGATGAGGCCGGCTCCCGTACGGTGATCCGCCAGGCCGCCGAGGATCCGGCGTGATGGGCCTCAGCGAGGCGGCCGACCCGTTCTGCGCGCTCGCGGTGAATGACCGTGGCGCCGCCGGCAAAGTTACTCGCTGGTAGCTCTTGCGGGCGTGGTGCCGAAAGTTAGCATTTGTGCATAAGTGTGTTGTTAACGCTCACAATGGTTTGACCGGTTCTCGTACGGGCGCACAACCGGAACTCGTGCGCCTCGGCGCCCATCGCTGCTGGCCGCAGTACATATTCACTACCGGGAGACGAGTCATGAGCGAGCAGGGAGTCACCAGGCGTTCTGTGCTGCGCGGTGCCGCACTGGGCATCCTCGGCGCGGCCGCGCTGCCAGCGGAAGGCATCACGGCCACCGCGGCCAGGGCGGCCAGCTTACCGCTGGCCCTGACGGTCGATACGGCCAATCCAGGCCACGCGGTCAGCCCGGACCTGTTTGGGGTGTTCTTCGAGGAGATCAACTACGCCGGGGTGGGCGGGCTGTACGCGGAACTGATCCGCAACCGGGCGTTCATGGATCCGGCGACACCGGTCCAATGGGTGGCACCGGCTGACATCCCGCGGGTGCCCGGCAAGTTCGGCAGCGCGCTGCAGTTGGGCGGCGGCAGCCCAGCCCAGTATGTGGCCCTGCCGACCGGCATCGCCGGCGGGCTGACGGACTTCACGATCGCCACCTGGGTGAATCCGGCCGCGATCGCGACCTGGGCGCGGGTATTCGACTTCGGCACCGGCGAGACGGTCTACATGTTCCTGACCGTGTCGGCTGGGGCTACGCCCAGATTCGCCATCACGGTGAGCGGGAACGGCAACGAGCAGCGGCTGAACGCGCCCGCGCCGCTGCCGGTGAACGAGTGGACGCACCTGGCCGTCACACTGGCCGGGACCACCGGGACGCTGTACGTGAACGGCGCGGCGGTGGCGACAAACACCACGATGACGCTGAACCCGTCCAGCCTGGGCACGACCAACCAGAACTACATCGGCAAGTCCCAGTTCCCGCCGGATCCGTACCTGGACGGGGTGGTGGATGAGTTCCAGATCTACAGCCGGGCGCTGTCCGCGGCCGAGGTCCAGTCGCTGACCACGTCGGCGGGCGGCACGGCGGGCGGCGGTGACGTCGCCTGGTACCGGTTCGACGAGGCCAAGGGCGACGTCGCGGTCGACTCCTCCGGCAACTCCCGGGACGCGGCGATCGTGCCCATCACCACCGAGTGGACGCCGGTGCAGGACGGTGGCGCGACGATGACCGCGTCGCTGGACACCAGCACCCCGCTGAACGACCAGCTGACCAGGTCGCTGCGGCTCGATCTGACGTCGTTCGGCGCTGGCCAGCGAGCCGGTATGGCCAACAGCGGTTACTTTGGGGTACCGGTGGTCCCCGGGCGGACCTACCGGGTGTCCTTCTTCGCCAAGGCCAGCCCGCCCCTCCGTGGGCCGCTCACGGTCAGCCTGGAGAGCCAGGACGGCTCGCAGACGTTCGCCACCGCCGAGGTGTACGGCTTAACTTCTGGCTGGAAACGGCTGACCACCACGTTGCGGGTGCCAGCCGGCGCGACCGAGTTGACCGGCAACCGGTTCGTCATCGGCATCGACAACCGCGGCCGCCACGTCACCCCGGTGCCGGCCGGCACGTCGGTCTGGCTCCAGGTCGTCTCGCTGTTCCCGCCCACCTACCGGAACCGGGCCAACGGACTGCGTCCCGACCTGGTCGAGCTGCTCCAGCAGATCCATCCCAGGATCCTCCGCTTCCCCGGCGGAAACTACGTGGAGGGCGTGAGCCTCGACACCCGCTGGGACTGGAAGACCACGATCGGGCCGGTCTGGGCACGTCCCGGCCACCTGAACTCGGCCTGGGGCTATTGGTCCGATGACGGACTGGGCCTGCTGGAATACCTTCAGCTCGCCGACGACCTCGGGGTGACGCCGGTGATGGCCGTGTGGGCCGGGCTGAGCCTCAACGGCACCGTTGTCGCCGAAACTGACCTGGGACCGTACGTGCAGGACGCGCTGGACCAGATCGAGTACGCGATCGGTCCGGTGACCTCCACCTGGGGCGCCCGGCGCGCGGCCGACGGCCATCCGGCGCCGTTCCCCGTGCCCTACATCGAGATCGGTAACGAGGACGAGCTCAATGGCGGCGCCGCTAGCTACAACGCCTACCGGTACCCGATGTTCTACGACGCCATCAAGGCTGCCTACCCGCAGGTCAAGCTCATCGCCACCACGCTGGTGACCAGCCGCCCGGTCGAGATCATCGACGAGCACTACTACAGCGACGCCGCGTTCTTCGAGCAGCAGGCCACCCGCTACGACGGTTACGACCGCACCGGGCCGATGGTGTTCGTGGGCGAGTACTCGGCCACGGCCAACGCGGGCTCGCTGCCCACCGGCCTGCTCGGCAACTCCATCGGCGAGGCCGCGTTCATGACCGGGATGGAACGCAACTCCGACATCGTCCGGATGAGCTCCTACGCCCCGCTGTTTGCCTACGTCGGTTACACGCAGTGGAACCCCGACCTGATCGGCTTCGACCAGGTGCACAGCTTCGGCTCGACCTCCTACTGGGTGCAGCAGATGTTCGCCCGCAACCTCGGCGACAGCGTGCTGCCGATCACGGCCAGCGGCGGCGGCCTGTACTGCTCCGCCACCATCGGCAGCCGGGCTGGCCGGGTCTACCTCAAGATCGTCAATCCGGCTGACCAGAGCGTTGCCTGCGACCTCACGTTCGGCGGGAGCGAGGCATCGGCCGCGCGCATCGAGGTGCTGAGCGACCCCGACCCGCAAGCCGGTAACACGCTCGCGGACCCGGCCGCCGTGACACCGAGCCGGGGCACGCTGGCGGGCTCGAACGGAGTCTTCAGTTACCAGGCGCCTGCCAACTCGCTGACCGTGGTCACGCTGGCCACCCGGAGATGAGTGAGTTGTCACTGCCCGAACATAGAGCGGCAATCGGCGAACCCGACGACTGTCGCGCTGGTCTGTGGCTGCGACTGCCACTTCTGGCGAGTAAGGCGCAGCCGGTCGGAGACCACGACTTCGTTGCCACGGGCGTCTCGTGAGATGCCATCCGGTTCGTAGCCCAGCTTGCGGGAGACGCCTTGCGAGGAGTGGTTGTCCTGGAACACTTCGGTGAGTGCGGCGTCGGCTCCTAGGTGGTCGAACGCCAGCGTCAGCAGCCCGGCGCGCGCCTCGGTGCCGTAGCCCTTTCCATGGTGGGGCAGTCCCAGCCACGAAGACGTGGTGACCTCCCGGACCACCGGGAAGTCCCGCGCGCGCAAGGTCACGATGCCCAGCGGTTGTTCGTCGAGAAATACTCCCAGCCCGAGCCGCCAGGCGCACGCGCTCCAGGTGCCGAGCTGACTCCAGTGCTCCTGGAGGACGAAGCGAGCCCGGTCCTGCGGGTCACCGGCGGTCCAGGGGGTGAGGAAGGGCCGCTCACCCGGGTGGTGGACTCCGCTACCCGCGATGCTCGCGAGTTCGGCGATCTCCTGCTCGTGCGGGAGGCGGAGCTTCAGCCGTGAGGTCTGCACCGTGAGTCCGAACAAGGGCCAGAGGTTGACGAGCACTCCTAGATCATCTCCCGGTGGCGAGGCAGGGGCCATTGATTTCCCTCAGTCGGGACGCTCTCGTCGTGATCCTTGCCAGCCACGGCGCACGTACCGTGGTGGTCATGGACGTGCCCACGGCCAGCCTGGCGTTCCAGCTGCTGGACGGGACGCAGGCGGCCGCGCACGAAGACGAACTGCGCGACCTGCACGCCGAGGTATACGCCGACCCGCCGTACCGCTGCGCCGAGGACGCGGCGACGTTCGGCGGCCGGTTCCGGGTGCAGCGCCGCCAGCCTGGTTTTGCCCTGGCCGAGGCCCGCCATGGCGGCTACCTGGTCGGCTACGCGGCCGGGATGCCGCTCCGGCCGTCCACGTCCTGGTGGCGGTACCTGACCACCCCGCTGGATGAAGAGATCACCGCCGAGCACGCGGGCCGGACCTTCGCGCTGACCGAACTGCTGGTCCGCGCCTCCTGGCGGCACCAGGGCATCGGCCGGGAACTGCACGACCTGATCCTGGCGAACCGCCGCGAGGAACGGGCCACCCTCACCGTCCTGGCCGCGGCCGCGCCGGCGCAGCGAGCCTTCCGGGCCTGGGGCTGGCGCAAAGTTGCCCGAACCCGCGAGCCAGATCGCGGCGCGGTTGTGTCGGACGTGCTGCTCACCGCTCTCCCGGTCAGCCGTGGTTGACCAGCCACGGCCGCGAGTTTGCCCGGCGGCCGGGGCTATGCCAAGGTCGGATCGTGATCACCGGTGTGCACGCGATCGTCTTTTCCCCAGCCGCTGAGCAGGTACGGGCGTTCTTCGCCGATGTGCTGAACCTGCCGTCGGTGGACGCCGGCGCCGGCTGGCTCATCTTCGCGCTGCCACCCGCCGAGCTGGCCGTGCACCCGGCCGACGGGACCGGCCACCATGAGCTGTACCTGATGTGCGACGACATTCACGCCACGCTGGCCGAGCTGCGGGGCAACGGCGTCGAGGTGGCCCGCGACGTCTCCGACCAGGGCTGGGGCCTGCTGGCGGCGATCCGGCTGCCGGACGGCACAGAGTTCCCCATCTACCAGCCCCGGCATCCGTCGCCGCTGCCGGGCGCCGGCTAACCGAGCGGTGGGCCGCCGGGTCGCGCCGGTCGTATCGGCGCTGGCGTGGCGGAGCCGCTCCGCGAGTTCGTCGCGGGAGTGGATACCAAGTCGCTGGTAGGTGTGCCGGAGGTGGTACTCCACCGTCTTGGGGCTGAGAAACAACGCGGCCGCGGTTTCCCGCGTCGTCTTCCCCCCGGCGAGCAGCAGCGCGATCTGCAGCTCCTGCGGGGTGAGCACGTTGACGCTGCTGGCGTCCCGCGGCCGCCGGGTTTCCCCGGTGGCGGCCAGTTCGGCGTGGGCCCGCTCGGCCCACGGCCGGGCGTCGAGGCCCTCGAACGTATCCGCCGCCGCGCGCAGCTGCTCGCGGGCCAGCACCCGGTTCCGGGACCGGCGCAACCGCTCGCCATAGGCCAGCCGGGTGCGCGCGGTCTCGAACACGTCGGGTGTCAGCTCATGCAGGGTGATCGCGCGCTCGAAATCCTCCGCGAAGCCCGTATCCGCGGTCAGCATGCCGTGGCAGCGCAGCGCCCGGGCCAGCGGCCAGGGCTGCCCCTTGGCGTCCGCGCTGGCGGTGAACTCGGCCGCGACCCGCTGCGCGTCGGCCGCCCGGCCGAGCTTCAGGTAACCGTTGACCAGCTCAGCGGCCGGTGACAGATCCGGGTCGGTGATGGCGAGGTCATCGAGCAGTTGCTGCTGGCGCTCGAAGTGCGCCACCGCGCGGGCCGCATCACCGAGACCAAGCTCGAGTTCGCCGAGCGCGGCCGTGGCCCAGATCTCATGCAGCCCCATGCCCAGCTCGCGGCAGAGGACCAGCGCTTCGGTGGCACCGGCCCGGCTTTCCTGCTCCCGGCCGCGGCGCCCCTGCAGCCAGGCCAGACCCGCCATGCCGAACGCCAGTGCCGTCTGCTGTCCGCTCTCCCGTGCGAGGTCGATCGCCTCTCGGTAGGTCGCTTCCGCGACCGCCCAGCGGTCGCTGGTGGCCTGGTCGCGGGCGATCAGGTTGAGGGCGAATGGGAGCACACCGACGGCGGCGTGTACGCGCGCGGTCTGCAGTGCGTGCTCCAGCAGGGAGCGCCCGGTGCCGCTCTCGCGGAGGAACAGCGGCAGGACGGCCAGCCAGGGCAGCAGCCGGAGGTCGCCGCGTACCTCGGCCGAGCCTTCCGCCAGTGTGACCGCTTCGTGTAGGGCGTCGGCGCCCGCGCCCGCGTCCCCGCCGATGATCCGCGCCGTGCCGAGGGCCGTCGCGGCCAGCAGGCGGGCGCGGACCGACGGGTCAGCCGGCAGGCTGGCCCGCGCTCGCTCGGCCGCCGCCAGCATCTCGGCTGGCTTCCCCGCGTAGAGGCAGGCGAAGGCCGCTTCGGCCAGCATCGTGACGGCCAGTTCCGGGTCGGCCCGGCCGGCCGCCTCGGTCAAGATCGCGTGACTGCGCATCACCGGGCCGCGCAGCATGGCGATGTGGCCGGCCAGCCGGTCGATCTCGACCAGGGTGCGGGGCTGGCTGGCCAGCGCGCGGGCCTCGTCGAGCAGCGCGACCGCGCGGTTGATCAGCCCCGCGAGCCAGGCCGTCTCGGCCGCCTGCCAGAGCAGCCAGGCGCGCCGCTCGACGTCGGCCGCGAGCCGCCCGGCCCGCTCGAACGCGGCCGCCGCGGTCGGGTACGCGCTCCGGTCCCGGCCCCGGGCGGCGGCCTGGGCGAGCGCGGCCGACGCCGCTTCGTCCGGGCCGGCCGCGGCCGCGGCGAGATGCCAGGCGCGGCGGTCCACGTCCCGGTCGGGCAGCGCGGCGGCGAGCGCCCGGTGCGCTGCCCGCCGCTGCGCGGCCGGCGCGCCGGCATAGACCGCGGACCGGGCCAGCGGATGGCGGAACTCCACCGTGCCCGCGTGCAGCGCGACCAGCCCCGCGCTCTCCGCCGCGGCCAGCGCGGACAGGTCGATCTCGAGCCGGGCGGCGGCCCGGTCCAGCGTGGCCAGATCCCCGGTATCGCTGGTCGCGGCCAGCACCAGTGCCTGCCGCGCGGCCCGGTTAAGCAGGCCAGCGCGGTGCAGGAACGCGCCGGAGATCCGGGCCGACACGAGGACCGGGGCGCCCTCGGGGGCCAGCACCAGGTCGTCGGCGTCCGCGGCGAGTTCCAGCAGCGCGAGCGGGTTGCCCGCCGTCGCCAGGTGCAGCCGCCGGGCCGACTCCACGGGCAGCCCGGGCATGAGCGCGGCGGCATCCTCGCTGGTCAGCCCGCTGAGCTGGAGCACGGGCAGGTCGGCCCCGTCGAGCAGGGACGGCTCACCGGCGCGGACCGCGACCAGGACGGCGACCGGGTCGGCCATCAGCCGCCGGAATGCGAACAGCAGCGCCTGGGCGCTCGCTCCGTCCAGCCACTGGGCATCGTCCACCAGCACCGCCACCGGGCCCTGCTCGGCGTAGGCCGCCAGCAGGCTGAGCGTCGCGGCGCCCACGGCGAACCGGTCCTGCGCCGACCCTGGCCGCAGCGCCAGCGCGCTTTCCAGCGCCGCCGCCTGGGGTGGCGGGATCTGGTCGAGCAGCACGAGGGCCGGTCGGATCAGTTCCAGCAGCGACCCGAACGGGATCTGTGCCTCCGACTCGATACCGCGCGCCCGGAGCAGCAGCATCCCGGTGGCCCGGCTGGCCGCGTCGTCGAGCAGCGCGGTTTTGCCGATTCCTGGCTCCCCAACGAGAGCCAGCGCCGCGCTGGCCCCTGAACGCGCCTGCGCCAGCACCTGGCCGATTTCCTGCCGTTCATGATCACGGCCCAGCAGCATGCCGTGATTGTAGGCACGACCTGGTGCGACGCGGCATAGCCAGGCCCAGAACTAGGTGCCCCACCGGAAGCGAACCCGGCGAACCCGAACCTACGCTCGCCGAAAACCCAAGGGGGAGGAGAGACATCGTGAGCACCACCGAGCAGGTTCCCGAGATCGACGAGGGCAAGCTCATGCAGTTCGTGTTCCGCGCGGTCGAGGAAGTTGGCGCGACGCTGAACACCGCCCTGGTGGTGATGGGCGACAAGCTGGGCCTGTACCGGGCGCTGGCCAACGCGGGGCCGCTGACCCCGGGCGAACTGGCCGAACGCACCGGCACGGCCGAGCGATACGTCCGGGAGTGGCTGAACGCCCAGGCGGCGGGCGATTTCGTCAGCTACGACCCGGACAGCGGCCGGTACACCCTGCCCCCCGAGCAGGCGGTCGCGCTCACCGACAGCGACAGCCCGGCGTACCTGCCCGGGTTCTTCCAGATCGCGCTGGGTTCGGTGGTCGACTCGCCGCGGATCATGGAGGTGACCCGCAGCGGGGCCGGATTCGGCTGGCACGAGCATGTGCCCGACGTGCTGGACGGCTGCGAGCGGTTCTTCCGGCCCGGCTACAACGCCAACCTGATTTCGGCGTGGCTGCCCGCGCTGGACGGAGTGGTCGCCAAGCTGGAGCGCGGGGCCCGGATAGCCGACGTCGGCTGCGGCCACGGCTCGTCCACGATCCTGATGGCCCAGGCGTACCCGAACTCGACCTTCATCGGCACCGATTACCACGACGGCTCGATCGAGACCGCGCGCGGCCGGGCCCGCGAGGCCGGGGTGGACAGCCGGGTCCAGTTCGAGACGGCCCCGGCGGCGGCCTACGCCGGTTCCGGCTACGACCTGGTCACCATGTTCGACTGCCTGCATGACATGGGTGACCCGGTCGGGGCCGCGCGCCACGTCCGCGGCACGCTCCAGCCCGACGGCACCTGGATGATCGTGGAGCCGAATGCCGACGACAGGGTCGAGGGCAACCTCAACCCGGTGGGGCGGGCCTACTACGCGTTCTCCACATTGCTGTGCACGCCGGCCTCGCTGTCCCAGGAGGTCGGGCTGGCGCTCGGCGCCCAGGCCGGCGAAGCCAGGATCAGGGACGTGGTCACCGCGGCCGGCTTCACGCGCTTCCGCCGCGCCGCGGAAACACCCTTCAACCTCGTGTACGAGGCGCGCCCGTGATCATGGCCCGGCCGACGGCGGCGCCCCGGGTCAGGCAGACCCGGGGCGCCGCCCCGCGCGCCGCTGGACGCTGACCGGGCTCGCCGCCGAGTTGCACCTGGCCCCGGGTTACCTGGTGCGTTTGTTCAACGCCGCCACCGGGCTGCCGCCCATGGCCTATCTGGCCCAGCTCCGCGCCGAGCACGCCGCTGTCCTGCTGCTGCACTCGGACGAGCCGATCACCAGCATCGGCGGTGCGGTCGGCTGGCCGGATCAAAGCAACTTCGCCCGTCGCTTCAAGGCCCACTACGGGATCAGTGCCACCACCTACCGCAAGCGCTTCGCGGCCAGGGCGGCCCATCTGCACCAGCCCTCGTGGCCGCCGGTACCGGCCTGAGCGGGTCAGTGCAGCTGGCCAGCCGCCTTGAGGTCGTCGAAGAGCAGCTGGTTGACGGGCGGTACCCGGGGCCGATCGGCGTAGCCGAACCAGGCGAACTCGGCGATCTCGCTGCTGGCGGCCAGCGTCCCGGAGTAGTCGGCGGTATAGCAGCTCATCCGCACGACCACCGGGTCGGCCTGGCCATCAGGCTGAGCTGCCTCATAGGTGCCGACCTCCCGCACCGTCCCGGGCAGCAGCGTGACCGTCAGCTCCTCGCTGATCTCGCGCAGCAGCACCTGCAGGTCGCTTTCGGTGCCCTCACGCTTCCCGCCGGGGATGTAGAAGACATCCTTCCCCCGCGGCCGGGCGCAGAGAATCCGGCCGTCCTCCACCCGGACCCAGGCCACCGTGTCGATCAGGACCGGCACAATCCCCGCCCCATTCCGCGGATATGGTCACGGCTGACCCTACCGGCAGCGGCGCCTTGACAAGATCATCGGCCAGGTCACAGGCATCGGCAGACTCACGCACGGCAGCATCAGCGGACAACTCCGGTCGTGAGTGGTGTAGAAGCACCGCTGATGCTGTCCACCCTCGGGCTTGTGGACTTCAGGTCGGTTGGGCTGCCGTCCCGGCTGAGGTGGCTGTCATATGGCCCACAGGGCTTCGGTGGGTGACATGCGGGCAGCGCGCAGCGCGGGGAGCAGGCCGGCGATGCCGCCGATCGCGAGCGCTGCGCCGAGGCCGCCGCCCCAGGCGAGCGCGGGTACCACGACGGCCCAGCCTTTGGCGTAGGCGTACACGGCGGTTGACAGTGCTCCGGTGGCGACCCCGACCGCGCCGCCCAGGAGTGCGAGCAGGATGGCTTCGGTCAGGAACTGGATGCGGACGTGGCCCTTCGTGGCTCCGAGCGCCCGGCGTAGCCCGATCTCTGAGCGGCGCTCGAGAACTGAGATGATCATGATGTTGGCGACGCCCACCGCGCCGACGAGCAGCGCCACCGCCCCGAGGCCGAGGAACAGGCCGTTGAGCGCGGACTGGGCGTCGGCGCGCGCGACGAGCGCCTGGGAGGGCTGGCTCACGTCGACCTGATTGGGAGCCTCGGGGTTGGCCGTCGCCGCGAGCAGCGACTGCACCGCGTCAACCTGGTCGGTCTGAGCGCGCACATAAATAGTTGACGGATGCCCGTCGGCGCCGAGATAGGCCCGCGCGGCCGGGTAGCCGACGAGCACGGACGTGTCGATGCCGGGGGCGAGCACCGCGGGGTTCAGGATTCCCGCGACGTAGAACCACTGGTTGTCGAGCCAGACGCGCTCCCCGGCGAAGACCCGGTCGATGCCGAGGCGCTGGGCGGCCAGGGCGCCGAGCACCGCGACCGGCTCCTGGGCGGTGGCGGCGTTCAGGAAGCTGCCGCGGGCGAGGGTGTCCCCGGTGGCCTGCAGCAGGCCGAGGCTGGCGGCCTGCACGGTGAGGGCGTTGGTGTCGATGGACGGGATGAGCGGGCTCCGGAAGACGTTGACGTTGCTTATGTAGGCGGTGTCCTGGACCGCGGCGACTCCCGTGATCCGCCCGATCATGGCCGGGGCCTGGCTGGGGAGCTCGGCGGGCTGGCCGAAGAGGGTCTGGCCGTTGCTGACGGTGAGCATGTTGGTGCCCAGCCGGTCGAGCTCGGCGAGCAGCCCGGCCTGGGATGAGGCGGACAGGCCGAGCACGGCCACGATGGCGGCCACCCCGATGGCGATGCCCAGCGCCGACAGTCCGGCGCGCAGCTTGCGGGTGCGAAGGCCGACGCAGGCCAGTCGGAGCAGGTCGGCGAGCGCCAGCCGCCGGGGAACGGGCACGGTGGTGGTGGTCATGGTTGCTCCGGTTGAGGTTGGGTGGTGTCGGCCACGATGCGTCCATCGAGCATCTCGACGCGCCGGGGCATACGCGTGGCGATGCCCTGGTCGTGGGTGATGATCAGGATCGTGACGCCGCCGCCGTGCAGGGCCTCGAAGAGGGCCAGGAGGGACTGGCCGGTGGCCTGGTCGAGGTTGCCGGTGGGCTCGTCGGCGAGCACGATGTCCGGCTGGCCGGCCAGGGCCCGCGCGATGGCTACGCGCTGCCGCTGCCCTCCGGACAGCTGGGTGGGCCGGGCGCCGGACCGCGCCGCGAGGCCGACGAGGTCAAGGGCGTCAAGCGCCCGCCGGCGCCGTTCGGCCAGCCGGATCCCGGCGTACAGGAGGCCATCGGCCACGTTGTCGAGCACGGTTTCGTGCTCGGCGAGGAAGAACTGCTGGAAGACGAACCCGATGCGGGTGGCCCGCAGGTGGGCGATCTCGCGGTCGTCCAGCCCGGCCACGTCGATGCCGGCGAGCCGCACCACCCCGGAGCTGGGCCGGTCGAGCGTGCCGATCAGGTGCAGCAAGGTGGTCTTGCCCGAGCCGGACGGGCCGACGATGGCCGCCAGTTCGCCCTGGCGGACGGCGAAGCTCACGCCCCGCAGGGCGGTCACGGGCGGCTGGCTGGGGTAGATCTTGGTCACGGCGTCAACCTCGAGCACCGGGGGAACAGATTCTGCCGCGGGCGAGCCCGGTTCCGCTCCGGCGCTCGCGGTGGCCGGGCGGGACTCGTTGCGCAGGGTCATAGCTTCGGGACCACCACGCTCTGCCCGGCCGCGAGCCCGGTGCCATTCACCTGCACCAATCCGTCGGCGTCGTCGAACAGCCCCAGCGACACCGGGACGATGCGGCGGCTGCCCCCGTCCCCGGCGACTTCCACCGCGTAACCGCCGCTCGCCCGGGCGATCAGCGCGTCGACGGGCACGACCAGGGCATTGTCCGCCGTGCCGGTGGTGATGGTGACTTGGACCGGCGCCTGGTCGAGGGTGCCGGTAGCGGACCGGTCGGTGGGCTTGACGTCGACCTCGATGGTCGGCGTGCTTCCCGACCCCGAGCTTGATGAGCTTGACGACGAACCCGACCCTCCGCCAGAGCCCGAGGAGGGGGTCGTGGCCACGGTCCCGACGGAGGTCACGACGCCGGGCGTCGTCTGGTTGTCGGGCAAGGTGATGGACACGCGGTCGCCGACCATCACGTCCGACTGCTGGGTGGCGTCGAGCTGGGCGGTGACCTGCCGGGTCGTTGAGCTTGCCTGCAAGACCTGCGCGCCCGGCTGGGCCGGGCTCCCGACCGAGGCGGAGACGCTGGTCACCCTCGCGGCTGTAGGCAGGAAGACAGCCTGGCCGAGCGCGAGGCTGCCGGTCTGGGCCACGCCGAGCTTGGCCTGGAGGCTATCCAGCGCGCTCACGGTTGCCGCGCTGAAGTAGCTGGAGTGCGGGTCGAGCTGGGAGCTCGTGGCGTCCTTGAGCGCGACGAGGTCGGTGTTGAGCTGCCGGACGTCGGCACCTGTCATTCCCTCCGACAGGGTCCGGTACGCCGGGACGGCGCCGTACAGGAGAATCGCCGGAGACTGGTTGACCGAGTACAGGCTCTGGCCCTGCCGTACCACCTGGCCGGGATCTGGCAGCGCGGTGAACGCTGCCGCCGATGACGACCCGCCGGGCTGGCCCGCCTCCGCGCCCGAACCCGAGCCCGAGGGCTGACTCCCGCCCCCGGCGGCGGACAGGGCGACGACGCTGTAGCTGCCGGCGTAGCCCAGGGTGGCGTTCACCTGGGTCTGCGACGACAGTGACCGCCTGGTGACCATGGCCAGCGCCGTGGTCTCGGGACCGGGTGCCGCCCCGGCACTGGATCCGCGGAACGGGTCGGTGACCCCGAGCGCGACCGCGCCTGCCGCGACCACGATCAGCATGCCCGCCGCGACCAGCTTCCGCCGGCGGCGCTTCGGCCGGCCAGCATGTGCCGGGAGCGGGGCGGCGACCTCATCGGCCGGCTTTCCTGCGGTCGTTCTCATGGCTGCTGGCCTTGAAGGTTGCCGGGGAGTTTGGACTGGCATTCCTTCCAGGCCTTCTGGAACTGCGGCGAGTTCGGGTCGACTCCCTGCGGCAGCCCGATGCCGCCGTTGGCCGTGGGGTCAGGGAACTGCGGCACCCCGTGCGTCTGCATGCACTTGGCGAAGGCGAGCAGTTGCGAGTTGTTCGACCCGCCGCCGTTGGTCGCCCCGCCCGGGCCCAGCAGGTGCTGGCAGGCCTGGACGGCGGAGTTGAAGTTGGGGTTGCTCCGATCGTTGCCGCTGATCAGGAAATGGCCGTTCTGCGGGTCGGGGAAGTCCGGTACCCCGTGCGAGCGCACGCATTGCGCGAACGCCACCGCGCCGCTCTGCGATGACCCCGGCGAGGAGGGATCCTGCCCCGATGGCGCGGATCCCGGCCCTCCCGACCCTGCCGAGCTTCCGCCACAGGCCCCGAGGAAGAGCGCGAGGCCAGCGATAACAGCGATGATCAGTCCTGCGCGGCGAAGCCGGGCCCCGCGCCGCTTCGCGTCAGTGGGCCAGGCGGCCAGCGTTTCGTCCATAACATGTTCCTCCTTGACCGAGATCCGGTTGGAGGCTATGGCGGCGCTGGTAACACGGCGGTAGTGCTGTTACTGCTGTGTAACCGCTGGTCGGGCATCCTGGAAGCTGCGAAACACCAGCTCAGCGGCATGCCCAGCAGCGGCCGCCGACGATGCGGCCCAAGGGAGGGGCGAATGAGGGTCCTGCTGGTCGAGGATCACGCCAAGCTCGCCACCACACTGGCGAGAGGGCTGCGCCGGGAAGGCATGGCCGTCAACGTGGTCTTCGACGGCGAGGATGCCCTGGCCCATGTCGCCGCGACGGACTACGACGTCGTGGTGCTCGACCGCGACCTGCCTCGCGTGCACGGCGACGACGTCTGCCGGACGCTCGTCGCCGACCGGCACCACAGCCGGATCCTGATGCTGACCGCGGCGCGAACGATCAGCGACCGGGTGGAAGGCCTCGGCCTGGGCGCGGATGACTACCTGCCCAAGCCGTTCGCCTTCGCCGAGCTGGTGGCCCGCATCCACGCCCTCAGCCGCCGCTCCTCCCCCTCGCTGCCGCCGATCCTGGTCCACGGTGACCTCTGCCTCGATCCCGCCCGCCGGGTCGCCACCCGGGCGGGCAAGCCCCTCGCGCTCACCCCCAAGGAGTTCGCCGTCCTCGAACGCCTGCTCGCCGCCCAGGGCCGTGTGCTCACCGTCGGAGACCTGCTCGACGGAGTGTGGGACGAGATGGCGGACCCGTTCACCAAGACCGTCAAGATCACCGTCAGCCGCCTGCGCGCCAAGCTCGGAGACCCTCCGGTCATCGAGACCGTGCCCCCCGGATATCGGATCTGATATGGCGACGCCCGTGATCCGGCAGCTCACCTTGGCCCGCTCCCGGCTGCGGCGACCGCGGCGCACCGTGCGGTTCCGGCTGACAGTTCTCTACAGCAGCCTCTTCCTCATCGCGGGGGCCTGCTTGCTGGCCATCACCTACCTGCTGGTCGATCGCTCCACGGCTACCGCGTTGTTCGTGAGCGGCAAAGGCGGAGAGGAAATCGCCGTCAAAGGATCGCCCGCAGGGCCGTCCCACCAGTCGAGCCCGCAGCTCCGTAACCACAGCCCCACCGCTCACCAGGTGCAGATCGCCCGTCAGCTCAGCGCACAGGCGGCCGCCCAGCACGCCCAGGATCTCCACCAGCTCCTCACCCAGTCCGGCATCGCACTCGCCATCATGGCTGCCCTCGCCATCGTGTGTGGCTGGCTTATGGCGGGCCGCGTGCTGCGGCCGCTCCGGACAATGACGGCCGCTACCCAGCAGATCACCGAGCGCAACCTGCACGAGCGGCTCGCCCTTCCCGGCCCGGGCGACGAAATCAAGCACCTCGCCGACACGATCGACGGCCTGCTCGCCCGGCTCGAGGCGGCCTTCGAGGCGCAGCGTCACTTCGTCGCCAGCGCCTCCCACGAGCTGCGGACGCCTCGGACCCTCGACCGCGCCCTTCTGGAGATCGCCCTGGCCGATCCCAGCGCGACCGCCGAGGAGCTGCGGGTCACGTGCGAAGAACTGCTGGCGTCCGGGGAACAGCAAGAACGGCTCATGGAAGCCCTCCTCACCCTGGCCAGCAGCGAGCGGGGCCTCGACCGGCACGACCCGTTCGACCTGGCAGCGGTCACCGGGCGGGCCCTCTCGATGTTTCGCGCCGAGGCCGACCGCCAGGGATTGCAGGCGAGTTTCTCGCTCGGCCATGCCGACGTGGTCGGCAACCCAGACCTCGTCGAGCGCATGGCCGCCAACCTGGTGGACAATGCGATCCGCCACAACGTGCCAGGAGGCCGCCTGGACGTGCGCACGGAAACCAGGTACCAGCACTCCGTCCTGACGGTGTCCAACACAGGTCCGCTGGTGCCCGAAGACCAGGCTGAACGGCTCTTCCAGCCGTTCCAGCGACTCGGCGGTGAGCGGGCTACTCACCCTGATGGTCACGGGCTCGGGCTGTCCATTGTCCGCGCGATAGCCACCGCCCATGACGCTGGCCTGAAGGTCCGGCTGCGCCCGGGCGGCGGGCTCCACGTGCAGGTGCACTTCCCAGCGCCGCGGCCGGGCGCGAACGCCCACCGCGACGGCGGCATGCCGACCAGTACGCAAGACCGGCCGCGACGCATATCCTGTTCGCCGATCGCGAGATATGACGCCGCCCAGCCCAAGCAAGCACCCGCTGTTATGGGCACCCAGACCTGTAAAAGCAATCACGAGTAGCGAGGTGGGCCATGACCGGGGCTGCTCCCGTTACTGAGGCGACACGACGGGCGGCGGAAAGGCGCGAGTCCCATTCGCGGCTGACGGCTGGGTGAGTTCCGCCACCTGGCCATCGGCGGTGATGTGCCGCCAGCTTGTCTGCCAGTCCGGCAGATCCGCGCTGGCCTGCTCCCAGTCGGCGAACGTCGCCTCGTCGCAGAAATGGTCCAGGCGCTGGCTGATGCCCCGGTGCGGCTCGCTGTTCACAAAGGCCAGCATGGGGCGGCGTTCTTGCCAGGCACTAACGGTCCACCAGGCATTGTCGGCGTCGGCCAGCGCGTCTGCGCCGAGGTTACCGTCGGACTTCTGCGCCTGTTCGATCGCGGCGACCGCAGCCGTGAAGAACTCATCCAGCAGCGCCGGGTCCTTCAGCCGCAGCCTGGTCACGACGATTACTGGCATCACGATCCCCCTCGCCCGCTCACCGGCATCCGGCCGGTGCGCTCACCCCGGCGCTGACCTGGGTCACCGGGCCCACGATACTGGCCGATAGGCCGACGAAGGGAGCCGTGGCCATAGACAAGAAAGGATTCTTCCGGACGGTAGCGGAGCGAACCGGCCTGTCACGCGAGGAATCGGCGGACGTCACCCGGGCGGTACTGGAGGGCCTCGGAGACCAGCTGAGCGACGGCGAGACGAGGCGGCTGGCCGCGGACCTCCCCGACCTGGCCGGGCAGGTGCAGGTCCGGCGGCGGCGCCGGAAAGAGGCACACCCGATCCGGCTCATCGACTTCATCAGGAAGGTGAGCCAGCGCACGGGGGTAACCGAGGACGATGCCCGCGCGGGCGCCGCCGCCGTCCTCGCCGTGCTGCGCGAGACGCTGGGCGAGGAGGGATACCGCCATCTCACCGGGCAGCTTCCCGCGGCGTACGCCGGGCTGGTGCAGGCGGCCGGCTGAGCGCGGCGGGCTGCAGGTCGGCGCGTCCGCACCGCACTCGTAGCCTTGTCGGGTGGCAGCGGCTGAGGCTTACCGGGAGCTGGGGGAGGCGGGCTGGGCCTGGGTGCTGGGCCAGGTCCAGGACGATGCCGGCCCCTGGCTGCCGGAGGAGGTGCCCGAAGCTGGCCCCCCGGCCCGGCCGGGCCAGGACCGTGACTCGCTGTACGCCGGGATCGGCGGGCTGGCGCCGGTGCTGGCCGAGATCCGTCAGTTCCGCGCGCTGACCGGCGCCGAGCAGTCGCTGGCGGCCGGGATCGTGGCGCGGTTGCTGGCTGGGCTGCCGGCCCGGACCGAGCCGTCGCTGTATCTCGGGCTGGCTGGGGACGTGACCGCGCTGAAGCTGCTCGCCCCGGATCGTGAGCAGGCCGCGCTGGCCCGGCTGGCGGAGCTGGCGACTCCGCGGGGCTGGAACACCACGCTGGAGATCGAGCCGGGGTCGGTGGCGCCAGTGACGGACCTGGTGCAAGGCAGCGCGGGTGTGGTGCTGGCCGCGGTCTGGGCCGGCGGTGCGCGTGCCCACGGCATCGCGGCGGCCGGTGGCGACGCTCTGCTGCACGCGGCCGACCAGGTCGGGGACGGCCTGGACTGGGTCATGCTGCCGCGATGGCCGTCGCGGATGCCGAACTACTCGCACGGCACCGCGGGGGTGGCCACCGCGCTGGCCATCGCCGGGGCGGCGCTCGGCCGGGCCGACTTTGTCGCGGCCGCCGAGCGCGGCGCGCGGCACCTGCTGGCCGTGGGCTCACTGGATGAGGACGGGTTTGTCGTCCCCCACACCCTGCCGTATTCCACCCGGGGCGTGGACCCGGTGACCTTCGGCTGGTGCCATGGACCGGCCGGGACCTCGCAGCTGTTCGCGGCCCTGGCCGCGGCCGGGGTGGACAGGGTCGCCGGGCGGCCGGTGACGTGGCTGCGGCAACGGTGCCTGGACGCGGTCCTGGCCTCCGGTGTGCCACGGCGGATCCGGCCGGGTTTCTGGGACAACGACGGCCGGTGCTGCGGCACCGCGGGAGTGGGGGATGTGCTGCTCGACGCGGCGCAGGACGGCACCGGCCAGGTCCAGGCCGGCCTGCAGGCGGCCCGGACGATGGCCGACGCGCTCGTCGAGCGCGCCCTCCGCGACCGGGCCGGGGCGTGCTGGCGGTTCACCGAGCATCGCCGCCGCCCGCCGCTGCTGCCGCCCGGCACCTCATGGATGCAGGGTGCGGCCGGGATCGCCGCCTTCCTGCTCCGGCTAGCCCGGGTCCTGGAACACGGGCTCGACGCCCCGGTCGTCGATCGCCCGGACCAGTGGTGGGCCGTGCCAGCTCCGCTCCGCACGGTGCGCACCGGCGGCAGCGAGGCGCTGCGATGGCTGGCCCCGGGCTAGCCCTGGGCTAGCCCGGGCAACTCGATCAGACCGCGACCAGGTCGCAGACGAAGATGAGGGTCTCGCCGGGCGCGATCGCGTTCCCGGCGCCGCGGTCCCCGTAGGCCAGGCCCGGCGGGATGACCAGTTGCCGCCGGCCGCCGACCTTCATGCCCTGCACGCCCTGGTCCCAGCCGGCGATGACCTGCCCGGCGCCGAGCCGGAACGACAGCGGTTCGCCCCGGTCCCAGCTCGCGTCGAATTCTTCGCCGCTCGAGTAGGCGACCCCGACGTAGTGCACCTGGACGCTGTCGCCCGCGCTGGCCGTCGGGCCCTGGCCTTCCCAGATGTCGGTGATCTCCAATTCGGCGGGCGGCTCGCCGCCGGGAAAGTCGATCTCTGGTTTGCCGGCGCTCATCGTGCCTCTTTCCGTAGCTCTGTTTCCGCGCGCTGACCCGGCCAGCCATGCGGCTGCCCGGGCTGAGCCCGTTCCGTCTCGGGCAAGGCTATGCCGCCCGCACCGGCCTCTGCTCAGAGCCCCCGGGAGACGCCCGGCATGGCCGGGTAAGTGGCAACCGAGAACTCTGCGGCCCGGTGGCGGGTAGGTCCGGCGCCAGATGGAGGGCCGGGCGCTGCCGCTGGCCGCCGGACAGCGCTGAGGGCAGGTGACCGGCCCGGTCGGCGAGCCCGATCCGCTCCAGCAGTTCCGCCGCCCGCTGGCGGGCTGCGCGCGGCGAGCGCCCGGCCAGCAGCGCGGGCAGCTCGACGTTCTCGGCGGCGGTCAGCTCCTCCATCAGGTGGAACGCCTGGAAGACGAAGCCGACCGCGCCTCGCCGCAGCCGGGCCAGGCCCTTCTCATCCATCTTGTCGAGGCGGCGCCCATCCAGCCACGCCTCCCCGCCCGAGGCCCGGTCGAGCCCGCCGAGCAGGTGCAGCAGCGTGGACTTCCCGCAGCCGCTCGGCCCCATCACCGCCAGCGCCTCGCCCCTGGCGACGTCGAGGTCGACCCCGTTGACGGCGCGCACCAGCCCTTCATTCTTGCCGTAGTCCTTGCGCAACCCCCGGGCCCGCAGGACAGGCGCGGAATCGGTGCCGCTCATGATGCACTCCGCCGGCCGGTCCAGTTCGCCTCGCAAGCCTCCAGCCAGCGCAGGTCAGCCTGCAGTCGCAGCACCATGCCCTCCAGCAGCAGCGCGGCGTCGGAGTGATCCGGCTCCGCCATCGCGGCCCGCTGAACATCCCGCAGCCGTCTCAGCAGCTCGCGGCGCTGCGTGTCCACGATCACGATGGGGTCAGCCAGCCTGGCCGCCCCGGCGGCGACCAGCTTCAGATGGAATTCGGCGAGGTCAGGCCGGGGCCAGCTCACCTCGGTGAGCCAGTCGGTGACTCGCTGCTGGCCAGCCGGGGTCAGCGCGTACACCTTCCGGTCCGGCCGATCCGGCGACCCTGGCGAACGCTCGCAGGTCACCAAGCCCGCCTTCTCCAGTCGGCCCAGGGTGACGTAGATCTGACCGGCGTTCATCTCCTCGCCGAGCGGCCCGAGTGCCTCGCCCAGACGCCCCCGTAGCTGGTAGCCGTGCGATGGCTCCTTCGCCAGCATCGCCAGCACTACTTCCTGCTGCACGACTCCTCCTAGATAACCGTTATCCATAATCTAACGGTTATCTATGGGGCCGTCAACGGCCGTCCGCCATCCCACGCCCCTGGCGCATGCCGCTGCGGTGCAGGAGCGCAGGCAAGCATTCGCGTAGTTGGAATCCGGGCGGAGTCCCCAGTGGGGTGGGGTGGGGGCGCGGTTACCGGTCGGGCGGGGTGGCGCTGGCCTGGGGCAGCGCGGTGGCCAGGCGGGCGGTCCGGGCGGCCATGCCAGGGTGGCCGACGGTGCGGTCCCACCGCCGGCTGGTGTCCGCCTTGATCGCGTTCAGCTCGGTCAGCCGGGTCAGCGCGGTGTTCAGTGCGGTCGGCCCGAGGATCCGCGCGGCCAGTCGGCAGTCGAGCTGGGCACAGCGCGGTGAGTTTGTGTCGCCGGCCACAAACTCACCGCGCAGCCAGTCCCCAGCCGTTCAACCCCGCGGCCCCGCCGTCTACCTGACTGGGCTAGCGGTACGAGTTGCTGGGCGAGAAGCTGCCCAGCCAGTCGATATGCGCGTTGAACGGCTGCGCGGGCAGCGCCGCGTGGTAACTGGACGCCAGGTCCACGTTGCCGGTTCCGTTGTAGGTGGCCATCAGCGGATAGGGGTAGGCGGGCAGCGACTGGACCGGGTCGGCCGCGGTTGGTGTCTGGGTGGTCAGCAGCGATGCGGGGGCGATGCCCTGCTCGGCCCACGCGATGACGGCGGTGAGGGCGTCGAAGGAGTTCGGGCCCTGCCCGCCCGAGCAGTGCGACATCCCCGGCATCAGGAACAGCCGGGCGAATTTCTGGGTCGCGGCCAGGCCGCCCATCTGGTCCTCGACGGCCTGGTAGTAGGCGATGGTGCCGATCGGGGAGATCGCCGGGTCGGCCAGCCCGTGGTACATGATGAGCTTGCCTCCGGCGTCCCGGAACGCGCTCAGGTCCGGGTTGGTGGCGTCGAAGGTGCTGCCGGTGGCGTTCATGATCTGGCGGAAGCCGGCCGCGGTGAACGGTACGTCGCTCAGGCCGAGCCGTGGGTCGATGCCCGGGTAGGCCAGGTACCTGATGGTGTTCAGCGCGATGCCCGGATCGATAGTGCTGGCCGTGCTGCTGCCTGACGCGGGAACCACCCAGGGCAGCCAGTTGAGCTCCGAGCCGGGGACCTGCCAGCCTGGGTACATCAGCGTCCCCTGCGCGTCGCGCGGCCCTTCGTAGAGCTTGCGCACCACGGTGACCTGCGCCGCGGTCAGGCAGGAGGCCCCGGCGCCGTTGGCTGGGCACTGGATGCTGGCCGGGTTGAAATTGCACGTCATCGGGTCCATGACCAGGCCGTTGAGCTGGCCACAGGCCTTGACCACCGCGGCGTGCAGGATCGGGAGCTTGTCCGCGGTCAGGATGGGCTGCCCGTTCGGCCCCTGGTTGGCCAGCGCGTTCCACGACTGGTACCAGACGTTCAGCGGCTGGGTGATGCTGGCCGGCGCACCGGCCACGATGCCGTTGAAGTCACGCGGGAACTGCTGCGCCTCCATCAGTCCCTCGTGACCGCCCTGGGAACAGCCGTCATAGAAGGAGTAGGACGGCGACGTCCCGTAGAAGATCTTGATCAGCTTCTTCATGAACACCGCGAGCAGGTGCTCGGAGAGGTGGCCGAAGTCCGCCCGGAGCTGGGCATCCGCGCCGAAGGTGGCGTCGAAGGCGGTCGTCCCGAAGTGCCCTTCGTTATCTGACGCCATGACGAACTGCCCGCTGGTCAGCGGCACGCAACCGGTGGCCTGCTGCGCCGCGATGCTCACCGTGCCGCAGAACCCGCCGCAGCCGGTCTGCAGGTAGAGCTGGCGCCAGGTGCTGGTGGGCAGGAACGCCTCGAACTGCTCCTGGGGGGCGATGTTGCCGTGTACATCACACGCCGACCAGCCGCCCGGGGTGGCTGTGGTGCTGGCCGCGGAGGCGATCGAGACCGGGACGCCGGTCATCCCGGCCAGGTCGAGGGTGGCCAGCTGGCCGCAGGTGAGCGCGGGCTGGATCACACCGAGGCGGTTCGCCGGATTGGCCTGGGCGGCCTGGGCGGTGGCCGCGGTGTGCTGGGCGGTGGCCGCGGCGTGCTGGGCGGTGGCCGACGCCGGGCCAGCTAAGCAGACCGCCGCGGCCGCCACCGCGGTCAGGGCCAGCCAGGACAGCGGGCGTTTCAGCCCAGCCATACGTGTTCTCGCGGCAGTCAGCATGCGATCAGCCATGGTGGTGCCTCTCCCCGCCTGGCGGGCAGGCGGTCATTCAAATGACTGGGAGGGCGGCAGGCCTGTCGCGTACCGCGACCGTAGCTCCGGCGCGCACGCATGTCAATCGCATAGCGAACCAACGTTCGCATAGCGATTAACCAGGTATTTCCTGGTCAGTCGTCGCGGTGCACCGTGGTGTCCGGGCTGAACGCCGGGAGGCAGACGGAGATGTAATGCCTAGCTAGGCCTCACGGGCCCGCTGGTAGTGGCGGCGGGCCTTCATCCGGTTGCCGCAGGCGGCCATCGAGCACCACCGGGCGGTGCCGGCCTTGCTGTGGTCGATGAGGAACAGGCGGCATTCGTCGTTCGCGCACGGCCGCAGCCGCCCGGGGCTGTTCTTGGCCAGGGCGTCCCAGGCCAGCACGGCCCGCACCGCCAGCTCGCGTTCCGGGGCCACCCGGAGTCGCCAGCTGATCTGACCGCCGGTCATGGCCGGCTCGCGGGCCGCGCCGTCCAGCACCGGGGCCAGCACGTCCGGCGGCTGCGCACCGCGCACGACCGCCTGCAGCAGCTGCCGGACGTTCACCACCTGCCCTAGTTCCGCCTCGGTGCCCAGACCCCCGGCGCTGGCCAGCCAAGCGCAGCCCCCGGCGGTGTCCGCCAGGTGGTCGGTCGGCACCCCATCGACGACCGGGGTGCTGTTCAGCAGCCTGAGCAGGAAGTCCGCATCGGTTACCGCGTCGTCTGCCATCCGGGTCCCCTAACCATCAACAAACTCTTGACAGGTTACGCCACTGTCCGCGGACGGCGGTTGTTCTACCGGGAGGAAGGCCTGGCCGACGCGCCCGCCGTCGTGCTGCTGCACGGCTTCCCGGCCAGCTCCTTTATGTTGCCGGCAGCTGAGTTCGGTTACACCTTCGACGCGCTGACCGCGGACCTGCTGGCCCAGCTCGGCGTGACCCGCTATGCGATGTACGTCCACGACTACGGCGCGCCTATCGGCTGGCGACTCGCCCCGGCCAGTCCGGACGCGGTGTCGGCCATCATCACGCAGAACGGCAACGGCTACGGCGCGGGTTTCGGCAGTACCTCACCGGCGTGCCCGATGAGAGCGTGGTCAGCCCGGACACCTGGTATCACGACTACAACCTGGTGTCCCGGCCCGGCAACGACCTGGTCCAGCTGGCCTATCCGCCGACTACTGGAGCGGACACGGCCGTGACCGGAGTACGGCGCGAACCAGGCGCTGGCGTTCTATAGGGCTACCGCGGGGCCGGCCCCTGATACTCGTCGTCGGTGACGTGCTCGCCCCACTCCGTGGGGCCGTCGGACACGGCCAGGTGAACCAGGAACGCGCCGGGAGCGGCACCATGCCAGTGCCACTCGCCGGGGGCGGCGGTCACCGAGTCGCCGGCCCTGATCTCTTCGCGCGTGCCGTCCCGGGACTGGACCAGGCCCGCGCCCTCGGTGACGTGCAGCACCTGGCCGCCCGGGTGCCGGTGCCAGGCGGTCCGGGCACCCGGCGTGAACAGCACACTGCGCACTTCGGTGTGCGCGGTCCCGCCCATCCTGTCCCACATCCACACGTCGCCGGTGAACCGGCTGGACGGTGCCTTGATGGCCTCGGTTAACTTCCGGGAGATCTCCATATGCCGTCATCGTAGCCCGCGGCGGCACCGCCGGGCGGGGACCTGGCGGCAGCGCCGGGCGGGCGCTCGGCGAGCCCCCACCCGGCGGCCGACGGGGTTAGTGGATGGTGACGGTGCCGGCCAGTTGGGTGGCCCGCTCGTTGCTGGCCACGTCGAGCGGCCGTGGCCCGGAGGCGGTGACCCAGCGGCTGGATTGGGTGTCCCAGTACTGCAACTGGCGCAGCGGCACGTGCAGCACGACGAGCTGGGACTGACCGGGGCGCAGCGTGATCCGGTCGTAGCCGGCCAGCGCGCGGTCGGCGAAGGCCACGCCTGCCGGGGGATTGGCCGGGGCGCCCAGGTAGACCTGGGGCACCTCGTCGCCGGTGACGGTGCCGGTGTTGGTCACCCGGAAGGCCACGTCCAGCCCGCCGTCCCGGGCCGGTGCGGCGCGCAGGCCGGAGTAGCCGAAGTGGGTGTAGGACAGCCCGTACCCGAACGGGTAGAGCGGCGTCAGGTGCTGCTGGTCATACCAGCGGTAGCCGACGTAGATGCCCTCGGTGTAGGTGGTGGTGCATTGCGGGCCGCCGAACGGGCTGCCGGGGGTGGTGCAGTAGTTCCCGTTGGCGTCCACCCCGTTGGAGGTGCGTTCGGGGTGGGTGGTGGGCTGGTTGGCCACGCCCTGATCCAGGGCGGCGGGCCAGGTGAACGGCAGCCGCCCGGCCGGATCGACCCGGCCGAGCAGGACGTTGGCGGTGGCGTAGCCGCCGGTGTCGCCCGGGTACCACATCTCCAGCACGGCCTTGACGTCGCTCAGCCACGGCATGGCGACCGGGTCGGAGCTGTTCAGCACCACGATCGTGTTCGGGTTGACCGCGGCCACGTCGGCGATGAGCTGGTCCTGGCCCTCGGGCAGCGGGGTGTCCAGGCTGCCGGTGGACCAGGCGAACACCACGGCCGCCTTGGCGTGGCGCGCCGCGGCCACGGCGGCGTCGGTGTTGGCCTGCTGCTGGGCGGGGGTCACCCAGTTCAGCCGGGCCTGCACCGGGGCGCCGGAGGCGTCGGGGGAGATGGTCACGGACAGCGTGTGCTGACCCGCGGTGAGGTTGAGCTGGCTGCGCAGGTTGTCCAGCCCGTCGGTGGTGGGCAGCACGTTGTTGTCGCCCGGGCGGAGCACCCCGTAGCGGGGCGCGGTGCCGTTGATGAATCCGGTGCTGGCGATCTGCGTGCCGTCCAGGCTGATGGATCCGCCCGCGCCGAGCAGGCCCAGGTTGATCCAGTAGCTGCCGGCCACCGGCACGTTGAGATCGCCGGTCCAGGTCCAGGCCGACCCGGCGGGCAGCGCCTGCCCGTTGGAGGTCGTGTTATCCAGTTGCGGCACCACCGAGCTGGTGCTGTCGCCGGTGTTGGTGCGCAGCAGGCCGGGCTGGCCGCTGTGGCTCAGCGCCGAGGCCGGCACCGGGGTGCCGGTCATGTCATCGCCCACCGCGTACGACACGTGCGCGGCCGGGTCGCCGTGCAGCATCTGCTGCAGCACCTGGTAGGTGCCGGTCTGCCTAGACACGAAGCCGGCCGCGTTCTCCCCGGCCTGGCCCACCGCGATGGTCTGGCCCGCGCCCGGGCCGATGAGGGCCAGGTGGCTGAGGTCGGCGCCCGGCAGCGGCAGCGCGCCATCGTCGTTCTTCAGCAAGGTAGCGGCGTCCTGGGCGGTCTGCTGGACGACCTGCTCGTCGGCGTTGACCGGCTCCGGGGTGACGTTGTGCTTGGAGTGGCCGGTCAGCAGGCCGAACCGGTCCATCTCATACAGGATGTGCCAGACCGCCGCATTGACCGTGGCCATGCTGACGGTGCCCGCGCTGATCGCGGCCTGCAGCGCGCTGGCCGCGAAATAGGTGGGCAGCACGCCGAAGAACCCGGTGCCCGGCATCTCCATGTCCAGGCCGTCGTTGATGAAGCTGGTCGCGTGGTTCGCGCCCCAGTCCGAGGTGATGAACCCCTTGAAGCCCAGCTCACCGCGCAGGATCCCGGTCAGGGTCTGCGAGTTGCCGCAGGAGTACGGGCCCGGCGTCCCGCCGGCCGACGGGGTGGACGCGACCACCGAGACGGTGTTGTAGGAGCACATGATCGACGCGACCCCGGCGTCGATGGCGTCGGC
Organism: uncultured Actinomycetes bacterium; assembly: GCA_963717125.1. Lineage (GTDB taxonomy): Bacteria > Actinomycetota > Actinomycetes > Streptosporangiales > Streptosporangiaceae > RYN-230. The sequence continues at coordinate 186,807 of CAVQVG010000008.1, forward strand.
GAACGGCTGTAGGTAGATCTCGTGCAGCGTCTGCTCGTCCAGCACCACGTTGTTGCCGCCGTCGTAGGCGATGAAGTGCTTGACCATCGCCATCGTGCCCTGGCTCTGGATGCCGGAAATCTCCGCCGCCCCGGTCTGCCCGGTCAGCAGCGGGTCCTCGCCGAACGTGTTGAACGCCCGGCTCCAGATCGGGTCCCGGTCGATGTTGACGAACGGCTCCAGCACCACGTCCACGCCCAGCGCCCGCGCGTCCCGGCCGATCACCACGCCGTTTTCGTAGGCATCCCGCTGGCTGAACGTGGCCGCCACGCCCATGGTCCCGGTCATCCCGGTCAACGGCTGCTTGCTCGCCACCCCAGGTGGCCCGTCGGCCAGCCGCAGCGACGGGATACCGAGCCGGGGGATACCTGGCAGGTAACCGGCGGTGAACTGGTTGGTCGCCGCCGCCTCCTGCGACCCTTCCAGCAGGGTCAGCTTCTCATTCAGCGTCATCTCGCTGAGCAGCGTGTCCACCCGCCGGTCCCCGGCCACCGCGGGCACCAGCGCCTGCCTCGCCGCCAGGGCCGAACCCGGCCGTAATGTGGCGCCGGCCGAGGCCAGCGCCGCCGTCGAGCCCGCCCAGCCCAGGCTCACGACCATGACCAGCGCCACTGCCATCCGCGCGGCGATGCGCCGCGCTGTCCCGCGTGCTGTCTTGCCCATGGCCCACCTCGTTGTATTCCGGACAAATAGCCGTCATCTGTGACATAGCTACATGCCGGACGCTACGCCGGGATGAGCTGCGGGCCACGAGGGCGGTGGAGAAAAAACCATAAATATTGGCCCGCGATAAAACCATTTCCAAGCGCGTGTTTAGTACGCGGGCACGCCATTTCCGCCGGCCAGGAGGTCGTGCAGGATTCCGGCCGTGGCCGCCGGCGGCTCGGCCATGGTGGCCAGCCGGTTGAGGGCGCCCCAGTAGCCCAGCGTCTCGGCCGGCCTGGTCAGGTAGTCGGCCGCGCCGAGCTGTTCCAGGCAGACCACGTCGCCGAGGCCCTCGTGCGGGAAACGCAGCAGGGTGATCGGGGCGCCGGCCAGCGCGATGCCCGCGCTGAGCGGCATGACCTGGATGCTGACATTTTCCATCTGGATGGCCTGGGTCAGGTACTCGAGCTGGGCCCGCAGCACGGTCGCGCCGCCGACCGGGCGGCGCAGCGCGGCTTCGTCGATCACCGCCCAGACCTTGGGCGGCTCCGGCCGGTGCAGGATCTGCTGCCGCCGGGTGACCAGGCCGGCGCGCGGCCAGACGCTGGCGTCGTCCCCATCACCCGCGGCGATCCGGTGCACCGCCTGCGCGTAGCTGGGGGTGTGCAGCAGGGCCGGGATGAACTGGACGTCGTAGGTGCGGATCAGGCTGGCCGACGGTTCCAGGCTGAGGTAGGTCTCCAGCGAGCCCGGCACCGCGTCCCGGAACGGGCGCCACCATGCTGGCGCGCTGGCCTGGGTGGCCATGTCCAGCAGCTGGTTCCGCCCGGATTCGTCGCGGACGCCGTACATGTCCAGCAGGTCACCTACGTCGCGGAGCTTGCAGCGGACCCGGCCCATCTCCAGGCGGCTGATCTTCGAAGCCGACGCCCGGATCGCGTAGGCGGCGTCCTCTCGCGAGATCCCGGCTGACTCGCGTAAGTCGCGCAGCCGCGCGCCCAGCAGCATCCGGGACGCCGCCGCGCCGGCCTCCTCCTGCTCGGCATCGGCATCGGCATCGGCATCGGCCGTCGGCGTTTCCAGCTTGGCATCTCGCTGCACCATCACGTCTAGCTTCACTCCATCCCGGCCGGCCGCGGCCACCCGCGTCGTTACGTCTTGCGGGCCACGCCGCCGAACGTGTCCACGTGCGTGGGCGGCCCAAACGGGCTCGGGTCGGGGCGCCAGCGTGATACCGGCAGTACCCCGGGCTCGAGCAGGTCCAGCCCGTCGAAGAACCCGCTGATCTGTTCCGGGCTGCGCAGGACGTACGGTATTGCGCCGGTTCCAGCGTACCGGCGGTGAGCTTCCTCGCGCGCCTTGTTCGTGTTCGCCCCATCGCTGAGCGTCAGATAGCTGCCGGGCGGGAACGCGGCCATCAGTTCGCGCACGATCGACCGCGCCTGGTCATAGTCGGCTACGTGGCCCATGATGCCCAGCAACATCAGCGCGACCGGGCGGGAGAAGTCCAGCGTGCCCGCGGCCGCGGCCAGGATCGCGCCCGGGTCGCGGACGTCAGCGTCGAGATAGTCGCAGGCCCCCGCCGCCGTGCTGCTGAGCAGCGCACGGGCATGGACGAGCACCAGCGGATCGTTGTCCACGTACACGATCCGGCACGCCGGGTGCACGCGCTGCGCCACCTCGTGCGTGTTGTCCACCGTGGGCAGGCCGGTCCCGATGTCCAGGAACTGCCGGACGTGCGCGTCGCCCGCCAGGTACCGGACCGCCCGGGCCAGGAAATAGCGCACCGCCCGTGCGACGTCGACGATTCCCGGGTACACCGTGATGAATTCCTGCCCGGCCTGCCGGTTGACCGGATAGTTGTCTTTGCCGCCCAGCCAGTAATTCCAGATCCGAGCCGAGTGCGGCACAGCCGTATCGATGGTCGGGGGCGGGCTCGCGTCCGGTGCGCCGGAAGCAGAAGATTGGTCAGACACCTGCGCGGCACCTCCTGTCCAGGCTCCCCACCGGACAACTTAGTGCAGCGCGGCGATTACCCGATCGGTTGCCCGGCGGTGGTCACCGCGGGGTGCCGCGACCGCAGCTGGGTCCGGCGATGAGTATCGGCCGCCCGGACCGTCTCCAAGGCGTGAGGGGATCTACCGCTGAGGAGACGTGATGTACGGGGTGATTGCGGTGAGCCTGGGGCTGGCCGCCGCGGCTATGTTCGGCGGGGCGTCGGTGCTGGAGGAGCGCAGCACCAAGCAGGTGCCGGAGCGCTCGGCGCTGTCCCCGCGGCTGCTGGTCGACCTCACGGTGCGCCCGCTGTGGCTGGCGCTGGGCTGTGGCGCGGACTTCGGGGTGAACGCGCTGCTGCTGAAGATCGTGCCCAGCACGCTGCCGGCCGGCTTCGCCGACCCGGCGCGGCAATGGCCGCTGTTCCTCATGGTCATCGTCACCCCGGTTGGCTTCCTGCTAAACCAGAACGCGTTCCAGGCGGGCACCCTGATCGCTCCGGTGCTGGCGGTCATCACCACCGCCGACCCGCTGGTGTCCATGGCGGCCGGTGCCGCCTTCCTGCACGAGCAGATCGCCGTCACCCCGCCGGCCCTGGCCGCCGAAGGCTTCGCGCTGGCCGTCACGATCGGCGGGATCATCGCGCTGGCGCACCGCGCCCCCGCAGGCCGCCGCCTGGCACCGCGGCGAATGCTGGCAGCTCAGCCCGGCGGCCTGACGGCTATCGTCAACAAATGCTGACGGGGATGGTTAGGTGGGGGCCGAGCCGGCTAGGTAGGTGACCCGGCGGGCAATGTTGACGGCGTGGTCGCCGAGCCGCTCGAAGCTCCGCGCCACCAGCGTCATCTCCATGGTCACCGGCAGCGTCATCCGCCCGGAGGCCAGCTCGGCGGTCAAGCTGACGTACAGCTCGTCCATCTCGTCATCGCGCTCGGTCAGCACCGCGGCCACCGATCGGTCGCGCTGGTACCAGGAGTCCGCGGCCTGGCGCCACATGCTGGAGGCCTGGTCGCCCATCCGCTCGACCAGCCCACGGCTGCGCGGTGACATGTCCGCGCCGAGCACATGACTGCCCGCGCCGGCTATCTGCACGACCAGGTCGTGCGAGCGCTCGAGCTCGGGCACGATCCGCAGGACGGAAAGCAGGAAGCGCAGATCGGCGGCGGCCGGCGACTGCAACAGGATCAGCCGATTGGCCAGACCCTCGATCTCCAGGTAGAGCGCGTCGATAGCCTGCTCGCGTTCGGCCAGTACCTGGACTGCCTCCCGGCTAGCGGTCAGCAGGGCCTGGGTGGCGACCGGCAGGTCCTCGGCCACCATGCCGAACAACTCGATGACTTTGGCTTCGATGGCTTCCAGTTCGCGGTCAAACTCTTCCCGCCCGGGCACGGGCCAGAGCCTATCGGTTAGGGCTCCAGCAAGCCAATGCGTTCCGCGGCATTCGCCCCTTCCGGCCGCCGGTCACGTCCGGGTGCGGCGGTAAGCGCGACCGCGCAGGCTGGGTTCAGGGCTAGGCCGTGCGCACCGGGTGCTGGCAAGGTAGGCGGAAGATCTGCCGCGTCCGCGTCGGGAGCTTGCCATGGACGAGATCGATGAGACGGAGCTCATCGGCGCGCTCAAGACCGGCAGTGTTGTCCATGGGGTGGCGAACGGCGCGCAGCGCACCGTGCCCGCCGCGCTGCTCCGCCAGTGCTGCCATGAGTTGCGCGATCAGGTGGATCCCGGGGGGATGCGGCTGAGCCAGGTCGTGGTGACCGGCTGCCTGGACCTGGCCGGGCTGACCGTGCCGTTTCCGCTCGGCTTCGACGGCTGCGAATTCGACGCGGCGCCGGTGGTGACGGGCGCCCGGCTGTACGAGCTGTCGATGACCGGGTGCCCACGGCTGCCGGGCCTGTTCGGCAACGGGCTCAGCGTGCGCCGCGATCTGGACCTGTCCCGGTCCCGGGTCACCGGGGCGCTGTGGACCACCGCGAGCACGTCACGGTCCGCGGCCGTGTGGCTGTGCGAAGCCGACATCGGCGGCCGCCTGCTCTGCGCCGGCACCGTGCTCGACGGTCAGGGTTACCGGGCGCTTCAGGCGGACCGGATCCACGTGGGCGGCGCCGTCCGGCTGATCCAGGGATTCAGGTCCGCGGGCGAAGTCAGGTTCCTCGGTGCCCGGATAGATGGCTCGCTGGATTTCGCGGCCGCGCACATCGAGTCGGCTGACGGGCCGCTCTCGACCTCGAGGGCGCGGCCATTGGCGGGAGCGTGTTCCTGATCGACGACCTGGCCGGGCGGAAGCCGGAGATCCTGGGGCGGCTCACCATGGCCAGCGCTCAGCTGGCCGGCCGGTTCATCATCCGCAACGCCGTCATCCTGGCCGATGCGGGCACCCAGACCGGCAGTAACTACGAGCGGCCGACCTCGGCGGGCACCGCGCTGGATGCGCCCCGGCTGTCGGTCGGGGCCGAGATGGTGCTGGCCGGACGGTGCGAAGTGACCGGCCGCGTCGACATGTCGATGAGCGACGTGAGCAGCGTGTCCATCGGCCCGGACTGCATCCTGCGCGCGCCTGGCCGCACCGCGCTGGACCTGACCAACGCCCAGATCCGCGCCCTGCTCAGGCTGGATCAACGGGCCGCGGTAGAAGGCACGATCCGGATGGCCGGTGCCGTTATCCGCGGCCGGCTCGCGCTGCACGGCGAGCTGAGCCGCCCGGAGCACGAGTCGCTAGTCGGCGGCGACGCGATGACCGTTGACGGCGACGTTTACCTCGACGGTCTCCGAACCGACGGTGGCTCGGTCTCCTTGGCCGGGGCCCGGCTCGGCTCCCTCAGCGCCAGGGGCGCGCGGTTGCACAATCCCGGTGGCTGCTCGCTCCGGCTCAGCCAGGCTCTGGTCAAAGGACCGGTCCGGCTGATCAGCGGATTCAGCTCGACCGGCCTCGTCGCCCTGAACCGGACGACCGTAGAGGGCCGGCTGCACTTCACGAACGGCTCGTTCCGCTGTCCCCAGCCATCACCGGTGAACGAAGCGGGGCACGCGATCGAGGCGATTTCCGCGACCGTGCGGGGCAGCATCGACCTGGGCTGGGAGACGGTCTCGCCGAGCGTGGACTTCACCGACGTGACCACCACGTCGCTGGCCGACGACCCGGCCACCTGGCCGGAACGCTTCATCATCGCTGGCATGACGTACGAGCGCTTCGAACGACCCCAGGGCGCCGGGCCCGGGCGGGTATGGGACCAGGCCGCGCGGTGCGACTGGCTGCGCCGCCAGACCGAGTTCGACTCGGGTCCCTACGAGCAGGCGGCCCGGGTGTTCCGGCAGCACGGTTACACAGGGGAAGCCGAGCAGATTCTGATCGCCCAGCGCAAGCATGCCCGCCAGGTCAGCTGGTCCCATGCCGCGTGGCCACGGCGGGTCCTGGACGCGATCTACGCCACCATCGGCTACGGCTACCGCCCAGCGCGGGTGCTCTGGCTGCTCGCCCTGCTGCTCGCGCTCGTCACCATCTCGCTGGAACTGCCCGGCAACCGGGCCGCGCTACGGGCCAGCAACGGCAACGGGGAGGTCTACGCCACCAGTGGGCTGCTCACCCCGTCCAGCCACGGCCGATCGGGCACGGCAGCCCCGGGCGGCGTAACGCGTGATCGCTGCGGTGACGGGCAAGTACGCTGCTTCAACCCCGTCCTGTACGCGATCGACACGGTCATCCCGCTGATCTCCCTCGATCAGCGGGCCACCTGGTACGCGGACCCGGACGTGCCCAACGGGGAGTTCATGCTCTGGTGGCTCAACCTGGCCACGCTCCTCGGCTGGGTGCTCTCCTCCATCTTTGTGCTGTCGCTCGCCCGGCTGTCCCGGAGCCCGTGACCCGGCGGATCGTCTCCGGCCATGCCGCACCGTAGACGTGTCTTAGGCTCGCGGTATGGTGAGTTCCCTGCCGCGCAGCACGCCAGCGGATCAGCGGGTGGACCCGAGCGCGATCCTCCGCTTCCTCGATGCCCTGGACGACCAGCCCGGGATCGAGATGCACAGCCTCATGGTGGTGCGCAACGGGCACGTGGTGGCCGAGGGCTGGTGGGCGCCGTACAGCGCCGGGCGGCCGCAACTGCTGTACTCGCTCAGCAAGAGCTTCACCTCCACCGCGGCGGCGTTCGCGCAGGCCGAGGGCCTGCTCGACCTGGACGACACGGTGATCTCGCACTTCGCCGAGTTCGACGCCGACATCACCGACCCGCGCAGCCGGGCGGTGAAGCTGCGGCACGTCGCCGCGATGGCCAGCGGCCATACCCGGGACATGCTGTTCGAGGCGGTCAGCCGCGACCGCAGCGAGCCGATTCGCGGGTTCCTGCTCAGTCCGCCCGACCGGGAGCCGGGCACGGTCTTCGCCTACAGCCAGCCGTGCACGTACGCGCTGGCCAGCATCATTCAGCGCAACGCGGGGATGCCGCTCACCCAGTACCTGCGGCCCCGGCTGTTCGACCCGCTCGGCATCGGGCATGTCGGCTGGCACACCTTCCCGCCCGGGCGCGAGCAGGGCTTCAGCGGGCTGCACGCGCGCACCGAGGACATCGCCAAGCTCGGGCTGCTGTACCTGCAGCGCGGCCGCTGGCAGGGCGCCCAGCTGATCCCGGAGGCATGGGTGGCCGAGGCGACGTCGATGCAGGTCAGCAACCCCGGCGGGGCCAGCTCGGACTGGGCCCAGGGCTACGGTTTCCAATTCTGGATGTCCCGGCACGGTTACCGCGGCGACGGGGCCTTCGGGCAGTTCTGCGTGATCGTGCCCGAGCAGCAGACGGTGATCGTCACGACCGCCTACACGACCGACATGCAGGCCGTGCTCGACGCCATGTGGACCTGCCTGCTGCCCGGCCTCGATGCCGCCGGGCCGGACGGTGGCCCGGCGCAAGACCAGCTCACCAACCGGCTGCGGCGGCTGACCCTGCCCGCCTGCCGCGCCGAACCAGCGCCGCCCAGCTGGGCCCCGTGGGCCAGCGCGCCGTTCGCCGTCGCCACCGGCGCGGCGAGCAGCCAGACGCAGCCCGCCCTCACCGCCGTCGGCGTGGCGCCGACCGACGCTGGCTGGCAGGTCAGCCTGGTCGAGGCGGATAACGCGCTGACCATTCCGGTCGGGGTGGGGACCTGGACGGTATCCGAGCCCGCCGATCGCCGCGGCGACACCATCCCGGTGGCCGCCTCCGGCGGCTGGCTGGACGGCGACACCCTGCGAGCCGAGATCATCTTCCTGGAAACCCCGCACCGGATGGACATCACCTGCGCCCTGCCTGGCCGCACCGCCGCGGCAGTATGGCGTCATCCCCCGCTCGTCCCGAGCAAGCTGCAGCACCTGCACTGCCCCCGCTAGGTGAGCTGGCGCCAGTGCTCCAGCGGCAGCGGGCCGCGGCTGAGGATCGTCCGGATCGCGAACGTGCTCTGCGCCCCGACGATCGAGGGGATGGTCAGGAGCTGTCCCAGCAGTAGCTGCTCGTAGCTGGCCAGATCGGGCACGGCCGCCTCGACCAGGAAGTCGTTGCTCCCTGAGACCAGGTAGCAGGCGACGATCGCGGGAATGGCCAGCAGGGCCTGCTCGATCCGGGACGAGGTTTCCTGCGAGTGCCCCTCGACCTTGAGGCCGATGAAGACGGTCAGGCCGAGCCCGGCCCGCACCCGGCTGACCTCCGCGCGGTACCCGGCGATGATGCCGCTGGCCTCGAGCGCCTTGACCCGCCGCAGGCAGGCCGACGGCGACAGCGAGATGGCATCCGCGAGATCCACGTTGGCGATCCGGCCGTCGCGCTGGAGTCGGCCAACGATGGCACGATCCACTCTGTCTGCTTCATGCTCGGGCATGCTGTGCAGCCTACTGGCTAGATCGCACAACTGCGTTGCGCCAACTAGCGCTGGAGGCGTCATATTTGCTATCGCGTGCGGCCGTATTTCGGCCAGGCTGGAGCCATGGCGCTGACCTCCACGACTAAGCCGGTTGTCGTACCGAACCTGACCACCTCACGCGGTGCCGCGCTCTACATCGGGGCGATCCTCGGCCCCGGTCTGCTGCTCCTGCCGGGCCTGGCCGCGGCCGAGGCCGGACCCGCCTCGATCCTGGCCTGGCTGGCCCTGCTCGGCCTGTCCGGCCTGTTCGCCGCCGTGTTCTCCGCGCTGGGCCGGCGCATCCCATCGGCCGGCGGGGTGATGGGCTACGTCACCGCGAGCCTGGGGCCGCGCGCGGGCCGGGCGACCGGCTGGATGTTCCTCGCCGGGGTGGTCGGCGGCGCCCCGATCGTCTGCCTCATCGGCGCCAGCTACGTCACGGAGCTGACCGGCGGCGGGCAGCTCGCCCGGGCCGGCGTCGCGGCCGCGCTGCTGCTGACCGTCATCGGCCTGGCCGCCCGCGGCCTGCGGGCCAGCGCCACCGCCCTGGTTGTCCTGGTCAGCCTGCTGGCCGGCGTAGTGGTGGCGGCGGTCGCGGGGTCAGCGGCGGCGGCCCGGGCCAGCAACTGGGCGCCGTTCGCCCCGCATGGCTATCTCTCGGTCGGCAGCGCGGCCGCGACGCTGATGTTCTCCTTCGTCGGCTGGGAGGCCGTCGCCCCGCTGACCACGCGCTTCGCCGACCCGGCGCGGCAGCTGCCGCGGGCGGTGGCCATCGCCCTCGCGGTCACGACCGCGCTGTACCTGGGGCTGGCCGTGGCCACGATCAGCGTGCTGGGGCCGCGCGCCGCCACCGACGTGCCGCTGGCCGGCCTGCTCAGCCACGCCGTCGGCCCGGCCGGCCCGGACGTCGCCGCGGTGGCCGCCATCGTGCTGACCATCGGCGCCACCAATGCGTATATCGGCGGCGCGGCCGCCATCGCCGGGCAGCTCGCGCAGGCCACCGGCGGCCGCCGCCGGTCCGCTCCCATGCGCCAGCTGCTGGCCGCGATCGCCGTGGCCGGCCTGCTGCTGATCATCCTGTACGGGCTGCGCATCGTCGGCGCGGCCGCCCTGGTGGCAGTGCCGACAGCCCTGTTCCTCACCGTCTACCTGGGCGCCATGGCGGCGGCCATGCGGGTGCTGCGCGGTGCGCCGCGGGTGGCCGCCGTACCCGGCGCGCTGGCCGTCACCGTCATGCTCGGCTTCTGCGGCTGGGCGCTCGCGATCCCGGCCGCGATCGCGCTGGCCACCGGCTGCCGGGCCTGGGCCGCCCGCCGCCAGCGCCACCGCGCCCGCCTGGTGCGCTACTCATCCGTGTCTGGCGACACCGTGTCTGGCGACACCGTGTCTGCCGACACCGTGCCGCCGCTGCGCCAGTACTCCCCATCCGAGCGGGACAGGAACTGCTCATCGACAAGGTGCCGGCGCAACGCGGCGTAGTCCGGGTGAATCGCGCCGAGGAACCGGCTGACGCTCTGCTCGGGATAGCGCACTCCGGGCTCGAACGCCTGAGCGATCACATCGAGCAGCAGGCGCCGCCGCGACTTCCGCGTCGGCATGGTCGCGATCCGGCCGCCACCGACGAACACCCGCAGCTGCGGATTGCTGGCCAGAGCGGCCAGGACGGGAGCGGGATCTAGCTCAGACATGTGCACCATTGTCGGCCAGCTTGCGGTTCGGCGCGGAAAGTTGTTGGCGGCCCGGCCCCGGGTGGCTCCTACTGCTGCCCCGTCAGCCCTCGAAGGGACCGGACATGAACATCGCCACCCCGTCGGCCGCCGCCCGCCGCCCCACCACCTCACTGCGGGTAGCCGTTCCCGCGGCGGCCGCCCTCGCCGCCATCGTGCTCACCGGCTGCTCGTCGCCGTCGCCCGCCGCGCCCACCGTGCACGCCAGCAAGGCGGTCGCGCTGGCGACTTCGGCACCGGCCAGCGTCCCGGCCACCCCGGCCGCGGCTGCGACGTCCACCCCGGCCGCGAGCACATCACCGGCCGCCGCCGCTCCACCGGCCACACCCGCGCCGGCCACCCCGGCGGCGCAGCCGCAGGGTGCGCTGACCGCCAAGGTCACCATCCTCGGCGCCGGGTCCGGCCTGGTGCCCGGCGGCCCGGCCGTGCGGTTCCGGGTCACCGTGACCAACGGGACGGCGCGGACGTACGCCAACGTGCTGCCCCTCGTGTCGCTCGGCCACTGCTCATGCACGGCCAGCACCCTGTTCCCGGCCGGCTCACTGGCGGAACGGGAGAGCACGACCAACGTCTGGCAGCCCATTCCCTACGACGTGGAAGGCTTCGGCACCGACTACCTCAAGGTCACCGAGCCGGGCGGGATCCAGCTGATCAGCCCCGGCGGCGTGGCCAGCTTCGAGTACCGGGTCACCCTCAAGCCGGCCACCAGCGCGCAGGTCACCCGCGGCCAGGCCGCCCTCGACGTCACCCTGATCGCGCTGCCCGGGCACACCCCGATCGGCTACGCGCCGGCCGCCAGCGCGCCCATCGACGTGCAGTCCGGCCAGCCGCCAGCGTGACGCCGCCAGCGCCGCGGCTAGCCGGCCTGGCGGCGGCCCGGGACGAGGTCGGGGGCATCGTCCGGGTCGTCCAGCCCGAAACTGATGATCCGATCGGGATGGACCCGGATGATGGCCCCCTGGACCGGGGCGGCCGAATCGTCCGGAGCGGCGATCGCCTCGGCGTGGCCGCGGATCTCGACGCAGCGCACCCGCCACGGGTTGACCGAGGCGATGTCGTCCACCACGAACGCCGCCCGGCCGTTGTCGGCCACGTTGCGGAACTTGCGGCTGTCCGCCATGTTGAACCCGCCGATGTCGATCGTCCCGGTCGCCGGGTTGAACCGGAACCCGACCGGGTTGGCCTGGAGCGTGCCGTCTGGCTGCATGGTCGCCAGCCGCCCCAGCCGCTGGCTGGCCAGGTACGCGACTTCAGCGTTGCTGAAAGACATGGTCCCAGCCAACAACCTAAACCCCGCTTCAAGTCAAGTGGCCGGCCGCGTCCGCTCATGTGGCCGGCCGCGTCCGCTCAAGTGGCCGGCCGCGTCCGCACGGCCAGCGGCGGCCGCTGCCGCCCGGCCTGCAGCGCCGACCTGATGTCCGCCGCCACCCGGTCCGGCTCGACGCGGATCTGATGCGGAGTGAAATGCTGCACGACGATCCCGCGCCCACCCATCCGGGCATGCCGGGCCAGCGTGCGCTCCCAATCCTCCGGCGACAGATGCCACTCCCGCGAATCCACTTCGGCCGCCACCCCGGCCTCCGGCCACCAGGCATCCGCCTTAGCCAGGAACTCAGTCCCGGCGTAGAGCCGGGCGTTGAACATCGGCCGGGGCAGCCCAGAGCGGATAATCAGCTCGCGCAGATCCCCCTCGGCCACCGACCGGACCCCGTCCGCCACCTCACCCAGCGCCTGCCGCAGCCAGGCCGACTGGCGCATCGGCGCCTGAGCCAGTTCATCGACGAGGTCAGCTAACCGGCAGCATTTGCGTTGTACGGCGTCAGCAGTGACCGCCCGCACCTCCCGGAGCGACTCGAGCTCCCGGGACGCGTCGGCCACGGCCCGGGCGGCCAGCGTGAACCGGATGGCGCCGTCCGCCATCACGAACTCAGGCATCCGCGTGGTCGGCCACACCCTGACGAAACCGCGACTCTGACGGCACTGGGCAGCCGGAACCAGCACCGTAAGGAGCCGGCGTTCAGGCACCCGCATGCCGTGATGGCGTAACGCTGCGATGCCGGTCAGCGCGCTCATGGGTCCCGCGCGGCGGAGCGCAGCGATCTCCAGTTGCCGTTGCGTCGGGGTCCCGGTCGCGGCCAGGTACACACCCGGAAGCAGGCACTGCCAGGGGCCGCCCGGCCGAACGCGATGCCGGATCTGGCTCGGCGAGAGCCCAAAGCTCAGTGCCTGGGCGCGGGTGATGACCCGCTCCTGCTCGCGCAGAGCGATATTCAGTCCGCGCCAAGCCGGTTGCGTCGCGGCCGCCATGCGGGCACCCTGCCACCAGGGTCCGACACCCGGCCTCAGCCCGGGCCCGGCGCCGTCGTGATCAAACGTTTGCTGCCGCTATTGCGACACCTAACGTTTGATCACGAACTGCGGACCACGCCTGAGGGGATCCGGAGGACTGGAGAGGATTCTGGGGTGAGTGGGATGGATTCCGGGGTGCGCGGGCTCGCCCAGCCTCGGCGGGGGCACTTTGAGTTGGGGACTGGGTATCACGGGGACGTCTGGCTGGACCTTGACGCGCTGTTCCTGCGGCCGGCCCGGCTGGAACCGTACGTCGAGTGGCTAGCTGACCAGCTCCGCGAGCACCGGGTTGATGCCGTGTGCGGGCCGATGGAGGGGGGCGCGTTCCTGGCCCTGGCCATTGCCAGCAGGCTCGGCGCGGCCTTTCTGCCCGGGTACCGGGCTGCTGCCGCGCCGTCGGAGTACCGACTGCCCAGGGTGCCGGGCGGGATCGGCGGGTGGCGGGTGGCCATTGCCGATGACGCGGTCAATGCCGGGACAGCCATCCGGGCCTGCTACGCGGAGTTGCGCGGCGGTGCGGCGGTACCGGTCGCGGTCGCCGCGCTGCTCGCTCTCGGCCCGGCCCGGGCAGCCGCCGCGGACACGATGTCGCTGCCGCTGTACGCGGCCGGCGAGATGCAGAGCCAGGTCTGGCCGGCTGGGCAGTGCCCGCTGTGCGCCAGCGGCGCCCCGCTCACCGACCCGTCCGCTGACCAGGTGTAAACCGGAGGAGAACAGCGGCCACTCAACGCCCTTACCCGCTAACCGGTTTTCGCTGCGCCGCGCGGTAGAGATCGACCAGTTCGCCGGTGCTGGTGGCATCGGTGGCGTCCTTGTCGTCGCGCCACCGGCCGGTGAACCGCGGGAAGCGCATGGCCAGCCCGGCGTCGTCCTGGATCTGACCCCAGGCGGCGGTGTAGTTGGGCGAGAGGGTCAGCTCGGCGCTCAGGATCTCCAGCACCAGCCCGGGCTCGAACCACACGTCGGGCTGCTGGCGGGCGTCCACCCGGGCCGGCCGTTCGGCGCGGGCCAGCGGCGCCAGCCGCTCCGGCAGCGCGGTCAGGTCGGCGTCGGAGAACCCGGTGCCGCACTTGGACACGGTGCGGAACACCTCGGCGTCCCCGTCGTAGGCGGCCAGCAGCAGCGCGCCGTAGACCCCGCGGCGCCGGCCGCGCCCGGCGAACGCGCCGACCACGACCAGGTCCACGGTGTCGGACAGCTCGGTGCGGTAATCGCGCTTCAGCTTGATCCACTGCCAGCCGCGGGCGCCGGCCCGGTAGCTGGCGTCCGGGCCCACCGACTTGCACACCAGCCCCTCGCAGCCGTCGGTCACCGCCTGCTCGAACGCGGCGTCCAGCGCGGCCGGATCGACCACCTCGCTGGCCGTGGTGAGCCGCAGCTGCGGCGCCGGGGTGATCGCCGCGGCCAGCCGCGCCCGCCGCTCCGGGTAGGGCAGCTGGGTGAGGTCCTCGCCGTCGGCGTAGAGCAGCTCGAAGCAGAACAGCCCCACCGGCACATCCCGGACCGCTTCGCTGATGCCGTACTTCCGCCGCCGGAACATGACCTCCTGGAACGGGTGCAGCTCGCCCGCGGCGGCGTCGAACGCGACGACCTCGCCCTCCAGGATCGCCTCGCGCGGCTTCAGCCCGGCCCGGAGCAGCTCGACGACGTCGGGGAACTGGTTGCTGACCCGCTCCAGCCGCCGGGTGTACAGCTCGATCGACCCGTCCGCGGTGCGGTGCGCCTGGACCCGGACCCCGTCGTACTTGTACTCGGCCGCGCACTCACCGCCCAGTTTGGCCAGGATCTCCGCGGCGTCGGACAGCCGCTGCGCCAGCATGACCCGGACCGGGCTGCCCGGGTGCACCTGCAGTTGCTCGACGGCCGCCAGCCCACCCGCGACCAGCACCGCTGCGACCCGGCCCAGGTCGCAGCAGATGTTGTAGCCGCGTTCCAGCACCGGCCGGTCGGCCCGCCCGCCCGCGTAGACCTGGGCCAGCGCGTCCAGGATGGTGGGCGTGCCGATGCCTAGCCGCAGCCCGCCGGTGACCAGGCGGAGCAGGTACCGGGCTTCCAGCGGGGTGGCCCGGGCGAGCAGCCCGGCCAGCAGGTCCAGCTTGCGCCCCTGCGAGCCTGGTCCCTCGGCCGCGGCGATCTCGTGGAGGGTGCCGACCACCTCGGTGACCGGCAGACTGGCCGGCCGCCCCGCGGCGGTCTCGTTCAGCAACTGGTCGGCGGCCTGGCCGAGGTCGCCGGTCTCCCGCACCTCCCCGGCGATCTGCTCCGGGGTGCGGCCGGTGGCCGTGGCCACGGCGCGGACGGCGAGCTTCTCGGCCAGGCCGAGGTCGATGCCCGCGAACTCCGGCGCGATCAGGCCCTGGCACAGGTAGCAGACGGTGGGCAGCAAGTCGGCTGGCGTCGCCGCGAGCAGGTCGGCGAGCCGGGCGGTGAGCGCCAGCCGGCCGCTGGCCCGCTCCAGGTCGCGGTAGGCCGCGGCGATGGTCTGATACTCCACGGCGCCCCCTTCGTCCACCCGATCATGACACGCCGCGGTCTGGGCGGTTCCTGCGTAGTCCGCGCCCGGCTGACCGGGCCGGTCCGCTGGACCGGGCTGACCGGCTGGTCCGCTCCGTAACAAGTGGATAACGTCGGCCCCGCAGAATCTTTTGCCGATGACCCTTCGTGCCGGAGAATCGGTCCCCATTCACCTGTGCTCGCTAAAGAGTTTGGCAACGAAGCCAGGAGGGGCCCGAACGCCCCGTGGGACAAGACCTGCAAGCCTCTGCCCAGGCCGGTCCCCGGGTCCAGCAGCGCCAGTTCATCAGGTGCGATCACCGGGATGGTCCCCGCCTTGCGCTAGCGCGCCAGGCCAGTCAGCACGGCGGGCCGCCCAGCCACCCAGGCTGGGCGGCCCGCCCGCTGTATCAGCGGTGCGGCCGGGTGCTCCGACTCTGCGACGGCACGTGCCGTCGTGAACGGGGGGGGAACCATGGACAGCAGCGGAGTGGTGTTCCTGGACTGTCCGGCGTACCTGGATGCGCACGGCGCCAGCCGGTGTGGGCTGCCGGCTGAAGTAAGGGACCGGTATACGGTCACGTCAACCGATGGCCCGCTGGAAAGCGTGCGCATCCAGTGTCCGCGCGGGCACTGGTTCAACGGCCCGATCGAATCCATGACCTGGGACAAGCAGTCGTCACCAGTGGCCCGGCCGGCCAGATCCGACCGGGTGCTGGGCACGCTGCGCCGGGGCGGCGGCCGCTAACTGGTCAGGTAGGCCACGTCGGTCTCCCACTTGGCCGGGTCGGGCTCCTGCGACGGGTCGGTGAGGTAGTGCTCGAACCGGCCGCCCCACACTGAGCCCTGGGCGGTATCGGTGGTGTCGAACTGGACCCCCTGGTCGGCGGCCCATTCCTGCAGCGCTGCGTGGCTGGCCACCAGGCCGTCGTAGGGACCGGTGTGCCGGAGCACCGCGTAGCGGCCGGCCGGGAGAACGCCGGGCTGGATCCGGCCGTTCCCGGTCACCGGTGCGCTCACCGGCACGCCCAGCTCGATCAGCAGCTCCCGGTCCATGTCGATGACCAGGAAGCGGATGAACGGCGGCCCGGTCGGCGCGATGCCGTTGCTGGCCAGCCAGCCGAACAACTCGGGGAAGCCGCTGTCCACGGCGGTGGAGATGGTGTCCATGGTGACGGTCGCGGGGATGCCCGCGTAGTGCTGCGCGGCGCGGGGCTGGATCTGTGGCTCGTGCGTCATATCGTGGCCTCCGTTTCCTGGCATGCCTGATATGACGGCTGGCCGCCACCCGACTCACCGGTGGCGGCCACCCGGGGCCGCGCCCGGAGTCCGGCTGATCAGATCCTCAGGTGCCGGAGCGCGCCACCGACGAGCTTGGCGCCCACCGCGCCGGCCGCGCCAGTCAGCACGCCCCGGGTGATCACTGGCCCGTGTTCCGCACCAAAGTCCCGGCCCGCCTTGATGACCGGGGTGGCGGCGGCGGTGAACCCGTCGGCGAACCCCCCGTGATCAGTCGAAGCGTCATAGGTACCCTTGGCCAATCCAGCCGCGATGGCAACTGGCGACACGACGACCGTAGTTACGTTCGCCCAGAACTCACTCGAATTCTCCACCTGCTATTTCCTCCCTGAGCCTTCAGGAGACCCAGCACAATCGTGGCCGGCGCCACGACCCGATACTAGGGGGTGGGGTCCACATCTGTGGTGGGCCTGGCTCCACCGCGCGCCCAGGCGTCCCCGGGACGGGCTGGCGGCGGCACCTGGCCATCGTGCTGGACGGCCTCAAGGCCCAGCACACGCACCGGCTGCCCGGCCTGCCGCCCACCCCCGAGCAGCTCGACCGGGACCTGGGCCAGTGGAGCTGCGACATGCTGAGCGCCCGCGGGGTGAAGTCCGGCGCGTGAGGAGCTGTGATTTTCCTGACACCTGGCCGAGTTGTGCAATCCTTTGCAGACTCAGCCGGTAGCCTCTCCCCAGGCCAGTAGCAACGTGACCCAGCCCCCCCGGGAAGCGCGGGACTTCATCGCCGAAGGGGTCACCCGGCGAGAGGGCATATCCCATGGCATTAATCGGCGGCCCGAAGGTCATCGCCCGGGTCAGCAGCAGTTCCGCCAGTTCCCTCGCGGTGATGTCCTTCGAATGGATCATGCGCGTGGACGGGCAGGTCTGCTACCGGCTGACGAAGGTTGACGGCCGTTCGGAACGGAATCCGTGGACTCTCGTCATGCAGTTGCCGTCGGCCGAACTGCACGGGCTGCACCGGGACAAGAGCAAGGCCAAGGCTCTGCTGGATGATCTCGCCAGGCAGCACGGGCACAAGCTCGGCTGAGCCATTTCCCCAGGTAGAGCGGTATACGCCGGAGCCTATGAGGCACGCCGCAACGGAATGCCCGGTGCCCCGGACACGGCCAATCACGGGTGATTTTGGCACCGCTGGGTAGCCGATAACTTGCTCATGGTGCTGAGCTGGAACCCAGACCAATCAGGGGCACGAGCACAGCCCGGCTGATCGGGCGGGCCGCCAGGTCGCTGCGTAGGCTCGGCCTGGTGACCCCTGATCAACGCTGGCTGGCGGCGATCTGGCCGGTGGTCCGCGGCCAGTTGCCGGCCGCGCCGGCCTGGGTGACCGAGCTGGGCTGCGGGCCGCTGGGCGGGTTCGTCCCCCGGCTGCGCGCGGCGGGCTACCAAGCGGTCGGCGTCGATCCGGCCGCCCCGGACGGCCCGTGGTACCGCCGCGTGGAGTTCGAGCGGTACGTCCCGCCGGGCCCCGCCGACGCGGTGCTGGCCTGCACCTCGCTGCATCACGTGGCCGACCTGGGGGAGGTGCTGGAGCTGATCCAGGCGGCCCTGGCGCCAGGCGGCACCCTCGTGGTCGTGGAGTGGGCCCGGGAGAGGTTCGACGAGGCCACCGCGCGCTGGTGCTGCGCGCGGCTCCCGCCGGCGGGCGGCGAGCCCAGCTGGTTGCAGGAGTTGTGCGCGCAATGGCGCGACTCCGGGCAGCCCTGGGATGCCTGCTGCCGGTCCTGGGCGGCGGCGGAACGCCTGCACACCGGGCAGGACATCCTGGCTGCGCTCGGCCGCCGGTTCGACGCGACCGGGCCGGTCAGCTACGGCCCGTACTTCTTCCCCGACCTGGCGGGCACGACGGAACACGACGAGCAGGCTGCCATCGACCGTGGCCAGATCCAGCCCGGCCGCATCCGCTACACCGGCCTGCGGCCCGGTGCGGGCCGCGGGCGATGATGTGTGCATGGACGTCCGCCGGGGTGACGGCAGCGTGATCGCGTGCGAGGTGGTCGGGGCGGCGGACGCGGCGCCGGTCTTGTTCTGTCACGGGCTGGCCGACTCGCGGCTGTCGGCGTACCAGCTCGCGGCCGTGGCCAACGAGCTTGGGCTGCGGATCTGGATAGCAGTCAGCCTGGGCGCCGGCGGCCTCGGCGTCCGGCCGGCCGGTCCCGGCGTCCCGTCGGCTGGTCCCGGCGTCCCGTCGGCTGGTCCCGGCGTCCGGCCGGCCTCGGCGTCCGCCGCCTCGTCCGTCGCGGCCAGCGACCCGAGGAGGGCGAGCGACCGGGCGCTGTCCGAGCCCAGCTCGGCGTGATAGATGACCAGCAGCTGGCCACCCGAGTCGCCGATGGGGAGCTTCTCGCGGCGCAGCTCCAGCATCCCGACCTGCGGGTGGCGCAGCCGGGCCAGCGCGCCGGCCAGCGGCCTGACGTCGTGCCGCGCCCACAGCTGCCGGAACGGCTCGCTGGCCAGCGACAGCTCGCCGACGAGCTGCGCGGTCCGCGGGTCGTCGATGTCGGTGCCGATGGAGGCGCGGAACGACGCGACCATGGCGCCGACGGCGTGTGCCCAGTCCGGGTACAGATCCCGCTCGGCCTCGTCGAGGAACGTCAACCGCAGCCGGTTGGCCCCCGGCCGGATGCTCGGCGACAGGGCCGTCGCGAGCCGGTTCGCGGCGAGCACGTCGAACGTCCGGTTCTCCACGAAAGCCGGCAGCCCGAGCACGTCGAGCAGCTGCCGGATGCCGGTCGGCACCACCTCGCGGCGGGGCCGCCTGGCCGCGGCGGGCCGGGCGGTGGACAGGCTCAGCAGGTACTGCGTCGCGGTCGCATCGAGCCCGAACACGCGGGCCAGCGCCTCGAGTACCTGCGGCGAGGGGTTGCGGTCGCGGCCCTGCTCCAGCCGCAGGTAGTAGTCGGCGCTGATGCCGGCCAGCGTCGCGACCTCCTCACGGCGCAGGCCCGGCGTGCGCCGTACCCCCGTGACGCGCAGCCCGGCGTCCGCCGGGTCCACCAGCTCGCGGCGTGCCCGCAGGTACTCGCCCAGCGCGTTCGACCTGGTCACGGATTCAGTGTAGGAGCCGCCCGGCGGTCCAGCCTGGTCCTGCCGCCCCCAGGATGAGGAGGGCGCTGGCTGCTCGGCCCGGCCTGGGGCAGGCTGGGTACCGCCCGCGGCGAGCGGCCGCGGGCGGGAAGGAACTCATGGTCTCCCGCGACATCCCCGGCGGCAGCTACCGCGCCGCCGATCTCGAACTGATCCGCGTCGGCTACGGCGCCATGCAGCTGGCCGGCCCCGGTGTGTTCGGGCCGCCGAAAGACCACGACGACGCCGTCGCGGTGCTGCGCGCGGCCGTGGACCTCGGCATCAACCACATCGACACCGCCGACTTCTACGGGCCCTACGTCACCAACGAGCTGATCCGCGAGGCGCTCGCGCCGTACCCGGACGAGCTGCACATCGTCACCAAGGTGGGCGCCCGCCGGGACGAGCAGGGTGGCTGGCCGCACGCCCGCACCCCGGCCGAGCTACGCGAGCAGGTCCACGACAACCTGCGGCACCTCGGGCTCGACGTGCTCGACGTGGTGAACCTGCGGGTCGGCGGCTTCGAGGAAGCCGAGCCGGGCTCGATCGCGGAGCCGTTCGGGGCGCTGGCCGAGCTGCGGCAGCAGGGGCTGATCCGGCACCTCGGGCTCAGCACGGTCAGCGCCGCCCAGCTTGCCGAGGCGCAGTCGATCGCCCCGGTCGTCTGCGTGCAGAACCGCTACAACATCGCCCGCCGCGGCGATGACGCCCTGGTGGACGTCACCGCGCGGCAGGGCATCGCGTTCGTGCCGTACTTCCCGCTGGGCGGCTTCTCGCCGCTGCAGTCGGACACCCTGCGGGCGGTGGCCACCCGGCTCGGCGCGACTCCGATGGCCGTCGCGCTGGCCTGGCTGCTGCACCGGTCACCGAACATCCTGCTGATCCCGGGCACGTCGTCCGTGCCGCACCTGCGCGAGAACGTGGCCGCCGCCGGGCTGAAGCTGCCGGACAACGCCATCGCGGAACTCGACGCGATCGGCCGCTGAGCCACCGGGCGAGCTGGCGAGCCGGCCAGGCGTTATCGGTCTACCGAGCCGGGCGTTACCGGTCAACCGGGGTGAGAGTTACCGGTCTACCGGGGTGAGCACGAACACCGGAATCGTCCGGTCCGTCTTCTCCTGGTAGGACGCGTAGTCCGGCCACGCGGCCACGGCCCGGTCCCACCAGGCCGCGCGTTCGGCGCCGCGCACCTCCCGGGCCTGGTACTCCTTCTTGACGCCGCGGTCCTGCAGTTCCACGTGCGGGTTCGCGACCAGGTTGTAGTACCAGACCGGGTGCTTCGGCGCGCCGCCCAGGGACGCCACCACGGCGTACTCACCATCGTGCTCGACGCGCATCAGCGGAGTCTTGCGCAGTTTCCCGGTCCGGGCGCCGAGCGAGGTCAGGACGATCACGGGCTTGCCGTTCAGCTCGATTCCCTCGGTGCCGCCGGACCGCTCGTAGAGGTCAACCTGGTCGCGCGCCCACGGGGCCGCGCTGGGTTCGTAGTCACCAGTAAGAGGCATGACTAAAGTATCCAGGACTCGGTGGCGCTGGCGCCTCGGTGGCCGGCCTTGTCCGGGCCGCGCCGGCCGGGGCGCTGTGGCAGGCTTACCGCATGCCCGAGCGATGGGAGTACGGCTCCCTGATGACGATTGCCCTTGCCCCCAGCGAAGCCAAGTCCCCCGAGCACATGGTCGGCATCCTGGTCACTGCTCTGCAAGCCCGCCTCGTGGCCGTCGTGGAGCTGGGCGCGCTGATACCCGGCGAGCGGTACGCCGTGCTGAACGCGATCGGCCAGGACGGCTGGATCGTCACCGGGCCCGCGGTCCGGAACGACTTCAACCGGGGTGCGGCGGTCACCCTGGACAGCATCCGGCTCGATCCGTGGATCGGCGAGGTGCTGTCCAGCAGCCCGGTGGGTAGATGGGCCCGCGGCTACTTCGACTACCCCCTGCGCCGCCCGGTGCAGGCCGGCTGACCCCGGCCGGTCAGCCGCCGGTGACCGTCGACACGAACCAGGCGGCCTGGGCCAAGGCGCTGTCGGCCGCCGCGACGAGGCCGGGCTGCAGCGCGAAGTCGTGCCACATGGCCGGCCACCGGGTGTAGCTGACGTCCACCCCGGCGGCCGCGGCGCTCGCGGCCAGCAGGCTGGCGTCCGGAGCGAGCAGTTCGTCGTCGCCTGCCTGGATGAGCAGCGGCGGCAGGCCGTGGTGCGCGGCGCGCAGCGGCGACACCGCGGGATCGGCCCAGTTGGCCGGGTCGGTGTAGGCGCGGGCGCAGGCCTCCAGCCAGCCCGGGCTGAGCAGCACGTCCCGGCGGACCAGGTCCGGGCTGGCCCGGCGGTCGCGGCCGAGGTCGAGCCACGGCGACAGCAGGATGCAGCCGGCCGGGAGCGCCCCGGCCCCGTTCTGGTCCCGGGTGCTCAGTAGAAGCGCCAGGGCCAGCCCCCCACCGGCCGAGTCGCCGGAGACCACGAGGCCGGCCGGATCGAGCTGCCCGCGGAGGGCGTTCAGCACGACATGGGCGTCGTGCAGGGCGGCGGGATAGCGGTGCGCGGGCGCCAGCCGGTACTCGGGGAGGATGACCTGGCAGCCGGTCTGCGCGCTGAGCTGGGCGGCCCAGGTCCGGGCCACCAGCGCCGAGCCCACGCAGTAGCCGCCGCCGTGGAAGTGCAGCACGGCCCGCCGGGGACCGGCCCGGCCGGCGGTCACCACCTCGGCGGGCACGCCGTCCAGCGTGGTCCGCCGCACGGCCGTGCCGCGGGGCACCGGCGACGCGCCCATCAGCCGGTCCAGCCGCCGCCGCTGCACGGCCCAGGGCAGCGCCGGGTCGAGCGCCCGGCGGCCGAGCTGACGCACGCCCAGCCGGGTGACGGCCGGCGGCAGCCGCGGGCTCATGCCGCCGTGCGCTTCGGCATGATCCGGTAGCTGCCCAGGTCGAAGTGCCGGACGCGGCGCCGGTACCGGAAGGTCTGGTCGGGCCAGTTGCTGATGTTGCGCCCGGTGGCGGTGGTGTACCAGTTGTGGCATCCGCTCTGCCACACCGACCTGCGGCTCGCCTGCGCCACCCAGCTACTGAACGCCCGCTGCACCTCGGGCCGCACGTCCAGCCAGTCGAGTCCGTCCGACTCAAGCGCCCGGAGGGCGCCGAGCACGTACCCGATCTGGCTTTCCAGCATGTAGATGATCGAATTGCCGCCGAGGTTGGTGTTCGGCCCGTAAAGCAGGAAGAAGTTCGGGAACCCGGACACGGTGATGCCGAGGTAGGCCGCGGCGCCGTCGCGCCATTCCGCTTCCAGCTGGCGCCCGCCGAGGCCGGTCACCGCCATCGGCGCCAGGAAGTCGAGCGTCTGGAACCCGGTGGCGTAGATCAGCACGTCGGCCGGGCGGGTGGCCCCATCCGCGGTGACCACCCCATCGGCCGCGATGCGCTCGATCGGGTCGGTGATCAGCTCGACGTTGGGCCGGTTCAGCGTCGGGTACCAGTCGTCCGAGAACAGCACCCGTTTGCAGCCCAGCAGGTAGTTGGGCACGCACTTGGCCCGCAGGTCCGGGTCGCTGATGGCCCGGAGCTGGCGGCGCCACAGCTGCATCGGCGCGGCCAGCAGCCTGGGGGACAGCACGAAGCCGCTGGTGAGCAGCTCGCCGTAGAGGAAGATGCGCAGCCGGTCCGCCTTGCGCAGTACCGGCAGCCAGTCGTACAGGGCCTGCTCGCCAGGCCGGTAGGCACGGTCCGATTTGGGCAGGATGTACGGCGCGCTGCGCTGGAACACGTCAACGTGCGCGGCGGTCTTGGCGATCTCGGGCACGAACTGGATGGCGCTGGCCCCGGTGCCCAGCACGGCCACCCGCCGGCCGGCCAGGTGCACGCCGTGGTCCCAGCGGGCTGAGTGCCAGGACGGGCCGGCGAAGTCGTCCCGGCCCGCGATGCCGGGCATCCTGGGCCGGCCGAGCTGCCCGACGGCGGACACGACGGCGCGGGCCTGGAGCGTGCTGCCGTCCTCCAGGGTGAGCTGCCACTGGGCGCGGCGCTCGTCGAACGCCGCGGCCGCGACACCCGAGCCGAACCGGAGGTGCCGGTCCAGCCCGCGCTCCGTGCACAGCCGGTGCAGGTAGGCCAGGATCTCCAGGCCGGGCGGGAAGCGGCGGCTCCAGCGTCCCGGCCGGGCCGAGTACGAGTACAGGTGGGACGGGATGTCGCAGCTCAGGCCGGGATAGGTGTTGTCCCGCCAGGTCCCGCCCAGGTCATCGGCCCGGTCCACGACCAGGAAGTCGTCCAGGCCCGCCTGCTGCAGCGCGGCGGCCATGCCGATCCCGCCGAACCCTGCCCCGACCACCACCACGCGATGTGTCAACTGTGCTGGCATGGGCGCAGAATAAACGCCGCCCCCGGCCGGCGCCAGTAGCCCGCAAGAGGTACGCCGGGTGGGCACGCGGCAGAATAGAACGCCATGCGCGGTGGTACGCGCGTTAGCAAGAGTTGGTACGCGCGTTAGCGAAAGCATCCAATGTGCGTATAATGTATACAGGATTCGCGGGTATGCACCGGGTCCATGGGACGCTGAAGGCGAATTGGGTGATCGGGCCGATGCGAGGCGTGAGAATGCGTCATTGGTAAATGAACCCGAGTCGGGTGCCTGGTATGCTGCGCAACCAAAGAGGGAGGGGGTCAGGATGGCTCAACAAGTCAGCGTCCTGCTGCTGTGTGACCTTCATGGCGGCGATGTCGAGGCGGTGGAGACGATCTCGTTCGGGGTTGGCAACTCCTCGTACGAGATTGACGTGTGCGCGGCCGACGCTAAGGAACTCCGCAGCAAACTGGGGCCGTTCATTGAGCATGCGCGGCGCAAGACCGGCGGCCAGCAGCGTCGGCCCGGCCGACGGGCCGCGGACCGGGCGCACACGGCCGAGATCCGGTCCTGGGCCAAGGAACAGGGCCGCCAGATCAGCGAACGCGGCCGTATCCCGGCTTCAGTGGTTACCGAGTACGAGCAGAGCCACTGACGGTGTCGGGAGCCGTTTCCCGCTTCAACTCACGATAGGTGATCTGAAGCCTGCGGATCGGTGTCCGAAACCACGATGAATGCGTTTGCCCCAGACGACCAGTTCCGGCTGGGCGCCATCCAGCGCGCCGAGTTGTTCGCCCTGGGGTGCCGCATTTCATTCGGCTGCCGCCACGATACTGGCGGGGGGCGGTTAGGCGGCCCGGACGGCTGGGCATGACCTGGGTCATGCTGCGCCGGATCCTGGGCCATCGCGCTGACGGAGACGCACCCGGACATACCCAGCCGGTAACGGTCACCATTGCGGACGGGCCGCCGGGGCCGGTGGTGCCGGATGATTTCGTCGGGCTGAGTTTCGAGCGCGGGCCGCTCAACCCGGGCAACGCCGGGGTGGACGGTTACCTGTTCCGCCCGGACAACAGTTCGCTGGTCACCCTGTTCCGCAACCTGGGGCTGCGCAACCTGCGGATCGGCGGGGGATCGGTGGACTTTTACCCTCCCGCGGGCACCGGGCCGGATGGCTTCACCGGGGTGGACAACCTGTTCGCGTTCGCCGCCGCGGCCGGGGCGCGGGTGATCTACTCGCTCCGCCTGCTCAGTCCCGGCGGCAAGCCCGTCGCCGGCCTGAAATCGGTCGATGCCCAGGCGGCCGGGTACATCTGGGGGCGCTACCGGGAGAACCTGGCCAGCTTCGCGATCGGGAACGAGCCGGACTGGCACGCGTTCCACAGCTACCCGGGGCATCCGCACGACCCGGCCATCTACGAGGAGATCGGCGGCGTGCCGGGCAGTGCCTACCCGTCCTACCTGGCCACCTGGCAGGACTTCGCCGGCGCGGTGCGCGAGGCGGCGCCCGGGGCGCCGCTGGCCGGCCCGGACACCGGGGCCTACACGTCGCTGACCTACACGCCGGACCCGGACAGCGGCGTGTCCTGGACCGAACGGTTCGCCCGCGACGAGCGGGAGGCGGGCCGGGTCGCCGAATTCACCCAGCACTACTACGTGGGCGGAAGCCCCGGGAAGACCACCGCCGAGCAGGCCATCGGCAACATGCTCTCCGCGCAGTGGGTGACTGGCACCCAGATCGGCAGCCAGCCCGCGGGCACCACGTACATCCCGTATCCCTGGTTCTACACCAGCAACCTCGCGCCGGTGGTGGCGGCCGGCCTGAGCTACCGGCTCACCGAGTCGAACGACTACCTGACCGGGGTGCCGGGCGCGAGCGACGCGTTCGCCTCGGCGCTGTGGGCGCTCGATCACCTGCACTGGTGGGCGGCGCACGGGGCCGCGGGCATCAACTTCCACAACAAGCAGTGGCTGTACACCGACACGATCGTGCCCGACCCGGCCGCCGGCGGCTACGCCGCCACCCCCAAGGGGTACGGCATCAAGGCGTTCAGCCTCGGTTCCGCCGGGGCGGTCAGGCCGGTGACCGTCGGCAGCACCGGCGGCGTCAACCTGACCGCCTACTGCGTCGGGGACTGCCTCACGCTGATCAACAAGACGCACGGGCGGGCGGCCGTGGACGCGGCGGTGACGATCACGGCGCCCGGCCCGGAGCTGCGGCACGCGGAAGTCATGACGCTGTCCAGCGCGGAACCGGGGCAGGCCGGGGCAGGCGCCGCCACGCTCGGCGGGGCGGCTATCACCGGCGACGCCTCGTGGGAGGGGCAGTGGGCGGCGCTGCCGGCCTGCCCGGACGGCGCCGGGATGAGCTTGACCGTGCCGGCCACCAGCGCCGCCATCGTCCGGATCCAGGGCGCGGCCTGACGGCGGCGGCCTGTGCTTGGGTAGGTGCCGGGCAGCAAGACGACCCGGTGACGGGCCTGCGGTTCCTGACCCGCTCGGCGCACGCCGACGACCGCCGCATTCGCTCCCGGGCCGACGTCGCCGCCCGCGCTCGCGATTGAATGGTGCTGAGCCAGCGGGTGTCGAGGGGAGCGGCAATGGTCGGCAAGGTGAACTACGACGACCGGCAGTTCGCCGTGTACGCCCGGGGGCGGGCGATGAGCCCCGCGATGCGGGACGTGTGGATGAGGGTGTTCGCCAGCCAGGTTCCGGAGCGGCGACCGCTGGCGGTGCTCGATCTGGGCTGCGGTGTTGGCCGGTTCACGGCGGCCCTGGCCGAGACATTCGGTGGCCCGGTGTACGGAGTGGAGCCGTCCGAGCGGATGCGGCAGATCGCCGTGGAGTCGGCGGCGCACCCGGCGGTGAGCTACCTCGCGGGGCGCGCGGAGGACATCCCGCTGCCGGTCGGCAGCTGTGATGTCGCACTGCTGTGCTTGGTTATCCACCACGTGGACGATCTGCTGGCCGCCGCGGCGGAGGTTGGCCGGGTGCTTCGGCCGGGCGGCCGGGTGCTGGTCCGGAACACGTTCGCGGACCGGATGCGGGATCTGTGGTGGTACCAGTTCTTTCCCCGGGCACCCGAGATTGAACGGGAAATGTTTCCCACCACTGGCCAGGTGGCCGCCGCGTTTTCCCAGACTGGCCTGGAAGTCCGGTCCCTGCAGGCAGTCCCGGAGCGGCTCGCCGACAGCGCGGCCGAATTCGCCGCCCGGGTGCGGCTGCTCCCGTTCTCGACGTTTGAGCACATGACCGACGAGGAGATAGCCGAGGGACTTGCCGCGCTCGACGCCGCGATGGCCAGAGAGACGTCGGCCGAGCCCATCGAAGGCTCCAGCGACCTGCTCGTGCTCGGCTAGTGCACAGGAACGCGCTGAGGAGGAGGCCCGGGTGCGCCAGGCAATCCGTGAATATCAGCGGCTGGCCGGGGCAGACGGCCCAACGCCACCCCAGAAATGACCGCCAGTCACCGTGCCGGGCTGACGTAAGAGCCCCGGCCCTTGACCGTGACAACGAAACCCTGCTCACGGAGCACGGCGATGGCCTTCCGGGCGGTGCCGCGGGCAACGCCGAACTCCTGCTGCAACTGAGACTCGCTGGGCACCGGCCGGTCCGGGAGTGGACAGGCATGGACGGGCATAAACAGGTTGGCTGATGTTCTGCGATGAGGGCAACGCCGGGTCGAGAGCCGTCATCGAGGCGTGCGGGGGAAAGCTCGACGGCGTCGCCGCCATCGCTTCGCAACCGGCGCCGTTCTGCCGGTACTGGATCGACTGAGGCTGGGGTGTGAGCGCGGCTGTGCCGCCGGGGACTAGGCGGGTCGGTGGTGGGTGCGGCGGCGTGGCGGCTCGTCAGCTGAGCAGGGCGGACTGCAGGGAGGGCAGCCAGGGCAGCCAGGGCAGCAGCAGCGCCGACACGATCCCCCTTCGACGCCCGGCTAGAACACCGACTGTAATCCGGCCGCGGCGCGGCGGGAAGGCCACGGCGCGGTGGGAAGGCCCCCGCAGCGGCGCGAAGACGGCCGCGCGCACAGCGCCGGCGAGCGACCGGCGGGCGTCGCGCGGGCATCGGGCGGGCGTCGGGCGGGTGTTCCGGGGGCACGGCCGAAATGAAACTAGTCACCTTGGGGATATGGGCCGGGCCGGCGCGATGGAGGCTGAACCGTGTGCCGGGCCCGCGACATCAGGCAGGGCCGGAGACTGGAGGAAGCAATGCCAAAAGAAGCACGTGTGGCGCTACTGCTTGCTGCCACCGCCTGCTTGATGGCCGTCACGGTCGAGTGGGTCATAGCCGAACTGAACGAACCGCCGAAGTAGCCGTCCGATCCCGGGCTGAGCCGCCCGGGATCGTTCGTCGGTCGGAGCCCACGGTCCAGGAGGTGACCCGGTGCAGGACGCTGTGCTGCTGGCCGGGTCGCTGGGCCTGGGTCACGAGATGATGGCGCGCAGCTGCGCCGGCCTGCTGGACCAGTCGGGATGGCGGACCCGCAGCGTGGACAGTATGTCCCTGCTCGGCCGGCGCAGCGGCGGCGCCGGGGAACGGGTGTTCGGCCGGCTGGTCACCATCCCGGGCCTGTACGACGGGCTGCACTTCGCGCACCTGCGCACCGGGAGCCGGCTAGCCGACCTGATGGCCCGGGCGGCCAGCGCCCGGCTGGTACCGGCGCTCGAAGCCGATCTGGCCAGGCAGCCCGCCGACCTGCTGTTCAGCGTGTTCGCCACCGGCGCCACCGCGGCCGGCCAGCTCAAGGCACGGTCACCGGGGCTGCGCACGGTCGTGCTGTGCACCGACGTGACCGTGCACCGGATCTGGGCGGCCCCGGGCACTGACCTGTTCCTGGTCACCTCGCCGGCCGCCGCCGCCTCCGTCCGGCGCTACCTGCCCCGGGCGGCGGTGTCGGTGGTGCCGCCGCCGGTTCGGGCCGAGTTCTACACGGCGCCCAGCCAGGCGGCGGCCCGGGCGGCGCTCGGCGTGCCGGCGGGGGAGTACTGCGCGCTGGTCATCGACAGCGGCTGGGGGTTCGGGCCGCTGACCGAAACCGTGGCCGAGCTGGCCGCCGCCGGGGTGCACGTGCTGGCCGTGGCCGGCCGGGACCGGGCCGTCGAGCAGCGGTTCCGCGAGCTGGCCCGGCAGACGCCCCGGGTCATCCCGTTCGGCTTCACCGACCGGGTGCCCGAGCTGATGGCCGCGGCCGACCTGGTGCTGGCCCTGCCCGGCGCGACCACCTGCAGCGAGGCCCGGGTGGTCGGCCGCCAGTTGCTGCTGCTCGACGTCATGCCGGGGCACGGCCGCGACAACCTGCTGCACGAGCTGGAGCTGGGCCGCGCGCACGTGGGCCAGCCGACGGCCCGCGGGCTGACCGCCAGCGCGCTGGCCGTGCGGGACGAGGTGATGACCGTGCCGGGGCCCGCCGCCCCGGCGCCGCGCTGGGAACCGGCGTTCGCCGCTGCCCTGCGCCAGATCGGAGTGGACGTGCACCCGCTGGTCCCCATACCCGACCTACCGGACCAAGCCGACCAAGCTGACCAATCCGCGGCTGACCAATCCCTGCGAGGAGCCGCCAGGCCATGATGCGCACCCTGTTTCTCAACCCCCCGTCCTACGCGGGTTTCGACGGCGGGGCCGGCGCGAGATACCAGGCAAAACGGGAAATCAGGTCGTACTGGTACCCAACCTGGCTGGCCCAGCCCGCGGCCATCGTCCCGGGCAGCCGCCTGGTTGACGCGCCGCCGGCCGGCCTGACCGCGGCCGACGTCGTCCCGCTGGCCCGCGACTACGAATTGATCGTGCTGCACACCAGTTCGCCCACGTTCGCCGGTGACGTCGCGCTGGCCGAGGCGTTCAAGGCGACCAACCCGAGCGTGCTTGTCGGCTTCGTCGGGCCCAAGGTCGCCGTGCAGCCCGGCCAGTCGCTGCGGGCGTCCGCCGCGATCGACTTCGTGGCCCGGGAAGAGTTCGACTTCACCATCGCCGAGGTGGCCGAGGGACGCCCGCTCCGCTCGATTGATGGCATCAGCTTCACCGCCCCGGACGGCCGCGTTACGCATAACGCCAACCGGCCGCCGGTGCCGGACATGGACCTGCTGCCGTTCGTTACCCCCGTCTACAAGCGGGACTTGCGGGCCGAGGACTATTACATTGGCTACCTGCGGCACCCGTATCTGTCGCTGTACACCGGGCGGGGCTGCCGGTCGCGGTGCACGTTCTGCCTATGGCCGCAGACGGTCGGGGGGCACCTGTACCGGACCCGGAGCGTCGAGCACGTGCTCGCCGAAGCGGAGCTGGCGGCCCGGCTGTTCCCCCAGGTCAAGGAGCTGTTCTTCGACGACGACACGTTCACCGACGACCGGCCCCGGGCGGAGGCCATCGCCCGCGGGCTGGGCCGGCTTGGCATCACCTGGTCCTGCAACGCCAAGGCCAACGTGCCGCGGGAGACGCTGAAGGTGCTGCGGGACAACGGGCTGCGCCTGCTCCTGGTGGGATACGAGTCCGGCAATCAGCAGATCCTGATCAACATCAAGAAGGGCCTGCGGGTTGACCGGGCCCGGCGGTTCGCCCGGGATTGCCACGATCTCGGCATCACCGTGCACGGCACGTTCATCCTCGGTCTACCGGGGGAAACTAAAGAGACAATCGAGGAGACGATCCGCTACGCCCAGGAGGTGAACCCGCACACCATCCAGGTGTCGGTGGCGGCGCCCTACCCGGGCACCCAGCTATACCGGCAGGCCATCGAGAAGGGCTGGCTGCCCGGGGATGCCGACGGGGCCACGCTGGTCAGCGACGACGGCACCCAGCTGGTCACGCTGTCCTACCCACATCTCGGGCATACCGAGATCCTGGACTCGGTGGACACCTTCTACAAACGGTTCTATTTCCGCGCGGGCAAGATCGCCGAGATGTCCGCCGAACTGATCCGCCAGCCCGACATGGCGGCCCGGCGGCTGCGCGAGGGCGGGGAGTTCGTCCGCTTCCTGCGCCGCCGGCCGCGCACGGCCGCGCTGCGGTGACCGCCTGATACGGAGGATCTGCCTGATGCGTGTCCTGCTGGTACACCCCAGCGCGCTGATGTATTCGGAGATCTTCCTGCGGCTGGAGCCGCTGGGCCTGGAACGGGTGGCCAGCGCGCTGCTGGCCGAGGGCCATGACGTCCGGCTGGTCAACCTGCAGGTCTACCGCCGGGCCGAGCTGCAGCGCGAGGTGGCCGAGTTCCAGCCGCAGGCGGTCGGTTTCAGCCTCAACTACCTGGCCAACGTGCCCGAAGTGGTGAACCTGGCCAAGTGGATCAAGACTTTGCTGCCGGGCTGCTGCGTGTTCGTGGGCGGGCACAGCGTGTCGTTCGTGGCCGAGCAGGTGCTCGGCCACGGCGACGGCGCGATCGACGCCGTGCTCAAGGGCGAGGGCGAGGTCGGCGCGCCCGCGCTGCTGGCCGCGCTGGCCGACGGCGGGCTCGGCTCCGTGCCCGGGATCGTCACGCCGGACGGGCTGGGCCTGCCGCTGGCCATGCTGCCCAGCCTGGACAATCACCTCCCGGCCCGGCACCTGGGCGGCCGCCGCCGCAAGTACTTCATCGGGGTGATGGACCCGGCCGCGTCCATCGAGTTCACCCGTGGCTGCCCGTGGGACTGCTCGTTCTGCAGCGCGTGGACCTTCTACGGCCGCAGCTACCGCCGGCTGTCCCCGGAAGCGGCCGCCGAGGACATGGCCCGGATCGCCGAGCCGGGCGTGTTCATCGTGGACGACGTGGCGTTCATCAAGGCCGAGGAGGGCGACGAGATCGCCCGCCAGCTGGAGCGCCGCCACATCCGCAAGCAGTACTACCTGGAAACTCGGTGCGACGTGCTGCTCCGCAACGAGGAGGTGTTCCGCCGCTGGCGGCGGCTCGGGCTGAACTACATGTTCCTCGGCCTGGAAGCGCTGGACGAGGACGGGCTGAAGGCGTTCCGCAAGCGGACCACGCCGAAGGTCAACAACAAGGCCCTGGAGGTGGCCCGGTCCCTGGGGCTGAGCGTGGCCATCAACATCATCGCCGACCCGGACTGGGACGAGGCGCGGTTCGCCTTCGTCCGGGACTGGGCCATGAGCGTGCCGGAGATCGTCAACATCACCGTGATGACGCCCTACCCGGGGACCGAGACCTGGTTCACCGAATCCCGCAGGCTGACCAGCCTCGACTACCGCCTGTTCGACGTGCAGCACGCGGTGCTGCCGACCCGGCTGCCGCTGCACCGGTTCTACGAGGAGCTGGTCAAGACCCAGTCGGTGCTGGCCCGCAAGCACCTGGGCGTGGCCGCGCTGGCCAAGACGACCGGGATCGTGGCCCGGCAGCTGCTGCACGGGCAGACCAACTTCGTCCGGATGATCTGGAAGTTCAACCAGGTCTACAACGCCGACCGGCAGTACAGCGAGCATCAGCGCGAGACCGAGTACCTGCTGCCGCCGCCCGCGCCGCCGGTGACCGCGCCGGACCGGAAGGAGCTGTACATCCACGCCCCGCAGCGGCGGAGGGCCTGACCGTGTCCGGGCCGGCCGTCGGCCTGTGCGGGATGCGCGCGCTGATCACCGGCGGGTCGAGCGGCATCGGCGCCGCGACGGCCCGGGCGTTCGCCGGGCACGGCATGCAGCTGGCCATCGCCGGCCGCAACCTGACCGCTCTGCACAGTGTGGCGGCCGACACCGGCGCCGTGTGCATCCCCGGGGACCTGCGCGAACCGGGCTGCCCGCGGCGGACCATCGGCATCGCCAGCGACGCGCTGGGGGGGCTGGACCTGATGGTGTCCAACGCGGGGATCGGCTGGGCCGGGTCGTTCGCGTCGATGACGGAGGCCGACATCGACGCGCTCATCGACGTCAACCTGCGCGCCGCGGCTCATCTGGCCCACGCGGTGATCCCGCACCTGGAACCGGGGAAGGGCCGGATCGTGTTCGTCGGGTCCATCGCCGGGCTGGTCGGGGTGTCAGGCGAGGCGTGTTACTCGGCGACCAAGGCGGGCCTCGGCTGCCTGGCCGACACGCTGCGCGACGAACTGCGGCCGCGCGGGGTCGGCGTCACACTGGTCAGCCCGGGGGTGGTGGACACCGCGTTCTTCGAGCGCCGCAATGTGCCGTATCAGCGGCATCACCCGCAGCTGATGAGCGCGCAGGCCGCCGCGGCCGCCATCGTGGACGCCATCCGGCGCGGCCGGGACGAGGTGGTCATCCCGCCGTGGCTGTCCTTCCCGGCCCGGCTGAAGGTAAATTTTCCCGGCCTGTACCGGCTGCTCGCGGCGCGCTTCGCCTGACAGGCCGGGTTTCCCAGCCCCGGATCCTGGATCGCAGCGTAAAGGGTTTGACTCATCCAGTGAGCAGCGTGTATGTCCTGGTCTACACTCGGGGCAAATGGCCGACCACGTTGAGCTGCCCCGCCCACTGTGCCTGCTGCGCACGGTGGGGTGGAACGTCATGGAGTCCCTCGGGCTGCCTCTCGCCGCCTACCTGGTCGGGGCGTGGCTCGCCGGGCGCAACGTCGGCTTGCTGGCCAGCGTCGCCGCCATCTGGCTCACCGCCATCGCCCGCAAGGTCGTCACCGGGTCCGTGCCCGGCCTGCTGGTCATCTCGGCCATGGTGCTCACCATCCAGACCGCGGCCGCCATCGCCACCGGCGACTTGTGGATCTTCCTGCTGCACTTCCCGATGGGCAACCTGGCCCTGTGCGTCCTGTTCGCGCTGGGGGCTCGTGGGCCCAACCCGCTGTGCGCCAAGCTGGCCGCCGAGGTCATCGCGCTGCGCGCGGGCCATCTGCCCGGGCTGCACCGCTTCTTCCAGCGGGTGACCCTGGCCTGGGCGGGCATCTTCCTGCTGCTGGGCGCCACCCTGGGTGCGCTGCTGGCCACCCAGTCGGTGCCCAGGTTCCTCGAACTGTCCACCGTGGCCACGGTCGCGCTGCTGGCCCTCGGGGCCGCGGGCTGCGCGCTGTGGTTCCGCATCGTGCTGCGCAGGCTCGGCCTCGGGCTGCGCTTCGCGCCCGCCTGACCTGCCCATGGCTAACTAACTACCTGCCTGGGGGGTATGGGCCGGGGGGCGGTCGGGAAGGCTGAGCCTGTGTCCAATGCGGCGGGGGTAGCGGCGGCGGTCGGGGCCGCGCTGGTTTTCGGGGTCACGTCCGTCGCCGAGCAGCGCAGCACCAAGCGCGTCCAGAAGGAACGGACGGGCTCCCCGCGGATCCTGCTCGACCTGGTGCGCCAGCCGCTGTGGGACATCGCCATCGTCGGCACCCTCATCGGGTTCACGCTGCAGGTGGTGGCGCTGAAGTACGCGCCGCTGGCCGTGGTCGAGCCGATCCTGATCTTCGACCTGGTGTTCGCCGTGCTGATCGCCGCGTACCTGCGCCGGTCGGCGGATCCGGTCATGCTGGCCGGGGTGGCGGCCTGCGTGGCTGGCGTAGCCGGCTTCCTGCTCATCGCGCGGCCCACCGCGGGCAGCGGCACGGTCGGCCTGGCCGAGGCGATATGGCTGGCCATCGGCGCAGTCGCGGCCGTGGCTGCCTGCCTCATGGTGGGCCAGAGCAGCGAGACCCTGCGGCCGCTCGCGCTGGCCCTGGCCACCGGCATCTGCTACGGCCTGTCCGCCTTCCTGATCAAGCTGGTGACGTCCGAGGCCAGCCACGGCGGGTTCGCGCACGTGCTGACCAGCTGGCCGATCTACGCGCTCGCGATAGCCGGCCCGGTCGGCTTCGTGCTCAACCAGGACGCGTTCCAGTCGGGCACGTTCATCGCCCCGGTGATGGCCATCATCACCGCGGCCGACCCGCTCATCTCCATCGCGCTGGCCTACGCGCTGCTGAACGAGAAGGTCAGCAGCAGCCCGGCGGCCATCGCCGGGGAGATCATCTGCCTGATCCTGATGACGGTCGGCATCGTGCTCATCGCCCGGCACTCCCCGCAGGCCATGAAGCAGGCGGCCAGCGCGGCCGCGGCGGCCGCCGCCTAGCACCCCGCCCGCCAGCGCGCCGGCCCACGGGATGTTCAGCCGGGGGGCGATATCACTGAACGCCCCCGACGAGTACTGGGCGTCGGCCACGTCATCGAGCCACTTGTGGAAGAACGCCGCGACGTCGCGGTTGTAGCAGGCGGTGCGGGCGAACACCTGGGCATACCTGGCCCGGCTCCGCGCCGAGACGGCGGCCACCCTGCTGCTGCACACCGACCAGCCGGTCACCGCGATCGGCCGGGCCGTCGGCTGGCCGGACCAGAACTACTTCGCCCGCCGGTTCAAGGCGCACTACGGGCTGAGCGCGACCACCTACCGGGCCCGGTTCGCCGCGCACGCCGCCCGGCTCCGGCCCGGGCTCAACCCGTGGCCAGGTGAGGTGGGCCATAACTTGACTCATTCCAGATAATTCGGCAGCATGGGCAGGGTTATGGCAGTTGGAGCGGTCGATCCGGACGGCGAGATGTCCCGGGCATTGCGCTCGGCCGGGCTGCGGGTGACCATGCCGCGGCTGGCCATGCTGACCTGGCTGGCCGAGCATCCGCACACCACGGTGGACGCCATCGCGGTCGGCGTACGGGAACGCTTCGGCGCGGTGTCCACCCAGGCCGTCTACGACATGCTGGCCGCGTGCGCCGCGGCTGGCCTGCTGCGGCGCATCGAGCCCGCCGGGCATCCGGCCCGGTTCGAGCGCCGGGTCGGTGACAACCATCACCATCTGGTGTGCCGGCGGTGCGGCCGCACGGAAGACGTCGATTGCGCGATCGGGGCCCAGCCCTGCCTGGCCCCGGTCGAGGACATGGGCTTCACGGTCGACGAGGCCGAAGTCGTGTTCTGGGGTGTGTGCCCCACGTGCCAGGCAGCGCACCGCTCCGCTGACGGGGACAAGCGTGACGAGGAGGTTTGGCAGTGACGGAAAATCAGCCCGCGACGACCACCGATGCTGGCGCGCCGGTCGAGAGCGACGAGTTCTCGCTGACCGTAGGCCCGGATGGCCCGGTTCTGCTGCAAGATCATTACCTCATCGAGCAGATGGCGAACTTCAACCGGGAGCGGATCCCGGAGCGCCAGCCGCACGCCAAGGGCGGCGGCGCGTTCGGCTACTTCGAGGTGACCAACGACGTCAGCGCGTACACCAAGGCCGGGGTGTTCCAGCCCGGCACCCGGACCGACACGCTGATCCGGTTCTCCACCGTGGCGGGGGAGCGGGGCAGCCCGGACACCTGGCGTGACCCGCGCGGGTTCGCGCTGAAGTTCTACACGTCCGACGGCAACTACGACATGGTCGGGAACAACACCCCGGTCTTCTTCGTCCGCGACCCGCTCAAGTTCCAGCACTTCATCCGGTCGCAGAAGCGCCGCGCGGACAACAACATGCGGGACCACGACATGCAGTGGGACTTCTGGACGCTGTCCCCGGAGTCGGCGCACCAGGTGACCTGGCTGATGGGCGACCGCGGCATCCCGCGGAGCTGGCGGCACATGAACGGGTACAGCTCGCACACCTATCTGTGGATCAACGCGGGCGGCCAGAAGTTCTGGGTTAAGTACCACTTCAAGACCGACCAGGGCGTCGAGTTCATCCCCCAGGCCGAGGCGGACCAGCTGGCCGGGTCGGACGGCGACTACCACCAGCGGGACCTGTACGGGGCGATCAAGCGCGGCGAGTTCCCGAGCTGGACGCTGAAGATGCAGATCATGCCGTTCGAGGAGGCCACGACCTACCGGTTCAACCCGTTCGACCTGACCAAGGTGTGGCCGCACAGCGACTACCCGCTGATCGAGGTCGGCCGGCTGACGCTGGACCGCAACGTGTCCGACTACCACACCGAGATGGAGCAGGCCGCGTTCGAGCCCAACAACCTGGTGCCCGGCATCGCGCTGAGCCCGGACAAGATGCTGCTGGCCCGCGGTTTCTCCTACTCCGACGCGCACCGCGCCCGGCTCGGCGTGAACTACAAGCAGATCCCGGTGAACACGCCCCGGGTCGAGGTGCACAGCTACAGCAAGGACGGCGTGATGCGGTTCCGCAACGTGTCCGATCCGGTGTACGCGCCGAACTCCAAGGGCGGCCCGCGGGCCGACGCAGAGCACAACCGGCCGAACTACTGGTTCGCGGACGGCGACATCATGCGCTCCGCGTACACCCCGCACGAGGCGGACGACGACTTCGGCCAGGCGGGCACGATGGTCCGCGAGGTGCTGGACGACGCGGCCCGGGAGCGGCTGGTCAGCAACATCGTCGGCCACCTGCTCGACGGGGTGACGGAGCCGGTGCTGCAGCGCGCGTTCGAGTACTGGCGCAACGTGGACAAGGACCTCGGCGAGAAGGTCGAGACCGGCGTCCGCGCCAAGCAGGGCTAGCCGGACCCAACCTGACGGGCCCCGGGTGACCGGGGCCCGTTGCGTTATCCCGCGGTACCCCTGATGTGCACCGTGATGGTGTGCGTGCCGGTGACGTCGGTCCAGGTGAACGCGTAGCTGGCGGTGAACCGGCCGCGCCGGTGCGGGGTGAACGTGACCGGGATCCGCACGTCGTAGCCCGCGTTGATGGGCAGCCCGGGGGTGACGTTGGGACGGTTGGCGAACGGGGCGTTCAGCGTGCTGGCGCGATCCACCGTGGCGGGCTCGTTACCGGTATTGGCCAGGGTGATGGTGGTGCCGACCGTCCGGCCCACGGGCACGGTGCCGAAGCTGACCTTGGCCGGGGTGGCGGTGAACAGGCCCTGCGCGGGCAGCCCCACGCCGGTGAGGTCCGCCGTGGCCGTGCCGCCGCTGCTCCCGGTGACGGACAGGGCGGCCGGGAAACGGCCCGGCCGGGCCGGGGCGAACACGACCTGGATGACGGCCGACTGGCCGGCGCGGAGCACGGTGCCGGGCGCGGGCAGGCCGGTGGCCGAGTAGGGCGGCCGCGGCGGCCGGACCGCGGTGACGGTCACGGCGTGGGTGCTGCCGTTGACCAGGTCGATCTCGCGCAGCACGATCACCCCGACCGGGACGTTGCTGGCGAACGCCCCGGTGTCGGTGACCAGGGCGAACTGCGTGGGACTGGGGGTCAGGTACAGCCCGCCGGTGGTGCCGTCGGCGGTCACCGGCACCCGCACCGGGGACGTGCCGGACGAGTTGGCGAACCTGACCGACCCGGTGGCCCCGCCGGGCGCGGTCGGGTGGAACGTCACCGGTGCGGTCAGCCGGTCGCCCCGGTGCAGGGTCACCGGGAACGAGACCGGCGTCGGCCCGCTGCCGCCCGGGGCGGTCTCCGTGACCTGGCCGACGCGGAACTGGTTCGTGCTGCCGGTGGCCGCCGTGGTGCCCGCGGTAACCCCGGTCACGGTGACGTCCGAGTGCGCGGTGACCGTGACGTCCCGGCTCGCGCTGGCTGAGCCCACCGACGTAGCCGGAAGCGTGGCGGGCGCGGCGGGCGCCAGCGCGGCGGCCGCCGTGTCGCCGAAGCCGTAGACGGCGCCGTCCCGGGTGCCCACGTAGACCATCCCGCCGGAGGTGGCGACGGTGGTGAACTGGCTGGCCGTCCCGATCGGCGCGGACCAGATCGGCGCGATCGAACACGGCGCGGCGGCCGTGCACGTCGCGCCCGGGTTGCCCGCGAACGCTTCCAGCGCGCCGTTGGCGCCAGTGATGCCGGACGTGTACACCGCCCAGACCACCGCGGTCGAGATGTCCGCGCCGGTGGACGTCACCACCGGCGACCCGGACGAGAAGTCGAACACCAGGCTGCTGTTGGCCACGTCGGACAGCCGGGGCTCGTCGGAGTTGTTGACCCCGAACTTCAGGATCCGCAGGCTGTCGTTCCGGCCGATGTAATACAGGTAGTCGCTGGCCGAGGCCTGGTTGGCGGCGGACAGCGTGGGAGTGCCGCCGAACACCGCGGGGTGCCCCCACTGGCCGGTGTACGGCCGGGTGGCGCTCAGCACGTCGTCGCCGTGCCGCTGGCCCCGCTCGCGGCCGCCCAGGTTGTCTCGGTTGAGCAGGAAGATCCGGCCGTCCTTGCCGGCCTGAGCGAGCACGTGCGGGTACCGGCTGGTGCCGAACGGCAGCCCGACCGGCCCGCCGGAGCCGAAGTCGGTGTCGCCCGCGTCGAGAGCCGGGGCGTTCACCGGGCTGAAGAAATCCTTGGCGGCCAGGGTGCCGGTGCTGCCCACTCCGAGCCGGACGACCGAATCGCCGAGTTGGCCGGACGGGTGGGTACCCGGCCCGGGGGGCGGCGAGACGCCGTTGCCGGTGGAGACGATGATGCGCCCGGAGCCGTCGGACATCAGCCCGCCGCCGCCCTGCCAGATGCCGCCCTCGTTGTCCGTCACCCCGCTCTCGTCGCCCCACTCGGTGGTCGCCTTGGTCTGGACGTTCACGCCGTCCACGAACCCGGTCCACGGGCTGTGGTCGCAGTGCGACCCGAACGCCGCGTAGACCCACCCGTTCATCAGCAGCAGCCCCGGCCGTTCCAGCTGGTCGGCGGCGTTGAGCGTGATGTGCGGGTCGTTGCTGGGCCGGCCGCCGATGAAGTCCTTGAACACGATCGCGCCGGTGGCCGGGTTGATCCCGAACAGGTGGAAACTGGGCGTGGTCTTGGGCACGGTCTGCGCCACCAGGTAGACGTCGCCGGTGGCCGGGTCGTACACCGGGCCGCCCGTCACTCCGATGTAGGGCGCCAGGTCAGTGCAGTTCGTGATCTGGTACGGGGTGCCCAGGCTGGTCTGCCACTGCACCACCCCGGTGCTGGCGTTCAGCCCGTAGACGTAGTCCTGCTCGGTGGCCACGATGACGGTCGAGCCGAGTACGAGGGGCTGGGCGTACACCTGGCCGGTCACCGCGGTCCGGAACACCTGGCCGAACGTGTAGCCCGCGGTCTGGCCGGAGACGTTGGCCGGAGCCAGCTCCGGCTCGTTTTGATCCCAGCCGGTCCGGAGGCTGTCCTGCGACGTGGTGGTTTCGTCCGCGGCCGCCGCCGCGGCCGTCCGGCTGGCCGGCGTACCCCTGGCGGTCACGGCGCCGGTGGCGCCGGTCACACTGGTGGCGGCAGGCAGCAGTGCCGCGATCATCAGCGCGGGCAGAACCGACCTAGCCAACGAAAACATGAAAACCCCATATTTGACCGTTCTATGTGCTAGACGCCCTACCCGTCGCGATGGATGACAAGGAGCTGGCCGCGAGATGAACGGAGCGGATCGAAAGGTCGCCATTGTCACCGGCGGCTCGCAGGGCATCGGGGCCGGTCTCGTCGCCGGGTACCGGGAACTGGGCTGGGCGGTAGTAGCCAGCGCCCGGCGGATGAAGCCGTCCGACGACCCGGACGTGGTCATCGTCGAAGGGGACATCGCCGAACCGGGCACCGCGGGGCAGATCATCGACGCGGCGCTCAGCCGCTTCGGGCGGGTTAACACCCTGGTGA
Organism: uncultured Actinomycetes bacterium; assembly: GCA_963717125.1. Lineage (GTDB taxonomy): Bacteria > Actinomycetota > Actinomycetes > Streptosporangiales > Streptosporangiaceae > RYN-230. The sequence goes on from CAVQVG010000008.1 coordinate 226,983, forward strand.
ACAACGCCGGCGTCTTCCTCAGCAAGCCGTTCACCGAGTACACCCCGGCCGACTACGCCACGGTGATCGGAGTCAACCTGACCGGGTTCTTCTATCTGACCCAGCGGGCCATCACCGAGATGCTCAAGCGCGGAAGCGGCCACGTGGTCAACATCAGCGCCACCGTGGCCGACGTGGCCAGTTCGGCCTCACCATCCGTGCTGGCCGCCCTGACCAAGGGCGGGCTGGCCGCGGCGACCAGGTCGCTGGCGATCGAGTACGCGTCCCGCGGCATCCGGGCCAACGCGGTAGCGCCCGGCATCATCCAGACGCCGATGCACCCGCCGGAGAGCTACTTGGACCTCGGCCCCCAGACGCCGCCGGTCGGCCGGGTGGGCCAGGTCGGCGATGTCGTCGGCGGCATCCTGTACCTGGAGTCAGCGCCGTACGTCACCGGCGTGGTCCTGCACATCGACGGCGGCGAGATCGCCGGTCACTAGCTCTGCTTCTTTGCGCCTCCGGGGGCGCTATACCCGCCGACTTCCCTCGTCGCTCGGTCGCTCGTTCCTCGCTCCCTCGCTCCTCAGTCCAGTCGGCGGCGCGCCCCCTTCGGCGCGGCGCCTGCCACCGCGGCTACCGTCGGAGGCATCGGCGCACCCCGGAGGGAATCGGTGATGGCGGTAGTTCGGCGGGCGGACGCGGGGGCGGCCCGGGCCGGTTCGCGGGCGCCGTGGCTCCTGGTACTGCAGGCCGCCGCCGCGCTGGCCGTCAGCATGGGGATCGGGCGATTCGCCTACACGCCAATCCTGCCGCTGATGCACAGCCAGGCCGGGCTGTCGGCGCAGTACGGATCGGCGCTGGCCACCGCCAACTACGTGGGCTACCTGATGGGCGCGCTGGCCGGCATCGCCGCCCCCGCGGTGGTCCGCTCCGCGGCGGCGCTGCGCGCCGGGCTGATCGTACTGATCGGCACGCTCGCGCTGATGGCCGCCACCGAGAACCATGCCGCCTGGTTTGCGCTGCGGCTGACCGCCGGGGTGGCCAGCGCCCTGGTCTTCATGATCGCCGTGACGGCGATGCTGGCCCGGTTGCGGGCGGCGGCGCAGCACCTGGTCGGCTGGGGCTTCGGCGGCGTCGGCGCGGGCATCGCCTTGTCCGGGGCCGTGGTGCTGGTTCTCCGCACCGCACCGGACTGGCGTACCGCCTGGGTCAGTTGCGCGGCACTGGCGTTCATCCTGAGCGCCGTGGCCTGGCCGTTGCGGCCCGGGCCGGCCCGCCCGCCGCGCGGCAGCGGCCCGGCGGCCTGCCCAGCACGCGCCGCTGGTTCGGCGCGCTGCTCGCCAGCTACACGCTCGAGGGCGTCGGCTACATCATCGCCGGGACGTTCCTGGTCGCCGCCATCAACCAGAACTCGCCGGCCTGGGTCGGCAGCGGCGCCTGGGTGCTGGTCGGGCTGGCCGCGCTGCCCGCCCCGGCGCTGTGGTCCCGGCTCAGCCAGCGCTGGACCCGGCCCACGCTGCTGCTCATCGCGCTGCTTATCCAGGCCGCCGGCATCGCGCTGCCCGCGCTGGCTAGCGGGGTCGGGCCGGCCCTGGTGTCCGCGGTGCTGTTCGGCGGCACGTTCCTCGGCATCGCCTCGCTCGCGCTGGCGCTCGGCGCGCACTTGCAGTACCCGCGGGCGGTCGCGGTGCTGACCACCGGCTACAGTACCGGCCAGATCCTCGGCCCGCTCGTGGTCACCCCGCTGCTCCATCACGGCTACCGGACCGCGCTGCTGGTCAGCGCCGCGGTCGTGCTGGCCGCCGCCGCGGCGGCCGCCGTTCTGCGGATAGGCTTCCCGCCCCGTGTCGGCGTCATGATCGAGCCGTCGCACCAGGTCACAGGTCGAGTGTGAGGTCGCCAGCGGGCTGGCTGCAGCAGATCAGCGCGTCCCCCGCGGCAGGCTCATCGACCGGCTCGGGCGTGTAGCCGACCGTCCCGGATAGCAGGCCGGTCTCGCAGGTGTGGCACACCCCGATGCGGCACGACCAGCGCACCGGCACGTCGCACGCCTCGGCCAGTTCGAGCAGGCTGGCGTAGTCCTGGCTCCAGCGGACGGTCAGCCCGCTGCGGGAGAACGCCACCTGCGGCCCGTCACCCGACGCGCCCGAGGGCGGATGCGGGGGCCGGGCCGGGGCGGGCGCGATGCCGGGGGTCGACGACGGCGCCGCACCGAAGATCTCGGTGTGCACCCGGGGCCCGGCGATGCCCAGGCTGGCCAGGGCGGCGGACATCTCGGCCATGAAGCCGGCCGGGCCGCACAGGTAGGCGTCGGCGTCGCGCGGCACGTCCAGTTCGGCCAGCACGTCGGCGGTGAGCCGTCCCGCCGTCTGGTAGTCGCGGCCCTGGATGTCACCCGGGGCCGGGTGGCTGTAGCAGATGTGCCGGTGCCCGTGGGCCAGCCCGGCCAGCAGGGACCGCGACTCGGCGGCGAACGGTTCCGCGGCCCGGCTGCGCGCGCCGTGCAGCCACCAGACCTCGCGGCTGGCCTGGTCCGCGGCCAGGGCGTGCAGCATGGCCAGCACCGGGGTCGCCCCCACGCCCGCGCTGATCAGCAGGACTGGCGCGGTGCCCGGCTGGAGCAGGAATGTGCCCCGCGGCGCGGCCACCTCCACCTGGTCGCCGGCCTGCAGCCGGGTGTGGATGAACTGGCTGGCCACTCCGTGCGGCTCGCGCTTGACGCTGACCCGGTAGGCGTCCGCCCCCGGCGCCCCGGACAGCGAGTAGCTGCGCAGCACCGGCTGGCCGCCCGGCCCGGCGGGCAGCCGCAGGGTGAGGAACTGCCCGGGCAGCGCGGCTGGCACGGCGGCGCCGCCCGGATCAGCCAGGTACACCGACGCCACCGAGTCGCTCTCCGGCTCGATCGCGGTCACCGCCAGCGGGCGGAACCCCGGCCAGGCCGGCGGCGGGCTGACCGCGGTCAGGCCCGCGTTGCCCGCCGCCTCGGGCTGGCCGAGCATGGCCTGGAACGAGGCCCGCCAGCCGTCCGGCAGCGCCGGGATGCGCAGCGCCCGGCGCAACTCCTGGCGGGGATGCCCGGGCAGGTAGAGCAGCGCGTTGACGTCGGCCACCGTCATGGCCTCCGGGCCACTGGCCACCTGCACGATGTCGTCCCCGGCCTGCACCTGGCCCTCGCGCAGCACCCGGAAGTAGAACCCGGGCCGGTGATGCGAGACCAGCAGTGCCGGGATACGCGGGTCGTTCATCCGGATGCCGACCCGGTAGCAGGTGACCCGGGGCTGGGTCACCTCGAACAGCGCCTCGCCGATCTGGTACCGGTCCCCGATGCACACCTGGTCATCGGCCAGGCCGTCCACGGTGAAGTTCTCGCCGAACTGGCCGGAGCTGAAGTCGTCCCGGCCGAGTTGCTGCTGCCAGTACCGGTAGGACCCGATCTGGTACACGAATACCGCGCGGTGCTCGCCGCCGTGCCCGGCCAGGTCGCCCTGCCCGTCGCCGTCGATGTTCAGCCGCCGCACCAGCCGCGACCCGTCGACCGGCCGCTTCCACACCGCGGTATGCACCGTCCGGCCGTGCCAGGCCACATCCTGGGGCAGGCCCACGTTCACCGACAGCAGGGTGCCGACCCGCTGGTCCGTACTCACCGGGCCCATTCTCGCAACCCCGCGCGGCAGGGCGGCACCAGCCCGACGCGGGCCCCGAATCGGCCAGATCCCCATTAGGGTCTGAGGGGGGCGAGGAGGGTGGCTATGGCAGAGGAAACGTTCGCGATCGGGTCCGAGGTCAGCTGCACCGACGGAATCGTCGGTGAGCTGACCCGGGTGATCATCAACCCGGTGGTCAGCAAGCTGACCCATCTGGTCGTCGAGCCGAAGGGACGGCTGGGACTGGCCCGGCTGGTGCCCATCGACTTGGCCGAGGCCGGCGCCGACGCGGCGGGCACGGCGGGGCAGATCCGGCTGGGCTGCACGCTGGCCGAATTCGCGCACCTGGACCCGGCCGAGGAGACCCAGTTCGTGCCCGGGACTCAGGGGTACGAGGCCTATGGCCCGCAGCAGGTCCTGACCTGGCCCTACTCCACGCTGGGCGGTGGCCCGGGGGTGCCGGACAAGCTGCTCGACGGGGTCTCGGAGACCGTCACCTACGACGCGGTCCCGGTGGGCGAGGTAGAGGTGCGCCGCGGTGAGCACGTGCACGCCACCGACGGTGCCATCGGCCACGTCGAAGGGCTGGTCATCGACCCGGCCAGCCACCGCGTGACGCACGTCCTGCTGCAGGAGGGGCACCTGTGGGGCCGTAAGGAGGTGGCCATCCCGATCAGCGCGGTGACCGGGACCGACGACGGCATCCAGCTCAGCCTGACCAAGGACGAGGTGGGCGACCTGCCGCCGGTGGACGTGCACCACCCGGGCCGCTAGCGCAGCCGGTGCTGGCCGATCCAGGCGTCTGGTCATCGAGGGCCCGGAGGCATAATCTGCGCGCTAGCCCGATCGATTGACGCCAGGCCGGGAATGGAGCAGACCATGACTGAAACAGCGGCGCCGCAGCCGCCCGAGCCGCCCGCACCGGCCACCGTGGCGGATGTCATGCACCCCGCGCTGACCACGGTGGAACAGGGCGACCATGTCGCTGCGGCCGCCTACCTGATGAAACACGCGAACGCCACCGCGCTCATGGTGGTGGACCCGCAGTCCGGCGAGCCCCGGGGGATCATCACCGAGGCGGACATCGCCCGGGTGGTCGCGGACGGGAAGAACGTGAACGATGTCCGTATCCAGGACCTGATGACCTCGGAGCCGACCGTGATCAGCGCGACGACCAGCATCAGGAGGGCGGCCCGGATGATGACCAACGGGCATTTCCGCCATCTGCCCGTAGTGGACGATACCGGCCTGATCGGCATGGTCGACATCAGCGAAGTGTGCGCCGCGCTGCTCGGCCCGGACGACTAGGCCGCCAGCAGTTCGCGGACCCGCGGGATGACCTGCGTGCCGTACAGCTCGATGGCGGTCATCAGGGCCTCATGCGCCAGGCCGCCCATGCCGTACTTCAGGTCGAACCGGCTGGCGCCGAGCATCGGCAGGTTGGCCGCGATCTTCTGCGCGACGGTTTCCGGCGATCCGACGTAGAGCGCGCCGTTCGGGCCGATCTCGCGGCGGAACGATTCCTCGGTCGGCACGGCGAACCCGCGGGTCTCGCTGACCTTGCGGATGACCTCCCGGTAGTGCGGCCAGAACTCGTCGCGGGCCTGCTCGTCGGTGGCCGCGACATGGCCCGGCGAATGCACGCCGACCGGCAGCGGGTCCTGCCCGAACTGCGCCAGGGCCTGCTGGAAGAGCTGGGCGAACGGGGCGAACCGGCCGGCGGCCCGCCGATGATCGCCAGCATCAGCGAGAACCCGTAATGGGCGGCCCGGATGACCGACTGCGGGCTGCCGCCGACGCCGATCCAGGCCGGGAACGGGCCGGACTCGGTGTGCGGCACGACATCCTGCTCGTACAGCGACGCGCGGGTCTTGCCCTGCCAGCTGACCGGGCTGCCCTTCAGCAACTCCGCGAACAGGCTGGCCTTCTCCTCGAACAAGTCCTCGTAGTCGGCGAGGTCATAGCCGAAGAGCGGAAACGAATCGATGCTGGAGCCACGGCCGAGAATGACTTCGGCCCGGTTGCCGGAGAGGGCGTTGAGGGTGGAATAACGCTGGAAGACGCGGACCGGATCGTCGGAGCTGAGCACGGTCACCGCCGAGCCGAGCCGGATGCGGTCGGTGCGCGCGGCGATCGCGCCGAGCACCACGTCGGCGGCGGGCATCGGGAAGTCATCGGTGTGGTGCTCGCCGATGCCGAAGAAGTCCACGCCGACGCGGTCGGCCAGGACGCCCTGCTCGACCACGTTGCGGATGGTCTGGGCATGGGACAGCGGGCGGTCATGCTCGTCGTGGGTGACGTCGCCGAACGTGTCGAGGCCGAGGACGAGCGGTGCGGTGCTGGTCACGGGTATTCCTTCTGTTCTCTTGAGGGGTTAAGCGGCTTCGGCGTGGATGGCCAGATCGAACTCGGCCCGGCGCAGCGCGGCGCCGAAGACCGGGCCGCCCGGCTCGAGCAGGCGACCGGCACGCAGGCTGTCCAGCTCGACCGCGTCGTACCCGATGCGCTCGACAAATTCCGTCATAACGCCCGCTGCCCGCCGGTCGTCGCTGGCTACCCCCAGCGCGCGCCGCTCGGGCGAGCCGGCCAGCCGGCGGCCGTCGTCGAGGTCGTGGTAGCCGATGTGGTTGAGCGTCTTGACCACGGCTGACCGGGGCAGCCGCCGCTGCACTATCTCGCTGCTGCCGTACCGGGGATCGGCGAACTCCGGCGCCGCGCCGTCCACCGGCGGCCAGTAGTTCATCGTGTCCACCACCAGCCGGCCAGTGCGCCGGGGTCCACGGTGCCGAACTTGTGCAGCGGGATGGCCAGCACCACGATGCCGGCGTCGGCGACCGCGTCGGCCGCCCAGCGCGGCTCGGCGCCCGGGGCCAGGAACTGCGTGATCAGCTCGATGTCGGCTGGGTCACCGGACGCGGCGATGGACACCGGGTAGCCCGCCGCCATCGCGACCCGGGCGATCACCGGGCCGGTGTGCCCGGCGCCCAGCACGGCGATCCGCGGCGCCGCCGCGGTCATGGCTGGCCCCGGTGCGGCCGCGCGTGCAGGTGATGGTCCAGCGCCCGGAGGATGCCGTCGAGCGCGTCGAACTGGTCAGGGGTCAGGGCGTCCGCGAAATGTTCCTTGATGGCGCGCAGGTGCGGCACGCTCGCGGCGCGGAACGCCCGCGCCCCGGCCGGGGTGAGCGAGACCTCGGCGCCCCGGTTGTCGGTGGCGCACCCGCTGCGGCCGACCAGCCCGCGCCGCTCCATCCGGCCGAGGTGGTGGGACAGGCGGCTCCGCTCCCAGTCGATGGCCGCCGCCAGCTGAGCGGACCGCAGCCGCCTGCCGTCGGCCTCGCTCAGCGCCAGCAGCACCTGGTAGTCGGCCGCGGACAGGCCGGACTCCTGAAGCTGTGCGCCCAGGATCCGGCTCAGCTCGGCCGTCGTCTCGATCAGCGCACGCCAGATGGCCAGTTCCCGGGACGTCATCCGGCGCCGCTGGCCGGTGCTGACCGGGGCGTCTGTGCCTGCCACGATCCGCCACCTCCTTGTTGACACGTCAATCATATTCACGATGATTGACGTGTCAATGTTTGATGTGTCAGCTATCTCACGACCCGCCTGGTCCGGCAGGATCCGGTTCCTGGCCGGCCCCGGCTCGTACTTCCGCCAGCTGCAGGTCGGCTGATATCGGGGATACTGCCGGTATGGGTGATCGCAACGTGCTGGGCGGGGAGCTGGAGCCGTGCGGCACCGACCCTGTCACCGGCTTTTACCGTGATGGGTGCTGCCGCACGGCGCCGGAAGACCTGGGCAGCCACACGATCTGCGCGGTGGTGACGGCGGAATTCCTGGCCCACCAGCGCAGCATCGGCAACGACCTCACCACGCCCGTGCCGCAGTTCCATTTTCCCGGGCTGGTGCCTGGCGACCGCTGGTGCGTGACCGCGCGGAACTGGCTCCGGGCGCACCACGACGGTGCCGCGGCGCACGTGGTGCTGGCCTCCACCCATGAGGGGGCGCTGCAGGTCGTGCCGCTGGCCGCGCTCCAGGAGCACGCCGTCGACGTCCCGGCCGACCCGGGCGCGCTCGGCCCCTGACCTGTCACCGGCGGCGGTCTGCGGAGGCGTTGCCGCGGAGGTAGGCGGCACGGGCGAGCGACGGCACCATCAAGATGGCACTCATGCCCACCATCAGCCAGTTGCCGGTGCGCAGGCCGATGACCATGAACGTGACGGAGGCGAGGATGCCGAGCCTGGTACCGAGGGTGGGGTAGCGGCGGTCGATTCGGCGTGGGGTGGTGCGGTGCGCGGGCAGCCTGGCGAACGGGTCGGCCGACGGCAGGTCGGCGGTGAGCGCGAGGAGTTCCGGGAAGTCGCGCGACCGGAGGGCCTGGCCGAGCCGCTGGTCCAGCTCGTCCCGGGTCAGCCTGCCCTCGGTGAACGATTCCTGGAGAGTCCTGATCGCGCGGTCGCGGTCCGCTACCGACGCCAGCATGCGAGCGTAAATCACGGGTGCCACGGCTCACCCCAGGGGGAACGTCATCCCGGCCCGCGCCGAACGGGTCAGTCCGTCCAGGGTAGCTGGGCGGTGGCGGCGTTGGTCAGACCCGGCTGAGGGCGTTTTGTCAGACCCGGCTGAGACAGTGGGGTGGTGGTATCCCCCCAGCCCGCCAGCAGCACCGAGAAGTCCCGCCGGGCCGAGCTCGGCGGCTTCCTGAAGACCCGGCGGGCCCAGCTGAGTCCGGCGGACGCCGGGCTCCCGCCGGGCCTGCGCCGCCGCACGCCGGGGCTGCGGCGGGAGGAGGTCGCGCTGCTGGCCGGCGTGGGGGTGAGCTGGTACACCTGGCTGGAGCAGGGCCGGCCGATCAACGCCAGCGCGCAGGTGCTGGACGCGGTGGCCCGCGTGCTGCACCTCGATGCGGCCGGACGGTGGCACCTGTACTGGCTGGCTGAGGCCATGCCGGTGCGTTCGCAGGCCGACCCGTACGGGGTACCTGGTTCGGCCAGCCAGGTGCTGCGCGCCCTCGACCCGCTCCCCGCGGTACTGCTCAACGAGCGGTTCGACGTCCTCGACTCGAACGACGCCCACGAGGAGATGTTCTGGGACTGGCACTCGCTGCCGTGCATCCACAAGAACCTGCTGTGGTGCGCGGTCACCGAGCCGCGGGCGCCTGACCTGCTGCTCAACTACGCGGAGGAGATCCCGCACCTGGTCGCCCGGCTGCGTGCCGCCTACGCCCGGCACATCGGCGACCCGGAGTGGGCGGAGAACATCAGGCGGCTGACCACCCTCAGCCCGGAGTTCGCCGAGATCTGGGAGCGGCATGAAGTCGCCGGTCCGGCCGAGCGCACGCTCCGGTTCCGGCACCAGGCCGCCGGGCTGATGACGTTCACCCGCACCGAGTACGAGGTCTCCGCGCGGCCCGGGCTGCGGATCTCCGTGTACAGCCCGCAGGACGCGGAGACCGCGGCCCGGCTGCCGCTCACCCGCCGCGGCGCAGCGACACGTTGCGCGGTGCCACCTGGCCCGCGCCGACCAGGGTGAGATCGAACCCATGTGCGTCTTCCACACTGGTTAGTGTCGGCTCACCCGGCCGCGGTTGCCCAGCCCGCGGTCGCCCCCCGTGGTCTACTAAGAGCCGTGGCGGATCTGGCCGAAGACGGTTACCGGCAGACGGTATCGCTGGCGTCCCGGATCCTGGCCGCATCCGGCGCCGCCGACCTGATCTGGGGGCACGCCTCGGTGCGCGACCCGGGCGGCCGCGGGGTATGGATCAAGCAGGCGTCCTGGGGCCTGGAGGAAGTCACCCCGGCGCTGGTCCACCTGGTCAGCCCGGACGGCGAGGTGCTCGACGGTGGCGGGCCGCGGCACAGCGAGTACCCGATCCATACCGAGATCATGCTGGCCCGCCCGGACGTCGGCGGCGTGGTGCACGTGCACAGCCGGGGCGCGGTGGCGCTGGGCGCGAGCGGGCAGCCGCTGCGGCCGGTCAGCCACGAGGCGAACTACTTCGTCCCGCCGCCGCTGCCGCGCTTCACCCAGACGTCGGACCTCATCCTGACCCGCGAGCTGGGCGCCGCGGTGGCCCGCACGCTCGGCAGCTCCGCGGCGCTGCTCCTGGTCAACCACGGGATCGTCTGCGCCGGGCCGGACCTGGAGACGGCCACGGTGGCCGCCATCCTGCTGGAGCGCGCCTGCCAGCAGCAGATCCTGACCCAGTCCCTGGGCCCCGGCTACCAATGGACCCCGGAAGCCGAGTCGCTGGTCAAGCGCGGGCACATCTACCCGCCGCCGGCCATCCGGCAAGTCTGGGACTACCTGGTGCGCGGGCTGCCTGACGGCCCCGCCTGACCCCCAGCCCGGCTAGGCGGCGCGGTGGCTGGCGGCCGGTTCCGCCAGCCGGCGTTCAGCATGGTCGGGGAGAAGCTGGAGCTGGACGGTCACGCTGTCCGCAGAGCGGTCGGTGCGCGCGGCCGCCCAGTGGTTGGTGATCATGGCCAGCACGGCGCGGTTGCTGGGCAGCACGTCCATGCTGATCTCGGTCACGCCGCGCGCCCGGGCCCGGCTGAGCAGCGCGCGCATCAGCGCGGCGCCCACGCCCCGGCCCTGCCAGGCGTCGGCCACCACCACCCCGATATCGGTCACCCGGCCCGCTGCCGGGCCGGCCTGGTCCACCGCCATGGCGTGGCCGATGATGACACCGCCGCGGACGGCGAGCAGCACGTCGGCCTGGCCCGCTGTGCCGCCCAGGCGGCGCAGCATGGCCGGGCCCGGGCTGACCGGGGCGAAGAATCTCTTCACCCGGGTGTGCAGCGAGAGCCCGGCGAAGAACGCGTCGAGCGCGGCCAGATCGGCGCAGCCCGACGGCTGGATGGTGGCGGCCGGGTCGGCGCAGCCCGACGGCCGGATGGTGGTGGCCCGGAAGCCGGGAACCTGATCCCCCTGAGTTCGGTTCACAGACTCAGCTTGCGCCCGAATTGCTGAGTCTGTCAACCGGACTTAGCATATGTTCATGGGACGTCCCTGGATTCTGGACTACGACTCGGCCAACTGCGCGATCGGTGCGACAGTCGCGATCATCGGCGAGCGGTCGACGTTCCTCGTGCTCCGCGAGGCATTCAACGGTGTCCGCCGGTTCGATGACATGCGGCGCCGCACCGGAATGCCGCGCCAGGTGCTCAGCGACCGGCTGGCCCGCCTGGTCCGGGACGGGCTGCTGCGCAAGGTGCCTTACCAGGACTCCGGTCAGCGCACCCGGTGGGAGTACCGGCTGACCAGCAAGGGCCTGGACCTTTACCCGGTGCTGGTGGCGCTGCTGGAGTGGGGCAACCAGCACGCGGTCGGCCCGGCTGGGCCGCAGGTCGAGCTGCGGCACCGGGACTGTGGCGAGCCGGTGCACCTGCAGCTGGCCTGCGCGGCGGGGCATGTGCTGGACGACGCCCGAGAGGTCACCCCGGTGCCCGGTACGGGCGCCCGCAAGATCGCCTGACCAGCTCTCGGTCAGTCCTGACCAGCTCTCGGTCAGTCCTGACCAGCTCTCGGTCAGTCCGGCAGGAACAGGCAGAACGGGTGGCCGGCCGGGTCGAGGTAGACCCGGACGTCGTCCTGTGGCTGGTAGTCGGCCAGCACCGCGCCGGCCGCGACCGCGTGCTCGCCGGCGGTGGCCAGGTCCTCGACCTCGATATCCAGGTGGGCCTGCATCTGCGCGTCGCCCGGGCCGGCCTGCCACACCGGCCGCACGTAGGCCGACTCGGTCTGGAAGGACAGCCCGGCCCCGCCGTCCGGCGCCCGCAGCGTGACCCAGCCCGGCTCTTCCTGCTCCACCGGCCAGCCGAGCAGCCTGCGATAGAAGTCCGCGAGCTGGCCGGCCTCCGGCGCGTCCAGAACCACGCTGAACACCTTCAGCCTGGGCGCCTGATGCACGGTGCCTCCGGTTAGTCGTAGTGCCGCAGCCGGGGCCACATCTGGGCCCACGGGTGGCGCGGCCGGGTGCATACGTACACCGGGCCGCCCCATTCCTGGTTGTGAATGTGGTACGGGTTCGACAGCGTGGCCGCCAGCCGGACGCTGGTGAAGAACTGCCGGAGATAGCCACCGTAGCCGGTGACGTCCATCGGCCCGGGCGCCACCGCCACCACCGTGCTGGCCCGCGGCTTGCCTGGTCCCCACCACCAGAACGTGTTGTGCCCGCTGACCGCGGTCGGCAGGCCCATGCCCCGGCCCAGCTCGTCGATGGCCCCGGCCTCGCCGTAGTCGCCGGTGAAGATCACCGCGTTGGCCCGCTGGCTGGGCGGCAGCGACAGCCACACGCCGTGGACCGTGCTGACCAGCTGCGGCCAGCCGATGGACTCGGCCAGCTCCTGGTTGACCGAGTACGTCCAGCCGATGCTGCCCGCCGGCAGCACCGGCAGCGTGAGCGGCAGGGCCACCGCGGTGGTGATCCCGGTCGCGATCAGCAGCCTGCGGAGCCGGCCGGGCTGGGCGGCCAGCCAGCCGTCGATGGCTACCGCGCCCGCGGCCAGCAGGTAGACATACGCCCCGGCCAGGTAGTAGATCTTCGAGCCGGTGGTCAGCATGAAGAACACGAACAGCAGCGCGTACGCCCAGGCCAGTGCCTTCCACAGCGGCCGGCCGGAGCGCCACAGGGAGCGCAGCCCGAGCAGCCACACCGGGACCAGGACCACCGCGGACATGATGAGCTGGCCGATGATCCAGCTCGGGATGTTGCCGAGGCCGCCGTTTTCCTGGTTGAGCCGGCGGGTCATGGCGATCGTCGCCCACTGGTGCGTCGCCTGCCACCAGATGTCCGGGATGGTGAACGCCGCTGCGATCAGGAAACCGGCCAGGAACCAGCGGTCCAGCACCAGCCGGCGGCCGCCGCTGAGCAGCGCGCCGGCGAAGACGGCGAGCCCGAAGAAGCCCACGCTGTGTTTGTTGGCCAGCCCGAGGCCGAGCACCACGCCGCCCAGCAGCCACCAGCGCGGGTCGCCGGTCCGCCCGATCCGGGCCACGACGAACGCCAGGCCGGCCCAGGCCAGCACGTCGAACGCGGTCGGCCCGGCCAGGTGGTCGATGGCCAGCAGGGCCGGCATGGTGGCGGTGGCGATCGCGGCCAGCAGTTGCGCCCGCCGGCCGCCGCCGAATTCCCGGGCGATCAGCCCGGCCACCAGCACGGTGGCCCACGCGGCCAGCGCCGGCCAGACCCGCAGCCCGGGCAGGGACACGCCGAACAGCTTCAGCGACACCCAGGCCAGCAGTGGCGTCAGCACCGGCTGATCCACGTAGCTGGCTTGCAGGTGCCGGGCGCAGTCCAGGAAATACAGCTCGTCGCGGTGGAAGCCGTACCGGGTGGACAAGGCCATCTCAACGGCGAAAACCACGCCGCCGACAATGATCACGCGCCAGTCGAATGGCTGGCTGGGGACGGGCGGCGGGGCCGCTTGTATCTCTTGTTGCTGGCGGGTCGGTTGCTGGCGGGTCGGTTGCTGGCGGGTCGGTTGCTGGCGGGTCGGTTGCTGGCAGGTCGGTTGCTGGCGTACGGGCGGTTGCGTCCCGCCGGAACCCCGGAATCCGCATCGGGCCCGCCATAATGCCCCCTTGGCTGGGTCTGTGCTAATGGCTCAACTATGGCGGTTTTCCGTCGGCTTCGGGGATCGTGTTTCATGGCTGATCCAGCCGACGGGTGGGTCATGCGGCGTGCGGCTGGCAGGCGACTGCTTCGGGCGGCGCCGGCGCGCCGGGCCTGGCGAACGCCCCGGCCGTGAGCCGCAGCACCCAGCGCATCCGGACGGCGGCCAGTTCCGGGTGCTCGCCGAACTCCTGCGCCACCCGCCCGGCGCAGCCCCGGCCGCCGAACTGGCGCACGGATGCCACCACGGCCTGCCGGACCTGGCCGATGCTGGGCTGGTCAGATCGCTGCAGCGGCGACACGAACAAAGCGTCGGCCCGTACTTCGCTGATGCTGAGGTGATTCATCGTGGGCCTCCTCAACGACTGCTATGTCTGACTTCAGCACGGGTGTACGACAATTTCGGTTCGGCCGGTACCGGGCCGCCGGCTCACCTGTAAAGGGGGCCGCAGCTCATCAATTGAGACGTCCTCGGCGCAAAAAACTCATCGGCCGACGCGGGTGCCCCAGGGAGGCGGCTTATCCGATCAGCTGGAACCAGGACGACACCAGGTTGTCCGGGGCGCTGGGGGAGCATCCCGGCTGGGCCGGGCCGCGCACGTCTGCCACCGCCTGGCCGCCGTCCCACTCCACCCTGGCCCGGTCGGCCGCCTGCCGCCCGCACCAGCTGCCCCAGCTCACCTGGGCGGCGGCCCACTGGCCCGGGGCCAGCCGGACATAGCCGGGGGACCGCCACTCCAGCGTGATCACCGTCCGGGCGGCCAGCGGCGTCCCGTCCGCCGCCAGCGGCGTGACCGCTGGCTTGCCCGCCAGCCGGCACGCGCGGCCGCCCACGTTCTCGGCCACCACCTGGCCGTGCAGCCCGGTGCCGTCCCGTTCCCAGTGCACCGCCACGGCCAGGTCGGCCGCCTCGCACAGCGGCGCTTCGGCCGGATCGCCGTCGGCCGCCTCCGCGCCCATGTCCCTCGGGTCTCCTTAGAACGTCAGGATGGTTTTGATGTCGTCGGGCTGGCGGGTGTAGGCGTCGGCCCACTGGGCCAGCGGCACCTGCCGGGTGATGAGCCCGGCCAGCCAGTCCGGGCCGGCCGCGGCCAGCGCTTGGGCGGCCAGCTCGTAATGCCGCCGGTTGGCGTTGACCGAGCCGAACAGCACCGAGTTCCGCAGCACCATGTTCCGGTTGAGCTGGCCCGGGTTGACCACTGATTCCTCACCGGCGGTGGACACGCCGGTCAGGCAGGTCACGCGGTTATGCACGTCGTGCTGGCTCGCCTCGAGCAGCATCGCCACGAAACCGGTGCATTCGATGACGATGTCGGCCGCGGCGGACACCTCGCCGAGGTCGCCCCGGGGCGAATAGTGCGCGCCGAGCCGGCGCACCATGTCCGGCTTGCGGCCCTCCGTGACGAGGTCGATCACGTAGGTGTCGTAGCCCCGCTGGATGGACAGCAGCGCGGCGAGCAGCCCGATCGGGCCGGCCCCGGTGATCAGGACCTGCCGCGGCGTCCAGGTTGACCGGCGGCCGATCCGCTCGATGTGATCCCACGCCTTGGCCACCACCGTGGCTGGTTCCAGCAGCACGCCAAGCCTGCCCAGGGCCGGATCCACGGCGACCAGGTACTCCGGGTGGATGCGGTACCGCTCGGACGCGTAACCGTGCCGGTCCTTGATTCCCCGCTCGGTGTACCGGCCGTTGGTGCACATGTCCCAGTCGCCGGCGGCACAGGCCGGGCACGGCACCGGGTCGCGGCGGCGGACGATCCCGACCACGAGGTCTCCGGCGCTGAAGCCGGACCCGGGCGGCGCCTCGGCGACCCGGCCCAGCGACTCGTGCCCGATGACCAGGCGGTCCGCGCCGGGCGGCGCGGACCCGTACTCACCGCTGATGATTTCCAGGTCGGTGCCGCAGATGCCGATGGCCCGGGTCTCGACCAGGATGGGACCGTCCTCGACCGGCGGTTCCGGCATGTCGCTCAGTGCGATGGAACCCGGCTGGCCGGGAATGACGGTGACGGCGCGCATGATGTCAGCGTAACGAACCAGGCCGGAGTGCAGATGACAGGAACCTCGGGGTGTCCCCGCGATGACCTGGGGCATCCGGTCCCTGGGCCGCGCCCGGTGGGCCGGGTGGTCTCGCTGGTGCCGTCGCTGACCGAATCGGTCGCGGTGACCCGGCCCGGGGCGCTGGCCGGTGCCACCGACTGGTGCACGCACCCCGCCGACCTGGACGTGGCCCGGGTGCGCGGCACCAAGAATCCGGACCTGGCCGCGATCATCGCGCTGCGGCCAGATCTGGTGCTGGCCAACCAAGAGGAGAACCGGCGGCTGGACGTCGAGCGGCTCCGCGCGGCCGGCGTGCCAGTATGGGTGACCGACGTGCGCACCCTGGACCAGGCGCTGGGCTCGCTGCGCCGGATGTTCACCGAGGGCCTGGGCTGGCCCGTGCCCGACTGGCTCGATGCCGCCGCGCATTCCTGGCCTGACGTGCCGGCCGGCCCACGGGTAGCCGCGGCCATCCCCATCTGGCGGGACCCGTGGCTGGTGATCGGGTCGGACACGTTCGCCGGCGACCTGGCCGCCCGGCTCGGGCTGGACAACGTCTACCGCGATCACGCCGCCCGGTACCCCAAGGTCGAGCTGGCCGACCTCGCCGCGCGCCGGCCCGAGATCATCGTGCTGCCCGACGAGCCGTACCCGTTCGGCGCCGACGACGGCCCGGAGATGTTCCCCGAGCAGCGGGTAGCGCTGGTTGACGGGCGCAGCCTGACCTGGTACGGCCCGTCACTGGTCACGGCCCGGTCGGTGCTGGCCGCGCAGCTGGCCGCGGCCCGGCCCTGACCCGGCTGGCTCTGGTACGTTGCGCCACCGATGCGCAGCTACGACCCGCCTGGGGAAATCCTTCTTCACCGCGCTGATCAGCGGCGCCTGGGTCGTGCTCGTCGAGATCGTCCGGCGAGTTTCGCATTAGTGCGGTGACTTATGCCCCGCGGGTGAGGCATAAGTCACCGCACTGATGAAGGGGACGCCCGAAGGGCCTCTATCCCGCTGCCGCTGACTTAGCGCCCGCAGATGATCAGCTCGGCAGTGTCTTGTGACCGCCGGTGCCGATGTGGCAGGTGAGGTGGTCGGCTGGGCACGGTTACCGGTATGTGGTGACTTTGTGGTCGTATTCGCACCCGGCTCAACATCGTGATTTCCGGGATGGCAACGGCCACGATCCGGTAGGCGGGAGTGTTGCTCGGGTGGCGGGAGCGGCGGCGGCGCGGGGTGTCCGCTGCGAGCGTAACGGCGGGGGAAGAGGTTGCCCCTGGGCGGCGTTGGCTTTTTCATCAACTGGTGTAATCATGTAATTGGTGATGAGCTGATGGGGCAGATAGCATGACCGATCCTCAGCCGCTCGATGGCTACTCGCAGGTCGTGGCGGGGGTGGCGGCCGAGCTCACCGGCAAGGTGGCGAGTCTCCGGGTGCCCAGGACGGGCCAACAAGGGGAAAGCCTCGGCTCGGCCGTGGTGTTCACCGGGGACGGGTTCCTGCTGACCAACGCGCACGTGGTCGGCAGCGCTAGCGCGGGTACCGCGGCCTTCTCGGATGGCTCCACGATTCCGTTCCGGGTGGTCGGCGCGGACCCGTTGTCCGACTTGGCCGTGCTGCGCACCGCGGGGCAGACGCCGCCGCCCGCCGAGCTGGGCGAGGCGGACGATCTCGTGGTCGGCCAGCTGGTGGTGGCCGTGGGCAATCCGCTCGGCCTGGCCGGCTCGGTCACCGCGGGAGTGGTCAGCGCGCTGGGCCGGTCGCTGCCGACCCGCAGCGGCACCGCGGCCCGACTGGTCGAGGACGTGATCCAGACCGACGCGGCGCTCAATCCGGGGAACTCGGGCGGCGCGCTCGCGGACAGCCACGCCCGAGTGGTCGGCATCAACACGGCAGTGGCCGGCCTGGGCGTCGGGCTGGCCGTCCCGGTCAACGCGACCACCCGGCGGATCATCTCGGCGCTGATGCGGCACGGCCGGGTCCGGCGAGCTTACCTGGGCCTGGTCAGCGCGCCCGCGCCGCTGCCGGCCGTGCTGGCCGAGCGGGTGGGCCGGCCTACCGGCCTGCGGGTGGTCGAGGTGGTATCCGGCGGGCCGGCCGACCGGGCGGGACTGCGGGCCGGGGACCTGCTGGTGAGCGCGGGCGGCAGCCCGGTGAGCAAGGCCCAGGACCTGCAGCGGCTGATGTTCGCCGAGGCGATCGGCCGCCCGATGGCGATAACCGTGATGCGCAACGGCGCCCTGGTCAACGTGATCGCCGAGCCGTCCGAGCTCGTCGCCGCCTGACGCGCGCCGAAGGGGCCCGGCCTCGACTGGACTGAGGAGCGAGGGAGCGAGGAACGAGCGACCGAGCGACGAGGGAAGGCGACGCCTTAAGGGGCCCCGGAGGCGCAAGGGAGCAGGGCGCGCCCCGAGGGATTGTCGCACCAGGTACCGCCAATCCGGGTCCGGTTATGCACAGGCCGGCCCGGATGAGCGTGCGCATCCCCAGAACCTCGTTCGGTCTGGGGCCACCCGGCCCGGCCGGTGATCGTGGACTCACCGGCGGCATCGGGCCGCTGGCCGGCGCCCCGGCCCGGGGCGGCCGGGACAGCCCAGGATGACGGGACGGTCACGATGAACGAGGCGCAGGTGTTCCTGGCGGGCTATGTGGCCCGCGAACCGAAGTTCCGCAAGACGCACAACGGCTATTCCTACACATCGCTCCGGGTGGGCTACACCCCGCGCCGGATGGACCGGGGCAGCGGCGAGTGGTCGGACAGCGGCACCTCGTTCGTGACGGTGTTCTGCTGGCGGGGGCTGGCCGACAACGTCGCCACGTGTGTGCGCAAGGGCGACCCCGTGCTGGTCAAGGGCAAGCTGCAGGTCCGGCCGTTCACCGACAAGGATGGCGCCTCGCGGGTGGCGGTGGAGGTCGAGGCCAGCTCGATCGGGCATGATCTGGCCCGGGGGGTGGCGAACTTCCAGCGGGCCCACCGGACGGCGGGGGAGACAGCGCTGCAGCGGGCGGCGAATGTGACCGGGTCCGGCGAGCCAGCCGCTGACGGGGTGCGGCCCGGCGAGGCCGGCCCACAAGAGGCCAGCCCATTCGAGGCCGGCCCAGACCAGGGCGGCCCAGACCAGGGCGGCCCAGACCAGGGCGGCCCAGACCAGGGCGGCCCAGACGAGGCGTCCGTCCCGGCTGCGGCCGGGGACGGCCTCCAAACCGCGCACCCGGGCGGCATGTTCGCCGAGGATGCAGTGGCCGCGCTGGCCGCGACGGACATGGCGGACGACCCGGACGACGACGCCGAGCAGGCCGCGGCGGATGCGGCTGAGCCAGGTACCGGCGGGGAGGCCGCGGCCGTGGCGGCGCCATTCTGACTGGATCCGCAAAATCCGCCGCCTGGCGGGCCCCCTGCCCCTACGCTGTTACCCAGCGTTATAGCTCGGCCGCTTCTCGAACACGGAATGTGACCGAGGCGGGGGTACCAGGGGCAACCAGGGCCCGCCTGCGGCGGTCATGGACAGGTGGCATGTCGGCAGTCCAAGGCACGATGCACGCTGACTCCGGGTACCCGCCCGGCTCCCGTACCGAAGCACCGTGGTCCTGCGAACGCCTTCCCGGGCGGCCGCGGCTCGCGGCTTACCTGCTCACGGTGATCGGCGCTGACCTGGCGCTGACCGGCTGGCAGCTCGACCACACCCGGCTGCGGCCCGGCCAGCTCGCGCTGTTCGCCACGTTCCTCGGCTGCGCGGCCGCCTGCGTCGAGGCCACCCGGCGCTGGGGCGTGCCGCAGCCTGGCCCCCGGGACCTGCTGACGGCCTGGTGGCTGCCGGCCGCGCTGCTGCTCCCGCCGGCTTGCGCGCTGGCCGGGCCGGTGCTGATCGGCGGCTTCGCGCACTGGCGGGCCAGGCAGGGGCCGCTGTACTGGCGTGCGTTCACGGCGGCGTCGCTGGGCCTGGCCGGCGGGGCCAGCTCGGCCCTGTTCCAGCAGGTGCACGCGCACGGGCACTGGCTGCTCAACCCGGTCATGATGGCCGAGGCAGCCGGCTGCGCTGGGCTGTTCGTGCTGGTCAACGCCGTCCTGGTGGGCATCGCAGTCCGGGCCGCCCAGTCCGGGCCAGCCGGACTGGGCGGCGCCCCGCTGGCCGGTGCGCCGCGGCTGCGGTCTGGCTGGGATTCCGAGGGCCTGCTGGTGAGCCTGGCCGGGCTGTGCGCCGGGCTGCTGGTCACCATCGCCTGTGCGCTGAACCCGGTGCTGCTCGTCGTCGCGCTGCCGCCGGTGATCCTGCTCCAGCGCAGCCTGCTGCACCAGCAGTTGCGCGCGGCGGCCCGGACCGACGCCAAGACCGGCCTGCTCAACGCCGTCGCCTGGCAGCGGGAGGCGGACGGCTGGGTGCGCCGGGCCCGGCGCGCAGGGGTGCCCGCGGCGGTCCTGCTGCTGGATATCGACCACTTCAAGCGGGTGAACGACCGGTACGGCCACCTGGCCGGGGACGAGTTGCTGGCCGCGACGGCCAGCACCCTGATCAGCCACGTGCGGGCCGGTGACGTGCTGGGCCGGTTCGGCGGTGAGGAGTTCGTCGCCCTGCTGCCCGGGGCCGGCCAGGAGCAGGCGTGCTGGATCGCGGAACAGCTCCGGGAGCGGGTCCGCGTCATCGCCATCCCGTCCTTGGGGGCCGAGGCCACGGTCACTGTGTCGATCGGGGTGGCCGCGCTCGGCCGGGACGGAAATGAGCTGTTCGAGCTGCTGGCCGCGGCGGACGCCGCGCTGTACCGGGCGAAGCAGTCAGGCCGGGACCGGGTGTGCACGCTGCCGCTGGGCGCATGCCCGTCCGACCCTCGGCACCGCTGCCCCTAACCTTGAAGCATGCCTGAATTTATCTATCAAATGCATGCCGCCCGGCTGGTCAAGGGCGACAAGGTGCTCCTTGACGATGTGACGCTGGCGTTCTTCCCCGGGGCCAAGATCGGCGTGGTGGGGCCGAACGGTGCGGGCAAGTCCACCTTGCTGAAGATGATGGCCGGCCTGGAGCAGCCGTCCAACGGCGATGCGCGGCTGTTCCCCGGCTTCACGGTGGGGCTGCTCAGCCAGGAGCCGCAGCTTGACCCGGACAAGACCGTGCTGGAAAACGTCGAGGAGGGGGTAGCCGAGACCAAGCAGCTCCTGGACCGGTACAACGCGATCGCCGAGCAGCTGGCGACCGACTACTCCGACCAGTTGCTGGAAGAGATGGGCAAGCTGCAGGAGCAGCTCGACCATCGTGACGGCTGGGACCTGGACAGCCAGCTTGAGCAGGCGATGGACGCGCTGCGCTGCCCGCCCCCGGACGCGGACGTGACCACGCTGTCCGGCGGCGAGCGGCGGCGGGTGGCGTTGTGCAAGCTGCTGCTTTCCCAGCCGGACCTGCTGCTGCTCGACGAGCCCACCAACCACCTGGACGCGGAGAGCGTGCAGTGGCTGGAGCAGTACCTGGAGAAGTACGCGGGCACCGTCGTCGCGGTCACCCACGACCGGTACTTCCTGGACAACGTGGCGCAGTGGATCCTCGAGCTGGACCGCGGCCACGCCTACCCCTACCAGGGCAACTACTCGACCTACCTGGAGACCAAGGCGGGCCGGATCAAGGTCGAGGGGCAGAAGGACGCCAAGCGGCGCAAGCGGCTGGAAGAGGAGCTGGAGTGGGTCCGGTCCAGCCCGCGGGCCCGCCAGGCCAAGAGCCGGGCCCGGCTGCAGCGGTACGAGGAGATGGCGACGGAGGCCGACAAGTACCGCAAGCTGGACTTCGAGGACATCCAGATCCCGCCCGGCCCGCGGCTGGGCAGCCAGGTCGTCGAGGTGGATGACCTCGCGAAGGGCTTCGCCGACCGTGAGCTCATCGAGGGGCTGAGCTTCTCGCTGCCGCGCAACGGCCTGGTCGGCGTCATCGGCCCGAACGGGGTCGGCAAGACCACCCTGTTCAAGATGCTGGTCGGCGACGAGAAGCCGGACTCGGGCAGCATCCGGGTCGGCGACACCGTGAAGATCGCCTACGTGGACCAGTTGCGGTCCGGGATCGACCCGGACAAGACGGTCTGGCAGGCCATCTCCGGCGGCGACGCCACCATCCGGGTGGGCAACGTGGAGATCCCCAGCCGGGCCTACGTCGCGGCGTTCGGGTTCAAGGGCCCGGACCAGCAGAAGCCGGCCGGGCTGATGTCCGGCGGCGAGCGCGGCCGGATGAACCTGGCGCTCACCCTGCGCCAGGGCGGCAACCTGCTGCTGCTCGACGAGCCCGCCAACGACCTGGACGTTGAGACGCTGGCCTCGCTGGAGCGGGCGCTGCTCGAGTTCCCCGGCTGCGCCGTGATCACCAGCCACGACCGGTGGTTCCTGGACCGGATCGCCACGCACATCCTGGCCTGGGAGGGCGGCTCGAACTGGTTCTGGTTCGAGGGCAACTTCGAGGCCTACGAGAAGAACAAGATCGAGCGGCTCGGCGCCGACGCGGCCCGCCCGCACCGCGTCACCTACCGCAAACTCACCAGGGGCTGAACGCCCTTCCCGCGGGCTCGGCCGCGCCGGGATCCCGGTCTTAGGCGGGGCTGAGCCCGAGGTCGGGCCGCTGTGGCTCGGTAGGCGCGTTGACCAGGCTCTGCGCGGCCATCACCAGGTAGTCCCACAGTTGCGCGTCCAGCGCGGGCGCCAGGCCGATCTCGTCCAGCGCGGCGCGCATGTGCCGCAGCCAGGCGTCCCGCTCAGCCTCGCCGATGACGAAGTGCCGGTGCCGCATCCGCAGCCGCGGGTGGCCGCGCAGTTCGTTGTAGGTGGCCGGGCCGCCCCAGTACTGGATGAGGAACAGCCGCAGGTGTTCCTCGGCGGGGCCGAGATCCTTGCTAGGGTAGACCGCGCGCAACTGCGGGTCGGCCGCTACGCCCTGGTAGAAGAGGTGAGTCAGGCGGCGGAACGTCTCCTCGCCGCCGACGGCCTCGTAGAAGCTGATTTCGTTCGTGTCGTCCATGGCAAGCTCCAGGCTAGTGGCTCGCCCAGCTAGCCCTGGTCCTCGGTGGGGGCGGCGGCGTGCGCTTGCGCCTCGGCCTTGGCGGCCGTCCCGGCGCTGATCGCGGAGGCCATCGGCTCACCGGGCACGGCGGCGGAATCCAGCGCGGTCTTCAGCCGCTCGCGCAGCTCGCGGGCCACCTCCCACTGGCGCAGCGGAAGCGTCCGGGCCACCAGTCGCATGACGATGGCCTCGCTGGTCACCGACTCGACGCCCCAGACCTCCGGCTCTTCCGTGATCACGTCGTGCCAGCGCGGCTCCTGCCACATCTGGGTCGCGGAGTCCTTCATGGTCTCGCGGACCCGGGGCAGGTCCTGGTCGTAGGCCACCGGGAAGTCGATCACCGCGCGGGCCCAGCCCTGCGACTCGTTGCCGATCCGGTTGATCGTGCCGTTGCGCACGTGCCAGACCACGCCGTTGACGTCGCGCAGCCGGGTCACCCGCAGGCTGACCCCCTCGACCGTGCCGGTGGCGGCACCCGCGTCGATGACGTCACCGACCCCGTACTGGTCCTCGAGCATCATGAAGATCCCGGACAGGTAGTCACGGACCAGGCTCTGCGCGCCGAAGCCGATGGCCAGGCCGAGCACCCCGGCGCTGGCCAGCACCGGGGCCAGGTTCAGCCCAAGATCACCGGCGATGGTCACCGCGGCGATGCCGAAGATGAGCACCGACGCCGCGTTGCCCAGCACCGACCCGAGCGCCTGGGCGCGCTGCCGCCGCCGCTCGCCGATCAGCACGTGCGCCGGGTCCGCCTTGCCGTTGCCCGCCTCGGCCGCGTGCTTGGTGATCTTGTTGATCAGCCGGAGCGCGATCAGCCGGACGACGACGGCCACCAGCACCACGAGCAGGATCTGCAGTATCAGGGTGACCGGGCGGGCCAGCCACACGTCGACCAGTTGCGCGGCCGTCTTGTTGTGCAGCACATCCCAGGTGAGACGGCAGGCGATGCCGGGGTTCTTGCCGCCGCAGGCGGACTCGAGGGAGTCATCGGAGTGCGCGGCGAGGCCGAGCGCCGTGACAAGCGCTTGCGAGGTCACCGGGACAGTCCTTTCGCGGATGTGGGGGGCTGGGGCCAGGGGCCGACTCCCCATAGTGGCCGGCCGACACGGGTGACCTGGCCAGCTCGGCCCAGGCAGCTCGGCTCAGGCGGCTCGGCCCAGGCAGCTCGGCCTGGCCAGCTCGGCCAAGGCGGCTCGGCCCAGCTAACCCGGGCTGAGCTGCCTCAGGTGGGCCATCCGGGCAGTTTTTGGGATCAGTCAGCCGGATTGTGATGACGGGGCCAGGTAGAGCGTGCAGTATGCAACATGTAGAGAGAGAATTGCATGTTCTACTTCGTAGGTTGTGCATATAAATCGGATATTTCACCGGGCAAGTCGGCGGAAAGTAGCCGATAAATAGCTGTGAGTTAGAAAGAACCGGGCCGGGCGGTCGCGGGGACGCGCCCAGAGGAGGGATGAGGATGGGAGCACAACGCGCCCAGTCACTCGCTGAGCTTGGGAACCCGCGACGCACGATACTCGGTCCCCGCAGCCGGGCCGACGCCGAGGCGGACTGCGACGCCGACGCCGACGGCGACGGCACACCGGAACCCGGCGGGGGAGAAGCACGCCAGGAAGTCTCCATGGCCCGGGGCATCCGGGCGCAGTGCCTGGCTGACGGGCTCCCGCCCGCCGAGATCGCGCTCGCCATCCACAGTCGGTGCGAGCCCACGTTCGGCACCACGCTGATCCGGGCCAACCGGCTGGCGCTGGGTATTGCGTTGGCCGATGTCGTTGCCCAGGTCCGGGCCAGGTACGTGACCGAAGGGCGGATGCCGCCCCGGTTCAGCGAGACGCTGCTGTCGTCCTACGAGAGCGGGCAGAAGCGGCCTGGGGCGGAGTATCTGCACTACCTGTGCGGTGTGTACCAGGGGGAGCCGGCCGATCTGGGCTACCCGGGCCAATGCCTGTGCAGCCGGTCGCACCGCGCCCCGGCATTAATGCCGGCTGTCCCCGGGACCGGGGCAGGCCAGACGCGGGCCACGGTCGCGACGCCCGCCACGGTCGCGACGCCGGCCACCGCAGCGACGCCGGCGCCGACCGCGACCACGGCCGCAACGACGGCCACCGGGCCCGTGGCGTTCCCGGCCGCGCCGGCGCCGGAGACCGGTGCCGGCCAGCTGGGCCAGCCGGGCGCGCGGTCGGCCGCGGTGGCGGTCCCGGTAGCTGAGCCCAGCCAGGGCGAGGCGGACGACGACATGGTCCGGCGCACCCTGCTCCGGCTGATGGCCGATCCCGGTGCCGAAGCGGAGGGGCGCTTCTTCGGCGCGGCCGAGCGGATCCGGCGGCGGCTGGACGACGCGCTGCTCGGGGCGACCGTGTCCGTCACCATGCTGGACCACTGGGAGGAGATGGTCAGCGAGTACGGCCGGCTGTACATGACGGTCCCGCCGATGCGGCTGCTCTGCGACGTGCTCCTCGATCTCGGGGATGTGCGCCGGATGTGCGAGCAACGCCAGCCGCTGGAGTTCGCGGAGCGGCTGTGCCAGCTGGCTGCCCGGCTGGCCGGGCTGGCGGGCATGGCCATGATCGACGTGGGTGACCAGCGGCTGGCCCGGTCCTTCTTCAACACCGCGCGGACCGCGGCCGATGAGACCGGGGACCGGCAGCTGCGGGCCTGGGTCGCGGTGCGCGAGGCGCTGGTCCCGCTGTACTACGGCGACCCGGCGCAGGCCGCCGCGGCCGCCCGGGCCAGCGCCGACCTGGCCGGCCAGCGGCCCTGCGTGGCCACGGCGATGGCGCCCATCGTCGAGGCCCGGGCGCTGGCCCGGCTGGCCCGGGCCCGGGCCAAGGGCGGCCCAGCGGGCCGGGCCGGGACCGGCGCCGGAGGTGGCGCGGCCGGCGGAGCGGTAGGCCGGGTCAATACGGCCCTGGAGCACGCCCAGGAGGCGCTGGACGGGCTGCCCGCGGAGGAACGGCGGGGCACCGCGTTCGGCTACACGGAACGCCAGTTGCTGTTCCACTCCGGCGACGCGCTGGTCACCCTGGGCGACTACCGCGGTGCGGACGACGCGTTCGGGCAGGCCTTGCGGTTGTATTCAACGGCCGAGTTCCTGGACCGGTCGCTGGTCACGCTAGGCCAGGCCCGGTGCCGGCTGTCGGCCGGCGAGCCGGAGGAGGCGCTGCGGCTGAGCCGCGAAACACTGTCCCGGCTACCCAGCCAGCACCGGCCCGGCCTGGTGTTGCGGGCCGCGCATTCGCTGGGCGAGACGGTGGCGGCCAGGCACGGCGACTTCCCGGCCCTGCGCGACTACCGGGAGGCGCTGGTCAGCAACTGAGGCCGGTGTGCGCACTTCACCAGCGGAGGCCGGTATGAAAGGCCAGGAAGGCCAGCGTGTCCGCGGACAGCGCGATGGAGCGGCTGACCGCGCGGGCGCCGTGGCCCACCTCCGCCTCCCGGCGTAGCAGGACCGGCCGGTCCAGCCAGCGGGCTGAGGTGGCGTGCTGCATCGCCGCGCACATCTTGCGGGCGTGGACCGGATCCACCCGGGTGTCGTTGTCGAACACGGTGAACAGGGTGGCCGGGTACCGGGTGCCCGCCCGCACGTGGTGGTACGGCGAGTAGCCGAGCAGCCAGGCCAGCTCGTCCGCCCTGGCGGCGGTGCCGTACTCGTCGTTCCAGGTCTGGCCCAGGCCGAACCGCTCGTACCGGACCATGTCGAGCAGCGGCGCGGAGCAGGCCGCAGCGGCGAACTGGTCCGGCCACTGGGTGACGGCGGCGCCGACCAGCAGGCCGCCGTTGGAGCCGCCGGAGATGCCCAGCTGGCCGGCCGTGGTCCAGCCGCCGGAGATGAGCGTGGCCGCGGCGGCGTGGAAGTCGTCGAACACGTTCTGTTTGTGCTCGCGCATGCCAGCCCGGTGCCACTCCTCGCCTTCCTCGCCGCCGCCGCGCAGCGCGGCGATCGCGTATACCCCGCCGGCCTCCACCCAGGCCAGGATCGACGCCGAGTAGGCCGGCGACATGCTGATCCCGAAGCCGCCGTAGCCATAGAGAATGGTGGGCCGTGCTGACCCGGGGGGACGACCCCCCGGACTACCCTCTTGGCTGATTATGATCATCCGGACTTCGGTGCCGTCCTTCGAGGCGAAGGTGAGCTGCCAGGTGGTGACGTCCGGGACCTGCACCGCGCCGGGCGCGGTGGCCCAGACCCGGACCGCCCCGTCCCGCGCGTCGTAGTGGTAGATCATCAGCGGCGTGGTGTTGTCGGTGTAGCCGAACCAGGCTTCGTGGCCGCCCTCGGGCCGCTCGCTGATGCCCCCGGTGGTGCCCAGCCGGCCAGCGTCGGCGCCGGGCAGGGCCAGCGCGCCGGTCCGCTCCCCGGTGGCCAGGTCGTGCACCGTGATCTCGCTGATCGCGTGCCGGGTCCACGCGGCGAGCAGCACCGGGCGGGCCAGTTCGGGGCCGTCCAGGATGGCGAAGTCGCTCAGGATCGCGGTCGGGTCCTCGGCGATCAGGTCGCGCCAGTTCGCCGCCTCGGGTTCGGTGGGGTCCGCGACCGCGAGCCGGCCGCGTGGCGCGCCCGCGTCGGTGAAGACATAGAGCCGGCCGTCCCGGCCGACGTGCACGCCAGTCCGGGCGTCCACGCCCTGCTGCACCACCCGCAGCACGGGCGCGGCCGGCCCGGTGCCGCTCAGGTCGGCCAGCCACAGGTCGTTGCGTGGGGCGGTGCCTTGCGCCGCGCCGACGGTCAGCCAGCGGCCGTCCCGGCTGACCGAGACGCTGTAATAGTTGGTCTTGTCCAGGCCTGCGCCGAAGATCAGCACGTCCGTCGTGTCCGGGGCGCCCACGGTATGCAGGTAGACCCGGCGGTGGAACTGCTCCTCGCCCGCCGGGACCTGGTCCGGGGGCAGCTTGCGCACGTAATAGAACGCCGCCCCGCCGGGCAGCCAGGCGACCGGGGAGTACCGGCAGCGGTTGATCGGGCCGTCCGCGTCCGCGCCGGAACCGACGTCCAGCACCCGCAGCACCGACTCCTCGTCCCCGGCCGCGGAGAGCTGGTAGGCGAGCCGCCGCCCCTCCTTGTCCGGGTGCCACGAATCCAGCGTGGTCAGACCGGTGGGATCGATGGCCATCGGGTCGATGAGCACCCGCTCCGGCTCGCCAGGCGCGGCGGTCAGCAGCGCCCCGTGCTCCTCGCCGGGCAGGCGGCGCATGAAGAACTGCCGCTCGCCGCGCCAGACCGGGGTGCCGACGAACCCGGCCGCCATCAGCTGCTCGATCCGGCTGGCCAGCGCCGCCCGGGCGGGCAGGTCCGCGGCGTGGCTGAGCCACAGCTCGTCCTCGGCGGCCAGCCAGTCCTTGGTCTCCTGGCTGGCCGGGTCCTCCAGCCAGCGGTAGGGGTCGGCCACCTGGTAGCCGAACAGCGCCTCGGTGAGCCCGAGCCGCTCGGCGCGAGGGTAACCCGCGGCGGGCGGCGGGACGGCGGGCGTGGGGCGGCTGGCTTCAGTCATGAGCCGCACTCTAGGTGATCGCGGCAGCCCACCCACCTGGTCGGCCAGCCCGGTCCACCGCCTGGCCGGCCAGCCGGCCCACCCGCCTGGCCGACCCGCCCGGTCGGTTTCCGTTCACCAGACTTTTTACCCGGCCCCGACCGGCCGGCGTTATGTCTAGCCGGGCTCAGCCGGTTAGGCTGTCCTTGGCCACAGCACTCTGTGCTTACCTGGCACACGGTGCTCGCCTACCGCACCAGGCAGGAGGCGCGTGTGCGACGGGTGCTGCTGCTCAACGTGACATATGAGCCGCTGACCACGGTCGGCCTGCACCGTGCGGTGTGCCTGGTGCTGGGCGAGAAGGCCGAAGTCGTGCACGACGATTCGGAGGGTGCCTTGTTGCGCTCCTCCTCGATGGTCATCGTCACGCCCTCGGTGATCAGGTTGCGCCGGTATGTGCGCGTCCCGCACCGCAGCCGGGTGCCGCTGACCCGGGGTGCGCTGATGCGCAGGGACAACTACCTGTGCGCCTATTGCGGCCGCAAGGCCGAGACCATCGATCACGTCATACCGCGCAGCCGCGGCGGCCCACATGCCTGGGAGAACTGCGTCGCATCCTGCATGCGGTGCAACCACAGCAAGGCCGACCGGCTGATCGAGGAACTCGGCTGGACGATGAACCGGGTGCCGGTGGCACCGCGCGGTGCGCACTGGCGGCTGATCGGCGCCGCCCATGACGGCGATCCGCAGTGGGCGGCCTACCTGCCGGAGTCGACCGCCGCCTGACCTCCGGCCGTCCGCCGCGAGGTGACCACGCGCTCCCCGTCCGGGGTGGTCAGCACGTGCAGCCCGGCGCCGAACGGCCCGGTGAGCACGTCATCGCGCAGCACGCTGGCCGGGTCCCCGGCCGCGGCGGCCCGGCCGCCGTCCAGCAGCAGCAGCCGGTCGGAGAACTGCCCGGCCAGGGTGAGGTCGTGCACCACGGACAGCACGGTCAGCGTCTGCTCCCGGCGCAGTTCGTCAACCAGTTCCAGGGCAGCCACCCGGCGGCCCAGGTCCAGCGCGCTGGTCGGCTCGTCGAGCAGCAGCACCGGGGCCTGCTGGGCCAGCGCCCGGGCCAGCACCACCCGTTGCAGCTCGCCGCCGGATAGCGTGCCGAGCAGCCGGGCGGCCATCGGGGCCAGTCCCATCCGGTTCAGCAGCCCGGCGCAGATCTCCCGGTCGGCCCCGGTCTCCATCCGCAGATAGCCGATGTGCGGGGTCCGGCCGAGCAGCACGTAGTCGGCGACGCTCATTTCCGGCGGCAGCTCGGGCAGCTGGGGGACGTAGGCCACCAGCCGGGCCAGCGCGCGGCGGCGCAGCCCGGATGCGGGCTGCCCGGCGATGCCGATTGACCCTTCGTACCGGACGAGGTGCGCCGCCGCCCGCAACAGGGTCGTCTTACCCGCCCCGTTCGGGCCGATGATGCCCAGCCATTCGCCGTCCGCGACCTTCTCGCTGATCCCGGCCAGCGCCGCCGCCGCGCCGTACCGCACCGTCACCCGGTCGAAGACGATCATGAGAGGTCCTGCCTGGCCCGCCGCGAGCTGAGCACGAGCAAAAAGAAGGGCGCGCCGGCCACTGCGGTGATCACCCCGATCGGCACCTCGGCGGGCGACTGCACGGTGCGCGCCGCGATGTCGGCCAGCACCAGGAACGCCGCGCCGCCGATCATCGACACCGGGAGCACGATCCGGTAGCTGGGGCCGGCCGTCAGCCGGACCGTGTGCGGCACGATGATGCCGACGAAGCCGATCAGCCCGCTCACCGACACCGCCGCGGCGGTGCCCAGGGTGGCCGCGATGACCACGGTGAGCCGCAGCCGGGCGATGTCCACACCCAGCGTGCTGGCCTCGGTCTCGCCGACCCGGAGCACGTCGAGCAGCCGCCGGTGGGCCAGCAGGATCCCGGCCGCGACGAGCACGTAGGGCAGGATCAGCAGCACGTCGGACCAGCTGGCCAGGGACAGCCCGCCCAGGATCCAGCTGTATACCTCCTGCAGCGTCTGGTAGTGCTGCTGCTGCAGGTAGGTCTGCACGGCGGTGAGCAGCGCGGCCACCGCCACCCCGGCCAGCACGATGGACGCGGTGGCGCCCAGCGAGCCGGCGCCGCGCCCCACCCGGGTGCCCGCGCCCAGCACGTAGGTGATCGCGACGGCGAACGCCGCGCCGAGGAAAGCCGCGGGCGGTAGCAGCTCCTGGCTGCCGCCGCCGATGATCACTATGGTGGCCCCGAGGCCGCCGCCCGCGGCCACCCCGAGCAGGTACGGATCGGCCAGCGGGTTGCGAAACACGCCCTGATAAGCGGCGCCGCCGCCGGCCAGCATGGCGCCGACTAGGGCGCCGAGCACGACCCGGGGCAGCCGGAGCTGCCAGACGATGTCGGCGTCGATGGCCGGCACGCCCAGCGCCGGATGCCAGGGCAGCAGCTCGGTCAGCAGCGCCCGGACCACGATCGGCAGGGACAGCCCGGCCGGGCCGATGGTCACCCCGGCGAGCAGGGCGGCGACCAGCACGGCCGTGGCTACCGCGATCGCGCGCCCGGCCCGGACCCGGGGCAGCACGCCCGGCGCGGCCGGCGCGCCCGGCGGAGTCCGGCGGGCCGGCGCCGCCTTGCGCGCCGCCGACTTCACCGCGCCGAATCCCTGGCCAGGGCGGTCTCGACGGTGCGCAACAGGTCGGTGACCCGCGGCCCCCAGCGCGAGGCGATGTCGTCGTTCAGCGCGATCACGTGGCCCTCCTTGACCGCGGTCAGCCCGGACCAGCCGGGCCGTTTGGCCACCGTGGCCGCGCTCTGGTGGCAGCAGATGGTGTCGGCCAGGATGATGTAGTCCGGGTTGGTCTTCAGGATGTATTCCGCGGACAGCTGCGGGTAGCCGCCGGAGCTGGCCGCGCCCTTGGCCTGGTCGGCGATGCTCTTCATGCCGAGCAGGCCGAGCAGCTGGCCGACGAACGTGTCCGAGGTGACCGAGTAGTACGTCTGGTCCAGCTCGTAGTAGTAGCTGACCGGCTTGGCGTGCGGTGGCGCGGCCGCGACGATCTGGCGCAGCTGGCTGCGTACCGTAGCCACCTCGTGCCCGGCCTGGGCGAGATGCCCGGTGGCCCGGCCCAGCTCGGCGAACTCGGCGTACTCGCCAGCCAGGTTGGCCGGTGCGGGCAGGTCGAGCACCGGGATGGAGAACGCGGCCAGCTTCTTGGTCAGCTGCCCGGCGTCACCGGCCTCGACCACCAGGTCCGGCTTTTCCGCCACGATCGCCTCCACGTTCGGCTGGTAGCCGGACAGCTTGGTACGCGGCGCCTGGGGTGGGTAGTCGGACAGCGAGTCAACGGCCTTGACCTGGGCGCCCGCCCCGATCGCATAGAGCATCTCGGTGCCGGTGGGGGTCAGCGACACGATCGCCGTCGGCCGGCTCGGCACCTTGACCGTGCCGTTGGCCGCCTTGACCGAGACCGGGAACGCGGCGCCCGCCGCGCGGCCCGCGGTCGCGTTCGAGCTGGTGTTACTGGCCTGCGTGCTGCCGCACCCGGCGGCCAGGCCGGCCAGGGCCAGGGCCAGCGCCGCGAGGCGAGTAGGAATCCGCATGATCATCCTCCGTAAGCCTGGAGGACGAAGTGCGCCCGCTGCGATGCCCGGACCGGGCACCGGAACGAACCGCCCTTCCTCCGAGGACAGTTACGTCGGCACGGGCCAGGCGTCCGGGCTCATCCCCGCCGGGCGGGGCATCACCGTTGCGGGACAGCGCCGGGATCTCACCGGCTTCGCTGGGCTCCACGCCATCCCGGGCTCCCCGGGACAGGCGTACCTTACCGCAGGCTCCGGCCGGGGCCCCAGGACTGGCGCGGGGCCGGGCCGTAGGCTATGGCCAGTTGCCCAGGGGCCGCGCACCCGCGGCCGGGGCAGCGTGGCAATGGTCCGGCGATCCTGGACGGAGTCCTATCGTGACGCAGCATGACGACGGCCTGGTCGTACCCGAGGACGGGTTCTGGCCGGCCCCGGAGATCCCGCAGCCGAACATCTACCCGATGGAATGGCGGGTGGAGACGGAGAAGCTGGCCGCGATCTATGAGAAGTCGAAGGCCATGCTGTGGAACCCGGCCGACCTGCCGTGGGACGGGCTGCGTGCCGATGACTTCACCGCCGAGCAGCGGCTCGGCATCATGTACTGGTTCGCCGTGCTGGCCAACTTCGACGCCTCCGGCCCGGCCGTGTTCGCCCGGGCCACCATCCACGCGTTCGAGCAGCACGAGGAGGACCCGGTCCGCAAGTGCTTCTTCTCGATCACCCGGGACGAGATGAACCACGAGGAGTGCTGCCAGCGGACCATCGCCAAGCTGTGGCCGGGCGGCCCGCTCGACTGGCAGCCGCGGACCACGCTGGAGCGCGCAGCGCACAATAACATCGGCTGGCTGTACCACAACGGCGGCCGGTACTGGACCGGCTACACCAAGGCGGTCGGCAAGTACTCGCTGGCCGTCCTGTTCACCAGCTTCATGATGGGTGAGATGGCCGCGTCCACCCTGTTCCGCGGGATGGCCTCGGGCACCACGCACCCGGTGTTCTCGGAGATGTTCCACCGCATCGGCCGGGATGAGTCGCGGCACCTGCAGATCTGCATGACGATCCTGGACAACGAGTGGCCCGGGCTCACCGACGACCTGAAGAGCCTGATCACCCGGCAGTTGCGGGCCGGCTTCGTGTTCCTGTCCATGATCTTGTGGGAGCCGCCAGGCGGGGCGGGCGGCTTCTGGGAGCTGCCGCCGTACTTCCTGCCCAACCACCGCGTGCTGATGGGGCACGCCCGGGAGGCCGGTCTCGGCGTGCTGTCCTACGAGGAGCAGGCGGAGAACTGGCGGGTGGCCATGGCCCGGGTGCGGGCCATCGTGACCCGGTGGGGGATCGACTTCCCGGCCATCCCGGAACTGGACATCGACGGCGTGGACGTGGACGACGACATCAACCCCGAGGACATCATCCCCGTGTTTTAGGGACCGGCCTGCTGACCCGGGTCAGCCGGGTTGCCCCCTGGTGGTCTCAAACCCCAGGAAGTGGCCGTTCAGCACCTGGCCGGCTTTGGCCAGCAGGTCGGCCGCGGAGAAGGGTTTCTCCACGAGGGCCACGCCGGGTTCGAGCCTGCCCTGGAAGGCGAGCACGGGCCGGGCGTACCCGGACATGTAGAGCACTTCGGTCTCGGGCTTGATCAGCAGCATTTTCTCGGCGACTTCCTTGCCGAGCATGTGCGGCATGACGACGTCCGTGACGAGCAGGTGGATCTCGCCCGGGTGGTCGCGGGCGATGTCGAGGGCTTCCGGGCCGCTCGCGGCGGTGATCACCTGGTAGCCGTTGCGGGCCAGAATCCGCCTGGTTACCTCGCGCAGGGCGGCCTCGTCCTCGACGACCAGGACGGTCTCACCTCTGGGTGTCCGCTGGTAGGCCATCTCGGTTGCGTTCGGAGTCACGGCCTGACTGGTGGCGGGCAGCGTGATGCTGAAGGTCGTCCCCCCGCCGGGGTCTGAGTAGATGTGGATGTGACCGTCGGCCTGGGTGAGAATTCCGTAGACCGTGGCCAGGCCGAGCCCGGTTCCTCCGCCGTCCATCTTGGTGGTGAAGAACGGCTCGAATGCGTGCTCGATGACATCGGGGGGCATCCCGGTGCCGGTATCGCTGACCCGCAGCCGCACGTTCTGTCCGGCTGGCGCCTCCGATCCCCCCGCGATGGACTCGGCGTCCACGGTGATGTTGCTGGTATCGATGGTCAGCGTGCCGCCGCCGGGCATCGCGTCGCGGGCGTTGACCGCGAGATTCACCAGCAC
This sequence comes from uncultured Actinomycetes bacterium, assembly GCA_963717125.1. Taxonomy (GTDB): domain Bacteria; phylum Actinomycetota; class Actinomycetes; order Streptosporangiales; family Streptosporangiaceae; genus RYN-230. The sequence goes on from CAVQVG010000008.1 coordinate 260,589, forward strand.
CTGCTCCAGCTGGCCCGGGTCGGCCAGGACCGGCTGCAGGTCACCGGCGAGCGAGGTAACCAGCTCGACGTGCTCGCCGAGAGTCCGGCGCAGCATTTCCTCCACTTCGATGATGACGGTGTCGAGGTCGAGTACCCGTGGCTGCACCACCTCCCGGCGGGCAAAGGTGAGCAGCTGGCGGGTGAGGCCCGCCGCCCGTAGGCCGGCCCGGCTGATCTGCCCGAGGTCGCTGCGGGCCGATTCGCAGCGTCCGGCCCAGTCCGATTCGGTCGCGGCGGTGAGTTCCTCGGCGGCAAAGGCCGCGTAGTTGAGGATCACCGCGAGGAGGTTGTTGAAGTCGTGCGCGACCCCGCCGGCCAGCTGGCCCAGGCTTTCCAGCCGCTGGGCCTGCGCCAGTTGTTCCTGCGACTTTTCCCGTGCCCGCAGGAGTGCGTCATCCGCCGCTGGCTCGCTGCGGCCAGAGGTGGCTGGCCCTCGGCTGGCCGATCTGCACATATGGATCTCCTTTTACGGAGTACGGCTGCCCCGGTTTAAGGGGTGGCGAGGGTGTCCTTCGCGTCGAGGGTGAAGTAGAAGGTAGCGCCACGGCCCACGGCTCCCTCGGCCCACACGCGCCCGCCGTGGCGTTCGATGATCCGCTGGACGCTGGTCAGGCCGACGCCGGCACCGGGAAACTCCTCGGCCGTGTGCAGCCGCTGAAATGGCTGGAACAGCTTGCTCGCGTAGTCGGGGTCGAAGCCGGCCCCGTTGTCGCGCACGTAGCAGCAAACCTCGGCGTCGTCGGCGGTCGTGGTGCCGAACTCGATGGTGGCCGCGTCGCACCGGGCGGTGAACTTCCAGGCGTTTTCGACCAGGTTCTGCAGCACGGTGCGGACGAGACCGCCATCCGCGGTGCCCCAGACGCCAGCTTGGATGGTGCAGCGGACCCGGCGGCCGGGTTCACCGGCCCGCAGTTCGCCGACGATGTCGGCGACCTCCGCGCTGAGATCGACCCGTCCGAGGTTCAGGTTGACCCGCGATACCCGCGACAGTTGCAGTAGGTCATCGATGAGCGAGGACATCCGCCTGCTCGCCGCCTGGATGCGCGCGGCGTAACCGCGGCCGGTTTCACCGAGATGGTCGCTGTACTCCTCCAGCAGCGCTTCGCTGAACCCGTTCAGCGCTCGCAGCGGGGCGCGCAGGTCATGGGAGATCGAGTAGGTGAACGCCTGCAGATTCGTATTCGACCGCTCCAATTCAGCCGTGCGCTGCTGGACCCGGGCCTCGAGGTCGGCGGTGAGGGTCCGGACCGCGGCCTCCGCTTCGCGCTGCGCGGTGATGTCCCGCAGCGCGCCGACGAACAGCAGCGGGTTGCCGTCCTGGCCGCGGACCACGGCGCGGTTCGCCTCGACCCGGATCACGCCACCGTCTTTTCGCAGGTCCTGCTTTTCCATCGAGTAGGCGTCGGACTCTCCGGAGCGCAGGCGCTGCAGGCCGGCCAGATCGGCGGCGAGATCGTCCGGATGAGTGATGTCCTGGACCCGCAGGGATCGCAGCTCATCGGTCGTGTAGCCGGTGATCTCGCAAAAACGCGGGTTGGCCCGGATCAATTCGCCGCTCAGCGCGATTTCCTCGATGCCCACCGGGGCATTGTCGAACAACGCGCGGAGCCGCTCTTCGGACTCGCGCAGCGCCTGGTGCGCTTCGGCCGCCTGACTCTGGCTGGCGCGCTGCGCGGTGAGATCGGTCAGGACCAGGCACCGCAAGAGCATGCCGTCGAGGTCGAAGCCGCTGACCGCCAGCAGGACCGGAACTGCCGTACCACCAGGTCCGATGAGATCCACTTCGCCGCGGGCGCTGTCGTCGGCGCCAACATCGAGCAGTGCGGCGAACGCGGGGCGGCGCGCGGCGCTGATCAGGTCGAGCACCGTGGTGCCGACCAGATCCGTTGCGCTGCGGCCGGTCATCGCGGCAAACCGCGGGTTGGCGTTGAGGATCACTCCCCGGGGGAGACGGTGACGGCACCTTCGTTCATCGCCTCGACGATGAGCCGGTAGGGGCGGTCGGCGCTCACCAGGGCGTAGACCTGCTCCTGCCCGGGCGGGCCGATCACCAGTGAGTCGATTCCACCGCCCCGGATCGCCTCGATCGTCTGCTGTGCCTCGCTCAGCTGAGCCCGCACCTCGGCCAGTTCGGCCTGATCTTCCGCTCGGTCTTCCCGGGTCTTCGCCGTGGCCAGGCGGCCCGGACCGGTGTCCTTCGGAGTCGGCGATCGGATCATGTCCTTACTCATCCGGGCCTGGCTGGCCGTCGCTTCCCTCGGCGGGGCCGAGGCCGTGCCGTATCCAGGCGGCGCTGGAGAGGTCGCCGACGATGCGGCGCGACGGGCCGGGGAAGCGCTTGACCAGGGTCGGCACGGCGACGATCTGGTCGCGCTCGGCCAGCGTGGGCTGCTGGTGCACATCGATGACTTCCAGCTCGACGTCGTCGCCGAATTCTTCGTCGCAGACGTGGCGCACGGTCTCGATGGCGTGGATGGAACTCGTGGACGCTCCATCGACGTAGAGGGTCAGCGCCCAGCGAGGACCACCTGCCATGCCGGTCACCTCGCGGTGCTCTCCGGCGGCCGAAGCTGCAGGCCGACCAGCAGACGGTCGCTGTCGGACAGGTCGCCGACGAGCTTGCGGATCGGCGACGGGAACCTGCGCACCACCGTGGGCACGGCCAGGATCTGGTCGTCGGCGGCCAGCCGCGGGTTCTCCAGCAGATCCACGATCTCGATGTGGTAGCGGCCCGCCAGGTACTCGTCGCAGGCGCGCCGCAAGTTCTCGATCGCCCGCAGGCATTTGGGTGACTGGTCGGTCACGTACAGGCACAGGTCCCACTGGTCCCCGGAATCGGCCACGGCCTCGTCAGTCGGGGTGTGCGGCTCGCTCATCGCTGCCCTCCATAGCTCGGCGCCGCGTCGGCCCAGCGCCGGGTGGCCATCGCGGAGCGGTCCGCCTTGGTGTCGGCCGCCTGGTGGCCCTCGCGAAGGTCGATCCGGTCGATCTCGGCCCGGTCGGCGTCGAGTTCGTCCTGCACCGTGACGAGGTGGGCCTCGCGCTCCACGACGCTGCGGCGCAGCTCACGCAGGCGGCGTTCCAGGTCGCTGGCCTGCCGCGCCTGCTCGTCACGCTCGGTGGCTTGCTGCGCCAGCCGGGCGGATCCGGCCAGCACCCCCGCCGCGCCGACATATACGTCGATCAGCTCGACCCCGTGGCCGGTGAGCACGAACTCCCGGACCTGATTCGAATGGGCTGTGCCCCGCGACTTCAGCACGAACAGCAGCCGGTTCCGTTCACCGTTGGCCTCGACGTTGCGCAGCAGCAGCCAGGCGTCCACCATCGACGACAAGGTCTCTGTCCTCGTATCGTCGCCCGGGCCAAGCGCCGTGACCAGGGTCGTGATCTCCCGTGCCTTGAGCAGGTCTATCTTGCGGGCCACCAGCGAGGCTAGCTCCGTGGCCAGGATTCCCTGGCCGACGGTGGCGATCCCGTCGAGCACCGCCACCGACGGTTTCTCTTCCTCGATCAGCCCGGCCAGGATCGCGAGATGGGTCTCCACCCCGACCGCGGCCGGCCGGGCCGCCCAGATGCGCACCAGGCCCGCGTCAACCCACTGCTGCAGGTCGAGCCCGAGCGACCGCATGTTACGCAGGAACTGGGCGGGTGACTCCTCGAACAGGACCAGCAGCGCCCGCTCACCCCGCGCGCAGGCCGCGTGCACCATGTGCGCGCCGAGCGAGGTCTTGCCGGTGCCCGCCGTCCCGCTCACCAGGAGGGTCGAACCCCGGAACACGCCGCCGCCCAGCATGTGATCGAGCCGGGGGATCCCGGTGGAGATCCGCTCCGCGGAGGCCCCGTAGTTGAGCTCGATCGACGAGAGCGGCAGCACGACAAAACCACGGGCCGAGATCAGGAACGGGTACTCGTTGGTGCCGTGCGCCGACCCGCGGTACTTGACCACCCGCAGCCGTCGGGTGGAGGTCTCGTCGGTCACCCGATGGTCAAGGACGATCACGCAGTCGGTGACGTACTCCTCGATCCCGTTGCGGGTGAGATTCGTCTCGCCCCGCTCCCCGGTGACGATGGCGGTGACACCCCGGTCATCGAGCCAGCGTGCCAGCCGGCTCAGCTCCGACCGCACGATCGTGTCGTCGCCGAACGTGCCGAACAGCACTTCGATGGTGTCCAGCACGACGCGCTTGGCGCCTACGCGCTCGATCGCGTCAGCGAGGATCGCAAACAGCGGTTCGAAGTCGAACTCCCCGGCCGCGACGATCTCGGACGGTTCCACCCGGAACGAGAGCATCGCGAGCAGGCCGTCCCGCCGGAGTTGGTCCAGGTCGAAGCCGAGCGATTGCACGTTGCGGGTGACCTTGGCCTCCGACTCCTCGAAGGTCACCAGCACGCCGGGCTCACCATACTGGCGCGCACCGGCGACCAGGAACTCCAGCCCCAGCAGCGACTTGCCCGCTCCCGCGCTGCCCGCCACGAGCGTTACCCGCCCCCTGGGCAGCCCGCCCCCGGTGATCTGGTCCAATCCACGGATCCCCGTCGGCGCCTTTTCCAGCCCCGGACCCGCCGCACCCTCCTCCAGGGCCGTCAGCAGCGTGTTGTCCATGTCCTTGCCCCCCGAAGCCGAGTATTCAGCGGCGTTTCCTTAGCCGCAGATACAATTATATATTTACAACATACATGTAATGCTACGCGAACCTGATCCGGGAAGTGACGATGGTCCCGTGCTAATCGCGTGATCATCTACGACTTTATTAATTCGTTCATGGATAAAACGGGATACGGGGGTTATATCCCTAATACGGGGTAAGTGAATCCTGTTTATCGTCATAAGATGACGTGCTAGCCCGGTAATAGAGCCTTTCACCCTGATCTTCTGGTGTAGCTTAAAGTAGGCGATTAACTACTTAGGGGCAGCTCGGGGGGTCATGAGATCACGCGAAGCGATTTCTGCGTTGCCCGTGGCGGACACCCGGAGCTGGCTGAAGCGGTGGTGGCTCGACCGGCCGGTGCGGACGAAAGGCCTGATTGTGGTCGCGGTCCCGCTGATCACCCTGATCGCGGTCACCTTGGCCAACCTGGGACTCGCCCACAATGAGCGCGCGGAGCGGAACATCTACCTGCGCGCCACTGCCCTGAGCAGCGCCGCCGATCAGGTCCTGGTCGACGCGCTGGACGCGGAAACCGGTATCCGTGGTTACGTGGCCACGCGCGACCCGATTTTTCTCCAGCCTTACCAGCTCACGCTGACGCGGATCGGCGCCGAGCGAAGGGCGCTCCGGAACGCCGCTGTCGCGGAGGGTGACGCTTCCCAGCAGCGGATGGTGAACGCCACCACGGGCATGGTGCTCTCCGAATTTGCGCAGCTGCGCTCGGCCATCAGGAGCGGCATCGCTCTCCAGGCCCTGGTTCCGGAGCTGAGGCGGCAGAAAACGACCATGGACTTGCTGCGCCGCCAGATCGCGGGCCTCGTCCGCGGACCGGTGGCCCAGGTCATTCCCCGGCGCGCGGAGATCAGCAGGCTGGAGACGGGGATTGAGGTGGTGGACATCACCGGCCTGGTGCTGGGGCTGCTCGCCGGGATTGTCGGCGTCGCCCTGTTCACTTCGGGAATCTCCCGCCGGGTCGTCGCGGCGGCGGTGAACGCGGACCGGCTCGGCGAGGGGCAGCCGCTCGAGCTGGTCGACCGCTCGTCCGATGACCTCGGGCGCCTGGCCGACTCTCTCGTCCGGGCCGGAGCGCTGCTCGCCGGCCGGGCGGCCGAGCGGGACAGGCCGCGGCTCGCTTTGCTGGGGGCGATCGTGGACTCCTCCGAGGAGGCCATCGTGAGCAGCAGTGTCGATGGGCTGATCACGAGCTGGAACTCGGCCGCCGAGCGTATCTACGGGTACCCGGCGGACGAGGCCGTCGGCCAGCCTGCCGCACTCCTCCTTGAGGAAGATCAGCGCGGCGAGGAAACGGAGACTCTCCGGGCGTTCGTCGCGAGCCAGCGCGGCAACGGCAACGGCGACGGCAACGGCAACGGCGACGGCAACGGCAGCGACCGCAGCATGCATCACGAGACCGTGCAGCGGCGTAAGGACGGGACCACGTTCCCCGCGTCGGTGATGCTCTCAGCCATCCGCGACGATGACGGGACGCTGATCGGCACGTCGGCGATCGGCCGGGATATCAGTGAGCAGCTCCGCGCTGAAGCCGAACTTCGCGCCCGCATGGACGACCTGGAGCGGGCCAACCAGAACCTGGAGACCTTCACCTATTCGGTCTCTCATGACCTGCGCGCCCCGCTGCGATCCCTGTCCGGTTTCAGCGCTGCGCTGGTGGAAGACTGCGCGGATGATCTCGGTGCGGACGGACGAGACTACGCCGAGCGGATCCAGGCCGCCAGCGGGCGGATGGGGGCGCTTATCGACGACCTCTTGCAACTTTCGCGTGTCTGGCGGGCCAAGTTGCAGGACGTGCAGGCGGTCGATCTCAGCGCTGAGGTTGCCCGCATTGCCGAGGATTTCCAGCGCGGCGCGCCAGACCGCCGGGTCCGCTTCATCATCCAGGATGCAGTCTGGGTACCGGCGGACCGCGTCCTTATCCGCTCGGTCCTGGAAAACCTGGTGGGGAACGCCTGGAAGTTCACCTCCCGCCGGGAGAACGCGTCGATCGAGTTCGGCACTATCCCGGTCGGGGATGCCCCCGTTTGCTGTTACGTGCGCGACAACGGGGCCGGTTTCGACCCCGCCTACGCGGGCCGGTTGTTCACCCCGTTCGAGCGCCTGCACACGACCGGCGAGTTCCCCGGCACGGGCGTCGGCCTCGCCAGCGTGCAGCAGATCGTCGAGCGGCACGGCGGCCGTGTCTGGGCCGAGGGCGCCGTCGGCGAGGGCGCCACCTTCTATTTCACGCTGTTTGCGAAGGAGACGCCATGACGGGCGCTGGACGCGAAGGACTCATGGCTGAGAGTACGATCTCGAATACTTACAGTCACGTAGCTTAGGAAGGACCGTGCGCCTAGATGGCCAGGATTCTCGTGGTCGATGACGAGCCGGACGAGCGGTTCCTGGTCGGGCGGACCCTGAAGCGGGAGGGGCATGAAGTGGCCGTCGCGGAGAATGGCGCCGCTGGGCTGAAGGCCGCGCAGGAGTGGTCGCCGGACCTGGTGGTGACCGACGTCATGATGCCGGTCATGGACGGCATCGAGTTCATCCGGCGGCTGCGCGCGGATCCGGCCACGATGGCCATCCCGATCCTGGCCGCAACCGGGGACACCCATCTGGCGGGAGCCGCTGACGCGGTCCTGAAGAAGCCCTACGAGGACCGCCGCCTCGTCGAGATCGTGCATGCCCTACTGGCGGAAGGATGTGGCGGGCGTTGATGCATATGGCCACCGGTGTTGCGGGGCTGGATCTGGTGCTCAATGGCGGCCTGGATCCTGGGTCGGTGGTGGTCGTGGCCGGTCCGCCGGGCGCCGGGAAGACGATCCTGGCTCAGCAGATGTGCTTCGCCCGGGGCACCGCTGAGCATAAGTGCGTCTTCTACACGACGATGGCCGAGCCGCATAGCAAGCTCGTCCAGCACCTGGAGCAGTTTGCCTTCTTCGATCCGGAGTCCCTGGGGCCGCGTGTCGAGTACATCCACCTGAGCGACTTCCTGGGCACTGCGCGCCAGGACGGGCTGGAGCCGCTGGTATCGGAGATCGTCCGCAAGACGCTGGAGGAGGAGCCGGCGATCGTGGTGGTCGACAGCGCCAAGATGCTGAGCGACTTCACTGACGAGCGCGGCATGCGCCGCGCGCTGTATGACCTGACCGGCCGGTTTGCCCGGACCGGCACGGTGCTGCTGCTGCTGGGTGAGTACACCCCGGAGGAGCTGCGCAGCGAGGTCGTATTCTCGCTGGCCGACGGCATCATCCAGCTGGAGTACGAGTCCCGCGAGCCAATCGACCGGCGGTGGCTGCGGATCATCAAGATGCGCGGCGGAAGCCACCAGTCGGGCAAGCACACCTTCCGGATCGGCCCACGCGGCGTGGAGGTGTTCCCGCGCGTAGAGACTCTGGTCCCGCAGGCGGAGGCGCCGCTGGGCGGACAGGTCCCCAGCGGGATCCCGGGCCTCGATGAGCTGATGGGCGGCGGGGCGAGGCAGGGCGATGCCAGCCTCGTCACCGGGCCTTCGGGCGTCGGCAAGACGATCTTCGGTCTTCGCTGGCTCGTCGCGGGGATGGAGCGGGGCGAGAACTGCCTGTTCGTCACGTTCCAGGACACGAGTGCCCAGCTCGTCAGCGTGGGCGCCGGTTTCGGCTGGGATCTCGCGGCCTACCGCGATTCCGGGCAGCTGGTGATCTCCTACGTCCCCATGGGCGAGCTGGACCTCGACGTCCTGGCTACGTCGGTGCGCTCGGCGATCACCGGGCACCCGGTCAGCCGGGTTGTCATCGACAGCCTGTCCGAGCTGGCGTTCGCCGCCCGCGAAGAGGAGCGTTTCGCCGCGTACATGCGCAGCCTGGTCGGGCTCGTCCGGGCGACCGGCAGTTCCCTGCTCCTGACGAGCGAGACCAGCGTCCACGGGCTCCCGGGTAACTCGCTGGAGGGACTGCTCTTCCTGTTCGACAACACCATCGACCTGCGCTACATCGAAGAGGGATCGCAGATCGGCCGGGCCGTGCACGTCGCCAAGATGCGCAGCCGAGAGCACGCGATGACCCTGAACAGCGTCACCATCACCGATCGCGGCCTGGAAGTCGGGAACGTACTCCAAAGCGTGACCGGCCGCCTCGGCTGGAGCGCGCTCCGCACACAAGGCCCACTGGAAGCCGCCAGGCCCGGCGCCCCGGCCACCGGCCGACGCTAGCTCCCAGCGGCCCGATGCACGCATAACCGGGCCGCGCCCGGCCCAGCGGAGGCGATGCGGCCGGTGAGTCTAGTTACATGAAGTAACTGATACATTACTAGATGTGTTCAATACGTCGGTGGCAGTGTGACTTTCTGTCTCACCCTGGACGCGAAGGAAATTGCCAGATGAACCGGTCCATTCTGCTCGTAGAGGACAACCCGGACGACGAAGCGCTGACACTCCGGGCCCTGAAGAAAAACAACATCCTCAACAAGGTTTCCGTGGCCCACGACGGAGCCGAGGCCCTGGAATTTCTCTTCACCGCCGGCGCAGATCCCCCCAGCCTCATCCTGCTCGACTTGAATCTTCCCAAAATCAATGGGCTGGAGGTGCTGCGCAGGCTACGGGCTGACGAGCGGACCCGGCTCATCCCCGTTGTCGTCCTCACCAGCTCCAAACTGGACGAAGACATCATCGCCAGCTATCGCAACGGCGCCAACGGCTATGTGCGAAAGCCAGTTGAGTTCAGCGAATTCGCCGTGGCGGTTACCACCCTCGGGCTGTTCTGGCTGCTCCTGAATGAGGCGCCACCGCAGTTCGTGCCCCATCAGGTGGAGGGGTGACATCCGTGACTCCGCCCGGGGACAGCGCGGACCCAGCGCGACGGGAGGCGCGCATCCTCATCGTGGAGGACGAAGCCTGGGACGCTGAACTTGCGCAGCGCCTGCTGACCAGTGCGGGTCTCCGCTTCACGGCCGTCGTCGTGGCCACCAGGGCGTCGTTCGTAGAGCAGCTGGCTGTCTTTCACCCAGACGTCATCCTGTCCGATTACCATCTGCCGGGCTTCTCTGGCGAGATCGCCCTCAAGATCGCGCAGGAGGAGTGCCCGGACGTTCCGTTCATCTTCTGGTCCGGAGTCCTCGGCGACGAAGCAGCCGTCGCTCTCATCAAACAGGGCGCCACGGACTACGTCCTGAAGGACCGGCCCGCGCGCCTGCCATCCGTCATCGGCAGCGCTATCGCCGAGGCCGAGCTGCGGGCGCGGCTAGCTCATCTCGATGATCAGCTGCGCGAGGCGCAGCGCCTGGCCAGCCTCGGCCAGCTGGCCGCTGCCGAGCAGGCGGTAAGCCTCACCCGCCAGCTGCTCGCCGCCGCCCGCCAGGATGCGACGGCCGCGGATCCTCCCGCCGGGACCGCGTGACCGGGTCAGCGCGTCCCGTAGCCAGCAGAGAAATTTTACTTATTGTGGTATAGTGGTGACTATATGTTACATACGAGATAAATGAGGGTGTGGCCAGGTGTAGATTGATCGTAACCGCCGGTCACTGAGAGAAGTTGAGTGGCATGGCGAGTCCTCCGTCCTTGCACCACCCGCGGCGTGCCGCCGCTCCAGCCGGCCAGGACCGCCGCCGCCATCTCCGCAGCGGCCGGCGTGCGTCGTCGTCTTCGGCCGCTTCTCCTGATCTGGCCGCGGCCGCGCGGGAGGCTGTGGTCGGCTTCCTGCACGACTCGTCGATGGGCGGGCTGGCGGATGAGACCACCCAGCCGACTGGCGGCAGCAGCGCCGCGAAGGCCAGCCCATCCACCGCGGCGGTCAAGGTCGCCACGGACGATGCGGCCGGCGGCTTCTCCGCGGTAATACGAGTGGGGCTGCCAGCGGAGCGGGCAGCCGTGCCGAGTGGGACCAGCGCCGAGTCGGTCGCGGTGCGGGCGGCGGCCACGGGCATCGCCACGCTCGATCGAATCGAGGCGGCGGCCGCCAAGGTGGAGGCGGACATCCGGTCGGCTCTCCTGGCGCAGGCTGAACTCCAGGCCGGCGCCGGTGCCGCTGCCGAAGCCGCGGTGCGGGCCGCGGAGAAGTCCTGGATAGCGGCGCACACCGCCGAGGCGGCTGAGGGACGGGCCAAAATCATTCTGGGCCTGATGACGCGCTATCTGGCCGTCACCATCGTGCTTGTCGTGATCACGATCATCTTCCTCGCGATCACTGCCTCCGTCGCCCATTGAGATGTCACGGTTGCCCCGGTACGGGCCGCGGCGCCGGACGGGATGTGATCACGCAGGAAAGAATCTTGATAACCCTGCGTAACGCCCTGGCCTGGCCATCCGATAACCAGATAGACGCGGTTGACGTGGGTACCCCCGAGCTCACGTCACCGCGTCTTCAGCATGTCCGGCGGGTAGCCAGGTGGCCGTGGCGCCGCTCAGCCCGGTAGCGTTCGGTGCATGACAGGAACCCAGCCGACCACCGCGGAGGCCCCTTTCGGCCGGATGCTGACCGCGATGATCACGCCGATGACAAGCGACGGCGCGGTGGACTACCCGGGCGCCGCCCGCCTGGCCACCTACCTGGTCGATGAGATGCGCTGCGACGGCCTGGTCATCAGCGGGACCACCGGCGAGTCGCCGACCACGAGCAACGATGAGAAGGACCGGCTGCTGCGGGCCGTCATCGAGGCGGTGGGGGACCGGGCCGCGGTCGTCGCGGGCGTCGGCACTTACGACACCGCGCACACCTGCGAGCTGGCCCGGCAGGCCGAGCAGGCCGGCGCCGACGGGCTGCTGATCGTCACGCCCTACTACAACAAGCCGCCGCAGGCCGCGCTGGTGGCGCACTTCACCGCGGCCGCGGACAGCACCGGGCTGCCGGTCATTCTGTACGACATCCCGGGGCGGACCGGCACGCCGATCCGCACCGAGACCCTGCTTCAGCTGGCCCAGCACCCGCGCATCGTCGGGGTCAAGGACGCCAAGGGCGATCTGTTCGCCGGCTCGCAGGTCATGCTGGCCACCGACCTGGTCTTCTACAGCGGCGACGACCTGCTGAACCTGCCCTGGCTGTCGGTCGGCGCGGCCGGCTTCGTCAGCGTGATCGGCCACGTGGCCGGGGACCGGCTGCACGACATGATCGACAGCTACCTGGCCGGGCGGGTCGGCGAGGCCCGGCAAATCCACCGCGACCTGCTGCCGTTGTGCACCGCCATCATGACCCGTACCCAGGGCGCGATCGCCACCAAGGCCGCGCTCAACCTGCTCGGGCTGCCCGGCGGCCCGCTGCGCGGCCCGCTGGCCGAGATGACCGCCGCCGAGGTCGAGCAGTTGCGAACCGACCTGGTCGCTGGAGGCGTGAAGCTTAAGTGAGCTACCTGCATCCGGAGCTGGGCACGCCGCCACCGCTCCCGGCTAAGACGTTGCGCATCGTCGGCCTGGGCGGGCTGGGCGAAATCGGCCGCAACATGACCGTGTTCGAGTACGGCGGCCGCCTGCTGATCGTGGACTGCGGGGTGCTGTTCCCCGAACCCGACCAGCCCGGAGTGGACCTGATCCTGCCCGACTTCACCAGCCTGGAGGGCAGGCTGGGGGACATCGAGGCGATGGTGCTGACGCACGCGCACGAGGACCACATCGGCGCGGTGCCCTACCTGCTGCGGCAGCGGCCGGACATTCCGCTGATCGGCTCGCGGCTGACCCTCGGCCTGATCCGCAGCAAGCTCACCGAGCACCGGATAGTCCCGGTGACGACGGAGGTGGCCGAAGGCCAGCGGCAGGCGTTCGGCCCCTTCGACCTCGAGTTCTTCGCCGTCAACCACTCCATCCCGGACGCGCTCGCGGTGGCCATCACCACTCCGGCCGGGGTGGTGCTGCACACCGGCGACTTCAAGATGGACCAGCTGCCGCTGGACGGCCGGCTGACCGATCTCGGCGGGTTCGCCCGGATCGGCCGCTCCGGCGTGGACCTGCTGATGGCGGACTCCACCAACGCCGAAGTGCCGGGCTTCGTCACCAGCGAGCGGGACATCGCGCCGGTGCTGAACGAGATGTTCGCGGAGACCCAGCAGCGGATCATCGTGGCCTGCTTCGCCTCGCACGTGCACCGGGTGCAGCAGGTGCTCGACGCGGCCGCGGCGCACGGGCGCAAGGTTGCCTTCGTCGGCCGGTCGATGGTGCGGAACATGGGCGTCGCGCGCGACCTCGGCTATCTGCGGGTGCCTTCGGTCCGCGGTGGCCTGCTGGTCGATCCGCGGGAGGCGGAGGGCATGCCGCCCGGTGAGGTGGTGCTGGTCAGCACCGGCTCACAGGGCGAGCCGATGTCCGCGCTGTCCCGGATGGCGGGCCGGGACCACCCGATCCGGATCGCCGCGGGCGACACGGTCATCCTGGCGTCCTCGCTGATCCCGGGCAACGAGTCCGCGGTGTACCGGGTGATCAACGAGCTGACCCGGTGGGGCGCGCGGGTGGTGCACAAGGGCAACGCGCTGGTGCACGTGTCCGGGCACGCGCCCGCGGGTGAGCTGCTTTACGTGCTGAACCTGGTGCGCCCGCGGAACTTCATGCCGGTGCACGGGGAGTGGCGGCATCTGCGGGCGCACGCCCGGCTGGCCGAGCTGACCGGGATCAGCGACCGCAACATCGTGATCGCCGAGGACGGCGTGGTGGTCAACCTGGCCGACGGCCAGGCGTCGGTGGTCGGCAAGGTGCCGTGCGGCTACGTCTACGTGGATGGGCTGTCCGTCGGTGAGGTCACCGAGACGTCGCTGAAGGACCGCCGGATCCTGGGCGAGGAAGGCTTCGTGTCCGTGGTCATCGTGGTCAACTCGACCAGCGGAAAGCTGGTAGCCGGGCCGGAGATCCACGCCCGCGGCTCCGGCATCGACGACGCCTCGTTCCACGAGGTGCGGCCGCGTATCGAGGAGGCCCTGGTCCGCGCCGCGGCCGACGGGATCAACGACGCGCATCAGCTCGGCCAGCTGGTCCGGCGCACCGTAGGCCGCTGGGTGAACGACAGCTACCGCCGCCGTCCCATGATCATCCCAGTGGTGATCGAGGTATAACCCGCTAGCGGCTGGCGCCGGTCTCGCCGAGCTCGCGGGACCTGGCCAGGGCTAGCTGGCGGAGCAGCGGCTGGTAGTAGCCGAACGCCGGCACCCGGGCCGCCGGGTCCTTGGCCGCGTCGTCCCAGCGGCGCAGCCGCAGCGCGGCGGTGCACCACCGGTTGCCCTCGAATTCGGCGGTCTCCGCCGGGCTCATCGGCCCGCCCTGGATCCGCAGCGTGTGCACCGAGGCGTCGGACAGCGAGCCGAAGTACCCGGGCTCCACCGTGCACAGGTACCGTTTCGCCGCCACGTGCAGCCGGATCGGCTCCGTCACCCCGGGCCCGAACCACTGGGCCAGCCAGTCGGCGCCTGCGTCGCTGTGCCGGTTGTCCCGGCCCCCGCTCATCAGCTCGCGGCCGGACACCGCCCCGGTGAAGTGCCCCACGTCGTGCAGCAGCGTCGCCGCCACCAGTTCCGGCCCGGCGCCCGCTGCCTCGGCCAGCGCCGCCGCCTGCAGCAGGTGCGCGGCCTGGCTCACCGGCTCGCCCAGATACTCGCTGGCCCCTTCGGCGGCGAAGAGTTCCGCGATGACCCGCACCGGGTCAGCTGTCGTCATGTCCGGACCTTCCCTTCCTACTGCTCGCGTCCCGCCACGGCCATTCAGGCTCCGTTCATGATCAACACTGACGAGTTTTCTACAGGGTGGCTCGCCTGGCCGCGGCTGCCAATGGGAACGGCCGAGTATTCGCGGACCCGCCAGACCGGCGATAGCCGGTGTTCACCAGACCCGTCCGGCGGCCGGGGAAGATCACGGCGACACGCCCGTGCGGTTGTGGCTGCGGTCCCGCGATCCTGGGTACTTTGGGCATCATGGCTACTCGTGTCCCTAAGGGCACTACCCAGCCGAGGGTCGGCACGTCCGGCCGCCCGGTGCCTGCACCGGCCCGGTCAGCTGGCGGTCAGGGTCGTTCCACCGCAGGTCAGAGCCGTCCCGGTGGTCCTTCCGGCAACGGCGGGCGGGTGCGCAGCCAGAATGCCATGCCCGCGCGGACCAGCTCTGGCCGGAGCACGCAGACCCGGTCCCGCCCGGGCCGCGGCGGCCCGGGCAAGTCAGGTCCGGCGAAAAAGCGCCGTCCGGCCAGCAACGGCCGCGGCCGCAGTCAGGCCGCACCACCGGCGAAGACCGCCGACCCGATCCTGATCCTGTTCGGCTGGCTGGGCAGCTTCCTCGCTGGCCTGTGGATGGTCGCCGCGCACGCGGTCGGCGGCGTGGCCCGGGCCTTCGGCAACAGCGCGCGTGACATGGACCCGTTGCACCGCCGGGACGGCGTCGGCCTGGCTTACCTGGCCGGGGTCATCGTGGTCGCCGCGACCACCTGGTTCCGGATGGACAACCTGCTCGGCCGGGCGATGTCCGACGTGATCCGCGGCCTGTTCGGCTCGGCCGCCTGGCTGCTGCCCATCCTGCTGGGGCTGCTGGCCTGGCGGTACCTGCGGCATCCGGAGCGCAACGCGCAGACCGGGCGGATGGTGATCGGCTGGACGGCGTTCATGCTCGGGGCGCTCGGCCTCATCCACATCGCGGCGGGCACGCCGCACCCGAGCGCCGGCGCCATCGCCATGCGCTCGGGCGGCGGCCTGATCGGGTTCGCCGTCTCCGCGCCGCTGGTGGCCGCGATCACCCCGTGGGCCGCCGCCCCGCTGCTCGCCCTGGTCAGCGGCTTCGGGCTGCTGGTCATCACCGGCACGCCGCTGCACCGGGTACCGGACCGGCTGAACGAACTGCGGGCCTTCACCCAGCGCCCGGCGCCCGGCCAGGACGTGGCGGACGGGGCCGAGGACGCGGTCGGCGGGCTGACCCGGCCGCTGACCCGGGGCGGCCGGAAACGGCCGCAGGCGATCGAGGCTGGTGAGCACCACCGGCCGTACGACACCCCGATCGTGGGGGACGGCCCGGACGGCCGGGGCGGCGTGCTTGGCGCGGCGGCCGGGCGGCTGCGCCGGGGCGGCGCCGACGCCAGGCCGGCCCAAGACGGTGCCGGGCCGGCCGCGGACCCGGACGAGTCGCTGCTGGACGCGCTGGGCTTCGGGCCGCCGCGGCGCCCCCGCGGCAGCCCCGGATGGTCCGGCCGTCCCGGCGGCCACGCCAGAGCCTGCCGCGGGCCGGGGCGCGGGCGGGCCGGGGGCGAGCGCTGAGCAGCTCACCCTGGCTGGGTCGGCCGAGTCGAGCTACGTGCTGCCGCCGGTGGCGCTGCTCAAGCCGGGCAGCGCGCCCAAGCAGCGGACCCAGGCCAACGACCGGGTGGTCGCGGCGCTGAGCGAGGTGCTCGACCAGTTCGAGGTGGACGCCCGGGTCACCGGGTTCAAGCGCGGGCCGACGGTGACCCGGTACGAGATCGAGCTGGGCCCGGCGGTGAAGGTCGAGCGGGTGACCCAGCTGACCAGGAACATCGCGTACGCGGTGAAGAGCGCGGATGTGCGGATCATCTCGCCAATCCCGGGCAAGTCGGCGATCGGGGTGGAGATCCCCAACGCGGACAAGGAGATCGTCAGCCTGGGCGATGTGCTGCGCTCGCCGGCCGCGGTCAACGATCACCATCCGATGGTGGTCGGGCTGGGCAAGGACGTCGAGGGCCGGACCGTGGTCGCCAATCTGGCCAAGATGCCGCACATGCTGATCGCTGGCGCGACCGGCGCCGGGAAGTCAACCTGTATTAACGGCCTGATTACTTCCGTCCTGCTGCGCGCGTCGCCGGAGTCTGTGCGGATGGTCCTGGTCGATCCCAAACGGGTCGAGCTGGCGATTTACCAGGGCATACCGCACCTCATCACGCCGATCATCACGAATCCGAAGAAGGCGGCCGAGGCGCTGCAGTGGGTGGTCGGCGAAATGGACCGCCGTTACGACGACCTGGCCGCGTTCGGTTTCCGGCATATCGATGACTTCAACAAGGCGGTGCGGACGGGCAAGCTGACCGCGCCGCCGGGCAGCGAGCGGGTGTTCACCGCCTACCCGTACCTGCTGGTCATCGTGGACGAGCTGGCCGACCTGATGATGGTCGCGCCGCGGGACGTCGAGGACGCGGTGGTGCGGATCACCCAGCTGGCCCGGGCGGCCGGCATCCACCTGGTGCTCGCCACCCAGCGGCCCAGCGTGGACGTGGTGACCGGCCTGATCAAGGCCAATGTGCCGTCCCGGCTGGCGTTCGCCACCTCCAGTCTGACCGACAGCCGCGTCATCCTGGATCAGCCCGGCGCGGAGAAGCTGGTCGGGCAGGGCGATTGCCTGTTCCTGCCGATGGGCGCGAGCAAGCCGATGCGGCTGCAGAACGCGTTCGTGACCGAGAAAGAGATCCGCGAGGTCGTCGCGCACTGCACGAAGCAGGAGCAGCCCACCTACCGGGAGGACGTGGCCGCTCCGGAAGGGTCCAAGCGGGAGATCGACGCGGACATCGGCGACGACCTCGAACTGCTGCTGCAAGCCGCCGATCTGGTCATCCGCACCCAGTTCGGGTCCACCTCGATGCTGCAGCGCAAGCTGCGGGTGGGCTTCGCCAAAGCGCCGGCTGATGGACCTGCTGGAGAGCCGCGACATCGTCGGGCCGAGCGAGGGTTCCAAGGCCAGGGACGTGCTGGTCCGGCCGGAGGACGCGGACAGCGTGATTGATTCGCTACGGGGCGGGCAGGACTGAGCTTGGGCCACGGCCACCATGCCGCGCGCCAGGGGGATGTCTACACTTGTTAGTGGCCCGGGCGTGGCCGGGGCTGCTCACATCCGGTTACTGCTCCCGCACCCCGGGGCGGCCGCAGTGCGATATGGCAGTGGAGGCGCGGCGTGAGCATTGGTGACACCCTGGCGGACGCGCGCCGCCAGGCGGGTCTCACCATTACGCAGGTAAGCCAGCGAACCTGCATCAGAGAGACGATCATCCGGGGGATCGAACGGGGAGATTTCTCCGCCTGCGGCGGCGACTTTTATGCACGAGGCCATATCCGGAGTATTGCCCGGACCGTAGGCGCGGATGATGAGGAGCTGATCCGCGAGTACGACGCGCAGCACGGCGCGCCGCAGGCCATCCGGGCCGCGGACGTCTTCGAGCCGGCCACCCCGATCAAGATCAAGGAGCGGCGGCGGCCCAACTGGACCCTGGCCATGGTCCTGGTGCTGGCCGTGGTGGCCGGGTACGCGATCTATCACGTGGTCAACTCGTCGCCGTCGCATTCGGCCAACAACACGGCGGCCAGTAACATCGACCGGTCGGCCGGGTCGCACCATCGTTCCCGGTCGGCCAAGGCGGCGGCCACACCGTCGGCGTCCCCGTCCGTGACGCCCCCGCAGAACGTAGTGATCAGCCTGACCGCCATCCAGGACTGCTGGGTCGAGTTCACCAGACCAGACGGCCGGTTCCTGACCCAGGCGTACATCATCGGCGGCAGTTCCAAGACGTGGACGTTCGACCGCTCGGTGAACATGGACATCGGCAACCCGGGCGGGATCGTGCTCACGGTGAACGGGAGGAAACTGGGCTCGCCCGGCTCGGCTGGGCAGCCGGTCACGCTGAGCCTGGGGCCCGGGAAGCCAGTCACCGGCTAGTGCTATCCCGGGGGGGACGCCCCCCAGACCGCCGCTGCGCGCCGAGCGGCGGACAAGCCGCCGCGACAAGACCAGTAGGCTTCCGTTGTGCCGTCGAGTAACCGAAACCGTCCGGACCCGGAGCGTACCGTCAGCCTGGTCACCCTGGGCTGTGCCCGCAACGAAGTGGACTCCGAGGAACTCGCGGCCCGGCTGGAGGCGGCTGGCTGGACGCTCGCCGACCGTGACTCGGCCAGCGTGGTACTGGTGAACACCTGCGGGTTCATCGAGGCGGCCAAGCAGGAGTCGGTGAGCGAACTGCTCGACGCGACCGACGGCGGCGCGAAGGTGGTCGCGGCCGGCTGCCTGGCCGAGCGGTACGGCGAGTCCCTGGCCGCCGAACTGCCCGAGGCCCAGGTGCTCAGCTTCGACGACTACGGCGACATCGGGGCCCGGCTGGACGAGGTGCTGGCCGGCCAGCGGCGGCCCGCGCACCAGCCGCGGGACCGGCGGCGGCTGCTGCCGATTTCCCCGGCCAGCCGCCCCGGCGGCGCGGTCGCCCGCCCGCCGGGACACGGCGACGCCGCCCGTCCGTCCGGCGGCGGAATCCCGGACCTGCCGCCCGGGGCCGCCCCCGCGTCCGGGCCGCGCACCCTGCGGCGCCGGCTGGCAGGCGGGCCGGTCGCCCCGCTCAAGATCGCTTCAGGGTGCGACCGGCGGTGCAGCTTCTGCGCCATCCCGGCGTTCCGCGGCGCGTTCCTGTCCCGCCCGCCGGAGGATCTGGTGGCCGAGGCGCACTGGCTGGCTGGCCAGGGCGTCCGGGAACTCGTCCTGGTGAGCGAGAACTCCACCTCCTACGGCAAGGACCTGGGCAATCCCCGGCTGCTCGACGAATTGCTGCCTGCGCTGGCCGCGGTGCCCGGCATCAGCCGGATCCGGGTCAGCTACCTGCAGCCCGCCGAGGTACGGCCGGGCCTGGTCGAGGTGATGACCTCGACCCCGGGGGTGGCGCCGTACTTCGACCTGTCCTTCCAGCACGCCAGCGGCCGGGTGCTGCGGTCCATGCGGCGGTTCGGCGACCGGGAGCGGTTCGGCGGCCTGCTGGCGGACATCAGGCGGGCCTGCCCGGAGGCCGGGGTCCGGTCCAACTTCATCGTCGGCTTCCCCGGCGAGACCGCCGCCGACGTGGCCGAGCTGCACCGTTTCCTGTCCGAGGCCGGGCTCGACGCGATCGGCGTCTTCGGCTACTCCGACGAGGACGGCACCGAGGCCGCCACGCTGGGCGGCCAGCTGGACCTGGCGGAGATCGCGAGGCGCGTGGACGAGCTGGCGGGCCTGGCCGATGAGCTGATGGCCCAGCGGGCCGGCGACCGGGTCGGTGAGATCGTCGAGGTGCTCCTCGAGGAGGACCTCGGCGACGGCAGCTACCTGGGCCGGGCCGCGCACCAGGCGCCGGAGGTGGACGGCACGACAACCGTGCTCGGCGCGCCGGGCGCGGCCGTCGGCGAGTTCGTTTCCGCCCGGGTCACCGAGGGCGACGGCGTGGACCTGGTGGCCGATGCGCTCGCCGTGTCCCGGGCGCTGCCCGGGCGTGCGGGCGCGCATTGAGCCAGCCCGCGGCAGGCACTAGCGGCGGAACGCCGCCATCCCGGCCGGTGCCGGCGGGCGTCGCGGCGGCGCCCAGCGTGCTGAACCTGGCCAACGCGCTGACCGTGCTGCGACTGCTGCTGGTGCCGGTGTTCGTGCTGTTCCTGGTGGCGGGCGGCACCGGCGCGCGGATCACCGCGCTGGCGGTGTTCCTGGCCGCGTCGGCGACCGACGTGCTGGACGGCCGGATCGCCCGGCAGCGGGGCCTGATCACCGACTTCGGCAAGATCGCCGACCCGATCGCGGACAAGGCGCTGACCGGGGCGGCCCTGGTCACCCTGTCCGCTCAGGGCGAACTCGCGTGGTGGGTCACGGCCGTCATCCTGGCCCGCGAACTCGCGGTTACCGGGCTGCGGTTCTGGGTGCTCCAGCACGGGGTCATCGCGGCCAGCCGGGGCGGCAAGGTGAAGACCCTACTGCAGGTGCTGGCGATCGCGCTGTACGTGCTGCCCGGACCGCCGACCGTGCTCCGCGAGGTGGTGATGGGACTGGCCGTGGCCGTCACCCTGGTCACCGGGGGGACTACGCGATCCGCGCGATCCGGCTGCGCAGCCGCAGCCGGGCCGCGCACGGCCCGGCCGGGGAAGGCCGGTGACCGGCCCGCACGGTGTGCCGCCGGAAGGTGTGCCGCCGGAAGGTGTGCCGCCGGAGGGTGTGCCGCCGGGCGCCGCGGCCGCGGCGCAGCAGGTGGTCGCCCAGCTGACCGGCCGGCGGCAGTGCGTCGCAGTGGCCGAATCGCTGACCGGCGGACTGCTGGCCGCGGCGCTGGCCAGTGTGCCCGGCGCCTCGGTGGTCTTCCGCGGCGGCATCGTCGCGTACGCGACCGACCTCAAGGCCAGCCTGCTCGGCGTGGACCAGGCCGTACTGGACGCCTGCGGCGCCGTCTCGGCCGAGACCGCGCAGGCCATGGCCGAAGGCGCGGCGACCCGGCTGGCGGCCACGTTCGGGCTGGCCACCACCGGGGTGGCCGGCCCTGACCCGGCCGAGGGAAAGCCGGTGGGCACGGTGTATATCGCCGCTACCGGGGGGGACACCGGGCCCGGGACCAGGCCGCCTGGCGCACATGACGCCCAGGTCGGTGGCCAGCAAACCCAGGTCCGCCGCCTCCAGCTGGCCGGGAGCAGGACCGACATCCGCAGCCAAACTGTCACCGAAGCCCTGGCGTTGCTCCTTGTCATGATGCGGGAAGAGACCCGATGATTACAGTGTTACGTTAGCAGCGAACACGGCCACGGGCGCTGTCCCTACTGTCGGTAAGGGCGGGTACGGTGGTCCTAACGAAAGAGACACTTCGCGGAAGGGAGTGCGGCGATGGTCCTGCTTCGTCACTTGCTTGGTGACGTGCTGCGGCGGCTACGTCTGCGGCAGGGTCGCACCCTCCGCGAGGTGTCAGCCGCGGCCCGGGTGTCTCTCGGCTACCTGTCCGAGGTGGAGCGCGGCCAGAAAGAGGCCTCCTCCGAGTTGCTCGCGGCCATCTGCTCGGCGCTGAACACCCCGCTGTCGCACGTGCTGGGTGAGGTGTCGGACAGCTTCGCCCTGGCCGAGCTGCAGAGCGAGTCGGCGGTGCTGACCCCGGCGGGCCAGGCCCCGGCGGGCAATGGCCAGCACAGCCTGGACGCCCTCCCGGCGGCCCGGGCGTTCGGCGTCCGGCCCGAGCTCCGGGTGCCTGCCGGGCACGCTCGCGGCATGGACTCCGAGCCGGTGCTCCGCCCGGTCGGGGTGAACGAGGACCACCCGGCCTTCGACGAGGTGACCAGGCGGGTCCGCGACATGACCGACATGGTCCCTGTCTGAGCAGTACCGCCTGACCGCTAGCCGCCGACCAGCCCGATCAGCTCGAAGGTGAGCCGCACGCAGACCTGGTCACGCAGGTCTGCGTCGGTGTCCCGGCTGAGCCGCGTCGTGTGACCGCCGCTGACCCCGTTGTCGCCAGAACTGCTGATCTCCAGCGTCCTGCTGCCGCGCCAGGACGGGCGGCTGAGCGAGGCCTGAATCGTGCCGCGTGACGTGCCGATGGTGGCCGCGCCCGCCGTCATGAGTTGCTCCGTGCCGGCCACGGCCCAGGCGTCCACCCAGTCCTCCACCCGGCCGAGCGGGTCGTCCGGGCTGGCCGGCCGCGCCTCGATGCGCTCGTCGGCCAGGACCTGCTCGATCAGGCCGACCGGGCCGCCGACGTAGCTCCAGGCCAGATCGATCCCGCTGGCCACGCACCAGGCCCGGTCCTCGGGCCACCACAAGTTGGCCGACTGGTCCTCGCCAGGCAGATCGTCACCCAGCAGGCCCGGCGCGGTCACATCCTCGGCGCGGCCGGTATACAGCAGGTATTCGCGGTCCGGTAGCCGGACCCGCGGCCCGGACCGGACCTCGGCGGGCAGCGGGTCGGGCACCGGCTCCGCAGGCTGGCCCGGCGCGGTGAGCTTGACCGCGGCCCAGTCATGGCCGTTCCACACGCAGAACCAGCACTGATCCGGGGTCGCCGTCCAGGCCCGGGCCAGGCTGGCCAGCACCGCGGCATCGGGCGGGTACAGGCTGCCCTCCCGCGGTCCCTGGCTGGACCACGGGGCGGGCTGGCTGGGCCGCACCGGCGGCAGCGCGATGGAATGGAACTGGGCGTCCGGGCGCAGCGGCTGTCCGCTCCACGCGGCCACCTCGGCCCAGCGGACCAGGCGCTCGCCAGTGCCAGGCTCCTCGGCCGGATGCAGCACCCGCGCGTAGGCCTCAAACCCGCCGGGCACCACCGAGGTCACCTGGAACGCGTCCAGCGGCAGCAGCCGCGGGCCGATCCAGTCGGCCGCCCCGACCTCGGCACTCCAAGCTGGTCCGCTCACCCTTGGATGCTGACAGCCGCGGCCGGCCCTGCCAACCGAGTATTCGCGCCAAAGGGGGCGCGCCGCCGACTGGACTGAGGAGCGAAGGAGCGAGGAACGAGCGACTGAGGGACAAGGGAAGTCGGCGGGTATAGCGCCCCCGGAGGCGCAAAGCAACTCAGGCCCAGGCGCGGGGGTCGTTGGTCAATTCGAGGACCCGTGCCGGCAGCCGCCCGGTCGCGATGTGCTCGAGGGTGACTTCCTCCAGGATGGCCCGTTCGTTGGCGCGCAGCGCGATCCAGACGCTCTGCAGCGGCTCGGCCACGCCGATATAGCCGATGTTCTCCGGGCGCTCGCCGCGCACCCCGACCAGTTGCCCGTCGATGGCCCGGATGATGTCCGCGAGCGCGATGTCCGCGGCCGGCTTGGCCAGCCAGAAGCCGCCTTCCGGGCCGCGCTGGCTGCGTACCAGGCCAGCCCGGCGGAGCTGGGTCAGGATCGCCTCCAGGAACTTCCCCGGGATGTGCTGGGAGCGCGCCAGTTGCTCGGCGGTGACATGACCACCTTCGGCGGCGGCCAGTTCCACCGCGGCACGTAGCGCGTAATCAGCACGGGCAGACAGCCTCATGTCCAGCATTATGCAGCTTGCCGAGCGGTGGCCGGGCCAGCCGGGCCGACTCCGACCCTATTTAGTAGGGAATCGCACGGCTAACCGGCGTCCCTCCAGGCCGTCAGATGGCTGCCTAGGGTGGCAGCCATCTCGACACTGGGGGGCGGGAGCATGTACGGACGGCCACCTTCAAGAGCTGCGCTGCTGGCGGTCGCGGGCCTGGTCAGCGGGCTGCTGACCGGATTGCCTGCGGTGGCTGCGGCCGCTGGACCGGAGATCATCTCCACCGTGGCCGGGGGCCCCGGACGGGGGCTGGCCACGAACGTGTTCCAGGCGCCGCAGGCAGTGGCGGCGGGCCCGGGGCGGACCGTGTACGTGGCCGACGGGTACGTGGTGCGCCGGCTCGACATCACCGGGACCTGGGAGGGGGTCACCGCGGGGCAGGGTGTGCCCGGCTTTTCCGGCGACGGCGGCCCGGCGGTCTCGGCTCTGCTGGGCGGGGTGAGCGGGGTCGCCGTGGACCATGCCGGCAACGTCGTCGTGCTGGACACCGACAACAACCGGGTGCGGGTGGTGGCGGCCCGGTCCGGGCGGTTCTACGGCCAGGCCATGACGGCGCGGCACATCTACACCGTGGCCGGCGACGGTAGCTTCAGCTACTCCGGGGACGGCGGCCCGGCCACCGCGGCCGGGCTGAGCTTCCCGGAAGGGGTAGCGGTCGATCCGGCGGGCAACCTGGTCATCGCCGACACCGACGCCCACCGGCTGCGGGTGGTGGCCACCCGGTCCGGGCGGTTCTACGGGCAGGCCATGACGGCCGGGGACATCTACACCGTGGCCGGGAACGGCACCAGCGGCTACTCCGGGGACGGCGGCCCGGCCCGGGACGCGGAGCTGGGCTTCATCCAGGCCGTGACCGTGGACGGCGCCGGGAACCTGGTGCTCAGCGACAGCGTGAACGGTGTGATCCGGGTGGTAGCGGCCCGGTCCGGGACGTTCTACGGGCAGGCCATGACGGCCGGGGACATCTACACTGTCGCCGGGAACGGCACGCTGGGGTACTCGGGTGACGGCGGGCCGGCCACCAAGGCCGAGCTGGACTTCCCGGACGGGGTGGCCACCGACCCGGACGGGAACCTGGCCGTCGCCGACTCAGCCAACAACCGGGTGCGGCTAGTGGCGGCCCAGTCCGGGACGTTCTACGGGCAGGCCATGACGGCTGGGGACATCTACACCGTGGCCGGCGACGGCAGCAGCGGCCTGTCCGGTAACACCGGCCCGGCCACCGCCGCGGCGCTGAACTTCCCGCAAGGGGTGACGTTCGACATGGCCGGGAACCTGGTTATCGCGGACAACGCCAATCACCGGGTGCGCGTGGTGGCCGCCCAGTCCGGGACGTTCTACGGCCAGGCCATGAAGGCCGGCCACATCTACATAGCGGCCGGCAACACCATCCCCGGGTCCTCCGGGAACCGGGGCCTGGCCCGCAATGCCGTGCTGTACGTGCCGGCCAGTGGGCCGACGGAGAGCACCGTCACGGTGGACGGCGGGAACGTGCTAGCGGCCCAGGGCGACCAGGTCTGGTTCATCTGCCGGACCGCCGGCAATTACTTCGGCAGGCCACTGACTGCCGGGCACATCTACATGGTCGCCGGGAACGGGTACGCCGGTTACAGCGGAGACCGCGGCCCGGCGCAGGTGGCCCAGGTCTGGGCACCCAGGGGACTCGCGGTGGACGCGGCCGGGAACCTGGTCATCGCCGACACCAACAACAACCGGGTGCGGGTGGTGGCCGGCCGGGCCGGGACGTTCTACGGCCAGGCGATGACCGCGGGGCACATCTACACCGTGGCGGGCACCGGTAGTGCGGGTTTCTCCGGGGACGGCGGCCCGGCCACGGCGGCCAAGCTGTTCACCCCGGAAGCTGTCGCCCCGGACCGGGCCGGGAACCTGGTCATCGGGGACGCCGGCAACGCCCGGGTGCGGGTGATAGCCGCCAGGACCGGGACGTTCTACGGCCAGGCCATGACGGCGGGGGACATCTACACGGTGGCCGGCGACGGCACCTCGCGGTCATCCGGTGACGGCGGCCCGGCCACCGCGGCTGGGCTGACCCCCGGGGCCATCGCGATCGACGGCGCCGGGAACCTGGTGATCGCGGACAGCTACCCAAACGTGGATGCCAGCAACAACCGGGTCCGGGTGGTGGCCGCCCGGACCGGGACGTTCTACGGCCGGGCCATGACCGCGGGGGACATCTACACGGTGGCCGGCACCGGCGACGCCGGCTACTCCGGGGACGGCGGCCCGGCCACCGCCGCGGAGCTGGACAACCCGGACGGCGTGGCCGTGGACGGCGCCGGGAACCTGGTCATCGGGGATACCTACAACAACGTGATCCGGGTGGTGGCGGCCCGGACCGGGACGTTCTACGGCCAGGCCATGACGGCCGGTGACATCTACACCGTGGCCGGCACCGGCACGCCCGGCTACGCCGGGGACGGCGACCCGGCCTGCCAGGCCGAGCTGACCAGCCCGCAGGGGGTGGCCGTGGACCGGGCCGGGGACCTGGTCATCGGCGACGGCGGCAACGGCCGGGTGCGGCTGGTCCGCAGCTAGCGACCCGGCTGGCGCCGGGCCGGTCAGCGGGCCAGCCCCAGCACCTCGGCGGCGGCCTGGGCGCTGGCCCGGGCCGCGCCGTAGGTGGCCACGTGCAGCCCGCCCGGCGGCTGCCAGAACGGCAGGCCCATGTCCACCACGACCACGTCCGGCCGGACCGCGAGCAGGCCGGTGACCACCGCCCGGGCCGCCGGGTACCGGTGCGCGTCGCGGACCACCACGATCAGCGGCCGCCCGGCCGACTCGGCCAGCGCCGCGTCGATGACCGGCGCCGTCTCGCCGTCGGCCAGGCTGGCCGGGGCACGCTGCAGGCGGCTGGCCGGGACCCAGGGGGCTAGCCCCCACGGCACGCTGCCCACCGCGATGTTCTCCGGCGCGCCGAGCTGGAGCACGACCGGGTCGGGCAGCGGGCCCACCGGGGCGGAGACCCGGATGGCCCGGCGCGCCGCGGCCAGCCCGATGCGGGCCCGCTCCGCCCGCCCGGCCGCCCCGTCCGGGCCGGCCTGCCCGGCCAGCCAGGCGCGCAGCCGGGCGACCTTCTGCTCGGCCTCGGCCAGCCGTTCGGCGGGCAGCCGGCCGCTGGCCAGCGCCTCGGCCAAGGCGCCGCGGACGGCCAGATAGCCGTCTTGGCCGGTGTCCCGGCCCAGGCAGAGCAGGTCGGTGCCGGCCGCCACCGCGCGCACCGCCGTCTCGGCCAGGCCGTACGTCTCGCTCACCGCGCGCATCTCCAGCGCGTCGGAGATGATCACCCCGGTGAAACCCAGCTCGCCGCGGAGCAGCCCGGTCTGCGCCGCGGCGGACAGCGTCGCGGGCAGCGCGCCGGTCAGCTCCGGCACTCGCAGGTGCCCGGGCATCACTCCGTTCACCCCGGCCGCGATGGCCGCGGCGAACGGCACCAGGTCACGGCGGCGCAGCGTGTCCAGGTCCGCCTCGACGGTGACGATGCCGTGGTGGGTATCCGCGCTGGTGCTGCCGTGCCCGGGGAAGTGCTTGGCGCACGCGGCCACCCCCGCCGCCTGCAGCCCGCGGACCGCGGCCGCGGCGTGCCGGGCGACCAGGTCCGGGTCGGAGCCGAACGAGCGGATCCCGATGACCGGGTTGTCGGACGCGGTGTTCACGTCCACCGACGGGGCCAGGTCCACGCTGATGCCCAGCTCGGCCAAGTCCTGGCCGAGCGCCCGGTGCACGGCCGCGGTCAGCGCCACGTCGTCCACCGCGCCGAGCGCCGCGTTGCCCGGGTACGGGCTGCCGGTCAGGTGATCGATCCGGGTGACGTCGCCGCCCTCCTCGTCGATGGCGACCAGCGGCTGCCCGCCCGCCCGGCGGAGCTGCGTGGTCAGCGCGGCCAGCTGCTCCGGCCCGGCGATGTTCGGGCCGAAGATGGTGACCCCGGCCAGCCCGCGCTCCAGCGCGTCCAGCACCCAGCGCGGCGCGTTGTGCCCAGGGAACGGCGGGATCAGTACCGCATCCGCCAGCCGCTCGAGTACTGGATCGGAGACTCCCGCGCTCATCCCTTCACCGCCCCGGCGACCAGCCCGCCGGTCATCCGGCGCTGGACCAGCAGGAAGAACACCACGACCGGGATGGTGTACAGGGTGGACGCGGCCATGATCGGCCCCCACTCCGCGCCGCCGCGGCCGAAGAAGTAGGTCACGTAGATCGGCAGCGTGTAGTCCGAGTGTGCCTGGCCAAGGAACGTCAGCGCCACGATGAACTCGTTGTACGCGGTGATGAACGAGAACACGCTGGTCGCGATCAGCCCGGGGATGATCAGCGGGAACAGGATGCGCCAGAAGATCCGCAGCGGCCCGGCGCCGTCCACCGCGGCCGCCTCCTCCAGTTCCCGCGGCACGGTGGCCACGAAGTTGCGCAGCATCCAGATCGACACCGGCAGCGCCTGCGCGGCGTACACCAGGATCAGGCCGGGCAGGCTCTGCAGCAGGTTGAGCCGGTTGAAGTCGAGGAACAGCGCGATGATCAGCGCCTGCCCGGGGATCATCTGGACGATCAGCAGCATGATCAGGTACGCGGTGCGGAACCGGAACCGGTACCGGGCCACCGCGACCGAGGCGAGCAGCGACACCACCGAGGCCAGCAGCACCGTGCACAGCGTGACCAGCATGCTGTTCCGGAAGAACAGCCAGTACGACCCGATCCCGGACGCCTGGCCGCTGAACACCGCGTGGAAGTTGCCCAGCGTCGGGTGAGCGGGCCACAGGTCCGGCGTCAGCGAGTAGATCTCCTGGGACGGCTTGAAGGCGGTAGCCACCATCCAGAAGATCGGGAACAGCGTGAGCAGCGCGACCAGCACGGCAATGGCGTTCAGCGAAAATGTCTTGGCGTTTCGGCGGGTCCGCTGGCGCCGGGGGCGCGGGCGGGCCCGTGCGCCGGTAATGCGTGCGGCGGTCATGACAGCGCTCCTTGCCGGACCGAGGCGCGGACGTAGCCGACCGTCACGATGAGCAGGATGACGGTGAGGATCAGGGCCAGCGCGCCGCCCAGCCCATAGCTGGGCGGGAACGTGAACGCCTTGTCGTACAGGTACAGCGACAGGTTGTACTCGTCCCGGTTGCCCAGGTCGCCGGTCAGCAGGTAGGTCTGCGTGAACACGTTGAAGTCCCAGATCACCGAGAACAGCAGCAACACCAGGAAGATCGGCTTGAGCAGCGGGTAGGTGATCTTCCAGAAGCCCTGCCAGGCCCCGGCGCCGTCCACCCGGGCCGCCTCGAGCAGCTCGGGCGGCACCGTCTTGAGCCCGGCCAGCACGGCCACCGCGACGAACGGGAACGCCTGCCACACCACCAGGAGCGTGGCCACCGTGTAGGCGGGCAGCGCCCCGGTGGTGGTCCAGTTGAAGCCGGCCCAGTCCGTGCTGCCGACCAGCCAGTGCGGCAGCCGGGCCAGGCTCCAATCCACCAGGCCCCCATCCGGATTGAACAGCCAGTAGAACAGAACGCTGGCGGACACCGGAGGGGTGGCCCAGGCCATCAGCGCTGCGGTGCTGACCAAGATCGCCATCACCCGGCCGAGCCGGTTCAGCAGCAGGCCGACCAGCGTCCCGGTGAGCAGCGTGAGGGTCACCGAGGCCGCCGCGAACAGCACGGTGATGCGCAGCGCCAGCCAGAACTCGGGGTCGGTGAACGTGGTATTGAAATTGCTCAGCCCGACCCACTGCGTAGGCGCCGCCCCGGTGGTCTGCGGCAGCCCGTAGTTCTGGAACGAGTAGAGCGCCACCTGGATCACCGGCCACAGCAGGACCAGGGCGATCGCGGCCAGCGAGGGCAGCACCAGCAGGTAGGGCGCCAGCCGGTAGCGGCGGATCAAAGCGGCCGCCTGGGCGCCCCGGCCGGCCCGGCGCCCCGGTGGCCGGGCGGTGCTGGGCGCCCGCGCGGACGGCTGGCTGGCGACGGTTTCGACCATGGTTCGCGGCCCTCTCCTCGGCTGGGTGGCCCGGCCGGCCGGCACCGAGGGAAGTGCCGGCCGGCCGGGGCCGTCGGGGTGCTCAGCCGTTCTCGTTGCCGGTGTTGAGCACGTTCTGCAGTTCGGTGTTGGCCTTGGCCACCGTGGTGCTGAGGTTCGCGCCCTGCATCAGCGCCTTCATCATGGTCGGGATGATCGCGTCGGTCGCGTCCGCGGTCGCCCAGTTCTTCGAATTGAGCGGGGCGATCTGGGTGTAGGCGGCCGCCTTGGCGAAGCCCGCCATCACCGGGTTGCCCGCATAGGCGCCGCCCTTGAGCTGCGCGGTGAACTCGGGGAAGAAGCCCTGCGAGTTGGCGAACGTGGTCGAGTTGGCCGGGCTGTCCATCACCGAGATCAGGTCCCAGTCGGCCTGCTTGTACTTGCTCTTGACCCAGACGCCGAGGTCCGAGCCACCGGAGAAGGCCGGGGCCGGGTTGGGCCCGTTCTCGCTCGGGATGGGGAAGGCGGCCCAGTCCGACTCGTACTTCTTGCTCACCGCGGTCAGCTCGGACTGCGCCCACGGGCCGTCGAGGTACATGTCCAGCTTGCCCAGGGCGAAGTCCTCGTTGGAGCCGCCCGAGGTCGCGCCGGGTGCGCCCAGCTCGGTCTGGCCGATGTACTTGGACGGCGACACGTGCTGGGTCAGGTACAGGTCGGCGTAGAACTTGATGCCCGCCTCGGCCTGCGGGCTGGTCAGCGTGGCCGTCCACTTGCCGCCGCTCTCGGTGGCCACCTGGCCGCCCGCGCCCCAGATGAAGCTGACGATCGCGTTGGTGTAGTTGCTCGGCGCGCCCAGGCCGGAGGTGCCCGGGAACTTCTTCTGCAGCAGCTTGGCGTCGCTGACCAGCTGGGCCCAGGTGGTGGGCGGTGAGCTGATGCCGGCCTTAGCGAACTCATCCTTGCGGTACCAGATGCCGCGCACGCCGCCGAACCAGGGGACCGCGAAGGTCTGCCCGTTCACCGTGTCGTTGGCCAGGTTGCCGGCGATGATCCCGGACCCATAGGACCAGGCGTGCACGTCGCTGGTCACGTCGGCCAGCGCGCCCTGGGTGGCGATCCCCGGGGTGTCCGTGTTGCCCAGCTCGGTGATGTCCGGCCCGCCCTTGCCACTGGACAGCGCGTTGGTCCAGTCGGTGACCCGGTTGGTCCACGGGATCCAGTCCACGGTCACCTTGGTGTTCTTGTAGGCCGGGAACTTCTTGTGGAACTGGGCGACGACTCCGTTCATCCACGTGACCTGGGACGGTACCGACGCGCCCATCCGCCAGACGACGAGCTTGCTGGGTACCGCCGAGCCGCCGGATGAGCTGCTGCTCCCTGAGCCGCAGCCTGCCGCCGCCCCGGCGAGTATGGCGGCCGCGCCGAACGCGGCGGCCGATCTGATCAATTGCACTGCTGGATCTCCCTTCCGGCTTCGACCATGCGCACTTCTCGCAGCTACCTGGAGGTCTCCGGGCGCTCCGCCGGCGTCCGCCGTCTAGGCTGGCGGTTGTCGGGGGGGTCGACCCTGAGGGAACTCTGCGCTGAAACTAACAGTAAAGTTTCCTATTAGATAGACTCCGTTGCCAGATTGAGACAGAATTCAGCCCAGGTGCCTGTTCGGCCCCGGTCGGTGCTGGGGGGAGCTGTCACGGAGGCGAGGAGAGGCATGGAACAACGGCCCGGGACGCCGCGGCTGCTGCGCGAGCTGAACGACCGCGCCGCGCTGGAGCTGCTGCTGGCCAGCGGCCCGATGACGCGGGCGCAGATCGGCGAGCGGACCGGGCTGTCCAAGGTGACCGCGTCGCAGCTGCTGGCCCGGCTGGAAGAACGCGGCCTGGTGGCCACGGTCGGCGAGCAGGCCGGCGGCCGCGGGCCGAACGCGGCGCTGTACGCGGTCGTGCCGTCCAGCGGCTACGTGGCTGGGCTGCACGTCGAGCAGGACGAGGTCAGCGCCGGGGTGGCCGACATCACCGGGCAGGTGGTCACCCAGGTCAGCGTGGACCCGAACGGGACCAGCAACCCGGTCGAGCTGGTCCGCGGCGCGGTAGCCACCGCATGCGGCGCCGCGGGGGTGGCCATCTCCCAGCTCAGCGCGCTGGTCATCGGCACCCCCGGGGTGCTGGACCCGCGCACTGGCGATCCCTGGCTGGCGGTGAACCTGCCCGCCTGGCACGAGGGGGTGCTCGACGCGCTGCGCACCGACCTGGGCCAGCCGGTGACGATGGAGAACGACGTCAACCTGGCCGCGATGGCGGAACGCGCGGTCGGCGTGGCCCAGGGCGCCGATGACTTCGTGCTGATGTGGATCGGGGTGGGCCTGGGCCTGGCCACCATCATCGGCGGCCGCGTGCACCGCGGGGTGGCCGGCGCGGCCGGTGAGATCGGCTACCTGCCGGTGCCCGGGGTGCCGCTGCCGCAGGACATCGGGCACCCGGCCACCGGCGCGTTCCAGTCCCTGGTCGGCGGGCAGGCGCTGCGCCCGCTGGCCGCGGAGTACGGGTTCGCCGCGCCGACCCCGGCCGCCGCGGTGCAGGCGGCGGTGGCCGCGGCCGAGGCCGGGGACGAGCGGGGCAGCGCGTTCCTCACCGAGCTGGCCGGGCGGGTGGCCACCGGCGCGGCCGCGGTCTGCGTGGTGCTCGACCCGGGCCTGGTCGTGCTGGGCGGCGAGGTCGGGCTGGCCGGCGGGACCGCGCTGGCCAGCCGGGTCGCCGCCGAGGTGGGCCGGATCTGCCCGGCCCGGCCCACCGTTGTGCCCACCGGGGTGACCGGCCGGCCGGTGCTTCGCGGCGCCATCCTGGCCGCGGTGGCCCAGGCCCGGGAGGGCCTGCTGGCCTCAGTGGCCAGTTCCTAGACCCCGCCGGCCAGGACGAAATACTTGGCCGGGAGCAGGCGGAACGTGGGCGGGATCGGGGCGCGCCGGACGGCGGCGTGCAGCGCGGCCAGGTTGGCCGGGGTCGGCGGCAGGAAACGGAAATCCGTGACGAACTGCTGGCCCCGGCTGGGCCCGGACAGGAACGTCGTGCTCCTCCGGACCGGCAGGTAGGTCGAGGGATTGACCCACACCGTGTCGCGGTATCCCATGCCCCGTGGCTGGGAGACCAGGGTCATGGCGTCCACGCCGTCCACCCACTGCCGCCCGCGCAGGGAGTACAGCCCGCAGGACAGCGCCTTGGAGATGGTGGCCCGCCAGCCCGGGAACGCGGATGGGATGGTCTGACAGCTCAGCCCGGGTGCCCGGCCCGGTACGCCGGTGAAGACGGTGCGCCAGCGGACGTGCACGGGGTACGCCGCCCCGTAGTTCCCCAGCACCTGCTTTCCGGAGCGCAGGGTGATGGGGCCGTTGGCGTTGACGAAGACCAGCTGCCCTGCGGCGGAGAAGCCTTCCTGCAAGTACAGATCGTGATACTGCCAGGACGTCATGTACTGCGCGGTCACTGCGGCGTGCGCACCCGGCAGCCGCTGGGTCGGGCTCGGGTACGGGGTAGCGGCCCCCTGCGGGCCCACCACGGTCAGCCCGAACGGCGTGTTGCGGCCGCTGATCCGGATCACCTGAATGGCCTTGCCCTGCTCGGCTGCGGCGGCTAGCGCCCGCTCGGTCCGGGTGACCACGTCGGCGATGGTCTGGGTGCGCACCGGCGCGTTGCTGGGCTTGTTACCGGTGGCGGCCAGGCTGACCGTGACGGCGGCGGCCGCGGCGGCCACCGCGGTGCCGGCCGCGATGGCGGCCCGCATCCTGATCCGGCGCTGCCGGTTGTGCCCCTGGGCCCGGCCGACCAGCCCGTCCGGCACGCTGGCGTCGGCCGTCAGCCGGTCCAGGCCCTCCCGGAGCAGGTCTTGCAGATCAGTGCTCATGACGTTCCCTCCGCCAGCTTGTAGCCCAGGTCGGCGTTCGTTCCGGCCAGTTCCCGTAGCTGCCGCAGCCCCCGTGACGCGGCCGACTTGACCGTTCCTTCCGAACAGCCGAGCAGCACGGCGGTCTCCGCCTCGGTGCGCTGCTCCCAGTACCGCAACACGATCACCGCGCGCTGCCGCGGCGGCAGCTGGCGCAGCAGCCGGACCAGCGCGTCGCGCAGGTCGACCTCGTCGGCGCCGCCGCCGGCCCGCGCGTCGGCCTGCGCGCTGGCCTGGGCGCGCAGCAGCGGCAGCCGGTGCCGCCACCGGCCGCGGCGCCGCCAGCCGTCCGCGGCCAGGTTGTACAGGACCTGGCGGAGATAGCCCTCGGCGTCGCGGTCCACCTGACGGGGTTTCCTGAGCACTCGCTCCAGGGCGGCCTGCAGCAGGTCTTCGCCCGCTTCCCGGCCGCCGGCCAGCGCGATGGCCACCCGCATCAGCTGGGTGCCGCGCTCGGCGAGCAGCCGCTCCAGGTCGGGTCCGGTCGGCGTGCCGGCCATCCCACCGCCTCCTCTGTCGCCTGCTCATGACGAACGGGCCGCGCCCGGGGTTGCCTCGGTACCGGCCCGGATCGCTGGCTAGTCCGGTCCGGACGCCGCGACCAGGGCGTCGCCCACCGCGGTACGCCGGTAGAGCACGGAGCGGCCGGATCGCGCCCGGGTCAGCAGGCCGGCCCGGCGCAACACGGCGAGGTGGCCGCCCAGGCCGCCGAGGGACTGGCCCAGGATGGCCGCCAGCTGGGTGGTGCTGGCCGGCTCGTCCAGGGCGCGGAGGATGGCGGCGCGCGAGCCGCCGAGCAGCGGCCCGAGCGCGCCGCCGGCCGCCGCGCCGTCCGGCGGGGCGGTTTCCCACAGGGCGGCGACCCCCCGCGCCGGGTAGATCAGGGCCGGCGGCCAGGGCGGGTCGAGGCTCAGCGCGAGCCGGGGCCAGACGAATACCGACGGCACGAACAGCAGTCCCCGCCCGGCCAGGGCCGCGTCCTGCTGGCCGGGCCAGCGGGTGAGCTCGATCCGCCCCGGCTGCCATTTCAGCTGCGGGTGCAGCCCGGTCAGCGCGGCCGCCCAGCCCTTCGAGGTGAGCTGCCCGGCGCGGTGAATCACGTCGCGTTCCAGGATCGCCCGCAGCGTGGGCCACTCCGGCTCGAGCAGCGCCTGCCAGGCGGCGGCCAGGATGTCCGCGCAGTACTCCGCGGCCTGGCCGCCGGTCAGGATGGCGCGCACCCGGGTCCCGATGTCCGGCTGCTGGCTGAGCGCTTCGGCGACCTCACGACGTACCTCGTCGATGGGCGTGGCCCTGACCTGGGCGAGCAGGTCGTCGATGGTGGTGGACACGTTAGCGGGCACGGGGGAGAGGAAGTCGGCGCCCCAGTTCGGCGGCTGCAGCGCGTGCAGCACGGCTACGTCCACGTCGCGGGCCAGCTGGTGGTAGCGGTCCCGGACGCGGATCAGCCAGGGCCGCAGCGCGGCCGCGTCCCGCGACGGCGGGCGGGCCAGCACGCGCAGCGCCTGGGTCAGCTCCCACAGCGGCGAGATGGCGAAGCGGCTGGTCATCACGTCCTCGCGAGCCACCTCGATGCGCAGCGTCATGACGGCATCCGTTCCCGGGCGGCCCGGGCGGGCCTGCCGCACGTTTCGGCCTGGAACGAAAGACTACTGTCCGGCTGCCGTGCTCCCGACGATGGCGGTATGACCACCACGGCCCCCGCGCCCACCGCGCGCACGACGTACCGGTCGGTGTTCGCCGTCGGGCAGTTCCGCGTCCTGTGCGCGAGCATGTTCCTGTACGTCCTTGGTTTCGAGTTCGAGATCGTCGGCCTGTCCGTCCTCGTGTACGCGCAGACCCGGTCGGCGTTCCTCGCCGCGCTCGCGTTCGGCATGGGCTTCGGGCCCCAGGTGATCGGCGGCGCGCTGTTCGGCTCGCTCGCTGACCGGTTGCCGCCCCGGGTCGTCATCACCGGCGGAATGCTGCTCCGCGCGGTGCCAGGATTGCTGATCGGGCTGGCGCCGGGGATGCCGGTCCCGGTGATGCTGGTCCTGGTGGCGCTGGCGGCGACGGTCGCGCCGGTGTTCAGCGGGGCCGTCTCCCGGCTGCTTCCTGACGTGCTCAACGGCGACCTGTACGTCCTCGGCCGGTCGGTGCTCAGCCTGACCGGGGCCGGCACGCAGATCGTCGGCCTCGGCGCGGCCGGCGTCATCCTCACCGTACTGCCAGCGCGCTGGCTGCTGCTGAGCGCCGGCTGCGCACTGGTCCTGGCCGCGTTCGCGCGTCTCGGCCTGCGGCCTGCCGCGTCAGCTGACGCCTGGTCAGATGCTGCCGCATCAGCCGGCCCGGCGCCGGCCAGCCGGGGGACGGTGCGCGCCACCATGGCCGGCAACGCCGCGCTGCTGGCCGACCGTCGGGTGCGGGGTCTGCTGCTCGCGCAGTGGCTGCCCGGCATGTTCCTAGCCGGCGCGGAGTCGCTCATCGTTCCGTACACCGAGTCGCTGGGTCACCCGGCCGCGGCGGCCAGCCCGCTGCTCGCGGCTGCGCCGGCCGGCATGCTCGCTGGTGATGTGATCATCGGCCGGTTCTGCCGTCCCGCGATGCGGCAGCGGCTGGTCCTGCCGCTGGCCATGGCCACCGGGGCACCGCTGCTGGCCCTGGCGCTGCACCCGCCCTGGCTGGTCTTGGCCGCGGCCCTGTTCGGCTGCGGGTTCGGGTGCGGCTACCAGCTCGGCATCCAGCAGGCGTTCCTGGACAGCCTGCCGCCGGGCCTGCGCGGGCAGGGCTTCGGCCTCCTCTCGACCGGGCTGATGGGCGGGCAGGGGCTGACGCCGCCGCTGGCCGGGGCGGTGGCCGCGGTGGCCGGGCCCGCCGCCGCGATGGCCGCGGCCGGGGCGGCCACCGTGCTGGCGGCGTGCAGCCTGCGCCGCTCGCTGGCTGGCCGCCAGCTCGCCGCCGGGCCCAGCTCGTCCGGGCAGGCCCGGACCTAAGTGTCCGGACCCAGCTCGGCCGGCCAGGCCCGGACCTAGGTTGCCGCGGACACTGGTCCGGTGGCGGTCAGCAGCCCACCGGGGGGCCGGGTGCGCAGATCGCCCGGACCACCTTCCCGCCGGCCTGCGGCGTGGCGTACGTGTCCCAGTACCTGGCCAGGCCCTGCACGAGCAGCAGGCCGCGGCCGCTTTCGGCCAGCTCATCCGGATCGGCCACGACAGGAAGCTGTGGGTTCGCATCCCAGACCACAATGCCGACCCGAGCCCCATCCGTGAGCAGCCACAGCCGTACCGGGGCAGCCGAGGCCACAGACTGGGACGCCGCGATGGCGTTGGTTACCAGTTCGCTCACCACGAGTTCGGCCTGCTCACTCAGTCCCGTCAGGCCCCATTCGGCCAGCAGCAGGCGGGTGTGCCGCCGCGCGCACGGCACCGCGGCTGGAACCGCATCTAACTCCGTGCCGTCACGCAACGGCCAGTCGAGGCCGGCTAAGGCGGCGGGCGTCTCCAGGCTCGCAGGGCCAGTCATTACGGCCTTTCGTCGGGTTTGGCTGACCACGCCGGACACGGCCGGGTTCGGCCGTAGGCTCCGCGTCTTGATGCGCCCAGGTGCGTACAATGATCAATAATCGTGCAATTTCTACCTAGGTGCAACAGCGTCGGGGAGATTTTGCGCGGCTGCCTCAGGAGGGGTAACCCCACATGCCCGCATCGCCAAGCCTGCGCCGTCGGCGACTCGCGGCCGAGTTGCGGCGACTGCGCGATCAGTCGGGCCTGTCCACCACGGAGGCGGCCAAGAAACTGGGCTGGCAGCCGTCGCGGATCTCCCGTATCGAGACCCGCCAGTCCGGGATCACCGCCCCGGACCTGCGGAAGCTCCTGAACGAGTACGGCGTGGACGACACCGCATACCGCGCCTCCCTGGCCGAGCTGGCCCGGCGGGTGAACGAGCGCGGCTGGTGGCAGAAGTATGCGGGCCTGATCGGGAGCGAGTACGCCGACCTGATCGGCCTGGAGGCAGAGGCCCGGACCATCCGCACCTACCAGCAGGAACTGGTGCCGGGATTGCTCCAGACGCCGGACTACGCCCGCGCGGTGATCCGGGCCAGCCTGGCCGACCGATACCCGCGAGGAGGTCGGCCGCCGGGCCGAGATCCGGACGGAGCGGCAAGAAGTCCTGACCCGCGCGGACCCACCGCCGCCCCGGTTCAGCGTGGTGCTCAGCGAAGGCGTCGTGCGGCGGCCCGTCGGCGGCTACGACGTCATGCGCGAGCAGCTCGAATACCTGATGCAGCCGCGCGACCGGGCCAACGTCACCGTCCAGGTGCTGCCGTTCGACGCGGGCGTGCACCCGTCCATGGTCGGGCCGTTCACGGCGATGACCTTTCCTGACCCGGACGATCTCGGCGTGGTCAACGTGGAGAACGCGGCCGGCGCCCTGTTCCTCGAAGAACCCGCCGAGCTCCGGATCTACGAGGAGCTGTGGAGCACGCTGCAGGCCAACGCCCTGTCCGCTGACGACTCGCAGGCTTTTCTGAAAAGTACCTCGTTCGGGTACCGGATAAAGGAGGGGATGAAGTGATTAACCTGAGGAAAGCGGATCTCGCCGCGGTGAGCTGGCGC
Source organism: uncultured Actinomycetes bacterium (assembly GCA_963717125.1). GTDB lineage: Bacteria > Actinomycetota > Actinomycetes > Streptosporangiales > Streptosporangiaceae > RYN-230. The sequence goes on from CAVQVG010000008.1 coordinate 298,444, forward strand.
AAGAGCAGTTACAGCGGCGGGGCACAGGATTGCGTCGAAGTCACCACTGACCGGCCCGGCGCCGTTGGCGTCCGGGACTCCAAGGACCGTGCCGGGTCAGTGCTGAACTTCAGCCCTGGTGTGTGGCGTGCCTTCATCGCCGGCGTCAAGAACGGCGAGTACACCCCGTAGCGGTAACCCAGGCAACTCCACGAAGAGCCCTCGGCTCTTCATCTCACTGCAGGAAGTGGAAACGGGATGCAGGACGACTTCCCCGACATCGACACCAGAACGGCCAGCGGCGCCCGCATCTACGACTACATGTTAGGCGGAGCCGACAATTACGTGGTCGACCGCATCGCGGCCAATCAGGTCGAGGAGTTGCTGCCCGGCACCAAGGCCATGGCCCGCAACAACCGCCGCTTCCTGGAGCGCGTAGTGCGTTATCTCGCCGCGGACTGCGGTATCCGCCAGTTCATCGACAACGGCTCGGGCCTGCCGACCCAGAACAACGTGCACCAGATCGCGCAGGGCCTCGTGCCCGGATCGCGGGTCGTCTACGTGGACAAGGACCCGGTCGTACTGCGGCACCAGAAGGTCAACGCGCTCGCGGAGAACGACGACACGGCGTTCCTCCTGGCCGATGCGCGCAGCGTGGACGAGGTCCTGAGCCATCCGGAAACCACCCGGCTGCTGAACTTCGACGAGCCGGTCGCCGCGCTGTACCTGTCCTTCCTGCACTTCATTCCCGATGAAGACGATCCATGGGAAATGGTCCGCCGCATGATGGGCCGGCTCGCGCCAGGAAGTTACCTGGTGATTTCCACCGTCACTTCCGATGATGTTGGGCTGCGGGAGACCATGACCGACCTGGGGCGCAGCACCATCAGTGGCAACTATGGCGGGGTACGCACCCAACGGAAGGTGCGGGCCTTCTTCGATGGTCTGGAGCTCGTCGAACCCGGCCTGGTGAACATCGCCACGTGGCGTCCGGACGGCCGGGAAGAAGAGCAGAGCGAGCAGTGGATCATGTTCGGTGGTGTCGGCCGCAAGCCGGCCTGATCACCCCCCCGGGTACGCCCGGGGTAATGGGTGATTCGGCCGGGCCTCCTAGGGTGAAGGCATGCTGCATCCATGGCCTGGCTGCTTCGCCGTCCACTGCGGCTACCCGCCGGCCGCGCTCGCCTACCGGGCCGGGCTGGTCCGCCCGTGACCGGCAGCTACCCGCTGGGTCATGACATCCAGCTCGCTGACCTGGTCGGCCCGGGCCTGCACCAGGTGCTGGCCCGGCTGCGCGCGGCGGAGCCGGTGTCCTGGGTGCCGGTGCTCGACGGCTGGCTGGTGACCCGCTACGACCTGGCCGCGCGGGTGCTGCGGGACAGCGCGACGTTCACCGTGGACGACCCGCGGTTTTCCACCGCACGGGTAGTCGGGCCGAGCATGCTCTCGCTGGACGGGGCCGCGCACGACCGGCACCGGCGGCCGTTCGGCGGCCCGTTCAGCCAGCCGGCGGTGCGGGACCGGCTGGCCGGGTTCGTCACCGCGGAGGCGGACCGGCTGGTCGCCGCCGTCCGCCCGGCCGGTCAGGCCGAACTGCGGCGCAGCGTGGCCGGGCCGCTGGCCGCCGTCGTGGTGGCCCGGATGCTCGGCCTCGGCGAGACCCCGCCGGAGGTGATCCTGGGCTGGTACGACGCGATCGTGGCCGCGGTCTCCGAGCTGGCCGGGGCGCCCGGGGCCGAGCCCGCGGCGGCAGGCTCAGCGGCGTTCGGCGAGCTGGCGGACAGCCTGCGCGGGGTCATTGCGGCCGGTGACCGGGGCGAGTCACTGCTGGCTGCGGCCGCCCGGGAGGCTGCCCAGCCTGGCGCGGGCGGCCAGCCTGGCGCGGGCGGCCAGCCTGGCGCGGGCGGCCAGTCCCGCGCGGGCGGGCTGAGTACCGGCGAAGCGGTATCCGACGCGGCGGTGCTGATGTTCGGCGGAATCGAGACCACCGAGGGAATGATCACGAACGCGGCATGGCACCTGCTCAGCCACCCGGACCAGCTGCGGCTGGTCCGCGACGACCCGGGGCTGCTGCCCGGGGCCATCGAGGAGTCGCTGCGGCTGGAGCCGGCCGCGGCCGTCGTGGATCGTTACGCCACCCAGGACGTCCTGCTCGGCGACGCGGCGGTACGCCAGGGCGACCTGGTCACCGTGTCGCTGGCCGGCGCGGGCCGGGACCCGGCGGTATTCGCCGACCCGGACCGGTTCTCGGTCCGCCGGGAGAACGCGGGCCGGCACCTGGCCTTCGCCCGCGGCCCGCACTTCTGCCTGGGCGTGCACCTGGCCCGGCTGGAAGCCCGCGCCGCGCTCGGCGCGCTGCTGCAGCTGCCTGGGCTGCGGCTCGACCCGGATCAGCCCACCGCGCCGCAGGGCCTGGTGTTCCGCAAGCCGCCCGCCCTGCCGGTGCGCTGGGGCGCAGGGTGATGATGCTCAGGAGATCTGGTAGCTCACGTTGACGTCGCCGGCGTCCAGCCGCTGTACCGAGACCACCGATGTGGACGCGGGCTTGCTGAACTTGATCACGGTCTGGCCCTTGCTGCTGTCCACGTGCACCGAACTGTGCACCTGCCAGCCGCCGTCGAACACCCCGACCCGCAGGTGCGCGGAGGGCAGTTTCTGCAGCCCGTTGTCACAGGCGAAACCGATCTCCTTGGCGCTGCCGAACGGGATCGAGATCGGCGTGACGGCGTCCGCGCCGTTGACGAGGGTTCCGGTCTGCACTTCGTCCTCCTTCTGACGTGGGGGGGCTGGGTTGGCGAACTTCTTCAGTGCGGCCGTGTCCCCGTTGAACTCGTCCCGGTCCACGATCGTCGCGGCGTACTGGTGAAAGGCCCACGTTGTCCACGGCTGGGGGACGGTCGGGTGCCCGGCCGGGCTGGACGGGTCCGCGATCCACAGTGGGTGCCCACCCAGCCCCGCGCAGTTGCCCTCGCGGGCGAAGTCGATGAACGTGTAGATGATCGGGATGCGCCCAGTAGCCGCCCAGACTTCCGCGCACCAGTTCCGGGCGTACGCGGCGACCTGGGCCGGGGCCAGCCCGTCCGAGGTTTCCAGGTCGAGCGCCAGCAGGTCGCTGGGTTCCAGGCCCTGAGCGCGGACCACGGCCAGGAAAGCCCGGGCATCGTTGGCCGCGCCGTCGTTCGGATGGGCGAAGTGGTACGCGCCGCGGACGATGCCGATGGCTTTGATCTGCTGCCAGTTCCGGGCGAATTCCGGGTCGGTGATCGTCAACCCCTCGGTCGCCTTCGCGAAGGCAAAGGAGATCGAGCCCTGTTCCGCTGCCCAGTCGAACACCCCCTGGTAGCTCGACACGTCGATGCCCTGCGCATTGGCCACCGCATCCTCCCGTTCCGCGCCGCCCCTGCTGTGGCAAGAGTGCCTTCGGAGAATAGTGCCCCGGGCAGCCGCCACTGGCAGAAAACGCCGGGGACTCCTGCGATCCCATTGCCGTCATGGGTAGTTTGCGGTCTCTGTCGGGACAGGGGATCGCCCGTCAGCGGCGCAGCCGCAGGCCACGCGGGGTGGCCCGGAAACCGGCCTGCTCGAGCGCGTGCGCCAGCGGCGAGGCGTGCACGGTGTCGCCGTCGGCGCGCTCGATGGTCAGCCGGCCCAGCACGCCGCTCCGCGCGGCACTGGCCAGCGCCGCGGCCGCGGGGCCGAGCACCGCCGGGTCGCTGGTCCAGGAGAGCACGGTCTTGCCGCCGCGCTCGACATATAGCACCAGGTGCCCGTCGGCCAGCACGACCAGGGCCCCGGCCTTACGGCCCGGCCGGTGCCCGCCCGGCGTCTCGTCCGGCCGGTCCGGCCAGGGCAGCGCCGCGCCGAACGGGTTGGCCGGGTCCCCGGCGGCCAGCACGACCGGGCTGGCCCCGGCGCCCCGGTCGCGGCGCGCCGGCCCAGGCTGGCCGGGTTCCAGATGACCGGGCTCGGCCTGACCAGGACTAGCCGGGCCTGGCGTGGCCTGGTCCCCAGCAGCGGGTTGGCCCCAGAGGCTGGCCTGGTCGCCGGAGTCGGCGTCGGCCGCCATGGCGCGCATCCGGTCCACCGCACCCGGCAGCGCGAACTGGGCCGCGCCGAGGCCTTCCACGAAGTAGCCGCGGCGGCACTGGCCGGCATCCTCCATCGCGCGCAGCACCGGATAGATGGCGGCGAAGCCGCCTGGCACCCGCTCGGTGGCCACCGCGCCCCGGATCAGGATGCCGTGCCGGTCGAGCAGGGTACGGGCCATCGCATGCAGCCGCCTGGTCGGGTCCGGGTCGGCCGGCGGCACCAGGAACCAGCGCCCGGACACGGTGGGCGGCCCGGTCCGGCTCGGCATGGCCGGCAGGCCGAAGCCAGGCCGGCGTGCGCCCATCCGGCCCGTGCCGCGGTGGCGTGGGCCACCCAGCCCGGCGCCGCTCAATCCGGCCCCGTTCAGCCCGGCGCCGCCCAGCTTCGCGCGGGGCCGGCCGGCGCCGTTCAGCCCGGAGTCGGCCAATCCAGCACTGGGCTGAGCGGCGCTGGGTTGGGCGGCACCGGGTTTGGCGGCGCTGGGTTGGGCGGCACCGAGTTGGGCCGCACTGGGTTTGGCCGCACTGGGTTTGGCCGCACTGGGTTTGGCCGCGCTGGACGGGCCGTCGCCGGGCGGCACCGGGCGGCCGGTGCTCAGCACCGTGCGCAGCGCGGCCAGGGTGTCATTGCTCAGCCGGCCCGCCCAGACCAGGTCCCAGATGGCCGCGGCCAGCGCGGCGTCGCTGGCCGCGGACCGGTCCGGCTCCGGCAGGAGGCTGACCGCCCGGTCCGCGAGCATCCGGAAGAACAGCCCGCCGCCGCCGTCCAGCGCGCCAAGCACGGCCTCGTGCAGTGGGGTCATGGAGATCTCGCCGGGCGCGGGCAGCAGCAGCGGCGCGGTGTCGGCAGGCGTCAGCACCAGCCATCCGTCACCGCCCGGCAGCCCGCCCGCCCCGGACCAGACGATCTCGCCCGCGGCGGTCAGCTCGTCCAGCATGGCGGGCTGGTAACCGGGCACCCGGCCGGGCAGGATCAGCGTCTCCAGCGCGGAGGCGGGCACCGCCGCCCCAGCCAGCTGGTCGATGGCCTCGTACACCTGGTCCGGGCCGGCCAGCGGCCGCCGCGCCGCCCGGCTGGACGGCGATGTGTCCGGCCCGGCCAGCGGGTGGCCAGCGTGCTGCCAGGCGGGCAGGAACCGGGCCAGCGCGCTGGCCGGGACCGGTTCCGCTTCCTTGCGCAGCTTGGCCAGGCAGCGGCGGCGCAGCTGGCGCAGCACACCGGTGTCGCACCACTGCGTGCCGCGCCGCCCGGGCAGGAACTCGCCCTCGGCGATCCGGCCGTCCGCAGCCAGCCGGCGCAGCGTCCCGGTGATCACGGCCACACCGAGCCCGTACCGGGCGGCCACGTCGGCCGTGGTGAACGGGCCGTGCCCGCGGGCGTAGCGGGCCGTCAGGTCACCGAGCGGGTCGGCCACCGGCTCGGTGAACGCAGCCGGTACCCCCGGCGGCAGCGGCACGCCGAGTGCGTCGCGCAGCCGGCCGGCGTCCTCGATGGCGGTCCAGCGGGCCTCGCCCGCCACCCGGATCTGCAGCGCGCGGCGCTGAGCGAGCAGACCGTCCAGCCAGCCGGCCGCCGCGTCCGGATCCTGGCACCGCTCCGCCACTTCAGCCGCGGACAGCGGCCCGATGCCGCGCAGCAGGTCGGCTACGGCCTCGGCGTCCCGGCAGGCCCGGCTGGGCAGCAACCGCTGCAGCTCCCGCTCGGTCTCGGCGACCACGGCCGGGTCGAGCAGCTCCCGCAGGTCGGCCTGGCCGAGCAGCTCGGCCAGCAGAGCCGAGTCCAGCGCCAGGGCCTGCGCGCGGCGTTCCGCGACCGGCGCGTCTCCCTCGTACATGAACGCGCCGACGTACCGGAACAGCATGGACCGGCCGAACGGGGACGGCGCCGGCGTCTCCACCTCGACCAGCCGGATCTGCCGGGTGGCCAGCTCGCGCATCAGTCCGACCAGCCCGGGCACGTCGAACACGTCCTGCAGGCATTCCCGCACCGTCTCCAGCACGATCGGGAACGTGCCGTACTTGCGGGCCACCGAGAGCAGCTGCGCAGACCGCTGCCGCTGCTGCCAGAGCGGGCTGCGGCGGCCCGGCTGGCGGCGGGGCAGCAGCAGCGCCCGGGCCGCGCACTCACGGAATCTCGACGCGAACAGTGCCGAGCTGCCCAGCTCGTCGGTGACCAGCGCTTCCACGTCCTCCGGGGCCAGTTCGGCCAGGCCACCCGGCGGCGGCTCGTCGGTGTCCGGTACCCGGATCACGATGCCGTCGTCGGTGTGCATGGCCTGCACGTCCATGCCCTGGTAGCGCTCGCGCAGCCGGGCCGCGATGGCCAGCGCCCAGGGCGCGTGCACCTTCGCGCCGAACGGGCTGTGCAGCACCAGCCGCCAGTCACCCAGCTCATCCCGGAACCGCTCGAGCACCAGGGTGCGGTCGTCCGGCACGTAGCCGGTCGCCTCGCGCTGGTCGGCCAGGTAGCGCACCAGGTTGGTCGCGGCCAGCTCGTCCAGGCCATCGGCGCGGAGCCGACTGATGGCGTCCTGCTCGGTGGCGCTGGCCAGCTCCCGGCAGTAGGCGCCGAGCGCCCGGCCCAGCTCCACCGGCCGCCCCGGCGCGTCGCCGTGCCAGAACGGCAGCTTGCCCGGCTGTCCCGGGGCGGGGGAGACCAGCACCTGGTCGGCGGTGATGTCCTCGATCCGCCAGGAACTCGCGCCGAGCACGAAGACGTCGCCGACCCGGGACTCGTACACCATCTCCTCGTCGAGCTCACCGACCCGGTGCGAGTTGCGGCCGTTGGCCTCGCGCTGCGACGCGGCCAGGAACACGCCGAACAGGCCGCGGTCGGGGATGGTGCCGCCGCTGGTCACGGCCAGCCGCTGGGCGCCTGGCCGGCCGTGCAGCGTCCCGGTGGTCCGGTCCCAGACGAGCCGGGGGCGCAGTTCGGCGAACTCCTCGCTGGGATAGCGGCCGGCCAGCATGTCCAGCACGGCTTCGAGCACGGGCCTGGTCAGGCTGGCGAACGGGGCGGCCCGCCGGACCACCTGCTCCAGGTCGCCGACCGCCCAGTCATCCATCGCGGTCATCGCGACGATCTGCTGGGCCAGCACGTCGAGCGGGTTACGCGGGACGCTCAGCTCCTCGATCTGGCCGCCGCGCATGCGCCGCGCGACCACCGCGGCCTGCACCAGATCACCCTGGTACTTGGGGAAGATCACGCCGCGGGATACGTCGCCCACGTTGTGCCCGGCCCGGCCGGTGCGCTGCAGGCCGCTGGCCACCGACGGCGGTGACTCCACCTGGACGACCAGGTCGACCGCGCCCATGTCGATGCCCAGTTCCAGGCTGGACGTGGCGACCACGGCGGGCAGCCGGCCGGCCTTGAGCGCCTCCTCGATCTGGGCCCGCTCCTGCCGGGACACCGACCCATGATGCGCCCGGGCCACCTCGGGCGGCGCGCCCCCGGTGGCGCCGGCCTGGGCCATGATCTGGGCAGGCGGCCCCAGTGCGCCCGACCCCCGTGCGCCCGACCCCAGTGCGCCCGACCCCAGTGCGCCCGGCCCCAGCCCGCCCGGCGCGGCGGCCCGCAGTTCGGCGCGCTCCGCGGCGAGTTCGTTGAGCCGGGCGCAGAGCCGCTCGGCCAGCCGGCGCGAGTTGGCGAACACGATCGTGGACCGGTGCTGCTCGATCAGGTCGAGCACCCGCTCCTCCACGTGCGGCCAGATGGAGCGGCGCGGCGCCTGCCCGTCCGGGGTCTCCGGGCCCGCTGTCTCCAGGTCGGTCATGTCCTCGACCGGCACCACGATGCGCACGTCCAGCCGCTTGCTGCTGGGCGGGGCGGCCACGGTGACCGGCCGGGCGCCGCCCAGGAAGGACGCGACCACCTCAGCCGGCCGGACGGTGGCGGACAACCCGATGCGCTGCGCGGGTAGGCGGCCGGGCTCCAGGGCATCCAGCCGCTCCAGGGACAGCGCCAGGTGTGCGCCGCGCTTGCCGCCGGCCAGTGCGTGCACCTCGTCCACGATGACGGTGTCCACGTCGCGCAGGACATCCCGCGCCTTGGAGGTAAGGAGCAGGAACAGCGATTCGGGCGTGGTGATCAGGATGTCTGGCGGCCGGGCGGCCAGGCGGCGGCGCTCCTCCGGGCTGCTGTCCCCGGTGCGGACCGCGACCTGGATGTCCGGCGGGCTTCCCCCCATCGCTTGCGCGGTATGCCGGATCCCGGTCAGCGGCGCGCGCAAGTTGCGTTCGATGTCCACCGCAAGCGCCTTCAGCGGCGATATGTACAGCACCCGGCATCGGCGTTCGGCATCGTGGGGGGTGGGGGACGCGGCCAGCCGGTCCAGTGCCCAGAGGAACGCGGCCAGCGTCTTGCCTGAGCCGGTTGGGGCGATCACCAGGGTGTTCTCGCCCTTACCGATGGCCGCCCAGGCCTCGGCCTGCGCCTCGGTAGGCGCGGCGAAGGCGGCCGAGAACCAGTCGCGGGTGACCGCGCTGAACCCTTCCATCGGGTCCCGGCCGGGGAGAACGGACATGTCTTCAATACTGCCTGGCGGTACCGACAGGATTGACCGCCCAGCGGGGCGGAACGTGCTCGTCGGTCATTACGTCGTGCTGGCCCTGATGCTGGGCCAGGCCGGCGAGTGCGTCCGGGTCAGCCGGGGGCGCCCCGGACCGACCCGGTGAGCTGGCCGGACGCGCTGCGCACGGTGCATACGACGGTCCGCTCGCCCGCCGCCCAGGCACCCGCGTCCGGGTACACGTAGGACTCGGTCAGCGAGGACAGGGAGAGTTGCGGGTTCAGGTAGCTGCTCAGCCGGGCCGCGCAGCCCTGGTCGGCTGCCTGCTGCACCGCCGCGGCGCCCGGGTAGCGGTGGCCTGCCACCTGGAACGTGCCGAACACCTCCGCGTCGTGCGGCTGACCGCAGGACAGCACCGTCACGCTGCTCATCCCGTTCTGCCCGGAATCGACGCACTGGCCGGTGCGCAGGCTGAACACCCGGGGCAGCGGGGCGGGCGGCGCCGGCTGGGGCCGGGTGAAGAGCGCGGCGCCGCCGATGGCCGCGGCGATGGTCCACAGGCCGGCCAGCGCCAGCCCGGTAATGGCCAGTGACCGGCCCCGGGCCTTGGTCCGGCTGATCCGGATCAGCGCCACCGGCCCGAGGATCAGGGTGAGCGGCACGGCTGGCACGATGCCCGAGATCAGCGTGGCCACCGCGAAACCGTCAGTGTGCCGCTGCCGTCCGGGCTCAGCCGTAGGCCCTGGCGGCTGACCCTGCGCGGGCGGCTGGGTCGGTGCGGGCTGCTGGGCTTGGGCCGGCTGCTGGCTTGGGTCCTGTGCAGGCTGGTGGCCCGGGCCGTGCGCTACCGTGGCCGGCCGCCGCCGCTGCCTGCTGGGTCCATCTGCACTCCGGGCGGGTCAGAGCCGGCCGGGACGACCGGCCAGCCATGCAAATCGGATGTGCCCTGGACCTGCCTGAATCCAGTCACGCCATTACGGGGCACCCAATATGACCCTTCCCCACCGGGCTGATCACATACCTCTGATTTGCTCTGGATTCACTCCGAGGTTGGGCCGGCCGCCCGGCCCCGGTAGCCTCACCGGCAGGCACCGCGTAGACCGGGGGAGGACCGTGCGGCTCAGCGAGTTCTGGCAGCGCATGCGGGCACAGTTCGGCGACAGCTACGCGAGCAGCGTCGCCAAGGACCATGTCCTGGCCGAGCTGGGCGGGCGGACGGTGGACCAGGCGCTGGCCGATGGGGAGGACGCCAAGACCGTCTGGCGGGCGGTCTGTGAGGAGTTCGACGTCCCCCCGTCACTCCGCTGAGCCGATCTGGCCGGTGCGCCGATCTGGCCAGCGCCGGGGGCCCGCCGGGGTGCTGGGGAGCGGGATCCGGCAGATTTCGTTGGGGATCCGGCGTGTTGAGTTCATGGTCGAACAGTTGTTCGCCTAAGGTGGGGGTCTGGGCGGCGTAGCCCACCCCATGCGCGGCTCCACAGCCAGCGCCGCATGACCGTGCTCCTGCCCAGCCCGGTCGCCCGGTGCCACGTGCTCGGTGCGGTGGAACTGTCGGTGGTGCCGCGTAGCGTCTGGACCGGCAACTGAACCAGCAAGCATCCCTGAACCCGGACGGGAGTTTCCATGGCAGGCAGCGACAGGATGGTCAGCAGGACCGGGGGTGACAGGGACAAATCCCTGGAGGCCGCGCTGACCCAGATCGAGCGGCAGTTCGGCCGGGGCTCGATCATGCGGCTCGGCGAGGAGAACCGCCCCCCGATGGAAGTGATCCCCACCGGGGCCATCGCGCTGGACATCGCGCTGGGCATCGGAGGCCTGCCCCGCGGCCGGGTGGTCGAGATCTACGGACCAGAAGGAAGCGGCAAGACCACCCTCGCCCTTCAGGCTCTCGCTAACGCGCAGCGGGCCGGCGGGATCGCTGCGTTCATAGACGCCGAGCACTCGCTGGACCCGGAGTACGCCAAGAACCTCGGCGTGGACACCGACGCGCTGCTCGTCTCCCAGCCGGATACGGGGGAGCAGGCGCTAGAGATCGCGGACATGCTGATCCGCTCCGGGGCCATCGACGTCGTTGTCATCGACTCGGTGGCCGCGCTGGTGCCCCGGGCGGAGATCGAGGGCGAGATGGGAGACAGCCACGTGGGCCTGCAGGCCCGGCTGATGTCCCAGGCTCTGCGTAAGCTCGCGGGCGCGCTGAACCAGACCAAGACCACCGCCATCTTCATCAACCAGCTGCGGGAAAAGGTCGGAGTAATGTTCGGCTGCATGTCGTACTCGACCAGGGTGACCCTGGCCGACGGCACGCAGGAGAAGATCGGCAAGATCGTTAACCAGCGCCAGGATGCCGAGGTCCTGTCCTACGACCTGGACACCGGGCGCGTCGTCCCGCGCCGCATCGTCAACTGGTTCGACAACGGCCTGGCCGAGCGCTTCCTCCAGTTCACCGTGGCTAAGCCAGGGGGGAACGGCAAGGCCCAGTTCGCCGCGACGGAGAACCATCTCGTCCGGACCCCAGGCGGCTGGCATGAGGCAGGCGAGCTGATCCCCGGTGACCGGGTCCTCCTGGCTGAGCCCCGGAAACTGAGCGGGCAGCAGATACAGCTCATCCTGGGCGGGCTGATGGGGGACGGGAACCTCTCACCTAATCCCCGTGGCCGGGCAGGTACCCGGTTCCGGATGGGGCACGGCGCCGCTCAGGCGGGATACCTGGACTGGAAGGTCAGCCTGCTCGGGAACATCGGCTGTACGCGGACGTCCAACGCCAGGGGCGCGGTCTTCGCCGACCTGAGCCCGCTCCCGGAACTGGCGGAGCTGCGGGAAACGGTGTACTTCGGGGACGGCAAGAAGCACCTCAGCTGGGAGTACCTGAAGGCGCTCACCCCGTTCGCCCTCGCGGTCTGGTACATGGACGACGGGTGCTTCACGCTCCGGTCGAAGGGCGTCCAGGAGCGTACCCAGGGGGGCACCGGCCGGATAGAGATCTGTGTGCAGGCGATGAGCCCGGGGTCCCGGGAACGGCTGGTGGACTACCTACGTGACACGCGCCGGCTCGACGTCAAGCTCACTGAGCGGGGCGCGCGAGGCATAGCTGTCCTTCAGTTCACCACCGCGGCCTCGGAGAAATTCCAGCGGCTCATCGCTCCGTACGTTCACCCCTCGATGGAGTACAAGCTCCTGCCGCGATTCCGTGGCCGGTTCCGGGTCGAGCCGGAGTTTGCGGCGGCCGAGATGCACCTGGTGCCAGCCAAGATCCTGGACGTCCACGTCAAGCCGCCCACGAGGTCCATGCACCGGTTCGACATCGAGGTCGAGGGATCGCACAACTACTTCGTCGATGGCGTCATGGTGCACAACAGCCCGGAAACCACCAGCGGCGGGCGGGCGCTCAAGTTCTATGCTTCGGTGCGCCTGGATGTGCGCCGGATAGAAACACTCAAAGACGGCACCGAGGCAGTTGGTAGCCGGACCCGAATTAAAGTCGTAAAGAATAAATGCGCCCCGCCTTTCAAAGTCGCGGAATGTGATATTCTTTTTGGATTTGGAATTAGCCGGGAAGGCGGGCTCATCGACCTCGGGGTCGAGCAGTCGATCGTGCGCAAGTCCGGTGCCTGGTACACCTACGAGGGTGACCAGCTCGGCCAGGGCAAGGAGAACGCCCGGAACTTCCTGAAGGACAACCCGGACCTGGCCAACGAGATCGAGAAGAAGATCAAGGAGAAGCTCGGCGTCGGGCCGCGCCTGGACGCGGACGCCATCAAGAACGGCGCCGCGGTCCCCGCGACCCCCGGGACGCCATCTCCCGCCCCGGCGGGCAAGGCCGGGAACGGGAAGGCCGGCGCGTCCGTGACCAGCATCACCGGCGCACGCGGTGGTGACTGATCAGGCCGAGCTCAGCGAGCGTCAAGCGGCCGCCCGGGCCGCGCTGGCGGCCGCCCTGTCGGCGACGGAGGCCAGCCCTCTGGCCGGGGAGAGCTCCCCGGCCGGGGCTGACGACGCGACGGTTGGCCCAGGGCAGACAACGGATCCGGTGGAGCGTGCCCGCGCGCTGTGCCTGCGGCTGCTGACCGGGCGGCCTCGGACCAGGACCGAACTGGCCGATGCGCTGCACCGCCATGGCATCCCAGACGAGGTGGCCGCGGCGGTGCTGGCCCGGTTCGCCGACGTAGGCCTGATCGACGACGCCGTGTTCGCCCGGGCCTGGGTCGAGTCCCGGCATCACAACCGGGGATTGGCCCGCCGGGCGCTCTCGGCGGAGCTCAAGCGCCGCGGGGTGGACGGCCAAGACATCGAGGCGGCGGTCAGCGCTCTTGACCCGGCCGACGAGATGGCGACCGCCCGGCAGCTGGTGGCCAAGGCCATGAAGGCCAGCCGGGGCAAGCCGCTGCCGGTGCGGATCCGGCGGCTGGTCGGCCTGCTGGCGCGGAAGGGCTACCCGGCCCCGGCGGCCTACCGGATCGTCCGCGAGGCCATTGAGCAGGAAGGCATCGACGCGGCAGGCGCCGGAGTCGATCTCGATGAGGCGGCGTGGGCAACGCCGGACGCAGATCTGGATGCAGGGTAACGAACTAGTTGCTCTGGGTAAGACTTGAGAAGATCGCAACGGATTACTTGCCCAAACTGTTATCTACGCTTAACCTCACGGCAGCGAGGTGTTACTCCGTGCCATGCGGATGGAAACGAGTGTTAACGACCTGTGAGCGGCGGGAGCTGGTCACAGATTTGGGATCGTAGCTGGTCAGGGCGGGGACGCCCGCCCTTGGCTGATAGGCCTGACCTGGCCCGCGTTGGTGGGCCCGGAGGCCATGCAGGACGGCTCGGCGCGAGCCTGGCCGTGACGAAAGTCCGGCGTGCCCGCTGGCACGCGTGCGGCCGCGATTGGTGCGGCTGACGCGCGCTGGGCGGCACGGCTAGCTGGCTGCTGGACGGCAGCTGGTGGGCAGCCTGTGCTGCCTGCCCAGTCACCGGCCGAGCGGCCGGTGACTGGCGGGCATGACCCCTCGCTGCAGGGTTAGCCCTGGCACCACACCCAGGTGCCGGGACCAGCGAGCAGGATTGGGGTGTGCCATGAGCAGCACAATCTCTCTCGTGATCGGGGCCATCGGCCTGCTGGCCGCCGTTTTCGCGCTAGTGGTTGTGCTGCGCAGGTCGCCGGGCCGGAATCAGGCCGTAGCCGACACCGGGCCGGGCCGGGCACAGCTCACCGCCGACGCGCAGCACGCCTTCGAGGATGCCAGCCGGGAAGCCGACCAGGTCCGGGCCCGGGCCGGAACCGACGCCGCGGCCATCATGCGCGAGGCCGGGCAGGCCGCCGATAAGGCCGCCCAGGCCAGCCGGGACGCGGACGAGGAACTGCGCGCGGTCCGTGATGAAGCCCGGGAGCTGCGCGCTGACCTGGAGCGCCGGGAAGCCCGGCTGGCCGAGCGGGAAGCCCGGCTGGACACCGAGTTCGGCAAGCTGGAAGAGCGTTCTGCGGGGCTGGACAAGCTCCGGCAGGACCTGGACGGCCGCCGCGCCGACCTGGACCGGCTAGACGAAGAACGCCGGGCGGTGCTGGAGCAGACCGCCGGGCTGACCGCCGACCAGGCCAAGGCCGAGCTCGTGGCCGGCATCCAGAACCAGGCCAAACGGGAGGCGGCGCTGCTGGTCCGGGACACCGAGAACGCCGCCCGCCGGGACGGCGACCAGCGCGCCCGCCGGATCGTCACGCTGGCCATCCAGCGGGTAGCCAGTGAGCAGACCAGTGAGTCCGTGGTGTCCGTGCTGCACCTGCCCGGTGACGAGATGAAGGGCAGGATCATCGGCCGGGAAGGCCGGAACATCCGCGCCTTCGAGTCCGTGACCGGGGTGAACCTGATCATCGATGACACCCCCGAGGCGGTCCTGCTGTCCTGCTTCGACCCGGTGCGGCGCGAGGTGGGGCGGCTCACCCTGGAGCGGCTCGTGCTGGACGGGCGGATCCACCCGCAGCGGATCGAGGAAGCTTACGAGCGGAGCAAGGGCGAGGTCGAGCAGCTCTGTGTCCGGGCGGGGGAGGACGCGCTGGTCGAGCTGTCCCTCACCGACATGCACCCGGAACTGGTCACCCTGCTGGGCCGGCTGCGCTACCGCACCTCGTACGGCCAGAATGTCCTCCGTCACCTGGTCGAGTCCGCGCACATCGCCAGCATGATGGCCAGTGAGCTGGGCATGGACCCGGGGCTGATGCGGCGCTGCACGGTGCTGCATGATATCGGGAAGGCCCTCACCCACGAGGTGGAGGGCAGCCACGCGCTGATCGGGGCCGAGATCGCCCGCCGCTACGGTGAGTCGGCCGACGTCGTGCACGCCATCGAGGCGCATCACAACGAGGTCGAGGTGCGCACCGTCGAGGCGGTGCTGACCCAGGCGGCGGACGCGATCAGCGGCGGCCGGCCTGGTGCCCGCCGCGAGTCGCTGGAGGCCTACGTCAAGCGGCTGGAGCGGCTGGAGCAGATCGCCACCGCCCAGCCCGGCGTCGAGAAGGTGTTCGCCATGCAGGCCGGCCGGGAGATCAGGGTCATGGTCAAGCCGGAGCGGGTGGACGACATCCAGGCTCAGGTGATCGCCCGGGACGTGGCCAAGCAGGTCGAGGAGGAGCTGACCTACCCCGGCCAGATCCGGGTCACCGTCGTCCGGGAGTCCCGCGCCACCGAGTTCGCCCGCTGAGCCCGACTCGGCCCTGACGCGCACTCGGCCCTGACGCGCACTCGGCCCTGACGCGCACTCGGCCCTGACCCCGACCTCGGCCTTGACTCCACCTCGGCCTTGAGTCCACCTCGGCCTTGAGTCCGACTCGGCCCCCTGAGTCCTAGTCGGCCGGGCTGAGTCCGGCCGCCGGCCTCAGCCGGGTCAGCTGGACGCCGCGTTGGCCGGGCTGGACGACCCACCTTGCGTGCCCGCCGAATCCCCGCCCACGCTCCCGCCCCCGCCCGGCAGCACGGTGACGTTACTGCCCGCACCGGGCTGGGCCGCGTTCCCCGGCCCGCCCTGCCCGGCACGCGCGCCCTGCTCCGCACCCGAGTCCTGCTCGGCGCCCGCGCCCTGCTCGCCAGCCGCAGCCTGCTTGGCAGGCGGGCCCGGCTCGGTGAGCTTGAGCCGCGGGATGCCCGGCGGGGTGAAACCCAGCACCTGCCCGTAGAAGGACAGCTCCGCCTCCAGCGCGGCGGTGATCGTGTCCGCCCGGCGGAACCCGTGCGACTCGCCCTTGAACATCAGCAACGCGTGCCGGATGCCATGCGCGGCCAGGTCAGCCGCGATGCCCCTGGCCTGAGCGGGCGGGACAATCGGGTCATCCAGTCCCTGAAGCAGCAAAACCGGGGCGGTGGCCTCAGTCACATGGCCTGCCGGGGAGCGTTCGGCATAGACATAACCGAAACCAGGCAGCGGCCCGACCAGCCCGTCCAGATAGTGCGACTCGAAGTCGTGGGTCTCGGCCGCGAACTCGCGCAGATCGGCCACGCCACAGTAGGACGCCGCCGCGCTGAACACCCGCTGCTTGGCCGCGAGCGTGGTCACCGCGGCCAGCGCGGTCCAGCCGCCCGCCGACCCGCCGCGGATGGCCAGCCGGGCCGGGTCGGCCTCGCCTTTCTCGGCCAGGGCCTGCGCCGCCGAGGCCACGTCCTCCACATCGACCACGCCCCACTGCATGCGCAGCCGCTCGCGGTAACTGCGGCCGTACCCGGTGGATCCGCCGTAGTTGACGTCGATGACCCCGATGCCGCGGCTGGTGAAGTAGGCCTTTTCCAGGTCGAGCAGCCCGATCGCGTGCGACGTGGGGCCGCCGTGCGCCCAGACCACGTAGGGCGGCAGCTCGCCGTCCGGGGCGACCGCGTCCGGGTGGGTCGGCGGGTAGACCAGCGCGTACACGCTCCGGCCGTACAGCCCGTCCAGCCGTACCTGGCTGGGCACCGGCAGGTAGCCGGCGTCGGGGACCTCCTCCGACTCCCAGCGCAGCACCTCGGACGAGCCGGAGGCCACGTTGATCCGGACCACGGCGAGCGGCTTGGCCGGGCCACCGGCCACCGCGACCACCGTCTCGCTGTCCGCGGCCAGCCCGGAGGTGAACTCCTGGAACGGCAGCTCGGGGTCGGTCATCTCGCCTGTCTCCGGGTCGAGCAGGCCGAGCCGCATGCCGCCCTGGCCGTGCAGCACCGCGAGCCGCCCGTCACCCAGCCGGGCGAACGGCCGGTCACCCAGCTGCCACAACGGCTCGGCGAACTCCTCCTCGGCCGGGTACAGCGCCTGGGCCGGCTCGCCGAGCAGGCCGACCTGGTACACGTTCCACCAGCCGGGCCAGTCCGACACCACGTACAGGCTGGTCTGGTCGCGCCACACCGGGGCCAGCACCGATTCCCGCATGCCGCCCTTGACCAGCCGCCCGATGCCAGGCACCCCGTCGGCTATCCGGCCGACCCGCAATTCGGTGCCGTCCCATGGCATCCGCGGGTGATTCCAGCAGATCCAGGCCAGCCTGCTGCCGTCCGGTGACAGCGTGGGGAAAGCGAAGAAATCCGCGCCGGTGACGAGCTGCCGGATGGCGCCCGGATCATTGGCGGCGCTGCCATCCAGCGGAATGGCCACGATAGCCCGGGTTATTTTTCCGTCCTCGTGCCGTTCCTGGACACTCCACACTTCTTTTTCGTCGGCCGACAGAATGAAGTCGGCAAAGCGCAGCGCGGCGTGCCCGGCCTCGCCGGGCAATTCCGGGGTGAGCGGGCGGGGCGGGACTGCGGGTTCGCCGCGGGAGCCCGGCTTCCCGGCTGGCTCGGGCGCCGGGACCGGTACCAGGTACAGCCGCTGATCGGCGTAGTTGGCGAACACGACAGCCTGGCCGTCGCCGTCCGTGCCATCCTCGCCGGGCAGCGGAACGGGCAGGTAGGACCGCCCGCCGTACTCATGCACCCGGGTCCGGGCGTTCCACGGCGAAGGCAGCAGGGCGCGCCGGTTCCCGGCCGCGTCGCAGTGCACCACGGTCACCCGGCCGCCCTCCTCGGGACGGCCCTCCTGCCACCACACGTCGGTCCCGCGGACCAGGGGGAAGGAAACGGTCACCTGACCCTTGGCCACGTCGGCCGCGGTGATCGGGGAAGGCCAGGCGCCGTAGGGGATTCGCGGAGCTGCCACGCTGTCTGTCATAGGGGATATCGTCTACCATCCGCGGGTCTGGCCACGGGAGATTCCGGACATGGCCCGGACATGGCCCGGACCTGCGGCGGGGCATTCTGGACATGCCACGGATCTGCGGAGGGAGATTCCGGACATGCCGCGCACTGCGCGTACCCTCGGAGGCGACATGAGCGCCTCCCGCACATACCAGATTCGCACCTACGGGTGCCAGATGAACATGCACGACTCGGAGCGGCTGGCCGGCCTGCTGGAGGACGCCGGGTACCAGCGCGCCCCCGACGGGCATGACCCGGATGTCGTGGTGTTCAACACGTGCGCGGTCCGCGAGAACGCGGACAACCGGCTGTACGGCAACCTGGGCCACTTGCTGCCGGTCAAGCAGGGCCGGCCGGGCATGCAGATCGCGGTGGGCGGCTGCCTGGCCCAGAAAGACCGGGCCGGCATCGCGCGGCGCGCACCCTGGGTGGACGTGGTGTTCGGCACGAACAACATCGGGTCGCTGCCCGTCCTGCTGGAGCGCGCCCGCGTTCAGCAGGCCGCTCAGGTGGAGATCGTCGAGTCGCTGGAGCGCTTCCCCTCCGTGCTGCCCGCCCGCCGGGAGTCGAGCTACTCGGCCTGGGTGGCCATCTCCGTCGGCTGCAACAACACCTGCACGTTCTGCATCGTGCCCAGCCTGCGCGGCCGCGAGGAGGACCGGCGCCCGGGCGACGTGCTGGCCGAGATCCGCGCGCTGGTCCAGGACGGGGTGGTCGAAGTCACCCTGCTCGGGCAGAACGTGAACTCCTACGGGGTCGGGTTCGGCGACCGGCAGGCGTTCGGCAAGCTGCTCCGCGCCTGCGGCGGGATCGACGGGCTGGACCGGGTGCGGTTCACCTCGCCGCACCCCCGCGACTTCACCGATGACGTGATCACGGCCATGGCCGAGACGGCGAACGTCATGCCGCAGCTGCACATGCCGCTGCAGTCCGGCTCGGACGCGGTGCTGCGGGCCATGCGCCGCGCCTACCGCCGGGACAAGTACCTGAGCATCCTGGACCGGGTCCGGGCCGCGATCCCGGACGCCGCCATCACCACCGACATCATCGTCGGCTTCCCGGGCGAGACCGATCAGGATTTCGAGGACACCCTGGACCTGGTCCGGCGGGCCCGGTTCGCCGGCGCGTTCACGTTCCAGTATTCGCCCCGGCCCGGCACCCCGGCCGCGGCGATGGACCACCAGGTCCCGCCCGGCATCGTCGCCGAGCGTTACCAGCGGCTGACCGCCCTGGTCGAGGAGATCACCCTGGCCGAGAACGAGGTGTTCACCGGCCGCCAGGTCGAGGTGCTGGTCGCCGAGGGCGAAGGGCGCAAGGACGAAACTACGCACCGGCTCTCCGGCCGGGCCCGCGACAACCGGCTCGTGCACTTCGCGCCGGGGGACACCGCGCCGCGCCCGGGGGACCTGGTGGCCACGGTGGTGACCCGGGCCGCCCCGCACTACCTGGTGGCCGACGGCGCGCCGGTGGCGGTGCGCCGCACCCGCGGTGGTGACGCCTGGCAGGCCCGCCAGGCCGGGCCCGCCCCGGACGTCGCCGCGGCGGTCCCGCTCGGCATGCCCACCGTAGGCCGCCCGCCCAATTAGCTGCCTCAGCCGCACCGAGCAACCACACCGAAGTTTCAGTCGCGCCCTCTGGCGCGCTCTGCCAACTCCATGAATGCTTCAGCCATACACACCGGACTACGTAAATGGTTCAGCCACGTAGTTGGTCAGTCGTGCTGGCACAGCCAGCGGACCAGCTTGATGACCTGGGCCATTGCGAACAGCTGGTTAGCCACGCTGGCCAGCAAGAGCGGCGCAACTGCCCAGAACCCGTGCGGCGCGGGGATATGCAGCACGGCCCCGATCCGGATCAGGCAGACGGCGGCCAGCCACAGGCTCGCGCTGATGAACAGGCGTGCCCCCGCGGACCGGGCGTCCGCGCCGGTGAGCTGGCCGCGGAAAATCCCGTGCTCACGGCGGGCGGTCCGGATCGTGCCCACGGCGAAGCGCAGCGCGCGGGCCGACCGCAGCAGCGCGGGACGCACCTCCGGGTCGGCCAGGATGGCCGGCAGCTCGGCCGTCCATTCCCGGTACCGCTCGTCCCGGGCCGGAGCGGGCAGGTGCAGGCCGGCCCGGCCGATGAGCCACTGGGACAGCCGCTGGGCCAGCGGACGGCTGGTCATCACGTGCTCCCACGGGCCGGCGCTCGCGCCCCGGGCGGTACCACCCACCCGGCGCGGGTGCGCACTGGCCGTCCGGGCGAGCTCCTGCCGGGCCGTCTCGACGCCCTCGTCGGTGAGCCGGTAGTACCGCCGGAGTGGCCGCCCGCCGCCCGCAGCGTCGGCCGGTTCCCAGGCCGAACCGATCAGTCCCTGGTCCTGCAACCGGGACAGCATCGGGTACAGGGTGCCGCTCGGCAGCCCGGACGCCTTCATCAGGTCATAGCCGTAGCGGGGCGCGCTGGGGTCGACCAGGAATGCCCGCAGTACCCGCTCCAGCGGCCCGGTGAGTTTCATGCGCCTAATCCTACATATATAGCCTATATATGTCGAGTTGGCTCGGGCGGCGCAGCCAACCTTGTCACCGGCGGCTGCGTCCTAGCAGGTGAGAGGGCTTGTGTCCGGCCGCCGCTGCCACCTGTTCGGCTTCCCCGGGGTGTCCGCCATCGGCCGCCGCGGCCAGCGGCTGGGCAGCGCGGCCGGCCGCGACCGGTCGTTCCGGCCGGGCCTCGTGATACTGCGCCGGGGCGGCACCGCGCACGCGCTGCTGACCATCACCGAGGCGGGTGACTTCCCGGCCCCCCGCTGCCGGCTCCGCCCCGCGGTGGCCCTGCGGGTGATCCCGCCAAACGACGCCCGGCCCGCGTTCGTTCCGCTCAGCTTCCCGGCGTGCTCCCGGAAAGGCCCCATCTACCTGCACGTCCGTGTCATCCGGCCCGGTGTGGGCATCCCGGGGGTCAGCCACTAAGAACGACTCCCACACTTTGCTGAACGCCCTCGCCGGGTACTGGCGTTAGGCAAAGTGCGGGCCTTGGCGGGGACACGGCGTGGTCTTGGCAGACTGTCCGGTGTGGCAGAACGGGTTATCGCGGTGCTCGGGCCGACCGCGGCTGGAAAGTCGGACCTGGCGTTGCGGCTGGCTGAGGACCTCGGCGGCGAGGTCATCAACGCGGATTCGATGCAGCTGTACGCGGGGATGGACATCGGCACCGCCAAGCTCACCGTGGCGCAGCGCGGCGGCGTCCCGCACCACCTCCTCGACCTGTGGGATGTCCGGCACGCGGCCAGCGTGGCCGAGTACCAGCGGCTGGCCCGCGCGGCCATCGCCGAGGTGACTGGCCGGGGCCGGGTGCCGATCCTGGTCGGCGGGTCCGGCCTCTACGTCCGGGCCGCGCTGGACGACCTGGACTTCCCTGGCACCGACCCGGCCGTGCGGGATCGCCTGGAGCAGGAGCTTGACCGGCACGGCCCGGGCGCGCTGTACACCCGGCTGGCCGCGCTGGACCCGGTCGCCGCGCGCGGCATCCTGCCCTCGAACGGGCGGCGGATCGTCCGCGCGCTGGAGGTCATCGAGGTGTCCGGGCGCCCGTTCAGCGCCACCCTGCCGCGGTACGAGTCGGTGTACCCGGCGGTGCAGTTCGGGCTGCGGGTGCCGCGGGCGGAGCTGGACGAGCGGATCGCCGAGCGGGTGGCGCGGATGTGGCAGGCCGGTTTCGTGGCCGAGGTACGCCGCCTCGAGGCCGCCGGGTTGCGCGCGGGCCGGACCGCCAGCCGGGCGCTCGGTTACGCGCAGGTGCTGCGCTTCCTGGCCGGAGAGTGGACCGAGCCGCAGGCGCGCGAGGAGACGATCAAGGCCACCCGGCGCTTCGCCCGCCGGCAGGAGGCCTGGTTCCGCCGTGATCCGCGGGTGACCTGGCTGGACGCGGGGCTGGGGGCGGATCCGCACCGGCTGGCGCTGGCTACGATCAGCACATGCGGTTCGGCAAGGGGCATGGCACCGAGAACGACTTCGTGATCCTGCCCGACCCCGGCAACACCCTCGACCTGCGGACCAGCCTGGTCGCCCGGCTGTGTGACCGGCGGGCCGGCCTCGGCGCGGACGGGGTGCTGCGCGTGGTCCGCACCGCCGAGCTGCCCGACGGCCGGGGCGACGCGCCGGAGTGGTTCATGGACTACCGCAACGCGGACGGCAGCATCGCGGAGATGTGCGGCAACGGTGTCCGGGTGTTCGCCCGCTACCTACTGGATCATGGCCTGGCCAGCGGGCCGGCCTTCGGCGTGGCCACCCGGGCCGGGATCAGGCAGGTACACGTCGAGCCGGACGGCCGCATCACGGTGGACATGGGGCCGGTCACCGTGCTCGGCGCGAGCCGGGCCGTGCTCGGCGGCGCCGTGCTGGAGGGGCTGCGGATCAGCGTGGGCAACCCGCACCTGGCCTTCCTCGTCGACAGCAAGCTGGACAAGTTCGATCTGTCCGTGCCGCCCGGGCTCGACCCGGCCGACTTCCCGGACGGCGCCAACGTGGAACTCGTCCGCGTCACCGGGAGCTCCGCGATCAGCATGCGGGTGCACGAGCGCGGCAGCGGGGAGACCCGGTCCTGCGGCACCGGGGCCGTCGCGGCGGCGGCCGCCGCGGCCGCCAGGTTCCCCGCCCCGACCGGGCCGGGCACCGGTTCCTGGCAGGTCACCGTGCCCGGCGGCGAGCTGACCGTGCGGCTGGACGCCGGGACGAGCTGGCTGACCGGCCCGGCGGTGATCGTCGCCGAGGGCGACCTGGACCCCGGCTGGCTCGTGGGTAACCCGCTCTGACCGCGTGGCTGAATCATTCAGGCAGTTGGGTGTGCATGAATGATTCAGTCACGCGGTTGGGTGCCCAGACGGGACACCGGCTGCCGTGGCGTCGCCGGCGGGGTCGGTCAGGCTGGACACCGGCAGGCCGCGCAGCGACGCGTCCAGCACGTCGGCGATGTGCACCACAGCCGGTGGCTGATCCGCGCCGGCCTCGGCCATGGCCGAGGCGATCTGCAGGCTGCACCCGGGGTTGGCCGACACGACCAGCGGCGCGCCGGTGGCCAGCACGGCCGTGGCCTTGCGCGCGCCGAGCTCGCCAGCCGCCTCGGGCTGCAGCAGGTTGTACACGCCGGCCGAGCCGCAGCAGGTGCCGCCGTCGGCCAGTTCGGCCAGCCGCAGCCCGGGGATGGCACGCAGCAGGTCGCGGGGCTGCTGCCGGATGCGCTGTGCGTGCCCCAGGTGGCAGGCGTCGTGGTAGGCCACGGTGACCGGCAGCGGATGCCGGGCGCCGCGCGCCCCCTCGTCGCTGGCGGCCAGCTCGGCCAGATACTCGCTGAGATCACGGACCTTGCCCGCCGCCTCGGCCGCCCGCGCGGGCCAGTCACCGGCCTCCGAATCATTCGCGGCCGCGGTGCGCAGCAGCTCCCCGTACTCCTTCATGGCCGAGCCGCAGCCCGCCGAGTTCACCACGATCACGTCGACGTTCGCGGCCTCGAACGCGGCGATGGTGCGACGGGCGAACCGGGCCGCCTCGGCCAGCCGCCCGCTGTGCAGGGACAGCGCGCCGCAGCAGCCTTGCCCGGCCGGAATGACCACGTCGCACCCTTCCGCGGCGAGCAGCCGGACGGTCGCCTCGTTCACCCCGGGGAAGAACACCTGCTGCACGCAGCCGGTGAGCATGCCCACCACGGCGCGGCGCGGCCCCTCAGCGGACACCCGGCCCGCGGTCAGCCGGTGCGACCCGCAGGCCGGCGCCGGGGCCACCCGGAGCGAGGCGACCAGCTCGGGCGCCAGCGCCGGCCAGCGGGCTGCGCCCAATCCGCCGGTTCAGCCCGGTGCGCCGGGCCACCCGGAGTGGGCCGGTCAGCAACCGGAGACGGCGCGGGTACGGGAACGTCGCGAAGATCGCCGCGCGGGCGGCCCGCTCCCGCGCCGACCGCGGCGGCACCGGCGCGGGGCGGCCGGGCGCGGCTGGTGGTGGCGCCTCCTGCCAGCCGCGGGCCGCCTCGATGAGCCGGTCGTAACGCACCCCGGACGGGCAGGCGGGCACGCAGGCCATGCAGCCGAGGCAGCGGTCCAGGTGGCTGGCCGCGGCCTCGCTGACCTGCCCGCCGTCCAGCACCTGGGTGATCAGGTGGATGCGGCCACGCGGCGAGTCCATTTCCTCGCCCCATAGCTGGTAGGTGGGGCAGGCGGGCAGGCAGAACCCGCAGTGCACGCAGTCGGAGGCCAGCTCGCGCAGCTCCCCGGTGGGATCGATCGGCGATCCGGTGGGATCGATCGGCGATGCGGTCATCTACAGCCCTCCGGCGAAGCGGCCGGGCGCCATCAGGTACCCGGGGTCGAACTGCTCCTTGACCGCGCGCATCAGGCTGACCGAGGGCACCGGGCCCCACACGTCCACCTTCTCCCGGACCGCGGCCGGAGCTGTCACCACCACCGCGCTGGCGCGGGCGGGCGGGCCTTCGCCGCCCGCGAAGTCCTGGTCGGCGCTCTGGTCCAGACCGTCCCGGAGGCCGGCCACGAACTGCGCGGCGGCGGCCGGGTCGGCGTCGCCGTCCAGCACCGCGTG
Organism: uncultured Actinomycetes bacterium; assembly: GCA_963717125.1. Lineage (GTDB taxonomy): Bacteria > Actinomycetota > Actinomycetes > Streptosporangiales > Streptosporangiaceae > RYN-230. The sequence continues at coordinate 322,764 of CAVQVG010000008.1, forward strand.
CAGCACGCCGGCCGCGGCCGAGCCGGCCACGGCGGGATCCAGCCCGGCCTCCTTGCCCGCGGCGTCGATGGCGGCCAGCACCCCGGGCAGCGCGGCGGCCCAGAAGCTGATCCGCAGCACGGTCGGCTCGGCCGGGCCGTGCGGGCCGGTCACCAGGCGGGCCGGGCGGGCTGATCCCCACCACGGCGGCGGGCGGTCCGAGGTGGCGGTGCCCGCGCCCAGCACGTCCCGCAGCTCCGCCGCCCGCCCGGCCACCCCCGCCGGGTCGCCTTCCAGCAGCACCGCCACCCGGACCAGGCCGTCCCGGCCCGGGCGGTCGATCTCCACGGCCACCGGCGCGAGGTCGGTGCCGGCCGCCGCCGCGACCGCCTCGCTGGCCGCCGCGGAGTCGGCGAAGCCAGCGGTGACGAACGCGGCCGCGGCCGGGATCGGGTGCAGCCGGAACACGGCCTCGGTGATCAGGCCGAGCGTCCCGTACGAGCCGGCGTACAGCTTGCCCAGGTCGTAGCCGGCCACGTTCTTCACCACCTTGCCGCCGGACTTGGTCACGGTCCCGTTGGCCCGCACCACGGTGATGCCGATCACCAGGTCGCGGGGAGTCCCGTAGCGCAGCCGGCGTGGCCCGGCCGTGCCGGTGGCCAGCATCCCGCCGATGGTCGGCAGCCCGCCGGCCGAGCCGTTGGCCGAGCCGCTGGCCAGTGCGGGCGGCGGGTCCAGGGCCAGCTGCTGCCCGGCCGTGCTGAGCACGTCCGCGAGCTGTCCCAGCGTGACCCCGGCCTGCACCCGCGCCACCAGGTCGCCGGCCGCGTGCTCGACCACCCGGTTCAGCTGGTGCGTGTCGATGATCAGGTCACAGCGGCGCGGCGGGGCGCCCCAGCCGATCCGGGTGCCGCTGCCCCGTGGCACCACGGCCAGCCCGTGCTCGGCCGCCGTGGCCAGCAGCGCGCTCGCTTCGTCGTCCCCGGACGGGGCCGCGACCCAGCCGGGAACCACCCCGGCGACCGCGTCCCGCGGGCCGGCCGGCCGGACCGTACGGCAGGCCCGGGCCAGTGCGCCGGGGATAGTGGAGGTGTTCATTTGCGCCTCCGGGGCGCTTTGACCCGCCGACTTCCCTCGTCGTTCTGTCCAGTCGGCGGCGCGCCCCTTCGGCGCGGCATCAAAACTGCTCCGCCAGGCCCGCGGCGACCACCGGGTGCACCCCGCGGCGGGGCCCGGGCACCTCGCCGCACAGCCGCGGCGTGGGGAAGATCTTGCCCGGATTGCACAGCCCGGCCGGGTCGAACGCGCAGCGCAGCAACTGCATGGTGTCCAGGTCGTCGGCGCTGAACATCTTCGGCATGTACTTGGCCTTGTCCGTGCCCACCCCGTGCTCGCCGGTGATCGAGCCGCCGTGCTCGATGCACAGGTCCAGGATGGCGCCGGACAGCCGCTCAGCCGCCTCGGCCTCGCCCGGCGCGGCGTCGTCGTACAGCACCAGCGGGTGCAGGTTGCCGTCCCCGGCGTGAAACACGTTGGCCACCCGGATGCCAGCCTCGCTGGCCAGCGCGGCGATCTTGTCCAGCACCTCACCCAAGGCGGTCCGCGGCACCACGCCGTCCTGCACGATGTAGGCCGAGCAGATCCGGCCCACGGCGGCGAAGGCGGACTTGCGCCCGGCCCAGATCGCGGCGCGGTCCGCCGGGTCGTCCGCCGCGCGGATCTCGGTCGCGCCCGCCTGCTCGCACAGCGCCCGCACCGCGGCCGTGTCCCGGCGGACATCGGCCTCCGGGCCATCGAGCTCCACCACCAGCACCGCGCCGGCCCCGGCCGGGTAGTTGCAGGCCACCGCGGCCTCGGCCGCCTCGATGGCCAGCGCGTCCATCATCTCGATGGCCGCGGGCAGGATGCCGGCGCCGATGATCGCGGACACGGCGGTCCCGCCCGCGCCGGTGCTGCGGAAGCCGGCCAGCAGCGTGGTGATCACCTGCGGGATCCTGGTCAGCTTGACTACGATCTTGGTCGCGATGCCCAGCGTGCCTTCCGAGCCGGTGAACGCGCCGACCAGGTCGTAGCCGGGCGCGCTCCCGGTGCCGTCGCCCAGCCAGGTCAGCTCGCCGGCCGGGGTGACGATCTGCAACCCGGTCACGTGGTGCACGGTGAAGCCGTGCTTGAGGCAGTGCGCGCCGCCGGAGTTCTCCGCCACGTTGCCGCCGACCGAGCAGACCACCTGGCTGGAGGGGTCAGGCGCGTAGAAGTACCCGTACGGCCGGGCCGCGGTGCTCACGGCCAGATTGGTGACCCCGGGTTCCACGATGGCGCGCTGGCTGACCGGGTCGATGGCGATGATGCGGCGCATCCGTGAGGTGACGATCAGAACCCCGTCGGTGCGCGGCAGCGCCCCGCCGGACAGCCCGGTGCCCGACCCGCGGGCGACGAACGGCACCCCGGCCCGCGCGCACTCGGTGACCACCGCCGCGACCTGCTCGGCCGTGCTGGGCAGCACCACCAGGGCGGGCGCCGCCCGGTGCGAGGTCAGCCCGTCGCATTCATAGGTGCGCAGCTCGGCCGGGTCCGATACCACCCCGCCGGGGCCGCAGATCTCGGTCATCCGGGGCACCAGCGCCTCAACCGTCATCGCGCCTCCCATCAGGGGCCCGCGCCGCGCCGCCCGGTGCTCGCTGACCGCCGCCCGCGTGCTCCCTTACTCCCAGACTGCCTTGCCGCCGCCCGCGAGTCCATGGTGCCCGGCGGCCCGTGTCGCGCTGCTATGGCATCTCCTCGTAGGCCGGCAGCGTCAGGAACTCAGCGTAGTCGTCGGCCAGCGCGACCTGGCTGAACAGGGCGACCGCCTGGTCGTAGCGGGGCGCGTCGTAGCCGGCCCCGGCGGCCGCGCGGATTTTGGCCAGCTCCTCGCCGATGATCCGCTGCACCAGGTCGGTGGTCACCGGCTGGCCGTCGTCCAGCCGCACGTTGTTGTGCAGCCACTGCCACACCTGGGACCGGGAGATCTCCGCCGTGGCCGCGTCCTCCATCAGGTTGAAGATGGCCACCGCCCCGTTGCCGCCGAGCCAGGACGCCAGGTACTGCAGCCCGACGCTGATGTTGTTGCGCAGCCCGGCCTCGGTGATGGTGCCCGGCGTCTTGTCCACCGCGAGCAGGTCGGCGGCGGACACGCTGACCTCCGGGCGCTGCTTGGCGAGCTGGTTCGGCGAGCTGCCCAGGGTGGCGTCGAACACCTCACGGCACAGCGCTACCAGGTCCGGGTGCGCCACCCAGGAACCGTCGAAGCCGTCCCTGGCTTCGCGCGTCTTGTCGTCCCGCACCTTGGCCATGGCCACCGCGTTCACCTCCGGGTCACGCCGGCTGGGGATGAACGCGGCCATCCCGCCCATGGCGTGTGCGCCGCGGGCGTGGCACGTCTTCACCAGCAGCTCGGTGTAGGCCCGCATGAACGGCGCGGTCATCGTCACCGAGTTGCGTTCCGGGAGGACGAACTCCTGGCCCCGGCTGCGGAACTTCTTGATCACGCTGAACAGGTAGTCCCACCGGCCCGCGTTCAGCCCGGCGCTGTGGTCCCGCAGCTCGTAGAGGATCTCCTCCATCTCGAACGCGGCCGGGATGGTCTCGATCAGCACGGTGGCCCGGATCGTGCCGCGCGGGATGCCCAGGCTGTCCTGGGCCAGGCCGAACGCGTCGTTCCACAGCCGGGCCTCCAGATGGCTCTCGATCTTGGGCAGGTAGAAGTACGGCCCAGAGCCCTTCTCCAGCTGGCGGCGTGCGCAGTGCACGAAGTACAGCGCGAAGTCGAACAGGCTGCCGGACACCCGCTGGCCGTCCACCAGGACGTGCTTCTCGTCCAGGTGCCAGCCGCGCGGCCGGACCACGATCGTGGCCAGCTCGCTGTCCGGGCCCAGCCGGTACGACTTGCCCTCGTCGCTGGTGAAGTCCAGGGTCCGGTCCAGCGCGCCGATCAGGTTGAGCTGGCCGGTGACCATGTTTTCCCACAGCGGGGTGTTGGCGTCCTCGAAGTCAGCCAGCCAGACGTTGGCCCCGGAGTTGAGCGCGTTGATGGTCATCTTCCGGTCGGTCGGGCCGGTGATCTCGACCCGGCGGTTGACCAGGCCAGGCGCGGGCGCGGCGACCCGCCAGTCTGGGTCCTCGCGGACGGCCCGGGTGCCGGGCAGGAAGTCCAGCATCCCCCCGGCGGACAGCTCCTGCTGCCGGGCCGCGCGGGCGGCGAGCAGCTCGGCGCGGCGGGCACCGAACTCCCGCTGCAGCGTCGCGACCAGGTTGATGGCTTCCGGGGTGAGAACCTCGTCGAAACGGTCTCCCCGCGGGCCGGTGATCTGCACACCCTCGCTGGCCATGCCGTGCTCCTCCCGGTCATCGGTGACCGCCATGTTACTAGTCAGTAATGATGGCGTGCCGAGTCTTCGTGCTCACAGTGTGCTTCGTAACACCGGCGCGTCCGGGCGGTCAAAGTGTTCCCGGCCACATCCGGGGCACAACCCGCGCGGCGCGGGTGTTTATTGAGGTGAGCGTAACCCGGAGGCATGACAGCATTGACAAACCAAGACAGCGCAGTCCGTCGATCCCACCGTGAGCAGGCCATGACCCATCCCGCCGAGCAGCCAGCCAGCCCCGCCGAGCCGCAGGGCACGGCCGGCCTCAGTGACGTCGGCGAGCTGGATCTGGCGGACCGGCATGCCCTGCGCCGGGTCGGCGGGCTGTCCACCGAACTCCAGGACGTCACCGAGGTCGAGTACCGCGCGCTCCGCCTGGAGCGGGTCATCCTGGTCGGCGTGTGGACCGAGGGCACGCTGGCCGAAGCCGAGAACTCGCTGCGCGAACTGTCCCGGCTGGCCGAGACGGCTGGCTCGGTCATCCTGGACGGCCTGGTGCAGCGGCGCGGCCGCCCGGACGCCGCCACCTACATCGGCGCGGGCAAGGCCGCCGAGGTGGCCGCCCTGGTCGCCTCGACCGGCGCGGACACCGTGATCTGCGACGGCGAGCTGACCCCCAGCCAGCTGCGCCGCCTGGAAGGCGTGGTCAAGGCGAAGGTCATCGACCGGACCGCGCTGATCCTGGACATCTTCGCCCAGCACGCCCGGAGCAAGGAGGGCAAGGCCCAGGTCGAGCTGGCCCAGCTCGAGTACCTGCTGCCCCGGCTGCGTGGCTGGGGCGAGTCGCTGTCCCGGCAGGCGGGCGGCCGGGTCGCCGGCGGCGGCGGCATCGGCACCAGGGGACCTGGTGAGACCAAGATCGAGACTGACCGGCGGCGGATCCGGACCCGCACCGCGCGGCTGCGCCGCCAGCTGGCCGAGATGTCGGTCGGCCGTCAGGTGCAGCGCCAGCAGCGCCGCAGCCGGGCCGTCCCGGCGGTGGCCATCGCCGGGTACACGAACGCGGGCAAGTCCAGCCTGCTGAACCGGCTGACCGGGGCGGGTGTCCTGGTCGACGACTCGCTGTTCGCCACGCTCGACCCAGCCGTCCGCAAGGCGCGGACCCCGGCCGGCCGCTGGTTCACGCTGACCGACACGGTCGGTTTCGTCCGGCACCTGCCGCACCAGCTGGTCGAGGCGTTCCGGTCCACGCTGGAGGAAGTGGCCGAGGCCGACCTGATCCTGCACGTGGTTGACGGCAGCGACGCGGACCCGCAGGCGCAGATCTCCGCGGTGCGCGAGGTGCTCGGCGAGATCGGCGCCGGGGATGTCGCCGAGCTGGTGGTGATCAACAAGGCGGACGCGGCGGATCCGATCGAGCTCAAGGCGCTGCAGCTGCGCGAACCGCACAGCGTGGTGATCTCGGCCCGGACCGGGGCCGGGCTGGACGATCTGGCCACCGCCATCGAGGCCGGGCTGCCGCAGCGCGACCGCGAGGTCAGCGCGGTGGTGCCCTATGTCCGCGGCGACCTGGTGGCCCGGGCGCACCAGGAGGGCGAGGTGCTCGAGCTCCGGCACGGCGCGGCCGGCACCGAGCTGACCGCCCGGGTGCCACCCGACCTGGCCGCCGAGATCGACAGCATCGCCGTCCCCGCCACCAGCTGAGCCCCTTCTGCTCAACGCCCTGGCCTGCTGTCGGCCGCCTCGATGACCGGGTGTGGCACGGTCCCGGGGTGGCGGCGCGGCGGTCATCCGCCCACTGGGCGGTGGCCTGGTCTGGATATCGAAGCGCTGCGATTTTGCGCGGGCTTATCCGGTAAAGCGAACGGTGCTGTGGGCGGGTTAATGCAATGGATTGCATTGTTGCCTTGGTATCTGCCTGACAGTTTTGCCTCCGCGCCTCCACCGGCCCGCAGGCGCCAGCATTGTCCCTGGTGAGCGGAGCAGCGGCCGGTCTGGCCGGGGCTGGCCCGGCCCGGGCAGAAGCCGCCGCGGGAGCGGCGCCACGGGCGGCCCCGGGGCCGCCGGCCGGCTACTCCGGAGGGCACCACGGAGGCGCCGCCCGGCGACCGCGGTGCGGCGCGGCGCCCTGCGCTCATCGCCTGTCTGAGCCGCGCGCAGGCCTGGCTCGCACCGGCGCTGAACTGCACGCGAACAGCACAGGGCGAGGAGGCGACGGGCAGTCAGCGGGGGCGGCGGCCAGCCCGCCGGGCCAGGCCGGCGGCCGGGTTCGCGGCGCGGTCAGCCGGGCCCCGCGGTGGTGTCGCCGGCCCGGATTCCGCGGCGGCGGCGCCAGCAGAAGTTACTGACACGTACAGACGTCAAATCAACTCAAACCGCCACGCACGGTGAGATCCGGGAAAGGCTGTTAATATCTGGTCTGACTTCTTCGTGATAGTGCCTGTACAGGGACCCTGTAGTGCAATACCGTAACTGAACCGATATGTTGGTTGCCGCATCCGCTAGCGCCAGCTGTCGGCCGCCGTGCAGCCCCGACCGGGTGCCTGGCGGGGGGGCCAGTAGGGATCGAGCTATGGCAGGTGACCGCGGATGACGCAGGTACGCCCCATCATGCACGCACCCTTCTGCCAAGCTACGGCGGAGTTCGCCACGATCGGAGCATTGATGCTGGCCAGGACCGCGCCACGGGGGGCGCGCCGGTGACCGTACGCCTGCTGACCAACATTGGCCGTCTCTGGACCGGGTCCGAGATCTGGAGCAACGCGGCCATCCTCACCCACAACGACCGGATCGCGTGGGTCGGCCGGGCCTCTGAACTGCCCGCCAGCCTGCCCGGCGTGGTGGAGGACATCGTTGACGTTCAACTCGGTGGAAAACCTGGGCGGCGCCCTGGTCACGCCGGGCCTGATCGACGCGCACACTCATCCGGTCTACGCCGGGAACCGCTACGCGGAGCTGGCCATGGTCGCGGGCGGCTCGTCGCAGACCGAGATCGCCGCCGCCGGTGGCGGGATGGCGTCCACGGTCACGGTGACCCGGGGCACCGACCCCTGGACGCTGTGCAACGGGGTCCGGGCCCGGCTCCGTGAGTGGCTGCAATCCGGCTGCACCACGATCGAGGCCAAGACTGGCTATCACCTGACCCGTGACGGCGAGCTGGCCGACGTGCGCATGCTGCGCTCGCTGGAGGGCGAGCCGGGTATGCCGCGGGTGCACGTCACGTTCCTGGCCGCGCACGCGGTGCCGCCGGAGTACTTCGGCCGCCGGCATGACTACATCGACGCGGTCGGCACCTGGTGCTCGGATGCGGCCGCGGTCGGCGCGGACAGCGTGGACGTGTACTGCGAAGAGGGCCGGTTCAGCGAGCGGGAGGCCCGCTGGATCCTCAGCGCCGGCCGGGCCGCCGGGCTGCTGCCGCGGGTGCACGCCTGTGGCGAGACCCGGACCGGTGCGGCGCGGCTGGCCGCCGAGCTGGGCTGCGCCTCCGCCGACGTGCTGCACGAAGCGGGTGACGAGGACGTGGCCGCGCTGGCCCGCGCGGGCGTGGCCGCGGTGGTCTGCCCCGGTACCGCCCTGCAGGTGGGCAAGAACCCGCCGGTGCGGGCGCTGCTGGACAAAGGCGTGCCGGTCGCGCTGGGCTCCGACCACACCCCGGGCGGCAACGGGATCACCTCGATGCCGCTGGTCATCGCGCTGGCCGTGTCGCAGTTCGGGCTGAGCGTGGCCGAGGCGCTGCGCGCCGCCACGCTGGGCGGCGCCCAGGCGCTGCGCGCCCCGGACCGGGGCGGCATGGTGCGCGGCCGGTTCGCCGACATCGTGCTCTGGGACGCCGACCACGAAGGGGCCTTCGCCTGGTCCTACGGCCTCAAGCCGAGCCGGGTCTGGCTGGGCGGCGAGCCGGTAGCGCTGAACTAGCGCCCATCACCAGGTGGCCCGCACCCGGCCCGGCCGGGTTGTCCGAGGTGTGTGCTGAACTGATCGGCATGGAAAATTCCCGGTACCTCGACTGCCTGGCCGCCGACTTCGCCCGCCTGCGGGCCGTCGTGGCGGCCGACCTCACCGCGGCTGTGCCGACGTGTCCCGGCTGGACCGTCGCTGACCTGAGCCGCCACGTCGGCGAGGTGTACCTGCACAAGACCTGGTGCATGCGCGAGGGCGCCGAGCCCGACCCGTGGCCGCCGAAAGAGCTCGCCGACGAGGACCCGGTCGCGCTGCTCGACCGGGCCTACGCGGGGCTGCTGGCTGAGTTCGCGGCCCGGCGGCCGGAGGATCCGGCTGGCTCCTGGTACACCCCGGACCAGACCGTCGGCTTCTGGATCCGGCGGATGGCCCAGGAGACCGTCATCCACCGCATCGACGCCGAGTTCGGCACCGGGCAGCCGGTCACCCCGGTGCCGGCCGACCTCGCCGTGGACGGCGTGGACGAGCTGCTCAAGGTGTTCGTGGCGTTCAGCGTGGCCGAGTGGGGCGACTACTTCACCGAGGTGCTGGCCGGCTCGCCGGGCCGGACCTACACGGTACGGACCGACGGCGCGGCCTGGCAGGCACGCACCGGCCCTGGGCGGTTCGACGTGACGGACGGAGCCGGCCAGGACGCCACCGACGTGATCGTGAGTGGCCCGCCGGAGGCCGTGCTGCGCTGGGTGTGGAACCGGGAGAGCCCGGGCGAGCCGAGCGGCGTGACGGTGGCCGGCGACCCGGCGGCGGTCGAGGAGCTGCGTCGCTGCATCGTCATCGCGACGCAGTGAAGCCGGCCAGCCGGGGGTGATGCGCCGCGCTGGTGCGGGCACTGCGCCGGTCGTGGCATGCTGCCGCTATGCCCTCAGCCGCGCCCCGTGCCTCCCGTGCTGGTTCTGCCGCCCAGGCCGCCCAGGCCACCCCGGCTGGGCCTGGCGACCGTGGTCGTGGGGGAGGAGGAGCTGCTGGCCGAGCGGGCGGTGGCGCGCCTGGTCGCCGCCGCGGGCCCGGCCGAGAACGTGCGCCACGTGCAGGCGGCCGAGCTGCGGCCGGGCGAGCTGGCCATGCTGGCCGCGCCATCCCTGTTCAGTGACGGGTGCGTGCTGGTGCTGCACGGCACCGAGGACGCGACCAAGGCGGTGGCCGACGAGATCACCGCCATCGCGGCCGACCCGCCGCCCGACACCGTGCTGGTGCTCACCCACGCGGGCGGGGCCAAGGGCAAGGCCCTGCTCACCGCGCTGGGCAAGCAGCGCGTGCCCACGGTGGACTGCCCGAAGATCACCCGGATGGGGGAGCGGATGCAGTTCGTCCGCGGCGAGTTCCGCACCGCGGGCCGGACCATCGAGGAGAGCGGGGTGCGCGCCCTGCTCGACGCGCTCGGCAACGACCTGCGCGAGCTGGCCGCGGCCAGCTCGCAGCTGGCCGCGGACACCACCGGAGTCATCGACCAGGCCGTGGTGGCCACGTACTACCGGGGCCGGGCGGAGGCCAGCGGGTTCAGCGTGGCCGACCGGGCCGTCGAGGGGCGGCTGGCCGAGGCGCTGGAGGCGCTGCGCTGGGCGCTGGCCGTCGGCGTGTCCCCGGTCCTGATCACCAGCGCGCTGGCCCAGGGGGTACGGCTGCTCGGCCGCGTCGGCAGCGCGGCCCGCGGCCAGTCCGACGCGGCCGTAGCCGCCGAGGTGGGCGCGCCGCCGTGGAAGGTGGACCGCGTCCGGCAGCAGCTACGCGGCTGGACGCCAGAGGGAGTGGCCCGCGCCCTGGCCGCCGTAGCCGAAGCCGACGCCCAGGTCAAAGGCGAAGGCACGAACGCCGCCTACGCCCTGGAGGTCGCCATCCGCGAAATCGTCTCCAGCCGCGCGCAGCGCTGAGGTGGTCTCCGCGGATTAAGCCGCGAGTTCGGCGGCGCGCTTGGCGATGGCGGACTTCCGGTTGGCCGCCTGGTTCTTGTGGATGACGCCCTTGCTGGCCGCCTTGTCCAGGTTGCGGCAGGCCGCCCGCATCGCGGTGGTGGCCGCGTCGGCGTCGCCGGCGTCAGCCGCCTCGCGGAACTTCCGCACCGAGCTCTTCAGCTCGGACTTCACGGCCTTGTTGCGCAGCCGGGCCTTCTCGTTCTGCTTGTTGCGCTTGATCTGGGACTTGATGTTCGCCACGCGAAAGCCTCGCTCAGGATCTGGTCTGGGTGCCGGGGGCCGGTGCGCGATCCGCCCCGGCAGCGCCTCCGCACGGCAGCGGCAGCGCGTACGCTCCGACCAAGCAGAATAGCCTACGCCGGGCCACGGCCCAAACCAGCGAGGCCAAACCAGCGAGGCCAAGCCAGCGAGGCCGAACCAAACCAGCCGGCCCCGGGGCGGCCGGGCACGGGTCCGGGCATCGGCGGCCTCATGCGACCATGGAGGATCAAGCCCGATTCGAACCAGGCGGATTTCTGTGCCAGCAGTGCCCGAGCAGGTCCTCCCGGATGGCGCGCAGCCCGCGACCAGCCCCGGTCATACCGACCTGAGCGTAATCCGGAACTTCTGCATCATCGCGCACATCGACCACGGCAAGTCCACCCTGGCCGACCGGATGCTGCAGCTCACCGGCGTGGTGACCGGCCGGCAGATGCGCGCGCAGTACCTGGACCGGATGGACATCGAGCGGGAGCGCGGGATCACCATTAAGAGCCAGGCGGTCCGGCTGCCGTGGACCGGTCCGGACGGCCGCCCGTACGTGCTCAACCTGATCGACACCCCGGGGCATGTTGACTTCGCCTACGAGGTGTCCCGGTCGCTGGCGGCCTGTGAGGGCGCCATCCTGCTGGTGGACGCGGCCCAGGGCATCGAGGCGCAGACGCTGGCCAACCTGTACCTGGCCCTGGAAGCGGACCTGCACCTGATCCCGGTGCTGAACAAGATCGACCTGCCCGCCGCCCAGCCGGATCTGTACGCCGAGGAACTGGCCGGCATCATCGGCTGCGCTCCGGCGGACGTGCTCCGCGTCTCGGCCAAGACCGGCGAGGGGGTGGCCGCCCTGCTCAACGCCGTCGTGCAGCAGGTGCCGTCGCCCACCGGCGACCCCGACGCCCCCGCCCGGGCGCTGATCTTCGACTCGGTCTATGACTCCTACCGGGGCGTGGTCACCTACGTGCGGGTGATGGACGGCCGCCTGACCCGGCGGGAGAAGAGCCTGATGATGTCCACCAGGGCGGCCCACGACACGCTCGAGGTGGGGGTGATCTCGCCAGAGCCGGTGCCGTCGGAGAACCTGGGCGCGGGCGAGGTCGGCTACCTGATCACCGGGGTCAAGGACGTCCGGCAGGCCCGGGTCGGCGACACCGTGACCAGCGCCGCGCGGCCCGCGACCCAGCCGCTGCCCGGCTATGACCACCCGCGGCCGATGGTGTTCTCCGGGCTGTACCCGATGGACGGCGACGACTACCCGGAGTTGCGCGACGCGCTGGACAAGCTCCGGCTGAACGACGCGGCCCTGGTCTACGAGCCCGAGACGTCCACCGCGCTGGGCTTCGGGTTCCGCTGCGGGTTCCTCGGCCTGCTGCACATGGAGATCGTCCGGGAGCGGCTGGAACGCGAATTCGGCCTGTCGCTGATCTCGACCGCGCCCAACGTCGTCTACCGGGTGGTCCTGGAGTCCGGCGCCGAGCTGCAGGTCACCAACCCGAGCGACTTCCCGGCCGGCAGCACCGCCGCGGCCGCCCCGGGCCATGGCCCGGCCGGCAAGGTGGCCAAGGTGTTCGAGCCGGTGGTCCGGGCCACCGTGCTGGCCCCGGCCGACTACATCGGCACCATCATGGAACTGTGCCAGGCCCGCCGGGGCGCGCTGCTGGGCATGGAATACCTGTCCGCGGACCGGGTCGAGATCCGCTACACGATGCCGCTCGCGGAGATCATCTTCGACTTCTTCGACCAGCTCAAGTCGCGCACCCGCGGCTACGCGTCGCTGGACTACGAGCCGGATGGCGAGCAGGAAGCCGACCTGGTCAAGGTGGACATCCTGCTCCAGGGCCAGCCGGTGGACGCGTTCAGCCAGATCGTGCACGAGGACAAGGCGCGGGAGTACGGCCTGGCCATGACGTCGCGGCTGCGCGAGCTCATCCCGCGGCAGCAGTTCGAGGTGCCGATCCAGGCCGCCATCGGCTCCAAGATCATCGCCCGGGAGAACATCCGCGCCTTGCGCAAGGACGTGCTGGCCAAGTGCTACGGCGGCGACATCACCCGGAAGCGCAAGCTGCTGGAGAGGCAGAAGGAAGGCAAGAAGCGGATGAAGACCATCGGCCGGGTCGAGGTCCCGCAGGAAGCCTTCGTGGCCGCGCTGTCCACCCAGCCGGACCGGCAGCGCTGAACCCGCTGCCACCCGCCCCGGCTAGCTGACCGCCCCGGCTAGCTGACCCCCCCGGCTAGCCGCCCAGCCGCATGTGGAACGTGTGCACCGCGGGGGCCCCGTGGGTGAACGCTACCCCGGCCACCAGCACGCCGGCCCAGAACAGCACCCACAAGGCCACCGCCAGCCAGCCCAGGACGAGCCCGGTCATGGCCAGGCCGTCGCCGCCCTCCCCGGTCCGCCGGATCTCGTTGCGGGCGGCGTGGCCGAGCATGACCGCCGGGATCGAGGTTAGGCCGAACGTGAAGAACTCGGCGACGCCGCAGATCGCCGCGCCCACGGCCTTCGAATTGGTCCGCGGCGGACCGGCCGGCACCGGGAGCAGGGCCGCCCCGCCGCCGGGCAACTGGCTGGTCACCGCGGCCAGGTCGCCGACGGTGCGCGCCGCGTAGATCTTGCTCAGGTGCTCGTCGTATTCGTCCTTGCTCAGTCGGCCCTCGGCGTAGCCGGTCTTGAGCACCTCGGCCGCGCGTTCGCGGTCCTGGTCGGACGCCCGCATGTCACTGTGCGCCGCCGCCGCCATCCGGTATCCCGGTCCCGGCCAGTACGTCATCGAAGCCTCCCGCCGCGTGCCCACCTTCACCGTACCCGCGACCCGGCGGCGGACCGGTCACCCGCGCAGCGCGGCGAACGCCACCAAGGCGATGCCCATGGTCATCGCAGCCTCCCCGTCGCGCCCAGCCTCAGGATAACCGCGCTGCGCCCAGCCAATATGGTTCGACCTGGTGCACCGGGTCCATTAGCGTGCAGGGGTGGCGAACGCACTGGTCATCTCGGTGAACACCGGCCGCACCCGGGCTGCGGACTGGGCCGGCCGCATCCAGCGCACCGCGATCGACAAGCGGCCCGCCGCCGGGCCGCTAGCCATCGGACGGCTCGGCGTGCGCGGCGACGAGCAGGCGGACCATCAGCATCACGGCGGCGTGGAGCAGGCCGTCTACGCCTACGCCCGGGAAGACCTGGACTGGTGGGTGGAGCAGCTCAGCCTGGAACTGCCCAACGGCACGTTCGGCGAGAATCTGACCACGGCCGGGCTCGACGTCTCCGGCGCGCTGCTCGGCGAGACCTGGCAGGTCGGCACGGCGGTCGTCCAGGTCAGGTCGGTGCGCGTGCCCTGCGGGGTCTTCGCCAGCTGGATGGGTGAGCAGTACGGTGCCCAGCGGGCCTGGGTCAAGCGGTTCGCCGCGGCCGGCCGGCCCGGCGCCTACCTCAAGGTGCTGACCGAGGGCACGGTCGGCCCGGGCGACCCGATCGAGGTGCTGCACCGGCCCGCGGCCAGCGTGACCGTGGCCGAGTCGCTGCGCGCCTACTACGGCGACGCCGGCCTGATGCGCCGCCTGCTGGCGGTCCAGGACCGCGACCCGTCCTGGGACGGAGTCGGCGCTGAGGTACTCGCCAGGGCGGCTGGCTGATCGTGCCCGGGGCTCTGCCGGCCGGCCAGCCGGTGCCCGCCGACGGACGGCTGCCCGCCAGCGCGCTGTCCGGGCTGGCCGAACCGGCGTTCGGCATCTATGTGCACGTGCCGTTCTGCCGTACCCGGTGCGGGTACTGCGACTTCAACACGTACACCGCCGCCGAGCTGGGCGGCGGGGCATCCCGGGACAGCTATCCCGGCCTGGCCGCCGCCGAGCTCCGGCTGGCCCGGCAGGTCCTGGGGGCGGACTGCCCGCCAGTCAGCACGGTGTTCTTCGGCGGCGGGACGCCCACCCTGCTCCCGCCGGGCCAGCTCGGCGGGCTGCTCCGGGTCATCGACGGCGAGTTCGGCCTGGCCCCCGGGGCCGAGGTGACCACCGAGGCCAACCCGGAGAGCGTGGACGAGCGGTCGCTGGCCGGGCTGCGCGCGGCCGGCCTCACCCGGATCTCGCTTGGCATGCAGAGCGCCGCGCCGCACGTGCTGGCCGTGCTGGACCGGGAGCATCAGCCGGGACGGCCCGCCCAGTGCGCCCGGTGGGCCCGGCAGGCCGGCTTCGAGCACGTCAGCCTGGATCTCATCTACGGCACGCCGGGGGAGACCGACGCCGACTGGTGCGCCTCGGTCGAGGCGGCGCTGGCCGCCGGCCCGGACCACATCTCCGCTTACGCGCTGATCGTGGAGGAGGGCACCCGGCTGGCCGCCCGGATCCGCCGCGGCCAGGTGGCCGAACCCGACGACGACACCATGGCGCAACGCTATCTACTGGCCGATGACCTGCTCGGCCGCGCGGGCCTGACCTGGTACGAGGTATCCAATTGGGCCGCCGGGCCGGGCGCCGCCTGCGAGCACAACCGGCTGTACTGGACGGGCGGCAACTGGTGGGGCGTCGGGCCGGGGGCGCATAGTCACGTGGCCGGCACCCGCTGGTGGAACGTCAAGCACCCGGCCGCCTACGCGGCCCGGCTCAGTGCCGGGGTCAGCCCCGGCCAGGCCCGGGAGGTGCTGACCAGCCCGGAACGCCGGCTGGAAGAGATCATGCTGCGCACCCGGCTGGCCGAGGGCTGCCCGCTCGGCCTGCTCAGCCCGGCCGGCCGCGCGGCCGCCGGGGTCGCGGTGCGGGACGGTCTGGCCGACCCCGCCGCGCACGCGGCGGGCCAGGTGGTGCTGACCAGGCGCGGCCGGCTGCTGGCCGACGCGGTGATCCGCGGCCTTACCGATTGACCCGCAGCCAGCGAGGCACCGGCTGCTGCTCGCCCCGGCCGGCCGCGCTGGCCGCGCGGACGAGCACCACCAGCACGGAGATCCACAGCAGGGCCAGCAGCGGCACGGCGATAAGCGTGGCCACCTGCACCGAGTCGAGCGCGAGCACGCCGCCCACGATCAGGCCGCACACGGTGTAGAGCAGCGCGGTGACGGCCACGTTCAGCGCCTGGCCGGCGTGCCACCGGACGAACCCGGGGCCGCGCACGCTGGCCAGGTAGATGGCCAGCGGCAGCAGGCACAGGGTGAACGGCACGCCCAGGTAGGCCAGCATGGCGCGGTGCACCTCGCGGCGGCTGGCCGGGACTGGGCCAGGCGGCGGTCCGCCCGGCTGGGCGCCCTGGTCAGCGGGCACGAACCCACCCGAGCCGGGATCCATCGGGACAGGGGGGTGCATCGGGCGGCTGGTCATCGGCTCCTCGCATGCTGCGCTTGCCCACACGTTAGCCAGTCCCCGGCGCTGTGACGAAGTCGATCAGTTCTTCCACCCGGCCGAGCAGCTCCGGTTCCAGGTCCGTGTAGCTGCGCGCGCCGGCCAGGATGCGTTTCCAGCCGGCCGCGGTGTCGGTGCCCCAGCCCAGCCCGCGCAGCACTCCTTCCTTCCACGGCTGGCCGCGCGGCACGTCCGGCCAGCGCGCGATGCCGAGGGCCGCGGGCTTGACCGCCTGCCAGACGTCCACGTACGGGTGGCCGACCACGAGCACGTGTGGCGAGGTCACCCCGGCCGCGATGCGCTGCTCCTTGGACCCCGGGATCAGGTGGTTGACGAGCACGCCCAGGCGGCGGTCCGGGCCGGGCGCGAAGCTGGCCACGACACCGGGCAGGTGGTCGACGCCCTCCAGGTACTCCACCACGACCCCGGTTTCGCGCAGGTCGTCGCCCCAGATCTGCTCGACCAGCTCGGCGTCGTGCCGTCCTTCCACGTAGATCCGGCTGGCCCGGGCGACCCGGGCCCGGCTGGCCTGGCCCGCCGGGGCGGGTGCCGGGGCCCGCGAGCCGGACCGGCTCCTGGACGGGCTGGCGGGGCGGGCGGCCGGGGCGGGCCTGACCAGCGTGACGGGCTGGCCGTCGAGCAGGAACGCGGCGGGCCGCAGCGGGAACACCCGCTGGCGGCCGAACCGGTCTTCCAGGGTTACCGCGTCCTTCTCGCAGGCCACCACGGCGCCGCAGAACCCCTGGCCACCGGCCTCTTCGATGACCAGCCCGCGGGCCGCCTCGACCCGCGGCGGCTCTGGCCGCTGGCGTCGCCGCCAGTCCTTTGCGAGCACGTCCTGCCCATAGTCGGCATGCATAACGGGCAGGACGGTACCGGACCAGGCGGGCGGTCTCATGATGGCGCGCCGTGGCGGTGAAGAAGCCTGCTCAGATGGACACTAGAGCCAGATTCCGCCGTAATCGCTATGCTCCCGATACCCGCGCTTGGACGCCAGGGCGCCCGGACCGCCTTAAAATTGGCACTCAGGACAGTGGAGTGCCAGGGAGGTGGGACATGCTCGACGATCGTAAGCTCGCTGTGCTCCGCGCGATCGTGGAAGATTACGTGTCCACCACCGAACCGGTGGGCTCGAAGTCTCTGGTCGACCGGCACCACCTGGATGTCTCGCCGGCCACCATCCGGAACGACATGGCCGTGCTCGAGGAGCAGGGCTTCATCGTGCAGCCGCACACCAGCGCGGGCCGGATACCCACGGACAAGGGGTACCGGCTGTTCGTGGACCGGC
Source organism: uncultured Actinomycetes bacterium (assembly GCA_963717125.1). Classification (GTDB taxonomy): domain Bacteria; phylum Actinomycetota; class Actinomycetes; order Streptosporangiales; family Streptosporangiaceae; genus RYN-230. The sequence continues at coordinate 339,818 of CAVQVG010000008.1, forward strand.
TGTCCGGCGTCAAGCCGCTGTCCGCGGCGGAGCGGCGGGCCATCGAGACGTTCCTGGCCGGCGCCTACGACCTCGATGACGTGGTGATTCGGACGGTGCGGCTGCTGGCCCAGCTGACCCGGCAGGTCGCGGTGGTGCAGTACCCCTCGCTGAGCCGGTCCTCGGTGCGGCACGTGGAACTGGTCCCGCTGGCCGCCAAACGGCTGATGCTGGTACTGATCACCGACACCGGGCGGGTCGAGCAGCGCGCGGTGGAGCTGCCTGACCCGGCCGAAGAGGATTCGGTCATGCAGCTCCGGGCGGTGCTCAACGCCTGCCTGGACGGCCGGCGGCTAACCGAGGCGACCTCGGTCATCGCCGACCTGCCCACCCTGGTCGAGCCGGGGGAGCGGCCCAACGCGGCCGCGGTGTTCTCCGTCATCCTGGAGACGCTGGTCGAGCGGACCGACGAGCGGGTCGTGGTCGGCGGGGCGGCCAACCTGACCGCCACGGACTTTTCCAAGGGGCTGCGTGAGGTCCTGGAATCGCTGGAGGAGCAGGTGGTGTTGATGCGGTTGCTGGGCGAGTCCGGCGACCACCCTGCCCTCACGGTCCGGATCGGTGCGGAGAACCCTTTCGAGGGGCTGCACAGTACCTCGGTGGTGGCGGCGGGGTACGGGACCGGGGACCAGATGCTGGCCAGGCTCGGGGTGCTTGGCCCGACACGGATGGATTACCCGACGGCGATGGGAGCGGTGCGCGCGGTGGCACGATACGTGGGCCAGATCCTGGCGGGGTCATAGTGGCCAACGACTACTACGCCGCGCTCGGCGTACGCCGGGACGCGCCGCCCGACGAGATCAAGAAGGCCTACCGGCGACTCGCCCGTGAGCTGCACCCGGACGTCAATCCGGACCCGCAGACTCAGGAGCGATTCAAGGAGATCACCCAGGCCTACGAGGTGCTCTCCGACCCTGGCAAGCGGCAGCTGTTCGACCAGGGCGTGGACCCGTTCGCGCCGAACGGCGGGGCGGGCCAGGGGGCCGGGCCGTTCGGGCCCGCCGGGTTCCCGTTCAGCGACATCATGGACGCGTTCTTCGGCGCCGGGGCGAACACCCGCGGCCCGCGCAGCCGGGCGCGGCGCGGCCGCAACGCGACCATCCGGGTCGAGCTCGACCTGGCCGAGTGCGCGTTCGGCACCACCCGGGAACTGACCGTGGACACCGCGGTGGTCTGCCCGACCTGCTCCGGCGAGGGCACCGCACCGGGCACCCACCCGGAGACCTGCGACGTGTGCGGCGGCCGCGGTGAGGTCAGCCAGGTCACCCGGTCGTTCCTCGGCCAGGTGATGACGTCGCGGCCGTGCCCGCACTGCGGCGGGTTCGGCACCGTCATCCGGCGGCCGTGCCCGGAGTGCGACGGGGACGGCCGGGTACGCACCCGGCGCACGATGAAGGTGCGCATCCCGGCCGGGGTCGAGGACGGCACGCACATCCAGCTGGCTGGCGAAGGGGAGATCGGCTCCGGCGGCGGCCCGCCCGGTGACCTGTTCCTGGAGATCCTGCAGCGGCCGCACCCGATCTTCGAGCGGCAGGGCGACGACCTGCACTGCACGGTCACGATCCCGATGGTGGCCGCGGCGCTCGGCGCCAGCCTGTCGGTGGAGACCCTGGATGGGCCCCGGGACCTGGACCTCCGGCCGGGCACCCAGTCCGGGCAGGTCATCCCCATGTACGCGCTCGGCGTCCAGCACCTGAACGACTCGGGACGCGGTGACCTGATCATCCACGTCACGGTGGAGACCCCCACCAAGCTGGACGAGCCGCAGGAGGCGCTGCTCAAACAGCTGGCCGCGCTGCGCGGCGAGGAGACCCCGCGCGGCCGGTTCGCACCCGGCCAGCAGGGGTTCTTCTCCCGGTTGCGGGACGCGTTCAACGGCCGCTGAGGAGCGCGCCGCGAAGCGGCGGTCGGGGGGTTCCGGGAGATTGTCGGCACGGGATGAAATGGCGGGGGGCCCAGGGGGGTCGTCCCCCCGGAATACTCGGCCTCCGGTGTTCCTGGCCGACCCGGCCGAGCTGGCCGGGGACCGGGTGGTGCTGTCCGGGGCGGAAGGCCGGCACGCGGCCGACGTGCGCAGACTCACCGCTGGCGAGCGGGTGGACCTGACCGACGGCGCGGGCCAGCTGGCCGAGTGCGTGGTCACCCGGGCCCAGCGCGGGGGGCTCGAACTCGCGGTCCGGGACCGGCGGACGATCCCGCCGGCTGACCCGGCGCTGGCCGTGGCCCAGGCCATTCCCAAGGGCGACCGGGGGCAGCTGGCCGTCGAGCTGATGACCGAGGTCGGCGTGGACGTGGTCATCCCGTGGGCCGCGGAGCGCTGCGTGGTGCGCTGGTCCGCGGAGCGGGGCGACCGGGCGCTGGGCCGGTGGCGGTCCACCGCCCGGGAGGCGGGCAAACAGGCCCGCCGCGCCCGGTTCCCCGAGGTGACCGGGCCGGCCGGGCTGCCCGGCGTGACCGCCCGGGTGGCCGCGGCGGCCTGCGCGATCGTGCTCGACCCGGATGCGGATAGAGCGCTCAGTGCGCTGCCGCTGCCCGGCGCCGGGGAGATCCTGCTGGTCGTCGGCCCGGAGGGCGGTATCAGCCCGGCCGAGACGGAAGCGCTGGCCGCGGCGGGCGCGGTCACCGCGCACCTGGGCCCGACCGTGCTCCGCGCCTCAACCGCCGGCGCGGTCGCAGCCGCCGTCTTGCTCAGCCGGCTCGCTCGCTGGGCCTGACCGGCCATTGCCGGTGTCGGAAAGGGCGCGCCAGCGGGGCTCGGGGCGTCAGCAAGGCGAGGCGCGCCGGCGAGGCGAGGCGCGCCGGCGAGGCGAGGCGCGCCGGCGAGGCGAGGCGCGCCGAAGGCGTGTGCTCGCGGAGCCGACGTTCGGCGCGGAGCGGCGAGCGGGGGGTCCAGGGGGTCGTCCCCCGGACCAATCCGCGTTCGGCGCGGAGCGGCGAGCGGGGGGTCCAGGGGGGTCGTCCCCCGGACTTAAGACGTCGCGCGCGGGGTCTTCCGGGTGGGGAGGGTGCCGCAGGTGACGTCCGGCGTGCCGCCGTCGGTGTTGGGAGCGAACGCGACGTCGGCCGTGGCGCTGGCCGTGCTGCCCCCGGTCCCGGTGGTCGGGGTGGCCGACGGGCTGCCTGTGTCCGTCGGCGTCGCGCTCGGCGTGGCCGTCGCGGTGTTGCTCGGCGTTGGCGTCGGGGTAGCCGACGCGCTGGCCGTTGGCGCCGGCGAACTGCTCGGCGAGGGCGTCGGGGTGCAGGCCACCGCGGGCAGCGCGCTGGTGCCCTTCTTCCGGGCCGCCCCGGAGACCCCCGGCCGCGTCTTCACGCCGATCGGCGGCTGCCACAGCCCTGGGGTGGCCAGGCCGGCGGCCGCCGAGTCGTGCTGCTGGCCCGGTGAGGTGACCGAGTTGGTCGGCGTGATGACCGTCTCCTGGGACCGGTTGAGCGCGATGACCCCGCCGACTACGACGGCGACCACCGCCCCGACGGCGAGCGCGGGCTTGAGCCACGCGGCGGCCGGGCCGAGCCGGCCGGCCGTCTTACCAGAGGGCGTTCGGCCATCGTGGTTGTCGTGGCCGCTGGGCCGCGGCGTGACGGCCCGGACGGCCAGCGTCACCACCCGGGCCGGCCAGGACCTGGCCCGGGGGAACTGCTCGCCGGCCTCGTCGCTCAGCTGCCAGCGGAAGGACTCCAGCCGCACCGACAGCCGGATCCGGTACAGCCGGAGCCAGTCCGCGGCCCTGACCAGCGTCCAGCGCGCAGACCGACGCGAATGCGACCGGTGACGGATCCGCTCTAGGCCGTCACTGGCAGGCTCGACGGACTCCGCCGCCGCGCGCAGCGCGTCGCGGAGGATGTCCTCGTAGTCCCGATCCTGTGAAATCATGCGTGCCGCCGGAGGCCTACCGCGCCCCTGCTGGCCCTCCCTACGTATCCCGCTCGAGCACGACCCGCAAGGCCGACATGGCCCGGGCCGTGTGACTCTTGACCGCTCCCCTGCTGATACCCATGACCGAGGCGATCTGTGCTTCCGACATGTCGCCGTAGTAACGGAGTACCAGTGCCTCCCGCTGCCGCTCCGGGAGTGCCCGCAGGGCGGTGACCACCGCGGAGCGCTCCAGCTGGATGATCGCGCCGTGCTCGGCGCTTGGCATGTCCGGAGGTGGCTTAGGGGTGTTCTTATCCACCACGATCCGGTGCCGGAGGACTGAGCGTGACCGATTGACCACGGATTGCCGGAGATAGGACAGCGCCTTGTCGGTGTCCCGCAGCCGGCGCCATGCCCCGTGCATGGCGACGAAGGAGTCCTGGACTACTTCCTCGGCCGTCGCGTTGTCGCGGACCAGGAAGGCGGCCAGGCGCACCAGCGAGCGGTAGTGCTCGCTGTAGATGGCCGTGACAGCCCGGTCCGCGTCCCACTCCAGTGGTGGTGCCGCAGTGAGCCCATTGGCCACCAACGTCTCGGTCACATCAATGGGACGCGTTACCACGCCGTCAGGTTCACCTGGCATGTCGAGTGCGTGCACGCGACCCGCCCCCGCCGCTTGCCTTCACGAATCATTCCCCCCCAAGGGTCTGAGTCCGTGTGCTCGCCCCCGTGCACCCGGCGCGGCCGGGTAGGAGCAATTGCGTCGCCGAGCACGCTGGGTCGTGCACTGGGCGGCGCCGCGGGGGAAGCACCATCGCAACCATATATGTCATGAGTGTTACCGGTGAGGGACAAGCTAGGATCCCTGTGTGCCGGAGTGTCTATTCTGCAGGATCGTGTCAGGCGGTGTCCCGGCATCTCGTGTGCTCGAGTCGCCGCGGACCGTTTCTTTTCGCGATGTCAGCCCGCAGGCGCCCACCCACGTGCTGGTGGTGCCGAAAAAGCACTATCCGGATCTGGCCGCGCTGTCCGCGGACGGCGACCTGCTGGCCGAGGTGACCGGGCAGGCGCACAAGGTGGCGGAGGCCGAGGGAATCGCCGGCCGGGGTTACCGGGTTGTCTTCAACACGGGGGAGGACGCTGGCCAGACGGTGCCGCACGTGCACGCGCATGTCCTCGGCGGACGCGCGCTCAGCTGGCCCCCGGGCTGACGCCGGGTGGATAGCATGACGGGGTACGGGCGCAGGCAGGCGCCTGCACCCAGGCGGAGAGAAGGAATTGGCAGATAGATCTGGCGAGTCGCCCGACCGTAAGCCGTCCAGCGACGGTGGCGCGCAGGTCAAGATCGTTATCCCGGATGACCACTCAATGGTCAGCCTGCTGGGCTCCCGGGATGAACTCCTGCATGTGATCGAGAAGGCATTCGACGCCGATATTCACGTGCGCGGGAATGAGATCACGATTACCGGGCCGCCCCAGGAGCGCGAGCGGGTGGCCCGCCTGTTCGAGGAGCTGACCGAGCTGCTGGCGGGCGGGGCCGAGCTGACCACGGACTCGGTGGAGCGGGTCGTGGCCATGCTGCGCCGCAAGTCCGGCGTCCGGCCGGCCGACGTGCTGACCCTGGACATCCTGTCCGCCCGGGGCCGGACGATCCGGCCAAAGACGCTCAACCAGAAGCGCTACGTGGACGCCATCGACGAGCACACGATCGTGTTCTGCATCGGGCCGGCCGGCACCGGCAAGACCTACCTGGCCATGGCCAAGGCGGTCAAGGCGCTGCAGGCCAAGGAGGTCAACCGGATCATCCTGACCCGGCCGGCCGTGGAGGCCGGGGAGCGGCTCGGCTTCCTGCCCGGCACGCTGTACGAGAAGATCGACCCGTACCTGCGGCCGCTGTACGACGCGCTGCACGACATGCTCGACCCGGATTCGATCCCGCGGCTGATCGCCGCGGGGACCATCGAAGTGGCGCCGCTGGCCTACATGCGCGGCCGCACGCTGAACGACTCGTTCATCATCCTGGACGAGGCGCAGAACACCTCGGCCGAGCAGATGAAGATGTTCCTCACCCGGCTTGGCTTCGGCTCGAAGATCGTAGTGACCGGGGACGTCACCCAGGTCGACCTGCCGACCGGGCAGACCAGCGGGCTGCGCATCGTGCAGGACATCCTGGACGGCCTGGAGGACATCCACTTCGCGAGGCTGACCAGCCACGACGTGGTCCGGCACCGGCTGGTCGGGGACATCGTGGACGCCTACGAGCGGTACGACGCCCGGGCGCGGCCGCCGTCACCCGCCCCGCAGCGGCGTAAGCGAGCCCAGTGAGCATCGAGATCGCGAACGAGTCCGGGGTCAACGTGGACGAGGCCGACCTGGCCGCGCTGGCCCGGTACGTCCTCGACGACCTGCGCATGCACCCGCTGGCTGAGCTGTCTGTCCTGCTGGTGGACCGGGCCACCATGTCCGACCTGCACGAGCGCTGGATGGGTGAGCCCGGCCCGACCGACGTGCTGGCCTTCCCGATGGATGAGTTGCGCCCGCCGCCGCCCGGCACCGGCCGCGGCGACCAGGGTGGCAACAGCGATCCCGACGAGGAGCCCGGGCTGCTCGGCGACGTGGTGCTCTGCCCGGAGGTGGCCGCCGACCAGGCCGCCCAGGCCCGGCACGAGCTGCTCGACGAGCTCGAGCTGCTCTGCACGCATGGCATCCTGCACCTGCTCGGCTACGACCACGCCGAGGCGGCCGAGCGGGCCACCATGTTCGGTCTGCAGGATGAGCTGATCCGGTCCTGGCGCGCGGCGCGCGACCAGGAGCCTGGGCCGGGTGCGGCGCCTTCTGGGCCGGGTGCGAGGCCTTCTGGGCCGGGTGCGGGGCCTTCTGGGCCGGGTGGGGCGCCTTCTGGGCCTGGTGCGGCGCCTCCTGGGCCGGGTGCGGCGTCCCCGGGGCGGGAGGACGACGGGGGATGAGTCCGCCATGGCGTGGCTGATCGTCGCGGCCATCGTGCTCGCGGTGCTGGCCGGGCTGTGCGCCACCGGCGAGGTCGCGCTGACCTTGGTGTCCCGGTCCGGGGCCGGGGATCTGGGCCGTGGCCGGAAAAGCAGCCGCGGCCGCGCGGCCACCCGGCTGCAGGCGGTGGTGGCCGAGCCCGGGCGCTACGTCGCGGTGCTGCTGCTGGCCCGGGTGGCCTGTGAGGTGGTGGCCATCGTGCTGCTCGCCGCGGCGCTGGAGCACTATCTGGGCCAGGGCTGGCACACCTTCCTGATCGTCGCGGTCATCATGATCGCCGTGCTCTACCTGCTGGCCGGGGTCGGGCCGCAGATCCTCGGCCGACAGTACGAGCGGGCCGCGGCGCTGGCCGTGGCCGACGTGCTGTACCCGGTGGTGCGGCTGCTCGGCCCAATCCCGCGGCTGTTGCTCGCGCTGGGCCACCTGCTCACCCCCGGCCGCTCGTCCCGGGAGGCGGGCGGGTCAGAGGAGGAACTGCGCGGCCTGGTCAACCTGCTGGAGCGGCGCCAGGTCATCGAGCCCGGGGCCCGGGCCATGATCCACTCCGTGTTCGAGCTGGGTGACACGATCGTCCGCGAGGTGATGGTGCCGCGCACCGACATGGTGTTCGTGGAGCGGGACAAGACCGTCCGCCAGGCGCTGTCCCTGGCGCTGCGCAGCGGTTTCTCCCGCATCCCGGTGGTCGGCGAGAACGAGGACGACGTGATCGGCATCGCCTACCTCAAGGACCTGGTGACGATCAGCCAGGAGCACCCGGAGCGGGAGTCAGTCGAGCCCGTCACCGCGGTGATGCGGCCCGCCACGTTCGTGCCGGAGAGCAAGCCGGTGGACGAGTTGCTCAAAGAGATGCAGCAGCGCCGGATCCACGTGGCCATCGTCATCGACGAGTACGGCGGCACCGCGGGCCTGGTGACCATCGAGGACATCCTGGAGGAGATCGTCGGGGAGATCACCGACGAGTACGACCAGGAGCAGCCGACCGTGGAGTGGCTGTCCCCGGACCGGGCCCGGGTCCCCGCGCGGCTGCCGGTCACCGACCTGGAGGAGCTGTTCGGCACCACGATCGAGGCCGAGGACGTGGAAACCGTCGGTGGTCTGCTCGCCCACGCGATCGGCCGGGTGCCGATCGCCGGCTCGGTGGGCACCGTGGCCGGGCTGCGGCTGACCGCGGAGAGCCTGGCCGGGCGGCGGAACCGGATCGGGACCGTCACCGTGGAGCGAGTCGGGGCGCCGGCCCCGCAGCCCGCGGCCCAGTCGGACGGCGACGGGTGAGCCTGTGGCCGGGTGAGCCTGTGGCCGGGTGAGCCTGTGGCGGGGTGAGCCTCCGAGCGTGCCGGGCTGCGACCGGGTGAGCCTGTGGCTGGGTGAGCCTCCGAGCGTGCGGGGCTGCGACCGGGTGAGCCTGTGGCCGGGTGAACTTCGACTGGGGTGAGCCTGCGACCAAAGAGGCAGGCGGGGACTGATGTGATGGTGCGGCGCAGCACTACACTCGGCCAGGTGAGCGCCGTGGAGCCAGGCCCGGAAGACCTCAAGATCATCACCCTTGCCCGGTCGGCGCGGGCCCGGGTGGCCGCAGCCGAGGGCGCCGCCGTCCGGGACGAGACGGGCCGGACGTACGCGGCGGCGGCGGTGGCGCTGCCCTCGCTGAAACTGTCCGCGCTCCGCCTCGCGGTGGCCATGGCGGTGTCCAGCGGCGCGTCCAGCCTGGAAGCGGCGGCGCTGGTCAGCGACGCCGACGAGACCGACCCGGTCAACCTGGCCGTGGTCCGCGAGCTCGGCCCCAGCGCGGTCGTCTTCCACGCCGGCTCCAACGGCATGCTGCGCGAAACCCACCTGCCGGTGGACCACTCCGATTCGTGATCACGGGCGGCCCACCCGATTCGTGATCAACGGATTGGTGTTGCTATGACGACAGCAATCGGTTGATCACGAAGCTAGGCCGAGTGGTCAGCAGGGGTGATAAGCCACCTCGTCCCAGGGGGAGGCCGCGCAGGGCGGGAAGATCGCGGGCTATCTTCCGGTCAGCGGTTACTTGGCCGGCCTGGCTGACACTGGTACGTGCCTGGTGGGACCGGAGGGTCCGGTGCGGTCGGGCCCTGCCTGCCAGCTCTCCCCTATCCCCACCAACTCCATGATCACGAAGCATGAGCTGGGGCTGGGGCGCCCTGCTGTGCGACGGCGCCCCTCTTCAGCGCAAATAGAATCGCGGGGTGGAGTTCCGATCCGGCTTTGCGTGCTTCGTGGGCAGGCCCAATGTTGGCAAGTCGACGTTGATGAATGCGCTGGTGGGCAGCAAGGTCGCGATCACGAGCAGTCGGCCGCAGACCACCCGGCGCGCCATCCGGGGGATCGTGCACCGGCCGGACGCGCAGCTGATCATCGTCGACACCCCCGGTCTGCACCGGCCGCGCACACTGCTCGGCGAGCGGCTGGACAGCCTGGTCCGGTCCACGCTGACCGAGGTCAACGTAATCGGGTTCTGCGTGCCCGCGGCGGAGCGTATCGGCCCCGGCGACAGCTACCTGGCCAAGGAGCTGAGCGGCCTGGCCAGCAAGACCCCGGTGGTGGCCATCGTCACCAAGACGGACCAGGCCAGCCAGGCCGAGGTGGCCGCGCAGCTCGCTGCGGTGGCGGAACTCGGCGACTGGGCCGACATCGTGCCCGTCTCCGCCGTGTCCGGGTTCCAGCTGGACGTGCTGGCCGACGTGCTGGTGTCTCACCTCCCGCCGGGCCAGCCGCTGTACCCGGACGGTGAGCTGACCGACGAGCCAGAGCAGCAGCTGGTCGCCGAGCTGATCCGGGAGGCCATCCTGGAGGGGGTCCGGGACGAACTGCCGCATTCCATCGCGGTGCTGGTGGACGAGATGGGCCCGCGGGAGGGACGCCCGGACCTGATCGACGTCTACGCCGTCATGTACGTAGAGCGGTCCAGCCAGAAGGCCATCGTGATCGGGGCCAAGGGGGCCCGGCTCAAGGAAGTGGGCAGCCGCGCGCGGCAGCAGATCGAGGCCCTGCTGGGCAGCCGGGTGTACCTGGATCTGCGGATCAAGGTGGCCAAGGACTGGCAGCGCGACCCCAAGCAGCTACGCCGCCTCGGCTTCTACGACTGACTCTGGCCCAGCCCGCGCTCAGCGCCAGGTCACCCGCACGCCCCGCCGCCAGTGATCCAGCACCCCCGGGTCGCCGGTCAGCCGCAGCCCGGGCAGGTCACTGGGGTCGCGCCGGTTCCACAGCACCAGGTACACGTCGGCCGCGGGGCCAGCCACCGTGCAGTCGCCCGGCCCGGCCGCCTGACCCGGCCAGCCGCGCTCGACCTCGGCCCGCTCCGGGCCCATTCGCGCCACCCACTGGTAGCCGTCGGCCAGCACGAACAGGGCCCGGGCTGGGTCGGACAGCGGGCCACGACGGGCGCCCCGGCGGGCGAAGCCCAGGAGCAGCTCGTCGATGCCATCGGCGGCCAGGTCGGCCGGGATCGGGTCAGCCGGGATCGGGTGAGCCGGGACCGGGTCGGCCGGGACCGAGTCGGCCGGGATCTGGTCAGCCGGGACCGGGTCAGCCGGGACCGCCGCGGCCAGCTGGACATCGACCCGGTGCACGGTTGTTTCGTGCGCCTGCCGCCGGGTCCAGAACGCCAGCGGCGAGGCCGCGCCGGGCAGGAACGTCCAGCAGTCCAGTCCCGGGTCAGCCGCGGCCAGGGCCCGCACCAGGGCGGCGTGCCCGGCGCGGAACCACGCGAGCAGCGCGTCGTCGGGGATGGGCTGGCCCAAGATGGCCGCCTCGTCCAGCCGCGGCATCATCTGGGTGTGCCGCTCGGTGACGTACCCGGTCGCCCAGCGGTGCACATAGCCGATGTGGCGCAGCAGGTCCCGGATCGTCCAGCTGGCGCAGGCCGGAACGGGCCGGTCCAGGTCCTGCGGCGCGGCCGCGGCGGCCAGCCGGTCGCCCTCCTCGCGCAGCTGCTGGAGGTAGGCCGCGGTGGTCAGGATGGGGGAGCCGGTGGTCGTCATGGGCTGAATTCTCCCAGCCCGGCGTCCCACATGCCGGACAGCGGCTTGGAATCCCGCTGCGGGTGTCTGCTAGTGTCGGTGCTGCCATGCGCGGACTACTCCTGCTTATCCGCCGCGGCGGGGGCCGTTAAGGCCGGCTCCCTCGCCGCGGGTTATTGGCGTGATCGCTGGCCGCCGCCCGATCGGCACAGGAGCGAATCTTCCGATGCAATCCCAGCAGGACTCTGTCCAGCCGCCCGTATCTCATGATCGGATGCCGGGCCAGGAGCCACACCGCGGTGTCCGGCAGCAGCCGAGCGGCATGCCCTGCCAGCGGTACACCCCGTTCCGTCCGGTGCACCTGCCGGACCGGACCTGGCCCGGCAAGAGCATCACGACGGCCCCCCGGTGGCTGTCCACCGACCTCCGGGACGGCAACCAGGCCCTCATCGACCCGATGAGCCCGGCCCGCAAGCGGACCATGTTCGACCTGCTGGTCCGGATGGGCTACAAGGAGATCGAGGTCGGTTTCCCGTCCGCCAGCCAGACCGACTTCGATTTCGTGCGCAGCCTCATCGAGGGCGGCCGGATCCCCGACGACGTGCAGATCTCGGTGCTGACCCAGGCCCGCGACGAGCTCATCGAGCGGACCGTGCAGTCGCTGGCCGGGGCGCCCCGGGCGACCGTGCACCTGTACAACGCGACCGCGCCGGTGTTCCGCCGGGTGGTGTTCGGCAACGACCGGGCGGAGACCAAGGCGCTGGCCGTGGAAGGCACCCGGTCGGTGGTCAAGTACGCCGAGCAGTACCTGGGCGACTGCGACTTCGGCTACGAGTACTCGCCCGAGATTTTCATGGACACCGAGCTGGACTTCGCGGTGGAGGTGTGCGCCGCGGTGATGGATGTCTGGCAGCCCGGCCCCGGGCGGGAGATCATCATCAACCTGCCGTGCACGGTCGAGCGGTCCACGCCCAACGTGTACGCGGACCAGATCGAGTGGATGAGCCGCCACCTGCCGCACCGTGAGCACGTCTGCGTGTCCGTGCATACGCACAACGACCGCGGCACCGCGGTGGCCGACGCCGAGCTGGCCGTGCTGGCGGGCGCCAACCGGATCGAGGGCTGCCTGTTCGGCAACGGGGAGCGGACCGGCAACGTGTGCCTGGTCACCCTGGGCCTGAACCTGTTCAGCCAGGGCATCGACCCGATGATCGATTTCTCCGACATCGACGAGATCCGGCGCACCGTCGAGTACTGCAACCTGCTTCCGGTGCACCCCCGGCACCCGTACGCGGGCGACCTGGTCTACACCGCGTTCTCCGGCTCGCACCAGGACGCGATCAAGAAGGGGTTCGAGGCGCTGGAGCGGGACGCGGCCGCGGCGGGCACGCCGGTCCGCGACTTCCGCTGGGAGGTGCCGTATCTGCCGGTTGACCCGCAGGACGTGGGCCGCAGCTACGAGGCGGTCATCCGGGTCAACTCGCAGTCCGGCAAGGGCGGCGTCGCCTACATCATGAAGGCCGAGCACCAGCTCGACCTGCCCCGGCGGCTGCAGATCGAGTTCTCCCGGGTCGTCCAGGCGTACACGGACGAGGAAGGCGGCGAGGTGACGCCGGCCCAGATGTGGCAGGCGTTCTCCGACGAGTACCTCGCCGACGGACCGGTGGCGCTGCTCGCTCACCAGACGTCCTCCGTGGTCGACGCGAAGCACGCGCTCAGCGTGGAGATCCGGGTGGACGGCCAGCCGCGCCAGGTGGAAGGCACCGGCAACGGGCCTATCTCCGCGTTCTGCGACGCGCTAGCCAGCGTCGACATCGGCGTCCGCGTGCTCGACTACGCCGAGCACGCGCTGTCCGCGGGCAGTGACGCGCAGGCCGCCGCCTACGTCGAATGCGAGATCGGCGACAAGATCTGGTGGGGGGTGGGCGTCGACTCGAACACGGCGACCGCCTCGATGCGCGCGGTGCTCTCCGCGCTGAACCGGTCCCGGCGCAGCTGAGCCACGCTGGGCCCCGCCCCGCCCCGCCCCGCGCGCCGTGCGCCGGGGCAGGGCCCAGCGTGCGCGAGAATGGCTGGGTGAGCCTGTACCGGGATGACGGGATTGTGCTGCGCACCCAGAAGCTGGGTGAGGCGGACCGCATCATCAGCATCCTGACCAGGCGGAACGGGCGTATCCGCGCGGTGGCCAAGGGAGTGCGCCGGACCAAGTCGCGGTTCGGCGCCCGGCTCGAGCCGTTCACCCATGTGGACCTGCTGCTCTACACGGGCCGCTCGCTGGACGTAATCACCCAGGCCGAGACGGTGCGGCCGTACGGGGAGCCGCTGGCCGCGGACTACCCGCGGTACACCAGCGGCACCGCCATGCTGGAGACGGCTGAGCGGTTCACCCCGGTGGAGAAGGAACCACTCATCCGGCAGTTCCTGCTGCTGGTCGGCGGGCTGCGGGCGCTCGGCGAGGGGGAGCATGACCCGCGGCTGGTGCTGGACGCCTACCTGCTGCGGACGCTGGCCGTGGCCGGGTACGCGCCCGCGCTGGACGAGTGCGCGGTGTGCGGCACCCCGGACAGTGTTGACCCGGGGGGGCGACCCCCCGGACCCCCCGATCGCCGCTCCGCGCCGAGCGGCGGCGCAGCCGCCACGGCTCTGGAGGGGCGACCCCCCGGACCCCCCGATCACCGCTCCGCGCCGGGCAGCGGCGCAGCCGCCACGACTTTGGGGGGCGACCCCCCGACCAGTCGCCGACTCGGGGGGACACGCCTGCGGCGCGCCCCACCTCCCCAGCGGAGGTGGCCGAGGAGGAGGCGCCGCAGCGTTCCGGGTCGCGCGCGTTCGCGGTGCCGGCGGGTGGGCTGACCTGCCGGTCCTGCCGGCCGCCCGGTGCGGCGACGCCCTCGGTGGCGACGATCGCGCTGATGCGCGCGCTGCTGCGCGGCGACTGGGTCCAGGCCGACGCCAGCCAGCCCCGGCACCAGGTAGAGTGCAGCGGCCTGGTCGCGGCGTACGTGCAGTGGCACCTGGAACACTCGATCCGTTCGCTTCGTCACGTGGAGCATGTGTGAGCAAGCCGGTCCGTCCTCCCTACCCGCACCCGGACGGCCTGCGCCCGCCGGCCATCCCGGCGCACCTGGTGCCCCGGCATGTCGCGCTCGTGATGGACGGCAATGGGCGGTGGGCCAAGCAGCGCGGGCTGCCCCGGACCGAGGGGCACAAGATGGGCGAGGCCGCCCTGTTCGACGTGATCATGGGCGCGATCGAGCTGGGCATCCCGTACCTGTCGGCCTATGCCTTCTCCACCGAGAACTGGCGGCGTTCCCCCGACGAGGTCCGCTTCCTGATGGGCTTCAACCGCGATGTCATCCGGCGGCGCCGCGACCAGCTGAACGAGGTCGGCGTCCGGGTGCGCTGGGCCGGCCGCCGTCCCCGGCTGTGGCGCAGCGTCATCAGGGAGCTGGAGGACGCCGAGCAGATGACCGAGCACAACTCGGTCCTCACCCTGCAATTCTGTGTCAATTACGGTGGCCGGGCCGAAATCGCCGATGCGGCGGCGGCCATAGCGGTGGAAGTGGCGGCCGGGCGGCTCCGCCCGGACAAGATCGACGAAAAGGTCGTGGCCCGCTACCTGGATGAGCCGGAAATTCCTGACGTGGACCTTTTTGTGCGGTCATCCGGTGAGCAGCGGATCTCGAATTTCCTGCTCTGGCAGTCGGCCTACGCCGAGCTGGTGTTCCTGGACACACTGTTTCCTGATTTCGACCGGCGGCACCTGTGGCGGGCGTGCCAGATGTACGCCGACCGGGACCGCCGCTACGGCGGCGCCCAGCCGAACGTGGTGCCGGGGCTAGCGGGCTAGCCGGCTGGCCCGGCAGCCCAGGATGGCGCAAGGGCGATCGGTCAGCGCAGGCCCTGCCAGAGGGCCAGGCCGACCAGGGCAGCCAGGATCAGCACCCGCAGCGCGCGGCCCTGAGCGCCGAGCGCGGGCCAGGACAGCGCAGCCAACCAGGCCAGGAACGCGGTGACGACCAAGAGGAAGGCCGCGCCGACCCAGCCGCGGACCGCGATGCCGCCGACGAACAGCACGGCGACCAGCACCGGGGGCAGCCAGCGCGGCAGGTGATGCAGGTAGGCGGCGGGCTTGAGGCTGGCCTGCTCGACGGACGGCCGGACCCGCGGGGATTGCTGACGCACGGTCACAAACTATCTCATGGCTGCGGGGTGCCGGAATCCGGCGCTGCGGGGTGCTGGGAATCCGGCGCTGCGGGGTGCTGGGAATCCTGCGCTGCGGGGTGCCGGGAATCCCGGCCATGATTTCCTCGTGCTATGGCAAAGTTATTTCCTTTTCGGCGGCGCGCCGCGCGGCGCTATGCATGCCCGCTTAATGCACAGGGAACGGCATCCCGCGAGACCCCTCGTCAGCTCACGAGCTGCGGGGTGTCATCGCATTCGGGGGGATGCAAATGCGCCGGGTGGTCACGTTTGCCGTGGTCTTGGTACTCACTTTTATGGCATTCGGGGGAAATGCGCGGCCGGGAGTTCCGGCCGGGCAGCGGGCCATCCCGGCGCGGCTCACCGCCATGGCCGGGCTGAAGCTGGTCCAGTTCGGCGGGTACACGTTCCGGGTGCCGGCGGGCTGGCCGGTCTACCGGCTGGGCCGGGATCCCACCCAGTGTGTGCGCTACGACCGGCACGCGGTCTACCTCGGCCGCCCGGGCGCCGATCAGCAGTGCCCGGCGCACCTGGTCGGCCGGACCACGACGATCAGCATGCAGTTCGGCCCGGCCGGAACGGGGCCGGCGGGCCCGGCCTTCGCCGGTCCCAAGATCGCCAGCTTGCCGCACGCCGGCGGCGCGGTGCTAGGCGACAGCGCCAGTGCCGAGGTGCGGGCCTCGCTGCCCGGCTCTGGCCTGACCATCACCGGCACCTACGCCGGGAACGCGCGCGACGTGCTGTCGATCATCGGCAGCGTGCGGCGGGCCGGGACGGCTCACCGGACGGCTCACCAGACTGGTCACCAGGCGGCTCAGCGGAGGTCGGCCCAGGTGATGACGGGCGCCACGGCCGTGCTGGCCGCCAGCCACGAACCGGGCCGGCCGCACCGGCACGGGACCGGCATGGCCACCGGGGCAGGCATGGGCACCGAGGCAGGCATGCGGCATCGGGGCAGGCACGGGCATCGGGGCAGGCACGGGCATCGGGGCAGGCACGGGCATCGGGGCAGGCACGGGCATCGGGGCAGGCACGCGCACCGGGCCAGGCACGCGCACCGGGCCAGGCACGCGCACCGCCGCCATCGCGGGGGTGTGCACCGGCACCGGCACCTGCGCAGACACCGGAAGGCACGGCGTCACCCGGGCGTACTGAGGACCGCGCGGCACGGGTTCGATAGCTGCGCCGCGCCGTCGCTACGGGTGATGCGGGCCTGGTACCCGGAATTCACCGCGGCCGCGGTGTACCTGGGCGGCCCGGAGTCGGCCTGTGCCCAGCCGAACCTGTCCGCGTCCTGGGTCCGTGCGGTCACCGGGATGGGCTGGGCGCTCCTCCCGACATACGTCGGACCGCAAGCGTCCTGCGCCGGGTTTTCGGTCCGGATCAGGGCGGCGCACGCGGCCGCCCAGGGGCGGGCCGCGGCCGCGGCCGCGATCGGCCGGGCCCGGCAGCTCGGCATGGGCCGGGGCACGCCGATCTACTACGACCTCGAGGCGTACAACAGCAGGAACGCCCGCTGCCGGAACGCCGCGCTCGCCTTCCTCAACGCCTGGACCAGGACGCTGCACGCGCGGGGATACGCCGCCGGGCTGTACGCCGGCGCCTCGTCGGGGGCGCAGAACGTGGGCGAGGCCAGCTCGGTGTACGGGCGCCGGCTGGCCAAGCCGGATTCGCTGTGGTTCGCCTTGTGGGACCGCGGCCGCAACGTGCGCGGTGGGCCCTACCTGCCGGGCGACTGGTGGCCCGGGGCGCACCGGGTCAAGCAGTATCTCGGCCCGCACCTGCGCACGGTGCGCCGGCGCACGGTGGACATCGACTCGGACTGGGTCTACGGACTTGTGTACCGGTAATAAGCTTGCCTAACGCGCCTGGTGCGGGGCCCCGCCCGAGGATTCTGGCCTGCTGGGTCCTGCCCGCCACGCTGAGGCGCCCTGCAACCCGCCGACCGCCAGCCGGATGGAGTCCCGATGGCCCGCAATGACCGCCTGGAAACGATCGTCAGCCTGGCCAAGCGCCGTGGCTTCGTCTACCCGTCCAGTGAGATCTACGGGGGGCTGCGCGCCGCCTGGGACTACGGCCCGCTGGGCGTGGAGATGAAGAACAACCTCAAGCGGCAGTGGTGGAAGTCGATGATCCAGGAGCGGGACGACATCGTCGGCCTGGACTCCTCGGTCATCCTGGCCCGCGAGGTGTGGGAGGCCAGCGGACACGTCACCGAGTTCGTGGACCCGCTGACCGAGTGCCAGAACTGCCACCATCGGTTCCGGGCCGACCACCTGCTCGAGGGGTACCAGCAGAAGCACGGCCACCCGCCGGAGCACGGCCTGCACGACATCGCCTGCCCGTTCTGCGGGACCCGGGGCGCGTTCACCGAGCCACGTATGTTCAACGGTCTGCTGCGCACCTATTTGGGTGCCACCGAGGACGAGTCGGGCCTGGCCTACCTGCGGCCGGAGACGGCACAGGGCATCTTCATCAACTTCCGCAACGTGCTGCAGACCTCGCGGAAGAAGATCCCGTTCGGCATCGGGCAGATCGGCAAGTCGTTCCGCAACGAGATCACCCCGGGCAACTTCATCTTCCGCACTCGCGAGTTCGAGCAGATGGAGATGGAGTTCTTCGTCAAGCCGGGCACCGACGAGGAGTGGCACGAGCACTGGATCGCCACCCGGCTCGGCTGGTACACGGACCTCGGCGTGCGCAAGGAAAACCTGCGGCTGTTCGAGCACCCGGCCGACAAGCGCTCGCACTACTCCAAGCGGACCGTGGACATCGAGTACCGGTACGACTTCACGGGCACCGAGTGGGGCGAACTCGAGGGGATCGCCAACCGGACCGACTTCGACCTGAGCACACACGCCAAGGCCTCCGGGCAGGACCTGTCCTACCTGGACCAGGACTCCGGCGAGCGGTTCGTGCCCTACGTCATCGAGCCGGCCGCCGGGGTGGACCGGTCCATGCTCATGTTCCTGCTCGACGCCTACGCCGAGGACGAGGCGCCGGATGCCAAGGGCAAACTGGAGAAGCGGACCGTGCTGCGGATCGACCACCGGCTGGCGCCGGTCAAGGTGGCGGTGCTGCCGCTGTCCCGGAACGCCGACCTGTCACCCAAGGCCCGCGACCTGGCCGCGCGGCTGCGCAAGCGGTGGAGCACTGACTTCGACGACGCCAGCGCGATCGGCCGCCGCTACCGGCGGCAGGACGAGATCGGCACCCCGTTCTGCGTGACGGTGGACTTCGACACGCTGACCGACCAGGCGGTGACGGTCCGCGCGCGCGACTCCATGCAACAGGACCGGGTGGGCATCGACAACCTGGAGGACTATCTAGCCGAACGGCTAGTTGGTTGCTGATCGGTCACCACGCGGCCACGGTGATCCGGCGGGACCAGGGCAGCGGGATGTACCGGTGCCCGGTGAACACGCCCACCCCGGCATAAGTCGGCGAGGCGATCAGTACCTGCCCGGACGGGCTGGCCCACCAGACCGTGCTCGGGCTCGTTGCCTGGCGATCACCGTGCAACGACTGCCGGTGGAGGACGCGCACGGCCTTTCCGGTCGTGGCCGAGAACTCGGCCACCAGCCGGGCCGCCGCGCTGCCGTGCGCGCCGATGACGTACGCTGCGCTGGCGATCAGCCGCCCGCCGCCGGTCAGCGTCAGGTTGTAGGTCAGGTCGGCCCACTTCGGGAACTGCACGATGGTGCTGTTGCCCAGCAGGTTCGTCCCGGGGCGGGTGACGTCGAGCAGCGCGGTCCCGTTCCCGCGGAGCGGGTAGCCGTATTCCAGCGTCCGGCCGTCCGGGCTCCAGGACATGAAGCCGATCACCGGGGCCGCGCCGGGGTGGCTCGTGTTCACACCCCATTCCCGGAGCAGGGCCCCGCTGGTCATCGAGAACAGCTGCAGCCGGGGGCGCTCCGCCCCGGGCGGCTCCAGGGCCACCGCCAGCCGGGTGCCGTCCGGGCTGACCGCGAGCCCGTTGACCCGCCACCGCTCCGGGATCAGCGGGACCGGCAGCCGGCTGAGCCGGACGGCCCCGGTGGCCGGGTCGAGGCGCAGCGCGTACAGCTGGGTCACCGACGGCTGGCCCTGCGGGCCGATCGCGGCCAGCACGAACGTGTGATCATCGCGCGCCGCGGCTACCTCGGAGAACCGGGTGAACGGCAGCGGCGGCCGCACGGTGGCAAGCACCTTGCCGGTCGTCGTGGTCCGCACCTGAGCCCACCACGGCCCGCTGGGTTCCTGGACCAGCGCCGCGTAATACCGCGGCAGGCCGCTGGGCAGCGGACCCGGGGATACCGGCGGCCCGGTCTGGCTGCCGTGCCGCAGGGCCAGCGCGCCGAGCACCACGCCCGCCACCGCCAGCGCCGCCGCGACCGGGGTCAGCCAGTGCGCCCAGCGGCGGCTCCAGCCGCGGGTGCCCCGCGGCTCTGGGTCGGCGGGCAGCCGCAGCGGCGGGGCGCTGTCTGGGGCGACGGTCGCGGCGATGGCCTGGGTAGCCGCCCGGACGCGATCTTCGAGCGTGTTCACGGGACCTCCTGGACCAGCCGGCCGAGCGCGGCCAGCGCGCGGGATGTCGTGGACTTCACCGTGCCCGGGCTGACCCCCATGGACCGGGCGATCTCCGGCTCGGGCAGGTCCAGGTAGAACCGCAGCACTAAGGCCTCCCGCTGCCGGGCGGGCAGCCGGCGCAGCGCGGCCAGCACGGCCTGATGCTCGGCGTTGACCAGGGCCAGGGCTTCGGCGGACTCGCTGGTCTCCAGCCCGCTGTCCGGCCGGGCCGACCGGGACTCCCGGTGCAGTCGGCGTAGCGCCGAGCGGCAGCCGTTCAGCACCGCCGACCGGACGTAACGCTGCGCGTTCCCAGGATCGTCGAGCTGGCCCCAGCGCCGGTACAGGCCGCAGAACGCCTCCTGGACCACGTCCTCGGCCGCGGGGCGGTCGCCGAGCATGACGACGGCGAGGCGGATGAGGCCCACCGCGTGCGCCTCATACAGCGCGGAGACCGCCTGCCGGGCGTCCTGCTGGCCGGAGCTGGCGGTTCCGCGCGCCGCGCCGTCGGCCCCGGTGCTGCCCGGCGCCACCGACCCGCTCAGGGCGGGAAACCGCGACGAGGAATTACTGCTCACATTCCAGAGACGCCTGGGTGGCCGGTCCGTTGCTTGCCGACCCCACTGATCTTTTACGACACCGCGTAGTAGTCTGGCGAGGTGGCAGTGACGGACAATAAGACCGAGACCAAAAACAGGTCCCAGTCATCGCGCGGCCGGGCCGTGCTGGCCGTCGCGGCAGGCCTGGTCGTGTTGTGTGCCGCGGTCCTGGCGGCGGTGCTCGCCACGAGGTCCGGCGGCCGGGCCGGGGGCCAGAGCCAGTCGGCCAGCCAGGCGCTGGACAACGCGGCCAACCGGAACCCGGACGTGGACCCGGGCACCAGCCTGCCCGGCCCGGTGGCGCCCGGCTTCGCGCTGATCGATCAGTCCGGTACGCCGGTCGCACTGCGGCAGTTCCGCGGCAAGGTGGTGGTGCTGGCCTTCGTGGACAGCCGGTGCACGACGGTGTGCCCGCTGTCCACGGTGAGCATGACTGAGGCGGTCAGCATGCTCGGGCCCGGCGCCAGCCGGCACATCCAGCTGCTGGGCGTCAACGCCAACCCGGACGCCACCCGGGTAGCCGACGTTCGGGCGTACACGGTCGCGCATCAGATGACCCGATCGTGGGACTTCCTGACCGGCAGCCGCGGCCAGCTCGCGGCGGTGTGGCGCGCGTACCACGTATACGTGGCGGCCTCGCACGGCAACATCGACCACGAGCCAGCGGTATACCTCATCGACGCCCAGGGCCGGGAACGCACGCTGTACCTGACCCAGATGGCCTACGCCAGCGTGGCCCAGCAGGCTGAGCTCATCGCCAGCGGCGTGTCCCGGCTGCTGCCCAGCCACCCGGCGCTGCATGGCGGGGTGCCGATGACGCTGGCCCGGAGCATCCGGCCGGACACCGCGGCCAGCCTGGCGGTCATCGGCGGCGCGCGTGGCACCGGCCGCGTCACGCTGGGCCCCGGCCACCCGCACCTGGTCGTGTTCCTGGCCAGCTGGGACCAGGAGATCTCGAACCTGCCCGCGGACCTGCGGGCCCTCGCGGACTATCAGCGCGAGGCGCTGCGCCGGGGCTGGCCCACCGTGGTGGCGGTCGATGAGACGCCGACCGAGGCCAGTCCCGCCGACCTGGCCCGGGTGCTGGCCAGCAGCGGCGGGGCGGCGCTCGGTTATCCCGTCGTCGCCGACACCAGCGGCCGGCTCGCCGATGGCTACGGGGTGCAGGACCTGCCCTGGACCGAGCTGATCTCGCCCAGCGGGCAGATCCGCTACCACCACGACGGCTGGCTGTCCGAAGCCGCCCTCGCCCGGCTGGCCGGCTAAGCGTCCAGGATCCGCTGGACTATCTGCTCGGCGCCGTCCGCCGCGCCGTGCCCGGTGCGGCCGAAGATGTCCGCCGCGGCCTGATGGAAGCCGTCCGGCAGCCCGGCCGCGGCCATGCTCGCCGCGATCTCCGTCATCTCCCCGGTCCAGCGCCAGCCCTTGGCCGCCGCCGACCGGGCGGCGGCGGCCGACCGGCCGGCCAGGTCCGGCTGGGACAGCGCCCACTCGGCCAGCAGGGTGTCTTCCACCCCTTCGGCCCGGGCCAGGGCGCGCACCGCGAGGAGCAGCGCGGCGGTGCCCTTCGTCCACCCGGCGTAGGCCATTTTCACCGCCGAGGCGGCCACGCTGCCCTGGTCCTTGCCGATGACGCGGGCATCCAGCGGGCTGCCGGTGAACAGGTCCCGGACCTGTCCGGCCTGCGGGCCGGACAGGTACAGCCGGGTGCCACCGGCCCGCCCGCCGGGCGGCAGCCCGATGATCCCGCCGTCCACGTAACTGGCCCCGGCCTGCGCGACGATCGCGCCGACCTGAAGGGCGGTGCCGGGGGAGATGGCGTTCGCGTCCACGAAGATGCCGGGAAAGCCGCCGGGCGAGGCGGCCACCGAGCGGGCGGTGTCCAGCGCGGCGTGCGGTGGGCAGATGGACAGGATCAGCCCGGCCCGGGAGGCCAGTTCCGCGACCGACGCGGCGGCCGACAGCCCGGCGCCGGCCGCCCGCGCGGCCGTCGCGGCGCTGCGCCCGGCCGGCGCCCACAGCACGGGATAGCCCCGTGCGGTCAGGCAGCCGGCCACCGCCGCGCCCATCTCGCCGGGATGCAGCAGCCCGATCACCGTGTCACCCACTGGGCCCTCCGTCCGCCGAAGCCGGGTCGTTTCTCATCCTGCCCGCCTCCGCCGCCCCCGCGGCCGGCCGGGTGGGTGCATCCGGTCAGGTGCCCGCGGCGCCGATGTTGACCTGCCAGCCGATGCCGTACCGGTCGGTGACCGCGCCGAAGATGTCGCCCCAGAACTGCCGCTCCAGCTTGGCCCGGACGGTGCCGCCGCCGGCCAGGCCGTCGAACAGGACCCGCAGCCGCGCCTCGTCCGTGCCGATCAGGGACAGCTCGACCCGGGTCTGCGGCTCGGTACTGGTGTCCTCGCGGTCGGCCGCCCGCAGGGTGAGGTCAGGGCGACGTCCGTCCTCTCGATGTGCAGTGATGGGAACTGCATACTCCGGACCGGCGCGCCGGCAGCGGGCAGGCGAGGGCGTTAGGTAATGAACAGCAGTTCCTATCGGGTGCGGTGTGCAGCCGTGCTCGGTAGAGTCGAAGCACCGGGCCGAAAGGCCGTCAATTTCCAGGCCGCCGCACGTCCATGGCCGCGGCGTCACTCCGGCGGCACCTCATAGGAGAGCATTTCAGTGCCGAAGCTCGTATACGACTTCACCGAGGGAAACAAAGATCTCAAAGACCTGCTTGGCGGCAAGGGTGCCAACCTGGCCGAGATGACCAACCTCGGCCTGCCCGTTCCGCCCGGTTTCATCATCACCACCGAAGCCTGCCGGGAGTACCTGCAGCACGGCGACGTGCCCGCAGGGCTGGATGCCGAGGTGACGGAGCACCTGCGGCAGCTCGAGGAGAAGATGGGCCGCCGCCTGGGTGACGCGGACGACCCGCTGCTGGTCAGCGTGCGGTCCGGGGCCAAGTTCTCCATGCCCGGCATGATGGAGACGGTGCTGAACATCGGGCTGTCCGACGCGTCGGTGCACGGCCTGGCCAAGCAGTCCGGCAGCGAGCGGTTCGCCTGGGACTCCTACCGGCGGCTGATCCAGATGTTCGGCAAGACCGTGCTCGGCATCGACGGGGAGAACTTCGAGCACGTGATGGACCAGGCCAAGCAGGCCAAGGGCACCAAGAACGACCTCGACCTGGACGCGGGCGACCTGCGCGGGATCGTGGACAGCTTCAAGCGGATCGTCCGGGACCAGGCCGGCCGGGACTTCCCGCAGGACCCCAGGGAGCAGATGGACCTGGCCGTCAAGGCCGTGTTCGGCTCGTGGAACGCGGACCGGGCCATCCTGTACCGGCGCCAGGAGCGGATCCCCGCCGACCTGGGCACCGCGGTGAACATCGTCGCGATGGTGTTCGGCAACCTGGGCATGGACTCCGGTACCGGGGTCGCGTTCACCCGCGACCCGGGCAGCGGCCAGCAGGGCATCTACGGCGACTACCTGCAGAACGCGCAGGGCGAGGACGTGGTGGCCGGCATCCGCAACACGGTCCCGCTGCAGGACCTGGAGCAGATCGACGCCGCGTCCTATAAGCAGCTGCTGGACATCATGCGGACCCTGGAGAACCACTACCGGGACCTGTGTGACATCGAGTTCACCATCGAGCGCGGCAAGCTGTGGATGCTGCAGACCCGGGTCGGCAAGCGCACCGCGGGCGCCGCGTTCCGGATCGCCACCCAGCTCGTGGACCAGGGGCTCATCGACATGGACGAGGCGGTCATCCGGGTCACCGGCGACCAGCTCGCCCAGCTGATGTTCCCCCGGTTCGACCTCAGCAGCGAGCCGAAGCGGATCACCAAGGGAGTCAGCGCGTCGCCGGGCGCCGCGGTCGGCAAGGTGGTGTTCGACTCGGCCGAGGCGGTCGAGCAGGCCGCTGCCGGTCAGGCCGTCATCCTGGTCCGCCGCGAGACCAACCCGGATGACCTGCACGGCATGATCGCGGCCAAGGGCATCCTGACCAGCCGCGGCGGCAAGACCAGCCACGCCGCCGTGGTGGCCCGCGGGATGGGCAAGACCTGCGTGTGCGGCGCCGACGAGCTCGACGTGGACACCCGGGCGCGCCGGTTCACCGCGCCCGGCGGGGTGACCGTCAGCGAGGGCGACGTCATCTCCATCGACGGCACCAGCGGGGCGGTCTACCTCGGTGAGGTGCCGGTGGCCCCGTCCCCGGTGGTGGAGTACTTCGAGAACGGGCTCAGCGCGGACGCCGACGACCTGGTCAAGGCGGTGGACCGGATCATGCGGCACGCCGACGAGCGGCGCCGCCTCGGCGTGTTCGCCAACGCCGACACCGGCGAGGACTGCGCCCGGGCGCGCCGGTTCGGCGCCGGCGGCGTCGGCCTCGTGCGCACCGAGCACATGTTCCTCGGCGAGCGCCGCCAGCTGGTCGAACGGCTCATCCTGGCCGAGGACGAGGCGGGCCGGCAGGCCGCGCTAGACGCGCTGCAGCCGATGCAGCGCGGCGACTTCATCGAGATCCTGGACGCCATGGACGGGCTGCCGGTGACCATCCGGCTGATCGACCCGCCACTGCACGAGTTCCTGCCCGACCTGACCGACCTGTCGGTCAAGATCGCACTGGCTGGCGACAACCCGACCGAGCACGACCGGAAGCTGCTCGACGCGGTGCGCCTGGCTGCACGAGCAGAACCCGATGCTCGGGCTGCGCGGCGTCCGGCTGCTGCTCGTCATCCCCGGCCTGCTGGACATGCAGGTCCGGGCCATCGCGGAGGCGGCGGGCGAGCTCAAGAAGGCGGGCAAGGACCCGAAGCCGGAGGTCATGATCCCGCTGACCGCGTCGGTGCAGGAGATGGAGATCTCCAAGGAGGCCACGGCCAAGGTGCTGGCCGAGGTCGAGGCGGAGACCGGCGTGCACGTGCACACCCTCATCGGCACGATGATCGAGGTGCCGCGGGCCGCGATGATCGCGGGCGAGATCGCCAAGTCGGCGGAGTTCTTCTCCTTCGGCACGAACGACCTGACCCAGATGGGCTGGGGCTTCTCCCGGGACGACGTGGAAGGCGCGTTCTTCAGCCGGTACATCGAGCTGGGCATCTTCGGGGTGTCCCCGTTCGAGACCATCGACCCGGACGGGGTCGGCCGGATGGTCCGCATCGCGTCCGAGGAAGGCCGGGCCACCCGGCCCTCGCTCGAGCTCGGCGTGTGCGGCGAGCACGGCGGCGACCCGGACTCGGTGCACTTCTTCCACCAGGTCGGGCTGAACTACGTGTCCTGCTCCCCGTTCCGGGTGCCGGTGGCCCGGCTGGAGGCCGGCCGCGTGGTTGTCCTCGAGTCCTCAGGCGGCAGCGACAGCAGGTGACCGAGCAGCATCCGGGTTACGACGACCACGCCACGGCCCGCTGGGTGGCTGAGCCGCCCAAGCGGGCCGTGGCGGCCGGCGTGGACGTGGGGTGGTTCCGGCGTAGCGCGTTCGAGCGGGACCGGGCCCGGGTGCTGCACACCTCGGCGCTGCGCCGGCTGGCGGCTAAGACCCAGGTGGTGGCGGTGGACGCGGGGGACTTCCCGCGGACTCGGCTGACCCACTCGCTGGAGTGCGCACAGATCGGCCGGGAGCTGGGCGCGGCGCTGGGCTGCGACCCCGATCTCGTCGACGCCGCCTGCCTGGCCCATGACCTGGGGCACCCGCCGTTCGGCCACAACGGCGAGGCGGCCTTGGCCGAGGTGGCCGCGGGCTGCGGGGGGTTCGAGGGGAACGCGCAGAGCCTGCGCTTGCTGACCAGGCTCGAGCCCAAGGTCCCCGGGGCCGGGCTGAACCTGACCCGCGCCACGCTGGACGCCACGCTGAAGTACCCGTGGCTGGCGGGCCCGGGGCTGGGCAAGTACGGCGCGTACGCCGCGGACGCGGAGGCCTTCGCGTGGATCCGGGACGGCGCGCCTGCGGACCGGCCGTCCCTGGAAGCGCAGGTCATGGACTGGGCCGACGACGTCGCCTACTCGGTGCACGACCTGGAGGACGGCCTGCACGCCGGGCTGATCACGCTGGCCGCGCTGGCCGATCCGGTCGAGCGGGGCGCGGTCGTCAAGCTGACCGCGGCCGAGTACTGCGCCCCGGATTCGGTGACCGAGGCCGAGCTGGCCGAGGTCTTCACCGAGCTGCTGGCGCTGCCCTGCTGGCCGGCCGGGTACGACGCCGGGCTGTACGGCCTGGCCGCGCTGAAGAACCTGACCAGCGAGCTGATCGGGCGGCTGTGCGGGGCGGCGCATACCGCCACCCTGGCCTCGTCCGGCGGGCGGCCAGTGACCCGGTACGCCGCCGACCTGGTGGTGCCCAGCCGGCAACGGCTGGAGTGCGCGCTGCTCAAGGGGGTCACCGCGCACTACGTGATGAGCCGGGCCGGCGCGGCTGAGTCGCAGGCCAAGGAGCGTGAACTGATCATGGAACTGGCCGCGGCGGTGCGCATCGGCGCGCCGGGCACGCTGGACCCGGCGCTGCGGCCGGCGTTCGAGGCGGCCAGCACCGACGCGGCCCGGTTGCGCGTCGTGGTGGACCAGGTGGCGTCGCTGACCGACACGTCCGCGATGGCCTGGCATGCCCGGCTGTGCCGCTGAGATGGTAACTCTGTTAGGAGTCCAGATGCCTGGAGAACCGGCCTACGTGATCATCGGCGCCAGCCTGGCCGGCGCCAAAGCGGCCGAGACGCTGCGCGAGGAGGGGTTCACCGGGAGCATCGTGCTGCTCGGCTCGGAGCTGGAGCTGCCCTACGAGCGGCCGCCGCTGTCCAAGGCCTACCTGCTGGGTAAGGCGGACAAGTCGTCGATCTACGTACATGACGAGCACTGGTACCCGGGACATCACGTGGACCTGCAGCTCGGGGTGACGGCCAGGGCCATCGACCGCGGCGCCAAACGGGTCGAGCTGGCCAGCGGCGGCTCGATCGGCTACGACCGGCTGCTGCTGACCATGGGCGCCCACCCGCGGCGGGTGGACCTGCCCGGCGACGATCTCGATGGCGTGCACTACCTGCGCACCGCCGCCGATTCGGAGGCGCTGGCCACCTCGCTGGCCGTGCCGCCCGGCGAGGAGACCCGCGTGGTCATCCTGGGCGCGGGCTGGATCGGCCTGGAGGTTGCCGCCGCGGCCCGGGAGAAGGGCTGCGCGGTGACCGTGCTGGAGCGGGAGCCCACCGCGCTGCACCGGCAGCTCGGTCCCGAGCTGGGCGATTTCTTCGCCGACCTGCACCGGTTGCACGGCGTGGAGTTCCGGTTCGGCGAGACGGCCAGCGAAGTGCATAACGGCCAGGACGGCCGGGTGACCGGGGTGCTCACCTCCGGTGGGGCGGACCTGCCCGCCGACGTGGTCGTGGTGGCCATCGGCGCGGCGCCTAACGTGGGGCTGGCCGAGGCGGCCGGGCTGGACGTGGCCAACGGGGTGCTGGTGGACGCGGCCCTGCGGACGACCGACCCGGATGTGTTCGCGGCCGGTGACGTGGCCAACGTGGCGCACCCGCTGCTCGGCCGCCGGGTCCGGGTGGAGCACTGGGCCAACGCGCGCAGCGGCGGCCCGGCCGCGGCCCGGTCCATGCTCGGCCAGGAAGTGTCCTATGACCGGGTGCCGTATTACTTCAGCGACCAGTACGACCTGGGCATGGAGTGCTCCGGGTTGCCCGAGCCGGGGTTCTATGACCAGATCGTGTACCGCGGGGAGCGGGGGTCGGCTGAGTTCATCGCGTTCTGGCTGCAGGGCGGCTGCGTGGTGGCCGGGATGAACGTCAACGTATGGGACGTGACCGACGACATCCAGGCGCTGATCCGGGCCGGGTACGGTGGCCGGCCCGCCGACCCGGCGCGGCTGGCTGACCCGATGGTGCCGCTGGATGCGGTGCTGGGCTGATCCCGGAGGTCAAACCTCGGCGGGCGCGTCCTTCGTGGGTGCGTCCGCTGCGGGCGGGAAGGGGACCAGGACCACGGTGATGTTGTCCCGGCCGCCGGACTCGATGGCGAACTGGACCAGTTCCTTGGCCGCGCCGAGCGGGTCGGTCAGCGCCCGGGGCAGGGCCAGGCTGGCCAGCTCCGCCGCGTCCGGCTGGTAGTTCCACAGGCCATCCGAGCACAGCAGTAGAACGCCCCGGCCGGGTGGCTCGAACGTGGCCACATGCGGCGGCGCCTCGGCTGGGTCGGCGCCGACCCAGCGGGTCACCACGTGCGCGTGCGGCGACGTCAGCGCTTCCGACTGGTGCAGCAGCCCGGCCGTGACCATCTCCTGGGCCAGCGAGTCATCGGTGGTGAGCTGCTCGGCGGCTGAGTCCTTGGCCGCGGCCAGCCAGTAGGCCCGGCTGTCGCCCAGCCAGCACAGCGTCGCGGCCTCGCTGGTCACGACGGCCGAGATGAACGTGGCAGACGGCACGCTGGCGCCTGGTTCGGCCAGTTGGGCCACGGCCTTCCCGGCCGACAGGACCGCCCGCGTCGACGCTTCGACCAGGTCCGCGCCTGACGCCGCCGCCGTGGTCAGCACCTGGGCGGCGGCCTGCGCGGCGGCCAGCGACGCTTCGTCCGGCCGGGTCGAGGTGGATACCCCGTCACAGACCACGGCCACGATGACCGGACCGTCGCCGGCCTGGGCCTGGGCCTGGGCCTGTGCCTGTGCCTGTGCCTGGGGCTGGGCTTGGGCGACCGCGAGTTCCATCGCGTCTTCGTTCCGGTGGTGCCGGAGCCCGCGATCGGTCACGCCGGCCAGCAGTCCTAGATCGACTTCCTGGTGATCACGCGTCATCACGGCACCGTCCGAGGCAACGGCCCAGGTTCCGCTCCGACCTGGGCCGTTGGCCATTCTATGCCCGGGCCGGGCGGCCCGGGCCGGTCCGGCCGGGCCGCCTGATGCGCTGTCCGTGAACATCCGCTCGGGTCCTCTTGGCGGCCGGCGCGGCTGGTCGCAGCTCGGCCTCCCCAAGTAGGCGATCTTGGGCGGGCGTCCCCAGTGCCGTGACAGCAGGATCGGCACGGCTGCACCGGGGGTCACACCAGGCAATCCTGTATCGCGGACCTGGGGCTGGGAGCCGGCCCCGGGGCCTGGCCGGGGCCGGCGGCTCAATGGCCGGCCGGTGACCGGGCCGGCCGGGGGTCAGATGCCGCAGGCTTGGGCCACGGCGGCAGCGGCTTCCTCGCGGGTGCCGTAGGCGGGGATGCCGGCCCGCTCGAAGTCGGTGACGTAGATGTCGGCCGCCTGGGCTGGGCTGCCGGCCGCGTTGAGGGTGGGGAGGTACTGGGCCCAGATCTGGTTGAACGCGAGGATCGCGGTCAGCTGGGTCTGCAGGTCGGCGGCGGGGTTGCCGGTGACGTAGCCGCCGGGCAGCGGGGTCCAGCCGATCAGGCCGCCGCCGCCGTCACCCACCGACTCGGGGTTGCCGCCGGATTCGGCGTAGATGTTGCCGGCGATGCCGGAGGCCGCGTTGCCGGAGTAGCCGTGCGCGGTCAGGAACGTGACGATCGCGCCGTAGTTCAGCGGCTTCAACGTGCCGCCGGAACCGGTGCACGTCACGCCGCGCCGGTTGCTTGAAGTCACCACGGCCTGCTGCTGACCAGCCGAGGATGAGCCGCCCGACGTGGCCGGCTGACTGTTACCACCGGCCACCCGGGCGTCCTGGCTGGCACGGACCGGCTTACTGGGCGCCGGTTTCCTCGGGCTGCTCGCGCCGGCCGAGTGCTGCGTCCAGTACTGGTTCCCCGCGGCCCGCACTGAGGATGGCAGGCCGGCTGCGTTCACGGTCCGGTCCGGCGTCATGCTGAGGCCGGTCATTCCCCGGCCGGCCGCGGCGGCCGCGGCGTGGCCCGCCGCGCTGGCCGGTCCGGCCGAGCCGAGGCTGCGCAGATAGGGAACGGCGAACGCACCCGCCGCCGCGACGGCCGCCACGGCCGGGATGGCCACGCCGGCCCGGGCCATGGTCCGCCCGCGCGGCGGCGCGCCGTGCCGCCCGGACTGCCTGGTCTCCCTGTTCGTACGTAGCCTGCGGACTGCCTTCAAGAACCTGCCTTGCGCCGGATCTGCGCCCAGCTACGCGGCAGACTTCGCCTCTCGCCAGGCCGGACAAATGCTCACCGGGCAGCATGGCAGGACACTCGACGCAATGAGGTTGAATCCGGGCAAATAGCACAATATGACTAGTTACCGTACAAAGTCACGAACGAGCAGGTAACTCGGCGTCGACCGCGGCGGGCACCGGGCGCCGAGTGGCGCGCGCCTCTGGGCCGGCTGGTGTCAGGTCTTGCGCGGTTCGCCGCGGTAGGTGCCGAACGACCAGCGGTTGCCCTCCGGGTCGCGCGCGGCGAAGTCGCGGGAGCCGTAGTCGGTCTCGTGCAGCGGCGCGATGATCTCCGCGCCAGCCGCGCTGGCCCGGGCGAACAGGCCGTCCGGGTCATCGGTGACCACGTACGCGCCGAACGAGCCGGGCGGCACCGGCCAGGCGCCGTCGTCCCGGACCGAGCCGAGCATGACGCCGCCGCCGGGCGGCCAGGAGAGTTGGGCGTGGTCGACACGCTCGCCGTCGCCGTACACCACCGTCTCCTCGAAGCCGAACGCATCGACCAGGAAGCGGATCAGGGCACGCGCATCACGCGCCCGGAGAGTGGGCCAGACCTGGGGTGATGGGCTGTTATCTGTCATGTCAGCCAGTCTCCGTCGGCGTCAGGGACGTTGGATTGGACGTTTCGGAACTCATCCGCGAGCCAGGCGGCCGGCGGGCAGCCAGCCAGCGCGCGGAACTCGCGGGCCAGGTGGGCCTGGTCGTAGTAGCCGCACCCGGCCGCGATATCGGCCAGCGTGGCCGCCGCCCCGCCCGCCGCCGTCCCCCCCGCCCGCCGCCGCCCCACCTGAGGCCTGGCGCTGCAGGATCCGGCGGGCCCGGTCGAACCTGGTCACCCGCGCGGCGGCCTTCGGGGTCAGCCCGGTCTCGGCGAGCAGCCGCCGCTGCAGGTACCGCGGGCTCCAGCCGACATGGTCGGCCAGGTCCGCGGCCCGGACCTGGCCGCCACTGCGCAGCAGCAGACGCCAGGCCTCGGCGATGTCCGGGGTCACCTGCTGGTCCAGGTCGGCCCGGTCCAGCAGCAACTGGTCCAGGATGGCGAACCGGGCGGGCCAGTCCGTGGCCGCGCGCATCCGCTCGTGCAGCTCAACGGCGACCCGGCCCAGCACGTCGTCAGCCACCAGGTCCCGGCCCGCCAGCTCACCGGCGGGCAGCCCGAGCAAGGCCCGGGCGCCGAGCGGGCTCAGCTGCACCTGGACCCCGGACTGCCGCCCCGGGTGGGCGATCAGCGCGGGCGTGGTGTGCAGCCCGCCGACCAGCGTGCGGTAGTCGCCGGGCCGGTCGGCCGGGTCGGGGTGCCGGGTCACGGTGAGCGGGTCGTCCAGCGTGATGATCAGGGTGAGGTAGGGCGAGGGCAGCCCGCGATGCCGGGCCGGTGGCACGCCGTCCTGCCGGTACCCGCTGTACCAGTCGATCAGACCGCGCAGCGGTGCGGCCTGGCGCCGCCCGCGCCGACTCCGACACCGCCCGCCCCGACTCCGGCACCGCCCGCGCCGGCTTCGGCACCGCCCGCCCCGACTCCGACACCGCCCGCCCCGACTCCGGCACCGGCCGCGCCGGCTTCGGCACCGGCCGGGCCAGTACCTGCATTGCCGACGGCTCACTCGCCACCCCACCAGTCTGCCTGATCGCTCAGCTGGCGTTATCGCTGGCCACGGGGGTGAGCGGCGCGTCGGCCGCCGGGACAGGCCGGCTCATCCGGGACGGCCACCAGTTCCACCGGCCGAGCAGCACCGCGGCCGCTGGCACCAGCAGCGTGCGCACGCCGAACGTGTCCAGCAGGATGCCCAGCGCCAGCCCGAGCCCGATGGGCTGCAACTGGCCGCCCATGACGCCGCCGCCGAACACGGCGAACACCCCGAACGTGCCGGCCAGGATGAGGCCGGCCGAGGTGATCGTGGGCCCGGTCCGGCTGACGGCCGCGACGACGGCCTGGCGGACCGGGAGCCCGGCCGCCTCCTCCCTGATCCGGGTCATCACCAGGATGTTGTAGTCCTCGCCGAGCGCGAGCAGGAACACGAACATGAGGAACGGCAGCACGAAGATCAGCCCGTCCTGCCCGCCCAGGTCGATGGCCAGCAGCGTGGTCAGGCCGAGCGCGGCCAGGAAGGACAGCACGATGCTGGCCACCAGGTAGAGCGGGGCGACCAGGCTGCGCAACACCACGCCGAGCAGCACCGCGATGGCCAGCACGGCCACCGGGATGATCCGCACCATGTCGCCGCCCGCCACGGAGCTCACGTCGTACAGCGAGGCGGCCCGGCCGGTGACGCCGCTGGCCACCGCGCCGGACCGGCGGGCCGCCGTGGTCAGCGCGGCCCGCACCGCCGGGGTGGCGGCCATGGCCGCGGTGCTCTGCTGGTTCCCGGCCCGCAGCCCGGCGGCGAACCGGATCGTCTGGCCGTCGGCGCTCACGTACTGACCGGTGGCCCGGTAGGCGTTGTACGCGGCCCGCGGCACCCGCGCACCGCCAGGCTCGGCCAGTGGCAGCGCCCGCGGGTTGCCCAGCTCAGCGTGCAGCCTGGCATAACTAGCCGGGCTCAGCGACCCGCCATTCGCATCGAGCGGCCCGGTCAGCGCGCTGAACAGGCCCGACGAACGCAGGCTGGCCGCTGCGGCGGCCGGCGGGCCCGGCCGCTGCCACACCGGGGTGTCATAGCGCAGGATCAGGTTCGCCGGGTTGGCTGTGGACTGCGGGAAGTACCTGGCCACCAGGGTGTTGCCGAGTGCCGCGTCCGACCCGGCCGGTGCGACGGCGGACTTGCTCACGTTGGCCGTCCGGTACCCGAACGCGGCCAGCGCCAGCCCGGCGAAGACCAGCACGCCGGCCCCCAGCACCAGGCCCGGGCGGCGCACCGCCCGGGCCGCCACCGGCCCCCACCAGCCGGCCTGGTCACCACCATCGGGCTGGCCGCCCTGGAACATCCAGCCGGCCGTGAGCGCGAGCAGGGCTGGCAGCAGGGTCAGCCCAGCCAGCAGCATGACCACGATGCCCAGTGCCAGCGGCACGGCCAGGTCGCGGTACAGCCCGAAGGTGGCTAGCAGCAGGGTGAGCAGGGCCAGGATGACGGTACCAGCGGACGCGGTGATGGACGCGCCGACCCGGGTCAGCGCCGCCGCCACGGCCGCGTGCGGCTCGGTCCCGGCCCGCCGTTCCTCGCGGAACCGGTAGATCAGGAACAGACCGTAGTCCGTGCCCGCGCCGAGCAGCAGCACGACCAGCAGGGTCTGGGTGACCGAGGAGATCTGCAGCCCGTGCGCGCCCAGCCCGGCGATGAACTTCTCAGACACCAGCAGCGCGGCCACGCTGGGCAGGAAGGTGACCAGCGCGGCCACTGGGGAGCGCAGCAGGATGAGCAGCGCCGCCGCGATGAACAGGATCGCGAACAGGCCGATCCGGCCGGTGGCCTTGTTCCCGCTGGCGTTGCTGGCCGCGTTGCTGGCCACCGGGCCGGCCAGGTGCAGCTCCAGTCCCGCTGGTGGGTCCGCGCTGGCCAGCGACGCTTGCAGGTGACGCACGATGGGCTTGAGCGCGGCCACGTCCGAGGCGTCGTGGCCCACCGCCACGTCGATCTCGGCCGCGTGCCCGTCCGGCGAGATCGCGCCGGCCCGGACCGAGAGCACCCCGGTGATCTGGCGGGCCAGGCCGGCGACCCGGGACGCCGTGGCCAGGTCGGCCGCGGTCAGCGGCCCGCTGGCCCGGGCGGCCACGATGGTGACCTTGCTCTTGGTCACGCTGCCCAGCAGCGGCGCGGCCAGCGCGGCCGCCCGCACGCTCGGCGCGGCGGCCGGCAGGAACAGGCTCGGGTCGCTGTTGACCTCGCTGCCCAGCCCGGGCAGCGCCAGCATGGCCGCCACCGTGACGACGAGCCAGCCGATCACCACCAGCCCGCGGAACCGGACCGCGAAACCCGCGATGGCCGCGAAGAACCCGCCTGCTCGCGGGTCACCCGGGGGCCGAGCCGCGTCATGCATCCGTGCCTCCCTGGAACGCCGTGCTCCGCGCCCCATGGTGGCCGCCGCCCGGGGCCGCCGTCGTCAGCCTGGCGGCCCCGATTTCCGGCCGGCCGCCGCGTTAGCCGCGCCCCCCGGCTACATCCCGGGATGTAGCCCCGCCCGCGCTCAGCCCGCCCGTGCTCAGCCCGCCTGCCCTCAGCCCGTCTGCCCTCAGCCTGGCCGCACTAGGCCGGCCTGGAAGGCCAGCACCACGAGCTGTGCCCGGTCCCGCGCGCCGAGCTTGGCCAGGATCCGGCTGACGTGCGTCTTGGCGGTGGGCACGCTCATCGCCAGTTGCCCGGCGATCTCGGTGTTGGACAGCCCGTGCGCGATGAGCGTGAGCACCTCGCGCTCCCGGGCGGTCAGCCGGGCCAGCGCCTGCGGCGCCGGTCGCAGTGGGTCCGGCTGGCTGGCGAAGTGCGCGATCAGCCGCCGGGTGATGTTCGGCGCCAGCAGCGCCTCGCCCGCCGCGATGACCCGGACCGCGGCCAGCAGCTCCTCGGGCGGGCGTTCTTTCAGCATGAACCCGCTCGCCCCGGCCCGCAGCGCGCCGAACACGTAGTCGTCGAGATCGAACGTGGTCAGGATCAGCACCCGGGGCGGCGGCCCGGCCGCGGTGATCTGCCGGGTCGCCTCGATGCCGTCGAGCACCGGCATGCGGATGTCCATGAGCACCACGTCGGGCGCGGTCTGCTTGGTCACCGCGACCGCCTCGGCGCCGTCCGCCGCCTCGCCCAGCACGGCCAGGTCCGGCTCCGCCTCGATGAGCATCCGGAACCCGGCCCGGACGATGGCCTGGTCGTCGGCCACCACCACGCCGATGGTCATGCCACCCGGCCTGCGGGCGGCCCGCCGGCCAGCGGTCCGGCCGCCGGCTGGCCGTGTACCGGAAGGAACGCGGTCACCCGGAACCCGCCGTCGGCCAGCGGCGCGGCGTCGAGGGTGCCGCCGAACACCGCCGCCCGCTCCCGCATGCCGACGATCCCGTGCCGTCCGGCCACCTTCAGGCCGGCCGCGGCGGCGCCAGGCACCGCGGCCCGGCCGTCGTTGGTCACCGCGATCCGCACCCCGTCCGGCCCGGCCGCCACTCGCACCGACGCCGCCGCGCCGCCCGCGTGCTTGACCACGTTGGTCAGCGCCTCCTGGATGATGCGGTACACGGTGAGCGCGGCCGCCGGGGGCAGCGCCGCCGCGTCCCCGGTCACCGCCAGGCTGACCGGCGTTCCGGCCGCCCGCACCACCTCGGCCAGCTCGCCGAGGTCGGTGATGCCCGGCGTGGGCGCCAGGCTCGGCCGCTGCGTCTCGTCGTCGCGGAGCAGGCCGAGGATGCGGCGCAGTTCCTCGAGCGCGCTCCGCCCGGTGACCTCCACGGCGCGCAGCGCGCGCAGCGCCTCGGCCGGGGCGGCGGCGCCGATCCGCCGGCCCACCCCGGCCTGGACCGTGACCACCCCGAGGCTGTGCGCCACCACGTCGTGCAGCTCCCGCGCGATCCGGACCCGTTCCTCCTGGACCGCGAGGCGGTTGCGCTCGGCCTCGGCCTGCTGCCGCTGCGCCGCCTGTTCGGCCAGCCCGGCCAGGTACCGGCGCCGCTCCCGCACGCTGTCGGCGACGAACCAGATGGCCCCGGCGGCCAGCATGCTGTGTGCCCGCTGCACCAGGATCCGCTCGCTGGCCGCGTAACTCAGCAGCCCGGCGCCGAGGGAGACCTCGGTCAGCACCAGGACGGCCAGCGCGGCTGGCCGGCGGCCGCGCACCGTGACCAGGTACACCGCCATGCACAGGGTCACGTCCATCACCGCGGTGGCCCGGCCGAGCGCGGTGAGCACGCTGCTGGCCACCAGGACCACCGCGAATACCGGGACCGGCCAGATCCGGCGCACCGCGACCGGGGCGGTGGCCAGCACGGCGAACACCGCGGGGCCTGGCGGCGGCGCGTGGTAGCGGAAGCCGTGCCGCCCGACGCTGACCCACAGGATCCCCGCGGCGAGCACCGCCACCACGCAGTCGATGACCAGCCACTGCCGGCTGGTCAGCCGGTCGGTCAGCGGCGGGCGGAGCACGGCGGCTCTATCCTCCCTGCCAGTCATACCCTGACCCTAGATCGGGATCGTGATCACCCGCGTCAGCCCCAGGTCGCGGGCTGGTACACCCAGGGTTGTAGCGGTTCCGCCCGTACCCCTCCCGCTATTCCTGCCCAACGCCCTTCGCCGCGACCCGGCCTGGCCAGTACGCGGCCGCCAGCAGTACGAGGAGCAGGCCGGAGTTCGGGTCGGTGGCCGAGCCGGCGAAGATGCCGCCGAAGTTCTCGCCGACCACCCAGACCAGCAACGCGACCACACTCGCCAGCAGCACGACGGCGCGGGCGCCCCGGGCGGGCAGGAAGATGCCCACCGCGATGACGCCGAACACCACCGCGAGCACGACCGACACGCCGGTCCCGCGGTCGGCCAGCAGGCTCGCCGTGCCGCGGTCCAGGCTGGCCAGCCAGCCGGGTTCGCCCGCGGCCATCCCGGACATCATGGCGCGCACCCCGCTGGCGCCCTGCACGGCGAAGAACGCGAGGCTGCCCCACAGCGCCAGCCAGAGCAGCCGGGCCGGCCCGGCGCCGAGCGGCCGGGCCGCCTCGAACGGGCCCGCCCGGTCGGTGGGCCAGAGCAGCACCGCGAGCAGCGCGTAGATGATCACCGCGCCGGGCGCGCCGCTCACCGGGTCGGCGGTCCCGCTGAGCACGCCGCCGAGTCCCTCGCCGACCCACCAGACGCCCAGCGACCAGGCGATCGACGCGGCCAGCGCCAGCTTGACCGTGGGCCGCCAGGCGATGCCCAGGGCCAGGAACAGCTGCGCGGACGCGAACGCCGCGTTGGTCCAGGTGGGATGGGCCTCGATCAGCCGCGCGGACCACGTGATGGGGTCGGCGATGATAGCCGGGTTCCCCGGTGCGGTGGCCGCCAGCATCTGCCCGAACGCCTTGGTGAACATGACCGACTGGACCTGGAGCAGGGCGTCGATCAGCCACAGGGCGGCCAGGCCCAGCTGCAGCCAGCGGCGGGTGTCCAGCGCCGCCCAATCCCCGCGCCAGGCCGGGCTGCCCGCGATCCCGGCGGTCCAGCCACCCGGCCGCGCTGGCCGGCGCCTGCTCATCGAGCATGTTGCTCATCGCGGATTCCCTTCGCTGGGCCGCCGGTCAGGCGGTGCCGTTCCGCGGCGTGGGCACCCGCTCGGCGGCCTGCACCACCTGCCGGTCGGGCGCGTCGACCGCGGTTGGGCCGCCGGGGATGGGCACGAACCAGACGTGGATCATGGCCGGGGTCACCCGGTTCTCCGAGCCGGCCGGGCAGTTCGGCTGGCCCGGGCCGATCGCGCCGACCACGTCCAGCCCCGGGGCCAGGCACAGGTTGGTGTGCACGTGCCACTGGGTGAGGCAGCCGCCCGGCTGCGGGGTCGGGCCGCCCGGCGTGGTGATGTACATCGCCGCCACCAGGACCGCTCCCTTGGGTGTGTTCGCGTAGACCAGGGACTGCGGGGCGCCGGCGTTCAGCACCGGGCCGCCGCGCACCGTCGCCCGGTAGTAGGCCGGGTTGAGGTAGTGCACCACCGGCGCGCCCCGCGGGGTGATCGCCCGGTAGCCAGCCGCCTGGGCCGCGGCCAGGCTGCGGTACTTCTTGGCGCCCTGCCAGCTGGTGTCCACGAACCGGACCGCCGCCTGCTGCTGCGCCGCGCTGGGCGTAGCCACGCAAGGGGTGGAACTCGCCATCCGCATGCCCGGCATCATCTGCATGTCCGGGCTCGGCATGGAGATGTCCCCGGCCGGGGTGCTGTTGGCCAGCTTGATCGCCGCGGCCGCCTGGCTGGGCATCCGCATGCCCGGCATCGACCCGGCCGCGCTGCTCCCGGCGGTGCTCGCCCCGGCGGTGTTGGTCGCGGCGGTGTTCGTCGCGGCCCCCGGCGCGGCGGTGGCCAGGGCCACGCCGAGCAGCGCGGCGGTCATCCCGCCGGTGACGGCCGGCGCGGTGATCAGCCGCTGCCGCCGGACCCGCTGGCCAGACCGGGCGGTCAGCAGCCAGCCGCAGCCGACGATCAGCACCGCCTCGAGCGCCGCGCTCAGCCCGGCCGCGAAACCGGACAGCCCGGCCGCGTGCGGCGCGGTGCCGATGCCATCCCCGGTCGTCTGGGTGATCAGGTAGAGCGCCAGCACGAGGCCGTTGAGCCACAGCCCGGCCTGCAGCAGCCCCCGGGACGGCCTGATCAGGGCCACCGCCGCCCACGCGGCCTGCAGCCAGGCGGCCACCAGCATGGACAGGCTGAACAGCCAGTACCCCTGGAAATAGTCGGCCGCGGCGGCAAAATGGATCACCGCGGCCGCGGCGCTCAGCACGGCCAGACAGGACAGCACGACCCGGCCGAGCGGGATTTCATGATCAGATGAGTGGATTTCCCCGTTGCTATCAGCCATAACGGACTGCCCCTAGATATGTCGGCTTGGCGCGGCCGCGGCGGCCACAGAACGGTGTGGCGACTTTGGCCGCACGACCATTCTGCGCTGCCGTCGCCGGGTGGCACATCGGGCTGCGGGCTGATTTCGCCCTCCATTCCTGGGCGCATATCCGTACGCCCGTGGGCGGAGGACCGCCGGCGCGCCGGGCGTGCCGGCGCCCAGCGCACCGGCGCGCGGCCGTGATGACGACCATGCCCCCATGCTGGCCACTGGCCGGCCCGGTGTCGTCATGCTGGCGGCCCTGCTTTCCGGCCAGCTTTCGCGGTACCGCGAGCGGCCGGCTACACCAGGAGTTGTAGCCGCTAGCCGAAATGCCGGGGAGTTAAGTGACCGGGGACCACATGCCGAACCACTGCTCGGCGCCGTAGGCTTCGAACCGCTCTACCTCGGTGAACCCCAGCTTCGCCGCGAGGCGCATCGAGGGGGCGTTGGCGGTCTGGGTAAAGAGCACCACCGGCTCGCCAGGAAGCTCGCCGGCGAACCAGCCGAGTGCCGCTGCGCACGCCTCGGCGGCGTACCCGAATCCCCACGCCTCCGGCAGGAACAGGTAGCCGAGCTCGGCCTCCCCGGCAGCAGCCGGAGGGCCGTGCCCCGTTGCTCTGCTGAGAATGATCTGGCCGATCATGGCTCCGTCGAGATCGACTATGAAGAGGCCGGGGCGCCGCTCGGGCGCCCCGGGCATCTCGCGCTCAAGCTCGTCACGCGGCTGGGGGCCACCGAGGTAGGTGCCCACCTCTGGCGAGGCCAGCAGCTCGATGAACGCCGCACGGTCCCGGGCCTCGGGCTCACGGAGCACGAGCCGCTCGGTCCTGATCGGCTCAGGCGGCCAAGCGACGGGCCCCAGGTCCGCCATGCGCGCAGGCTAGCAGATGGTCAAACCATCGAGCGGGAAACGCTTAACTCACCGGCAGTGCCGCTAGCCGACCTGGGGCAGCACCTCGGCGGCCAGCCGCTCGGCCTGCCCGGCCTGGTCGAACATCGCGGTGCAGAGGATCAGCTCCGCGCCCGCTTCGGCCACTGCGCGCAGCCCGGCGGCGCATTGCTCCGGGGTCCCGGCGACGGCGGCGGCCTCGATCCGCTCGGACCGCTGTCCGTACAGCCGCTCCAGCGCGGCGTTGACCCGGGTCCTGGCCCGCTCCGCGTCGTCGTCCACCGCGATGTACACCCGCTTGGCGATACCGAACTCCGCGGCCGGCCGCCCCGTCCCGGCCAGCGCCTCGCGCACGATCGTGACCTGCTCGGCGAACGTCGCGGTGGGGGTCGAGCCCGCGCCGAAGAACCCGTCGCCCAGCCGGACCGCGCGGCGCAGCGCGGCCGGGCCGTTGGCCCCGATCCAGATCGGCGGATGCGGTTTCTGCGCCGGCTTGGGTTCCATCGCGGCGTCGTGCAGTTGCCAGAACTCGCCGTCGAACGTGACCCGCGGCTCGGTCCACAGCGCTTTCATCAGCTCCAGCCCTTCGCTGAACCGGGCCACGTACCGGTGCGGGTCCACGCCGAACGCGGCGAACGGCCGGCCCGGGCCGCCGGTGCCCACCCCGATCTCGGTCCGGCCCTGGCTGAGCTGGTCCAGCGTGCTCAGGCTCTTGGCCAGGTGCACCGGGCTGTACAGGGTGGATACGAACACCACGCAGCCGAGCCGCAGCCGCTGCGTGCACGCGGCCGCGTAGGTCATCGCCTCGACCGGCGCCAGTTGCGGACCCGTGCCCAGCACGGATTCCTGCGCCCAGGCGCTGTCGTAGCCCAGCTCCTCGACCCGGGCGAAATAGGCGCGGAACGCCCCCGGATCGAACTCGCCGTCCGCGTAGAACTGTGGGATCGCGATAG
The DNA here is from genome assembly GCA_963717125.1 of uncultured Actinomycetes bacterium. Taxonomy (GTDB): domain Bacteria; phylum Actinomycetota; class Actinomycetes; order Streptosporangiales; family Streptosporangiaceae; genus RYN-230. The sequence continues at coordinate 380,437 of CAVQVG010000008.1, forward strand.
CAAATCTCATGCGCTGAATAGTAAATGGCCCGGGGAAGCGCGGGCTCAGCCGCCGGAGCGGCGCTCCGGGCTGCGGCCGCGGCGCGGCTGCGGGCCGGCGAGCTGGGCGGCCAGTTCCGGCTTGCCCACCTTGAGTGGGGCCGGGGCGGTCAGCACCGGGAGGCAGCTGAGCCGGAGCACCCGTTCCCGCACGCCGCGGCTCAGCATCCGGCGCATCCCATGACGGCGGCACGAGCCGAGCACGATGACATCCGCGGGCCAGCGGCCCGCCTCGGCCACCAGATGGTCGGCCACCCCGAAGCAGGTTGAACACGGCGGCCAGGCCGGAGGCCTGGATACCAGCCCGGTGCAGTTCGGTGACGGCGTCCGCGACCAGCGCGGTCGCCTCGTCGGCGGTCTCCACGGTCAGCCCACGGCCGCCCAGCTGGAACTCGTTGACGTGCACCACCCGGACGGCCGCGGCCGGGCCGGCCAGCGCCATAGCGAAACTGAGCGCGACCTGCCCAGAATCGGAGCGGTCCAGGCCGAGCAGGATCCGGTTGAGCATGGCACGGGCCTCGTGGCTAGTCGGTGGCCTGCATCCAGGCCTTGGGTAACGGCCAAGTTACTTGCCTAGCACGAGGATCAGCAGGGCACAAGGTCACCTGTCACCAGACGGCAAGGTCTCCGGCGGCCCACCCGCGACGGCGGCCAGCACACGGGCGGTGTCGGCCAGGTCGGGCAGCACCGTGTCGGCTCCGGCGGCGGACAGCTCGGCCACGCCGAAACCCCCGGTGGCCACGCCGATCGACCGGGCGCCGGTCAGCCGGGCCGCTTCGATGTCGAGCGGGGTGTCGCCGATCAGCACGGTGGCCCGGCCCGCGAAGTCGCCGCGGTAAGCCGCGGCCGCCCGGGCCCGGGCCAGCGGGACCAGGTCGGCCCGGATCTCGTGCGCGTCACCGTACGCGCCGACGCGCAGGTCCAGATACCGGTCTAGGTCCAGCGCGGCCAGCTTGACCATGGCCGTGGCCCGCATGTTCCCGGTCAGCACCGACTGCACCAGCGGTCCGGCCCGCCCGTCCCGGTCCGGCCCGCCCCGGCCGTCGGCCAGCGCGGCCAGCGCGGTGAGCGCCTCAGTGGCCCCGGGCAGCGCCCGGCCACTCTCCCGGACCAGCCCGCCGAGCTGCGGCGCGAGGCCCGCCACGAGCTGCTGGAACGCGGGCAGCTGGGCCTGCGGGTCAGGCACCCCGGAGCGGGTGAGCACCTCCAGCGCGATGGCCCGGTCGGTCCGCCCAGCCAGCGCCGGGGTGCGCGGGAAGTCGCGGCCGAACATCTCCGTGAACGCGCGCCGGATCAGCTGGATGCCCGCGCCTCCCGCGTCGAGCAGGGTGTGGTCGACGTCCCACAGCACCAGCAGGCTCACGACGCGAACGTACCAGCCCGGCGGGACAACCCCCCGGACCCCCCGATCGCCGCTCCGCGCCCCGCGGCGGCAAGCCGCCGCGGTTTGCCCGCCGCCAGCCCCCGTGTCCGGCCGCAAAACGACCTAAGCGGCGATTAGACTCGCGGCGGTAGCAGCGGCGGCGGAGCGGGGGTGCCAGGTGGCGGGCCGGATCCGCGACGAGGACATCGCGCTCGTTCGGGAGAGATCAGCCGTCGATGAGGTCGTCGGCGAGTACCTCCAGTTGCGCAGCGCGGGCGGCGGCTCGCTCAAGGGGCTGTGCCCGTTCCACGACGAGAAGACTCCCTCGTTCAACGTCACCCCGGCCCGCGGCCTGTGGTATTGCTTCTCCTGCGCCGAGGGCGGCGACGTCATCAAGTTCGTGCAGAAGATCGACAACCTGTCGTTCGTCGAGGCAGTGGAACGGCTGGCCGGCCGGGCCGGCCTGGAGCTCCGCTATGAGCAGGGCGGCCAGGTGCCCGGGCGGGAGCACAGCCAGCGCCGCAGGCTGATCGAGGCGCACAGGGCCGCGGCGGAATTTTTTGCCGAACGCTTGCACGAGGCCGGTGCCGCCGCCCCGGCTCGCGCGTTCCTGGCCGAGCGGGGTTTCGAGCTGGCCGACGCCGAGCGGTTCGGTGTCGGGTACGCCCCGGCCGAGTGGGAGGCGCTGACCAGGCACCTGCGCGGCCGTGGCTTCACCGAGCAGGAACTCCTCGCGGGCGGGCTGGCCACGCAGGGCCGCCGCGGCGCGATGGACCGGTTCCGGGGCCGGCTGATCTGGCCGATCCGGGACCTGACCGGGGACGTGATCGCGTTCGGCGCGCGCAAGCTCAACCCGGACGAGGACGGCCCCAAGTACCTGAACACGCCGGAGACCCCGCTGTTCAAGAAGAGTTCCGTGCTGTACGGCGCGGACCTGGCCAAGCGGGACATCGCGCAGCGCCGGCAGGCGGTCATCGTGGAGGGCTACACCGACGTGATGGCCTGCCACCTGGCCGGGGTGACCACCGCGGTCGCCACGTCCGGCACCTCGTTCGGCGAGGACCACGTCAAGATCCTCCGCCGGCTGCTGATGGACGCGGACTGGCAGGTGGCCGAGGTCATCTTCACCTTCGACGGCGACGCGGCCGGGCAGAAGGCGGTGCTGCGCGCGTTCCACCTGGAGGAGCGGTTCGCCACGCAGACGTTCGTGGCCGTGCAGCCGGACGGGCTCGACCCGTGCGACCTGCGGCTGAAGCAGGGCGACGCGGCGGTCCGCGATCTCATCGCGCGCCGTCAGCCGGTGTACGAGTTCGCCGTCCGCAGCGAGTTGGCCCGGCACAACCTGGAGACCAACGAGGGCAGGCTGGCCGCCCTGGACGCGGCCGCGCCGATCATCGCCCGGATCAAGGACCGCGGCCTGCGCGACCGGTACGCGATCAGCCTGGACCGCTGGCTCGGCCTGCTGAACGAGGACTTCGTACTGGCCCGGGTGCGCAGTGTTAGCCCGGGGGGGCGACCCCCCGGCGCCCCCCGATCGCCCGGTGCTAGCCCGGGGGGGCGACCCCCCGGACCCCCCGACCGCCGCTCCGCGCCGGGCGGCGGCTCCGCCGCCGCGGCTAGCGCGGCCCAGGCTGAGGTAGCCGCCGCGCCGTACAACGCTAGCGACCCGGTGGTCAACCTGGAACGCCAGGTGCTCAAGCTGGCCGTGCAGCGCCCGGCGCTGTGCGGGCCGGCCTTCGACGCGCTGGACGCGGGCGATTTCAGCGTCCCGGTGCACGGCTCGGTCCGCGGGCTGATCGAGGGTTGCGGGGGAGTGGCCGCCGCCGGGACATCCCGGGAGTGGGCCTGCGGCTGATCGACGCCGCGCCCAACGATCGGGCCAGGGAATTCGTCACCCGGCTGGCGGTGGAGGCGATCGAGGCCCCGCGATCCGACGGGGAAGCGGACGCCCGGTACGCCGAGGAAGTGCTGGCCCGGGTGGAGGAGCTCGCGGTGAGCCGGCGGATCGCCGAGCTCAAGTCGCGGCTGCAGCGGCTGAACCCGGCCGACAGCCAGTACAACCGGGCGTTCGGCGACCTGGTGGCGCTCGAGCAGCGCCGGAAGGGCCTGCTGGAGCGGTCGGGCGGGGCGCTCTGAGCCGTGGCCGGAGTGCGCACGATGTACTGGACGGCACCCAGGATGACCATGTGACCGGTGAGTCAGCCGGCGCGATCGGTTCGGCAGGCGCCGCCGTTACTTACCAGAAGGTGACAAAATTAACCCCACCGTTACCTAGGCTTCGTGGCGCACACTGGTCTGCGTGACCCTTACGTTACTTCCCAGTGGCGGTCTGTCAGCGGAACAGGTGGCGGAACTGGTCGCACGGGCCAGGGAGCGCGGCACCGTCACCGCTGCTGACATCACGGCCGCAGTTGATGCCGCCGAGCTCCCGGCCGACGCCTTCGAGAACGTGGTGCGCCTGCTCACCGACGAGGGTGTCGAGATCACCGACCCGCCGCCCGACGAGGTGCCGGATGTGCCCCGCGGTGCGGCCGATGCCGGCCAGCGGGCCGGCACCGGGGACCTGGTCCGTATCTACCTGCGTGAGATCGGCCGGGTGCCGCTGCTCACCGCCTCGGACGAAGTCGAGCTGGCCAAATCGATCGAGGCCGGGCTGTTCGCCGAGGAGAAACTCCAAGGCGGCTTCCCGCTGCTCGACGCGCACCGGGCCGAGCTGGGCGAGCTGGCGTCGGACGGGCTGCGCGCCAAGCAGCGGCTGATCGAGGCCAACCTCCGCCTGGTCGTCTCGATCGCGAAGCGGTACATCGGCCGTGGCCTGGTCTTCCTCGATCTGATCCAGGAAGGCAACCTGGGCCTGATCCGCGCGGTCGAGAAGTTCGACTACACGAAGGGCTACAAGTTCTCCACGTACGCCACCTGGTGGATCCGGCAGGCCATCACCCGGGCCATCGCCGACCAGGCGCGCACCATCCGGATCCCGGTGCACATGGTGGAGACCATCAACAAGATGGCCCGGGTGCAGCGCCAGCTGCACCAGGACCTTGGCCGCGAGGCCACCCCGGACGAGATCGCCGGGGAGATGGGCCTGAGCCCGGAACGCGTCGCCGAGATCCAGCGGATCGCCCAGGAGCCGGTCTCGCTGCAGTCGCCGATCGGCGAGGAAGACTCCGACCTGGGCGACTTCATCGAGGACGCGGACGCTGTGGTGCCGATCGAGGCGGCCGCGTTCATCATGCTGCAGGATCAGCTCGAGCAGATCCTGGACACCCTCAACCCGCGCGAGCAGAAGATCATCCAGCTCCGGTTCGGCCTGATCGACGGCCACCCGCGCACGCTGGAGGAAGTCGGCCGGGAGTTCGGCGTGACCCGCGAGCGGATTCGCCAGATCGAGTCCAAGACGCTGGCCAAACTGCGCCACCCCAGCCGGGCCCAGATGCTCCGCGAGTACCTCGGCTAAGCACTGACTGACTGACCACGCCGGGTCCCGGCCCTGCCCTCACGGGGTCGGGACCCGGCGCTGTGTCAGGCCTGGGTGTCGGGACCCGATGGCGGGGCGGCCGGCGGCGGGCCCGGCTCGGCGGGCGGCCACGGGGCCGTCCCGGTGCCGGCCTGTGCGGTGCCCGGCCCGGCCGGCGGCACGTCCGACCCGGCGGGCGGCGGCCACGCGGCCTGGCCCGGCTGAGCGGCGGCGGCGCCGTGCGCGGCGATGAGCCGGTAGTAGACCAGCGTCACCACCAGGGCCAGGAACGGCGCGACCAGCGTCCCGGACACGATGTTGCTGATGAAGTTCCGGGCCACGATGGGCAGCGCCAGCAGGATGACGCCGAGCACGATGTTGAACACGATGAGGATCAGGAACACCAGCACGTAGGTGCCGAAGACGTGCCAGGCGTAGCCGCGCACGGTCCGCCAGCTCTTGCGGAAGGCGCCGAATACACCCTCGCCGCCGACCACGATGCTGGGCACGATCAGCGACCAGAACGTCAGCAGGATCAACCCGGGCACGATGATCAGCGCGAAACCGATCGCGATGCCGATACCGGCCAGGATGGACGCGGCGATCACCGCGGGCAGGTACGGCACCACGGCCGACACGGTCTCGCCCAGGTTCAGGTCCGCCCGGCCGTCCCGCACGTCCTGGACCGCCTTGACCAGGGCCGCCTGGACCAGGAAGGCGGCGATCACGCTGATGAGCCAGCCGATGAACGTGCCGACGGATCCGGCCAGTGAGAGCAGCGCCACGATCGCCGCGGCCACCAGGTAGATGACGAAGGCAATCAGCAGGAAGTGCCCGGCGAACCGCTTGTAGTACGACCAGGCCTCGCCCAGTACCCCGGATAGTGGACTCATGCGCTGGTTATACCGTTACCTTTAGTGATCAAAACAGCACCAGCCGGCCGGTCCGGCGGGATATCAGCGGCCCGGCTGGCCGCCTGACCCTGGGGCGCCGGGCGTGGCGGTATACCTGCCGCCCGGCTGGGAGTGGCCGTTGGCGTCCCGGGGCCGCATCCCGGGGATTCGGTCGCCGAGCGTGGCCTTGGCCTTCTCGGTGAGCTGCGGCACCCGCTGCGCCGCCTGATCCTTGGCCGCCCGGGCCAGGTTGGCCGCCTGTGCCTGGGCCGCCCCGGCCGCCTGCTGCATCGCCGGGCTGTCCTTTGCCTTGCTGGCCAGCTTCTTGAGCTGCTCGTAGCGCTCCCGGCCCGCCCGCGCGCCGATCACGAAACCCACGGCGAGCCCAGCGAGGAACGTAAACCGGTACCGCATCTGGCACCCTCTCTCGGCGGAGTTCACTGCGCATAGCTGCGCAGGGCTTGACCTTCCCCGGTAGCCATGCCGTACTCCAGGTTACGCGCGGGCAAATAACCGGCCACGCGGCCTGCGCCGGAGCCAGCCGCGGTGATCACCCGCACGGCCACCGTCCCTGGTGCGCTACCCTTGTGCCCGCGGCGAGAGACAGCGGGCGTCCGGCCCGGCCTGGCGATCGTCCGCCGGTCCCGCGTAGCTCAATCGGCAGAGCGTCCGGCTGTTAACCGGTAGGTTATAGGTTCGAGTCCTATCGCGGGAGCATTGTGTGATGTCGCAAGACATCGGCATGACCCCGAACCTACGTTAGGGTTCGGGGTTTTTCCGTCTGCGGGGCGTTCCGGGCGGGGGGCCGGGTGGGCGGCCGGTGGGTGTCACTCCGGATCGGTGCGCCCCTTCCGCCAGCCTGTCGTGCCGAGGGGAATGCGGCATACAGGATGGTGCTGAGCCGGTCCGCCATTTCGTTCCCAGGCAGCCTGACCCCGACGCTGATCAGGTAGTTGACGCGTTCGAGCATCATCAGGCAGGCCAGCGCGGTGAGCTCGTCCTGCTGCCCCGGGCCGTCCGGGACCTCCCGGCGGGCCGCGGTCATCCCGGTGGTGATGGCCTCGGCCAGCCGGAACAGCGTCTGCAGACCACTGTGCCAGACCTCTTCACCGACGATCTCCGCCTGGCTGAGAATCCTGATCACCCCGGCGTGCGCCAGGTAAATGTCGCAGAACCGCTGAACCCAGCCGCGCAGCGCCGCCCTTCCCGCCTCGTTGCGAGTCACCACCGGGAACTCGTCGGTGATGACTTTCATATCGTCCAGCGCGTCCCGCAGCAACGCCTTGAACAGGTCTTCCTTGTTGGAGAAGTACAGATAAAAGGTGCCGTGCGAGGTCTGCGCGCGGCGGACCACGTCATCGACGCTCGCCGCGTGCAGTCCTCGCGCACCGAATTCGGCGAGCCCGGCTTCCAGCAGCCTGCGCACGGTCTCGCGACCCTGGGCGCGCAGCACGCGCTGCTGGGCGGGAATGCCACCACCCAGGGATGACCGCTGCCGGGGCCCGGCCGGGACCTGCCGAGCCGACGTCTTTCCTGCTAGCACGAGCGCACCTCCTCGCCGACGGCCCAGGAAGGCCGGGCGGCGGCTGCCGGACCGAACTGACCATTACAGTCGGCCACAGCGCAGGCGGTCATTCCTCAGTAGTCCCTACCGGAATCCGCGGAGGAGACTACTGGGCAATTCGCTAATTCAGGAGAAATGCTGTCGTAGCCCGACGCTACCGTGCAGACCATGATTCGGTGCGACGAGGCTGAGCTGATCGAATATCTCGCAGGTCACGGCGACCGGGCGCGGCTGGCGCTGCGAGAGGTGCCTGATGCGGCCGCGGCGCTGGACGCCCTGCAACGCGCAGCCGGGGCAATCTGCGAGATTCCCCATCCCGTTGAGCCCAGCGCTCCGCTGCCGAACTGGTGCGATGCGTTCCTCGTGGACGGCGAGCCGGTGCTGCACCTGGATGTCCAGGACTGCGGCGAAGCCTACGCCGAGCGGATCATCGCAGCGGTCACGGCGAGCCTGAGCACGGCCGGCTTCGATGGCCGCCTCGAGCCATTCCCGTGGCCAAGCCCGCCGTTTGAGTACGTCGCAGGGGCCGACATCTTTTACGGCTTGGCGGACGTCCTGTGGGAGCTCGACGAGCGCGGCCTGCCACCCGGCTTTCCTGATGGTTTCCCGGTACCGGCGGGATGCCCACTGGTGATCGCGCAGCGAGGCAGGGCCGATAGCTGGGCGCACGCGGCGTGGCGGCGGCGAGCCGGCCAGCCCCCGTTTGAGGACTATCTGGACGATCTTCGGGTCTTCGGCTGCGTGCTGGAACGGGTGCCAGGACAGCGAAGCCGGGACAAGGGAGGGATGTACGGCTACCGGTTCACCCACCCCCTCGGTCACGGATCGGCCTGGCTACACCATCAGTGGCTGGAGGAAGTGCGCGGTGCCTGGCCATGGCGCCGCAAGCCGTCGGCCTGGTACCTGAACGTGGTGTGGCGGCGGGCCGGGACCGGCAGCGGCCGCCCGCTGCCCGAACCGGCCCTGTAGCGCCAGCGCAGGTGACCGGCCCTTGAGGACCGGGCTGGCGCTGACCCGGCCTCCCGGTAGCTTCGCCCTCGGAAATCGGTAGCGATTACTGAGGACTTACCGCTTGCACCGCGGCTGGACTGTAGGTGTGAAAGCCGTCCTGCGACCTGAGCCTGCGGTCAAGGGGGCCAGCTGGCCGAGCCGTCTGCTGGACAGCCTAGGCGGGCTAGGCGGGTGGCTGGCGGGGCCCGACCCGGGCCTCAACCGGCTGCGCACGGTCTTGGGCGCGACGCTGACCATCGCGGGCGCGATCGGCGCAGAGTGGCTCTTCGTCCACCTGACCGGGGCGTTGCAGCAGCCGGCGCCGCCAGCGGCCGCCGGTGCGGCCGGCGCCGCTCGGGTAGCGGCGGCCAATCACGGAGTGCTGATCTTCGCCATGGTCCTGGGCGGCGTCATCGGGCTGACGGCGGCGATATCGGTGCAGGATACGCGGCCCCGGGATCAGGTTGTCAGCATGCTGGTCTTGCCGCTCCCGATGATCGCGGCGCTGGCCTTGTCGCTCGCTGTCGCGCGTCATCGCGTCCTGGCCCTGTGTCTGCTGCCGCTTATCCTGGCCGCGGGCACCTACCTGCGGCGGTTCGGCCCGGCCGGCGTCCGTATGGGGCCGCTGCTGTTTAGCGGCTATCTGTTCGGGTTCTTGCTGGGGTCTGTGATCACCCTCGGCGATACCGGGTGGCTGGCGGCGGAGATCTGGGTGGGCATCCTGGTCGCGATCGTCGTCAAGGTCGGCGCGTTCCGCGACACCAGCACACGGGCGCTGCGGCGGACCCAGCGGTCCTACCAAGCCCGGACGCGCCGGCTGGCCGGCCTGGCGCTGGCGACGTTCGACGAGCCTGGCCCGTGGTCCAGCCGCCGCCTCCACCGCCAGAAGACCCGGGTGGGCGAGGCCGCCCAGCTCATCGACGGGCAGCTCGCCGATCCCGGCGCGGCGCCGGCTGATTCAGCCGCGGCCTTGCTCCATCAGCGGCTGTTCGACGCCGAGCTCGCCCTGGCCAACCTGGTCCGGTTCGCCGAGGCGCTGGGCCGTTCACCGCTGCACGCGGGCCAGCGGGAACAGGTCCGCGAGATCCTCGCCAGCCTGCGGGACGGCCGACGTGACGGCGCCCGGACATCCGCCCTGGCCTTCGCGGAGACGCTCACCGCACCAGCCGACCCGGACAGCGACAACACGGAGATCATCGCCCACCGGTTCGCCGGGTCGGTCACCGACTTCACCGATGCCCTGTCGCAGTGGCTCGAACTGGGAACCCAGGACCAGCCAGCCGGCGCCGGTGCACTGTTCATCCCGGCGGTGCCCCTACGCCAAGGCGGCTCGCTGTCCGTCACGGCCGCGGCCACCGCTCAGGCCTCTTCGACGGCCAAGGCCGGCCGCCACCTGCCCCAGGCCGCCGTGGCTCCCTACGTCCGCACCTCGATCCAGGTGGGCGTCGCCATCGGGGCCGCCATCGCTCTAGGCGACCTGCTGTCCGGGCAGCGCTTCTACTGGGCGGTGATCGGCGCTTTCGTCGTCTTCCAGGGGACCAGCAACGCCGAGGAGCAGATCGGCAAGGCGCTGTCCCGGATCGCCGGGACACTCGTGGGTATCGTGGTCGGCTCCCGTCTAGTCGACCTCATCGGGCCGCACGCGGCGGCCTGGATGATCGTGATCATCCTGGCCTCGGTGCTGCTGGGCCTGTACCTCCAGCACGCCGATTACGCGTTCCTGGTCATCGGCATAACGGTGATGGTGTCGCAACTGTATTCGGAACTCGGGGACTTCAGCAGCACGCTGCTGGTACAGCGGCTCGAAGAGACCGCCATCGGCGCGGCGGTAGCCGCCGCGGTGGTGGTCGCCGTGCTGCCCCTGCACGCCTCCCGGGTCGCCCGGGTCGCGTTGCGGGGCTATCTCGCCGCCACGGCGAGCCTGCTCCGGCACGCGTACGCAGCACTCGGCGGGGCGGAGGACGCTGCCGTGCTGCAAGGCGATACCCGGGCATTGAACACTGCCTACGGAGCCCTGGCGTCCAGCATCCAGTCGATGCGGCGGGTCCAGCCGGGCGGGCAGAGTCAGCGGGCCTGCGCGACCATGGCCGCCGCCACCGCCGGCCGCCGTTACGCTCTTGACCTGGTGCGCGACATCCAGCCGGCTGCCGCGCCGGACGCGGACACCGCGGCCGTGCTGGACCGAGGCTGTCAGACCCTGCAGGCTTCGCTGACCGCCCTCCAGTCCGCCGTCGCCGGCCTGGACGGGGGCAGCTATACCCGCTCAGCCTCCCTGTTCGACTTGATCGAGCAGCGGCTGGCCGTCCCGGGGAGTGGCAGCGGTGATGCTCACCTCGCACTGCGTGACCTCAGGCTGATCGACGGGTCGCTGGCCGAGCTGGCGGGCGCCCTGGGCCTGCACGTCACCAGCTACGACATCGGCCCGGCCGACGATCAAATTCGTTCCGCAGGCGCGCCGGACCCGGCTGGCAAGCCAGCTTCGAGCCAGTCAGGCGCTGCCGATGGCGGCGAGCCCGATCGCTAGGGCATCTTCGGCCACCGCCACCACGGGGTCCGGAAGGCGGCGGGCGAGCGCGGCCCGGGCGTCGTGGCAGATCTTCGCTGCTGCCAGGGCGGCCACCGATGCGGTCAGCATGGACGGGATCGGGCCCCGGTGCTCAGAACGCGCGAGAACCGCAGCCGCCAGGCTGGCGGATATCAGCCGGCCGGTAAGTCCCGGCGGGTCGAGGCGTGATGGCGTCCCGGGGAGCTTGTCGACGACCAGCTCCGCGCAATCGGCGGCCGCGGCCATCCGGCGGGCCGCCGGGTGCCTGAAGACGACCGGCAGGCCGTCGCTGCGCCGGAAGATGAGAGCCGCGAGGGCGACGGTGGAGCGCATTCCCGTCGCCGCACCCAAGACAGCCGCGTGGGCAAGCACGCTGGAACCGACGGCGTTCAGTGCCGTCGTCCCGGCCGCGCCGGCCACAGCGCCCCTGGTGAATTTCTTCATTTCTCCTCCTCCGCCGGCTTCTGCCGGGATCGGGAGCCGCGGCTCTAGCCGATCACAGGGGAGACGATCGGTCCCCAGTAGCCCGTACCGGACTGTCGGCCAGGCCTACTGACCGGCCCGGGATAAACGCGGACAGCGCAGAGGTTTATAGCGGAGGCGTGTACGTACTAGTCTCAGTCCGAGTTGAACCAGACGAGGATGCCCGGACCGTCGGGAGTGAGTACCGGAACCCATGCCTCATCAGCATCACTGAGCTGGTGTTCATCAAGCTGGAGCGGGTGCGGCGTCGCGTCGAGCGCGTCGCCGGCCCAGTAGCAGATGCCCTCGACTGCCCTGCGCAGGCTGCGTATCTCTGTGTCCTGCCACCGGTAGTTCCAGGTGCCAGCGCCGCGGAAATGCCCTTCGAACAGCTCGCGGAGCTGGCCGAGGCTCTCCGGGCCGAACACCGGAACCAGGAAGCCTTCCACCTGGCCCTGGCGGCACGCGGTGCCGCCGTATTGCTGCTGGTAGATAACGCCGGTCTCGGCGCGCGCAACGACATACAGCCAGCCGGTCCCGCCGGCCATCCCATCGGGGTCAAGGAACACATATCGCCGCGCTGCCACGACGGCAGTCTCGCCCTGCACCGCCCTGCGCCTCAACAGCTTTCCCGGACACCGCTGACGAGCCTGTTCGGGTCGGGAGCAAGGCCAACGGACCTGCGCACAAACTTGGCCCCGGCCAGATACCAATACCACAGAACGTCAGAAACTACCCGGTCACCGACCCCGTGAATGGACACACGGCAAGCCAATCTGAGCCAGCACGGCGTCCGGCCACCGCCTTGTTCCGTCCCTTGTCATCGCATTAATCCCTCTTAACATGATTGCGATGATGGCTCGCTGCAGAGGTCACCTGGCCACGGGCGAATCACGTGACCAGCCGCAACGATCGAGTCCCGATACTGCCTATGGTGGTGTCGGCACAAAAAGACCGAGCCCGCGTCAGTAACCACTTCCACCTGTGCCTCAGCCACCTGGCATCCGTCACACGGAACCCGCGGGCGCATGCTCACGCAGACGTCGTCTGCCGCCCGCGCCGTCCCGAGGCTGTGCTCAGGCCGGGTGAGGTCGCGACGAAAAATTCCCATGGCCGGTCCCTTCAAGGCTGATGTCAGATCCGTTCCTCATTACAGCTGGCCACAACGGCAGCGACTACACCTCAGTAATCGCTACCTAATTCCAGATCCTTGACTACTGGCGGGCCAGGCCGGCGGGGCGCGGCGGCCGCTGCCCAGTAGCCCAGCCCCGGAAATCGGTAGTGGTTACTGAGGACTGACCGCTGTGTGCCGTGGCTGACTGTTCGTGCACGAAGGAGAACGATCACCATGGCTCGATCATCCGAGGTCGGCGTCCCGGCCGTCGCCGCGGCCAGCCGCACCGCCTCGCCAAGCGACGCGGACGCGGCGTTTCATGACCTGTACGCCGAGCACGGACCGGCGTTGCTGCGACTGACCACCGTTCTCACCGGCGGTGACCGCGGCCGCGCCGAGGATCTCGTTCAGGAAACCATGCTGCGGGCCTGGACCCACCGCGACAACTCCGACTTCCAGCACCACTCACCCCGGGGCTGGCTGATGACGATCGCCCGGCGGCCGGCCATCGACGCGTACCGGGCCCGGCGTGCCCGGCCTCTGGAGATCGAGTTCGACGAAAAAGCTGAGTTCGCCGGCGGCCAGCGGGCCGACGCCAGCGTCGATGAAGTCGGCGTCCGCACCGCTGTCGCCGCTCTGCCACATTTCCAGCGTCAGGTACTGGCTGAAATCTATTACCGCGACCAGTCGGTGGCCGAAACGGCGCGGCTACTCCATATCCGGCCGGGCACGGTCAGATCACGCACCTTCTACGCGGTACGCGCGCTGCGCCGCGCTCTGGTGGCCAACGATGCGGCGGCCTAGGTCAGGCGGTGGGCGGCTGGTCCTGCAGCGCGCCGGCCAGCTCACGGCGGCCAGAGATGCCGAGCTTTTCGTAGGCCCGCTGCAGGTGGCTTTCCACGGTCCGCACCGACAGCTGCATCTCGGCGGCGATCTGCTTGTTGGACCGGCCCGCCGCGGCCTGCATCGCCGTGTCGAGCTCGCCCTGAGTCAGCCGCACCCGGGCGGTGATATGCCTGACCGGGGGCGTGGCGGCCCCTTCGCAGCGGGCCAGCAGCCGCGCCGCTCGCTGCTCGGCGGCAGCGGCCCGGCGAGCCTCTCCGGCGTGGCGCAGCAGGACGGCGGCCTCGGCGCAGGCTTCCGCGGCGTAGAGGATCGTGCCTAGATCCTCGAAGTCGCCGGCGACCTTGGCGAGGACCTCGCTATCCCGGGCGGCGAGGGCGCTGGCGTAGGCGGCGCGGGCGGCCACCAGGTCGCCGTCGACCTGAATGGCCAGAGCGCCGAGCCGGGCCGACACCTGGCGGGCATGGCCGAGGCGGGCCAGGCCGTGCAGCGCGCTGACGGCGCCGATCAGGTCACCGATCTCCTCGCCAAAATCGGCCGCCGCCTCGAGCTGCTGGCGGGCGGCGGGGAGGTCACCGGCGGCGGCCGCCGTCCAGGCCCGAGCCTGCAGCACCTCGGTCTCGTTGATCAGCACAGGTGGAACGCCGAGGGCGTCGAGAGCGGCGAGCGTCCCGGCCGCCCGGCCGGCCTGCCCGGCCAGCGCCAGCGCCTGCACGGCGTCGGCATAGGGCAACTGGGCGGCGAACGCGCGCCCGAGCTGCTGGAAGAGAGTGTAGGACTCGCCGGCCCGGCGGAAGGCACTCATCAGCCGGCCTTGCTCGAGGTGGAGAGAAGCGAGCCGTTCGGCCACGAAGGCGCTGGCTTCGGCGGCCGGCTGATCGATGACCACGCCCTGGGCGCGGGTCAAGAGCTCTTCGGCCTCGCGCAGACGGCCTGCCCAGATCAGCGCGCTGACGCGGACGTTGAACAGGGACCACAGCACCCACGTTTCGCCGGGTGCCGGTATCACTCCGCTGGTGGGGTGCGCGCTGAGCAGCCGGGTGACCTCGTCGAGACGCCCAAGCCGGGACAGGTTGTACATCAGGATCATGTGTGCGGCGGTGAGCGGCTCTGACCCGGGGTGCCTGAGCGAGGTCGATGCGGTCTCCACCACGGCTCGCGGCCCGCGGCTGAAGCTCATGACAAACGAGCGCCTGTCCAGCAGCTGGTCGCGCCAGAAGGGGTCGGCGATGGTACCGGCCACATCGTCGAGCAGCCGCAGGTCAGGTACCCGGCCCTGAAGGAGGAAGGCGTTGTCGAAGCGGAGCAGGGCGACGCGGGCCCGCTCGGCGTCGCTGGCCGCGTCCGCGGCCAGCGCGCCCAGCTCGCGCTCGGCCTGGGCCGGCCTGCCCTGAAACTGCGCGGCCTCGGCGGCCACGAAGCGCGCGCCGAAGCCGGCGCCCTCGGCGAGGGCGGCGCGGGCCAGCTGCTCGGCCAGATAATGGTCGTGGCGGCCCCGGGCGGCGATCGCTCCGGCCTGGAGGAGGCTGGCACTGCCGCCGCCGCCCGCGAGACGCAGCGACGCCAGCCGCAGGGTGTCCTCCCGGCGCCGCGCGCCGGTCGTCTCGATCACCTCGGCAAGCGACCGGGTCAGGGCCCGTTCCCGCAGCGCGCTCAACCCCGCCCGCACCACGTCACCGATGACGGGATGGGCCAGCCGCAGCTGGATCCGCCGGCCTTCCGCCAGGCTGGTGATCAGGCCCTTACGCTCGAGGGTCTCGACGGAGCCGGCCTCGGCCAGCCGGGCGAACTCGGCCTGGCCGAGCGGCTCGCCCACGGCGACCAGCTCCAGCACGGCCCGCTCGGCATCGGTCAGGTTCCCGAGCCGCAGCGCGACCAACTCGACCAGGCGGGCCGTGGGCCGCAGCTCACTCCGCAGCCGCCAGATGCCGCCCTCGGCGGCCAGCGCGCCGCTGTCCAGCGCCCCGGTGACCAGCTCACGCAGGACCATCGGATTGCCCCGGCAGTGATCGGCCAGCTGACGCAGTGACGCCGTGTCCACCGGGCCGCCCAGCACCGTTACCAGCAGTTCCTCGATGGCCGCGTCCGGGAGGGCGGCTACCTCGATCCGCTCGGCCAGGGCGTCCTTCCACAAGGCCACCACCGGGTCGGGCACCGTCTGACCCGACTGCACGGTGAGCAGCACGGTCGCCTTCCCGGTCAGGGCCAGCTGGTGCACCAGCGTCGCCGACCCGTCATCCAGCAGATGCGCGTCGTCGACGAACACCACGAGCGGGCGCCCCCCGGCCGTCTCCGCCACCGCCCGGCCGTAGCGCCGCAGCAACTCAGTCCGGTTCTCCCGGCCGAGGTCATCGCCGTCGGGGTCGGGCGGCAGGACGGGCGCCAGCGCCCCGAACGGCAGCGCTTGCGACGCGCGGGTAGCGCTCGCCCGCGCGACTGCCGTCCCCCGTTTCCTGGCCAGCTCGAGGTATCTCAACGCCAGGGTCGTCTTGCCCACCCCGGCCTGGCCCATGATGACCGCTCCCCGCCGACCGGCCACTGCGCCAGCAAGCTGGGTGAGCTCTTTGTCCCGGCCGACAAGCGGCCACCCGTCCACTCATCAAGTCTAGACGGGGCGGATTCGCCCCCCGGCCGCGCGCACCCGCCGAAATCAGTAGGGACTACGGAGGACCAGATCGCCTCCGCTGAACAGACTGACGTCGTGACTGACCGTGCGGCGAAGATGCCGCGTACCCATTCGATCCTGTCCGACCGGGTCCGCAACCGGGGAGTCGCGTTCTCCGTGCGGGAACGCACGGAGCCGGGCCTCACCGGCCGGCTGCCTCCGGCGGTGCTGACGCTTGACGAGCAGGCAGAACGTGCTTACACCCAGCTCCGGGCAATGCCGGGCGGCATCGCCAGGAAGCTCTACCTGGAGCATCTCCACGACCGCAACGAGACGCTCTATTTCACGGTGCTTTCCGGCCACCCGGCCGAGCTGCTGCCCATTGTCGCTGACCCGCTGGCGGGCGACGGGATCGGGCCGTCCGCTCCGGAGTACTGCAGCCCGGACGGGATCTACCTGTCGATCGACCGGCCCGGCGACATCGAGAAGTCGTTCGCCACCCTCGGCCTGGGCGCCGGCGACGTTGACTTCATCGTGTGCAGCGATGGCGGGGAGATCCCCGGCATCGGTGACGGGGGCGTCGGCGGCATCCAGGTAGCGGCGGGAAAGCTGGCCGTCTACACCGCTGCCGCCGGTATCCGCCCCAGCCGGGTGATCCCCGTGTCGCTCGATGCCGGCACGGAGAACCAGGCACTGCGCGGCGATCCGTGCTACCTGGGCAGCCGGCGTGCCCGGCGTCGCGGCCACCATTACCACGCCTTCGTCAGGCGCTACGTGCAGACGGTGTCGAGGCTGTTCCCCGGCGCGCTGCTGCACTTCGAGGCCATCGACCCGGAAAATGCGCGGCAGGCCCTGCACGCCTACGGCCGCGGCTACCGGGTCTTCAGCGACGTGCAGGGAACCGGGGCGGTCGTGCTGGCCGCCGTGTACGCCGGCATCCGCGTCACCGGCATCCCCATGAAGTATCAGACGGTGGTCGCCTTCGGCGCCGGCGCCACCGGTGTCGCGATCGCCGATCAGCTGCGCGAGGCCATGGTCGTGGACGGCGCCAGCGAAGAGCAGGCCCGCAGTCAGATCTGGCTCGTCGGCACGCCGGCGCCCGTGGGGCTGACCGAGATCATTGACGAAGCGGCACCGACGATCCTGCTCGGCACCTCCGCCGTCGAGGGGGCATTCACCCGGCCGGTCATCGAGGCCATGTGCCGGGCGACCAGCCAGCCGCTGATCCTGCCGGTCTCCGGTCCGGCCTCGACCGCCGAGGCGGCACCGTCCGACGTCATCGCGTGGTCGGACGGGCGGGCGCTGGTGGCCACCGGGAGGGCCGCCAGGGCCGCCATACACAGTGGCGCCACCTTCACGATCCGGCAGGCGGGCTCATTCCTCGTCGGTCCGGGCCTCGGCCTCGGCGTGCTGGTCTCGGGAGCCTCCAGGGTGACCCCCCACATGCTGCGGGCCGCTGCTGGCGCCATCGCCGAACAGGCCGACGCCTCGCAGCCGGGCGCGCCGCTGCTGCCCGTCGTACGGGATCTGCGGGCATCGTCGGCGATGCTCGCCGAGGCCGTCGTACGCGCCGCGGTGGCCGACGGCGTTGCCGTCTTCAATCCCACGAACCCGGCCCAGGCCATCCAGGACGCCATGTGGCGGCCGGCCTACCCCGGCATTCGCCCGGATCTTCCTTGGTGACAGATCGCGGGGCACTGTCGCGGGAGCCACGGACTAGGCACCGGCCAGGGGATGCTACGGGCGCGATGCGCCATCCTGGGTACGACAGTGGTGTACGTGCGGACGCCTGCCGTCCGCCATCTGGGGAGGCAGGCCGGCAGGCCCGGACCACGAGGAGCCACCATGTCTTTCGAGGAGCAAGAGCCGAAGTTCGATTTCCCGGTCCCCGACGACTGGCCCCCCTCGCTCGCGCTGGCTTTCGCCGAGCTGATGGAGAAAGCCCTGGCGGAAGGCTTTCCCGTGGTCGTCCCGGTCCGTAAGGACGCGACGCCCGAACAGATCACCGGCGTCCTCGAGGGCATGCGGGCGGTGGTCAGGAACGCCGGCCTGGCCGTACCACCCACCACCTGACAGACCCCCGCGGACCGGTCACCTCGGCGGCGACGTAAGGTCGATCCAGGACAAAGCGGGCCTGGCGGTGCCACCCGTCCGCATCTTCGTGATGAGCAGGACCGTGATAGCGAACTCGGGCAAGCAGCACCGCGTGGTGATCGTCGGGGCCGGTTTCGCCGGCTTCAACGCGGCACGGGAACTGTCCCGGCGGGCCGGCGCCAGCACCGAGATCGTGGTCATCAACTCGACGGATTACTTCCTCTATCTGCCGCTGATGCCGCAGGTGAGCGGCGGCCTGGTGGAGTCGGCGCATATCCGGGTCTCGCTCGCCCGCCGGCTGCGCAAGATGCGGTTCGTGCTCGGCACGGTCAACCATGTCGACCCACGGCAGAAGGTGGTGCACTGGACCGGCCCCGAGGGCGCGGCCGGCCAGGTCGGCTACGACCGGCTCATCCTGACCGCGGGCAGCGTGAACAAGCTGCTGCCGATCCCGGGCCTGGCTGACTACGCGCACGGGTTCCGCAGCATCGCCGAGGCCATGTACCTGCATGACCAGATCATCCGCCAGCTCGAGCTGGCCGCGGTGGCGGCCGATCCGGAGGAGCGCCAGGCGCGCTGCACGTTCGTCGTGGTCGGTGCGGGCTACACCGGCACCGAAGTCGCCGCGCAAGGCCAGTTGCTGACCACCCGGCTGGCCAAGACGCTGCCCGGCCTGGCCGGCCAGCCGATCCGCTGGCTGCTGCTGGACACCGCCCCGCGGCTGCTGCCGGAACTGGATCCCCGGCTGTCCCGGACCGCCGACCGGGTGCTGCGGCGCCGTGGCGTCGAGGTGCTGACCGGCCAGTCGATCTCGGTCGCGGGCGACGGCTTCGTCCAGCTGTCCACCGGGGAGAAGGTGCCCACCAGGTCGCTGATCTGGTGCGTCGGCGTGCGGCCCGACCCGCTGGTGGACGGCCTGGACCTGGCCACCAACCGGGGGCGGCTGGTGGTCGATGAGTTCATGGCCGTGCCCGGCGCCCCGGACATCTACGCCTGCGGGGACTGCGCGGCGGTGCCCGACCTGACCCGCCCAGGCCAGGTCTGCGGCATGACCGCGCAGCACGCCCAGCGGCAGGGCAAGCTGGTGGCCAGGAACGTCGCGGCCTCACTCGGCACGGGCACCGCGCAGCCCTACCGGCACCATGACCTCGGCTTCCTCGTCGACCTGGGCGGGCTGGCCGCCGCGGCCAACCCGCTGCACGTCCCGTTGTCCGGGCCGCCCGCCAACGCCGTGACCCGGGGGTATCACCTGTTCGCCATGTCCGGGAACCGGCTGCGGGTACTCACCGACTGGGGCTTGAACGCGGTCACCGCGCCGGAGCCGACATCGCTGGGCGTGATCAGCGCGGAGTCCGTTCCGCTCGACGTGAACCACCCGCAAGCCTGACCGCGCCCGGCCGGCCGGACCGGATCGCAATGTTCATGGCTGGGTCATGACGCGGCCATTTGCGCCCGCCGGCGGCCGGCTGCTCACTATGCTGGCTCGCCAGGTAATGACCAGAATGGTGGGTATATGCGCGGATCTGCCCGGCTTGGCCGGCCGAGCTGGCGATGAGCGGCCGCAGGCCGCGCTCGGGCCACTGGCGGGAACTCAGCCCGCTGGCCCGGGCCGGCTACATCACCTGCACGGTCCTGGCCGTGGCCGTCGTGCTGGTCAGCCTGGGGGCCTACGCCATCTACCGGCGGCTGGACGGCAACATCAGCGTGGTCACGGTCAACGGGCTGAGCCACCGGTCCGTCTACGGCGCGCAGAACATCCTGATCCTCGGCTCCCAGACCAGGCAGGGCCAGCGGCCCGGTGACCTGGGCTCCAATCCCAGCCTGAACACCAGCAACTCGGACAACCTGATCCTGGTCCACCTCGACCCGACGCACACGCACGCGCTCGTGCTGTCCATCCCGCGGGACACCATCGTCTACGAGCCCGGCTGCAAGGCCCGGCACAGCGTCGGCACCGGCATCTTCGGCCCGTACCAGCAGGCGATCATCGACGGCGCGATGAACATCGGCGGCCCGTCGTGCGCGGTCAAGACCGTGGACGACCTGACCGGGGTCACGCTGGACCACTTCGTCATGTTCAACTTCAACTCGTTCCGGGCCATGGTGGACACGATCGGCGGGGTCGAGGTCTGCGTGCCGCGCAGTGGCTACCACGACCCGTTCAGCGGGCTGAACCTCAGCGGCGGCAAGCACCTGCTCACCTATAACCAGGCGCTGGCCTACGTGCGCACCCGGCACGGCGTGTCGGCCGAGGGCGACGTCGGCGGCGATTTGCCGCGGATCGAACTGCAGCAGGCGTTCATGTCCTCGGTCATCCAGAAGGTGAACAGCACCGGTATCCTGACCAATTCGGTCCAGCTACTCAAGATCGCCGACCTGGCCACCCGGGCGCTCACCGTGGACCAGGGCCTGAACTCGGTCAGCAAGCTGCTCGGGCTGGCGAAGAGCCTGACCGGGCTGCACGCCAAGAACGTGAGCCTGCTCACCATGCCCACCGTCACCGACCCGGCCAACGTCAACCGGCTGCTGCCCGAGGAGCCGGAGGACGACGTGCTCTTCCAGATGCTGGCCGACGGCCAGCCCTGGCACGGCCGGCTGCCGGTCAGGCCGATCAGCCAGGTCAAGGTCCAGGTGCTGAACGGCACCGGCACGCCGGGCCTGGCCAAGCAGACCGCCCGGCAGTTGCGCGCGCTCGGCTTCGACGTGACCGGCACCGGTGACGCCCCGGCCACCAGCGCGACCACGGTGAGCTACGCGGGTACCGTGCAGGCGGACCCCGCCTACACGCTGATGACCCAGCTCAAGGCGACCCCGGCCGCGCAGAACACGCTGGCCGAGCCCGCGCCGCAGACCGGCACCCCGGGCGCGGTGACGCTGACCCTGGGGGCCGACTGGGCCGGGGTGGTCACCCCGGCCGCCCAGCACGCCGCCAAAACCAGCAGAGCCAAGGCCAAGGACAAGGGCAAGGCCGCCACAGCCAGCCAGGGCAACCAGGGCAACCAGGCCACGGTGCAGAACCGGAACGCCGGGGCCAGCATCTGCTCCGGCTTGCCGCAGGCCAACCCCAATCCCGGCGGGCCGTAACCCGCTGGCCGGCGCCGGGGGCCCGGGCAGCAGAGCGCCCGGCCACCCATGATGCGGGTGACCGGGCGCGCCCCTGCTCCGAGTACCGGCCGCCGTCGGCGGCCGGCCCAGGACTAGTCGGCCTGGACGGCCTCCTCCATGACTTCCATCTCGGCCCCGGCCCCGGCCGGGCTGTTCATCGTGGCCTGCGCGCCGGCCAGGTCGGCGCGGCTGACCCGGATGGCGGCGAGCGTGATGATCAGCGCGAGCACCATGATCCCGGCCGACACCACGAAGCCGCGGGAGAAGCCGACCGACAGCGCGTGGTCGTAGATCGCCGTTACCGCCGTCTTGGCTTGCGCGGTGGTCACGTGCACCGGATGGCCGGCCGCGGCCGCGTGGGCCGCCGCGGCCTTCGCCACCGTGACCGAGTGGTGCACCGTGTTGGCCACCACGGTCCAGGCCACTGTGCCCAGCAGGGCCAGCCCGATCGAGCCGCCGACCTGCTGGCCGACGTTGGGCAGGCTGGCGGCCAGGCCCGCGTCCCGGTCCGGGACCCGGGACAGCGCCACCAAGGTCAGCGGCATGAACAGCATGCCGAGCCCGGCCGCGGTGACCAGGAGCGGGCCGAGCAGGCCGCTGGCGTAGGTGCTGTGCTCGCTGATCCGGGACAGCCAGAACATGCCGCCCGCGCCGATGGCCGACCCGGCGATCAGCAGAGGCCGGGCGCCGATCCGGCCCACCAGCTGGGCGCTGACCCCGGCCATGGCCATGATGACGGCGACCATCGGCAGGTAGGCGACTCCGGTCTTCAGCGGGCTGTAGTGCCAGACCGTCTGCACGAAGATGGTCAGGAAGAAGAACAGCCCGAACATCGCGGTGCCGATGCACAGCATGATCAGGTTAGCGGCGGACCGGTCCCGGTTGCGGAAGATGCGCAGCGGCATCAGCGCGTGCGGGCTGCGCGCCTCGATGACCAGGAACGTGGCCAGCAGCACCACGGACGCGGCCAGCGACACGATGACCTTGGTGTCACCCCAGTGCGAGACCCCGTTCGGGCTGGTAGCCGCGCTGGTCAGGCCGTAGACCAGGGCCGCGACGCCGAGCGTGCTGGTGATCGCGCCGGGCAGGTCGAACCGGCCCGGGCGGCGCTTCGACTCGCTGAGCGCCCGCGGCGCCACCAGCGTGACCAGGATGCCGATCGGCACGTTGACGAACAGCACCCAGCGCCAGGACAGGTAGGTGGTGAGCAGGCCGCCGGAGATCAGGCCGATGGCCAGGCCGCTGATGCTCATCGCCGCGTACACGCCCATCGCCCGGTTGCGCGGCGGGCCCTCCGGGAACGTAGTGGTGATCAGCGACAGCGCGGTAGGCGCGACGATCGCGGCGCCGGCCCCCTGCACCGCCCGGGCGATCAGCAGCCAGGACTCGGAGGTGGCGAAGCCGCCGAGCAGCGAGGCCAGCGAAAACACGATGATGCCGGCGATGAAGACCCGGCGCCGCCCGAGGATGTCACCGGCCCGGCCGCCGAGCAGCAGCAGGCCGCCGAACGTCAGCGTGTAGGCGTTCACCACCCATTCCAGCCCGGTGCCGGAGAAGCCCAGCGCGTGCTGGATGTGCGGCAGCGCCACGTTCACGATCGATGCGTCGAGCACCACCATGAGCTGCGCCGTGGCGATGACCGCCAGCGCGAGCCCGAGATGGCGCCCGGCCGGCGCACCGGGGGCGGCCCGCCTGGTGGCGGGCTGTGTCGTACTCATGCGTCTCCTTGTCAGGGCATAGGTGTACCGAGCCACGGCGGTCGTGCCGCACGCGGAAGCTTTATTTGGGATGACGAAGTGAAACCCCGTTACTCACCGGTCTGCCGGACGGCCGCCGCAGTGCGGCTACGGCAGGGTCAGCGCATCGGTCAGCTGACCTGGGGAGCAGTGGCAGTTGCGAGAAGGCTGGTCACCTCCTCGCCTGGGCACTCGGCGTCGAGGCCGCTCATCGGTGGCGTCATTTTGTGCAGGAGCGTGATCAGGGTGACCCGCTCGTCCTGGGTGAGCGACCGGCGCCATGGCATCCGGGCCAGCATCGCCTGCTCCATCTGGTGCTTCATGTCCAGTCCGGCGCTGGTCAGCACGAGCCGCTTGACCCGGCGGTCGGCCGGATCGGGCTCCCGGACGGCCAGCCCGCGCTTCTCCAGCATGTCGGCGATGCCGGTGACGAACGAGGGATCGCAATGCATCCGCAGGCCGAGCTCCTTCATGGCCAGCGGCGCATCGATCAGGTGCATCGCCTTCAGGAAGAACGCCGGCACCTCGTACTCCTTCGCCAGCTGATCGGCCTCGACCAGCAGCCGGGCGAAGAGACCGCCTACTGCGTCCACCAGGTCCATGTCGAGCTGGTCCTCAGCCGATCGCGGTTCCACGGCCCCTCCTCCTTCCCCCGTCAGTCGGGCGGCAACACCCCTGAGCCGCTCAATAGTTGAGTAGCTCAAACATAACCCCGGATGGTTGAGTAGGTCAAATTCTTTTTTGCCGATGGATTCGTGCCGCGTGTGCCCCGCCGGGTGGCTTTTGACGCAAAGACATCGGGGAATCACAGTAAGTGCACAACCGGGGGGCCTGGTCTGCCGTCTCAACTGGCAGCAGCGAGCGGGTCTCGCGGCGCAGCAGCCAGGTGGGGCAGCGGAACCGGAGGCGTAGCGACGATGGACGGGGCACGGCGGCCGGGGGACGGCCGGGAGACCAGCGAATGGGCCAGCGAGCAGGACGCGGGTGAGGTGGCCACCCCGCAACGGCGCCGGTTCCTGGCTATGGCCGGGCTGGCCGCGGGCGCCGTCCCGCTGGCCGGCACGCTGGGGGCGGGCCTGGTGGCACCGGCCAGCCGAGGGCGTTATGCAGCAAAATCGGAACCACAGGCCGGCCCGGGCGTGGCGGACTGGATGGCGCTGCGGCGGGCGCTGTCCACCCACAAGCTGATCCGGCCCGGCGGCAAGACGTACCCGGCGGCCAAGGAGCTGTTCGACCCGCGGTTCGACTTCAAGCGGCCGGCCGGCATCGCGTACTGCGCGACCGCCCGCGACGTGAGCGCGTGCGTGAACTTCGTGCGCACGTTCGGCCTGCCGGTGTCGGCCCGCTCCGGCGGGCACAGCTATGGGGGCTGGTCCAGCAATAACGGTGGCCTGATCGTGGACGTCACGGGGATCAGCTACTTCAACGTCGGCGCCGGTTCGGTCACCGTCGGCACCGGCATCCACCTGATCGACTTCTATAACCGGCTGGCCGCGCGCGGCCTGGCCGTGCCCGGTGGGTCGTGCGCCACGGTGGGCATCGCCGGCCTCACCCTCGGCGGCGGCGTTGGGGTGCTGTCCCGCGCGTTCGGGCTGACCAGCGACAATCTGGAGTCGCTGCGGATCGTCACCGCCGACGGGGCCATCCGCACCGCCAGCGCCACCTCGAACCCCAACCTGTACTGGGCCAGCCGGGGCGGCGGGGGCGGCAACTTCGGCATCGCCGTCTCGTTCACGTTCCGCACCCGGCGGCTCGGCTCGCTGGTGCTGTTCTTCCTGCAATGGCCCTGGTCGGCCGCGGCCCGGGTGATGGCCGGCTGGCAGAACTGGGCGCCGTTCCAGCCGGACGCGCTGTGGTCCAACCTGCACATGTCGGCGGCGCCGGGCGGCGGCACGCCGGTGGTCCAGGTGGGCGGCACCTACCTGGGCAGCGTGGCGGGCTGCAACGCGCTGCTGCGCAAGCTGTACAGCCGGGTCGGGTCGGCCCCGATGAACCCGGGCAACGTGTTCCTCACCTCGTACCGGAACGCGATGATGATCGAGGCAAACTGCGGCACCTACTCGTTCTCCGAGTGCCATCTGCCGTCGCAGACCAAGGACGGCAAGCTGGCCCGGGTGCCGTCCTACGCCAAGTCCGACTTCTTCACCAAGAAGATCCCGCCGGCCGGCATCGCCAAGATGGTGGCCGGCATCGAGCGGATGCGCGCGGTGCGCGGCGCGGCCGGCGGCGTCGGCGCGGTCGCGTTCGACAGTTTCGGCGGCGCGCTCAACCGGGTGCCGGCCGCCGCGACCGCGTTCGTGCACCGCAACTCGCTGTACGGGGCGCAGTATTCGACCAGCTGGAACGAGGGCGCGGGCGGGGCCGGGTCAGGCCGGCAGCACGACTGGCTGACGTCGTTCTACGGGTCGCTGCATCCGTACGCGAGCGGGCAGGCCTACGTGAACTACCAGGACCCGGACCTGACGAACTGGCAGACGGCGTACTACGGGTCCAACTTCGCGCGGCTGACCACGGTCAAGACGGCCTACGACCCGCACCAGCTGTTCAAGTTCCCGCAGAGCATCCCCCCGGGGTGAGGCACGCCGGGCCGGCCGCCTGGCGGCTCAGGCGGCCGCCCTGATGACCAGCAGGGCGATGATGAGCAGCGCGATCACCAGGAGCCCGGCCCGGTTCCGGTTGCCGCGGAACGTGGGCACCCGCGCCTTGTTCACCTTCATGTCGCCGTGCATGCCGTACGCCCGGCGCGCGAACCAGCCGATGAACCCCCCGAGAACCAGTACGACGATCCCTATTCCCGCTGCCATGACCTCCCCCTCCCTGGCTGGTCACTCCGAGTAAGCGCCCGGGCAGAGCATCTCGCATCGTTGCGGGCTGTTCCACCGGTTTACCGTTCTTGCCGCGTTTAACCAGCTCAGCCGGGCTGGATCAGGTCTGGCTCGATCAGGGCCGGCTGGGGCGGGTCTGGCTGGATCAGTCTGGCTGGATCAGGTCTGGCTGGACGCGGCCCAGATGTTGATCCCGGCCTCGACCGCGTGGTTGTCGATCGCTTGCAGCTGCTCGGTGCTGAAGTCGGACCGGCCGGCCGCGGCCAGGTTCTCCTCGAGCTGCGCCGTGCTGCTCGCCCCGATCAGCGCGGAGGTCACCCGGCTGTCCCGGAGCACCCAGCTCAGCGCCATCTGCGCCAGCGTCTGCCCGCGTTCGGCCGCGATCTGGTTGAGCGCGCGGACATGGTTGATGTTGCGCTCGGTGATCTGATCACGGGTGAGCGAGTCGTTGCGGGCCGCGCGCGAGTCGGCGGGCACCCCGTCCAGGTACTTGGTCGTGAGCAGGCCCTGGGCCAGCGGCGAGAACGCGATGCAGCCGATCCCCTCGGCGCCGAGCACGTCGAGCAGGTCTTCCTCGATCCACCGGTTCAGCATGGAGTAGGACGGCTGGTGGATGAGCACTGGTGTGCCCAGGTCGCGCAGGATGGCCGCGGCCTCCCGGGTTCGCTGCGCGGAGTAGGACGAGATGCCCGCGTACAGCGCGCGGCCGGATTTGACCGCGGTGGCCAGCGCGCCCATGGTCTCCTCCAGCGGCGTGTCCGGGTCGGCGCGGTGGCTGTAGAAGATGTCCACGTAGTCCAGGCCCATCCGGGCCAGCGACTGGTCCAGGCTGGCCAGCAGGTACTTGCGCGAGCCGCGGTCACCGTACGGGCCCGGCCACATGTCATACCCGGCCTTGGTCGAGATGATCAGCTCGTCCCGGTACGGGCGGAAGTCGTCGCGCATGTGGCGGCCGAAGTTGACCTCCGCCGAGCCGTACGGTGGGCCGTAGTTGTTGGCCAGGTCGAAGTGCGTGACGCCGAGGTCGAACGCCCGGCGCAGGATGGCCCGCTGGGTGTCGATGGGCCGGTCATCACCGAAGTTCTGCCACAGCCCGAGGGAGATCTCGGGGAGCTCGATACCGCTCCGCCCGCAGCGGCGGTAGGGGGTCTGCTCGTAGCGGTCTGGTGCGGCGAGATACGTCATGCCCGGGAGTCTCTCATTACCCGCCCGGGAGGTCCGCACATGGTCGGCCGCTGGCAGGATGTGATAGTTGCCTGGGCCAAACAATCGCGCCAAAGGCGCGCGCCGCCGACTGGACTGAGGAGCGAGGAAGCGAGGCACGAGCGACCGAGCGACGAGGGAAGTCGGCGGGTCCAAGCGCGCCGGAGGCGCAAATAGATAGAGGAGCAACACATGTATGACGGGATCATGGCGGAGACCATCAGCCTGACCGGCCATGGCGGTGACCAGATCGAGGCGTACCTGGCCCGCCCGCTCGGGCCTGGGCCGTTCGGCAGCGTGGTGGTGATCCACCACATGCCTGGCTACGATCCGCAGACCAAGGAGATCACCCGGACGTTCGCGGCCCAGGGCTATACCGCCGTGTGCCCCAACCTGTACTCCCGGGAGGCGCCCGGCGCCAGCCCCGACGACGCCGCCGCCACCGTCCGCGCGGCCGGCGGGGTGCCGGACGAGCGGCTGGTGGGGGACGTCGGCGCGGCCGCCGCGCACCTGCGGGCGACGCCGAACTCCAACGGCAAGGTCGGCGTGATCGGCTACTGCTCCGGCGGCCGCCAGTCGTTCCTGGCCGCGTGCAGCCTGCCGCTGGACGCAGCGGTGGACTGCTACGGGGCGTTCATCGTCGGCACCCCGCCGGAGGGCATGCCGCTCAAGGTCGGCCCGATCGTGAACCTGGCGCCCAACCTGTCCTGCCCGCTGCTCGGGCTGTTCGGCGACGAGGACCAGCACCCGTCGCCGGATCAGGTGGCCGAGCTGGCCAAGGCACTCGAGGCGGCCGGCAAGGCGTACGAGTTCCACAGCTACCCCGGGGCGGGGCACGCGTTCTTCTCGGTCAACCGGCCGTCCTACCGGGTCGAGGCGGCCAACGACGGGTGGCAGAAGATCTGGGACTTCTACGGCCGCTACCTGGCCAGCTGAACGGAGATCATCATGTGTACCTACCTCACCGAGACGGTCGGCGTCAGCGGCAGCGGGAAGGGCGCGACCGGATGGTTCTCGCTCCGCGAGGCCACCGTCTACTTCGACCACCCGGTGCACGCCAGTGCCGAGCACACGCTGAACATCGACTTCCGCGACCCGGCGCTGGGCCCGTCGGGCCGGGTGGCCGTGGAACTGACCGCCGAGTCGGCCCGGGCCTTGGCCGCGGCGATCACGTCGACGCTGGCGTCCGCGCCGCCCGGCCTGGCCTGAGCCCGTTTCCAGCAGCGCGGTGATTTGTGCCCCACGGGCGGGGCACAAATCACCGCGCTGATGCGGATCCGCGCTGATGCGGGATCCGCGCTGATGCGGGATGCGTGCTGAATCGGCCGGATGACCGGATTGTCGGTGGGGGGTGCGAGGATCGGGATGTCTGAGCGTGGGAGAGGCGAGTGGCATGAAGTTCCAGGTTGACCGGGATGCGCTGGCGGAGGCCCTGGCCTGGGTGGCCCGGGCGCTGCCCACCCGCCCGGTGGTCCCGGTGCTGTCCGGGTTGCGGCTGGAGGCGGCCGACGGCCTGACCCTGTCCTGCTTCGACTACGAGGTTTCGGCCACCGCGCAGATCGAGGCCGAGGTGGCCGAGCCGGGCATGGTGATCGTCCCGGGCCGGCTGCTCGCCGAGATCACCCGCAGCCTGCCCGCGCTGGCGGTGGAGTTCGGCACGGTTGACGACGTGGTCAGCCTGACCTGCGGCAGCGCGGAGTTCGCCCTGTTCACGCTGCCCGCGGACGAGTACCCAGCGCTGCCGGCCGTGCCGCCGCTGGCGGGCACGGTGGACGGTGGGCTGCTCAGCGCCGCCATCAGCCAGGTCGGGCCGGCCACCAGCCGGGACGACACGCTGCCCATGCTGACCGGGGTGTGCCTGGACATCGACGGCGCCGCGCTGACGCTGGCCGCCACCGACCGGTACCGGCTCGCGGTGCGGACCGTGCCGTGGCATCCAGTCCGCCCTGACCTGCGCACGGCCGCCCTGGTGCCGGCCCGCACGCTGGCCGACGCGGCCCGGGCCATGACCCCTGGGGTGCCGGTCGAGATCGCGTTCGACACCGGCCCGGAGGCCGGGCCCACCGAGCCGCCCGGGGCGCGCGGCCATGCCGAGCCCCGGCCCGCCGAGGGCATGATCAGTTTCACCATCGGCGGGCGGCGGCTGACCACCCGGCTGATCGGCGGGGAGTTCATCCGGTACCGGTCCCGCTTCCCGGCCGAGTTCGGCGGCCGGGCCGAGGTGCCGGGCGCCCTGTTCACCGACGCGGTCCGGCGGGTGTCGCTGGTCGCCGACCGGGCCAGCCCGGTCCGGCTCCGGTTCAGCCCGGGCTCGGTGCTGATCGAGGCGCAGACCGAAGGCCGGGCCCGCGCGGTGGAGACGGTGCGCGCCGAGTTCCGCGGGACCGAGCCGGTCATCGCGTTCAACCCGCACTACCTGCTGGACGGGCTGACCGCGGCCCTGGTGCCAGGCCCCGTAGAGCACGCCGCCGCGGACGCGGCCGGCCCGGGCGACGACGCCGGGGAGGCCGCCGACCCCGGGCTGGTCCGGATCGAGTTCACCAGCCCGGCCAAGCCCGCGCTGATCACCAGGGTGCCGGCCGGGGGCGGCGAGGCCGAGCCGTCCGGCCAGGATCCGGCCGCGGTGCCGGACTTCCGTTACCTGGTGGTGCCGCTGCGGGCCCTGGCCCGCTCCTGACCAGGCCCCATACCGTCACCCGGGGCAGGCTTTTCCGGCGCAGAGTGAGACAGTTAGGTCAAGCGCCAGTAAAGTATTCCATGTTGGACCGCTGGTGCCTTTGGCGCTGGCCGGGGGGCTTGTCAGGTCTGCGCCTCGCTGCGTAATACTGGCCATCGGGTAGGCCGGTGTGGGGGGTCACGCCATGCTCGAAATCTCGCTGCTGGGGGAGCAGCGTGCCGCGCTGGACGGCTCGGTCGTGGACTTGGGCTCGCTGCGGGCACAAGCCCTGGTCGGCTTCCTGCTGCTGCACCGGGACGTACCGCAGCGCCGTGAGCACGTCGCGGCCCAGTTCTGGCCGGACTCCAGCACCGCCCAGGCCCGGACCAACCTGCGCCGGGAGTTGCACGCGCTGCGCACCGGGCTGCCCCAGGTGGCCGGCTGGCTGACCGCGGACCGGGGGACGCTGCTGTGGCGGTCCGGCCCCGGCTGCCGCCTGGACGTCGCCGAGTTCGAGGCGGCGGCCGGTACCGCCGCCGCGGCGCGGACGGCGGGCGATGACGCCGGGTTCCGGGACGCCGCGGCCGGGGCGGTGCGCGCCTACCGCGGCGAATTGCTGCCGGCGGTGTACGAGGACTGGGCCACCGCGGAACGGAACCGGCTGCACCGGATGTGCCTGGTCCTGCTGGATCAGCTGATCGGGCTGGACCGGGCGGCTGGCGCGTACCAGGACGCGATCGAGCGGGCCCGGCAGCGGATCGATCTCGAGCCGCTCGAAGAGGTCGGCTACCGCACCCTGCTCCAGGTGCAGGCGCTGGCCGGGGACCGGGCGGCGGCGGTGCGGACGTATCACCGGTGCGTATCGGTGCTGGAACGCGAGCTGGGGGTAGGCCCAGACCCAGCCACCACGGCGGAATACGACCGGCTGGCCGGCCCGGGGCCAGCCGCGGCCGGTTCCGGCCGCGGGCCCGAGGCGCCCGCAGCCGGATTGCCCGGGCCGGAACCGCCCGCGGCCGGGCCGCCGCCGGCCGGGCCGCCGCCGGCCGGGCTGGCCGTGGCCGGGCTGGCCGCGGCCGGGGTGGGCCGGGCTGGGCTCCCGGCCGCCAACCCGGTGCGGCTGGTCGGGCGTGAGCACGAGTTCCAGCTGCTCCAGCAGCGCTGGCGGGCCGCGCTGGCCGGGGAGGCCGGCTTCACGGTGCTGTCGGGCGAAGCGGGCGTCGGGAAGACCAGGCTGCTCGACGAGCTGTCGGCCGCGGTCCAGCGGGACGGCGTCCCGGCCGTGCGGGCGCGCTGCTTCGCGGCGCGGGGGCGGCTGGCGCTGGCCCCGGTGTCCGAATGGTTGCGCAGCCCGCCGCTGCAGTCGGCGCGGGCCCGGCTGGAACCGGTCTGGGCGCGCGAAGTCGACCGCCTGGTCCCGCCGCGGGGCGGCGGGCCAGCGACCCCGCCGCGGCCGATGGCGGATGCCTGGCAGCGGCACCGGTTCTTCGAGGGCCTGGCCCGCGCCGTCCTGTCGGCGGCCCGGCCGCCGCTGCTGATCCTCGATGATCTGCAATGGTGTGACGAGGACACGCTGGCCTGGCTGCAGCTGCTGCTGCACCTGGGCCAGGGCCAGCCGCTGCTGGTGGTGGCCGCGACCCGGCGCGACGAGGTGGCGGCCAACGCGGAACTCAGCGAGATGCTGCGGGTGCTCCGTTCCGCGGGCCAGGTGACCGAGATCAGCGTGGCGCCGCTGGATACCGCCCGGTCCGGGGAGCTGGCGAGCCAGGTCCTGGGCCGGCGGCTGGCCGCGCCGGAAGCCGGCCTGCTGCACGCCGCCACCGGCGGCTACCCGCTGTTCGTCATCGAGGCGGTCCAGGCCGGTCCTCGACCGGCCGGGCCCGGCCGGCCGGGCCCGGCCCGGCGCGTCCGGGGCCGCCCGGCGCCTACCGCCGACCCCGGCGAGCTCCACCGGGCCGACCCCGGAGGTGCGTTCCGTGCTGGCCGGCCGGATCAGGCAGGCGGCGCCGGCGGCCCGGGCGACCGCGGAACTGGCCGCCGTGATCGGCCGTGACTTCACCCTGGAGCTGCTCACCGAGGCCAGCGACGCGGACGGCGCGGCCGTGGTGGCGGCGGTGGACGAGCTGTGGCGGCGCCGGATCATCCGCGAGCAGTCCCCAGCCCATTACGACTTCTGCCACGACCTGCTCCGCGAGACCGCGTACGCCGAGATCAGCCCGGCCCAGCGGCGGCTGCTGCACGGCCGGGTGGCGCAGGCGCTGGAAGCGCTGCACGACGGCGACCCGGCCGCCGCGGCGGCCATCGCCTATCAGTACGAGCGAGCCGAACGCCCGGCCCGGGCGCTGCCCCACCACATCCGCGCCGCGGAAACGGCTAGCCAGGTGTTCGCCAACCAGAAGGCCATCCGGCACTACCGCCGCGCGGCGGCCCTGCTGCGGCACGTGCCGGCTGGCCGCCGGCGCGACACCACCGAGCTGGGCATCCGGAACGCCATGGCCGCACCGCTCAACGCCCAGCAGGGTTATGCGTTGACGGAAGTGCAGGCAGTGCTGGAACGGGCCAGTGACCTTGCCGGGCGGCTGGGTGACACCCGGGTGCAGATGCTCAGCCTGGTTGGGCTGTTCGGGACTCGCTACGTACAGGGCCACATCGCGGAGTCCCACGAGATCGCTCGCCGCTGCCTGGAACTGGGCCATCTGCATCCAGACCTAGCTGGGCAGGCGCACTTCGCGGTGGCCGGCTCGGCGACCAGCCTCGGTCGGCACGCGGAGTCGCTGCCGCACTTCGAGCTCGCTCATGAGCTGTGCCTCGACGCGCTGCCCTCCGTGGTGGGAACCCGTATCGAGGTACACGCGCGAGCCTGGTCAGCCCATGCGCTCTGGCTACTCGGGCGGGAAGACGAGGCGCTGCACTGGTGCGACTGGGCCATCATGCGGGCGGGGGAGCTGGATCATCCCTACAGCCTTGCGGTGGCGCTGGCCTACGCGACGATCACTTACCAGCTCCGCGGCGATGTGCCGGGGACGACGGAATTCGCCCGCCGGGTGCAGGAGATCTGCGCCCGGTACGACTTCGCCTACTACGGCAACTGGGGGCTCGTTCTCGGCGGCTGGTGCACCGGCGGCGAGGACGGCGTCGCGCAGATCCAGGACGGACTGGCCCGGCTGCGGAACCAGGGGGCGCTGGTCCGGCAGCCGTACTATCTGGGCGTGCTGGCGGAAACCCTGATGCGGGCCGGGCAGGGTGAGGCCGCGGGTGTGGTGCTGGATGCCGCGCGCACCGCGGCGGCCGTGCATCAGGACCGGTGGTGGCTGCCCGAGCTGTACCGGCTGGACGCCCGGCGGCGCCCCGGCCCGGCCGGGACCGAGTTGCTGCGCCGCGCCGTCGACCTGGCCGGGCAGCAGGGCAGCCGCGTGCTGGCCGCCCGGGCCGCGAGTGATCTGGCCGAGCGCGGTGCTGGCGGAACGGAGCGCGAACGGTCACCGAACGCGGCGCTGCCTACGCTCGTCGCTATACCAGGCCGACCAGGCGGCCTGCCCGATGGCGGGGGGAAGCCATGACCACGACAGCACAGGTCCCGTTCGACATGCTCCAGGCCGCGATGCGCGGGCCGGTGATCCAGCCGGCCGACGCGGGCTACGACTCGGCCCGCGCCGTCTACAACGGGATGATCGACCGCAGCCCGGCCGCGATCGCCCGCTGCGCCGACGTGGCGGACGTCATGACAGCGGTCAAGTTCGCGGGCGGCAACGGCCAGACCGTCTCGGTGCGCGGCGGCGGGCACAACGCCGCCGGCCTCGGGGTATGGGACGACGCGCTGGTCATCGACCTGTCCACGATGCGCGGCGTCACGGTGGACCCGGCGGACAAGACCGTGCGCGCCGAGGGCGGCTGCGTCTGGGGGGACGTGGACCACGCCACCGGCGGGTTCGGCCTGGCCACCCCGTCCGGGTTCCTGTCCACCACCGGGGTGGGCGGGCTGACCCTGGGCGGCGGCATCGGCTATCTGTCCCGGCGGTTCGGGCTCACCGTGGACAACCTGCTCTCCGCCGACGTGGTGCTGGCCGACGGATCGTTCGTCACGGCCAGCGAAGACTCCCATCCGGACCTGTTCTGGGCGCTGCGCGGCGGCGGTGGCAACTTCGGCGTGGTGACGTCGTTCCAGTTCCGCTGCCACGACGTCGGCACCGTGGTGGCCGGGCCGGTGCTCTACGACCTGGCCGACACGGCCGCCGTCATGCGCTGGTACCGCGAGCTCCAGCCCAGCCTGCCCGAGGAGTTGAGCGGCTGGCTCGGCCTGCTGACGATCCCGCCGGCGCCCCCGTTCCCGGAGGCGCTGTGGCTGCGCAAGGCGGTCGGCATCGTCTGGTGCTACACCGGCCGGCCGAGCACGCCGACGAAGCCCTCGCCCCGGTGCGGTCGTTCGGCACGCCGCTGCTGGATGGGATACAGCCGATGCCGTTCCCGGTCCTGCAGAGCGCGTTCGACGCGCTGTACCCGGCCGGCCTGCAATGGTACTGGCGCGCCGACTTCTTCCGCGAGATCACCGACCAGGCGCTGGCCGTGCACGAGGAGTTCGGTGCGGCGCTGCCCACCCCGCACTCGACCATGCACCTGTACCCCATCGACGGGGCGGTGCACCGGGTCAGCCAGGACGCGACCGCGTTCGCCTACCGGGACGCCGGCTGGGCGGGCGTCATCGTCGGCGTGGACCCCGATCCGGCCAACGCGGCCAAGATCAGGGACTGGGCCGTCCGGTACTGGGAGGCGCTGCACCCGACCTCGGCGGGCGGGGCGTACGTGAACTTCATGATGGACGACGAGGGCGCCGACCGGGTGCGCGCGTCCTACGGCCCCAACTACGACCGGCTGGCCCGGATCAAGGCGCACTACGACCCGGACAACTTCTTCCGGATCAACCAGAACATCCCGCCGGCCGGCTAACCGGCCGGTGCGGGGGCGGTCAGCCGCGGGAGGCCAGCCGGGTGCGCAGCCGCAACAGAGCGTGGCCGGTCAGCAGCAGCCGGGCCATCCGGGCCACCCGGCTCAGCCACGGCTGGCCGACCGCCAGCGGCACGGCCTCGATCCAGGCGTGCCGCAGCCAGAGCCGCCGGGCCAGCCAGCCCAGGCCGGCTACCGCGACCACACCGGCGGCCAGGATGGCCAGCAGCACGCCCACCACCAGGCCGAGCACCCCGCCGTGCACCATGAACGCCGTGATCAGCAGCGCGAGGACCAGCAGCGCCCCGCCGGTCACGACGGCGAACGCCAGCATCACCCGGCGGCCTAGCCGGGCCATGGCGGCGCGCATCTGCTCGACGTTGAGCGCGTAGCCGCCGCCCGGGTAGCTGCCCCACGGCGCCCCTGGCGGGAGCACCACACCCTCGTGCGGCAGGCCGTCGGTCACCATGTTCAGCTCCCCGGCCACCTGCGCCTTGTACACCGCGTCCAGCCGGTCCTGGAACTCGTCCAGGCTGAGCCGGCCAGCCGCGTAGTGCTCGCGCAACCGGGCGGCTACCGCCTCGCGGTCCACGTCGCTGACCGGAACGTCGTTCTGCATCACTCCGGGATCCTCCGCCTACGGCTGGGTGATACCCCCTGTTGCAAACAAGATATGTCGCGAAACACCCGACGGCAAATGCGCCCGCCCATCCCCGGGCGGACCCGCGGTGCCGGCGAGCCGGGTTCCTCCGGTCCCACTGCGTGAATGAATCAGTCAGGTAGGGCTGACTGTGTGAATGAAGCACTCATGTAGTTGCTGGAGTCGCGCCTGGGGAGTGGATGAAGGATCGGTGCAGTTCAGGCGGGGAAGCGGAACTGGCCGGACTCGTCGCGCCCGAACGGGACGGCCTGGCGGACCGCGCCGACGGGGAGCGGGCCGTAGATGTGCGGGAACGGCCCGGCCGAGCCGGGCACCGGCTCCCATCGGATCTCCGCCCCGATCCGGGCCGGGTCCAGCACCAGGAGCAGCAGGTCCCGGTGCTCGTCCCGGTACAGCGCGTTGGCTACTGGGAGCACCTGGCGGGCCGTGCTGGCGTGGATGAAGCCTTCCGCGGCCAGCGTCCGGCCGCGGGTGGACATCCGGTACTCGCCGTCGCGCTGGGCCTGCGCCCAGTCCGCGGCGGCGGCGATGTGGTACAGCACCGCGGGCGGCGGCGACTCCGGATGCAAACGGTCCTGCCCCGGCATACCCACGGTCCTGCCCGGCTCAGTTGAGGAAGTAACTGCTGCCGCCGGTCTGCGGGTTCGTCACCTGGGCGGTCACGGAGACGGCGCCGGCGTGCGCGAACGTCAGGGTGAGCGTGATGTTCTTGCCGCCGCGCATCCGGCCGGCCCCGGTGATGAGCAGGCGCAGGCCATCGGGGTTCAGCCGGACGACGGAGTCGGCCGGGATCGGGATAGCCGTGATCGTGTGCACCGCGTTACGGCCGCCCGGCACTGGCGCGGCGAACGTGACCTGCCCGCCGGAGCTGGCCCGGGCGCTGACCAGCCGGTCCCGGGGGCCGTTGTTCCGGATGAGCAGGTAGCCGACGGTCCGGCCCGCGGTGGGCTGCGGGACGTAGGCGGTGGACAGCGAGATCGACGGGGCCGCACTGGCCCGCGCGTAGCAGCCGGCCAGGCCGGCCGTGGCCAGCGCCATCAGGCAGGCCACCAGGGCCGCCCGGGCGGCCCGGCGGGCAGGCCGCCGCGCGGCCGCGGCCCGCGGGCTGGTGCGATCGGATTCCGCCATGTCCTTTGCTTTGCTGTCTAGATCCCAGGCAACGACGATGCTAGTCCCGGCCCGCGGCTGGCCGGTTCGGCGGGGGCCAGGACTAGCTGAGCGGGAGCCGCCAGTTCTGCCCGACGAGATCGTGCCCGAAGCTGCGGTGCTGGTCCGAGTCCATCAGCTCGAAGCCGGCCCGCTGGTAGATGTGCCGGGCCGCGGTCAGCACGTCGTTGGTCCACAGCACGATCTCGGCGTAGCCGGCCCGGCGGGCGAAAGCCAGGCACTCGGCGACCAGCCGGCCGCCCAGGCCCCGGCCGCGGGCGCGCGGCTCGACCAGGAGCAGCCGCAGCTGCGCGGTGGACTCGGACTTCCGCATGCAGAACACGCAGCCGGCCGGGCTGCCGTCCAGTTCGGCGATCCAGGCCGCCTCGCCCGGGTCGTCGCGGCCCGCGTAGTCGGCCACGATCCGGGCCACCAGCGTTTCGTAGCTCGCGTCCCAGCCGTACTCCTGCGCGTACAGCGCGCCGTTGCGCTGGATGACCCAGCCGAGATCGCCCGGCTGCGGGGCGCGGAGGACGAACGCCGCGGGCGGGCCGGCCGTTACGATGTCGCGGATCGTGCCCATCGCCGCGGTCAGCCGCTGCTGCTCCGCGTCGGTGAGCCGGCCGAGCAGGCCCGCGATGCCCGCGGCCGAGCGCTGGTCGAGCCCGGCGAAGACCTGCCGCCCCGGCCCGGTCAGGGCGATGACCCGGCGGCGGGCGTCGGCCGTGGACCGCTCGCGGGTGATCAGCTCGTCCCGCTCCAATCGGGCCAGGATCCGGCTCAGGTAACCCGCGTCGATGTCCAGCGAGCCGCGCAGCGCGCTGATCTCGCACTCGGCGCCCTGGGCCAGTTCGAACAGCACCCGTGCCTCGGTCAGCGAGTAGGGCGAGTCGAGGTAGCTGCCGTGCAGCAGCCCAATCAGGTTCGTGTAGACCCGGTTGAACCCCCGCACCGCGCTGATCCGCCCCGGGCTGACGCCGTTGGCCGCGGCAGTCGACGGCCAGTTGTCTGACGAAGGCAAGGACATCTTTGACATAGTCAAATACTTACCCAGGATGCCCGCCGGATCAAGGGTTTTGCGTGGCGCGCGAGGTATCAGCGGCCGCCCGGTCGGCTCCGACTGGGTGCAGGCCACAAACCGGCCTGATGGGCCCGTGGGCCGGGGGAGCCGTGGGCTGGGAGAGGAGCACCCGATGACGAATCTGCCTGCTGCGCCGGGAGACGTGCTGGCCGTGTGGACGGGGGACGGCCCGCTGCAGGACCTGATCCGGGTGGGCGAGGCGCTGTGTGGCAAGCCGGCCGTGGCCAACCACGTCGCGATCATCACGCATCGGGACCGGCTGGGCCGGTGGATCGGCATCCAGGGCCAGCCGGGCGGCGTCGGGCCGGTGGACTGCACACCGTTCCTGTCCGACGTACGGACCATGTCCAACCATGACGAGCCGAAGCCGGACGACCGCCGCCAGCTGGCCAGCTTCCTGGCCAGTGCGGCCAAGTCGCTGGGCATCGCCTACGACTGGGTCGGCATTGCCGAGGACACGCTGGACGCGCTGCACATTGAGGATCTGTCCGGGGCGATCGACCCACTGTGGCGCTGGCCCAGCCACCATAACCTGCTGCCCGGTCACGTGGTCTGCTCCAGCCTCGCCGCGATGCTGTACGACCTGCCCTCGGTCGGCTGGGCGCATCCGGATCTCCATGATGAACGCCAGTGCGAGCCGGCGGACTGGTGGCGCTGGTCGGAGGCGCGGGCCTGGGCGGTCGCAGTCCGGTAGCCGGGCTGATCACGCGTCGCGCCAGCGCAGCAGTACGCCGCCGGTCAGCAGCGCGGCGGCGGCCCAGGCGGCCAGCACGCCGAGGCCCGCCCACGGGCTGAGTGGCAGGTTGTGCAGGCCGGTGGTGGCCTGGATGTCCAGCCCGGCGCTCATCGGCCCGATCTGCTGCAGGTGCCGGGACCAGTGCGGGTTGAGGGCGCTGGCGATGACCGGGAACAGGTAGAGCAGGCCGAGCACCACCCCGATCGACACCGCGGAGTCCCGCACGGCGGTGGCGGTGCCGAGGGCCAGCAGGCCGATCAGCGCCAGGTAGAGGACCGAGCCGGCCGCGGCGCGCAGGTCCGCCCCGTTGCCCAGCGACAGCGTCGCGTAGCCGTGGACGGGGGTGAACCCGCGGCCGGGCAGGATGAACCGCCCGGCCAGCACGGACGCCAGCACGCCGACGGCTCCGGCCGCCAGCACCAGGCCGGTCACGACGACCGCCTTGGCCGTCAGGACGGTGATCCTGCGTGGCATCGCGGTCAGCGTGACACGGATCATGCCGGTGCTGTATTCGCCGCTGATCGCCAGCACCGCCAGAATGGCCACGACCGCCTGGCTGAGATCGATGCCGCTGAGGATGGCCTTGGCCGGATCCTGGCCGCAGCCGGTGGCCTGGCAGGTCACCGCGGCCGCGGCGACGCTGCCCACCGCCACGGTCAGCGCGACGACCGCAAGCAGCAGCCACACCGTTCCGGGCAGCGTGCGCAGCTTCGTCCACTCCGCGCCAAAGGCGCGCGCCGCCGACTGGACTGAGGAGCGAGGAACGAGCGACGAGGGAAGTCGGCGGGTCCGAGCGCGCCGGAGGCGCAAAGCAAGCAGAGCGATCATGCGTCCCTCCGGCGCAAGAGGTAGGCCGCCAGGCCCAGGGCAACCACGACCCAGGCACACAGCACCGCGAAGCCGGCCCACGGTGCCAGCGGATAGTAGCCCGCTGAGGGCGCGTAGACGTTGCTGACCTGCGGGTACTGGATGAGGGTCTGCTGGACGGCGAAGGCGGCGGCTGGGGTGACCCGCGCCAGCCAGTCCGTGGGACCCACCGGAAGGATGGGCGCCGCCACGGTGAGCAGGTAGGGCAGGACGACCACCACGATCACCGTGGCGACCGCCGCAGCAGCGCGCCGCAGCACGGTTGCGATGGCGAGCGCGATGACCGCGGCGGCGGCGAGCACCGCGGCGGTGCCGACGATCACACGCACCTCGGTGAGCGCCGTCACCGGCCAGACATAGACGCCGTTGTCACGAAGCACCCGCTGCCCCAGCGCGACCACGATGGCCGAGGCCACCAGCCCGGCCGCGAACGTGACGACGCCGATCACGACCGCCTTGGCCGCCAGCACCTGGCCGCGCCGCGGGGTCGCCGCCAGTGTCACCCGGATCAGGCCGCGCCGGTATTCGGCGGTCATGAACATCACCGCCACCACGACCACCACGATCAGCCCGGCGAACACGCCGATGAGGGTTTGCGCGATCGTGACGCCGTTCCCCCCCGCCCCCGACACCGATGGCGCGATGTCGCCAGTCCCGGTCACGGTGAACCGGCCGGCCGTCGCGCCGAAGCCACCGGGCGAGCCGGCCGCGGGCCCGCCGGGCCGCCCCGATCGCGCGGCCGGTCCATGCGCCGCCGGGCCAGTCGCCCCGCAGGCTCAGGTGGTCGAACACGCCGGTGGCCCGGCTGGGGCCGCCGTTCACGCTCGCCAAGCCCAGGGACGTCTGTGAGTACTGCGGGGACGTGGCGAATAGGCCGCCCTGCACGGTCGATGCCAGCCCGGCCAGCGTGACGGTGCCAACCCTGGTCCAGCGGGTGCCGTTGGCCGAGTCGTACCCAGTGAGCGTGCCGCCGGACCGGGTGAGCCGGAGCCAGCGCGGGGACGCGGCGGAAACGGAACCGGCCAGACCAGGCAGGTCGCCGGTGTAGTCGTACTGCATCCGCACGCCGTGGCTGCCGGTGACCATCATCGCCGCGTACGCCGATCCCTGCCGGGTGCTCGCCTTGATGATGATCCCGGCCTTGGCCCACGGCACCAGGCCGTTTCGCGTTCCCACGCCCGAGACGGCTGGGATCTGACCAGTCAGCGAGGACAGCCGGACGGTGATGTCCCCGTTCCCGGCCAGCGGCCGGTGCACGAAGTAGAAGCTGTCCGTCACCGCCTCGCCGCCCGGCCCCACCGGGCAGGCGCAGCCCGAGGCCGGGCCGTTCTTGCCGCAGGTACCCTGCATGCTGGGTCCCAGCCCGAGAACCACGATCGCCAGCACCGCGACGATCATGCCGATGACCCAGCCGCGGACGGTCCTGAACTTGACCCACTCCGACCGGAGTACCTGGGCGAAGCCATCGGGCCGTGCTGGCGTTGGGCCGCGCTGGACTGGTGGGCTGGTAATCATCGGGCGCGCTCCGGTGCGGGTTCGGCGCGGTAGTCGACCGCGTCCTGGGTGAGTTCCAGGTAGGCCTGTTCCAGGCTGGCGCGCTGCGCCGCGACCTCGGAGAACGGCACCCCGCTGCTGCTCAGCGCGGCGACGACCTGGGCCGCGGCCAGCCCGGACACGGTCAGCACGTCCGCCTCGCCGACGCTGATCGTGCCGCCCGCCCGCTCGAGCGCGACCAGGGCGGCCGGCCCGGCGTCTGTGCGCACCGTGACCCGGTTCCCGGATGCGGCGGCGATCAGGTCACGCATGCTGGTGTCCGCGATGACCCGGCCGCGGCCGGCCACGACCAGATGGTCCGCGGTGTCCTGCAGTTCGCTCATCAGGTGGCTGGAGACCAGCACGGCACGGCCCTGGGCGGCCAAGGCGCGCAGGAAGCCGCGCATCCAGATGATGCCCTCGGGGTCCATGCCGTTGAACGGCTCGTCCAGCATGAGGACTGGCGGGTCGCCCAGCAGCGCGGCGGCGATGCCGAGGCGCTGCCGCATGCCGAGGGAGTAGCCGCCGGCCTTTCCGCCGGATTGCGGACCGGAGGCCCGCCTGGTCGATCACCTCGTTGACCCGGTTGGCGGTCAGCCCCTGCGAGCAGGCGAGCCAGAGCAGGTGATTGCGGCCGGACCGGCTGGGTTGCAGCGCGGCGGCATCCAGCAGCGCCCCGACGTGGCTGAGCGGGCGCCGCAAGGTCCGGTACGGCTGCCCGCCGATCAGCGCGGTGCCGGAATCGGCCGCGTCCAGGCCGAGGATGACCCGCATCGTGGTCGATTTGCCCGCCCCGTTGGGGCCGACGAAGCCGGTGACCTGCCCGGGCTGGACGGTGAACGACATGCCGTCCAGGGCCAGCACCGGTCCGTACCGCTTGCGCAGCCCGGCGACTTCCATGGTTGCTTCAGTCATGGACCAGGTTTTACGCCCGGGCCGGTGACAGCCCGGTGCCAGCCGCTGGCACCTGGCTGACACCAGACACCTGGCATGCTGACGACGTGAGAGTGCTGGTGGTGGAGGACCACGAGATCCTGGCCACGGCGATCGGCACCGGGCTGCGCCGTGAGGGCATGGCCGTCAACGTGGTGCTGGACGGGGCCGACGCGCTGGAGCGTCTCGCGGTCACCCGTTACGACGTGGTGGTGCTCGACCGGGACCTGCCGGGCGTGCACGGCGACGAGGTGTGCCGGCAGATCGTGGCCAGCCGCCCGGACAGCCGGGTGCTGATGCTGACCGCGGCCAGCACCGTACGGGAGCGGGTGGACGGTCTCGGGCTGGGCGCGGACGACTATCTGCCGAAGCCGTTCGACTTCGCCGAACTGGTGGCCCGGGTCCGGGCGCTGGGCCGCCGCTCGGCCGCGGCGGTGCCGCCGGTGCTCGAATGCGGCGAGCTGACCCTCGACCCGGGCCGCCGGGCCGCGTTCCGGGCCGGGCGGCGGCTCGAGCTCAGCCCGAAGGAGTTCGCCGTGCTGGAATGCCTGCTGGCATCGGCCGGCCGCGTGGTGCCCGCCGAGGAACTGCTGGAACGGGCCTGGGACGAGGCGGCTGACCCGTTCACCACCACGGTCAAGACGACCATGCGCCGGCTGCGGGCCAAGCTCGGCGACCCGCCGGTCATCCACACCGTCCGCGAGGGCGGGTACCGGATCGGAGGAGACTGATGCCGCATCCGGCCTACCGGAGCACGCTGCGCAGGCGGCTCACCCTGTTCTACGCGGCGCTGTTCTTCGTCTCGGCCACCGCGGTGCTGATCATCCCGCTGCTCAGCATCAAGAGCGTGCTGCACGTCGGGCACGTGGGTTCGCCAGGAAGCGTCACCGCGGTCACCCAGCACGACACCGACATCCGCTCGCTATTCGTCAGCTCCCTGTTCGGTCTGCTGGTGATGGCCGGGCTGTCGGTCGTGTTCGGCTGGCTGCTGGCCGGCCGGCTGCTTCGCCCGCTGCGCACGATCACCGCCACCGCCCGGGACATCTCGGCCAGCAACCTGAGCCGCCGGCTCAGCGTGGGCGGCCGCCCTGACGAATTCGCCGAGCTGGGGGAGACCCTGAACGACCTGTTCGGGCGGCTGGAGGCGGCGTTCGACTCGCAACGGCACTTCGTGGCCAACGCCTCGCACGAGCTGCGCACCCCGCTCACCGCGGAGCGGGCGCTGCTCCAGGTGGCCCTGGCCGACCCGGACGCCCCGGCGGCCGAGTTGCGCGCGGCCTGCACCCAGGCGCTCGCCCTGGGCGAGCAGCAGGAACAGCTGATCGACGCGTTGCTCACCCTGGCCAGCAGCGAGCGCGGCATCGGGCAGCCGGAACCCTTCGATCTCGGCGGCATCGCCGGGCCGGTGCTCGCGGCCCGCGCCGCGGATGCGGAACGCGGCCAGATCCAGCTGACCGCCGCGCTGGACCCGGCCCCCGCGGTGGGCGACCCGAGCCTGGCCGAAAGCCTGGTCAGCAACCTGGTGGACAACGCGCTGCGGCACAACGTGGCCGGCGGTCAGGTGGAGGTCCGCACCGCCCAGGCCGCCGGGCAGGCCACCATCTCGGTCCGGAACACCGGGCCGGTGATCCCGCCCGGCGAGGTCGAGCGACTGTTCCAGCCGTTCCAGCGGCTGGACAGCGGGCGAACCAGCCGGGCCCGCGGGCATGGCCTCGGCCTGGCCATCGTGGCGGCCATCGCGCGCGCCCACCAGGCCACGCTGACCGCCCGCCCCCGGCCAGGCGGCGGACTCGACATCACCGTGAGCTTCCCGCCGACCGGCACCCCGGCCGCACAGATCAGCCAGCGCTGGCCGGTACTGGCCATGATCGTGGCTAAGGAGGGAGCGCAGGCGCGTGCCAGTCGGTTAGCCCTTGCGTGGGCTGGCGAAGGTTCCCCGGCCGGGCACTGTATAGGCGACCCCTTCGTTGACCAGGACGCCAACGGCCTTGCGGACGGTGCCGACCGCCAGCCCGGTCTCACCGGTCAGGTACGTGATCGAGGGCAGCGCCTCGCGCGGGCCGATCTCCCCGGACTGGATCCGGGTGCGCAACTGCGCGGCGAGCTGCAGGTAGCTCGGCTCCGGCGCATGCACGTCGATCACATACCGTCCCATGCTGATCAAGGTAACCATGCTGGTCATGGCAGGTTAGCCAGCCTATGCCTGCCATGGCTGACATAGCTGATATACCATGCCGGCATGAGCGGACCTCAGCAGCCACCCAGCGCCCCTAACCCCCGCGCCCCTGCCGCCGTTGAGACCGCTGGAGGGCCCGGCCCGCCGGACGGCAGCCAGCCCGGCACCAGCCCCACACCAGACGACGACATCCTGATGAAGATGCAGCGCGACTTCCTCGGCCACCGGATCTGGCGGGAAATCCTCCCCGGCCGGATCCGGTACGTCGCCCGCCGGATCCAGCCTGGCCCCGGGCCGCACACCGTCGTCACCCCCGACTTACGCGAACTGGCCACCGCGCTCGCCCCCGCCCGCCAGCCAGCAACGCCCCCGCGCCGGCAGGCCCGGCATGACTGACCCCGCTACCAAGCCCGCACGATCCCAGCGGTGGCTGACCATTCGGCAAAGACCCCGCCACCCTCATCCCCGCCCAGCAGGGGCGGGCTACCCGGCGGACATCGCCGGGCTGATGCCGTGCGGGGAGATGTACGGCGCACCGTATGACCTGCTCGCCTTGCTCCTGGCCGTGCGCCGGTCCGGTTACGCGGCATCGGCCCCCACTGGCGCACCGCCGCGTACGCCGAGACTGGGCGGCTTGCCCCTGGCCCGGTGTGGTGCTGGCTGACCAGGATCGGCATGGAGGCTACGGGCTGGGCGCGGGCGTGGAACCAGCGGGACGGGACGG
>CAVQVG010000009.1:0-146759 GCA_963717125.1 uncultured Actinomycetes bacterium
ACACGTTCCGAGGCACTTTGTGATCTTGAAATGACTTTGTTGGGGCACTAGTTGGGTCACTAACATCCAGTTCGGGGGGCGCTAGTCCGCTGTCTATGTATGTGTCTGCACAGTGCCATTGCTAGCTTGAACAAGCCGCGGCGGATGCGTGCGTCCGTCGAGGTCAGCGTGGTGACCAGAGACCGGACCAGAGGCCGGAGACGGGCGTCGTATGGCTCATAATCCAGCGACGACAGGCCAGCAGGTGGGTGCGCCGCCAGGCGGACTAGGTGAGTACTTTCTGTACGGTTTTTCAAGGGCACGCCTTCGGCGCTGGGATGCTCTGGCGCCCGGCGGACGGGCCAGCCAGGTGTACCCAGGCTGGGCTGCTTCTCCTGGCCGGGGGCAACTCCTCATGAGACAGGCCTTAGCC
The DNA here is from genome assembly GCA_963717125.1 of uncultured Actinomycetes bacterium. Lineage (GTDB taxonomy): Bacteria > Actinomycetota > Actinomycetes > Streptosporangiales > Streptosporangiaceae > RYN-230. Next base: position 413 of record CAVQVG010000009.1, read on the forward strand.
GTTCGTCAAGTATCTTCACGCCGTTCTTGGTAATGACGAGACGGCGCTTGCTCACGTAGTACACATAACCGTTGTCCTTTGCTTTGTAGCCATGGCGTGACCGTTGTGCGGGCAGTGTGATGTGCAGGCTCGGGTTGTTTCTGTCGGATCCGTGATAGTAAATCTTCCCGGTGCTGGTCTCGCACAGCCTGATCTTGAATTTCGGGGAGTTGTATGCTCCTATCAGCTTGCTGTTCTCCCCGCCTTTGATGGTGGCTGCGATGCCGGCCGGGCACGGCGGCCCGGTTGGCGAAGCTGCAGGTGTGCCGGATGCGGTGATGTGATGGATGACTGGGAGCCAGTCGCCGCGGGTGAGGAAGGCGCCGGCGGCGACGGCAAGCAGCAGCAGGAAGCCGATGAGCTTTCCGGGCCTGCGGCGCGCGCGCCGGTAGGGCGGCGGCGGTGTCCAGGGCTCGCGGTGGCCCGGGGCGGGTGGTGACTTCGGCGGCGGCGGGGGGGAATCCCACGCAGGGCCGGGAGCGGGACCCGGTGAGGGAGATCCGTCTGCTGGCGGGGTGGGTGGCGGGATGCGCGGGGCACGGCGTGGTTCGCGTGGTTTCGGCGGAGCGCTCGGTGGGGTCCCGGTTCCTGGTGCGAAAAAGCGGGAAGGGTCGCTGAGGCCGGTCAGCCCGATGCCTGGAAGGGGGGCTTCCGGGCTGGGGCTTCCCGCCCGCGGTGGTGGTGGCCTGAAGGGGGATGGGCCTGTGGGGCTTCCTGGCCGGGGAGAGCCTGGTGCGCGGGCGGGCTTCGGGGTTCTGCGCGGTTTCGGTGATGGCCTGCGCGGCTTGGGTGATGGCATGGGTTGTTTGCAGGCAGTGCAGGCGATGCTGGAGGCTGCGTTCACCGTTTCGCATCCGGGGCATGTCCATGGGGTCTTGCCGGATGTGACTCGGCCTGCGACTGGGGCCCCTGCAACCGTTGAGGGGGTTTTCCAGGGTGCTGCCGGGGCTGGCGAGAGGCATGCCTGGCAGGCCGGTGCCCCGCGGGGATTGACGGTCTCGCACTCGCCGCACTGCCAGGTGTCCCTCATCTGTGGCTGCTCTTACCAGTCGGCCGCTTGGCCGGTGCCTTCTGGTGAAGCCGTGATCGTGGGGTCAGGGGCGTCTGTATCTGTGCTGGGGGAGGCAATCAGTTCCAGTGTGGTCGGGCCCGCGAAGCTCAGCCACTCGGGGGTGTCGGGCACGCGATCCACGGCGAGCGCCAGGGTGCGAGCGCCGGGCCGCGAGTGCTTTCCGGCCGGGGGTACCCGGCCGTCCTGTGCGTCAGGCCCGGCGGCGTCTTCTCTCTCATAAGCTGCAGCCGGGCCGCCTGGTGGTTCCGGTGGTGCGGGTGAAGTGGCTGGCCCTGCGTGCGGCTCGGCGTCTTGGACGCCTGGATCCCCCGTGCCTGCCGTGATCTGGGAGGTGCCCGGTGGCGGGCTGCCCCGCCCTGTCAGCCTCCGGCCGCTTCGAATCTCAAGGAGAACGCGGAGATCCCGCAATACCGGCTCGTGCTCGCGGCCGAAGATCAGGGAAACGCTGATGCCGCTGGCTCCGCCCCGCCCCGGGGCACTGGGCGGGCCCCCGGCGCGCGCGTGGACCCCGGCCTGCACGATCAGCTGAACCTGCTCAGGGTCAGGCATGACCTCTATCTGGAATTGTTCCAGCGTGTGGATAGCAGCGAAAACGGACGCCTCTCCGCGGTGCGGATAAACTGACCAGCCGAAGCTGAGGAACCTGTTTCTCACTTCAACCCAGCTGTTGCCATCCCCGAGAACGAGGGAATGCACTCCCTCTTCTTGGCCGCCGCACGGGACACAACTGCGGAAACCAAGGTCCCAGATCAGAGATTCGGGGTCCTCAGCCCGGACATACGGGGTGGGTTCGCCGTTGATGAAGTATCTTTCACGGAAAAAGCCGAGCGTGTCGGCATGCCATTGCCCTTCTTCGGCATCTGTGCTGGCCCAGCGCACGCGGAAAAGTGGCATCGCGCCGTCAACTCACAGGCTGTTAACGATCGTCTGGATAATCTCGTCCATTTCCCATTCGTCCAGGCCCTCGCCTGCCTGGGAGGGGAAGAAGATGGTGTTGTTCCAGTTCGCCGCGATTCCTGGCCATGGTTCCAGGTCAGGCGCAAAAAGCAGCAGGCGTTTCGCAGAGTTTTCCATCACGGCTGACTGGCTTGACTGGTATCCCCATTCCTCGAAGAGGTCGTCCTCGGAGTTGGCCACGGACTGCGGGTAGGTGCCGCTGGCTACTGCCGCTGGCGAGCGGAGCGGGTGGGCTGGGGCGTCGGTGAACATCACGATCACATGGCGCCGCCGGTCCAGGCCCCTCTCCCAGGGGGCACGTACCGCCAGGGCAAGTGCTTCAAGGCCTGATTCCGGAGCGTCGCCGCCCCCGCGTGGTTCCAGTTTGCGGACGAAATCCTCGTACGCGCCGGTGTCTTCGGGCAGGCGGAGGAATTCTGTCTCTTCTATCGCGTCGTCCGCCCGGTCACCGAAGTCCCGGAAGGCGATGACCTTGACTCTCAGCTGGGAGATGCTTTTCCCTTTTTCTCCCATGACTGTCCTGAGCCGGTCATGGAATGACAGCGCGCTGGACTTCACGTTCTCCAGCACCGGCCGCATGCTTGCGGTCGTGTCGATGCACAGCACGATGTCAACGGCGTACCTGAGGTTGCCGCTGTACTGGCCTGGGGTTTCCGACATGATATGTCTCCGCTCTTGTTGCTTTCCTGTGCCGTTCCTGGCTGCGCCGGGCCGGGGAAGGGGTCATGGTGTCGGCGGCGGGGTGCCTCGCTCGGGTGGCCGCCGCTCCGGCACGCGGGTATCGACGCGGATCCGCAGCCGGCTGGGCCTCGTCCCGTGTGCGGCGCCCTCCTTACCTGGCGCTGGTGACGGGCTGGTGCTAGCGGGCGCGGCGGTGGGTCCGCGTGTGCTGCCGCCGCCGGGACCGAAGTTGATCTGCAGCCGGCTCGGGCGCCCGGTGCCGGTGACCGGGGCAGGGTCCTCTGCCACGCTGCTGGGGAATTCCAGGACGTTTTCGTCCTCCAGGGCCTTGAGGAATGCCTCGATGCGGGGCCTGCGCTGCGGGCTGGCATCGGTCAGGGACCGGGTGAGGCGGGTTATCCCGGGGTGCAGCAGCGGGTTGAGGGTGAGCTGCTGCCCGGCCTTGGCTGCCTCGCCCGGGGAACTGAATGCGGCTGGGAAACCTGGCCTTTGCCCAGTCAGGTACTCGTGCAGCATCAGGCCGAGCGCGAACATGTCCACGGCGGTGGTCAGAGCGGAACCATCTGTGCCCGGCTCGTCCTGGATGTAGCGCAGGAACTCCGGCGCACCATAAAGGGTGTCCCCGCCCACCGTGCCTGGCTCCGGCGGTTCCCCGGCGAGGTAGGAGTCATCAAAGTCGATGAGCTTGGCCGTGTACAGGCCGTTGCGTGGCCGCTTCTGGACCAGCACGTTGTCGGGTTTCAGGTCGCCGTGGACGACGCCGATCCGGTGCAGTTGCTGCAAGCTCAGCGCTAGAGTGCGCAGCACGACTGCTTTCTGGCGGGTGGTCAGGTCAGCCAGGCTGGCCAGGTTTGAGGCGTCGATGCGCTTGGTGATCTTGTAGTAGGTCGTGGCTTCCCGGAAGAACGCTTCCGCGATGACGATGTTGCCGCCGCCGATGTCATCAGACTTGAGGCGGTTCATGACATGCCGGTGCCGCTGCTCGAACGCCAGGCAGTCAGCGCGGCGCTTTTCCTTGCTGCTGGCTGTGCCCGGGGAGGAGTCCAGCGGCCATTTAGGCTCCAGGAACTCCTTGATGAAGAATTCCTGGCCGTCGCGGGTCGCGAAAGCCCAGACGCATTTGCCTCCCCCCGCGTTGGTGGGCTTCGTGGCCACGGTGTAGCTGTTCAGTACCTCGCCTTGCTTCATCCCCGTGCCTCCGACGGCTGCGGTATGCGCTGCTCATAACCGGGCCGGTAGCGCTGCCAGGAGTCCAGCCGCGCGGCCCGGTAGGCGCCGTCGCCGGGCTGGGCAACGCCCTGGAGTGGCTGCCAGTGTTCTTCGCGCAGTTCGGCGAGCCGCGCGCCGAAGGCGCCACGCAGCTCACCGAAGCCCCGGTATCCAGCAGCGACGAGGGCGAGGCTGGCATCGTCTTGCGTGTAGTCCTGGACTTTGCGGGCGAGCAGCTCACCCCACTCACCCGGGCCGGCTGAGCTGGCCAGGGTGTCGAGCAGGATGTACTCGAAGTGCGCGGGGGTCTGCACGTAGTTGAAGAATCCGTCGGTCGCGCACAGCAGGACGCACGGGGCTGCGGCTAGGTCCTGCGCCGAGTGGATCACATACCGCCCGTCAGCCGCGATCTGGTTGGTCATCGGGGGATCTTGCTCCAGCGAGCTGAGGGCGTCGGGTCTCTCGGTGTCATCCCTGCTCAGCTGCTGCAGCCCCGCTGCGGGTGTCATCAGGTAGCACCGTGAGTCACCGGCCCACCGGATCTGGAGCTGGACGCCGCCGGGCTGTGCACGGATGAAGATCGCGGCCAGCGTGCTGGGCAGTTCCCGCTGCATGGTGCCGCCGATGCGGCTCCGGGCCGGGTTGCGCAGCTCACCCAGCACGCCGTCGATGTTCTCAAGCAGCGTGGGGGGCCCGGACCCTCCCGCGAAGTCCTGCGTCTCCGCCAGCTCGCGCATGCCGAAGCGGACCTGCCGCACGAAGTACTGCTCGACGGCCAGCCGCACCGCCCGGGATGACACCCAGGCGCCGGAGCGCTCGGTTCCGCCCGATGTGCGTCCTGCTATCTGCACGCCTGCGCCCCCGACCCCATCACAGACCGCCAGCAGGCCCTGCCCGGTACCGCCGTGGTAGAGGACGAGCGGTTCGGCGTCCTCGCCCTGGCCGGGTTTCTTCTCCGTCCAGACCCCAAGCGTGATCATTTCCGCCTGCTCATGGGCCCATACAGCTGACCCATGCTGAGCGGCTGGCGTGATGCGCATGGGTTAGCTGTCCTCGTCGTGGTCTGGGTCGCGGCGGCCGGGCCGTGGCGGCAGGACCCGGGAGGGCCGCAGTGTTTCCCCGTACCCGGGGCGTTCGCGTGACCCGCCGCCATCGCGTGGTGTGGGTTCCCCGGGAGGAGGCACCTCGTCTTTGCCGACTACGGCTGTGCTGATGACCTTGCGTCCGGGGTCAGCGGGACCGGCCAGGCTGCCGCGCAGGCGTGACCCTCCGGACCGCGGGCAGGCGTCCGCGGCCGTCTCGCTGCCGTAGAGGGTGCCGGCCGGGAGCGCCCGGGTCAGGAAGCGGTCCATCAGTTTCTTGCGCTCGTCGCGGGTTTCGAATGGCTCGTCGTCCGACCCGCTGCGCCCGTACATGATGCTGATCGCCTGGAGCATGTTCCGTGCCTCGGCGATATCCCCGGCGACGATCATTTCCATGACTGGGCCGGTGTCGTCCGGATGGTTGGCCAGGTGCAGCGCGAGCAGGGCGGGATTGCCGCCGGCCAGCAGCTCGCGCATCGGTCCAACCTTCATCCCGGTCAGGCGTGTCGCCCGGTGGGTATCGCGGAAGCTGCGCCCGCTTGACGCCGCTTCGTCTGCGTGGACCGGGAGCTCGATCCCGCAGCCCGTGATCTCCACCGCCAGGTCGGCGGACACCGACCGCAGCGCCTCCTCGATGGCCTCCTCCGCCCGTGAGGATTCAGCGATGTCCAGCCGCCGGGATGCCCCCCGCATCGTGGCAACCAGGCGCGGGGCGACCAGGCTGCGCATGTCCCGGATCTGGCGCCGGGCCACGTCAGCAGGGTCGGTAACCCGGCAGCGGTAGGTCAGGTGGGCCTGGAAGACGAACCCCGGGTCGGAGCTGGGCAGCTGCGCATCAAGGTAGAGCTGGTGCTCGGCCGTGTCGATGTAGTAGGCGCTCCGGTAGTTCCCGAACCGGGCGGCAGGTGCCGGGGAGCCCCCGGGGAAGCTGACCAGTTCCCCCCGCGAGGAGACCAGGACCAGCGCAAGGCCCAGCCTGGGCGCAGCAAGCCGCCGCAGCTGCAGGAACGGCAGCGGCTCAGGTCCCCCGACGATGGGATCGTATGTCGTTTCCATGACTTCGTCCTCCGCTCACCGGGCGATGGCACTCAGCACGCGCTGCGCCGACCGCACTGGTGCCTTGGGGCTGCTCGCCCATTGTTCGAGGTAGTACTCCAGGCGTTCGGGGTGCTTGCCGCCCAGCCGGGTGATCGCCTCGATGACCCGTGACGCCGGTGCCAGGGCACTTTCGTCCTGGTCCGCCAGTTCCAGCCAGGACCGCAGAGCATCCAGCGCCAGCCCCCTGACCGGCTTCGCGGACAGCGCCCGGCCCCACAGATCCCGCAGGGCCTCACGGTGGCTGTCTGCTTGCCCGAGCAGCACCGGCCACGACGCGGCATCCGGCCGGGTTTTGCGCTCGGGGACCACGGGACGCCTGACCCCGGCCGCGGGCAGGCTCACTGCCTCGCCAGCACTGCCAGGGCTCCTTCCCCCGCGTGGCATCACGGCTGTTCCTGTCAGGCGCGAGGATCCGTGCGGGCGGACAGGGGGACGGGGGCTGCCGGTACGGGCAGGAACATCAGTGCCTGAAGGGGCATCTAGCGCGCCGGCCTCGCCCAGGGCCGGTGTGCGGGCCGTGAGGATGAAGGCAAGCAGCGCCTTCAGCACTGGCGGTGACCCGTCCATGGGCGCGCTCCACTCCAGCAGCGCGTCGAGCACCTCACGCATGCAGCCGTTTTCGGCCAGGTTCAGGACCGCGACTGCCAGGGCGACTAGGCAGTCCCACTCGTCCCGCTTGAGTACCTCGCCCAGGACGCTGACCGCGTCCGCGGGATGGTTGCGGCCAAGTGCGCTGCCCGCGGCCTCAGCAGCCGTCCATGGCAGCCGGCTGCCTGGTCCTTCGGGCAGGTTGGCTGCCCACTGCCGCAAGATGGCCCACACCCGCGCTGAGTACAGGGGACTGTGCCCGGGGACCGCCAGAGCCAGCGCCGCGCAGGCCCGGGTGGCAGGGGACGGGCTGACCGCCCACGGATACACGAAACGGTGCAGCACGTAGGAGAAATCGAGGGTGGCCAGGAGGCCCGTGGATGCGGCGGCCCGCGCCCGGACCTCAACGTCAGGATGACGGCCGAGTTCCCGAAGCCAGCCGGTCAGGGCGGGGCGCATGCCGTCCACCCAGGTCCAGGCGTGCTGGAGGACTGCCGCGCGGAGCCGGGGACTGCGGAAACGCAGCACCTCCGGGGACGGATCGCCGTAGACGGTAGCGGGCTCCCCGGGCACGGCAAGCTGGATCCACTGCTGCTGATCTGCCAGCGCGCGGCGGAAACGCAGTGGTGGTGGCTCTTCCAGGTCAGGGAAGAGCTGGAGATAGAGGGCGGCCGCGGCGTCGCTGACGGTCAGGTAGCTGGAATCCTCAAGGACCGAGACAGCTACCGGCAGCACGATCTGCCGGTAGTCGGTACCTGCCGAGGTGTCAGTTCTGGCGAACCAGGCCTGGACCCGGTTCGCCGGATCCAGCAATTCCTGCATGGTGGCGGTACGGTCACTGTTCTCGTTGACCGCTTCGGCGATCAGAACCGCCACCCGTGACGCGAAACGCGGGCTGCTGTCTTCGGCGAGTAAGGCAGCGACCTCGTCGCTGGCGAGCCACAGCCTGAGATCCTCGGCCCGCGCCGGCTTGATGACGGTGCGGGCCCGCCTGTGCACGACAGTCAGTGGGTCAGGCATACCGAGATCCTCGAAGGTGAACTCGGCGCGGCTGCCCGCCGCTGCCAGGGCCCCGCACGCCTCCTCCACCACGAGCACCATGTAGTTACCGCTGTCGCGTAGCAGCTTCGCGGTCTTCTGCAGCCATACGTCATCAAGGTGCCCGGCGAGATCGGCCGCCAGGGAAGGCACCAGAAATGCCGTGCCAGCCACCCCGCAGCGCCATCCGCGCTCGGCCAGCAGGACAGAGCCCGCCATCATGTGCATGGTGTCCCTGCTGCCGGCTTCCGCCAGCAGGGCAGTCGCTGCGGACTCCCGCCCGCTGCCTGGCGGACCGCACAAGATCAGCAGGTGGCGGCTGCGGAGCTTTTCGAGTGCCCGTCCAAACCCGCCCGGGCGGATGTAGGTGCCTATGCGCCGCTCGAGGTAAGCATTGTCGAGGGGCACTGCCGAATCGGCGGCCCGGCTGCCACCCCGCGTGCTCTCGCCACCTCCTGACCGGATGGCAAAGTCGCCTTCTTCGACTGAGATCTCGTCATTGAACACGTTGATTGAGCCGATCCGCAGGCTCGGATCACCTCCCAGTTGGCGGAACAGCTGGTCGAGGATGTCTCCGGAGCGGGCTGATTCCTCGCGTGCGGGGAGCCGCCCTGTCAGGGAGCGGATGGCCTGCTCCTCGGTGATCCCCTCGCCGGGGGCCGGGTCATCGCCGGCTGCCGGGTGACTGCCATCGCCAGGCAGGTCCCCTGGCCGCCCACCCGCTGCCGGGGCAGCTGGCGTTTCCCCGGCAAGCCGTCTTTCCTCTGAACTCTCGACCGCCACGATGGACCTCCCCCCGGGGCACTGGGGTGCCCCGCCCCCGCCATTCAGTTGATGTTGAAGTCCCCTTGATCAAGGCGGATTGGCGCGTTGAAAACGGTGATTTTCCCGACCCAGCCGTAATTATCAAACAGCTTCGATCCGGGCTGGTACTCCGGGCGCTGCCTTGCCTCGTCGATCAGGAGCTGCAGCTCACTTGCGAACCGTGTGTCCCGCGCAGCGTGTTCTTCCAGCGTCTGCCGCAGGAGCAGCACCGCCTGATCGTCCTGCGGATGCTGCTCGGCCACGAGCAGTGCCTGCGTGGCCTGCTTATCTCCCTGGAACTTCCGGGTGACTAGTACCCGAAGTCTCGACAGGCCAGACCAGGCCGATTGGCCTGCACCCTTGCCAAGCTCCTCGGCGCCGCTTTTCGAAGCCAGGATCAGCGCTGCCAGTGCGATGGTTGAGACCGGTTCCATCAGTCCCCCCCCAGGGTTTCCGGACCTTCAAATACATTAGCGCCTTCAGTGGCTATCTGCCCAGATGTGCGACTATCACCTTGGCCTCAGGCCGACCACCACGTTCACAACACCTGTGACGCCTCAGCCCTCCATTGGGGTCACCGGCGGGATGTCTCGATTACGCATCTGTCCTGGAAGTAAGGTCAACCTATCCGCAGCTACCGTGAACCTTGGGGCAGGCGCGTCAACACCGAGGGTCATGCAGGCGATTGCTGAGGCCTGTCACGTTCGAGGCGTAGGTTGCGAGCACGCGGCGCAGCGCCATGACTGACTCTGATAGCCCGCGCTCGTCCGCTGCAACACAGGCCTCTATGGTGGACCGATGGCATCGGTCAAGCAGTTCCAAGTCACCTTCGACTGCGCAGAACCTGAGCGCGTCGCTCGTTTTTGGTGCGAGGTGTTGGGGTACGTCGTACCGCCGCCACCGGCAGGGTTCGCCACTTGGGACGATTTCGATCGCTCGCTGCCGCCTGAGGATCAGGGTTCATGGTTCGCATGCATTGATCCCTCAGGTGTGGGCCCGCGACTGTACTTCCAGCGCGTTCCCGAAGGCAAGGTCGTCAAGAATCGGCTGCATCTTGACGTGCGGGTCGGCACCGGGCTCGTGGGTGAAGAGCGCCTGGCCACGCTTGAGGCCGAATGCGCACGGCTGGCCGCGCTCGGCGCGGTACGGGTGCGACTACTGCCTGCCGATGACGACAACGAGTCGTGCATCGTGATGCAGGACATCGAGGGCAACGAGTTCGATCTCGACTGAGGGCCCGTCGCGCGGCGCCGATCCAGATCGCACGTACATCGCACGAAGCCAATCCGGCGGGCATGGCAGCGGGCATTCCCGCTGATGCCGTTTGCAGTTCTTCGGGCACGCCTTGAAAGATGTCATCCGCAGACTGTTTAAGCGCATAGTCCTCATAGACGTCAAACGATATTCGCTGTTTCGGATCCGACTTCAGCTCCCAGTTGCCGAAATCGGAGGTGCGAATGACCGCTGAGCGGCTTCCTCCGAGATGACCGACAGACAGTCCGGCTTGCGCACCTGCACAACGATACGTATCGTTCGATATATCGGTTCGATACATCGTAGCGACACATCGCGATCACAGTGCGTTACTTGTCCGAGGTCGGCGCGGCATCATCCTGGAGGCCAGAGGTTTCGTGGAGACATCCAAGCACCACATCGAGCCTGCCGCCGGCAGGCTGGGCGTCCTAACAGTGGGGCTCGGCGCGGTGGCGTCAACCGTTGTCGCCGGCGTCGAGCTGATCAGGCGCGGCCTCGCTGAGCCCATCGGTTCACTCACTCAGATGGGCACCATTCGCCTCGGTAAACGGACTGAGGACCGAGTGCCGCTCATTCGCGACTTCGTGCCTCTGGCCGGCGTTGACCAGCTGGTCTTCGGTGCCTGGGATCCGATCTCGGACTCGGCCTACGAAGCCGCGCTGAAATGCGGCGTGCTCGACCGGCTCGTCCATATCGAACCGATCGCGGCCGAACTGAAGGAGATCGAGCCCATGCCTGCCGTCTTCGACCAGAACTACGTGCGGCGGCTCGACGGCTCCAATGTCAAGTCCAAAGCGAGCAAGCGAGACCTTGCCGAGGCCGTCCGCAAGGACATCCGCGATTTCAAGGCGGCGCACTCCTGCGACCGGATGGTTGTGATCTGGTGCGCATCCACCGAGATCTTTCTCGAGCCCGGCCCGGCCCACCAGGACCTGGACGCGCTCGAAGCCGCGATGGATGCGAACGACAAGAGCGTCCCGCCCTCGATGCTCTACGCGTACGCGGCTCTCAAGGAGGGCGTGCCCTTCATTAATGGAGCGCCTAATCTCACCATCGACGTGCCGGCGATGGTGGAGCTCGCCCACACGGCCGGCGTGCCCATCGGTGGCAAGGACTTCAAGTCAGGGCAGACCCTTTTGAAGACCGTGCTGGCGCCGATGTTGAAGGCCCGCATGCTGGGGCTCCAGGGCTGGTACTCGACCAACATCCTCGGTAACCGCGACGGCGAGGTGCTGGACGACCCCGACAGCTTCCGTACCAAGGAGAAGACCAAGCTCGGCGTGCTCGAGCACATCCTGCAGCCGAGCCTCTATCCCCAGCTCTACGGCGACGTCTACCAGAAAGTGCGCATCAACTACTACCCGCCCCGGGCTGACAGCAAGGAGAGCTGGGACAACATCGACATCTTCGGCTGGCTCGGCTATCCGATGCAGATCAAGGTCAACTTCCTGTGCCGTGACTCGATCTTGGCGGCGCCCCTGGTACTTGACCTGGTGCTCTTCACGGACCTGGCCCAGCGAGCGGGGCTCAATGGCGTGCAAGAGTGGCTGTCGTTCTACTTCAAGAGCCCGCAGCACGCTCTCCGCGTCTATCCCGAGCACGACCTGTTCATCCAGGAGGCCAATCTGAAGAACGCGCTTCGCTGGCTGATGGGCGAGGAGCAGATCACCCACCTGGGGATGGAGTACTACCAGGACTGAATCGTCAGTTCGTTCCCGCCTGCCAACGACCACTGTAGGACGGCGGCAAGCCTTCCGCGTGACGCCGTCAGTCGTCGAGGACGTCGCCCAGGTCCAGCCGGCGGAGGCGTTCCGGGTCGGCGATCGCGTCGATTTCCACAATCTTGCCGCGCGAGACGGTGAACCCCATGACCGCGACCGGCTGCCCGCCCACGGTCACGACCACACCCGCGGCCCCGTTCACCAGTACCGGCCGCTTCGGTGCGGAGGGGTGGGCGATCGTGAGCGTCCGTCCTGCCACCGCCGCCGCGCCGCGCAGCAGCACGGAAGCGTCCGGACGCGCCGTTCCCCCGTCGGACCGGAGCACGACGTCTGGGTCGAGGACCGCGACGAGCGCCTCGAAGTCACCGTGGTGCGCCGCGGCGAAGAAGGCGTCAACTACCTCCCGCTGGCGGGCGACATCGCGGTCGGGGGCTCGCACGTCCGCCCCGCGCACCCGGCGCCGGGCCCGGCTGGCGAGCTGCCTAGCCGTGGCCGGGGAACGCCCCACCATGGGGGCGATCTCGTCGAAAGGCAGGTCGAACATGTCGTGCAGGACGAACGCCAGCCGCTCGGCGGGGGTCAGCGTTTCCAGCACCACGGTCAGCGCGAGGCCGACCGAGTCGGCCAGCAGCGCCTCATCCTCGGGGTTCGTCCCGTCCGCACGGCTGACAACCGGGTCGGGCACGTGCACGCCCAGCGGCTCCTCACGCCGCGTGTTGCGCGAGCGCAGCACGTTCAGGCACACCCGGGCCACGATCGTGGTCAGCCAGGCGCCGAGGTTATCGACCCCGCTGGGATCTGACCGGCTAAGCCGCAGCCAGGCTTCCTGGACGGCGTCCTCAGCCTCGGCGAACGAGCCGAGCATCCGGTAGGCCACCGCGCGCAGCCGGGTCCGGTTCTGCTCGAAGCCCTCCGCCAGCCAGTCCGACTCGGTCATCGGTCACTTTCCTCCCCCGCGACGTGTCGTATAGGTGACACCTCAAATAGGTGACACCTCAACTCGGTTCTATGTGACAAGGAGACGGTCATGCAGGCAGCGACCGGACACACGACTGCACCGGCGGTGCAGGCTCTGCTGAAGGCCGGGGCCCTGGCCGGGGAATGGGTCCTGGACCCGGGCCGGTCCACCGTCCGGCTGAAGAGCAGGACCATGGGGGGCCTCGTGCCGGTGAACGGCGTCTTCCGCGAGGCCAGCGGGACCGGCACCGTCTCGCCGGACGGCGAGGTCGGCGGCACCGTCGCGGTGGCGGCGGCGTCCATCGACACCAAGAACGCCCGGCGCGACGCGCATCTGCGCTCGGCTGACTTCTTCGACAGCGGCAACCATCCGGACATCACGTTCACCGCGGACGGTATCCGGCCCTCCGGTCAGGGTGTCGCCGTGACCGGCATGCTGACCGTCCGCGGCTGTACCCGGCCGGTGTCCTTCGATGCCGCGGCCACCGTCCAGGGCGACGGCGAGGTCTGGCTCGACGCCGAGGTGCACATCAACCGGGCCGACTTCGGCCTCACGTGGAATCTGCTGGGCCTGGTCTCGGTGCACAACACCCTCACCATCCACGCCGTGTTCACCCGGCGGTAAGTGCCGGATCAGATACCTCGACAGAACTCCACTGCCGGGCTCAGCGCCGCAGGCGCTGTCGACGCCCGCTAACCGCTTTCGCCTGCGCGCGTTCCAGCGGGCTACCACACGGACCCGGGCCGCCAGTCGCAAACCAGCTCGCCGGACAGGTCAACCGGGCTCGACACCGGCAGAACGTAGATCGCCCCGTCCTCGACCAGCAGCGCGTGCACGCGCCGGGACCGGGCGGGCTCACTCCGGGTCAGCGCGGAAGGTCAGCCTTGGCAGCATGACCACGGCCAGGCTGGCGCCCGGCTCGGTCGCCCAGGCCAGCAGCCGCAGCGCGTGGCCGCCCGGCGGAACCGAGGACAAGTCGAACTCCACCTGACCTGACTCGGGAACGCTGACTGGGTCAGCCGGGCTCCAGCCTGGCTGGGCGCCGCGGCGGAACCACACGGCCGTCCGCAACTGCTGGCCGGATCGCCCCCCGGTGACGGTAACGCTCAGCTGGACCGGGGGGCTCAGCTCGTCCGGTGCCGTCGCGAGCACCGCACCGTCCCGGATCAGGTCCAGTGTCTGGCGGGCATCGGTGATCGCGGCGTTGTTGATCCGCAGCCCGGCCGGTCCGGCCGGAGCAGAAGCGGCCCCTGCATCGGGCGCGGCCGCATCGGGCGCGGCCGCACCGGCCGGCTGGTCAAGCTGGCTGAGCATCCAGTCGCAGAGCGGCCCGCAGTCCCAGCCGGCCCACTCCTGGGCGGATGGCTCCGGTTCCACCTCTGTCTGTTCCGCTTCGATCCGGCGTTCCCAGCCGCCATCGACCTGACGCTGCGTGAAGATCACCGCGAACGAGGCGGCCCGGTGCCATTCCGAAGCGTCGCTGAGCCGGCGGCGCGCGTCAGCCTGCCAGGCCGCGATCCGGCCCAGCGTGGGACGGGGCCGCAGGCTGGCCAGCGCGGTGTAGATCGCACGCTGGTCAGCGTCGGCGAGAGCCCGGAGGCTAGTGATCCCCAGCTTGCCGGCCAGCGCCCGCTGATGCGCCTCCAGGAGGTCAGGAACAGAGGTCAGGTCGTCCCCAGGCACTCAGGCGCCCCGGAAGAACTGGTATTCCTCGAGCGCCTCATAACCGGCGACCGCGATGTGGCCGTCGCAGCAGCGCAGTTCGACCTTGGCGGCCACCTCGAATACCACCGTGTCTTCACCCTGCTCGAGCTTGATCGTTCCGGGCGGGACGGTGACGATCCGTTCGATGCACAGCGTGTCGCACCCGCGCCAGTTCAGGTAGTTGAAGTTGGGGTCGCCCGGCAGCAACGAGGACAGCAGGAAGGCGCCTTCCCGCCCGATGGGCGTGAAGCCGAGATCGAACTTCCAGTCGCCGGTCATGCACTTCCACAGCCGGCCCCGGAGTTCGACGCGGAAGCGCACCTTGAACAGTTCCTCGGTGCCGAGGATCGTGTCGTGCTTGTTCTTGTCGTCGAGGTCGAGAATGTCGGCGTCCCAGAAAACCTTCGTGAACCGTTCTGGTGGCAGTTCGATCTCGGACTTGCCATCGAGGTAGTCCGAGTCATCTGGCCAGCACTTCGACGGCTCGGGCTTATTGTCCGGCATGGCGTGGCTCCTTTCCCGCTGAGCGTTCTTAGTGCCACCATGCCGTGCCGCGGTTAACTGCCAGCCGGTTAACCGCATAATAACCGGTTGGTTTCACGCTTAAGGTTCCGGCCGGGTGATTAATTAGCGCATAAGATTATGCTCAGGTGGCCGAGGTGAGCGTGCGGAACAACTGGACGGTCTCCATGGTGGGCGAGACGTCGAGCTCATCCTGGAGAGCGGCAGCGCAAAGCCGGTACTGGCGGCTCACCAGCTGTTGCTGGTGCTGCCGGGCAAAGCAGCGCATGAGCAGCCGGTGCGCCGCTTCGTAACACGGATCGACGCTTATCGCCTGCTGCCCGAATTCGACGGCCAGGACGAGCTGGCCGCTGTCGCAGTAGATCTCGGCCAGGTACTCGAGCGCTTGCAGGTACAGGTCCTTGAGGTTGCGCCGTTCCGGGAGGTACCAGTCGCTGTCCAGGTCATCCTCGAACAGCGGGCCACGGTAAAGCTCGACGGCCGAATTGCAGGCGCTGAGCACCTGCTGGGTACTGCCGGCTTGGCGGGCGCGCTGTGCATCGCGGATCATGGCCAGGAATTCGCCGTGATCCGTCCAGCAGGTCAGCCCGGGATTCAGCAGGTAGCAGCCTTCTCTGTGCAGCACGGCCGGTGCCTCCAGGCCGCGCCAGTCCAGCGTGTTGCGCAGGCTGCACAGCGCGACGTTGAGGTTGTTGCGGGCCGAGCTGTGACTGTGGTTGGGCCATTCCAGTTCCATCAGCACCTCGCGTCGCACCGGCCGGCCATGGTGCAGCAGCAGATACTGGAACACGGCGCGCGCCTTGAGGCTGCTCCAGCGCAGCACGCGCACCCCTGCCACCGTCAGCTCCAGCGGCCCGAGTATCCGGGCCGCGATATCCGCCTCGGCGGCCGCGGCTGACCAGCCTGCCCCGGCTGCCTCGGCCCGAGCCGCAGCGGCCAAAGGCGGCGGACGGTGCGCCCGGCCAACTGGGGGCAGCCGCACGGCCAGCTGGGCCGGCCGCAGGTTAGTGGCCAGCCCTGTCCGGCCCGGCGCGATGCCGTCCGCGATGCCGTCAGCGGTGGGGGCCAGTGGCGCCTGGGCCTGCCCCCGCCGGAGCAACCCGCGCAGCAGGCCCGGGCGCCCCGGGGCTGCGGCCGGGCCAAGCCGCCCGTCCGGGCACACCACCTGGAACTGCTCTTCCCAGCTGGCCAGGACGGTGTCGATCAGCTGGTCAAGCTGCCACGCTGCCTGGCCGAACGAGCGGCTGGCCGCGTCGAGTTCGCTGGCCAGCCAGTGGTAGTGCGCGCGCCACATCCGGAGCTGGTGGGCCGCCTCGATTCCGGCGCTGGTGAACTCGGCGGTCGCATCCAGTTCGGCACGGACGAGATCGATGGAGCCGGACGGCCCGGTCCCGGTGAGCCGGCTGAGCTCGTTAATCACGGTGGCCAGGCGATTGAGCGAGTACGTTATTTGGCGCTCGATTAATGTGGAATTGTCGCGATTGCGATCCCCGTCCTGATGCTTATCCATCGCCCGGCCCCGAACCAACGGTCTCGGTGAAGGATCACAGCAGATCCCCGGATTTTAACTACATTCAAGACGTCGCAGAAGCGCTGTCAAGGCAGCTGCGCCATTGAGTTCACCGCGGGTGAGAGCGGCTGGCGGCGCGGCCACATGCGGCCTGCCCCACACCGACATGCGCCGCTGCGGCCGCGCCTGACGCAGCCAACCGCTGACCACGGGAGCAGCAGCGCGTTCACGGCACCAAGTATGGCCGTGCAGCGGCCGCCGCGGCTCACCCGGGCCGGATGATTGCCGGGCCTGGCCCATTGCTTAGGGTGGCGATCGTGGGGGATTCGGCCGGGCCGGCCGTGCTCGTGGTCGGCGCCGGGCCATCGGGGCTGTTTTCTGCCGTCGAGCTGGCGCGCCACGGGGTGCCCAGCCGTGTCGTCGAGCGGCAGCCGCGCCCGCACCGGCAGGCCCGGGCCACCGCCCTGCAACCGGCCACGCTGGAGATCCTGCACCAGGCCGGCGTGCTGGACCAGGTGCTGGCGAACTCGGTGCACCTCGGCTTCGCGCGACTCTACGACCGCACCCTTAGCTGCGTCGGGGAGACGCCGTTCGCCGGCGCGGGCTGCCGCTGGGAGTTCCAGTGCAGCCTGCCGCAGTGGCGTACCGAGCAGCTGCTGGCGGGCCGGCTGGCCGAACTGGGCGGCACCGTGCAACGCGGCGTCTCGGTGATATCCCTCACCGAGACCGACGACCACGTGGACGTCGGGTTGGAGACCGACGGCCGGGTCGAGCGCACCGAGGCGCCCTGGGTGATCGGGGCGGGCGGGGCGCACAGCCCGACCCGGCATTCGATGCAGGAGCAGCTGCCCGGCTCGACCTACCCGGGCACTGCGCTGGTGGCCGACATAGCCGTACGCTGCGGACTGCCCCGGGACGGTTCGGCGCTGATCGCCGCCCCGCAGGGCTATGTACTGCTCGCGCCGCTGCCCGGCGGGCGCTGGCTCACCTTCGTCGGCGATCTGGACGAGGCCGAGATCGGCGCGCTGGCCGGGGGCGGCGCCCCGGACCCGGTGGCCACGGCGATCGGCCGCCGCATCCCGGCGGACGTGCTTCAGGTGGCCGACGTGGGCTGGTCGTCCACGTTCCGGATGCACCGCCGGCTGGCCCCGCACCTGGCCGACAAGCGGCGCTTCCTGCTCGGCGACGCCGGTCACCTGTCCAGCCCGTTCGGCGGCGAGGGGCTGAACTCCGGCTTGCACGACGCCGCCAACCTGGCCTGGAAGCTGGCCCTGGAACAGCGCGGCCGGGCCCGGCCCGTCCTGCTGGACAGCTTCGCCATCGAACGCCGGGCCGCCGACCGGCACGTCCTCCAGGTGTCAGACCGGCTGCACGAGGTGGCGCACGGCGCGGTCGCGTCGGCCCGGTCCGGGTCGTTCCCGGCCCCGGCTGACCCGGACGCGGTGGCGGCGGCGGTCCGGTCCCGCTGCATGCTCGACGTCTCGTACGCCGGCAGCCCGCTGGTCGGCGAGCACGTCCGGCCGGGCGGCCCGCCGCTGCCCACGCCGGGGCCGGGGGACCGCTACCCGGACCGCGTCGCGCTGACCGGGGCGGAACACGTGCTGCTCACCTTCGGGCCAGTCCCCGAGCCGGACATCCAGCGGCTGCGCCGCCGCTGGGCCGGGGTGCTGACGGTGACCGAAGGCACCGGCGACCCGCGGCGGGCTGGGCTGGCCGCCGGCGGGGGCGTGCTGGTCCGGCCGGACGGCTACGTCGGCTTCCGCGCCGTCCCGGCCGACCAGGCCGGGCTCAGCGTGCTCGACGCCCACCTGGACTCCTACCTCATCCCGGCCGCCACCTAGCCCGGCCGTCACCTAGCTCGGCCGCCACCTAGCTCGGCCGCCACCTAGCCCGGCCGCCAGCTACCCCGGCCGCCAGCTAGCCCGGCTGCTCCGCCCGTACCGCCGCTAGCCCGGCCGCTCCCTAGCGCCCGGCAGTTCCCCCCCGTGCCGCTACCTCCGGTGCCGGGCCACCGCGTCGGCGTAGCGCTGCAGGGACTCGCCCGGGCTGGCGCCGGCCACCGCCTGCCAGACCTGCTGGCCGAACTCGCCGTGCCGGTGCAGCTGCCGGTAGGTCAGGGTCACCTCGGTCCGGTCCGGGCCGGCCGCGGTGAACTCCGCCTCGATGTGGCTGGCCCGCTCGTCATCGGGCAGCGGCCGCCAGCCCGGGCCGACCCGCCAGGTGACCACGAGCCTGCCCGGGGGCGCCCAGTCCAGCAGCGTGCCCCGGGTCAGCTCGGTGCCGTCCGCGGCGCGTTCGTAGAACCGCCCGCCCGGCCACGGCTCCATCGCGACCGACTCCGGGTCGCTGAGGAACGTGTGCCCGCTGGGCAGCCACTCGATGGCCCGTTCGGTGAAGATCCGGAACGCCTGGCCCGGGGCGACCGGCACGGACACCGATTTGCGCAGGTCCGGCAGGTCCGGGCCGGCCGCGGCCCCGCTCACGCCTGCCCCCCGGCCACGCTGCCGCGCAGCCCGAACGCGCTCGCGACCAGGCGCTCGCCCATCACCCATGCGCCATACGCCCCCCCCCCGCTCCGGCACGGAGCCTCCTCTGTGTCACGTGTGTCACGGCCCATATGT
The DNA here is from genome assembly GCA_963717125.1 of uncultured Actinomycetes bacterium. GTDB lineage: Bacteria > Actinomycetota > Actinomycetes > Streptosporangiales > Streptosporangiaceae > RYN-230. The sequence continues at coordinate 19,271 of CAVQVG010000009.1, forward strand.
CAAGGCCGACATGTTAATGTCAACAGGTGGAGATCGAGCTCACTCTGACACGTCCATGGGGACATGTCAATAGCAACATGTCTGTGCCAACTCGTCGCAGGCTCCAGCGCCGCCGGGCGGTGCGGTCATGTCGCTGAGGCACGCCCTGCTCGGCCTGCTGGCCGCGGAGCCGGCCAGCGGGTGGGACCTGAGCCGGCGGTTCCAGGACATCCTCGGCTCGGTATGGCCGGCCGGGCATCCGCAGATCTACGGCGAGCTGCGCAAGCTGGACGCAGAAGGGCTGATCGAGGTCGTGGCCGAGGGGCCCCGCGGCCGGAAGGCGTACCGGGCCACCGAAGCCGGGGTGGCCGAGGTCCGGCGCTGGCTGACCAGCACCGAGCCGGATCACACGATCCGGCTGGAGCCGCTGCTCCGCTCGGCGTTCTTCTGGCTGATGACCCCGGCCGAACTGGCCGACTACCTGGACCGGGAGGCGGCCTACTACCACGCGGTCGCGGCCAAATACCGGGACCTGGCCGCGGCCAAGGACCGCGGCGAGTTCGGCGCCAGCCCGCAGACCAAGTCACTGCGGATGGCCGTCGAGGCAGGCCGGCGGGTCAGCGAGGCGCTCGGCGGCTGGGCCGACTGGGCCAAGCAGGCGCCGCCGCCCGGGCCCGGCGACCCACCACAGGCCACAGCGCGGTGACTTTGTGGTCACCGGTGACCACCGGTGACCACAAAGTCACCGCGCTAAGCCGGTCTGGCCCATCCGCTTTGTTGCGAGGCGCACCAGGCTGGCCCTAGCCGGCTGAATCCGGCGGCCGGGACCGCCCGCTGACCATAATCGGCTGCGTTTCTGACGGGCTGCACCGTGGGGGGAACGAGCCATGAGCGAATCCGGACCAGGCGGCGGGACTGTTCCAGGCAGCGAATCCGGAGCAAGCAGCGGGACGGTGCCCGGCATCCCGAGCAGGCGGCGGTTCCTGTCCGCCAGCGGGCTGCTGGCCAGCGCCGGGACGCTCGGGCTGCCCGCCTCGCTGCTGGGCGCGCCGCGGTCCGGCCGGGACGCCACCCACCGGCACGCGCCGGGCCGGGACGCAGCCCGGCGGGACGCGGTGGCACCGGCCGGAACCGTCGCCCCGGACCAGTCTGGGCTGGCGCCGATCTACCCCCGCGACCCCCGCTACGCCACCATGTCGATGGGCTTCAACCAGCGCTGGACCGGCGCCCCGGCCTATATCCAGGTGGTGCGCAGCGCCGCGGAGACCGTCGCGGCCGTGCAGCGGGTGCACGACGCCGGCGTGCGCATCACGGTGCGCGGCGGCGGGCACTGCTACGAGAACTTCTCCGCCGGCAACGACGGCGGCGTCATCATCGACCTGAGCGGGATGCAGGACGTGCAGGCCTACCCGGACGGCCGGGCCGTGGTGGCCGGCGGCGCCACGCTGTGGAACGTGTACGAGACTCTGTTCAAGGACGCCAACCTGACTATGCCCGGCGGGTCCTGTTATTCGGTCGGCGCGGGCGGCCACATCGTGGGCGGCGGGTACGGCGTGCTATCCCGGCGGCACGGCCTGACCGTCGACTACCTGACCGGCGTGGACGTGGTCTGCGTCAACGAGCAGGGCCGTGCCCAGCTGGTCCAGGCCAGGAAAGGCGACGTGGACACCGGACGGCTGCTCTGGGCGCACACCGGGGGCGGCGGCGGCAACTTCGGCATCGTCACCGCCTACTACTTCAGCGGGCTGCCCAGCCCGCCGGAGCAGGTGCTGATGTCCACCACCAGCTGGCCCTGGTCCCGGCTGACCCCGGCCAGCTTCGGCACGCTGGTGCGCAACTACGGTCAGTTCCTGGCCGCGAACAGCGCTCCGTCGAGCCCGTACACCAGCCTGTTCTCGGGTCTGCTGCTGTATCACCGGTCGGCAGGCCACGTCAGCCTGGGCGCCCAGGTGGCGAGCCCGGCGCAGGGCCTGCTGCCCACGTTCCTCGCCGCCATCACCAAGGACGTGCCGGGCAGCTCGACGACCAGCCGGCAGCTGCCCTGGCTGCAGGCCACCCAGACGCAGAACGGGTCCGGCGCGAATCAGCGGGCCAAGCACAAGTCGGCCTACCTCAACCAACCGTTCCCCGACGATCAGGTCCAGGCCATCTACGCCGCGCTGACCGATTCGCGGTTCGGCAATCCACAGGCCCTGCTGCAGATCGATGCCTACGGCGGCCAGGTCAACGTGCCCGCGCCCGATGCCACCGCCGTCGCGCAGCGGTCGTCGATCATGAAACTGCAGTACTCGGTCTACTGGACCGACCCCTCGGACGACCAGGTCAACCTGAACTGGATCAACGATTTCTACCCCAGCGTGTACGCGGCCACCGGGGGCGTCCCGGTATCGAACCAGGTCACCGACGGCTGCTACGTCAACTACCCGGACGTGGACCTGCCGTCGAGCTGGCCCACCCTGTACTACAAGGACAACTACCCGGCGCTGCAGGCGGTCAAGGCCCGCTGGGATCCGCACAACGTGTTCAACCACGCCCAGTCCATCGCCCCGCTGGCCCTAGCGGGCTAGCCGCGCTCTCCGGCACTGCATGGCTGCATCATTCACGCAGTCAGAACTACCTGAATGATTCAGCCACGCAGTCGAGATCGGGCTGCGGCGCCGGTCAGGGTTGGTACGAACCGGGGAGCCAGCAGCGCGCGGTGACCCCGATCGCGTTCCACGCGTTGATGGTGACGATCAGGCTGAGCAGTGCGGCCACCTCGCCCGGGCTGAACTCGGCCGCCACCGCCGCGTAGGCCGCGGCCGGGACGTGGTCGGCGGCGAGCAGGGTGACCGACTCGGTGAAGGCCAGCGCGGCCCGCTCCCGCCGGGTGAAGTACGGCGTCTCGGCCCAGGCGGGCAGCGCGTACAGCCGCTGCTCGGTCTCGCCGACCGCCCGGGCGTCCTTCGTGTGCATGTCGATGCAGTAGGCGCAGCCGTTGAGCTGCGAGGCGCGGACCCGGATCAGCTCGCGCAGCTTCGGGTCGATGCCAGCCCGGTCGAGCTCCTTGGTCGCCGCCTGGTCGAGGTGCCCGAGCGCGCGGGCGAAACCCGCCGCATGCTGGTCGAAGTCGAGCCGGGCCGCGGCCGGGGCGGTGTCGGTGGTGTCTGTTGCCGTCGTCATAACCGCCACGCTACGCGGACATAAGCCCATTGATATGGTCCACTTTGATGCCTGAAACGTGGGCCACTTCCGGCCTGGACCTGCACCTGGACCTGCGCCTCGACCTGGGCCCCGGCCCGGCTGGTGCGCGGCCGGGCGGCCGGGTGCGGGCCCGGCTGGAGGCGGCGCTGCGGGACGCGGTCCGGACCGGGCGGCTCGCCCCGGGCACCCGGCTGCCGTCCTCCCGCGCGCTGGCCGCCGACCTCGGCCTGGCCCGCAACACGGTGGCCGAGGCCTACACCCAGCTGGTCGCGGAAGGCTGGCTGACCGCGCGGCGCGGCTCCGGCACCGAAGTGGCGGGCCGCCCGGCGCCCGGCGACCCGGCCGGCCCGCAACCCGGCGCCGGCCAGGCCGGACGGTCCCGCCCGGGAACGCCCGCCCGGCCCGGCCGCGCCCCGGCCGCAACGTCCGGTCGAGGCACCGCAACGTCCGGCCCAGACGCCGCCCCGTCCGGCCCGGGCCAGGGGCCCACCGGCCCGGGCCAGCGGCCCACCGGCCCCGGCCAGGGGCCCACCGGCCCCGGCCAGGGGGCCGCCAGCGTGGGCAAGGGGGCCGTCGGCACCGGCCAGGGGGCCGCCAGCGTGGGCGGGGGGCTCACCGGCCCGGGGGCGGCCGCGCCGGACTGGCGGCCGCGCTATGACCTGCGGCCCGGCTCGCCTGACCTGTCCTTGTTCCCACGGCCGGGCTGGCTGGCCGCGGCGCGCCGGGCGATCAATGCCGCCTCCTCCGACTCGCTGGGCTACGCCGACCCCCGCGGCCGGCCGGAGCTGCGCAGCGCGCTGGCCGGCTACCTGTCCCGGGCCCGCGGCGTCCGGGCGGACCCGGACCGCATCGTGATCTGTGCCGGCTTCACCCAGGGGCTGGCCCTGCTCAGCCACGTGCTGCGGGCCCGCGGGGTGAGCACGCTGGCCATGGAGGCGTGCGGCCAGCCCAGCCACCGCGAGCTGGTGCAGGCCAGCGGGCTGGCCCTGGCCCTGCTCCCGGTGGACGGCGCGGGCGCCGCGGTGGACCAGCTCGCGGCCAGCGCGGCGGGCGCGGTGCTGCTCACCCCGGCGCACCAGTTCCCGCTTGGCGCGGTGCTGGCCCCGCAGCGCCGGACCCGGACCATCGGCTGGGCCCGGGACACCGGGGGAGTGGTCATCGAGGACGACTACGACGGCGAGTTCCGGTATGACCGCCAGCCGGTAGGCGCCATGCAGGCGCTCGCGCCCGAGCACGTGGTCTACGCCGGCTCGGCCAGCAAGAGCCTGGTGCCCGGGCTGCGCCTGGGCTGGCTGGCACTGCCCGCCGCGCTGGCCGGCGACGTGGCCGCGGCCCGAACCATGGCCGACCGCCAGGGCAGCGCGTTCGACCAGCTCACCCTGGCGGAGTTCATCAGCTCCGGCCGTTACGACCGGCAGGTCCGCCGGGCCCGGCTGGCTTACCGGCGGCGCCGCGACCGGCTGGTCGCCGCGCTGCGCCAGCAGGCCCCCGGGCTGCGCGTCGCCGGCATCGCGGCCGGCCTGCACGCCCGGCTGGAACTGCCGGCGGGCTGCGGGGAGGACGACCTGGTGGCCCGGGCGGCCCAGCGCGGCCTGGCCGTCGAGGGGCTCGGCCCGTACTGCGCGCCCGGGCACCCCCGCGGGCCGGCCCTCGTCCTCGGCTACGGCACGCCGCCCGAGCACGCGTTCACCGGCGCTCTTGCCCGGCTCTGCGCGGTATTGGCCGAATAATACTCTTGTTTATTGTCCGGCCAGTCGGCGAATATTCCTTTCTGAACGCTAGTACGACGCGCTGACCTGCGCGAATAACCGGTCATAGGGGGCAGGGGAATAATGGCCACTGGGGGCAGGCACCGGAATTTCCGGCCCGCGCGGTTTGCCCGGGATAGGGCCAGGCTGGCCCGCATCGCGGCGGCTGGGTGCGCGGCGGCGGCCGCCGCGGCCTGTACCACCGCCCCGGCGGCCGCGGCGACGCCACCCGCACCCGCAACCGGGCCGGCCGCCGCCGCGCGCACCCTGGTCGTGCGCACCCTGCACAGCGCCGGGCCGGGCTCGCTGCGGGCCGCGCTCACCGCGGCCAACCACCGTGGGCCAGGCCCGGCCGCGCGCATCGTGTTCTCGGTCCACGGCACGATCAGGCTGGCCCGCGCGCTGCCCGCGGTACGCCGCCGGGTGGCGATCGACGGCACCTCGGCGCCCGGCTACCGCTGGGGCGGGCCGCCGGTCGTGGCCATCGACTGCCACCGGCACCCGGGTCTGGTGTTCGCCCGCGGCGCGGGCGGCTCGTGGCTGCTCGGCCTGGCCGTGGACCGGGCCAGCGGCGCCGGGGTCACCCTGGCCGCCCAGCACATCACGCTGAACCACGACTACATCGGGCTGAACCTGGCCGGCCGGGCGGCCGGCAACCTCGGCGCCGGCGTCCTGGCCACCGCGGCCTCGACCGGCGACCGGATCGGGCTGAACCCGGCCAAGGCGGTCAACGTGGTCAGCAACGTGATCTCGGCCAACCGGGGCAGCGGCATCGTGCTGGCCGGGTCGGCCCAGGACACCGTGGTGTCCAACCGCATCGGCACCGACCGGGCCGGCGCCCGGGCTCTCGGCAACCACGGCGACGGCATCGTGCTGACCGCCGGGGCTGCGCGCGACGAGATCGGCGGCACCGCCTACGTGGACCCGGCCACCGGCCAGGCCAACAATCCCACCGGCAACAAGGGCACGGTCACGCCGGTCTTCGTGGTGCCGCCGCTGGGCAACCTGATCTCCGGCAACGCCGGCGACGGCGTGCTGATCAACGCGGGCGCCCGGCGCAACCGGCTGAACGGCAACTTCATCGGGACCACGGGCCACGGGGACGCGGCCCTGGGCAACGCCGGGGACGGGGTGCGGATCGACCGCGCGGGCCGCGGAAACTCGCTGACCGGCTGCAGGTTCGTCAACAACCCGTTCGTCTACTACAACGTGATCAGCGCCAACGGCGGCAACGGTTTGCAGGTGACCAGCACCGACCAGGTCACCGTGCAGGGCAACTTCTTCGGCATCGGAGCGGACAACACGGTCCTGCTGGGCAACCGGGGCGACGGCATCCTGGTCGGCGGATCCTCCGCCGACACCCAGGTGGGCGGGGTCATCCCGCTGGGCAACGTGTCTTCGGGCAACGGCCGGAACGGCGTCGAGGTGACCGGCACCGCGCACGGGTTCGTCACGTTCAACACCTTCGGCGGGCTACTCGCGTTCAAGGGCGCCGCGCCCAACGGGCACGACGGGCTGCTGATCACCTCGACCGGCGGGGACAACCTGGCCCGGACCAACGTGTTCTCCGGCAACACGGCGAACGGCATCGAACTGGGCGGCAACGCGTCCGGGGTGACCGTCGATCCGGACATCGCCGGGCTGACCACCAAGGGCAACGCCGTGCTGCCGAACGGCGGCGACGGGGTGCTCATCGACGGCACCGCGCACGGCAACGTGCTCGGCGGCTCGCTGCACTCGGTCATCCCGCAGAACACGTTCTCCGGCAACGCCGGGTACGGCCTGGCCATCACCGGGCGGGCGTACGGGAACTGGGTCTTCAGCAGCTTCATCGGCACCGACGTGCCCGGCACCGCGGCGCTCGGCAACCAGGCCGGCGGGGTGCTGCTGGCCGGCGCCGCCTATCGCAACGCGATCGGCACCCCGCGTCTGCACCCGGCCGACCTGATCAGCGGCAACACCGGCATCGGCGTCACCCTGCTGGCCCACACCCGGATGAACTGGGTGATCAGCAACTACATCGGCCTGGGCCGGTTCGGTCACTCGCTGCCGAACACCGGGCCGCCGGTGCAGAACCTGGGCCGGCATAACCAGATCCTGGGCAACCGGACGACACCCATCCCGCACCGGGCGGCCCGGGTGTGAGTCATCTCACCTGCTTACCGGGGGCATCGGGGGAAACAGCCCGCAGACGGTCACGTCACGCAAAGTGGGTAGGTAAATCCTCAAAGTGAGAGAAGCGTCGCGCCGGCCCCGTTCAATTTGAGCTCTAAAAGGACGGCTAGGGCGAGTACCCGGCGGTCATCGCCGGCGGCAGCGGAGAGTAACACCAGGCGGTACGGGGCAGGGTGGCATCGGCCGAGTTCACCGGGCTGCACCTGGTGCCGAGGTGGCCGCTGAGCAGAGCGAAGCCCCGGCTGGCTGGTGCTCCGGCCGACGCCTGGCTAGGATGCTCGGGCTGACGAGTTGGCGACCACTCAGCTAACTGGCCATAGGCAGCCCTTATCAAGGACAGGTATCGGGTTAAGAGTCGGCGGGTAAACTGCCGGCCACGGGTACGGTTTGACGGGCTAAGAAGGCGGCCCGACATGAACCCCCCCAGTCCACCGGCACTGGCCGAGGGCGTCTGTGTAATCGCGGAAGGTGATGGGAGTCGGAATGCGCGTCCTGGTTCTCGGCGGCGATGGGTTCTGCGGCTGGCCGACCTCGCTGTATCTGTCGGATCGTGGTCACGATGTGACCATTATCGACAACCTGAGCCGTCGCAAGATCGACATTGACCTTGAGGTGGAGTCGCTGACCCCGATCCGCCCGGTCCATGAGCGGATCAGGGTCTGGGGTGAGGTGTCTGGCCGGCAGATCGGTTTCGTCAGCCTGGACCTGGCCACCGAGTACGACCGGCTGGTCGCGGTGCTGTCCGGGTTGCGCCCGGACGCGATCGTGCACTTCGCTGAGCAGCGCGCCGCGCCGTACTCGATGCGCACCACGACCACCAAGCGGTACACGGTGGACAACAACGTGCGGGCCACGCACAACCTGCTGACCGCGCTGGTCAACACGGGTGTCAACGCCGCGCTGGCCCACCTGGGCACGATGGGTGTCTACGGTTACGGCTGGTCGGGCAGCGCGCCGATCCCGGAGGGCTACCTCACGGTGAAGGTGCCCACCCCGGACGGTGAGCTGGAACGGGAGATCCTGCACCCGGCCAACCCGGGGTCGGTCTACCACATGACCAAGACGCTGGATCAGCTCATGTTCGCGTTCTACGCGAAGAACGACGGGCTGCGCATCACCGACCTGCACCAGGGCATCGTCTGGGGCACCCAGACCCCCCAGACCAGCCGCGATGAGCGGCTGATCAACCGGTTCGACTACGACGGCGACTACGGCACCGTGCTGAACCGGTTCCTCATGCAGGCGGCCATCGGCCACCCGCTCACCGTGCACGGCACCGGCGGGCAGACCCGCGCGTTCATCCACATCCGCGACACCGTCCGGTGTATCGAGCTGGCCATCACCAACCCGCCCGACGCTGGCGACCGGCCCCGGGTGCTCAACCAGATCACCGAGACCCACCGGGTCCTGGACCTGGCCAAGATGGTCGGCGACGTGATGGGCGTGGAGATCGCCTACCTGCCCAACCCGCGCCGCGAGGCCGACGAGAACGAGCTCTGCGTCCGCAACGACCAGTTCCTGGCGCTGGGCCTGCAGCCCACCACCCTGTCCGAGGGCCTGCTCGAAGAAGGCACCGAGATCGCCGGCAAATACGCCGGCCGCGCCGACCTCACCAAAATCATCGCCCGCTCCGTGTGGAAAGCCGGAATGGAAACCTCCGACGACCTGATGACCGAACTCCGCAGCGACTAGTTCTGTCCGGGGGGGCGACCCCCCTGGACCCCCCGGAATGCTGCGCCGGTCCGGTCGGCACGCGCCACCCGAGGGCGTTCAGCCTGGGAGTTCTCGCGTAGCGTTACGTGCCATGACGGCGCGTGGGCAGCGGGGGGCCCGGCGTCGGCCTGGGTCGGGGACGGCGTTGCCGGCCCGGTCTATCGCGATGGCGGTGCTGCGTACCGGCCGGCGGCACGCCGGGCGGATCCTGGTCGTCTCGATCGCGGTGAGCCTGGTGGTCACCGCGGTGGAGATCGGCGTCAACCACCTGCTCAGCCACGCCGGGCTGGCGCCGGCCCTGTTCGGCGCGCTGGGCTCGTCGGGGGTCAGCCTGCTCGGCGCGGTGTTCCTGGCCGGGTTCCTCAGCCGCCTGGTCAGTGCCGAGCGCGGCACCGGCCAGGTCCGGCTGGGCGAGGTGCTGCGGTCGCTGCCCTGGGGCGCGCTGATCGCGGCTGACCTGCTGGCCGCGCTGATCGTGGTGCTCGGGTTGGTGCTCCTGATCATCCCGGGGCTGATCGCGCTCAACCTGCTCGTCGCGGTCGGGCCGGCGATCGAGATCGAGCACCGGCGGGCGTGGGCCGGGCTGCGCCGCAGCGCACAACTGGTCCGGCCGCACTTCTGGAAGGTGGCGCTGATCGGGACGCTGCCGGTGCTGGTGGCCAGCGGCCTGGAGTCTGTGCTGCCCGACCCGGAGGGCCGGGCCGGCATCGTGACCGCACTGATCGCGCGGAGCATCGTAGCAGGCGTGCTGGAGGCGCTGGTCGGCCTGCTGCTGGTGGAGCTGTGTTACCGGCTCATCCGCGCAGGCCGGGCTAGCCGACCGCAGCCGCCGGGGCGGGCTGGTGGTGCCGGCCCGTGCTGACCATGTCCGGGCGCGGCCGCGGGTGCAGGATGCCCAGGGTGGCGGCGAACCGGCTGCCCGGCGCCTGGCGGGCGACCAGCACCGCGTCGTCAACCGTGTCCACGTCCATCAGTTCCGGTACCTGGCGGATCCGCAGGCCCGCCGCGCGCAGCCGGTCCAGCTGGACCCGGCCGGTGTCGTCGGCCGACATGGGCACGCCGTGGATCAGCCGGGCGTCCGGCTGACGCAGCCCGAGCAGCCAGAACCCGCCGTCCGCGGCCGGCCCGAACACCGCGTCGGCATCGCCGGCGGTCAGCGGCTGGGCCACGGTCTCCAGCAGCCCCGGGGTCACCTGCGGGGTATCCATGCCGATCAGCACGACCGGCACGTTCAGCCGCGCGTAGGCGTCGTCGAACGCGGCGGCGATCCGCTCGTCGAGGCCGTCGCCGCGCTGCGGCACCACCTCGAAGCGCCCGGGCAGCTCGGCGCGCAGCACGCCCGGGGCGGCCCACTGGTCGGCCAGGGCCAGGATGTGCCGCGCGAACGAGGCGCTGGCCCCCGCCTCCAGCGTGTCGGCCAGCGCGGCCTCGGCCAGCATGGCGGCCTCGTGCGGGGTGAACGGCGGGGTCAGCCTGGTCTTCACCCGGCCTGGCACCGGCGCCTTGGCCAGCACGATGAGCTGGGCGTTGAGCGCGTTCATGAGGCGAGCACCCGGCGCATGTCACGAACCGTCCGCACGGTGCCAGCCACCGTGCCCGTCACCTTCGACCGCCCGGAACGGGGCAGATAGGGGATGTCCACCTCGTGGATCCTCCAATCGGCGGTGGCCGCGGCCATCACCATCTCCAGCGGGTAGCCGAAGCGCCGGTCGCTGAGCCCCAGCCGGAGCAGTTCGGTGCGCCGGGCGCAGCGCATCGGCCCGAGGTCGCGCAGCCGCACTCCGGTGCGGCGGCGCAACTCGGCGGCGAGGACTTTGTTCGCCACCCGGGCGTGCACCGGCCAGTCGCCCAGCCGGTGGGTCAGCCGGCGGCCCAGCACCAGGTCGGCGTGCCCGGCCAGCACCGGGTCGGCGACCTGCGGCAGGTCATGCGGGTTGAGCGAGGCGTCCGCGTCCATGAAGCAGACGATCTCGCTGGTCGCGGCCTGCAGCCCGGCGTGGCAGGCCGCGCCGAAACCACGCTGCGGCACCGGAATGACGGTTGCCCCGTGAGCTACCGCGATGCTGGCCGACGCGTCGGTGGAGCCGTTGTCGGCCACGATCGGGTGGAAGCCGGCCGGCACCCGGGAGAGCACCCAGGGCAGCGCTTCTTCCTCGTTCAAGCAGGGCAGAATGACATCGATCCTCACGGTTCCCGACGGTAGCCCGGAACGGCCCTGATCGACCCTTACAGAGCTGTGACGTATGGTCGCGCACGGTAGGACCCCAGGTGGCCGCGTGATTCGCTGCTGTCATGCGCATTCTGGTGACGGGGGCCGCGGGGTTCATCGGCTCCCACGCAGTCGACGCTGCGCGAGCGGCCGGCCATGAGGTGCAGGGCCTGGACTCGCTTAACCCCGCCGTGCACAGCGGGCGGCCTGACTACCTCCCGCCCGACTTCGACCTCGCCGTGGGCGACGTGCGCGACCCGGACGCGGTGCGCCGGGCCGTCGCGGGCGCCGACGTGGTGTGCCACCAGGCCGCGCTGGTCGGTCTGGGGGTGGATCTGAGCGACCTGCCCGCCTACTCGGACGTGAACGTCACCGGCACCGCGGTGCTGCTGGAGGCGATGGGCCGGGCCCGGGTGCCCCGCCTGGTGCTGGCCTCCTCCATGGTGGTCTACGGGGAGGGCGCCTACGACTGCGCCGCGCATGGCCGGGTGCGGCCCGCGGCGCGCGGGGAGGACGACCTGACGGCGGGCCGGTTCGAGCCGCGCTGCCCGCACTGCGCACGGGAACTGACCACGGCGACCATCGCGGAGGACGCGCCGCTCGACCCGCGCAACGCGTACGCGGCCAGCAAGCTCGCCCAGGAGCACCTGGCGGCCACCTGGGCCCGGATGACCGGCGGGTCCGCGGTCGCGCTCCGCTACCACAACGTGTACGGGCCGCGGATGCCGCGGGACACGCCGTACTCCGGGGTGGCCGCCATCTTCCGGTCGTCGCTGGAGGCGGGCCGGCCGCCGCAGGTCTACGAGGACGGCCAGCAGCGCCGCGACTTCGTGCACGTGCATGACGTGGCCCGGGCCAACCTGGCCGCGTTGCGCGCCGGCGTGCCCGGCACGCTGCGCGCGTTCAACGTGGCCAGCGGCGAGCCGCACACGGTGGGCGAGATGGCCGCGGCGCTGGCCGCCGCGTTCGGCGGCCCGGCGCCCGAGATGACCGGCAAGTACCGGCTCGGCGACGTCCGGCACGTCGTGGCGTCGCCGGCCGCGGCCGCTTCGGGCGATGGGCTCGGGTTCCGGGCCGAGACCAGCTTCGCCGCCGGGATGACCGAGTTCGCCAAGGCGCCGCTGCGCCGCCCGGTGACCGGTGGCCTGGCCGCCTGACTTTCCTCCCCGCACAGCAGCGGCGGCCGGGTCCCGGGACCTGGCCGCCGCTGCTCTTGCCCGGCATGAATCAGCGCGGTGCATTGTGCCTTACCGGTGAGGCACAATGCACCGCGCTGATGGGGCTGGCGCCTAGTTGACGGCCTGGCCGCCGGCCAGCAGCCGGCCAGGCGAGCCGACTACCGGCGCCATCTCGGCGGGCGCATCGGACCGGGCCAGCGGCAGCCGGATGACGAACTGGCAGCCACGGGCCATGTTCTGCACCGCGATCTGGCCGGCGTGCGCCTCCACGATGCCGCGGGCGATGCTCAGCCCCAGGCCGGCGTTGTTGTCCGGGCCCGGGGTGCGCGCGGTCTCGGCCCGGAAGGCCACGTCGAAGACCCGGGGCAGGGCTTCCTCGGGGATCCCGCCGCAGGCGTCCACCACGCTCACGCACGCCATCCCGCGGTGCACGTCGCCCTGCACCTCGACCAGGCTTTCGGACGGGGTGTGCCGGATCGCGTTGGTCACCAGGTTGCGCAGCGCGCGGCCGAACTCGCCCGCGTCCACCAGCACCGGCAGGCCGCGCACGGACGAACCGCGCAGCCGGACCCCCTTGGCCCGGGCCAGCGGCTCGGTACTGGCCAGCGCCTCGGCCACCAGGTCGTCCAGGCCGACCAGGCGGCGGGACAGCCGGAGCGCGCCGGCGTGGATGCGGGCCAGCTCGAACAGGTCGTCGATCATCGCGGACAGCCGGTCCGCCTCGCGGCGGATCTGGGTGTGGTAGGTGGTGACCGTCTCGAAGTCGACCACCACCCCGTCTTCCAGGGCTTCCGCCATCGCGCGCAGCCCGGCCAGCGGGGTGCGCAGGTCATGGCTGACCCAGGCGACGAGTTCCCGGCGGCTGGCTTCCAGCGCCCGTTCCCGGGTGCGCGCCTCGGCGATCTTCTCGTGCGCCGCGGCCAGCTCGTCGGACAGCGTCTCGAACTCGGCCGCCAGCCGTGCCTTGGGCGGCTCGAAGTAGCCGATGCTGCCCACGTCGCGCACAGCGTTCAGCAGCCTGCGGCTGGCCGAGGTGACCTGGCGCCCGACGACCAGCGCGACCGCGAAGCCGGCCAGCGCGGCCATCACCACGACGACCAGCACGACGTTGCGGTCCGCATCGGAGACCAGCATCTGGTGCGCCACGATCTCCACGCCGACCGCGGAGCTGAGGATGACCACCGCGGCCACCACGAACAGCAGCGTGGCCATGGACCGCCGGGCCAGCAGGCGGATGCTGAGCAGCCCGGCCGCGGCCGAGGCAAGCGCGACCCCGGCGACGTCTTCGGCGGCCTGCTGGATGGTGGGCCAGTCAACGCCTGTCATGCCTGTCATGCTTCTCCTGGTTCATAGCGGTAACCCACGCCCCAGACCGTGACGATCCGCCGGGGCGAGGTGGGGTCGGGCTCGATCTTTTCCCGCAGCCGCCGGATGTGCACGGTGACCGTGGAAGTGTCACCGAACGTCCAGCCCCATACGTTCGCCAGCAGCTGGTCCCGGCTGAACGCCTGCCGCGGCCGGCGCATCAGGAACACCAGCAGGTCATACTCCCGGGACGTCAGCGCGAGCGCGCTCTCGCCGAGCATCACCGAGTGCGCGCCCAGGTCCACGACCAGGTTGCCGTCCTTGATCACACCCAGCGCGGGCGGGTCGGGCAGCCCGCCGCCGCGCGCCCGGCGCAGCACGGACCGCACCCGGAGCGCCAGCTCGCGCGGGCTGAACGGCTTGGTCACGTAGTCGTCGGCGCCCGTCTCGAAGCCGACCACCCGGTCGGTCTCCTCGCCCAGCGCGGTCAGCATGACCACCGGGATGGGCCACTGCGCGCGCAACCGGCGGCATACTTCCAGGCCGTCGATGCCGGGCAGCATCAGGTCGAGGACAACCAGGTCGGGTGGCTCGGCGGCGACCCGGCGCAGCGCCTCGTAGCCGTCGCCGACACATTCCACGTGGTGCCCATCGCGCGTCAGATAACGCCCGACGACATCGGCCAGGGTGGCGTCATCGTCCACGACGATGATCCGGCCTGGCCGGTCGGGGTTGGTGTTCACCCTTCCACGGTAAAGGCCCAACCGCATTTATGCCGCTGACCGGCGTACATCCGTCACAGGTCCGTAAGGGTCGTTTCGGCCCGTCCGCCGTTATGCTCGTCGCCGCCGCGACTGCGCCGGGGCGCGCTGCCCGGGCACGGCGGCCGCCGGGTGCGCTGCCCGGTGACCCCTGGACCATCCGGGTGTGCTGCCCGGACGAAGCGGAAGGAGGGGGACCGCGTGCTCGGTGCGCTGTATGAAGACGCTCTTACCGGCCTCGCGCGGCCGGAGATCGAGCACGCCGACGGCCGGCGTACCCCCCTGCGGATCGATGACTGGCTGGACGTCATCCCCGGTGACGCCTCCATCCTGGACCGCTGTCAGGGGCACACCCTGGACGTGGGTTCCGGGCCGGGCCGGCTGACCGTCGCGCTGGCCGAGCGGGGCGTCCCCGCACTGGGCATCGACATCACCCTGCCGGCCGTTCAGCTGGCCAGGTCGTGTGGGGCGCTGGCGCTGCACCGGGACGTGTTCGCCACGGTCCCGGGCACCGGCCGGTGGGCGCGGGTGCTGCTGGCCGACGGCAACATCGGCATCGGCGGCGATCCGGACGCGCTGCTGAGCCGGGTGGCCGAGCTGCTCAAGCCGGCCGGGAAGGCCCTGGTCGAGGTGGAGCCGCCCGGTGCGCCGCTGGCCAAGGAGATGGTGCGGCTGAGCCACCAGGGCCGGTTCAGCTCCTGGTTCCCCTGGGCGTCCATCGGCGCCGACCAGATCACCGAGCTGGGCCGCAGCGCCGGCCTCGCGGTGACCGAAGTGTGGACCGACACCGGGCGCTGGTTCGCCGCGCTGTCCCGCGGCCTGTACTGAGCAGGCCTGCGCTGCGCTGGGTCCGGTGCCCGGTCTGCCCCGGGTCTGGCCCGGGTCTGGCCCGGGTCTGGGCCGCGGGCGGATGGCCCTTAACGATTGATTACGACCAGGCCGTAACTATCCCGTTGCGCTCGGCTGACTGGCAGCGTGAAAGACATGACAGGTTTGGCGGCGAAGATCCGGGTCGGCGCGGCCGCGGCCGTCGCGGCCGCGCTCATTGCGCTGGTGTTCCTCACCGTGCACCCGGACCGGCTGACCGGGTGGGCCGGGGTGGTCCCGCTGGCCGCCGTGCTGTGGGCCGCCTTCGCCGCCGGTGTACTGCTGGTCCGGCGGATCCCGGTCCGCTGGGCGGCGCCGGTGATCCTGCTCGGCGCGATCGGCGTGCAACTGGCCGCCTTGTCGGCGCCCCCGCAGGGCAGCGACGACCTGTACCGGTACATCTGGGACGGCCGGGTCCAGGCGGCCGGCATCGATCCGTACGCGTACTCACCGGCCGCTCCACAGCTGGCCTTCCTCCGGGACCGGTTCCTCTGGCCGCACCACGTCACCGCCTGGTGCGTGTCCCCGGGTACCCAGCTGTACGGCTCCCCGCACGGGCTGGCCGTGCCGGGCTGCACGCTGATCAACCGGCCCATCGTGCACACCATCTACCCGCCGGTGGCGGAGGCCTACTTCTACCTGGTCCACCTGGTCTCCCCGGCGGGTTCCGGGACCACCCCGGTCCAGGTGGCCGCCGCCATCTGCGCGATCGCGCTCACCGTCCTGCTGCTGCTCGGCCTGGGGCGGCTCGGCCTGGACCGGCGGCTGGCCGTGCTGTGGGCCTGGTGCCCGACCGTGGCCCTGGAGGCCGGCAACAACGCGCACGTGGACGTGCTGGCGGCCGGCCTCACCGCGGCCGCGCTGCTGGTGCTGGCCCAGCGGGGGCGGCTGCGCCGGTCGCTGGCGGGCGGGACCTTGCTCGCCCTGGCCATCTGGACGAAGGTCACCCCGGTGCTGGTCGTGCCCGCGGTGGCCCGCCGCCGCTGGTACGCGCTGGCCTCGGCCGGCCTGTTCGCCACGGTGGTGGTGTACCTGCCGCACGTGCTGGCCGCGGGCAGCCGGGTGATCGGGTTCGTGCCCGGCTACCTGCAGCAGGAGGGCTACAACAACGGCACCCGCTTCCTGCTGCTCGGCACGCTGGTGCACGGGAAGCCGGGGCTGCTCGCCGCGTTCGCGGTGCTCGCGGTGACCGGCCTGCTGGTGCTGTGGCGCGCCGACCCGGACCGGCCGTGGCGCGGCGCGATGGTGATGACCGGGGCCGCCCTGGCCGTCACCACGCCGCCGTTTCCCTGGTACACGATGCTGCTGGTCATGCTGGTCGCCTTCGACGGCCGGGCCGAATGGCTCAGCTTCGCGATGGTCAAGTATTTCGCGGTCGGCGAGCCGCTGCCCGGGGTGCACGTGCCGATCGCGGCCATCGAGCGGGCCGGTTATGCGGCCGCGCTCGCCGTCGTCGCGGCGGTGAGCGTGATCCGCTGGCGCCGGGGCCGCAGTACGGCCCAGCCAGTCCCGGCCCAGCCGGTCCCGATCCCGGTCTCGGTCACCCAGCCGGTGCCCGCCGCCGCCCAGCCGGTGCCCGTGGCCCAGTCGCTGTTCACCAAGCCGGTCCGGCCCACCACCCCGGCCGCTGAGCGGGCCGCGGCGCCTTAAGCCTGGCGACGAACTAGCTGCTTGTGGGGTACGCCCGCACGGGCACGGAGCGCACTCTGGAGGTAACAGAGAAACTCCGGACAGGGCGCAGGACAATGATCGGATCAGATCCAACCCTGGTAGCCATCGTCGTCCCCATCGTGGCGCTGCTGGCCCTGGCCTTCTGGCTGGGCCTGTGCTTCTACGCCGGCAGCCATCCGTTCTGGCGTCACCAGCAGCAAGCGAGCAGGCAGGAACTGCCTGCCTCGCGGCAGACCGGCACGCTGCCTGAGTCGGCCAGCCCCGGCCTATCGGGTCCGGCGGGCGGTGCGGCGGGCGGTGCGGCGGGCGGTGCGGCGGGCGGTGCGCCGGGTCCGCACCGCGTAGCTCACCGCTGAGATGGCGAACATGACCCCGGTGACGCCCAGCCAGCGCCACAGGTAGGGCCCGGTGCCGAGCCCGCTCGCCCGGCGCAGTTCCGGCTCGGACAAGCCCAGGATCATCGGGAAGAACGTCATCAGCAGCAGCAGCGAGAAGATCACCGGGATCCGCACGTAGTTGAGCAGCGGCGGCCAGGCGGGGGCCACACCGCCCGGCTGAGCAACCGCTGGCTGAGCCGGGGCTGGCTCGGTGCCGGGCGGCCGGAGGGTGACCGCCGTCCCCCCCGGCCCCGCGCTGGGAGACGGCAGGTCGGCGCCCCCGGCCTGGAACGCCTCGAACGGCCCGCGCGCGGCCGGTTCCGGCGCGGGCTGGCGGCCGTGTGAGCCACCGGGCAGCAGGTGGCGCAACGACAGGTCGGCCAGCGAGTAGAGCGGGAACAGCAGCAGGTCGTGGGCGATGATGGCGACCGCGAACCACTCCGCGAAGCCGGTCCACTCCCCGGCCATGATCACCGCCTGCAGCGCGTAGCCGGCCAGCGCGAACGCCGCCAGCAGGGCGAGCAGGTGCAGCGGGTTCGCCCCGTACCAGCGGCGGACCCAGCCGGCCACGTTCCTGGACCGCGCGCCCAGCCGAACCGGCGAGGAAGCCATCCTGCTCACACCTGCTTCAGGAAGGTGATCTTGTTGACCCACTTGGTGTTATGCACCCCGGGGGCGTTGGGGATGATCGTCCGGGCCGGGTAGCCGTGGTCCCACGGCAGGATGTGGCCGTTCAGCGTCACCGCGAGCAGCGACTGCGGATCAGCCACCTGCCCGGCGGACAGCGTCGCCGCGCGGAACGAGCCGACCGGCTGGATCGACTCCACCAGGGCCCCGGCCGGCTGTGGCATCCCGGCCAGCTGGGCCAGGTCACTCAGCCGCACGCCGGTCCACCGGGCCGAGTACGACCAGCCCTCCACGCAGGCGATCGGCAGCTCCACCGCCTGCTGTGGCAGCGCCCGCAGTTGCTGGTAGGTCAGCACGACGTGGCTAGCCCCGGCCAGCGTCAGCCGGTATTCGGGACCGACCTCCTGGGCGGTCAGCCCGATGGACGCGGCGGTCCGGTTGACCGGCAGGTAGTGCGGTGCGGTCGCGGACAGCCCGCGCGGGCCGAACAGCGAGGTGCGCCGGGCCAGCCCGCCGATGGACTGCCCGACGACCAGGCCGGCCAGGGTCAGCGAGGCACCGCCGACCGCGGCCAGCAGGCCACGCCGGGAGATGGTCGGCGCGGCCGGGCGGGCCGCTCGCAGGCCCGACTCGTCGGGCTGCTCGGGCTGGGTCCCGGCCAGTGGGGTGTGCAGTTCCCGGCGCAGGCTGCGGGACCGCAGGCCGCGCACCATC
Organism: uncultured Actinomycetes bacterium; assembly: GCA_963717125.1. GTDB lineage: Bacteria > Actinomycetota > Actinomycetes > Streptosporangiales > Streptosporangiaceae > RYN-230. Next base: position 37,778 of record CAVQVG010000009.1, read on the forward strand.
CGCGGGAACTTGAGCGTGACGTGGATGACCAGCCCAGCGATGAAGACCCAGGCGCCGTACAGGTGCGCGGTGTAGAACGAGAACGGGAAGACGTAGAAGTCCTGGATGTTCAGGATGCCGGTGGCGAACTCGAAGAGCACCCCGCCGACCACCATGATCAGGCTGAGCCGTTCCAGGATCTGGGCCAGTGAGCGGACCGGGGGCCAGGCGAACAGCCGGGGCAGCACCGACCACAGCTTCATCAGCACCACGGGCAGCAGCGCGAGGCCCAGCGTGACGTGCACGCCCTGGTCCATCCGGTACAGCCAGGACGGGTGGGTCGGCCAGGTGAACAGGTAGAACTTCAGCAGGTTGGCCCCGGGCGTGGTGTCGTTGGCCCCCAGCAGCGGGTCGTAGGCGGCGTATGACAGCAGCCCGGTCACGGCCACGACGGTCAGCCCGACCAGCAGCACGACCGCCAGCACCGAGGTGAGCCACAAACCGCGGAGCGGGCTGCGCCAGGTGCCCGGCCGGAACGGCCCGGGCGGCGGATGGTCGGCCGGGTGCCGGGCCGCGTCCCGGGCGGTGTCCGCGGCCCGGTGGACCAGCACGGCCGCGCGGCGCCGTTCCGCCGCCGCCGAGGCCGAGATCGCGCGCCGCCTGCGGGCCATCCGCTGGCGGCGCGCCGCCCGGCGGTCGTGGGCAGCGCGGCGCAGGCGATCAGCGCGCTGCCGAGGTCCCCTTATCCCGGCCATAACTCGACGGTAACCGCGAGTATGCAGGTCAGAGCGATCTGAGCACGGACGGTAAGAACCTCGTAAGAGCAGCTACCCGCGGTGCCGCGGGTAGCTCAGCACGCCCCCTGCGGCGTGTTGCCCATCGCCGCACTCAGCCGGCGCAGCGCGGTGGAGAACGCCTCCTGCTCGACGGCGGAGAACCCCTCGAACAGCTCGGCCATGGCCGCCAGCCGCGGGCCCAGCACCTGCTCGGCCTCCTGCAGCCCGCTGGGGGTCAGCTCGATCAGCGTGGCCCGGCGGTCGGTGGGGTGCGGCCGGCGGACCACCAGGCCCGCGTCCTCCAGCGCGTCCACCATCGCGGTCATGTTCCGCGGGCTGACCCCGAGCTGGTCACCGAGGTTGCGCATGATCGCCGGGCCGTCGCAGTGCAGCGTCTGCAGCAGCCGGAGCCGGGTGTACGGCAGCCCGTCCCCGGCTCGCGCCTCGGTCCAGCGCAGGAAGGTCGCGGCGAACCGCGCGGTCTCGCCGACCAGGGCCAGCCGGCGCTCCCCCTCGGGCAGGTCGCTCAGCGGCGGTTGCGGCCCGACGGTAGCCAGCGGATCGGCCTCCAGGCAGCGTTCCGCCGCTTTCAGCTCGGCTGCCTGGTCAAGTTCCACCCTGCCAGCGTACCTGGGATCCTTCATTGACACGATTATTACGTCGGGTACTATACAGTTAGTAACTTTCACCGGGCGGACTTCCTGCGCCCGGCCTGCGATAGGAGGAACCGCGCCATGACCACAGCCGATGGCCAGCAGCAGGTCCGGCCGGAACAGCCGCGCGCGACCGCGCTGACCGGGCCCAGCCAGTGGACACTGGACGCGGCCCGGTCATCGGTGACGCTCCGGCACAAGACCATGTGGGGCCTGGGCACCGTGCGCGGCGCGTTCGGCGATCTGGCTGGCAGCGCGGAGATCGGCGCCGACGGCTCGGCCCGCGGCCGGCTGGAGATCGGCGCGGCGTCGCTGGACACCGGCAACGCCAAGCGGGACAAGCACCTGCGGTCGGCCGACTTCTTCAACGCCGACGCCCACCCGCACATCGTCGCGGACCTGCAGCGGGCGGACCTCGCCGGTCACACCGGCCAGGCCGGTGACACCGTGACCGTGACCGGGCAGCTCACCGTGGCCGGCGTCACCCGGCCGCTTACGTTCACCGCCACGCTGGCCGAGGTCACCGAGTCGGCCCTCACGCTGCGCGCCGAGGCCGAGGTGGACCGGGCGGAGTTCGGCCTGACCTGGAACCAGCTGGGCATGCTGCGCGGCCCGGCCGCCCTCTCGGTGCTGGCCCGGTTCACCCGCGCCTGAGCCGGGAGCCGTTCCCGCCCGCTCCGCGCGGGGCCATACGGTAGGACCATGCGCGCATGGGTGGTCCGTCAGCCCGGGCCGATGGCCACGGGCCCGCTGCAGCGATGACCGGCTCAGCCGAAGACGGCTGGCGGCGAGCGCGCAAGCTGCTCAGCCGGGTCCCGCTCATCGACGGGCATAACGACCTGCCCTATGCGCTGCGCGACGCCGGCGGCATGGACCTGGCCCGGGTCGACCTGGCCGCACCGGTCAGCTTTACGCACACCGACCTGCCGCGGCTGGCCACGGGCGGGCTCGGCGCCCAGTTCTGGTCGGTGTACGTGCCCGCCAGCCTGGCCGGGGAGGCCGCGGTGGCCACCACGCTGGAGCAGATCGACCTGGTGCACCGGATGGTCCGGCACTATCCGGACCGGCTCGAACTCGCCCTCACCGCGGCCGACGTGCAGCGCATCTTCGCGGCGGGCCGGGTGGCGTCGCTGATCGGCGCCGAGGGCGGGCACTCCATCGCGTCCTCGATGGGCGTGCTGCGCACCCTCTACGCGCTCGGCGTCCGCTACCTCACCCTCACCCACAACAACAACGTGCCGTGGGCCGACTCGGCCACCGACGAGCCGCGGGCCGGCGGGCTGACCGAGTTCGGCCGGGCCGTGGTCGGCGAGATGCAGCGGCTCGGCATGCTGGTGGACCTGTCCCACGTGTCGCCCGGCACCATGCGCGCCGCGCTGGACGTGGCCGAGGCGCCGGTCATCTTCTCCCACTCCAGCGCCCGCGCGCTGTGCGACCACCCGCGCAACGTGCCCGATGACGTGCTGGCCCGGCTGCCCGGCAACGGCGGGGTATGCATGGTCACGTTCGTAGCCGAGTTCGTCTCGCCGGAGTGCGCCGCCTGGGCGGCCCGGGTCGCCGCGGACATGCGTGAGCGCGGCCTGGACACCAGGGACATCGGCGCCCGGGAGCGGGCCGCCCGGGAGCGCGCCGGGTCAGACCCCCGGCCCAGGGCGACGCTGGCCCAGGTCGCGGACCACGTCGAGCACGTCCGCGACGTGGCCGGGATCGAGCATGTCGGGCTGGGCGGGGATTTCGACGGGACCGACCAGCTGCCGGACGGCCTGGCCGACGTGTCCTGCTACCCGGCGCTGCTCGCCGAGCTGCTCATCCGGGGCTGGACCGAGGACGACTGCGCCCGGCTGGCCGGCGGCAACGTGCTCCGGGTGCTGCGCGACGCCGAAGACGCCGCCCGGATGCTGGCCGGCCGGCGCGCGCCGAGCACCGCCCGGATCGAGGACCTGGACGGCGGTGGCTGAGCTCAGCGCAGCCCACGCAGCAGGTCGAGCAGCGCGGCGGCGCCGCTTCCGTCGGCATCCTTCTGCGGGTTGTAGCAGGCCAGCGATACCCCGGCCAGCGCTGGGCTGGCCAGCAGCGGGCCGATCAGCTCGGCCAGCTCGGCCACCGTCAGCCCGCCGGGCATCAGGTAGTCGGTGGCCGGGAAGGCCAGCTCGTCCAGCACGTCCACGTCGAGGTGCACCCAGTACCGCCCGGCGGCCGCGCTGAGCTGGTCCCGGGTGGCCTGCCCGGCCGCGGTCAGCCCACGGTCCCGCAGCTCGGCCGGGCTCAGCTCCGCATCCAGCCCGGCCTCCTCCGGCATAACGCTCCCATAGTCGGCTGCCTCAGCCCGGTCCCGGGGCCCGAGTAGTGCGAGTTCGGGCCGGGTGACCAGCGGCGCGTTTACCGCGTCTGACCAGGCCGCCGGGCCGCGGCCGGTGATCACGGAGATCGGCATGTCGGCTGGCTCGCCGGTCTCGGAGGTCTGGCCGTCGTAGAGATCCAGGTGCCCGTCCAGGTAACCGAGCCCGATCCGGCCGAGCGCGTCCCGGGCCCCGCTGAGCGCGCCGGGCAGCAGCGTGCAGCAGCCGCCGAGCAGGAACGGCAGCTGCCCGGCCGCCACCTGGTCCCCGACCAGGGCGCGGATCGCCTGGGTGGTGGCCAGCACGGACGGCCAGCCGAGCACGCCGGTGGCCGGATCGCGGTCCCGGCCGACCAGCCGGACGCTGAGATCGCCGCCGTCGGCCGCGCCGACCGCCGCGGGCAGCCCGGCGGCGCGCAGCGCGGCCGGCGACAGTTCGGTGCCGAACGGTGCGCTGTCCGCGGCTACCGCGTTGATGCAGTCGATCGGCACCCCGGTGGTCACGATGGGCCGCGGCATGACTGGCGCCGCGTCAGCTGAAGTGGGTCCGTGGCCGGGGCTGCCGCTCGCCGTCCAGGTACACGTCCACCTTCTCGTCGTAGAAGCAGGCCAGCCCGGCGATCTTCTGGCTCTCCGGCAGCGGGGTGCGGTAGATCCAGACGATGTCCTGGCGCAGGTCGCCGCCGGTGTCCACCGACCAGTAGGCGGCGGTGCCCTTGTACGGGCAGTGCGTCTGGGTGGCCGACGGCCGGAGCAGGTCCATCCGGACGTCGGTCAGCGGCACGTAGTAGCGCGGCGGCAGGCCCGTCTCGAACAGGATGCGCGGCTGGTGCGACTCGGCCACGGTCACCCCGTCCACCTCCACCCGGACATGCCGGGAGCTGGCCAGGATGTCGACCCGGGAGTACGGGTCCCGGGGGTGCGTGTAGACCGGCTCGTCCTCCTCGAACCACTCGGTCATGCTGTCCCAGTCCAGCCGGATCAGCGTGCGCAGCTCGTCCAGCGGCGAGTCCGGGTAGCGCTTGGCCGCTCCCGGCGCGGTCGCCCCGGGCAGCACCACGTCACAGATCTCCGCGTCGCCGCGGCTCGGCGAGTGCTCGGTCTCCCCGGTGGGCACCAGCTTGGCCCGGACGTCGGCGGCGGGGAAGTAGTACGCCGGGAAGTACGGCCACTCCCAGACCAGCGCCGGCTGCCTGGTGTCCGCGACCAGATCGCCGCCCAGGTACGCGCGTACCCGCTTACGTCCCGTTTCGATCCGGATCCGGCCCGCGGTCTTCGCCATCGCGTCTCCTGTTGTGCCTGCGTCGTGGTGCTGACAGTCGCACCGGGACAGTAGCGTCAATGTATGCGACTCGGTGTCCTGGACGTGGGCTCCAATACGGTGCATTTCCTGGTCGTCAACGCGTATCGCGGTGCGCGGCCGACCCCCGTCTACTCGCACAAGGCCGAGCTGCGGCTCGGTGATCATCTGGAAGACGGCAGCCGGCTGTCCGACGAGGGCGCCCAGCAGTTGCGTGCGTTCGTGCACGAGGCGTTGCTGATCGCCGAGGACAAGGGCGTGGAGGACCTGCTCGCGTTCGCCACCTCCGCGGTCCGCGACGCGGCCAACGCCGACGAGGTGCTCGGCGAGATCCGGGACGACACGGGCGCGCACATCCAGGTGCTGTCCGGCCGGGACGAGGCCCGGCTGACCTTTCTCGCGGTGCGCCGCTGGTTCGGCTGGTCCTCGGGCAAGGTGCTCATGCTGGACATCGGCGGCGGCTCGCTGGAGATCGCCGGCGGCGTGGACGAGGAACCGGACGTGGCCATCTCGCTCCCGCTGGGCGCCAGCCGGCTGCACCCGGGACTGGTTCACCACCGACCCGCCGTCCCCGGACGAGGTGCGCAAGCTGCGCAAATTCGTTCGCGCCGAGATCGGCCGGCACGCCGGGCAGGTGATGCGGGACGGGCAGCCGAACCGCGCGGTGGCCACCTCGAAGACGTTCCGGCAGCTGGCCAGGATCTCCGGCGCCGCGCCGTCCAGTGAGGGGTTCTACGTCCGGCGCCGGCTGAGCCACTCCGACCTGACCAAGCTGGCCGACAAGCTGCCCGCGATGACCGCGGCCGAACGGGTGCAGCTGCCTGGTGTGTCGCGGGCGCGGGCGCCGCAGTTGGCGGCGGGGGCGATCGTGGCCGACGGGGCGATGGACCTGTTCTCGCTGGAGGAGCTGTTCATCTGCCCGTGGGCGCTGCGTGAGGGAGTCATTCTGCGCCGGCTCGACGCGCTGGCTGGCGGCTAGGCGGGCCCGGCACATCCGGATCAGCGCGGTGCATTCTGCCGCACCCGCGAGGCCAAATGCACCGCGCTGATGTGAGCGCGGCCCGAACCGGCCACACCAATCAAAAGTTGATCTTGGCGGGGTGACGTGCGACGGCCCTGGCTGAGCGGGTGGCTCGGGCCAGGGCCATGGCTGAGGTGGATCTTCGCCTATTCGGCGCTACGGTCGGGCTCGGTGCTCGGCCGGGCCGTGCTGGTCGGGCTGCGGACCGGTTTGGCGGCGGGCCGGGCGGGCTCGTCTGGCCGGGCGGTGGCGCCGGCGGCGGCGGGCTGCTCGCCGGGCACCGGGTTGCCACGGTGGCTGGTGCTCCGGGCCGGGTCGGCGCCAGCGGCGGCCGGGGCTGGACCGCCGTTGGCCGGAGTTGGGGCCGGGCGGGCGGCCGGGGCCGGGGCGTGGCGGCCTTCGGCCAGCGGTGCCTGGCGCGGGGCGGCCGGGGCGCCGTTGCCGCCGCCGCCCACCGCACTGGCCACCGACCGGGCCACCTCTTCCTCCAGCGAGCCGCGGGCGGCTTCGCCGGCCACCAGGTTGGTCACCACGTCGCGCACCTCGGTGAGGCGGCGGACCGTCTCGGTGTGCCGCGCCACGAGCAGGTTCAGGCGGCGCTCGGCGCCGTCGTGAATGGCGGTGGCCCGCGCGGTCGCCTCGTCCAGCATCTGCTTAGCCTGCGCCTGCGCGGCCGCGACCGCGTTCTCCGACTTCTTCTGCGCGTCGTTGACGGCGCGCTCCGCCTCGGACCGGGCCGAACTGCGGGCCTTCTCGGCTTCGGCCCGCGCGGTGGCGATGGTGTTCTCGGCCTGCTCCTGCGCGGCGGCGAGCATTCGCTCGGTCTGCTCCCGCGCCTCCGCCTTCAGCCGGTCAATCTCCTGCTTCGCGTCGCCCCGCTGCTTGGTGATGTCGTCCAGTGCGCGCGACTTCTGCGCCTTCGCCTCGTCATCGGCGAGCTTGAGGATCTGCCGCATCCGCTCGCTCAGTTCCTGATGCGCGGGCTTGTCTTCCAGTTCCCGCTGCCGGGACGCCGCCACCTCGGTGCGGAGCCGCTCGACCTCATCCAGGGAGCGGGACAGCCGCTCCTCGTAGTCACGTTTCTCGCTGCGGGCGCGGGCCACGAATTCGTTGACCTGACGCCGACTGTAGCCGCGCATCTGGACTTCGAAGACGTCTTCGGAGTCGAGGTCAGGGATAAGGTCGCTGTGCTCAGTCATAAGGAGTCACCCGTCAGGTGGGTCAAGCCAGGCTACTACCCGGCCGGGCGCCGCGGCGCAGCCGGGCTTGCCTGAGTGGGGAGCGGGCAGGCGGTGCGAGGCAGATCTGGAAGAACAGGTGTGGACGGGCAAGACTCTTGTCCGTAAGTCCCTCGCGCGCAACCGAAACGAACGAGTATCCCGTTTTGCCCGGATTACTTCGCGCTGCCGAGCCGGAGGAGGAGATGCTGATGAGCCGCCTCGGCGCGCTCGATGGCCGGGTCCCGGACATTCATCCGGAGGCATGGATCGCGCCCGGCGCCGTAATTGTCGGCCGGGTGACGCTGGGGCGGTCGGCGAGCGTCTGGTACGGGTCGGTGCTGCGTGCCGATGACGACGAGATCGTGGTCGGTGCGGAGTGCAACATCCAGGACCAGTGCTGCCTGCACGTGGACGCCGGCGAGCCAGTGCTGCTCGGCGAACGGGTCAGCCTAGGTCACCGCGCCACGGTGCACGGCGCGCAGGTGGATGACGGCGCGCTGATCGGCATCGGGGCGATCGTGCTCGGCCGGGCCCGGGTCGGCGCGGGCGCGCTGGTGGCGGCGGGCACCGTTATCCGGCCCGGCCAGCAGGTCCCGGCCGGTGTCCTGGTGGCCGGGGTGCCCGGCCGGGTGGTACGGGAACTCACCGACGCGGACCGGGCCACGTTCGCCAGCACCGCGGAGCGTTACGTGGCCCGCGCGGCGGTGCACCGCGCGGCGCGCTGGTCGGAGCTTCCCGGCAATCCTGGCTAAATCACGCTGGATTAAGCGCCGATCCGGCGCGACATGCCGCATCATGAGTCACTTGCGAGACATCAGTCGAGCAAGCCCTTTACCGTATCGAGAGACTCAGCGTCCCCAGCTTCTTGGAATTGTTACTGGGGTTATGGGTAAAATCCCACTTGAGGGTGGTCCAGAAATGACCCTGTTGGGTCATGCGGGGGCATAGGGCCGCGTCGTAGCCTTGTGGTCAGGCTTCCGCGAATCGGCTTGACGATGGAGGTGGGCGCGATGCGCGAGCATCTCGACTTTCGCGTCCCCGACCGCGTTGCGCTCGATGAGATCGAGCTGTACGCCGAGGTGCTCAGTGCCGTGGCCATCTGCGACCGGCCGCTGACCGCGCAGGAACTCGATGAGGTCCTCGGCATCGGCTCCGTGGTTGTCGGCCGCAGCGCGGACTGACCCCCGTCTCACGGATGGCGGTACATGACGTCCGTGTGCCAGTGCGTGAAGCCCATCGACTCGTAGAGCCGGATGGCTGGCGTGTTGGCCTCGTCCACGTACAGCATGACCTCGGGCAGCCCACGGGACCTCAGGTACCGCAACCCCGTCAGGGTGAGCGCCCGGCCCAGCCCGGAGCCCTGCTCCCCGGGGTCCACCCCGACGACATACACCTCGCCGATCGGCTCGTGCGCGCTCGCGGCACTGCCGGGCTCGGCCTGGTGGATCTTCGTCCAGTGAAACCCGGCCAGCTTCCCCGAGCGCTCGGCCAGGAAAAGCCGGCTGGGTCGAACCAGGGTTCCCGTTCCCGTAGCGCCAGGTCGGCCACGGTCCACGCGCCCTGCTCCGGATGGCTGGCAAACGCCTTCCGGTTGAGCTCCAGCCAGGCCTGCTCGTCGGCGCCGGCGGCGAACGTCCGCAGCGTGACGCCCTCGGGGAAACGCGGCGTACCCAGCGGGGTGCGCAGTGAACGGCGCATCATCCACAGCGCGCGGATCCGTTCGAAACCGGCCCGGCTGGCCAGCGCGCTGGCGGCGGGCAGGTCACCATGGGCCCAGAGGCGGAGCGGCCGCGGGGCCGCCTCGGCCAGCACCGCCTCGGTCAGGGCCAGGCCCAGGCCGTGCCGTCGGTGCGCGGGGTCGATGACCAGTTCGCCGCTCGGCCCCTCGCCCCGGTCGGACAGGTCGAGGTGGGCGTACCCGGCCAGGCCGCCGCCGGTGCGCAGCAGCAGGTCGCGGGCCTGCGGATCGCCGCCGTAGCGCAGGTGCAGCAGGACGTGCTCGGACAGCGGACCGACCGAGTCGGCGCCGGTGGCCGCGGAGACCAGGTCCAGCACGGCGGCGGTGGTGGCCTCGGGCAGCGTGCCGGTGATCTCGATATCGGGTGTCATCGCCGCCGCTCGGCCGGCCCGGCCGCCGCTTTCTTGGGTCTGGCCGCCGGCCGGGCGCTCGTGTCCGGGGCGTCCGCCTCGCTGGCCGCCGCGCTGCCCGGGCCGCGGGCGGGCCGGGCCGGCCTGGGCTCCTCACTGCCCTTGGCCGGGACGAAGCGGTACCCGACGTTGCGCACGGTGCCGATCAGCGCCTCGTGCTCCACGCCCAGCTTGGCGCGCAGCCGGCGGACGTGCACGTCCACCGTGCGGGTACCGCCGAAGTAGTCGTATCCCCAGACCTCCTGCAGCAGATGGGCCCGGGTGAACACCCGCCCGGGGTGCTGGGCCAGGAACTTGAGCAGCTCGAATTCCTTGAAGGTCAGGTCGAGGGCGCGGGCGCGCAGTCGCGCCGTGTAGGTGGCCTCGTCGATGGCCAGGTCGCCGGACCGGATCTCGTCCGGGGTGGCCGGGGCCAGGCTGGCCTTCCGGCCGATGGCCAGCCGCAGCCTGGCCTCCACCTCGGCCGGTCCGGCGGTATGCAGGATCACATCGTCGGCGCCCCACTCGGCGGTGAGCGCGGCCAGGCCGCCCTCGGTCACCACGGCCAGCACGGGTGCGTCCAGGGCGGCCGTGCGCAGCAGCAGACACAGGCTCCGGGCCTGGGCCAGGTCACGCCGGGCGTCGACGAGCACGGCGTCCGCGGGCGGCGCGTCGGCCAGCGTAGGCACCTCGGCCGGCGCGACGCGTACCGTATGCAGGAGCAGGCCGAGCGACGGCAGTATCTCAGGGGCGGGCTCCAGGGTCCCAGTGAGCAGCAGCAGGTCACTCATGTGCTGCCACCTCCGCCCTGTGCTCTGCTGTGGGTAAAACTACCCAACGGTGGAGACAAGGACCCGCCGGCGGCACTGCCTGGATCCGATGTGAGCGAGGATAGCGGACATGGCCACAGTGACGATGCGCTACTGGGCCGCGGCGAAGCAGGCGGCGGGGATGGCCGAGGAAACCATCAGCGCGGAAACTCTGGGTGACGCGCTCACCGCCGCCCTGGCCCGGCGGGACGGCGCGGCGCCGCTGCGCGCGGTGCTGGCCCGGTCATCCTTCCTGGTCGACGGTTCGCCAGTGGGCACCCGGGCGCCAGACTCCGTGCTGCTCACCGAGGCCGCCGTGGTGGAGGTACTGCCGCCGTTCGCCGGTGGCTGAGCGCGACCTCCATTTCGCCACGGACGGGTGACCCATGCCGGAGCTACCGGGCGATGTCCCGGCCTTCCGGCCAGAACCTGGCACCGCCGGTGAACCGGGTGGCCAGGCGGCTCGTTACCCAGATGTGGCACACCAGCGAGGCGTCCAAGGGCGCGAGCCCAAGGGAGAGGCTTGTGACGAAGACCTCGTCCGCGCGCTCTACGCGGAGCACGCGGCTCCGCTGCTGCGCTATGCGCTTCGGCTGACCAGCGGCGACCGGCAACGGGCGGAAGATATTGTGCAAGAGACGCTGCTCCGGGCCTGGCTGCACCCGGAGGCTATCGCCGAGCGGCCAGCCCGTCCGTGGCTGTTCGCGGTGGCGAGAAACCTCGCGGTGGACTCGCACCGGGCGCGTAACGCCCGGCCGCGGGAGGTTGGCGAAGCAGCGCTGGAACTGGTACCCGTTGCCGACGAGGCGGATCGCGTGCTCGAATCGTGGGCGGTGGCCGACGCCCTGCGTGACCTTCGGCCAGAGCACCGGCAGGTGCTCCTGCAGACGTACTATCTCGGCCGCTCGGTCGCCGAAGCCGCTACCGAACTCGGTATCCCCGGCGGCACCGTGAAGTCACGCACTTTCTACGCACTCAAGGCACTCAAACTGGCGCTCGAGGAACGGGGGCTCGCGCCATGACCGGCTCAGCGGACTGCCGCGACGTCCGGCACGCGCTCGGCGTCTACGTGCTGGGTTCGATCGATCCGGCTGAGCGCGCCACGGTGGACAGCCACCTGAGCACGTGCCCGGACTGCCGCGAGGAACTGGCCGGCCTGGCCGGGCTGCCCGCCCTGCTGCGCCGGATCCCGGTCGGCGAGGCGCAGCAGCTAGCCGACGAGCCGGACGACGAACTGGCCGGCCGCGACATGCCCTCCGACCGGATGCTGGACTCGCTGCTGGCGCGCACCTCGCAGGCCCGTCGGGCGCGCCAGTGGCGCGGCCTGGCCGCCGCGGCCGCGGTGGTCCTGATCGCCGGTGCGGCCGGGGCCGCGGGCTGGCGCGCGCTGAACCCGGCCGCCGCGCCGGTGGCCAGCGCGCACTTCACCTCGGTGTCGGCCAGCAACGCGGCGACGGACGTCTCGGCCACGGTCCGGTACGCGCCGCGGACCTGGGGGACCGCGCTGGACACGGAGGTGCACGGGCTGCCCGCGAACGTGCGCTGCAGCCTGGTGGTCACCGACACCACGGGCCGGACCGTCGCGGCGGGCAGCTGGAAGACCAGCTACGACGAGGGCACCACCTGGTACCCGGGCGCGTCCTCGGTGATGCGGGACAGCGTGCGCAGCTTCCAGATCACCTCAGGGGGCCGGGTCCTGGTCACCATCCCGGTGCACTAGCCAGGGAATGGGACCGGCCGCTGGCACGCTGTACCCGGCGTGCTAGCCGGAATCCTGGTCTGCGTGCTGGTGCTCGCGGCCGCCGCGGCCTTCGGGCTGTCCCGCCGCCGCCGGGACGGGAAGCTGACTGAGCCCCGCCGGGCGCACGTCACCGCGGCCCAGCTGGGTCAGCCACTGGGTGCGCGGGCCACCCTGCTGCAGTTCTCCGCGGAATTCTGTGCCCCGTGCCGGGCCACCCGGCAGATCCTGGCTGAGGTGGCCAGCGGCATGGCCGGCGTCAGGCACGTTGAGCTGGACGCCGCGGAGCGGCTGGACCTGGTCCGGTTGCTGGATGTGCGGCGCACGCCCACCGTGTTCGTGCTCGGCCCGGACGGCCGGGTCACCCGGCGGGGCAGCGGCCTGATGCGCAAGGACGAGGTGCTGGCGGCGCTCGGGGATGCCGGATGAGGGGCCATACCCTACCAGCTTGGTGGGAAGTGACACAGCCGCCCCCGGGGCATAGCATCGGGGACGTGCTTTTCCAGGTCGTCCCGGATGAGCGGGCGGGCGACGGCTGGTCCCGGCCGCTGCTGACCAGGCGGCGGGTCGTCGACTACTGTCACGTCGCCGCTGCGCTGTGTCCGGGCCCGCCGTGCCCGTAGCAGCTGGCTGAGCCCAGCATGAGCGGTGACGCCTGCCGTCACCCGGGCACGAGCTAGTCTCGTCGGTTCCCGTCCATGGGAGGTCCTGCTGGTGAACGTCGATCCCCGCGGTCAGCGCTTCAACGCCGCGCTGTCCGCGATCGTGCTCGTGATCGTCCTGATCACCGGCAGTGGCTGGCTGCTGGCCGCGCAGGCTGTCGTGTTCGGCGTCGGCGCGGTATTCGGGCTCCGGTTCTCGCCTTACGGGTTCATCTACCGGTGGCTGGTCCGGCCGAGGCTGGGGCCACCGGCCGAGATGGAGGCCGCGGCGCCGCCGCGGTTCGCGCAGGGGGTGGGCCTGGTCATCAGCGTCATCGGGGTGATCGGGTACGCGGCCGGGCTGGTCCCGCTCGGCATGGCCGCCGCGGCGGCGGCGCTCGCCGCCGCGTTCCTCAACGCGGCCTTCGGCTTCTGCCTGGGCTGCGAGATGTACGTGCTTATCAAACGAGTCTGGCCGGGCCGGCAGCAGACGGCCGAGCCGGACTCCGACAAGGAGGTTGCTGTATGAGCCGCTCTGACGTCCTGGTGGACGCAGACTGGGTCGAGGCCCATGAGAACGATCCCGGTGTGGTGCTGGTCGAGGTGGACGAGGACACCAGCGCCTACGACACCGGGCACATCCCCGGCGCTATCAAGATCGACTGGAAGAAGGACCTGCAGGACCCGGTCCGCCGTGACTTCGTGGACAAGGCGGGATTCGAGGCGCTGCTGTCCCAGCGCGGGATTTCCAACGACGACACGGTCGTCCTGTACGGCGGGAACAACAACTGGTTCGCTGCCTACGCCTACTGGTATTTCCGGCTGTACGGGCACCAGAACGTGAAGCTGCTCGACGGCGGCCGGAAGAAGTGGGAGCTCGACTCCCGGGAACTGGTGAAGGACGTTCCCGAGCGGCCCACCACCCACTACGTGGCCACCGAGCAGGATTCCGCCATCCGCGCCATGCGCGACGAGGTGCTGGCTGCGATCGGCAAGCGCAACCTGGTCAACGTGCGGTCGCCCGACGAGTTCGCCGGCCGTCTGCTGGCCCCGGCCCACCTGCCGCAGGAGCAGGCCCAGCGCGCCGGGCACATCCCGACCGCGAAGAACGTGCCCTGGTCCAAGGCGGCCAACGACGATGGCACGTTCAAGTCCGACGACGACCTGCGGACGCTGTACCGCGACGAGGCCGGGGTGGACTTCAGCAAGGACACCATCGCCTACTGCCGGATCGGGGAGCGGTCCGCGCACACCTGGTTCGTCCTGCACGAACTGCTCGGGCAGCCGAACGTGAAGAACTACGACGGCTCCTGGACCGAGTACGGCTCGCTGGTCGGCGTGCCGATCGAGCTGGGTGATGGCCAGTGACCGGCGCACCGGGCAACGACGGCTGCGGCGCGCCGGCGGGCGGGGCCGCCCTGCCCGCCGACGCGGGCAACCAGGCGATCGTCCAGGGTCACGTGACCAGGGACGGCGCCGCCGTGCAGAGCGGGTACGCCCGGCTGCTCAACGACGGCGGTGAGTTCGTCGCCGAGGTGCCGCTGGGTGCGGATGGCGGATTCCGGTTCTTCGCCGCGCCGGGCACCTGGACGGTACGGGTGCTGGCCCCGGGCGGGGTGAACTCGGACCAGACGGTGACCGCCGATTACGGCCACATCACCGCGGTCGAAGTCAGCGTCTGAGACACAACGTGGCAAGCGGGGCGGGTGGGACAATCCACCCGCCCCGCCGCATTGTGACCATGTTCATCTACTCGTCCGGCTCCGCTTCCCTTCTCGTTCACCTGCGTGTCACCTTTAAGCCCTATCAATAAGAGGCCAGGGCAGGCGGGGGCTGTCTGGCAAGCGCAATCACGGCGACAAGGGCGGGACTCATCGTGCCAATCGAGGCTGGTCAAACCGGATCTACGCCAGAACCGGCTGGCTCGCAACCGCAGACTGCGACCGCCACCCAGTCAGACCAGGCTGGCCCGGAGCCGCGGACAGTGACCGCCGCCCAGCCAGACCAGGTCGCTGCGGCGGTCACGCCGTCGGCCAACGGCGAGGCGGTGGTTAACTGCGTCGATCTGACGCTGAGCTTCGGCCAGCGGGCCGTGCTGTCCGACCTCCAGATACCGTTCGGCGGCGGCCTGGTGACCGCCATCCTCGGGCCGACCGGCTCGGGGAAGAGCACCTTGCTGCGCACCATCAACCGGCTGAACGACAAGGTCACCGGTTACGGGCACAAGGGGGACGTCCTCCTCGACGGCAGTAGCATCTGGGGCCAGCACGTCGAACTGATGGCGCTGCGGCGCAAGGTCGGCATGCTGTTCCAGCGGCCCAACCCGTTCCCGATGTCGATCATGGACAACGTGGTGGCCGGGGTGAAGGCGCACAAGATGGCCAAGGGGAGCCAGCTCAAGGAGATCGCCGAGCGGCGGCTGCGCGATGTGGGCTTGTGGGACGCGGTCTCGGGCCGGCTCAAGGACTCCCCGTTCCGGCTGTCCGGTGGCCAGCAGCAGCTGCTCTGCCTGGCCCGCACGCTGGCCGTGGACCCGGACGTGCTGCTGCTCGACGAGCCCACCTCGTCGCTGGACCCAATGGCCACTGAGTCGATCGAGGCGCTGGTCCGGGCGCTGGTGCCGGAACTGACCGTGATCATCGTCACGCACAACCTGGCCCAGGCGCGCCGGGTGTCGGACAGCACGGTCTTCCTCAACAAGGGACTCCTCGTGGAGCACGGCGCCACCGAGCAGATCTTCGAGAACCCAGTCGAGGAGGAGACGGCCCGCTACGTCACGGGCCGCTTCGGCTGAGCACAGGCTTCCTCCCGGGGAGAGTAGTAACTCGCCGAGGAGGGACCGCGCGCGGCAGCGCGCGGAGCATAAGGCACGCGCCAGCGTGCTAGGAGGGGCCATGCACGCCCGCCGTGCCTGGTAACAGAACGCACGCGAATGCGTGCATATTGTAATTGGCGCATGCCTGGCATGCGGTGAGTAAAGGAGCAACCCTCGGTGGGCAAACCTATTCGCCTGGCGTTTGCTGCGGCCGCCCTGGCCCCAGTCGCCTTGCTGGCTGCCTGTAGCAGTTCGCCATCAACGCCGTCGAGTTCTTCGACGGCTTCCTCGTCGCCGGCCAAGTCATCGAGCGGGAGCACCACGGTCAGCGAGACCGGCAGCACGCTGCTGCTCCCGCTCATCAGCTCGTGGCAGGTGGCATACGGGGCACTCAACCCCAAGATTCTCATCACCACCTCGGGTACCGGGTCAGGCACCGGCATCGCTGACGCGGCCGCCGGCACGGTGAACATCGGCGGGTCCGACGCCTATCTCTCGCCGGCCGACATCAGCCAGTACCCCGGACTGCTTAACATCCCGGTGTCGGTGGCCGCGCTAAACATCAACTACAACCTGCCCAGCATCAAGAAGCCGCTTAATCTCAACGGCACCGTGCTGGCGCAGATCTACAGCGGCAAGATCACGAAGTGGAACAACTCGGCGATCGCGGCGCTCAACAAGGGCGTGACGCTGCCCAGCACCACGATCGTCCCGCTGCACCGCGCGGACAGTTCGGGCAGCACGTTCCTGTTCACCTCCTACATGAACGCCCAGGACCCGAGCGGGTGGAGCGGGTCCAACGTCGGGACGACCGTGAGCTGGCCGACGGTGCCCGGGGCCACGGCGGAGACCGGCAGCGGCGGCATGGTCAAGGGCTGCGCGGGCATCAAGGGCTGCATCGCCTACATCGGCATCAGCTACGCGGCGGAGGTCGCGAAGGACTCGCTCGGCACGGCGGCGCTGGCCAACAAGGGCGGGCAGTTCGTGTCGGCCACCCCCTCGACGATCGCCCAGGCGCTGGCGACCTTCTCCGGCAAGACCCCGGCGTCCGGGGCCCAGTCGCTGATCAACGGCACGGCCGGCTACCCGGACATCAACTACGAGTACGCGATCGTGAAGACGACGCAGCCAAGCTCGGCGGAGGCAACCGCGGTGAAGAATTTCCTCACTTGGGGAATCACCACCGGTAGCAGCGCCAAGTACCTGACCCCGGTGAACTTCGTCGCGCTGCCGTCGAACGTGCTGGCCATTGCCAAGAATCTGATCGCCAAGATCAGCTAGTCATGGCAGCCCTACCTGCGGTACCGGAAGGGGGGGCGGCTCAGCCGCCCCCCCGCCCCGGGGGCTCCGCTTTCCAGCGCTGGTGGCGCAGCGGTAGCTTCATCCGCTGGCTCGGCTTCGGGGGGGCCTGGATCCCCACCCTGATGCTGGCCTTCATCCTGGTGATCTTGTTTATCAAGGCCTGGCCCGCCATCCAGATCAACGGCCTGGACTTCTTCACCACGAGCGTCTGGCATACCGGCAACCAGTACGGTAAATCGGTCACCTCGCACGGCATCACCTATATCTCGGGCCAGTCGTACGGGGCGGTGCCGCAGATCGTCGGCACGCTGGAGACCACCCTCATCGCGCTGGTCATCGCCGTGCCGGTGTCGATCGGCGCGGCGCTGGTGGTGGTCGAGCGGCTGCCCCGGCGGCTGGCCAGCCTGATCGGGGGCTTCCTGGAACTGCTGGCCGGCATCCCGAGCGTCGTGATCGGCCTGTGGGGAGTGCTGACCTTCGGGCCGTTCATCGCCAAGTACATCGCCCCGGTCCTGGCGAAGATCCCGATTCCCTTCTTCCAGGGGAATGTCGGGCACGGCCAGGGCCTGCTCGTGTCCGGCCTGGTGCTCGCCGTCATGGTGATCCCGATCACCGCCTCAACCTCGCGTGACCTGATCCGGGGGGTGCCCATCCTGCCCCGGGAAGGCGCAGTCGCGCTCGGCATGTCGGACGCCGAGACGGCCCGCCGGGTCACGCTGCCCTGGGTCGGGGCTGGCCTGATCGGCGCGGTGGTGCTCGGCATGGCGCGGGCGCTGGGCGAGACGATCGCCGTTGCCATGGTCTGCGGCGTCGCCCTCGGCACCGTGGCCACCAACCTCTACGCAGCCATGATCACGATCGCGGCCAACATCGTGCAGAATCTCGACACCGTGATCACTGACCAGCTTGGCGTGCGTACCTACGCCGAACTGGCCCTGGTGCTGCTGATCATCACGCTCGCGACCAACGTGGTCGCCCGGTTGCTGGTCCGCCGCGTGTCGGGGACCGCGCTGCCCATCGGAAGGGGGCTGTGAAGCCATGAGCAGCCTGGGCAGCCTGGGTGATACCTCGCCGGCGGCGCCGCCGGCCGGCCCCACCGTGGGCCGCTACCGCCACACGGGCGGCCTGCCGCCCGTACGGACGAGCCGGAAAGTCTGGAATGCGGTCTTCTGGGCACTCTGCTTCGTGGGCATGGCCGCGATCATCGTGCCGCTGGTGTGGCTGGCGGGCGGCATCATCGCGCGGGCCGTGCCGCACTGGCAGTGGAGCGTGCTCACCACGAACACCACGGGCACCGGCGGCGGCCTGAAGCAGGCCATCCTGGGCACGCTGTACATCACGCTGGGAGTGGTGATCATCGGTGGCGGGGTCAGCGTGCTCACCGGCCTGTACCTCTCCGAGTTCGCCACCGGCAGGCACCGTGGGCTCCTGCGCGGCGGCTACGAGGTGCTGGCCGGGATCCCGTCGATCGTGATGGGCTATGTCGGTTTCATCGCGCTGGTGATCGGCTTGCACATGGGCTTCGGCCTGCTGCCCGCGGTGCTCGTGCTCTCGGTGATCGTCATCCCGTACCTCACCAAGGCCACGGAAACGTCACTGTCCCAGGTGCCGAGTTCCTACCGGGAAGGCGCCGAGGCCCTCGGCCTGCCGGTGACCTGGACACTGCGCAAGATCGTGCTGAAGTCGGCGGTGCCGGGGATCGTCACCGGCCTGCTCGTCGCGATCGCGATCTCGATCAGCGAGACCGCGCCGCTGCTGCTCACCGCGGGCTGGTCCTTCTTCGATCCGACCAGGCACCTCACCAACTCGCCGGTCGCCTTCCTCACCTATCCGGTCTGGACGTACTACGCGTCGCCCTACCAAGCGCAGCAGTACCTGGCCTACGACGCGGCCCTGCTGCTGTTCGTCCTGGTCCTCATCGTCATCGTCCTGGGCCGAGTCGTGGTCGCGATGTCGCGGCGAAATACGGAATGACCGAACTCCGCGGAGAGAGGGACGGCCGGGCGCTCGCCGCGGACCGGCCGCTTTCCGCGAGCGTGCTCGCCGACCGGATGGCCGCCGCCCTGCTGCATCATGAGCCCGGCTGGCGGCTGCCCCGGCTGACCGCGCTGGCCCGCCGGTACAACGTCACCACCGCGGAGATCGAAACGGCGATCGACCTGCTGGCCACCCGGCACCTGCTCACCAAACTGCCGGACGGGCAGGTGTTCCGGGCCAGCCCGGCTGAGTACCGGGTCGCCCTGGAGGGGGTGCCCGGCTTCGCCACCCAGGTCAACCCGATGGGCGGCGACCTGGCCTGCAAGAGCCGGACGATCGCCAAGCGGCGCGCCGCGGAAGACGTGGCCCGCGCGCTCGGCGCACCGCCCGGGCAGGAACTGCTCGGCATCCGGTGCCTGTGGACGGTGGGTGGCGAGCCGGGCGCGTTCTCGGTCAGCTACCTGCCGGTCCAGATGGAGGCGCTGGTCAGCGAGTTCGCCGCGGCTACGTCGCCCACCGGCCCGGCGCCGCATTACGGCCGGCCGTGCGCCTTCCAGGTCGACTTCGCCCCGCCCGCGCCGTCGGTGGCGCGCGCCTTGCGGCTGTCGCCCGGTGACCCGGCGGCCACGGTCACAGTCCGCTTCGAGGACGCGGCCCGGCGCAAGGTGATCGCGCTGACCGTGGCGGTGCTGCGGCCGGACCTGTTCCGGATCGTGGTGGAGTCGCCGGGCATCCCGGCCCCCACGGTCGGGCCGGAGGGTCCGCCAGGTTCCTGGACACACGCGGTGGAGGACTGGGAACCTTGACCCAAGATGCCTCCTTCTGCGACGACTTCGACACCCTACGTAGTGGACTGCGAGACGCGGCGGCCCCGCTACCTGATCCCGAGGGACACGCCGCGACGCGCTGAGATCCTGGCTGCGGTGACCCTGGGCTGGATCGCCGCACACTTATTGCTGGCTCAGCTGACCTTGCTGCTGACTGCCGCGTTCGGCCTGGTCAGCCGCGCTACCCGATGGCGATCGGGGTGGCTCGCGCTGCCCGCCGCGGTCGGTCTGGCCTGGGTGCTGGCGATCGGTCCCCGGGCCGCGCTGGCCGGCTTCACCGCAGGCCCGCGGCACGTGCTGGACTACCTGGCCGGGGCGGCCGCGGACCCGGCCCGGCTGCTGCGCCTCTCCCGCGGCTACGCCGGACTGGCCGGCTGGCTGCCCAGGCAGGCGCCGCTGGCCCTGCTGGCCGCGGCGGCCGAGGCGGCCGTGGCCTGCTGGCTGCGCCGGGGCGACGGCGCCCGCTTAGCACCGCGCCCGGGACTGCTCGCGCTGGCCCGGCGGCAGTTCACGCTGTGGGGCGTTCGGTCAGGTGGGGTCGCCGGCCGGACCGGAGCTGTGCTGGGCGTGGACTGGCCGACCGGGCGGCCCGCCGAGGTGCCCTGGCGCGCGGCGGAAGGCGGCGTGCTGGTGGCGGGGGGCGCGGCCGGGGAGGTGGCCGCGGCCGGCTTCCAGTTCGTGCACGCCGCCATCCGGCGCCGCAAGCCGGTGCTGGTGGTCGACCTCGCCGGCACCCCGGGCCTGGCCGGCGCGCTGGCCGCCGTCTGCGCGGACGCGGGCGCGCCGCTGCACGTGTTCGGGGCGGCCGGCCGGGGCTGTTACGACCCGCTGCGCGGGGACGACCCAGCCCGGAACGCGGCCCTGCTGCTAGGCATGATCGACTGGGCCGCGGTCACCGGCCCGGCCCGCCGCACCGGCACCGGCTACCTGCACGACCTGGTCGCGGTGCTGGCCGCCGCGCCCGCCGATCCGCGGCTCCCGGTGCTGGACGACGTCGTCCACCTGCTCAGCCCGGACGCCTTGTGGGCGCGGCTGAGCCAGGTGCCGCCGTACCACCCGCGCCGCACGCCGCTGGCCGAGCGGGTCAGGGCCTCGGCGAGCCTGCTGACCGCGGACCCGGCCACCGGCGCGTTTCTGGCCAGTGAGCTCGCCGGGCTGCGCGCGTCGCCGCTGGGCCGCTGGCTGCGCCCGGCGGCCACGGCCGCCGAGGACCAGATCAGCCTCACCACGGTTGTGCGTGACCGGGCGGTAGCGCTGTTCCCCCTGGGCCACACCCGGCCGGGCCGCGCCGCGCGGATGATCGCGAACCTGGCCGCGCTGGACCTGACGGCCGTGTTCGCCGAGTCGGCGCGGTGCGGGATCGACGGCGACGGGCTGGCCTGGTTCGGCCCCTGCGACGTGCTGGCCTGCCCCGCCCTGAGCGACCTGGTCAGCACCGGCGCCCGGGCTGGGCTGGCCACGGTGCTGGGCACCAGGTCGGCGGCGGTGGCCGGACAGGTCGCGGCGCTGGCCAACGTGCTCGTGGTGCAGGCGCCAGACCTGGCGGGCGAGCTGGACCTGCCCACGCCCGCCCGGGACGGTGAGTTCGTGCTGGCGGTCAAGGCGCCCGGCGGCCAGTTGCGCACGGCCTGCCGGTTCGTCGCCGGGGGAGTGCCGTGACCGGTCCGGGTGCGGTACCGGCCGCGGTGCCGCCGCCCCGCGCCGACCAGGTCTACCTGGGCTGGGAGTACGCCCAGGTGCACCCGGACCCGGGACCGCCGCCGCCGCGCCCGGCGCTGCCCGGGCCAGAGCAGCTCAACCTG
Source organism: uncultured Actinomycetes bacterium (assembly GCA_963717125.1). Lineage (GTDB taxonomy): Bacteria > Actinomycetota > Actinomycetes > Streptosporangiales > Streptosporangiaceae > RYN-230. Next base: position 59,103 of record CAVQVG010000009.1, read on the forward strand.
GGCTGGGTGGCCGCGCAGCAGCGCGAGGAGCGGCGGCTGAGCCTGCCGCTGAAGCTGGGCGGCGCGCTGGGCCTGGCGCTGGCCGGGCTGACCGCCGCGCTAGGCGCGGCGGGGGTGCTCAACGCCGCGCTGACCGCGGTGGGCCTGGCCTGCCTCCTGCTGCCGGCCGGCCGGTGTGCCCGCGGCGTATGGCGCGGCCACCAGGAGCTGCGCGCCCGGGTCACCCGGGAGGAGCAGCGGGTGGCCAGGGCACGTGCGGTGCAGGACGGCCACCTGCGCGGCTGGCAGCAGGAACACGACCGCCGGTGCCGCGACTGGCAGGCCCGCGGCCGCGCGTTCCAGGCCCAGCCGCGCTGGTACGGGGTGGCGCTGCCCGCGGACATCGACCGGGTGGACGTGGCGGGCGGCACCCTGGCCGGATGGTCGGCGCTACTGACCATGCTGGCCGGGTTCCGGCTGGCCGCCGGTGGTGAGGTCACGGTGCTCGACCTGGGCGAGGGCCCGGTCGCCCAGGACCTGCTGGGTATCGCCCGCAGCAGCGGCACCAACCCGCTGGTCTGGGTGCTGCCCGCTGACCTGCCCCGGTTCGATCTCGGCCGCGGGCTGCCCTCCGACGCGCTGGCTGACGTGCTGGCCGTGGCCGCGTCGGCTGGCGGCGACCCGGCCAGCCTGCCCGATCCGTCCGGGCTGGCCCAGGACACGGCCGTCCTGGAGCGCATCGCCGAGGTCCTCGGTGACCAGCCCAGCGTCGCCGGACTGGTGGCCGGCCTGCGGGCCTTGGCCCAGGTCGGCGACCCGCACCAGGACATCAGGGCCGGGCTGATCAGTGCGGCCCAGGCCGAGACGATCGCCGGGCTGTACGGCCGGGCCGCCAGCGACCGGGTCACCGAGCGGGCGCTTGCCCTGGAGGCCCGGCTGCGCAAGCTGGCCAGCCTCGGCGCGGCGCCGGTTCGGCTGCCGCCGAGCCTGGCTGCGCGTGGTGGCGGTGGACGCCATGGCCGGCCTGGCCGGGGCCCAGCTGCTCGGTGCCTACCTGACCGCCGCGCTGACCTGCCTGCTCCGTAGCCAGCGGCGTCCAGGCTCGCCGTGGCAGCACACCGTGCTGGTCAGCGGGGCCGAGACGCTGCGCGGCGACGTGCTCGACCGGCTGACCGGCGCGTGCGAGGCCACCGGCACCGGGCTGGTGCTGGCCTACCGGTCGCTGCCGCCACACGTCCGGGGGCGGCTGGGCCGGGGCAACGCGGCGGTGGCGTTCATGCGGCTGGGCAACGCGGACGACGCCCGGGCGGCCAGCGAGCAGATCGGCACCGAGCACCGGTTCGTGGTGGCCCAGCTCACCGACACGGTGGGCAGCTCGGTCACGGACACGGCGGGCCAGGCGTACACCAGCACGGTCGGCACGGCGTCCTCGGCCGCGGTGTCCAGGTCAGCCAGCCAGAGCAGCGGGCACAGCGGGGGCCGCGGCCGGAGCTGGGCCGGGTCGTCCCCGTTCGCGCCGCGGACCGCGTCGGTGCACGGCGAGACCAGCCAGTCGGCCGGAACCAGCGACTCGGTCTCGCTGACCGAGGGGATCAACCGGGGCACGGCGTGGGGACGGCAGACCGCGCTGGCCGTGGGCGTGAACCGCTCGCTGGCCCAGGCCAGCCAGCGATCCCGTGAGTTCCTGGTCGAGCAGCACGAGTTGCAGCAGCTTCCGCCCAGCGCGGTGATCGTCAGTTATGCGTCCCCGGCCGGGCGCCGGGTGGTGCTGGCCGACGCCAACCCCGGCATCCTGGGGCTGCCCACCGCGACGCTGCACACCCTCGACGAGGTGGCACGGGCGGTGCGGAAGTCCCCCGGCGTGGCGGAAGGTGCGTACGCGCCCGGATCCTGGGCACCCCCGGCGGCTGGGGATGGGCCAGCCGCCTGGGCGTCGCCCGGGGCTGGGGATGGGCCAGGGGCCTGGACGTCCCCGGGGGCTGGGGATATGCCGGCCTGGGATCAGCCGGCGCCGGACCTGGCGCCGCTGCCCGAACCGCTGCCCTGGTCGCGAGACGAGAGCTGACGGCCGCTGCGCGGGCGAGCATGGGGGTGGCGGCCGAGACGCGACACGGCGGGAGTCACCGCGACTCCCGCCGTGCTGGGTCTTGCCGGGTTAGCGCGCCTGGGCGGGGTCTCGCCGGAGCGGCCGCGTGGGGGCGTGCCGCCTCGGCGTGGCCGGCCTTGACTCGCCAGCCGGGCCGGTCAGGCCCGGACACCGTCGCGCTTGGCGGCCGTCTCGTGGCGGCGCGCGGCGCGCTGGGCGGTGGCGTGCACCCGGCCCGGGACCGGAGTGTGCGCGGCCACGTGCTGGCGGGCGACGGCCGGGCCGGCCGCGCGGTAGGCAGCGCCGGTCCGCACGCCGGAGTTGGACGTCAGGCGCCCGTAGGCCGGGGCCCGGTCCGGGCGCCTGAAGGTGAGCCACAGCGGGATGCCGACCACGGCGGCGAAGATCAGGGCGGCGATGGGGAAGTTGGCCAGGACGAGGGCGCTCACAGGTATCTCTCCTTATCTGCACTCCGGCAGCGGCCTGCCGGATTTCTTATGTCTCCAGACTGCCTCCTGGGTTTCTCCATGCCGTAGGCCCCGCTTCTGAGCTTCTTCTGAAGTACGTGTAACCGCCACGAGCCTGGCTCCGCCGCCACCGCTGCCGACTTTGCACGCGACTGGTCCGCTGAGATCGTGACAAATCGGGCGTTAGCTGCACCAGACGCGGGCAAAGTCGCCGGAGCATGATCGATGTGACTGGCGAGGCTGCAGTTTCCGCTGATACTGGCCCCAGATCCCCCCTTTCCGGGCATCGTCAGGGTTCATAGACTCGGGCCAGCGCGGCTCACGACGGGAGTGGCGGATGGGCGGACGGGGCTGGCGGTCGGCGCAGCAGGGGCTGCAGTTGTGCCAGCGGTACGAGGTCACCGGCCGGCCCGACGACCTGGCCCAGGGGATCGGGCTGCTGCACGGCGGCCTGGCCAAGACCAGCGACCCGGGCGAGCGGGCGCTCATCTTAGGCAACCTGGGCACGGCGCTGTGGCGGCACTTCGAGCTGACCGGGGACGGCGCGGTGCTCGACGAGTCGATCGCGGTGCGCACGGCCGCGCTGTCCAGCGGCCTGCTCGGCCCCGAGGACTTCGTGAAGTGGACGCACGACCTGCGGCACGGGCTGCGGGCGCGCTACGACCGGACCGGCCGCGGCGCCGACCTGGACGCGGCGATCATCGTCGCCGAGCAGGTGCGCGAACTGCCGCCCTGGTTCCGCCCGCCCGCCGAGATGTGGGCGGGCTGGCTGTCCGATTATGCCGCCGACCTGGAGGAACGTGCCCAGCTCCGGGCGCCCTCGGACGGCGCGAGCGCGGACCCGGCCGCCCGGGGCGACATCGACGCGGCGGTGCGGCTGCGCCGGGAGGTGATGCGCATCGCGCCCGCGGGCTATCCCGACCGGCCGGGCCTGCGCTCCAGCCTGGGGCAGGCACTGACGTTACGGGCGGTGCTGGCCGGCCCGGGCGCGCAGCACGTGGGCGTGGACCTGGCCGAGGCGGTGGACCTGAACCGGGAGGCGGTGCGGCTGGCGCCGGCCGCGCACCCGTACGCCGTGCGGCTATCCGGAAATCTCTGCCGGGCGCTGCTCGAGCAGGCCGAGCGCACCGGTGACCGGGCGCTGCTCGACGAGGCGGTGACCGCGGCCCGGCGGGCCGGCCAGCGGGCCCGGCCCGGCGAGGAGGCGGCCGCGACGCGGGCGCTGCTGATCATGTGCCTGGCCCGGCGGGCCAAGGATGCCGCCGATCCGGCCTGCCTCAAGGAACTGATCGACGCGCTCGAGGACGCGTCCAGCCCGGCGGCCGATGCGGGGGAGGCGGCCGAGCGGCGGCTGGCCGCGGCCGAAGCCTGGCACGAGCTCTACTGGCGCACCGGCGACCCGGCCAGCCTGACCCGGGCCATCGAGCATTGCCGGGCCGTGCTGTCCAGTCGGGACAAGCTGGCCGCGGCGCACCGGGACAGCGCGCGGTTCGCCCTCTCCACCGGGCTACGGTTCCGCTTCGAGCGCGCCAGGGCGGCCGCGGACCTGACCGAGGCGACCGAGCTGGCGCGGGCCGCGCTGGCCGTGGCGGCCGACCCCGGCCATCGTGCCAGCTGCCTGGGTCACCTCGGCGTCTGCCTGGTCCTGGCGGCTGGCAGCGAGGCCGGCTGACCGAGGGTATCGGCCTCATCCGGGAGGCGATCATCGCGCAGATAGCGGCCGCGGACAGGGCCGCCCTGTCGCCGGAGAAGCAGGCCGAGGCGGCCCTGCTGTCCCTGCAGGCTGACCTCGGGGTAGCGCTGCGGACCCGCTACGAGGAGACGCACGACCTCGCCGACCTGGATGAGGCGATCGACGCCGGGCGCACCGCGGCTGCCGCTCCGCTGCGCCAGGCCGATCCGGGGCGGCACGGGACCGACCTGGTCCGGCTGGGCATCGCGGAACAGATCCGCTACCGGCACACCGGGCAGGTAGCCGATCTGGACGACGCCATCGAGCACTGCCGCGAGGGCATCCGGGTCATGCCGGCCGCGGACCCCGAGCGGTCCGGTTACCTGTCCAGCCTCGGGCTGGCCCTGCAACTGCGCTACGGCGAGACCGGGCAGGCCACCGACCTGGACGAGGCGGTCCAGGTCGGCGAGGCCGCGGTGGCCGGGATCCCGGCCACCGACCAGCAGCGGTGGATGGTGCTGTCGAGCGCCGGGCTGGCGCACCGGCTGCGCGCGGAACTGACCGGCGGCGCGGAAGATCTCCAGGCCGCCATCGAGCTGGGCCGGGCTTCGGTCACGGCGGCCGGCGCCGACCAGGCCGCGCTGCCCGGCTGCCTGAACAACCTGGCCCGCGCGCTGCTGGTGCGCTGGGAGCGGCACCGCGACGCGGCCGACCTGCGGGACGCGGTGGCCGGGTTCCGCACCGTGGCCCGGCTGCCGGGCGCGCCGCGGCAGACCCGGCTCAACGCGGCCATCTCGTGGGCCGCCTGCGGCACCGCATCGGGTAACTGGCCGGCCGCGGCTGACGCCTACGAGACCGCCGTGGACCTGCTGGAACTCGTCGTGTGGCATGGCCTGCCCCGGGCCGCGCGCGAGGCGCAGCTGGCCCGGCTGCCCGGGCTGGCCTCACACGCCGCGGCCAGCGCGCTGGCCGCCGGTGACGCACCGCGGGCGCTGGCCGTGCTGGACCGTGGGCGTTCCGTGCTGTGGACCCAGCAGCTACGGCTGCGGAGCAGCTTCGACGAGGTGCGGGACGCGGCGCCGGAGCTGCACCGGCAGCTGGCCCGGCTGGCCGAGGAGCTCGGCGGCGACGCCACGGCTGGCGACGCCGCGGCCGGCGGCGCCACGGCCGGCGGCGGCCTGCCCGTCAGCGGCGGCCTGCTGGCCGACGCCGGGCTGTCGGCCGACGCCGGGCTGTCGGCCAACGCCGGGCTGGCGGCCGACGCCGGGCGGCCGGCCGACGGTGCCCGGGGCGCGGGCGAGCGGCGCCAGCGGCTGGCCGCGGCCTGGGACGAGGCGCTGGCCCAGGTGCGGGCGCTGCCCGGGCTGGCCGGGACGCTGCGGCCGCCGGACGCCGCCGAGCTGGCCAGGTGCGCGGCCGATACGCCGGCCGTGGTGCTGAACGTGAGCGAAATCCGCAGCGACGCCCTGATCCTGACCAGCCAGGGCGTCGCGGTGCTGGCGCTGCCCGGGGTGACCCCGGATGAGGTGCGCCGGCGGGCGCGCGGCCACCTCGACGCGCTGCAGGCGCTGGCCCGCGGGCCGGGGCCGGACCCGCGCGCGTTCCTGGCCGCCGAGCCGGCCATCGGTGGCGGCCTGGACTGGCTGCGGGCCGAGGTCACCGGGCCGGTGCTGGACGAGCTGAACCGGATGGGGGCGCTGCCGCCCGCCGGCGCCCGGGTGCGCTGGTGCCCGGCCGGCCTGCTCAGCCTGCTCCCGCTGCACGCCGCGGCGCACGACCGGGTGATCAGCTCCTACACGCCCACGCTGCGGGCCCTGCTCGACGCCGAGCGGCGGGCCGGGCCGCCCAGCGACGGCCCGATCCTGGTCGTCGCCGTCCCGCAGCCCGGCCAACCCTCCGGCCCGCAGGCCGGCCCACCTTCCGGCCCGCAGCCCGGCGCACCCTCCGGCCCGCAGGCCGGCCCACCTTCCGGCCCGCAGCCCCGCGCACCCTCCGGCCAGCCAGCGCTGCCCGAGCTGCCCGGGGTGCCCGCCGAGGCCGAGCAGGTCTGCGCCCGGTTCGGCGGGCGGCACACGCTGCGCAGCGACCGCGCCGCCACCCGGCAGCAGATCCTGGCCGACCTGCCCGGGCACCCGCTGGCCCATTTCGCCTGCCATGGCCGGTCCGATCTGAACCGGCCGTCGGAGGCCGCGCTGCAGCTCTGGGACGGGCCGCTGTCCGTGGTCGACGTGGCTGGCCTGCGGCTGTCCGGGGAGCTGGCGTTCCTGTCCGCCTGCGACACCGCGGCCGGCAGCGTCACCCTGCCGGACGAGGCGATCCACCTGGCCGCCGCGGTGCAGGCGGCCGGGTACCGGCACGTGGTGGCCGCGCTGTGGCACATAGCGGACGATCTCGCGCCCAGCCTGACCGAGACGGTGTACCAGCAGTTGGCCCCGGACGGGCAGGTGGACGGCCGCCGGGCGGCCAGCGCGCTGCACGCGGCGGTCGGCGAACTGCGGGCCAGCTTCCCGGACCGGCCCTCGTTGTGGGCGGGCTACGCACATTTCGGCCCGTGACGCCGCGCGCGGCTACCATCCCGGTGTGCACACGATTCAGGCCAAGGTCATTCTGGCCGCGCCGGGCGTGCTGGCCGAGCCGGACGAGCGGCTGCTGCGGGACGTGCTGGCCGGGTGCGGCGTCAGCGCCGAGGTGCAGACGCTCCCGGTGCACCGCGGCGAGAGCACCGCGCTCACCTGGATCGTCCTCGCCGTGCTGCCGCTCCAGGCGTTCCTGGCCGCGCTCGGCAGCAAGCTGGCGGACGACGGCTACGCCCAGGTCCGCGCTCTGGTCAAGCGGCTGGCCGGGGCACGGGGCCGACCCGACAGCACGGGCCGGCCGGAGAACACGGGCCTGCCGGAGAACACGGGCCTGCGGGCACCCGCCGCGCCGCTCGTCCTGGTGGACCCCGGCACCGGCGTGCAGATCGTGCTCGAAGCCGACCTGCCCGCCGCGGCCTACCACCAGCTGACCACGCTGGATCTCAGCCAGTTCAGCCTCGGCCCGGTGCACTACGACCTGGCCCGCGGCTGCTGGCGGGCGGAGCTGGACGAGGCCGCACCGCCCAGACCCTAGGACCGCCTGGACTGCAGGACTGGATGAGGCCGCCGCCCAGACCGTAGGACAGGCGCCAGCCTGGCACCTGGGCCGGATAGCATCGTCGGCCATGGGCAAGCTTCCGATCCGGGCGCGCGTGGCGACCACGCTGGGCGGCGCCGCAGGCCGCATGTCGCGGCTCGCGGGCCGCGGTGACGGGTCCGTCATCGGCGGCGTGATCGGCTTGCGGGTAGAACCGGGCCTGCTCTCGCTGCTCGCCGCGGACCGCCAGATCGTCCTGGTCACCGGGACCAACGGCAAGACGACCACGACCCGGCTGATCACCGCGGCGCTCAGCGCGCTCGGCCAGGAGATTGCCTCGAACGCGTTCGGCGCCAACATGGAGGCGGGCCTGGCGGCCGCGCTCGGCGAGGCGCCCGAGGCCCCGTACGCGGTACTGGAAGTGGACGAGAAGTACCTGCCCGCAGTGCTCCAGGCGACCAAGGCCCGGGTGGTCACGCTGCTGAACCTCAGCCGCGACCAGATGGACCGGGCGGCGGAGATCTGGCTGGTGGCCCGGCGCTGGCGGGATGCGTTCCAGCAGGCGCCCTGGTGCCGGGTGGTGGCCAACGCGGACGACCCGCTGATCGCCTGGGCGGCCATGGGCGCGGCCCAGGTGACCTGGGTGGCGGCCGGCCAGCGCTGGCACGAGGACTCCTGGTGCTGCCCGCGGTGCGGCTCCCACCTGCGCCGGGACGACATGGGCTGGCGCTGCGGGGAGTGTGGGTTCAGCCGCCCGGCGACGCGCTGGGTGCTGGACGGGTCCCGGGTCATCGACTCCACCGGGGGGATGACCGAACTCAACCTGGCCCTGCCCGGCCGGGCCAACCGGTCCAACGCGGTGGTCGCGCTCGCGGTGGCTGAGGTGTTCGGCATTCCGCCGGCCGCCGCGCTGCAGAAGATGCGCGCGGTGACCTCGGTGGCCGGCCGGTACACGCAGGTGCAGCGGCAGGGCCGCCAGGTGCGGCTGCTGCTGGCCAAGAACCCGGCCGGCTGGCTGGAGGCGTTCGACGTGCTAGAGCCCGCGCCGGTGCCGGTCCTGCTGGCGGTCAACGCGCAGATCCCGGACGGCCGGGACACCTCCTGGCTGTGGGACGTGGACTACCGGGTGGTGGCCGGCCGCCCGGTGTTCGTGGCCGGCGAGCGCGGCCTGGACCTGGCCGTCCGGCTGGAGGCGGACCGGGTGCCGTTCCAGCTCGTGGACGGCATCGACGACGCGGTCAGCCGGGTCCGCCCGGGCGGCACCCTCGACGTGATCGCCAACTACACGGCGTTCCAGCAGATCCGGACGGCCGTCGGCCGTGCGGCGTGAGAGGCGGGACAACGATGGGGCCACCCTGGGATCCGGCCAGCAACCGGCGCGGCTCGCACTCGCGGGGCGGCGGCGCGCTCCGGCTGGTCTGGGTCTACCCGGACCTGCTCAGCACGTACGGCGACCGCGGCAACCTGCTGATCCTGGAACGCCGGGCCCGGCTGCGCGGCATCGGGGTGGAATCCATCCTGGTCAACTCCGACCAGCAGGTGCCCACCCAGGGTGACATCTACCTGCTCGGTGGCGGCGAGGACCTGCCGCAGGTGCTGGCCGCCCGGCGGCTGCGGCAGGACGGCGGGCTGGCCGCCGCGGCCCGGCGCGGGTCGGTGATCTTCGCGGTGTGCGCCGGCTACCAGTTGCTTGGCCACGAGTTCGGCGGCGAGGAAGGCCAGCCGGTGACCGGCCTGGAGATCCTGGACATCCGCAGCGGCCGGGGCGAGCGGCGTGGCGTGGGCGAGATCCTGGCCGACGTCGATCCGCAGCTGGGCGTGCCCAAGCTGACCGGCTTCGAGAACCATCAGGGCGTCACCCGGGTCGGGCCGCACGCCCGGCCGCTGGCCCGGGTCTCGCTCGGCGTCGGCAACGGCGACGGCACCGAGGGCGCCTACGCCGGCCGGGTGCTCGGCACCTACCTGCACGGCCCCGCCCTGGTGCGCAACCCGGGCCTGGCCGACCTGCTGCTCAGCTGGGCCCTCGGGCCGCTGCCGCGGCTGGACCCGGCCGAGGAGGAATGGACGTCCCGGTTCCGCGACCAGCGCCTGGCGGCCGTGCCCGCCTGAATCCCGGCTGAGCCCGGCTGAAGCTCGGCTGAGCCCGGCTGACCCGGGAACCGGGCTCAGTAGACGAGCGCCTGCGCGCCGTCCGCGCACACCTCGGCGACGAACGTGGCCGCGCCCGCGATGCGCACGCCCTCGACGGTGTCCGCCGCGGCGATGTTCCGCCGGGCCGCGCACTGGGTGCACAGCGACACTGTCCCGGTGGCCAGCACGCTGGCCAGCAGGTCGGCCAGTGGCGGCGCGTGCGGCAGGCTGAATCCCTCGGCCCGTCCCGGCAGCGCGAACCAGGACGCCTCCCCGGTGAGCCACAGTGAGGTCGTGACTCCGCTGGCCACCGCGGCCGCGGCCACGTTGAAACCCTGGTTGCAGCGCTCCGGGTCTTCCGCGCCTGCGGTGATCTTGATAACGAGGCTGCGCGCGCTCATGGTGGCACCCTAACGTGACACGCCGGGGCCGGCACGGCGGACGCCCGCGCTGACCGGGCCCGCCATCCGTACACTGCTGAAGGCGGGAGGGAGGCGATCATGCACGGAATCGTCAGCGGGCTTCTCCTGGTGGGTGCGCTGGGAGTGGTCGCGGTGCTGGCCACGCTGCTCGCCATGCGGCTGCTGCGGACCACCCGAGGGGGCGGCGCCGCGGCCGGGAAGCGGACCGATGCCTAGCCAGCCGGACCAGCCGCCGCCCCATCCCGACCTGGCGCCGGTGAGCTTCCTGCTGGGCCGCTGGGAGGGCGCCGGGGTCGGCGGGTACCCGACCATCGAGAGCTTCCGGTTCGGCCAGGAGATCACGTTCAGCCACAACGGCAAGCCGTTCCTGATCTACGCCAGCCGGACCTGGCTGCTCGACGAGGACGGCAACCTGATCCGCCCCGCGGCCACCGAGACCGGCTACTGGCGCCCACAGCCGGATGGGCAGATCGAGGTGGTGCTGGCCCACCCGACCGGGATCGCCGAGATCTACGCCGGCGAGATCACCGGCACCAAGATCGAGATGAGCACGGACGTGGTCGCGCGGACGGCCTCGGCCAAGGAGGTCACCGCCGGCCACCGGCTGTACGGGCTGATCGGCGCCGACCTGGGCTGGGCCTACGACATGGCGGCCATGGGCCAGCCCCTGCAGCCGCACCTGTCCGCGCAGCTCAAGCGCACCACCTAGGCTCTGCTTCTTTGCGCCTCCGGGGGCGCTTTACCCGCCGCCTTCCCTCGTCGCTCGGTCGCTCGTTCCTCGCTCCCTCGCTCCTCAGTCCAGTCGGCGGCGCGCCCCCTTCGGTGCGGCAGTCCAGTCAACGGTGCCCGGCCCGCCAGGTAAAGCGCCCCCGGAGGCGCAAAGCAAACTCAGCGTCGGCGGAGCCAGTAGGTGCTGAACGCCCTCCCCTGGTAGAGCGCGGTGGGCTGCTGGGTGACCCGGTGGCTGGTCTGGCTTACGCCGACGATCCGGTAGGTGCGCCACCATCGGCTACGCAACCCGCCGTGATGCCGCGCGCTGCCGACGGCCACCGCGGTGAAACCCGCCGCCCGGTAGTCGGCCAGCGGCAGGATCTTCCCGGCCGCGCTCGTCGGCGCCTCGCTGATCACCTCGGCGGACGACCGGGTACAGGCGCTGGCCGCGCACCGGACGGCCCGGCTGAATTGCCGGCCGCTGGATATGTCGTGCAGCCGCAACCGGAATTTCCGGCGGGACGGCTGATAACGCACGCTGGCCAGAATGGCATTACCTGGATGCACCGGGAAAACCACCCGGACGGTTTTAGGGTACATTTCGTACCAGGCGTAGTAACGCGGTTTCGATCCGGCGCACCGGATGGCCACCCCGATCTGCTCGACGCTGCCACTGCCCAGCCCGTCCAGGCCCACCCAGTGCGAGGAGGAGGCGCCGGGGGTGGCCCGGCAGTCGGCGTACGGCACGAAGAACGCGGCCCGCACGGACCGGAACGCCAGGCCTGCCCGGGCCACGCCGTAGCCAGCCCAGTTGTAGGAGCCGATGGACCGCTGGGCGGCCGGGCCGCCCACGGGCCGGGACGCGGCGGCCAGTGGGCCGCCGGGGCTGGCCGGGCGGTCGGCCGCGGCCGACCGCGGCGCGCTGAACGCGCCGGCCGTGAGCACCACGGAAAGGGCCGCGACGACGGCCGCGCCGCCACGCGTGAGCTTCCGCATCAATTGTCCTTTTCTGCCCGGGAAATGGAAAGCGCAAAACTCCTGGCACCGACCTTACGCGGCGCCAGGTGGAATGCGAAGGAAATTGAAGCCGGGCAAATTAAAACCCCCGGGCGGCTCCCGGCTGCTCGTGGTGAGCAACGCGGGGACTGGCTGGACAGGCCAATCAGCCCGGGGGTCCGGTGTCTGCCGATATTCGCCGGCCGCCGCGCGCGATGATGCGCGGGCCGATGATGGCGCCAGTGGTCAGAGCGCACCGGTGCCTCGGCGGGACGGCGGCTAGCGGACAGCCACCTCGCGAGTCCGACTGCTACACATGCTGTTGGACCACCTCCTTTCCCGCGTTGCGCAAAAGGTTATGTCAGTCCCCGGAGGCAGGCAACCCGGTTATCCGCCGGACGGCCAGCCGCGCAGCGTCCGGGGGAAGCCGAACCGCGGCAGCAGCGCGCGGTCGGTAAACGCGGTCAGCGCCGAGATCCGTTCGCCGGCCAGGGTGAGCACGAGCAGGCCGTGCGCGTGCAGCACCGGGGTGCGCGGATCGGCCAGGTAGCAGCCGAACGCGGGCTGGCGGTTGGCGTGTGTGGGCAGCAGCCGGTACCGGCGGCCGTCCCGGAACGCCATGCTGGTCAGGACGTGGCCGACGGCCGGCCCTGGCACTCCAGCGGCAGTGGCGGCATGGTCAGCCACACGTCGTCGGTGAGCAGGGCCAGGACGGCCGCGACGTCGGCGCGCTCGAACGCCAGGGTGAACTCGCCGACGATCTTCCGCTCACCGGCCGAATGCGGCGGCGGCGCGTGCGCGCGGTCCGCGCCGGGCCACCGCCCGGCCAGCGCGCCACGGGCCCGCTCGAGCGCGTCGCTGACCGAGTCCTCGGTGCTGTCCAGCAGGCCGGCCACCTCGGCGGCCCGGAAGCCGAGCACATCGCGGAGGATCAGCGCGGCGCGCTGCCGGGGCGGCAGGCACTGCAGCGCGGCCACGAACGCCAGCGAGACCGAGTCGCTGGTCTCGTAGCGTGCGTCCGGGCCAGGCGCGGTGTCCGGCAGGTCGTCGAGCAGGACGTCCGGGTAGGGCTCCAGCCAGCGTGGATCGCCACGGCGAGTCGGCTCGGGCAACGGGACCTCCGGAGGACGGGCGGCACGCTCATATAGACCCCGCGGCCGGGCAAAACTGGTCGCCGGCCGGCCGGCCCAGCCAGGCCCGGCCGGCGGACGCGTCCGGGTCCGCCGGGGGTTAGTCTCAGCGCATGGCGCAGGCGTGGGACAAGGAGCTGCGGGCCCGCGGATACCGCGTCACCCCGCAGCGTCAGCTGGTGCTGGAGGCGGTCACCCAGCTGGAGCACGGCACGCCCGAGGAGATCTGCGCCACCGTGCAGCAGACCGCCCGCGGGGTGAACATCTCCACCATCTACCGGGCGCTGGAACTGCTGGAGCAGCTCGGCCTGGTCACGCACACCCACCTCGGGCACGGCGCGCCCCGGTACCACCTGGCCGCCGAGGCGGAGCACGTGCACCTGGTCTGCTCGGCGTGCGGCCGGATCACCCAGATCGGGCCGGAGGAAGTGCGCCCGCTGGTCACCGCGCTGGCCGAGAAGCACGGCTTCGAAACCGACGTCGGCCACCTCACCGTGTACGGCCGCTGCGCAGACTGCCGGCCGGGCGCATAGCCTGGCCGGTATGGACAGTCCGCTGCTGACGGTTGCTGGCGCCGTGCCCGCCGAGGGCCCTGACGCGGGGGTCGCCGCGCACTACGGGGACCCGTACGCCGAGCAACGCGCCCTGGATCTGGCCGCGGGCCTGGTGGACCGGTCGAACCGGGGGGTGCTGCGGATCACCGGCCCGGACCGGCTGAGCTGGCTGCACAGCCTGACCACCCAGCACCTGGAGCAGCTCGCGCCCGGCGGCGCGGCCGAGGCGCTCGTGCTCAGCCCGAACGGGCACATCGAGCATCACCTGACGCTGACCGACGACGGCGCCGCCACCTGGGTGCACGTCGAGCCGGGCACGGCGCCCGCGCTGCTCGCGTTCCTGGAGTCGATGCGGTTCATGCTCCGGGTGGACCCGGCTGACGTCAGCGCCGAGTACGCGGTGCTCACATTGCTGGGCCCGGATGCCGATGTCCCGCTGCCGGACGGGACGGCCGCTGCCATCCGGGGGGCGTTCGGCAGCGATGTTCTCGTCGAGCGGGAGCGGCTCGAAGCCGCGGCGGCGCAGCTGCGGGACCGCGGGCTGAGGCTGGCCGGCCTGCAGGCCTACGAGGCGCTGCGGATCGCGGCGCACCGGCCGCGGTTCGGGCTGGACACCGACCACCGGACCCTCCCGCACGAGGTCGGCTGGATCGACTCCGCGGTGCACCTGGACAAGGGCTGCTACCGCGGCCAGGAGACCGTGGCCCGGGTGCACAACCTGGGCCATCCGCCGCGCCGCCTGGTGTTCCTGCACCTGGACGGCAGCGAGGACCGGCTGCCCGGGCATAATGACCCGGTCGAGCTGGACGGGACGACGGTCGGGTTCGTCGGCTCGGCGGCGCGGCACTACGAGCTCGGGCCGATCGGGCTCGCGCTGATCAAGCGGACGACCCCGGTGGACGCCACGCTGCTGGCGGGCGGTATGCCGGCCGCGCAGGAGGTCGTCGTGCCGCCGGACGCGGGGGGGAACGTCAAGGTCACGCTGAAGCGCCGGCCGGGGCTGCTGCGCTAGGACTGGAGGAGCGGATCGTGCTGCGGCGGATGCTGCTGGCCGCGTCGGGCAGTGACCTGACGCGGCAACTCGTCACTTCGGCGCCGGTCACCCGGGGCCTGGTGACCCGGTACGTGGCCGGCGAGACCATCGCGGACGCGGTCGCGGTGACCCGGGACCTGCTGGCCAGCGGGCTGCTGGTCTCCCTGGACCACCTGGGCGAGGATACCGAGGACCCGGAGCAGGCGGCCGCCGTGACGGCCGAGTACGCCGGGCTGCTCGGCCAGCTGGCCGCGGCCGGGCTGTCCCGTGGCGGCCGCGCCGAGGTATCCGTCAAGCCCAGCGCGGTCGGCCTCGGCCTGGCCGAGCACGGGGTGAAGACCGCCACCGAGAACATCGCCAGGATCTGCGCGGCGGCCCGCGACGCCGGCACCACGGTGACGGTGGACATGGAGGAACACACCTGGGTGGAGGCCACGCTGCGGATCGTGGCCGAGTTGCGCCCGGACTACCCCGACCTGGGCTGCGTGCTCCAGGCGCAGCTGCGCCGGTCGGTCGCGGACTGCGCCGCGCTGGCCACGGCGGGCTCGCGGGTGCGGTTGTGCAAGGGCGCCTATGCCGCACCGGACAGCGTCGCGTTCCCGGCCCGGCACGACGTGGACCGCAGCTACGCGCGGGCGCTGCGGGTGCTGATGAACGGCCCGGGCTACCCGATGGTGGCCACCCACGACCGGCGGCTGATCCAGATCGCCGCGGCCCAGGCGGCGCTGGCCGCGCGCCCGCCGGAGAGCTTCGAGTTCCAGATGCTGTACGGGGTCCGCCCGGCCGAGCAGCGCCGGCTGGCCAGCACCGGCGCGCAGATCCGGGTGTACCTGCCGTACGGCAGCGACTGGTACCGCTACCTGGTCCGCCGGCTGGCCGAGCGGCCGGCCAACGTGTCGTTCTTCCTCCGGTCACTGGCCTCGGCCCGGTGACCGGGCCGGCGTAGGCTCTGCTCCTGTGATCGGGATTTTCGGCGCGGGGAAGATGGGCGAGGCGCTCATCTCGGGGCTGCTGCGGGCGGGCCGGCCGCCGTCCGGGGTGGCCGCCGTGGTCCGCCGGCCGGAGCGGGCCGACCAGCTGCGCACCGGCTACGGGGTGGCCATCCTGACCGCCGCCGACGCGGCCAAGAGCGCCGACACGCTGATCATCACGGTGAAGCCGCAGGACATGCCCGCGATGCTGGACGAGATCGCGCCGCACGTACCCGCGGACAAGCTGGTCATCTCCGTCGCGGCGGGCATCACCACCAGCTTCATCGAGCGGCGGCTCGGCGTGGACGCGCCCGTGGTCCGCGTCATGTCCAACACGCCGGTCCTGGTGGACGAGGCGATGAGCGTGATCTCGGCGGGCGCGTTCGCCCGGCCGGAGCACCTGGCCCGGGCCGAGGAGCTGCTCCGCCCGGTGGGCAAGGTGCTGCGCATTCCCGAGTCGCAGCAGGACGCGGCCACCGCGCTGTCCGGCAGCGGCCCGGCCTACGTCTACTTCCTGGTCGAGGCCATGGTGGACGCCGGGATCCTGCTCGGCATGCCCCGCGGCACGGCGCTGGAGATGGTCATCCAGACGGTGTACGGCGCGGCCACCATGCTGCGCGAAACCGGTGAGCATCCGGTCATCCTGCGCGAGGCGGTGACCTCGCCCGGCGGGACGACGATCGCGGCCATCCGGGAGCTGGAGGTGCACGGGGTGCGCGCCGCGTTCCTGGCCGCGATCGAGGCCGCCCGGGACCGGGGGCAGGAGCTGGGCAGCGGATGACCTGCACCCTGCACGTGGCCTGGGATGACCGGCTGACCAGCTACGACTTCGGTCCCGGCCACCCGCTGGCCCCGGTCCGGGTGGACCTGACCATGGCGCTGGCCCGATCGTTTGGCGTGCTGGACGGCGCCGGGGTAACGGTGGCGGCGCCGCCACCCGCCCGCCAGGACCAGCTGGAGCTGGTACACGACCCGCGGTACATCGACGCGGTGCGGGCCGCCGTACCCGACCCGGTGTTCGGCCTGGGCACCCCGGACAACCCGGTCTTCCCCGGCATGCACGACGCGTCGGCGCTGGTCGCCGGGGCCACCCTGGCCGCCGCGGCCGCGGTGCACCAGGGGCAGGCCGGGCACGGAGTGAACGTGGCCGGCGGGCTGCACCACGCCATGCACCGGATGGCCAGCGGGTTCTGCGTGTACAACGACCCGGCCATCGCGATCCGCTGGCTGCTCGACGCGGGCGTGCCGCGGATCGGCTACGTGGACATCGACGTGCACCACGGCGATGGGGTGGAAGCCGCGTTCTACGACGACCCGCGGGTGCTGACGATCAGCCTGCACGAGCACCCGATGACGCTGTTCCCCGGGACCGGCCTGCCCAGCGACACGGGCGGCCCGCACGCCGACGGGCTGGCCGTCAACGTGGCGCTGCCCGCAGGCACCGGCGACACCGGCTGGCTGCGCGCGTTCGACGCGGTGGTGCCACCGCTGCTGCGCCAGTTCAGCCCGGACATCCTGGTCAGCCAGCACGGCTGCGACACGCACCGGCTGGACCCGCTGGCCCACCTGGAGCTGACCATCGACGCGCAGCGGATCGCGCACCAGCGGCTGCACCAGCTCGCGCACGAGACCGCGGGCGGCCGCTGGCTGCTCACCGGGGGCGGCGGGTACGAGCTGGTCCAGGTGGTGCCGCGGACCTGGACCCACCTGCTGGCCGAGGCGGCCGGCCAGCCGATCGACCCGGCCGCGCCGACCCCGCCGCAGTGGCGCGAGTACACCCTGGCCCGGACCGGGGTGACCGCGCCGGACCGGATGACCGAGGGGGCCGACCCGGTGTTCGTGCCGTTCGACGACGGCTACGACCCAGCTGACCCGGTGGACCGGGCGATCATGGCCACCCGGAGTGCGGTGTTTCCCAGTCACGGCCTTTTCCCTGGGCTGTGACCTGGGTCAGGTCCGATTTGGCCAGGAGTGTGACCTGGGATGGGCCTAGCGGCGGGGTTGCCCTTTTCCGCACAGGACTTACGCTGGGGACGGAGGTGACTGATGCGCTGAATCCGGCCAGGCGCACTCGGCTCCGCGCGGAAGAGGGAAAAGAAGAGATGGCTGCAGGCGAAACACCGCTGAGCGACGTCAAGTTCCTGACCGTGGCCGAAGTGGCCTCGATCATGCGCGTCTCCAAGATGACCGTCTACCGGCTCGTGCACTCAGGTGAGCTGGAGGCGATCCGGGTTGGCCGCTCTTTCCGCGTCCCCGAGCAGGCGGTCAACCGGTACCTGAAGGGCTCGTTCGTAGCCGCGAGCTAATGTCGCCGGGGCACTGCACCGGGATGGCTGACGGGCGGGTAACCTGTGTGGTTGGCGTGGGCCCAGCCAACCGGCATCGGGCGAATACGTCGTACGCCTTGTTGCCTCAATCCCGAGTGAGGGTGGTTTCGTGGGCTCCGTCATCAAGAAGCGCCGGAAGCGGATGGCTAAGAAGAAGCACCGCAAGCTGCTGCGAAAGACACGCGTACAGCGGCGCAACAAGAAGTAACCGCAGGCCGGGGGGGCAGGGTTGGCACAGCTCGGGGGTTCGGCCGGCGAAGCCGGTCTCGGCGCGCGGCGCCGATCGCGGGGCTCCGCACGACCGCGGCGCCCTGCCGCCGCTCGGCGCGCAGCAGCGATCGGGGGGTCCGGGGGGTCGTCAGCCTCTGCTCGTGGCGGCTCGCCGCCGCTCGGCGCGGAGCGCCGAGCGGGGGGCTCCGGGGGGTCGCCCCGCCGGGATAACACGGCCAGTTTTCAGCCAGACATCGCGCTCGGCCGGGGCAGCGGTCAGGGGGCAGGCCCGGCGCCGCGACGCTGGTCCGAAGGTGCCGGGCTGGTGACTCCGGGCGGCCCGGCGCCAGCCAGCCAGGACGGCTCGTGGCGCGGGCGGCTGGCTGACACGGTGGACTTCGCCCGGCGCCAGGTCACTGGCGAGGGTGAGGTCGACGAGTTCGGCTTCGACCCGGAATTCAACTCACGGCTGCTGATCCCGGTGGCCCGGCTGCTGTACCAGCAGTGGTTCCGGGTCCGGATGCAGGGCCTGGAGAATGTGCCCGCGACCGGGGCGGCCCTGGTCGTGGCCAACCATTCCGGCACGCTGCCGCTGGACGCGATCATGCTGCAGACCGGGCTGCACGACGACCATCCGGCCCACCGCAACCTGCGGCTGCTCGGCGCGGACCTGGTCTACGAGGTGCCGGTGCTGTCCTACCTGGCCCGCCGCTCCGGGCACACCCGGGCCTGCCCGGCCAACGCGCACCAGCTGCTGCTCGACGGCGAGCTGGTCGGCGTGTTCCCGGAGGGGTTCAAAGGCAGCGGCAAGCCGTTCCACGACCGGTACCAGTTGCGCCGCTTCGGCCGCGGCGGGTTCGCGGTGTCCGCGCTGCGCGCCCGGGTGCCGATCATCCCGTGCGCGATCGTCGGTGCCGAGGAGATCTATCCGATGCTGGCCAACGCGAAGCCGCTGGCCCGGCTGCTCGGGCTGCCCTACTTCCCGGTCACTCCGCTGTTCCCGTGGCTGGGACCGGTCGGCGCGGTGCCGTTGCCGTCGCAGTGGATCATCGGGTTCTGCCCGCCGGTGCCGACCGCGGGCTATCCGGCCGGGGCGTGGCGGGATCAGGCCGCGGTGGCCGAACTGGTCGGCACGGTCCGCGGCACGGTGCAGCGCAAGCTGGATGAACTGCTGGCCGAGCGCGGCCCGGCGTTCGGCTAGCGCCCGGTCAGCCACCGCTGCGCTGGTGCCGGCGGCGCAGCGCGAACGCGGCGGCCACCCCGCCGACCACGGCGCCGGTGGCGGCGGCCGTGGGCAGCGCGATGAGGGTCGCCTTCCGGCCGGACCGGAAGTCGTACACCGGCCAGTCGTTGCGCCGTGCCTCGGCGCGCAGCCCGGCGTCCGGGTTGACCGCGTGCGGATGGCCGACCAGGCGGAGCATCGGCAGGTCGTTGGCGGAGTCGCTGTAGGCGGCGCAGCGGGCCAGGTCCAGCCCCTCGCGCTGGGCCAGCGAGGCCACCGCCGCCGCCTTGGCCTGGCCGTGCAGCAGCCCGCCGACCAGCCGGCCGGTGTACACGCCGTCCACCGACTCGGCCACCGTGCCCAGCGCGCCGGTCAGCCCGAGCCGCTGCGAGATGACCGTGGCCAGTTCCACCGGGGTCGCGGTGACCAGCCATACCCGCTGGCCGGCGCGCAGGTGGCCCAGGGCCAGCTCGCGGGTGCCCGCCCAGACCCGGTCGGCCATGGTCTCGTCGAAGATCTCCCCGCTGAGGCTGACTATGTCGGCCACCTTGTGCCCGGCCACGAACGTGAGCGCCGCCTCCCGGGCCGCGTCGATATGGTCCGCGCTCTCCGCGCCGCGGAGCCGGAAGTACACCTGGCCCCAGGCCATCCGGGCCAGGTCGCGTGGGCCGAACATGTTGCGCGCGGCCAGGCCGCGGGCGAAGTAGTAAATGGACGCGCCGCGGATCAGCGTGTTGTCCACATCGAAGAACGCGCCTGCGGTCGGATCCGGCTGCGGCGGCGCCTGCTCGACGGTGGCCACCGCTGCGGAGGCGGCCCCGGCGAGCTCCGCGCGCTGGCGGCTGGACCTGGGCAGCCGCAAGGATCGGGCCCCACCGGGAAGCTGATCCAGCCGCTGCCGCGCGGAAGCATCCAGCCGCTGCCTCATGTAGGCCGAGTCTACAAAGGAGAGCCGGGCCTGGCTGAGCTGGTCAGCCATCTGGACCGCATGACCGGCCCGGGTCGTGCACCATGGTCTCAATGTCTATTTCGTTCCTCGTCGCGGCGGGCGGGACGCTGGCTGCCCTGGTCGGCACCGTCCTGCTGATCCGGCGCTGTGCCCAGGCCCCCCGGGTGGACCTGGTCGCCTGGGTGCTGGCGCTGGCCGGGATGGTCGTCGGGCTGGCCGCGCAGGCGGTCGGCTACCACCGCGGCTTCGGCGCGACCACGTTCCGCGCCGCGCAGCTCGGCCTGGCCCTGATCGCGCCGCTGGCGCTGGCCTGGGGGATGGCCGAGGTGGCCGCCCGGGGCCTGGTCGTGCGGTTCGCCACCCGGCTGTGCCTGGCCGGGCTGTTCGTGGTGGCGGCCGTGATCCTGGCCACCGACGTGCTGAGCGACCGGGCGTTCAGCCAGGCGTGGCCGCTGGCCCGGGCGCACTATCAGCTGCTGCCGCTCGGCCTGCTGGCGGTGGTCGCCGTGGCGGTCGTGCTGGCCGTGGTCGGCTCGCTGGCCGCGGCTGGGCTGCGGGCCCGGCACGAGCCCGGCTGGCGGCCGGTGCTGCTCGTGCTCGGCGCGGCCGCGGTGGCCGCGCTGGCCACCCAGGGGCTGCTGGTCAACCTGCCGGTGAACTCGGCCTACGCCGCGCTGTCGCTGCTCGCGGTGGTGGCCGCCTGGCTGGCCGGCGACCGGGCCGCCCGGGTCCGGCTGGCCGCGCTGCGCGGCGCGGGCGGCCACGGCGGCGGCGGGCAGGACTGGTCCCGGTACGGGTCGGGTTCGGAGTCGGGCGTGGGCTCGGGCTCGGGCTACCCGGGGGATGACTCCATGGACCTCTACCGCGATGGCTACGGGTACGGCGACTCCGGCGCGTACCCGGCCTACCAGGGCGACCGGTACGGCTACGACTCGGCCGGGTTCGCCGCGCCGGGCTTCGACTCCGAGGAGTTCCCGGCCCAGGGGGATTCCCGCGGGTTCGCGGCGCCGGACGACTCCCGGGGGTTCGCCGCGCAGGGCATCGACCCGGACGCCGAGCCGGTGACCGGCGCGTTCGACGCGCTGTACCGGGACAACAGGACCGCGGCCCCGCCGCCGGGCGCCGCGGCCGGGCCGGCCGCGGCCACCGGGAGCGTGCCCGGCGAACCGGAGACCGGCATGCAGCTGGCCGCGCTCAGCGAGGCCGCGCTCGGCGCCGCCGCGCTGGCCGACCCGGCGGCGGACACCGAACGGCTGTACGGCCAGATCGCCATCTACACGCTGCTGGAAGCGGGCGCGGCCGAATTCGACCGGCGGGCCAGCACGGTGCTCGAGCAGGTGCGGACCACGGAGCCGGACACCCTGGTGTTCGTGGTGCACGGCGTGCCGTCCGCGCCACTGCAGCGCATCCTGTACCAGGTGTACCGGGACCGGGCTGCCTACGACGAGCATCAGCGGAAGTCCTACGTCACCGACTTCGATGCCCGGCTGCGCCCGCTGGTGCTGGCCACCAACGTGATCGAGCTTGGCGTGCGGGAGGCGAAGGTGTCCTCGCTGGCGCCCGCGCCGCGGGCGGGGCGGGCGCCGTGACCACGGCCGCCGGGGGGCCGGGGCCGTCAGGGCCCGGGCCGTCGGGGGCGGGGCCGTCGGCCGCGGGGCCGTCCGGGCACCGGGTCACCCTGCTGTCCCGGCCCGGCTGCCACCTGTGCGACACCGCCCGCGAGGTGATCGCAAAGGTCACCGCCGACCTCGGTGTGCCGTGGGAGGAACGGGACATCACCCAGTCCGCCGCCGATCTCGACAGCTACTGGGACAAGATTCCGGTCACCCTGATCGACGGGGTGCAGCACGACTTCTGGCGGGTCAGCGAGGACCGGCTGCGCAGCGCCTTGAGCCGCTGACCCGCCCGCGCCAAAGGGGGCGCCCCGCCGACTGGACTGCCGCGCCAAAGGGGGCGCGCCGCCGACTGGACTGAGGAGCGAGGGAGCGAAGCGACTGAGCGACGAGGGAAGTCGGCGGGTATAGCGCCCCCGGAGGCGCAAGGAGATAGGGCCCTAACTTTGTGCAAACGTTCACAAGGGCGTACGGTTAAAACCGAAGTCTCGCGCGGGCACCTGGGCCGCCCGCTATGCCCGCAGGTCAATCCCCTCAGGAGCGTCGGCGCATGTCACGCCGTTCAGTGTCTGCGAACGGAAGCCAGGGCATCCCGGAGGCGACCATCGCCCGCCTCCCCGTGTACCTGAGGGTCCTGTACGCGTTCGCCGAGCAGGACATCCCTACCGTGTCCAGCGAGGAACTCGCCGCCGCGGCCGGGGTGAACTCGGCCAAGCTGCGCAAGGACCTGTCCCACCTAGGCTCCTACGGCACCCGCGGGGTCGGCTATGACGTGGAGTACCTCGTCTACCAGGTATCCCGTGAGCTGGGCCTGACCCAGGACTGGCCGGTCGTCATCATCGGCGCCGGGAACCTGGGCCGGGCGCTGGCCAACTACGGCGGCTTCGCCTCCCGCGGCTTCCGGATCGCCGCGGTGCTGGACAGCCACCCCGAGGTGGTCGGCACCCAGATCGCCGGGCACGGCGTGCTGGACGTGGGCCAGATGGAAGACGTGGTCGCCCGCTACCGGGTGTCCATCGGGGTCATCGCCACCCCGGCAGCCGCCGCGCAGGCGGTGTGTGACCGGCTGGTCGCCGCCGGGGTAACCAGCATCCTTAACTTCGCCCCTGTCGTCCTCAATGTGCCCAATGGCGTAGACGTGCGTAAGGTCGACCTGTCGATCGAGTTGCAGATTCTCGCCTTCCACGCGCAGCGGAGGTCGGTGGTGCGCGTTCCCCAGGATGCAGAGGTCGTTAGCCCGTGAGCGTGCTGGTCGTTGGCCTCAGCCACAAGAGCGCCTCACTCAGCATTCTCGAGCGGGCGGTGGTCAGCGGGGACGCGCTCGGCAAGCTGCTCCGCGACCTGTCGCTGGCGCCGAACGTGGCCGGCGCGTTCGTGGTGTCCACGTGCAACCGGGCCGAGGTCTACGCCGAGGTGGACAAGTTCCACGGCGGTGTGTCGTCCATCACCGACCTGCTGGCCCGGTACTCCGGCATCGCGCTCAGCGAGCTGACCCCGCACCTGTACGTGCACTACGAGGACCGCGCGGTGCAGCACCTGCTCGCGGTTTCCTGCGGACTGGACTCCATGGTGGTCGGCGAGAGCCAGATCCTCGGCCAGGTCAGGCATGCTCTCGGCACCGCCCGCGACCAGCGGACGCTGAGTCGTGGGCTGGGGGAGCTGGGCGCCCTCGCGCTGCGCACCGGCAAGCGTGCGCACACCGAGACCCGGATCGACCAGGCCGGGGCGAACCTGGTCAGCGTGGGCATCGCGGCGGCCCTGAAGCGGCTGGGCCAGGCGCCGGACACCCTGGCCGGGCGGACCGTGCTGGTGGTCGGGGCCGGCTCGATGAGCTCACTGGCCGCCACCACCGCCGCCCGCATGGGCGCGGCGCACATCGTGGTGGCCAACCGCACCATGGACCGGGCCGGGAAGCTGGCCGCGACGGTCGCCGGGAGCACCGCCGAACTGGCCCGCCTGGCCGGTCCACTGGCCGCGGCGGACCTGGTCATCTCCTGCACCGGGGCCACCGGGGTGGTGATCACCGCCGAGCTGGTGGCCAGCGCGCTGCGGCAGCGCCCCGCCGCCGGCCGGGTGCCGACGCCGGGCCGGGTGCCGACGCAGATCCGGGGGCCGGCCCCAGCGGGCCGCTGGTGCTGCTCGACCTGGCTATGCCCCGGGACGTGGACCCGGCCGCGGCCGAGCTACCCGGCGTGCACGTGCTCGGCCTGGACACGCTGGGCAGCGCCGGGGAGTACCGGGCCGCCGCCCGGGAGAGCGACATCGCCGCGGTCCGCGCGATCGTGGCGGAGGAATTCGCCGGCCGCGTCTCCGCCATGCACGCGGCCCGGGTCGCGCCGACCGTGGTCGCGCTGCGGGCCAAGGCGTCCACCGTGGTCGACGCGGAACTGGCCCGGCTGGCCGGGCGGCTGCGCACCGCCGACCATGGCATGCTGAATGAGGTCGAACGGGCCATGCGCCGGGTGGTGGACAAGCTGCTGCACGCGCCGACGGTGCGGGTCAAGGAACTGGCCGGCTCTCCCAGGCGGCGACTCCTACGAGGATGCGCTGCGGGTCCTGTTCGACCTGGATCCCGCCGTGGTCAACGCGGTGACCGTGGCGGACACCGAGCCAGCTGACGCCGAGCCAGCTGACGCGGAGCCAGCTGACGTGGACCCAGCCGAAGCAGGCCCAGCCGACGCTGGCACCGCGGGGCCAGCAACCGCAGAGGACGAGACATGAGCCAGCCGCCACTGCGTCTGGGCACTCGCAAGAGCCCGATGGCCATGACCCAGGCCGGCCACGTAGCCCGGCTGATCACGGAGCGGACCGGAGCCGCGGTGGAGCTGGTCGGGCTGACCACCTTCGGTGACGTCACCCGGGCCGACCTGGCTCAGATCGGCGGCACCGGGGTGTTCGTCAGCGCGCTGCGGGAGAGCCTGCTGGCCGGCCAGCTCGACCTGGCCGTGCACTCGCTCAAGGACCTGCCGGTCGGGCCCGTGCCCGGCCTGGTACTGGCCGCGGTGCCGACCCGGGACGACCCCCGGGACGCGCTCATCGGCCGGGACGGGGCCAAGTTCGCCGACCTGCCCCCCGGCGCCCGGATCGGTACCGGCTCGCCGCGCCGGGCCGCCCAGCTCCGGCTGCTCCGCCCGGACGTGCGCGCGGTGCCGGTCCGCGGCAACGCGGGCACCCGGCTGGGCAAGGTGACGTCCGGCGAGCTGGACGCGGTGCTGCTGGGCTGCGCCGGGCTGGCCCGGATCGGCCGGCTGGACGCGGTGACCCAGGTGTTCGAGCCGGAGGAGATGGTGCCCGCCCCCGGGCAGGGCGCGCTCGCGGTGGAGTGCCGCGACGGCGACACGCCGCTGGCCGAATTGCTGTCCAGCGTGGACGATCCAGTCAGCCACGCGGCCGTTACCGCGGAGCGCGCCGTGCTGGCCGCGTTGCGCGCCGGGTGCAGCGCGCCGGTGGGCGCGTATGCTGCCGGAACGGAGTTTCTGCACGTGATGGCCGTGATCGCGGCCGTCAGCGGGGAATCGGCGGTGCGGGCCAGTGCCAGTGCCCCGGCCGCCGAGGCGGCCCGCCTCGGCGGTGATGTGGCGGCCGAGCTGCTCCGCCAGGGCGCAGCGCGGTTCCTGGCACTGTCCTCGGAACACCTCAGCAATGGGGACGATGCATGAGTCAGAGAGCAAAACAGAACGCAGCGCAGGCCAGCCCCGCGGGACACGCGGGCCAGCCCGGGCTGGTGGCCTTCGTGGGCACCGGTCCGGGCAGCACCGAGCTGCTCACCGTCCGCGCCGCCGAACTGCTCGGCCGTGCGGACCTGATCGTGGGCAGCGCGGAGGTCATCGAGCAGCTCCGCGAGCTGCTGCCCGCTGACGCGGACATTCGCGACGTGGCCGACCTGGGCGGCGAGCCGGACCTGCTGATCGGCGCGGCCCGGTCCGGTCGGCTCGCGGTGGCCGCCTACCGCGGCGACCCGCTGCTGTTCGGGCCGGCCGCCGGGCACATCGCGGCGTGCGCCAAGGCCAAGGTCCGGTTCGAGATCGTGCCGGGCATGCCCGCCGCCACCGCGGTGCCCGCCTACGCCGGGATCCCGCTCACCTCGGAGGCGGGCGGGGACATCCGGATCATCGACGCAGCGGACGTTAGCCGGCTCTCCGCCGACGCCGCTCCGCCGCGCAGCCTGGTCATCCTGGGCGCCGAGGCCGGCCCGGCCGACCTGGCCAAGATGCTGCTCGCGGCGGGCTGGCCAGAGCGGACCCCGTTCACCATCACCTGGTGCGGGACCACCACCGACCAGCTGACCGTGCGCTGCCACCTGGGCTCGGTCAGCGCCGACCTGAAGGCGGCCGGGGTGAACCTGCTCACCGAGACCGGGCCCGCCGTGGGCGTGGTGGGGGAGACGGCCGGGACCCACCAGGAACTGTCCTGGTTCGAGAGCAAGCCGCTGTTCGGCTGGCGGGTGCTGGTGCCCCGGACCAAGGAGCAGGCCGGCGCGGTGTCGCAGCGGCTGCGCGCCTACGGAGCGGTGCCGGAGGAAGTGCCGACGATCGCGGTCGAGCCGCCGCGCACCCCGCAGCAGATGGAGCGCGCGGTCAAGGGACTGGTCACCGGGCGTTACCAGTGGGTCGCGTTCACCTCGGCCAACGCGGTCCGGGCCGTGCGTGAGAAGCTGGAGGAGTACGGGCTCGACGCGCGCGCCTTCGCCGGCGTCAAGGTGGCCGCGGTCGGCGAGCAGACCGGGAAGGCGCTGCTGGCCTTTGGCATCAAGCCGGACCTGATTCCCGAGGGCGACCAGTCTGGCGAAGGGCTGGCCGCGGCCTGGCAGCCCTACGACAGCGCGCTCGACCCGATCAACCGGGTGCTGCTGCCCCGGGCCGACATCGCCACCGAGACGCTGGTCGCCCGGCTCACCGAGCTGGGCTGGGAGGCGGAGGACGTGACCGCCTACCGTACGGTGCGGGCCGCACCGCCGCCCGCGGCGATCCGCGAGGCGATCAAGGGTGGCGGGTTCGACGCGGTGCTGTTCACCTCCTCCTCCACGGTGCGGAACCTGATCGGCATCGCGGGCAAGCCGCACGCGGTCACGGTGATCGCGGTGATCGGGCCGCAGACCGCGCAGACGGCCGCGGAGTTCGGCCTGCGGGTGGACGTCAAGGCGCCACGGCCATCGGCCACCGCCCTGGTAGACGCGCTGGCCGAACACGCGGCCGCGGTCCGTGCGGCGGCTGTCGCGGCGGGTGAACCAGTGCGCAAGCCCAGCGAGCGGCGCCGCGGCGCCCGGCGGCGGCTGCGGTGACCAGCCCGGGCTTCCCCACCGCCCGGCCGCGCCGGCTGCGCCGCACCGCGGCGCTGCGCCGCCTGGTCGCGCAGACCAGCGTGCAGCCGTCGGACCTGCTGCTGCCGATGTTCGTCAAGGAAGGGATCGGCGAGCCGCAGCCGATCGTGTCCATGCCGGGGGTGGTCCAGCACACCCGGGACAGCCTGCGCAAGGCGGCCGTCGAGGCCACCGAGGCGGGGGTCGGCGGGCTGGTCCTGTTCGGCATCCCGGCCCACAAGGACGGCCGCGGCTCGGCGGCCGACGACCCGGCCGGGATCCTCAACCTGGCCCTCGGCGACCTGGCCGCCGAGGTGGGCGACGCCACCGTGCTGATGGCCGACCTGTGCCTGGACGAGTACACCGACCACGGCCACTGCGGCCTGCTGACCCCGGCAGGCGAGGTGGACAACGACGCGACGCTGGAGCGGTACGCGTCGATCGCCATTGCGCAGGCCGCAGCCGGAGCGCACGCGGTGGCGCCCAGCGGGATGATGGATGGGCAGGTCGCCGCCATCCGGGCGGCGCTGGACCGGGCCGGCTACGCCGACGTGGCCATCTGCGCCTACTCGGCCAAGTACGCCTCCGCGTTCTACGGGCCGTTCCGCGACGCGGCCGAGTGCGCGCCACAGTTCGGCGACCGCGCCTCCTACCAGCAGGACCCGCGGGCCGGCGACGCGCTGCGCGAGATCCTGCTCGACGTGGCCGAAGGCGCGGACATCGTGATGGTCAAGCCCGCGCTGGCGTATCTCGACGTGATCGCCGAGGCGGCGGCGAACGTGCCGGTGCCGGTGGCCGCGTACCAGGTGAGCGGCGAGTACGCGATGGTCGAGGCGGCCGCGGCCAACGGCTGGCTGGACCGGGACCGGGTCATCTTGGAGACGGTGACCGGGATCCGCCGGGCCGGGGCCAGCATCATCCTCACCTACTGGGCGGCTGAGCTGGCCCGCCGTCTTGGCTGACCGGCCTGCGGCCAGTGTGACCTGGGTGGCTGAACGGGCCGTGAAGGGGGAATGGGGCGGTGGATGGGGGGTGGGGTTTCCGTTCGGCAACATGTCGGCATCTCCCGGGGAGCCGGCCTGCGCGCAGCGTGGCCGGCCCGCCATCATCAGTAAGGGAGAGCGCTAACACTGCCGTCGCGGGAAATGGAGCCTGATGGTCGCACCGGTACTACGCCGGAATCGGCGCCGGGACGCCGGGCGGCTGGCCGCGGCCGCCGCCGGGTACGCGCGGCTCGGCTGGGCGGTCTGCCTCGGCGCCTACCCGCCCAGCCAGAGGGCGGGCCGGGCCTGTTCCTGCGACCGGGTCGGCTGCCCGGCGCCCGCCGCCCACCCGATGTCGCCGGCCTGGCAACTGCTGGCCAGCTACGAGCCGGGCAAGGTCCGGCAGCGCTGGGCCGACCATCCCGAGGCCAACATCGTGCTGCCCACCGGGCGGGTGTTCGACGTGCTCGACGTGCCCGCCGCCGCGGGCATCGCGGCGCTGGACGCGATGCGCCAGGCCGCGGTGCAACCCGGGCCGGTGGCGGCCGGGGCCGGCCGGGTGCTGTTCTTCGTGGCCACCCGGGGTGCCCCCGAGGACGAGGACGAGTGGTGGTCCTGCCAGCTCGACTGCGCCCCGGAAGACGGCGGCGAGGTGGCCGGCCTGCGCTGGCACTGCCGGAGCAGCTTCGTGCTCGCCCCGCCGTCCCGCGACCCGGTGGGCACCGCCGCCCGCTGGCTGATCTCGCCGCCCCCCGATGGTCCTGACCCACTGCCCGATGCCCTGCGCCTGCTGGAGTTCCTGGCCGACGCGTGCGAAGAGGAGGCTTCTTAGGTGAGACGCCCGGGCCGATCCGGCGAGCTGTTCAGCCGTGCCAGCGCGGTCATCCCTGGCGGAGTGAATTCCCCGGTAAGGGCGTTCGGCTCGGTGGGTGGGGTGCCGGTATTCATGGCTTCCGGGCGCGGGGCGTATCTCACCGACGCCGACGGCCGTACGTATGTGGACCTGGTCTGCTCGTGGGGGCCGATGATCCTCGGGCACGCCTACCCGGCGGTCACCGAGGCGGTGCAGGCGGCCGCGGCCAAGGGCACCTCGTTCGGCACCGCCACGGCGGGTGAGGTGGAACTGGCCGAGGAGATCGTCGCGCGGACCCCGGTGGAAAAGGTCCGGCTGGTCAACTCCGGCACCGAGGCGACGATGACCGCGGTACGGCTGGCCCGCGCGTTCACCGGCCGCCGGGTGGTGGTCAAGTTCGCCGGCTGTTACCACGGGCACGTGGACGCCCTGCTGGCCGCGGCCGGCTCCGGGGTGGCCACGTTCGGGCTGCCCGACTCGCCCGGGGTGACCGGGGCGGCGGCCGCGGACACCCTGGTGCTGCCGTACAACGACGCGCTGGCGGTACGCCAGGCGTTCGTCGAGCACGGGTCCAGGATCGCCTGCGTGATCACCGAGGCGTGCCCGGCCAACATGGGCGTGGTGCCGCCGACGGCCGGCTTCAACGACCTGCTGGCCGAGCTGTGCCGGGAGCACGGCGCACTGCTGATCATGGATGAGGTGCTGACCGGGTTCCGGGTCACCGCGTCCGGCTGGTACGGCCGGGAGGGAGTGGCCGGCGACCTGATCACGTTCGGCAAGGTGATGGGCGGCGGGCTGCCCGCGGCCGCGTTCGGCGGCCGGGCCGAGATCATGGACCGGCTCGCCCCGACCGGCCCGGTGTACCAGGCCGGCACGCTGTCCGGTAACCCGCTGGCCACCGCGGCCGGGCTGGCCACGCTGCGCAACTGCACGCCGGAGGTGTACGCCCGGCTGGACGAGGTCGCGGCCACCATCGCCAAGCTGGCCAGCGACGCGCTGGGCGCGGCCGGGGTACCGTTCCGGCTGCAGGAGGCGGGCAGCCTGTTCTCCGTGTTCCTGGGCACCGACCAGGCCATCCGCGACTTCGGCGAGGCCCGCGGCCAGTCCACCGTGGCGTACGCGGCGTTCTTCCACGCCATGCTGGAGCAGGGCGTCTACCTGCCGCCGTCGGCGTACGAGGCGTGGTTCGTGTCCGCCGCGCACGACGACGAGGCGGTGGAGCAGATCGCCGCCGCGCTGCCCGCCGCCGCCCGCGCCGCCGCCGAAGCCCTCGGCTGACAGCTAGCCGCGCTAACCCACCCACCCTCGGCCCCACCCACCCTCAGCGTCGCCCAGCCCAGCCCTGGAACCGTGATCAACTGATTACTGTCGCTGTAGCGACAGTAATCAGTTGATCACGGCCGCGGCCCGGTGGGGCGGTGCGGCTGGGGTGGTGACTGGGAATGCTGTGGTGCGCGAGGTTAACCGAGGGCGATGCAGATGATGCCGGCGGCGATGGCGGCGGCCGCGGCCAGGCGGCGGGCCAGTTGCCCCTCGCCGAGCATCCGCCGGCCGAGCAGGACGCCGGCCAGCACGCTGACCTCGCGGGCCGGGGCGACGGCGCTGACCGCGGTGAAGCTCAGCGCGGCCAGCACCAGGATGTAGGCCAGCGGCGCGAGCACCGCGGCACCCGCCACCTGGCGCCGGTACGTGTGCCAGACCAGCGCGGTGCGCTCCCGCTGGCGGAGCGCGAACGGGGCCAGGACCAGCGCCATCACCGGCATCGCGGCGTAGCCCTGGAGCAGTGGCGGCACCCGGAGCGTGCTCACCGCGTACTTGTCCCACAGCGTGTACGACGCGATGAACACGCCAGTGACCAGCGCGAAGGCCAGCGCCCGCGGGGCTGGGCGGGCGGCCGACCGCCGTCGCCCAGTTGGCGCACCGAGGAACAGAACGCCCGCTACCACGAGTCCGATCCCGGCCAGCCCGGCCGTCCCCGGGTGCTCGCCAAGCAGGACGATGCCAGCCAGCGCGGCCAGCAGCGCGCCGCTGCCGCGGCCCACTGGGTAGACCACGGACAGGTCACCGAGCCGGTAGCCGGATTGCAGGAACAGGAAGTAGCCGGCCTGCAGTAGCCCGGTGCCGATCAGGAAGACCCAGCACAGCGCCGTCAGCCGGGGCCGATCGATCAGCGCCACGCCGACCAGGACCACCGGTGCGTACAGCACCGTGGCGGTCAGCGACATGAGCCAGACGAACGACGCGGCGCCGGCCACCGAGGCCTGCTTGCTGAACAGGTTCCAGGTGGCGTGCGCGACGGCGGCGACGAGGATCAGGGCCAGAGCGGTGGCGCTCACGGGGGCGGCTCCCTAGTCCGGCCCGGGCACGGCCCGGGCATGGCAAACGAGAGCCCTCGAGGTTTCTATCCCGTCAGGTGTGGGCGCCCCTAGGCGGGCGCCTGGCGCCGCTCGGTCCAGCCTGCCCCGCTCTTGTTGTGCGGCCGCGGCCGCCCGGGCAGGCCGGGCGCGGGCGGGGCACGGAACCCTAGGCGCAACCACAAGCTGCCCGGAGTCTACCTGCTCGGCGGCTGCCCGCGGCGGGCTGAGCTGGACGTCCCGGTAGGCTGTGCCCGCCATGACTGAGAACCCAGCCCCGGACACCGTGCTGCACCTGCTGCGGCACGGGGAGGTCTACAACCCGGGCGGCGTGCTGTACGGCCGCCTGCCCGACTACCACCTCTCCGAAGAGGGCCGCCTGATGGCCAAGGCCGCGGCGGGCTTCCTGGCCGGCCGGGACGTGGTGCTGCTCCGCTCATCACCGCTGGACCGGACGCTGGAGACCGCGGCCCCGCTGGCCGCGCAGTTCGAGCTCGAGGTGCACATTGACGAGCGGCTGATCGAGCCGACCAACGTGTTCGAGGGCACCACGGTCGGCGTCGGCTCCGGCGCGCTGCGGAACCCGGTCAACTGGCGCCACCTGTACAACCCGTTCCGCCCGTCCTGGGGTGAGCCGTACCAGGACATCGCGGCCCGGATGCTGGCCGCGATGGTGGACGCGGCGCGGGCCGCGCGCGGGCACGAGGCGGTGCTGGTCAGCCACCAGTTGCCGATCTGGATCGCCCGCCGGGCGGCCGAGGGCAAGCATCTGTGGCACAACCCGGCGCACCGGCAGTGCGCGCTGGCCAGCGTGACCAGCTTCAGCTACGCCGGGGACCAGATCACCGGGGTCAGCTACGCCGAGCCGGCCGGATCCCGCGAGCGGCCGGCGGGCGCGTGACCGCGGGCCGGCCCGCTGTCAACCGCGCCA
The DNA here is from genome assembly GCA_963717125.1 of uncultured Actinomycetes bacterium. GTDB lineage: Bacteria > Actinomycetota > Actinomycetes > Streptosporangiales > Streptosporangiaceae > RYN-230. The sequence goes on from CAVQVG010000009.1 coordinate 91,109, forward strand.
GCCTTATCGGGCACAATGGGGCGCGGTACTACTCCCTGTAGGAGCTATTCCGTGTCCCCTCCGCCCCGCACCCCGTTCCGGCTGATCCGGCCGGGCCGTGCCGCGCGGCTCGTCCTGCTGGCCGGCACCGCGGCGCTGGCCGTCTCCGGCTGCACGGGCGGCGGGATCGCCTCGACCAGCCCGGCCAACAACGGCCAGAGCTTCGTGTCCGGGAGCGCAGGCACCACGCTGTACCCGAGTGGGACCGGCCCGGTCGCCCCGGCGGTGAGCGGCCCGCTGGTCGGCGGTGGCCGGCTCAGCCTGGCTGCGTACCGCGGGCACGTGGTGGTGCTGAACTTCTGGGGATCATGGTGCCCGCCATGCCGGGCGGAGGCGCCCGGCCTGGGCCAGTTGGACCGCCAGTTCAGCCGGTCCGGCGTCCGGTTCCTGGGCATCGACATCCGGGACAGCCCGGCCACCGCCGAGGCCTTCATGAGTGACTTCCGGATCAGTTACCCGAGCCTGAACGATCCCAGCGACAACCTGGCGCTCAATTTCCGCGACACCGTGCCGCCGGCCGGGATCCCCACCACACTGGTGATATCGCGCAGCGGCCGGATCAGCGCGCGGGTGATCGGCGGAGTGACCTATGACGGCCTGAAGAAGCTGATCCAGCGAGTGGTGGCAGACCCCGGATGACCGAGATCTCCCGGATGACCAAGACCGGCGCGGCCGAGACCGCGGCCGAAGACGACCTCGAGGTCGAGGCGGGCGCGGCTGAGGTCGGCGAGCAGGCGTCCCCGGCGGCCGGCGGGCCGCCGCCAGCCCGGGCCGCCTACGGCACGGTGGGCTGGCTGCGCTGGGGCTGGCGCCAGCTGACCTCGATGCGCACCGCGCTGATCCTGCTGTTCCTGCTGGCCGTGGCCAGCGTGCCCGGCTCGGTGCTGCCGCAGCAGGGCATCGACCCGGCGGCCGTGCAGCAGTACTACAGCTCACACCCGGGGCTGGCCCCGTGGCTGGCCCGGCTGTCCCTGTTCAACGTGTTCGCGGCGCCCTGGTTCGCGGCCATCTACCTGCTGCTGTTCCTGTCCCTGGCCGGCTGCGTGGTGCCCCGGGCGTACCGGCTGGTGCGCTCGGCCCGGGCGCTGCCCCCGCCCGCCCCGCGCAACGTGGCCCGGATGCCGCAGTCGGTACGGCACCAGACCGGGCAGGACGCCACGGCCGCGCTGGCCGCCGCGACCGCGGTGCTCAAGGCGCGTAAGTTCCGGCTGCGCACCGGCGACGGCTGGGTATCGGCGGAAAAGGGCTACCGGCGCGAACTCGGCAACCTGCTCTTCCACCTGGCCCTGCTCGGGCTGCTGGGCGCAGTCGCCCTGGGCGGCGTGTTCGGCTACAAGGCCAACCGGCTGCTGGTGTCCGGCACGTCGTTCGCCAACACGGTGACCGCGCTGGACGAGTACCACCCGGGCCGGCTGGTGTCCGCGGCCGACCTGCAGCCGTTCACCATCACGCTCAACCGGTTCGAGGCCAGCTACGTCCGGTCCGGCCAGCTACGCGGCCAGCCGTCCTCGTTCAACGCCTACCTCAGCTACTCCGCGCAGCCCGGGGCGGCCAACCAGCGCTACGACCTCCGGGTGAACCACCCGCTCAACGTGGACGGCGTGAAGGTGTACCTGATCGGCCACGGGTACGCGCCGGTGTTCAAGGTCACCGACGGGACCGGGAAGGTGGTCTTCGACCAGCCGGTGCCGTTCATCGCGGTGAACACGGCCGGGCTCACCTCCGAGGGCGTGGTCAAGGTCCCGGACGCCCGGCCCGACCAGCTCGGCTTCGCCGGCGTGTTCCTGCCCACCACCGTGGACGCCGGGGGCACCCTGGAGTCGGTCTTCCCGGCGCCGCTCAACCCGCGGGTGAGCCTGATCTCGTACAAGGGCAACCTGGGCATGAACAGCGGCCAGTCGCAGTCGGTGTACCAGCTCAACACGGCCGGCCTGACCGAGCTGCCGGTCCCGCCGCGCCCGCTGGCCCCCGGCCAGTCGATCAAGCTGCCCGGCGGCGCCGGGACGCTGACGTTCACCGGGTACCGGCAGTGGGCCAGCCTGGCCATCACCTATGACCCGGGACAGCTGCCCGCGCTGATCGCGGGGCTGGCCGCGCTGGCCGGGCTGCTGCTGTCCTTCTTCATCCGGCGCCGCCGGATGTTCGTCCGGGCCTACCCGGGCCCGGACGGCCGCACCGTGGTCGACGTGGGCGGGCTGGCCCGGTCCGACCCGGCGGGCGGCTTCGACGAGGAGTTCGCCCGGCTGGCCGGGGAGTTCAAGGCGGCGTACGCAGGCGAGACGACCGAGGGGAAACCAGACTGATGGCCATCAACCAGGGGCTGTCCCACCTCAGTGACCACTTCCTCATGGTCACCCTGGTGCTCTACTTCCTGGCCGTGCTGGCGTTCGCCGCCGACTTCGCGTTCGGGCGGCGCCCCTCGGCCGTGCCCGCCAAGGCCGAGGTGCCGGAGCTGGTCCCGGCGGGCGCCGCGGGTGCCGCGGGTGCTGTGGCGGCGGGCCCGGCGCAGGCCAGCGCCAGCACCGCGGCGGTCAGCTCCGCGGCGGTCAGCACCGCGGCGGCCGGCCCGGTGAACGGCGGCGTGGTGAACGGCGGCGCGGGCAGCGTGGCCGGCCCGGGGCGGCCCAGGCTGCGGGACGCCAGCTTCTGGGTCCGCGGTGGTCTCGGGCTGACCGTGCTGGGCGTGCTCGCGCACGTCGTCGGCGTCGTCATCCGCGGCCTGGCCGTGCACCGGGTGCCGTGGGGCGACATGTACGAGTTCGTGATCGCGGTGACGTGCGTGGCCGTGCTGTTCTTCCTCGGGCTGATGATCCGGTACCGGCCCTACCGTCTCGGCCTGTTCTTCATGGCCCCGATCGTGATCATCATCGGTCTGGCCCAGACGGTGATCTACACCCCGGCCGGCCCGCTGGTGCCCGCGCTGAACTCGTACTGGCTGGCCATCCACGTGACCGCGATCACCCTGGCTACCGGGACCTACGTGGTGGCGGCCGTGCTCGCGGTGGTCTACCTGTTCGCCGACCGGCATGCCCGGCGGGTGGCGTCCGGCCTGCCGGTGCGCAACGGCGAGGTCTTCCGGCTGCTGCCCAGCCCGGAGCGGCTCGACCAGTTCGCCTACCGGACGGTGGTGTTCGCCTTCCCGCTCTGGACGTTCGGCATCATGGCCGGCGCGATCTGGGCGGACGAGGCGTGGGGCCGGTACTGGGGCTGGGACCCCACCGAGACCTGGGCGTTCATCACCTGGGTGGTGTACGCCTGCTTCCTGCACGCGCGGGTCACCGCAGGGTGGCGCGGCCGCCGGGCGGCCTACATCCAGCTGGCCGGGTTCGCCTGCCTGCTGTTCAACCTGCTCGGCGTGAGCCTGTTCATCACCGGCCTGCACTCCTACGCCGGGCTGAGCTAGCGCTCATCCGCCGGGTCGCCGTCGCCCCGGATGACGCGGTCCAGTTCGGCGAGGAACTCTGGGTCGTCGTCCGGGCCTCGCGGCGCCATCCAGTCGGCCGGGGCAGCCGGGCGGCCCGGTGACACAAGGTCATCGGCGGCGGCGCAACGCGCGCGGCCGGCTGGATGCCGGCGGAAGGCGGCGTCTGCGGCCGAGCCAGCCGGGCGGGCCAGCCGCCGGGGGCGCCATGACCAGCACACCCACAAGCCCAGCGCCAGCAGCAGGACAAGCGCGCCGACCAGGAACATGCGCGGCAGCTTAGTACTGCTGCGGCCCAATCGTCGGGGAATGCGGCGAGTCAGCAGGTACGGCCGGGGTTCCGTAACGGATAACGGCGAGTGACAACAGGTGACGTTAGCCGTGTTTCGTCATACCCTGGCAACCTGCCACGCGATCGCTGGGAGTGCGGAATATGCGGCTGCGGCTTATCGATCGCGTTCGCCGGTACATCCGGCCCGGTCTGCGTGGGTCAAAATCCCGCGGCCCGGCGCGGTCCGGAGCATCCGGGATGGGCAGCGCGCCCAGCCCGTCCGGCGCCGGCCGGCATCGCCGTGACTACGGATACCGTCCCGCCACGCCGGTGGACACCGCCCGGTCGAGACCAGCCGGCTCGTCAGCCGAGGCGGGGCCAGCCGAACTTCCCCGCCGGGTGCCGCACCGCTCCGGGCCGGACGGCCAGGCGGGCGCCGGGCCGTCCGGCACCGGGCGGCCCAGCGCCGGCCGCGGGCCAGCGGCGGCCGGGCAGGCGGCAGGCGGCCAGGCCAGGGCCAACTGGGCGGCCGGTGCCGGGCAGGCCCGTGCGGCCATCCGGCCCAGTCCGGGCCAGGCGGCGCCGGCCGACAGCACGCAGGCCCGGGCGACGGCCGGGCAGGCCCGGGCGCGGCTCGCGGCCGAACCGGACGCGGCCCGGCTGCCCTGGTACGAGGTCGCGCACGCCCGCCGGTCGGCCGAGGGCCTGGCCAACTGCGGGCCGCTGGAACCGGTGCTGCGCCGGGAGTGGCCGGCCAGCGTGGTGCCATCCCCCCCGGTTGTCCGCGCGGTCAACCGGCTGGCCGGTCTGCCGCAGGTGATCAAGGAAATCCTGGCCGGCGGGCTGGACGCCATCCACGTCGGCGAGGGCGGCGTCCCGGAACTGGACGACATGGCCCGGCTGCGCGGCGTCGCGCTGCCCTCCGGCCGCGCCACCTGGGACGCCTGCGCGGGCGCCTACGGTCAGCGCAAGATCATCGTGGGCTCGCGGCCGTCGGCCGCCCCCGACGTCATGTGCCACGAGGTCGGGCACGCGCTGGATGATATCGACCGGGTGGACGGCCGGTGGCAGTCCGACTCGGCGCAGTTCCGCCAGCTCTACCAGCGCTGCGAGGACGCGCTGATCAGCGACTTCCACCGGCAGCCCGGGGACCTGGGCCGCCGCGAGTTCTTCGCCGACGCGTTCGCGGCCATCGCCTCGCAGCAGCGTCCCGCGCTGGTCGACATGCTGGGTGGCAACACCAGGGTCGCTCTTGATGTCATGCTGTACTTCAACATCCGCTACGGCCTCTAGAGTGATCGGTAATGTTCGTCATCCAGCTGCCCAACGGAAACCTCCTGGTCCCGGAGTCGGCCCTGGCTGAGGGGGGACAGCTGATGGGCGACGCGTATGTGGAAATTGGCCCGGGGGACGCGGACTACGCCCGGCTGGCCGCGCACGCCATCACCCAGCAGCAACTCGAGGAACGGCAGCGCAAATGGCAGGAAGGGGACGCGGCGCTGCAACGCCAGTTCGCCGAGTTCCTGGCCAGCCAGGGCGGGGGCCCGGATGGGGACGGGGAGCGCGGCGGCCGGTCCTGACCGTCGGCCTTGACCGCACGGCCTTGACCGCACGATGTTGGCTGCCACGGTGTTAGCTGCACGGTGTTAGCTGCACGGGGGGCTAGTCGGCCTGATCCTCTTTCGCCGGGCCGGACTCACCGCGGAGCAGCGCGCGTACCTCGGACTCGCGGAACCGGCGGTGCCCGCCGGGGGTGCGGATGCTGCTGATCCGGCCGGACGCGGCCCACCTGGTCACGGTCTTGGGATCTACCCGGAAGAGCGCGGCCACCTCCCCCGGCGTCAGGAGGCGCTCGTTGTTGCCGTCCACGCTGTTCCCCTCCTGAGCAGCCGAACCGGGCCCATGCCTAGTGGCCTGCCCCAAGTGTGGCGACAAACGCCGGTTTTCTCCTTTGATTCCGTAAAAAGCTGCCGGTTGGTGATCTAGAGGGCGCGGTGGTGACCGTGCAGCGGGAACGGGAGGTGGTGAAGCGGGAAGGGAAGGTGGGTGGGGTCTGGGCGGGATGCTGATCCGGGGCGGCCGATCGGGAGCCGGATGCCGGTAGCCGGTCCTGGGCCGGGTCCCGGCGGCCGTAGGGTATGCAGGTGCAATCGCTCGTGTCGATCCAAGAGATCAGGGCCGCCGCCGCGGCCCTGGCGGGCGTGGCGGTACGCACCCCGCTGGTGCCGTTCCCCGGCGCGGACCCGCCGCTGCTGGTCAAGCCGGAGTCGCTGCAGCCGACCGGCGCGTTCAAGCTCCGCGGCGCCTATGCGGCGATGAACACGCTGCCCGCGGCCGCGCGGGAGCGCGGCGTGATCACTCACTCCAGCGGCAACCACGGCCTGGCCGTGGCGTACGCGGCCGCCCTGCTCGAGATGCCCGCGATCGTGGTGGTACCGGAGGACGCTGCCCCGGTCAAAGTGGCCGCCATCCGCGCGCTGGGCGCCGAGATCGTCATCTCCGCACCCAACCTGGCCGCCCGGCTGGCCGCCACCCGTGACCTGGCCGCGCAGCGCGGCGCGGTGTCCATCCCGCCGTTCGACGACCGCCGGGTGATCGCCGGGCAGGGCACCGTCGGCCTGGAGATCGCCGCCGACAGCCCCCGCGTGGACCTGGTCGTCGTGCCGGTGGGTGGCGGCGGGCTGATCTCCGGCGTGGCCGCCGCGGTCCGCGCGCTCCACCCGGAGGCGGCCATCATCGGCGTCGAGCCCGCGCTGGCCGCGGACGCCCGTGATTCGCTGCACGAAGGCCATCAGGTGGCCTGGCCGCCCGGCGCGACACACCGGACGATCGCCGACTCGCTCCGCGTGGACCAGGTCGGCGCGCTGCCCATGCAGCACATGCTGGAACTGGTGGACGACATCGTCACGGTCACCGAGGACGAGATCCGCGCGGCGATACGCCGGCTGGCCTTGGAGGCCCGGCTGATCGCGGAACCCGGTGGCGCGGTCGCGGTGGCCGCGTGCCTGTTCCGCCGGGCCGACCTGCCCGCCGCGGACACCACGGTCGCGGTGCTCTCCGGCGGCAACATCGACCCGGCCATGCTGCTGTCGATCCTCGGTGCGGCCCCGGTGAGCGTGCCTGGGTAGGCTGACCCTGCTATGCGATCCGTACTTGCCTACACCACGGCCCGGCTGCTGCTGTTCGTCGCGGCCACCGGGCTGCTGTACCTGGCCGGGGCCCGCGGCCTGCTACTGCTCGGGCTGGCCCTGCTGGCCAGCGGCATCGCCAGCTACGTGGTGCTCTCCCGGCAGCGGGACCGGATGTCCGGCGCGCTGTCCGCCCGGCTGTCCGGCGCGCGCAGCCGGGTCGGTGAGTTCCGCAGCCGGCTGGACGCCGGAGCGCGCGCCGAGGACGTGGACGACGAGCCCAGCCCGGCCCGTGTGCCCGGACAGGCCCGTGTGCCCGGACAGGCCAGTGTGCCCGGGCCGGCCGACCGGGACGGCCAGGCCTAGCCGTCGCCGGGGGCGAGCCAGCCGCCGGAGACCAGCAGGTGCAGGATCGAGGCCAGGGCTTCCTGGCGGCTCAGCACCGAGGTGTCGATGACCAGGTCCGCGTCCTCGGGTTCCTCATACGGGTCGGACACCCCGGTGAAGTGGTCGATGAGCCCAGCCCGTGCCTTGGCGTACAGGCCCTTGCGGTCCCGGGCCTCGCACACCTCGGCCGGGGTGGCCACGTAGATCAGCAGAAAGTCGCCGACCTCCTGCACTGCGCGCCGCACGTCGCGCCGGGCCTGGGCGTAGGGCGCGATCGGCGCGCAGATGGCGATACCGCCGTGCCGGGCGATCTCGGTGGCCACGAAGCCGATCCGGGCGATGTTCAGGTCCCGGTCGGCGCGGGAGAAGGTCAGCCCGGCCGACAGCAACGCACGGACCAGGTCACCGTCGAGCAGCGACACGGTCCGGTCCCCGCGCTCACTCAACGCGTCGCGGAGCGCGCGGGCCAGCGTGGACTTGCCTGAGCCGGACAACCCGGTGAAGAGCACGACCAGCCCGCGCTGGCTGCGCGGCGGCCGGGCCCGGCGTAGTTCCGCGGCCACCGCCGGGGGCGTGAACCAGGCTGGTATCTCCTCGCCCCGGTCGAGCAGATCGTCGAGCTCGCCGGTGGCCAGGTCGGTGCGTTCGGTGCCCGCCTCGATCAGGGCCAGCGGGCGCCATACCTCGGCCGTGGGGTCGTACGCCCAGTCGCCCGGGGAGATCACCGGGATGACCGGCGCGGGCCGCACTCCGTCGGTGCCCAGCCCGGCTGGCGCGTCGGCCAGCAGGTGCGTCGCGCCGTAGGCGGCCGCGACGCGGGCCTGCAGCGCCAGGTCGTCGGCTGGGCTGGCCGAGCCGCGGCGCAGCGGCACCGGGATGACCATGGTGCCCTGGGGCAGGCCGCGCGCGGCGGCCCGCACCGTCCGGACCAGCGCGTCCGGCCGGAGCACGATCTCGGCCGGCCCGGCCACCCGGGGCAGCAGCAGCAGCCGGGCCTTCAGCTGGCTGGCCGCGTGCCGCAGCTGGCCGATCTGCCGGGAATGCAAGGGCGCGCTGGTCACGTAGCCCAGCACCGGAGTGCCGGCCAGTTCCGCGCGCACCTCGGCGGGCCGCCGCCGGAGGTCACGGAACGGCCCGTGCTCGGGCGGGCGGAGCGCGGTCACCGGGCCGCTGAGCCGGATCAGCGGCGGGCCCGCGTCCGGACGGCCGTCGGCTGGCCAGACGTCGGTGGGCCAGACGCCGGTGGGCCAGACATCGGTGGAGCGGTCCAGCGGCAGCCGGTCGGTGCTGTCCAGCCCGGCCAGCCCCGTGATATCCAGCACAGCAAGAGGCGTGCCTTCCGGGTCCTGGAGCAGCAGCCGGGCCGTGTCCGGCTTGATGCTGCCGGCGGGCACGTCCAGGGTGACCGGCACCGGCCATGCAGTGCCGTCCGGCAGCGTGCCTCCGGCGCTGACCGACATCACCTCAGCCGGCGTCAGGTACCCGCGCAGCGGCGCGAACGCGCCGGTGAGCAGTAGCTCCAGATCGCCTAGCTGCCCCTCGTCCAGGGTCAGCGAGGGAAGCCCGGCCAGCTGCGCGGAGATCCCCGCCGACGCCTCAGCCTGCACGATTCCCCCTCTATCCTGCCGCCCGTAGCCACCGGCCGCATCCAGCCGGGCAAGCAGAGGCTACATCAGAGGATGCGGGCGAACCGGTTCTCCGGCTTGCGCAGCACGTAGAGGAACTCTTCGTGGTCGGCGGTCAGGCGCCGCCCGGACAGCCAGGCCACCGCCTGCTGCGCGGCCAGGTAGCCGCGCGGGGCCGGCCGCAGCCCGCCGGCCAGCCCGCCGAGCGGCTGGCGCTCGGCGATCACCAGGCCGCGGAGCAGGACGTAAGACTGGATGCCACGGACCGAGGCGAGCCGCTCGTACACCGCCGGATGCGGCCCGGGGCGTCCCGGCCGGTGCCTGCGCCAGATCGCCCCGCGCAGCCAGCCGGGCAGCGCCCGGTCCAGGAAGCCCGCCGCGGCGTCCCGGTCCCGGATCTGCAGCAGCAGCAGGCCGCCCGGCTTGACCGCGCCGGTCAGCCGGTCGAGCACCAGTTCGGCGTGTTCGATCCGGTCCAGCAGGAGGGTGCAGGCCACGATGTCGTAGGACCGCTGAGGCAGCGGGATGGTGCGCAGGTCGCCGAGTGTGCAGCGGCTCAGGTCCGGGTGCGTGGCCAGCGCGGCCCGGTTGACCGGCTGATCGTCGTCGACCAGGGTGACGATGATGTCGGCGCCGTCCCGCAGGCTGCCCAGGCCCAGGTCGCCAGCCGCGGTGACCGCACCGGCCAGCAGCACGGCGACCTGCTGGCCGAAACGTTCCGCCGCGTACCCCTGCGCCCACCTGGTGAAAAGGCTGGTCTCCGCCGTGGTTTCCGGCGGTCCTGGCTGGCGCTGCGCTTGCCGCGCGCGCACTGATCGCGCTTCCGGGGCCCGTGCTGATTGCGTTTCGGGGGCCCGTGCTGATTGCGTTTCGGGGGGAGGCGCCGATCGGCCCCCGCTCGAGCGCGCAGACTGGCCGGTATCGCCCCCCGGCACACCGCTGACCGATGTCACAAACCCCTAAACTAGCCCTCTGCCTGCGGATAGTCACGGTTCATGGGCCCGGTTTACCCGCCGCCCTGTGCCGAGCTGTCGGTGGGCACCCCTAAGCTAGAGGTATCCCGCCTGGTTCAACGTAGCCCCGCTGCCCGCCAGTGCGGGCCTTTCGTGCTGCCTCCCGTGGCCGCCACTACGGGCCGATCAAGGACACCATGAGCCTCGCCGGATTGCTCAGCGTCATAGCCGAGGACCCCGGGCTGCGGCATGCGCTGAGCCAGGGTGACACGGATACGGATCTCGTCGCACCCCCCGCGCTGCGGCCGTTCCTGGCCGCGGCGCTCTCTACCTTTGCCGCAGCTGACGCGCGGGCCGCCACGCCGCCAGGGGCCCATCAGCCAGACACGGCTCAGCCAGACACGGGTCAGCCAGACACGGGTCAGCCAGACACGGGTCAGCCCGGTGCGGCGCCGCACCGGTTCGTGCTGACCGTGACGGCCACCGCGCGCGAGGCGGAGGACCTCACCAGCGCGCTGGAATCGTTGCTGCCGCCGGGCACGGTGGCCTGCTTCCCGGCCTGGGAGACGCTGCCCCACGAGCGGATCTCGCCGCGCTCCGACACGTCCGGGCGGCGGCTGGCCGTGCTGCGCCGGCTGGCCCACCCGGACCCCAGCAACCCGCAGGCGGGGCCGGTCAGCGTGCTGGTCACCCCGGTGCGCAGCCTGCTCCAGCCGATGGTCAGCGGGCTGGGCGACCTGGAGCCGGTGGCGCTGCGCCCGGGCCAGGACGCCGACTTCGAGCAGACCATCACCCGCCTGGTGGACATCGGCTACGTGCGCACTGACCTGGTCGAGCACCGCGGCGAGATCGCGGTGCGCGGCGGCATCCTGGACGTGTTCCCGCCCACCGAGGAGCATCCGCTGCGGGCGGAGTTCTGGGGCGACAGCGTCGAGGAGATCCGTTACTTCCGGGTCGCCGACCAGCGCAGCCTGCACGCCGCCGACAGCCTGTGGGCCCCGCCGTGCCGCGAGCTGCTGCTCACCCCGGCGGTCCGCGACCGGGCCAGGCAGCTGGCCAAGGACCATCCCGGCCTGGCCGAGATCCTGGGCAAGCTGGCCGATGGGATCGGCGTGGAAGGCATGGAAGCGTTCGCCCCGGTGCTCGCCGACCGGATGGAGCTGCTGCTGGACCACGTGCCGCCCGGCGGTCTGGTGCTGGCCTGCGATCCGGAGCGGATCCGGGCCCGGGCCGCCGACCTGGTCCGGACCAGCCAGGAGTTCCTGGACGCGTCCTGGGTGAACGCGGCCGCGGGCGGCCAGGCCCCGGTCGACCTGGGCGCGGCGGCGTTCCAGCCGCTGGCCGCGGTCCGGTCCGCCGCCCGCGATCTGGGCATCGGCTGGTGGACCATCACGCCGTTCGACAGCCCGGACGCCCTGCCCGGTGAGCTCCCGGATGTAGCCGAGGCCGGGGCGGAGCGACAGGCGTTCAGCATCGATGCCGCGCCGGTGCCCGGCTACCGCGGCGATACCGCGCGCGCCGTCGCGGACGTGCGCCAATGGCTGGCCGACGGGTGGCGGGTAGCGCTGGTCACCGAGGGGCACGGGCCGGCCCAGCGGCTGGCCGAGATGCTCCGCGGCGAGGGGCTCGGCGCCCGGCTTGGCGACCTCGACGCGCCGCCCGAGCCGGCCGTGCCCTACGTGAGCACCGGGCTGCTCAGCCACGGTTTCCGCTGGGATTCGGTCCGGCTGGCCGTGCTGACCGAGGCGGACCTGGCCGGGCAGCGCACCGCCAGCAAGGAACTGCGGATGCCGGCCCGGCGGCGCGGCGGCATCGACCCGCTGCAGCTCACCGCGGGCGACTACATCGTGCACGAGCAGCACGGCGTCGGCCGGTACCTGGAGATGACCAGCCGCAACGTGCAGGGCGCGGTCCGCGAGTACCTGGTCATCGAGTACGCGGCCAGCAAACGCGGCCAGCCGCCGGACCGGCTGTACGTGCCGACCGACCAGCTCGACCAGGTCACCCGGTACGTCGGCGGCGAGGCGCCCAGCCTGCACCGGCTGGGCGGCGCGGACTGGGCCAAGACCAAGGGCCGGGCGCGCAAGGCGGTCCGGCAGATCGCCGCGGAGCTGATCCGGCTGTACTCGGCCCGGATGGCCTCACCCGGGCACGCGTTCGGCGCGGACACCCCGTGGCAGCGTGAGCTGGAGGACGCGTTCCCGTACGTGGAGACGCCCGATCAGCTGGCGGCCATCAACGAGGTCAAGCGGGACATGGAACGGCCGGTGCCGATGGACCGGCTGATCTGCGGCGACGTCGGCTACGGCAAGACCGAGATCGCGGTGCGGGCGGCGTTCAAGGCGGTCCAGGACGGCAGCCAGGTGGCGGTGCTGGTGCCGACCACGCTGCTGGCGCAGCAGCACTTCGCGACGTTCAGCGAGCGGTTCGCGCCGTTCCCGGTGACGGTGCGGATGCTGTCCCGGTTCCAGAGCGACGCCGAGGCCGCGCAGGTCCGCGAGGAGATGACCGAGGGCAAGGTGGACGTCGTGGTCGGCACCCACCGGCTGCTCTCCCCGGACACCCGGTTCGCCCGGCTCGGCCTGGTCGTCCTGGACGAGGAACAGCGGTTCGGCGTCGAGCACAAGGAATACCTGAAGCGGCTGCGCACCGAGGTGGACGTGCTGGCCATGTCGGCCACCCCCATCCCGCGCACGCTGGAGATGGGCATCGCCGGGATCCGCGAGATGTCCACCATCCTCACCCCACCAGAAGAACGCCATCCGGTGCTGACTCTCGTCGGCCCGTACGACGAGAAGCAGATCGCCGCGGCCATCCGGCGTGAGCTGCTTCGCGACGGCCAGGTGTTCTTCGTGCACAACCGGGTCAGCTCGATCAACCGGGTGGCGGCCCGGCTGGGTGAACTGGTCCCGGAGGCCCGGATCGCGGTCGGCCACGGCCAGATGAACGAGCACGTGCTGGAAAGCGTGATGGGCGACTTCGTGGACCGCAAGTTCGACGTGCTGGTGGCGACCACGATCATCGAGTCCGGGCTGGACATCCCCAACGCCAACACACTGATCGTGGACCGGGCCGACACCTACGGGCTGCCTCAGCTGCACCAATTGCGCGGCCGGGTGGGCCGGAGCGCCGAGCGGGGCTACGCCTACTTCCTGTTCCCGCCGGAGACCCCGCTGACCGAGACCGCGCACGAGCGGCTGGCCACGATCGCGCAGCACACCGAGGCGGGCGCGGGCATGTACGTGGCGCTGAAGGACCTGGAGATCCGCGGCGCGGGCAACCTGCTCGGCGGCGAGCAGTCCGGGCATATCGCCGGGGTCGGGTTCGACCTGTACGTGCGGATGATCGGCGAGGCGGTCACCGAGCTGAAGGGCGACGGGCCCGCGGAGCGGCTCGAGGTCCGGGTGGACCTCCCGGTCAACGCCCACATCCCGCACGACTACGTGCCCGGCGAGCGGCTCCGGCTGGAGGCCTACACCCGGGTCGCGGCCATCGACTCCGAAGACGACGTGGCCGAGGTGCGGGACGAGCTGATCGACCGGTACGGGTCGCTCCCGGAGCCGGTGGAGAACCTGCTGTCGGTGGCGCGGCTGCGCGCCCAGGCCCGGCGTGCCGGGCTGACCGACATCACCCAGCAGGGCACGTTCATCCGGTTCTCCCCGGTCGAGCTGCCTGATTCCCGCCAGGTGCGGGTGCAGCGGCTGTACCCGAAAACGGTGCTCAAGCAGGCGGTGCGTAGCATGCTCGTACCGGTGCCCAGGGCGGGGCCCGCCGGGCGGCCCGCACCGGTCGGTGCCCCGCTGCTGCGGGACGCTGCGCTGCTGGCCTGGTGCGCCCAGCTCATCGCGGCTGTGCTGGAACCGGATGCACCGGTGCCCCCTCCTGAGGGAACCGGCTAGAGGAGAAGAAAGGGACACCTTCGTGCTCCGCACCCCCATCATCCTGACCGCCGCGGCGCTGGCCGCGGCGCTCGCGCTGTCCGCCTGCGGGTCCGTCAAGCTGGGCGCGGCGGCGGTCACCAGCGACCAGCGGATCGCGTCCGCCACGGTGGCCGCCGAGGTGAGCAACCTCAACCAGGCCTACCTGGCGGACAAGGCCAAGATCCAGCTTCAGTTCGCCGCGTCGCAGATGCCGCAGGAGGTGCTGAGCTGGCTGCTCCGGTTCAAGGTGCGGGAGCAGATGGCGGAGCGGTACGGCATCACGGTGACCCAGACCCAGGTGCAGGACGCGCTGTCGTCGATTTCCGCGCAGGCCAAGCAGAGCGGGGTCACCGCGACCGCGCTGGCCGTGGCCAACGGGGTGCCGCCGGACCAGCTGACCGAGCTGGGCCGGTACGTGGCCATCCAGAACGCGGTCCTGGACCGGCTGGACGGCGGCAAGCTGCCCACCGCCACACCCGCGCTGCAGACGCTGAGCAACCAGTTCGACACCTCGCAGTGCGTGGCCGCCAAGAGCCTCGGCATCCAGGTCAACCCGCAGTACGGGGCGCTCGACTACCGGGGCATCAGCGTCGTGCCCGCGGCGGACAAGCTGTCCGCGCTGCCCGGCAAGCCGTCTCCCTCGCCGACCGGGACCGCGGCGCCACAGCTCAGCCCGCACTGCTGATGCGGCGGCTCGTCCTGCTGGTGACCGCGCCGACGGTCCGGGCCGGGCTGCTCAGCTGGCCCGCCTGGCAGGCGCTGCACGGCGCGGCCCGGGTGCTGGCCGCCGCCGCGGATGATCCGCTGCTGCCCGCGCTGGACGAGTCGGGTGTGCGCTGGGAGCTGCTGCCGGGCGCGGCCGGGGCGGGCCCGGCCGAGCTGGCCCGGCTGCTCACCGCGGCGGTGACGGACGGGCCCGATCCGGGGGACGTAGTTTGGCTGTGCCGCCGCGACCCGCCCGGGCGCCCGGCGGGCGTGCTGCCCGGGGCGGTTGTGCTGGCCGACGAGCTGGGCGGCCCCGATGGGCCGGCCGATACCGCCGTTGAGCTGCTGTACGGTGCCACGGCGCTGCCCGGCGGGGAGCTGCTGACCCTGGTCTCGGTGATGGACACGCTGCGCCGGAACTGCCCGTGGGACGCCAAGCAGACGCACGAGTCGCTCGCCCCGTACCTGATCGAGGAGTCCTACGAGGCGCTGGACGCGCTGGAGAGCGGGGACCGCAAGGCGCTCCGCGAGGAACTCGGCGACGTGCTGCTGCAGGTGATGTTCCACGCCCGGGTGGCCGAGGAGCGGGCCGACGAGACCGGCTTCGCCGTGGATGACGTGGCCGACGGCATCGTGACCAAGCTGGTCCGCAGGCATCCGCACGTGTTCGCGGACGTGGCCGTGTCCGGTGCGGAGGACGTCAAGCGCAACTGGGACGCGATCAAGGCGGCGGAACGCGAATCGGCGACCGGGGTCCCGGGATCTGCGCTGGATGGCGTGCCGTTCGGCCAGCCTGCCCTCGCGCTGGCCGCCCAGCTGCAGCGGCGGGCCGAACGGGCCGGGGTCCCCCCGGAGCTGGCCGGCGAGCCGGGTGCGGAAGCCGCGGCTGGGGAGCGGCTCGGCGCCGAGCTGTTCGAGCTGGTGGCCCGGGCCCGGGCGCTCGGCCTCGACCCGGAGCTGGAACTGCGCGGCGCGGCCCGCCGGTACCAGGACCGGGTGCGCGCCTGGGAGGCGGCCAGCCAGGCCAGCGAGCCCAGCTAGGGCCGCCCGGCGTGGCCGGTGCACGGGCCGCCGGGGACTCCACTAGGCTCCAATACGGACATGTCAGCCGAGCTTTCAGGAGTCGTTGTGGCCTCGATCGAGGCGGTGCACGCCAGGCAGATTCTGGATTCCCGCGGAAACCCCACCCTTGAGGTCGAAGTCGCCCTCGACGACGGCTCGCTGGGCCGTGCGGCCGCGCCGAGCGGCGCCTCCACCGGTGCCTTCGAAGCGGTAGAACTGCGCGACGGCGGCGACGAGTACGGCGGCAAGGCGGTCACCAAGGCCGTCCAGGGCATCATCGATGAGATCCAGCCCGAGCTGCTCGGCTTCGACGCCGACGACCAGCGCCTGGTGGACCAGGCGATGATCGACCTGGACCGCACGCCGGACAAGTCGAAGCTCGGCGCGAACGCCATCACCGGGGTCAGCATGGCGGTGGCCAAGGCCGCCGCCGAATCCGCGGGACTGCCGCTGTTCCGCTACCTGGGCGGCCCGAACGCGCACCTGCTGCCGGTGCCGATGATGAACATCCTGAACGGCGGCGCACACGCGGACAACAGCGTGGACATCCAGGAATTCATGATCGCCCCGATCGGCGCGGCGTCGTTCACCGAGGCGGTGCAGTGGGGCGCGGAGACCTACCACGCGCTGAAGTCCGTGCTCAAGCAGCACGGCCTGGGCACTGGCGTGGGTGACGAGGGCGGGTTCGCGCCCGACCTGGCCAGCAACCGGGCCGCGCTCGACCTGATCGTGGAGGCAATCGGGAAGGCGGGATTCAGTCCCGGCCTGGACGTGGCGCTGGCCATCGACGCTGCGGCCACCGAATTCTTCGCGGACGGCTCGTACCGGTTCGAGGGCGCGGCCAAGGATGCGGCCGAGATGTCCCGGATCTACACCGAGTGGCTGGACGCGTACCCGATCGTGTCGCTGGAGGACCCGCTGTCCGAGGAGGACTGGGCCGGCTGGCAGGCGCTGACCGCCGCGCTCGGCGACCGGTTGCAGATCGTGGGCGACGACATCTTCGTGACCAACCCGGAACGGATCCGCCGCGGCATCGCCGAGCGGTCGGCCAACGCGCTGCTGGTCAAGGTGAACCAGATCGGGTCGATCACCGAGACGCTGGACGCGGTGGCGCTGGCCCAGCGCAGCGGCTACGCCTGCATGATCAGCCACCGGTCCGGCGAGACGGATGACACCACGATCTCCGACCTGTCGGTCGCCGTGAACGCCGGGCAGATCAAGGCCGGCGCACCGGCCCGTGGCGAGCGGGTGGCCAAGTACAACCAGCTGATGCGCATCGAGGAAATGCTCGACGACGCGGCCGTCTACGCAGGTGTCAGCGCCTTCCCGCGGTGGACCCCGGCTGACTGATGCCCGGCCCGCAGCCCGCGCCACAGCCCGCGCCGCCGGCGGCGCAGCCGCCGGAACGCGCCCGGTTCACCAGCCGGGCGGCGGTGCTGGCCGTGGTGCTCTGCGCGATCGCGCTGAGCCTGGCCTACCCGGTGCGGGAGTACATCGCGCAGCGGCGGCAGATCGACCAGTTGCAGGCGCAGAGCGCGCAGACGGCGGCCCAGCTGGCCCGGCTGCAAGCCGAGGCGGCCCGGCTGAACGACCCGGCCTACATCGAGCAGCAGGCCCGCGACCGGCTGCACTACTGCATGCCGCGGCAGACCTGTTATGTGATCATCGGCGGCCAGCCGGCCCGCAACCCGGGCCAGGCGGCCACCGCGGTGGCCGGCACACCCTGGTACGAGCGGCTATGGTCATCGGTCCGCCAGGCCGACCACGAGCCCACTTCCCGGTGAGTGACGTCGTGACTGAGTCTGGTGCCGCGCCGAAGGGGGGCGCCGCCGACTGGACTGACGAGCGAGGCACGAGCGAGGAGGGAAGGCGGCGGGTCCAAGCCCCCCGGAGGCGCAAGAAAGCAGAGCACGAGCGACGCGCGACGAGGGAAGTCGGCGGGTCCAGCCCCCCGGAGGCGCAAGGAAGCAGAGCAGAGCTAGTAGAGCTGCAGTTGGGTAGGGCCCCGCGAGGGCTGCGTGCGGTGGCGCACCGCTGCCCGTGCGGGCTGCCCGACGTGGTCGAGACCGCGCCCCGCCTGCCCGGAGGCGCTCCGTTCCCGACGTTGTTCTACCTGACCTGCCCACGCGCGGCCGCGGCGTTGAGCAGGCTGGAATCGGCTGGAGTGATGCGCGAGATGGAACAGCGGCTGGCCGCCGAACCGGAGCTGCGCGCGGCCCAGCAGGCGGCGCACCGTGACTACCTGGCCCGCCGGGACGCGGCCGGGGCGGCGGACGGCCTGGCGCCGCTGCCGCCTGGTACGCAGAGCGCAGGCGGCATGCCGGACCGGGTGAAGTGCCTGCACGCGCTGGCCGCGCACGAGCTGGCCGTGCCGGGGGCCAACCCGCTGGGCCGGGCAGCGCTGGACGCAGCCGGGGAGTGGTGGTCGCGCGGCCGGTGCGTGCCATGAGCGGCGCTCGCCTGACCCGGGTCGCGGCCGTCGACTGCGGGACCAACTCGCTGCGCCTGCTGGTGGCCGACGTGGATCCGGCGGCCGGGCGGCTCACCGACGTGGACCGCCAGATGGAGATCGTCCGGCTGGGCCAGGGCGTGGACGCCACCGGACGGCTCGCGCCCGAAGCGCTGGACCGCACGCTGCGCGCGCTCGGCGCCTACGCCAAGATCATCAGGGCGACGTCGGCAGGCGCGGTGCGGATGGTCGCCACCAGCGCCACCCGGGACGCGGCCAACGCCGCCGACTTCGTCCGTGGGGTCGAAGACGTGCTCGGGGTGACCCCGGAGGTGCTGAGCGGCGAGGACGAGGCGTATCTGTCGTTTACCGGCGCCACCGCCGAACTGGCCGCGCCGCGCGACGCCGGGACCGCCCCCGGCGCGGCCGGGGCCGCCGCCGCGCCCGGCGGCCCGTACCTGGTCGTGGACATCGGCGGCGGCTCGACCGAGTTCGTGCTCGGGGACGGCCGGCCCGCTGGCCGCCCGGCGGCGCACGCCGGCATCAGCGCGCTGTCCGTGGACATCGGCTGTGTCCGGCTGACCGAACGCCATCTGCACGGCGACCCGCCCGCCCGGGCCGAGATCGCGGCGGCCGCCGCGGACATCGAAGCCGCGTTGGACGCCGTTGCCGTGGCCATGCCCGCGGCGACGGCCCGGACGCTGGTTGGGCTGGCCGGGTCGGTGACCACGGTGGCTGGCCTCGCGCTCGGGCTGGCCGAGTACGACCCCAGCCGGATCCACCACGCGCGCATCTCCGCCGCCCAGGTCGCCGAGCAGACCCGCGCGCTGCTGGGCCAGACCCGCGCGGAGCGCGCCGCGCTCGGTGTCATGCACCCGGGCCGGGTGGACGTGATCGGCGGCGGCGCCCTGGTGCTCGACCACGTGATGCGCCGGTTCGGCTTCGCCGAGGTGCTGGTCAGCGAGCACGACATCCTGGACGGGATCGCCTGGTCGCTGGCGGCGGGCCGGTGAGCGTGCTGGACAGCCCGGTGCCGCCCGGCACTGGCTGGCCCGATGACCCGGCCACCCCGGCCACCCCGGCGGCCGCCGACCCGGCACAGGTGCGCGCGCTCGCGGCCGGTGCGGGCAGCCTGGCCGAGCTGACCGCCCGCGAGTCGGTGTGCCGGGCCTGCCCGCGGCTGGTCGCCTGGCGGGAAGAGGTCGCCCAGGTCAAGCGCCGGGCCTACGCCACCGAGCGGTACTGGGGCCGGCCTATCGCGGGCTGGGGCAGCGACCAGCCGAGCATCCTCATTCTCGGGCTGGCGCCCGCGGCCCACGGCGGCAACCGGACCGGCCGGATCTTCACCGGCGACCGCAGCGGTGACGTGCTGTTCGCGTCACTGCACCGGTGCGGGCTGGCGGCCGAGCCGTACAGCACGGCGGCCGGCGACGGGCAGCGACTGCTGCACACCCGGATGGTGGCCGCGGTGCGGTGCGCGCCGCCCGCCAACAAGCCGACGGTGGCCGAGCGCGACACCTGCCGGCCGTGGCTGGCCGAAGAGCTCCGCATGCTGGCCGGCGGCGTGCGCGCCATCGTCTGCCTGGGCGCGTTCGCCTGGCAGGCGCTGTGGCCGGCGCTGGGTGCGGCCTGGCCTCCCGGTGCCCCGGCCGCGGCCGGCTTTCGGGCACGGGGCCGAAGCCGTGCTGGGCGGGCCAGCGGGCCCGGTCACCGTTATCGGGTGTTATCACCCGAGTCAGCAGAACACGTTCACTGGGCGGGTCACTCCTGGCATGCTGGATGCGGTCTTCTTGCAAGCCCGGTCCGCCGCTGGGCTTGGGGGATGACGGGGGCGGGACTGTCATCTGGTTACTCTGCGTGAGCAATCAGCGTCGAACGTAATCGAAATGGTTACTCTTTGCATTCAGTCCACTAGTGAAAATAGATAACTGCCCCCGGCTGAAACAATCTGTATCAATTCGGCCGCCCGAGAGTCGCACCGACTCTCCGGGGTATTATTACCCAGCCCCCGTAGCCCAAGGGAAGAGGCCGGCCCCCTAAAAGGGTCCCCAGTGTCGGTTCGACTCCGACCGGGGGCACCGTTGTTGA
Source organism: uncultured Actinomycetes bacterium (assembly GCA_963717125.1). Taxonomy (GTDB): domain Bacteria; phylum Actinomycetota; class Actinomycetes; order Streptosporangiales; family Streptosporangiaceae; genus RYN-230. Next base: position 111,157 of record CAVQVG010000009.1, read on the forward strand.
CACGTTACTGACCTGCGCCGATGCGCTGCCACGACGCGCTGCCAGGACAGTGCGGGTAAGGATTGTGCGACGTTCGCCTATCGCACAGCTGGTTGCTATCGCGCCTGGTGTCATGTCAAGCCGGCCATTCCCGGCTGTTCCTGATCATCCTCGCCGACTAAATCGCCGGTCAATCACAATCTGACGAAACGAGCGATGAGCAGGACGGTTGTTCCACACGAACAGCGGTCGCACAGCCGGCAACTCACACCGAATCAAGTTTGGCCGTATTGGGCCGCGAACCGGGTTCCTGCCGCCGCCGGCGCTCGTGATCAACCGATCACTGTCGCTCTGGCACAAGGCCGCGTAGTTAAGGGCTTGGTGGGTTTGTCCAGGTTAGGGCGGAGCGGGCAGGGCGTAGGTTCCGGGGCTGGTGCGGGTGAGGAAGCCGGTGTGGGCCCATCTGGCGAGCTGGGTGAGCAGGTTGCGCTGGGGGACGTGGAGTGCGGCGGCGAGTTCGCGGCCGGTCCAGGTCTGGCTGGGGTGGGTTTGCATGAGGGCCATGATGTGGTGGCGGCGGGTGGCGGGCTGGGGGCGGCGGCGTTTGCGGGGGCTGGGGCGGGTGTTTTTGCCGGTGGGTGGGGTGGTGATGGTGATGTCGATGGCGGTGATGGTGGTGGGGTGGGCTGGGCGGGGGTCATCGGGCCGGCCGGGGTAGCGGGATCTGCTGTTTTTGACTTTGCGGCTGCTGTAGCGGGGGCGGCGGGGTGGCAGCAGGCTGGTCAGGACGGTGTGGGTGATGACGCCGGGTGTGGTGAGGGCGGTGGCGGTGGTGAGCTGGTCGCGGGCGGCTTGCAGGGCGGTGGTGAAGCTGGCCCGGTCAGGGTCGGTGCCGGGGCGGGTGGCGGTGGCGTCGGTCATGGCCCTGCGCAGCAGCTGGTAGAGGGCCAGCAGGGCCCAGGTTTCCTGTTCCAGGCCGGGCCGGTCGCCGGAGCGCAGGACGTGGCCCTGCAGCAGGGTGTGGCGCAGGGCGTAGTAGGCGGACTCGATTTCCCACCGTTCGTGATACAGCCGCACCAGGATCGCAGCGGGGTAGCGGTGGTGGTCGAGCAGGGTGGTGATCAGCCGGTAGCCGCCGCTGGTGGTGCTGCCGTCGCGGCCGGTCACGCTCACGTGCGCGTCGATGATCCGCACGTCGCACCCGGCGATGCGTGAGCGGTAGGACCCGTCGGGGAAGACTTCCAGGACCAGCGGGCTGCGGGAGGCTTTGGCCCGGGCCAGGAAATGCGCCCCGGTGGCGGCGAGGTCAGCGAGGAAGGCGCCGTTGTCGTAGGCGCGGTCGGTCAGCACCAGCATCCCGGGCCCGAGCAGGGGCAGCAGGCGGCGGGCCAGGGCCGGCTCGTCCCCATCCGCTGCGGCGCCGATCACCGCGCCGAGCAGCCCGCGGGTGCCGGTCTCGGCCAGGGTCAGCAGCCGCAGCGCCGGATAGCCGGCATACCCGTGCGGGTGGCGGATCCGGCCCAGCCAGGCCCGGTTGCGGGCGGTGTCGGGAACACGCAGTGAACTGCATCCATCGAACGCGACCGTGCGCAGCCCGCAAAAGCTCACCCCAGGCGCGTAAGGCCGGGCCAGCGGGCCGGCCAGCAGCTCGAACAGGGTCCTCAGCGGTGCCGGGCCGAGCCGGCGGCGCAGGTCGCGCAGCGCCTTCTCCGACGGGCAGGCCACCTCCAGGCCGGGCAGGCCGGCCAGCCCGGCGGTCAGCTTGCCCCATACCCGCGCATAGCCCAGCTGCGGGAACAGGCCAAGCGCGAGCACGAAGTACACCCCAGCCCGCGAGGGCAGGCTGCGCAGCCGCCGCTGCACCGTTTTCGTCTGCTCCAGCACATCATCGACCAGCTCGAACGGCACCAGCTGGGTTAACTCCCCCAGGTGCCCGGGGGCGAAGACCCCGCCAGCGACCGTAACCGCGCGGGTGAACGTGACCATGCCAGGCGTGGCAGACTGAGCGCTCAACGGGACCTCGGGTAATCGGTGATCTTGGCAGATTCCGATCTACCAGAGGTCCCGTCCCATGCCACCCCGCCACGCCACACCCGAACTCAAGACCCGCTTGACCCCAGCCAAGATCTCTTAACTACGCGGCATTGCGCTCTGGCAACACTGATCGGTTGATCACGAGCGGGGGTTGGGGTGCGGAAGTTCCCAGGTGCGGGGGTTGCGGGGTCCGGGGTGGCCGGTTGCCGCCAGGATGCGGGCGTTGCGGGTGCGCGCGTTCCGGGGGAGGGGGGGCGGGTTAGCCGCTGATGTCGGGGCCGGCCCGGGTGATGGTGATGCGCACGATGCAGCGGCGGTCGCGGACCATGGCCGCCCGGTACTCGGCCCAGTCCGGGTGCTCGCCGGAGACTCGCCGGTAGTAGTCCACCAGGTGGTCCATGGCGTCGGGCAGCGAGATGATCTCCGCGGTGCCGTCCACCTGGACCCACTGGCCGAAGAACGCGTCGGTGAACACGCACAGCGAGGCAGTTGGGTTGCGGCGCAGGTTCCTGGTCTTGACCGCGGTCTCGCGGGTGCTGATGAGGACCAGCCCGGCGTCGTCCACGCCACAGGTCACCGGGGACAGTTGCGGACGCCCGTCGGCGCGGGCAGTCGCCAGCACGGCCCGGTGGTTGGCGCGCAAGAACTCCCGGGCCTGCTCGAGATCCATGGGTCAGGCGGTGTTCAATCGCAAGCGGCGGCGGACCTCGTACTCGTGCACGATCGCGGAGGCGTACCCGTGGGACAGGCCATGCTCGTCGGACAGCCAGTGCGCGCGCTCTTCGCACCGCGAGAACGGCGGTCCAGATTCGAGACTCATGAACCACTCTCGGAGGTCGCGCCCGGTGACAGACGGGATACGGGCGAGGATGTTCTTGTGCATTTCCGGAGAGTGATTCAGGGACATGGCCACCTCCAGGGGCGAACAGCTCTTGGAGTTGAGAGTGCACCACCGGCAGGCCGCTGACAACCCCCTGGCGTAAGCGTTCCGCAATGCCCCGGATGGTCCCCGGTAACGAAGCCGTTGCCAGGCTGGGATCAGCTCAGCCGCTCCACGATCATCGCCATGCCCTGGCCGCCGCCCACGCACATGGTCTCCAGACCGAACGTCTTGTCGTGGAAGGCCAGGCTGTTCAGCAGCGTGGAGGTGATCCGGGCGCCGGTCATGCCGAACGGGTGGCCGACCGCGATCGCCCCGCCGTTCACGTTGAGCTTGTCGATGTCGATGCCGAGGTCCCGGTAGGACGGGATGACCTGGGCGGCGAACGCCTCGTTGATCTCCACCAGGTCGATGTCGTCGATGGTCATCCCGGCCCGGCTGAGCGCCTGGCGGGAGGCCTGCACCGGGCCGAGGCCCATGATCTCCGGGGACAGCGCGGTCACCCCGGTGGACACGATCCGGGCCAGCGGGGTGATGCCCAGCTCGGCCGCCTTGACGTCGCTCATCACCACGACCGCGGCCGCGCCGTCGTTGAGCGGGCAGCAGTTGCCCGCGGTGACCGTGCCGTCCGGGCGGAACACCGGCTTCAGCCCGGCCACCTTCTCCAGGGTGGTGCCGGGGCGCGGGCCGTCGTCGGCGCTCGCCGTGGTGCCGTCGGGCAGCGTGACCGGCGTGATGTCCCGCTGCCAGAACCCGTTAGCGAGTGCCTTCTCGGCCATGTTCTGCGACCGGACGCCGAACTCGTCCTGTTCGGCGCGGGTGATCCCGCGCAGCTGGGCCAGGTTCTCCGCGGTCTGGCCCATCGCGATATAGATGTCCGGGATGGCGCTGTCCTCGCGCGGGTCGTGCCAGACCGGGGCGCCGGCCTCGGCGCGCTGCACCGACCGGGTCTCCGCGTCGGCGAACACCGCGTTGTGCGTGTCCGGCCAGCTGTCGCTGCTGCCGTGGCCGAACCGGCTGACGCACTCCACGCCGGCCGAGATGAACGCGTCACCCTCGCCGGCCTTGATGGCGTGGAAGGCCATCCGGGTGGTCTGCAGCGACGAGGAGCAGTACCGGGTGATGGTGGTGCCGGGCAGGTTGTCGTAGCCGAGCATGACGGCGATCACCCGGGCCAGGTTGAAGCCCTGCTCGCCGCCGGGCAGCCCGCAGCCGAGCATCAGGTCGTCGATGTCGTCCGGGCTGAGCTGCGGGACCTTGGCCAAGGCCGCGGTGATCAGCTGGCAGGTCAGGTCGTCGGGGCGGATCGAGGTCATTGACCCCTTGAACGCGCGGCCGATGGGGGACCGGGCGGTAGCGACGATGACGGCCTCGGGCATAGCGAGCTCCCTTGCTGACGCTGATTACTGACCAGTAGCTTACGACACGCTGCTGCCTCCATAATCCCTGGGTGCGGCCGGGTGGGGTAGCGTCGGCGATCGCGTGGGTCAGGGATGACCGGCCCCGGTGGGATAGCGTCAATGATCAATGCAGGTCAGATCGGCCGAGGTGGTTGGCGATGCAGGTGCACGAATCCCTGATCGAGCTGGTCGGGAACACCCCGCTGGTCCGGCTGGGCCGGGTGACCAAGGGGGTGGGCGGGGGCCACGAGCCCGCCGTGCTGGCCAAGGTGGAGTACTTCAACCCGGGCGGCTCGGTCAAGGACCGGATCGCGCTGCGCATGGTGGAGGCGGCGGAGGCGTCCGGCGCGCTCCAGCCGGGCGGCACCATCATCGAGCCGACCTCCGGCAACACCGGGGTGGGGCTGGCCATCGTGGCCGCGCAGAAGGGCTACCGGTGCCTGTTCGTCTGCCCGGACAAGGTCGGCTCGGACAAGATCAGCGTGCTCCGCGCGTACGGCGCCGAGGTGGTGGTCTGCCCGGGGTCGGTGCCACCCGAGCACCCGGACTCCTATTACTCGGTGTCCACCCGGCTGGCCAGCCAGACCCCGGGTGGCTGGAAACCGGACCAGTACGCCAACCCGGAGAACCCGGCCTCGCACTATCACTCGACCGGCCCGGAGATCTGGGCGCAGACCGAGGGCCACGTCACCCACTTCGTCGCGGGCATCGGCACCGGGGGCACCATCACCGGCACCGGCCGGTACCTGAAGGAGGTGTCCGGCGGCCGGGTCCGGGTCATCGGGGCCGACCCGGAGGGCTCGGTGTACTCCGGCGGGACCGGGCGCCCGTACCTGGTCGAGGGGGTGGGCGAGGACCTCTGGCCGCCCAACTACGACCCGGCCGTGTGCGACGAGGTGATCGCGGTCAGCGACGCCGAATCGTTCCTGATGACCCGGCGGCTGGCCCGGGAGGAGGCGCTGCTCACCGGCGGTTCGTGCGGGCTGGCCGTGGTGGCCGCGCTGCGCGTCGCGGCGGCGGCCGCCGCGGAGGACGTGATCGTGGTACTCCTGCCGGACACCGGCCGCGGCTACCTGTCCAAGATCTTCAACGACGAGTGGATGGCCGACTACGGCTTCCTCACCTCGGAGACCACCGAGCCGAAGGTGGCCGACGTGCTGGCGCGGAAGCAGCCCGGGCTGCCCGAGTTCGTGCACGCGCATCCCGAGGAGACGGTGGCCGCCGCCATCGACCTGCTCCGTGAGTACAACGTGTCGCAGCTTCCGGTGATGAAGGAGGAGCCGCCGGTCATGGTGGCCGAGGTGGTCGGCTCGATCGTGGAACGCGACCTGCTGGACGCGCTGGTCTCCGGCCGGGCCCGGCCGCAGGACGCGCTGGAGAGCCACATGTCGGCGCCGCTGCCGATGGTCGGCTCGGGCGAGCCGCTGACCCAGGCGCTCGGCCCACTGGAGCAGGCCGGGGCGGCCCTGGTGCTGGTGGACGGCAAGCCGGCTGGCATGATCACGCCGCAGGACGTGCTCGGCTTCCTGGCCAGCAGTTCCTGATCCGGTAACGGCCCGGCTGGCGCATTTTGCCCGCTAAAAGGATCGAGTTTCCGATCTGTGATACGTGTTGCCCATGCTGCCAATGGTGCGAAAAGGGGACCTGGCCGCCGGAATCTTAATTCCGGTCGCTGACCGAAACCGCACAGCCTTAATTTAAGCCTACGCAAAAATCGTCGGCCCGTCACTCAGTGGCCTACTAAGCAGTTGTCAAAGTCTTGCCTGGTCAGGGCGTCATCGTAATGGATCGGCAGGACACAAGTGCACGTCCCTGATAGTTCCTTCTGAGGATGACAAAATTGTCATCCTCGCCGACGCCGACACAATGCGCGTCACATTTGATGCGAACTGCGATCTCTTACTCGCCGCCCTACCCCGGGGAGACGCACCCTGATTCCGCTGGCCGGGATCGTGCGGGTGCCGGGCGCAAGGTACGGCGGGCGGGCTTCGCAGGCGCCCGCGCCTGCACTGTCAAGTCCGGGAACGGCGCCGCCGTCGCCGACGGCAGCGCCGCTGTCCAAGGAGGAAAAGGACATGGATGCAGCGGAACTGAAGGGCGTACTACTGAGCCGGCGGTCCGCGCTCGCGGGAGGCGGTGCCGCCGCCTTCCTGATCTCCCAGGCGGTGCTGTTCGAGCGGATCGGCTGGGCGCCCAAGCGTCGGCCGTCCGCGAACGCAGCCGCCGCCTCCACCCCTGAATTCCCCGATATCCAGTTCGACCTGGGCGCCTTCATCAACCCGGCGCAGGTCTTCAACGACGGCGCGGGTAACGTCACCGCGCAGCTACCACCCGTCTACAGCCTGTTCCTGCCGGTCGTGCTGACCCGCAGGCCGACGGCTGATGATCAGGCCACGCTGGCCCAGGCGCTGGACACCATCGAGGCCAGTTACCCGGCCAGCCCGGCGGGCGTGCTGATCTTCTCGGTGTCCTACGGCCTGCCGTACTTCAGCCGGCTGCCCCAGGCGCTGGTCACCCGCCACATGCCGATGCTGCTGTCGGACTCGAGCCGCCCGGTGCTCGAAGAGGCGATCCCGTTCCCCACCGACGTGGTGGACGGCCTGGTCGGCGGCCCGGGCGCGATCGTCCCCGGCATCACCAAGGACCGCTTCAACGTCGATGTGGTGATCGAGTCCAACGACATGGTGTTCCACCTGCGCAGCGACTCGCTGACCAACCTGACCTCGGTGTCGCTGTGGCTGCAGGGCAGCAACGACCTGAACGGCCAGCACGTGCCCTCGCCCGACTTCGGCGGGCTGCTCAGCTTCCAGACGCCGCGCGTCCAGTTCGTCCAGCCCGGCCTGCCGCGCAAGCTGGCCGACGAGCACGGCTTCGAGTTCGCGTCCCGGGTCAACCCGGACTCGACGATGGCGATGGGGTTCGTGGACCAGCAGACCAACGCGTCCGGCCCGGCCGCGATCACCACGTTCGTGGGCAACGCGTCGGCCAAGCTGACCAGCGCGCAGCCCGGCGACTACTTCGACAATGGCTCGATCGCGCACTTCTCGCACGTGATCGAGGACCTGTACCAGTTCTACGCGCTGCCCCACCAGGACCCCAGGCACCCGGACGGGGAGCCGTTCACCGAGCGGTGCCAGTACATGTTCCGCTCCAACCAGCTCGGCACGCCCAGCGGGATACCGTCGGTCGGCCACACCGAGCAGTTCCGCGACGGCGGCGGCCCGGCGTTCATCAACAACGTGTTCCAGGGCACCGCGGCCGCGATGCTCGGGGCCCGGGACGCGCACGGCAAGTTCACCCCGGGCAACGCCCGGCTCGGCGCCACGTTCACCGGTGAGCCCCGGATCGGCCACGAGGCGGCGCTGCAGCAGGTGTCCCGGGCGGCCGATAGCACGCCGCTGCACATCCGGGCGGACGGCCCCGGGCTGGATGGCATGGACGTGCCCGCCTTCCGCACGTTCCCGGCACCAGCCGGGGCCGAGGTGCCGGCCGGCAGCAACCAGTTCAAGCTGCAGTTCTTCATCTACGTGCCGACCGCGGACCTGTTCGCCCGGATGCGCACCCAGCAGGCTGCGCAGCAGTTCCAGAAGGACTTCCTGGACGGCGAGACCGACGACAACGGCCTGGAGCGGCACATCACCGCGACCCGGCGGCAGAACTTCCTGGTCCCGCCCCGGCGGCACCGGGCCTTCCCGCTGCTGGAGCTGGCCGACAGCCAGTCCGGCCAGCACGCGAGCCGGTCCCGGTCAGCCGGGACCAGCGGGTCCAGGTCCAGCGGGTCGTCCGGGTCCGGGTCCGGCGGATCCAACGGCTCCGGGTCCGGCGGGTCGAACGGGTCCGGGTCCGGCGGGTCCGGTGACGGGCATGGCGGCTCCGGCGGCCACGGTAACCATCACGGTGGTGGCTCGGGCGGCCGGCACCGCAACGGCTGATCAGCTGTGACAGAGTGTCATGGGTGACGATCAAGAACTCTGCTGGCGGATTCGAGACCCGGGCCATCCATGCCGGGCAGGAGGCTGACCCGCGGACCGGTGCCGTGGTGCCACCCATCTACCAGGTGTCCACCTACAAGCAGGACGGGGTGGGCGGTCTGCGGGACGGTTACGAGTACTCGCGGACCGCCAACCCGACCCGGACCGCGCTGGAGGAGTGCCTGGCCGCGCTCGAAGGCGGCGCCCGGGCGTTCGCGTTCGCGTCCGGCATGGCGGCGGAGGACTGCCTGGTCCGGGCGGCCTGCGCGCCGGGGGATCACGTGCTCATCCCGGACGACGCCTACGGCGGCACGTTCCGGCTGATGTCCCGGGTGCTGAGCGGCTGGGGGATCAGCTACCGCCCGGTGCACCTGCCCGACACCCGGGCGGTGCGGGACGCGCTGGCCGAGCGGCCCGCCCGGCTGCTGTGGGCCGAGACGCCGACCAACCCGCTGCTGGCCATCGCGGACATCGGCGCGCTGGCCCAGCTGGCGCACGACGCGGGGGCGCTGCTGGTGGTGGACAACACGTTCGCCTCGCCGTACCTGCAGCAGCCGCTGGCGCTGGGCGCGGACGCCGTGGTGCACTCGACCACGAAGTACCTCGGCGGCCACTCCGACGTGGTCGGCGGCGCACTGGTCATCGCGGCCGGCGCGGCCGGCGCCCGCGGCCCGCTCAGCGAGCAGATCAGCTTCCTGGAGAACGCCACCGGCGCGATCGCGGGGCCGTTCGACGCCTGGCTGACGTTGCGCGGGATCAAGACCCTGGCGGTCCGGATGGACCGGCACGCGCAGAACGCGGCCCGGGTGGCCGACATGCTGGCCGCGCACCCGGCGGTGACCGAGGTGCTGTACCCGGGCCTGCCCGGGCACCCGGGCCACGAGGTGGCGGCCAAGCAGATGCGCGGCTTCGGCGGGATGGTGTCGTTCCGGGTGCGCGGCGGCGAGGCAGCCGCGGTCGAGGTGTGCGGCCGGACGCAGTTGTTCACGCTGGGCGAGTCGCTGGGCGGGGTGGAGTCGCTGATCGAGCACCCGGGCCGGATGACGCACGCCTCGGTGGCCGGGTCGCCGCTGGAGGTGCCCCCCGACCTGGTCCGGCTGTCGGTCGGCATCGAGACGGCCGAGGACCTGCTCGAAGACCTGCGCCAGGCGCTGGGCTAGCTGTTCCAGATCATCAGGGCCAGGATGACCAGCCAGATCAGGCTGACCACGCCGGCCATGGAGGCGATCCGGCCGCGCTCCATGCTGGCTACGTGTGCGCCTGACATCCGGGTAGTGGTAGCTGTCCCGATGGCCTCGGCGGCCGGCTCGGCTGGCGCGGGCTCTACGTCGGCTGCGGTGGCTTCGGCGACCTGGGCCTCGGCGGGCGGGGCCTGGGCGGCTTCCAGCGCGCCGATAGCCCTGCCCTGGTCACGGATGATGAGCACCAGCAGGACCAGCGCCACGACGAAGAGCGTCAGCGACGCGGTGATCCACGCCTTGGCCATATCGTGCAGCGACTGGCCTGCGATGATGCCGAAAAGCAGAACGCCGAGCGAGGCCGCGCCGAATATCCGGGTCAGCCGGGACAGGTAGCGCAGCACGCCGATGTTGCCTTGCCTGGATGTGATCTACAGGAGCTTCTAAATTTTGAAAATTTGAAATTTATTTATTATATATAAGAGTCCCTAATTAAAATTAAGATGATTAAGATTGAATTATATAATGTCGATTACGCTATATATTGGGTGTATGTATTCTGGAAAAACTTCACAGCTCATTCGTGAATATAATGAGGTGGACGAAGATGCTTCTGACCAATCCTCCTTTTGGCGGTGAAGAGGAAAGGGGCATCCAGGGCAATTTCCCGGACGACAAGCAAACCAGCGAAACGGCTCTCCTCTTCCTGCAACTCATCATGCGGAAGCTCAAGATCACGCCGACGCCTGGACGGGCGGGGGTGGTTGTCCCCAACGGCACTCTTTTCGGTGACGGCGTCTGTGCCCGCATCAAACAAGACCTGCTGACCAAGTTCAACCTGCATACCATCGTTCGGCTACCGAACGGCGTCTTCGCCCCGTACACCAGTATCCCCACGAATCTGCTCTTCTTCGACCGTAGCGGCCCCACCGAGCACATTTGGTACTACGAGCAACCCTTGCCCGAGGGGAAGAAGAACTACACCAAGACCTCGCCTATCCAGTTCGAGGAGTTTGCCGACTGCATCAAGTGGTGGGGCAAATGCCAAGAGAATGATCGGGCCTGGAAGGTTTCCGCCGAAGAGATTGTTGCCAACGGATTCAACCTGGATTGCAAGAACCCCAACGCCAAGGATGACTTCGAGCACCTTCCACCCGAGCAATTAGCGGACGACATCCTCAAAAAAGAACTCCGTATCGCGGAGATCATGCGGGAGATCAAGGAACTTCTGGGGAGGAAGCCATGAGCAAGAACCGGAAGGATAAACTCCCTGAGTTGGTGCCCGCGACGATTCCCGGTTATGATCACGTTCTCGGAGGAGTAGTGCAACTTTTAGAGCAGGCCCGTCGAGCTTCGGCCCGTGCGGTCAATGGCTTTATCACTGCCACCTACTGGGGGATTGGCCGGTACATCGTTGAGTTTGAACAAGAGGGAAAAGACCGTGCGAAGTACGGCGAAAGCTCATCGAACGACTTTCGGCCGATCTGACGGCAAAGTTCGGTCGTGGCTTTTCCAAAAGGAACATTGAGCAAATGCGGCTCTTCTACCTCGGCTGGCCAATTGCGAGAAAGTGTCTGCGCAATTCACCGTGGCCCCACCAAATCCGCCGTTTCTGGAATCACGCCGCAAAGCACAGAAGGGAGGCCAGCCATGAGTTCAAGTTGGCCGATGGTGCCGCTGGGAGAAGTGTTGACTCAGTACACCGAGTACATCGAGACACCCGAATCGAAAATATATCCGAAGCTTTCGGTGAAACTCTATGGCAGGGGAGTTATTCTGGACACCTCCACCGACGGAGCAGGCCTCGAAATGAAACGCCACCAACTCGCCAAATTGGTCAGGTCATTCTGTCGGAGATTTGGGGTAAGAAGGGGGCCATTGGCTTTGTTCCTCAAGAGGGGCAAGGAGCCCTTTGCACGAGCCACTTTTTCTTGTTCGACGTATGTCATCGAGGCCTTCCAAATTGGCTGGAGTACATTTTCAGGGCGAACTACCTTCAGGAGCAACTGGATTTAGAGGCCAAAGGAACCACTGGCTACGCCGCCGTGAGGCCTGCTCATCTACTTAAAGCGATGATACCTCTTCCTCCCCTGGAAGAGCAGCGGCGACTGGTCGAACGCATTGACGCCCTGGTCGCCAAAATCGAGGAGGCCAAGGGGCTGCGGGAAAAGGCAAGCCGAGAGCTTGGAATTTTGGGTGAACAGATCCCAATGAACTCGGATAATCAGAATGATTGGCCCCTCTTCTCGATGGAGCAAATCGTTGGGCGGGTAAATCTCAAGAACGGCAAGTCGCTGAAGGCCACCTCGCTCCCTTCAAACATCCGATGCCTGACCTTGTCATCGATGCGGGGCGGAAAAATCGACACGGCAGAGTCCAAGCCGGTGCCGATGTCGCTAAATGAAGCCAAGCCATACTTGGTTCGTCCCGGCGACGTATTTGTCGTTCGCGGGAATGGCAGCAAGCATCTCGTTGGACGAGCTGGCTACGTCGAGAACATCGACCAATTGGTAATCTACCCTGACCTGTTCATCAAGATTCCAATCCATGAGGAAACCATCCTGCCGAAGTACTTTGTCACGATTTGGAACTCCCGACAGATAAGGAGCCAGATCGAGGATTCCGCCAAGACGACATCTGGGATTTGGAAAATAAACCAGGGCCACATCGTTTCAATAGCAATTCTGGTTCCGCCAATCGCAGAGCAGTCCAGTATTGTCGATCAGGTTGAGGCTGTCGAAAAGAAATGCCATGCCGCAAAGTCGATACAAAGCATAACGAGTCAGGAACTTGACGCCATGCTCCCAGCGATTCTGGACCGGGCATTTCGGGGGGAGTTGTGAAATATGGGAACAATTTCGTGGTCAACCGCTTATGGCGATCGTGACGCTGTAATGCTAAGAGGCAGGGGCGATGCAGAGAACGTACCTGCTTGTGGAAGCAATTCAAGAGCCGGTGAAAGTCGTTGAGGAGACCGCTGCAAGATGGTGTTCAACGTCCGCAAGGAAATTCCCGGCGAATTTCAACTTGACTCATCTTCGCCCGTTTGAGGAATCCGGCGGTGGCACGAGCAGATAACGGCAATGTAGGGTAATGTAGAAAGTCCAAAAGCGATTGTTTTCGCCACGCGACCGGCCAAGTGGAAGCGATTACTTCCCAGACCTCTTCGCCTTCCCCGCACGCGGCTGGAGGCCACCCACCACCTGGCTCGATGGCCGAGCCGATTTCGCCCCGGCACATACCAGGTCGCAAGCCTCCTCCCTACCCAGGCCGCCACGCGAACAGAGACTGCATTTCCGACCAGACGCCAGCGTGTCCCCGGGCCAGGGTTTTCTTGTTCAGCTGGCTTCGACCAACCCGCCGGGAACCCTTGAAGACGTTCCGCGTCGCGGATGTCGATCGTCACGATGCGTCGTTCGTCCGGAATCCAGATAGCCGGCGGTGAGGGGATGCCGTTCCCCGACCCCCCCTTCAGGGTGGGCAAGCAATCGATCCCCCAACCCAACCCTTTTGATCCTTCTGTCCAATAGAACCCGTAGGCGTCCGCCGATTGATTCGGTGGAGGTTCTGGGCAGTTGTCTGCAAAGAGTACCCCCCGAGGGTCGCCACTGCGGGAAGCAATGATAACAACTCGCAACCGTCGCTGCGGGGAACCGAAGGCCCTGGCATCAACCGTCCGGTAAGCCCAGCGGTAACCGAGTCGCCGCAATTCCCCTGCAATAAAGGTCATCGCCCGCCCATGGTCGAGCCGGAGCATGAATGGAACATTCTCCAACAACAACCAGTCAGGGCTGCGTTTTGTCACCTCCATTAACCGGAAGACTTCCCGTACCATTGAGGAGTGCTGGCCGCCAATCCCCTTGGCTTTCCCGCACTGGCGAACCTGGCAAGGGAAGCCGGCCGCGATCAGGTCGCAGGCCGGCAGTTTCTTCATGGCGCACACGTTGTCCACGAGGGGAACGCCCTGAAACCGATCCCGCAGCACCGCTCGGCGCTGGGGCGTCGATCTCGGCGAGCAAGACTGCGGAATGCCCGTGTCTTTGGAGGCCCCGCTCCAGACCCCCGATGCCAGCGAATAGCCCTACTGTTTGTAACGACCGTGCGAATTGGGGTGATAAGGTCATTTCGGATTTCTCAGGTAAAGGTCTGCAAGCTGGAGTCGGTGCTGGTAAATTACTAGGTTGCGTCAAGTGGCCTCGATCATCGTTTCGTCAGGCGGACAAACGTACACAACGCCCAACGTCTTTCTGCGACAGAGCTTCCGACATATACTGTCCGCACGTCCATGAAGTGTGGCCGAAACGATGATCGAGGCCCGTCAAGTATGCCACGGCGCAAGACAAAACTCGAGATAATTCTCACGACGGAGTCAAAAAATGTCTGGAAATCCCTTATCCAGGGATGCAACCCTTGCACAGCGGGAAGCGGCGGACCGTCAGATCCGGCAACTTCAGAAGGAAATCCGTTTCGACACCAGAGATTTCCCCATCGAAACCATCCTCGGCCGCTTCAACAATGGAAGTTTTTTCATCCCGCCATATCAGCGGGAGTTTGTCTGGAACAACGACGACCAGAGCCAGTTCATCGAGTCCGCAGCCATGGGGCTTCCGATCCCGATGATGTTCCTCGCAGAGGACGAAGAAGGGTCATTCGAGATCGTCGATGGTGCCCAGCGAATTCAGACGCTCGACACGTTCATGAGCAACGACCTCGTTTTGGAAGGGTTGAAAAAGCTCGACACGTTGAACGGGTTCCGATTTTCCGACCTGCCCGACACCCAGCGGAACAAGTTCACAAGCCGTGCGCTCCGGCTTGTCATCCTGGACCAAGAGACAACGGACGAGAACCGGCGCGACCTCTTCGACAGAATCAACAAGTCTGGAAGGAGCTTAACGTCCAGCGAACGTAGACGAGGGGCCATGGAAGGCAAGTTCATGGAGTTCCTCGAAAAGTGGCGAAGGAACCGCTGTTCCGGGCTCTCTGCCCTGTCTCGCCGCGGATGTTAAAACGAAAAGAGCCCCTGGAATTGGTCACACGCTTCTTTGCCTACTCGGAGAACTATCTGGCATTCGAGCATGATGTAGACGAGTTCCTCGATGAGTGCGTCATAAGCCACCGCAACGTGTTTGACAAGAAAAGGTTGTCTGACGAATTTAAGCACACTTTGCAGTTCGTGCAGAAGAACTTCCCTTACGGGTTTGCCAAGTCGCCGACGGCCAAGACAACCCCGCGGGTGAGGTTCAAGGCCCTGTCGGTTGGGATCAACTTGGCGCTTCGCCAAAAACCGACTGATCCCATCTCCGGTCTCCGTATGGCTCGAATCGGAGGAGTTCACTTTCCAGACGACGACACACGCTAGCAATTCGGCCCCTCGCCTCCGCAAGCGGATCGAATTCGTTCGCGACCAACTGCTGGGGGAGGGATGAGGGATGTTTGCCCAAGTGCTCTTGGATTTTAATGATCGCGTTCGTGAAGTCGATCTCTACTCCAGGTGCTTTGGCCCTCGACAACGATGAAATCGCAATGGTCAAGGGGACAGGGCCTCAGGTGGTTCCGCCGGG
The DNA here is from genome assembly GCA_963717125.1 of uncultured Actinomycetes bacterium. Classification (GTDB taxonomy): domain Bacteria; phylum Actinomycetota; class Actinomycetes; order Streptosporangiales; family Streptosporangiaceae; genus RYN-230. The sequence continues at coordinate 126,160 of CAVQVG010000009.1, forward strand.
TTCCCCGCCAGTCGATTGGGGGCGAATGCTGAAAGGGACTTCTTATCTGATCCTTTACAATCTGGTGGAGGCTTTCATTCGTCGTGGTTTTCAGGCGATGTTTGAAACAATTAAAACCGACGCACTCTGTGGCATCAAATTGAGCGAATTGTTGCGCGGCGCAATGGGTGATGCAGAAAAACAGAAAGGTAAAGGCATTCGACGGTTCTCCAAAAGTATACATGGAGATTGCTAACGAGATCATCAACGAGGTCATCAACAACAAAACGGCGGTACTCACCCACGACCATCTCCCGATCTCAGGCAACTTGCATGCCGAAACGATCCGAAAAGTCTGTGATCTTCATGGAGTGAGTCACGCGGCACCCCCTGCCGCTAAAGGGGGGAGTAGAACTCTATCACTCGTAAAAAACAAGAGAAATGCCCTTTCACACGGCAACGAATCTTTCGTTGAGTGCGGGCGTCCCCTTACTGCGCCAGATTTAACTCGGGTAAAAGACGAGGTCGTTCTTTATATCAGGAGCATTCTTCAAAACTGAAGCAGTTTACCGCGAACAAGGATTATGAAGCCTGAACCGAAAGCGGAGACATTCAGGGTTCTTTTCGGCCAAGGCCGAAAAGAACCCTGAATGTCTCCGCTTTCCCGTCTCGATCCAGTTGAACCAGCTCCATCAATCCCGCGGAAACGCGGTCAACGCGATAGCATGCCGCCTGCAAACGAATGAGGTTCCCACGACAATCCCTCGAAAACCGGGACATTCAGGTTCTTGGAAAAGGAATCTCCCATAAAAACCCTGAATTTCTCGGTTTCTGGTGCACGAATCAAGCAGGGCATGATGCAGGAACTTTTAACGGGGCGAATTCGGTTGGTATAATCCCAAGGGGAACGGACGACCAAAGGGGTCAGGTTGGGTTTCCCTTACAGAAGAAGGAATCCTGGACTGGGCTAATAATTGATGCGTTCCCTTTTATGGCCTTTTTCGGCCCCCTATTACGGCTTTTTCGGTCGATAGTCGATGGAAAACGTGATCGTTTCTGAACTCGGCTGCTGTCCAAAAATAACATGATGTGGGAGTATCTATGACTGAAATCGAGGCTCCGAATGTGTCGCCGGTTTTTTCCTTGGCCAAGGAATTCGTCAAACTCTCCCTTTCGGGGGACGATGCGATCCCTTGACGAACCTTCGGCTACAGAAGTTGCTCTACTACGCTCAGGCATGGTCCCTGGTCATTCGTGAGAGTGAACTGTTTCCGGAGGAGATCCGGGCGGCGGCAGAATGGACCGGTCGTGCCGGAGGTTATTGCAGCGTTGCCGGACAGCGGTGGTGCCACCGTGCTCCCGGCCGATTCGTTCGCTAAATACCCGGACCTGGAAGCCGAGGAGGCCCGTTCGTGAAATGCGTTTGGGAAGCCACAACCAGTTCTCCCTGCTCATGCTCTCCAGGATGACTCACCAAGAAATGCCTTGGCAGAATGCGTGGGGCGAGCGACCGCAAGAGGGGGATGGCGATGATCCGATTCGGATCGAAGACCTGGAAGATTTCTTTCGGAAGCAGACCGTCCCCCGCCGCTGGCAACGTATGAACATGAACTCCGCAAGCAGGAGGCGGAAGCCGCGAAAAACCTCAAGGAGATTGCCCCTCTTGACACAAGTCGTTTGCTGGCCGCAGCGACAAGTTATACACCGGCGGCCCATCGTCTCAAGGCAACGGGGGGTTGAGATTGTGGCCATAAAGCATCTTCGCGGGACGGTAATCCTCGTCGTGCAGGTTCCTGACAAAAACGGCGTGAATCCTAAAGACCGGTTTGTGGTTCTGGTTCGAGATTTTGATGATGCCGATCCCCTTGTGTACGGTGTAGCGGTGACAGGGACATTCGCGTTCCCCCTTCCACCGACATCGGTCCGCTTACCGTATCATCGACAGGGACGCTGCAAAACAGGACTCACCCAAGATTGCATTGCCGATTGCACTTGGATTGTTGGGCTACACCGGCAGAGATCATGAAGGCCAATGGATTTACGCCGTCGATCCAATTGACCACGATTCTCCAGCAAGTTCAGAATTATCTGCCACCACCGCCCGCACCACCGCCACCACCCGCACCGCCACCGACCACAGCGGCCACCTGAGAGAAACTGGGACCGTTCGTGGTCCACGTGAAAACCGGGACATTCAGGGTTCTTGCAAAAGGAATCTCCCAAAAAACCCTGAATTTCCCGGTTTCTGACGCACAACTCAAGCAGGGCATGATGCAGGAACTTTTAACGGGACGGATTCGGTTGGTATAATCCCAAGGGGAACGAGATCGGCCCGCAGCTTTCGCCGGCCAGGAAAATCAGGGACTTTTAGCCGAGCCTGGCCCTGCGGCGGCCGTTGTGCTTCTTGCCCACCTACTCCTGCCCTCCCAGGCTGGCGGCCTTGGTTTTTCCGCCCTGCGAAAGCTGGACGATCTCGAACGCAACCGGTCGTTTTTTCGCTAGAGGGTATTGAGATGACCACGATCACCATTCAGGAAGCCCAGGCAACGCTGCCGGAGTTGATTCATGGACTTGACGCGGGGCGAGGAGGTCATCATCACCGAAGAATCCGCCCGGTAGCAAGGCTGGTCTCAACCGTCCGCAGCCCAGGCCGATCCCGAAGCTCGGCACGCAACGCGGTTCGGTGCTCTACATGGCCCCCGATTTTGATGCCCCGCTCGATGACTTCAAGGAGTACCTGGAGTGAGGTATCTGCTCGATACCCATACCCTAATCTGGAGCCAGGACGATCCCGGCAAGTTGTCCCCGACGGTGACGGCCGCGCGAGCGACCCGGCCCAGGAACGGCTGTTGAGCGTCGTTATTGTCTGGGAAATCGGGATCAAGGGGCGTTGGGGAAATTGAGCCTGTCGAAGCCTTTCCGGGCCTGGGTTCAGACCGCCATCACCGACCTGGTGCTGACCGAGCTGCCGATTGCACTGGATCACATCGAGCAGCAGATGGGCCTGCCGTTTCACCACCGCGACCCGTTCGACCGTCTCCTGGCCGCGCAGTCGCTGGCCAAGGGAATGCCGCTCATCAGTGCGGATACCGTTTTCGACGCCTACGGCGTGAACCGCATTTGGAACTGACCTTCCGCGAGAACCCCCATGGGGGATTGGGGACATTCTGGGAAGTGGCAGAAGATCGATGAAGAACACAATAACATTCCGTTGACATCGCGGCGGCAGAACGTGCTGGTCGCGGACTTCGGGTTGACGTGGGTGCCGCACTAGCAGTTGCCCGGTGCGAGGGACCGCATCGCTCTGGTGCCAGCGTATCGGTGAAAATGTCTGCCGCTGGCGGCTTAGCGCTCTTTCTGTTGGCACCTGCAGGGTTGAATGCAAGAGGCAATGAACCCCATGCACTCAACTTAGTCGTTGGGTATACACAAACGACTTTCTTGAAAGGTATGTAAATGTTAACGCGGTTAAAGGTGACCGGGTTCAAAAATTTGGTCGATGTAGACGTTCGCTTTGGCCCTTTCACCTGTATTGCGGATGTGAACGGCGCGGGCAATTGAATCCGTTCGATGCCATACGGTTCTTGAGTGCTTTGGCGGATCGTCCTTTCCTCGAAGCCGCTAGGATGTTCGCGACGAAGATGGAAAAACGGGCGATGTCCGCAGTCTTTTTCACCGCGTCGAGAATGTTCCTGATACGGAAATGACATTTGACGCTGCGCAGAAATGATCATCCCAGAGAATGGCACCGACGACCGGGCCAACTCGCCAGGGCTGGAAAAACCTTTCTGAAATACTCATTGGGGTTACGATACCGGGAAGAAGAACAGGAAGGCAATCCTGGTTCCCTGGAGATCATCAAGGAAGAACTGGGACACATTAACATCAGGGAAGCAGCCAAACACCTTCCTTTTAGGCCCAGCCCGCAGTGGCGCGGTTCCGTCGTCAAAGGGCGACGAACGACGCCGGAGCACCCCCACACCTCCACGAATGCTGACCACGATCAAATCGAGATCGAACTGCACCAAGACGGCAACGCGGGACGAACCATTCGCCGCAATGCGGCCAGTTTGCCACGGACGGTGCTGTCTTCAATCTATACCTCCGAGACTCCGACAGTGCTTCTGGCACGTCGGGAAATGCAGTCGTGGCACCTCCCTACAATTGGAGCCCTTCGAGCTTGTGCAAAAACCAAACGAGTTCACCGCGCCCGAATCGCCTTGGGCCGGATGGTTCCAATTGAAGCTGCGACCCTCTACCGCCTGGCGAGGACGCCCAATCCGCGAAACGGCAAGAATGGGGACAAAAGATGGTCCCGTCGTTTATGCTCAGATTGCCAATCGTTTGAGCGAATTGATTGATGATGTCGCCAAAATCGAGATCGAGTGCGACGAAAAACGCGAACTGCTGAGTCTTCTGGTAACCAACAAAGAACGGACCACGCTCCCCGCGCGGGGGCTCTCTCCGATGGCACTTTGCGGTTCTTGGCCTTGGCTGTCCTGGAGAAGGATCCCGAAACGCAAGGAGTCATCTGTCTGGAAGAACCGGGAAAACGGCATGCATCCGGACCGCATCCCGGCTATCTTGCAGTTATTAAAGGACATTGCCGTTGACACGGAGGAGCCGGTCGGATTGGACAATCCACTGCGGCAAATCATTGTCAACACCCATTCTCCATCTGTTGTATCTCAGGTATTGGATGATGACCTTCTTTGTGGCAGAGTATCAGGACTACACGCGGGGCACCAAACATTTTAAGGGCGTGTCCTTCTGTTGTCTGCCTGAAACGTGGCGGATCGCAGCGGACACCAGGACTGTTCCTAGAGGAAAATTGCTCACCTATTTGAATCCGATACACTCCCTCAGCGATTTGCCGAATTACCTAAGACAAAAAAAGGAGTACGGCCAAAAAGCCACGTTCGGTGAAGGATCATCCTGACTACATCGGATTGTTTGCCAACCTTTCGCCTGAGGCTGACGAATGAAAAAATATCGTCTTACCTTGGTCACGGATGGCAGAGGCGACCGCGCCCTGATTCCGCCAATTACCTGGCTCCTTCACGAAAAATTGCCTGGGATCCCGATTCAATTGGAGTGGGCCGATCTCGTGGCCTGCCCCGACCAAAAGGCTTGGCTGGACAAATCCAAGCCGCTTTGGATTCTATCCCTGTGACATTTTGTTGGTTCATCGGGACGCGGAGGGCGAGTCCCGCAACAAAAGAGTTGCTGAAATTCAAGACGCCATGGCCAATACTACGGTGGACCAGCCGCACGTTTGTGTTGTGACCGTGCGGATGCAAGAAGCTTGGATGTTGATTATTACTCCGGCAACTAAGTTTGTTACATAGGACGGCTCAGTGGTTGGGAAAATTTCCGGATTGGGGCGAGCCGGGAGCGTCAGCGACCGGAGTTTTTCAGGGATCTCCAGTCGCTGACGCTCCCGGCTCGCCTAATTCTTCACAACCTCTCAGAATTCGAGACGGCTCTCCGGCACTTTCTGCGGCCAAGAAGCTCCACAGCCGAGCACAGCGGAACCACTGATCAACAAGGTAAGGGACCGGATAGAGATAGCGAACCAGCATACGGATTCTGTTCATCAGGTGCGCAATTATCGTAATGCACTCGTTCACGACGTGGACGACCCCACAGTTCCCGTGACGATGCGGGAAGCGACGGGCTACCTCAGCACGTTTACTAAGTCTGTTGCAAAAGCCTGTGGGGCCGGTTTTCAACCGGCCTGGCGGCCAAAAACACGAAGCCCGGCCGGTTGGAAACCGGCCCCCAGGCTTTTGGAACAGACTCTCAGTGAATTGGGCCCCGGAGAGAATCGAGTCGGGAAAGCAACGGTGTGTGTTGCGCAAGAAGGCGCGACGATGTGCCTTGGGTCAAAGGCCCGAAACCAGACGCGGTTTTCGGGTCCGAGGGAAAGCTGGAGCAGGCTGCAAGTTTCACGACGTGACGCCGCTCCAGATTCCCCGTAACAGGTAACGAAGTTGCCGCTCTTGCGGCGTGCCGATCAGGTCACGCGGCTTCTTATACCAGAGGCGGGTGTTCGGTGTGTCCAGCCACTCGTCCGCATTGGGGATCGTTTCCTGCAGATCCTTCAGGATGTCCGACGACTCCCCCTCCAGCAGCGCAAGGGGTGCTTCCGCCAAGCCTGAAGGAGATCCAGGAGCCCGTTCGATGTAGGGATCGACCAACCCCATCCGCTCGACGCGCTGCATGAGGCCCGGGTACGTATCATCGGCAGCAAGGATTTGTTCCCAGTTATCGTCCCAGGCGATCCATTTTCCCCAATACTCAGGCGGCAGGGAAACCTCAATGGGTTCAGGCAAGGCATCCTCCTTGATGGGCTCGGTTTCGTCGCTGCGTGCGTTGGCCGGGCCGGGCACAAGTGTGGGTAAGAGATTAACCAATTCCTCGACAGCTGCCAGCGCACTTTATCTTCGACGCTATGCAGCCTGTGCCACAAGTTGGCGAATTGCTCCGGCACGGTCGGGCACAGCCTCTCGAAAATTGCCCGTGCCCTGGTGGCGACTGCCTCATTGGTGTCGGCAATGGCCCGCACGACGGCAGGGAAAGCGGGCCGCGCATCAAGGCCGAGGTCCAGGAACTTCTGGATGGCCTTTTCACGCTCCTGATCGTCTCCACCAGCCAGGTCACTTCCTAGCACAGTGAGGAACTCTCGATGGTCCTCCAGCAGATCAGCACTCTTCTGAGAGGTTGTGAAGAATTAGGCGAGCCGGGAGCGTCAGCAACTGGAGATCCCAGCAAAACTCCGGTCGCTGACGCTCCCGGCTCGCCCCCATCCGGAAATTTTCACAACCTCTGAGCAGAAATCAGCCCGAGAAGAGGTGGGTGTTTCCTCGTCATCACGCACCATTAAGGACATTCCCGGACTGTGTCGGCTTAAGGCGCGAACAGGCCGGTAGACATGCCGTCCCCATTACCCTACCCATTGTATGGCGCCCCCCGTTGCTCTTTCTACCTCTGTCCCTACCAAAGCCCGGAAAGGTCAATCGTCGTCTGCCTGGTGAATCACCGCACCGCAAGCCGGGCACTGGAAGTGGTTCGGGGATAGTTCCGCGAAACGGCGTCCCGTGTCCTCCCCCAACGCTTCCGGGCGACAGGTGAAGAGGCGTCCGTCAGAAGCCACGTCCTCCATTAGCCCGCAACTCGAGCATTGCAACAGTTCGCGGTCATTGACAAACAATCCCAATTCACGAGCCTTCGTTTGCCAGGCGGCTAACTCTTCCAGGAGTGGGTAAAGGCCCTGCGCGAGCGGCGTGACATCCGGTACGCCGTCTGTCCACGTGTCCTTACTCGGCTTCATGGGTTTCCCGCAGCCCATTATTGTCGAAGCTCATGGCAACTCCCAGTCTTCGAGAACCAAGCCCGGTACGCGACGGAATTCCACCATATTGTGCGTCACCAAGGTGCAGCCATTGGCCAGGGCGATGGCGGCGATTTGCTGGTCACACGGTCCAATGGGAAGGCCCTGGCTTTCCAGGTGATGACGAAGCGGGCACAAACTTCGGCAGCGGCGTCAGCGAAGGGTAGGCTGGCGAAGGGTGCCGCGAACTGATCGACCGCCGCTCGATTCTGGGCCGGCCCCGCACTGCTGCAACACGCCGATCTACAGTTCCAACAGAACCACCGAGCATAGGCGGCACCTCTTGCGTCTAGCAGGCAGCCAGACGCTGGCAGACCAACAGGTTCTTGCCGCGCAGATACTGCACGCAGACGTTGGTATCGAGCAGAAACATCAATCGAGTTCCACGGGCCGGGGTAGTTCACCTTGCGGCGGGCTCTAAAAGTCTCGTCGTCAATGGAGCCAAAGGTCTTCTCGAAGTATCCGGGCGGCCAGCCGCTCTTCGGGCGTGGTTGCTGCAGTCCTGGGTTGCAGGACTACCAACACATCGTACTCCGCTTCCGGCCTGCCCAGCGGGATGGGTAGTGACAGCATCCCGTCCTTCCCGGTCTTTTCCTGCACACGAATCGTTTGCAGGCGCGAGCCTCCTTAATCGGCTTTCTGCATTTTAGCCGTTACCCCGAACCGGTAAAGACGTAACGCTTTGGCTGCGTGGGAAAGTGGCGGAAAGGGGTTAGCGTAACTCCTGGCGTGGAAAGGGGGACATTCGGGAGGACGACTTACGATTCGTGCAACCGTATCGAGGTTAGCTACCCGAACCCTTACGGAGGGTTCAAGTGCTTTAGGGAGTAGTACTAAGCGTGTGCCAGTAGGCATTGTAACTCCGTCAGATCAACGGGCTTGACGAGGTGGTGATGAAAACCGGCCTGTCTGGATTTCTGCCGATCCTCCTCCTGGCAGTAGCCCGTGATAGCAATCAGGAGTACCTGGCCGAGCCCCGCCGGCTCACGGAGTTGCTTGGCCACCTCATAGCCGTCAATGCCCGGCAGGCCGATGTCCAGCAGCATTACCTCCGGCAGTTCTTCCCAGGCCGCCTGGAGTGCCGCTGGCCCATTGTAGGCGAGGCGGACGTGGTGGCCTTGCAGTCTTAACAAGATCGCCAGGCTTTGGGCGGCGTCTACGTTATCATCGACCACGAGCAGCCGTAGCGGTCGCTGGGCCTTGGTGCGATCTCGGGGCACGGCTGGTTTGGCAGGTGGCGGTGGTGGACCGGCGGCCCGGAGCGCACTACAAATTCGCTGCCGCGCCCAGGGCCATCGCTAAAAGCCTGCACGACGCCGCCATGCAATTCCACGAGGCTCTTGACGAGGGTCAGGCCGATCCCCAAGCCGCCCTGCGACCGATCCAGCGAGCGCGACCCCTGAGTAAACAGGTCAAACACTCGCGGCAGGAGGTCGGCGGCGATGCCTACGCCGCTGTCCTTGACCTGGATCAGCACCTGTCCCCCGCACAGGCCGTGGTCACGGCATTGGCCACCGTGGTCTGTGTATTTGGCGGCGTTGGTGAGCAAGTTACTCAACACTTGCTCCAGTCGAACCGGGTCGGCCTCCGCGAAGAGCGGCTCGGCCGCCAACTCGACCGTCAACACATGATGTCGCTCTGCCAGGTACGCCTGGTTCGTTTCCACCGCGCGGCGGACCAGGGCGCCCAGGATCCACCACTTCCTTCCGCAGTTCCACACGCCCGCGGGTGATCCGCGACATCGAGCAAGTCATCGACCAACCGGGTCAGGTGGGTTACTTGACGCTCCATGACCTCCTGCATCTGAGCCAGCGCCTGATCCTGGCCGTCGCGCTGCCGCATTACTTGCAGCATGTTCCGCAAGGGAGCCAGGGGGTTGCGCAGTTCGTGTCCCAGCATGGCCAGGAAATCGTCCTTCCGCCGGTTCGCCTCGGACAGGGCCGCCGTTTGCTGTTTCAGTTCGGCAATGAGCGGACTGGCGTTCCGCCGACACGCTCCAGCTTGCGGCGTTGCTCTTCGATCTTGGCGGCGCAGGATCCCCTTGTCGATGGCGGCCTGCACCGCCTGGCGCAGCCCGTCGTTGTTGAGGCCCTTGATCAGGTAGTCCTGGACGCCCTTTTTCATGGCCTGCACGGCCACCGCTTCATTGCCGTGGCCCGTGAGCATGACGATGGCGATCGTCGGCCCCGGCGACCGTCGGCCGGGAAGCGGTCGAGGAACTCCAGGCCGTCCAGGTCCGGGAGCTGGTAATCGAGCAGGACGCAGTCGGGCACCACCTCGCGGCACAGGCGCAAGCCTTCTTCGCCCGAGCCGGTCTCCCAGAAGAGGTAGTCCTCGCTCGCGGCCCTGGGCGATGCGGCGCCGGTAGAACTCCCGGTCCTCCGGGCTGTCCTCGATGATGAGAATCCGGTACGGTCTCTCGCTCATGGCCGGCTCACTCCAGCCTTGGGAAGGATCACCACCTCAAACCAGTAATCCTTGAGACGCTGGATGGACAGCATGAATCCTTCCAGGTCCACCGGCTTCTTGACGTAACTGTTCGCCCCCATGCTGGTAGCAGCTCTCAATGTCCCGCGTCGTCCGTGGACGTGGTGAGGATGATGACCGGGATGGATTTCAGCTGTTCCGATCTTCTTGATCTCGGCCAGGACCTCCCGGCCGTCGGTGCCGGGCATGTTGAGGTCCAGCAAGATGACGTTCGGGCGCGGGGCCAGGCGCGGCGTCGGCGTACTTGCCGCGCCGGAACAGGTAGTCGAGCGCGTCGTCGCCGTTGCCGCAGCAGTAAATCGGGTTGGCCATGCCCGCTTTCTTCAGGGCGCGGATCGTGGCCTCGCGGTCTTCGGGGCTGTCCTCGACGAGCAGCATGCGGGTGTTGCGACATGCATGGTCACTCCGCTCCGGAGAGGGTGAAATAGAAGCAGGTCCCTTCGCCGGGCGTGGACTCGACCCAGATCCGCCCGCCGTGGCGCTCGATGATCTTCTTGACGATGGTGAGCCCCACCCCGGTGCCGCCGCCGAACTCGTCGCGGGCGTGCAGGCGTTTGAAGATCCGGAAGATGGCCTCGTAGTGCTTCTCGGGGATGCCGATGCCGTTGTCGCGCACGTAGAACACGGTGCGATGGCCGAGGAGCGGTCTCGCCTTCCCTGGCCGGCTGGCGTCGAGGCCCAGGTCGGTGCCGTAGCCGATCTCGATCCACTTCTCCGGCTTGTCGTTGTACTTCATCGAGTTGGTGATCAGGTTGCGGAACACCTCGCCGATGCGGACGCGGTCGCCCTGGATGGTGGGCAGCGGCCGGGGGATGCGGATCTCCACGCCGCGTTCCTTCAGGTTGATGCGCAGCGAATCCAGCACTTCTTCCAGGACCTCGTTGAGGTCGGTCGTCCCGGATGGCGAAGTCGAGGCGGCCGACGCGCGAGAATTCCAGCAACGAATCGAGCAGCATGTCCATGCGCTGGGTGAGGCGCTTCAGCGTTTCGAGCTTGTCGACGCCCTCCGTCGTCGAGCTTGTCCTGGTAGTCCTCGAGCAGGAAGGTCGCGTAGTTGTGGATGCCCCGCAAGGGCTCTTTCAGATCGTGCGAGGCGATGTACGCGAATTCGTCCAGTTCCTGGTTGCTGCGCAGCAGTTCGGCGTTGCGGCCCTGGAGTTCCCCGGCGTAGAACCGGAGTTGCTCCTCGGCCTTTTTGCGGTCGGTGATGTCGCGGACGATGCCCGTGAAGAGCCGCCGCGATCCCGAGCTGCACTTCACTGACGGCCAGGTCCATGGGGAAGGTGCGTGCCGTCCTTGCGGAGGCCGACGACCTCGCGGCCGATGCCGATGATCTTCTTCTGGCCGGTGGTCAGGTAATTGCTCAAGTAGCCGTCGTGCTCGTGCCGGTACGGCTCGGGCATGAGCATCTTGACGTTTTGGCCGATGACCTCGCTGGCCGGGTAGCCGAAGAGCCGCTCCGCCGCCGGGTTCATCGACTCGACCCGGCCGCGTTCGTCGATGGTGATGATCGCATCGACGGCCGTTTCCAGGATGGTCCGGGTCCGGGCCTCGCTGTCCTCGAGCTGGCTGATGGCGTTGCCGCAGGTCGGTGATGTCGCGGGCGATGCCGGTGAACATGCGGCGGTCGCCCAGGTGCAGCTCGCTGACGGCGAGGTGCATGGGGAAGGTGGTGCCGTCCTTGCGCAGGCCGACCACCTCGCGGCCAATGCCGATGATCTTCCTCTGGCCGGTGGTCAGGTAATTGTTCAGGTAGCCGTCGTGCTCGTGCCGGTACGGCTCGGGCATGAGCATCTTGACGTTCCGGCCGATGACCTCGTTGGACGGGTAGCCGAACAGCCGTTCCGCCGCCGGGTTCATCGACTCGACGTTGCCGTTCGGTTCGATGGTGAGGATGGCATCCACGGCGGCGTCGAGGATCGGCGCGCGTGCGGGCCTCGCTGTCCTCGAGCTGGTGGATGGCGGTCCGCAGGTCGGTGATGTCGCGGGCGATGCCGGTGAACATGCGGCGGTCGCCCAGGTGCAGCTCGCTGACGGCGAGGTGCATGGGGAAGGTGGTGCCGTCCTTGCGCAGGCCGACCACCTCGCGGCCGATGCCGATGATCTTCTTCTGGCCGGTGGTCAGGTAGTTGTGCAGGTAGCCGTCGTGCTCCTGGCGGTAGGGCTCGGGCATGAGCATCTTGACGTTCTGGCCGAGACCTCGGTCGACGGGTAGCCGAAGAGCCGCTCGGCCGCCGGGTTCATCGACTCGACGATCGCCGTTGCGGTCGATGGTGAGGATGGCGTCCACGGCGGCGTCGAGGATGGCGCGGGTGCGGGCTTCGCTGTGTTCCAGTTCCCGGATGGCGGTCTGCAGGTCGGTGATGTCGCGGGCGATGCCGGTGAACATGCGGCGGTGGCCCAGGTGCAGTTCACTGACGGCGAGATGCATGGGGAAGGTGGTGCCGTCCTTGCGCAGGCCGACGACCTCGCGGCCGATGCCGATGATTTTCTTCTGGCCGGTCTGCCGGTAATTTTCCAGGTAGCCGTCGTGCTCGTGCCGGTACGGCTCGGGCATGAGCATTTTGACGTTCTGGCCGATGACCTCTGTGGCCTGATAGCCGAACAGCCGTTCGGCCGCCGGGTTCATCGACTCGACCATGCCGATTTCGTCGATGGTAATGATGGCATCGACGGCAGCGTCGAGAATGGCGCGGGTGCGGGCCTCACTTTCGAGGAGGGCCTGTTCCGAAACCGTGCGCATGATTTTTTCTGGCATTCCAGTCTCCCTTTTCTTTCCTGGGCGGAATCCTTCGTTTGCGCGAGGGTTCTCAGGAATTCAGTGGATGCGCACGTCCTCGGCGATAAAACCGAGAGGGTGTTGAATTACTGCAAAAAAGATGCCGTTAGAATGAAACCGACGAGAAAAAGCCCTCGGCAAATGCCCCTTGAGGCAAAAGGTAATGGGTGTACTGTAATCCTTGAGAACCTACCCGTCAACGGTCTGTTTAGGCCAGCCAGTGCCCCAAGTCGTGGTAATCCCCTTGGACTGGCACCACTTGTCCTGACCACTGGACACCTGTTTTTAACCAGGCTCTGCTTTTCTCGAAGCTGGGCGTCAGCGCCTTACTGCTTCTTTTAGAATAAATGGGGGCGGCGCAACAGTTGGGGATGGTTCCAGGCAAGCCTTGGGGTGAGGTACTCCGAACCCCATTGGCACCAAGTTAAGGAGAAAGTTAGCCCGAAGCGCCAGCGAGGGTAAGTCCAACCCTCGCTGGCGCTTCGGGCTAACGTCCGCGGACTGTTACCCTGCTTTGAACCAGGCCAGAAACCCCGTCGGTTGAAAAAACGGGAAGTCTTTCCATAATCACTGGTTAGGAGGAATCAAAGGTGTCGGGATCCGATGAATGTCCCCCTGCTCTGCCCCCCTGCTTTGCCTTACGAGCGAACTCACCCCGCGGGGAAAGTGGAGTCCCGAGCACAACCGCCCAATCGCTGTCCGCCAGTTCTTCGCTGAAGCAATCACTGCCAGTTGCCGTACTTCGCGAAAGTGTAGCCAATGGCGTTCACGAATGCCCTATCCGTGCCCCCTGAGGTCGCGTGAATCCGCACGGTGCCAAAATCCGTCGCCTGGACGTTGTAACCCGGCCCGGTCAGCCTGCGCCTCGCCCGAGCCCGTGAAGGTGTCATTGCCGGGCGAATCGTACAAATCGGCGATCGAGTTCGAGCTGCCCGCGGCGGCCACGACGTTGGCGAAGCCGATGGCATAGGCCGTGTATCCCGTTCCGGTCACCAAGCTGTAACTCGACGTGCCCACCAGGGAATCGTTGCCCGACGACGTGCCCAGGTAGGCTACCGAGTTGCTCCCTCCCGACCACACCTGCACGAGGGCGAAGCCGATCGCGTAGCTGGCGTAGTACCCTCCGCTCACCTCACTGTAGGTCGGCGTGCCGACGTAAGTGTCGCGGCCCGTGGACGTGGCCAGGTAAGCGACCGAGTTGCTCCCCCCCGCCCAGGTCTGCACCTGGCTGAAGCCGATCACATAGACGTTGTAGCTACTTCCGGCGACGAAACTGTAACTCGGCAACCCACCCAAGGTGTCGTGGCCGGTACTGGTCGCCAGGTAGGCTTTGGAGTTGGTCCCGCCCGCCCAGACATCGACGGTGGCGAAGCCAATGACATAGTTGGCGTAGTTGGCTCCGGTGACAAAGCTGTAAGTCGGCTGTCCGCCCACTGTGTCGCTGCCGGTCGAGGTGGACAGGTAGCCAACAGTTCCGGTGCCGCCGGCCCAACAGTGGACCTGGGAGAAGCCGACGACGGTGTTGGAGTAACCCACCCCGGAGGATGTGCTGTAGGTTGGCGTGCTGTTGAAGAAATCGCTGCCGGTCGAAGTGCCGAAGTTGGCCGCCGCGGCAGCGCCCAGCGTTGACCGTGACTGCGCGTGCAGTTGGCCGCATCCACGGTAATGCCGTTGGCGGTGAGGGCAACGTCCGTGGGCAGCAGGGCGGCGTTATCGTTGCCCTGACCCGTGAAGCGTGGTGCTGTCACTGCCGCCGTTGCTCACGAAGTGGATGGTGGTGATGCCAGCGGGGACGGTGTAGCTGACGCCATTGAGGCTGTACTGCGACGGGCTGCCGGCCGTGAAGGTGAAGGTATCGTTGCCGGTCGTGCCCTGGACCGTCAGGGTACTCGAGGCCACCGGAGTTGGAAGGGTGGCGACGCCGTAAACACCCTGGGGACTCATACCGTGGAAGATGCTCAAGTCGGCCGACAGAGTGGTCGCCCCAGTGCTGGTGTTGATCTGATAGAGGGCGTTCTCCGCTTGGCCGAAGCCGTACAACGTGCCGTTGGTGTAAACCAGCCCATTCATATCGTCAATCCCCAGGGCCCCGGTGGCACCGACGAGGTTGTCCGATGTCAGGCTCGGATTGGCTTCCACCAGCGAGCCGTCATTGGTGGTCAGGAACAGGTCGTTGTGGGAATCGAAGACCAGGTCGCCGGCTGACGACTCGTTATAGGGTAAGGCCAGCACGAACGTAGCGACCGCGGTCTGGGGATTCACCTGGTAGAGGGAATTGCGCACTGCCACGAACAACGTGCCATCGGCGCGGAATTCCAGCGCATTGGCGGTGTAGTAAATCGGCAGGCCCGTCGCCTGATCGACGATGGACCCGATCGAGGTGGTGGTGCCAGTGGTGGTGTTGATCTGGTAGAGATTGGCGTTGGCTACGCCGTACAACTGGCCGGTCGGACTGAGGCCAATGTCCAGGAAGGTCTGGCCGGTTTGGGCCACGAACTGGGTTTGGCCGGAGGGTTCGGCCACCGTGAAGAGCTGACCTTTGCTATCGACGAGATAGCTCACCGCGGCGTTGATCGTCAGACTGTACGTGCGACTCCCCTGAATGCCGCTGTTGTCTTGCAGGGAAACCACGATATTGGAGAACGTGCCGACCTGTGTCGGCGTGCCGCTCATGGTGATCGTACTACCCGACAGGCTAGCGCTCAGCCCCGCTGGCAGACCGGTGACCTGCAGGTGCGAGTAACTGCCGCTGCCATAGCTCACCGCAATGGTGCCATTGTACCCGGACTGATTCAGGTTCCACTGCGTCGCGGTCAGGCCGCCGAGAGCCAGCAGGACCGGGGACACGGTGGCCATCGTCACGGCCGGGGGGGCTGGCGTGGTGCCGGGGCCGGTCACGGTCACGGTGATCGTGTTGCTTCCCGCCGTGGCATAAGGATGCGGCTTGGTGCCGGTGACGCTGAACTCGCCGCCACCCAGCGGTGTGATCTCGCCCGTGGACGTATCGCCGTCGCCCCAGTGGATGGTGGCGGAATAGGAGCCGTTCTCCGGGCCGGTCAAGTTGGCGACCAGCACGTTCTGCACCGGCTGTCCCTGGCTGACCTGCACGTCCACTGGATTCACGGTATACGTGCTGGAAGTTTCATTGAGTACCACCTCCGCCGTCATGGTCGATTCATTGCCAAGTGTGATATTGAGCGGCACCGTGTTCACTGGACCGATACCAGGCTGCACGGCGCTGACCACGCCGTTGACGACGATTTGCGTCACGCCGTTGGGCAGTTGCGTCAGGGAGATGCCCGTGATCAGGGGGAAAGGCACGTTGGGGTTGGAGGACGTTCCCGCAGTTACGGTCACCTGGTTGGCGCTGGTGATGGACGGATCGGTGGTGTCGATAATGACCAGGGGTGGATCGGCAACTTGGTAGTTGCTCGCCTGGAGGCTTTGTCCGTAGGCGATACTCGTGTATTGCGGTTGGCTGGGATTGTAGCTGATTTGGGGGAGTTGCCAATTGGTAATGTTGCTGTTGCTGTCGTCCACGATCGAAGCGGCAATTTCGTAATCGCCCGGCTGGGCGCTTGGCGGGAAGTTCCGCATTGCCCAACAGGGCGAACTGGTCGGGCGCCACTTGCGCCAGTTGCTCGTTACTGAACTGGGCAACAATGTCGTCGCCGGCGTCGTCATCATCGTTAGGATCGGCGTCGTCGTTGGTGTCTAATTTATGAGCGAGGTTCGCAATCGTGGTGGCCAGATCCTCGGGCTGGTAGATCCCAAACACGAATGGGACGTTCGGATCCGGGGTATTCAGGTTCATATCAACGGGACTGAACACTCCGGGGGCCGGGGGCGGGGGATTCGCAGTGCTTGGCACCTGGTCGCCCGTGGTGCCGGTGGCGTCGGGCGTGCTCAGGGTATCGATAGGTGCGATGGCCAGATATATGGGGTCCAGATTGGGGTCGAAAGCGCCTTTTTTGGGGCGAACCTTCTTGGGGCTGGCTTGTTGGACGGTGCTCTGATCCCCCGCGACGTGGTGTCCCGCTTTGTAGGGGTTCCCGTGCCCTGAACCTTTGTCGATTCCATTATTCACATAACTCTGATCCTGTTGAAGGTGAAACTTCTGAAGAACGGGGGCGTTCTGATCATCGAAACCAGCCTTTGGCGTCATATCCCTCGGCTTACCACTGTTTCCTCCTCTGCCAAAATAGTGGGTATTATCAGTATTTGGCTGCAAAGTACCTGTGGGGTCACCTTGCGCATGATACCCTGTGGCCTTTTGGGCTTGTGCAGGCAATTCAGGAGTTGTTCCATACGCAGGCAGTAGGCCCTGCGATGGCATTTGTTTATTCCGGCCCCATGTCGATGGGTTCCACCAATCATCGGTCCCTGTGGGATCGACGTTAGCGACCGGGCTGTTTCCCGCGTACCGACGAATGTTGCCATCGCCACCTGCCAAGCCCAGCGGATCATTGCCCAGGAATTGCCCCGTCACGGGGGAATATTCCCGTGCCCGCATGTCGAACAGGTTGGAGTCGTCCTGCATCACCCCGTACTGGCCAATGAACGTGAACGGATTCGTCAGCGCCGCTGTGATGGTCGTCGTCTGCCCGAACGGCAGGTAGCTGTACTTGTTGACGTAGCTCCCCGCCGCGTTCGTGAGGCCGATCGTGTTGCTGGTCAGGTTGAAATCATAGTAAGCCGCACTGCCGGCCGCGCTAACCTGGCTGGTCAAGCCGTAACCGTAAGTGTAATGAGCGGTCAGGCTGCCGGTTCCGTTGTAAGTGGAGGCAACGTCGCCCAGGCCGAACGGGTCGATCAGAAACCGCGTCGTCGTGCTGTTGACCGTCTGGCTGTTGCGGTTGCCGAGCGGGTTATAGGTGTATGTGGCCGACTGTCCCGGCCCATTCACCCCGGTCAGTTCGTCTAACTGGTCGTAGCTGTTCGTCGTGATACTGCTGCCGGTGGTTTGCTTGGTCAGGTTGCCGTCGTTGTCATACTGGTAGGTGGTTTGCACGCCATTGGTGGTGGAACTCGTGTACTCGTTGACGTTGTTGGCGACGTAAGTCGTGGTCACACCGTTGACCGTCTGCGAGATGCGGTTGCCGGCCGCGTCGTAAACGTACTGGAGGTTCTGGCTCGTCAGTCCGTCCGGGTTGGAACCGTTGGGCGTGAAGACCGCCTGAGTCAATTGGCCGTCGGCGTCATTGGTATAGACCCACTGGCCGTCCTGGTTGGTGTTGGTCAGCACGTTGCCCAGAGCATCGTAGGTGTACTGGTCGAAGGAAAAAGGTTCAACCTCCTGGCTATCCGAGACACCAAAACCTGCATACCCTTCCATCTCCAACAGAAGCATAACCACCGCTAAAATAGCATCATCATCATCAACAATCAGCGCATATGGGCTTTCGGGTAAAACCATTTCTTCCCTTGCTCCTGTTCTACAACAGCGGTGACGCTTCCCATACTCGTATATTGCATAATAGCTTTCCCCCGACAAGACGCCCTTGCGGCCCGTCTTACAATCCACATACACATTGTCCACTATACAAGTATAATACGAGTACCCCAAAGTGTCTATCATTTGTTACCTTTGGTTGCCGGCGCTATGAATTGCGCCCCTACAATCCTCACAACATAGCACGTAGTTACCGTTTGTGTAGTAGGCCGACGAGGCCAAACAGTAGCATAGCGCATATATATCCTCCGATCAGCAGCCAGAGCCACGGGCTGATAACAATGGCTGCTCCCCCGCTATCGGCGACATTTTGCGTAGTGAGAACAGCGGGGTTTGTACTCCCAACGGTAGCTGTCTCAATGATACCAGGCGTGGCACTCATCTCGACGGGAGGGGTCTGACCAAGTTTAGGGGTTGGGGTCACACCCACAGTCGGTGTGGCGCCAACGGTGGCAGTGGGAGTGATGCCAACGGTGGGCGTAGGCGGTTGTGGCGTCGCGGTGGGCGTAATGCTAGCAGTGGGTATTGCCGTCGGCGTTTGCGCTACCGGCGGTGGATTATTGCCCTGTTGGATAGCTGTCGCGGTCACGCAGGTGGCACGGTCGCCGATTTGGTGGCGGCAAAAACGGTAACAGTGGCAGTTGCCTGATAGCCAGTTGCAATGTCACGCGCCACAATACGATGCTGGCCGAGGCCCCATGAAGGGCTGGTGAGCGTCACGACAAACGTCCCATGCGCATCTGCTTGCGCTCGCGCTGGTTGCCCATCCTGGTTGAGAAATGGCCGGTTGGCATCGTAGCTCAGAAGAATACGGGTGTTCGCGCTAAACCCGGCGCCTCGAGGTGCAAGGGTTGACCGGCAATAAGCGCCCCGGCATGTGTTACCGCGAGCGAAAAACCTGTGGTGGAAATCTGACCACCCGCCGAATTATTCGTGTTCCTGGCAGAAGACGAGGCCCCGTTATTCGCGTCGGGGGCGCTCCAATGGACGCTAAAGACGAGCATCAGCAGAAATATGCAGGTCACGGTCATCGGGGATAGTGCCGCCGAGCCACAGGAGAAATTCAAAGCGCCCCGGATGAAGCAACCACCAGCGCAACCTATCCAATAGATTGAAGGTCGGGCCAGCTTTCTGTCTCCTGGTGCGGGCGGCTACAAGCTGGGCATAGCGCGAACCAGCGGCAGCACCTGCTGTCCATGAACTCAGTTCCGTGCTGGCAGGCTGCCTGTCGTAAGGTGATATGACAGCCGACATAGCCGGGACTTGCGCGAGAGTAGGGGTGTTATTCGTTGAAACGCTTGTACCAGAAACAAGGCGGCGGCGCCGGGCAACTGCGACACAACGGGGCTACTGGTACTATATGCTTCATGCGCCCTCTCTACCCTTGCTGGACTCAACTGTATTGGCATGGTATGCTGATCTTCGATAGCCGTTGTGCATCACGTGGATTCTCTGTATCGTGTGGATAGCTAATAGACTATCCACAATTCCATCAATAGTACTTTTGAGAATGGCGGGTGGACGGGTATCCATCTCCTCGATGCGTGGCATTCCATGCGGTGGCGTATCCAGGGAGTTGGGTACACCGTGGATTGGTTGGCGTATCAACAATCAGTGATAACGAGGATAAGCTGCTTTCCGCCGCATATGCTTCCGAGTCATACTCCCATGTGGCTGGAGGCGGCAGCGTTGGAATATCCGCCGGATCGCTCTCCTCGCTCTCCTGTGTTCTGGCATAGGGATAGCGAGGACGTACATTGACCGCACGTATACGCTGTGCCGAGGCGCGTGGTGGAATGGGCGTTGTTGGCTCTACTCGCTGGCTCAACGCGGGTGAGGACTGTGCTATTTGTTTTACCTGTTCACCCTGTAAATAGGTGGAAACTGCTGGATCAATCCAAACTGAAGAGCGCGGTGTCCGGTGCTGTGCCTGCCCGGAATGCTGGCGAGACATCACCGGACCCGTTATCCACACACGGAACAGAAGACGTTGAAGAAGATGTCCTATCACTGATACCTATTGGGTTATCGCCCGTTCTACACACTAGAGGAGCATGACACAACGGGCAATATATGTGGTGAGTTGGTTGTATATATTGTACATCTGCTTGCATATTTTCATTCTTTCCTGTATCAGGCAACCCGCAAAAAGAAAAGTATGGGCAATTTTCGGAACCTGATCGGGCTACTTTCCCGCACATCTATTGCAATTAAACGCCTCCTGGCAAGGTTTTTGAACATTGTAAAGGAAGTTGGCAAAGATAGTGGGAGGTTGGCAGGAAAGCTGCCTTGCTAGTTGTGTACCAATAACACGAAAGTGGTTTAGGGGGGATAAAACCGAGTTTTCCTTCGGTTTGCAGTGCATGCATTCGGATATGTAGTAGGGATGATATAGGTGGGGCATACTGCGGGTAGGGGCTTCTGGTAGCTTTCTTCTGCTCTGACACTCGTTCTTACAAACTAACCCCGGCACATGCATCTCCGGTTACCTGGTAGTGGATAGTGGATTG
>CAVQVG010000010.1:0-50778 GCA_963717125.1 uncultured Actinomycetes bacterium
TCACGCCTCAGGCGCGGCGGGGCTCATTCTTCGCCGGAGAAGCGCTCCCAGGCGGACTGCCGGGTCATGTCCAGCGCCGCGCCGATCGCGGCCCAGGTCGCGCCCAGCGACCGGGCCTTGCGCACCCAGTACGTCAGGTGCTCCTCAACCTGACGGCTGCCCGCCGCCACCCGGGGCAGCGTGGTCATGACCTCCTCCAGCGGCACCTCCTGCTGCCACGGAGACTGCGGCGGCGGCTGGTCAGCGCGCGGCTGGTCACCGCGCGGCTGGTCTGCCAACTGCGCCTGCTCCTGGATGATCAAGTCGCACAGGTCGACGCACTCATTGCAGATGTAGACACCTGGCCCGGCGATCAGTTTGGCCACCTCGGTGTTGGGCTTGAGGCAGAACGAGCAGCACGCGATCACGGTCTTGGACGTGTCGGTAGCCATGGTGAGCCCTCCGCGTAGCAGGCTGTCAGGAATAGCAGGCTGTCAGGAATAGCCTTACATCGACGCTCACCATATTCCGTCAGGCCCTGCCTGACAAGTGGCGGCAGGGGCGCGCGCAGGACGGAGGATGCTGCCGGATCAGCGGCTGCGCAGGCCCGTCACGGTCATGGCCAGGCCGCCGAGGGCCACCACCGGCCCGATCAGTGCCCACAGGGTCACGCCCGTCATCACGCTGCCCTTGAGGTAACCGAGGCCCTGCAGCGTAAAGACGACACCGGCGATGATGAGCAGCGCGCCCACGATGGCCAGCAGTATCCGCCTCATGGAACCGCCCCCTTGCTCGGCGCTGACCGAATCATAGATCGAAATGTTCCGGTCAGAACGGGGCATCACCAGGGCGCAACCGTTCCCGGCAGATTAACCGAAGCACTTGCGTAACAGCACGCGGGCGTGGATCGTACGGCAATGGCCGCGACCACGCCGCGGCGCAGCACGGCGTGGCACCGCATGACGATGGCCGCGTTGTGGCGGGGCGAACGGGTTTCGATCACGACCGGCCGGAAATTGACGGGCGGGGCCCACCGGGACCGGGCCAGTACACCATCCGCGAATCGGAGAGATGACCAATGAGGGGCTTCAAGAACTTCCTTATGCGCGGTGACGTGATCGTCGTCGCGGTCGGCCTGGTCGTCGCGCTGGCGTTCAGCGGGCTGATCGCCGCGTTCACCACCGACATCATCAGCCCGATCATCGCCAGACTGCAGGGCGGCAAGTCCATCGGCCTGGGCGTTCAGCTGGGCAGCGATCACAATCCCAAGACATTCGTGGACTTCGGCTCGTTCATCACTTCAATCATCTACTTCGTGATCTTCGTGGCCGTGGTGTACTTCGTCATCGTCGTGCCCTACAAGCACGTGCAGGCCCGGCGCGGGCAGACCGTGTTCGGTGACCCGACGCCGGTCAAAACCTGCCCGGCCTGCCTGTCCAGCGACCTCCCGGCGGCCGCCTCGAAGTGCAAGTACTGCGGCACCGAGCAGCCCACGGTGACCACCGCCTGACCCGGGTGCCGCAGCCGCCCGGCCGGCTCACTTGGCGTCGGCGTAGCTGCTGACCACGGCGGTGCTGACCGGGAACCGGACCGGGGTGTCCCCGAACAGCAGCCGGCGCTTCCTCGGCCGCGGCGCCGACGGCCGCCACCACGTCCCCGGCCATCGCCTCCGGGCAGTGCACGATCACCTCGTCGTGCTGGAAGAAGACCAGCCCCGGGCCGTCCACCGGCCCGGCCGCCGCGCCGCCGGCCGCCGCGCCGCTCGGCCGCCGCGCCGCCGGCCGCCGCGTCGCCGGGCGCCGCGCCGCCGGCCGCCGCGTCGCCTTGCGCGGTGTCCAGGGCGGCTAGGCGGCGGCGCAGCCCCGCGAGCAGCACCAGCGCCCAGTCGGCCGCGCTGGCCTGCACCACGAAGTTGCGGGTGAACCGGCCGCGGGCACGCAGCGAGCGGCGGGCGCGCTGGTCGGCTGCGTCCGGGTCGTCCGGCTCGGCGGTCAGCCCGCGCCACTCGGCGGACGGCGGCGGGCAGGCCCGGCCGAGCCGGGACCGGACCACCCGGCCCTCCTCGCCCGCCCGGGCGGCCGCTTCCACGTACTGGTCGGCCCGCGGGAACCGGCGGCGCAGCACGGCCAGCAACTGCGACGCCTCGCCGCCCGCCCCGCCGTACATGGCGGACAGCAGGGCCACCTTGGCCTTGGCCCGGTCGCCGCCGAACGCGCCGGCCAGCGCCTGATACAGGTCGCCGGTGCCGGCCGCCTCGGCGAACGCGTGATCACCGGCCAGCGCGGCCAGCACCCGGGGCTCCAGCTGGGCCGCGTCGGCCACGACCAGCACCCAGCCCGGGTCGGCGACGACCGCGCGGCGCAGCACCCGGGGGATCTGCAAGGCGCCGCCGCCCCGGGTCGCCCAGCGGCCGGACACCACCCCGCCGACCACGTACTCCGGGCGGAACCGGCCGCCGGACACCCACTCGTCCAGCCAGGCCCAGCCGTTCGCGGTGTGCAGCCGGGCCAGTTCCTTGTACTCCAGCAGCAGCGGAACGGCCGGATGGTCGAACTCCCGCAGCACCGCGAGCCGGGTGGACGGGATCCGGATCCCGTCGGTGGCGAACGCCTTGATCAGCTGAGCCGGGGAGTCGGGGTTGACTGGCCGGCCGCCGAACGCGGCCGAGATCTGGCTGGCCAGGTCGGCCAGCCGGGGCGGCGGCAGCCCGGCCGGTGGCCGTGCGCCGAGCAGGCTGGACAGCAGCGCGTCATGCACGTCCGCCCGCCACGGCAGACCCCGGGCCCGCATCTCGGCGGCGGCCAGGCCACCGGCCGACTCCACCGCGGCCAGCAGGCCGAAGCGGCCCGGATGCGGGTCGGCCGCGATCCGGCGCAACTGGTCCGCATGCGCCGCCACCAGCCGGTCCAGCGCGGCGCTGGCCTCGCCGAAACCCGGTTCGGCCGGCCCGAACAGGGCCGCCTGGTGACCCGCCGCCAGCCGCCCGGGCCCCGGCGCGGGCCGGTCCGCGGCCGGCCACCCGGCGCCGCGGTCAGCCCCGGGCCCGGCCGCCACGGGGCCGCCCGCCGTGGGGCCGCCCGCCGTGGGGCCGCCCGGCCGGCCGTCGCGGCCGGTCAGCAGCGCCTCGACCAGCCGCACGTCGTGGCACCGGTCCACCCGGACCCCGGCCCCGAGCAGCGCCGGATATGTCTGCGCGGTGTCCGCCCACACCCAGCGCACCGGCCCGGCCCGTGCATAGCCGGCCACCGCAGCCGGAAGGTCGTTCAGCAGAACGCCCGCACCCTGGCCAGTGCCGTCGTCCGCCAGCTCTCTCAGCAGGGCCGTGCGGCCAGGCCCGGCCGCCACCGCAACCCGCACGCCTCCGATTGTCCGCCTGCCTGCCGACAACTGGTGTCTGGGCCCGGCCAGGTCCCTGGGCAGGCCGGGCCGGGCCCAGACGTCTCTTCGGTCAGCCGGCCGCCGACGGGTGCTGACCCCAGCCGGGGGCGAACCTGCCGCCGCCCACCAGCGAGAGGTCGATGACCCTGGTCAAGCTGGCGGTCGAGCCGCGCACCGTGGCGGTGACGGCGACCTTGTTGCCGACCTTGACCGAGCCGATACCGGTGCTCCCGGCGGCCACCCGCGTGGCGCTGGTCACCTGATAGGTCTTGGTATAGCCGTCGGCGCTGCGCACGGTCAGGGACGAGCTGCTGACCGCGGTCACCGTGCCGGTCTGGATGTCCTCGGTGCGGTACGTGCCGCCGGGCGCAGGCACCACGACCTGGCCGTGCACGACCCCGCCTGGGCCGGCGAAGAACCCGGCACCGCCGTGTGTTCCGCCGCCCAGCGGACCGTGGAACGCCGGCCAGCGGCCCGGGGATGGGCGGCCCGCGGCGGCGGGCGGGGTGGGTGCGGGAGTGGCCGCTGCGTTAGTGGCGGAGGAAGCGGACGAGGCGGTGGCCAGCGCTGCCCCGGCTCCCCCGGCGACCAGCGCCACCGCGGCGACCGCGATCATCGTCAGCGCAGGACGAGGCCGACGGCTGCGCGGCGGGCCGCTCGCGGATGTCACGGCACCATCGAATCGAGCGCACCTTAGCCTTAGCTGAAGGCCCGCTCAAGGATCCCTGCTGGGCCAGCGCCGATGCACGGAACTCCCGCGGCCCGGGCTCTCGGCCCAGGCCGCGGCAGTCGTGCCGCCGGCCCAGCGGCGGATCAGCGCACCCGCTCGGCGGCGGTGCTGCCACCGCCGCGCGCCTGCCGACGGCCACGAGCGACCGCACCGCCTACGCTGGCCCAGGCCGCCAGCCGGGCCGAGGCCTGGCCGGGCAGCTCGCCCGCGGCCCAGCCGGCCAGTTCGGCGGCCATCGTGTCAGTCAGGCCGGTCCGGCTGGCCAGGTCCGCCGGGACGTCGGCCGCCGCCGTGGGCCCGTCCATCCCCTCGGCACCGGGGCGGCCAGGGGCATCTGGTGCGGAGTCATCCGGCCCAGTGGGCCGCGGCCGGTCCGCCTGACCCGGGAACGGCCCGGGCGCGGGCTGGCCGTCGGCCGGGGCCCCGGTACCCGGCGGCCCGTCATCGCGTGGCTCGCGGGCCGGCGGGCGCGGCGCATGCCTCAGGCCGGCCGACGATGGCCAGCCCACCACCCCGGTGTCCGCCGGGTTGGCCCCGGCGGCTGGTGCCTGGTCCGGCCCGGCCGCGCCGTCCGCGGTGTCGGCCCGGCCGCCGGCGCCACTGCGGCTGGCGCGGTCGGCGGCGTCCTCCCCGGACGGCCCGGCCTGGACCGGACGCGCCCCTCGCGGGGTAGCCCGCAGGTCATCGGCCGTGTCGCAGTACTCATCGTCGTCGTCCGCGTCGCCGGCCGCCCCGATGCCGGACAGCCAGGCGGCGTGCTCCACGTCATCGTTCTGGTAGTTCAGCTCGTCCTCGGCCTCGGCCTCGGCCTCGGCGTCGCCCGTCCGGCTGGCGGGCCCGGCGTCCATCCAGCGCCACGCCATCCGGGTGACCCGCGGCATCAGCGCCGGCCAGCCCGCCGGCCACGGCCAGGCCGTTGTCCGGGTGCGCTGGGTCGGCCGGCCCCGCCGCGGCCGCCGCCGCCCCAGGCGGAGCCTCACCTGGCCCAGCCGGCCCGGGCGCAGCCGTCCCGGGCGCAGCCGTCCCGGGCGCAGCCGGGCCCGGCCGGGCGCCGGGCGGCCACGGCCCGTCGAATCCCGGCCGGGCGGGCCCCGGCCCCGCGGCGCCGGAGCTGTTCAGCTGCTCACGGCTCTCGCTGAATTCCGGCCAGCCCTGCACCGGTATCCGGCCCCGGACGTCTTCGAGCAGGTTGCCCCGCTCCGCTCCGGCTGGGCCAGACGGCACGCCGCCGCCCCGGGCCGCGGCCCACTGGCCGCCGTCGCCGGCCTCTTCCCCGCGGTCCAGGCTGTTCTGCAGGAAGGCGGCGAGCCGTTCCGCGTCCTCGGCGGCTACCCCGAAGACGACCCGCGGCCGCCCCCACGGCTCCTCGATCGAGTAACCGACATAACTTGAGACGGGCGGCAGCGGTTCCGCTGCCAGGCCGTGTGCGTTGCGCCATCGCTCCCATGCCCGCTCCAACATTGTTGCGGCGCGTTGCGCGCGAGATACCAGCCTTGGATCAGGCATTGTGCGATCCTCCCCTGAGAAGCAGTGCCGCGCCGGGCCTCATCTGGGCCACTGGCGGGCGGCGGCAGTCCGCGCTCCGACGGCATGCGCCCGTAGCGCCTGCTTTCGTCTGTGCTGCGCGAACGCCTAGCGCGTCGCCCTCCCCCGTGTCGGCCGACGGCATGGCGACAAGTATGGCGGACACCCGTCCCGGGCACGGGCAGTTACGAAAAGTTAGCTGTATATAACTTCCAGTAGTCGCTCCCGCGGGGGCGGCCGCTGGCTGGCTCGTGCGGGCGGGTGCTGCTGGGCAGCGCAGGCAGGGTGCCGCTGGCGGGCTCGCGCGTAAGACGGCCGCTGGGGCAGCGGCGGAGCCTCATGCGGGCGCGCTGGAAGAACGCGCCGCCTGCTCGGCGCTGGGCTGGCGGGAAACCGGCCGTGAGCACCAGCCCGCGTGGACCTGGACGCTGGTGTACGGCGCGAAGGACCTGGGACTTGACCCAGGATCGACCCCGGCAGTGCTAGAACGGACCCCCTCGAGCGGCCTGCGCGATCACCGCTCGGCTCGGCCCGGCCATCCGCCGGGGCCGACCCCCCCTTCAGTTCTGCGCTGAACTGCTGAACTCGTACTGCTCTACCTGCTTGGAACTTCGGATCTCTACTTATCATGGCGCCGGGTACCCGCCGTGACGGCTACCGGCCTGGCCATCTCCCTGGCCGGAACTGCGCCTGGGCTGGCCGCTTGCTGCGTCCCCTACTCCGACCGCTGCTGCGGGATCCCCGCCAGCAGTGCGCGGACTTCTGTCTCCCGGTAGCGGCGGTGCCCACCCAGCGTGCGGATGGAGGTCAGCTTTCCGGCCTTCGCCCAGCGGGTAACCGTCTTGGGGTCGACGCGGAACATTGTTGCGACCTCCGCCGGCGTCAACAGCGGCTCAGCCTCGGGTGTACGTGCAGACATGTCTACGGCCTCTCCTCTTGGACCAGTCTTGCGATCCGGCGTTGTTGCTTTGTCTGACTCCGTGTGGAGCCTGCCGTGGATGTCCCATATGGCCCACTGAGACCATATTGCCATCACCAGCGGTGACAAGTTGACCACCAGGAGCAAAGATTCTGTGACAGGTCGCCCCCGTTGCTCCACTGATATGCGTCACGCTGCGTGATTCTAGCGACACGTATCGTCGCAACGGGTGGAATCTGGAAAGTCGTCCGCTGGTAGTCAGTTGGCGGCTTCGAGCGACTCCAGCGCCTGCCACCTGCTGCGCAGCCGCTGATAGAGCACGGCGGCCAGGTCTGGCTGGCCTTCCCGGCTCGCGCTGATGGCCGCCGACACCTCGGCTACCGACTGATCGGCGCGCAGCGCTTCGTCGTCCAGCAGGTGCACCAGGCCGCCGTAGTCGAGCTCCACCACGGAATGCGGATGGAACTCCTCCAGCCAGCGCCCGACCTGGGCGATCTCCGCGCCGGCCGGCCAGGAACCGACGACCCCGCCGTCGCCGCGACCCGGATTTCGGCGGCAGGCCGGCCGGGCCGGCTGACCGGCTAACGCATCGCCGGCGGAGCCCTGGACCGCGTTCAGCGCCCGGGCGACCCGCCGCCGCGCCTGCGCCATGGCCGTGGTGTAGCTGAGCGTCCGGGTGGCCGACGCGGTCGCCGGGCCCCGGGCCTCCGGATCCACGGTCCCGCCCAGCACCAGCCACCGCTCCTCGGGGGCGAACGGCACGAACCATGCCGTCGGCACCGACCACGTGCACGCCTGGATGAACACCCGCAGCGAAGCGGCCTGGCCCTGCCACCGGGCGAAGTCGCGCACCGCGGCCTCGGCCTGGCCGGCCGGGAAGGCGGTGGCCAGCAGCGGCCGGGCGGTGGCCCGCAGCGTGGTCAGCGCGAGCCAGCAGCGGAGCCGGGTCTGCCACGGGCAGATATAGGTGACTCCGTCCGCCCACCGGACGTACGCGTGCCCGTTCTCCTGCGCCGGGGCGGCGACCGGCGGCGTGGCGATCAGCCGGCCGAGGGCATCCGCCTGCTCGGCGTCCAGGGCGGCGGCCCGGCGCGGACGATTCGGTGACGCTGCGTAGTCAGCCCAGCGCTGCCCCTCGGGATCGCTGAACGCGGAGAGTGGCTCGTAGACGCGCAGATATGCCGCGTAGGGTCGCACGTTGGCATCGTGGCACGAGCGTGGGCCGTCGTAGATGTCCAGTCCATAACGAGATCGTCACCACCAGGCCGGCGTCCCCGGCCGGGCGGCTGCGGGCACGGCAGCGCCCGCAATGGGGCGATAGTCTCAGAGCCGGGGCTGGCCGCGGAACCCACCGGCTGGCCCATGTGGCGTTTACCCAGGTCGCCAACCAGGACCGGAGAGGTAGTCACGATCGTGACCAGCGTTTTCGCGAGACCCGCGGACAGCAGCAACCACCCCGCCGAGGGCGCAGCCGCCATCGGACCGGCCGTCAGCCCGGGCGGCCAATCCGGACACGAGCAGGTCGTCTTCTGCCAGGACGCGCAGAGCGGCCTGCGGGCCATCATCGCCATCTACTCCACCGCGCTCGGCCCAGGGCTGGGTGGAACCAGGTTCTACCCCTATCCCGACGAAGACGCGGCCCTGGCCGACGCGCTCAACCTGTCGCGCGCCATGGCGTACAAGAACGCGCTGGCCGGCCTGGATCACGGCGGCGGCAAGGCGGTCATCATCGGCGATCCGGCCACGGACAAGTCGGAGGCACTGCTCCGCGCGTACGGCCGGTTCGTGGCATCGCTGGGCGGCCGGTACATCACCGCCTGCGACATCGGCACCTACAGCGAGGACATGGACATCATCGGCCGCGAGTCCCGGCACGTGACCGGCCGGACGGTGCCCAACGGCGGCGCGGGCGACTCCTCCGTGCTGACCGCGTTCGGCGTCTTCCAGGGCATGCGGGCCGCGGCCGAGCACCGGTGGGGCTCGGCCAGCCTGGACGGCCGGGTGGTCGGCGTGGAAGGCGTGGGCAAAGTCGGCCGCCGCCTGGTCGGCCTGCTGGCCGACGCCGGGGCGACCGCGGTGATCTGCGACGTGAACCCAGACGCCGTGGCCCGGGTGCAGGCCGCCCACCCGGAGGTGACCGTGGCCGGCAGCACCCGCGAGCTCATCACCCGGCCACTGGACATCTTCGCGCCCTGCGCGCTGGGCGGCGCGCTCAACGACGACAGCGTGCCCGAGCTGACCGCCAGCATCGTCTGCGGCGGCGCGAACAACCAGTTGGCCCACGCCGGCATCGAGAAGGTGCTGGCCGACCGCGACGTCCTCTACGCCCCCGACTACGTGGTGAACGCCGGCGGGGTGATCCAGGTAGCGGACGAGCTCGGGGGGTTCAACTTTGAGCGGGCCAAGGCCCGCGCCGCCCAGATCTTTGCCACCACCAGGCAGATCTTTGCCCTGGCCGAGGCGGACGGGGTGCCCCCGGCCGTCGCCGCCGACCGGCTGGCGGAGCGCAGGATGTCCGAGGTAGGTAGGCTGCGGGGGATCTGGCTGGGCGGCTGAGTTGCCGCGCCCGGCCGGCCGGGCGGCATCATTTAGTGCCGGTCAAACAAGGACTGCTGGCATCCTGCATAGGCGCGTAGGCCGCAAAGCAGGTACGGTTGGTTCTGTACGTAAGCTCGGAGCACGTCGCACTTCAAGCGGTGGAGCGGCGACGGGCGGTCCGGCATGCGTAGATCCGCAAGTCATCAGCGCAGGGAGCAGGGGCCGCAGAAAGGCTCCGCATGTTCGAGGGGGTCGAGCCAATGGGGCGCGGCCGAGCCAAGGCCAAGCAGGTAAAGGTGGCACGCCAGCTGAAGTACAACAGTGGCGGCACGGACCTTGACCGGCTGCGGACTGAGCTGGGTGTCGGTAGGGACGACGAGGATGCGGATGGCAACGACCCCTACGCAGACCTCGCGGGGCGTTACGCGGACGCCGACTTTGCCGATGACGAGGACGACGACGAGGACGACGAGGACGACGACCTCGGCGGCACCAACGGATCACACATCCGGCGGTCCTCCTAAGCCTGACTCACTGATCAGCGCACGACCCTGAACCCGCCGCCCGCTGGGCGCCGGTTCACGTGAGCTACGTTCAGGCTGCGTGCTGCCCGGTCAGCCGGGCCGCACCGGTGCCGGGCACGATCTCGCCCAGCACCCAGGCCGGGACATCCCGGCTGGCCAGGACGTCAAGGGCGCGGTCCGTGTCCGGGCGGCTGAGCACGGCCACCATGCCCACCCCCATGTTGAACACCCGCTCCATCTCCTCGGCCGGCACGCCGCCGCGGCCGGCGAGCAGGCCGAACACCGGGGCTGGCGACCAACTGGACCGGTCCAGCACGGCATCCACCCCGGCGGGCAGCACCCGGGCCAGGTTGGCGGCCAGCCCGCCGCCGGTGACGTGAGCGAACGCATGCACCGCGCAGTGCCCGGCCAGCGCCAGGCAGTCCCTGGCGTAGATCCGGGTCGGGGTGAGCAGTTCGGCGCCCAGCGGGCCGCCGAGTTCCGGGATGTCCTGGTCGAGGTCGAGCCGGGCCCGGTCCAGCACGTGCCGGGCCAGCGAGAAGCCGTTCGAGTGCAGTCCCGACGAGCCCATCGCGAGCACCACGTCACCCACCTCGACCCGGTGCGGCCCGAGCAGGTCGGCCCGCTCCACCACGCCAGTGGCGGCGCCCGCGATGTCGAAGTCGTCCGGGCCGAAGTGACCCGGATGCTCGGCCGTCTCGCCGCCGATGAGCGCGCAGCCAGCCTGCACGCAGCCTTCGGCGACGCCGGCCAGGAGGGTGGCCGCCCGCTCCGGGCGCAGCCGGCCGAATACCAGGTAGTCCGTCATGAACAGCGGCTCCGCGCCACACACGACGAGGTCGTCCACCACCATGCCGACCAGGTCGATGCCGATCGTGTCGTAGCGGCCCAGCCGGCTGGCGATGACCACCTTGGTGCCCACCCCGTCGGTGGAGGTAGCCAGCAGCGGCCGGCGCATCGCGGTCAGCTTGGCCGCGTCGAATAGCCCGGCGAAGCCGCCCAGGCCGCCGATCACCTCCGGCCCCGCGGTCCTGGTGATCGACGCCCGCATCAGGTCCACGGCCCGCTCGCCGGCCGCGATGTCCACCCCCGCGTCCCGGTAGCTGGGCCGCTCGGTCACGTCGCCACCGGCGGGGCCACTTCCAGCAGGTGCTTGCCCCGCTCGGCTTCGGCCACCGGGATCGGGTAGTTGCCGTCGAAGCAGGCCCGGCAGAGCCGGCCGGCCGGCAGCGTGGTCGCCTCGGTCAGCCCGGCCAGCGAGATGAAGCCCAGCGAATCGGCCCCGATCGAGTCCCTGATCTCTTCGACCGCCAGGCTGCCCGCGATGAGCTCGGCCCGGGTGGCGAAGTCGATCCCGTAGAAACACGGCCAGGCCACCGGCGGGCTGGAGATGCGCACGTGCACCTCGGCCGCGCCGGCCTCACGGAGCATGGCCACGATGGCCCGCTGGGTATTGCCGCGCACGATGGAATCGTCCACCACCACGACCCGCTGGCCGGCGATGACGCCGCGGAGCGGGTTCAGCTTCAGCTTGATCCCGCGCTGCCGGATCGTCTGGCTGGGCTGGATGAACGTCCGCCCCACATAGGAGTTCTTGACCAGCCCCTGGCCGTAGGGGATGCCACTGGCCTGCGCGTAACCGATGGCCGCCGGGGTACCGGACTCCGGCACCGGGATGACCAGGTCCGCCTCGACCGGGTGTTCGGCGGCCAGCATTCGGCCGACCTGCACCCGGGTGGCCTGCACGCTGCGCCCGGCGATGGAGGTGTCCGGCCGCGCCAGGTAGACGTACTCGAACAGGCAGCCCGCCGGGTGGGCCCGGGCGAAGGACTGCGACCTGACCCCGCGCTCGTCGATGGTGATCAGCTCGCCGGGCTCGACCTCGCGGACGAACGACGCACCCACGATGTCCAGCGCCGCCGTCTCGCTGGCCACCACCCAGCCGCGGGCCAGCCGGCCCAGCACCAGCGGGCGGAAGCCCTGCGGGTCCCGGGCCGCGTACAGGGTGTGCTCGTCCATGAACACCAGCGAATACGCGCCACGCACCAACGGCAGCGTGGCCAGCACGCTGTCCTCGACGCTGGCCATCCGCGGGTCGGCGAACAGCGCGGTCAGCACGTCCGTGTCGGAGGTGGCCCGCTGCCCCATCCCACCGCGTGTGCCGTCCGCACCGCTGGCGATGGCCGCGAGCTCCAGGGTGTTGATCAGGTTCCCGTTGTGGCCCAGCGCCAGGCTGGCCACCGGGGTGGACCGGAACGTCGGCTGCGCGTTCTCCCACACCGACGCGCCACTCGTCGAGTACCGGCAGTGGCCGACCGCGATGTACCCGCGCAGCGTGGACAGCGCAGCCTCGTCGAACACCTGGGCCACCAGGCCCATGTCCTTATAGACCACGATTCGGTCGCCGTCACTGACCGCGATGCCCGCGGACTCCTGGCCGCGGTGCTGCAGTGCGTACAGGCCGAAGTAGGCAAGCTTCGCTACTTCCTCGCCAGGGGACCACACGCCGAACACTCCGCATGCGTCCCGAGGGGGCCGGTCCGTGGGATCTACATCGTCCGTCAGTCGGCCATCGGGGGTGACCACCTGGTCAGTCTAGTGAGGCCGGATGGCTGCTGGTGCCGCGGAGCAGCGGCAACAGCCCGGACAGGTCGGCCCGCGGCCCGCTGGCGCTGATCCGCCCGGCCGCCACCGCGTCGGCCCAGGACAGCCGGCCAGCCGCCAGCAGCACCCACGTCACCGGGTCCATCTCCACCACGTTCGGCGGAGTGCCCCGGGTGTGCCGGGGTCCCGCCACGCACTGCACAGCGGCGTAGGGCGGCACCCGGACCTCCACCGCGCGGCCGGGGGCATCGGCGGCCAGCAGGTCGAGCAGGTAGGTCACCGCGGCGCGGAGCGCATCGGGCCGGGCCTCTGCAGCCGGGCTGTCCAGCGCGTCGAGCACGGCCAGGACCAGGGCCCGGCCCACCTGGCTGGCCGCGGCGGGCCCGGTCCACGGCGGCTGGCCGAGGCCGGCCCGCTGGGCTTGCAGCGCGGTCAGCATTCGCTGCTGATTGGCGCGCGGGCGGGCTGGCATCAGAGTCAACTTACCGTGATCACGGATGGGCCGGTCCGCTCGTGGATCACGGCGGACGGTCTGCTCGTGGCCGGGCCCGGCTTGCGGTCACGGACAGTACACAACTGGGCCAGTCATACTCACTCAATGCAGTCGATCACTATCGAAACGCAGTCCTACATTTCGTAATTTGAGCTATTTTCTGATATCGGTAGCACGACTGGCCAGTAGCAGGTAGTCGTCGTGAATATGGCAGGGACACGCGGTCCAGGGCGCCGGGGCAAGCGCCGGTCGCGGGCGACGGCTGCCGTGCTGATCTCAGCTGTGGCCGTGCTCGCCGTGCTGGCCGCGGGCGGGGCACTGGCGATCACCCACCTGGGCAGTTCCAACGTGGCGCAGGGACGGCATGACCCGCTGTCCACCAAGATCACCAGCCAGCAGACGGTGGGGCTGGCCAACCTGGGCCAGACCGGCGAGGCCGGCTCGGCCAAGTCATCCGCCACGCTGCTCTTCGCCAGCGCGGGCGGCCTGATCTTCACCCCGAGCACTGGGGGGGAGAACGTGCAGTCCAGCCAGCAGTGGCAGGCGGACGAGATGGGCGGCGGCCAGTTCGTGCTCCTGTTCAGCACGGACGGGGAGTGCCTGACCGCAGTGGGCGGCGGCAGCCAGGCCACCACCGAGCTGGACCGCTGCGACAGCGGACTCGACCAGCGCTGGTACCACCCGTTCGAGGGCACCGACGGGATGGGCCGCGACTACTGGCAGCTCCGCAACGCGTCGAACGGCCGCTGCCTCGCGGTCGGGTCGGCCGGGTCGGGCGGGGATTCCTTCGCCGAGATGCAGCCCTGCTCGGCCAGCAAACCGTGGCCCCAGCTCGTCATGTTCTGGAGCGCGTACTAAATCCAGCCTCGTCGGCGATTAGCCGAACAGCGCCGGCAAGGTGCCGGTGTGGGCGGCGGCTAGTTCGTCTACCGGGATGTCGAAGCTGTCCGTGACGACCAGGCTGGGGCCGCCGACCGCGCCGATCACCTGGGTGGGCACCGCGTGCTCGGCGGCCAGGCGGGCCAGGGCCTCTTCCGAGCCGGGGCGGACGGCTAGCACGGCGCGGGCCGCCGATTCGCTGAACAGCTCGGTGAACCGGTCACCCGGCAGGCTCACCTGGCAGCCCAGCCCGCCGGACAGGCAGCACTCGGCCAGCGCGAGGGCCAGGCCGCCTTCGGACAGGTCGTGCGCCGCGTCCAGCAGCCCGGCCGCGGCCGCCTCGGTGAGCACGGCGGCCAGCGCCCGCTCGGCGGCCAGGTCCACCGCGGGCGGGCGGCCGCCGACGTGCCGGTGCGCCACGTGCGCCCACGCCGAGCCGCCGAACTCGGCGGCGGTCCGGCCCAGCAGCACGATGCTGGCGTCCGCGGCGCTGAACCCGATCGGCACCCGCCGGGACACGTCCGCGTGCACGCCGAGCACGCCCACCACGGGGGTGGGGTGGATCGGCACCGCGTCGGTCTGGTTGTAGAAGCTGACGTTGCCGCCGGTGACCGGCACGCCGAGCGCGGCGCACGCGTCGGCCAGCCCGCGAACCGCCTCGCTGAACTGCCACATCACGCCTGGATCTTCGGGTGAGCCGAAGTTCAGGCAGTTGGTGACGGCCAGCGGCACCGCGCCGGTCGCGGCCACGTTGCGGTACGCCTCGGCCAGCGCGAGCTGCGCGCCCGCGTACGGGTCGAGCAGGCAGAACCGGCCGTTGCCGTCGGTGGCCAGGGCCACCCCGAGGCCGGTCTGCTCGTCGATCCGCAGCACCCCCGCGTCCTCCGGCATGGCCAGCACGGTGTTGCCGCGGACATGCCGGTCGTACTGTTCGGTAACCCAGCTCTTGTCCGCCTGCCCGGGCGAGGCGAGCAGCGACAGCAGGGCGCCGCGCAGCTGCGGGCCGGACAACGGCTGGGCCAGCTTGGCGGGGTCATCGGCCTGCAGCGCGTCCTGGCCGGCCGGGCGCTGGATGGGCCGCCGGTATACCGGCCCGTCGTCGGCTGCGCTGCCCGGCGCGATGTCCACCACCTGCTCGCCGCGCCAGCTCATCTGCAGCCGGCCGGTGCCGGTCACCTCGCCGATCACCGTGGCCAGCACGCCCCAGCGGGCGCAGATCTCCATGAAGCGGCCGACCTGGCCCGGCTCGACCACGGCCATCATGCGTTCCTGTGACTCGCTCATCAGGATCTCGGCCGGGCCGAGGGCCGGGTCGCGCAGCGGCACCGCGTCGAGTTCCACCCGCATGCCGGTGCCGCCGCCGGCCGCCAGCTCGGCGGTGGCGCAGGACACGCCGGCCGCGCCGAGATCCTGGATGGCGCTGACCACCCCGGCCGCGTACAGCTCCAGGCAGCACTCGACGAGAAGCTTCTCGGTGAACGGGTCGCCGACCTGGACGCTGGGCCGTTTGGCCGAGTCGGTACCGCCGAACGTGGCGCTGGCCAGCACCGAGGCCCCGCCGATGCCGTCCGGGCCGGTCCGCGAGCCGAACAGGATGACCTTGTTGCCGGGGCCGCGGGCGGCCGCCTCCTTGAGGTCGGCGTGCCGCATGACCCCCACGCACAGCGCGTTGACCAGCGGGTTCCCGCTGTAGCAGGGATCGAACGCCAGCTCACCGCCGATATTGGGCAGGCCCAGGCAGTTGCCGTAGAAGGAGATTCCGGCCACCACCCCGGGCAGCACCCGGCGGGTGTCCGGTGCGTCGGCCGGGCCGAACCGCAGCGAGTCCATCACCGCCACCGGCCGGGCGCCCATGGCCAGGATGTCCCGGACGATGCCGCCCACCCCGGTGGCTGCGCCCTGGAACGGCTCCACGTAGGACGGATGGTTGTGCGACTCCACCTTGAAGGTGACGGCGTAGCCCTGCCCGATGTCCACCACGCCCGCCTGCTGCCCGATGCCGGCCAGCAGCGCCGGGCTGGGCGGCGCGGACTCGGCGAAGGCGCGCAGGTGCACCTTGGACGACTTGTAGGAGCAGTGCTCGCTCCACATCACCGAGTAGATGGCGAGCTCGGCGTCGGTCGGGCGGCGGCCGAGCAGCTCCCTGATCCTGGTGTACTCGGCCTCGGTCAGGCCCAGCTCGGCGTACGGCTGCGGCTGGGCCGGGCTGGCCGCCGCGCGGCCCACCGTGTCCACCGCGCTCATCCGTCGGCCCCGTCCGGCACCAGCATCCCGCCGGCCACCGAGCGCAGCACCGAGGTGAAGAAGCCGAGGCCGTCGGTGCCCGGCCCGGTCAGCGCGTCGATGGCGTGCTCCGGATGCGGCATCAGCCCGACCACGTTCCCGGCTTCGCTGCGCACCCCGGCGATGTCGCCCACCGAGCCGTTCGGGTTGCCACCCGCGTACCGGGCCACCACCTGCCCACCGGCGGTCAGCCGGGCCAGCGTGGCCGGATCGGCCACGTAGGCGCCCTCGCCGCTCTTCAGCACCACGGTGATCTCCTGGTCCTGGCCGTAGTCCGCGGTCCACGGCGTCGCGGTGTCCTCGATCCGCACCCGCACCGCGCGGTTGATGAACCGCAGCCCGGCGTTGCGGGTCAGCGCCCCGGGCAGCAGGTGCGCCTCGCACAGGATCTGGAAGCCGTTGCAGATGCCCAGCACCGGCAGCCCGTCCTGGGCCGCCGGGATCAGCTCGGCCAGCACCGGCGCGAACCGGGCGATCGCCCCGCAGCGCAGGTAGTCACCGTAGGAGAAGCCACCGGGCAGAATGACGGCGTCCAGGCCGCTCAGGTCGGTCTGGCCGTGCCAGACCGGCACTGGCGTGCCGCCGGCCGGGCCACCGCCCGGGCAGCGTCGACGTCGTCGAGCGAGCCAGGAAAAGTGATGACGCCCACCCGGGCTGTCATGGGCATCCTCGCAGCGGGTAGCGGGGCGTGTCTGCCTGCAGGTTACCCTGTCCGCCGGACCACCCGGACGTCAGCCGACGTTCCTGAGCTGGCCTTCCCGCAGCCCGGTCGCGTCGTCATCGGTGAGCGGGAATTCGGCCGGGCGGCCGAGCAGCGCGTCGTCCCGCCACGCCATCCGCTTCTCCAGCGACACCACCGTGCCGACCCCCGGGTCGGTGCTCAGCGTGACGTCGTCCACGCAGGCCCGCATGATGGCCAGGCCACGGCCGGACTCGGGCAGCATCGCGATGACCTGGTCCTCGGTCAGCGGCCGGTGCCCGTCACCGGACCGCCGCCGCCCGCCCGGGCGGGGCCGCCGCCGCGGCGGGCGCACCACGCGGCGGCGGAGCCTGGCGGGCGCGTGCACGGCGTCCCACATGGGCCGGCGCGGCGCGGGGACGAGCAGCGGGTCGAGCCCGCGCTCGTCGTTCAGCACCTGGATCAGGCAGCCCCGCTGGCCGATCCGGGCGACAATCTCGTAGCGCGGGCCGGGCGTGCCATGCTTGAGCACGTTGGTGCACGCCTCGGTCACCGCGAGCAGTAGGTCGGCGACCCCGTCTTCATCGGCACCCAGCCGCCGCAGCGTGTCGCCAAGCACCCGCCGCATCACCGGCACGCTCAGCGCCTCGTGCGGGAACACTAGGCAGAACTCCACGTCCACGATCGACTCCTCGGTGCGTCTCGATTGAGCCCGCATCCGCCCCTCAGTTCCCTCGCTCTCGCGTACGTGCTGGCCACTTGTGTCCTTTCCCCGGCCCTGGCCGGGATAATCGTGAACTCTTAGCGCTGTCTTGCAATCGTTGTCACCCCTCGTGGAGGGTGAACTCTTCGATGACCGGGTTGGCCAGCACCTCACGGGCCAGCTCGGCCACCTTGGCCAGGGCGGATTCGTCGGCTGGGCCGCTCAGTTCCACCTCGAACCGCTTGCCCTGGCGGACGCCGAGCACCTGGCTGAAGCCGAGCCGCTGGCAGGCGCTGGCGACCGCCTCACCCTGCGGATCGTGGATCTCCCGGCGCAGCATCACGTCAACCACGATTCGGGCCACCGTCTGTCCCCTGTCTTCCCTGGGCGCCGCCGCACGAGCCAGCACCCCTCGTATCCACGCCGGGTTTCCCGGGTCGTGGCTTGTTCTGTCACGATGGCCCTAGTGAACCCCACCACCATGGGGGCTAGTGAACCCCACCACCCAAGGGAGTACACGTGGCCGTCGAAACAATCCAGCTCCTGACGCCGGAAGGCGAACGGGTCGAACACCCTGACTACCCGCTGGAGCTGACCACCGATGAGGTCAAGGACCTCTACACGGACCTGGTCATGGTCCGCCGGATCGACACCGAGGCCATCGCCCTGCAGCGCCAGGGCGAGCTGGGCATCTGGGCCTCGCTGCTCGGCCAGGAGGCGGCCCAGGTCGGCTCGGGCCGCGCACTCGGGCCGCGGGACATGGCCTTCCCCACCTACCGCGAGCACGGCGTGGCCTGGTGCCGCGGACTGGACCCGAGCCGGCTGCTGGAACTGTTCCGCGGCGTCAGCCACGGCGGCTGGGACCCGGCCGCGCACCGGTTCCACCTGTACACGATCGTGATCGGCGCGCAGACGCTGCACGCCACCGGGTACGCGATGGGGATCCAGCGGGACGGCGCGGTGGGCGAGGACGGCGAGGCGGTCATCGTCTACTTCGGCGACGGGGCGACCAGCCAGGGCGACGTGAACGAGGCGTTCATCTGGGCCTCCGTGTTCAACGCCCCGGTGGTGTTCTTCTGCCAGAACAACCAGTGGGCCATCTCCGAGCCGCTGGAGCGGCAGAGCCGTATCCCGCTGTACCAGCGGGCCAGCGGCTTCGGCTTCCCCGGGGTGCGGGTGGACGGCAACGACGTGTTCGCCTGCCTCGCGGTGACCAGGAAGGCCATGCAGGCCGCCCGGGAGGGCCAGGGCCCGATGCTGATCGAGGCGTTCACCTACCGGATGGGCGCGCACACCACCACCGACGACCCGACCCGGTACCGGCTGGCCAGTGAGCTGGAGGCGTGGAAGCTCAAGGACCCGATCGAGCGGGTGAAGGCGTACCTGGTGCGGTCCGGCGCGGCCGACGCGGAGTTCTTCGCCAATGTCGCTGCCACCGCGGACGAGCTGGGCCGGCGGATCAGGAAGACCTGCCAGCAGATGCCCGACCCGCAGCCGCTGGCCATGTTCGAGAACGTGTACGCGGGGCCGAACGCGCTGCTCGACACCGAGCGCGAGCAGTACGCGGCCTACCTGGACACGTTCGACGCGGAGGTGGCCCGATGACGACCATGACCCTGTCCAAGGCGCTCAACGCCGGTCTGCGCAAGGCGCTGGAGGACGACCCCAAAGCGCTCATCATGGGCGAGGACGTGGGCAAGCTGGGCGGCGTGTTCCGGGTCACCGACCGGCTGCAGAAGGACTTCGGCGAGAGCCGGGTAGTGGACACCCCGCTGGCCGAGTCGGGCATCGTCGGCACCGCGATCGGGCTGGCGCTGCGCGGCTACCGGCCGGTGTGCGAGATCCAGTTCGACGGCTTCGTGTTCCCCGCCTTCGACCAGATCGTCAGCCAGCTGGCCAAGCTGCGGATGCGCTCGCTGGGCCAGCTCACCATGCCGGTGACCATCCGCATCCCGTGCGGCGGCGGGATCGGCGCGGTGGAGCACCACAGCGAGTCGCCGGAAGCGCTGTTCGCGCACGTCGCCGGGCTGCGGGTGGTGGCCTGCGGCAACGCCACCGACGCCTACACCATGATCCAGCAGTCGATCCGCTGCGACGACCCGGTGATCTTCTTCGAGCCGAAGCGCCGGTACTGGGACAAGGCCGACGTGGATACCGCATCCGAGCTGGCCGCGGCCGTCCCGCTGGACCGGGCCCGGACCGTGCTGGAGGGCACCGACGTGACCGTGCTGTGCTACGGCCCGATGGTGCGCACCTGCGTGGAATCGGCCGTGGCGGCGCGGGCCGACGGGCGGTCGGTGGAAGTGATCGACCTGCGCTCACTGGCCCCGCTGGACGACGAGACGATCATGGCGTCGGTGCGCCGGACCGGCCGCTGCGTGGTGGTACACGAGGCCCCGGTGACCGGCGGGCTGGGCGCGGAGATCGCGGCCCGGATCACCGAGCAGTGCTTCTACCAGCTGGAGTCGCCAGTGCTGCGGGTCGGCGGGTTCTCCGCGCCGTACCCGCCGTCCCGGCTCGAGGAGCACTACCTCCCCGACCTGGACCGGGTGCTGGACGCCGTGGACCGCACGTTCGCAGTCTGAGGGGGCTGGAGATGACACAACGACGCGAGTTCCGGCTGCCCGACGTGGGCGAGGGACTGACCGAGGCGGACATCGTCAGCTGGCGGGTCAAGCCCGGCGACACCGTCGAGATCAACCAGATCATCGTGGATATCGAGACGGCCAAGGCGGTCGTCGAGCTGCCCAGCCCGTTCGAGGGAGTGGTAGCCGGCCTGCTGGTCGCCGAGGGCGAGACGGTGGACGTGGGCACCCCGATCATCGCGGTGGACGCAGTCGGCGAGGGCGCCCCCGGCTCGGACCAGGCCGTCCCCGCGGCCGCGGCCGAGACGCCCGGCCCCGCGCTGGACCCGGCCGCCATCGCCGCCGAGGGGCCGCACCCGGCCGCCGACGACCTC
Organism: uncultured Actinomycetes bacterium; assembly: GCA_963717125.1. Taxonomy (GTDB): domain Bacteria; phylum Actinomycetota; class Actinomycetes; order Streptosporangiales; family Streptosporangiaceae; genus RYN-230. The sequence continues at coordinate 20,193 of CAVQVG010000010.1, forward strand.
CTCCCGCCGCTGCCGCCGGAGAGCGCGGACGAGCCCACCCCGGCGCCCCCGCCGCAGGAACGGCAGGCGGTGCTGGTCGGCTACGGGGTCAAGGCCGCCGCGACGACCCGGCGGGCGCGGAAGGCAGCGGCCGGGCAACGGCGTTCGGCAGCTGGATCGTCCGGTGCGGGACCGGCGGTGAACGGGGGCGCCGGCCCGCCACGGTGCTGGCCAAGCCGCTGGTGCGCAAGCTGGCCCGGGACCTCGGCGTGGACCTGACCGCGCTGGCCGGCACCGGTCCGGCCGGCTCGATCACCCGGGACGACGTGCAGCGAGCCGCGGGCGGCCAGGCGCTCGCCGCGGTGCCGGCCCGGCCCGGCGCTGGCGCCGGCGCTGGCCCTGGCCGAGCGGGAGGAGCGGATCCCGATCCGCGGGGTGCGCAAGCACACCGCGGCCGCGGTGTCGGCCAGCGCGTTCACCGCGCCGCACGTCACCGAGTTCCTGCAGGTCGAGGTAGGCGCCACCATGGACGCGGTGGCCCGGCTGCGGGACCTGCCCGAGTTCGCCGGAGTGCGCGTGTCGCCGCTGCTGATGGTGGCCCGGGCGCTGCTCATCGCGGTCCAGCGGCACCCGATGATCAACTCGACGTGGGACGAGGACGCGCAGGAGATCGTGGTCAAGCACTACGTGAACCTGGGCATCGCCGCCGCCACCGAGCGCGGCCTGATCGTGCCGAACGTCAAGGACGCCGGCATGCTCAGCCTGCCCGCGCTGGCCCGCGCGCTGGCCGGCCTGGCCGACACGGCCCGGGCCGGCAAGGCGTCACCGGCCGACCTGACCGGCGGGACGATCACCATCACCAACGTCGGCGTGTTCGGGGTGGACGCGGGGACCCCCATCCTGACCCCGCCCGAGGCGGCCATCCTGGCGTTCGGCCAGGTCAAGGACGCGCCGTGGGTGGTCGACGGGCAGCTCGCGGTGCGCCGGGTGACCACGCTGTCGCTATCCTTCGACCACCGCATCGTGGACGGCGACCTGGGCTCGGCCGCGCTGCGCGACGTGGGCGCGATGCTGCACGACCCGGCCCGGATGCTGGCCTGGTCCTGACCTCCGCAGCAGAAAGGGATCGCCGATGTTCCGGCACGTCGTACTGTTCACGTTCACGCCGCAGGCCACGCGGGAGCAGCAGGAGGAACTGGCCCGCCAGTTGCGCACGCTGCCCGGGGCCATCGCGGAGATCAAGGCCTATCAGGTGGGCCTGGACGCAGGCCTGAACCCGGGCAACTACCAGTTCGCGGTCGTCGCGGACTTCGCCAGCGTGCCGGATTACCTCGTCTACCGCGACCACCCAGTGCACCGGGCGATCATCGACAAGTACGTGCGGCCGATCATGGCCGACCGGGCGGCGGTCCAGTACGAGATCTGAGCCGGGGTGGCGTGCGGGGCGGGCCGGCCCGCACGCTCAGAACGCGGCTTCGGGCAGCTCCATCAAGTCCAGCGAGGCCGTCTCGGCGATCTCCCGCTCCACCGCGAGCCGGGGCAGCACGGTCTGCGCGAAGAACCGCGCCGTGGCCACCTTGCCCTGGTAGAACGCCTCGTCCCGGCCGGCCCCCTGGTCCAGCGCGGCCAGCGCCACGTCGGCCTGCCGGGCCAGCAGCCAGCCGATGATCAGGTCGCCGAGGGCCATCAGCAGCCGGGTGGTGTTCAGCCCGGCCTTGTACACCTCGGTGGGCCGCTCCAGCGAGCCGACCGCGTAGCCGGTCAGCGCGGTTACCATGCGCTGGACGTCGCTGACCGCGGCGGCCAGCGCGGCCCGCTCGGCCTTCAGCCGGCCGTTGCCCGCCGCACCGTCCGCGAACTCGGTGATCTCGTCGAGCAGGGTGCGCAGCGCGACGCCCTCGTCCCGGAGGATCTTGCGGAAGAACAGGTCCAGGCCCTGGATCGCGGTGGTGCCCTCGTACAGGCTGTCGATCTTGGCGTCGCGGATGTACTGCTCGATCGGGAAGTCCTGGATGAACCCGGACCCGCCGAACGTCTGCAGGGACAGCGTGAGCAGCTCGTAGGCGCGTTCTGACCCGACGCCCTTGACGATGGGCAGCAGCAGGTCGTTGACCCGGGCGGCCAGGTCGTCGCTCTCGCCGCGGGCCCGCGCCTGCTGGATCGTGTCCTGGTAGGACGCGGTGTAGAGCATCAGCGCGCGCATCCCCTCGGCGTACGCCTTCTGCGTCATCAGCATCCGGCGCACGTCGGGGTGGTGGATGATCGTGACCCGCGGCGCGGTCTTGTCCGCCATCTCGCTCAGGTCCGCGCCCTGCACCCGCTCCTTGGCGTAGGCCAGCGCGTTCAGGTACCCGGTGGACAGCGTGGCGATGGCCTTGGTGCCGACCATCATCCGGGCGTGCTCGATGATGATGAACATCTGCCGGATGCCGTCGTGCACCCCGCCGACCAGCGTGCCCACCGCCGGGCGGTCCGCGCCGAACGTGACCTCGCAGGTGGTGGACGCCTTCAGGCCCATCTTGTGCTCGACGCCGGTGACCCGCGCGCCGTTCCGCTCGCCCAGCTCACCGTCCGGGCCGACCAGGAACTTGGGCACCAGGAACATGGACAGGCCCTTGGTGCCGGGCCCGGCCCCCTCCGGCCGCGCCAGCACCAGGTGGAAAATGTTCTCCGCCATGTCGTGTTCGGCACTCGTGATGAATCGCTTAACGCCCTCGATGTGCCAGGTGCCGTCGGGCTGCTCGATGGCTTTGGTGGTGCCGGCGCCCACGTCCGAGCCTGCCTCCGGCTCGGTCAGCACCATGGTGCTGCCCCACTTACGCTCGACGGCCTGCTGCGCGAAACGCTGCTGCTCGGGGGTGCCGATCCGCCACAGCACGTGGGCGAAGTTCGGGCCGCCGGAGTACATCCAGACCGCCGGGTTGGCGCCCAGGATCAGCTCGGCCACCGCCCAGGCCAGCGTGCGCGGTACGGCGGTGCCGCCCAGCTCGGCGGGCAGGTCGAGACGGAACCACTCGGCATCCATGAACGCCTTGAACGACTTCTTGAAGCTCGCCGGCATGCGCACGTCGCCGGTCGCCGGGTCGAACACCGGCGGGTTGCGGTCAGCGTCCGCGAACGAGTCCGCGAGTGGTCCGCTGGCCAGCCGGTTCACCTCGTCGAGGATGCCGCGCGCGGTCTCCTCGTCCACCTCCGGGTACGGCTCGCGGCCCAGCACGTCCTGGCGGCGCAGCACCTCGAACAGGTTGAACTCGAGGTCCCGAACGTTGCTCTTGTAGTGACCCATGGCCGCCCCCGTCTGGGAAGAGTTAGTGCCGCGGCAGACGCGCTACCGGTGAGTAACAAGCCTATAATACCGGCAAGTAACCCGGAAGGCGAGACAGGGTTTGGGCGTCGCGCGAGGCGGGGTCAGCTGGGCAGGATGTTGATCGCGCGGGCGATGACCAGGGCGGCCAGGGCCAGCGAGACCGCCGACTGGACGAGCATGGTGAGCTTGGCCCAGCGGGCCAGCGGCATCACGTCGGTCGGGCTGAACGCGGTCGCGTTGGTGAACGACAGATACAGATAGTCCACGAACCGCGGTTCCCAGTCCGGCGGGACCAGCTCGTTGACCGTCATCTGCGGGAACAGGAAGTCCAGGTACTGGAACGTGCCGTGCGCCCGGTGCACCGGGCCGCCCCGGTCGAACTCCCAGTACCACAGCGCGAACGCGATCACGTTCGTCGCCCAGATGGCCGCACCCGAGGCCAGCAGCGGACCCGCCGCGCTACCCGCGTGCCCGCTCAGGATCTCTCTGACGAGCAGCACAGCCGAGGTGGCGTTGGCCCCGGTGAGCAGGAAGACCAGCACCAGGCTGGCCCACCGGACGAAGCGGGCCCGGTGCTCGATCCGGACCGGGTTGGAGATGAACAGCCCGACCAGCAGAGCCCCCTCCAGGACCGGCATCAGCCACCCCGGCAGCGGGCGCAACGACAGCTGGCCGGGCAGCAGGGTCTGCAGCACGATCGCGATGACCACGGTCACGCTGACCGGCCACCGCAGCTCGCCCCGGGTCTTGCGCCGCCAGGCGGGCAGATGCGCGCCCGCCACGTCCCGCTCCACCTCACCGGCCCGGGTCATCAGCCCGTACCAGACCGAGTTACACATCTGCAGCGCGCTATGCGGCGGCACGCCGAACGGCCGCTTATTATCCCGGGCCTTGTCATCCTGGACCGGCGGCTGATCCTGGGCTCCGTCGCCGCGAGCCTGCCCTGTCTCCCTCATCTGGCCTTTTCCTATGCCTCGCCAAATACCTGCTACAGAGGGAGATTAGCCGGACGAACGGGTAGCGCGGTTATGACCGGTATTCCGCGGGACACGCCCGAGGTCGGCGGTAATTCACGTGCGCCGCGCTAGCCTACTTGGGACACCGGCAAACGGGGGGCCGATGACCGACAGTGACGACGGGATGGGAAGTGGCCGCGACCTGCCGCCACCGCGGCCCGGCTACTACCCGGCGCCCGCGCACCCACCCCGCGCCACCCGCCGCCGGGCCGCCCCGTCCGCCGCGCAGCAGCGGCTGATGAACCGGATAACGGCCGGCCGCCGGGCCCGGCAGCGCCGGGCCTACCTGGTCATCTGTGCCGCCATGTCCGCGGTCGTGCTGTTCGTGTCCGGCGCCGCCTGGGGATTCACCAGTTACATCAACGACAGCATCGGCCGGGTCAACGCCGGCACGGCGGGCACCCCGTCCAGCGGCCCGCTGAACATCCTGCTGGCCGGGGTCAACGTGCGCTCCGGGCTGACCCGGCACCAGCAGCTGGCGCTGCACGTCGGCGACACGGTGAGCGCCAATTCCGACACGCTGATGCTGATCCACGTGTCCGCGGACCGCAGTCACGTCACCGTGCTCAGCCTGCCCCGGGACTCCTGGGTGAGCATTCCCGGGCACGGCATGAACAAGATCAACGCGGCCTACGGCCTGGGCGGCCCCAAGCTGGTGGTGCAGACCGTCGAGCAGGACACCGGGCTGACCGTCAACGACTTCGTCCAGGTCAACTTCCTCGGGTTCGTCAAGGTCATCGACGCCCTGGGCGGGGTGGACATCTGCCTGCCGTTCGCGGTGGACGACCGGTACAGCGGGCTGCACCTGTCGTCTGGCGTGCACCACGTGAACGGCATCACCGCGCTGGAGTACGCCCGGGACCGGCACTCGTTCGCCCTGTCCGACCTGGCCCGGATCCAGGATCAGCAGCGGCTGATGTCGTCCATGCTCAAGGAGGCGATCAGCTCCGGCACGCTGGCCAACCCGGTGAAGCTGACCCGGTTCCTGCAGGCCACGCTGGCCGCGATCAAGGTGGACCAGGGCCTCAACGTGTCTGCCCTGGCCGACCAGCTGCGCGGCATCTCACCAAGCCACGTGCAGTTCATGACCGTGCCGCTGAGCAACCTGAACTACCAGACACCGACCGGCGAGTCCGCCGTGCTGTGGGACACCAGCCAGGCCCAGGCCCTGTTCGGCAAGCTGAAGAACGACCAGGTGGCGGGCAAGCCCGCGCACCCACACGGCACCGGCCATCGGCCGGCGAAGAGCCAGCTGCGCCCGGCTCAGGTGCCGGTCGCGGTGTGGAACGGGACCATGATCGGCGGCCTGTCCGCGGGCACCGGCGCGGACCTGGCCAAGCTCGGCTTCCCGGTGCAGGCCGGCCTGACCTGGCAGGCGCAGAACCTGAGCCAGACGGTCATCCAGTACCCGGCCGGCCACCAGGCCGCGGCCAAGCTGGTGCACCGGGTACTGCCCGGGGCCACGATGCAGCAGGTCAACGGGCTGGCCAAGATCAGGATCCTGCTCGGTGCCAGCGGCTACACGGTTACCTCCGGCAGCACGGGGACCTCCGGCAGCACCGGCTCATCCGGCGGCAGCGGGACGTCCGGCTCAGCCGGGTCCGCCTCGTCCGCCGTCCCGTCCCGGACCGCCGCCCAGGACGCCTGCCGCTAGGTGGCGGCCACCCAGGCGCCGGCCGTTGGGCGCCTGCCGCTAGGCGGGGCCAGGGCTAGCTCGGCTGCCCGCCAGGGCTAGCTCGGCTGCCCGCCGCCGCCCTCGCCGGTCCCGCTCTCCCCGGAGGCGCTTTCCCCGGAGGCACTCTCGCCCGACGGGCTCTCCCCTGACGTGCTCTCCCCCGACGCGCTCTCTCCGGATGGGCTCTCCCCGGACGCGGCTTTGCCGTCCGTCTCGCCTAGCCCCTGGTCGGCCTCTTGCCGGGACAGGGCGTCCACGAGCCGGTCGATGCGCTCCTTGCTGTCCGGCGCGCCCCGGCCGGTGCGCTCGGCGTACACCGCGGCGCCCAGGTCGCGGAACAGCGCATCGGCTCGCCGCTTGGCCTGCGCCTGGTCGAGCTTGACCTTGCCCTCGCGCGCAGCATCCTGGGCGACGTGGGCCAGTTGGCTGCCCTGCGCCCGGACCTTGTCCATGAGTCCCATGACCGCCTCCGCGGATCCAGAGCTTGATCACAAGGATAGGGGGTTTGCCGACCGCTCTGCCGGGCACCCAGCAGGGTCGTGAAGCCGTCCCCCAGCACCGAAGACCCGCTGGACAAGCTCGACCACCTGGTTGACGCGGCCGCTGAGCCGGAGAACGCGGTACTCACCGACAACGCCAGGGTGGTGCGCTGGACCGGCCCGCTATTCGCACTGTTCTCGGTCCTCCTGCTGCCGTGGGTGGTGTACATCGGCATCTCCCTGCCGGCCCGCCAGCTATCCCCGAACTACGACCTCGCCTGGGCCGGCTTCGACCTGCTCTTGCTCGGTTCGCTGGCCAGCACGGCGTATTTCGCGCTGCGCCGGTCCCGGTACCTGTCCACGGCGGCCGGGGCGACCGCCGCACTGCTGGTGGTGGACGCCTGGTTCGACTGCATGACCACACCCGGGCCGCAGCGCTGGCAGTCGATCGCGCTCTGCTTCCTGATCGAGCTCCCGCTGGCCGGCCTCTGCCTGTGGCTGAGCTACCACACCCACCAGATCGCCGAACGCCGGATCCTGCTGCTCCGCCGTCGCCACCGTCGCCGATAATCCCGGCGCGTGCATGAAAGCCCGATACGCGGGCACTTGTGGCGCGGACTCACCGGGGTCCGTCTAGAGCCGAGAGGTAGTGCTCGGGATGAGATCGGTAACCACACCACGGCGGACGTCTTCCACTGGGCGGCGCGTATCGGAGAGCAGGCCCGCGCAACTCCTGGCCCGGGCCGGGCTGGCGGCGCGGGGCGTCATCTACATACTGATTGGCTGGGTGGCGATCCTGGTCGCGCTCGGCAGCAACGGCCATCAAGCGGACCAGCAGGGGGCGTTGCAGCTGGTGGCCGGCTCGCCGCTGGGCCTGGTTTCGCTATGGCTGTTGTTCATCGGCTTTGTCGCTTATGCGCTGTGGCGGTTCAGCCAGGTCCTCTACGGGGTTCCCGGTGAGGGCACCGGCGCCGGTCCCCGGCTGAAGTCGCTGGTCCGGGGGCTGGTCTACGCCAGCTTCGCGGTGCTGACCTTCAAGATCATCACTGGCAAGCACACCAACCAGAAGGCGCAGCAGCAGGACGTCACCGCGTCCCTGATGCACCACACCGGTGGCCAGTGGCTGGTCGGCCTCATCGGGCTGATCATCGTGATCGTCGGCGCGGCTCTCGTGGTCGAGGGCGTCCGGCACAAGTTCATGAAGAACCTGATGACCGCCCAGATGAGCGCGCGGACCCGGCAGGCCGTGCGGCGGCTCGGCACGGTCGGCACCACCGCCCGGGGGCTGGTCTTCGCACTGGCCGGGGCGCTGGTCATCGACGCGGCCGTGACCTACGACCCGTCGAAGGCGGGCGGCCTGGACAAGGCCCTGCACACGCTGCGCAACCAGCCGTTCGGCGAGTTCCTGCTCATCCTGGCGGCAGTCGGGCTGATCGCGTTCGGCATCTACGGCCTGGCTGAGGCCCGGTGGCGCCGGGTCTGAGCCAGTCAGCTTGAGCCGCGGCCGCGGCCGGCGTCAGTCGCCGGCCGCGGCTGTCGCGTTGACGAGCCGGCGCTCACCGTTTGACCGGGCCTGGGACTCTGACATCCCGCGATCGGGCAACTACTAAGAGTAATGTGACGGCCACGATTCGGCTCGGCAACAAGGAGTCAGCATGCACCTGCTTAGACCGAAGATTGGCGTCCTGGGCGGATTGGCCTGCGCGGCCACCCTCCTGCTCGGCGCCGCGCCCGCGCTGGCCAGCACGCACTCCCGGCGGCCTGCCACCGGGCCTGAAGTCGTGTACGGCGCGGTCCACGGCAAGGCCGCCAACGCCACCGCGCCACGCATCCCCCTGCGCCTGTGGGGGATGGTGCACACTACCGACCCGACGTTCACGCTGGGCAACGGCGGCGGCCGCCGCCACTCGCTCAACACCGGGAAGGGCCGGCTCACCATCATGATCACCGGGAAGCCCACCCACGTGCTGCGGGCCAACCCGCGGACCTGCCGGGAGTCGTTCACCCAGCGCCAGAAGTTCCGCGTGCTGGGCGGCCAGAGCACCGGCGAGTTCGCCCGCACGTCCGGGCCGGGCGCGGTGCAGATCTACTTCGCCGCGTTCGCGCCCCGGTACACGCACGGCCCGAAGAAGGGCATGTGCAACTTCGCCAGCAACAAGCCACAGAACCGGGGTGCGGTCGCCCGCTTTCTGGCCGACATCGTGCTCACCAAGCACCGCTAGCCCCGGCCAGTCCGGTCACGGTGTATCAGCCAGGCTCCCCGGCGGCCGGGGAGCCTGGCCCTGTTTGCGCGCCTGCGGCATAATCCGTGCTGAGCCGCAGGCGGCCCGGCGTGGCTAGCTTGTAAGCCTAGCCTTATAAGGTTAGGCTTACAGTATGAGCCAGGATCCGGATGTCACCGACCTCGCCGCCGCGCTGCGGGCGAGCGTCGGCCTGCTGCTCCGGCGCATGCGCCAAGTGCGGCCGGACGACGAGCTCAGCCTGCCCGAGAGTTCCGCGCTGACCCGGCTGGACCGCAACGGCCCAGCCACGGCGAGCGCGCTGGCCCGGCTGGAGCAGATCAGCCCGCAGTCGATGGGCGCCACGCTCAGCTCGCTGGAAGGGCGCGGCCTGGTCCAGCGGGCCGCCGACCCGCAGGACGGCAGGCGGATCGTGCTGTCCCTGACCGACGCCGGGCGGCAGACGCTGCGCGACAAGCGCAGCGCCCGCACCGAGCAACTGGCCCGCGCCCTGTCGGACTCTTTCACCCAGCCCGAACTGGACGTGCTGACCGCCGCCGCCCCCCTGCTGGAGCGCCTAGCCCAGAGCATCTGACCCACGCAGCCCCGATCCCGGGCGCACCCAGTGGCCGACTGGCATCAGCGCGGTGCATTGTGCCTCGCGGGTGAGGCACGATGCACCGCACTGATGAAGTCAGCCGTTTCGCGTCTCGTACTGGCCGTTGAAAATCAGGCGAGGAACTGCTCGGTGGCTAGGTAGAGGCCGAGCAGGATGAGGACAATCCCGGCGCCTTTCTCGGCCAGTTCGCGCCAGCGCCCGGCGATCCTGGCCCCGATGGCCAGGCCGAGCTGCGCGGCCAGGAAGGCCTGCCCCGCGATGGCCACGATGATGGCGGTGACCGGCACGTGCACCAGGCCGATGCTGAACCCGATGGCCAGCTCGTCCAGGCTGATGCTGATGCCGAGCCCGAGCAGGGCCAGCCCGCGGCTGGTCAGGACGCGGGCGGCCCGCTTCTCGTCGTCCTGGCCGCCGGCCAGCATCCAGCCGCCGATGGCGATCACCGCGGCGGCCGCCAGGTAGGTGGCCAGCTGCCCGATGCTGCGGGCCAGCGCGCTGCCCAGGCCCAGGCCGATCAGCGGCATCCCGCCTTCGAACAGGACGAACACCAGCGAGATGCGCAGCCGCAGCCAGAATCCGGCTACCTGGGCCGCCCCGATGGCCGCGGCGACGGCGAACGAGTCCAAGCCCAGCGGTAGCACGAAGGCGAGCAGCCTGAGCACCCACTCAGGCTCTCACCTGGCCAGGTCAGCGGTCATTTCGCGTCTCGTGCTTGCCGTGCCCGCCGCGCAGCTGATGCCAGCTCCAGGCCGCGGTCAACGGGTGATTGTTGTTCCGGGCCGCGCCGTTGCCGAACGCCGCCCCGGCCGGGTCGGCCTGGAACGCGGTGCCGGGCAGCACCCGGTGCGGCGCGGCGGCCGGGAGGGCCGAACCGGGCACCGGGTCGGCCAGGTAGTCGGCAGGCCGGGTCTCGTCGTAGCCGTCCGGCAGCCGCATCCCCCGGAACACCAGCGTGAGCACCACGCTCAGCACCAGGTTCAGCACCAGCGCGCTGACCGCGATGTAGGTGACGTGCCCGAACACCGGGGCCGTCGAGCCGCCGAAGTGCGCCTCGCCGTTTCCCGGCGTCCGCCACGCCTCGACCGTGCCGTACAGCATGGCCGCCGCCCAGCCGATGATGAGCGCGAAGCGATGGAACCACCGGGTGTACAGGCTGATCACGATGACCGGGAAGATCTGCAGGATCCAGATCCCGCCGAGCAGCTGCAGGTTGATGGAGAACGTCTTGGTCAGCTCCAGCGCGAAGCCCAGCGCGCCGATCTTCATGACGAGCGAGATCAGCCGGGCCACCCGGGTTTCCTGGGCCGGGGTGGCCGCGGGCCGGATGAACTCCTTGTAGATGTTCCGGGTGAACAGGTTCGCGGCGGCGATCGACATGATGGCCGCGGGGACGAGCGCGCCGATCACGATGGCCGCGTCGGCGATGCCGGCGAACCAGTCCGGGAGCATGTGCTGGAACAGCAGCGGCACGGACAGCTGGGCGTTGCCGCCCGCCGCCTTGACCCCGGCGTTCACCGCGGGCACGGCCCGGGCCAGGTAGCCGAGCAGCGCCATCAGGCCGAGTACCAGCGTGTAGGCGGGGAGCAGCGCCACGTTGCGCCGGATCACGCTGCGCTGCCGGGCGGCGTACACCCCGGTGGTCGCGTGCGGGTACATGAACAGGGCCAGCGCCGAGCCGAGCGCGAGCGTGGCGTAGGCCCATTCCCCGGCGGGCAGCACGACCAGGCTGCCGTAGGGCTTGCCGGTGGCCGGGTTGACCTGCTTCAGGTGCGCGGCCGAGGCGCCGAACACGTGGGCCCAGCCGCCCAGCTTGGCCGGGATGTAGATGATCGCGACGATGACGGTCAGGTAGATGAGCGCATCCTTGACGAACGCGATCAGCGCCGGCGCGCGCAGCCCGGCCACGTAGGTGTACCCGGCGACGATGACGAACGCGATGATCAGCGGCAGGTCCTTGCCGAGCGTTCCGTCGGTGCTGCCGGTGATCCCGATGACGGTCAGCACCGACTCGATGCCGACCAGCTGCAGCGCGATGTACGGCATGGTGGCCAGGATCCCGGTCACGGTCACCGCGAGCATCAGCCCCTGCGAGCCGTACCGGCCCCGGGCGAATTCGGCCGGGGTGATGTAGCCGCGCGCCCGGGCCACCGACCACAGCCGCGGCGCGAAGACGAACACGATCGGGAAGACCATGATCGTGTACGACAGCGCGTAAAACCCGGCCGCCCCGGTCGCGTACACCAGCGCGGGCACGGCGATGAACGTGTAGGCGGTATACAAATCGCCGCCCAGTAAGAACCAGCTGATGAAGGTGCCGAATCCGCGGCCGCCCAGGCCCCACTCGTTCAGGTGCATCGGGTCCTCCGCCGGGCGCCAGCGGGCCGAGGCGAAGCCGATTAACGTGACGATGAGGAACGAGACGGCGAGGATGGCGAACGCGACTGAATCAAGGCTGCCCATCGCTTCCCCCGGCAGTCATGCCCGCTGCGGCCAGTCCCCCCATCCCCGCTGGCCACCCGCGCGCAAAGGATTGCACAATGCGGTGCAACGTCCATAGTGCACCGGGAACCCGTTACGTATCAGGCTTTTCCGGAACAGTCGGGCACCGGGCCTTGCCATCGTCAGTTCATCGGTATATAACGTTGGTATGAGCGAACGGGCAATGCAGGAGGCGACGTTCCTGATCCTGACGTCGCTGGCCGAGCGCAGCCAGCACGGTTACGGGATCATCAACGACGTCGCGGGCATCTCCGGCGGCCGGGTCCGGCTGCGCGCGGGGACGCTGTACACCGCGCTGGACCGGCTGCGGGTAGACGGGCTGGTCGAGGTCGACCGGGAAGAGGTCGTAGAAGGGCGGCTGCGCCGCTACTACCAGCTCACCCCGTCCGGAACCAAGCTGCTGGCCGCCGAGGCGGCCCGGCTGCACGCCAACGCCACCGCGGCCATGCGGCGGCTGAGCCCCCTGGGGGTGGTCACATGAACAGCTCGGTGACCCTGGAGCGCGGGTACCGGCGGCTGCTGGCCACGTACCCCCGCGCGTTCCGCCGGGACAACGAAGAAGAGATCCTCGCCGTGCTGCTGGCCACCGCCCACGAAGACCAGCGTCGGCCCGGATTGGCCATCTCAGCCGACCTGATCCGCAGCGGGCTGCTGATGCGACTGCGGCCCACCGTGCCGCACTCCGCCCGCACCCTGCGGGCCGGGGTCAAGCTGATCTACCTAGCCGCGCTGGCCGAGCTGGCGACCGTGATCGCCATCGTCGTCACGTCGGCGGGCGTCCTGGCCTACGTGCACCGGACGTTCCCCTCATACGCGCACGCCGCGGCGCTGAGTCTCACCAGGGATGAGATCAGCGGCCCCATCGCGGTTGTCCTGATGGTCTGGCTGGCCTGGGCGGTCGGCCGACGGCACCACTGGGCCCGCGTCGTGTTCGTCATCCTGTCCGGCGTGTGCACGCTGAGCATCATCTTCGCGCTGTCCGCGGATGCCGCCGTCGTCGCGCCCGCCGACTTCGCCGGCGGTCTGCTCGTCTGCCTCCTCCAGCTGGCCGCGGTGGTGCTCATCTTCACCCAGCAGTCCGCCCCTTACTACCGGCCCGAGCCGGCCGAGCGGCTGTCCGCCTGACCGGCCGCCCACCGCGCCGCATCAGCCGGCCCAGACCCGGGGATTCCCTCCCCCGGCCTGGGCCTTCTGTTGTGCCAGGCTGGGACCTCACGTTCTGCCGGTCCGGCGCGTCTTCCTGGTGTAGCGAACCGAGTGTGCCGCGAACCGAGAGGAATCCGATGAGCACCACGCATACGGTGGCCGGCTCGCCGCTCGGCGACCTGACTCTGGTCGCCACCGACGGCAGCCTGACCGGACTGTATTTCCGCCAGCACTGGTACCGGCCTGACCCGGCCAGTTTCGGCGCCCGGGACGACGCCGGGTTCGGCGACGTCACCCACCAGCTCGGCGAGTATTTCGCCGGCCAGCGGGCGGACTTCGACCTGCCCATCGACCCGCGGGGCGATGGGTTCCAGCAGCTGGTCTGGGCCCTGATCAGCCGCATCCCGTACGGTCAGACCACCAGCTACGGCGACCTGGCCCGCCAGCTCGGCGACGGGGTACTGGCCAAGGACGTCGGCCAGGCGGTCGGCCGCAACCCGCTGTCGGTGATCGTGCCCTGCCACCGCGTGGTGGGCAAGGACGGGCGACTCACCGGCTACGCGGGTGGCCTGGCCCGCAAGCGGTTCCTGCTCGACCTTGAGCAGCAGACCGCCCGCACCGCCGCGGTGCTGTTCTGACCGCCAAACCGCCGTTCGAGGCCATCGTCACCCGGCACGGCCCGATGGTCCTGCGGGTCTGCCGGGCCGTGCTGGGCTGGGCCGACGCGGACGACGCCTGGTCGGAGACGTTCCTGGCCGCGCTGCGCGCCTACCCGGACCTGCCGTCCGGCGCCAACGTCGAGGCGTGGCTGGTGACCATCGCGCACCGCAAGGCGATCGACGTCACCCGGGCCGCCGCCCGCCGCGCCGTCCCGGTCGCGGAGCTGCCCGAGAACCCGGCCGCGATCCAGGCCGGCCCGGCCGACCTGGACCTGCACGCCGCCCTGGCCGCCCTGCCGCGCAAGCAGCGGGAAGCGGTCGCCTACCACTACCTGGCCGGCCTCCCGTACCGCGAGGTCGCCGCCATCATCGGCGGCAGCGCCGACGCCGCCCGCCGGGCCGCGTCCGACGGCATCGCCCGGCTCCGCCGCGACTACCCCAAGACGGGAGAACTTTGATGAACGCCCCTACCTACCCACGGCCGCCGGACCTGCCCGGTGCGTTCCCGGTCAGCGACACCGACCTGCACGCGCTGCACGAACAGCTGGCGGCGCGGGCCGACGCCGTTGGCCTGCTCGACCTGGCTTACCGCACCATCGACACCCCGGTGGGGGCGCTGCTGCTCGCGGCCACCCCGGCCGGCCTGGTCCGGGTGGCGTTCGCCAGCGAGGACCACGACCGGGTGCTGGCCGAGCTGGCCAGCCAGATCAGCCCGCGGATGCTGAACGCCCCGCCGCGGCTGGACGCCGCGGCCCGCGAGCTCGACGAGTACTTCACCGGCCGCCGCCAGGCCTTCGACCTGCCGCTGGACTTCCGGCTGTCCGCCGGGTTCCGCCGCGCCGTGCTCAGCCAGCTGCCCACGATCGGCTACGGCCGGACCGCCAGCTACGCCCAGGTCGCCGCCGCGGCGGGTAGCCCGCGCGCGGTGCGGGCGGCCGGCACCGCCTGCGCCACGAACCCGCTGCCGGTCGTGGTGCCATGCCACCGGGTGGTCCGGTCCGACGGATCAATCGGCCGCTACCGCGGCGGCCCGGCGGCCAAGCAGCTGCTGCTGAACCTGGAGGCGGCGGCATGACGATCAACCCGGCCAGCGATCAGCTCAACTCAGCGATCAGCCACGCCGACGGTCAGCCGGAGACGGCGATCAGCGAGGCGTGGCCGCAGCGGGTCGCGGCCGCCGACTGGACTCAGCTGGCCGCGGAACTAGACAGCTACGGCTGCGCCCTGACGCCGCCGCTGCTGACCCCGGACGAGACCGACCAGATCGCCGCGCTCTACGACCAGGACGACCGCTTCCGGGCCACCGTCAACATGGGCCGGCACCGGTTCGGTTCGGGTGAGTACCGCTACTTCCGGCGGCCGTTCCCGGCGCCGGTCGAGCAGCTCCGGCGGGCGCTCTACCCGCGGCTGCTGCCGATCGCCCGGGACTGGGCGGCCGGCTCGGCCGCCCCGCCCCGTGGCCGGACACGCTGGATGAGTGGCTGGCCATGTGCCACGCGGCCGGCCAGCGCAAGCCCACCCCGATCCTGCTGAAATACCAGCAGGACGACTGGAACGCGCTGCACCGCGACCTGTACGGCGAGCTGGTTTTCCCGCTGCAGGTGGTGATCAACCTGAGCCGGCCCGGCGCCGACCACACCGGCGGGGAGTTCCTGCTGGTCGAGCAGCGGCCGCGGGCCCAGTCCCGGGGCACCGCCGTGCTCATCCCGCACGGCCACGGCCTGGTCTTCACCACCCGCGACCGGCCGGTCCGGTCCGCGCGCGGCTGGTCGGCGGCCCCGGTGCGGCACGGTGTGTCGGCCATCCGGTCCGGACGGCGATTCACCCTGGGCCTGGTCATGCACGACGCCGCGTGATCCGGTTAGCGGCAGTTCAGCGCACTAGTCGTTCGGTAAGAAGAAACGCGCCGATAACGAACATGGCCCCGCCGGACAGACGGGTGATGGCAGCCGCGGCGCGCGGGCGGCTGTGCAGGACCTTGCGGGCGGATGAGCCGAGGCCGAGGTAGAACGCGGCGCAGCTGAGGGTGAAGACCAGGCCGAGCAGGCCGAGCTGGGCGCTCAGCGGCCAGCTGC
The DNA here is from genome assembly GCA_963717125.1 of uncultured Actinomycetes bacterium. Taxonomy (GTDB): domain Bacteria; phylum Actinomycetota; class Actinomycetes; order Streptosporangiales; family Streptosporangiaceae; genus RYN-230. The sequence continues at coordinate 35,866 of CAVQVG010000010.1, forward strand.
CGCGCGGGTTCGCGAACTGGGGCAGCAGCGCGAGCAGGACCAGCAGGCCCTTGGGGTTGAGGCCGCTGACGCCGATGCCCCGGGCCAGCAGGGCCCGGTTGCTGCCGCCGCGCGCCCCGTCCGCTCCGGCCGCCTGGCCCGGCGCGGCCGGCAGGCCCAGCGTCCGCGCCCCGTGCCACATCAGGTACAGGCCACCGGCCACGGTCAGCGCGGTGAGCACGTCCGGGGTCCGGGTGACCAGGGCGCCGACCCCCGCCGCGACCACGCCGCTGATGGCGGCGTAGCCGATGGCCAGGCCGCCGACCGCGGCGAGCACGGAACCGCCGCGCAACCCCGCGCTGATGGTGAACGCCCAGTCCGGGCCGGGGACGATGATCAGCAGGACGGCGACCGCCCAGAACGCGGCGACAGAGCTCGCAGCCATGGGAAGTTCTCCCTCCAAGGTGGCTTCTGGGAGAAAACTATCCGCGAATAGCCGAAATGTGTTTCTAAGTTTTGTTGGCTGGACGCTTGATTGTGGAAGAATCTTCTCCATGGATGCCGTGGACCGCAAAATCCTTGCCGTGCTGCAGCAGGACGGCCGGCTGACCGTCACCGAGCTGGCCGCGCAGGTCGGGCTGAGCATCTCGCCGTGCCACCGCCGGCTCCGCGAGCTGGAGCGCAGCGGCGCGATCCGCGGCTACCGGGCCGTGGTGGACGCGGACGCGCTCGGGCTGTCCTTCGAGGCGCTGGTGTTCATCACCATGCGGCAGGAGGACCGGGAGACCCTCATCGGCTTCGAGGCGGGCGTGGCCGGCATCCCGCACGTCGTCCAGGCTCAGCGGCTGTTCGGCGACCCGGACTACCTGCTCCGCATCGTCACCACCGACCTGGCCGCCTACCAGCGGCTGCAGGACGAGCAGCTGTCCGCGCTGCCCGGGGTGCAGCGGATGACCTCCACGCTGGTCATGAAGCGGATCGTGCAGGACCGCCCGCTGCCCGCCTAGCCGACCGCCGCGACCATCCCCCCAGCTAGCCGAGTTCTTTGACCATCGTGTCCGCCTGGGCGCCCGAGGAATCCACGATCCGGTAGCCCTCGGCCAGATAGAGCCGCTGCGCGTGGTTCTTCCGCTCGACGCTGAGGCTGATCCGCCCGATGCCGCGGGCCCGCGCCTGGCTGGCCAGGGCGCGCAGCAACGCCCGGCCCACGCCGCGGCGGCGCCACCCGGCGGTCACGCCGATGGTCAGTTCGGGCACGTCGGGCGCGACGAACCCGTAGCCCGGATCGGTCTCCGGCAGAAACCGGATCCACGCCGCCCCGACCGGCTCGCCGTCCGCCTCGGCGAGCACGCCGAGGTCGGTGTCCCGCGGCCAGCCGGTCAGGTAATGGGCCGTGCTCGGCGCGGACAGGATGTGCTCGCGGCTCTTCGGCCGCCATTCCGCGGACCAATTGGTCGCCTCGACCAGCATGTCGCCCAGGAAGCCGGCGTCGCTGGCGACGGCCGGGCGGATGGTATAAGCGGCTCCTCCCCCGGCCGGAATCTGCGCGTCCGCCACGTCACACAGGATCTGCTCGCGGAGGATGTCCGCGTGGCCGCAGTGCTGTGCGAACTCACGCAGCGCGTGCAGATAGACCCAGCGCAACGGCAGCGGCCCCAGCCGGTGCCCGGTCAGCACGTCGTCCAGGCCGAGGCCGGCGGTGGCCTGCCGGGAGGCCGCGCAAGCCTGGCCGTGGACGCGGCGGACCGATTCGATGCTGTCCTCGGGAGTGAGGATGAACGCGTCGGCCGCGTTCGGCGGCAAGCCCATCTCCGCGCGTGGCCGGCCGGTGATGGCCTCGCCGAACCACACCTGTTCCGCGTACGCCGCGTGCTTGACCAGGCCGAGCAGCGTGGTCTGGGACGGCACCAGGCGGCGCCGGGCCTGCTCCTCGGTGAGCCCGTCGAGACACCCGCGCAGCGCGGCCCGGTGTTCATCGAGGAACGCCTCGAGCTGGACCTGCAGCGGTTCGGCGGTCACGTCGTAGGACGTCCGCCCGTCTCGGGAAGCCACGACGCGAGTATCACACGCGGCCAGCGTCACACGCGGGTGGCGTCACATGCGGCCGGCATCACCCCATACCAGGCCTTTGGTTCGGTTAGCGCAGGATTTGACCGGACCTTGGCGACCGGTGATGCGAACCGTTACGCATTTCGACTCCTGAAACGGGTGCGCACCACTATCATTGCCGCTGCTTTGCTCGCCATTAGCAACGTCGTGACTGCGCGGGACTGGCGCGCCAACCCGAATCAGGTGCCAGGTTGACTTCGTCCGATACGCCAGGCCGGGTGCCGGCCGCCCCGGAGAACAGGGCGCTGAGTGGCTCGCGGCCGCGCATCTACCTGCACATCGGCGAGCCGAAGACGGGCACGTCGTTCCTGCAGCAAACACTGTGGAGCAACCGGGCCCGGCTGGCCGCCCAGGGCGTGACGCTGCCGGGCTACAGCCACCGGGACCATAACCGGGCCAGCCGCGATCTGCGCGAGGCCCCGCGGGAGACCACCGATCCGACCGACCCGTGGACCGGAGACTGGGCGGTGCTCACCGGCCAGGCGCTGCGCGCCCCTCGCGCGGCGGTCATTTCGGACGAGATCCTGGCCGCCTGCAACCCGCCGCAGGCCGATCACGCCGTCCGCTCCCTGCTGGCGGCCGACGTGCACGTCATCCTGACCGTGCGCGACTTCGCGGCCGCGCTGCCCGCCGAATGGCAGGAAAGGGTCAAGTGCCGCAGCACCGATCCGTGGGAGGAATGGCTGGACAGCGTGGTCGAGGCCGCCGCCGCCGCCGACCGCCGGAGGCAATCGTGGTTCTGGGCCGTGCATGACACGCTGGCCATCCTCGGCATGTGGTCGCAGCACATCCCGCCGGACCACGTGCACGTGATCACGGTGCCGCCGCAGGGCACCAGCGACCTGCTCTGGATCCGGTTCGCGTCGGTGCTCGGCGTCGATCCGGGCCGCTTCGACCTGACCGGAACGCGCGCCAACCCCTCGCTCGGGCCAGCCGAAGCCGAGTTTCTCCGCCAGGTGAACCAGGCGCTGCCAGCCGAGGTGCCGGACTGGTTCTACACCCGCGACATCAAGCGGATCCTGGCCCTCGACCTGCTCCGGTCCCGGCCCCGGCAGGCCGTGCTGACGCTGCCGCCCAGCCGGGCCGCCTGGGCCCGGGAACAAGCCGAGATCGTGGTCGCCGGACTGCGCGATGGCAAGTACGACATCGTCGGTGATCTCGCCGAACTGGTTCCGCAGCCGGCGTCGGGCCGCTACGCCGCTCCCGCCGACCTGCCGGCCGAGCAGTTGCTGGCGGCCGGGGTGCACGCCACCGCGGCGTTGCTGCAGCACATGTACCTGGAGAAGACCTCCGGCGGCACGTGGCCGCGGGCGGGTGCGCTGTGGGCAGGCTGGCTCCGGCCGGGTGCGCTGCGGGCAGGCCGGCTCCGGCCGGTCGCGCTGCGGGCAGGCTGGCTCCGGCTGGGCGCGCTCCGGCAACTCCTCATCCACTGGGAATGGACGCTGCTGAACGGGCCCTCCGCGAAGCGGATGCTCCGTGGCGCCAGTCACCGGCCGTCCGTCCGGCGGCTGCGCGTCCTGATCTGGCGGGTGCTGATGCGCCCCGCGCGCAGTCGCGGGTAACGGTCGCGGGATTTCCGGTCACGGTCGGCTGGCTCTGGTCCCGGTGAATTTCGGCGCGCTGCTGCTGACGATGTCCATATTCGGCGCTTTTAGGGTCTGGCGGCACCGATGCAATGCTCCGGGGAGGTCCGGGAACAAAGCTGCCCAATAGGCGCAGAGAACCTTATTCGGGCAGCTCAGGCCCTTGTATTGATTAGTAAAGTCCCCGCAATCGATTGGCAGTCTCGTAGTACGCTGCGGGCTGGCCTTTACTGGTCACAATCACATCATCGCTCTATTGCGGGGGCCTGACTCAATTCTGTCCCGGCCACCGCGGGGGAGGGTCAATGCGACATTTTCCAGTGCGGATCTCCCGTTACTGGCCAGCCGCGGTAGCCGCTTCGGCGGCGGTCGCCCTGGCGGCGACCATGTCGGCCGCGGCTACCGCGGCTACCCGAACGGGGGGAAGCTCGGCGAAAGCGCACAGTGTCACCCTCTACGCAGTGGGCAAGCGGGCCTGCGCGACCCCACGGCGGGCGCACACGGCGACCTGTTACGCCGAGATCCGCAAGGTCGTCAAGAAGGGCACCAAGGGCGCCCGGCCGTTCAAGATCGCGGCCGGCGCGACCAAGGCGGGCACGATCGGCCCAGCTGGCGGGCTGACCCCATCGGACCTGGGCACCGCCTACGGGCTGACCACCACCGGCGGCCATGGCCAGACGGTGGCCATCGTGGACGCCTACAACGACCCGAACATCAACGCCGACCTGCAGACGTTCGACTCGCACTACGGCCTGGCCGCGTGCAGCACCACGAACGGCTGCCTCCGGGTGGTCAACCAGTCCGGCGGCGCCACGCCACCGCCGAATGACACCTCTGGCTGGTCGGTGGAAGAGAGCCTCGACGTGGAGACCGTGCACTCGGTATGCCAGGGCTGCAAGATCATCCTGGTCGAGGCCAACGCGACCGCGAACAGCGATCTCGCCACGGCCGAGAACACGGCTGTCTCGCTGGGCGCCACCGAGGTGTCGAACTCCTTCGGCGAGGCGGAGTCGGGCAGCAACTCGAGCTTCCAGGCCGCGTTCAACCACCGTGGAGTGGTGATCACCGCCTCGGCCGGTGACGACGGGTACTACTCCTACGACCTGCTGGCCGGCGTGAATCAGCCCAGCGTTCCCGCGGCCTACAACACCACGGTGAGCGTAGGCGGCACCTCGCTGTACCTCGGCCAGACCGCTGCCCGGCAGTCGGAGAGCGTCTGGAACGACAACGGCCCGCGCGATGTCCTGCAGCAGGACTTCGGCCAGCCGCTAGGAGCCAGCGGGGGCGGCTGCAGCACCTTGTTCAGCGCGCAGCGGTGGCAGACCTCGCTCACCACCTGGGGCAGCACCGGGTGCGGCAGCAAGCGGCTGGACTCCGACGTCTCGGCGGTGGCCGACTACCTGACCGGGTTCGACATCTACGACTCGTACAACTGCGGGTCCGCGTGCGCCCCGGCCCCGGGCTGGTTCACCGTCGGCGGTACCTCGCTGTCGTCGCCGATCATCGCCTCCGCCTACGCGCTGGCCGGTGGCGCGCGCGGCGTGGCCTACCCGGCCCTCACCCTGTACGGGCACCAGGGCAACGCCTACGACGTCACCACCGGTGGCAACGGCTGGTGCGACGGCGAGGGCGCCGCGCAGTGCCCCAACCCGAACTCGCTCGGGAACGGCGTCGTGGACTGCGCCTACACGGCCGGCGGTTCCGTCGCCGTGGGCGACCGGGCCTGTGACGCGCTGGCCGGCTACGACGGGCCGACCGGCGTCGGCTCGCCAAACGGGCTGACCATGTTCACCCGGACCGGGCCGTCCGCCACCATCAGCGGCCCGAGCACGGTGACCCACGGCACCAGCCAGACCTGGCACGCCGCGGTCAGCGACCCGTTCCCGGGCGGCTCGGTGACCAGCTACACCTGGAACTGGGGTGACGGCACCAGCAGCACCACCTCAACCGGCAGCGCGGCACACACCTACAGCACAGGTGGGGTGACCCGCACCATCACCCTGACGGTCACCGACAACTACGGCATGACCGGCAGCGCCACTCACGTGGTGAAGGTGAACTAAGCACCGCCGCCGTCGGGCGGGGCAGGCAGGCCGGTCAGCGGCCTGCCTGCCCCGCCCCGCTTTCGAGCCGCTCCTTGAACCGCTGGCAGCGCCGCCGCGCTACCGCTCGCGCGCGTCGCTGTACTGACAGACCCCCGTGGTAGGCACGGTTCATGAAGGTCGTCGTCACCACGCCCACCGGCCATGTCGGGTCGCGAGTCGCGCAACTGCTCATCCAGGCCGGGGTCCGGCCCACGCTGCTCGCCCGGCGGCCCGCCCGGCTCGACCCGGCCGTGCGCGAGCACGTTGATGTCGTCGAAACCGACCTGACCGACGCGGCCACCGTCGTGCGGGTGACCCAGCACGCCGACGCCCTGTTCTGGGTAAACCCGTCCACGGCTGACCCCGCCTCCGATCCGGTCGCCTGGTACTCCGCGCTGGGCGCCAATGCGGCCCGCGCGGTGACCGAGAACCGGATCGGCCGTACGGTCTTCCTCAGCAGTATCGGCGCGGAGATGCGCTCGGGGGCGGGCGAGATCGACGGGCTGGCCCGGACCGAGGAGCAACTCGACGCCACCGGTGCCGCGGTGCTGCACCTGCGCTGCGGGTACTTCTTCACCAACCTGCTGACGGAACTCGACTCGATACGCGACGGCGTGCTTCGGGCGCCGATGCCTCTCGACTACGCGCAGCCGTGGGTCAACCCGCGCGACATTGCCGAGGTCGCCGCCGCCCGGCTGCTTTGTCCGGACTGGTCAGCGCCGGCAGGTGCAAGCCGTGCACGGTCCAGAAGACCTCACGTTTACGCAGGTCGCCGGCATCGTCACCGAGGCCACCGGCCATCCGGTACGGGCGGAGACGATCTCCGAGGAGGCACTGCGCAGTTCGCTTCGAGCGGCCGGATTCGGCGATAAGCAGGTCAACGGCATGGCCGGGATGTCGGCGGTCACGCGTGCCGACTTCGTGCCCGAGCACAAGCGCAGCATCGTCACCACGACACCGACCACCCTGGCCGCCTGGGCCCATGCCCACCTGCGAACCGCGCTGCTCGGCACCGCCCAACCCTACGATGGTCTTCGTGGCCGAGACGGTAACCGCGGTACCAGGCAAGCGGCGGATCGAGGGAGCCGGGTGGAGCCTGCGGGCTGACCGCCTCGAACTGCTCAACGGCAATGAGTGGCGTGCGCTCATCGGCGTCCGGCGCGGCCTCAACCTGCTCGTGACCTGGAGTGATCAGTCCAAGGAACTTGAGGTAGAAGCGTGGGCGGGTGAGCCCGAGACAACCGATGGCGTCGCCGTCATCGACGTCGGAAGCGGCGACCTGCGGCTGGCCCGGGTCCCGCTGTGCTCATGCGGGGACCGGGGTTGCGGCAATATCGGGATCCAGTTCGCCAAGTGGCTGCCGGGCGGCAAACTTCCTGCGCTGGTCGAGTTGTTCCGGGAACTTCCGTGGACCGACACGATCCCGACCCGCTCAAATGTGCTCGAGGGTAGCGACCGCCACTGGGACAGCCACCCGTAACGTCCTGCCCGGAGACCACCCGTCGGGAGGGATGTGCGGCTTTTAGCCGTGTGCGACCGTCAGTTCGTCCGCGGTGACCACCAAGCGAATCCCCGGGAGACCCACATGTCCGGTACGACGGAAACTTCGGCGGGCGCCACGGCGATCCGGCCTTTCGCCATCGAGATCCCCGAGGCGGAGATCGAGGCGCTGCGTGCGCGCATCGCGGTAACGCGCTGGCCCGACAAGGAGACCGTCGCAGACGACTCGCAGGGCGTGCCGCTCGCGACGATGCAGGAGCTCGCGCGCTACTGGGGGACAGACTACGACTGGCGCAAGTGCGCGGAGAGACTGAACGCCCTGCCGAACTTCATGACCGAGATCGATGGGCTTGACATTCACTTCATCCACGTCCGCTCCCAGCACGAGGACGCGCTGCCGCTGATCGTCACACACGGGTGGCCTGGCTCGATCATCGAGCAGCTGAAGATAATTGAGCCGCTCACCAATCCCACGGCGCACGGCGCGAGCGGGGCGGACGCGTTCCATCTGGTGATTCCCTCGTTGCCGGGTTACGGGTTCTCCGGCAAGCCGACCACCACCGGGTGGGATCCCGCCCGCACCGCACGTGCCTGGGTAGTGCTGATGAAGCGCCTCGGATACAGCCGGTTTGTGGCGCAGGGCGGCGATTGGGGTGCGGCCGTCACGCAGGCGATGGGTGAACAGGCAGCACCAGAGTTGCTCGGCATCCACTCCAACATGCCTGGTACCGCTCCAGCCGACATCAACAAGGCGTTCCAGCGCGGCGACCCGCCACCATCGGATCTTTCAGCCGAGGAGCGACACGCCTACGAGCAGTTGCGGAACTTCTATGCGAAGCACGTGGCCTACGCGCAGATCATGACGACGCGCCCGCAAACGTTGTACGGACTGGCGGACTCCCCCGTCAACCTAGCGGCGTTCATGCTCGACCACGGCGACGGTACCGGCCAGCCCGGGCTCGTAGAACAGGCCCTTCAGGGACACCCGGATGGCGACCTTATACGAGACGACATCCTCGACAACATCACGCTCTACTGGCTGACGAACACCGGGGTTTCCTCCGGTCGTCTCTACTGGGAGAACAAGGCAGACTTCTTCGACGCCAAGAACATCACCATTCCGTTTGCCATAAGCGTCTTCCCCGACGAGCTCTATCAAGCCCCGCGGAGCTGGGCCGAGCGCGCGTATCCCAACAACCTCATCCACTACAACAAGCTCGACCGAGGCGGCCACTTCGCCGCTTGGGAGCAGCCACAACTCTTCTCAGAAGAAATGCGCGCGAGCTTCAGATCACTGCGCAAATAGCGCAGCCTGCCCAATCTGACGTTAGGCTGTTCGCCTCTCGCGCATGTCGAGCGGCGAAGGCCCCGCTTCCTTGTAACTGGGTAACTGGTCAGGTCAGGGCGCTGAGCCAGCTGGCCGTGAAGCCAGTCGCGGGTGAACTCAGGAGATGGTGGCCGGCCATAGTGTGCCCGGTAATCGTCGAACAGGGCAGCTACCTGGCCGAATACCTGGTGGGATGGTGTCAGCTGCACGACTGCAATGGCCACAGGATCAGTCTCCCTGACGGTCACAAGCCGGGACGCTCTCCGGTCAGCTCTCGTAGCCAGATCTTGATCGTGCGATGTCAAGCGATCTATCTGCCGCACGATCCGCCCACGATCCGCGAGACGCGGCCTAAATAACTTTGCCGGGGCCCTGCTGGTCAGGTCCATTGGTTCAGCGGGGTTCTCCGGTGTCGGTCAGGTAGTCGCGCCAGCTGCGGGTTGCCTGCCAGCCCAGCAGGCGGCGAGCCTTACCAGAGTCGATCCCGCTGGCGTCCGGCCTGGAGATGGGCCGGAGCTGGGTGGCGGAGCCGGGGTTGGCGATGCGCCAGGACGCGTGCAGGTCAACGCCCCCCATGGTGTCGGCAGCGGCGAGGTAGAAGGCCTCGTGACCGGGCAGGTCGCTTTCGGCTGCCAGGCCCACTGCCTCGGCCAAGTCGAGGACGTCGATATAAGGCCACCCAGCGACCCCTCGTGGCTGGCCAGCCCGGATGAGCGGCCCGAGGTCAGCGGTGTAGCTTGCGGCGTCTTGCACCCAGGCTGGCCGCAGCGAGATGCAGCGCAGGTCCGATCGCCGGACGGCGGCGTCGCACAACTGCTCGCCGAACAGCTTCGACAGCCCGTAGGGATCTTGCGGGTGCAGCGGGTGCTGCTCGTCGATGGGCAGGTAGTCGGGAAGGAACCGGCGTGTGGCGTAGTGCAGGCCGAGCACGCCGACGCTGGAGATGTTGACCAGGCGTGGTACGCCCGACCGCACGCACGCCTCAATCACGTTGAACGTGGCCATCATGTTGTTCGCGAACACCACGTGCGGCGGGTGCTGCCCTGGGGACGGGATGGCGGCCGCGTGCACCACCGCATCAAAGCCCGCGTCGCCGATCAGGACGTCTGCCTGCCCCGCGTCGGTCAGGTCGGCGTGTACGTCCGCTGCGGCGCCAGCGCCGGGCAGGTCGGTGGCGACGACACGATGCCCGGCCGAGCGCAGCACCGGCACCATGGCCCGCCCGGCCATGCCCGCAGCACCGGTCACCAGCACATCCATATCCCCGGTCGTCATCATGCCGTTTCCGCCCATCCGGTTTGCCGGTGCCCATCGTGCAGTGTCATGCGATCATCATGGCGAAGGGAGCGATCCGCCCTGGCGCCGTGTCCTGGTCCTCGGCTTGTTAGTTACGTAACTGGATGGCTGGGGCCGCCGGATGGACGGTCAGTTTGAACCGGGACGCGGGTAGACGGCTCTGGCGATGGTGGCTGTCGTAAAGCCAATGACCCATCCCAGGAAGACGTAGGCCATTCTGTGGACGGTGAGGGTGCTGGCCAGGGTGGCCAGGAGAACCCAGATGATCGCCCAGGCGATGGCGCAGCTGATCGCGAACCCCGCGTACGTGGGCTTCCAGTACCACCTGGATCGCGAGGGAGTGGAGTTCTCGTTCGGTTCGCGCATCGGGATGCCTCCCGTGACTTGCGGTGCTGGCCACTCTGACCATCTATCAAAAGGATATCACTTTGATAGATGTCAATCAAGACCGCGTCCAGGCCGAGCGACGGTCACTCTTGACAGTCGCCTATCAAAGTGATATCACTTTGATAGGCGACCGGAGTGACCGGACACCGAAGGCTTCAGGAGGCATCCCATGTACGCACTGAATGACACCACCGCTCCCTCGTCGCGGTCGTCCGCCGCAAGGCCGACGCGCGCCACCCTGCGAACCCGCCCGCGCATCCAGCGCACCTTCATCCGATCCTGGGACTACATCAAGCCCGTCCGGGTCACCATCCTGGCCATCCGGCTGCTGGTCGTGCTGTGGCTGGTCGTCCTCGGCGCGGGGCTGATGTCCGCGGGCAACACCTGGGGCTGGACTCTGCTACCTGCAGCCGTGGCCGTGTTGGCGTTCAGCGTCTGGGTGTTCTCCACCGCCGCGAAAGGGATGGCCCGCGGTTGAGGTATAGAGCCATCCAGGCCGGGCGAGGAAGACGACGGCCAGGCGGGCGCACTGATCCCGGTCCAATTACACGGAGATCAAATACCGCCCCGAAACGATCAAGGCCCAGAGCCGGGATGACTACCTGGCCTGGGCCTTCGTCCTTGGAGCGGGTGACGAGAGGCTGATGGCACGCAAATGGCACGGCGATCAAGCCCCAACCTGCGGTGGTCCGGGGCGATTCGCTGGGCGCTGGGACGCTCACCGCCCTGCGCTAGGTGCTGGGCCCCGCTAGCCGACCACGGGAGCGCTTCTCGTGCTGTGAGGCGAGTATCTGGGCCGCGGCAACCATCAAAGCCGTAAGACAGAGAGGCGCGAATAGGAGGAGCGCGGGACCACCGGGGGCGAACGTGGCCACCGTCACCATGGCTAGCGCAATGACCACACATCGGCGGGCCTTGGCTGCATGGCTCAACTTCGGCCGACCCTGCGCGCGGGCCGGGTTGCTCGGCGGCTGGTCTGCGATCTGCCTGGCGGGGATGTCAACGGTGACTGCGCCCAGTTCCGCATAGGTCCGCGACGCGAATGCCTGGCTTACCCGCGCATCAAACTCGTCTTTGGTAACCCGACCTTGCACAAACGCGGCTTTGAGGATGTCGATTACGTGCTCGCGGTCAGCATGGGACGCCCTGAGGCGGCTGCGGCCCGCCGCGGCTACCGCCATCTGGTCTTCCGGCTCTGCTGTCACCGGCACCTCCCCCACCAGCACGGTGCAGCGGAGCCTAGCGCGGTGGCGCTGTGGTGGCCAGCCCCGCAGCCGCGACGGCCGAATGGTGGGGCGGGCCGGCTGACCCGCACGCTGGGCGCCGCCAGAGCGCCACGCGGCCTGGATGCTCGCCGTCCAGCTTGGTGTGACGGGCAACAAGCCGCTTGGCTGGATCGTCGGCGCCGCGGACCCACCTCAAACGACTCGACTATCAGCTTGAACAGATTAGGAGTGGCGCTTGCGGTCTGTTGAGCGCTTAATACTGCAGCAGCAGATCGCTGGGCGGCTGCTAGAGGCGCATGTGAGGGCCTTGCAGCGCGGATATAGTTATCGTGTGGCCCATTGCGTTCTCGCAAGTCAGGCCATCAGCGTGAGATAGGAGCCATTGCAGAATTAGAGGCTGATTAGCCCGGTTCCCAGCGCAGGCCGTTGTTGTTCTCGCATATGATGGCCTCGCCATCCCCGGCCACGCCGCTCATGCCTGCGTCCGCATGCGGGCAGAATTCGCCCGGCTCGTAGCAGTGACCACTGCTGGTCTTGGGGTAGCAGCCAGATGGCGCTGCGGCTGAAGGTGAGATAGTTGGGGCGGGTGGAGGCGGAGGAGGAGGAGGCTTCTGGCGCGGCGTAAACCATGTCCGGATAAATCGCTTCTGGCCGTGGGCATACACACGGACATACACCTCGACCCGGTATCCCGGTGTGGCGGTGGCGGTCTGGAACCAGAAGGTACGCAGGCCAGTAGCGTCAGCGCGGGCGGTCCTCTCCCGGTTTTCAGCCGGGAAGTGTGCGACAACGGTGATCCGCGCGTTCGGAATGGTGGATACCAAGACGCCGACTCTAGTGCCGATGATTGGGTGCTTGTGGGTCACCGATGCCGCAGCCGTGAGGGGGGCAGGTGTGGGTGTGGCAATGGCAGTGGCTGTAGGTGTGGTCGTGGCAGTGGCAGCGCCAGTTGGCGCAGTGTGATGTGTAGTCGTGCAGCCAACTGCGGCGAGCACAACCGCGACGGTCGCGCCCGTAGCCGCAGTTAATCTCTGGGCGTGCCAGTGGGCCTGAATCTTCCCCCCTATCATGACTTGTGATCGTAGCGTCACACCGCGTTCGCTGTCTAACGTGTCGCGACCCACACGATTTGACCGCGTAGCCTCGACAGACGCCAGGCAGTGATGGCGATCACGCGCCGATCATGCTGTTGGCAGCGAACAAGGCCACCGCTGTAGCAGTCGGCATGAGATAGGTGCCGTTGCACAATTAATGGCACGAGCGCCCGGCGAACGGCCGTGGGTACCTACGGACGAGGATTCAGGACTGCACCGTGACCTGGACTTACATGGGGCGGGTGACGGGAATCGAACTCGCTCTATCAGCTTGGGAAGCACAGCGGTTAGGGCTGCCAGGGCGCTGACCAGCCAGGTTGGCTGGCCGCTGGTAGCCGTGACTGACCCCTCGTCACTCTGGTTAGTGGCACGCTAATGGCACGGCAGCCTGGCTCAATCGGCGAGCTTCGTCAGGAGTTCGAGATCCTTTACGTTGGCGAAGATGCGATCGTGCGCCACGAGAGGCACCTGGAGCCAGATGGCTGTCGCTGCCACCCAGCGGTCCGCTTCGTGGTCTTTCTGGCCCAGACCGTGTCCGGTCCGGACACACCATGCGCGGAGCGAGGCATAAGCCTCGGCAAGACTTGGTCCCGGCCAGACGATCTCTGCTCGCGCTATCTCATACTCCAGCCGCCGGAGCCGTTCCGGGCCCCACCCGGCCAGCCTCGCGCCATAACCAAGCTCGGCGACGGTGACGAACGAAATGACGGCTGGCCGACCCTCAAGGACCGGGCGATACCGCGCCGCAAGTAAGTTTCCGCTGGGTGTCAAGCGTGCGGCGAAGACTCCGGTGTCGATGACGACCGGACCGCGAGAGCGGGGAGTCATGCCTCGAGCACAGCAGCAAGGAAGAGGCGGTCCTCGTCCTCCGTGAGGCCATCGATGAGCACGTCCTCGTCGGGAGGTAGGGGACGCGCAGCAGCCAGCACGTCGTCTTTGTCTCGCTCGCGGGTCACACCTTGAGAGGCCAGCTTGCGTGATTCCGGCTCTGACATCGCGCACCTCCATCCCTACGGTCAGAGTACACGCGGCAACCGACAGGACTCTGGCCATCGTCCCGCGTGCGGGGTGATCGGGGGCACGATGCCACCCAGATACTCGCTGGCTGCGGCCGATCATCTGGCTCTAAGGTTGGGCGATGGAGTGGCCCAGGGCTGAGGATCTACTCGCCGGCCCACGCGGGCGGCGCCTATGCTGGTCACTCCTGGAACCTGGTGATTATCCCGGGTGGGATCTGGTGTGGGATGGCGCGGATCGGGGAAATCTGACCGGGGTCACGGACGAGCTCGCTGCCTGCGTCGCCCACACGGACCTTGATTCAACGGTGGTGCATGCCGACCAACTGACCCTCTTGGCCGCCCTCGTGGAGCCGGTACAGACCGCCATGTACTGGCAGGAACCCGACGATGATGACTACGCCCTGAGCGCTCGGGAGGTGCGAGACGCGTTGCTACCGGTCGCACAGGCGGTGACTATTGCTCCGGAAGCACGATGGTGGACATCTCCCGTCGCGGCCAGCAGCCAGCAGTACGTGGAATGGCTCGGCGAGCACGGCGGCCCGCCCGCGTTGACGGCTACTGCCGCAGAACTTGCCACCTGGCGAACCGCGACTATCGAGGATGAGCTGTCAGCCCGAGAGCGGCCGGAAGACCCATCTGCCCCGTGGAGCGGCCATTGGTGGTCGGCGCCAGTCCCGTCGCGGATCCCGTCAACCACGAGATCGATTCCCGGCCTCGGAGCGGTGGGACTGGCCTTGGTCGAGGACGGGTTTGGCCAGAGGAACGCGCGTTGCTGGCCCGTCGAACCACGACCGGGTGCGCGGATCTACGAGATCTCCTCCCCAGGGGACTGGACAGGGCTAGTTGGCCGCTACCCGATCGATGTCAGCAAGTCCCGGCGCCATGACTGGTGGCGGACCACAGGCTGGACTGGCAGGTGGCTAATCCCCGACTTCGCCGCCGTTGCCGCGGACTACGACGCGGTCCACCTGAGCGTGGCGGGCTACCTCATCACCGCGGGGCGCGCCCTGTCCGTGAATGATGGGCGGACAGTCCTGGCAGGATGGGACCCCGACGAGACATTCTGGCTGACCGAGGTCTTGGCAGCTTCAGGACCTGCCACCAGCTGGCTGGAACTGGATGACGAGCCGCTCGGCTGGACCCTCGGCGGCGCAAGTGCGTGAGTCGCCCAAGGAACGCGACTATCAGCCTGAACAGCTGAGGGAGCCCTGATCGCGGAACGCTGAGCATCTAATGGCACGACTGGCCGGGCATCCACGCTAGGAGTTCTCGGATGAGCCCTCAACCAAACTGTGAGCTGGGCCTGCCT
>CAVQVG010000011.1:0-33349 GCA_963717125.1 uncultured Actinomycetes bacterium
TCCCGCCGCTGCGGGTCCGCGGCACGATCTCCGCCCAGTAGCTGGCGTAGCCGGTCTTGTCGGCGTCGATGAAGGCCAGGTCGATCGGCTCGTCCGCGGGCAGCGTGCGCAGCGTGTCGGTGGCCGGGCCGAGCCGCAGCTCGATCTGGCCGGCCAGGCCCGCCTTCTGCCAGTACTCGCGGGCCAGCCCGGTCCACTCGGCGTTCACGTCGCAGCACAGCAGGCGGCCGCCCGGGGCCAGGCCGCGGGCCAGGCAGATGGATGAGTAACCGGTGAAGGTGCCCACCTCGACCGCCCGGCGCGGCGCGGCCAGCCGGCTCAGCAGCGTCATGAACGTGCCCTGCTCCGCGCCGATCTGCAGCGTCACCCGGTCCGGGAAACGCCGGGCGGTTTCCGCCCGCAGCTCGGTGAGCAGCGGGTCCGGCGGGCTGGAGTGGGTCAGGACGTAGTCCAGGATCTGACGGCTGACGTGCTCGGTTCCGGTAGCCACACGGTCCACGGTAGCGCTCAGATACCGGGGTACCGCACCCCGGTGAGCCGTTCGGATTCCTGCCACAGCCGGCGCTGGGCGGCCTGGTCATGGGAGCGGGCGCTGGAGCTGACCCGGCGCGGGTAGCCCTTGAACTCGAGCCAGCCGCCCGGCCCGTAGTAGTCGCCGCCGCGGGCGGCCGGATCGGTCGCCGCGCGCAGCGCGGGCAGCGCGCCCATCGGCGCGCTCTGCGCGATGGGCTGGCCCATCGCGTGGTAGGCCCGGTCCACGGCGGGCGGGAAGTACCGGGTCAGCCCGGTGATGGCGGTGCCCGGGTGGGCGGCCAGCGCGCTGGTCTGCGTTCCGGCCGCGGCCAGCCGCTGCTGCAGTTCGTAGCTGAACAGCAGGTTGGCCAGCTTGGACTGGCCGTACGCGGCGACCCGCCGGTACCGCTGGGCGGACTGCAGATCGGCGAAGTTCATCCGCCCGGCCCGGTGCATGTTGCTGCTCACCGTGACCACCCGGGAGCCCGCGGCGGGCAGCAGCAGGTCGAGCAGCAGCCCGGTCAGCGCGAAGTGGCCGAGGTGGTTGGTACCGAACTGCAACTCGAAGCCGTCGGCGGTGCGGCCGTACGGCGGCATCATCAGGCCGGCGTTGTTGATCAGCAGGTCCAGCCGCGGGTGCCGGTCCTGGATCTCGCTGGCCGCGGCGCGCACCGAAGCCAGCGAGCCGAGGTCGAGGTGCGCCGTGGCGACCGGTCCCGGGCCGGCGATCCGGGCCGCGCCGCCTCGCCCTTGGCCACGTCGCGGAGGCCAGGATGACGGTGGCGCCGTGCTCGGCGAGTACCCGGGCCGTCTCGAAACCGATCCTGGAATTGGCGCCGGTCACCACGGCCGTCCGGCCAGCCTGGTCCGGCACGTCCCCGGCCATCCAGGGGGTTCGCGCACTAAGCCACGGTACGCTCGGGCGCATGGCCTTGGCTTCGCCTTTCGACATCCCGAGCCCGCCGGTCAACGGGTTCCACATCGGTCCCGCCTATATCCACTTCTACGGGCTGATGTATGTGATCGGCATCACGCTGGCCATCATCATCACGCAGCGCCGGTGGAAGGCGGTCGGCGGTGACCCGGGCCTGGTCGGCGACGTGGCCATCTGGGCCGTGCCCGCCGGCATCATCGGCGGCCGGATCTACTTCGACCTGACCACGCCGAAATACATCCCGCACCACTGGTACGGGGTGCTCGCCGTGTGGGACGGCGGACTGGGCATCTGGGGCGGCATCGCGCTGGCCGCGGTGGTCGGCGTCTGGCGGGTCCGCCGGTCGGGGGCCAGCGCGGCGCTGTTCATGGACGCGGTCGCCCCGGCGCTGCTGGTCGCCCAGGCCATCGGCCGGGTCGGCAACTACTTCAACCAGGAGCTGTTCGGCGGCCCGACCACGCTGCCCTGGGCGCTGCAGATCTCACCCTCGTTCCGGCCGGCCGGGTACGCCCAGTACACGACGTTCCACCCGACCTTCCTGTACGAGTTCATCTTCGACCTGGTCTGGGCCGCGCTGCTCGTCTGGCTGGGTCATCACCGCAACATCAAGCCGCCCGGCCTGTTCGCGCTCTACGTCGCGGGCTACTCGGCGTTCCGCATCTTCGAGGAGTCGCTCCGGGTGGACCCGTCCGAGCACTTCCTCGGCCTGCGGCTGAACATGTACGTGGCCAGCGTGCTGACCATCGTCGGCATCGTCTGGTTCATCCGATCGCAGCGCCGGGGCAAGCCGGCTTCGGAACTGCTCGCCCGGCGGCCGGCCAGCGCGGACGGGAAGAGCGCGGCGGGGGAGAGCGCGGCCCCGGCTGGCGAGGCTTCCGAACCGGCCCCGGCGGAGCCCAGCGACGCGGCCCCGAGCTCAGCTGAGTCCAGCCCAGCGGAATCCAGCGACCCGTCGCCCGGCGGCACCCCCGCCGAGTCCAGCGAAACGGCCCGCTGATCCCGATAGGGCGTTCGATAAATGGTTAATTACGGCGTGCCTATCGAACTTACGTTTGGTCTTCTGGCATGCTGGACTCCTGGCATCTCATCAACCCGGTTCACCGATATGCAGGAGGCACCCCAGTGGGCCAGAAGACCGTCAGGTTCAGCGACTTCAGCGGCGAGCTGATCACCAGGGACGACACGCTCGCCCGCATCGTCATCCACGAGCACCCCGAGCTCGGTGACACCCCGGTGGAGATCGAGGCGCTGGCCGACGAGGCCGCCGCCATCGAGAAGGCGGCGCTCCGGGTGGCCGTGGTCGAGCTTTACCTGCCCGGTGAGGAGGAGCCCCGCCGGGTGACCATGGACGCCGGCGCGTTCGACAAGCTGGCCACCCAGCAGCCGATGAGCGAACTGTTGCTGACCGCCCGGCCGGCCCGCCCCGCCCGGCGGGCCAAGGCGGCCGCGACCGCCGCGCCTCGCGGCATCAACTACGACACGCTGGAACACGCGGGCGAGCCGCACAAGGGCCGCATCACCGCGGCCGAGCGGGAACTGGTCCGGGATCACCTGGACGCCATCAACCAGCGGCTGGCCAAGCAGGACATGCGCACCATCGACCCGGCCGACCCGGAGCACGTGGCGCGCTACGGCCTCACCGGCCTAGCGGTAGCCCAGGCCGCCCAGGGCGACTAGCCCTGCTTAACGACGTAGAAACCCTTGCCGATCACCGACCGGATCAGGCCCTCGTCGCGCAGCACGGCGAGGGCCTTTTCGGTGGTGACGTGCGAGACACCATGGTCCTGGCTCAGCGTCTTGACGGAGGGAACACGGCTGGTCAGCTCGCCCCGGTCGATCTGACGGCGTAGCAGGTCAGCCAGCTGTAGGTACAGCGGCTCACCGGAGTCATGATCGAGACCAGCCACATGATCACAGTAGGACCCTGTTGGTCACGTGCTAATTCCAGAGTAACCATATGGTCCCTGCTGGTTCCTGATGGATAATAGTGTCGTGGACCGAGCCCTGAGAGCGATCATCGACGCTGACGACTGCCGGGAAACCATCAAGGCCGCGGCCGCTGACGCGGCCGAGCTGGCCGAGTCCTGGCCCATCCCAGTGGAGCGCGTCGCGGTCGCAGCGCGCATCGCCGGGCGGGCTGTCCGAGGAGCTGGCCGAGGTGGCCGCCTGGCTCCGGCCGCCAGGCGATGAAGATCGCAGCACGGGCGAGTTAGTCAACGTCCCCGGCGAGCCGTTGGATGCGCTGCGTCGCGAATGGCGGCATGCGTACCACATCTGGTGGCAAGGGGGTGAGTTTCACGCGATGCGCCGGGACAACGGCGCGGTCTGCCATTGCCCACGCGCGGGGCAGCTGGTCAGAGAGATCCAGGCGGATTACGACGCACTGCCTGTGCTGATCTAGAGCGCCGGTCAGGCAGCGGGCCATTCTGGTGCGGGTCCTCTGACCGCCTCACGCGGCGGGGGGGAGAAGACCGCCGAACGCTGACCGCGGGGGCGCCGGTACGGTGGCGGCATGACCACCGCACCGCCGCCTCCAGCGCGTCCGCCCGGGCCCCCGCCGCATCAGCACCGGCAGGTAGCCGAGTCGTTCGGCGTGGACGCCGCACGCTACGACCGCACCCGGCCGCCCTATCCCGCCGCTTTGGCGGACCGGATCATCGCCGCCAGTCCCGGCACCGACGTGCTCGACGTCGGCACCGGCACCGGCATCGTGGCCAGGCAGTTCCAGGCAGCAGGTTGCCGGGTGCTCGGCGTCGAGCCGGACGCCAGGATGGCTGAGTTCGCGCGGAGCACCGGGGTCGAGGCCGAGGTGGCCACGTTCGAGGAGTGGGATCCGGCTGGCCGGGAATTCGACGCGGTCGTGGCCGGTACGGCCTGGCACTGGGTGGACCCGGTGGCCGGGGCGGCCAAGGCGGCGCAGGTGCTGCGGCCGGGCGGGCTGCTGGCCCCCTTCCACCACGTCTCCCAGGGCCCGCCCGAGGTGTCGGAGGCGGCCAGCGCCGCCTACCGGCGGGTGGCGCCGGACTCGCCCTTCAACCAGGCCAGTCGGCCCAGCAGGTCGGGCCTGGACCTCTACCAGCCGCTGTTCGACAAGATCGCCGACGGGATCCGGGCGGCGGGCAGGTTCACCGAACCCGAGGATTGGCGGTTCGGCTGGGAGCGGACCTACACCCGGGACGAATGGCTGGACCAGCTGCCCACCCTCGGCTCCCTCACCCGGCTGCCGCAGGCGGACGTGGCCACGGTGCTGGCGGACGTCGGGGCCGCGATCGACGCGCTGGGCGGCAGCTTCACGATGTCCTACACCACCGTGGCCGTCACCGCCGCACGCTCGGCTTAGCTTGGCCCGCCCGCGACGCAGGAGGACTAGAGCGCTGATCAAGTAGTCAGGTTGCCAGCTGGTGGTCGTTAGCGGCGTGTTGGCGGGCGATGACGTGGAGATTGCAGACGACGGCGATGCGGCGCAGGTCGAAGAGGTTCTTGCGGATGCCTGTGTAGCGGGCGCCGTCCTTGCCAGTGGCCGATGGGGCCAGCGTGTGCTCGACTTGGACGGCGCCGAAGCCGATGCTGAACTGGTCTTTGGCGTAGCGCCCGGTGGTGTTGCGGACTCGCCATGCCTTGCAGTAGATGGCCAGGTCCGGGCCGCGGTCGCGGACGAGGTGGGAGGACAGGTAGGCCCGGTCGATATGCAGCCCGGCCAGTGTCCGCCCGGCTCCCTCCAAGTCCGCGGCGATCGACTCGGTGACGTTGGCCTCCGGAGCGTTGGCGGGGGTGATGCCCACCGCCGGGATCAAACCGGCGTCCAGGTCGCGCAGCACGTGCCGCTTGTAGCCGTCAAACAGCACCGAGCGGGTCTTGCGGCCGTGCCGCCTCTGGGCGTCTTCGACGCTGATCCGCCGGTCTTTGGCCACCCCCCGGCGCAGCACCGGCGCCGCGCCGGTCAGGTCTGTGTCCTGGTCCCGGACCTGGCAGGCGGTCGCGACCACCGCGGCCGCGACGGCGGCGCCAGCCTCGCCGGCCACGAATGCCTCCTCCACCCTTCCCGCCCCCCACAACGGGCTGGAATCCAGCGCCGCCCGCAGCGCCCCCGCCCCGAACCCTCCCGTGCGCGGCCAGCTCCACGGTGCGCTCGATCAGCGCCCGGTCCAGGTCATGCTCGATCAGCCGCGCCCGGAACCCAACCAGCGTGCCCTTGGAGAACGGCTGATCCCCGGCGTCCAGGCAGTCCAGGACCAGCTGCTAGCGCCGGTCCATGACCGCCGCCTCGATCACCGCCTTGATCACCACCTGCTCCGCCGCCGGAGGCTCCACCGGCGGACACCAAACATCCGGGCGCACCTGACACCTCCCTGCCGTCGCACAGATCATCGCTCCTACGACAGGGAATAACGCAAGCTCGTGGATCAACGCAACAGCCCAGCCGATCTTCGACTACTTGACCGGCGCTCTAGGACCCGGCCGGCGCGGAGATTACCTCGATGATCCGCGGGCGCAGCTCGGCGGCGCGCACCACGGCGTCCACCGAGCCGACCTCGACGGCGCGGTGCACGCTGTGCACCCGGTCGAACTCGGTGGCCACCTCGGCCAGCTTCTCGGCGCGCACCGCGGCCCGCACGTCGGCCAGCTCCGTGGTCAGCTCGGCACGTTCCGCACCAGCGGTCCCGGTGAGGCACGCCTCCAGGCCGGCCACCCGGCTGTCGGCCGAGGTACGCCGGTTCACCTCGCCGCTGAACACCACCGCTGCCGCGGGCGCGCCGCCGATCACCGAGGCGAACGAGCCCTCGACGGCGAGCACCGTCATGTTCGGGTTGAGCGCCTTGGAGAACACCACGAACGCGCCGCCGTGGTACCGGGAGATCACGCAGAACACAATCGGGCCGGCGAAGTTCACGATGGCGCGGCCGATCTCGGCGCCGTACTCCAGCTGCAGCTTGCGCATCGACTCTGGTGACCCGTCGAAGCCGGACAGGTTGGCCAGCACGACCAGCGGACGGTTGCCGCTGGCCGCGTTGATCGCGCGGGCCGCCTTCTTCGACGAGGAGGGGAACAGGGTGCCCGCCGTGTAGCTGTCCGGTCCGTCGGTGGGCGGGAAACCGCGGCGTGGCACCGACCGGGACTCGATCCCGAGCAGGCACACTGGCCTGCCACCGAGGTGCACGTCCTGCACCACGGCGGTGTCCGCGTCGGCCATGCCGGCCCAGCGCTCCAGCACGGCGTGGTCCTGGTCGGCCACCGCGCGCATCACCGTGCGGATGTCGAACGGCTTTTTGCGATCCGGGTTGGCGGTCGCCGAGAAGATCTCGCCGACGGTGCTGAAGTCGCTGCCCGCCAGGGAGTGCGGGTAGCCGGAGATGTCCCGGTCATGCGGGTCGGTGGTGCCCGCGTGCCGCGGCCCTGGTTCACCCGGCGCGACGTAGCTGTGGGCGTAGTGCGCCATCAGCACGTCACGGGCGGCGCCCAGGTTCGGTGCCCAGTACTGGGCCTGGCCGTTCGGCCCCATCACCCGGTCGTAGCCGCCGATGCCGAAGTTGTCCTCGGCCGAGACGCCGCCGGAGAAGTCCAGTGACTGTTTGCCGGTCAGCACCATCGCCGAGTCCGGTGTCATCACCAGGATTCCCCTGGTGTGCATGAGCATCGTGGCCTCGGCGTTCCAGTACGGCTGGGCGCCGACGTTGATCCCGGCGACCACGATGTTGATCTCCCCGCCGGCCTGAGTGAAGGTAACGATGCGCTTCAGCGCGGCGGCCACCCAGTCCATGTTCTCGGTGCCGGACTCCATCGAGATACGGGCGCCCGCGGACAGCGCGAACCACTCCACCGGGATGCCTCGCCGCTCGGCGAGATCCAGGGCGGCGATCACCCGCGCGCACTCCGGCTCGGACAGCGCGCCGAGCGCCTTGGTCGGGTCGCCGAGCAGCACGACGCGGGACATCCCGGCTGGATGCAGCCTGGTCGGCGTGCTGACTACGCCTGCCACCAGCGCGGCGGTGTTCTGGCCGCGGGGCCAGGCCGGCACCAGGTTGCCGTCGCCGTCCAGGTCGTGCTCGGTGAAGCTGCCGTCGGCACCGGCCAGCATGCCGGTCAGCTCGTACGGGTAGACGGTGCCGCGGCTGCTTGCCCGCAGCACCTTGAGCCGGTAGTCGTCCAGCGGCTCGACCGGCGCGGTCGGCCGCTCGCCGATCTCCAGCCGCATCCCGGATCCGGCGTCGTAGCTGAGGCGCACCGCGACGTCAGCCAGCTCGCGGCTGCCCGGATCCCGCTGGCGGGCGAGGAACATGACCTCTTCGAGCCCGGCGCCCGCCGTGGTGGGCAGGATGCGCTGGGCGACCGTGCTCACCTCCGTGCTGGTGATCTCGCTGGGCGGCCAGACGTAGATGAGGATCCGGTTGGTGTCGAAGCGCTGGTGCGCCGGACGGCCGGACTGCGCCTTCCGGATCGCGTCCAGGCAGGCCGCCAGCGTGTTCTCGGTTGCGGGCAGCGCGACCAGCCTGCCCTCGTGGTCCCGTAGCGGGGTCAGGTCACGCACCTGGGCCAGCGCGACGAGCCGCTCGTCGGCGGGATTGGCCGGCGCGACGCAGCGGAACAGGTAGACATCCTCGTCGGCCGAGGGCAGCCGGGTCAGGTCGAAGTTGCGCAGCCGTTCCAGCTGCATCCGCTGGGCGATCAGCGGGTGCAGGCCGCGGATCAGCCGCTCTTCGGTGATTCCCCCGGGCGACGGCCGGAACGTGAAGTGGTGGTGCATCCCCACCCACCTCCCCTTCCCGCTTCCCCGGCGCCCGGCCACCGTGGTGGTGACCCGGCGGAGCTGGCTGGGCAGTTGCCGGGCGGCCAGCATCCCGCGGAGCTCGGCCGCCATCACGTCCGGGTCGTCCGGCTGGTCTGCCCAGGTGAGGTAGATGTCGGCGACGGCGTCGCCGGCCGGGGCAAGCTCCTCGATAGCCCGCATGGCCGCCGGCAGGGCCGGGAAGTCCACCGCGGTGGCCAGCACAGCGGACCGGCCAGTCTCGTCCTCGTGCCCGGCGATGACGAACGTGCAGCCGGCGACCTCGCGGGCCCGCAGGCCGTGCAGCGCCTGGCTGCCGTAGTAGCGGCGAGTCAGCACCTCCAGCATCGGCGCCAGCCCGGCGCCCGGGCGGCCGATCCGCTGCCCGAGCAGCCGCACCAGCGGCTCCGAGCTGGCCACCATCGCCGCGATCCGGTACCCGCGGTCGGGCGCGTCCGGGTGGGCGTCCAGGTAGCCGAGGTGCTTGCGCACGGCCGCGTAGACCTGCGCCCGGTTGCGGCGCAGCAGCGGCTGGGCGAACCAGCGGAAGACGACCGAGCGGGCCAGGTCGGCGACCGCGGGGAAGCGCAGCTGGGTCGCCGCGATCAAGTGTTCCAGGGTGAGGCCGGCCCGCTCGCGCAGCGGCTCGCCCGGCGGCGGCTCGGTCAGCCACTGCCGCAGCAGCGCGGTCACCACCGCGGCGTCGCTGGCCCCGCGGCGCTGCGCCAGGAAGATCCGGAAGACCGCGTCCTCCAGCTCCGGCGTGCGCTCCAGGCCGGTCACCCCGTAGTGGCGGAATACCTGGCTGAGCCGGTGCTGGAACGCCTCCGGCAGCCCGGCCCGCTCGGCGTCGAGGCTCTGCAGGTACGTGTGGAAGTATTCGCGGGGGCTGTGCACCTGGGTGTCGGTGCTGGCGTCCGGGTTGGCCGGGCGGTTCCGGATCAGCTCGGACAGGTCGGCGAACACCTCGAGCAGTTTGATCTCGCCAGCTAGCGCCGTGCCGTCGCGCTGGCCGGCCGCGGCCCGCGCCGCGAGGTACCCGTCCAGCACCCGGTGCCCATTTTGCGGGCCGGTGTCGAAGCCGAGCAGCAGCCCGCGCAGGTCGCGGAGCCCGGCCGCGACCCGCTCGGCCGCGGGCACGCCGATGGGCTCGGCGGGCAGGTCAACCTCGGCCTCGGCAGTGTCCTGCCCGGCGCCCGCGCTGTCGCCGTTGCCGAGTGCCTCCAGCCGCAGCAGCGGCGCTCCAGTCTCGACCAGGCCGCCCACCGCCACCAGGCATTCCCGCAGCCGGGCCCGGAACGGCGCGCGCAGTACGGTTTCCATCTTCATCGACTCGAGCACCAGCACCGGCGCCCCGGCCTGCACCTCGGCCCCCACGTCGAGCGGCGTGGCGACCACCAGTGCGGGCGCGGGCGCGCGCACCACCCCGCCCTCGTCGCGGCTGATCCGGTGCGCTATGCCGTCCACCTCGACCAGATGCGTGGGGCCGTGCATGTTGGTGACCAGCCGGAAACGCCTGCCATTGACCACGATCTGGCCAGTCTGCGCGTCGAAGCGCTCGATCTCCGCGTCGGCCGCGTGCGGCGGGCCGTTGCCCGCGGCGATCGCGACGCGGAACCGGTGCGGCGCGACCCGGCCGACGTGCACCCGGTAACCGACGCCACGCAGCTTGAGCTCGACCGGGCGGCCGGTGTCCAGCTGGATCTGCGGGCGGCCGCCGTGCGCGGTGGACAGCAGCCGCTGCCGGGCCAGGTTCTCGGCGTCCTCGTAGGCTTCGATGGCGGCGACGGCCAGTGCGACCGCGGCGCCCCGGTGCGCCACCAGCCTGCCCGCACCGCGGACCCGGTCGATCCAGCCGGTGTCCGCGGTCCCGTCGATCACCTCGGGCTGGTCCAGCAGGTCGAGCACGAAGCTCTTGTTCGTCACGCCGCCCGCGATGATCACCGTGGTCTCCGCCAGCGCGCGGCGCAGCCTGCCCAGTGCCTCGTCGCGGTCCCGGCCGTACGCGATGATCTTCGCGATCATCGAGTCGAAGTCGGCCGGGATGGAGTCGCCCGCGCTGACGCCAGTGTCCACCCGGATGCCGGGACCGGTGGGCAGGTCCAACCGGACGATGCGGCCCGGCGACGGGGCAAAGTCGCGGTCCGGGTCCTCAGCGTTGAGCCGCGCCTCGATGGCGTGCCCGATCTCGGCGGGCGGGCTGCCCTCCAGCTTCCCGCCCGCGGCGATCTGCAGCTGCGCCTTGACCAGGTCGATCCCGGTGGTCAGCTCGGTGACCGGGTGCTCCACCTGCAGCCGGGTGTTCACCTCCAGGAAGGCGAACCGCTGCTCGGCCGGCTGGTACAGGAACTCGACGGTGCCCGCGCCCCGGTACCCGACCGCCAGCGCCAGCCGTTCGGCGGCCGCCTTGAGCTCGGCGGCCTGCGCCACGGTCAGCACCGGCGACGCGGACTCCTCGATCACCTTCTGGTTGCGCCGCTGCACCGAGCAGTCGCGCACACCCAGGGCCCAGGCCGTGCCCTGGCCGTCCGCGATCACCTGTACCTCGACGTGCCGCGCACCGGTAAGCAGGCGCTCCAGGAACACCACACCGCTGCCGAACGCGCGCTCGGCCTCCAGCTGGGTGCGCTCGTAGGCCTCGGTGAGCTGCTCCGCGGACATGACCACCCGGATACCCCGGCCCCCGCCGCCCGCGGTGGCCTTGAGCATCAGCGGGTAGCCGATCTCGCCAGCCACGCGGACGGCGGTGTCCAGGTCGCCCACCGCGCCCCGGCTCCATGGCGCGACCGGGACGCCGATCTGCTCAGCGATCAGCTTGGCGCCGATCTTGTCGCCGAGTTTGCGCATCGCCTCGGCGGCCGGGCCCACGAACGTCACCCCGATCCGCTCGCACAGCTCGGCGAACGCTGGATCCTCAGCGACGAATCCCCAGCCGACCCAGGCCGCGTCCGCGCCGCTATCCCGCAACGCCCGCTCCAGTACCGCCAGGTCAAGGTAAGGCCGGGCCGCTGCTGGGCCGAGGTGGTAGCTCAGGTCGGCGGCCCGGACGAACGTAGCCGCCCGGTCAGCGTCGGTGTAGAGCGCTACGGTCTCGATCCGCGTCCCGGTCTCCGCCGAGAGCTCCCGGACGGCGTGGATCAACCGCATCGCGGCCTCCCCGCGGTTGACGATGGCAATACGACTGAACACCGGCCGGGCCTCCTGCGGCAGTGCTGGGCGCCCACGTTCATGAGCAGGTACTGAACCCTCTCCTATACCCCTCAGGAGGAGAAATGCCGCAGCCGACAGGGCCGTGCGCCGGAACTTGTGGAGACCGGCTAAAGATGATCCCGGTCTGGGCGCAGGCGGCCGGGCGCAAGGTGGAGCACGTCTCATCATGTGAGCGGCGTACGATCAGCATATGAGCGACCCAGACTGGGCCGGGCGGCGCTGGGTGGTGCTGGTCGCGGGCATGCTGGCGATGACCGCGGGCTGCACGTTCCAGTACGGGCTGGCCTACCTGATCCCCGCGTTCCGGGCCGAGGGCCTGTCCCTGGAGCAGGCCAGCATCCTGGTCGCCTGCCCCACCGCCGGGCTGCTGCTCACCCTGGTCGCCTGGGGCGCGGCCGCCGACCGGTGGGGGGAGCGGCTGGTCCTGGGGGCCGGGCTGGCGCTGGCCGGGGCCATCCTGCTGGCGGCCAGCACGGTGCATGGGCTGGCCCCGCTCGGCGTCTGCCTGGCGCTGGCCGGGGCGGCGGGCGCGTCGGTGTACGCGGCCAGCGGACGGCTCATCCTGGGCTGGTTCCCGGCCCGGCAGCGCGGTCTGGCCATGGGCATCCGGCAGAGCGCGCAGCCGCTGGGCGTCATGGTGGCCGCGCTGGTGCTGCCCGCCCTGGGCGGGGTGAGCCGGGCCGCCGCGCTGCTCTTCCTCGGCGCGTTCTGCCTGGCCGCGGCGATGCTGGTGGCGGTGGCGGTGCGCGACCCGGCCCGGCCGCCGCGAGCGGCCCAGGACGGCCGGGGCCGCTCGCCGTACCGGGGCCGGCCGGGCCAGGTGCTGTGGCGGATCCACGCGGCCAGCGCGCTGCTCGTGGTGCCGCAGTTCGCGGTGTCCACGTTCGCCCTGGTGTTCCTCGTTGACGCGCACGGGCTGGCCGCCACCACGGCGGGGCGGCTGCTCGCGGTGGCCCAGGCCTGCGGGGCCGCCAGCCGGCTGGGCGCGGGGGCCTGGTCCGACCGGGTGGGCAGCCGGCTGCGCCCGATGCGGCAGCTGGCCCTGGCCATCACGCTGATCATCGCAGCGCTGGCGGCCGGCGCCGCGGTCCGGGCCCCGTGGGCGGTCGGCGTGCTGCTCGTCGCCGTGGTCCTCGCGGTGAGCACCAACGGGCTGTCCTTCACCGCGGTGGCCGAACACGCCGGGTCGTCCTGGGCGGGCCGCGCGCTGGGCATCCAGAACACCGGGCAGAACGCGTTCGCGGCGGCCACCCCGCCCACCCTGGCCGCGGTCATCGGGGTGGCCGGCTACCCGGCCGCGTTCGGCATCGTGGCGCTGTTCCCGCTGGCCGCGGCGGTGGTTCTACCGGTGCACGGGGAAGGTGAGAGCGCGGCAGAGGTCGGCGAGGCGGGGCGCGCCGAAGGCGTGTTCCCGCCGAGCCGGCGCTCGGCGCAAAGCGGCGACCGGGGGGCCCGGGGGGTCGTCCCCCCGGGCTAGCACTATCCCGCTCCGCGATGCATCATGGCCCCGTGACGACGACAGGGCAGGTCCCGGTCTCCGCGGCCGACCCGTTCAGCGACGGTTTCCTGGCCGACCCGTTCCGCTGGCACGGGGAACTGCGCGAGGCCGGCCCGGTGGTCTGGCTGGAGCGGTACGGCGTGTGGGCGATGGCCCGGTACGCCGAGGTGCACGAGGCGCTGCGGGACTGGGACACGTACTGCTCCTCGGCCGGGGTCGGGCTGAGCGACT
Organism: uncultured Actinomycetes bacterium; assembly: GCA_963717125.1. Taxonomy (GTDB): domain Bacteria; phylum Actinomycetota; class Actinomycetes; order Streptosporangiales; family Streptosporangiaceae; genus RYN-230. Next base: position 13,150 of record CAVQVG010000011.1, read on the forward strand.
TCCGCAAGGAGAAGCCGTGGCGGCCGCCCAGCCTGCTGCTGGAAGCGGACCCGCCGGAGCACGACCGGGCCCGCAAGGCGGTGGCCCGGGCGCTGTCCCCGCGGACCATCCGGGAGCTGCGCGACGACTTCACCCGGGCGGCGGGCCGGCTGGCCGCCGACCTGGTCGCGCGGGGCACGGTGGACGGCGTGACGGACATCGCGGAGGCGTTCCCGCTGCGGGTGTTCGCCGCCGCGGTGGGCCTGCCCGAGCCGGGCGGCGAGCAGCTGCTGGCCTACGGGAACATGGCGTTCAACGCGTTCGGGCCGCGGAACGAGCTGACCACGCAGTCACTGCGGCAGGCCGCGGAGGTCGGCGCCTGGATCGGCGACCGCTGCCGCCGCGCGGCGCTCGCCCCCGACGGCCTCGGCGCGCGCATCTACGCCAGCGTGGACGACGGCACGATCACCGAGGCCGAGGCGGCGCTGCTGGTCCGCTCGCTGCTCACCGCGGGCGTGGACACCACCGTGATCGGGCTCGGCTGCGCGCTGGACTGCCTGGCCCGCGACCCGGCGCAGTGGCAGCTGCTCCGGGCCGACCCGGGGCTGGCCGGCCCGGCGTTCGAGGAGTCGCTGCGGTACGCCTCGCCGGTGCAGACCTTCTTCCGCACCACCACCCGGGACGTGACGGTGGGCGGGGTGACGATCGGCGCAGGGGAGAAGGTGCTGCTGTTCCTGGCCGCGGCCAACCGGGACCCGCGCCGCTGGGACCAGCCGGACCGCTATGACCTGCGCCGCCGGGCCAACGGCCACGTCGCGTTCGGGTTCGGCATCCACGCCTGCGTCGGTGCGGCCATGGCCCGGCTGGAAGGCGAGGTGCTGCTGGCCGCGCTGGCCCGGCGGGCCGCGGCTGGCGCGGCTGGCCCGCCGCGGCGGCGGCTGAACAACACGCTCAGCGGTTTCGCCGCGCTGCCGCTCAGCCTGCGGCCGTGACCGGCTCGGGCTCGGCGGCGCGCTCCCGCCACCACTGCTGGCCCGCCCCGGGCAGCAGGTGGATCGGGTCGTAGTAGGCGTACTCCCGGCTCAGCGCCAGCGGGTCCTCGGTTTCGACCGAGGTCCGGTAGTTCTTGGTCCAGTACGAGATGCCCAGCTCGGTGTCGTACCGCGACACCTGGTGCACCCAGCGCTTGCCGACGTACGGCACGTCACAGATCATCCGCGGGGTCGCGAACCCGGGCAGGTAGCCCATGATCTGGTGCTGCAGGTCCTGCGCCTGGGCCAGGGACAGCCGCCAGTGCTCGCTGCCCGGGATCATGTCGCACATGTAGAAGTAGTACGGCATGATCCGGGCCTCATCCAGCAGCACGAAGCACAGGTCGAGCAGCGCCTCCGTGGTGTCGTTGACGCCGTGCAGCAGCACGCCCTGGTTGCGCACGTCGCGGATCCCGGTGTCCAGCATGGCCTGCGTGGCCTTCGCCACCAGCGGGGTGACCGACTGGGCCGCGTTCACATGGGTGTGGATCGCAATGCTCACGCCGCGCTGGCGGGCCTTGGCCGCCAGCCGCTCCATGCCGGCCCGGACGTCGCCGGCCAGCCAGTGCTGCGGCAGTCCCATCAGCGCCTTGGTGGCCAGCCGGATGTCCCGGATGTTGCTGATGTCCAGCAGCGAGCCGACGAACGCCTCCAGCCGGGGCCAGGGCAGGTTGGCCACGTCGCCGCCGGATACCACCACGTCGCGGACGCCGGGAGTGGCCTGCAGGTACTCGATCATGGCGCTGAGCCGGTCGGCGGGCGGCAGGCCGAACTTGTGCTTGGTGGTGCTCGGCGTCGGGTTGCCGACCAGGTCCATCCGGGTGCAGTGGCCGCAGTACTGCGGGCAGGTGGGCAGCACCTCGGCCAGCACCTTGGTCGGGTACCGGTGGGTGAGCCCTTCCACCGCCCACATCTCGGCCTCATGCAGCGAGTCGCGGGACGCGTACGGGTGGGACGGCCAGTCGGCGCGCCGGTCGCTGAACACCGGGATCATGTACCGGCGCACCGGGTCGGCGTAGAACGCCTCGGTGAAGCCGGGCTGGTCCGGCGCCAGCCGCGGCGCCATGGTGTTCAGCATCTGGGGCGTCACCAGCATGGACATGGTGGCCCGCTCGCGCTGGTCGCGCTCCAGGTCGGCGAGGAACGCCTCGCTCAGCCCGGGCCCGGTCAGCGCGCTGAGCTGGCGCAGGTTCTTCACGCAGTGCGCGCGCTGCCACTGGGCCGACTCCCACTCGGCCGCGGTCACCCCGGACCAGGCCGGGAAGCGCTGCCAGTCCGGCTCGGCAAGCCGGGCACGCCGGTACGCGTAGGGCTGGCTGACCACGGGACCACCTCCGCTCCGGACACTACGTCGTTGAACGATATCCTTCCATACGCATTCCTAACAAAAGAAGATAGTGTCATATCAGATCTCTACAGGAAGACTTACGGTGACTGGATCGCGTGAGCGCCGCCCGGGCGGTTCCCCGCTCGGCCTGCACCGGGTGATCAAGCCCGCGGGTGTGCTACCGCAGGCCGCCTGGCGGCTCGACAACGGCCCGGCTATCTGGCCCGACGAGGTCCGGGTGCGGATCGACCGGCTCAATCTGGATGCCGCGTCCTTCCGGCAACTGCTGGAATCCACCGGCGGCTCGGCGGCCGCGATGCGCGGCGCGGTGCTGGAGATCGTCGCCGACCGCGGGAAGATGCAGAACCCGGTGACCGGGTCCGGCGGCATGCTGACCGGGGTGGTCGAGGAGGCCGGCCCGGAGTCGCCGCTGGGGCTGGCCGCCGGGGACCGGATCGCCACCCTGGTCTCGCTCAGCCTGACCCCGCTGGCCATCGCCGACGGCCTGGCCCGCTGGGACGGGCGGTCCGAGCAGGTGCCGTGCGCCGGCCACGCGATCTTGTTCGGCCGGTCCATCGCCGCGGTGCTGCCCGGTGACCTGCCGGCCGCGCTGGCCCTGGCCGTGCTGGACGTGTGCGGCGCACCCGCGCTGACCGAGCGGGTGGTCCGCGCCGCGGTGGCCCCCGTGGTCGCCATCCTCGGCGCGGGCGGGAAGAGCGGGTCGCTGTCCGCGGCGGCCGCCCGCCGGGCCGGCGCCGCCGCCGTGATCGGCGTCGTGCCGGCCGAGCCGGAGGCGGCCGCGGTCCGCGCGGCCGGGCTGGCCAGCCAGGTCGTCATCGCGGACGCCCGCGACCCGGTCGCGCTGAGCGAGGCGGTCCGGTCGGCCGGCGGCCCCGCGGACGTGACCGTGGTCTGCGTGGACGTGCCCGGCTGCGAGGGCGGCGCGGTGCTGGCCACCGCCCAGGGCGGCACGGTGATCTTCTTCTCGATGGCCACCTCGTTCACCGCGGCCGCGCTCGGCGCCGAGGGCGTGGCCGCCGACGTGACCATGCTGATCGGCAACGGGTATGTCCCCGGGCACGCGCACCTGGCACTGGACCTGATCCGGACCGAGCCCGCCATCCGCGGTCTCTTCGAGGCGCGCCTGGAACGCGAAGTCGGTTAGCGCGGTGATGGAAAACTGAGGAGGACACCGGTGGAACCGAGGCTGCGGCTGGATCCCGCACAGGTTGCCGAGGCCAGGGAGCTGGCCCGCACCGCGGGCGCGCCCATCGTCGAGCTGGCCAGGACGCACAGCACGGTGTCGGTGGAACGCGCCGTGCTCCGGCTGGGCGGCCTGGACGGCGCCGACGGCGACGGCATGCCGTGGGTGAACCGGCTGGCGGACGCGGTCGCCGGCAGCGCCGGGCTGGAGCACGGGGTAGCCCTGCCGGCCTGGGACGCGCTGCTGACCGGGGGTTACCCGGACCTGGCCGCGCTGGCCCGGGATGCCGCCGCCGGGGCGGTCAAGTTCCGCATCCCCGAGGGGAAAGACGCGACGGCCGCCAGGAAGTCCGCGCGGGCCGCGCTGGCCCAGGGCTTCGCCGCCATCGACGCGCGGCGGGCCGAGCGGACCGCGATGATCGGCGCGACGGCTGACCCGCCGAAGCCGTGGATCTACCTGATCGTGGCCACCGGGGACATCTACGAGGACATCCCGCAGGCGCAGGCCGCGGCGCGGGAGGGCGCGGACATCGTGGCGGTGATCCGGTCCACCGGCCAGTCGCTGCTGGACTACGTGCCCGAGGGGGCGACCCGGGAGGGCTTCGCGGGCACCTACGCCACCCGGGAGAACTTCCGGCTGATGCGGGCCGCGCTCGATGACGTGTCCCGCGAGCTGGGCCGCTACGTGCGGCTGACCAACTACGCGTCCGGGCTGTGCATGCCGGAGATCGCCGCGCTGGCCGGCCTGGAGCGGCTGGACATGATGCTGAACGACTGCATGTACGGCATCATCTTCCGGGACATCAACCCGCCGCGGACGTTCATCGACCAGCGGTTCGCCCGGCAGATCCACGCCCGGGCCGGGATCATCATCAACACCGGCGAGGACAACTATCTGACCACGGCGGACGCGGTGGACGCCGCGCACACCGTGGTGGTCAGCCAGCTGCTCAACGAGTTCTTCGCCAAGGAGGCCGGGCTGGCCGACGGGCAGCTGGGCCTGGGCCACGCGTTCGAGATCAACCCGGACGTCCCCGATTCGTTCGTGCTCGAGCTGGCGCACGCCCAGCTGGTCCGCGAGCTGTTCCCGGCCGCGCCGCTGAAGTACATGCCGCCGACCAAGCACATGACCGGCAACGTGTTCGCCGGCTACCTGCTGGACGCGTTCTTCAACCTGGCCGGGGTGATGACCGACCAGTCCATCCTGCTGATCGGGATGATGACCGAGGGGATCCACACCCCGTTCCTGTCCGACCGCGACCTCGCGCTGGAGAACGCCCGGTACGTGGCCCGCGCCGCGGCCCGGCTCGGCGAGAACTTCCGGCCGCCCGCGGGCGGCTTCGTCGAGCGGCGGGCCCAGCAGGTGCTCGGCGAGGCGGTCGACCTGCTCCGCCGGATAAACCGGGATGGTTTGCTTAACGCCATTGCCGAGGGCACGTTCGGCGTCACCCGGCGCCCGGCCGACGGCGGCCGCGGACTGGACGGAGTCATCGAGCAGGCGGAGGGTTACTACAACCCGGCCGCCGAGTTCCTGGAGGCCACGTCATGACGGGCACGGTGCTACGTCCCTACGGAGACACCACGGGCGACGGGCAGATCCAGGTGTCATTTACCCTGCCGCTGGCGTTCGGCAACGAAGAAGAGCGGGCGCTCGCCGAGGGGGCAGCGTTGCAGCTGGCCGGCAAGATGGGGCTGGAGCCGGCCATGGTGGTGCACGCCAAGGCGATGGGGCCGGCCTTCACGTTCTTCATCGTCTACGGGCGGGTAAGTCACCTTGTTGACATTTCCGCCGTCACCGTGGCCCGGCGGGAGTTCCCGCTGCTCTCCCCGGCCGAGATCAACCTGCGGGTGCGCGCCGGGCTGGGCCGCAAGCTGGTCGTGCTCGGCGCGTGTATCGGCACCGACGCGCACACCGTGGGCATCGACGCGATCCTCAACGTCAAGGGGCACGCGGGGGAGAAGGGCCTGGAGTACTACCGGGAGATCCGGGTGGTGAACCTGGGCGCGCAGGTGGACGTGGCCGACCTGGTGGCGCGGGCCCGGGCCGAGCGGGCCGACGCGGTGCTGGTCAGCCAGGTGGTTACGCAGCGTGAGGCGCACCTGGCGGGCGCCCGGGCGCTGTCCGCCTCGTTCCGGGCGGACTACCCGGAGGGCCCGCCGCTGCTCGTGGTGGGCGGCCCGCGGTTCGACCCGGCGATGGCCGCCAGCCTGGGCGTGGACAAGATCTTCGGCCGCGGTACCACGCCGCGTGAGGTGGCCAGCTACCTGGTGCACGCGCTGGCGCCCGAGCCGGTGGCGGCCACGGCAGGTGCGGCGTGACCGGCCAGCACGATGGGGTGGCCGTCATGCACCGCCGGTACGTGCCCGCCAGCCACGCGCACTACGGCGGCAACCTGGTGGACGGCGCCTACGTGCTCGGCCTGTTCGGCGACGTGGCGACCGAGGTGGCTATCCGGACGGACGGCGACGAGGGCCTGTTCGCCTCGTACTCCGACGTGCAGTTCCGCGCCCCGGTGCTGGCCGGGGACGTGATCGAGGTGACGGCCACGGTGCTCCGGACCGGCCGGCGCAGCCGGGACCTGGCCTTCGAGGCCCGCGTGGTGTGCCGGGCCGATCCCGGGCAGAGCCCGTCCGCGTCGGTCGTGCTGGCTGAGCCGCTCATCGCGGTGACCGCCACCGGCACCATCGTGGTTCCCTAGCTAGCACCGTTCCGTAGCGGTGCTGGTTCCCGTCCCGCGTGTTCGGGGGGCACGGGGCCGCTGGCTGCACTAGTCTGGCGGTCTTCCCCTTCCCCACCTGCCACGCTTCGCAGCCATGCGCGGAAATGGGACACGATGCCGAGATTCGAGCTCAGCCGCCGCCTGCGCACCCGTAAGGACAGCGCGGACCGCGACCGCGCCGACCAGGCCAGCAAGACCTGGCAGGCGCTGCTCGGCCCGTTCAGCCACCGGCCGCCGGAGCCGGCCCGGCAGCCGGCGGCTGAACGGATTCCGGCTAGTCCACCGAGCCGAAGGACTGGATCTCCGCCCGCTCGGTCTCGGTGAGCTCGCGGGGCACATCGTTGCTGGCCACCTTGGCCGCCTGGACCTGGTGCCGGATGCTGTCCACCACTTCCGGGTTGGCCAGCGTGGTCACGTCGCCGGTGTCGGTGAAGTTGGACACCGCGGCGATCACCCGCCGCATGATCTTGCCGGACCGGGTCTTCGGCATGTCCGGCACGATCCACACGTTCTTCGGCCGGGCGATCTTGCCGATCTCGACCTCCACCGCGGTGGTGACCTTGCGGCCCATCTCTGGGCCGGCCTCGACGCCGGGCTGGAGCGAGACGTACACCTCGACCATCCGGCCGCGGATGTCGTCGATCACCGGGACCGCGGCCGCCTCGGCCACTTCGGGGACGGTGAGCGCGGCCGACTCGATCTCCTTGGTGCCCAGCCGGTGCCCGGCCACGTTGATCACGTCGTCCACCCGGCCGAGGATGCGGAAGTAGCCGTCCGTCGCGCGGACCGCGCCGTCACCCGCGAAGTACGGCCAGTCGTGCCAGTCCTTGCTGTCCGGGTTCTTGTTGTACTTCTCGTAGTAGACCGAGATGAACCGCTCCGGCTGGCCCCAGATGGTCTCCATGATGCCGGGCCACGGGTTGCGGATGCAGATGTTGCCGGCCCGGCCGTCCGGCACCTCCTTGCCGTCCTCATCGAGGATGACCGGGTAGATGCCCAGCGCGGCCGGGCCACAGCTGCCCGGCTTCATCGGCTTGAGCGCGGGCAGCTCCGTGCCCAGGAAGCCACCGGTCTCGGTCTGCCACCAGGTGTCCACGATGGCGGCCTCGCCCTTGCCGACCGACTCGTAGTACCAGCGCCACACCTCCGGCTCGATCGGCTCACCCACCGTGGTCATGAGCTTGAAGTGGTAGCTGTACTTGGCCGGCTCGCCCGGGCCGACCTTGCGCAGCATCCGGATCGCGGTCGGCGAGGTGTGGAAGATGTTCACCCCGAGCCGCTCGGCGATCCGCCACGGCCGGCCCGCGTCCGGGTAGTTGGGCGTGCCCTCGTAGATCACCGTGGTGGTGCCGTTGGACAGCGGGCCGTACACGATGTAGGAGTGCCCGGTGATCCAGCCGATGTCGGCCATGCACCAGTACGTGTCGTCCGGGTGGATGTCCTGGTAGTACTTGGACGTCCCGGTCACGTAGGCCAGGTAGCCGCCGGTGCTGTGCTGGGCGCCCTTCGGGCGCCCGGTGGTGCCGCTGGTGTACATCAGGAACAGCGGCGCCTCGGCCGGCATGGACACCGGCTCGACGATCTGGCGGCGGTACTGCGGGAGCACCTCGTCCACGAAGAAGTCGCGGCCCTCGGTCATCGGTGTCTTCGAGCCGTACTGGCCCGGGTAGCGCCGCCACACCAGGACCTTGTCCACGTCCTGGCCCTGCCTGGCCGCCTCGGCCAGCGCCTCGTCCGCCTTGACCTTGTGGTCCACCAGGCCGCCGCTGCGCCAGTAGCTGTCCATCGTGATCAGCACCCGGCTGCCCGAGTCGGCGATCCGGGTGCCGGCCGCGTTGCCGCTGAACCCGCCGAACACCTGGGAGTGGATCACCCCGAGCCGGGCGCAGGCCAGCATGGTGACCGGCAGTTCCGGCACCATCGGCATATGCAGCGTCACCCGGTCACCGGCCTTGAGCCCGGCGAAGTCGCGCAGCAGCGCGGCGAACTCGTTCACCTGGTGGTACAGCTCGCGGTAGGTGATGGCGACGTGTTCTTCGGCCTCCGGCTCAGACACGAAGATCATCGCCGCCTTGTTCCCGCGGCTCTCCAGATGCCGGTCCACGCAGTTGTAGGAGGCGTTCAGCCGCCCGCCGGTGAACCACTTCCAGAACGGCGGGTTACTCGAATCCAGGACCGTGTCCCATTTCCTGTCCCAGGAGAGCAGGTCCGCGTATTCGGTAAAGCAGTCCGGGAAGTTCTTCTCGTCGAAGCGGTCGAAGATGGCCGGGTCGTTCGCGTTGGCCTGCTGGACGAATGACTCCGGCGGGTAGATGTACTCTTCCTCGCGCCAGTGCACGGCGATCTGCGACTCGGAAACCTGCTCTTGCTGACTTTCCGACATGTACTCGGTCCTCCCATGGAGTGGATGATCTGGTTCAGCCAGGTCCCGGGGCTGCCGCGATCATTGCCGGCCAGCCCGGCGCGGAACGGCGGGCAGCGCCGTTGACCTTCCCCGTCAGGATGTGCCGGATCATCCTCCCCGTCCGGCGGCCCGCCCCTGCGGCGGAGGCCAGCCAGCAGCGCAGCCGGGGGGCAGGTGCGGTCCCCGCCGCTGCCCCTTCCTCGGGCCGCCCGCTGACCACGGTGTCATGACGTCCTCACACGCTGGGGAAACGGTTTCATGCTAACGCGAAGCGGACGGCGCGGACTAGGGCACATCGGTCGCGGCTTGGCCGCCCTCGCGGGGCTGGGTGCGGCGCCGCCGGTTGACACCACGCGGCGCAGCGGTATCTTGCTGCGCAGTCCAGCACCGGCTGGCCGTCGGGGGTCAGGCGTCCCAGCGGGGGAGTTGGCACGGGAGGGGCCTGGGCGCCCAGTAGACAACGGTGCACGATCTCGCGGCCAGCGGGATGTGCTCCGGTCCGAAGGGAAGGCCCGGGCCCGCTTCCGGTACCGGAGGAGGGCGGAAAGCTCCGCGCCCTTTCCCAACGGCGGTCCAAATTTCCGTTGTGCAACCTGCGGGCGGGCACCGCAACCGCCGCGTCAGGGTACCCTTCATGGGATCACCGGCCCAAGAGGCCGCCCGCGGCGGCAGACAGGGGAAGGCAGGCAGAAGTTGGCTGGTAAGGACGCGACCAGGACTCCTGTCGGCCGGGTGGCTGTCATCATGCCCACCTACAACGAGCGGGAGAACCTCGAGGCCATGGCGGCCCGGGTCCGGGCCTCGGTCCCGGACGCCGACCTGCTGGTGGTCGATGACAACAGCCCGGACGGCACCGGCGACCTGGCCGACAAGCTGGCCGCCGAGGACAGCCACGTCCGCGTGCTGCACCGGCCGGGCAAGGGCGGCCTCGGCGCGGCGTACATCGCCGGCTTCCGCTGGGCGCTGGACCAGGGCTACGGCGCGGTGGTGGAGATGGACGCGGACGGCTCACATCAGCCCGAGCAGCTGCCCGACCTGCTGGCCGCGCTGGAGGACGCCGACCTGGTGCTCGGCTCCCGCTGGGTGCCCGGCGGGCGGACCGTCAACTGGCCGAGATCTCGGCAGCTCATCTCCCGCGGCGGCAGCTTCTACTCCCGGCTCATGCTGGGCATCCCGCTCCGCGACGCGACCGGCGGCTTCCGCGCCTACCGGGCGGACACGCTGCGCGCCATCGGGCTGGACGAGATCCACTCGCAGGGCTACTGCTTCCAGATCGACCTGGCCCGGCGCACGCTGGGCGCGGGACTGCGGGTCGTGGAGGTGCCGATCACGTTCGTCGAGCGGGTGCACGGCACCAGCAAGATGAGCAAGGCGATCGTGTTCGAGGCGTTCTGGCGGGTCGGCTGGTGGGGCCTGACCGGGCGGCTGGCTAGGCGCTCTTCCGCTGCCGGGTGACCTTGCCCGGCGCGTCCTCGCCCCGCTGGCCGCGGATCAGCGCGAGCCGCTCGGCCAGGACTTCCTCGAGGTCGGCGATGGACCGGCGCTCCCGCAGCATGTCCCAGTGGCTGCGCGGCGGCTTGGCCTTGCGTGGCGTGGCCAGATCCCCGGTGCTCGTGAACGCGGTCACCCCGCACACCCGGCACTCCCAAGTGGCCGGAACTTCCGCCTCCGCCGCGAACGGGACGGTAAAGTGGTGACCCTTGGGGCAGTCGAAAGCGATCTCCTGGCGAGGGGCCAGATCGGTGTTACGGTCGTTCTCGTAGCTCGTTGCCCCGAGCCGGGTACCGCGAAGTGCGCGTTCGGCCATTAGTCGCTGCCTCCCAGGCGCTCTGCCAGCTGTTGTGAATAACGCCGAGTACCCGGTCAAGATTCCCGCTGTGCCCGATTCCAACCCCTCGCCAGCGAGGCGGAGCGTTAGCTCGGCGACGAGGCGGGGGATCCAGGGGGTCGTCCCCCAGGCTATAAGGGCCGGGGGTGCCACTCACCGCGGCTGATCAGGACGTCACGCAGGGCGACAGTCTGATCCGTCATGATCCCGTCCACCCCCACGTCGAGCAGGCTGCGCATGACCGACGGGGAGTTGACCGTCCAGGCGTGCACCTGCAGCCCGAGAGCATGCGCCCGGGTGACGAAGGACGGGGTGGCCACCGCGGCCGGCACCTGAGCGCAGCCAACCCCGGCCTGGGCCAGCCGCTCGGCCAGTCCCAGGTGCGTGCGGCGGCGCGCAGGCCGGCCGGGCGCGGGCTGCCCTGGGCGGCGCCGGTCCCGGGGACCGCGCGGGCCGCCGAACCGGACCATCGCCGCGCCGATCGGGGAGGCGGCCATGCAGACCGGGCGGTCGAGCACCCGGCGCGCGGTGCGCAGCCGGCTGGCCGAGAACGAGGTGACACACACCCGGTCCCAGGACCCGGTCCGGCGCAGCACGTCGGCCAGCGGCTCGATCACCGGGGCGTCCTTCAGGTCGATGTTGAACCGGACGTCCGGCCAGGCGGCCAGCAGGTCATCCAGCCGCGGGATGGGCTCCGTGCCGCCGATCCGGGCCTCGGCCACGGCCCGGTAGGTCAGCCGGGCGATCCGCCCGCCGCGGTCGGTCACCCGGTCCAGCGTCCGGTCGTGGAACGCGATGAGCACCCCGTCCGCGGTCGCCTGCAGATCCGTCTCCAGGTACCAGTAGCCCAGCCCAAGCGCATGCTCGAAGGCCCGCCACGAGTTCTCCGGCGCGTGCGCCGCCCCGCCCCGGTGCGCGAACGCCATCGGCCTGGGATGGTCAAGGAACGCGGTCTGCATGTATGCGAGTATGCGCTATCTGGGGGAGCAGGCTGTAAACGGAGGATGGCACAGGGCTGAAACACACGTAGCGGCAGGGCTTCCGGCGCGGCCAGGGTTTCGCCTGGTCAGAGCCGACCGGTCAGGCTGACCACTCGCGGCGCCGGGCTTCGGCCAGGGCGATGGCGGCGGCTGCGGCTACGTTGAGTGAGCCGACCCGGCCGACCAGCGGGATGTAGGCGACCGCGTCGGCCGCCGCCAGCAGCGCGGGCGAGCAGCCGTGATCCTCGTTGCCCAGCGCCAGGCAGACGTCGCCGGCCAGCGCCGCCTCGTGCAGCGGCTCGGCCCCCGCGGCCAGCTCGATCGCGACCACCCGCAGGCCCGCCTGGCTGGCCGCCTTGGCCGCCGCGACCGGATCGGGCTCGCGTTCCCAGCTGAGCAGCCGCTGGGTGCCGAGCGCGGTCTTGCCCGCTGAGGGGTGGTCCAGCGGCGCGGAGTTGCCGCACAGCCAGATGTGCTCCGCGCCGAACGCGGCCGCCGAGCGCACGATCATGCCCACGTTGTAGGGCTGGGTCACCGAGTCGAGCAGCAGCGCCAGCCGGCCCTCGGTGGCCCGGCGCCAGGACCGGTTCAGCCGCTTCACGTCGGTGGGCCGCAGCTGCTTGCGCGACGGCGGCACGGGGTTTGCGGCGGGGCTTGGCGCACCGTCCGGCGCGGTCATCTGGCAGTCACCTCCAGCACCCGGTAGCCGGCCCGGGAGGCGATCCGCGCGGTCGGCCAGCCCTGCCCGGACAGCCAGCGATGCAGTGAGTCGGCGCCCAGGTTGCGCTGCACGACGAGGTACGCGCGGCCGCCGGGGGCCAGCCGCCGAGCCAGCCGGCCAGCAGGTCGTGCAGCGCGTCCTTGCCGATCCGGATCGGCGGGTTCGACCAGATGCAGCCGAACTCGGCGGGCAGCCCGGGGTCGCCGGGCGGCACACAGCGCACGTTGGCCAGGCCGGCCCGGGCCGCGTTGCCGGCGCACAGCTCCAGCGCCCGCGTGTTCACGTCCACCGCCCAGACCGTGGCGCCGGGCGCGCGGGCCGCCATGGCCAGCGCGATCGGGCCGTAGCCGGTGCCGAGGTCGAGCAGCTGGCCAGCTGGCGGCGGGGGCGGCACGGTGTCCAGCAGCACCCGGGTGCCCGGGTCCAGCCGGCTGGCGGAGAACACGCCGGAATCGGTGGCGCACTCGAAGTCCAGGTCGCCGAGCACCACCTGAACTCGGCCCGGCCGGTGCGCGGCCGCCGGGTCCTCGGTGAAGTAATGCTGGCCCACCTGTTACCGGGGCGGTGGTGGCGTGGTGACCGGGCCGGGTGCGGCCGCGCCGTCCGCCGCCGCCAGCGCCGGGTCGATGTACCGGTGGGTGAGCCAGCGCTCGACCACGAACGTGAGCACCGGGATGGTGCCGGCCAGCAGGACCAGCACGGTCGGGCCGATGGCCAGCCGCAGCCGGCGGGTCAGCAGGTACGCGAAGATGATGTAGATGATGTACAGGATCCCGTGCAGGGTGCCCACGTCGTTGACCACGACGGTGTTGTTGCCGATCACCTGGAGCGGGATGCCGACAAAGCACAAGATGATCAGCACCACGCCGGTGATGTAGGCCATCACCCGGTAGCGGAGCACGGCTGCGCGCACCGGTCTTGCCTCCTCAGTTTGTCGCCCGACCTGGCGGCCGGACCCTCAGCTTGCCCGCCGGACCATCAGCGGAACCCGTGCCACCGGCCGTGCCCCCTGGCCTCGCTGGTCAGCCGGGCCAGGTAGGCGTTGTAGTCGGCCAGTTCCGCGTCCTCCGGCTCAGCCGCGGGCTCGCCGCCGCCCGCCGCCGCCGCGGCCGCGCCGGGCGCCTGCCCGGGCCGCCCGCCGGGCAGCTCGAGATCCCCGGCCGGGGTCCCGCTGGGCACGGGCGGGTGGAACTCGTCCCGGATCGTCTTGGCCCAGAAGACGATCGCGAAGCCGGCGAAGATTGGCCATTCGAACGTGTAAGCCCAGCTCAGCGAGTTCCCAGCCTCGGCGCGGTGCAGCTGCCAGTTGCCCAGGGCCAGCATGCCGAGCACGGACGCGACCATCAGCGCGTGCCAGCCAAGCCACCGCGGCTTGAACAGGAAGCGCCAGCTCGGCACGGGGGGATCGCCGGACATGGAGAAAGCATAGCCCGCACCGCGGGCCCCGCCTCCGCGCAGGCCGGGGACGATTCCCGCGAGTCAATGCGGGAGCGTCCGGGCCGCTCAGGGATAATCGTTGCATGTCCTTCACGGATCTACTGCGCGGGCGGGCGGGGCTGGCCGGGCGGCTGCCGGCCCGGCTGGAAGACCTGCACGGGCCGGAGCGGGGCGTCATCGTGCTGCCCCGCCACCTGTCCTGGCCGGGGATGCGCGAGTTCGATGTGACCGACGACCGGGTCCGGCGCAGCCTGTACGGGATCGTGCTGACCCAGGGCCGCCGCAACGACCTGGCCCGGTTCGTCAACGCACGGCTGCTCCGCCAGGACTGGCCGCTGCTGCGCGCCTCCCTCGACCCGAAGCTGCGCCGCTGGTGCGAGCGCCGGCTGGCGCTGCGCAGCCTGGCCGCCCAGGGCCCGGTGCCTGCTAGCACGGCGGAGCTGGACGCGACCCAGCCCGAGTAGCGCGGTTTCCGCCTATTGTCGTGCTGTGCCCGCAGCCCTGAACCTGGACGCGCTGACCGCCATCGACGTGCACGTGCACGCCGAGGTGTCCAGTTCCGGCGGCGCCTCGCTGTCCGGTGAGCTGGAGCAGGCGGCCGACACCTACTTCAAGATCGCCGACACCCGCCGCCCCACCCTCCCGGAGACCGCCGCGTACTACCGGGAGCGGCGGATGGCCTGCGTGGTATTCACCGTGGACGCCGAGTCCGCCACCGGGACGCCGCCGGTGCCGAACGAGGAGGTGGCCCAGGCGGCCGCCGACCACCCGGATGTGATCATCCCGTTCGCGTCCATCGACCCGGCCCGCGGCCGGGCCGGCGTCCGCCAGGCCAGGCGGCTGGTGACCGAGTACGGCGTCCGCGGCTTCAAGTTCCATCCGAACGTGCAGGCGTTCTTCCCCAACGACCGGCTGGCCTACCCGCTGTACGAGGTGATCGAAGAGCTCGGCGTGCCCGCCGTGTTCCACACCGGGCAGACCGGGATCGGCGCGGGCGCGCCGGGCGGCGGCGGCATCCGGCTCAAGTATTCCAACCCGATGTTCGTCAACGACGTGGCGGCCGACTTCCCGGGCCTCTCCATCATCCTGGCCCATCCCTCGTTCCCGTGGCAGGACGAAGCGCTGGCCGTGGCCACGCACAAGCCGCGGGTGCACATCGACCTGTCCGGCTGGTCACCGAAGTACTTCCCGCCGCAACTGGTGCAGTACGCCAACTCGCTGCTGCAGGACAAGGTGCTGTTCGGCTCCGACTTCCCGATGCTCACCCCGGACCGCTGGCTGGCCGATTTCGCCAAGCTGCCCATCAAGCCGGAGGTGGCCCCGAAAATCCTTAAGCTGAACGCCATCAAGCTTCTCGGCCTCGGAAGGAACCCGGCATGACCACCACCGCCAACGGCCTGGACGAGCTCACCGCGCTGGCCGGCGCCGACCTCGGGCACACCGGCTGGGTGGAGGTGACCCAGCCACGGGTGGACCTGTTCGCCGACGCCACCGGCGACCACCAGTGGATCCACGTGGACGCCGCGCGCGCCGCGGCCGGGCCGTTCGGCGGCACGATCGCGCACGGCTACCTGACCCTGTCCATGGTCATCCCCCTGTTCGGCGAGCTGCTCGAGGTCACCGGGATCAGCATGGGCATCAACTACGGGCTGAACCGGGTCCGGTTCCCCACGCCGGTCCCGGTCGGCTCGAAGATCCGGCTGGCCGGCCGGCTGGCCGCGGTGGAGTCCGCCGGGGACAACGCGGTCCAGGTGACCGCCGACTTCACCGTCGAGCTCGACGGCGCGGCCAAGCCCGCCTGCGTGGCCCAGGCCATCTACCGCTACTACGCCTGACTAGCCGGGGCCTCGAAACAGCCGCAGTCCACGACATGGGGATTAAGTTCAGGCTAACCCTATTTGGTGGGTCCAGGGGTTCCTGTACTCAGCCCGGCCTGATGGCAGCCAGGCGGAGCAGCGCCCAGTTGCCCCAGGTGCGCCTCGCCGCAAACCGCGTCCCAGGCCAGACCGGTCGCCGTAGTTACAGCCTCGACCAGCAGCTCCGCCGACAGGTAGAATGGGTAGCCTTTGGCCTTGGGCGTACGACCACACCAGCACCGTGACGTCCGCCATGGCGCGGGCACCTCGGCCGCGAATAGTGGCCGTCGCCGATGACGATCGCGTCCGCGCAGCCATCGACCCGCGGAAGCGCGCGACGTCGGCCTGGATCCGGTGCACCGCGGCCGAGCAGGCCAGCATGCCGTGCGACAGTCCACCGCGATCACGGCCGGTCAATGGCCTGGGTCAGCGGCGTCAGCAGGCTGGCGTCGGACGCAATCTCCACCGCCCGGCCGGACCGCAACGGGCGGCCGCGGGCCAGCGGATCGGCCAGCACCGGGGCCGGTGCCCACTGCGGCCGGCGTCCCAGCCGACCGCGGCCGCGTTGACGTCCGCCCGCATTCGGCCGCTTCCCGCCGGTTCCACGTCCCCGGCTGCCGTGCCGGTCGGCGGGTATGCCGCGGAGCCTCGGCCACCCCGTCGCGCACGGGCTTGCGGCGGCGCGGTCACCACCGGGGCATCGTCCGGATCACCCCGCCATCATCGCTGAGAACGCCGCCAGGGTGTGGGACTCGCTGGACCTGGCCCGCACACCGTCCAGGTCACCCCTGGCACCAGGAGGAGCAGGCGACCGGAGCGGCAGGTAGACTGTTTGTGTGGCGCCTAACCTTCTACGCTGATAAGAAGCCGTCCTACGTTGACATATGAACGTAGGACGGTTAAGGTTCTGGCAATCGAAAAGTTCAGAACCGACGAGGGGATCTTCATGTTTCTGGCCGAGATGGGACTCACCCAGCACGCTCTCTGACGGCGGCCCAGGCGGCGGCGAGTGAGGCCGCATCGGCTTCCGGTGGCCGGGTCTTCACCTGCGTTGTTTTCCAGCAGGGCGGGCGGATCATGCTGACGACAGCATTCAACTACGCGTTCCTCAGCAGGCACGTCTTCCCGGAGTCGGCAGTCAAGGGCGGCAACCCCCGGTTGGCTACCAACCGGCCGGTGGACACCGGTCACGTCCGGTCGATCACGAAATACTTGACCGAAAACGAGCACGACTACATCCTGTGCTGACGCTGAACGTGGTGGTGCGGCGATCACATCCGCGCGGTATTCGCGATGACCGTGGGGTTCGTGGTGATCGGCGACGAGACTCGCTTCTCCATCACGGACGGACAGCACCGGCTCATGGCGATCACCAAGCGGAGCGAGAACCTCCGGATGACTCGACATTCTGGGCGACAGTGTCTCTGTCGTGATCGTCGTCGAGCCGACATGGCGCGATCCACAGGACTTCGCGGACGCTGCCAGACGAAGCAGATCCGGCAGCTCCTGGCTGCGTTAACACCGTGAGCCGGTGAACAGGGTGCTTACGAAGATCGTGGACGAGTCGGAGTTCTTCCGCGGCCGCATCGACGAGACCTCGAAGAGCCTGTCGAAGAACTCCCCGGCGACGTTCTCCTCAACAGGTGCGCGGCATGGTCAAGGAACTTCTGTTCCACGACTACGCGCTCAGCGAGGCCAGCATCCCTGCACGGAGCAAGCAGGTGATCGGTACCCAGAGGAGCAGGACGCCTTCGTCGAGCGAACCTCGCGATGCTGGCCACGCTCACCAAGCACATGGCCCCGTGGAACGCCATCGTGGCGCTGCCACCTCGGGCGGCAGGCGAACCAGGTGGTCGATTACCGCAGGCAGTACATCAACATGACCGCCACCGGCCTAGTCATCATCGGGCACGTTGCCTACGAGATCGAGAAGAACCCTGACGCGGCGTGGCGCGAGGAACGCTACGTCAACCTTGCGACCAAGATTGACTGGCGCCGCAATGCTGAGATGTGGCAAGGGAACATCATTACCGAAGACAAGATCTCCACCGTGCGCGGGCCTGGACGGGTCGCCGCACAGGCGGTATGAGGGAACTCGGAATCAAGTCCCTCGAAATGAACGCACTGCCATGTCCATGGCCTGATCTGGTCCATGCACCGTTGTCGGCTGCCGCCTCCCCGGCGTCTGCGCAACGATTACACTGCTACGGGATATTCTTATGGTCACCACACTGAAGGCGAAGAGAATACGACGCTCGGGCATAAAGCCTGGCGGACGCCCTCGCCGTCATCTTCTGGAACAAGCAGCCGTTCGCCCGCTACCTCCGCGGCATGCTGCGCGACGCCCCCGAGTTGCTGGCTGATCTCGACTTCTACGGCGATACCAAACGTGAGACCGTCGGCCGGCTGATAGACCACCTGCTCGACGAGGAGACCGGTACCAGGCGGTGACCATCGCCTGATGCTGAACGTCGCCGCCATGGATCCTTCCAACCTGGAGGGCCACGATGACAGCGCCCATCTGGTTAGCAGCGAGCTGGCGGTGGCATCACTCCGGACGTGGACTGAGCGGCATCAGGCCCTGATTGACCAGCACGAGCAGTACGCCCAGAACATCGCCGCAGCGGCAGCCAAGGCAGCGACCAGCCGGGCATTCTCGGCGTCGTCCAGATACTCAGGGAGCAGTTCCTGGCCATGCATGCCGAGCGTCAACCCACAGGCGCGCGGCAGGGCGTTCGAGGGCTTGCTTAACAACTTTCGGCCTATTCGACTCACGCCACGGGCCGCGACTCGCTGGAGCGCGAACAGATCGACGGCGCGTTCAGTTCGACACGGACGATACGTTGGAGGCCCGCTGGTGGAGGACGATCGGCCGCGAGCACCTGGATGTCTTCAAGACGAAGATCTGCCGCAAGGGCAAGAACGCCTCGGCCTTACATCAGCGTGAGCGGCTTCACCGGCGACGCCTTGCAGGAGTACAGCGCCTCACCCTTCATCACCCTGGAGGGTGGCGACCTCATGGCGGTGCTGGAAGAGCGAATCCCCCTCGACGAACTGCTCCAGCGGAAGAAGCGCCACGCCAACGAGACCGGGGAGTGCTACTTCCCTGCGTCTCGCATGCTGTAGCCGCCGCGATCACCAGCGGATCCAAGTGGGTCAGCTGGTCAGCGCCTGCAGCTAGCCGGGGTCGGCGTGCGGCAGCGGCTCGTCGGGCCGGGGTCGGCCGTGCCGAGCAGCGGCTCGTCGGGGGAGCGGAGGTCGGCGGCGGGCAGGCCGCCGGGGTAGAGCTGCCTGACCCGGGCGGTGACCGCGATGGCTATCTGCACGTGCTGGCGGCGGCTGGCGGCGTAGAAGCCCTGCGCGTCCGTGCTGAGCTTGGGCTGGGCGTGCAGCGGCTTGTCGCTCACCGCGAGCAGCGTGGCGGTCGGGATCCGGTAGCGGAACCCGTTCGCGGCCACGGTCGCCGATTCCATGTCCACGGCCAGCGCGCGGGACAGCCGCAGCCGGTCCGCCACCAGGGCCAGGTGCAGTTCCCAGTTGCGGTTCGCGGTGGTGAACACGGTGCCCATCCGGCTCGTCAGGCCGCGCTCGGCCAGCTCGCTGAGCAGCAGCGTGTTCAGCGTGTAGTTGGAGATGACCGGCACGCTCAGCGGCAGGATCTCGTCCAGCACGTGGTCATCGCGCAGGTAGCCGGTGGCCAGCACCAGGTCCCCGATGTCCTGGTGATTGCGCAGCCCGGCGCAGTGCCCGATCATCAGCACCAGGTCCGGGCGGAGCACCGCGAGATGGTCGGTGATGGTCTTGGCGTTGGACGGGCCGACCCCGATGTTCACCATGGTCACGCCGGCCCGGCCGGGCAGCTGGTAGTGCCAGGCGGGCATCTGGCGGCCGCCGGTGTCCGGGCCGGTGCAGCCGGGCAGCGCGGCGCGGAACTCCTCGACGTGCCAGGCGTAGTTGGTGAGCAGCACGTACCGCTGGAAGGCGGTGGCCGGCGTCCCGGTGTAGTGCTCGAGCCGGTCGATGGACAGCGCCATGCGCTCCGGGGCGAACAGGAACAGCTTCTTGCGCCGCAGATCCCAGCGGGTCTCGTCGACGGCCGGGCCGATCCTGGGGTCGTGCAGGTCCAGCGCTTCGCGCCCCGGGCTGACCGAGATCCCGGCGCCGTGGGCGGCCAGCCGGGCCAGCTCGCGTTCCAGGTACCAGCGGATCGCGTCCGGCGCGGCGAATTCCCCCTGCAGCACGGGGTTGTGCTGCGACCAGGGCAGGCCCACGGTCAGCAGCGGGTACCGGCCCGCGCTGGCCGCCGCCTCCATCGCGTCACACAGCCGGGCGATCTCGGCCGCCCGCTCGTTATCCGCGATAGCGGCAAAATCCGCGGATACCGTCATCCGGTCATCATGCCAGCCGCGGGGCAGGCTTCACCGGCGCGACAGACGGTGTTCACGGCGGGTAGGCCTGGACACGGTTGGGTGGGGCCCGGAGAGCGGGCAGGCCCGGGCCACGGAGAGGTGCCATGCGGTCAAGGCGGCTGAGGTCCATGGGGCGATCGCGGGCGGGCCGGGTCACCGCCACTGGCGTGGCGCTGGCCACGCTGCTGGCTGCCGCCCCGTCCGGGGTGGCAGCCAGCGTGCTGGCCCCGGGCGGACATCGCGGGGGCGCGCCCGGGGCCAGCGGCAACCTGCTGGCCGACGGTGACGCCGGCGCGGGGTACTGC
>CAVQVG010000012.1:0-67300 GCA_963717125.1 uncultured Actinomycetes bacterium
TGGTCAGGGGCGGGGTCGAACCGCCGACCTTCCGCTTTTCAGGCGGACGCTCATACCGACTGAGCTACCTGACCGTGCCTGAGCCGCTTGTCGCCGAACGGAGACCAAGCAGACTCAGCCGAGCGGTCCTGACGGGACTTGAACCCGCGACCTCCACCTTGACAGGGTGGCGAGCTATCCGACTGCTCTACAGGACCATGCACGCTGACCGGCTGGCCAGCGGTGCCCCCAACGGGATTCGAACCCGTGCCGCCGCCTTGAAAGGGCGGTGTCCTAGGCCACTAGACGATGGGGGCCTGACGGCCTTCGCCGCCGTGACCCTTGGCGCCCGCCGTCGGGGACTGCCCCAGCATAGGGGACAACCGGCGTGCCCGGCAAAGCGTAGCCAGGCAACCCGGTCGCACCCCGCGGCAGCCGGCCGGACCGCCCGGCTCGCCCGGCACGGCCGGCCAGTGCGGCGGCCAGCCCTACCGACCGGCGCGCCGGCCAGCGCGGAACTCACCACGCCGGCCAGCGCGGAAGTCACCACGCCGGCCAGCGCCGGCCAGGCGCAAGACGATCATGACGGAACCCCTTGCGCAATTACTGATTATTCGACACGGTAGGCACTCGACCAACAACTCAGGGTCACTACCGCCTGTTACCGGCCTCGTTCGGTCATCCCGGCATCAGTCGCAGGGAGTGACGCAACAGTTGCACTACGCACGAAGGAACCGTAAGACCGAGATGGCATAGCAAGCCGAGACAGAGCAGAAAGAGCCACACCGTGCAACACGGAGAGCCTCCCCCGCTCCCCAGAAGACCGGCCCGCCGACCGGCTCACGGACTGTCCGCGCATGCGGCCCGGTCAGGCCGCCACCGGCTGCCAGGCGCACAACCGGTCTCCCGCCGTGATGTCTTTGCCATCGCCGAGTTCCGCGCGCTGTGGTCCGCTCAGGTGCTGTCCTCGGCCGGGGACCAGGTCGCTCAGGTCACCATCGGGTTCGTCGTCTACGCCAAGACCGGGTCGCCGTTCCTGGCCGGGCTGGCCTACGCGCTGACCTATCTACCGTCCGTCGTGGGCGGCCCGGCGCTGGCTGGGCTGGCCCACGCGTTCCCGCGCCAGCAACTCATGATCACCCTGGACCTGGCCCGGGCCGGGCTGGTCGCGCTGATGGCGCTGCCCGGGATGCCGATACCGGGGTTAGCGGCGCTGTTCTTCGCCACCATGCTGCTCGGCAGCCCGTTCGCCGCGGCCCGGGTGCCGCTGCTGGCCGACGTGCTGCCCCCGGCCATGCGGCCGGCCGGCTCGGCCATCGGGAACCAGACCGCCCAACTGGGCCAGATCACCGGGCTGCTGGCCGGCGGCGGCCTGGTGGCCGCGCTCGGCCCGTACCGGGCGCTGGCCCTGGATTCGCTGTCGTTCAGCCTGTCGGCCGGCATCCTGGCCTGCTGGGTGCGACCCCGGCCCGCGCCGCCCGCGCCGCCGCGCCGCCCCCCAGCTACCCGGCCCGCGAGCCGGTCCGCCAGCCGGCCCGCCAGATCACCCGGGCAGGCGTGGCCGCCATCTTCGGCACCCCGGAGCTGCGCGTCCTGGTGCTGTTCGGCTGGCTGGCCGGGTTCACCGTGGTGCCCGAAGGACTGGCCGCGCCGTACGCTCGCACGCTGGGCGGCGGAGCGCCGACCATCGGCCTGCTGCTGGCCGCCGCCCCGGCCGGCCTGCTGATCGGGGCGTTCGTGCTCGGCCGGCTGGTCCGGCCCTCGGACCGGCTGCGGCCGATGGGCTGGCTGGCCATGCTGGCCTGCGCGCCGCTGATTTTCTGCCAGGTCCGCCCACCGTTGCTGGTGGTCATGCTGCTCTGGGCGGTGGCCGGCGCCGGCGGCGCGTACCAGCTGGCGGCTGCGGCCGCCTTCGTCCGGGCGCTGCCCGGGGAGCAGCAGGAACGCGCGTTCGCCGTCGCGCAGTCCGGGCTGCTCGCCGCGCAGGTGCTCGGCATCCTGGCCGCGGGCGCGGTCGCGCAGCGCCTCGGGCCACCGGCGGCGGTGGCCCTGGCCGGGCTGCTCGGCCTGGTGGGCGCCGCCGTGCTGGCCACCGACTGGATCCGCCGGCACGCGGAACTCCTGGCCCGGCTGGACGCCCCGGACCGGCCACCAGCCCTGGACCGGCCACCAGTCCCGGACCACCCACCAGCCCCGGACCTCCAGACGGCCTCAAACCACCAGGCGGCGGAACACCGCGACAGCCTGGCCGACACCCGGCCGGATGGCTCACTGGGTCCAGCACACCAAGCAGGCCAGCCGACCGTCCGCGTCGCCGTCTCCGCTCCGCCGCCCGGCCCCTCGGCTCAGCTGCCCGGCCGCTCCGCTCCGCCGCTCAGCCGATCCGCTCACCCGCCCGGCCGATCCGCTCACCCGCCCGGCCGATCCGCTCCGACGCCCGGCCGCAGACACGCCCACCGGACGCCGCGTGACCGGCGCGACCTGCGCGACCTGCCCGGCGAGGCCCGGCTAGCTGCCGCCCGTCTTCTTGATCAGATTCTCGGCGATCGACGCGCCCTCCCCCTCTTCCGGGATGACGACCCACGCGGCCAGGTAGATCAGCGCGCCCACGCCGAATGTGATCACGCTGACAGCCAGGAAGATGAGCCGGACCACGGTGGCGTCGATGCCGGCATACTCGGCGATCCCGGAGCAGACACCGGCCACCAGCCGGCCGTTCCGCGTCCGGACTAGCCGCTTAGGCGGTTTGGCCTCAGTCATGCCCCGATCATCCCCGGTCATACTGGCTCCAGACAGCCAAACGCCGCACGCATACGCTGGCGGGGTAGGTAACGGTTGACCGGAAGGACCCGCCCATGCCGCCGTACGGCTCAGGCCAGCCAGCCGCCGATCTTGATCTGCTGCGGATCGACCAGCAGCTGAGCCAGGAGGAGAGCCTGGTCCGCGACACCGTGCGGGCCTTCGCGGCAGAACGCGTGATGCCCCACATCGCGGACTGGTTCGAGGCGGGCACGCTGCCCCGTGAGCTGGCGCCCGAGCTGGGCAAGCTGGGCCTGCTCGGCATGCACCTGACCGGGTACGGCTGCGCCGGGATGGGCGCCATCGCCTATGGCGTCGCCTGCCGCGAACTGGAAGCGGCCGACACGGGCTTGCGCAGCCTGGTCTCCGTGCAGGGCTCGCTGGCCATGTTCCCGATCTGGAAGTACGGCTCGGATGAGCAGAAAGAGGAGTGGCTGCCGCGGATGGCGGCCGGCGAGGCGCTCGGCTGTTTCGGGCTGACCGAGCCGGATCACGGCAGCGACCCGGGCAGCATGGCGACCAACGCCAAGCCGAATGGGACCGGCTGGGTGCTCAACGGGACCAAGATGTGGATCACCAACGGGTCGGTCGCCGACGTCGCCGTGGTGTGGGCGCGGACCCCGGACGGCATCCGCGGCTTCCTGGTGCCCAAGGGCGCCCGGGGCTTCACCGCCCGGTCCATCCACAAGAAGCTGTCGCTGCGCGCCTCGATCACGTCCGAGCTGCACTTCGACGACGTCAAGCTGCCCGCCGACGCGATGCTGCCCGGGGTGTCCGGGCTGAAGGGCCCGCTGTCCTGCCTGTCCGAGGCGCGGTACGGCATCTCCTGGGGCGTCACCGGGGCCGCCCGGTCCTGCCTGGAGGCGGCCACCGGGTACGCCCGCACCCGGGAGCAGTTCGGCAAGCCGATCGGCAGCTTCCAGCTCACCCAGGGCAAGCTGGCCTGGATGCTGGCCGACCTGTGCCGCGCCCAACTGCTCGCGCTGCACCTGGGCCGGCTCAAGGAAGCCGGGGAGATCACCCCGGAGCAGGTCAGCCTGGCCAAGATGAGCAACGTGCGGGCGGCCCTCGACATCGCCCGGCAGGCGCGGACCATCCTCGGCGCCAACGGGATCACCCTCGAGTACCCGGTGATCCGGCACGCGGCCAACCTGGAGTCGGTGCTGACCTACGAGGGCACCGAGGAGATCCACACGCTGGCCCTCGGCCACGCCCTCACCGGCATCCCCGCCTACCGCTGACCGTCCGCACCAGCGAGCCTTCGCATATATAACGCCCCGCCCCACCAGCCGGTTTCGGCTGGTGGGGCGGTTTGCGCGTGGGTCAGCGGCCGACGCGATACCGGATGTGCGTGGCGTGCGGTGAGGCCGTGACCGGCCCGTGGTCAGCTGAAAGATAGTGCCGCCAGCGCGGCGTTGACGATGGAGCCGGGGTCCAGGTCGTGCGCCCGGTACAGGTCGGCGACCGCGCCGGACTGGCCGAAGCTGTCCACGCCGAGGCTGACCGCGGGCACCCCGAGCGCCGACCCGAGCCAGCTCAGCGTGTGCGAGGCGGCGTCGTGCACGGTGACGATCGGCGCCCGGTCCGGGAACGCGGTGCGCAGCGCGCCCGGGATGGACGGCGCGGTCGCGGTGCGCACGCCCTGGCGCAGCGTCCGCTGCCAGGCCCGGTACAGCCGGTCCGCCGAGGTGACGTTGACCACGCTGGCCGCGATGCCTTCGTCGCTCAGTTCGGCCGCGGCCGCCAGCACCTCGGGCAGCACCGCGCCGCAACCCGCGAGCTGCACCCGGGGCGCGCTCTCCGCCAGGTCGGCCGCCTCGACCAGCCGGTACGCGCCGGCCAGCACCTGTCTGCGCAGCACGGCGTCGCCCAGCCGCTGCCGCGCCGCGGCGAACGGCTGCTGATCGATGCCGCGGGTGGTCAGCCGGAAGTAATAGGACCCGTCCTCCATCACCGCCGCCCCCGGCGCCGCCGCGTTGGCCGCCGCGATGGCCTGCAGCGCGCCGCACATCAGCCAGTCCAGCGCCACCGCGTAGGCCGGCTCGATGAACGTGACCCCGGGCAGTTCCAGGCCGACCGACGCGGTGATCGTGGACTGGTGCGCGCCGCCCTCCGGCGCCAGCGTGACCCCGGACGGGGTGCCGGCCACGATGAACCGTGCGCCCGAGTACACCGAGTAGATGAACGCGTCCAGGCCGCGCAGCACGAACGGGTCGTACACCGTGCCCACCGGCAGCAGCGGCTGGTCCGACAGGTCCCAGGCCAGCCCGAGCTGCCCGAGCAGCAGGAACAGGTTCATCTCGCTGATGCCCAGCTCGATGTGCTGCCCCTCCGGCCCCTCCGCCCACTTGAGTACCGGATCCTCGCTCCACGCCCGCCGCGCGGCCGGGCTGAACACCCCCACCCGGTTGATGAATCCGGCCAGGTTGGTCGAGGTGGCCACGTCGGGCGCCGCCGTGACCAGGTAGGGCGCCACGCTCTCCCGCCGGGAAAGATCAACCAGAATTCTGCCGAACGCTTCCTGGGTGGCCAGTGTCCGGCTGGCCCGGATCCCGGTGGCATCGGGGATGCTCAACGCGGGCGCAGGCGCCCGCGGCGGCTTGGCCAGGTGCTCACGCCGGGCCGCCGTCCACTGGCCGGCCAGGGTCATCGGGTCGAACCGGTCCCACTCGGTCGGCCGGCTCAGCCCGGTCCGTTCCCGCAGTTCATCGATCTGCTCGGCGGACAGCAGCGCGGAATGGTTGCGCGGGTTGCCGGCGATCGGCAGCCCCCAGCCCTTGACCGTGTAGACGAAGACCACGCTGGGCCGGTCCTTGTCCGCGTCGCACTGCGCGAAACTGTCGAGCAGCGAGCCCAGGTCGTGCCCGGCCAGGTCCGTGACCAGGGTGGCCAGCTCCTGATCCGGGATGTCCGCGCAGAACTGGCTTACTTCCGCGGGCGCCCCGTCCAGGAACCGGGCCCGCAACTCCGCCGGTGCCAGGCCGAACAGCGACTGGTAGTGCTCGTTAGGCATCGCGTCGATCCAGTCGCGGAGCTGGCCGCCGCCGGGGCGGGCGAACGCCGCGCGCAGCCGCTGGCCGTACTTGGCCTCGACCACGTGCCAGCCGGCCGCGGTGAACTGCTGCTCCCACTGGGCGATGCGCACCCCGGGCACCACCCGGTCCAGCGACTGCCGGTTCACGTTGACGATCCACATGACCGAGCCCAGCCCGTCGGTGGCCGGGTCCGCGACCGCCTCCCAGATGTTGCCCTCGTCCAGTTCGGCGTCGCCGATCAGCGCGACGAACCTGCTCCGCGGGCGCGGGCCGAAGTGAGCATCCACGTACCGCCGGGCCGCCGCGGCGAACAGCGGCGCCGCCGCGCCGAGCCCGACCGAGCCGGTGGAGAAGTCGGGCCGGTCCGGGTCCTTCGTCCGGCTCGGGTATGCCTGCAGCCCGCCGAACGCGCGCAGCGTGGTCAGGTAGCCGCGGTCCAGGTTGCCGAGCAGGTACTGGACCGCGTGATAGACCGGCGAGGCATGCGGCTTCACGCTCACCTTGTCCGGCGCGTCCAGGAAGCTGAAGTACAGCGCCGTCATCGCGCTGACCAGGCTGGCGCTGGACGCCTGGTGGCCGCCGACCTTGACGCCGTCGCCGGTGTCCCGCTCGTGGTTGGCGGCGTCCACGATGCGGGTGGCCAGCCAGAGCACCCGCCGCTGGATCTCTTCGAGCACGGCCAGATCGGCCTGGGCCGCGGCGCTGCGGCCCGTGCTGGTCACGGTCATCGTCCCCCAGCATCGCATCCGCGACCGCCGGGTCACCAGCGCGGGCTGGTTCTGCGACGATAGACCCGTGATCGATTCGTCCGAGGTGCGTAATGACACCGCCGGGTCCCGGTTCGTCTCCGGGCCGCCCGGCCACGAAGCCGAGCTGCTCTACCGGGTGCGCAACGGCCGGCTGATCCTCGTGCACACCGAGGTGCCCATGGAGCTGGAGGGACACGGGATCGGCGGGAAGCTGATCACCGCGGCGGTGGACTACGCGGCGCAGCACGGCCTGGTCCTCGTGCCGTCCTGCCCGTTCGCGCAGTCCTGGCTGGACCGCCACCCCGACATCGCGGCCCGGGTCCAGCTCGACGAGGTCAGGTAAGCGGTCCGGCCATGACTGTCCCGCTGGCCGCCCGCTACGTGTTCTTCGCCATTGGCCTGTTCCTGGTGGTCATCGACGGGATCAGCGTCGTCGGCACGCTGATCGTGCCCCGGCCGGCCGGGGGGCGGCTGATGGTGTGGGTGGACCGGGGCGTGCATGCCTTGTTCGAAGTGGTCACCAGGCCGATCGGCGACTTCCGGCGGCGGGACCGGACGCGGGCCACGGAAGCGGCCGTGCTGCTGGTCTGCCAGTTGCTGGTCTGGCTGGGGGTCGCCTACCTCGGCTTCACGTTCATGCTGTGGCCGTTCGTGCCGGGTGGCTTCACCGAAGCCCTGGATACCGCCGGCCCGGCGCTGTGGTTCATCGGCGACTCCAGCGTGCACGGCTGGGGTGAACGGCTGATCCAGTACTCCGCCGCGTTCTTCGGGCTGGTCACGGTCACCTTGCAGATCGCCTACCTGCCCACGCTGTACTCGGCGTTCAACCGCCGGGAGACCGACATCGCCCTGCTGAACGCCCGTGCGGGCGTGCCGTCCTGGGGCCCGGAACTGCTGGCCCGGACGCACTACGCGCTGGGCTCCGGGCAGTCCACCATCGGCACCCTGCCCGACCTCTACGAGCAGTGGGAGCGCTGGGCCGCCGACATCGCGGAGAGCCACACCACCTACCCGCCGCTGGTCCGGTTCCGCTCGCCCCGGCCGCTGTCCTCCTGGGTGACCGCGCTGCTCTCGGTGCTCGATTCGGCCGCGATGTACCTGGCGCTGTCCCCGGAGGCGGCGCCGACCGTGCCGGCCCGGCTGTGCCTGCGCAGCGGCTTCCAGTGCTTCGGCGACATCGCTCGCGGGCTGGGCGCGGACGTACCGCTAGAGCCCGACGCATCGATGGGCATCAGCCTGACCTACGACGACTTTCTCAAGGGCATCGCTCACCTCCGCAAGGTCAACTTCCCCATCGAGCGGGATCCGGCCGACGCGTGGCCCGACTTCCTGGGCTGGCGGGTCAACTACGAGCAGGCCGCGTACGTGGTGGCCCGGGCCGTCGATGCCGTCCCTGCCCTCTGGTCCGGCCCGCGCCGCCACCCGATCGAGCAGATGGCGCCGTTCCGGCCGCTCCCGGGCCGGCCGGGCGGATACCACCCGCCCAAAGGCCGGCTGGGCCGCGGTCGCCCCGGGCGGAACCACCGTTCCGCGGAGCCCAGGCCAGCCGAGCAGCCAGCCAAGGAGCATCCGGCCAAGGAGCACCCAGCCAAGGTCCACGAGTCCCAAGATCACGCGGCCAAGGACCACGCCGCCAAGGACCACGTGGCCAAGGAGCACCCGGCCAAGGAGCATCCGCACCAGGACGCGGCCCAGCCGGGCCAACCGTCCGCGGAGAAACCACCTAGCTGAGCGCCGCCAGCCCGCACATACTGGGCAGCGTGCCTCCTGGTGGTCTCCCCGGCGTGCCGCCGCAGGGCGGTTACGTGGCCAAGCAATGCCCGGTCCGGGCCCAGTGGGATGTGGTCCGGCCGGCCGAGCCCCGGCCCGACTCACCGGTCCTGGAGCGCCGGTTCGCCCGGGGCCGCCAATTCGAGCAGCAGGTCGTCGCCCGGCTGGTCGAACTGCACCCCGCCGCGCTGATCATCGCGCCGGGCGACCGGACGGCCCGGGAGGCAGCCACGGTGGCCGCGATGCGGTCGGCCGTCCCGCTGATTCTGGGCGGCCGCCTGCCGGCCGACCTGGTGGGCCGGCGAGTCGGCGAACCGGACCTGCTGATACCGGCGGACGGCCAGGCCGGCTACCGGGCGGTGGACGTCAAGCACCACCGCTGCCTGGACGCCGATCCGGGCCTGCCGCCCGCCCGCTGCTCGCCGCTGCACCGGCCCGGCTGGGCCGCGGCGCAGCCCATGCCAGGCTCGGCGGCCCGCAACCGCCGCGCGGACCTGCTTCAGCTGGCGCACTACCAACGCATGCTGGAAGCCGCCGGGATGGCGGCCGGTGACGGCCGCTTCGGCGGCATCATCGGTGTCGACGGCGTCGTCACCTGGTACGACCTGGACGCATCGCCCGGTGCCCAGGAACGGCGCTCGGTCATGCAGGTCTACGACGCCGAGTTCCAGTTCCGGCTCCAGGTGCTCGCGGCCGCCGCCGGGCACCTGGCCAACCCGGACCACCCGCTGCTGGTGGAGCCGGCCCGGATCGGCGAATGCCCGGAATGCCCCTGGTGGTCGTGGTGCGGCCCGCGGCTCCAGGCCGGGCCGGGCGACGTCAGCCTGCTGCCCCGGGTCGGCTGGCGGGCCCGGCGGGTACACCGGGATCACGGCGTCACCAACCGGGCCGAACTGGCCGCGCTGGATCACCGCACCGCCACCCTGGTCGCGGCCGGGGTCGACCTGCGGCCCATCACCGCGGCCCTGGGCACCCGGCCGGATGACACGCCGATCACCGCCGTGCTCGGCGCCCGGAAACGGGCACAGCTCGCCCGGCTGACCGCGGCCGGAATCCAGACCCTGCAGGACGCGAGGGCGTTGGGAAAGGAAACGGCCGCCTATTCGGACCGGCCGATGCGCGACCTGCCCGAGCAGATCGACCTGGCCCGGGCCGCCCTCGGCGGCCGGCGGCCTACCGGCGCCGGGGCGTCAGCCGGGTCGGGGTGCCGCGCGGCGACGTTGAGGTGGACATCGACCTGGAGAACGTGGAAGACGGGGTGTACCTGTGGGGCACGCTGGTCACCATCCGGTCCCCGGGCTGGACCGGCGGGGCCGCTGGGTACCGGGCGTTCTGCCGGTGGGCGCCGATCACGGCGGAGGTGGAGGCCGGCCTGTTCGCCGAATTCTGGGCGTGGCTGGCCGGGCTGCGCCAGGCGGCCGCCGCGGCCGGCCGGACGTTCCGCGCCTACTGCTACAACGCCGCCGCCGAGGGCGGTGCGCTGCGCCGCCTGGCCGCCACCGTCGGCCTGACCGACGAGGTCGCCGCGTTCATCAGTAGCGCGCAATGGGTGGATCTGCTGCGCGTGTTCGACACGCAGCTGATCACCGGGTCCGGCACCGGGCTCAAAGCCGTGGCTGGGCTGTGCGGCTTCACCTGGGCCGTCGAGGATCCCGGCGGCGGCGAGTCGATGCTGCGCTACGACCAGGCCGTCGGCGCGACCGATCCGGCCGCCGCGCAGGCCGCCCGCGACTGGCTGCTGGCCTACAACCGCGACGACGTGGCAGCCACCCGCGCCCTCCGCGACTGGCTAGACCAGACAGCGGCTAGCTGCCCAGCGATCGAGTCCCTCGGCTCCTGACCGGCATCCAAATTCGCCCTGTTTTATCCACAAGACCCGCCTTACCGCGAGTCCTGTCCACAGGACCGTCCGCCTTGCTGGCGGATCCCGAACCCCTTGGGACACGATCAGCAGCGGTAGCCCGCCTCGGGCGACCAGGAAACCGACGCTACCCCGGCAAAGCCAAGGGAGGCCCGCTCTGATGCTGCGAGGACGCCGCGCTGGTCAGCGGTTACGGTCGTCCGGGTTGGCCGGGCTCATCCTGGCCATCCCGCTGCTGGCCGGTACCCCCGGTCTTATTGTCGCGAGCACCGTTGCCACGCTCGTCTTGGGTGGGTTCGCGCTGGTTATCTGCCCGGCGATCTGGTCCCGGAACGAACGACGGCGCGAAGACGCCAAGGATGTCCTGCGGATCTTCCGGAGGGATCGTTGATCGCTCGGGCACGTGACCCGGTCGCCGGGCAGCCGCTCGGCATCAGGCCCTGGAAGTCGGTACGCTTCGGGCGACGGCGCTCATCGACGATGAGCGCTGCGGGGCGTTAGCTCAATGGCAGAGCAGCGGACTTTTAATCCGTCGGTTCAGGGTTCGAGCCCCTGGCGCCCCACCAGCCCCACCAGTTGCCTGCATTGCTTCGCCTGATGCTTGACAGTTGCCTCGGACGAGGCAGATGCTCACGCGCGCTTGCGCTCCTCAGAGGCGGCTGCGCGAGCGGGGTAGCGGAGCCTGGTGCGGCCGCGCTTGATGTCCAGGCTGAAGTCCAGTCCCAGCACATCAGCCAGCCGGGCGAGCGTGGCCACAGACGGCTCGTGCGCGCCGGCCTCCAAGCGGGCGACGTGCGGCTGGCGCATGCCCAGCATCCGGGCCAGGGCGGCCTGGGTCATGCCGTGGTCGGTGCGGTAGCGGATGACTTTGATAGCCACGTCGGTGGCGAGCTGGGTGCGCTCGATCTCGCGCCGGTACTCAGGGTCATCCCGCATGTCCCGCTCGTGGACGTCGGCCTCGGCCCGCAACTCTGACAGCTTCATCACTGGTACACGACCATCCACATGACCCGAGAATACCACGCTTGGTATCACGGAGTAGCGCGCGATCGGGAACGCGCTGGGGTAGCGTCGGAACGTGGCGAGAGTGGGCGGCTTAAGCCGTTCAGCATTGGTGATTGGCGTCGCAGCCGTCATGCTGGGCGCGGCTGGGTGCAGCGGCCCCAGCAAGGCCGCGAGTCACCCGGCGACCGCCAGCGTGACGCCTGGGGCGCCGGTCACCGAGCAGGTGGCGAATCAGCGGTTCACCGTGCTGCTCAGCGGCACGGCTGTTGCGGAAGCCAAAGCGGCCGGGATCGACTTGCCCGCGCTGATCAGCCGCGCGCTGGACCGCATCAACGCGCTGCTGCCCGGGCCGAAGACCAGCATCAGCGTGAACTATTACCGCCCGGCTGACCTCATCCCGCAGACCGGGACGGCTGGCGTCACCGACCGGCTCACCGGGCACATCACCACCGGATTCGGCCGGACACCGCGGTCCAGCATCCGCCGGGCCGTGGCGTTCTGGATGCCGCGGACGCTGTCCCATGAGGTCGACCACAGCGTCCGGATCCTCGCCGGGCCCGGCTTCGGGCCGACCCTGCTTGACCAGATCATCTCCGAGGGCATCTCGTCGGTGTTCGACGAAGCGGCATTTCCCGGGCAGGCCAATCCCTGGGACAACGCCATCTCACGCAGCCGGGAATGCGCCCTGTGGCACACGGCGCAGTCCCAGCTCGGCTCCCCCGGCCTCTATGACCTGTGGATGTTCGGCAGCCCCGGCGTGCCGTACTGGACCGGGTTCACCATCGGCTACCACATCGTCAAGGACTACCGGCAGCACCATCCGCAGGTGAGCTGGGCGGCGCTGACCCGCGCCGACGCAGCCACGATCCTCGATGGCAGTCACTACCAGCCGTGCGTGCGCTAGACACCGGCCGTGGTTAGCGGCCGGAGGCGACACACGTGCCGCACCGGCAGCCAGTCTCCAGTTCCGCGCGTACCTCTGCCGCCCTGAGCTTGGTTACCACCAGCACCACCGAGCCGGCCGCGCCGATCATCACCCACCAGGGAATGGCCAGGTTCAGCCAGTCCCCGTGCGTGGACGTGGCCAGGCCCCGCGCGAGGAACATGACCGGCCAGCCCGCGACGATCGGAAGACCGATCAGCAGGCCTAGACCAACCCGCCAGTTACGGCCCCGGAAACCGGCCGTGGCGAACGGCCAGATCTGCCGGGCCACCCGCACATACCCGGCCAGCAGCATCGCCCACGACGACGCACACTCGAAGAGCAAGATCCGCAAAACAAGACGCATCGCTGCCCCCTTCCTGCTCCCCCTATCGTCCCCCCGGGACGAAGCCAGCACAACGTCCCAGCGTCACACTGTGCCGCGGCAACGTCACGCCTTAATCACCCGGTCACGCGGAGCACGGAATGAGCGGCCCCGCCCGGGAGAACACGGACCAGTTTTCTTGTTGGCGGCGGGGCGGCTGACGACTCCTATCCTCGTCAGGCTCACCGCTCGAAGGGATAGGTCCATGAAGGCTCTCCGCTTCCTCGCGCCCGTGCTGGCCGCGGCCGCGGCGCTGTGCTGCTTCTCCGGTGTCGCCCAGGCGTCCGCCCTGCGGCCCGACGCCGGCAACGGGTTCACGGTCTCGCTCGCGGCCAGCTCGACCGACCCGTACGTGGGCACCTCGGTGACGCTCACCGCGACCGCGAACACCGACGTCGGACCGACCCCGTACTACATCAGCATCTACGACGAGACCACTGGCGCGGAGCTGGCCAGCTGCGGCAGCGGGATCACCTGCTCGGCCACGGTCAGCGAGAGCACAACCGGCAGCCACGAGTTCGAGGCGTTCATCGGCGACGACGTGACCGGCTACGGCGCGCCGGGCTTCGCCCTGGTGTCCAGCAACCAGGTCGCCGTGCTGTGGTGGCGGTTCATCATCATCGGCCGGCTCAGCCCGGTGGCTGGATGATCAGGCACCTGGACCGGGGTTTCGCCCTCAGGCGGCAGGCACCGGGGGCGGCGTGGGTCCCGGGGCGGGCGGGGGCGTTGGGCAGGATTAGGGTTGGTCATCGGGGTGTTGTCCGGCCGGTCAGCAGGCCGGCCGCGGTGAGCGCCGCCGCGGCGAAGAACGCGATGATCAGCCACAGCCCGTGCCGGAACGCGGCCAGCGGGTCGGCGGGCGTGACGTGGGTCAGCACGGCGATCAGGCCGGCCACGCCGAGCACGGTGCCGACCTGGCGGGCCATGTTGAGGATGCCGCTGCCGGTGCCGAACCGGGCCGGGGTGAGCGACGCGCTGCCGGCCGCGAGGAGCGTGGGGATGCTGAGCCCGACCCCGGCGCCGCCGAGCAGCTGGGCGGGCAGCAGGTGCGTCAGGTAGGCCGGGTGGACCTGGATCTGGCTCAGCCAGAGCGCCTGGCCGCCCGCGTTCACCACGCAGCCGATCACCGCGACCCGGCCCGGGCCGCCCAGCCGGGCCGCCAGCCGGGGCGCGACGGCGCGGGCGAACGGCAGCACCATCAGCGGCCCGGGCGCGATGGCCAGCCCGGCCTCCACGGCGGAGTAGTGCCAGACGCCGGTGAGAAACTCCACCGAGTTGAGCACGAACGCGCCGAAGCCCGCGTAGTAGAGGATCGACGCGGCGAACGCGCCGCTGAACGTCCGGGACCGGAGTAGCTGCAGCTCGATGACCGGGGAATGGTGCCGGTGCGAGCGGTATACCATCGCGGCGCCGCTGGCCAGCGCGGCGGCCAGCACGCCGAGGAAGCCAGCCGAGCCCCAGCCCCAGGTGGGCGCCTCGACCAGCGCGTACGCGACCAGGCCGACCGACGCGGCCAGCAGCACGGCGCCGATCACGTCCGGCCGTCCCTGGACCCGCTCGTCCTTGCTCTCCGGCACGATCCGCAGCGCGAGCACGGCGGCGGCCAGCCCGACCGGCAGGTTGATCCAGAACACCCAGCGCCAGCTGACCTGGACCAGCGAGCCGCCGATCACCGGGCCGAGCGCGGCGCCGAGCGCGCCCACCGCGGCCCAGGTTCCGATGGCCCGGGGCCGGGCCGGAGCCGGCACCGCGGCGAGCAGCAGGGAGAGGGACGCGGGCACCATGAGACCGGCCCCGGTCGCCTGGACGACCCGCGCCGCGATCAGCGCCTCGACCCCGGGGGCCAGGCCGCAGATCAGCGACCCGGCGGTGAACACGATCAGGCCCGCGACGAACAGCCGGCGCCGCCCGATCCGGTCCGCCCACCGGCCGGCCGGGACGAGGACGGCGGCGAACACGATGGTGTAGGCGTTCAGCACCCAGGACAGCTCGCTCAGGCTGGTCCCCGCGTACTGCTTGCCGATGTAGGGGAAGGCCAGGTTGACGATGAACAGGTCCAGGCTGGACATGAACACGGCCAGGGCCAGCACGCCGACGATCGCGGCGACCTGGCGGGGGGTCTGCCCCGTGCCGGGGACGGCCGCGGCGGCCTCGGGGGCTGCGGCCGCGGGGGCTGGGTCCGCGGGGGCGGCAGGGTCCGCGGGGGCGGCAGGGGCGGGGGCGCAGGCGGCGGGCGCGGGGGCCGTGGGGGCGGCGGCGGGCGCGGGGGCGGCGTCCGCTGGAAGTCCGCGGCGGCCGAGGCGGCCGAGGGGGCCGCGACCGGGGGTGGGGGCGCGCCGGGTGGAGGCCGGCGGACGGGGCGGGCCTGGCCTGGCGTCTGGAAGTCACGGGCGATCTCCTGGCATGCGACCGGGGGAACTGGGTGAGCCCAAACTGCGTGGCCCCCAAGCTGCGTGGGTCCAACTGTGTGGGTCCAAAATCTGGACTCACCTTACCCGGCCTGAGGGAGTACGTCCAGAAATCCAACTCACCAGGTAAGGTGTGGTATATGAACGCTCTGACCAGCCAGCCGCGGGAGTGCTCGATAGCCCGCACGCTGGACATCGTGGGCGAGAAGTGGGCGCTGCTCGCGGTGCGTGAGGTGTTCCTCGGCGACCGCCGGTTCGACGAGATGGTGCGGCGGACCGGGGCGCCCCGGGACACGCTGGCGGCCCGGCTGCGCACGCTGACCGCGGCCGGGATCCTCGACCGGCGGCAGTACTCGGCCCACCCGGCCCGCTTCGAGTACTACCTGACCGACGCCGGCCGCGACCTGTACCCGGTCATCTCGACGCTGATGCGCTGGGGCGACCAGTACCTGGCCGGCGGGGACGGGCCGCCGCTGGTGCTGGAGCATCGCTGCGGGCATCGGCTGGTGCCGCAGCTCGTCTGCCAGGCGTGCGGGGAGCCCCTGGAGGCCCGGCACACCAAGCCGGTGCGCGCCGCCGGGCCGGCCAATTCAGAACCAAACAACCAAGCATTTGGCTCCGTTTCCTCCAGCAACCGTGATCATGGGATTGGTGTCGCTCCAGCGACACCAATCCCATGATCACGAACCGGTGGGCACCGTATCGCTGTCACGGCCGCACCGGGCGACACACTGGAAACTCCTGTCCCAAAACTCGGCTGACGGGTTCGCTGGTACCTGGTGACAGCGACGTTGTCGCAGCGGAAAGCGCCTGCCGACTGGCGCTGAGACCCGCAAACTCGGCACCGCGTGGGGGACAGCCGGGCTAACGGAGGTTGCGCAGCCCCTTCAGGAGGCGGTGCAGCACGTCCGGGGGTGGCAGTGTGAAGCTGGCCGGGGCGGGCCCCTCGGGCCAGCGCCGGCCCGGTGCCCGGCTGAGCCTCGCCGGCGGACGCGCGCAGTTGGGGGGCTAGGTGAGTCCCTGGCTGCCGCCGGGGCAGCGGTTCGGGACCGCCCGGCGCCGGGAGCATGGCTGGCGCCGCTCCGGCAGGTTGCGCCCCGACCGTGGACTGTGCCTGACCTGCGGCAGCGGCCCGCCGGCTCGCTCCCGCCAGCCCGGCCGCGGGCCCAGCCGCCGACCCTTCCGCAGACCCGACCACCGCCCCCTCCGCAGACCCGACCACCGCCCCCTCCGCAGACCTGGCCGCGGGCCCAGCCGCCGCCCCGGCCCCGGGCCTGGCCACAGGCGCAGCCGCGGACCCGGCTGCGGGCCCGGCCGCCGCCTCAGCCCCATCCCCAACCGCGGGTCCAGCCGCGGCCGACCGGGCTGGTCCGAGCGTGCAGACACCCGCCCGGACCAGGCGGCCGACGCACTCGATCGTGTCGCACAACGCCAGGCCGCTGCACCAGGCCAGGTCCCGCACCGTCGCCGTGCGGCCGATCCGGCTGGCGATCGCCCACTCCTCCCGGGTCAGCACCATCGCCTCCCGGTCCAGATCGCGCAGCGCCACCGTGGTGGTGCGGCTTACCTGGTAGGGGGCTATCCGGGCAGCGCGGCACACCGCTTCCTCGCGAACCGAGTCCAGCGGCAGCCGGGCGAACGCGCTGGCCCAGTGCGCGCGGGGTGCCTCGAACCGGATACCGGACACCGCGACGTCGCCGGACAGCGGGACGGTCAGCGCGAGGATGGCGTCCACGATGGCCGACCTCAGCAGGTCCTGCAATTCCTCCCGGGTAACGCAACTCAGCAGCATCGCGCCGAGGTCACGACCGGCCTGGCCGGGGGCGGGCCGGTCGGGGGCGGCCTGGTCGGCCCCGAGCAGCAGCGCGCGTACGTCCTCGGGCGGCTGCCGACTGGCACAGAACCGGGCGGCCAGATCCGGGACCCACGAAGCTTGCGCGTAGGTGATCTGGCCCCGGTCGAGGTAGATGATCCCGGCCGGGTTGCCTTCGATCTCCAGCATCCCGGAGGCACGCTGCACGGCCAGGCTCTCCAGGACCGCGGTGACCCGCGGTCCTGGCTTGTCATCGGATGTGCCCGCGGAGTTCACGCCGACCGGCTTCCCGCCCGGCGAGTTCTGGCCCGGCGAGTTCCCGCCCGGCGAGTTCCCGCCCAGCGACTTCACGTCCGCTGAGTCCGCGTCCGGTGGCCGGATCATGTCAGCGCCCCGGAGCAAACGGCACTGGAATCACTCCGTACGAATATTCGTAGGAGTTTTGGACTACGAATCAGCATAGGAATTAATCCCCCCACCAGGCCCACTCCATCGACCTTGCTCACGCTAGGTCAAGCCTACTGATCTTCCGCACATGTGGGCCGCGATTCCAGCCCGGTTAAATGGTGGTCACAGCTCCGCAACCGGTACTGGACGACCCTTAAACCAGCAGCTCAAACCCGACCGTATCACAGTATGCATGCAGTCAACTACAACGCGCTAGTCACTACTAGGGCACGTTTTATGAGAGCCGACGCAGTCCTTCGCCAGCGTTGTCCGCGGACAATCCGACGAAAGGGGAGGGTGGATTACGTGAACATTGAGGCGGCTCTCAAGGAAGCGATGACGATCGACGGCGCCGTTGGCCCATCCTCTGTCGATTGGGACAGCGGCATGTCGCTCGGCCAGCTCGGCGGAGGAAAACGCCTGGACCGGGACGTGCCGGCTGCCCGGGAACACCGAAGTCGTCCGGGCCAAGATGCGCACCATCGAGCCGTTGCGCCTGGATGACACGATCGAGGGCATCCTCATCACCTGGCCAACCCATGCCAACCCGCGCCAACCCGCGCCAACCTGGCCAACCCACCGCAGCGATCTGGCCAATCCGCAGCGGTCCAGCTGAATCACCGCCCCGGACGCCCAGACCGCGCGGGAAGCCCGAATTCCGGCGCGGAAACCAGGGCATATCTGCCGAAGCCGCATATCCTGCATATTCGGGGCGGCGACCGTAGATATGCCCCGGTCCATGCGCCCCAGACAACGCGGCATCCACCGCACCTCCGGCGCAAACCGCCCCGCGCAACGCACCGTACGCAACCCGCCCGGCGGGACGCACCGCGCGCAAAACCGGGCGCGGCCGCACTTAAGCGCCTCCGGTTACCCGACGTACACTGGCACGACGGCAGCCGTTGACCTGCCTGCCCGCCCCTGTTCATCGGAAATGACCCGGCCTGCCCGGGGTTACCGGGAGGTCTCGGATGGAGCAGTTGCCTGCGGTATCCCGACCCGCCTGGCTGAACGCCATTTCCGGCACCGGCAGTACGCGCCGTTCCCCGGTCGAGATCGTGGCCAACGCGGCCTCCTACCTGGTCCGCACCCAAGCCGCGGAGGTATCCGGGCTGCGCGCGGGCTGGTTCGGCCGGTGGACCGACGGGGTGACCGCGCTGCGCGGCGACTGCACCACGTTCGCCGGCCACTGGCAGGCGCACAACGACCGGGTCCGCGCCCAGACGGGGCCGCTCTGGGTGGTGCTGGGCGACTCGACCGCCCAGGGACTCGGGGCGCTCACCCCGGGCGGCGGCTACGTCGGTCAGGTGCTCAGCGAGCTGCGGCAGCGCACCGGCCAGCCGTGGCGGGTGCTGAACCTGTCCACCTCGGGCGCGCTGATCCGTGACGTGCTGGGCAACCAGCTGCCCCAGCTACCCACCGCGCCCGACCTGGTGACCTGCGGGATCGGCGTCAACGACGTCTTCTACTCGACACCCGCCCGGCTGCTCCGCGACCTCCGCGCGCTGGTCGCCACGCTGCCAGCGGACACGGTCATCCTCGATCTGCCGTTGCCCGCCGGGCTGTGGGGTGTGATCGGCCGGGTCTGCGTGCCGTATGTGGCCCGGATCAACCGGACCATCCACGACGAGGCCGGCGCGCGCGGCCTGCCGGTGGCCGAGGTGTCCGCCCACTTCCAGCCGCCGTGGCGGGGAAAGTTCGCCTCCGACGCGTTCCACCCGAGCCAGGCCGGCTACCGCGACTGGGCCCAGGCCCTGCTCGCCGTGCTGGCGCCAGCCACCAGCTGAGCCAGCCCTCGGCCCTCAGCCGAGCCAGCCCACAGGCCTCAGCTCACAGGCCTCAGCTCACAGACTTCAGCCGAGCGCCGCGTCGAAGCGCGCCCGCAGGTCGCCGAGCCGCTCAACCGGCTCATTGGCAAAGACCAGACGCAGATAGCGCTGCCCGCTCGGCCCCCAGCCGGTCATCGGCGTGGCCGCCACCTGCGACACCTGGAACAGCCGCCGCGACGCCTCCTCCGCCGTCAGCCCCAGCTGTGCCGAGTCGATGAGCAGCGACCAGCCGCCGTGCGGCCGGACGCATGGGTAGCCGTCCAGCTGGCCGAGGATGAACTCGCAGCGCTGCTGCCAGATCCGGGTGGCCGCGGCCACATCCGCCGCCGCGTCCGGCGCCCGCAGCGCCGCCGCCACGGCCTGCTGCGCGATGCCCACCTGGCAGACCACGTTGGTCAGGCCGACCAGGCCGACGTCGCCCATGATCGGCTCCGGCCCGACCACCCAGCCCACCCGCCAGCCGATCATGCGGAGTTCCTTCGACGCAGAACCGACCGTGATGGTGCGCGCCGCCAGCTCACCATGGGCGGCCGGGTGGGCGGGCAACTCCCCGTCGAAGCGGATCCGTTCCATGGCCGCGTCGTAGATCACCCAGGCGGCGTGCCGGCTGAGCGGATCCGCGATCGCCGCGTAGTGCTCGTCGCCTAGCACCGCTCCGGTCGGCATGGCCGGGCTCATCAGCAGCACCGCGGCGGTCCGCGGCCCGATGGCCGCGGCCAGCTCCGCCGGGTCGGTGGTCCAGCCACCCGGACCGGGTACACAGCGCACGTGCCGGGGCACCCCGCCCGCCAGCCGGATCCGGTTCACCAGCCCGGCGTAGATCGGGTCGCAGATGACCACCTCCTGGCCGGGCTCCACGGTGGCCAGCAGCACGTTCAGGATGCCGTTCAGCCCGCCGGCCACGCCGACGCACTGGCGGTCCGGGTCGTACTCCACCCCGGTCATCGCGCTGACATGGCCGGCCGCGGCCTCGCGCAGCGCCTGGTGCCCCTGAAACGGCAGGTAGCTGTTGGCCGCGTCCTGCTCCACCGCCTCGCGGGTGACCTGCCGGGCCACCGCGGGCGGCGGGATGTCGGTATCCAGGTTCTCCAGCCGGAGGAACCGCGGGTCTCCGGCCGCGTCGGCCGCGTCGCCGACCTTGTCCACACCGATCCCCGGCACGTGCTGCAACCGCGACACAGGCATCGTGCCAATATACCGAACGCTCGTACCGTTACAATGGTACGCGTGACGATCTCGGCCACCATCGGCGGCAATCTGCGCCGCAGGCGCCAGGCCGCCGGGCTGTCCCTGGCCGACCTGGCCAGCGCGGCCGGCCTCGGCAAAACCACCCTGCACGCGCTAGAGCTAGGCGAGGGCAACCCCACGCTGAGCACGCTGTGGGCGCTGGCCACCGCGCTCGGCGTGCCGCTCGGCGACCTGCTGGACGACCGGCCCGCCCCGGTGGCGGTGGTCCGGGCCGGCCAGGGCGCCCGGATCGACGGCGCGGCCGTGCACGCCCGGCTGCTGCACCGGCTGGACGTGCCGGGCCGGGTGGAGGTCTACGACCTGGCCGTGGACCAGGCCCGGCAGGATTCGGCCGCGCACCTGCCCGGCGTCCAGGAGTGCCTGGTCGTCACCCAGGGCGGCGTCCGCTGCGGGCCGGCTGACAACCCGGTGGACCTGGCCGCCGGCGATTCCGTGCACCACGACGCCGCGCTCCCGCACCTCTACCAGGGCCTGCAACCAGAGAACCGGGCCCTGCTCCTGATGATCTATACCTAACGCCCCTGCCTGCTGACTGGCTCCGCACCGCCCCCGGCGTCAACTACATGAATGCCGCAGCCACGCAGTCGGGACTACCTGACTGTTTCACCCACGTAGTTCCGGCCAGGCCGGCCGGGCCGCCGGCCAGGCCGGCCGGGCCGGACGGGCGCCCAGCCGGGCCGGACGGGCCGCCAGTCAGGACAGGGTGAGGAACATCTTCTCCATCTGCTCCTCGGTCATCGGCGAGCTGGCCCCGGCGGCCACGCACTGCCGCATCCCGCTGGCCACGATCTTGAACCCGGCCCGGTCCAGAGCCCGGCACACCGCGGCCAGCTGGGTGACCACCTCGGCACAGTCCCGGCCCGACTCGACCATGGAGATAACCCCGGCTAGCTGGCCCTGCGCCCGGCGGAGCCGGTTGAGCACCTGGCCCTCGGTCTCGTCGTCGATCTTCATCAGTTACCTGCCTCCTGCCTCAACCCAGGATACCCGGCAGGGTATTGCGGCCGGGTGAGCTGGTAGCCGGACCGCGGCGAGAACTCGGCCACCAGGGAGAACCGGTCGCCCCGGATCAGCGAGTGCCGCCATTCCACCGGGCGGCCGGCGGCGTAGCCCAGCCGGTCGATGGCCAGCGCCCCGGCGGCGGGCGGGATCTGCAGCAGGCGGCGCTGGGCCCGGCTGGGCACGACCGCGCGGATGTGCTCGTGGCCGCTCTCCAGCCGCAGACCCGTGCGCGCGGCTAGCTCGTCATACAGCGCGGTGTGCGTGAAGTCCGCCGCCAGCAGCGGCGCGGCCACCTCCGCCGGCAGCCACACGGTGTCCAGCGCCAGCGGCTCGCCGCCGGCCAGCCGGAGCCGCTCCAGCCGGAACAGCAGCGCATCCTCGGCCAGTCCCAGCCGGTCCGCGACCACCCCGTCGGCGCACAGCTCACGGGCCCGGACCAGGCTGGTCTGCCGCTGGCCCGCCGACTCGACCGAGGCGAACAGCGAGTAGAGCGCGCCCAGCGGCTGGGCGATGCCGCCCGGCCCGGCCAGCCGCGAGCGGCGGCCGCGCTCGGCCACCACGACACCGTCCGCGCGCAGTTCCCGCAGCGCGGCCCGGACGGTGTGCCGGCTCACCGCGTACTCGCTGGTCAGCGCCAGCTCACCGGGGAACGTCTCGCGGAACGCCCCGGCCGCCAGCCGCCGGTGCAGGTCGTCCCGGAGTTGCGCCCACAGCGGCATCGGGCTGCGCCGGTCCAGCGGCCGGGCCGCGGCGCCGGGCCCGGCGCCCCGGGCGGTCATGTCTGCGACCACCGACCCTCCTCCTTGAGCTCCTGTCCGAATGATCGTACATTTAACCCACGAGAGAAAGCCCGGCCGGAGCCGGGCGGGGGGAGACGCCGCATGGTTGACGTGCTTCCGATCGACACGCCCAGCCTCGGCGACCGGAGTTACCTGGTGCACGACGGGGACGTCGGCGTGGTCATCGACCCGCAGCGCGACGTGGACCGGGTCAGCGACCTGGCGGCCCAGCTGGGGGTGCGGGTCAGCCACGTGGCCGAGACGCACATCCACAACGACTACGTGACCGGCGGCCTGGCCCTGGCCCTGGCGGCCGGCGCGCGCTACCTGGTGAACGGGGCCGACCCGGTCCAGTTCTCCCGCACCCCGGTGCACGATGGCGACCGGGTGCCGATCAGCGAGGCAATGTCGTTGCGTGTGCTGGCCACGCCGGGGCACACGTTCACCCATGTCGCCTACGTGCTGGAGACGGGAGGGAGGGTGGCCGGCGTGTTCACCGGCGGCTCGCTGCTCTACGGCTCGACTGGGCGGCCAGACCTGCTCGGCCCGGACAGCACGCCCGCGCTGGCCCGCGCCCAGTACCGGTCGGCGCACCGGCTGGCCACCGAACTGCCCGACTCGGCCCCGGTGTTCCCCACCCACGGGTTCGGCAGCTTCTGCGCCGCCTCCCAGACCGCGGGGCTGTCTTCCACCATCGGTCACGAGAAGCGGGTCAACCCGGCGCTCACCCGCGAGGAGCGCAGCTACGTCGAAGCCCTGCTGGCCGGCCTGGACGTCTGGCCCGCCTACTACGCGCACATGGCGCCGGCCAACGCCGCCGGGCCAGCCGCCCCCGACCTGTCCCCACCGCACCGCGGCGACCCGGCCGAACTCCGCCGCCGCATCGAGGCCGGCGAGTGGGTGGTCAACCTGCGGGACCGGGTGGCGTTCGCCGCGGGCTTCCTGCCCGGCTCGGTCAGCTTCGCGCTCGACGGCAGCTTCGCCACCTACCTCGGCTGGGTGCTGCCCTGGGGCACCCCGGTGACGCTGCTCGGCGAGACCCCCGACCAGGTCAGCGCGGCCCAGCGGGAGCTGGTCCGGATCGGCATCGACCGGCCAGCCGCCGCGGCCGCCGGCCCGCCCGTGGACTGGGCCGGCGGCCAGCCGCTGGACTCGCTGCGGCTGGCCAAGTTCGGCGATCTGGCCGCGGCCCGGCAGGCCAGCGCGCCGGACGGCGGCCCGGTCGTGCTGGACGTGCGCCGCCAGCTGGAATGGGCCGAGGAGCACATCGCGGGCGCGGCGCACATCCCGCTGCACGAACTGCCCAGCCGATCCGCCGAGGTGCCCGCCGGGGAGGTCTGGGTGCACTGCCACAGCGGGTACCGGGCGCTGGCCGCCGCGTCCCTGCTCGCCGCGCGGGGCCGCCAGGTGATCAGCGTGGACGACGACTTCGGCAACGCCCGCACGGCCGGCCTGCCGTTGGTCCAGGCCTGATCGGCGGCTCTGGCATCTGGGCG
Organism: uncultured Actinomycetes bacterium; assembly: GCA_963717125.1. Lineage (GTDB taxonomy): Bacteria > Actinomycetota > Actinomycetes > Streptosporangiales > Streptosporangiaceae > RYN-230. The sequence continues at coordinate 23,528 of CAVQVG010000012.1, forward strand.
TGCCACTCACCCGGCCCGGGTAGGTTGTCGCCCATGGATGAGAACCGGGCCCGCCGGGTGGCTGATGCGCTCCGGGATCGCGGCATCGACGCGCACCTGGAGAACGCCGGCATCGACATCTACGGCATACGCATCCCGCTCGGCGACGGGCGCGAGGCGATCTGGGGTAACGAGGGCACCACCGCCCTGGAGGCCGAAGTCATGCTGGACGGGGACCTGGTCGGGTTCGTCCCGCAGATCTCCGGCTCAGCCGACTTCGACGACGACCAGATCGTGGACGCGATCGCCCGGGCCGACTACGACCAGCCGGAGGGCCATGAGCGGGACCAGGCGCCACCGCCCGAGGCGCCGCTGCCGCACGAGGGCGGGCTGTTCCGCCGGTTCCTCGGCGGGTTCCGGTACGACTCCGAGTCCTGATCACGGTTTGCGAGCCCGGCTGGGCGCCACCCGCGGCGGCTCGCCGGGCTGCTTGGGGTAGACCGGCGGCCACGGCGCGTCCATCAGCCCGGCCGCCAGATCCCGCTCGCTCATCGCCAGCAACGGGTCCAGCGACTGGGGATCGTCGTTCATGCCCAGCCACGGGTCACCCCCCGCCGCCAGCCGGGCGGCCAGCGACGCGATCGTGAACTGGTCCGGGTGGATGTCGTCCAGCTCGGCCCAGGAGATCGGCGCGGACACCTGGGCGCCCGGCCGGGCCCGTACCGACCACGCGCCGAACACCGTCTTGTGCGGCGCGTTCTGGTTGTAGTCGATGAACACCCGCTGGCCGCGCTCCTCCTTCCACCAGGCGGCGGTGATCAGGTCGGGCCGGCGGCGTTCCAGTTCCCGGGCCACCGCCACCGCGGCCGCACGCACCTGATAGGAGTCCCAGCGCGGCGCCAGCCGGACGTACACGTGCAGGCCGCGGTGGCCAGAGGTCTTGGCGTAGCCGGTGAGGCCGACCTCGGTGAGCAGCCCGCGCAACTCGTGCGCGGCCTCCCGGATCTGGCCGAACGCCACCCCTGGCGTCGGGTCCAGGTCGATCCGCAGTTCGTCGGCATGGCCCGGATCGCTGGTCAGGTAGGGCCAGACGTGGAAACCCAGGCAGCCCAGGTTGACCGCCCACAGCACGTGGTCGATGTCGGCCGCGACCAGGGCCTGCGACGTGGTGCCGTTGGGCGTGGCCACCGTGGTGGTCTGCAGCCAGCCCGGGGCGGTCTTGGGCACCCGCTTCTGGAAGAACGACGGCCCGCCCGCGCCCTCCGGGAACCGCTGCAGCAGCACCGGGCGGCCACCCATGGCGCGCAGCAGCGGCTCGGCCACCCGCAGGTAGTACCCGGCGAGATCGGCCTTGGTCTCGCCCCGCTCGGCGAACAGCACCTTGTCCGGGTGCGTGATCAGGCCGCTGCGCGTGCTCACGCCAGCAACTATTCCAGACGCCCCTGGTAGCAGCGGTCACCAGGCGTCCCAGCCCCGGCCGGTACGCTCACTCGGAGTGGACAAGGTCAGCCGCACAGCACCGGCGCCGGACCGGACGGAGGGCCCGGCCCGCGGCCGGCCGCGGCCGTGGCTGCTGCCCGCCGGGCTGCTGCTCGTGCTGGCCGTGCTGACCATCAACGTGCTGGTACACGGCCCGCTGGTCACCATGGACCAGCACATCCGGCAGACCGTCCAGGGCTGGGCGCACGCGGTGGGCTGGCGATGGCTGGCGGACAGCCCGCACGCGCCCGCCCAGCTCATCACCGATCTGGGCCGGGCAACCGTGGCCGTGCCCGTGCTGGCCGTGGTCGCAGCGGTGCTGGCGGTCCGCGGGCATACCCCGCGTCCGCTGCTCGTCGCGGCGGCCGGGGTCGCGCTGCTGCTGGTGACGGTGATCCCGGCCAAGGTCATCATTGCCCGGCCCGGGCCGGGCAACGGCGCCGTCGCCGCGGGCAGCCTGGGCTACTTCCCGTCCGGGCATACCAGCACCGCGTGCGTGTGCTACTCGATCGCGGTCTTCCTGCTCGTCGCCGGCGCCCGCCCGGGTCCGCCGGGTCGCCCTGGCTGGCCTGGCCGCGGTGTGGTTGCTGGTCGGCGTCGCGCTGGTCTGGTGCAACTATCACTGGGCCACCGACGTGCTGGCGGGCTGGGCGCTGTCCGCGCTCATCGTCTGGCTGGCGCTGCGCGTCCCGCTGCCGCCCAGACTGCGCTGGCCCGCGCGCCGGACCTGACCGATGTCCGCGCTGCCCACCGCCGGGGGAACTGGCCGGCGGCGATCTGGCCGGCGCGTTCCGCCGACGCTTACAAATCCCTTACCTGCGGTGATCCGGTCTGTGCCGGGGCTGGTGCCTGCTCCTAGAGTCTCGGTTGCGGCAAGAGTGCACAGTGGGGAACTTCCCCAGCCGGGCGACGCGAGCCTAGAGACGCGGCTGCCCAGCGCCACGGCCGGGGGCATCCGCCGCGCTGCCAACACACGGCGGATGCCCCCCGGCTGCTCAGCCGCTACGCCCCGGCTGCTCAGCCGTTAGCGGCCAGCCAGGGCAGCCGGTAGGCGCGGTAACTGTTCACCCCGGTGGGCAGCTCGGCGTTGAACAGCAGGCGGCCGGACGGGCTGAACTCGGAGAAGTACGGCAGGTTCCCCCACCCCACGAACAGGTCACCGTTGCCGGTGGTCTGCGCGTTGCCCTGGGACGAGGCCGACAGGCCTTCCGGCTGATCGTCCGACGCGACCAGGGTGGCCGTCCGGGTGCGGTAGTCCAGCCGGACCGTCACCGCCCGGCTGTAGGGCAGCAGCGGGGTACCCGACGACTCGTCGTCGAACAGCGTGTAGGTCTGCGGTCCGACCTGATCCGGGTCGTGCTGCCAGGCGAAGATCTCCCCGGCGCTGTCCAGCACCTGGCCGGGCGCGGCGCGGACCGCGAACGAGCTCTGCTTGCCGCCCAGCGTCCAGCGGATCTTCCCGGTGCGCCGGCTCACGTCATAGGTGGCCCAGGTGTCCCGGGCGTCGATCAGCAGGTTGCCGTGACTGTCCACGTGCACGGCGTTGATGTGGAACCAGTCCCACGGGGTGCTGGCCGAGGCGGGCAACGGCTGCTCGCTCGCGCTGTAGGCGACGTGATCGGCGCTGTTCCACTGGAACAGGACCCGGCCGGTCCGGATGTCTATCTCCTGCACGATGCCGTCGATGACTTCCTGGTCGGCCGGGCCACCGATGCTGGTCAGGTCGGCCGTGGCCGTGGTGTAGGCCAGGATCAGCGCCGTGTTCCAGGGCGTGATGAGGAACTCGTGCCCGTCCGCCGCGTAACCGTTGCCCGCCTGCACGGTGGCGATCTGCTGGTAATGGTCGTTGTAGATGTAGTCGGTCCCGCTGGACAGGCCGCCCAGCCCGGTGCCCTGCCACCAGGTGAGCACCGGCTGGCCCAGGTACCGCTGGGCGCGGAAGTCGCTGGCCTCCTCCCCCGCCGGCACCGCGTGGAACCAGACCACCCGCCCGGACGGGCTGAGGATCTCCGGGCCGTTCTGGTAGCTGGCGGTGTCCCCGTACGGCGAGATGAAGATGTCCCCGGTGCCGGTGTCCGGCCCGCTGGTCAGCACGGTGACCGGCGGCGGCCCGGCCGGGCTGGCCGCGCCGGCGGGCCCCGCCAGCACCGCCGCTGGAATCAGGCCGCCCAGCGCGACTGCCGCGCCGGCCAGCCGCCGCATCAAGGACCTTCGGTGCATGTGGCAGTCCACCTTCCTAGGTGATCGGGATCGGCTAGCCCGATCATCTTCCTAGAAATCTGACTGCTTTAATAGACTTAACGCCGATTAAGTGGCCGGTGCCGTGCTGGCACCGGCCACTTGATTCGGCTAACCCCAGTGTTGCTGAGTCAGTGCCGCTGGGTCAGCTGCTGGCTCAGCCTCCTGGCTCAGCCCTGCCGGCTTGGCCCTGCTGGCTCAGCCTGCCGCTCAGCCCTGCTTGTGCTACTCAGTGCTGCTGACTCAGTGCTGCTGACTCAGTGCTGCTAGCTCAGTGCTGCTAGCTCAGCACAGGACTCGGCGCAGCTGGCTCAGCGCAGCAGGCCGGCCAGCATGTCCTTGTAGCGGTCCTGGCCCGGCGCGGTCCGCGACGGCGTGGCGCCGGGTAGTGCGGCGCCGCCAGGTGCCGAACTCCCCTGGTTCAACGGCACACTCCCCGGGCGCAGCGCGGCCGCCTGGCGGGCGAGCGCAGCCCGGGTCGTCGCCTTCGGCCGGGCCGGTGCGCCCGGCTTGGCCGGCAGCCCCGGCTTCATCGCCGTGCCTGGCCGCTTGGCCATCCCTGGCCTGGCGGTCATCCCTGGCCTGGCGGTCATCCCTGGCCTGGCGGTCATCCCTGGCCTGGCGCCATCCCGGTTTGGCGGCCATCCCCGGTTTGGCGGCCATCCCCGGTTTGGCGGCCATCCCCGGTTTGGCCGAGAGCCGGGCCGACCCGGCCGGCCGTGGCTTCGCGGCCAGCTTCGGCTTGGCCACGGTGCGCGGCTTCGCTGCTGGCCTAGGCTTGGCCGCGGCCCGCACGGTAGCCGCCGGCCGCGGTTTGGCCGACGCCCTGGGCTTGGCCGCCGCCCCCGGCTTCGGCTTGGCCGCCAGCTTCGCCTTGGCCGTGACGCGTGGCTTGGCCGCTGGCCGGCGCTTGGTGGCGGTCCGCGCGGTGCCGGTGGTCCGTGGCTTGGCCGCCGCTGGCTTCGGCTTGGCCGTGGCCCGCGGCTTGGCGGCGGTCCTCGCCGTCGCCGACGTCCGCCGAGTGGCCGACGTCCGCGCGGTGGCCGACGCCGCGGGCTTCGCCGCCGCCCGGGCCCGCGCCGGGGCCTTCGTCGCCCCGGTCAGCGCCTTGGCCGCGCTGGACATGGCCTTGGTGGCGATGGACATCGCCTTGGTGGCGGTGTTCATCGCCTGCATCGCGCCGGACATGGTCTTGGTGGCGGTGTTCATCGCCTGCATGGCCGTGGACATCGTCTTGGCCGACGACGTGGCCTTGGTGGCCGCGGTGGCCATCTGGGTGGCGGCCATGGTGACCTTCATGGCCGCAGCCGACACCGTCCGCGCCGCCGACGTGGCCCGCGCGGTCCCGGCACTGGCGCTGCGGGCGGTGGTCGCCCGGGCAGCCGGGGTCCGCGCCGCCGTGCGACGTCCGGCCGTGGTCCGCGGCTTCGCGGCTGCGGTGCGCTTGGCCGCACCGGTCCGGGCCGTACCGGTCCGGGCCGTACTGGTCCGGGTCGCACCCCTCCGGGCCGCGCCGGTCCGCGCCGCCGTGGCCCGCGGGGCCGCGACCATGCGAGCCGCTGAGGTCCGCGCCGACGCAGCCGTGCCGCGCACCTGGCTGCCAGCGATCGACTTCGTGCTGGCCTTAGCTTTCTGATTGCTGGCCGCATTCTTGGCCGCGCTGCTGCGGCTCGCTGCGGTACGCGTGGCGGTCGCCGATTTGCGGCGAACGGCGGTGCGTGCCATGGTTTGCACCGGCATTGATCTCCCCCCGTATTGATCAATTACGGAAAGAGCTATTCCACGATTGGCCGGAAAGGAAACGTCCCAGCTCAGCACTAGTGGGCGCGGTCGCCGGGCCGCGTCTGGTGACGGACAGCGCGGCGGCGGCATTCGCCCGCCGCGCGGCCGCTACCGCATCCTCGCCGGCGGCCAGTGCGGCAATGAACCCGCCGGTATGAGTATCGCCCGCCCCATTGCTGTCGAGCACGGTGACCGGGAATCCGGGAACCACTGTTAGCGGCGTTTTGAAATGTGCCAGCATGCAGCCTTTTGCGCCGGTGCGTACCAGCACTCCCTGGCCCGGGCGGCCGGGCCAGGGCGGCCGCTCGGTCAGCGTGCGCAGCGCGGCCGCGGCGGACGAGTGGCCGCCCAGCAGCGCGGCCTCGCGTGCGTTGAGGGTCACCCAGTCAGCCCGGTGCGCCGCGGTGGCCAGCGCATCCGGCGGGATGGATCGCAGCAGCGGGCCGGGGTCGAAGAACACCACGTTGCCGCGGCCCAGCCGGGCCAGCCAGCCGAGCAGCGCCGCCCGGTTGGCCGGGTGAACCAGCCCGTAGCCGGACAGGTAGACCGCGTCGGCAGGGCCGGCCACCACGCGGGCCAGGTCAGCGGTGGTCAGCGTCGCCTCGGCGCCCGGGCTGGTCACGAACGTGCGCTCCCCCGCGGCGTCCACCATGCTCACCACGAAACCGGTGTCCAGGCCAGCCTTGGGCGGCTGGAGCACCTCGATACCTTCCGCCGCCAGCCCGGCCCGGGCCAGGTCGGCGAGCGGGCCGGTGCCGTGCCCACCCGCGTAGCCGGCCCGCAGCCCCAGCCTGGCCGCCGCGGCCAGCACGTTGAAGCCGCCGCCCGGGGTCAGTTCGGTGCGGCTGGCCAGCACATCGCCACCCCGTTCCGGCAGCGCCGGGATGTCCAGCACCAGGTCGATGACCACGTTGCCGAGATGCAGCAGGCGGCCGAACGCCCCGCCGCCGCTCACGCCGCCCGCCCGCCGGGCCACGCCGCCCGCCCCCCGGGCCACGCTGCCCGCTGGCCGGGCCACGCCGCCCGACCGCCGGTTATGCCGCCTGCCCCGGTCACGCCGTCCACCCCCCGGCCACCCGGAGGGCTAGCAGGCTGGCCGCCACCTCGTCCAGCCGCAGGCCGTTCACCTCGGCCACGGTGCGCCGGGCCTCGGCCGGGAACGCCGCCGCCCCGTGGCAGGCCCCGGCCACCGCCCCGGCCATGGCCGCGATGGTGTCCGTGTCGCCGCCGGCCGAGGCCGCCATCCGGACGGCCAGCCACGGATCATCGGGGGCGGCGGCCAGGATAGCGAACGCGGCGGGCACCGACTCCTGGCTGGCCAGGCTGGTGCCGACCAGCGTGTACACGGTGTCCAGGGCGGCTTCGGTGGCCAGCCCGGCGGTCTGCCCGGCCGCCCAGCGGATCCGCGCCGCGACGTCGGCGGCGGCCACCCAGTGCCCACGGCCAGCGGCCAGGCTGGCCGCGGCGATCGCGGCGTCCGTGGCCTCCGGCACCGCCGCGCCGGCCACCCCGGCGCTGACCGCGGCGGCGATCGCCGCCGCGCCGGCCAGCGCCACCCCGGTGTTGTGCGTGACCCGGCTGGCCTCGACCACCTGGTCCACCAGCCGGGCCAGGTCGCCGCCCGGCGTGGCCACTCCGACCGGGGTGATCCGCATGGCCGCGCCGTTGGTGGTGCCGGACCGGCCAGTCTCGGCGATGTCAGCGCCGACCAGCAGCGCGGCCAGGGCACGCTTGGTTGACGGCCCGAGCAAGCTCAGCGAGCCGCGCGCCCGCATCGACTCTTCCCAGCTCAGCAACTGCCGGCCGAACTCCGCGGCGTCGATGCGGCCGCCGCCCTCGATCAGCAGCCCGGCCAGCAGCAGCGCCTGCTCGGTGTCGTCGGTCACCGTGCCGGCGGGCAGGCCGGGCGCCAGCGGCTGATCCGCGGCGCCCGGCCGGAACCAGTCCAGCAGCGGCCCGTACCGGGCTATGACCTGCGACCGGGGCAGTGATTCGGTCGGCATCCCAAGCGCGTCGCCGACGGCCAGCCCGTACAGCGCGCCCGCCGCCCGTGCCTGCGCGCCGGTCATCCGCCCAGTATGTCCGCGAGGCTGACCACCTCGATCAGGGGCGCGTACAGGCGCAGGATGTCCAGCGCGTTCCGGTGGCCGTCGTCGGTCGCCCCGGCACAGGCGTCCGCCACCACCTGGACGAAGACCCCCTCGTTGACCGCCGCCACCGCCGTGGACAGCAGGCAGCAGTCGGTGGCCACCCCGGCCAGCACCAGCCGCCCGCTGTCCCGCACGTGGTCGCGTAGTTCCGGGCCCCATTTGCTGAACGTAACCGCGTCCAGCGTCTGCCCGGACCAGGCGGCGAACTCGGCCACCAGCTGATAGATGTCCGCGTCCGGCGGTTGCAGCGCGAACGGCCAGGCCTGGTAGTAGCGCTGCCATGCGCCGTGCGGCGTCGCTGGCGCGATGAACCGGGTGAACACCACGTTCGGCTGGAACGCCTCGACGAGCTTGCTGACCGGCCCGATGATCTCACCGAAGCGCGGGGCCAGCCAGGCGCTGTCCGGTTCGGCGAACACCCGCTGCATGTCGATGACCGCCAGGCACGGCCCGGCCGGGCTGGCCATCAGGTGGTGGCCGGCTCGAGCGTGGGCCTGGACTCCTGGGCCCGCACCGGCACGAAGTCCAGCGCCCAGGCGGCCACGAAGCCGAGCACCAGGGCGACCAGCACGCCCAGGTTGGCGAACTCCCAGGCCCCGGTCTTGCCGCCCAGTCCGAGCGGCTGCAGCAGGTAGCCCTGCCAGGTGAGCCAGCTCGCGTAGGTGTTGGTGACCAGGCCCCAGCCCACCACGGTGGCGATCACGATGATGGCCAGCGGGGCCGGCCGGATGTCGCCGTAGCGGCCACGCCGGTCATACAGTTCCGGCTCGGAGTAGTCCTTGCGGCGGAGCATGATGTCGGCCAGCATGATGCCGCACCAGGCGGCGATCGGCACGCCCAGCGTGATCAGGAACCCCTGGAACTGGTTCAGGAAGTTGCGCGCCACGAACACCACGTAGATCGTGCCGAGCACCATCACCGTGCCGTCGATCAGCGCGGCCGCGTAGCGCGGGATGCGCAGTCCAAGGGTGAGCAGGGCCAGCCCGGACGAATAGATGTCCAGCACCGAGCCGCCGACCAGGCCGAGCACCGCGACAATGGCGAACGGGACCAGGAACCAGGTGGGCAGCAGCGTGGTCAGCGCGCCGACCGGGTTGGCCCCGATCGCGCTGCTCAGCTTGGCCGAGGAGCCGGCCAGCAGCAGCCCGAAGACGAGCAGGAAGATCGGCGCGATCGAGGACCCGAACGTGGTCCAGCCGATCACACCCCGGCCCGACGACCGGCGCGGCAGGTAGCGGGAGTAGTCGGCGGCGGCGTTGACCCAGCCCAGCCCGAACCCGGTCATCACGAACACCAGGGCGCCGATGAACTTCTGCGGCGAGCCCGCTGGGATGGCCGACACGGTGTGCCAGTGGATCTTGTCGGCGACCAGCGCGATGAACACCACGGTGAGGATCCCGGTGACCCAGGTGATCACCGACTGCATGCGCATGATCAGGTCGAAGCCCATCACCCCGCCGGCCACGGTCAGCGCGCTCACCACGATGAGCGCGATCACCTTGATGCCGGTTCCACCACCCCAGCCCAGCCGCTCGAACACGGTCGCGGTGGCCAGCGTGGCCAGGATGATCAGCACCGTCTCCCAGCCGACGGTGAGCAGCCAGGAGATGAGCGACGGCAGTTTATTGCCCCGGACACCGAAGGCCGCCCGGCCGAGCACCATGGTGGGCGCCGAGCCGCGCTTGCCGGCCACCGCGATGAACCCGCAGAGCAGGAACGACACGATGATGCCGATCAGCCCGAGCGCGACCGCCTGCCAGAACGAGACGCCGAAATCGAGCACGAACGCCCCGTAGCCCAGCCCGAGGACCGAGACGTTGGCCGCGAACCACGGCCAGAACAAGTCGCGCGGATGGCCCTTGCGCTCGGCATCCGAGATCACGTTGATCCCGTTCGTCTCGATCTGCATCGGGCGGGCTTCCGCGGCGGATACTGACTGAGCGTCAGATGCGTGACTGTCAGCCATGGCGAGCCCCTTCAGGCGAGTAATACCGGGGGATGGCGGGGTCTTGCGGCCGGATGCCCAGTGGCAGGCTGTCTCGCGGCCAGGCACCCGGCCGCCAGCCGCCGACGCCGGCGCGGCGGCGCCACACCAGCCAGGCGGCCAGGCCAGCCAGCGTCCCGGCGGTCAGCAGCACCGCGGCGGCCGCGGCCGCCCGCTTCTGGCCCCGGCTGGCCCGCCACCCAGGCTGCGCCGCAGCCGCTCCGGGGGCCGCGTCGGCGGGATGGCCGGCCTGGGCGGCGAGCAACTCCTCGACGTTGCCGGCGAACTGCTCCACCAGCCGCTGGCTCACGTCGCCGATGGCCCCGGGAGCGTACTGGGCGGCCGTGCCGCGGATCATCAGGTCGGCGCTGATCAGCACCCGGGCGGTGGCGCCGTGCGGCACGACCCGCAGCGTGACGTTGGCGTCCGCGCTGCCCTGACCGCTGCGCTCCCGGCCGGACGCGCTCAGCGTCGCGGTGCCGGCCGCCCGGTCGGCCGCGTCGAGGTGCACGGTGCCCGCGTACACCGCGTACACCGGGCCGATCCGGACCCGGAGTTCCCCGGCGTAGGTGCCTTCTGCCACCTCACCGATGAGCCGGCTGCCGGGCAGGCAGGCGGCCACCTTCCCGGGATCAAGCAGCGCGTCGATTACTTCCGGAGCAGGCCTGCCGATCCGGATCGCGCTGGTCAGCTGCACGCCCGGCGCCCTACCGGTCCATGACCGCTTCGCGCTGGGCGCCGTCCACCGGGATGTACGCGCCATTGATGAAGCTGGCCCGCGGCGAGGCCAGAAAGGTCACCACCGCGGCCACCTCGGGGGGCTCGCAGATCCGCCCGAACGGGATGGATACCTCGGCCAGCTGCTGCGCCCGCTGCTGGCTCACGCCCTTGTCCCGGGCGAACGCGTTTTCCAGGCCGTCCCACCGGTCGGTGTTCACCGGGCCGGGGTTGACCGTGTTGGTCCGCACCGCGTACCGGCCGTACCGCTCGGCGACCGAGGAGGCGAAGTTGATGTCCGCCGCGTGGCGGCCGATCCCTTTGCTGGCACTGGTGACGAGGGCCACTTTCCCGCTCAGCTGCAGATCCACCGCCACCCCTTCCCGGCTGGCCAGACAGCCCGTCCCAGCTGCACGCCACGGCCCGCGGCACCCGGTCCCGCAGCTCCCGGTCCCGGGTCTCCCGGTCCCGGGTCTCCGGGTCCCGCAGCTCCCGGTCCCGGGTCTCCCGGGCCCGCAGCTCCCGGTTCCGGGTCTCCCGGTCCCGCAGCTCCCGGGCCCGCAACTCGGTCCCGCGGCTCCAGGTCCCAGGTCTCCCGGTCCCGCAGGCCGCGGCCCACGGAGCCCACGGTCCCGCAGCTTGCGGTCCACGGACACGGCGTTGCTGGATGGTATACCAAATATCACTTTGACGGAAGACTCCCTACTCCCCCCCACATAACACTCTTAGCCCACCCCCTTCCCAGCCGGCACCGCGACCCTGGCTCCTCGCCCGCGTTCCGACCACCCCCGCGATGCCCGGCCTCTCGCCCAGCCTGTTTCCCAAGGTGCTGCTGTGACGTCAGTTGCGAACCCCCACGCGGAAAACCGCTATGCGGTGGTTATTGACCGCCAAGTGCCTGGCGCCCCAGCAGCAAAGCCTGAGGACGGGCGGCGGCGACGGCGGGCGGCGCGTCAGCGACTTTACGTAAGGCTGACGGTGAGGACGCGGCGGTCTCGCGCGCCGCCGTCAGTCACGGTGCGGCTGGCCGGGCCGGCCGTGCCCAGGCGGCCCGGTTGGCCGCGCGCTCGGCCCGCAGCCGGTCGAGCAGCCCGCCCGCCGCCGCGACCCGCTTGACCGCGCCGGCCACCCCCGCTCCCCGGTCCAGCACCTCCTTGGCCAGCACGGCCGCGGCCTGCCCGGGCTCGGCATAGACCCGGTTCACCAGGCCGATCCGCTCCGCCTCGGCCGAGTCCACCCAGCGGCCGGTCATCGTCAGCTCCAGGGCCACGCTCCGGCCGACCAGACTGGGCAGCAGCCACGCGCCCACGGCCAGCTCCCGCCCGGGCGGACCGGTCCACCGGAAGCTCCCGTCCGGCCCGGCGACGCGCAGGTCGGCCGCCCCGGCGAGCTGCGCGCCGCCGCCGACGGCGGGACCGCTGACCACCGCGATGACCGGGCCCGGACGGGTGATCATGACCTCGTAGCACTCGTACAGCAGATCGGAGATCTCGGCCCGTTCGGCGTCACTGACGTTCAGGTCCGCGCCTGCGCAGAACACCGCAGGATCAGTGCTGTCCAGCAGGATGGGCGTGGCTGGTTCCGCCGCGAAGGCCGTGTGCAGGGCGCGGACCATGCCGAGGTCGAGGGCGTTGCGCCGGTCCGGGCGGTCCAGCCGGACCCGGAGGTAGCCTGCGGAGCCCGGTTCCACCCGGACAGAAGGGTGCGGCATGGGCACACTCCCCGAAAGCGCCTCTGGCCTCGTGCCTGAAATATGGTATACCAAACCCGTGGGGGCTGCCCGGGGGGCTGCCCGCACCACCAAACCCCGTGGGGCTGCCCATGGGGCGTGCCCCGCGCCACCTAAACCCGTGGGGCTGCCCGTCGGGCGCCCCGCACCACCCGTACTACTCGCACCACCCGTACTACTCGAACCATCCGTACTACCCGCACCACCCGTACTACCCGCACCACTCGGGAGGAGGCCGGTGAAGCCAGCGCCGTTCAGCTACCACCGGACCCGGTCGGGGCCGGAGACGGTCGCCCTGCTGGCCGAACTCGGTGACGGAGCGGGCGAGGGCAGCGTATCCGCGGCCGGCTTCGTGCTGGCCAGTGCGGTCCGGGACGCGCTGGGCCTGGCCGGCAGCGTCGGCCGGCTGCCGCTGACCGCGGCCCGGGTGCAGGAACTGGCCACCAGCGGAGGCGGCAGATGAGTCAGTCCACGGCGGGGGGCGCGGTGGGCCGGGTGGTGCCCGGCCCGGGCTACGTGAGCAAGACCGACATGGTGGCCGCGCTCATCCGGGAGCAGATCATCACCGGCGAGCTGCCCGCCGGTGAGCAGCTGCGGCAGCGCGACCTGGCGGCCCGGTTCCAGGTCAGCCAGACGCCGGTGCGCGAGGCGATGCGCCGGCTGGAGTCCGAGGGCCTGGTGATCGGGGACACGCACCGCGGGTTCACCGTGGCCGGGCCGGATGAGGGCCCGGTCGAGGAGAACTTCCAGATCCGCGCCGCGCTCGAATCGCTGGGCGCGTCGCTGGCCGCCCGCAAGATCGACGCCGCCGGGATCACCTGGCTGCAGGGGCTGAACGACCAGATGCGCGCGCTGGCCGAGGACGACCCGCGGTACGCCGGCCTGAACCGGGAGTTCCACTTCGGCCTGTACGAGTACGCCCGCAGCCCGCTGCTGCTGTCCCTGATGCGGCTGCTCTGGGCGTCCCTGCACGGCGGCCCCCAGGTGGCCCGCAGCCACGCCGAGTCGGCCCGGCAGCACGACGTCATCCTGGCCGCGCTGCGCGCCGGGGACCCGGCCGCCGCGGCTGAGCGCACGTATCAGCACATTATGGGCCAGCACATCATGGGCACCGAGCGGACCAAGTGAGGATGCCGCCCAGCGAAACCCACCGGGTCCGGACGGACGACGGGGTCACGCTGCACGTGGAGAGCACCGGCCGCGGCGCCCCGCTGCTGTTCATCCACGAGTTCGCGGGCGATCACCGGAGCTGGGAGCCGCAGGTCCGGTACTTCTCGGGCGGGTTCCGCTGCATCAGCTACGCGGCCCGCGGCTACCCGCCGTCCGGCGTGCCCACCGACCCGGCCGCCTATTCGCAGCCGCTCGCGGTCGCCGACGCGGTGGCCGTGCTGGACGGGCTGGGCATCCCGGCCGCGCACGTGGTCGGCCTGTCCATGGGCGGCTTCGCCGCGCTGCATCTGGTGCTGCGGCACCCGGACCGCGTGCTGTCCGCGGTGGCGGCGGGCGCGGGCTACGGCGCGCCGCCGGACCGGCAGGCCGCGTTCCGCGCCGAGTGCGAGGCCATCGCGGCCGCGTTCGAGACCGACGGGGCGGCCCAGGTCGCATCCTGGTACGCGGCTGGCCCGGCGCGGGTGCAGTTCCAGAACAAGAACCCGCGCGGCTGGGCCGAGTTCGCCGCCGCGCTGGCCGGGCACTCCTCGCTGGGCGCCGCGCTGACCATGCGCGGCGTGCAGGCCCGCCGGCCGTCGCTGTACGCGCTGCGTGAGGAGTTCACCCAGGTCGCCGTCCCGGTGCTGATCCTGGCCGGGGACGAGGACGAGGGCTGCCTGGACACCGCGCTGATGCTCAAGCGGGCCATCCCGACCGCCGGCCTGGCCATCCTGCCGCGCACCGGGCACACCGCCAACCTGGAAGAACCCGATCTGTTCAACGCGGCCGTGGACCGGTTCCTGACCGCCACGGCGCGCGGCGGCTGGCCGCCCCGCGACCCGCGCTCGCGGTCCGGCTCCACCACCGGGGTACAGCCGGATCCTGCCACCTGATCCAGCCACTCCACTCCGCGCCGCCGCATACCGTGTCAGCTATGCACCCGCCACAGACGGCCCAATCCTACATATGTCGGATTGGGTTGGGGGCGGCCGCGTGACTAGCTGGCTCAGCCGGCTCTCCCCGCGGCGGCGGATCTTCGCGGCCGGCCTGGCCGCGCTGCTGGCGGTGGTCGTCATCGTGGCCGTGGTCAGCGTGGTCGTGGTCAGCCAGGACAGCTCGGCCGGCCAGCCGCCGGCTACCCGGCCCAGGACCGGCCCGGGCCGGTCCTGCTGGTCCCGGGCTACGGCGGCAACACCAACTCGCTGGCGGTGCTGGCCCGCCGGATCCGCGCCACCGGCCGCCAGGCCACCGTGCTGCACCTGCCCGGCAACGGGACGGGCAGCCTGGTCGGCGACGCCAGCGTGCTGAACGCCGCGGTCAGCCACGCGCTACGCGACGGCGCGCCGTCCGTCGACGTGATCGGCTACTCCGCGGGCGGCGTGGCCACCCTGCTCTGGGCCCGCACAGATGGCGGCGCGCACAAGGCGCGGCGGATAGTCACGCTGGGTTCCCCGTTCCACGGCGCGGAACTAGCCGCCGACGGAGCGGCGTTCCTGCCCGGCGCCTGCCCGGCCGCCTGCCGCCAGCTGGTACCGGGCAGCAGCCTGCTGGCCCAGCTGCAGGCGGGCATCACGCCATTCCAGCCGCGCTGGCTGTCACTGTGGACCGTCGATGACAAGACGGTGGACCCGCCGGATTCCGCCCGGCTGGCCGGCGCGGTCAACGTGCCCATCCAGTCGCTCTGCCCGGCCCAGCAGATCAGCCACTCCCAGCTGCCGACCAACCCGGCGGTCACCGCCATGGTCCTGCAGGCCATCGGCACCGGCCCGGTCCAGCCCACCCCGGCCGACTGCCGTTAACCCGGTGCCCGCGGCTCGACCACGCCCAGTGGCGGCAGCGCGTGCTCCTGCAGGTCGATCCCGATCTGCAGCAGCCTGGTGTCGGCGCCGCGCGGCGCGGCCAGGGACACCCCGACCGGCAGGCCGCTGCGGCGGCCCAGCCCGCCGGGCAGGCTGGCCACCGGGAAACCGGTGGCGTTCCAGGTGGCGGTGAGCCGGATCATCAGGTCGCCGTCCCCGGCGGGCTGACCCGGGTCGTAGCCACGTCCGCGCAGCGGCGCGGTCCCGCAGACGCTCGGCTCCAGCAGCGCGTCCACCTCGTGCTGGGCGAACCACTCCTCCCAGCCGGCGGTGACCTGGGCCCGGCGCCGCTGTGCGGCGAGATAAGGCGCGGCCGCGGTGAAATCGTCGCTGGCCGCGACGAACTCGCCGATGCTGGCCCGGTAGCGGGAGGCCGCGTCGCGGTGCCGCCGGTGGTACGTGCCGGCCTCGGTGAGCAGCACCGTGTTCAGCTCCGGGCCGGTCAGGTCCGGCGCCGCGGGCAGTGTGACAACCCGGGCCCCGAGCCACTGCACGGCCGCCACGGCCTGGTCGAGGACGTCGGCCACGTCCGGCTCCAGGCCGGCCCGTTCCGGCCGGTCGGTGACCGCGATCGTGACCCCGTGCAGCGGGTGCGGGCCCGAGCGGGCCCGCACCGGGAACGGGCCGGCCGGGGCGGGCGGCGGCAGCAACGGGCTGATCTCCGCCGGGCCGGCCGTCAGCGCGGTGAGCAGCGCGCCGCAGTCGGCCAGCGAGCGGGCCATCGGGCCGGCGTGGTCCAGGGTGGGCGCGAGCGGGATGACGCCGCCCAGCGGGATGAGGCCGTGCGTCGGCTTGACCGTGGACACCCCGGACAGCGCGGCCGGGATGCGCAACGAGCCCGCCGTGTCGGTGCCCAGCGCGGCCGGGACCATACCGGACGCGAGCGCCGCGGCCGATCCGCCGCTGGACCCACCCGGGGCGCGGTCCAGCGCCCACGGGTTGCCGACCTGGTCGGTGGTGCCGCCGGCGGCGAACTCATGGGTGTGCGTGTGGCCGACCAGGACCATGCCCGGGCCGGCCAGCCGCTGCCACGCGGCGGCACTGCGCTCGGCTATCTGCCCGGCCAGCACCCGGCTGGACGCGGTCAGCGGCAGCCCGGCCACCGCGAACAGGTCTTTCAGCCCGACCGGGATGCCGCACAGCAGCGGGGCCTGATCCCCGTCCCGGGACCGCCGCTCGTCCGCGGCGCGGGCCTGCTCACCGGCCAGCTCCGGGTAGAGCCGGGCCCAGGCGTTCACCGCGGCCGGCCCGCCGTCGAAGGTGGGCGGCCCGCCGTTGCGCTCCGCGATGCGCCGCTGGCAGGCGGCCAGCAACTCGACGGCGGACAAGTCCCGGCTGCGCAGCAGCGCCGCCGCCGCCAGCACGCCCAGGTCGGCCGGGTCGGTCACCCCGCTCATGTCGCCTGCTGCTCCGGGTCGGTCAGCGCGTAGCCGGGGACCGAGGGCCAGCGGACGGCCAGCACCACCGAGGCGTGCTCGGCGTGCCAGGAATGACTCTGCCCGTGGAACACCACGTAGTCGCCGTGCTCGGCGAGCAGCACGCTGCGCCCCGGTAGCTCGACCCGGAACCGGCCACTGATCAGCAGCAGCAACGCGGACCGCTGCTCGCCGGCGACCCACTGCGGGCGCCGGTCGCCCGCCGGGTGGATGGCCCACTTGACCTCGACGTCGCCGCTATGCCGCGGGTCGCCGCCCGGCTTGAAGTGGCCGAGCAGCCAGCCCCGGTCCTGCTGCGCGTCCGCCGCGGCGTTGCCCACATATATCGACTCAGCCACGATCCGCGACCTTAGCTGGTCACGTCCTTCGTGGCGAAGTGCGCCCAGGCGGCGCCGAGGAACACCACCACGTACACGGCCTGCACCGCGAAGCCGCGTTCGATGTTGCGCCAGACGATCGGGTCGCGGAAGAAGTCGATCCAGGCCAGCCAGTACCGGGTGGGCAGGTACGGGTCCACGGTCGAGGCGGCGTTCAGCGTGACCAGCACCTCGCTGGTGATCAGCGCGGCCAGCGCGCCCAGGGCGGCGCCCAGCGCGGAGTCGGTGACGGTAGACAGGAACAGCGCGATCGCGCCGACCCCGAGCATGGACACCGCGATGAACGAGATCGCCCCGATCGTGCGCAGCGCGATGTCGGCCGGGCTCATCGCGGTGCCGGACAGCGACGTGGCCGCCGCGCTGGCCGCGATGTTGGAGGTGGTCAGGCCGCCGGAGGTGGCGGCTATCGGTTTCGAGCCGAACAGCGTGATCCCGGTCAGGTAGGCGGTGCCGGCTGACCAGCAGCACGGCGGACAGCGTGTACACGATCAGCGTGATCAGCTTGGCCACCAGCAGCCGGGTCCGGCTCACCGGCCGGGCCAGCAGATAGCGCAGCGTCCCGGCACTGGCTTCGCCCGCGATCGCGTCCCCGGCCACCACGGCCACCGCCACCGGCAGGAAGATCGGCAGCACGATGGCCAGCGCCGCGGCCGGGTAGAGCGTCCCGCTGGACAGCACCTCGGACAGCAGGGCCGGGCCCTGGCCGGGCGGTGGGGCGATGTGGGTGACCGCGACGAACACCGCCACCACCACGGGCAGCCCGCAGAGCAGCACGATGCTCACCCAGCTGCGCGGCCTGCGCACCAGCTTGACCAGCTCGACCCGGATCACGCCTGCTCCCTGCCTGCCACGTTGCCCTGCTCCAGGACGTCGCTGTCGTCTCCCGGGTCCGGGGCGGCGCCCGCACCCGGCGCACTCTCCGCATCCGGCGGGCCGCTGCGGACCGGGCTGTCCACCCGGTCGGACCCGGAGCTCGTCACCGCCAGCACCACGTCCTCCAGCGACCGCCGCTCCGCAGAGATCTCGGTGACCCGGACCCCACCGGCCACGAGCTGGGCGTTAAGCATGGCGGTGTCGCTGCTGGAGACCAGCAGCTTGTCCACCTCGCTGTGCTCGACGCGGCCGTTGAGCAGCTCGCGCGCCTGGTCCACGTCGGGGGTGTGGACGATGGCCCGGCCGGTCGGCGCGCGCAGCACGGCCAGCTCCTCCTGCTCGACCAGCCGCCCCTGGTTCACGATGCCGACCCGGGTGCACAGCTGCTCGACCTCGCTGAGCTGGTGGCTGGACAGGAACACGGTCGTGCCGGCCTGGTTGAGCTCGATGAGCAGGTCACGGATCTCCCGGATACCCTGCGGGTCCAGGCCGTTGGTCGGCTCGTCCAGGATGAGCAGCCGCGGCGTGCGCAGCAGCGCGGCGGCCAGGCCGAGCCGCTGCCGCATGCCGAGCGAGTACCGCTTGACCGGCCGGTTGTCGATGCCGCCCAGGCCGACCCGGTCCAGGGTGTCCGCGATCCGGCGGCGCCGGGTGCGCCGGCTGCCCGCTGTCCCCGCCGCGTCGATCAGCGCCAGGTTGGCCCGCCCGGACAGGTGGCCGTACGCGGACGGGCCTTCCACCAGCGAGCCGATCGACGGCAGCACGTCGGCGACCTGCTTGGGCACCCGCTTGCCCATGACCTGGATCTCCCCGCTGGTCGCGTAGACCAGGCCGAGCAGCATGCGGACCACCGTGGTCTTCCCGGAGCCGTTCGGCCCGAGGAACCCGTACCGGTCGCCTTCCCGGACATCCAGGTCGATCTGGTCCACCACGAGCAGCCGGCCGTAGCGCTTGGTCAGCGCCCGGGTGGCGATCACCGGGCCACCTTGGCCCGGACGCCGCCGCCCGGCGGCCGGCGGAATCGGACGGTTCCGCCGCCCGGCGGCCGGCGGAACCGGAAGTGGTTCAAGTCGTTGACCATGCTGTTGGCCGCCTTTTCCAGCACTGCCGGGGTCACCGCGCCAGCGAACAGCCAGGTGGCGTGGTGGAACCCCGCGGTGACCATAAGAACGGACAGCAGCGGGGTGCGGATCACCGCGCCGGTCTGCCCGGTGAGCGAAACCAGGTCCGCGCCGGCCTGCACGGCGGCGTTGAACGCCTGCGAGCCGATGCTGTGCGGCAGCGGCAGCACCACCAGCCGGGACAGCCCAGACCCGTAGATCGCGACTCCGGGCGGGCCGCCGGGGATCGGCACCAGGCGCAGCCCGCCGAGCTCACCGGGGAACGGGTCGCCGTCGCTGTCGCCGTCGCCGTCGCCGTTCAGCACCCGGTTGATGTCCGGCTGCCGGGCCGTGGCCAGGCCGAGCTGCGGTGCGGGATGCGGGGTCACCGCGTCCAGCGACGGCTCGGTCTGGGTCAGCTCCAGGAAGCTGCTGAACAGCACCGGATGAGCCGACCCGCGGGCGCTGAGCTGCACCTCGACCGGCAGCCCGGTGTGCGGGTCAGCCCAGATGTCGATCGCGCCGATCGTGGTGCCCCCGCCGGTGGGGGTGACCCGCAGGCCGGCCGCGGCGACCCCGGCCACCCGGCGGGACGGCAGCCGGCTGAGGCGCTCATCGGGCCCGGCGATGCTGAGCAGCCGGGCGGGCCAGCTCAGGCGGCAGCAGGTCGGCGGCCCGGGGCAGCCGGACCGGCTGCGTGCCGACGATCTGGATGAAGCTGTTGCTGCCGTAGTTCCACAGGTAGGTCACGCCGCCGTCGCCGTAGGTGTCGTTCTCGCCGCCGCCGGACACCACGTCGGCCCGCCAGTAGCCGGCCGAGCGGTACCACACGTACTGGTCGGTGGTGCCGTCCAGCAGCGTGCTGACGTTGCCCAGGTCAGGCAGCGTCGGCAGGCCGAAGTCGGCGCTGCTCTCCGCGTAGCCCTGGTAGGGCCGGCTGGCCGAGGCCATGATGCGCGCGCGCAGCGCGGCCGCGCCGATCGTGGACCCCTGCACCGGGAGCGCGGCGATCACCGCTGGGACCGAGCACAGCGCCACGGTGGCCGCCAGCACGATCAACCATCGGCGCCACGCCCCGCGGCGCAGGGAGCTCAGCCTCAGCAAGCTCACCGGCGGCACCGCATCGCCGCTTCTGCCACCAAACCACCGTACGATGCCCGGCCACCCGGATGCACCGCTGAGAGGAAGCTCAGCGGTACCCGTAAGGTGCCGCTAATAACTGGATGGCCACCCGTCACGGGCAGCTGGCGCTGGCCGCCGAGGCGGCCACGGCGGCGTTGTGCCCGGTCGCCGGGCGAGCTGCGGGCGTCGGCGTCGCGTGCCCGGGAGCCGACGCGCTCTGCCCATGGCCCGCCGAATCCCCCTGGCCGCCCCCGGCATCGCCCTTGCCGGTGCCCTGGCCCGCAGAACCGCCGTTGCCGCCGCTCCCCGGACCGGCGGCGGTGAGCGTAGCGGTGCCCGGCAGCAGCTTGATGTCCAGCGGGCCCCCGGCCACCGGGTAGCTGCCCAGTGTGACCCACTGGCCAGCCCTGGCCGCCTGGTCGATCGACACGCTGCCCAGGCTCACCGCCCCGGCCGAGATCGCGTAGCTGGCCACGCCGAGCGCGTTCTGGGTCGGCACGAACACGGCCAGCCGGCACGCCGAAGCCCGGGCACCAGGGTGGAAGAACCAGGTCAAAGTGGAGGGACTGGCCTGGTTGCCGTTCGGGTCCATGGTCCAGACCGAGCTGCCGTCGCAGCCGTTGCCCGTCCAGCCGCCTCCCGCGGCGGTCCAGGCCGGTCCGGTGGTCGCGGCGGCCAGACTGATCCCGTCGCCCTGCCTGTCCGGGCAGCCGACCCCGGCCACGGCCAGCCCGGGCCCGGCCTGCCGGGACCGCCCCCGGGCCGCGGCCCGGCCCCGCCCCGGCCTGGCTCGTCGCATCCCGGGCCGGGCCGGCCCCGCGCTGGGCCCGGCCGGTCCGGGTGACACGATCTGCATCCGGATCCGGCCGCCGCCGGCCGCCATCGCGCGGCCGCTCCCCCGGACGGGTGCGGCTGGGGCGCTGGCCGGGCCGCGGCCGGTCGGCCCGGACAGCAGTAGGACACCCCCGGCGGCCAGCCCGGCCAGGGCGACGGCGGTCGCGACGGTGCCGGTCAGCGCCGGGCTGGGCCGCCACCGCCCGCGCCGCGAGCCGGGGCGGGCGGGCCCGGGGCGGGCGGCGCCCGAGGCGGGTGCGCCCGAGGCGGGTGATCGTGAAGCCGGGCCGGCCTGCGGGAGCGGGCCCGGTACCCGGCGGAAGCTCAGCCCGCGCGGCGAGCCCGTCCAGGCTCAGCCCCTCCCGCGCCCGCAGGGCACGAAGGTCGCGCAAAAACGCCGCCACATCCGCCGCGGGCATCCCGTGCAGTCCGTCATCAGCTGGCATCGAAGCACCCTCCCGTGGTCGAGCCCCCGTGATCGGATCCCCGTGCTGGATTGACGTGCTCTCGCGCTCCTCTTCGCCCGCGGCCCGGGTCAGCCGCTCCGGCCGCGGCCCCGGTCAGCCGTCACGTTAGCCCGGCACCGGGCACGGAAAGCGGCACAATCGGACGTATCGCCCATTACGGCATTGTGACGACGTAATTCCGGTAACTCTGCGGGCGACCGTAAGCCAGTTCGGTGGGGTGCTTGAATGAAGGGGAATTGGCCCGCGACCGTCGGAGGCACTGCCCGTGATCCTGGTAACTGGAGCGACTGGCCGGGTCGGCTACCCGCTGCTGGAGGCGCTGGCCGATACCGGCGCCGAAGTCACCGCGATGGTGCGCGTGCCAGCCAAGGGCGCCGATCTGCCAGGCGCGGCCAAGTACGTCGTGGCCAGCTTCGACGATCCGCCGCCCGCTGATGTGCTGCAGACGTTCGACCGGATCTTCCTGCTCAGCCCGGCCCTGGCGGAGCAGGCCGAGCTGGAGATCCGGTTCATCGACGCGGTGCTCGCCGCGGGCCACCGGCCGCACATCGTCAAGATGGCCGCGGACGGCTTCCAGGACCCGGGCGTCGAGGTCCGCTTCATGCGCAGCCACCGCGAGGTGGCCGTGCACCTGCAAGCGTCCGGTCTGCCGGTCAGCTACCTGGCGCCGAGCATATACATGGAGACCCTGCTGGCCGCCGCTGAGCGGATCCGCCGGGAGGGCATCCTCTACGCGCCCTCCGGGCCGGGCCGGGCCGGCTACGTGGCGGCCAGCGACGTGGCCGACGTGGCCGCGCGGGTGCTGACCGGCCCGGGCCACGAGGACAGGACGTACGTGCTGACGGGCCCGGCGGCGCTCAGCGGCCAGCAGGTGGCCCGGCGGATCTCCACCGTGTTCGCCCGCGATGTCGGCTACACCGACCTGCCGGCCACGCAGGCCAGGGAGGAACTGCTGGCCAGCGGGCTGAGCCAGTGGGAAGTGGACGGGGCGCTGGAACTGTACGACTGGGTGCGCCAAGGCGGGGCGGCCACGGTGACCGCGGATGTGCCGGAGGTTACCGGGCACCCGGCCCGTCCGGTGGAGGACTGGCTCGATGACTCCCGGGCCGCCTTCCTGGGCGTTTCGCCGGAGCTGCCGCCGGACGTGTTCTGAGCCGGGCCAGCTAGCCGTCCGCCACCGCGGCCACCGCGGCGGAGATCATCCGGGCATTGGCCGGCACCGGCATCCCGTTGACCAGCACCGTGGGCGTGGATAGCACGCCCCGCGCGGTCGCCATCGCGGTCACGTACGGCGGCCAGTCCAGGTAGCGGCCGCTCTGCACGCACTCGGCGAACGCCGGGGCGGGCAGGCCGACGCCCACGGCCAGGTCGTTCAGTTGCGCGTCGGGCAGGCCCGGGCCGCCCTCGGGCGGCTGGCTGACGAACAAGGCACGGGCGTATTCGAGAAACCGGCCGCCATCGGACGCGCAGCCCGACGAGGCCGCCGCCCGCGTCGAGTAGTTCGTGGTTGACGCCGCGTCGAGGAAGTTCATCGGGTGATACGCCAGGCTGATCTGCCCGGCCGAGACCAGCCGGGCGAGCGCGTCGCCCGCGTTCAGCTCGAACTGGCGGCAGAACGGGCACAGGAAGTCGATGTAGGCGTCCACCGTGACCGGGCCGGATCCTATGACCACCCCATCGCCCTGGGCGGTCGCGCTGGCCGGGACGTGACTGGGCATGGTCATGGCTCCACCCTCCCACGGGCCGCCGACCAGCGCGCCGCCAGGCTCAGCTGCGGGGTGAGCGTGACGCGCAGCCCGGACGGCGGGACCAGGCCGGCCCCGGGACGGGCGGCCCGGGGGCCGGCCTGGCGGCCTACCGGCCGGCGATGACGGCCAGGTAGGAGCGGGCGGCCGGGCTGCTGGTGTTCACGTACAGCCCCATCACCCGGTTACGCCACACCGTGTTCCCGGTGACCGCGTGGCACGGGCACAGCGCGCTGGAGCTCACCGGCACCGGCCGCCACCGGGCCCGGCCGAACCCGCCGTGCCGCAGCGCCCGGACGTGGGCCATGGCCGGCCCGTGCCCCGTCACGGCCACCAGGTTGAACCCGCCCGGGACGGCGGTGATCCCGTCGAAGTGGGTGGTCACCGCCCGGTTGGCGTAGGTGAAGAAGAACGGCCGGCCGAACCGGCCGGTCCGCTCGTTGTAGTCGATCAGGAGCCCGCGCTGGCCGCCGCGCGCCGACGAGCCGCCGGCCAGCGTGTACCGCGGGCTGCCCGGCCCACCGTCCTGCCAGATGCCGTAGAACGAGCTCTTGGTGGACAGGCTGCCGTGCAGCCGCAGCAACGTGTACCGCCGCGTGCTGATGTTGTAGATGAACGCGTTCCCGGACACCACGCCGCCGCCCACGGCCGGCTTCAGGTCGTAGTTGCCCACGACCAGGTGGCCCATCGTGCTGTGCGCGATGGTGTCCAGCACGACGCACTTCGGCCGGCGCCGCGGGCAGGCCGACACGTGCCCCGTCACGTGCCGCCCGTGCGCGGGCACCGCGATCGAGGTCCACCGGCCGCCGCGCCCGCTGACCGGGCCGAGGTAGATCATGCCCTGGTCGTGCACGCCCGGCGGGGCGTCCGACGACACGTAACTGCCCACCGCCCGGACGTCCCCCCGCGGGATGGCCCGCGGATTGAACAGATGGGTGTCCGGGCCGTAGAAGGTGGCGGCGGTTACACCGCGGAACGCGGGCCTTAGCACCGACACGGCCGCGCCCCCGGCGCGGGGCAGCGGGCCGTGCCACAGGAACGCGGCCGAGGCTCCGCCAGCCACGTACGTTCCGGTCAGCACGACGCTACGGCCCCCGGAACCCCGGACCCCGGTCACTGTCGCGCCCGTCCGCAGGATGGACCGGACGGTGCCGGGCCCCGCCGTCCGCGGCTGGGCCGGGCTGACCGGGCCGGCCAGCGCCGGAGCGGCGGTCATTATGGCCAGCGCCGCGGCTGCGGTGCCGGAAAGAATGGGAATGGCTCGCGCTATCTTCATATGCCCCCCTGTGGTTATTCTGCGCCGCAGGAATGGTCCTGCCGCTGAGCTCAACCTAACCGGAGTGATTAACGTCCGGTAAAACATGGCGACGTTTTTCCGGCTGGGCATTACCCGGTCGGCCGGCAAAAGCGGCTAATGGCGGCAACTCGGCCGGATCCGGCGCAGGCTAGGCTGCTGCTCCGTGACAGACCAGCAGCTCAACGCCGCTCACCTGGCAACTCCGGCTGGCACCCCCCGGGCCCGCGCGCTCGGCGTGCCGTTCGGCGGGACGCCTGGGCGGTGGAATGCGATCACCGATGTGCCCGGGGTGGAGGTCGGCTACCGGAGCATCATCCGCGGGGTGGCCGCGGAGACCTGGGACGGCTACCTGAACGACATCAACGGGCAGCACGTCACCGAGGAGGACTGCGTCACGGCGCTGGACGCGGCCCGGACCGGCCCGCTGGACGAGGGCGCCGTGGGTGGCGGCACCGGCATGATCTGCTACGGCTTCAAGGGTGGCAACGGCACCGCGTCCCGGCTGGTCAGTCACGGCAGCACCGGCTACACGGTGGGCGTCTTCGTGCAAGCCAACTTCGGCGCCCGCCATGAGCTGGTGCTGGCCGGGCGGCCGCTTGGTGACGTGCTGCCCGAGGACGACCCGCTGCGCGAGTACCGCGCGGCGCCGCCCGGCGCGGGCTCGGTCATCGCCATCGTGCTCACGGACGCGCCGCTGCTGCCGCACCAGTGCAAGGCGCTGGCCCGGCGGGTCACCCTCGGGCTGGCCCGCACGGGGACGGCCGGCTCGCACTCCTCCGGCGACCTGTTCCTGGCCTGCTCCACCGCGAACCCGGGCGGGTTCAGCCGGTACGGGACCCGGGACGGCCGGCCGTACGACCAGCTGGCGTTCGTGCCCTGGGACGCCATCGACCCGTTCTTCACCGCGGTGGTGCAGGGCACCGAGGAAGCGGTGGCCAACGCGCTGTGCGCCGGCGAAGAGATGACCGGCTACCGTGACCACCGCGTCCCAGGACTACCCCGGAACCGCGTCGCCGCAGTGTTCCGCGCCCGCGCCGAAGGGGGCGCGCCGCCGACTGGACTGAGGAGCGCCGCGCCGAAGGGGGCGCGCCGCCGACTGGACTGAGGAGCGCGGAGCGAGGAACGAGCGACAAGCGACGAGGGAAGTCGGCGGGTAAAGCGCCCCCGGAGGCGCAAAGCTAGCAGAGTGAGCCCGGCCAGACCCAGCGCCGCCGCCGGATCTGGGGCGGCCGGTTCTGAGCTGGCCGGACTCACCGGGGGCCTAGGTCAGTACCAGCCGTAGGCCAGCTCGTGCTGCCAGGCGCGGCGCGGGTACCCGTACCGGCTCTTGATGTAGCGCAGGCCCCAGCGGATCTGCGTGGTGGCGTTGGTCCGCCAGTGCTTGCCCGCGCTGGCCATCTTGCTGCCGGGCACGGCCTGCGGGATCCCGTACGCACCCGAGGACGGGTTGTAGGCGTACTTGTTCCAGCTGCTCTCCCGGTTCCACAGCTTGTCCAGCGGGGAGAACTGCCGGCCGCCCCAGCCGAAGTGACCGAGCATCTTGCGCGCGGTCTGCCGGGCCGCCCTGGCCGCCGACGCGGCCGCCGCATCGAGCCGGACGGCCGGGCGGGCGGTGCTGCCACGGCGGATCACGATGGTCAGGTGCGCGCCGGTGATGGCGGGGGTCGGGGTCACCGCGGCGCTGGCCGGTCCGGCCTCGTGGGTGACCGTGGGTGCGTTGGCCGCCGTGGCCTGCGCGCCCGCTGAGCCCAGGCCGCTCAGCGAGCCAGCCGCGGGGCCGGCGGTGGCGAGTGCTGCGGCCGTGACGGCAGCCGTGGCGACGGCTGTGCCCGCCGCGGTCAGCGCAGCTTTGACGGTAGTGGATTTACGGTTAGGCGTCCTGGTCAGGGACAAGATGAACCTTCGGTCGGGCGCGATTGACACATGCGCTCGGCTTCCACCCGGGACGCGGGCCAGCCGTCATCACAAATGCGATGCTGGGCTGGCGGCGGCGTGCGGACGTGGCGCGGGGACAGGGCGCCGGGCGGCTCACAGGCGGCCATCACGCACGCGGGGTGCTTGCCGGACTACCCTGCCGGAAACCTGACCTTAATGATCCTTAAATCGGGATATGGACAGTATGAAATACGTCACACTCGGGCAGGGTGCAGCGGCCGTCCCGGGGGGGTGGGACGGCCGCTGCAGCTCGGCGGGGCGGGGTTCTAGTACCAGCCGTCGGCCTGCTCGTGCGACCAGGCCGCGCACGGTGAGCCGTAGGTCAACTGGATGTAGCCCAGGCCCCAGCGGATCTGGGTGGCTGCATTGGTCTGCCAGTCGGCGCCCGCGCTGGCCATCTTGCTGCCCGGCAGCGCCTGCGGGATGCCATAGGCGCCCGAGGTTGGGTTGCTGGCGGTCACGTTCCACCCGCTCTCCTGGTTCCACAGCGGCTGCAGGCAGCTGAACTGGGACGAGGACCAGCCGTAGGAGCCGAGCATGCTCTCCGCGATCTGCTGGGGGTTGCCCTGCGGGGCGGCGGCGGATGCCGGCGAGCTGCTGCTGGCCTGAGCGGCCTGCCGGGCCGCGGCCGCCTTAGCCGCGGCCGCCGCCTTGGCCGCCGCGGCCGCCTTGGCCGCGGCCCGGGCCTGGGCTGCCTGCCTGGCCCTGGCCTGCGCGGCCTGCTGCCGCAACTGGGCCTGCACCGCCGCCGCCTGGATGGCGCGGAGCTGGTGCGACGTGTCCGCCTGCACGGTCTGCGGGGCGACCGAGCTGGCGGTGGCGTGCGATCCCGCGAACGCCGCCGCGTCGGCCAGGCTGCCCGGCGAGCCCGACGAGCCTGGCCAGGCGGTCGTCGTGCCGGCCACCACGCCCACGACGGCCAGCGCCGAGCCCGCGCTGATCAGCGTGGCCTTGGTGTGCTTGCGGGGTTTGCGATGAGTAGGGGTCCGTCGGCTGAGGGACAAGATGAACCTTTGCTCAGGCGCGCTCGCGCCATCCGGTTTCCACCCAGGGCACAGAACCAGCCGTCAGGAAGGGGGCTGGCCAGCGGCGTAAGGATGTTGGCGCGGGGGCAGGGCGCCGGCCGCGGCGAATCGGCGGCCATCACGTACGCGGGGTGCTTGCGGGAACCCAGAATGCCGAAGATCGCCAATCCGCCAGCCGAAACCGGCATAACGGCCGCGTGAAAAACCTCACACCAAGTACCCGTAAAGCCCGATTACCTGCCCTTTTGTGACTTCCCGTCGCGGTGACGAGTGCCTGCCTGGGCGGCTCAGCGGGGTCAGGTTAGGGCGGGGATGATGGTGTTGCCGTAGGCGGCCAGGGTCTCGGCCGCCTGGTCGTGCATCAGGTAGACGGCGAACTGGTCGGCGCCGATCTCGGCCAGCTCGTGCAGCCGGTCCAGGTGCGCCTCAACCGGGCCGAGCAGGCAGAACCGGTCCACGATGGCATCCGGCACGAAGTCCGTGGACGGGTTGCCCGCCTTGCCGTGATGGGCGTAGTCGTAACCCTCCCGGCCCTTGATGTAGTCGGTCAGCTCGTGCGGCACCGGGCCGTCCACGCCGTACCGGGCCACCAGGTCGGCCACGTGGTTGCCGACCATGCCGCCGAACCAGCGCAGCTGGTCCCGCTGATGCGGCAGGTCGGCGCCGACGTAGGCCGGCGCGGCCACGCAGATGGTGAGCTCGGCCGGGTCGCGGCCGGCCGCCTCGGCCGCGGCGCGGACCGAGCTGACCGTCCACCGGGCGATGTCCGGGTCGGCGGTCTGCAGGATGAAGCCGTCGGCCTGCTCGCCCACCACGGCCAGCGCCTTGGGCCCGTAGGCGGCCATCCAGATCTCCAGCTTGCCGTCGCGCACCCAGGGGATGCGCAGCGGCGCGCCGTGCAGCATGACCTCGCGCCCCTCGGCCAGGCCCTTGATCACCTGTATCGCCTCGGCCATGGTGGCCAGGGTGACCGGCGGCTGGCCGATCACCCGCCGGGCCGAGTCGCCGCGGCCGAGGCCGCACACGGTCCGGTTGCCGAACATATCGTTCAATGTGGCAAACAAGGACGCGGTTACCGACCAGTCCCGGGTGCCCGGGTTGGTCACCATCGGCCCGACCATCAGCCGCGAGGTCTCGGCCAGGATGGCCGAGTAGATGACGAACGGCTCCTGCCAGAGCACGTGCGAGTCGAACGTCCAGCCGTAGCCGAAGCCCTGCTGCTCGGCGCTGCGCATGGTGTCCACCACCGCGCTGGCCGGCGGATCGGTCTGCAGCACCACCCCGAAATCCATCGTGCCCCCTCTTAGCTGAGGTATTGGGACAGGCCGCGGCGCAGGAACTGACCGTGGCCGGTGCGGCCGTGATACTCTCCGCCGTCGATGACGACCTGTCCGCGGGACAGCACGGTCTGCACCTGGCCGGTGATGGCGAAGCCCTCGTAGGCCGAGTAGTCCACGTTCATGTGGTGCGTGCGGGCGGACAGCGTCTGCTTGGCCCGCGGGTCGTAGATGACGATGTCCGCGTCGGAGCCGGGCGCGATGACGCCCTTGCGCGGGTACAGCCCGAACATCCGGGCCGGTGTGGTGCTGGTCACCTCCACCCAGCGGGCCAGCGACAGCTCGCCGGCCGCCACGCCCTGGTGCAGCAGGTCCATCCGGTGCTCCACACCGGGTATCCCGTTCGGGATCTTGGAGAAGTCGCCGCGGCCGAGTTCCTTCTCCTTGATGCAGAACGGGCAGTGGTCGGTGGACACGACCGACAAGTCGTTGGTGCGCAGCCCGCGCCAGAGCGAGCCCTGATGCTCGCGCGGCCGCAGCGGCGGCGAAGCCACGTACTTGGCGCCCTCGAAATCCGGCCGGGCCAGGTCATCCAGGGACAGGTACAGATACTGCGGGCAGGTCTCGGCGAACACGTTCTGCCCGGTGTCCCGGGCCGCCGCGATCTCCTGCAGCGCCTGGGCGGCGGACAGGTGCACCACGTACAGCGGGGCGCCGGTCACCTTGGCCAGGGTGATCGCCCGGTGGGTGGCCTCGGCTTCGAGTTCCGGCGGCCGGGTCAGCCCGTGCTGCAGCGGCGTGGTCTGGCCGGCCGCCAGCGCCCTGGCCACCAGCTGGTCGATCGCGATGCCGTTCTCCGCGTGCATCATGATCACCGCGCCGGTCTCGGCGGCCCGCAGCATGGCGCGCAGGATCTCCCCGTCGGTGGCGTAGAACACCCCGGGGTAGGCCATGAACATCTTGAAGCTGTTCACGCCCGCGCCGATGCACGACTCCATCTCCTTGAGCGTGGTGTCGTTGACGTCGGAGACGATCATGTGGAAGCCGTAGTCAACCACGCAGTTGCCGTCGGCCTTCTCGTGCCATTTGTCCAGCGTGGCCAGCAGCGAGGTGCCCTTGGCCTGGACCGCGAAGTCGACGATGGTGGTGGTGCCGCCCCAGGCCGCGGCCCGGGTGCCGGTCTCGAACGTGTCCACCGAGAACGTGCCGCCGAACGGCATCTCCATGTGCGTGTGCACGTCGATGCCGCCGGGCAGCACGTAGCGCCCGGTGGCGTCGAACACCCGGTCCGCGCCGGCCGCCCAGGACCGGGCCAGCTCGCTGCCCGGGGTGGCCAGGGCGCTGATCCGCTCGCCGTCCACCAGCACGTCGGCGGGTACGGCACCGGCCGGCGAGAGCACCTGCCCGCCGCTGATTACCGTGGTCACGGCTGTGCTCCGTTCCGTCCCGGCCAGGTCACGGCTGGACCAGCGATCCGTACTGGTCCGGGCGGCGGTCCCGGTAGAACTGCCACAGGTCGCGCACCTCGGCCAGCACGTCCATGTCCAGGTCGCGGACGACTACCTCGTCGCCGGTGTCCGAGCCGGCCTCGCCGACCAGCTGGCCGCGCGGGTCAACGAAGTAGGACTGGCCGTAGAACTCGTTGTCGCCCAGCGGCTCCACGCCGACCCGGTTGATCGCGCCGACGTAGTACTCGTTGGCCACGGCCGCGGCGGGCTGCTCCAGCCGCCACAGGTACTGGGAGAGCCCGCGGCTGGTCGCGGACGGGTTGAACACGATCCGGGCGCCGGTCAGGCCGAGCGCCCGCCAGCCCTCCGGGAAGTGCCGGTCGTAGCAGATGTACACGCCGATCCGGCCGACCGCGGTGTCGAACACCGGGTAGCCGAGGTTGCCCGGCCGGAAGTAGAACTTCTCCCAGAAGCCCTTCACCTGGGGCAGGTGTGTCTTGCGGTACTTGCCCAGGTAGCTGCCGTCGGCGTCGATCACCGCCGCGGTGTTGTAGTACAGGCCGGGCTGCTCCTCCTCGTACATCGGCACCACCAGCACCACCGAGTGCTGCTGGGCCACGTCGCACATGAGCTGGGTGGTGGACCCGCCCGGGATCGCCTCGGTGTACGAGTAGTAGTCCGCGTCCTGCACCTGGCAGAAATAGGGCCCGTAGAACAGCTCCTGGAGGCAGACCACCTGGGCGCCCGCCGACGCGGCGCGGCCGATCGCCTCGACGGCGGCCCGGATCATGGAATCCTTGTCACCAGTCCACTGCTGCTGAACCAATCCAGCCCGGATGACCTCGGGCACGTGTGCCTCCCTGTCCCGCCGCACCGCAGTGTCAGCCGTGGGTGTTTCCGCCGTATGTCGGTTCGTTCCCCACTTGGATCTTTTCAGCCCTGGCCCCGGCTGACCAGCCCGCAGGCGAGCTAGACCGGCGGCGCCGGCACGGTGGGCTGACGCTGGGCCCTGATCACGTGGATGACCGCGTTGATCAGCGCCAGGTGGGTGAAGGCCTGCGGGAAGTTGCCCAGCTGGCGGCCGGTCCGCGGGTCGATCTCCTCGGCGTACAGGTCCAGCGAGCTGGCCAGCGACAGCAGCCGCTCGCAGAGTTGCTGGGCGCGGTCCGCCTCGCCGATCTCGCACAGCGCCGACACCAGCAGGAACGAGCAGATGGTGAACGTGCCCTCGCCGCCGGGCAGCCCGTCGTCGGTCTCCTCGGGCCGGTACCGCAACACCAGCCCGTCCTCCGTGAGCTCGTCGGCGATGGCCAGGATGGTGGCCCGGACTCGGGGGTCCTCCCGGGGCAGGAAGCCCGTCATCGGCAGCAGCAGCAGCGAGGCGTCCAGCGCCCGGGTCTCGTAGTGCTGGGTGAACACCCCGCGGTCGTCCACCCCGTGGGCCAGGATGTCCTCCCTGATCTCGTCGGCCGCCTCGCGCCAGGTCTTGGCCAGCGTCGCCTCACCCCGGGCCAGCGCGGCCTGCGCCCCGCGCTGCACCGCGGACCAGCACATGATCTTGGAGAAGGTGAAGTGCTTCGGCGCCCCGCGCACTTCCCAGATGCCCAGGTCAGGTTCTCGCCAGTACTTCAGCGCCGACTCCACCTGGCGGCGGACCACCGGCCAGATCCGGCCGTCCAGCCGCTGCCAGTTGCCCAGCCGGATGTAGATGGCCTGCAGCATGGTGCCCCAGACGTCGTGCTGGCGCTGGGTGTAAGCCTCGTTGCCCACCCGCACCGGCCGGGCCCCGTCGTACCCGCTGAGATGGTCGAGGATCCGCTCGCTGAGCATCCGCTCGCCGTCCACCCCGTACACCACCTGGATCACGTCGTCGCGCTGGGCGATGTCGGCCAGGAACCAGAAGAAGTCGTCCGCCTCCCAGTCGAAGCCGAGCGCGTACAGGCTCCAGAGGGTGAACGCCGAGTCGCGCAGCCAGCAGTAGCGGTAGTCCCAGTTGCGCTCGCCGTGCGGCACCTCGGGCAGTGATGTGGTGGCCGCGGCGACCACGGCGCCGCTCGGCGCGAACGTCAGGCCCTTCAGGGTCAGCGCGCTGCGCTGCAGGTACCGGCTCCACGGATGGTCCGGGAAGCGGCCCCGGGCCAGCCAGTGCTGCCAGTGGTGCGCGGTCCACACCAGCCGGCCCTGCGCCTCCTCGTAGCTGAACGGGGGCTGGTGCATGGTCCAGGACAGGGCGACGAAGTGGTGCTCGCCCTCCCGCATCAGGGTCCGGGCCATGGCCCGGCCGCCCTCGAAGCCGACCCGCATGTCGGTGGTCAGGGTCAGCCCGACCCCGACGTCCGGGCTGGCCGCCCGGCACACCGCCTGCGCGTAGCCGCGGTCGGTGTACTTCCAGCTGCCCTGCAGGCGGCCGTAGTCGAAGACCGGCTCACAGTCGAAGGCGACCTGCATCTCGCCGCTGACGCAGCGGATCGTGCGCAGCAGCACATGGTCGGCGTCGTAGTCGGTCGGCGTCCGGCGGTGTGTGTGGGACAGCTCGAGGTCGTGATGCCAGGACCCCATCAGCAGCGCGTCGCGCACCACCAGCCACCCGGTCGGCGTCCCCCAGCTGGTCTCCAGCACCATCGTGCCTGGCAGGTAGCGGCGGGCCGAGGGGACGTTGACCCCTTCCGGGCCGAGCCGGAACCCGCCGGCCGAGCGGTCCAGCATCGCGCCGAACACGCTCGGCGAGTCCAGCCGCGGCAGGCACATCCACTCCACGTTGCCGCTCGGCGCGATCAGCGCGGTGGTCTCGCAGTCGGACAGGAACCCGTACTCGCCGATCGGTGGGAACGGGGACTCGTCGGTAATCATGTCCACTGGCCCTGGGGTCGCCGTGTCCAGGCCATCCCACCACTGCCCGGCCAGGTTCCCCCCGCGCCGCTCGGCGAAAGCGTCCATCCGCTTGATATACCCCGTCCGCGGCCCGCCTCGAAGCCATACCGCGGCAGCCGCGGCCCGTTGCGCGGCATTACGGGCACTGCGAGACTCAAGAAGCGTTATGCCGAGAAAGTCCCAACTGACGAAGGAGCCCAGGGGTGCCGGACAAGCAGCGGATCAGCTATTTTCCGTTCGACGCGATGGACCCGGAGATGCGCGCCGAGATGGAGCGCTGCCAGCGGGAGGGCACCCCGCGGCCGGAGAGCTCGGCGATCCGGGCGCACGTGCCCGCCGCGTTCTGGGCGTTCGCCCGGTCCTGGCAGGCGCTGTTCTCCGGCGGTGTCTGCGACCACCGGATCAAGGAACTGTGCCGGGTGTACATCTCCCGCTCGGTGAACTGCGAGTACTGCGGCAACCAGCGGTCCGTGCAGGCCGCGCAGGCGGGCTTCACCGAAGCCAAGTACGACGACCTGCTGAACTTCGAGTCCTCGGCGAAATTCGATGACCGGGAGAAGGCCGCGCTGGCCTACGCCGAGGCCATCGCCTGGCATCAGCCGGCCGAGGACGCGCTGTGGGACCGGCTGCACCAGCACTTCTCCGAGCCCGAGCTGGTCGAGCTGGGCTGCTTCATCGCGCTGACCTTCGGCCAGCAGAGCTGGCTGCGGCTGCTCAACATCGAGCACCACCAGGTGCTGCCGGGCACCTCGGCTTCGCTAGCGCCGGGCTTCGAGACCGCCGAGGCGCTGGCCGAGAGCAAGCAGTCCGCGGACTACTGGGCCCGGCACTGAGCTGGTACCCGGCCTTCGGCCCAGCCGAGATGGACCGCCGCCGGGCCGCGCTGGCCGAGGTGCTGGCCGGGCGCGGCATCGGGGCCGCCCTGGTCTACGGCGCGGACCGGTCCGGCACGGCCGTGCCGTGGCTGACCGGCTGGCCGGTGACCCGGGAGGCGGCGCTGGTCTTCGCGCCCGGCCAGCCGGACGTGCTGTACGTCTGCTACGACAACCACGTGCCCAACGCGCGGCGGCTGGCCCCGGCGGCGGATGTCCGGCCGGGCGGCGCGTCGGCGCTGCGGGCCGCGCTGCCGGAGCTGGCCGGCCGGGCCGCCGGCGGTGGGGCCGCGGTGATCGGGCCGGTGCCCGCCCGCTGGCACGACGAGCTGATAGCAGCGGCCGGCCAGGCCGAGTTCCTCGACCTGGAGTACACCCGGCTGCGGCTGGTCAAGTCGGCCGCGGAACTCGACTGGCTCCGCGAAGGCGCCCGGCTGACCGACGACGGAGTGCGGGCGCTGGCCACGGGCGCCCGGCCCGGCCTGACCGAAGCGGCGCTGGGCGCGCTGGTGGAGAGCGGCTACGTGGCGGCCGGCGGCCAGACGCACATCCGCTATCTCGGTGTCACCGCGATGGATCAGCCCGAGCTGTGCGTGCCCGCGCAGTGGCCGTCCCGCCGCCCGCTGCGCACCGGGGACGTGCTGAGCTGTGAGATCAGCGCCAGCTACGCCGGCTACCCGGGGCAGCTACTGCGCACGTTCGCGGTCGGCGCGCCGCCCAGTCCGCTCTATGCCGAGCTGCACCAGGTGGCCGACGCGGCGTTCGACGCCATGACCGCCCGGCTGCGGCCCGGCGCGACCGCCGCGGACCTGATCGAGGCGGCCAACCTGATCACCGCGGCCGGCTGTACCGTCTACGACGACCTGGTGCACGGCTACGGCGGCGGGTACCTGCCCCCGGTGCTGACCCGGGCCGCGCTGGAGCGGCAGCAGGCCCCCGAGTTCACGTTCGAGGCCGGGATGACCGTGGTCATCCAGCCGAACGTGATCACTAAAGATGAGCGGGCCGGGGTGCAGACCGGGGAACTCGTCCTGGTCACGGACGACGGCTGGGAATCGCTGCACCAGTTCCCGCGCGGCTTCGGCCGGATCGGCTAAGGGCGCTCGCGGCTTCGGCCGGATCGGCTAAGGGCGCTCGCGGCTTCGGCCGGATCGGCTAAGGGCGCTCGCCGCGCAGCCGGGCCACGTAGCGCTCCGCGGAGCGGCGGATCGCGGCCGCCCCGTCCTGCACCACGACCCGGCCCCACCAGCCGCCGTAGACCCGGTCGAAGCGGAACCGGCCGGCCCGCTCGGCGATGTCCAGCACGGTGACCTCGTCCAGCGGGATCAGGTTGGGGTAGCTCCACATGAAGCTGACCCAGTCCCGGTCCGGCACCACCGTGATGGTGTCCCCGGTGAGTAGCGCGCCGCGGCCCGCCGACCCGGCCGGCCAGTGCAGCACGGCCGCGCCGTCGAAGTGCCCGCCGATCCGGGCCAGGGTGAGCCCGGGCACCGGCTCGGCGTCGTCGTCGAACAACTCGATGCGCGGCGAGGGCCGCTGCACCCACTGCTGGTCGGCGCGCGGGATGAAGATGCGGGCGCCGAAACTGTCGGCGTACTCCACGTTCGCCCCGTAGAAGTGCGGATGCGACATGCAGATGGCGGCGATCCCGCCCAGTTCGGCGATCCGCTCCCGGGCCGCGTCGTCGAGCAGCGAGACGCAGTCCCACAACACGTTGCCGTGCGGGGTGCGAACCAGCAGCGCGCGCTGCCCGATGGCGAAGGCCGGCTCGACCCCCACCCCAACCAGGTCCGGTTCCTCCTCGCGCAGCACCACCGCCCGGTCGCTGGCCAGCTCGGCCATGGTGGTCCACTGCTGGCCGCCCCACCCGACGTACTGCCGCTCGTCCAGGCAGATCGGGCAGGCCCCGGGCGGCTGCCCGGTGTCCGGGTACTGGACGCCACAGGTCCGGCAGATCCACGCAGGCATCCGAGCTCCCTCCGCTGCCTCGTCACCGGGTAGGCTAACGCGCCGTAATCATCATCGGGCGCATCATGCGCTCACGTAGGGGCGGGGCTGAGAACAATGCGCCGGATCATGATCACCGCCGCGATCGCGGCGCTGGGTGCCGGGCTGGCCGCGTGCGGCAGTTCGGGCAGCGGCGCCACCAGCAGCGGCACCACAGCTAGCGCCGCGGCGGCCAGCTGCACCTACGCCGGGGTGCAGAAAGAGCTGTACAGCAAGGGCGTGCTCACGGTGGCCACCGACAAGCCCGCCTACCCGCCGTGGTTCGAAGACAACAACCCGGCCAGCGGCAAGGGCTACGAGAGCGCGGTGGCATACGCCGTCGCAAAGCAGCTCGGCTTCAAGACGTCCCAGGTCAAGTGGGCGTACGAGCCGTTCAACGACGCCTACGCGCCGGGCCCGAAGAAGTTCGACTTCGACATCAACGAGGTCTCGGTGACCCCGCAGCGGGCCACGGCGGTGACGTTCTCGACCAGCTACTACGACGTGCAGCAGGCGCTGGTCGCGCTCAAGGGCACGCCGATCGTGACCAAGCACAGCCCGGCCGAGTTGAAGACGTACATCTTCGGCGACCAGGTCGGCACGACCAGCCTGGCCTTCATCAACAGCGCGATCCAGCCGGCCCAGACGCCGAAGGTGTACGAGACGCTGAACGACGTGAAGCAGGCGCTGCAGACGCACCAGATCGCGGCCCTGGTCACCGACACCCCGACGGCTCAGTACATCTCCTCCTCGGAGATCCCGCACTCGGTCATGGTGGCCCAGTTCCCGTCCAGCGGCGAGCACTACGGGCTGCTGTTCGCCAAGGGCAACCCGCTGGTGACCTGCGTCAACAAGGCGCTGGCCACGCTCAAGAGCAACGGCACGCTGGCCGCGCTGCAGAAGAAGTACCTGCAGATCTACCTGACCGTGCCCACCATCAAGCCCTGATGACCGGCCCGCCGCAGACCTCGTTCGGCGCGGAGGGGCGCGGGCCGCGGCTGCTGAGCAGCGGCCGCGGCGCGGTGGCCGTGTCCACCGCCAGCACGATCGTGGTGCTGGGCGGGCTGGTCGCGCTGTTCTGGCTGGCCCCGGGCAGCGCCGCGGTCCGGCACACGTTCTTCAACCCGCAGGACATGTGGCATTCGTTCATCGGCGACCCGAAGGCGGGCTACTACTCGGTCGGCGCGGCGCTGTGGCTCAATATCCGCATGTTCCTGGCCGCCGAGGTGCTCATCCTCATCCTGGCCCTGGTCATCGCCGTCGTCCGGCAGTCGGTCAGCCCGGTCATGTTCCCGCTGCGCATCGTCAGCACGATCTACGTGGACGTGTTCCGCGGCGTGCCGCTGATCCTGGTCATCTTCGCCATCGGGTTCGGCGTGCCCGCGCTCAACCTGGGTTTCATCTCCACCCAGTCGGCCGCCGTGTACGGCGTGCTCGCCCTGGTGCTGTCCTATTCGGCCTACGTGTCCGAGGTGTACCGGGCCGGGCTGAACTCGGTGCAGCAGAGCCAGGTGGCCGCGGGCCGCTCGCTGGGCCTGTCCCAGTGGACCTCGCTGCGCTACGTGATCCTGCCGCAAGCGGTGCGCAACGTCATCCCGCCGCTGCTGAACGACTTCATCAGCTTGCAGAAGGACACCGCGCTGGTCGGCATCCTGGGCGCGATCGAGGCCAACAAGGCGGCCGAGATCTACAGCGACACGGTGTTCAACTACTCCAGTTACGTGGTGGCGGCCATCCTGTTCCTGCTGCTGACCATCCCGCTGGCCCGGTTCACCGACCACCTGATTGCCAGGGACCGGCGCCGCCGGCTGGCCGGCTCGATCACATGACCGCGCCCGAGACCGTCCCGGCGGACGGCAGCAGCCCGGCAGAGGCGTTGAGAATAGCGGGTCTGGAGAAGTCGTTCGGGCCGAATGCGGTGCTCAAGGGGATCGATCTCACGGTCCAGACGCACGAGGTGATCTGCCTGATCGGGGCGTCCGGGTCGGGCAAGTCCACCCTGCTGCGCTGCGTCAACCTGCTCGAGCCGGTCAACGCCGGGCGGATCATCCTGTGGGGCCAGGACGTCACCCGGCCGGGCGTCAACCAGAACGCGGTGCGCCGGCACGTCGGCATCGTGTTCCAGTCGTTCAACCTGTTCCCCCACATGACCGTGCTGCGCAACATCACCCTGGCCCCGGTCAAGGCGCTCCACCTGCCCCGGCGGCAGGCCGAGGACGAAGCCCGGGCGCTGCTGGACCGGTTCGGCCTGCTGGACAAGCAGGCCGACTACCCGGACCGGCTGTCCGGCGGCCAGCAGCAGCGGGTGGCCATCGTCCGGGCCCTGGCCATGCACCCGCAGCTCATGCTGCTCGACGAGGTGACCAGCGCGCTCGACCCGGAACTGGTGGCCGAGGTGCTGGACGTGATCCGCGAGCTGGCCAGCGGCGGGATGACCATGCTGCTCGCCACGCACGAGATGGGGTTCGCGCGGGACATCGCGAACCGGGTCTGTTTCCTGGCCGATGGGCAGATCGTCGAGGACTCGCCGCCCGCGGAGCTGTTCAGCAACCCCAAAGACGAGCGCA
Organism: uncultured Actinomycetes bacterium; assembly: GCA_963717125.1. Taxonomy (GTDB): domain Bacteria; phylum Actinomycetota; class Actinomycetes; order Streptosporangiales; family Streptosporangiaceae; genus RYN-230. Next base: position 61,826 of record CAVQVG010000012.1, read on the forward strand.
CTCAACGCTTCCTGCGCCGCATCATCGACGCCGGCCGGCTCTGAGCTGGCGGCCGGTCAAGCCGGGCGCCGCCCGGCGGCCTAGTGCATCACCCAGCCGCCGTCCACGCAGAGCAGTTGCCCGGTGATGAACGAGGCCTGCGGGGCGGCCAGGAACAGCACCGCGTTGGCGACGTCGGCGGGCTCGCCGCGCCGCTTGACCGCCTGCTGGTCCAGGATGAACTGGTTGTAGGCGGGCAGATCCGGGTGGATCGCCTCGGCGGCGGTCGGGAACGCGCCGGGCGCGACCGCGTTGACCGTGATCCCGGCCGCGCCGCACTCCCGGGCCAGCGCCCGGGTCAGCCCGACCAGCGCGCCCTTGGAGGCCACGTAGGGCGTCAGGAACGGGGTCCCGCCGAAGAACGTGATGCTGGACACGTTGACGATCCGGCCCGCCCCGGCCCGGCGCATCCCGGGCAGCGCGGCCTGCGCGCAGACGAACGCCGCGTCCACGTTGACCCGCTGCACCGCCAGCCAGTCCTCGGTGGAGTAGTCGCTGACTTCCTTTCTGGGATAGATCGCGGCGTTATTGACCAGCACGTCCACTCCGTCGCGCCGGCCGGCGATGTCGTTGATCAGTTCCCGGGCCGCGGTCAGGTCGGCCAGGTCACACGGGGCGAAGAACGCTTCACCTGGGCCGCCGGCGGCGGCGATCTCGCTGGCCAGCTTCGCGCCGGGGCTGTCCGGCAGGTCCACGATGGCCACCGCGGCGCCCTCGGCCGCGAACGCGCCGGCCATGGCCGAGCCGAGCCCGCCGGCCGCCCCGGTGATGACCACGGTCTGGTCCGCGAATCGCATCCGGGCACTCCCAATGAGGTGATCACCTAGGGAATTTCTAGGATGTGATCACGGTAGTCCTCTGTGTCAGCGGTGAACCACACCAAGGGAGCCGCGCTGGGCCCATGAAGCAGACCGTGCGGGCATGGCCGGCCAGGGAGTTCCTGGCGCATCGCAGCCTGATCGCGTTCGCCGCGGGGTGCGCGGCGGCCGAGGCGGCGCTGCTCTGCGCGGTCGCGCCCGCCGCCCGGGCGCTGGCACCCCAGGTCACCGCCGTGCCGCCGCTGGCCGTGTTCCACGACTTGCGCTGGCTGTTCGGCTACCAGCAGCAGTCCTGGCCCGGGTTCGCGCTGCTGCTGGCCGGGCTGATCGTGGCCCGGTCCGCGCTGAACGCCGCACTGGTCCTGCTGGCCTGGCCGGCCGACCGGCCCCGGCCCGCGGCGCGGGAGGCGTTCGGCGCGGCGGTGACCCTGACCATGGTGGCCTGCCTGCTGCTGTCCCCCATCGTCGCGCTCAGCGTCGGGGTGGCCATCCTGCCGTTCTCCTGGCCCTACCTGGGCGCGCTGGTGATCATGCTGCTGATCTCGGTGCCGCTCAGCCACGGCGGGATCCGCACCTCGTGGTGGCGCACCCTGCCCTCACTCCGGGCGGTGTGCTGGCTGCTCACCGACTTCGCCGTGCTGTCGCTGGCCGCGGCGGCCATCGGGCGGCTCCCGCTGGCCGCCGCGATCCCGGTCTCCGGCCTGGCCGGGGTGGCCAACGCCCGGGCCTGGTTCGGCCTGGTCCGGGCGGCGACCCGGGAACCGGCCGAGCGGGCGGCCGCGGCCTGGCCGCTGCTCCGGCTGCCGCTCGCCCCGCTGGCCGCGGTGCTGTCCATCGCGCTGGTGATCGGCATGACCCGGGTGGCCTTCGTGGTCGGCCGCGGGCCGCGCCAGGTGGGCGTGGAAGCGGCCGCCATCCAGGCCGGCGCGGCCGGGGCGGCCGGGGCCAGTACCGCGAGCGGCCCGCCGCCCGGGCACGGCACCGGGGCGGGACACCGCTCCCAGCATGATCCGGTCCTGGTCATCCTGGGCTTCGGGTCGGCGTGCTGCGGCGGGGCCCGGTCGCTCCAGTCGGTCGCACCCGGCGCCTACCTGCAGCAGTTCTCCTACCGCGGGCTGGGCGCCGCGGGTCAGCCGTTGCCGCAGGGCAGCGCGGCCAGCAACCTCCCGCTGCCCGAACTGGGCGACCGGATCGCGGCCCAGGTACGGCGGCTGCACCGGGAAACCGGCCGGCCGGTGGACATCATCGCCGAGAGCGAGGGCACCCTCGGCGTGGACGCCATGCTGGCCACCCGCCGGGACCTGCCGCTGGGCTCGGTGGTCATGATGAGCCCAATCGTCACCCCCGGCCAGGTCAGCTACCCCGCCGGCGGCGGCCCCGGCGCCGGGCTGATCCCCGCGGACGAACTGCGCGCGGTCGTCTGGTTCGTCGGCGGCCTGTCGCCGTTCGGCTCGTCCGGGGCGCAGCGGCTCATTAACTCGGTCAACGCGGACGGCGCGCGGTTCGCCGCCTCAGCCGCCCGGCATCACCCGTTGCGGATGGTGCTGCTCGTCCCGCTGGCCGACGCGGTCACGCTGCCCGTCTGCCCGCTGCCGCCGGACGTGTTCGTGATCCCGGCGTTGCACGGTGATCTGCTCGGCACGCTCGCGGTCAAGCGGATGGTGCGCGGGTTCCTGGCCGATGGGACGGTGCGGATGCCGGGTAGGTACAACGGCACCGCGGAACTCGTGGCCGCGGCGGCGGCCGCCTGGCGGATGCCGGAGATCACCCCGCCGCAGCCGGCCTGCGGCCGCTGAGCTGGGAGCCAGCTGGATGAGCAGCCGGGCGGAGAGCCGCACCGTGTACGCGGCCGGGCTGGTCCAGGGCGTCGTGCTGGTCACCTTCCCGGCGGCCAGCACGATCTTCACCGAGCCCAGCCAGTACGGGCTGTCCAGCAGCCAGTACGGCGCGATGTTCCTGCCCCAGGCGGTTCTCGCGGTGGGCACCGCGCTGGCCCAGGGCGGGCTGGCCGAGCGGTTCGGGGCCAAGCAGGTCTACCTGACCGGGCTGGCCGCCAACCTGGCCGCCATGCTGCTGCTCATCGTCAGCCGGTTCGTGCAGGCTGAGCGACCGCTGGCTTACGGGCTGCTGCTGGCGGCGACGACCTGCCTGGGGGCCGGATTCGGGCTGACCGTGCCGTCGCTGAACACGTTCGCGGCCGCGTTCCACCCGGCTGGGGTGGACCGGTCGGTGCTGGTGCTCAACTCGCTGCTCGGCCTGGGCACCGCGCTGGCCCCGGCGTTCGTCGCGGCGTTCGTCGGCCTCGGCGCCTGGGTCGGGCTGCCGGTGCTGGCCGCGGCGGCCGTGGTCGCGCTGTTCGCGGTGAGCGCGCGGCTGCCGCTGCGGCTGCCGGCGGCGGGTGCGGCGGACGCCGCGGGCCGCCGGGCCGGGCGGGGGACCAGGCGGCCGCCGATCCCGGCCCAGTTCTGGCTGTTCGCCTGCTTCGCGGTGCTCTACGGCTTCTGCGAGACGATGAACGGGAACTGGTCGCAGCTCGACCTGACCTCGCTCAAGGTCTCCGCCACGCTGGCCTCGCTCGCGCTCACCGTGTTCTGGGCCATGGTGACCGCCGGGCGGGTGCTGTTCGCCGCCATCCAGAGCTGGTTCCCCAGCCGGCTCGCGTACCACGTGCTGCCGTTCATTCTGGCCGGGGCGTTCGTGCTGATCTCGGTACTGCCGAGAGGGGCCGCCGGGCTGGGCATCCTGGCCTTCGCCCTGGCCGGGTTCGGCTGTTCCGCGCTGCTCCCGCTGACCATCAGCTTCGGCCAGGAGAAGCTGGTCAGCATGACGGCGGTGATCTCCGGGCTGCTGATCGCGTGCTACCAGGCCGGCTACGGGATCGCGGCGTTCGGCGTGGGCCCGCTGCGGGATGCCGGGCTCAGCCTGCCGGACCTGTTCGGGGTGAGCGCCGTGGTGGCCGTGGTGCTGGGCCTGCTGTCCTTCGGGGTGGCGCACGGCAGGCCCTCGCCCCGGTCGCTGCATCCCCGCCCGCAGCCCGCCCGGACGGCCCAGGCCCCGGCGTCCCCGGTCAGTTCGGCGTGACCGGGACCAGGCCGATGTCCTGGCCGGGCTGGCACAGCGGGCCGAAGCAGGGGATGTCCCCGACCACCCAGAACATGGTCGCGGTCGGGCAAAGCACTCAGGGGCGGGCTTCGGCCTCCAGCTCGGCCTTGGCCTTCAGCAGCTCACGCCGCGCGTCCGGGCCGGGGACCGGGTATTGCGGGTCGATCCGGATCAGCGTCTCCGCGATGACCGCGGCCGCGCACACCCGGGTGAACCACTTGTGGTCGGCGGGCAGCACGTACCAGGGCGCCCACTCGGTGCTGGTGTGGCTGAGCATGTCGGAGTAGGCCCGCTGGTAGTCGTCCCAGTACCGCCGCTCCCGCGCGTCGCTGGCGGAGAACTTCCAGTTCTTCTCCGGCTGGTCGATGCGCTTCAGGAAGCGGGCCCGCTGCTCCTCCTTGGAGATGTTGAGGAACATCTTGACCACCAGGATGCCGTTGTCCACCAGGTACCGTTCCCAGTCGTTGATCTCCCGGTAGCGGCGCGTCCAGAGCGCCCAGTCCTTACCGTCCCCGGGCACTCGCTCGGCTGCGGCCAGTTCCGGGTGCACCCGGACGACCAGCACCTCCTCGTAGTGCGACCGGTTGAAGATGCCGATCTGGCCCCGGGCGGGCAGCCGCCTTGCGTGCCGCCACAGGTAGTCGTGGTGCAATTCCGCCGCGCTGGGTCCCTTGAAGCTGGACACGATGACGCCCTGCGGGTTCACCCCGCTCATCACGTGCTTGATCGTGCCGTCCTTGCCCGCCGCGTCCAGCGCCTGCAGCACGACCAGGACGCCGTAGATGTCCTGGGCGGCCAGCCGGTCCTGGTAGTCGGCCAGCAACTGCATGCCGCGGCCGAGCAGGGTCAGCCCCCCGTGCTTCTTGCGCAGGCCGAACCGCGCACCAGGGTCATAGTCCTTGGCCAGGTCCACGGCCGCGCCGGGTGGCACCCGCAGCGGCCGGATCAGGCCGGGAATCCAGTCGGTGTCCTGTTCAGTCATCCCTCTCCCTGCTCCGGCACGTCCCCGGTCCCTTCCGGCCCCGACCCTGATAGCCGTCCCCGGTCCCTTCTTCCCCCAACTCTCGTAGATCATGGTGGATGTGGCCGATCCGATCCAGGTCCGGGGCGCGGTGATCCCGGCCGACGAGCTGTCCTGGCGGTTTTCCCGCTCCTCCGGGCCGGGCGGGCAGTCGGTCAACACCAGCGACAGCCGCGTCGAACTGTCCTACGACCTGGCCTCGTCCACCGCCCTGGGCCCGGTGCTCAAGGAACGCGCGCTGCGTACGCTGGCCGGCGCTGGTCAACGGGGTGCTCACCGTCAGCGCGTCCGAATTCCGGTCCCAGCTGCGCAACCGGGAAGCGGCGGCGGACCGGATGGCGGCCGTGCTCACCGCGGCCACCGCCCCGCCCCCCAAGGCCCGGCGGCCGACCAAGCCCACCCGCGGGTCCAAGGAGCGGCGGCTGGCGGCCAAGCAGCGCCGCTCCCAGATCAAACGCCTCCGCCGCTCCACCGACGAGTAGGCCAAAACCATCA